>NZ_JBVVTZ010000001.1:0-8051 GCF_055809455.1 Aliiroseovarius sp. D2-2 | reverse complement strand
CCTTTGCCTCATTGGTCGGTCGCGAAATCACACTGGAACTGGCTCAGGACTGCTTGGGCGATATCCTTCGGGCCTCGGATCGCAAGGTCACGGTCGAAGAAATCCAGCGCAAAGTGTCCGAGCATTACAACATCCGTCTGTCAGATACTGATTGGTCCCAAGCGTGTGCGCACGATTGCCCGTCCGCGTCAGGTGGCGATGTATCTGGCCAAGCATATGACGTCGCGGTCGCTGCCAGAAATTGGTCGCCGTTTCGGCGGGCGTGACCACACAACGGTCATGCATGGTGTGAAGCGGATCGACGAGCTGAAGGTCATTGACGATCAGATCGCAGAAGATCTGGAATTGCTGCGTCGCGCACTTGAGGCATGATGCAACCCTGAATTGGCAGTTTTAGGGCTTAAAGCCTTGACCCGCCCACGAAAGAAGCGGACATTCCGATAAAAGAATTGAGCCGGGCGGTGAACCTGATATGGTCTCCGCCCCGGTATCTGTCAGGAGTGGGACATGAAGATCAGTATCGAACGCGGCGCGCTTCTAAAGGCCGTGGCACAGGCGCAATCAGTTGTTGAACGCCGGAACACCATTCCAATCCTTGCAAATGTGCTGATCGAAGCCGAAGGCAACAGCGTTTCCTTCCGTGCCACAGATCTGGATATCGAAGTTGTCGATAAGACCGACGCCATGGTTGAACGCGCAGGTGCCACCACAGTTTCTGCTGTGACCCTGCACGAGATTGTGCGCAAGCTGCCGGATGGTGCTCTTGTCCAACTGACCGACGATGGTGCGACTGGGCGCTTGAGTGTCGAAGCTGGCCGATCCAGCTTTTCGCTTGCCACGTTGCCGAAAGAAGACTTCCCGGTCATGGCAAGTTCCGAATACTCGGCGAATTTTGCTGCTCCTGCACCGGTTCTGCGTCGTCTGTTCGATAAATCCAAATTTGCGATCTCAACCGAAGAAACACGTTACTATCTGAACGGCGTCTACATGCACGTTTCAGAATCGGATGGTGGTAAGGTTTTGCGGTGTGTGGCCACGGATGGTCACCGTCTGGCGCGTATTGATGCGGATCTGCCTTCTGGTGCTGAAGATATGCCCGGTGTGATTGTTCCGCGCAAAACTGTGGGCGAGCTGCGCAAGCTTCTGGACGATGATGAAGCAGAAATTGCCGTATCGGTTTCGGAAACCAAGATCCGCTTTGCAACGCCAGCAATCACGTTGACGTCGAAAGTGATCGACGGAACCTTCCCCGACTACACGCGCGTCATTCCTTCGGGCAACACCCGTAAGCTGGAAGTCGATGCGACCCAATTTGCACAAGCTGTGGATCGTGTTGCCACGGTTTCGAGCGAGCGTTCGCGCGCCGTGAAGTTGCAGTTGGACGAAGATCGTCTAATTCTGTCGGTGAACGCACCCGATGCTGGCGCCGCCGAGGAAGAGCTGGCCGTGGCTTACAACGACGAGCGGTTGGAGATTGGGTTCAACGCGAAATACTTGTTGGAGATTGCCAGCCAAGTTGATCGTGAAAACGCGGTCTTCATGTTCAATTCGTCAGGCGATCCGACTTTGATGCGTGAAGGCAATGACACCAGCGCCGTTTACGTCGTCATGCCCATGCGTGTGTGACCTGTCACGCATTGAAACGCTAAAAGGGAGGGCGCGATGACACTCGCCCTTCGCGAGCTGACACTCAGCCATTTTCGCAGCCACAAACTTGTACGCCTGTCATTGGATGGGCGGCCTGTTGTGCTGCATGGGCAGAACGGGGCCGGTAAGACAAACATTCTTGAGGCTATTTCGATGCTCTCGCCGGGGCGCGGACTGCGACGTGCTGCGTTGGATGAAATGATCCGTAAACCCGAGGCTGTCGGTTGGAAAATCTCGGCTGTGCTGCAAAGTCTGCATCAAACGCACGAGGTTGAGACGTGGCTTGAAGCAGGCGCGTCCCGACAAGTTCGAATTGACGATAAGGCCGCCGCACAAGTGGTTTTGGGGCGCATCGCGCGCATTGTGTGGCTTGTGCCGGTTATGGATCGGTTGTGGGTTGAAGGTGCTGAGGGGCGTCGGCGTTTTCTGGATCGCATGACCATGAGCTTCGAGCCGGGTCACGCAGATGCGGTCCTGACTTATGAAAAGGCCATGCGAGAACGCAATCGGCTTTTGAAGGACGGGCAGCGGGACGGGCACTGGTATGCGGCTTTGGAAACGCAAATGGCGCAGGCCGGTGTTGCAATCATAGCCAACAGGAAGCGGGCGGTAGAGCAGCTGTTAGAGGCTCAGGCCGAGGCCGAAACCGCCTTTCCCGCAGCAGAGCTTTCTTTGATTCAGCCAGAAGGTGCAGTTCTGCCTGAAGAGCAGGACGCCTTGGCAGAGTCATTTGCGGAAAGCCGTCCCCGTGATTTGCTGGCAGGGCGTACGCTTGTGGGGCCGCATCGGTCTGATCTGGCGGCTGTTTATGCGGCGAAGGGTGTGGCTGCGCGTGATTGTTCTACGGGTGAACAGAAGGCACTTCTGGTGTCGCTGATCCTTGCCAACGGGCGGGCCTTGGCGCGCGATTTTGGTGCGCCGCCCATCTTTCTGCTGGACGAAGTTGCTGCCCATTTGGACTCAAGCCGCCGTGCCGCGCTTTATGATGAGATCTGTGCGCTGGGGGCACAGGCATTTATGACGGGCACTGGTCCGGAGCTATTTGAAGAATTGGGCGCACGTGCCGCTCATTTTGAAGTCAAAGATACCAACGGAATTTCAGAAGTGCATGAGGTGCAGCCATGAAAACCAATCGTGTGACGCTAATCACTTTGGGCGTAAAGGATTTGGAGCGGGCGGTTGCGTTTTACAATGCCATCGGCTGGGAGCCATCCAGCGTGCTGGACAAGGTAGCTTTCTACGACATGAACGGCATGAAATTCGGGTTCTATACGCTCGAAGGGCTGGCCGAGGATATGAAGCGCCCGGTTGAGGCGCTTGGTACGGGTGCCATGACACTGGGCCAGAACTTTCCAACCGAGGCGGATGTGGACGTAGCCTTTGACGCTGCGATTGCCGCTGGTGGCACGGTTGTAACGCGGCCCGAGAAGGTCTTCTGGGGTGGGTATTCGGGCTACTTCGCAGATCCTGATGGCCATGTCTGGGAATACGCAATGAACCCATATTGGGAGCTGGATGAGGATGGTCATCTGAAATGACCATCACGGCATCTGAGCTTGGGTTCTACATCTTTGGCTTGTTCATTCTCTTCTTAACGCCGGGGCCCGTATGGGTGGCATTGGTCGCACGTGTGCTGGCCGGTGGTTTCAGGCAGGCGTGGCCGTTGACGTTAGGTGTCGCTGTAGGTGACATCTTTTGGTCCGTTCTGGCAGCGCTGGGCATGGGTTGGTTGGCGTCGAGTGTTGAGGGCGGCATGTTCGCTCTTCGCATCGTCGCCGCGCTATTTTTTTTGTGGCTGGGCGTGACCATAATTCGGTCAGCCGGGCATAAAGTGACTGGCGACAGCCGTTTGACGCGACCAGGCATGTTGGCGGGTTTTGTAGCTGGTTTGATCGTCATCCTGTCCAACCCCAAAGCCATCCTTTTCTATATGGGGGTCTTGCCGGGCTTCTTCGATCTGGCAGCACTCACGGGACCTGACATTCTGGCGATTGCATTGGCGTCATTCGTCGTGCCGTTGGTGGGAAACCTGATACTGGCGTTTTTCGTGGATCGCGCACGTGCCTTGCTGTCTTCTGAGCACGCTTTGAAGAGGATGAACTACGCTGCCGGAGCGCTGTTGGTACTGGTCGGCATCGCGATCCTTTTCATCTAATGCGTCCCCTCAATATAGCGGGAGTTTCGAGTCAGATCCGCTGGTCAAGTTAGTCTTGATACGCTTCAGGAAAAACATCGCGCGAAAACCGCTAAATATTGTGTGTTCGGCGTGACAATCCTCTCGTAAAACACTATATTTTCGGGAACGAATAACAGGAAGTCCCACATGGCTGATGACGCGCAGAGCAGTGCCGAATATGGCGCTGAATCCATTAAGGTTCTCAAAGGCTTGGAAGCAGTGCGAAAGCGCCCAGGTATGTATATCGGTGATACCGATGACGGGTCGGGCCTGCATCACATGGTTTACGAGGTCGTGGACAACGGCATCGACGAGGTTTTGGCCGGTCACGCAGATGCTGTGACCGTCACGATTCACGCTGACAGCTCGGTTTCCGTGTCAGACAATGGCCGTGGTATTCCTGTGGACACTCACCCCGAAGAAGGCGTTTCTGCGGCTGAGGTCATCATGACCCAGCTGCACGCTGGCGGTAAGTTCGACAGCAATTCCTATAAGGTGTCGGGCGGTCTGCACGGTGTGGGCGTTTCTGTTGTGAACGCCTTGTCAGATTGGCTGGAGCTTCGCATTTGGCGCAATGGTAAGGAACATGTTGCCCGCTTTGAGCGCGGCGAGACCGCGAAACATTTGGAAGTTGTCGGCGAGTGTGGCGATCGTACCGGGACCGAAGTGCGCTTTATGGCGTCGACCGATACGTTTTCGAACCTCGATTACCAGTTCAAAACGCTTGAGAACCGCCTGCGCGAACTGAGTTTCCTGAACTCAGGTGTGCGCATCGTTATCGAGGATGAACGCCCCATCGAAAATCTGCGTTCAGAATTGCACTATGAAGGCGGCGTTAAAGAATTCGTAAAGTACCTCGATCGCTCCAAGACTCCTTTGATGGAAGAGCCGATTTTTGTCACCGGTGAAAAAGACGGGATCGGAGTCGAGGTTGCGATGTGGTGGAATGATGGCTACCACGAAAATGTGCTGCCCTTTACCAACAACATTCCGCAACGCGACGGCGGCGCGCATTTGGCTGGATTCCGGGGTGCGTTAACGCGGACATTGAACCTTTATGCCAACTCCTCCGGTCTTGCGAAGAAGGAAAAGGTGAACTTCACGGGCGACGATGCACGTGAAGGATTGACCTGTGTTCTGTCTGTGAAAGTGCCGGATCCGAAGTTCAGCTCTCAGACCAAAGACAAGCTGGTGTCGTCGGAAGTACGTCCAGCGGTCGAAGGCCTGATGAACGAAAAGCTGCAGGAGTGGTTTGACGAGAACCCTCAAATTGCGCGCATGATCGCCGGCAAGATTGTCGAAGCTGCACTGGCCCGTGAAGCGGCACGTAAGGCGCGTGAAATGACGCGTAAGAAGTCGTCGTTGGACGTGGCATCGCTGCCTGGGAAGTTGGCAGATTGTCAGGAAAAAGATCCTGCCAAACGTGAAATATTCCTTGTCGAGGGTGACTCGGCTGGTGGTTCCGCGAAGCAAGGGCGTTCGCGCCATGATCAGGCGGTCCTACCGCTGCGCGGTAAGATCCTGAACGTCGAGCGAGCCCGGTTTGATCGCATGCTGTCCAGCCAAGAGATCGGTACGCTGATCACCGCATTGGGCACCGGCATTGGTCGGGATGAATTCAACATCGAAAAGTTGCGCTATCACAAAGTCATCATCATGACAGATGCGGACGTGGATGGTGCGCATATTCGGACTTTGCTGCTGACATTCTTCTTCCGTCAGATGCCAGAGCTGATCGAGGGCGGGTATCTTTATATTGCGCAACCCCCGCTTTACAAAGTGGCGCGCGGCAAATCCGAGGTCTATGTGAAAGATCAGGCAGGTCTTGAGGATTACCTGATTAATCAGGGGATCGACGGGACTGTGCTGCGTCTGACCAATGGCGAAGAAATTGCGGGTGCTGATCTGACGCGGATCGTTGATGGTGCGCGAAATTTCAAGCGTATTCTGGATGCCTTTCCGACGCATTACCCACGCAACATTCTGGAGCAAGCCGCCCTTGCTGGCGCATTTGATCCGGGTCGTGCGGATTCAGATTTGCAGCGTGTAGCAGATGATGTGGCGGCGCGTTTGGATAAAGTTGCCGTTGAATATGAACGCGGCTGGCAGGGCCGGATCACGCAAGATCACGGTATTCGCCTTGCCCGCGTACTGCGCGGCGTTGAGGAGATTCGCACACTGGACGGTGCGGTGCTTCGTTCAGGCGAAGCGCGGCGTTTGTCAGAGGTTTCAAAAGAAACCCGTGATATCTATCGTGACAGCTCGCATTTGTCGCGCAAAGAGCGTGAGATCCTGATCCAAGGGCCGATCGACCTGTTGCAGGCTGTTCTGGCTGAGGGCGAAAAAGGTCTGACATTGCAGCGATACAAAGGTCTGGGCGAAATGAACCCGGATCAGCTTTGGGAAACGACCTTGGACCACGAAGCGCGCACGTTGTTGCAGGTTAAGGTCGACGATCTGGCCGAAGCGGATGACCTCTTTACCAAGCTTATGGGTGACGTGGTTGAACCCCGTCGTGAGTTTATTCAGCAGAATGCCTTGTCTGTAGAGAATTTAGATTTCTGATAGATTACAATCGGTTCCACCATTTCTAGGGTGGAGCCGATGTTGCCTGCAAGGGCGTCATGCGCCCTTTGCATACCTCATACGATATAGGCATTTGCGCCCCTGAGGACCTGAGACTAGCGTTTCGGACACAACCACAGGGGAGTAAATCCATGACAAAGATTGTCCGTAGCCTTGCGGCGGCCGCCGCAGTGGCGACGTTGGCATCGGCAGCTTATGCCGAAACCACCGTACGCGTAGCTTATGACGCCGACCCGGTCTCGATGGACCCACATGAGCAGCTGTCTGGCGGTACGCTTCAGCTGTCGCATATGGTCTTTGACCCGCTGGTCCGCTGGACCAAAGATCTGCAGTTCGAAGCCCGTCTGGCTGAAAGCTGGGAACAGATTGACGACACCACCATGCGCTTCAAGCTGAAGAGCGGTGTAAAATTCCATTCAGGCAACATGCTGACCGCAAAAGACGTTGACTGGACTTTCGATCGTCTGAAAGCCAGTGATGACTTTAAAGGCATTTTCGCTCAGTTCACCGATGTTGAAATCGTTGACGACATGACATTCGACCTGAAAACGTCCGAGCCTTATCCGCTTGTGCTGCATACTGCGACGTACATCTTCCCGATGGACAGCGCGTATTACACCGGCACCACCGATGACGGCAAAGACAAGTCGGAAATCGTTAAGCACGGTGACAGCTTTGCATCGCGCAACATCTCGGGCACAGGCCCGTTCGTTGTATCCGAGCGTGAACAAGGTGTGAAAGTGGTCTTTGATCGTTTCGACGGTTACTGGGACACTGAAACCGCAGGTAATGTCGACAAGATCATCCTGACACCGATTAAAGAAGACCCGACCCGTGTGGCCGCGCTTCTGTCGGGTGATGTTGACTTCATCGCACCGGTACCGCCGACCGATCTTAAACGTGTAGGCGACGCTGACGGTGTTGACCTGATCACGATGCCTGGTACGCGTATCATCACCTTCCAGATGAACCAGAACCGCGTCGAAGCCCTGAAAGACCCGAAAGTGCGTCTGGCAATCGACTATGCTGTGAACAACGCAGGTATCGTTGATCGCATCATGCGTGGCTTTGGTACCGTGGGTGGACAAGCATCGCCGGCTGGTTATCTGGGTCACGATCCGGCTCTGGCACCGCGTTTCGATCTTGAAAAAGCGAAAGCTTTGATGGCTGAAGCTGGTTATGCCGATGGCTTCTCGATCACCATGATGGCGCCAAACAACCGGTATGTGAACGACGACAAGATCGCACAAGCTGTTGCGTCGATGCTGGCACAGATCAATATCAAGGTTGACCTGCAAACCATGCCGAAAGCGCAATACTGGCCCGCGTTTGATGAACGTGCGGCTGACATGATGATGATTGGCTGGCACGCAGATACCGAAGATTCTGCAAACTTCCACCAGTTCCTGTCGGCTTGTCCGGATGAAGCAACCGGTAACGGTCAGTACAACTCGGGTGCTTACTGTAACTCGATGGCGGATGATCTGATGAATGCGTCGAACAGCGAAACCGATATGGCCAAGCGTGCCGATCAGCTGAAGAAGCTGGAAGGTATCCTGTACGAAGAAGCTGCGTTCATCCCGCTGCACTGGCAGAACCTTGCTTGGGGATCGAAGTCGAACATGAACTCGGCTGACATCGT
>NZ_CM147913.1:3010000-3220661 GCF_055809455.1 Aliiroseovarius sp. D2-2 | reverse complement strand
ACGTCCCCAATCAATGTTCTGGTGACGAGCAGTTCTCCTGAGTAATCTGTTGGAATAAGCCATCCTTGGAATGATCGCAAAGCAGGGTTTGACGCATCGTCCCTAGAGATAAGGAGCGTCCGTACATGTCGCCTGATGTCCTAGTTTTCGCCGCAGCGGCCACATTTGTTTTTGGCTATTTGATCATCAATCAGGTGATCCTGCGGGTGATGCTGTTGATCGGCACCGGTCTATACATTTGGTATTATGCCGTCGTGGCCGATACTCCTCTTTGGCCTGCAATATGGGCCAGTACTGCCACCGGAATGGCGAACCTGATTGGGTTGTCCAATCTGTTCATTAGGAGGTCCAGATGGATCCTTCCGAAGCGGGATATAGATCTCTATCCTTCGTTCAGCGCTCTCCCTCCTGGGGATTTTAGAAAACTAATGTTAATGGCGCGACGGGAAAATCACCCAAAGAACAAAGTGTTAACGACCGCAAGCGCGGAAGTTCCCGACCTGTACTATGTCATTTCTGGACTGGTGGATGTGCAAAAGCAGGGCAGCTGCTTTCATATGCGAAGCGGCAACTTTGTTGGTGAAGTCGCGTTTCTGACGAACGAAAAGGCTTCTGCAACGGTCGTTATGGCAGAGGAGGGCGAACTGTTGTGCTGGGATGTTAATCAGCTGAGAGCACGCGCGGCGCGGGACGTTAGATTTCGGTTGGCGTTGGATGCCATCATATCTCTCGACCTAGCGCGCAAAGTAGCAAAGGCAGGGGCGCCGAAGGCGACGGCGATGAACGACCTTGAGAATGCAGTGTGAAACTATCGCGCGTAGCGAAGTAGCAACGTCTCAAGTCCAGGATTCGGAACGGGGTGATTCAGATCTCCATTAGACCGGTGATCCAGCGACACACCAACCCGTTCTCCATTGTCCCGATAGTATCCAGCCTCGATCCCAGACCGGAACTCTAAGGGGTAGCCCAGAACGGGCCCTTCCTCTGATCGCATCCACCAGCCTGGCATGAAGCTCAGCTCGGCGTAGCCGGGACCTTGGGGCGTGCGAAACTCGTTTACCGCTCCAACGCCGACCCAAACATCTCCGAGAGTATCGAAGGACACTCCGACTGTTGGGCGGAAAGGGCCAAAGCTGATGGGGGCGTCGTAGCGATAGTAAGCTTCGCCGCCAATGGAATCGGCTTCAAAGATCAGCGCACCGGCCGAAGCGACATGGCGAACGGCCTCGATACTGGGTTTCACGCAGCCGCGGTCGCAGTGATTGACGAACATGTCGATCAACCCTGTCAGAAGAAACAAAACTGCAAGCGTGCCGTCCATGAAACCCTCGTGCGTTGCCAGAGACTTAGCGGAGGAGGAACCCAAAGTCACGCCCACCTCTTGCCGCCCGCATTTTGTGACGGTTTTTTTGCCGATTGCGCTTGTGGTTCCTAAATCATCGCCCTATATACGCTCTACTACTGGCGCGGGATGGAGCAGCCCGGTAGCTCGTCAGGCTCATAACCTGAAGGTCGTAGGTTCAAATCCTACTCCCGCAACCAAAATCAGCGATTTGTCGCTTTGATCAAAGCCCGCCACTATGGCGGGCTTTGTCGTTTTCCGGGGATAGATCATTGATGGTTGGGCAAGCAGCGTGGTGGCTTGGTTGCAATAGGTTGGTGTCCTGAGTGCGGATACATCGCTGTCGAATGCGTGCGAAATGACAAACCCTTCTAAAACTGGTACTTAAGGTTAAAAGAAGTGTGTGGGGAGCGGTTTGGAACAGGTTTTTTTTACGTTTGAGATGGGCGTTGTTTGCGCCTTGTTGGCATTCACAGTTTTTCTTTTTGTCTCGGAAATAGTCCGAATAGATCTGGCGGCCATTTTGGTTTTGGTCCTGCTGGGGATTCTTAGTTACCTGCCGCCATTGTCCAACCTTGCCAACGTAAACGAGCTGTTCAACGGGTTCGCTTCAAACGCTGTGATCTCAATCATTGCCGTTATGATCGTTGGGGCCGGGCTTGATAAAACCGGCATCATGAACAAAGTCGCTGCTACGATCATGAAGCGTGGCGGCTCGACCGAGGCGCGTATTCAGCCAATTGTTGCGGGCACAGTTGGGGTGATTTCCAGCTTTATGCAGAATGTTGGGGCTGCGGCATTGTTCCTTCCAGTGATCAGTCGAATTTCGACGCGTTCCGGGATCCCGATGAACCGCCTAGCGATGCCCATGGGTTTCTGTGCGATCTTGGGCGGGACGATGACCATGGTTGGGTCTTCCCCGCTGATCTTGTTGAATGATTTGCTGCAAACCGCGAACTCGACATTGCCAGAGCATCAGAAGATGGAGCCATTTGGCCTATTTTCTGTGACACCGATTGGGGCGGTGTTGGTCTTGTCCGGAATTCTGTACTTTCTTTTGCTTGGCCGCTGGGTGCTGCCGGGCGGGGGCGCAACCAGTGATGGCTCTGTCGGGCATGGGATGTCTGCCTATCTGAAACGCGTTTATGGGCTGAAGGCCGAGGTGTACGAGCTGGAGGTTCCTGAGGACAGTCCACTTGTTGGGCAGATTTTGGCAGACGTAAATCTGGACAATCATCTGTACATTATCTCCACCTTCTATCGCGGCAAGACCTCGATGGTGCAGGTGCTGACGGCTGAGATCGCAGCCCCCTGTCGCTTGGCCATTATCGGCCGGAAGATGGTGATTGACGCATTTGCCGAAAAATACGGCCTGAATGTGCTTCCACAGCTTGATGTCTTTGGAGAGGATTTTGCCCCCACAAATGCGGGTATAGCCGAGATCGTGATCCCCCCGGAATCCGACCTTATTGGGAAATCTCCGCGCGAGCTGCTTCTTCGGAAGAACTATGGCCTGTCGCTGCTGGCGATCCATCGTGGTGAAGAAACGTTAAGCCATGTTGAAACTGATGATCACATGCCGACCGCCATTGGTTTGGTCGAGTTTCAGGTGGGGGACATGCTTGTGTCCCACACGCGTTGGGACAATCTGACAAGGCTGAAGGATGATCGCAATCTGGTCATCATGACATCCGATTTCCCGCAAGAGGAGCTTCGTCCACACAAGGTTGGGTGGGCGATGCTATTTTTTGCGATATCTATTTCGATGATCTTGTTTACGGATGTTCGGCTGTCACTGTGTCTTCTGACGGGTGCCGTCGGGATGTTGCTGTCCCGCGTGCTGTCGATCGACGAAGCCTATCAGGCCGTTGGCTGGAACACCGTTTTCTTGCTGGCCTGTCTTATTCCGCTTGGTCAAGCTGTGCAAAACACCGGGACGGCGGAATGGATTGCTCAGGGCATCTTGGTGCTTCTTGATGGTTGGCCACTTTGGGCTTTGCAGGCTGGCATTGCCGTTTTGGCCACCGCATTTTCGCTGGTTATGTCCAATGTTGGTGCAACGGTGTTGCTGGTGCCATTGGCAGTTTCGATCGCCATAGCAGCGGGCGGTAATCCTGCGGTGTTCGCGCTGACTGTCGCTATTTCTACGTCGAACTCGTTCATCATCCCAACCCATCAGGTGAATGCGCTGATCATGGGTCCAGCTGGCTACAAGGTGAAGGATTTCATCAAGAGCGGCGGCATAATGACCGTTATCTTCATGCTGGTCTCGTTGCTAATGCTGAACTTGGTGTACTGACCCACAGCACTTATGGGTGGGTAGGGAACGGTACATAGAACATCCGTCGTGTCAGGCGACCAAATGTTCGTCCCTAATCTGAAATTGGACGTTTTAACCTTCTGAAGAGGTCGCCATGAGGGTGCGCATCTTTTCAATGGCCGATTGCATAGCGCCTTCAAGCCAAAGCCGGGCGCCATCACCCATGGTCGTGTATTGGTCCAATGCACCTTGTGCCTGTGGGAAGCGGGCAGAGATCATGGGGGCCAGCACATAGAGAGCAACCAAAAGCACTGCCAACAGCAGTGTCAGGCTGAACCCACGACGAAATCCGCTGCGGCCAGATGCCACTTCGGCGCCGGTTGGGCTTAAATCGATTTTTTCGTTTTCAGCTTCTGCTGGAGCGTCGAGGGTCGAATTGATTTCCTCAATATCAGGAAGCATATCGCGGCTTTTTAGTTCGCGTTCTGTGACTGCTTCTTCAGGAACTTCTTCCTCGGATTTCATGCGCTTGATGCGTTCAGAAAGCTCTTCTTCGACCTCTTGCGCGGCATCCAGACCAAGATCGGGCTGCGTTTCCAATCCAGTTTGATCCGCTTCGCGCGCGCGCAGCTCTTGCTGGGCTTCTTCTTGCAGGATCTGTTTGACGTCTTCGCTGACTTCTGTTCGCGGTGGGGTGACGGATGCAGCGACTGCTTCTTCTAGTTCTGAAGTGTCTTCGTCATCTTCCACCTCCGGCAACTCGGCCTCAGGTGCTTCAGGCGCGTCATCTACTAATTCGGGTTCTGGCTCTGGATCAGATGCAGCGGGGGCGGAAATTTCGACCTTGGGTTCCTGAGCATCATCATCAGATGGCGTCGATGGAGCTGGGGCCTGAAACCAGGTGTGACTACAATTCGAACATTGCACATCTCGACCCGTCTCGGGCATGACGCGATCATCAACTTCGTATTGAGCACCGCAATTGGGACAAACCAAACGCATTTTTTCCCGTTCCCCTAAAACTGGCAGGATATTCATTGCCTTATTCATGAGTAATATGAGCAAAGATGTTGTGAAAATCAAACACTCCTGTGTCGCACATTGAAACAATCGTCTAGCTGAGGCACAACTGGCGACAAGTAAGCACGAGGACATCAAATTGATCGAGCTGGAACAGGTCGCCTACGGGTATGGCACCGGGACACTATTGTCCGGTGTTTCAATGTCTTTGGCGCAAGGGTCTTTTCACTTTCTGACTGGTCCTTCAGGCGCAGGCAAAACCACCTTGATGAAGCTTTGTTATGGCGAACTGGTCGCCGAACAGGGGCATGTCGCGCTGTTTGGGCAGAATGTTCAGGCGATGGAGCGGGACGATATCGCCGAGATGCGCCGGCGCATTGGCGTTGTGCATCAGGATTGTCAGTTTTTGGATCATCTGAATTTGGCAGAAAACGTGATGCTTCCACTGACCGTTTCTGGCCGGTCGTTGCATGATCCGTCTGAGCTGCAAGACCTTTTGGCGTGGGTCGGACTTGAGCGACAGGCCGATGCTAAGCCGCCAGAATTGTCCGGGGGTGAACGTCAACGCGCGGCCTTGGCGCGGGCGGTTATCATGTCTCCGGATGTCATTCTTGCCGACGAGCCAACAGGTAACGTGGATTGGGAAATGTCGTTACGGCTTTTGCAGCTGTTGATCGAACTGAACCGCATGGGCAAGACAGTGGTGATCGCAACCCACGATATGAACTTGATCCGGTCTGCAAAATCGCATGTTCAGGCGCGTGTTCTTCGGATTTCGAACCATCAGATAACTCTGGCGGGGGCGGATCTATGAAGAGCTTCCTACCCACCCTGCTTCGGTTCCTGTCTGGCGATGCCCAAGCGGATCGCGTGGTTCCACCAACCGGATTCACAGCTCGCTTGACGGTGTTTGCTTCTGCGGCAATGGCGTTCCTTGCTGTGTTTGCCTTGGCGTTGTCTTTGGCAACAGGTCGGCTTGCTGATCGTTGGGGCGAGGCTTTGGCGAAAAGCGCGACAATTCGCATTTCTGCCCCGGCTGACCAGATGGACGCACAGCTTCTTGCCGTGACCGAAATTCTGGCCACAACACCGGGAGTGAAAGAAGCGCGACCATTGGGTGAGGAAGAGCAGCGCGCTTTGCTTGAACCTTGGTTCGGTCCAGATCTGCCGCTTGATCGCCTTCCAATCCCGCGACTGGTTGAGGTTATTGAGGATGATGAAGGGTTCGATGCTGACGGTCTTCGCGCCCGATTGGCTGGTGAAGCGCCGGGTGCCATTCTGGATGATCACGCGCGTTGGCGTGAGCCATTGGTGAAAGCGGCCAAACGGCTGAGATCTCTGGGCTGGCTGGCGATTGTGTTAATCACGACCCTTGCTGGCGTGGTTATCACACTCGCGGCCTCGGCTGCGTTGTCCGCCAACGAACAGGTCATTCGGGTTCTGCGTCTCATCGGCGCGCGCGACAGCTATATCGCGCATGCGTTCGTGCGCCGCTACACGCTGCGTGCACTAGCGGGCGCTGCTGTTGGTACGGTTCTGGGGGCGTTGGCTCTGTTTCTTCTACCATCTGCTGGCCAACAAGGCGGCTTCCTGACCGGGCTGGGCTTGCAGGGGTGGCAATGGCTGTGGCCATTCCTAATCCCGCCATTCGCAGCGTTGGTTGCTTTCGCAGCCACCCGTCAGGCAGCATTGACCGTCTTGCAGGAGAAACGCTGATGCGCCACGCATTTCAATGGCTAAGGTCACTTCTGTTCATCACTCAGATGTACATCATGTTGCCAATCGTTGGTTTCGTGGGTGTCCCGCTTGTGTGGATCAAACGCGATAACGCGTTCAAGGTGATCCACTTCTATTGCAATTGGGTCCGTTGGACTGCGTCTTGGATGATCGGCCTGAAAAGCGAGATCCGGGGCGAGGTGCCAACAGGCGAGGTTTTGGTCGCTGCAAAACACCAGTCTTTCTTCGATATCCTGCTGCTGGCATCCGTCCTACCGCGTTTGAAGTTCATTTATAAAAGCCAACTGAAATGGGCGCCGATTATCAATATATACGCCGTTTACACAAACTCGGTGCCAGTTAACCGTGGCAAGAAGGGCGCTGCGATGAAGCAGATGGTTGCCGCTGTGAAAGATGGACAAACGGAACCGGGGCAGCTTGTGATCTTCCCTCAGGGCACGCGCGTCGCTGCCGGGGCAAAGAAGAACTACAAGGTTGGGATCGGCGTGCTTTACAATGAAACTGGTCTACCGGTTGTTCCGGCATCAACCAATGTCGGTGTGTTCTGGAAGCGTCATGGCATCATGCGCCACCCTGGCCTTGCTGTGCTCGAATTTCACGATCCGATCGAACCAGGGTTTGAGGTGGAACCCTTCATGGTGAAGGTGGAAGCCGCTGTTGAAACAGGCTCGAATACCCTGATGGAAGAAGCCGGGCTGAAACTGGAGAGCTAATGGATTTCATCGAAAGTGAAGCCGCGCTTGAGGCGCTTTACGGCACGCCCGGAGAGGCGTCTTTGGTCAAGGTCGCAGATCGACTGACGCCCACCTATCGGTCTTGGATTATGGCGTCGCGTTTCTGTGTTCTTACGACGATTGGACCAGAGGGCACCGATGGCAGCCCACGCGGAGATGATGGTCCCGTGGTGCTTGAATTGGATGAACATCACTTGGCGATGCCGGATTGGCGCGGCAATGAACGCATCGACAGTTTGCGCAATATCGTGCGCGACCCCCGTGTTTCATTGATGTTTATGGTGCCGGGGTCCAACAATGTCGTGCGTGTGAATGGTGAAGCAAAGCTTACCGCTGATCCCGATCTATGCGCCCGGTTCGAGAAAACTGGGAAACAGCCCCGGACCGTGGCTGTTATCCGTATCCACGAAATCTATTCCCAATGTGCCCGCGCCATCATGCGCTCTGGTATTTGGAGTGCCGGCGACGAAAGTATAGGCCTGCCCAGTGTAGGCGACATGTTGAAAGAGATGACGTCTGGCACATTTGACGGCGCAAGCTATGACAAGGAATGGCCCCAGAGGGCGAAAGCCACGTTTTGGTAGCCGTCAGGCGCTGAACTGCGCATAGGCGTCACGTGCCTTGGCGCTGTATGCCAATGACGGGCCGCCGCCCATATAGGTCGCCATGGCAAGGGCCTCGTTTAATTCGTCCAGCGTGGTGCCCAGACGGACAAGGGATCGAACGTGGAAGCCAATGCAGCTGTCGCACCGGGTCGAGATGGCGATGCCAAGAGCAATCAGTTCCTTGGTTTTCTCGCTCAGCGCGCCGTCGGTCTTTGCGGCGGTCCCCATCTGGCCGAAACCCTTCATCGTGTTGGGTACGTCCTTGGCGAGATGTCCAATATTGCGTTCGGTTTCTGCAAGAAATGCTTTCCAATCCACGGGGAACCCTCCTGATATGTGGTTCCTGTGAATATTGTGGACGAAGGCCGGGCTTCCAACCCGTCCCACGAAAGCGTGATCTGGTCTTTAAGCCGCCAGACCCTTCGATCCCATCTTCAGGAACTTCTCGCGACGCTCTTTCAAAAGCTTGTCGCCTTTTTGGCGTTTCATCAGCTTTTTCAACTCGGCCTCGATGGCGCCGCCAACGGCAGAAATCGCTTCGTCGCGACCGCGCTGTGCGCCACCCATGGGTTCCGGAATAATCTGGTCGATCACGCCAAGCTGCTTCAGGTCCTGAGCCGTCAGGCGCAATGCTTCGGCCGCTTCGCGCATCTTCTCGGCATCTTTCCACAGGATCGACGCACAGCCCTCGGGCGAGATCACGGAGTAGATTGAATGTTCAAGCATCATGACCGAATTGGCCGTCGCAAGCGCAACCGCGCCGCCCGATCCGCCTTCGCCAATGATCACCGAAACCACCGGGGATTTCACGTTCAAGCAGCGTTCGGTGGACCGCGCAATCGCCTCGGACTGGCCGCGTTCTTCTGCCCCTTTGCCGGGATAGGCACCGGGGGTGTCGACAATCATCACAATGGGAAGACCAAAGCGATCGGCCAAATCCATCAATCGGATCGCCTTGCGGTAACCTTCCGGGCGGGCCATGCCAAAGTTGCGTTCGATCCGCGTCTTTGTGTCGTGGCCTTTTTCCTGGCCCATAACGACAACAGGGATGTCGCCGATCCGGCCTAATCCACCCATGACAGCATGGTCGTCAGCAAAGTTCCGGTCACCCGCAAGCGGAGTGTATTCTGTGAACAATGCTTTGATGTAGTCACGGCAATGTGGACGATCGGGGTGACGCGCGACTTGGCATTTGCGCCACGGTGTCAGGCCCTCGTAAAGCTCTTTCAGAAGTTTCTCGGCCTTTGCATCAAGCGCCTGTGCCTCGCCTTCCACATCCATCTCTTCGTTGTTACGCGCCAGCGCGCGCAGTTCTTCGGCTTTGCCTTCGATTTCGGCCAGCGGTTTTTCAAACTCGAGATAATTGGTCATAAGTCAGCCTGATTGCATGTCGTTCAGAACTATATGCCGTTTGACGCGCGGTATTACAACTGCTGCTCTATTTCTGAAAGCGGCAACCGGGCAAGATTTTTGCGTTTCGTTTGTCGCAATAGGCTCACACCAAAGCAAAAGGGACTTCATGCGACTTTGGTCTAAGTGAGGATGTGGCGGGCTGTTAGGCCCACCACAACAATCTTAACCGGTTGCCATCGCGATGAGTTTCGCGAATTGATCTTCGCTTAGTACGCTGCGCCAGTGATCGGTGCAGTTAGACCGCATCATCACCAGTTTAACTTCGTTTGCGCCGATCTTGTCAGCTATGGCCTGGCGATCTTCAGTCGATTGACCTTCGATGATAGCTTGCCGTAGGGATGCGCGCAGTTCGACGGTCTCGGTTTCCAGCGCTTTGCGTTTGGCCGGCATTGTCGAAATCCAGTTTTTGACATCAGCGCGCTGATCTTCATTCAGTTCCAGAACATCCATGTTCTTTGCCAAGATCCCAGTCAGCTGAATAACAGGCCGCGAAAGACCAGTTTCGGCTGGGTTGGACGGCTGCATTTGCGCCATCCCAGCCCCCGAAAGGCCGAGGGTAAGGGCGGTAGCGATTAGAAGCGGTTTCATCAATGAACCTTTCAGATTGGGATGCGTCCCCAATAGGCCTCGTCATGACCCACCGCCAATTTATCGTCGACTGAGGTTTTGCCCATGCGACCGGATGCCCTGCGACAGTCTGTTCCAACGAAAAAGGCCCCGCAATTTGCGGGGCCAGTCGGAGTGTGTCCTTCGTTCAGTGTCCGGCGATCAGCTCGGACTGAGCGACAATTACCTCGGCCTGTTTGATCGACGCGATGTCGACAAGGCGGCCTTTGTAGACGGTTGCGCCCTCGCCGTTGGCTTTGGCTTGTTCCATCGCGGCTAGAATCTCGCGGGCTTCAGCAACGGCTTCTTCAGAGGGCGTGAAAACCTCGTTCGCCAGCGCGATTTGTTTCGGGTGGATGGCCCATTTGCCGACCATACCCAACGTGGCCGAACGCTTGGCCTGTGCGATGTAGCCTTCGTCATCCGAGAAGTCGCCGAAAGGTCCGTCGACAGGCAGGATGCCATGTGTGCGGCAGGCGGCGACGATGGCGGCCTGTGCCCAGTGCCACGGGTCGGACCAGTGCTTTTCACCTTCGCGCATCATGTAATAGTTTTCCTGCGTGCCACCGATGCCGGTGGTCTGCATGCCCATCGATGCTGCGAAGTCAGCGGCGCCAAGCGACATGGCCTGCAGGCGCGGGCTGGAGGCTGCGATAGCTTCCACATGTGCAATACCTGCTGCGGATTCGATGATGACTTCGAAGCTAACAGGTTTGGTGCGACCTTTGGCTTGCTCGATCGCGGTGACCAGCGCATCCACGGCATAGACGTCTTCAGCGCAACCCACTTTCGGGATCATGATCTGGTCGATGCGGTCCCCGGCCTGTTCCAGCAGGTCCACGACATCGCGATACCAATAAGGCGTATCAAGGCTGTTGATCCGCACTGACATGTACTTGTTGCCCCAGTCGATGGTGTTCAGGGCCTCGATGATATTGGCGCGGGCCACGTCTTTGTCAGATGGCGCGACTGAGTTTTCGAGAATCCAAGTTGATCACGTCAGCAGCAGAAGCCGCCATTTTCGGGAAGAGCTTGGTGTTTGAGCCCGGGCCAAACAGCTGGCAGCGGTTTGGGCGAGACGGGGCGGCGGGTTGCAGTCGGAAGGACATGGCGGGCCTTTCGGTAAGGATGTTGCGATTTCTTAGCTGCAATCGTTATTAAATTGCCGCGCCGCCCGCAAGGTTATTTTGCAGTTGCAGCATATCGGACGATTCCGAGGGATTTGCCAAAGTGTGTCGAAGAATTTCGCGTGATATCGTCAAACTGTCGTAGCTTCTTGCCTATCTGTCGTGTTTTCGGGGGATTTCGCAAAGATTTGCACCACATAATCGTGAAAATGCTCCGAAGGATCTCCAACATTTTATCGAAAGGGCCACGGCCATGATCAAGACACCGTATCTTTTGTTCCTGGGCGACGCGCCCGATCAACTGGCCGCAAAAGTGGCCATTGGAATCCGTGATTGGCGTCCGGAAAACGCCGTGGGACAGTTCCGCATGGAAGGCTGTGGCGCGGATCTTGGCCTGACCGACATGTCCCTGCAGGAAGCTAAAGCTGCTGGCGCCAAAACGCTGGTGGTTGGCGTGGCGAACCGGGGTGGTGTGATCTCGAAAGAATGGAAGAAGGTTTTGGTGATGGCGCTGGAGGAAGGGTTCGACCTCGCCTCGGGTCTTCATAACCTTCTGCGCGATGAACCCGATTTGGTGGCCGTCGCCGAAGCGACCGGGCAGGAGTTGCACGACGTGCGCATCCCGGAAGTCGAATACCCAATTGCCAATGGCAAAACGCGCACCGGCAAGCGGTGTCTGGCTGTCGGGACCGATTGTTCCGTCGGCAAAATGTACACTGCGCTGTGCATGGATGCCGAAATGCGCGAGCGTGGCATGAAATCGACCTTCCGTGCCACCGGTCAGACTGGCATCCTGATCACCGGTGATGGCGTGCCTTTGGACGCAGTGATTGCTGATTTCATGGCTGGTTCGGTCGAATATCTGACCCCCGACAATGATGAAGATCACTGGGATCACATCGAAGGACAGGGATCACTGTTCCACGTGTCGTATTCAGGTGTGACCATGGCGCTGATCCATGGCGGCCAGCCAGATGCGCTGATCCTTGCCCACGAGCCGACCCGTGAACACATGCGTGGTTTGCCGGAGTATCAGCAGCCCGGGCTGGTAGCGTTGCGCGATACTGCGTTGACGCTGGCGAAGGTGGCAAATCCGGCCTGTCAGGTGATCGGTATTTCGGTGAACACGCAGCATTTGTCGGATGACGACGCGAAGGCTTATTTGGCCAAAGTCGAAGCCGATATGGGCCTGCCGACCACGGACCCGTTCCGTTATGGCGCGGGCAAACTGGTGGATGCGTTGGCCGCCGTGTAAGACTAGACAAGGCTGGGTCCACCCGGCCTTTCATTTCACGTTACGAAAGAGGCTCCCGTGCAGCTATCCGTCACCGCAGATGTTTTCAAACTGGCGCAGGTCTTCACGATCTCGCGCGGCTCGCGCACTGAAGCCAAAGTTCTGACCGTGCGCGTTCAGGATGGTGATCATGCGGGTTGGGGCGAATGTGTGCCCTATGCGCGCTATGACGAAACGCTTGAAAGCGTGACGGACGAGATCATGGGCTTGCCCGGCGACATCACGCGCGATGCGCTTTATGATCTGTTGCCTGCAGGGGCTGCACGCAATGCGGTGGATTGCGCGCTTTGGGACCTAGAGGCAAAGAAAGCGGGCAAACGGGTTTGGGAGCTGGCAGGTTTGAGCGCGCCGGGACCCGAGATCACCGCCTACACGCTGTCACTGGCGGAACCCGCCGAGATGCAGGCACAAGCCGCAAAAAACGCACATCGTCCGCTGCTGAAGATCAAGCTGGGCACGCCCGATGACATGCAGCGACTAGAAGCGGTGCGCGCCGGTGCCCCCAAATCCCGTATCATCGTGGATGCCAACGAAGGCTGGTCCGCCGAGGTATACGCCGAACTTGCCCCGCATCTGGTGCGGCTGGGCGTTGGGCTGGTGGAACAGCCGTTGCCTGCGGGCGAGGATGAAGCGCTTATCGGGATGGAACGCCCGGTGCCGGTTTGTGCTGATGAAAGCTGTCATGACCGCACGAGCCTTCCCAAACTGAAGGGCAAATATGATGTGGTGAACATCAAGCTCGACAAAACTGGCGGGCTGACCGAGGCGCTGGCGCTGCGCACGGCTGCGTTGGCTGAAGGTTATGATGTAATGGTCGGCTGTATGGTTGGTTCATCCCTTGCGATGGCGCCCGCTACGTTGGTCGCCCAAGGGGTCATGGTCACCGATCTGGACGGGCCGCTGTTGCTGGCCGAGGACCGGGATACTCCGCTTCAGTTTGACGACGCGGGCGTTCACCCGCCCAAGGCCGCGCTTTGGGGCTGATGTCAGCCGCGCCCGGCGATCTGGGTCAGAAAGACGCCCAGCCCCATGACCGTAATCCCTGCTACGCGCCAGAAGGTAAGCGGAGTGACTTGCGCGCCGAACAGACCGTAATGGTCAATTGCGGCTGCCGCGATCAACTGTCCGATCAGCACGAAGAACACCGCATTTCCGACGCCGAAACTGGGTGCGACCCAAGTGATGGTCAGCACGTAAAACGCAACCAGACAGCCCGCGAGAAACAGATGTGGTGGCGATCCGGTAGCGGTTTTCAGCGACGCGCCCGACATCAAGAACACGATGACAGTGGTCAAAAGCGCCACCATGAACAGGATCACACCGGCCGCAATTGGCGACCCCATGCGCTGCCCCAAAGCGGCGTTCAGGGCGGCCAGAACCGGTATGCCGATCCCGGCGGTCAGCATGATGGCGGCGGATTGTGTGGCGCTGGGCATGGGGATTCCTTTGACTCTGGCGTCGGTATTTGTATCAACAGCCCAACAGGAAACGCCGCGCGGGTCAAATGCCCCGTAGCGTCACATCAAGGAGACCTCAAATGACCCGCACCGTATACGTGAACGGAGAGTTCTTGCCCGAGACCGAGGCGAGCGTTTCAATCTTTGACCGTGGGTTCCTGTTTGCGGACGCGGTGTACGAGGTGACCAGCGTTCTGAACGGAAAGCTGATCGACTTTGAAGGTCATGTTGTACGTCTGGCGCGTTCGCTGAACGAGTTGGGTATCGAGAACCCCATTTCGAAAGAAGACTTGTTGGAAGTGCACCGCGAACTGGTGCGGGTGAACGAAATCGACGAGGGTCTGGTCTATCTGCAAATCTCGCGCGGGGCCGACAGCGACCGTGATTTCGTGTTCCCGGACCCCGAGAAGGTGAAGCCGACTGTTGTGCTGTTCACCCAGAACAAGCCCGGTCTGGCCGCGACTGTGAAGTCGATGAAGGTGATTTCGATCGACGATATCCGCTGGGGTCGTCGCGATATCAAGACGGTTCAGTTGCTCTACCCGTCGATGGGTAAGATGATGGCCAAAGCTGCCGGTGCGGATGACGCGTGGCTGATCGAAGATGGCTATGTGACCGAAGGCACATCGAACAACGTCTATATCGTGAAAGGCGGCAAGATCATCACCCGCGGCCTGTCCAATGACATCCTGCACGGCATCACCCGTGCGGCCGTTCTGCGCTTTGCTGAAGAAGCCCAGATGGAGATCGAAGAACGGAACTTCACCATCGAAGAAGCACAAAACGCGGACGAGGCATTCTTCACCTCAGCCTCGGCCTTCGTGATGCCAGTGGTCGAGATTGACGGCCATGCGCTGGGCGGTGGTGCGCCGGGCAAAGTAGCGCTTCGTTTGCGCGAGATTTATTTGGATGAGAGTCTTAAAGCAGCGGTTTGATCTGAAATCGATACAGACACTTAAGGGGGCCGCATCAGTGGCCCTTTTCTTTATGAGGGCGTTTGGGAGGCTCGTCAGGCGTGCAATCAACTCCGGCGATTTTGGTGCTCCGAACTTCCCCAAACGCCAGGCGCAATGCACCTCAACCTTTCGCGGCGAAATATCACGTCAGCGAGCAATCCTGTTGGCTTCTGCCTGCGAGCCGTGCCAACCCCATTGACTTAAATCGCACTCGCTCCCTCAGACCTTTGCCGGGAGCAGGTTTTGAAGACGAGCTACTACAGGCTTAGCCCAAAACCAACTCTGACCGGCTAAGCTATTGGTCAAAAAGGAACGGCTCTGCCGCGGCGGGCCGAACGTTGTATCGTATCACAAAAATGGTGTAGAGCGTCGCGCACCATTGACTCGATGCTGCGGTTTTTCTGAAACTGATCAGTGGGCCGCGCCACGCAATACTGACCCAAACGTCAAGTATTCTGACCCAGACCGACCTTTCGCCTCTGCAATCGCCAAGGGGCAAGTCGCGGGAGGAAACGGTCCTTGGCGGATGCTAGGTCTGTGATACCTCTCTGACATGACAGTTTCTCTTTCAGATGCGAAGAAACTGAACTCCAGACAAACAATGGCAGCACTTGGTGTACTATTTGCGTCGGTCTGTTTTGGCATCGTTCCGTATTTCAGCAGAAATTTGACCGACCAAGGACTTGTCCCACATGCAGTCGCTTTTTACCGATATGTCATTGCCGCAGTGATCCTCTTCCCTGCGTTTCTGAGCCAGCTGAAAGCGTGGCGTGAACTCGTCTGGGGTTTATGCGCGGGTGCCGCAATGGGTTTGGGCTGGATCGGATATGTGACAGCAGTCGAGACGATATCCGCGTCAACTGTTGGTGTGCTCTACATGACCTACCCCGTATTCACCGTAGTTATCGCGTGGACACTATTTTCCGAAACGCCATCACACCGAGCTTTGATTGCTTCTAGTTTGATCATTTTGGCTGCCGTTATTGCGGGCAATCCGTCTGCGATTCCATCTAACCAGTTGGCTACGCTGGCTATTTCTCTGGCGGCCCCTTTAGGGTTCGGGTTTGGCATATACGTGCTTGTTCATCGCCTTTCGCGAATACCCCCGCTTGCAAGGATCGCTTCAGTTTCATTGGAATCCGTATTGGCACTGGCACCCCTTGTGGCAAGCTCGACATCGGCCGATATTCTGCCCAAAGATTTTGACACATGGATGTTGATTTTGGGAATTGCGGTCTTGTCCGCTCTCGTCCCGCAGTTGATTTACACCGTAAGCTCGCCAATCATCGGAGCGTCGCGCACTGCAGTTATCGGGAGTGTCGAACTTCCGACGATGTTCTTCGTCAGCATGTTTGCATTCGGAGAAACCCTAACCTTTTCTCAACTCATTGCCTGTGCGCTAGTCGTCATAGCAATTATAGTTACACGAAGCCGCGTCACACGAAACGTAACGACAAATATCGCCCGTACCCCTTAAGGCTTGTCTCGGTTTGACTGTCACGATGGGCTCGAACTGGACATTCGTTGCACATTTCACGAACGCCCGGTTCTTGCGGAAAAGGTCAACTTTTGACGCGAAGGTCAAATTCGCCTGACGTTCGACAAAATGGAAAATGGCGCTCTGGGGAGGATTCGAACCCCCGACCCCCTGATTCGTAGTCAGGTACTCTATCCAGCTGAGCTACCAGAGCGCGGTAGGCGGGGATGTAACTGGCCCGACGGGGGTTTGCAAGGGCGAAAGTTGACCTTTTTTCGAATTTGTCGACCTAATGGACCTCGCCAGAGGTGTTGCATTTTTTAGTAGCCCTGAAAGGGTCAGTTGGCCCAACGATCCAGTATGACGTGAAGGCTCTGCGGGGTCTGATCGCAACCAGCTTTGGTGTCTTCTGTGTGATCAGAAAGCTGAGGGGCAGGGGAGGGCTGGATCACACCATTCAGCTTGGTAAAGCTACTGCGCGCTGCATTGTGGGGGTGATCTGGTGCCTCTGCTAAGGACAAAACGGGTGCGCAGCATGCATCCGTTCCCTCAAGCAGCTCGGCCCATTCATCGCGTGTTTTTTCCCTGAACTTGGCACTGAACTTCGCGCGTAGATTTGGCCAAGAGTTGACATCATGCTGATCAGGAAGGTCAGCGTCTGCCAGCCCGATGCGTTCCAGAAGCTCGGCATAGAATTTCGCCTCAAGCGCGCCAACAGACATGTGACCGCCACAAGCACATTCATAGACCGTATAAAAGGGTGCGCCGCCATCCAGCAGGTTGGCTTCGCGTTCGTCCGCCCAGATGGCTGAGCCGTAGAGCGAATAGATCATTGCCATCAGATGCGCGGTGCCATCTGTGATGGCGGCATCTACCACCTGACCTTTCCCGGTTGTTTTCGCGGCGTGCAGTGCGGCCAGCATCCCTGCGACCAGATACATGCCACCACCACCGAAATCGCCAAGAAGATTTAGGGGCGGCACAGGATGTGCACCGCCTATGGCATGAAGCGCGCCAGTGATCGCGATGTAGTTGATGTCGTGCCCTGCAGATTGTGCCAGCGGACCGGTTTGGCCCCAGCCGGTCATGCGGCCGTAAATCAAAGCGGGATTTTCTGGAAAGTCCTCTGGCCCCAGCCCCAAACGCTCCATCACCCCGGGGCGCATGCCTTCGATCAGCATGTCGGCGCGCGTGATCAGATCATGAGCGCGCTTAAGATCTGCGCTGTCCTTAAGGTCCAGTTCGACATAGCCGCGCCCACGGTTCAGAACATCCACCGTTTGCGGGATAAGTGGCTTAAGGTTCGGGCGCTGGATGCGCACAACATCCGCACCCATATCGGCCAGCCACATGGCGGCAAAGGGAGTAGGGCCAAGCCCTTGTATTTCTACAACTTTCAATCCATCGAGTGGGCGCATCAAGGGCTCCGTTTTAGGTGTCGATCGAACGCGCGATCAGCTCTTTCATAATCTCGTTTGTGCCACCATAGATCATCTGCACGCGGGCGTCCGCATAGAGACGGGCAATAGGGTATTCAGTCATATAGCCATACCCTCCGAACAACTGCAGGCATTCGTGCATAATCTCGTTCTGCACTTCACTGCCCCAGTACTTCGCCATGGATGCCGTCGGAGCGTCGAGCGTCCCGGCGATCAGCTGTGCGATGCAATCATTCACGAAGCTGCGCAGCACCTCGGCTTTGGTTTTGCATTCGGCCAGCTTGAAGCGGGTGTTCTGAAAATCCATCACGCGCTGGCCGAAGGCTTTGCGTTCTTGCGTGTAGGCGATGGTCTGTTCCAGGGCGAAATCGATGGCGCCCAACGCCTGAATGGCAATCAAAAGGCGCTCCCACGGAAGCTGTTTCATCAGTTGATAGAAGCCTTGCCCCTCTTCACTGCCCAATAGGTTGGTCAGCGGTACCTTTACGTCTTGGTAAAAAAGCTCGGACGTATCGTTGGCTTTCATGCCCAGTTTCTTAAGGTTCTTCCCGCGCTGAAATCCCTCACACTGATCGGGTTCAACAACGATCAGCGAGACACCCTTGGAGCCTGCATCTGGATCCGTCTTGCAAACCGTGATGACCAGATCTGCGGCCTGTCCATTGGTGATGAAGATTTTAGAGCCATTGATCTTGTATTGGTTCCCATCTTTCTCAGCGCGCGTTTTCACAGCCTGAAGATCAGATCCTGTACCCGGTTCCGTCATCGCAATCGCGCCCACGATGTCACCTGATGCAAGCCCCGGCAGCCAACGCGCCTTCTGTTCCTCAGTGCCATAAGCGGTGATGTAGTGGATCACGATCGACTGGATGCCATAGCCCCATCCGCAATCCCCGGTGCGGGTTTGTTCATATATTACAACGCTTTCGAAGCCCATATCGCCGCCGGCGCCGCCGTGCTCGTCCGGGATAGCGCCACCCATGATGCCGGCTTGACCTGCCGTGCGCCAAAAATCGCGATCCACAATGCCCTGATCCACCCAACGTTCGATGTTGGGACTAAGTTCGTCTGCAAAGAAACGATTGGTCATATCAGCAAACATGCGGTGTTCGTCGCTGATCCAGCTGGCCGAGGGCGAAAACAGGCTCATATTGGGCTCCGATTTAGGTGTTTTTCAAACTATACGCGGGTCTCATGGCAATCGGACTGGTAACGTGGCGTTACACGGGTTAAGCCGACGCAAGGGAACGTGTGTATTTGCGCGACAATGCCCCACAAACCGCCGATGCGGATATGTTTTTCGTGCGTTGTATGTACGGATCACGTATTGAGATTGAAAAAAGACGTTAGACGGAGATTGCGGTGACTACTGCACGGGTGGATTATCTCAAATATGCGGTGCTTGGCCTGTTGGGTTCAACAGCAACACCTGCGATGGCGCAGCTCGGAACCGAGACGACAAGCTACACGCTGTTCGGTACGCCGGGTTTGATTCTTATGCCGACCGCCGAAGTTGCGGAAGACAGCGAATTGGCCTTTTCGTATTCTCAATTTGGCCCAAACGCGAACGGCACACTGAGCTTTCAGGTACTGCCACGGCTGACCGGTAGTTTTCGCTATACAAAGCTGGACAACTACTGGGTCAGTGGACCCCTACGTGGTCAGGATTTCTTCGATCGTAGTTTCGATTTGCAGTACCGAGTGCTGAACGAATCCAAATATCTTCCGGCCGTGTCGGTCGGTGTCCGCGACTTTATTGGCACCGGTGTCTACTCGAGCGAATACGTCGTTGCGACGAAAAGCTTTGGCGACAAGCTTCGTGTGCATGGCGGCTTGGGCTGGGGACGCTTGGCGTCGCACAATCCCATTGGTCGGATCGGAGACGCGCGCCCGGATTTTGACGTAGGCAATGGTGGCAATCTGAACTTCGGTCAATGGTTTCGCGGGGATTTCGCCCCGTTTGCCGGTCTTAGCTACAAAGTAAACGACAAGCTTACCTTCAAGGCCGAGTATTCATCGGATGCGTTCGTAAAGGAAACCGAACGCGGCACCATGGAATACAATTCACCCTTCAACTTCGGGGTCGACTATGAACTGTCCCCCGCTTTCCACCTGAATGCGTCTTATGTTGCCGGCAGCACTTTCGGCGCAGGTTTGACCATTCGCCTGAACCCTCGCAATCCGCAGGCGCGTTCAGGCAATGAAAGGGCACCGCTGCCCGTCAAGCCACGCCCAGCACGCACGGGTTCGGCGGCCTGGAGCACCGATTGGGTGTCAACGCCCGAGGATCAGGCCAGCATTCGTAAAGTCGTTTCCGACGCTCTGGGCAAGGAAGGCATCCGCTTGAAATCCCTTTCGCTGGGCGCAACGCGGGCCGAGTTGAAAATCGATAATAAGCGCTACAACTCGCAACCGCAGGCTATCGGACGCACCGCACGTGTTCTGACACACGCATTGCCGCCGTCGGTCGAAACTTTCAAAATCACGCTCACACAAAACGGCATTCCTTTGTCCACGGTCACAATGCGCCGCAGTGACATTGAAAAGCTGGAACACGCACCCGCGATTGATATTTACGAACGCGTAACGATCGACGAAGCCACGCCGAACTCGCTGAAAAATTCAGACCTTCCTAACTATGACACGCGGTTTACTTGGGCGCTGGCACCTTACATGGCGATCAGCTTCTTTGATCCGTCCAGCCCGGTACGTGGCGACTTCGGTCTGCGCTTTAGTGCGAAGTATGAACTTGCACCGAATATCATTCTGTCAGGTGCCATTCAGAAAAGCATCTGGGGCAACTTGGATGATGATCAACATTTGGACACATCTGTTCTGCCGCATGTGCGGACCGATGGAGCGCTTTACGCTCAACAGGGTGACCCCGCAATCGAGCATCTGACCGCATCTTGGTACGAACGTCCGGGCAAGAACCTCTACAGCCGTGTCACTATTGGTTACTTGGAAAAGATGTTTGGCGGTGTTTCTGCAGAAGTGCTGTGGAAGCCTGTTGATAGCCCCTTGGCACTTGGCGCTGAAGTCGCATGGGTTAAACAACGTGACTATGATCAGCTGTTCGGCTTTCGTGACTACGATGTCGTGACGGGTCATGTTTCTGCTTACTATGACTTTGGCAATGGCTTCTCGACGCGCGTCGACGCAGGTCGTTATCTTGCCGGGGACTACGGCGCGACATTCTCGGTCGACCGGACCTTTGCGAACGGCTGGAAAGTCGGTGGTTACTTCACCAAGACAAATGTTTCGGCCGAAGATTTCGGCGAAGGCTCATTCGACAAAGGGATTCGCATCTCGATCCCATTTGAGTGGGCGCTAGGCACACCATCGAAAAGTGAATCAGCTGCAGAACTGCGGTCCCTTGAACGTGATGGTGGTGCACGCCTGAATGTCGATGGACGCCTGTTTGATTGGGTCGAAGAAGGTCACGGCGATGCCTATGCTGGCCGCTGGGGCAAGTTCTGGAGGTAACAGTGCTGGGTTTTAATCTGAAATCGCCGCTCCGTGCGGTAGCTTTGGTGATGTGTGCGGCTGCAGGTCTTACAGCATGTGGATCTGACAATGACGAAATCGCGCTTTCGAAAGCGACGGCCGGTTTCTTGAAGCAGACCGGCAAGAAGATCACGTCCAAGGTAGCCGGAGGAGGTGGCGACGCAAAAGCTGCCACCGCTCAACCCGCGGCCGCAGCTGATCCAAATGCCCTGATTACCAATGCGCTTTCGGCCACGAAGGGCCCGATTGCGATTGTTGTTCGTCTGGATACCAACGCGGTTCTTGCTATGAACCCTGTGGGTCGGAACGGGGACTACGTAACTTGGGGCAGCGCGCCGGGGCAGGGGATCACTTATAAGCGTGGCGTGATGACAAACACCCGTGGCTTAGGTGAGGACCTGATGTCTTCACGTGTTGATACTGCGATTTCGGCAATCACTTCGCGACGCGATGCGGACTATTCGCGCGAGCATTTCTATCTTGGTGATTTGGGACAAACCAGTCAGTTGACACTTAACTGTTCGCTGCGCCGTTCAGGCACCGAAAAAGTAGCAATTGGCGAGATCAATGCAAACGCTGTCATCATGAAAGAAAACTGCCGCAAGGACGGGATTGCATTCACCAATATCTATTGGGTGGATGGGGCTGGCCGCGTGTTGAAATCCAGCCAATGGGTTGGGCAGCGCATGGGCAGCTTGGCAATTCAAAACCTGCGCATGTAACCGGCATTCGCCTATGCGCTATGATCGCGCATAGGCGTCTTCGTAGCGTGTAATGTCATCTTCACCTAGATAAGCGCCGGTTTGCACTTCGATCAGAACGACATCTTGCGTACCGTTGTTTTCCAATCGATGCTGCGCCCCCAAGGGAACATATACGGATTGGTTGGCGGGCACGTCGAAACTGTCCGGACCAATCGTAACGGTTGGACAGCCTTCAACAACCACCCAGTGTTCAGATCGATGTTCGTGCGATTGCAACGAAAGCACCCCACCAGGATGCACGGTAATAATCTTGACCTGAAAACCGGGTCTGCTGACCAATCGCTCGAACCAGCCCCAAGGGCGATAGTCGCGCGGCATGGTCTTTGCTTGCCCCTTACCCAGTTTGCTCAGGTCTTTTACCAGCTCCCCAATCTCGGCTGATCGGCTTTTGTCCGCGACCAGAACAGCGTCTTTGGTCGCGACGGCAATCATGTTTTCAAGCCCCAGTCCCACCAGCAATTGCTCTGGATCATCGGCCAGCAATAAAGATGACGTACAGTCCACAGCATGGCTGTCACCCAGCGTGACTGTTCCATCATCCAAAGCCTCGGGCTGTTCTTCGCGCCAAATGCTTTGCCATCCGCCCAAATCCGACCAGCGCCCGCCAAAGGGGACCACATGCAAATCACGTTGCTTTTCCATGATTGCGTAATCGATCGAAACGTCAGGCAGCTTTTCCCAATCGCCTTTGGGTAACCGGGTGAATCCCAGGTCACGTTCTTCATTGCACAATGCCGACTGAACCGGTGCGATCATCTCGGGTGCGTGTTCTTTGAAGGCGTCGATCATGTCGCACGCGCGGAAAAGAAATATCCCTGCGTTCCACATGTGACGCCCCTCTGCGAGCATTTGCGCAGCAGTTTCGGGATCGGGTTTTTCGGTGAAGCTTTTCAGCGGAAGGGTGTGCTGGTCGGCTGTGGGTTTACTGGACAGTTCCAGATAACCATAGCCGGTTTCGGGCCGATCCGGAGTTATGCCAAATGTGGTTAGGTGCCCACCTGTGACAGCGCTTATCCCCTTCACAACGCTGTTGGTGAAGTCCTCATGGTCTGGCAACAGGTGATCAGCTGGCGTGACAATGCAGATCGCCTCAGGGTCTTTGCTGTAGGCGGACAGGGTTGCGGCCAGGACTGCTGGGGCCGTGTTGCGCGAAACCGGTTCGAGCAGAATCTGTTCAGGCAAGCTTGTGATCTCGCCCATCTGCTCAACCACGTGGAAGCGATAGCTTTCGTTGGTGACAATGATCGGGCGCATGTAGGCCGGACCTTGAAACCGTTTGATGGTGTCTTGAAACAGGCTATCTGCACCGGCCAGTTTTCTGAACTGCTTGGGATAGGATTGTCGCGAGATTGGCCAGAGCCGTGTTCCGATGCCGCCTGCCAATACAATCGGAACAATCTTTTTCACGTTGGAGATTCTCCGGATGCATGATGCCTGTGCCCAAGACGCGTTTCACACGTCTTGATAGAATCATGTCCGCTCCAACGAAAAACGGCAAGCCCGAAGGCTTGCCGTTTCAAACAAAATCTTCTTGCGAAGAAATTGTTATTATTCGCTCGACGAATCCGAAGCAGCGATGATGCCAGCAACCAGGGCCAGGCCCAGCAGTGCCATGCCGGTGTTACCCAGCGAGCTTGCAGCTTCTTCAACTACAACTACTTCTTCTTCAACAACCGGGTCGCTGTAACCGCCAGCAAAAGCAGGTGCGGTCAGGGCGAACATGCCAGCAGCGGCAAGGGTCATGACTTTTTTCATGTCTCATACTCCATAATTAATTAGCGGGCGCCGCTTGTTTAGCGAGCCGTCCATGATTGTTTTGCATACTCGTGACCGCATTGGAAGTCTGATTTTCGGATCAATGCCCATATGATATGTAAGTTTTTGACCCTGTGGCAGTGTTGCAATACCCGCCATCAGCCCGAAAATATCTGGGTAAGGAAAACCGCACCACAGTGCCGGGAATTAGGGCGAATACCAGCACCAGCACCCGTATGGCGCAGGTTTCGACGCAAAATGTTCTTTCTATGGCCCGGTGATTCCATCCATTCGCGCACTGCCAGTTGTGCCAAACTGCGATAACTATGGCGCCCGATTGGCTTGCCAGAAGGGGTAGTGAATACACATTTTCCAGAAGAGCGAATCAAGAAACGGCGGCCGTCGACATTGTACAGACGCATGACGCCGATATTCTCGGCACCGGTCCTGAATTTAAGCCCCGAAGACTTCAGTCGCTTGCTTAGTGTCCTTGAGGATCCACCGGACGCTTTGTGACTCAATTTCCCTGACCGTGCCATCCAGACAGAATGCTTGCTTGCCTGCCGCCGCAGACCGCTGGCCGCTGAGAGCTTGGAGCGACCGTGTTTGCAGCGATAATAGTTCACTTGGGCAAGGATTGCAGCATCCAGTTTGGATTGATTTAACCGTTTGTTAGATATGATTTTTTCCTCACCGGACACTCGCTGAACAGCGCATTTTGCACTGGCAGATGCAGGTGTGACGATGACGGCAAGACAAGCCATCAAAACTAAGGGCAACAGTTGGCGCAGCATTCTGAGCTCCGGTACGAGTGGTGTGATCAGGTTTAGCACGTGATTGCTAACAAAGTCATTGGGGAATACAGGGCGAATTTCGAGCGATTATCTGGCGCTTTCCATTGACTTGATGCGTTGTTTACCGCACCAAAGTTCTACTGATTTATTAATTATATGAGAGAAAAGACCGATGAAAATCGCGATGATTGGAACGGGCTATGTTGGGCTTGTATCGGGTGTTTGTTTTTCTGATTTTGGACATGAAGTTGTGTGCGTCGACAAGGACCCGCGCAAGATCCAGATGCTTGAAGCCGGCAAGGTGCCGATTTTCGAGCCGGGACTTGAAGATTTGATGGCGAAAAACGTTCAGGCTGGCCGGCTGACATTCACAGAAGATTTGAAAACAGCGGTAAAAGATGCGGAAGCCGTTTTTATTGCCGTTGGAACGCCGACACGGCGCGGAGACGGCCATGCGGACCTGACATATGTCTTTGCTGCCGCCGAGGAAATTGCTGATTCGCTGGATCACTATGCCGTAATCGTTACCAAATCGACGGTCCCTGTTGGCACCAATCGCCGGGTTTCCGAGGTCGTTGCAAAAGCCAATCCTAATCTCGAATTCGACGTGGCTTCTAATCCCGAATTTTTGCGTGAAGGTGCTGCGATTGATGATTTCATGCGCCCAGATCGCGTGGTGGTTGGCGTTGAAAACGATCGCGCCGCAGATGTCATGGCTGATATCTATCGACCTCTTTTCCTGCGTGACTTCCCGATCGTTGCAACTGATCTGGAAAGCGCCGAGATGATCAAGTACGCCGCCAATGCATTCCTGGCGACCAAGATCACCTTCATGAACGAGATTGCCGCGCTTTGTGAACGCGTGGACGCGGATGTGAAGCAGGTTTCCAAAGGTATTGGGCTAGATGGCCGCATTGGAAACAAGTTCTTGCATGCCGGGCCGGGCTATGGCGGCAGCTGTTTTCCGAAAGACACCAAAGCACTTGCCCGCATCGGTCAGGAAAACGGCATGGCAATGCAGATTACTGAAACCGTTATCAATGTGAATGAAGATGCCAAACGGCGGATGATCGACAAGGTCGTTGACATGTGCGGTGGCTCGGTTGCGGGTAAGACAATCGCTGTTCTTGGCGTCACGTTCAAACCCAATACGGACGACATGCGTGATGCGCCCAGTCTGACCATCGTTCCGGCTTTGATCGGCAGCGGTGCGACTGTCCGCGTGGTGGATCCACAGGGTCTTGCTGAAGGCGAGGCACTTTTGCCGGGTGCACATTGGTTCGAAGATGCGTATAAGGCAGCCGAGAATGCGGATGCGGTTGTGCTTCTGACCGAATGGAACGAGTTCCGTGCACTGGACTTGAAACGTCTGGCCGGTTGCATGGAAACAGCGGCGATGGCCGATTTGCGCAACATCTATTCGCCATTGGATGCGGAGCGCGCGGGATTTTCGGCTTATAGTGCCGTAGGTCGTCGCGGGTTTGGCACCGGAGAATGGTATGACTGAGGCAGCTTTCCAGAACTGGGAGGCGGCAGGCAAAGAACGGAACGGGCAGAGGTTGAAACGACTTTTCGACATTGTGTTGGCGCTTGTGCTTTTGGTGCCGGTGATTCCCGCGCTTGCGGTGCTGTATATTGTCGTGCTTGTGAAAGATGGACGCCCGTTCCTCTATCGCTCGCGTCGCAATACCGCGTTTGATCAGGAATTTGACTTGATGAAAATCCGCACAATGCGGACCGTACCAGCGCATGAAAACGTTGGTATCACAGGTGGGCACAAAAAAGGTCGAATCACCAGACTGGGCCGTTATCTACGCAATCACCGTTTGGATGAACTGCCGCAGCTATGGAACGTCTTGAAGGGCGAGATGAGCTTTGTTGGCCCGCGTCCACCCGAACCACGCTATGTTGCCGAATGCCCAGAAATTTACAAACAGGTGTTGTTGGATCGACCTGGCATTACCGGGTTGGCCTCGATTGTTTTCCATTCGCATGAAGAAAAGATGCTGGCTGAATGCGAGTCTCAAAAAGAATCGGAAGATGTCTATATTCGGCGTTGCATCCCTCGTAAGGCACATCTGGACATGATCTATCACCGGAACAAATCGCCGATGTTGGACATGTATGTGCTGTACCTGACAGCGGCAAAGCTTTTGCCGCTGCCTGGACGTCGCGCTGCCCGCATCCGCGGGCAGTAATCTTGGCTTAAAGCGCTGTTCCGTCCGCAACTTTCAGCCAAGATGTCCCGTCGCAATAGGCCAGTTGAGCACCTCCGATCGCATCTGACACAAAGGCAATCCCACCGGCACCAATGATGGCAGGAGTTGGCAGGTTGGCGGTGAAGACGGGGGTTAATTTCATAACGCCGTCGACGTCCAGCTTGGCGTCTGGGGTCTTGCCGATCCCCACGTCTCCGTCCCCGGTTGCGACAAGCGTGTTGTGCCATGTCGATCCGTCCGCGCTGGTTTTGACCGAGAAATCATCATTTCCAGCCAGCCCCATTTCGGCGCGTCCTGACCAATTGTCCTGAAACAGCAGTGAACCCGTGTCGCTGCTGCCCGCCTTGTTGATCTTCAACTGGTGCGAGCCGCCGGCATGCGACAGAAGGGTTGCTTCGGACGAGACAGAAAGACGGTTGGTTGCATCGGCGCTTGTGTTGATTCCGACCAAATTCAGGTTGTTGGTATCGGGCGTGACTTTGGCCCACACGCTACCGTCAAACCGCATTTGGGAAGACGTAGCTGCTACATCCGCGCGCCAGCCTTCCTGCGGGGTAAAAAACAGCCAGATGCCGTTCTCACGCAAAGCGATGGCGTGATCTTGACCTGCCCAAGCGCCTGTTGCGCCAGTGGTTACGATGTGACGGTCTCCGTCCACCGCAGCGACAGGAGGTGCCGTGTCATCGGAACTGCGAACGCTCAATTGGACCAACACATCCAGCAGCCGCAGGGCTTCGTTGTGGGTCACATGCTTTTGCGCCTGTGAGGGTTGAATAAGGGGAAGGGACAGCACTGTTGATTGGCTCATGGGGATCTCCGCGAAATGGTCGTTCCCGTCCGAGTGATTGGTGAAATTGATTAACGCCATCACATCTAAGCGTACGTTGCGTGGCCCAGATTTCGGCTAGTAGAAACCGATATTGTCTTCCAATTGCGACAGGCTGCTGATCCCGTCGATGGTCAACTTATCGCCGTCACCAAAGTCGAAAATAGCCTTGTTTCCCTTGATTTTGGCGAATTTCAGGATATTTCCGACCGATTTTCGGCCACCACCCCAGAGATCACTGTCAAACAGAACCTTGTCCTGACGATGGTGAAAATCCCGAATTCGATCTGCGCCGTCGTTGAATACAAATGTGTCGCGCCCCCTACCGCCAATCAGCGTATCCCGCCCAGCGCCGCCGTCCAGCCTGTCGTTTCCGTTTCCACCCCGTAGGGTATCGCGCCCACCGTTTCCATACAGATTGTCCCTACCGGAACCACCCCATAGTTGGTCGTTGTAAGTGCCGCCAAAGATACGATCATCGCCTCGTTCACCGAAAAGTTTATCATTTCCAGTACCACCCTCCAACCTGTCGTTTCCGTTTCCGCCATGAAGAATGTCATGTCCTGCATTCCCATAAAGCTTGTCGTTTCCGGTATCGCCCCACAACTGGTCGTTAGAGTTTCCACCAAGCATCCGGTCATAACCGCCCCCTCCGAAAAGTCGGTCATTTCCCGACCCTCCTTCCATGAAATCCCCTCCGTCACCACCTCTCAGAACATCCCAGCCGTCCCCGCCAAACAGAGTATCGCGACCATCGCCACCCCAAAGGTAATCGTATCCCCGACCACCGGTCAGTTGATCGTCTCCACGACCCCCCATCAGCATGTCGCGGCCATCGGCGCCGGCAATGGTGTCAGACCCGTCATGGCCCACAATTTTATTATGACCCGCGTCGCCAATTAATCGATCATCGTAGGCTGTTCCCAACAGATGTTCGGCATTCACAATTTGATCACCGATCATGCTGCCCGCGCCTTCGCCAATGCTCAAATCGACGATTGCGCCACTTGAATTGGCACGCATGTCGATTGTGTCGATCCCGTCCGAACCGTCGAACCAGTCTGCCCCATCCCCTGCAATGAGCCAGTCGTTCCCACCACCGCCGATCAACCTGTCATTCCCATCACCACCGTCAATTCGATCACGCCCCCCGCCGCCTTCCAGAACATCATCGGTTGCGGCGCCTGTCAGTGTGTCGGCGCCCATCCCGCCTGAAATTCCTTCAATGGAATCAAATGTATCGTTTGCTGCTGCCCCGGTGTGCTGCCCTGTGGCAAAGTTGAAGATGAAGCCATCCGTTTCGTTGCTATAGTCGGCGATATCGATCCCGCCGCCGCCATATAGAATGTCAGCACCTTTCCCACCGATTAGTCGGTCATCTCCGCTTTGGCCGTACAGCAGATCATCGCCATCACCGCCTGAAACGACATCATGTCCTGTGCCACCCCAGATTCGGTCATCCCCGGAGCATCCGAAAACGGTATCGTCCCCGCCGTTGGCACGAATAGTATCATCGCCACCGTTTCCAACCAGCGTCTCGGCGTCATGCGATCCGCCCAGGTTGTCATCGAAGTCTGTCGCAGCGATCACTTCGATCGAGTGGAGCTGGTCCCCGATGGCCCATCCCACCCTTAGACCTGTCACGAGGTCCATAATCAGGGCAGAACCCATTGTGGAATAGTCGACGGTGTCGGTCCCATTCCCACCGATGAATTGGTCGGCTCCGTTGCCACCTATCAGAATGTCGTCCCCATCCCCTCCGTCCAACAGGTCGTCCCCATCTCCGCCGATCAAAGTATCGTTTCCTTGGTTGCCGATCAGCTCATCATTGCCACCCAGCCCTCTAAGCGTGTCGCTACCACCACCTCCGGCCAATCGGTTTTGCCCATCATCTCCGGTTACGTCGTCCGCATGCGCGCTGCCGACCACGCCTTCGATACTGATCAGAACGTCACCCGTGCCCCCGCTGCCATCCTGAAGTGAAATGGTGATGCCCGTCGCGCTTGTGGCATAGCTCACACTGTCCAGCCCGATGCCACCGTCCAGCCAATCCTGACCAGACCCGCCACACAGTATGTCATCCCCGGCACCGCCGATCAGTGTGTTGTTCCCTGCGTCACCGACCAGAACATCATTGAAATCTGACCCCAACAGGTTCTCGATGGAATCGAACTGCTCGCCTATTGCGGCATGATCTGTCTCGCCGGTTTGAAGGTTGACCACCACGCAATCATTGGCTCCGGCATAGGACACGGTGTCGATGCCCGACCCGCCATAGAAAAGATCGCCCCCGCCGGACCAAAGCAGCACGTCGTCACCGGCCATCCCATGCAATGTATCAAAACCTACGTTGCCTGCGATCGTGTCATTGCTTGCGGTGCCGTTTACGGTTTCGGGGAAATAATCGAATCCGCTTGGTGGACGGTCTAAGGACAGCGTGTCTTTCGTCGTGAAATCGGATGCATTCAGCGACCCGCCCCCAGCCCTATGGACGTGCAGGACTTCATCCCGGTAGGTGATGATCGCCCCCCAACCCGTCGAGGTAATCTGTAGTTGGCTGGCGTCATACAGCATGTGATAGCCGCTTAAATCTAACTTGTCCTGCGCGGGATTGAAGTCGGTGATCGTGTCTAGGCTGTCATCGCCGGTCAAGCGGAAAAAATCCGCACCTGCCCCGCCGGTCATTGTGTCCTGACCCGCGCCGTCGTCCAGAATGTCGCGACCTGCGCCACCAGATAAAGTGTCGTCGCCATATCCACCAAGAAGGATATCGCTGTTGCTTCCACCTGACAACGTATCGGCAGAGATCCCTCCCTGCAGCGTGACCCCAGCAGGCTCGGGATCGACAGTGAAACGCGTTATACCGGTTTCAGTTTCACTTGTGGCAAAGATCACAATCTGCCCGTCTACAAAGGCTGCATCCAGAGCGGAAACATTTTGCAAAGCGGTGGCATTGGTGTCCCAGATCGTGTCCAGATGGACCAGCTTCCCGTTGGGCAGCAGTGTGAACAACGATAGCCCGTCATCCGATCCTCCTGCAATGACATATAAGCGATCCCCCACTTGGACTGTCGTCATCTCGGTCACGTCCGCAAAGCGTGTGAACCTGTTGTCGATCACGTGGTCCACCGGGGTAAGTTCTCCTGTCGGTTCGACTTTCAAAACGGTCAGAGACGAACTGCCCGCGCTGGCCATCACGACGTATTTCTGGTTCCCAACTGCGCCTGTTGCCAGCTTGGTTGGGGTCCCGACAGGCAGCACTGTATCGGCGGAATGTTCAGACACGAGCGTTGGTGCGCCATTTGCATCCAGAACGTAACTGGCAATGCCATTCCCAGAAGACGAGGCCGTAATCAGGACCTTTTGCGTGCCAAGGTCGATGGTTTCGAAATCAACCAAATCCGGCTCGGATTGGTAGCCGGGTTGACTGAAATCTCCTTGTAAAATGAACTCGTTATTGCTGTTGATCGTGTAGTGGTGGAACCCGGTTCCCGTGATGCTTGCTGCGTATATATGTGTGACGCCGTTGATCACTTCGGCGTGCAGCGCGGTCAGCAGCCCGATCCCACCCGGCCCCCATTGATAGGATGCCGGATCGGACAGTGTTGCGTTGGGCTCAAGCGTTAATCCACTGATTGCCCAATCGCTTTGACCAAAGGCCATAAAAACGGTCGTGCCATTGTGGTCGACCGCTTCAATTACCGGAGTGGACGACGACACCGCCCCCCCTCCGGTCCAGACCTGATCCGACAGCGACAGCGTAGCCCCCGTGCCGACCTCATAGATCATTGCACCATTGCTGGATGCGCTGATCGACATCAGACACGCTTGGCCACCTTGCCAAACGATTTGAAGATCCGAGATACCGGAATCGTATAGTTGGCTGACACCAGAACTGATGCCAGCAAAATTGAATATGGTCACCCCAACCACCCTCGATTTCACCCTCGCGCCTAAAACGCCCTTTGAGTGTGTTGGTTGGGGGTTAACGAGAGTTTATCTGCCGTCAGGGATTTGTTTAGGAATTGTTTGCAATTGAATCTTAGCAATTCCCTAACAACTGCGCGCCAATTTGCCCAATTGAAGGCTGTGCCGTGTCGTCATGTTGCCTTAATTCTTGCTTTGATTGAGGTTCCATGTGAATCAGACGTTCATTTCGCAACTAGTGGAGATTTCAGGAATGATGAGTGCCCCACAGAATACCAGCTTCGAATTTCCGCAGCAGGTAAATGCTTCGAATTCTAAGTATGCGAGTAAGCCCTTTGGGGATGTCAGTGACTTTGTGAAGCAGCTAACTGTGGATTTCGCGAACTATTTTGGCGACCCCGTGAATGCATCTTTCGATTTGCGTCCGGGGCGGGTGCTGACCTACAACGTGTCAAATCTTTCGAAGGCCGGGCAGTGGTTTGCGAAAAAAGCTTTGGCGGCATGGTCTGCCACGACGGGCATCACGTTCAAGCAAGCCAAAGCAAGCAATGCGGACATTAGCTTCGTTCAGAATGATAACTCCGGAGCGTACGCCTCGAGCCAGTTCAATTCCAAAGGCGATATTGTTAAGGCTAAAGTTAACATCCCACCGAGTTGGTATAAGGGCGAGGAATACGACCTCGGCAGCTATGGCTACCAGACATTTCTTCACGAAATCGGCCACGCATTAGGGCTTGGGCATGCCGGAAACTACAATGGCACAGGCGGTTTCGCAGGTGACGCGCGTTTCTCAAATGACAGCTGGCAGATGTCGGTAATGTCATATTTCTCGCAAGCCGAGAATCCGAACGTTTCGGGATCTTTCGCCTACATCTTGACGCCAATGCCTGCGGACATCGCGGCAATTCACAAGCTATATGGTGTCCCGTCATGGGGTAAAAAGGTTAACCCTTGGAAAACCACATGGGGTTTCAACTCGAACGCTGAAGGCCCTGCCAAAGAATTTGCGAAAATCAAACCCGTAGGGGCGATGACCATCTTCGACCAAGGCGGTCACGATGTAATTGATTTTTCCAAGACAAGCGCGAACCAGAAAATTAGCTTGGTTCCAGGTTCATTTTCAAACGTACTTGGAAAAAGCAAGAATGTTCAGATCGAATCCAACACCTTGATTGAAGATGTCAAATCGGGTCGCGGAAAGGACCTGCTCAACGGAAATGACTTGGGAAATACCATGTTTGCGGGGGGGAAGGCCGATATCGTGTTTGGCCGGAAGGGCAACGATTTCCTGTACGGTCAAGATGGCTGGGATGATTTGCAAGGTGGAGATGACAAAGACTATATTTATGGCGGCAATGGGTCAGATAAACTGAGTGGTGGATCAGGGAATGACAGGCTTAAAGGCAATGCTGGAAATGACAAGCTTATCGGCGGAACGGGCGCAGATCGGCTGGATGGCGGATTTGGCAATGACACGCTTACTGGTGGCGCGGATGCAGATACCTTCGTATTTGAGTTCGGAGGGAATGATAGAATAACCGACTTTAATGCCGCAGAAGGTGATACGATCCAGATTGATAGAGATTTGGTGTGGACATCTAATGTCACCACCTTCTTGACCAATCACGCGAAAGTTGTTGGATCTAACGTGGTTATAAGCGTTGCGAAGGGTTACACTCTAACGGTTGAAGGGGTTACTGATCCGATGGAACTTGTCGACGACATTACGTTCATCTGATCATGGCTTGATCCGGTATTTTGGGGGCTGAGCATGTATTGTGCCAGCCCCTTTTGCTTTCCTGCAAACCTGCCTGTTTCAGCGCCCTCGATGCCATTCCTGTTTGCCAAAAAACGTGGGATGTGGAACAACGCCGAGGGTATTCAGGTTGGAGATTAGGATGAACATCTTACTTGTCGGGGCAGGTCTAAGCGGCGCGGTTATCGGTCGCGAACTGGCAGAAGACGGGCATCAGGTTACCATCGTTGAAAGCCGTGATCACATTGCGGGCAACTGCCATACCCTGCGTGATCAGGAAACGGGCATTATGGTCCATGTTTATGGCCCGCATATCTTCCATACCGACGACACCGAGGTTTGGAACTATGTGAACCAACATGCCAATTTTCTGCCCTTCAAAAATCGCGTAAAGACGACCTCGAAAGGCACTGTATTTTCACTGCCGATCAACCTTCATACCATCAACCAGTTTTTTGGCCGTTCGATGCGACCGGATGAGGCGCATGACTTCATCACAAGCGAACAGGCGGATACCTCAATTGATGATCCGAAAACGTTTGAAGAGCAAGCTCTGCGTTTCGTGGGCAAAGACCTCTATGAGGCATTCTTCAAAGGCTACACGATCAAGCAGTGGGGGATGCAACCCTCTGAACTTCCAGCAAGTATCTTGAAGCGGTTACCAGTTCGCTTCAACTATGATGACAACTACTTCTTCCACAAGTTCCAAGGTATGCCGGAAGACGGCTATACTGCGATGGTCGAGAAGATTTTGGATCACCCATCCATCACTGTGCACCTGAACACTCGGTTCAGTCGGGAACAAGCGGATCAGTATGATCATGTGTTCTATTCTGGCCCGCTGGATGGGTATTTTGACTTTGAACTTGGCCGTCTGGGCTATCGCACATTGGACTTTGAACGCTTCACGTATGATGGCGATTATCAAGGGTGCGCGGTCATGAACTATGGTGAAGAGGACGTGCCCTTCACACGCATCACCGAACACAAGTATTTCAGCCCGTGGGAGGAACACGAGGGGTCTGTTTGCTATCGCGAGTTTTCGCGTGCATGTGAACCTGATGACATCCCCTATTACCCAATCCGTCAGATCGACGAAAAAGCGTTGCTGGCAGAGTACGTCGAACTTGCTAAGGCCACAAAGGGCGTAACCTTCGTCGGTCGCTTGGGTACTTATCGTTACCTCGACATGGATGTGACAATTCGTGAGGCACTGGACACAGCAAACATGTTCCGAGGATCCGTTGCGGATAAATCGGACATGCCAACTTTTGCAGTAACGCCCTAAGGCGTCTTTAGGTCGTGATGCGTCTGTCTTGAATAGAAAGGCGCGCGTCTCTGTCGCGAGCATAAGTGCCGTTTGAACGCCAATTTCTGGCGCGAGGGTCAGGCCTTATTTCCCGACCTTCGTCATTTCCAGTATCTCAGAATGTGACCGCGTCGTGCGTTTGCGCAGCCCATCTGTCACGGCAGCCCGGCGTAGCGCATTGTAAGCAGGTTTCTTATCCCCGTAGCGGCTTGCCGCCATGCGCCACGATATTAGAAGCAGCGGCAACAAAGCCCAAAACAGCACACCAGCCGCGCGTCGATACATGATCAACCCATTGCGATAGGCGTAGTAGACCTTCCAAAGCGGCTTGTAGGTCTTCTTTTTGTCTTTTTGGAAAGTCGAGCAGTCATGCACAAAGCGAACCGACGGATCAAAGTCGATCTTGAACCCGCGTTTGCGCAGCCCCAGCGTATAAATCACGTCATCGCCGTATATAAAAAGCCCTGGGTCAGGCAGCCCCACCGTGTCCAGCATTCGTTTCGAAATGAACAACCCAACGAAGGACGTCAAGTCGATCGGGTGTGGTTTCTTCGCCGTGTAGGCGCTGTGTGGAATGTGATAACCGTCACGCCGTTTGATCAAAGTGCGCACGAATGTGCGGGGTGACCAGAACGGGTTTACCGACGGGCGGTTCATTTCGCAAATGCGGCCATCGGGATAGTACACCGCCGCAGCGACTGCCGTGTCGTCCGGGCGTGCATCCGACATAAAGTTGTCCAGCATGCCCGGTTCCGGCCACGCGTCATCGTCCATCACCACATACCAATCGGCCTTGTGATGCGAAAAGGCGCGGCGCAACCCCTGTTCGAACCCGCCCGCACCGCCGCGATTGGTCGAACTGGTCAGAATATCAAGTCGTGGATCATTTTGAGTGGCCAACCAATCCGCCGTGCCGTCCGTGCTGGCATTGTCCACAACAACAATTGTGGCCAGACCAAAGGGAGTGTTTTTCAAGAGGTTCGCCAAGGTTAACTTCAGCTTATCGAGCCGGTTGAATGTCACGACCACAGCAACCAGACTGCCATTCGGACTGGCTTTATCATGCATTTTCAGAACCTTACTCTTACTTGATCGGGTGCGGCGTTGCGGTGGGTTTTCCCCTTAATTTGCAGGGCTTGTCAATGCTCTTACCCTGGCAGCCGGGGTATTGGGTGCCAAAAGGGGACAATGCTTTGAATTGAGGACACAGTGTTTGACCTTTGGGGTGGAGAGCTTTAGTTGAACGGGCAACATTTACAGATATTTTACTGGGCAAACGAACATGAAAAATTCAACTTCGCTGGTGCTGATCGGGGGCTTTGGCTTCGTCGGGCGAAACATTCTTGACGTGATCGCACAGGACGATCAGTTCGAAGGCCTCGAGCCTATGGTGATCGACGATCTATCCAACGCGGTACCCGGACACGAAGCACTGGATCTGCCAAGCTTTGCCGGCGGTTACGAGGATGCTGGGGCTATCGATTTCCTTGACCAGCAGAAAGCCACCGATGGTGGGCGCGTGTTTGTGTTCCTTGCAGGCGAAACCCGCGTGGCGGAATCCAAAGATCGCCCTCTGGACTTCATCGATGCCAATATCGCCAATCCCTCTAAATTCGTGATGGAGGCCGTCCAGCCCGGCGACCACTTCATTCTGATCTCGACTGCTGGCGCACTGTTTGATGGCACGTTCGAGGTTCGCACGAGTTCGGCCTATTGCCCCAAGAATTTCTATGGCGCGACTAAAGCGGCAGAAGAGATGATCCTTGAGAAGCTGGTCGAACTGCGCGGCGGCACGTTCTCAGTCATTCGCATGACCAACGTCTATGGCCGCTTCTCGGACAAGAAGAAAAGCGCTATCCACGCCTTCACCCGTGCCATCGTCGAAGGTGGCGAGGTGTTCATCAACGGCGACGGCGAGCAGTCGCGCGATTTCATCTATGCAGGTGATATTGGGCGCGGGATTGCCACTCAGGCCAAGCGCGTGCGCGATGGCGAGGAATATGATCGCGTGAACATGCTGGGTGCTGGCGTCTCGACCACTTTGATGGATGTCGTGGGTGCGATCGAAGAGGCAAGCGGTGAAAAACTGAACTACACCAAAATCCCGGCTGAGGATCTTTTGAAGACCGAACCGCGTGATGTGATCGCCTCGGCTGACGACGTGAAAGTTCTTCTGGGCGACCAGATCACCAATTTCGCCGACGGCATTCGCCAAACCTATACCTACTATTCGCGCTAGGCTGTCGCAGCTTCACGGATAGAGGTTTTCCTTTGATAGAAACGGGTCTATAGCTCGTTCGAACCTTATTATAGCGGGTAGAGAAACATGAAAGTAATCATTCTAGGTGGTGACGGATTTTGCGGCTGGCCGAATGCGTTGTATCTGTCAAACCGTGGCCATGACGTCATTCTCGTCGACAACCTGTCGCGCCGTGAGATCGACATTGAGCTGGAAGTTGACAGCCTGACCCCGATCCGTCCGATCGGCGAACGCATCCGCGTTTGGAAAGAGCTGACCGGCAAAGATATCCAGTTCCACAACTTCACCGTGGGCGAGCAATACCACCGCCTTCTGACGCTGATCAAAGACGAAAAGCCGGATGCAATCATCCACTTCGCCGAACAGCGCGCAGCGCCTTATTCGATGAAGTCGGCCCAGCACAAGCGCTACACGGTTTCGAACAACCTGAACGCCACCAACGACGTTCTGGCTGCGATCGTCGACAGTGGTCTGGACATTCACCTGATCCACCTGGGCACTATGGGTGTCTATGGTTACGGCACCGCCGGCATGAAAATCCCTGAAGGCTATCTGAAGGTGAAGGTCAACACCCCCGAGGGTGAAACCGAGACCGAGATCCTGTACCCAACCAACCCGGGTTCGATCTATCACATGACGAAAAGCCAAGACCAGCTGCTGTTCGCCTTCTACAACAAGAACGACGACGTGAAGGTCACCGACCTGCACCAAGGTATTGTTTGGGGCACGCAAACCGCTGAAACCAAGATGGACGAACGTCTGATCAACCGTTTTGACTACGATGGTGACTATGGCACGGTTCTGAATCGCTTCATCATGCAGGCTGCTGTGGACTATCCGATGACCGTACACGGCACCGGCGGACAAACTCGCGCATTCATCCACATTCAGGACACCTGCCGTTGTATCGAGCTTGCGCTGGAAAACCCGCCGCAAGCTGGCGAGCGTGTGAACATCCTGAACCAGATGACTGAAACGCACCGCGTGCGTGATCTGGCCACAATGATCCACGACATGATGGGCGCCGAGATTGCCTATCTGGAAAACCCACGCAACGAAGCCGCCGAGAACGAGCTACACGTCGCCAATGACCGCTTCCTGGGTCTGGGTCTTGAGCCGATCAAGCTGGAAGGTGGCTTGATGGACGAAGTCAAAGAGATCGCCGAGAAATACGCAGGTCGCTGCGACACGACCAAAATCCCCTGCGTCTCGCTCTGGAAATAATACAACTAGGGCCGCTGCTGAATAGTAGCGGCCCTTATTCTTTCTTGTCCTTGGCAAGTAACGGTTGGGGCTCTCGCCCGGCGCCCAACATCGGCCTTTTCACCTTTTTCAAAATCATGTTCCTGTCAAACCCGTCTCGCGCTAGTTTGAGCACAACTACGTATGTGTGTGGACCAGTGCCTGTTGTTGACGTTGCCGTGCCACGCCTTAGGCGTTTGACTGTGTAGCTGAATACTCGCAAGAAGCGGTGTTCACTGAGGGACAAGGGATCAAGAAGGTCATGACAAGGCTCATTATTCACGCAGGTCTTGGGAAGACGGGGACCTCTGCGTTTCAAGAGGCGATGAAAAGCACTCAAGGCCACCTGCGCCAAGGGGGCATGGTGTACCTTGGACCGCAAGCAACAACTCTTACTTTTGGTGATGATCAGTTTGCCTTCGAAGCGACCCGCGGCCGGCCAGAGAGGGTCAAGAATTCCCTAGCCATGCTCGAACGTATGGTCAGCGGAAACCCAAGCATAAAACAGGTTGTTTGGTCGGATGAGAAGATTGGTATGAGCCGAGCTCTGCCCGCCCTTGTTAAGACCTTCGGTGAATTCATCGACAACAGTGCAGCGTTTGAAGACCTTGAGGTTATTCTGTGCTTCCGTAGGCAGGATGAATGGGCTGAATCCGCGTATCGTCAATGGGGGACTAAGCACAAGACCAGCGCTGGTACAGGCGTTGAGCACCCGATGGAATGGCTGAAGCGCAACCAGCATTTTCTGAACTATCTTGGTCAATACAAAACCTGGTCCCAGCTTGGTCAGTCACGTGTTCGGGTCATATCCTATGACGACATCAAAGCGTCCGGTGGGACTGTTCGACACTTGTTTGGTGCGTTGAACATTCCATACGAAGCCAACTCTCTTGAGGCATTTGATAAAAGCCATACTTCGATGGATGTCGCGCGCAGCTATATGAACGCTTTGTTTAATGCCTCTGAGGAAGGTTCAGTAAAGCCAAATTCTTTCAAGGAGTTGATGGATTTTTATCAGCTCCCGAGATTGGCCAGAAAGAACAGTATCCTTTTTCTCGAACGAGGGTTGCCGCGAAATTTTAGCCAAATACGAGGGCGATAACCGGGAGCTTGCCAGCATTGCCTTGGGACGTGAAGAGCTGTTCCCATCCGAGCGCACCGAAACACTCAGACCCTACACGAATGGCACCGAGGACGCCTTGATCTATCTAACGAAGATAACGGCGCGTCAGCACAAGTTGATTGTGTCGCAAGAGGATCAGCTGAATGCATTGAAAAGCAAAGTGGACTCACTGGAACGTCGCAGCGTTCTGACGTGGTTTTCTAAATTAGTATCGCAAAAGCAACGCTGATTAGACCGAGAGGCCGCACTTGCACATTGGCCAATCCCTCCAACTTTTCACTAGCAATGCGTGCTAGCTTTGTTATTCAAGGCGCCAGTAAACAGAGGTAATAATTGTGTCGAGATTGATCTCAAAGAGCTCCATTGTCGCTCTGGTTAAGCGTTCATTTAATTTCGGATTTCGCCCGCTGGAGTTGCCCGAAAAATACAAGCAGAAAGGTCAGCTCGAGACGCAGTCCGAGTTTGAGGCTCTGCAGCGCTTGTTTCTCAAAAATGACCTCCACGCGCTGTCCAGCGCAAGACGTTGGATTGGCTTTCTTCCGAAGTACCGCAAGATTTACAACACCGTTAAGTCCAATTTCGACTATCGCTATTACTTGGCCCGCAATCCCTCATTGGTTTTGGAAGACATGGATCCAGTGGCGCATTACATTCGCCATGGTGAGCAATACCGGTATCAGCCAACGCCTTGGTTTCTTGGGGATGCCTATCAAACGCTCCATCCGAAGAACAAAGGCAAGTTCAATCTGTTCTATTACTGGCTGACTTCGGGGCGGGACAAAGGTGAGATTCCGATCCCTTTTCCGGGTTATGAAAAGCTGCAACGGCTATCCAATAAAGATGCACTGGCTGGATTTCACGAGTTTGTTCATACAACAACTGATCTGCAAGAACGCTTGGAGCATGGTGAGCTTGGGCGGATGGTGCTGCAGGCCAGTAAGGTTGAACCTTTGGTTGCCGAGACGTTCGCAGTTCGACAAAACGTGAAGGTGCCACCACTGAACACTCCGCGTTCGGTCGATCGCATGGCTGGCCTAAAAGACCTTCATCTTCAACTGAACCACAAGCGGTTCAAGGCCGTCGTCGTCGTGGATGATCTGCGCAGCTTGCTGAACAAGGGCGCATGGTCGGATAGCATGTTGAATATCGCGAAGCTGTTCCCTAAGGGGCAATTGCTTGTCCTTGTGACACGAGTGCAAACCGGGAGTGCCCCTAATATTTCCGGAGACATCTCAGTCGTTTTCCTGCCCAAAATGATAAACTTGTCCAATTCAGAAAAGTACCGATTTGTCGCAGAATTCTTAAAGACAATTCGGCCGGGTATCGTCATTTCAGCCATGTCCGTTTTCTACTCTGAAGTCTTGTCTGGTTTCAGAATTCCACTTAGCTACAGCTTCCGATCGGTTCTGTTGTGCGGTGATGAAAAGGCACCAAATGAAGCGCGCGGCAATGCAAAGCTGATCTATAGGTTCCTAGAAACCGGCATGGATTTCGTTTTCCAATCAGAAGAGGGTTTGGAGAGGGCGGTGAAAAAGCACGCTATCCCCACTGCATTGCGATCGCATTTGCATGTGATGCCCAGCGGCTCTGACCTATCGCCAAGCGAAGAAGCAACTTTAAAATCCATCATTGTAGGAGAGCTGACTGATGAGCGCTAAGTTCGATCTTGCAGTTGTCATGACAGCCCATAATGAAACGATTGTTTCGGCACCAACGATTGAAGCTGCGGACCTTGCCGTCGAATGCGCCGTGGCCGCTGGATATACGGTACAGCGACTGATCGTTCTGGATAATGCCACCGATGCGACCACCGAGTATTTTTCACAGGATTGTTTTGATCACTGGGAAAAGCAGGTTGAAACAAAGGGGGATCTTGGTCTGGTCAGGAACGCGGTTATTGACCAACTCGATTGCGAAAATGTTGCGTTTCTGGATGCCGATGATCTTTTCAGCGAAAACTGGCTGAAGAATGGGTTGGACGAGTTGGCAAAAGCAAAACGCGCAAATGAGAAAGTGATCTTGCACCCCGAACTGAACTGGTTCTTTGATGGTGGCCAAAGCGCGTTTACCAAAATCAATCAGGATTCTATCCTGTTCGATCCCTATCATTTCGTGTTCGCAAACTACTATGACTTACTGTGCATGTCTCCATTGGCGGCGCATAAAGAATGCCGCTATGTTAGCCGTGAAGTGAAAAAGGGGCTGGCGTTTCAGGACTGGCAATATGGTGTCGAAACCATGGATCAGGGTTGGAAGCATATTCATGCACCCGACACGATCATTTTTAAGCGCAAGCGTGACAACTCGCTTGTCAGCGATGCACGCGCACATCGTTCAATTCTCAGGATGATCGAGCCGCTGGCAATCGACAAGATAGACAAGCTTGGTTCGGCCTAACTCGCTAAGGTGGGTTCTTTTCTGCAAAGCCTAATCGGTAGTTATGTCGGATGAAGGGGGCAGTCAGAGGCCCAGCAATCCATGCCTTGCGCTTGCACCGCATTTAGCGCTTCTGTAGGCAATGGGATGACCAAGGCATTTGCATTTGTGTTCTGGCGGTAACTCAAACGACATTAGGACCAAGATTTTAGAATGGCACTTGAAAAATACTCTGCTCAGAACGCGTTTGAAATATTCAAAGACAATGAATACTCAAACTGGCCCGAACGCAATTCGATGCAAGATCGTTTTGCTGGGCAGGCGTCCCCAGAATTCAGTGCAGGCATCCAGCTTAATCCGGGCGAAAAAGTTTTTACTATCGGGTCCTGTTTCGCGCGCAATGTCGAGCGTGAGTTGAGCACACTTGGTTTCGAAATCCCCATGAGGTCTTTCGAAGTCGACAAAAAGTATTGGGGTGGCGAGCCAACTACCCTTTTGAACAATTACGTGGTTGGGGCCGTTATCCCGCAGATCAACTGGGCTTTCGGAAACGGCGAACCGTTCTCGATCGAAAAGAACTGCGTTCCCATCGGCAAGAAGTTTAAAGACCTACTGATTGCCGGGAATACCCGCCCGATGGAGAAAGATGATGTGCTGGATCAACGTGAGCGCATCAACGAAATCTACCGACAGCTTTCGGATACACGTGTAGTCATTCTGACCTTGGGGTTGATCGAAGCCTGGTGGGATAAAGCCGCCCAGATTTATATTAATACCGCACCTCCAAAGCAGGCCGTACGGGCCGAGCCAGATCGCTTCGAGCTTCATGTTCTTGAATACGAAGACGTTCTAAAAGATCTTCAGCAACTGGCAAAGATGCTCAAAACACACTGCCTAGACGGCTTTCATCTTGTTTTGACTGTATCTCCTGTTCCGTTGACCTCAACATTCCGCAATGCCGACATTGCTGTTGCCAACAGCTATTCGAAAGCCGTGTTGCGTGCTGCCGCTGAAAAGCTTGTTCTGGAAAATGAGTTTGTGTCGTATTTTCCGTCATATGAATCTTTCATGCTGACGGCTAAATCAAGGGCCTTCGTTGGGGATCAGGTGCACCCTAACCCGCAGCTCGTGGCACACAACATTTCGCGATTGGTGCAGGCTTACACGGGTCAAGATGCAGAAGATCCAAACTTCTTCATCAGCAAATCCGCAGCGCTGGTGAGAGAAAACCGAAAAGAAGATGCCACCAATATCCTAAAGGAAGGGCTTGATGCTTTCCCTCAAAGTGGTGAACTTCGCACCCGTTTGGCAGAGCTTTACGTTAAACAGAAAGAGCCAGATACTGCACTTCAGATCCTAGATCATGAAGCGACCAATTCAATCGCAGAAGCGTGGCTTTTGAAGTCCAAAATGGCATATAGAGCGAAAGATTTCGAAGCAGCGCTTAACCATGCGCAAAGCGCTACAGAGCTTTGGCCGAACTACAAGGCGGGGCTGTTTAACCTGGCCCTGGCGCAGATTGAGCGAGGTCAGCTTGAAGATGCTGAAAAGGCAACGAAAAAGCTATCTTCACATAGCCAAATCTCAATCTGGAGAAGTAATGTCTTCTTCTTGCAGGGCTTGATCAATGAAAAGCAAGGCAATGCGGAAAGCGCACACGAACTGTTCAAACGTGGCGCAAGTTACAATGAAACGAAACACATCAAAGAAGCTCTTCAACGTGTTGGTCCAAAGCCTTCGAAAGCAAGGAAGGTTTTAGGTCGCTTGCGCTCTCTACTTTCGTCCTGATTTAAGAAGGGCGGGGTGCTTTCAGCTCACTATTCTGAAGCTCTGATAAGCAGTTACAGCAATCCATTATATGTTCGAACGAAGCATACCCATAAGGGCATGTAGGCTTTCCGGAATTGTAGAGCCATTGCTTTTGCACAACCGAAAGCATGTACTTGATTGCTCAGCATTTGCTGATGAGGTGCCCCCTGAATTCTTGTATGTGCAACCCTGCGACACTATACAACCAGCGACGCAAGAAAGGTTTGTTATGAAAGTTTCGATTTACTCCGCCTATCACAAGTTATCGCCGCGGGTTTCGTCGAAAAGCATCAAGCCCATTCATGTGGGTGCGGCTCAAGCTGGCTCCCCTTTGTCAGGCATGTTGGCCGACAACACCGGCGATCATATCTCGGATAAAAATGGATCGTTCTGCGAGCTAACAGCCCTTTACTGGGCATGGAAAAACGATACCGACAGTGACTTCATCGGGCTGATGCATTACCGGCGCCTTCTGGACGTGTCGGGTGTGATCACCGATGGCCCACCCGAGGCTTATGTAGGTGCTTTAGATATCGAAGAATGGACGGGTCGAGCTGAGGCGTGGATGGACGCCGAGTTGGATAACTGGGACATCGTATTGCCGCGTCTGCACAAGATGGGGGTGAGCGTCGAGAACAACTATCTTCAAGGTCATCACAAAGAAGATTTCGACAAGATGCGTGATGTGATTGCTGAAGATCACCCGCAGTATTTGGAAGCTTTTAATACAGCTGCCAAATCTATGGATATTCGACTTGGCAATATCGCCTTGATGCGTCGCGAGATTTTCGATCGGTACTGTGCGTGGCTGTTTGACATCCTTCTGAAGGTGGATGCCGCAGCGATTGATCGTTCAAATTACAGCGCCTACCAAGCCCGTTATATCGGCTTCCTTGCGGAGCGGCTTATGACAGCGTTCATCATTCATGAACAGAGAACAAACCCATCGACGCGGATCCGTGAAACCGCGATTATTAACCTGTCAAAAGCTGTCGTGACGCCTTACCTGACCAAGCAGGATAAGCCCGCCGACGACGTGGTGAGTATCGCGATCGCGGCTGACCGCGCTTATCTGCCCCATGCGTCTGCAATGATGAACTCGCTACTGACACATGCTGACCCTAAACGGCCAATCGACCTCTATTTTCTGCATTCTGGAATCGAAGACGACGATATTGGAGTGTTCGACAGCTGGCTAAGCTCTCAGCGGTCAAATATCAAATTGCATGCGATTGACACTGGCAACTACTTTGATGACAGCTATCGGTCCTCCAGCCGCGCACCTTCGAACGCGACCTACAACCGCTTCTTGTTGTTCAACCTGCTTCCAGGCCTGGATCGGTTGCTGTATCTGGATGTGGATATCATCCTGAAAGAAGACGTCTGCAAACTTTATGACTCAGTCATTGGCGACGCCAAGATCGGGGCAGTTCCAGATTGGATCATGACTCGGACTTTGACCGGTCCAATTCCAACGATTGATCCTGAAGTTCCCGACCTATCCGCCTATCACCGCAACCGGCTGGAGATGTCGGACACGCAGATTGCACGTTACTTCAACGCGGGCGTTCTTTTGTTCAATTTCAAAGCCATGGGTGATCTAAGCGCATTGGGGCACCATCTGCTGCACGAGGCTCAGAACGGCCGTTACTTATTCCGCGATCAGGATATTTTGAACAAGGCATTCAAAGATGACTTGTGCCTCTTAGATGCGCGCTGGAACGTCTTCAACTCGGTCGATGCGGCCTTTTCCAAGGTGCCAAAGCCAAACCACACCAAGGCGATGGAAGCGCGGCGCGACCCTTGGATTATCCATTATGCCGATCGCGCCTATAAACCCTGGCACGGGGTAGCTGTCCCACAATCCGGCTTTTATTGGCAAGCCTTGATCAACACACCTTACTACGGTGAGGTCATGGCAAACCTTCAGGCTGCCAGTAAACGCAAGTTGTTTGATAAAACCCGTATCGTTGACGCCGGAAAGGCTGTGGGGCAAAAATACCCTGCGCTAAACCGCCCACTTTTGATTGCCTACAACATCATTCGAAAGATCCGGTGAGGATATGAGGAAGGTCCTGAAAACCCTAAGCAAACGCTTGCAGCGAAGGCCGTCACCGTCGCAAATCGAGGGGCAAGTACACATCATAGCGTCGCCCTATAAAACCGGTTCGACGTCGGTGGGGAAGTCGTTGATTGCACTTGGGGTTGGGCGAAGCGAGATGCCACATGATGGCGCGCTCTTAAAAAGCCTTAAACCTTCTGTACAATTTTACAGAAAGAAGCTGGCGGAGGGTCCGGATTTTCACAGTTTTAAAACGGCTGAAAAAGAACGACTGCTGGAAAGATTTCAGCCCTTGGTGGCGAGCGCTTCACAGTATGACATCTTTCATGATGCTCCTATGGGCCACGCACATCTACACCCGTTCATTCGCAAAATTCTTGCACCAGAGGCGCGGTTCATTTGGGTTAACAGAGACGCTGAAGGTTGGTTGGAAAGTGTGCGAAAATGGGAAACATCACACCCAGAAATCTATCGCCAGCACGCCTTATGGGAAAGTAATCCAGAGGCGCGTATCACCAACCGTTTGGCATTTTGGAAACGTCAACACGAAGCATTTCTTCGATTGGCTGAAACGTTCCCCGAGCATTGCCTCGAACTTCGCTGGAGTGATTTGAAAAGCTATTCAGCATTGGCTCAGTTCTATGGAGTGCCGGAACCCGCAGAGGATTTCCCTCATAGCAACGCCGCAAAATCTTAACGATTATCCGCGTTCAGCTTCCGCCGCCGCGAACTATCTTTCCATCCACAATGTGGATTCCACATTCGGTTTTGTCACTGTCAGCCCAGCGTCCTGCACGGGCGTCTTCACCCGGTTTGACGGCACGTGTGCAAGGCTGGCACCCGACTGAAAGATATCCCTGCTCTTTCAAAGGATGCTCTGGTAGATCATGCACTTTGAAATACTCCGCCACGTCATCGGCGCTCCAGTTCAGTAGAGGGTTAACCTTCAACCAACGATCTTGGGTCTCAAACAACTCAAGTTCGGACCGTGTAGCGGCTTGCCCACGCTTTCTACCGGTGATCCAACAGTCCAGCCCTCTGAGGGCCGCCAACATCGGGAGCGTTTTGCGCACGTGGCAACACAGGTCGGAATTTGTTTTGTGCAATGAGTCATTTGGATCATCTGCAAGAACACTGGCCGGGCGGGGTGTGATGGTCTGAATGTTGCACAAACCAAGTTTCGAAACGAGTTCCTCGCGATAAGCCATTGTCTCGGGAAAGTGCATCCAAGTATCAAGAAAGATCACTGGAACATATGGATCAATTCTCGACACCATATGAAGAAGTACGGCTGCTTCAGTCCCGAAGGAGGATACCAGCCCGATACGTCCGGGAAACAATGTCTTGATTGCATGTTTAAGAACATCTTCAGCGGCAAGCTGATCATAGCTCTTGGTCAGGCCCTGCGCTTTTTCACGTAGCTCAATACGTGCATTTGTTTCCAGAGCGTGCATGACACTGCCTTCGGTATCTTAGTAACCAGATGTTTAGGGCCGCTACTATTCAGCAGCGGCCCTAGTTGTATTATTTCCAGAGCGAGACGCAGGGGATTTTGGTCGTGTCGCAGCGACCCGAGTATTTCTCGGCGATCTCTTTGACTTCGTCCATCAAGCCGCCTTCCAGCTTGATCGGCTCAAGACCCAGACCCAGGAAGCGGTCATTGGCGACGTGTAGCTCGTTCTCGGCGGCTTCGTTGCGTGGGTTTTCCAGATAGGCAATCTCGGCGCCCATCATGTCGTGGATCATCTTTGCCAGATCACGCACACGGTGCGTTTCAGTCATCTGGTTCAGGATGTTCACACGCTCGCCAGCTTGCGGCGGGTTTTCCAGCGCAAGCTCGATACAACGGCAGGTGTCCTGAATGTGGATGAATGCGCGAGTTTGTCCGCCGGTGCCGTGTACGGTCATCGGATAGTCCACAGCAGCCTGCATGATGAAGCGATTCAGAACCGTGCCATAGTCACCATCGTAGTCAAAACGGTTGATCAGACGTTCGTCCATCTTGGTTTCAGCGGTTTGCGTGCCCCAAACAATACCTTGGTGCAGGTCGGTGACCTTCACGTCGTCGTTCTTGTTGTAGAAGGCGAACAGCAGCTGGTCTTGGCTTTTCGTCATGTGATAGATCGAACCCGGGTTGGTTGGGTACAGGATCTCGGTCTCGGTTTCACCCTCGGGGGTGTTGACCTTCACCTTCAGATAGCCTTCAGGGATTTTCATACCGGCGGTGCCGTAACCATAGACACCCATAGTGCCTAGGTGGATCAGGTGAATGTCCAGACCACTGTCGACGATCGCAGCCAGAACGTCGTTGGTGGCGTTCAGGTTGTTCGAAACCGTGTAGCGCTTGTGCTGGGCCAACTTCATCGAATAAGGCGCTGCGCGCTGTTCGGCGAAGTGGATGATTGCATCCGGCTTTTCGTCTTTGATCAGCGTCAGAAGGCGGTGGTATTGCTCGCCCACGGTGAAGTTGTGGAACTGGATATCTTTGCCGGTCAGTTCTTTCCAAACGCGGATGCGTTCGCCGATCGGACGGATCGGGGTCAGGCTGTCAACTTCCAGCTCAATGTCGATCTCACGGCGCGACAGGTTGTCGACGAGAATGACGTCATGGCCACGGTTTGACAGATACAACGCATTCGGCCAGCCGCAAAATCCGTCACCACCTAGAATGATTACTTTCATGTTTCTCTACCCGCTATAATAAGGTTCGAACGAGCTATAGACCCGTTTCTATCAAAGGAAAACCTCTATCCCGTACGCCAACAAAGCATGGCTGGTTTAGGTATCTTTGGGGCTGAGTATGTTGATGTAGATAGGCAATTTAACCGCCGAAATCGGCGAAAATCTGCTTACTGAACCTTAGGACATCGTGCGGATTACTGTCCGAAACCCCACCGGCAGAATGAGCCAAGTAGTACCTACTTGTACATGATGTCGTCGTGGTAGCGGTTCAACAACGTCAGTCCTAATGACAAGGTCGCAAGAGAAACGCCGAATGTGTAGATGTACGAGATATAGGTGGGTTCATAAGTGGCATAAACTCCCATCCGCATTTGGCCGACCACATGAATCATTGGGTTCCACCAAAGTATGTCTTGAATGAAGCCGGGCAGGTCGTCGAAATTGTAGAGTACGCCAGAAATCAGGAACAGAGGCCGCATAATTACTTTCCAAAGTTGCCGCCACCAATCGAAACGCCAGAATAGAAAACAATTGAGTGTACCAACGCCAATTCCCAAAGAAATTGTCATTAAGAAAGAAAGCCCCATTTCTGGAATGTTTAGGAACACGAAAGATGGGCTTATCATCACCATACCGCCGATCAAAATCGCGCTGATCAGCATTTGAGTGATGCTATTAAGGATTACACGAGCCAAAATGGCATCGACAAATGTCACGCGAGGATAACCCAGCAGCGGCCTCGAGTACTTGATCGCATTCGCCGATTTTGAAGAAAGCTGGCGGAAAAGGCCAAGAGGCAGCATGCCGGTGGCATAGTAGAGCGCAAAACTGTCACCGATCGATGGGGCGCGAAGCGCCAAAGAGAAAATGATAGTTAGAAAGGCGATGCCGCTGATGGGCTCAATCAAGGCCCAGAGATACCCACCAGAAGACCTGCCATAGGTTGATGACATCTCGCGCAACATTAGTGCGCTAATGGTTCGTCCCATTTTGAAACGGGTAGGATCTGCAGTGCGTGAAGTGATCATGTGAGTATTATCGAGTTGATTCGTCCTTACAGGTATCCGATAACTGCCGACAATGCATATGATTTGCAAAATGTTTTGCCGTGGATATCTGAATGACCGAGCCTTCCGAAGCGCCCAAACCCGAACCAAAAGCAAAAAACGTCAAGGAAGCTCAACCGTCTAATGCCGAGCAGGACGAGCTTGATGACGATGGTTGGGGTGAAAAAGAGAAGAGTGAGCAGATGGAAAAGCAGCTGCCACCTCTTCGTCCCCACGCAAAGAAAGCGCGAGTTCGCAAAAGGCACAGCACGATTCGCCGCCTATTCTTGCTGGGCATACTTGTGCCGATCTTTCTGGCAACGGGTTACCTGTATCTGGTCGCTAAGGATCAGTACGCTTCCTATCTGGGATTTTCGGTGCGGGCCGAAGAAAATGCGTCGCCGGTTGAAATGCTTGGCGGAATTACCGAGCTGACTGGATCGTCCAGCGGCACTGATACCGATGTACTGTTCGAATTCATCAAAAGTCAGCGGATTGTCCGACTTGTCGATGCTAAGCTGAATCTGCGCGAAATGTATCATATGCCGTCAGACCCGTTTTTCGGCATTGATCCTGACGTTACGATCGAAGGGCTTCAAAAGTTCTGGTCGCGTGTAGTGAAAGTTTTCTACGATAGTGGGTCTGGTCTGATCGAAGTGCGTGTCACTGCTTTCAGCCCAGAGGATGCGAAGGCAGTTGCCGATGCGATCTATGACGAAAGCACCGTCATGATCAACAAACTGACCGCCGTTGCTCGTGATGATGCCACCAGTTATGCACGAAGCGAGCTTGAGAAAGCCGTAGAGCGGCTTAGTAGCGCGCGCGCCGCCATCCAGAAGTTTCGGCTGGAGACACAAATCATTGACCCTGAAGCCGACATCGTTGGTCGCATGGGGCTGTTGAATTCACTTCAAAACCAATTGGCTACGGCACAGATTGATCTGGATATTCTGATGCAAACTGCTCGTGAAGGGGACCCTAGGCTTATTCAGGCGCGTCGTCGCGTCGAGGTGATCCAACAGCGACTTGATCAGGAACGCGCTCGGTTTAGCTCGACTGATGGTACAGTAAATGGTGCTTACGCAAACCTGATTGGTGACTACGAACGACTGTCCGTCGATAAACAGTTTGCAGAGCAATCTTATTTGTCGGCACTTGCATCGTTGGACGTTGCGACTTCTGAAGCCGCACGTAAGTCGCGCTACCTAGCTGCCTATATCGAGCCGACTTTGGCCGAAAAAGCTGAATACCCGAAGCGACTGATAATTCTTGCCACCTTGTCATGCTTTTTGGTCGGCATCTGGGTCGTGGCAGTTATGATTTATTACTCGGTTCGTGACAGGCGATAGGGCTTTCCTATGATCCGAATTCGAAATCTACGCAAAGCGTATCGCCTGAAAGGGCAGACCAAGGTCGTTGCAGATAACATCTCGATTGATTTTGAATCGGGAAAGGTGATTGGTCTTTTAGGTCGAAATGGAGCCGGTAAGTCCAGCTTGCTGCGTATGGTCGCTGGGACCATGCGACAAGACAGTGGAACCATCGAATATGACGGTACCGTCAGTTGGCCCGTTGGGTTTGCAGGCAGCTTCCACGCCGATTTGACGGGTGCGCAAAATACTAAGTTTCTTGCCCGCATTTACGGCGTTGATACCCAAGAACTACGTGAATATGTCGAAGATTTTTCCGAGCTGGGTCAACAGTTCTACTTACCTGTTCGGACATATTCTTCCGGGATGAGATCACGGCTTGCCTTCGGCCTATCAATGGGGATCAAGTTCGATGTCTATCTGGTGGACGAAGTGACATCGGTCGGGGATGCGTCATTCCGTAAGAAAAGCATGCGCGTTTTCAGGGATCGGATGAAAAGCAGTGGTGCGCTTCTGGTAACTCACAACCTGCGTGTCATTCAGAATGTATGCGATGCAGCTTGCATTTTGAATGAGGGCCGGTTGACCTACTATGATGACGTTGTTGAAGCGGTTGAAACTCACCGAAAAATGACTGCCTGATAGCCACAAGTAGCGGACGGGATACTGCAAATTGTGCTCAGTCCGGAAATAACACCGAAATATGCTTCTGTGTGCTTGAGAAATTAGTGCATCGTTACTAATGTGGCGCGAAATTGGTTTGCTGCCTTGAACCACAAAGATATCTGGGGGTTGCGCGTATGCGTTTTATTTTAATTGCAGTTTCGGCTTTAGTATTGGCCAGCTGTGGAGCGCCTCGTGGGGCGCCCATTCAGTCCGAAATTGTCGGCGGAAACGCTGAGGACCGAACCGATCTGGCCGTCTACAACGTCACCAAAGCAACTTTGCCAGCAATTTCTCGCTGGCCTGCACCGAATGCGGATGGAAATTATTCCTGGCCGTCGCGTGGGGCTGCTGGTGCAGAAAAGCCGATCCGGTCCTTTGATCGCGTGGATGTGACGGTCTGGGACAGTGAGGAATCCTCTCTACTGTCGACGCCGAACCAGAACACCGTTCAAATGCAGAATATGCAGGTATCCGCTGGCGGGACGATCTTCCTACCTTTCGTTGGTACTGTTCATATCGCAGGAATGCCGCAGTCCGCAGCTCGTGCCCGAATTCAGCGCAAATATGTCGAAGTCATCCCCTCGGCGCAGGTTCAGCTGAACGTCACCCAAGGCACACGCGGAACTGTGTCCGTGGTCTCGGGCGTTGCACGCCCCGGACCAATCACGCTTGATGATCCAAGTTTCACTGTCCTCAACGCGATCGCAGCGGCTGGTGGTCCTCGGAAAGGCGTAGACAATCCAAGTGTCAAATTGATCCGAGGCAACCGGACGTACTCACGCCCGCTGGATCAGTTGATGTCGAATTCATCCTATGATGCTTTTATGCGTCCCGGCGACAAGCTGGCACTAGAATCTGACCGTCGCTACTTCCGCTCGTTGGGAGCCGCGTCGAAAGAGGCTCTGATCCCGTTCTCAAAATCCGAGTATCTCGGCCCTTGATGCCGTATCCTTGATTGGTGGCCTGACCGCTTCTCGTGCAGATCCCAAAGGGATTCTGGTGCTGCGTGAGTATCCGCAATCCGCGGTGCGTAAGGACAACAAAGGTCCCGACAACGCTCGTAGTGTCTTCGTTATCGATTTAACCACAGCTGACGGCCTGTTCAGCGCGGGCAAGTTCAGCATTCGAAGCAAGGACACCGTATTGGTAACCGAAAGCTCGGTTGCTGCCGCCAACACGTTGATTGGGCTTCTGGGTAGGCTTACAGGCATCGCAGTTGATGTGAACAAGCTCTAGAAACCGAAACCTTCGGAAGAAAACTTGGGGCGTGCTTAAAGGCACGCCCTTTTTCGTTGTTAATCCACATGCCGCATCCTTAGCTTTCGCGCCCAATTGCTTGACCCTTCTGCGCGCTGTCCTTACCCATTATGTTTCAAGGAGAACCGCCCATGCGCAACGCAGACGAAGCCCTTATCGTGATCGACGTGCAGAACGATTTCTGCCCCGGCGGCGCACTTGCCGTGACTGAGGGCGATCTGATCGTGCCACTGATCAATGCCATGCTGCCCGACTTCGCCGTGAAGGTCTTCACGCAGGATTGGCACCCGGCGGGCCACAGCTCGTTCGCAACCTCCCACGATGGCAAAGCGCCCTTCGAGGTGACTAAGATGCCTTATGGCACCCAAGTCCTATGGCCCGATCATTGCATGCAGGGCACTGACGGCGCGGCTTTCCACACAGACCTTATGACCGACCCCGCCGACATGGTGATCCGCAAAGGGTTCCGCCCACAGATCGACAGCTACTCAGCGTTCTTTGAGAATGACCAGACCACCCCCACCGGGCTGGAAGGTTACCTGCGCACCCGTGGCGTCACCAAGCTGACCCTCGTGGGTCTCGCCACTGATTTCTGCGTCGCCTATTCCGCCATCGACGGCGCAAAACTGGGCTTTGACGTGACCGTTCTGGAACAAGCCTGCCGCGCCATTGACCTTGATGGATCACTGGCTGCTGCCCGTGACAACATGCGCGCCGCAGGCGTCAAGCTGGAGGCCTAAATGGTTGATATTGCGTCCCGAGTTTATAACCACAACTGGAAGATCGACCCGATCGTCCGCTCGTTGATCGACACCGACTTTTACAAGCTTCTCATGTGCCAGTCGGTTTTCCGCAACAAGCCCGACACCAATGTCACCTTCAGCCTGATCAATCGCTCGAAACACGTGCCACTCGCCGACTTGATCGACGAAGGTGAACTGCGCGAGCAATTGGACCACATCCGATCCCTCTCGCTGTCCCGCGGTGAAAGCACTTGGCTGCGCGGCAACACGTTCTACGGCAAACGCCAGATGTTCCGCCCGGACTTCATGGAGTGGTTCGAGGGCATGCGCCTGCCGCCCTACCACCTTGAACGCGTCGGTGACCAATACGAGCTGACCTTCGAAGGCTCTTGGCCCGAAGTCATGCTGTGGGAAATCCCCGCGCTTTCGGTCTTGATGGAGCTGCGTGGCCGCGCCGTCCTGCGCGGCATGGGCAAGTTCGAACTGCAAGTGCTTTACGCCCGCGCCATGACCCGCGCGTGGGAGAAGATATCAGGCCTCCGATCCCTCGACGGCCTGCGCCTCGCTGATTTCGGCACAAGACGCCGCCATTCCTACCTCTGGCAGGACTGGTGCGTGCAAGCAGCGATGGAGGGGCTGGGCAGCAACTTTGTCGGCACGTCAAACTGCCACATCGCCATGAAGCGCGATATCGAAGCCATCGGCACCAACGCCCACGAGCTTCCCATGGTCTATGCCGCCTTGGCCCAAGATGACGACGCACTGGCGCAGGCCCCTTATGACGTGCTGGCCGATTGGCAACAGGAACACGACGGCAACCTGCGCATCATCCTGCCCGACACCTATGGCACCAAGGGCTTTCTGGACAACGCCCCCGATTGGCTGGCCGGCTGGACCGGCATCCGCATCGACAGCGGAGACCCCGCAACGGGCGCCGAGAATGCGATCAACTGGTGGAAATCCCGCGGCGAGGATCCGACCCAGAAAATGGTCATCTTCTCGGACGGTCTGGACACCGACAAAATCATCGAACTGCACAGCCAATTCGCGGGCCGCGTCCGCACCAGCTTTGGTTGGGGCACGTTGCTTACGAATGATTTCCGAGACCTCGTCCCCGACAACGCCCTCGCCCCATTCTCGCTGGTCTGTAAAGCAGTCGAAGCGAACGGGAGGGCGACAGTGAAACTGTCGGACAACCCCAACAAGGCGATGGGGCCGGAGGATGAGATTGCGCGTTATAAGCGCGTGTTCGGCGTTGGGGATCAGGTCGGGATGGAGGTTGTGGTTTAGATACTATTCCCGACCAAAGACCGCGATGGCAGCCGGAACAGTGGTACTTGTATTTCCCAAAAAGACAGGATCGCCATCATTTGACAATATTACACCGGCATCACCAAACGAAGATATTGCTACGGCCCAGTACTCACAGCTTTTTGACCTATTCAGCCCCAGTTCCCACGGCTTGCAGTTCCGCGCGGACAGTTTGTAAAAACTCTCGCTTTCGAGAAGTTCCGCGAGGTTCGAAAGAGAAGTGGGATTGATGGTATGAAGAAACGTAACGCTCCCAGTTAGATCCCATGCAGCAACATTCCATCTCTCATTTCTCCCGACGAAAGCTTTAATATCATCAGATCTTCTGGATCTAGCATTTCTCGCTCCAATCGCTCGCGGCTCAAGAATACGTGGACCTACCTGGATAACATCATTGCAGGAGGTGAAGTACTCAATCCGCGTTTCATCCCATTCTCGCGATTCCTCTAATAGTGTCATATCGGGGATATACCGAAATCTTTGGTCAGGTAGAAATTTCACATCGAATACATAAGGTACCTGCCCAGAAGATTCGTCTTTTCCGCTATTTTCACGCCAAGCTATTGCATCGACACAAAATGCGGCTGTGAGGTTCTGCGCGCTCATAAACGGATTCAGTTCTTGGCCTCCGATTCTCAGAAAACCTGCAATCTGCGGGTTGTTTGTCTGTTCCAAATATCCGGAAGAAAAAAGTGCGATTAGATTCTCATCCTTCTCTCTTAGAGCAGAATATATCTCCTTGAGAGAGTATTTTGGTGTTTCGAATTTGCCAGATTCCTGAGCTACAAGGTTATGATTTCTTTCCAGTTCTGTCTTTGAGTAGATATTCTTACTTTCAATGATCTCTACTCTAATGTCCGCTGGTTTTGATCTAACAGCTGCGAAGCGAATATTTCCCGATGTGCTGTCGGTAGTGGTTGCGGGGCCGTCGTTAGTGCTCGGCCATTCACCGGCGCAAACAGCGCTGGCTGATACAAACACAAAGACGAAGGTAACCCATCTAGCTGCACCCATCTGCTTCCTCCTTCGTCGAAAGGACGAATATGTCGAAATCATATTCGATGTTTGGTTTTTCTCCTGACGCCTGAATCGAAATCGGGATTACCGCTTCGTCGGGGTTATTTTTGAAATGGGATATTATCGAACAAGTAATTTCAGTGTTTCTGATCGTCAGATCGTTCCCAAACGGTATAGGCTTGGGCTCGTTTCCAACCTTCAGAAAATACTCTCCCTGAAAGTAATTCAGGGGTCTTTCCTTGTCGCCTCTCTCGTCGTTCCCACTGTATCGTGTATTGTGAAAGGCGCTTACCCTGTAAGTCTGGTTGGCTGTGAAGTAAGTTCGCTGTTGGCTTTTTTCGATTAAGACCTGTTGCGCATCACTACTGTTGGTGATGCCAAGCGCTGAAAGACTAGACGGCACTCCCTTCCCGAGATGTCTGTGGAGGTTAAATGAGAAAACCGTATCAGTTTGGCGCTGCATGTCGTCAAGTTTTGACAGCCGGGTTTCCAGAAGCTTGTCATTCTCTACCAACATCCTCAGAAAATTGGCATCTTCGATTGCTTTAGAACCAAGGACATCAAATATGGTTCTATCATCGACGACTTCATTTTGACCCGCTAGCAGTCGAAGCACATAGTGCCGCGCTTGTTCGTCGACCATATCTTTTAGAAGAAACCGATAAATGCCCGCTACAGCTGTTGTGACAACAGCAATTGCCCCTATCAGCTTTGCCAGATTGATAACACCTTGGGTCAGTGTTTGCCGAATATCCGTTTTCTTGACATTCGGTTTGCCTTCCGCACCCAAAGATTCACCTTTTTTGCTATTCTCCATTGAAAAAAATTCTCGATTTTTAATTTATGGTTGCATAGCACAATTTGGAGGATAAATGAAGGCTGAGGTGCAAGCATCCTAATTGGTGGTTTGCGATCGAACCATGTTCGTCTGGCAGAAAAACTCACCTCTAAGCGCGGTCAAAATCTAAATGCTGCGGGAATTTTCACGTTAAACCCACTAACAGTCTGGCCCTTGCCCGCCCCTTATCCCCCAAGAAACCCCCGCGCCGCCGCGACCGCTCTTTCGGTATATCCAGCGACCTCCGACCCTGTCGGATCGTATCGCGGAACCGACCAACCCATAGACGCAAAGCGGCGCATCATCAGGAACATGGGCAGCAGGTCTTCGGCCTCTTGGCTCAGCGCGCGATGCTCCCGATATCCCGCCAGCGCCGCCGCTTTGATCGCCTCATATGCGGGTTCGTCGACGTTTTGGGTCATCATCACCGCAAGGTCATACAGCCGAAAGCCAAAGCCCGCGTCGTCGAAGTCGATCAGGGTCAGGACGTCATTGTGAATAAACACATTTTCACGCAGCACATCTGCGTGGATCAGCCCGAAATCCGCACCGTTCTCAAGGTAGACTGTCGCCAGATCATGCGCCACGGCGCGGGCGCGCAGGACCACATTCCGGTCGTCTTCGCTTAGCGCTGGGCATTCCCAAAACCGTCCCCAGAACGGGTCCTCGCCCAGCAGTCCGGGGATGTCCCAGCGGTGGCGGGTGAAGCCGTCGGGCAGGGTAATCTCGTCCGTTAGGTTGTGCAGTTTTGCGACCTCGGCCCCGACCTGTCGATACAGCGCGGTTTGATCCGCGACCGATCCGTCAAGCGGCACGCCCCCGTCTCCAATCGGCGCGCCATCGACCCACGTCACCATCGTCGCCAGCTGGTCGCCCTCCATTGAAAAGACAAGATGACCGTCGGTCGTCGGGATGGGGGAGGGCACGCGCATGCCCTTCTTCGCCAGCGCGCCCATCCAATCGAGTTCTGACTGAATGGCGGCCGCGGATTGATAGCCCGGACGGTGCAGCCGCAGCGCCGCGGGCTTCCCAGCAACCCGCACTTCATGCACCGCATTCTCGCGGTCCTTGATCATCCGCACATGCTGCGCGCCCCACGCTTTAAGCGCTTGTTTCAAGGCTGTATTCATGCGGGCAGGGCCTTCAGTGAGGCGTCCAAGGTTTCGACCAGAAGTTCCGCTTGGCTGCGGTCAAAACACATTGGCGGGCGGATTTTGATCCCGTGGTAGTAGCGGCCCACGAGGTGTAGAAGCACGCCGCGATTGCGCATTTCCTCGACCATGTCCTTGCAGAATCCAGCCGCCTTTTCTGGGTCACCGTCCCGCGTAAACTCGATCCCTAAGAACATCCCCGCACCACGCGTGTCCGCGATCATCGGGTGTTTCAATTCCTTAAGTAATTCAAGGGTATAGTCGCCAGTGTCACGCGCATTATCGACCAGGTGCTCTTCTTCCAGAACGTCCAGAACGGCCATCGCGGCCGCCGCCGAAACCGGGTTGCCGCCGAAGGTGTTGAAGTATCCAAAACGCGTGCGGAATTCCGCCAGGATTTCAGGCCGCGTCACAACGGCAGCCACCGGATGCCCGTTCCCCATCGGCTTGCCCATCGTCACGATGTCCGGCGCCAATCCAATCCGGTCATGCCCCCAGAAGTTACGCCCCGTGCGGCCAAAGCCCGGCTGCACCTCGTCCGCGATGATGATGCCGCCAGCGCGGCGCACGACCTCGACCGTCGGATCGAGGAACCCTTTAGGCAGATCCGGAAAACCTTCATTGGCGAAGAATGGGTCGAGGATCAGAGTCCCGAACCCGTGCCCTGCTACTTCCAACTCCTCAATCGCGCGCTGGATGCCGTCTGCAAAGGCTCGGGCTTGCGCCTCGGAACTGCCGCCCAGCGGGCTTAACGTGTCGGGCGATGGAACTTTTTTCACCCAGTCAACGGCTCCCCCAATCGGTGTCCGTTTCGCAGACATGTGGCTGACCAGATCGGTGTTGCCGTGATACGTGTTGTCGGTGCAAATGATGCCAATCTTGCCCGTCATTGCACGCCCCATGCGCAGCGCGATGTCGTTGGCCTCGGACCCGGTGCAAACCATGATCATCGTGTCTAGATCGTGATCCATTGTACCGGTCAGGCGTTCGGCGTAGTTCAAAATGCCCTCGTGCAGATAGCGGGTATGTGTGTTCAGCGTAGAGGCCTGTTTGGTGATCGCTTCGACAACTTTCGGATGGGCGTGACCCACATGCGGCACGTTGTTGTAGCAGTCCAGAAAGCGATTACCCTCGGCGTCCCAAAGCCAAGCGCCTTCGCCACGAACGATATGCACCGGATCGCGGTAGAACGTGGTCATGTTCGGCCCAAGCAGCCGTTCACGGCGCTTCAGTAGATCGGTAGTCATGCGAATTAGTCCTCGTTTATACGGCCGCGCAGGGCTTTGACTTGACCGCGTCGGGTCTTGGTATCCATTCGGCGCTTCTGTGATCCGCGTGTCGGTTTTGTTGGAATGCGTCTTTTCGGAGCCACCAGTGCTTTGCGCACCATTTCAGCCAGACGCTCTGCCGCAATCTCGCGGTTACGGGCTTGGCTTCGGGTGTCTTCCACGCGGATTGTTATCGCACCATCCTGTGCCCATTTGCGTCCAGCAATGCGCTTCAGGCGTGTCTTCACGGCTTGGGTTAGATGGGGGGATCGTGCCGCTTCAAATCGAAGCTCAACAGCTGTCGAAACCTTGTTGACGTTCTGACCACCCGGCCCGGATGAGCGCGAGAAGCTTTCGCTTAGCTCCCAGTCTTGCAGGGTGATATCGTCGTTCACGCGGATCATGGCTGCACCCTATTCTGTTCTGGATCCAAAATGGAAGGGCCGTTTGATCAAAGCAATTCCACACTACGTTGTTTCAAGATGGTACGGAAACGCTTTTGGAAAGTGAAAAGGGCCGCCCATTAGGACGACCCTTTCGAGAATTAAGGAGATGGGGCCAGTTAGACCATGGTCAACTTGGCCCGCGTTCCTGCCCGGGGGCTGCCCCGGATAGACGCGACCTAGATTGTCCCGGCACCTCGCTCCGTTGTATCTCTTGACATGGACACCTCCTTTCTCGCTGTTTCTATATCTAGGAGCGTGCCACATATTTTGCGTTTGTCAAAACTTTTCACACAGGATTTGGTGAAAGTTTCGTGACGAGGATGCGAAAGGGCACCAAAGCAAGCAGCGCGAGAACCAGTTTCACCATCCAGTCAGCCATCGCCAGCGACACCCAAAGAGGGGCCATCGGGCCTGTGCCTAGAAGCGGTAAAACCTCTCCTGCCCAACTGACATCGTTGGCTGGTTCAAGGAAAGTCAGGGCACCCGAGAATGCGATGGTAAAGAAGATCGCGGTGTCGATCGAACTGCCAACCAAAGTCGAGACGACGGGCGCGCGCCACCAGCGTCCTTCGCGCAGACGATCAAAGATTGCAACATCCAGAAGCTGCGCGCTCAGGAAGGCGATGCCAGAACCAAGCGCAATTCGCAGGGTCACCAGCGGGCCAAATTCGCCCATGATTTGTGTGCCGATAAAGCTACAGATCACGCCTGTTACGAAGCCTGCAAAGACAACTTTACGCGCAGCTTTGGCGCCGTAAACGCGGTTCATCACATCGGTGACGAGGAAAGCGAGCGGATAGGTGAAGGCGCCCCAGGTCAGCCATTGGCCGAAAAGGAACTGCACCAAAATGTTTGAGGCCACGACGATGGCGGCCATGGCGATTACGCCAATTAGAAGACGGGTCATATTGTTGGTCCGTTTTAGCAAGGTTGCGGAGACTTGGCCCCTGAATGCCAGGGACGGAGTGCTCATAGCGGGCCTAAGCGGGCAGATCAAGCCTTGTTAGCAAAGGGATCGTCGCGTCAGTTTGCGGGTTTCGCCTGTGCTTTGCTTTGCTCTTCAGATTGCGACACCACAACGTATTCGACAAATTCGGTGACTTGGAAGAACTTGAAGTTGTCATCTGACACCATGGTCAGGCGGATGTTGTCACCGTCATCTTTCCAGACGGCCAGCCCTTCCAAATTGTCGTGCAAGCCGACCGGGGTGCGCAGCAATTCAACTTCGTTTGTGAACCCGTCTGGCTCAATATCAAACCTGCGGACCCGATTGGTGAACCCCAGAACACCGCTAAGATGACGTTCCAACAGGTAGAATTTTCCATCAGGCCCGATATCTGCGCCAACGGGCAGGTAAGGCGCGAAACGCGGGATCGAGAACGGCTTTTCCCATGTCTTGTTGCCGGCAGGCAGGCGATACACGGGGAAAGGTGATCCCTCGACGCCGGTGCGTTCTGGAATGGTATAAAGCGTTCCAGCGTGATCGATCGCCAATGCCTCAAGCGAAGAGTTGTTTTGCAGCCCCTTAAAATCGGGGTGATTTTTTAACGCACGGCCTTTGTTCTTAACGCCGCCAAAACGCATGACGCGGTGTTTGGCCTCAAAACTCACAAAGAACGCACCATCCATGTTCGAGGCCAACCCCTCGCTATCACTGCGAAGGCGCGGGAAGGGGCCACCCTTGGAGGATTTTAGCGGACCAAGTTGCACAGTATTTAGGCCCGAGATCACCTGGTCCTCGCGTTCGAAGCTGCCTTGAGCGACATAACCGCGATCGGTGATAGTAATGAAGTCTTTGCCATCTGCGCTGATCTCAAGGCCGGAAAAGCCGCCGAAATTCTCGCCTTTGCCGTGCCAGCGATAGGCCGACACAAGCTGTGCATCCGACACGGGTTGCGCGCCAAGATCAAGCGTCAAAAGTGCGGCAAGCGCCGCTATCGCGAAGACAAAACGGGTCCGCATTGGCCGGGTAGATCCTTAAGTGTCAGAGGGCCGCGGGGCTTGCGGGGCTTAGACGGTTTGCTGGGTTTCGGGGCGGGTTTGGGATGCAGTATATCCTGCACCCACTTTTCTGCGTCTTTGCAGCCATCACCTGCGGGAGGAGCAGATTGATTTGCGCAGCCCTTCACGCCCTTCGGACAGGAAAGACGAACATGAAAATGGTAATGGTGCCCCCACCACGGACGAATTTTCCGAAGCCAACGCCGGTCGCCTTTTGCGTCCTTACACATCTGGACCTTTGCGCCGGGGAAGACAAAAATGCGCGCTACGCGTTTGTCTTTTGCGGCCGCTTTGATGATTTCGTGGTGGGCACGTGACCAGTTCTGGTTCACATATGCACCTTTCGAACGGCGGGTCGAGATGGATGAAATCCCTTCGCGTTCGGATGCGGATAGGTTCAGTCGTTTGGGCGGCAACATCCAAATGTCGGCATCCAGCCCAATCTGGTGCGATCGATGACCCGTTAGCATCGGCCCGCCGCGTGGCTGGCTAAGGTCACCGACATACAATCCCTTCCACCCCGGCTGGGCGGCCGCTTTGCGCGACAGTTTCTGCACGAAATCGATCAGCTCTGGGTGGCCCCAGTTGCGATTGCGCGACAAGCGCATCGCCTGCCAAGTCGGTCCGGTTTGTGCAAGCTGTTCAGCACCTGCCAAACAACCTTTGGCATATGATCCAAATGACGCAGAGCGGGTCGCTGTGCCTTTTCGCGCGGCCCCAAACAATTCTTTAGCGGGCTGTTGTGCGACCACGACCGAGGTGCTCGCCCCAAACATCATCACACCAGCTGTGATTGCGACGACCCACTGTTTGAATGCTCTCATGCCCAAAATGACCTCTTACTGTTCACCATCAGGTTTAACCCAGATCAGCAGAATAAGTCCCAGCAAAAAGAGCCCGATAAGCGGGGACACGCCGAGCCGCGCGCTGCCAGTTAGCGTGGTGAACCACGCAATCAGCGCAGGGGCCATGAAGGCGGTTGCGCGTCCCGATAGCCCATAAAGCCCGAAGCTTTCGGTTGGCGCATCAGGGTCGGTATGGCGCACCATCAATGACCGGCTGGCGGATTGAAGCGTGCCGCCCATGCCGCCGATCAGAATGCCGCATCCAAAGAAGATTGCGTCAGGGATGCTTGAATCCGGCGGTAGCGCGATGCCAAAGACGGCCTCGCGGGTCATGTTGACGATCAAAATACAGACCGCGATCAACACAAGAATTGCACAGATGATGACTGGCTTCGGGCCGTGTTTCCCATCGATGCGCCCACCAATCCAGCTAAAGAGCGCCGCTGCAATCCCGGCGATGATCCCAAATATTCCGATCAAGACAATCGACCAATTCAGAACAAGGCTCGCGTAGACACCACCAAAGCCATAAAGCCCGTTTAGCGCATCGCGATAGAACATCGAACTGCCCAGATACGAGGCCAGACTGCGCTTGTGCCGCAGCCCCTTGATCGTGCGCCCAAGGATTGCAAAGGCTCCGGACAGGCTGTGTTTCATGCCCGGTTTGGGCACGTCCTTTACCCAAAGTGCGTAAGGGATCATGAAAATGGCGAACCAAATCGCCACGAAAGGACCAACGATGCGGGTGCCTTCGCGTGCCTCTGCGTCCAGCAGGCCCAAACCAGGTTCCAACCCGACCAGTGTTTTTCCGTTCGGCTGTTCCATGAAAAAGACCAGCATGATTGCCAAGGCTATCAGCCCTCCGACATACCCGAAGGCAAATCCGGATCCGGAAATCTCTCCGACTTCATCCTTGTCCGCCAGACTGGGCAATTGCGAGTTGGTGAAGACCAGCGCGAACTCAGCCCCAATGAAGCCAAGCGCGAACATGAAAATCATCGGCCACAGGTTCGATCCATCAGGTTGCGTCCACCATAATGACCCAGCGCCGATGACGTATAGCAGTGCAAAAAAGGCGACCCACGGGCGTACGCGCCCGGCGGTATCGGCCAAGGCGCCCATGATTGGCGCGCCAAATCCCACAATCAGACCTGCCGCCGCCAGCCCCCAAGACCACATGCTTTGCGCTTTGGCATCGGCGGCTTCTTCAGCCAGGCCCTGTGTCATGAAGTATTCAGCGCCCACTGCCGCGAAGTAGGGGCCGAAGACAAAGGTCAGAAGCAGCGTGTGATAGGGCTGGCTGGCCCAATCGAACCAATACCATCCCCAAATACGCTTGCGTGCCGAGATTTCTGCCATGTCTGCCCCCTGTTTTTCTCGATCAAACAGGGAAACAGCTGTGCGGGCAAGGGGAGTTACTGCTCAGGCGGCCAAGGTCGCGTAGCGTCAGCGTCTATCCATGCCTGAACCCATGCGGGCAATTTGGGCGCAGGGCCAGTATGCCCGATAGCCTCAAGCACTCTATCCGTAGACACGATGCCGCTTCGATCCGTTACAGCCGAGCGGTAGACGATCTGGTTGGCGCATTTATCCCCAAGCCACATTGTCTGTTCGACATAGACGAATTTCTCGTCCCATCCGACCAAACGACTGCGCATTTCGAACCGGGCAAATGTGCGGATACGCATACGGTAACGCACGCTTGCACCGGCCATGGTCAGACCCCAGCGGTTCTTGATCAAAGTGCGGCTCAGCCCCGTGCGGCCCGCCAATGGAATCCGGCCCAGATCGTACAATGTCAGGGTTCGCCCATTGTTCAGTTCGCGCCACAGATCAATGTCCCACGGCCAGCACCGGTGGTGACTGATATGTGTCCCATTGACGGGCAGAGGCTCGGCGCGGGCGTATTTCGCCATCTCTTTGATCATGCGAATGAAGGGGTACATATGCGCTCCTATGGAATGTGTCCGACCTGCCGCGACTTTTGAGGAAGGTCAATCCATACCATGCGTCACCCTTGCCCTTGGGGCATGGGCAGCCTAGATGACAAAGACCCAAATTCAAGGAGCCGACATGCAATCCCTGATTCAAATCCTGATGCTGATCATAGATATCGTATGGTTCATCATAATCGCGCACATTGTTATGTCGTGGCTGATCAATTTCCAGGTTCTGAACCTGCGCCAGCCCGTTGTGGCCCAAATTTGGTACGGTCTGAATCGTTTGCTAGAGCCCGCATATTCGCGCATCCGGTCTTTCTTGCCGAACATGGGTGGATTGGATCTTGCGCCATTGATCGCGTTGATCGTGATTTACGCAATCCGAATTATCCTGATCAATAACGCGGCGACTTTCTACTAACGCCCTTGCCGCCTTCGCGCTGGCATGGGAATGTGCTGTCAAAACACCGAGCAGCACATACATGCCCCGCGATCTTGATCTACTGAAAACCGTTTTTGGTTTCGATGAGTTTCGGCCCGGTCAGGCCGAGATCGTGCAGGCCGTTTGCACCGGTCAAAACACCCTTGCCATCATGCCGACTGGTGGCGGGAAATCCCTTTGCTTTCAACTTCCTGCATTGGTACGCGACGGCGTGACGGTGGTGATATCCCCGCTGATTGCCTTGATGCGTGATCAGGTGCGCGGGCTTCAAGCGGCTGGGGTGACGGCTGGGGCGCTGACCTCGGGCAATACTCAGGAAGAAACCGATGCGGTGTTCGAAGCGATTGAGCGGCAAGAGCTGAAGTTGCTTTATATGGCGCCAGAGCGATTGGCTTCGGGCGGAACCATGAACCTTCTGCGTCGGATAGGGACCAGCATGATCGCTGTGGATGAAGCGCATTGTGTCAGTCAATGGGGCCATGATTTCCGCCCTGATTACCTACGCATCGGAGAGTTGCGGCGTGCGCTGGACGTGCCATTGGCCGCGTTCACGGCGACCGCAGACGAAGAAACCCGCACCGAAATCATCGAAAAGCTGTTTGACGGCACACCACCGCAGACCTTTTTGCAGGGGTTTGATCGCCCCAACATCCATTTGGCGTTCACGGCCAAAAACAGCCCACGCCAGCAAATTCTTTCCTTTGCGGCTGCACGAAAAGGGCAGTCGGGAATTGTCTATTCGGGAACCCGCGCGCGGACCGAAACATTGGCGAAAGCACTGAGCGACGCAGGCCACATGGCGGTGCACTACCACGGCGGCATGGAGGCAGAGGCCCGGCGCGAGGTTGAGCGTCAGTTTCAGCAAGAAGACGGTCTGATTGTTGTGGCAACCGTGGCTTTTGGCATGGGCGTAGATAAACCAGACATTCGCTGGGTCGCGCATTCCGATTTGCCCAAGTCGATTGAAGCTTATTACCAAGAAATCGGCCGCGCTGGGCGCGACGGAGCCCCGGCCGAGACACTGACGCTTTTCGGAGCGGATGACATTCGGTTTCGGCGCACTCAGATTGATGAAGGGTTGGCGCCAGCCGAACGTCGGTCGGCGGATCACGGGCGGCTGAATGCTCTGCTGGGATTGGCCGAAGCGCATGGCTGCCGCCGCCAACAGCTTCTGGCCTATTTCGGGGAAGAGGCGGAACCCTGTGGAAACTGCGACCTCTGCACCACGCCGCCTGATCTGTTCGACGGAACGGTCGACGTAATGAAGGCCCTGTCAGCAATTTTGCGTACTGACGAAAGCTTTGGCTCTGGGCATGTGATCGACATTCTGCAGGGCACGATGACGGACCGGGTGCGTGATCGTGGCCATGATGGATTGCCGACCTTTGGTGTGGGAAAAGACCACGACAAACGCCTGTGGCAGGCGATCTTTCGGCAAATGCTGGGACTTGATTTGGTACGACCCGATCCGGAACGGCATGGTGCGCTTCGGATCACAGAAAAAGCTCATCCGGTGTTGCGCGGTGAAGCGCAGGTCACCCTGCGACGTGACACGCTGAAGGCCGCACGTAGGCCTGCGGCAAAGATGTTGGTGTCGGAAGAGGACGCACCGCTGTTGTCAGCCCTTAAAGCCAAGCGCCGGGCTTTGGCCGAAGCCGCAAGGGTGCCCGCTTATGTGGTGTTTACTGACAAAACGCTGATCGAGATGGCGGAAACGCGTCCCGCCACATTGGATGATATGGCGCGGATCGGCGGGGTCGGTGCGAAGAAACTGGAAAGCTATGGGGCTGCATTTCTCGAGGTGATCTCGGGCGAAGTTGAACACATGCATCCCGCACGCCGCAAGTTGGCAGGGCGCACCGCTGGTACTGTATTTGATCGTTTGCAGGATGCAGCGACCGCGCTTTTGCGCGGCGAGGATGGCACCGGTAAGTATTTGACCATTGCACCGGGCACATTACGCAAAATTGCGGAGCGCAAACCGGCAAGCCTAGGGGGCCTTGGCAGGATCTCGGGTATGAATGACGCCAAGGCCGAACGATTTGGCCCGGCCTTTTTTGAGATTTTCAGCGAAGGGGAATGACATGTTGGTTGTGGTATCACCGGCCAAGCGGTTGGATGAAAAGCCTGCACTAAATGGTGCGGGTACCCGTCCAAGGTTTTTGGATCAGGCTGGAATTCTTGCAGATACGGCGCGTGCGGTTGGGGCAGATGGGCTTGAGAAGCTCATGCACATCTCGCCCAAGCTTGGCGCTCTGAATGCTGAGCGGTTCGACGTTTTCGGAAGCGGGCAAGGAGAGAAACCAGCCATCGAGATGTTCGCAGGCGACACCTATGCCGGGTTGGATGCAGCCAGCTTGGATGAAGATGCACTGCGATACGCTGATGGCCACTTGTGCTTGTTGTCTGGGCTTTACGGATTGCTGCGTCCGCGCGATCAGATCGCGCCTCATCGACTTGAGATGGGGACACGTATCACCAATCCGCGCGGCAAGAACCTGTATGAATTTTGGGGCCCTCGCATTGCGGATGCCCTGAATGAAACCGCCGAACAGACCCAAAGCAATGTTTTGGTGAACTGTGCATCTATCGAATACTTTTCGGCTGTGCAGAAGGACAAGTTGAAGCTCCGCGTCATCACTCCGCAATTCCTTGAGATGAAGAACGGGACGCCCAAAGTGGTTAGCTTCTTTGCCAAAAAGGCACGTGGATCTTTGGCGCGATATGTCATGCAAAACCGATTGCGTGACCCCGAGGCTCTGAAAGACTTTGATCAGGGGGGATACCAGTATCATCCCGACACGAGCACGCCTGATCAGCCGGTCTTCCTGCGCGACGAAGTGTAGTTACACTTCGTCCAGAGGGGGCGTGACGCCTTCAGGACAACTGTTCAAGATCTCTTCAAAGATTGCGGGTTTGCGCAGCGGCTTGGTCAGATGTTTGTCCAGCCCGTGCGACATGATCTCCTCGGCGTCTCCGGGCATCGCATGTGCGGTCAGGGCGACGATACGTGTGCGGGGCAGGCCTTGGTCCTGTTCCAGAAGCCGGATACGGCGGGTGGCTTCTTTTCCGTCGACCTCGGGCATAGAGATGTCCATGAAGATTAGGTCAGGTTTGAAGTCTAGAAAAGCCTCGACTGCTTCCAAACCGTTGTAGGCGAAACGTAAATCAATGTTCAGAGATTTGACCAGTTTCGACAACACAAGCTGGTTCGTCTTGTTGTCTTCGGCGGCCAATACACGCATCGTGCGCGTTTGATCGGGAGTGGGTGCTTCTTTTATATCGGGCGGCAGTGTTTCCGCCTCGATTACGTCCTCTGAACTAGCATGAAAACTAAGCTTACTGATCGTTTCGAATAGCACATTCCGCAGCACCGGCGTGTGAAGAATGTGAGTGGCGGTGGTGACGCAGCTGCAATTGGCTTCGCGTTTCTGAGGAGGGGTTAGCAAGATCAGATCAATGTGCGGATGCGCTGATCTGAGCGCTTGTAATGGGTCGTCGTCGGGTGTGCCGGCAGCGCAAAGTGCCTCGTCCACGAACACCACTTGTGCACCTGCGCATATCTTTGAAAGCTCTGCAGTTCCAGTTGTTGTCTCAACGACAAATCTTAGCGCTTTAAGCCTTTTTTCAAGGATGCTTTTGTTCAGCCCTTCTGACAGGGCCAAAACCGCTTTGCCCGGGTCTTTGGGAAGTATGGGTTCGACCACCTGTTCCAGTGCAGGCAGCGCAATATTAAAGCCAAAGCATGAACCAACACCTTCTTCACTTTCCAGCCAAATCTCGCCGTCCATAAGCTCGACCAATTGGCGGGCGATGGCCAGGCCAAGTCCGGTGCCTTCATAGCGACGATTATGATCGCCTTCGACCTGATTGAACTCGCCGAAGATATGAGCCTGCATTTCTTTGGGAATACCGATGCCGCTGTCTTCGACTGAGATATGGACGCGATAGCCCCCGTCATTTTCTGCTGGCAACCCGATGGTGCGCACTAGCACATGCCCTTCCGAGGTAAACTTCACCGCATTCCCAATAAGGTTGGTCAAAATTTGCCTTAGACGTATAGCGTCACCCATGAAAGTTGAGGGCATAAACAGATCGAAGTCGATCGAAAGCTGAATGCCGTTTTCCTGCACCGTTGGTTGCAGAAGTGTGACAACATCCAAAATGGTCTTTTCCAGATCAAATGGTTCAGGATGCAGGGCGAGCTTCGCAGCTTCAATCTTGGAGTAATCCAACACGTTATTGATGATAGCCAGAAGAGCCTCGCCGGACTTTCTGATTGTGTCCACATACAGGCGCTGCTCTTCATCCAGATCCCCTTCAGCCATCAGTTCAGCCATGGACACAACACCGTTCATAGGGGTGCGAATTTCGTGGCTCATATTGGCAAGGAACGCTGATTTAGCTCGGTTTGCGGCCTCGGCACGGAAGCGAGCTTCCTTTAGTTTGGTTTGATAGGTGATGGTTTCGGTAATATTCAGGCCAAGGCAAACCATATCTCCATCACGTGACCGACGGTCCACCAGTTGGATGTGGGTACCATCCCACAGACGCAGGTTCAAAGGGTCGCGTTTCGGCGCGCGCCAACGGTCCAGCATCATGTCGCGCCATGCCAATGGGCGCAGCTCGCCTATGTCAACGATACCTTCTTCGGTGGCGATGTTTAGGATGTCGACATATCGGATGCCCGGGGCGACGCAATGAAGCCCGTCAAAAGGCTTCAGATAGGCGCTGTTGGCGGCAATCATACGATCGGTCTGGTCAAAAACGGCAAACCCGTCTTCGATGGTTTCCAGAAAATCCCAAAGGCGTCGTTTTGCGATCACGACTTCCATGTTTGCTTTTTCAAGGTCAGCGCGGACTTGGGTGTTCTCCCCTTTGATTTCTTCGACAACCTCGCGGGTCTCGGTAATCTCGTCCGACAGTGACAATGCATGTTGCGACAGTATTCGGTTTGCGTCCGAAAGCTCGGCTTGTTTTTGTGCGAGCAGTCGTTCAGCGGCCATTCGGGCCCGCCGCTCATGTGCAAGAATATCTTCGATTTTCATCCCCGGTTCTCCGGATTCCAAAGCTGTCGAATTCAGCATCGGGCATTACGGTGAACAGGAACTTAATGGGAACGGGAAAATTTGAGACAGAAAGCAAAAACCCCGGCGCGAGGCCGGGGTTTTTGAATTACTCTTCGTCGTCCTTGCTGTCAGGCAAGTTGAAGAGGCTGTCCGCATCCGGAAGCTCTTCTTCTTTTTCTTCGGGCGCATCCGACAGCGTGAACGTTTCAAGCCCTTCGATCGCGCTGGGCATCTTGGGTTCTGTACCCATGGCAAGGCTCTGCTCGGTCGAAACCAGCTTGCGACGTTCGTCATCTGACATCACGCCGCCTTCTTTGGCTTGTTTGGCCGCAGCTTTTTGAACCGCTTGGTCCAATTCGCTTTGCTTACATAGACCCAAAGCGACCGGATCGATTGGTTCCATGTTCCCAATGTTCCAGTGCGTGCGTTCACGGATCGATTGGATGGTCGGCTTGGTGGTGCCCACCAGCTTAGCAATCTGCGCGTCGGCCAGTTCCGGGTGGAATTTCACGAGCCACAGGATCGAGTTTGGGCGATCCTGGCGCTTAGACAGCGGGGTGTAGCGCGGACCGCGGCGTTTTTCTTCGCCTGCAGCAGCGGCATAGATTTTCTGCTTCAACGTATGCAGCGGATTGCCTTCCGCCTTTTCGATTTCGCCTGCATCAAGCTGGTTATTGGCGACAGGGTCGAAACCCTTCACACCAGTTGCCACATCACCATCGGCGATGCCCTGAACTTCCAGCTCGTGCAGGCCACAGAAATCGGCAATTTGCTTGAAGCTCATTGTCGTGTTGTCCACCAGCCAGACGGCGGTGGCTTTTGCCATGATCAGTTTGCTCATCTGAACACTCCTTCGAATTGGGCCCGGATACAACTTTCCCGCGCCCTGGCTGGGCTGTCTGGTGCCGTTGGGCCTTCCAGACGGGTTTCCGTTGTCGGGGAACTTGAGGTCTATATAAGGGGAGAAGCAGAAAGAGGGAAGGGCAAATGCGTCAACTGGTATTGAGCAGCATGTTGTGGCTGCTGACTGCGATGGGCAGCTGGGCTGAGGGCGAACGCGCCGGAGAGTTCGACTATTACCTTTTGTCGCTTAGCTGGTCGCCCAACTGGTGCGCCACAACCGGCGACAAACGCGGGTCTGAACAATGCGATCCTTCGCGTGATCTGGGATGGGTCGTACACGGGCTGTGGCCGCAATACGAGCGCGGTTGGCCAAGCTATTGCAAGACTGCCGTTCGCCCCCCGACACGCAGCATGACTGCCGCGCAAGCCGATCTTTTCGGTACAAGCGGAGCTGCGTGGTATCAGTGGAAAAAACACGGGTCCTGTGCAGGGCTTGAAGCAGGTATCTACTACGACCTAATACGCGAGGCTTTCGGTATGGTGAACCGTCCCGAGGTATTTCGGAAACTAGAAGATCCGGTGCGGCTGCCTGCGTCCGTGGTGGAAGAGGCGTTCCTTCAAGCAAACCCCGACTGGGACCCTGATATGCTGACCATCACCTGCAAAGGAGATCGCATTCAGGAGGCGCGCCTGTGTCTGACGAAAGACCTAGAACCGCGCATCTGTGCCCGCGATGTTGTGCGCGATTGCACGGCGCAGAAAGCGCTGCTTGATCCGGTGAGATAGACTCTAATTCTGTGGCTTATAGCCGTTTTGTAAGGACGGTTTCGAAGTCCGCACATGTGGCCTGAACAGCGGTCCAACCCTGTTTGGAATAGAGCGCAGGAAGATGGGTCAGCGCAAATAATGCGTCTAGTTCGTGGCGCGCCGCCTGCTGTGCGGCGATGCGCACCAACTGTGTGGCGATGCCCTGTCGCCGGTGCTGGGGGGACACCAACACTGTGTTGACCCAAACGCCAGATCGCGTGACGTTGGGCCGCGGCGCGATGGTAAACGTCAGCCCCCCGATCAACTGTATTTCATCCAGAACGGCCAGGATATCTGGTGGTATGATCGGTACAGCTGGGCACTGCGGATCGGCGGACACGGGCGCCGAAAAAGCGGCCGCGCCCCATTCTGTTGTGTTCCGCTGATGCAGCTCGCTCCGCATTCGTTCGGAAACGTCGCGTGATGATAAAAACCGTAGCATCGCCGCAGCATCATGACCATCGACCAAAAAAGTGCAAGATTTTACCGTCGTTACCCGGCCAGCCCAGCCCCAAGGAAATAGGGCCACAGGATCAGCGCAAACAGGCCTTTCCAGAAGCCGAGTTGCAGATATCCGAGTGAAAACAGCCAGCCAATAAACCACAGACTGCCGATGCACTCTCCACCTTTTGATTTCGAAGCCATAAGTCCCTCCATATGTTAATGGTATTAACTTATAGGTAGTATAAGCAGGACAGTTTTCAAGGTCTGCTTTAGAGCCCAATGCGGATATCTTGAGCGTTCTTCAATTGACAATTTTAACGTAAATGTCGGATTCCGATGTCGAATGATCAGGTGAGAATACAAAACCTGCCTTTTTGAGCACTTGAGCGGAAGCAGGATTGTCGTTGCTGACCCCTCCAACCAACTTAGTCGTGCCCCCAAGACTTACCGCAGATACGAAACCTCTCACAAGTTCCGATGCGATTCCTTTGCCCCAGGCTGTCTCGGCAAGCAGGTAGCCAATGTGTAGGTCTCGGTTTTGGGCGCTGTTGGGAGCTGAGGCAAAAATCAGCAATCCTACTAGTTCGTTGTTTCCTTTCCATTCAACGAGCAGAACTTCGCTTTCTTCGGCTCGTGCGTCCACCCACGATGAAATGTTAGCATTTTGGTCGCCCAGTTGAAGAGGTGGCGGGAGGTGTTCAAGAACACTTTCGGACAGGATGTTCGACAACGCTGCCTCCAGTTCCAAGCGCGCTGACTTGTCTTCCAAAGTTGCCTGCCAGCTTCGAACCGAGAGCCTTTCGGTAGTGAATTGATCAACAGGCATGCTGGCTCCAATAGTTCAGAATTTTCCGTGAGAATACCGGATTGCATTTGATTGTCGAATGTCAGCTTCGTTCCGATGCTAGACAATTACCAAATGTGTTTGCCAAGTGGATAAGGTGAATCCCCTAGGACATACTTCCCAGTATTTGTGCGATCATCATGCGTGAACGGGTCTTGGTTCGACCTCCAAATTGGGCTGGAGGTGCCGATGTAAGAGCAGCGACTGGGTGCCGAAAATTGTTGAACCGCTCACAGCCCGTCGTGATTTAATGCCTGTGTTGCGGTGAGTAGTTGCGCTACGCAGGAAGCAAAGCTGAACCCGATTGTGGAGCGGACTAATTCTTTGATTTTCTGAGTGCCCATAGAGGGCAGCGTTCATTTCGAGGATGATTTACCAATCAAGCTGCCACCTGATAGCCGCTTAAACCACCCGGCTTCCTTTCGTGATGTCTCTTCTGCCAAAGGCTCTTCGGCTCGTTTTTCGTATCCAAGGTGTTTGAAATCGGCCTCGTAGAAGTCGTTTGCACGCACAACGTCTGGAAAATCCCAGTTAATCTCGCCCTTAAACGCCTCTGATGAGATCTTGTGAGAGACAGTTTCGGGTGCAGGCAAACCAGTTTCTTCGCAAACCTGAGCAATGATCTGTTCTAGGCCATCCTCAAAATGGAATACATTGACTTGATCGCCAATGAATTGCCACTGGGGGAGAAGATGATTGTCCAGACGATTTGGATTAGAGCGGCAAGCTTGCAGTTGCTTCTCTAGCCAAATTGGAAATGCAGACACTCCTCCCCACAACCCTTCCTGAGCACCGATCCAACGCATTTTGTATTCGGATTCAAGGCGTTTGTAGGGATTGCGAACGACCGTAAAGCAGTAGTCGAAATATCCACCTGAGAAGAGTGCTGAAACGTCTGACCAGCGGAAGTGCTGAGGTGTGACCTTCAAGGGTTCAGGAAGCCCCCGGCAATACATGTTTAAAGGCGCAATGCCTTCAAGCCACGTTTCTATTGTTGTCCCACCGGTCTTTGGAATGTGGATGAACAGGATGCGTTTTCCCTCATGTTCGATGTAGGGCACTAGTTAATCTCCAGTACAATTTTGCCGATGTGCGTGCTGGTTTCCATGCGTGCATGCGCCTTGGCCGCGTCCTCCAACGCAAAAGTCTGATCCATGACTGGCGCGATACGGCCAGCGTCCAGCAGGGGCCAGACTTTGTCGGCCAGCTCATCAGCGATGCGGGCTTTGGCAAGGTCGGATTGCGGGCGCAAGGTGGAACCTGTGACGGTCAGGCGCTTGGCCATGATCATTGCGAAGTTGATTTCAGCCTTGGGGCCAGACAGGAAGGCGATGTGGACCATGCGGCCATCGGGGGCCAGAGACTTGATGTTGCGGGCGATATAGTCGCCGCCAACCATGTCGAGGATCAGGTTCGGGCCGCCTTCGGGTTTCATCACCTCGACGAAATCTTCGTCTTTGTAGTTGATGGCCCGTTCCGCGCCCAGGTCGCTGCAAACGGCGCATTTTTCGTCCGAGCCTGCAGTGGTAAAGACCCGCGCACCGAACGCATTGGCCAATTGGATTGCCGTGGTTCCAATGCCGGAACTTCCACCGTGCACCAAGAACCGCTCGCCGGCTTGTAGGCCGCCGCGCATGAAAACGTTGGACCAGACGGTGAAGAAGGTTTCGGGCAGGCAGGCGGCTTCTTTCATGCCCATGCCATCAGGGATGCGAAGTGCGTGGGCTGCTGGGGTGGTCACGTATTCTGCATAACCGCCGCCGGGCAGTAGCGCGCAAACCTTGTCGCCCACAGCCCACTGCGTAACCCCATCGCCCACGGCCACGACCTCTCCTGATGCCTCAAGGCCGGGTAGGGGGCTGGCGGTGGGCGGCGGGGCGTAGCTGCCGGCGCGTTGCAGTGCGTCGGGACGGTTCACACCAGCGAACGCTACTTTGATCAGGATGTCACCCGGACCGGGTGAGGGGATGGGCTGTTCACAAATCTGTAGAACTTCAGGACCACCGGGTTCGGTAATCTGAATTGCGCGCATGGTATCGGTCATGTGTCGTCCTCGTCGGGGGTCCATCGGCCTGGATAGTTCGGATTGGGGGCGCCGGGGGCTTTGATCGAATGCAGAATCTTCCCCGGCCCCGACATGAATGCTTTGTAAAGCGCCGATCCGCGCGCCTGTCCTTTGATCTTTTCGATCTGCATTACGTCGTCGATGCGGCGATCAAGGAAGGCCCAAGTGGCTTCGTTGTCATCACTCTCATCGCCCAGCCAGAACAACACGACCGAGGAATAAACGGCGGACAAGGTTGCACGCTTTGTGTACCAGTTCAGATCCGTCGAACTGTCGCCAAGCGTTTCCCAGATTAATCCGCATGTCGCCCAAAGCGCAGCCGCCCCGTCGCTTGCGTTTTGGGGCATTGCAAAGAAACTCATGCCCTTGCGCACAAGTTCTTTATCCGCAACTTCAAGCCGGAACCGTACGCCCGCCGCGATCTTGTCGCGAAAGCGCATGTTGAACAGATCTTCGGCCTGCAATCGCGCGACCATCTTAGTGTCCCCAGCCCTGTGATAGGCCAGTGCCAGATCGACCGCACCGCGCGGATAAATCGCGCGCGCATCCGTTTCGGATAGGCCGCAATCGTCTGCTGCGGCTCGAAGGGTCGCGTCAGACCACCCGTCAAAGGGAACGTGATTCAGGGCGGCCTCAAGCAGTTTGTCTTTTTCAATCATAGACAGTTCCTCGCATTTGAAGGTGAACTGGACAAGAGCCTTCGTCGCTGCTATGAGCCAGCTTCCTGCTACTTTTTGCAAACTCTAACTTAGAAAGGTGGTGACAACCACATGCAGGTTTCGGTTCGTGATAACAACGTCGATCAAGCGCTTCGTGCGCTGAAGAAAAAACTTCAGCGTGAAGGTGTCTTCCGTGAGATGAAGCTTAAGCAACATTTCGAGAAGCCCTCCGAGAAAAAAGCGCGCGAGAAGGCGGAAGCAATTCGCCGTCAGCGTAAGCTGGCTCGTAAGAAAGCACAGCGTGAAGGTCTTCTTTAAGATTGAACAGTGTTAGATGGGCAGGTTGTCAACTGTCTGTCAAAACGACCCCCGTAAGCGCTGCTTCCGGGGGTTTGTTGTTTTTGGGGTTAGCGATTTTGCCAAGCATCCAGAATGTAACGGCTGGTCATCAAATCCAGATGCGCGCCGCCTCCGTTTTTATAAAGCGTGATGTCATCAGCCTGGCGGGTAAACACACCATCCTTGTGATCATAAAGATCGCCCACGACATCATCACGGCTGATCACCCCTTGCGCCAGCGGGTCTTTGAATTCGCCAATGTGATCCAGAACTGTATCGCGGCTGTCCACAAACAGGCGGGCGCGGGACAGGGTGGTGTCGTCAGCTTCGCGCATGTCGGGGCGGTATGCACCGATTAGGTCAAGATGCTGGCCGGGGCGCAGCCATTCCCCTTTGATCAAGGGATCGGTGGTCATCGTGGCCGAGGTGATGATGTCAGCTTGTGCAAAGCCCTCTTCCAACGAGGTGACGGCCTCGGTCTTGTCGAACTCATCCGCAAAGCGCGCGGCCCCCTCCGGGCTTCGGTTCCAGATCAGGAAACGTGCGTCAGGGAACATGGCGGCATATGCCATGCGCAGGTTGCGCCCGACGGTTCCAGCGCCAACGATCAACACCACTTTGCTATCAGACCGCGCCAGAAGCCGTGCGCCAAGTGCGCTGTCGCCAGCGGTCTTCCACTTGGTGACCAGATGGAAATCCACAATCGCCTCAAGCTGTCCCGTCACGTTATCATACAGATTGACCGCGCCATGGATCATGGGCTCGCCCCGTCCTGGATTGCCCGGCATGATATTGGCGGTTTTCACGGCGCTGCCCAACCCATCGATCCAGGCAGAGCGGGTCAGCATCGTATCTTCGCCGCGATATAGGAACGTGTCCCCAATCTGGGCCTTCGGTTTTGTGTGACCGTCCAGAAAAGCGTCGGCCAGATCATGCCAGCTTAGCAAGCTGTCTGCGTCAAATGGAATAAGCTCGGGGGTCACAGGTCGCTCTCCTTGATCAGGTTGCGGGCGATAAGCTCATCTGCCCAATTGCGTGCGGTGGTGAAGTGGTGGGTTTGCCAATCACGTCGGGCGGCGGCATCAACGTTTTCCTGCCGATCGTCGGTGAACAGAAGCTCTGACGGGGCGATACCGCAGTCCTTTTCAAGCATCTGATAGATCTGCGCGCTGGGCTTTGTGACGCCCATGTGTCCCGAAATGTAACGGCGGTCGAATTCGGTTAGAAAGTCATATGCGGCCTCGCCGATGACGAAAGGGTCGATACCGAAGTTGGACAATGCAAAAACCGGAGTGTTGCGTGCCTTCAAAGCACGCAGTGTGTCGACCGACAGATCGATGGCCGGACTGGCCAGTTCAAGCCAGCGATCATGCCACCAGCATATTTCATCGCGAAACTCTGGGTGTTGTTCAGCCGTGTCATAAATCACCTGACGAAAATCCCCGCCGCGATCGATCAGTTCGTTCATGAAGTGCAAATCCACCGTGGCGAACATCTCTACCCGGCGCTGTTTGCCGATCCATTGATCATAGAGCACTTCAGGTTGCCAACGGATCAGGACATTGCCGATGTCAAAAACCACGGCGGTAACGGGAGTATTCTGTGTCATGCCGCGACCTTAGTGCGTTTGCGCGGAAACGGAAGTCATAAAGGCCCCAGAATGCTATCGTGCTTTTCTGTTGTCCCGATCAGGATCGTTTTGCGCGGCGCGGGCGTGATAATCCACAAGGCTGACAATATCTGCAGGCTCGGAATCCGCGGGCACACAGGCATGCGCATTCGAGGCCAGCGAAAAGACCGACACATCCGAAAAGAAGCTGGTGCTTGTCACAAAAATTATGCGCGCTTTTGGTAGGCGATATGCGATGAAATCCGCCAATGCAAAAGGGCGCCCGCCGTCGATATCTGCATCCAACAGAATGGCGTCAAAATCCTGCTCAGACAGCAATGCAGTGGCTTGTGGCTTCGTCGCCGCATGGGAAACGTGCATACCCTGCCGCACCAAATGTGCAGACCAAATCTTGGCCAGATCAGGGTTTTCTTCGATGATTAATATTCGCATTACGTTCTCCGCGCATGCGGTATCGCATGTCTTGCAGGATTCTCCAAATCGTACATGATTGCGCCCTTCTGTCGTCCAACGGCTCTGCTGTGGCGCAATTTGCGTTGTCTTTCACGGCGATTTCCGCTTGAACCATGAACAGCAAATTTAGGAGCGCGCAATGACAACCTGGATCACCATCTGTGACACCTGCAAGCACGAGGATTGGGCCGAGCGCGGGATGGATCAAACCGATGGCGAGGCTTTGGCAGCTCTGATCGAAGCCGCGGCCGAGGGAACTGAAATACGTACCCGACGTGTGTCCTGTCTGATGGGGTGCGATAACAGTTGCAACATTGCCATTCAGGCCAACGGTAAACTGTCATACACGCTTGGACGCTTTGATGTGACGGATGAGGCCGCAAAAGGTGTGGTTGATTATGCCGTGGCACATGCGGAAAGCGAAACGGGGCAAGTGCCCTATCGTGAATGGCCACAAGAAGTGAAAGGTCATTTTGTAACGCGCCACACGCCTTTGCCGGAGGACACATGACCCCAGCGAAAGAACGCGACCATGGGGGCGGTTTGGATGCCGCGATTGCGCGTTTTGGCGGCACGCGGGCTGGTTGGTTGGACCTGTCTACGGGCATCAATCCACTGCCTTATCCCGTTGGGAGTTTTTCCCAGGATGCTTGGACCGCGCTGCCCGACATGGCGGCTTTTGCGCGTCTGGAAGCAGCCGCGCGCGCGTTCTGGAATGTGCCGGCAGACGCAGCCATTTTGGCAGCGCCGGGCGCTTCGGCTCTGATCGCACGAATTCCCGCTCTGTACCCTGCCGGTCAGGTTCAGATAGAAGGTCCGACCTATAATGAGCATGCGGCAGGATTTCAGGCGCAGGGCTGGGATGTCGTTGAACACGCCGCCCCGGTCCGTGTTGTAGTGCATCCCAACAATCCGGATGGGCGCGTGTGGCATGATCTGGATTTGGAACGCTCATTGACTGTGATTGACGAAAGCTTTTGTGATGTCTTGCCTGATCAAAGCCTGATCCATACCGCCTCGAAACCGGGCGTTCTGATCTTGAAGAGCTTTGGCAAATTCTGGGGGCTTGCAGGGCTTCGACTTGGGTTCGTGATTGGGGATCCTTCGCTGGTCGCCAAGCTGCGCGATGCCGTCGGGCCATGGCAGATCTCTGGTCCAGCCTTGGAACTTGGCGCGCAGGCATTGGAAGACCACGCTTGGGCGGATGAAACCCGCACCCGATTAACGCAGGACAGCGAACGGCTGGATGCGCTGATGAAGAACGCAGGGGCGAAGCTGGTCGGCGGTACGACGCTTTTCCGACTGTATGATGTGGGGGACGCGCAGGCATGGCAGGACCGACTGGCCGAGCACCATGTTTGGTCGCGAATATTCCCCTACTCATCACGTTGGCTGCGTCTTGGTCTGCCTCATCCAGATCGTTGGTTACAGCTTGAGGCAGCACTATGAGCTGCGCCGGTGTTCTTGTCTTAGCGCTGCTGCTGGATGCCTTTGTGGGTGAACCAGATTGGGCGTGGAAGCGTGTACCGCATCCCGCTGTTCTAATGGGGCGCGCAATTGGCTGGCTTGAGCGCAATCTAAATGAAGGCGATCATCGTTTCTTTAACGGAGCGGTTGGGGTCGTAGTGCTGGCTGCCTTGGTGGGACTGCTTGGCAACGCAATTTCATATCTGCCTTTTGGCGGGCTTCTCGAAATCATTGTCGCGGCGATCTTGTTGGCACAGAAATCTTTGGCGCAACATGTTCAGGCTGTGGCGGACGCGCTTCGTCAGTCGACGCAAGATGGTCGCGAAGCCGTTGCCATGATTGTCGGGCGTGACACCAAGAACATGTCGGATGACGCGATTGCGCGTGGAGCTATTGAAAGTGCGGCCGAGAATTTTTCGGACGGGGTGGTGGCACCTGCATTCTGGTTCCTTATTGCAGGCTTGCCGGGGCTGATGATCTACAAGCTGGTAAACACCGCAGACAGCATGATTGGCTACCGCAACAAGCGCTATGAACAGTTCGGAAAGTTTGCAGCCCGTTTGGATGATGTTCTGAACTGGGTTCCCGCGCGCCTGACGGCATTGATCCTGATCCTGGCCAGCCGGAAGTGGCACGCTTGGTCGGTGATCCGTAAAGATGCCCCTTTGCACCGGTCACCAAATGCAGGTTGGCCCGAGGCGGCGATGGCCGCGACCCTTGGTGTCGCCCTTTCCGGCCCGCGCGCCTATCACGGAGAGATGAAGGATTTTCCATGGGTGAACGGTGAAGGCGCTCGTGACATAGGTGTAAAAGAGATCGATCAGGCCGTGGATGCGCTTTGGTCGGCGTGGTTGGTTTTGCTCGGGATTGTGATCGCGCTGGCGGTTGTCACTTGATGCGATTTCGGTAATCTGCCGCTTCTGCTGATAACCAAAGGTATTCACATGCAAAGACTGATTTCTGCTGCGGCCGTCGCCGTGACAATGGCGCTGCCCTTACAGGCCGAAACCGTTGCGTGTGGGGGAAGCTTTTCAGGTTTCGTCGGATCCATGAAAGATGCAGCCATTGCCAAAGGGCATTCCAAAGCCACGGTCGACAAGTTCTTTGCCTCGGTCCGCAAGGATCAAGCCACGTTAAAAGCAGATCGGTCCCAAGGATCTTTCAGCGCCCCTTCGTCGATTTTTCACGCCGCCTGATCAGCAAGGACCGCATTGATCGCGGCCGCGCCATGCTGCGCAAACATGCCGATGTGTTTGCGCGGATGGAGTCCACATATGGTGTAAGGCCCGGTGTGCTGACTGCCTTTTGGGCGTTCGAAACCGACTACGGCGCGTTCCAGGGCGATTTCAACACTTTGAATTCTCTGGTCACGCTGTCGCATGACTGTCGCCGGTCAGAATTGTTCCAACCGCAGGTTTTTGCGGCATTGGAGTTGTTTGAGGCAGGTGCCTTCAATCCCGCGACCTCAACAGGGGCATGGGCGGGCGAAATCGGCATGGTTCAAATGCTACCCGGCGACATCATCGAAGCAGGTGTTGATGGCAATGGCGATGGTAAGATCGACCTGCGCAGAACGCCTGCTGATGCGCTTTTGTCTGGCGCAAATATGCTGCAGTTACTGGGCTGGCGTGCAGGTGAGCCTTGGTTGCAAGAAGTCACGGTCCCTGCCGATTTGAACTGGGCCGAGACCGGGTTGGACACGACAAAATCCGTGTCAGATTGGGCCGCGCTGGGGGTTAAGCCGCGCAGTGGACAGCTAGGTGCAGATGCATTGAAGGCTTCGGTGATTTTGCCGCAAGGCCGAAAAGGACCTGCTTTCATCGCCTACCCCAATTTCCGCGTCTATTTCGAATGGAACCAAAGCTTTGTCTATGTAACCACCGCCGCCTATTTCGCAACGCGTCTTGAAGGGGCTCCGGTGTTCAATGCGGGCAATCCCGATCCCGCCTTCAGCGGTCCTCAGATGAAAGCCCTGCAAAAGAAGCTGTCATCACGTGGTCATGATGTTGGTAAGATTGACGGAATTCTGGGCGCTAAAACCCGCGCGGCAATCCAGAAGGAGCAGACTCGGCTGGGGCTGCCAGCGGATGCGTGGCCTACAGCCCAACTGCTTAATGCGCTCTAAGTAAGATTGCCCCCAACGTTTGGGTTGGGGGCGGCTGCTTACGAAAGCGCTTTTTCGAAGCTTTCGATAACTTCCGTCCAGATGTCAAAAATCTCGTCGAAATCGGTTATGCTGACTCCGTCCTGACCGGTATATAGGTCGAACTCAAGCATTTTACGCCCATCTTCGGCACGATAAGCCCGGCCATAACGTTGCTCTGCGTTCCATTCATTTAGTCCTTCCAGCGTGATCTCGCTGTCATCAGTGTAGGCCGCGAAAAACTGAAGTGAGTTGCAGTTTTTGTTGTTGCGACAGCCATAGAAGAAAACGACCATTTGGGTGCCATAATACTGTACCTCGACCGAGGGGTCGCCGACGCTGTCATCAACGAGCTTCGCAGGTGCACCAAGGTCTTCGAAATACTTCAAAACGCTTTCTGGTTCGGATGCTTTGACTTGTTGCGCTGTTGCTGCCTGCCCAGCCAGCAAGGCCAGGGCCAAGGCGCTGGAAAAAAGAACGGATTTCATTGGTTTCTCCAAATATCGCTTTGTTTCGAACCTAGGGGGAAGGTCATGCATCGGCAAGGGTGCTGCCTGCTTAGGCGACCATCGCTTCGGCATTTTTAAGATCGACGCTGACCAATTGGCTGACACCTTGTTCAGCCATCGTCACGCCGAACAGACGATCCATCCGTGCCATCGTCACCGCGTGGTGCGTGATGATCAAGAAACGCGTGTTTGTACGGCGGGTCATTTCATCCAGCAAGTCGCAGAATCGGGTCACGTTGGCGTCATCCAAAGGCGCATCAACCTCGTCCAGCACACAAATCGGGGCTGGGTTTGCCAGGAACACTGCAAAGATCAGCGCCAGCGCCGTGAGGGTTTGTTCCCCGCCAGACAACAGGCTTAGGGTCGACAGTTTCTTGCCCGGCGGCTGACACATAATCTCAAGCCCGGCATCCAAAGGATCATCGCTTTCGACCAAAACCAGCTTGGCTTCGCCCCCGCCAAACAGGTGTTTGAACAATGTGCCGAAGCTTTCATTGACCTGCTCAAAAGCCGTCAGAAGCCGCTCGCGACCTTCCTTGTTCAGGCTTGAGATCCCTGACCGCAGTGTCTTGATCGCTTCTTCCAAGTCGGTTTTTTCATTCAGAAGATGATCGTGTTCTTCCTGAACTTCCTTGGCGTCTTCTTCGGCGCGCAAGTTCACAGCGCCAAGCGAATCCCGCTGCCGTTTCAACCGGTTTACGTCGTGTTCGATCTGCTCAGATGACGGCATCTTGTCCGGGTCGGCCCCAAGACCTTCCAACAGCACGTCTGGCGTGGTTTCCATTTCTTCTTCGATGCGTTCGGCCGCCAATGCGACGGTTTCGCGGGCCGCGTCTGAACGGGCTTCGGCGCGGGCGCGGGCTTCACGGGCTTCACCCGCCGCCCGTTCGGCGTCGCGTTCGGCATTTGCGGCTTCACGTTCCGCGGTTTCGCCAATCGCAAGATTGTCGGCGGCAGCTTTGCGGCGGGCTTCAGCCTCGCCGATCGCGTCGGCAAGTTCGTCTCGCTTGGCAGCCAGTTCTTCGGGCGCGGCCTGCGCAGCCTTCAATTCGTCTTCGCTTTCGGTTTTGCGTTCGTCCAGTTCGGCAATCCGCTTGCCTGCGGTTTCCAGACGATGCTTCCAGCCGGATACCTCTTTGGTGATTTCCTGAGACCGTCGGGTCCGGGCTTCGCCCTCGCGGCGCAACTCATCATGGGCCGAGCGTTTGGACATCATGGTCATCCGCGCGGCTTCCACAGCCATCTTGACCTCTTCGACCTGCGTGCGCGCAGCGTCAAGATCACCCAGATTCGCCACGCCACGTTCCGCCTCGGCCAGACGTTGGCGCGCACCCATGGCTTCTTCCTCGTGGCGTTTCACGGCCAAGCCTAGGTTTTCCAGCTTGCCCTCGGCGATGTTCCGGTCCGCTTCGGCGCGGGACAAGGCGCGGTTGGCTTCAGTCACGTCGCGGTCCGCATCGCGCCGGGCGTCACGGGCGCGTTTGTCGGTCTCGGTTGTCTCGATCAGGCGGGCTTTCAGCGTATCATGTGCTGCACGGGCACCATCTGCGCGCGCCGTAGCCTCTTCCAGATCCTGCTTGAGTTCCTGCAAACGGTTCAGTTGCTCAAGGCGCAGCGCTGCCGTCGAGGATTGATCCTCGGTCCCGGCCCGGAAGCCGTCCCAACGCCACAGATCACCTTCCATAGATACCAGCCGCTGGCCGGGTTTCAGGTCAGGTTGAAGGCGGACAGCATCTTCGGTCGAGACCAGACCGATCTGGCTCATGCGGCGGGCCAGAACCTCGGGCACGGTCACGTAGTTCGACAAAGACATGACCCCATCCGGCAAAGGCTGGGGCTGACTGTATCCGGGCAGGGATGCCCAACCTGATGGCGCATCGCCATCGATTTCGGGCGCACGAAGGTCATCAGCCAGTGCTGCACCCAGTGCTTTCTCGTAGCCTGATTTCACCCGGAGGCTATCAAGCACCTGCGTTCCCTCAGCCGCATCGCGTTCTACCAATCGAGACAACGCCTGAACCTCGGCGTGAAGCGCGTTGACTTCCCCTTCGGCCGAGGAACGCGCAGCGCGGGCGTCTGCCTCGCGCGATTGCGCGTCGGCGCGGGCTTCGTCCGCAGCAACAAGGGCTGCTTCGGCGTCTTCGGACGCTTTTGCGGCGGCAGTTTGTGCGGTTCCTGCTGTCTCAAAATCAGCCGCGGCCTTATCCACGGCGCCCTTGGCATCGTCCATGGCAGAGCGCGCGCGATCGGCTTCGGCGTCGCTTTTCTCAAGCGTCTTTTGGCTGTCATCCAGAAGGCGGTGCGCGGATTGGTGGCGCGCAGCCAGCCGCGCGACGTCTTCCGTCAGTTGCGTCAGGTCACCCTCACGCTCCTGCAAAATCGCCGCACTGTCGCGGGCGTCAACGTTAGACGTTTCCAGCGCATCGTCATGCCCTTCTGACGCTTTGGCCAGCTGTTCTTGTTCCCACTCCAGCCGTTCAATGGTTTCAACCGCGTCCTTGTTCAGCCCATTTTCGCGGTCGATGTCGCGGGTAAGTTGGGTGATCCGGCCTGTCAGGGTCTCGATCCGTGCGCGTGCTTGGTTTTCCTGATCGGACAGCTGGTCACGCTGAACCTGTAGGCGCTGCAAAATGGCGGCGGCAACGGCTTCTTCTTCACGCAGCGGAGGCAGTCCATCTTCGGCGGTCTGCCGCGCTTTGGTCGCTTCGCGCGATGCACCCTCGGCGGCAGCGGCGGATTTAACCCGCTCGGTCAACTGGGTCTCTGCGTCAAGACGGGCGATGTCAGCCTCGCGCCAGCGACGATAGAGCAACAGCCCTTCGGCAAGGCGCAGGTCGTCGCCAATGGTGCGATAGCGTGCAGCTTGGCGTGCTTGCCGAGCAAGCTGCCCCAGTTGCGAAGCAAGTTGTTCAATCACGTCGTCTACACGCGACAGATTTGTCTCGGTCCCTTTCAGTTTCAACTCCGCCTCATGGCGACGTTGATAGAGGCCCGAGATGCCAGCGGCTTCTTCCAGAATGCGCCGACGTGCTTTGGGCTTTGCGTTGATCAGTTCGCTGATCTGGCCCTGTCGTACAAGCGCAGGCGAATGCGCGCCGGTGGACGCATCTGCAAACAGCATCTGCACATCACGCGCGCGCACGTCCTTGGTGTTGACCTTATAGGCCGACCCTGCGTCACGGGTGATCCGGCGCACAATCTCCAGATTGTCGCTTTCGTTAAACCCGGATGGGGCGAGCCGTTCGCTGTTGTCCAGAAGAAGCGAGACTTCGGCGAAATTTCGGGCTGGACGTGAGGCGGCGCCAGCAAAGATCACGTCTTCCATTCCGCCGCCACGCATTGCTGTCGGGCGGTTTTCGCCCATCACCCAACGCAGCGCTTCCAAAAGGTTCGACTTGCCGCAGCCGTTTGGTCCAACCACACCTGTCAGCCCGTCCGCGATCACCAGATCGGTCGGGTCTACAAAGCTTTTAAAGCCATTCAGTCTGATCTTTGAAAACCGCAAGCGGTCTGCCTCATCCTTGATTCTTATCGTTCAATGATTGTTCGGATCGAAATGCGCTGAGTCAACGGCTCACACCGATATATGGGTGGATTGGCGAAGTTATCCACAAGATATTGCATTGGGGCGGGTTTGCCCGAAGGTCAATCTGCCGCCAAAACCTGTTTCAAGGTCGGTTTCGATCTTGACCCTTTGACCCCTCACACGGCAAAGAAGACACGCATGGTTCCCAATGGGACATGAGGGAATGCAGCGGAGACGACCCACACCGGGGTTTGATGCTGCAGCCGCCCCCGCGACTGTAAGCGGAGAGCGCCCGCCTTGCGCCACTGGCCCTTTAGGTCGGGAAGGCGGCGGCGCGCTTCGACCCGCGAAGCCAGGAGACCTGCCATGCGAAAACGCAACCACCCGTCGGGGAGACGGGGATAGGAGATCAAGATGCAAGCAAAGATACCTGCCACCGTTGTCACCGGCTTTCTAGGCGCGGGCAAAACGACGCTGATCCGTCACATGTTGGACAATGCCAAAGGAAAGCGCATTGCGCTGATCATCAATGAATTTGGTGATCTGGGTGTGGATGGCGACATCCTGAAAGGTTGCGGCGACGAAACCTGCACCGAGGATGATATCATGGAGCTGTCCAACGGCTGTATCTGTTGCACTGTGGCCGAGGATTTCATCCCGACGCTGGAGAAGCTTTTGGATCGTGACACACCGCCCGATCACATCGTGATCGAGACCTCGGGTTTGGCACTTCCGCAACCGCTGGTCCGCGCGTTCCAGTGGCCCGAAATCTCGACCCGTGTGACCGTCGATGGCGTGGTGACTGTCGTGGACGGGAAAGCCGTGTCTGACGGGCAGTTTGCATCCAATCTGGAAGCGATCGAGGCTCAGCGAAAGCTGGACGAGAACCTCGACCACGAAACGCCTTTGTCAGAGCTGTTCAAAGATCAGGTTAGCTGCGCGGACATGATCGTTGTGAACAAATCCGATCTGCTGGGCGACACGCAGGCCGATGAATTGGTGGCGAAACTGGCTGGCGATAGCCGCGATGGCGTTCAGGTCGTACGCTCGACCATGGGTGCGCTGCCAGTTGAAGTTCTTTTGGGGCAGGGCGTGGGTGCCGAAGGCGACATGGATGCGCGCCTGTCGCTGCACGAAAAAGGTCATCATCACCACGAAGACCACCACCATGATCACGACGATGACCATCACCATCATGACGATCACCACCATCACCATGATCACGACCATGAAGCCTTTGAAAGCTTTGTTGTCACTCTGGGTGAAGTGGCTGATCCGAAGGTGTTTGCTGAAAGAGTTGCCGACGTGATCCGTGCCAACAACATCTTGCGTTTGAAGGGTTTTGCAGCCGTCGAAGGCAAACCGATGCGCCTGACGTTACAAGCTGTCGGCCCCCGCGTGGACACCTATTTCGACCAGCCTTTCGGGGCGCAAACCCGTGAAACACGGTTGGTGGTGATCGGTCAATCGGGCATGGACCGCGCAGCCATCGAACAGGCCCTAACCGCATGACGATCGAAGTTGTGCCCAGTGATCCACGTGATCCGCAGGCCACGGCGTTGCTACAGCAAAGCCATGCCCTGATGGAAAGCCTGTTTCCGCCAGAGGACAACTTCTTTCTCGACATAGGTGACCTCTGCGTGCCGGAGATATCATTCTTCGTCGCGTGCGAGGCAGATGTGATATTGGGCACGGCGGCCTTGGCCGACAAGGGCGACTACGGAGAGGTGAAGTCGATGTTCGTCTCGTCCGAAGCACGCGGAAAAGGCGTCGGTGAGGCGCTGTTAACACAGCTCGAAGCCACGTCACGCGCGAAGGGTCATGCGGCCATGAAGCTGGAAACAGGCAATGTGCTGCACGCCGCGCATCGTCTTTATGAACGCGCAGGTTTCACAAAATGCGGGCCGTTCGGGGACTATCCCGAGGCCAACAGCTCGATCTTCATGGAGAAAACGCTGTGAGCCGCGCTCAGTCTTTCTTGGCCGCTGCCGCCTTCATGCGCGCCAGTAACGCGGCCTTATCGTCTTTACGGTTAAGCGGGTTTTTCTTGGTCCCACGGGCATTGTGCTCGGAATGGCGCGGGGTGCCTTTGGCGGGTTTCGGCGCGCCTGCTGCTTTGTAATCCATTGGATCCACCTTGATCGGGTCATGTTTGCCCGGTCCATAACACCTTAGTGCAAGGGACGCGACATGCATCTTCTGGCAGCCACACCGGGCAGCATTGATGACGGAAAAGAACCGGTCGATCTGGGGCAGACGCCTTCGGATCTGGTTTTCATTTCTGCGGCAGACACAGAATTGGCCGGTCTGGCGCAAGCACGTGCCGAAATGGACGCGGCGCCGGGCTTGCGTTTGGCAAATATGATGCACTTGGCGCATCCGATGTCGGTCGATCTGCACATCGACAATTGTGCTTCAAAGTCCCGACTTGTTGTGGCGCGGGTTTTGGGCGGCGTCGGCTATTGGAAATACGGGGCCGAGCAATATGCCGCGCATCTGCGCGAAGCTGGCGTGCCTTTGGCACTGCTGCCTGGCGATGACAAACCGGATGCTGAATTGCGCGCGCTGTCGACCGTATCGGATGAGGACTACGATGCGCTCTGGGCCTACCTTGTGGAAGGCGGACCAGAAAACTCCGTTGGGTTTTTAAACTACGCCAAAGCCATGATGGACGGCGGCGACAACCCCGAGACCGCACGACCTCTACTTCGGGCAGGTGTTTATTGGCCGGGGGCCGGTGTGTCGGACCTGTCGGCTGCCCAAGACGCATGGACTGAAGGGGCACCAATTGTACCCGTCGTCTTTTATCGTGCGTTGGTACAGGGTGCGGGACTAAATCCGATCAATCGGCTGGTGAAAACGCTGTTGCGCCAAGGGCTGAACCCCATGCCAGTGTTCGTGGCATCTTTGAAAGACCCGGTGTCTGTCGCCACTCTGGAAAGCCTGTTCATCGAAGCCGCGCCAGATGTGATCCTGAACTGTACGTCTTTTGCGGTTGGATCGCCGCATCAGGACGATCACGGGACAGGGCCTGCAAACCCTTTTCAGCAGCCGTGGTGCAATGACGCTCCGGTTTTCCAAGTGGTCCTGGCGGGATCCGGCGAAGATGTCTGGGCTGACGGCCTGACGGGTCTATCGGCACGTGACATCGCCATGAACGTGGCCCTGCCCGAGGTGGACGGACGCATCCTATCACGTGCGATTTCCTTCAAAGGCGAGGCATTCTTTGACGACGCCACCGAATGTCCTATCGCAACCTATAAGGCGCGCGGGGATCGGGTTCAGTTTGTGGCCGAACTTGCCGCGAATTGGGCGCGCTTGCGACGCGCAGGGGCCGGGTCGCGCAAAGTTGCGTTGATCATGGCGAACTATCCCAACAAGGATGGGCGGCTGGCCAATGGCGTGGGCTTGGATACACCGGCTGCGGTGGTGCACACTCTTGGGCTGTTGGCGGATCAAGGATATGCGGTTTCAGATGCGCCCTTAGACAGCGATGCCTTGATGCAGGCCGTGATGGCGGGGCCGACCAACTGGCTGACCGACCGGGCGGATCGCGTGGGTGGCGAACGCTTTTCGCTAGAGGATTATCGCCGTCAATATGATGCACTTCCTTGGGAAATGCGCGATGCGATGGAAAGCCGCTGGGGTGCGCCTGATGCCGACCCGTTTTTTGCGGACGGCGGCTTTGCGCTGTCGGTCCTGAGCTATGGTAACGTGGTGGTCGGGGTACAGCCTGCGCGAGGCTATAACATCGATCCGACTGACACGTATCACTCGCCCGATCTGGTTCCGCCGCACAACTTCTTGGCTTTCTATTTTTGGCTTCGTCACGAATTTGGAGCCCATGCTTTGGTGCATATGGGTAAGCACGGGAACCTTGAGTGGTTGCCGGGTAAGGCCGTGGCCCTGTCCGAGACCTGCTGGCCCGAGGCCGTGATGGGCCCGATGCCGCACGTCTATCCGTTCATCGTGAACGATCCCGGTGAGGGAACGCAGGCGAAACGGCGTTCGCAAGCGGTGATCATCGACCATTTGACCCCGCCACTGACACGCGCCGAGACCTATGGACCTTTGCGTGATCTCGAAGCCTTGGTGGATGAGTATTACGAAGCTGCAGGCGTAGACCCGCGCCGGATCAAGCACCTGCGCCGTGAAATCCTGACCCTGACCCAAGCCACGGGATTGGATGCCGATGTGGGCATGTCGGGCGACGATGAGGACAGCGATCTGGCGAAGCTCGATGCGTACCTGTGCGAGCTGAAAGAGGCACAAATCCGCGACGGGTTGCACGTGTTTGGGCAATCCCCGCTGGGCGATCTGGAGCGTGATTTGGGCATCGCACTGGTCCGTGTACCGCGTGGGCAGGGCGAGGGCGGGGATGCGTCTTTGATCCGCGCGCTGGCTGCCGATTGCGGCGTAGATATCGACCCGCTCGATTGTGACATGGCGACCGCTTACGAAGGACCGCGCCACGAGGCTCTTGAGATGCTTGATGCGGGTACGTGGCGCAGTAATGGCGACACGGTGGAGCGGCTAGAGCTGTTGGCGCAGAAGGCCGTCGCGTGGGACGCAGTGCCGGAAACGTTCAATGTCACGCGCCCCGTGTTGGAAACCTATCAAGGGCAGGTTCTGCCCTCGGTCCGCGCTTGTGGGCCGGATGAAGGAAAGGGGCTTCTAACGGCCCTATCCGGGCAATTCGTTGCCCCGGCGCCATCTGGCGCGCCAACCCGCGGACGTTTGGATGTGCTGCCGACAGGGCGTAATTTCTTTTCGGTCGACAGTCGCGCAGTGCCGACGCCAACGGCTTGGGCGCTGGGCTGGAAATCAGCAAGCCTTCTGATCGACAAGCATTTGCAGACCCATGGCGACTGGCCGCGTTCTATGCTGGTCACGGCATGGGGCACGGCCAACATGCGCACGGGCGGCGACGACATCGCACAGGCTTTGGCATTGATGGGTGTGAAGCCGAAATGGGACAGCGCCAACCGGCGCGTGACTGGGTTCGAAGTGATCCCATCCTCGGCTCTGGGTCGTCCGCGTGTGGACGTAACACTGCGCGTTTCGGGCTTTTTCCGCGACGCCTTCCCGCAGTTGATCGCTTTGGTCGACAGTGCGGCAAGGGCGGTGCAGGCACTGGATGAACCTAGTGATGTAAATCCAGCCGCAGCCCGTGTACGTGCTGGTGAAGGCGCGTCGCGGGTCTACGGATCAAAACCCGGTGCTTACGGTGCTGGTCTTCAGGCAATGATCGACGAAAGGCTTTGGGCGGACAAGGCGGATCTGGCCGAGGCTTATCTTGAATGGGGCGGCTATGCCTATGGCGCGGGCAGTGAAGGCGCGCGTGATCGCGAGGGGTTCGAGACGCGACTGGGTCAGGTCGAAGCCATCGTTCAGAACCAAGACAATCGTGAACACGACCTGCTGGATAGCGACGATTACTACCAGTTTGAAGGCGGCGCTGCCGCAGCAGTTTCGACCCTGCAAGGGCGCGATCGTCCGATCTATCACAACGACCACTCGCGGCCAGAACGTCCGGTGATTCGAACGTTAGAAGACGAGATCGGGCGGGTTGTACGATCCCGCGTCGTGAACCCGAAATGGATCGATGGGGTAAAACGCCACGGCTATAAAGGCGCGTTCGAGATCGCCGCGACGGTCGACTACATGTTCGCCTTTGCCGCCACAACGGGTGCCGTGCGCAGTCACCACTTTGATCTGGTCTACAGCGCGTTTATCGAAGACGACGAAACGCGAGAGTTCATTGAAGAGCACAACGAACCAGCGCTTAGAGAGATTGCTGAACGGTTGCGCGAAGCGATTGAGCGGGGGCTTTGGAACCCGCGTTCAAACTCGGCCCGCGCTGCGCTGGACCAGATCTGACGGTTAAACCGTGGCCCAACACCTAATCATCGCAGTCAATCTCGGCGCGTTGGATCGCCTGATCACCTGACAATGAACCTTCAACAACCTTGCAGCCGGTTGCTTGTTCAATCGCGATTTGGGATCGGGCGAGAATCACGGGAACGCGGGGAAGGGCTTCAAAACCGGTCCTGTAAACCTCGACCCAGGTTTCACGCTGATGCACCGAAAAGACCGAGCCTTCGACCTCGACTTTGGTTGTGGCTGTGTCTCGATGCATGAATTGCGGGCTGGGGCTGTCGCATCCAACCAGAACAGATGCTCCCAGGAAAACAAGGGTATAGGCGGTGCGCATGGCGTGGATCTCCTTCCCGACCACCCTGCAGAAGCTTGGTTAACAAAGGGTAAATCCTTAGCCGCGACCCTCCGCGACATCTTGTGCACTCAGCCGGGCTTGTAGATCGTTGCGATTGCAATTATAAGATATTCAAGAAAACGAATATGAATGGAGAGATCCAATGCAACTCACTCGTCCTGCGGATAAATATTCGCCACTTTATTTCTTTGCCTCAGTAGGGGCAGGTGGCCTGTCGGTCACTTTTTTCATGTATCTGATGTTTTGGGTAAAACACCCCGGTCAGCCCGTACCGGTATTCGAAGACATCATGGCCGCCTTCACCGCCGGATCAATGGGTATGAAATTTGCCATTTCCGTCGCTTGGGCAGGGATCGCCGCCATGGTTTTCCTGAATTTAAAGTACCTGATCTGGAACCTTAGAAAGTTCTCGGCCTTCCGTAAGACCGAAGCTTATACGAACCTGAAGAACTCAAATGCCGAAACCACTATCTTGGCGATGCCTCTGGCACTTGCGATGAGCGTGAACGGCCTGTTCGTTGCTGGGCTGGTGTTTGTACCGGGCCTGTGGTCCATCGTTGAATACCTCTTCCCCTTCGCCATGGCCGCGTTTCTGGCCATTGGTTTCGTGGCGCTTAGCTATATCGGGGATTTCCTTGGCCGAGTTCTGTCCAAGGGTGGGGTTTTTGATGTAACCGCCCATAACAGCTTTGCGCAGATGCTGCCGTCTTTTGCTCTGGCGATGACCGCAGTTGGCTTTGCAGCCCCAGCAGCGATGAGCGGAAACACCATTGTTGTTGGCGTGTCCCTGGTTGGATCGACTTTCTTTGGCGTGGCCTCGATTGTCTATGCGTCGCTGGCACTGTTCACGGCGTTTAACTCGATGCTGCATCACGGTACTGCCAAGGAAGCGGCCCCAACTCTGATGATCGTGATTCCTTTGATGACCATTTTGGGAATTATGTTCATGCGTCAGAACCACGGCCTGCATGCCACATTTGATGTGCATGGATCAGCGGCAGAAACCATGGTTTTCCTTGCCCGCCTGATGGCTGTACAGGTGCTGTTCGGGATGCTTGGCTTGGTCGTTCTGTCGCGTGTAGGTTACTGGAAAAGCTTCGTTTTCGGCAACGAAACGTCGCCGGGTTCCTATGCCTTGGTTTGCCCGGGTGTCGCGCTTTCAGTGCTGCTGCAATTCTTCCTTAACTCAGGCCTAGTTAAGGCCGGAGTGGTCGACAAGTTTTCGCTCACGTACTGGGTGATTTCCGCCATTGCCATAGCTTTCCAGTTCGCCATGATTGCTCTGGTTGTTCGTTTGAACAAACAGCATTTTGGCCGCGACGAAAGCTCGGCCGTACCAGCTGAGTAACACGCCACTCACGGTGGCCAAAATAAGCGGGCGCTTCGATATTCGGGGCGCCCGCACTTGCATCTGCCTGAGAGTGCTTTCACAGTGGGTTATCTTTTAGAAGTGAGGCTAGAATGACCGTAGATTCCGACCGCCACGCCACAAAGATGGCGAAGAAGAAAGCCGCGCGTGATAAAATCATGGCGACAAAGACCGATAAGAAAGGTCTGATCATCGTGCATACGGGCAAGGGCAAGGGCAAAAGCTCGGCCGCGTTCGGGATGATTTTCCGGTGTATCGCTGCTGATATGAAATGCGCCGTGGTGCAGTTCATCAAAGGTGGCATGGATTGTGGCGAGCGCGATCTGATCAACGCCAAATTCAGCGATGTATGTGAGTTTTACACGATGGGTGAGGGCTTCACCTGGGAAACGCAGGACCGCACCCGCGATATCGAAATGGCGCAGGCCGCGTGGGAGAAGTCGAAAGAACTGATCCGCGATCCATCGAACAAGATGGTGCTGCTGGATGAGATCAACATTGCCATTCGCTACGACTATGTCGACGTGAACGAGGTGGTGAAGTTTCTGGTCGAAGAAAAGCCTGACATGACTCATGTGGTCCTAACCGGGCGCAATGCCTCGGATGATCTGATCGAGGTCGCCGATCTGGTGACCGAGATGGAATTGGTGAAGCACCCGTTCCGGTCAGGCATCAAAGCGCAAATAGGGGTCGAATACTGATCCCAAAAACGGGAGGAGAGACGATGCCAAAATTTTACATGGCTTATCACGAGCCGACGGATGTACCTGACGACAAGAAGGCCGAGATGCAGGCCGCGTATAAGGCTTGGATTGCCAAATATGCGGATGTGTTTGAAATGCCCGAGACACCCTTCAAGGCGCAGTGGACCGTCGATAGCGATGGCCACCGCGAAGGGTTCAAGCAGCCAATGATGGGGTTTTGCGTGATCAACGCACCCGACGCGGACACCGCGCTGGCGATTGCCAGTGAAAACAGTTTTATCCAGATGGGCACAATTCATCTGGCAGAGCTGATGGAGATGTCGAGGGGCTGAAGACTAGCAGCGGGGCGCGGGCATCAACCCGCTTCCCCCTGCGCACGCAACTGATCCAGCGTCAGGCCCGGTGTGGCGACTTGTTCGTCTACGACCAGTTCTATCACGGCCAGTTTTCCCGAAGCTTTGGCGCGTTTGAACGCCGCTTCGAAATCTTCGGTTTTCGTGACTGTTTCCCCATGACCTCCATAAGCACGGGCCAGATCGGCAAAGTCAGGGTTCGTCAGTTCCGTGCCTGAAACTCGCGCGGGATAGGTCTTTTCCTGATGCATGCGGATCGTACCGTAACGCCCATTGTTCACGATGATTGCGATGGGGTTCGCACCATGCTGAATGGCGGTCGACATCTCGTTCAGCGTCATCTGAAACTCGCCATCGCCAAGCCATGCAATGACGGTGCGATCCGGGTGCTGAAGGCTTGCTGTAACGGCGGCGGGGAAGCCATACCCCATGGACCCTGAAGTTGGGGCCAACTGCGTGCCAAATTCCTTGAACCGGAAATAACGGTGCAGCCATGTGGCGTAGTTGCCCGCGCCATTGGTCATGATCGTATTTGCCGGCAGATTGTCCGACAGCCAGTGCATGATGCGTTCAAGCTTGATGGGACCGGGGGTTTCGATTGGGGTCTGGAAGCTCTCGTAAGATGTCCGCCCATCGGCGGCCCAACCAGACCATGGGTGGTCCTTCACCGGCGTAAGTTGCGTCAAGGCTGCGATCGCGGTTGCGCCTGTTGCCACAAACGTCTGATCCGCGTGATAGACACGGCCCAGCTCCTCGGCGCAAGGATAGACATGAACGATGTTCTTGCCTGTGGCTGCGGGGTCCAACATCTCGTAACTGCCGGTCACGATGTCGCCCAGACGGCTGCCCAGAACCACCAGCGTATCCGCCTTGTCGAACATGGCTTTCAAGCCGGGATTGATGCCCAGCCCAAGGTCTCCGACATAGTTGGGATGGCCGTTGTCGACGTAGTCCTGACGCCGGAAAGCCGTTGCGACAGGCAGAGCATTCGCGGCCGCGAAGTTCATAAGTTCTGTGCCAGTCTCAGCCGACCAGCCCGGCCCACCTGCGATCAAAAGCGGATGCGTTGAGGTCGCGATTGCGGCCAAGATGGCCTTTGCATCCGCGTTGCCGACGTGGCCCTGCGTGGCAGGAACGGCTGGCCGATCTGGCACGTCCGCCATGTCGCTGAGCATATCTTCGGGCAGGGCCACCACGACCGGACCGGGCCGACCCGTTCGCGCAACGTGGAAGGCGCGTGCGAGGTATTCAGGCAAGCGATCCGTCTGCTCCAATTCGCAGGCCCATTTGGCCAAGGGCCCGAAAAACGCACGGTAGTCAACTTCCTGAAACGCCCCACGGTCCCGATGACCACGCGCGATCTGTCCCACGAACATGACCATCGGTGTGGCGTCCTGCATCGCAATGTGAATGCCAGCAGATGCATTCGTCGCCCCCGGCCCGCGCGTGACAAAGACCACACCCGGCGCGCCGGTCAGTTTGCCATGCGCTTCGGCCATCATCGCGGCCCCACCTTCCTGACGGCACACGATGTTTTCAATCCCGCTGTCGTAAAGCCCGTCCAAGGCCGCAAGAAAGCTTTCACCCGGTACCGAGAAGACGCGGTCCACGCCTTCGGTTTTCAAATGATCCACCAGAATTTGTCCGCCGTGACGCATGCTATGCCCTGTCTATTGCTTGACCTCTTCGGTGATGCACCCCCTAATCGGGATAACGCGAACACGGAGGCTCATTTGTCCAAACACCAATTGCTTGGCATGTCCGGTTCCCTGCGTAAAGACGCAACGAACCGGTTTCTTCTGCGCAATGCTGCGCGGCTTTATGACAATGCTGATTATACCGAGGCAGATCTGGACCTGCCACTTTATGATGGCGACCTTGAAGCGGCGAATGGTGTGCCTGATGCCGTGGTGAAACTGGCAGGACAGATTGCTGCGGCGGATGCTGTGATCATCTCGACGCCCGAATACAACAAGATGCTGTCTGGTGTTCTGAAGAACGCGCTGGATTGGGTCAGCAGGGTGAAGCCGCAGCCTTGGGAAGGCAAACCAGTTGCGCTTATGTCCGCGGCAGCTGGCCGGGCAGGAGGCGAACGTGCGCAGGCGTCGCTCGTTTCGGCTATGACAGCGTTTCAGCCGCAGTTGGTCGTTGGCCCGGAAATTGCAGTCGCAGGAAGCTCGGGCGAGTTCGACGCAGATGGTAAGCTGACCAACGAGCGCTATGAGGCGAACCTGAAAAAGCTGATGGAAAAGCTTCGCGTGGCCGTAGATTAGCCCTCAATCTTTCGAGAGATCTCAATCAGATTCCCATCCGGATCGCGCACGTAAAGTGACTCGATGGGGAACGCCGCGCCCGTGCGCCGGACGGGTCCTTCGATGATGGGGACGCCTTTGTCCAGCAGATGGGTTTGCCATGTGCCAAGGGGATCTTCTGTAAGCAAACACAGATCAGCACTGCCCGGCACAGGAGCTTGCGCCTTTGGTTCAAATTCTTGACCTGCCACATGCAGATTGATCTTTTGCACCCCAAATTTCAGCGCCCAACGGATTGAACCATCGGCTGGCTGAAACCGTTCAGACTGCATCCCAAGCACGCCCTCATAAAACCCAATCGTTGCGTCAATGTCCGTCACAGTCAGCACAAGATGATCGAGCGCAGAAAGCTTTGGTGACATCTTCTTTTCCCTTCGGACATAACGCGTTACGATTTGGTCATGCAGGACATATCACACGACCCTCACATCGTCACCGATCAGTTGGATCCCGCCCGCGCTTCGGCATTTCTTGTCGCGCTGGGGACAGCGGGTACACTGAAGGCTGGCGATCCGTTGCCCCCGTTCTTCCACCAACTCTATTTCTGGGACGCACAGCCCCCGTCACGCCTTGGTCGTGATGGACATCCTAAAGTAGGAGGGTTGATCCCTGACATGGGTCTGCCACGGCGTATGTGGGCAGGAGGTCGGCTGTCTTTCTCTTCGCCGCTTCTTGTAGGGGAAGCCGCAGAAAAGCGCAGCTTCGTCGAGGCGAAAGCACATAAAACGGGTCGCACAGGTCCGTTGGCCTTCGTGACTTTGCGGCATGAGATTTGGCAATCCGGGCAGCTTGCAGTGACCGAGCATCAGGACCTTGTCTATCGCGAAGACCCAAATCCCAACGGGCCCGCGCCAACGCCCCTTCAGGCCCCCGATGATGAGGATAGTCTTGAGGTTTGGGACTTCAACTCGACACTGTTGTTTCGCTACTCGGCCCTGACGTTTAACGGGCATCGCATTCACTATGACTTGGATTATTGCCGGGATGTTGAAGGCTACGACGGCCTTGTCGTGCATGGTCCGCTGTTGGCGCAACTGCTGATGCTGAAAGCTACACGAGAGCTTGGGCCTTTGTCGGAGTTCACGTTCCGTGCAAATTCACCGGTTTTGCATGTTGAAGCCGCAGGTCTTTGCAGGAAGGGAAACTCGCTGTGGGTGCGTGGGCATGACGGGCGGTTGTGTATGGAAGCGACAGCGCGTCCGGCCGATGTCTAAAGGCTCGACTCGACCCGGAAATCATCCGGGATCGCATCACGGCCATCCAGAACCAAGTCCGCCATCAGCTCGCCCACACGCGGGCCCATGCCAAAACCGATCTTGAAACCGCCATTGGCTATGAACGCACCTGTGCGGGTAGGGTGTTCGCCCAGCATCGGCGCGCGGGATTTGGCACGCGGGCGCACGCCAGCCCAGCGTTCAATCACGGGGGCGTCTTTCAGCGCAGGGCAGGCCGCGCAGGCGCGGGCGATCACATCTTCCAGCGCATCGTCACAGCTTGAGGGATCGTGGAATTCCCGTTCGCTGGTGGACCCGATGGCCACCGTTCCATCTGCGTGAGGGATAATATGTACCGCGTCTGCGAACAGCTGCGGCATGTCGCGCGCGTCATAATCCAGAAGGGCGCTTTGGCCCTTCACGCCGTTGCCGACGGGTTTGCCAAGCTGTTCAGACAACTCAATCAATCCACGCCAACCAGTGGCCCAAACCTCGACCCCTTCGGGTGGGCCTTCAGTCACAATCTCGCCGCCCTTGGCTTGGATCGCGGCGACCAAAGCCGCACCTGCGCGGCGCGGGCTCATGCGGGCGGTCAGTGTGTCGTGGATCAGGAAGCCTGTCTGGCTGATTGGCGCCCAATCCGGGAAATCCGACGCCGGGCGGACCTGCCACACAGCCTTGCCCTGCCAGAGCGTGTCCGCTTCGGCCGCACGCGCACGTGCCAGCTCAAGCAAGCGTTCGTCTGCAATGGGCTGCAACCGTCCGCTGCGCGCATAACCGGGGGAGAGGCCTGAGACCTCTTCAACCTCGGCCCAATAGCCTTCTGCCATGATCAGGCTGTCGAACTGGAAAGCTTTCTTGGCGTTCCAGCGTTCGGGAACATGCGGGGCCAACGCGCCGACCAACCCGCCGGACGACCCTGCACCCGGCCCATTCGGGTCGATTACCCGCACTGTCGCGCCACGACGCGCGCAGCTCCACGCCACAGACAGACCAAAGATTCCCGCGCCGTAAACCGTCACATCAGCGATTGCCATTGGGGCGTTCCTTCTTCATGGTCGCGCGAGTTTCAATGAGGGTTCTAAGGCACATCATGACAAAGCGCCAGACAGCGACCATCACGTGGAAAGACAGCGGTGTGCCGGTGGCGGATCGGTTCGACGACCCCTATTTCTCGCTTGAAGACGGGCTGGCCGAGACGCGCCACGTGTTCATCGATGGCAACGACCTTCCCGCGCGTATCGGCGCGGGCTCTCACATTGCAGAGCTGGGGTTTGGCACCGGGCTGAACATGCTGGCCGCCTTTCTTGCTTGGCGCGACGCGGGCGCGCCGGATGGCGTTCGCTTTACCTCGTTCGAGGCCTTCCCGATGGAGGCCGCCGACATCGACCGCGCTCTGCAAGCCTTCCCCGAAGCGCGCGCCGTGGCGGATCCGTTTCTGGCGGCCTGGGCAGATGGTCAGCGGCGGCTCGACATGGATGGGTTCGCGGTTGAGGTGATCGAGGGCGATGCCCGAGAAACGCTTGCCACTTGGGAAGGCCGCGCGGATGCGTGGTTCCTTGACGGCTTCTCACCCGCGAAAAATCCAGAGCTTTGGGGTGACATGCTGATGGGCGCGGTCGGCGCGCACACCGCGCCAAATGGGACGTTTGCGACATTTACCGCCGCAGGTTTTGTTCGTCGCGCCCTAGACGTAGCAGGTTTCGACGTGGAACGTATTCCCGGATACGGGCGCAAGCGGCATATGAGCCGCGGCAGATTGCGACCCTAGGGGACGCAATGGATCGCAACAACCAAATCGGCATCTGGCTTATGGTCGCCACGACCTTTGTCTTCGCGATGCAGGACGGAATCTCGCGCCATCTGGGCGGGGAATACAACGTCTGGATGGTGGTGATGATCCGCTATTGGTTCTTCGCGGCCTTTGTTATTGTGATTACACGGCGAAACGGGGGCCTTTCACAGGCGCTTAGACCCGCGCGCCCTTGGTTGCAGATCACACGCGGAGCGCTTTTAGCGCTAGAGATTTGCGTGACCGTTCTGTCGTTCACGCTGCTGGGCCTTGTGGAAACCCATGCGATTTTCGCGGTGTACCCGCTGATGGTGGCCGCGTTGTCCGGTCGGGTTCTGGGCGAGCATGTGGGCTGGCGGCGTTGGGCCGCCATTGGTGTAGGTTTCATTGGCATACTGGTCATCCTGCAACCAGGATCAGGTGTGTTTTCGCCCTATGCAATCATACCTCTCGTCGCGGCTGCTATGTTCGCAGTCTACGGGTTGATGACGCGGTTGGCTGCGAAAACGGACAGCACGCAGACCAGCTTCTTCTGGACGGGCATTATGGGCGCGGTCGTCATGACAGTGATCGGCGTCTGGTTCTGGGAGCCGATGTCCCAACGGGATTGGGTGTGGATGGCGCTTCTATGCTGCACTGGTGTGCTGGGCCATTGGCTCTTAATCAAATGCTACGAATTTGCTGAGGCCAGCACCGTCCAGCCCTTCGCTTTTCTGCAGCTTGTGTTCGTCAGCATCATCGGTGTCTTAGTCTTTAGCGAAACTCTGCACACCAATGTTGTGATTGGTGCGGTGATCGTCGTGTCGGCCGGGATATTCACTCTGATTCGCAGCCGGCGCGCTACTTCTTAAGCTCTTTGGACAGGCGCAGAGGTTCCGTCTGTCCCTTCAAGCGCGCCCGGTAGACAGGCAGGCTTTCGGTCACGCGCATGACGTAGTTGCGTGTTTCGCGAAATGGGATGTGTTCGATCCAGTCGATGATGTCGACTGACGACGAGCGCACATTGCCAAACTTCTCGGTCCAACTGCGTGAACGACCGGGACCAGCGTTATAGCCCACGGAAATCAGCACTGGATTGCCTTTGAAGTCTTCAATCAGCTTGGCCAGATACTCGGACCCGAGCCGCGTGTTGTAAGTGGGGTCTGTGGTCAGCCGCGCTTTGGAATAGGGCATATCTAGCCGTTTCGCCATGTCAGACGCTGTACCCGGCATCAACTGCATCAGCCCGCGCGCACCCGCGCCCGAGACCACGGATGGGTCAAATTCGCTTTCGCGGCGTGCAATGGCCAGCTCAAGCGCGCGGGGAACAGTGCGGTTTCCGCGCCCGATATCAGGTGTTGGAAAATATGCGCGGGCAATCGTGTGGCCCTGACGCGCGGCCTGTTTCGCGATCATGACTTGAAGATGTGGCTCTTTCACGCTTTCAGCCCACTTTCCAAGCTGCCCCAATTCCTCACGCGATAGGCTTTCGGCCAAATGCACCGAAAACCGCTCGGCCCAATAAAGCTCGCCCGCAGCGTGCAGCAGGCGCGCGGCCTCCATCACCGATCCACCCCAGAAGTTTGCCTGCTTGTGGTCAGGGAAGGGCTCGGAACCCGTCAGGCGCGGGTCCATAGGAACGCCGGCTTTTTCGGCCGCCAGAAGGCCATAGAAACTTGTCTGGTACTCTGCGCCAAATTCATAGGCTGCCTGAGCGCTGATTTTATCACCCTGCGCCTCATAGGCGCGTCCGTTCCAATACCCAGCGCGACCCAAACTGATTGGAGTCTCAACCCCCTGCTGGAAGGTTTGGAAGTGGGTACTGGCGGTTGCGGGGTCGTTCAATTTGCGAAGTGCCAAATAGCCCGCCAGCCATTCCAAATCGTTCCGACTGGACCCGTTCGGGATGTGATGTGATGCTGCAAGGCGATAGGCCTGTTTGGATTTCCCTTCGCGCATGGACCAGCGGGCCAACACACGTCGCCAGCTTCCCCAGCGATCAGGCTCTCCCAAAGACTGCGCCGATTTGGATCGTTCAAGTAGCAAATCCGCCGCGTCCTGATTGCGCCCTTTGGAGGCGCGCCACAGGAATCGTTCATAGGCAAGGCCCGGGTCATCAGAAAGGCTGGCTGGAACAGCTTTGACCAACGCGTCCACACCATTTTGTTTGCGACGCAACCCGATGCGTGCCTTTGCCAAGACCTGCTGGCCAGAGGTCAGTGACGGCAACAGGCGCGTCGCTTCCTTGGTGGACCCGCGCCACAAAAGCATGTCTGCACGATCCCAATGGTGGGATTTCAGCGCGTCGCCGTAACGGGATAAAAACGCATCGTGTTCGTCCTGATCCAGCGACATGGACACCCAGGCCAGAATGATCTGTGCCTTAGCCTCTTCCGTCTTGCCGGTTGCCTTCAACGCCTCAGCCAGTCGCAACGCGCCCCGGCCGGTTTGCGGAGGTTGGTTTTTGAAGAAGTCTAGCACCTCGGATGGGGTGTGGTTATGGGGGATCGATTTTTCGGACCGCTTACGCAGAAGTTTCAATCCCGGCCAATCAGGATGGCGCGCCAAAAAAGCACGCGTATCGGCAAAACTTCCCTTTGCTTCGCGCAGACGATGCCATTCGACAATGTCAGACGCCAACGCCCCGCCATTGCGCGCTTGGGCAGAGGCCGTTCCCCATTCATCCGCACGTGCAGATTTAATGGCGGCCTGAAACGCCGAAACCGCAGCTGAGTCCTGTGCGACCGCCCCCGTAAATGAGGGTAAACCGATGAAAACAGCCAGCAAAAGGGCTGGCGTAAAGCGCGAAATGATCCTGTTCATATGCAAAACCTATCTTTGTGGCGCTAACACGCAACACACAAACTTGGCATTTGTGATGAACCCGGCTAGTTTCCGCCGCGTTTGTAGGGTGATTCAGCGTCCGTACACAGACATAACTGGAAACACAGACAAAATGGAGCGTGTCATGTTTAAAGCGATCTCTTCCTGCCCTGGTTACGCCGTTCAAGAACGGTGCAGTGGATTTCGACGCGCTCAAACACCTTGTAGAGTGGCAGATCGAAGAAGGTTCATCAGGTTTGGTGCCTGTGGGGACGACCGGCGAAAGCCCGACTGTGACCCATGAGGAACATGAGGCCGTGATTGAAGCGGTGGTTGAAGCCGCCGCTGGACGCGTACCGGTCATCGCGGGTGCCGGGTCGAACAACACCGCCGAATCGCTGCGGTTTATGGAGCACGCCAAGCGTGTAGGTGCCGCGGCTGGTCTGGTCGTCACACCTTACTACAACAAGCCGACCCAGCGCGGGTTGATTGCCCATTACGAGACGTTGGCCAACGCGGTTGATCTGCCCATCGTGATCTACAACATTCCGGGCCGCTCGGTTGTTGATATGACACCTGAAACCATGGGGGCTTTGTCCAAGCACAAAAACATCGTGGGCGTTAAAGACGCGACCGGCGATCTGGCGCGGGTCAGCTTTCAGCGCATGACCTGTGGTGCGGACTTCATCCAATTGTCGGGCGAAGACGCCACGGCACATGGATTCAACGCTCAAGGTGGTGTTGGCTGCATCTCAGTCACCGCGAATGTGGCCCCGCGCCTTTGTGCGGACTTGCAGGCAGCAACGCTGTCGGGTGATTTCGCAAAAGCGTTGGAGATTGCCGACAAGCTGATGCCCTTGCATCAAGCGATCTTCATGGAGCCAGGTTTGTGTGGTGCCAAATACGGCCTGTCTAAACTGGGCCGCTGCGGCACCGAAGTGCGCAGCCCGCTGACCGAGATCACGGACGAGACCAAATCCGCAATCGACGCTGCCATGCGTCGCGCCGGGTTGATCAACTGATCCAAAGTTAAAAGGGGCCGTGCAATGTCGCGGCCTTTTTCTTTGCGCGCGCGATGGGCTGGACAGTTCGCAGTCCAAGCCCTACATCCGGACCATGGCTAAGACGAAAGAAGATCCCAATTACAAAGTGATCGCCGACAATCGGCGTGCGCGGTATGACTACGCGATCGAGGAAGATATCGAATGCGGTATCATCTTGATGGGGTCCGAGGTGAAATCTTTGCGTCAGGGTGGGGCGAACATTGCCGAAAGCTATGTGGCAGTTGAAGACGGCGAACTTTATCTGACCAACAGCTATATTGCGCCCTACAAACAGGCCATCACTTGGGGACATCTGGAGCGGCGCAAGCGCAAGCTTCTGGCGTCAAAACGCGAGATTTCCAAGATGTGGAATGCAACCAGTCGCAAGGGTATGACCCTTGTGCCGCTGGTCATCTATTTCAATCACAAAGGTCTGGTGAAGGTGAAGGTCGGCATTGCCAAGGGTAAGAAAGCCCATGACAAACGCGCGACTGAAGCCAAGCGTGATTGGGGCCGTCAGAAGCAGCGTTTAATGCGTCACGGCGACTGAGGTCAGACAATTCCAAAACTTGCGTAAGGTAGGAAGCGGACGGGTGCGCCTGGTGAGATTTCCATTGCCTCATCGGGAAGCTCCACAAGACCAGTAGCCCAGCTAAGACCAGAGATGCGGCCAGAGCCTTCGGACTTAAACGCTTCAACCTGACCGTCTTCATTCACGCGCGCGCGCAGGTATTCACGGCGGCCCGCTTTTTTGGATTTCTTGAAGGCTGCCGGCAAGGTGATCGCATCTGTCCCCAACCAAGCCCCCCCTGCCAGAACCGAGAATGCAGGGCGGGCGAAAATCAACGTGGTGACAAGGGCCGCGACCGGGTTGCCGGGCAGGCCGAAGACCGGAGTGCCATTCCACTGGGCCAACACCAGCGGGCGGCCCGGCTTGATGGCAATGCGCCAGTGATGCAGAGATCCAGTTTCTTTCAAAAGCGCCGAGACATGGTCTTCGTCACCCGCCGAAGCCCCGCCAGAGGTGAGGATCACATCTGCTTTGGTGGCTGCGGCGTCAAACGCAGCGCGCAGCGCGTCGCGGTCATCGGCCACATGACCAAGGTCGACAGGGGTGTATCCCCAACCCTCGGCCAGTGACAGAAGCATCGGGCGGTTGGCGTCAAAGGTGCGGGCAGGGTCCAGCGTGCTGCCAGGCTCTGCGAGCTCATCGCCGGTGGACAGGACGCCCACCCGCAAACGTTTGAAGACCTGCGCGTTGGGTAGGCCAAGCGCTGACAGAAGCGCCACGTCTGGTGCACGCATTTTGTGGCCTGCGGATAGGGCAAGCTTGCCGGCTTCCACATCCTCGCCAGCCGCGCGGGCGTTGGCGCCGGGTTTTACGCCTGCTGGGAAACGCAGCGTTTGCCCGTCAATTTGAACGTCTTCTTGCAAGACCACCGTATCCACGCCTTCGGGCAGCAACGCGCCGGTCAGAATGCGAATGGCATGGCCTTTTGGCACCGTGCCGGTGAAAGGGTCGCCCGCAGCGGCGCGATCTGCGATCAGGGGCAGTTCGATCACGTCACCCTTCGGCAGATCCGCATAAGCAAAAGCGTAGCCATCAACTGCGGAGTTTGCTCCGGGCGGATTTGAGCGGGCGGCCATGTGGTCCGACGCAAGGATACGGCCGCGTGACTGCGCTGTGGGCGCAGTTTCGGTGTCGACCACGGGTGCGAGGCGGGATTTCAACGTATCCAGCGCCTCGTCCACCGGGGTCCAATGCACGCCGGGTGGCAGGGCAAAGCAGTTATTTTTCAACCCGTAGGATTTACGCGGAGCAAGGCCGGTGGTCTCTGCGATGAAGTCTGCGATTGCTGCGGTGTCATCCAGATCGAAGATTGGAAGGTCCAAGTCGGGCAACAGCTCATCGCTGGCCACGGCGCGGATCGTATCATTGGAGGGTGCTAATAGCGCTTCGCCGGTGGCAGCACGGTGAGCTTCGATCTTGGGATGCGGCGCGCCTTTGAATCCTTCAACCAGCACAAGGTCACAGGGCTTCAGGCCCCGGATCAGCTCGGCCAATCGGGGTTCAGGATCATCGCGCAATTCGTGCAAACTGGCGATGCGGGCGGATGATACCAGCACAACCTCTTGCGCCCCCGCGACGCGGTGTCGGTGGGTGTCAGTGCCAGGTTTCTCAAGATCCACACCGTGGTGGGTGTGTTTGAGCGTCGAAACCCTTAACCCCTGCGCAGTAAAATGCGCCACAAGCCGTTCCATCAACCCGGTCTTTCCGCTGTTCTTCCAGCCAGTGACACCGAAAATTTTCATTGGGTGGTCTCCAGCAAAGCTTGCGCATGGGCAAGATCGTCCGGCGTGTTCACATTGAAGAACGGATCGAACGGCGTTGGCGGAAAGCTTGCAACTGCTGCGCCGTGTTTGTCGGTCCACAGTACCACTTTGCGCAAGCCGCCCTTCAATGCCTCGCGCAGATCATCGCGCAACGAGACTGGCCACAGCCCAAAGGTAGGTTGCCGCATCGCACCTCGTTGCGGATCAAGCGTGGCCGCCAAAGCAATCTCAACACCGTCGCGCTGTGCGGCGATCATCAGGCGATCTGCCAGATCGCGCGGAAAGAACGGGGTGTCAGCAGCAGCAGATATGACATGGGTCGCACCGGTCTCAGCCGCCCAATCAAGACCCGCCAGCACGCCCGCCAATGGCCCGGCGAACCCTTCAATACTGTCGGGCAGAACTGGTAGACCAGTGTCCGAAAACCGGTCCGGATCACCATTGGCGTTCAAAGCCATCGCGCCGACTTGGGGGGCGAGCCGATCAATCACACGAGTTAATAGCGTGCCGTCGCCCAAAGGCAGCCGCCCTTTGTCGAGTTGTTGGTCTTCTCCACCGCCCATCCGGGTGGCAAGACCCCCAGCAAGGATTATGCCTGCTGGCCGGGTCATTTCGCGGCCCCTTTCCGACGGTGCTTGCCATCTTCGCGTACCATGTGGGATGGGTCTACATCGCGGATCAGGCGGTCTTCACCCGACAAGCATGTAAACCGCTGGCCGCGCATGCGCCCGATCAGGGTCAGGCCGATATCCTGTGCAATCTCGACGCCCCACGCGGTGAAACCAGACCGTGAGACCAACACGGGTATGTCCATCTGCGCGGTTTTGATCACCATTTCCGAGGTCAGTCGCCCCGTGGTGTAAAGGATCTTGTCGTCGCCTGTCACATTCTGGTCCAGCATCCAGCCTGCCACTTTGTCGACTGCGTTGTGACGTCCGACATCCTCCATATAGACAAGCGGCCGATCGCCCTGACACAGCACTGTGCCGTGGATGGCCCCTGCTTCAAGATACAGCGAAGGCGTGCGGTTGATCTTCTGCGACAATGCATAAAGCCAAGATGTTTTTACGGATGATGGGGGAAGGGTCAGTCCTTCTAGCCCTTCCATCATGTCGCCAAACACTGTGCCAACCGCGCATCCTGACGTGCGTGTTTTGCGCGCCAGTTTGTCTTCGTAGTTGGTTTCAGTCGCCGTGCGCACCACCACTGTGTCGATGTCTTCGTCATAGTCCACGCCGGTGATGTCGTCGGCTTCAGACAACATGCCCTGATTGCGCAGAAATCCAAGAGCCAGAAACTCCGGGTAATCGCCGATGGTCATGGCGGTCACAATCTCGCGCCGGTTCAGGAAAATCGTCAAAGGACGCTCTTCGACCACGTTGATGGTCACGGGCGTGCCGGTTTCATCATGTCCCGTCACTGCGCGTGTCAGCCGCGTGGCCCCGGGATCCGGTGCAATTAAGTACTCTGACAGATCGTGTTCCGTGGCCAATTGCAACTCCTGTGCGGACACCTTAAGCGTTAGAAGCAATCTAGGATTTCAGCATGACAACGTCCAACCCGAAACGACATTTCTTGCGTGGAACGCGTGATGCGCTTCCTTTTCTGCTTGTTATTATCCCTTTTGCCGCGCTTTTCGGTGTGGTGGCGACCGAAGCAGGTCTGAATGTGGCTGAAGTCATGGGATTCTCGGTGCTTGTGATTGCTGGGGCGGCCCAATTCACGGCTGTCCAGATGATGACCGAAAACGCCCCAACGGTGATCGTTATTCTAACGGCCCTTGCGGTGAATTTGCGCATGGCAATGTACAGTGCATCTTTGACCCCCTATCTGGGCAGTGCCCCGATCTGGCAGCGTGGATTGGTTGCGTATCTGATGGTCGATCAGGCTTATGCTCTGTCTCAAATCAAGTTCGAAATGGAGCGTGATCTAACCATGTCCGAGCGGGTCGGGTACTATCTAGGAACCGTCGCGCCGCTTGCGCCATTTTGGTACGGAGCAAGCTATCTTGGCGCGGTCGCTGGCGCACAGGTACCACCCGAAATGGCGTTGGATTTCGCGCTGCCTATTACCTTTCTGGCTATGATCGCCCCCTCGTTGCGAACCTTTGCACATGTAGCCTCGGCCGGGACGTCCGTAGTCCTTGCGCTGGCAATGGCGTGGATGCCCTACGGCACTGGGCTGTTGGTCGCAGCCTTCGGTGCGATGATCGTCGGCGCACAGGTTGAGCTGTACATGGAACGGAGGGCCGCGTGATGGAAGAGTTGAACCACACCACCGTTTGGTTCGTCATCTTTGCGATGGCGATTGGTAGCTTCCTGATCCGTTTCAGCTTTTTGGGCCTGATAGGGGACCGCCCGATGCCCGAATGGCTGCTGCGCCATTTGCGATATACACCCGCGGCGGTTCTGCCTGGTTTGGTTGCGCCGCTGGTGTTGTGGCCCGCTGCAACGGGGGGCATCCCAGATCCTGCGCGTTTGGCTGCAGCGCTGGTGACATTGTCGGTGGGCTATTTCAGCAAGAACGTATTGGCGGCCATCTTGTCAGGTGCCGTCACGCTTTATGCGCTTCTGTTTTTGTTGGGATAACGCGGAACGAGAATACCGAAAACGCGTGGATTAGATGCCACGCGTTCTGATTTCGTTATCTTTATGTGGGTCGTTGTCGCTGAAGCTTTGGCTACGCACACCGGGAAGTTGCCCGAAAGCTTCCATGATCTTCTTCGGATAATACGTTTGCGGGATCGAACTGAACCCGGGAAGGCTTCGCAAAATCGCGCTGACCGATTGACCACAATGGGCCTTGGGGACAGCGCCATATTGCTCGGCTGCGCGTTTTGCCATTTCAGCGACCTGTGGTGACACAACAAGATCTTGTTTGATCACGTCATAGGTAACCCGGGCGTGGTAATCGATGTAGAAATCCACGGCCTTGTCCGTCATGCCGTAATGTACGTCATGACGCTCGGGCAAATTGGGGTGATTGAACGTGCCGGCCGGGTCAAAGATGACCCTTTGTGATCCGTTGATCAGAAGCGCCGAATGTGCACCAGAACCAGATGCCTTGGATACAACCGTAATCAACGTGATGGTCGAAGGGCCATCATGCCGATAGTTGGCTTCCGTGACGGACTGATCACTGGCCCAGATACTTTCCGCGCCGCCGCAACCGGCAAGCGAAACAACCAACGACAGCACAGCAAGCAAGCGTACCATAAGACCCTCGAACCTAGAAAATTGGTAACGTGTCGCCTTAAGCGCCGACGATAGCCAAGAAGACCAAAACGGCCAGAATGACGATGACCGACCATTTGGTCACGTTCATGAAGCCCGCATAGGTTTTTTCCTGAGAGCTCGTTTCCATGGTGCCATGCACGTGTTCAGCCATGTTGTGAATCCTGTTCTGAATTAGCGTTTTGCCTCAATTAGCGGATTTCCGGGCCTCTGTCACGGCCCGGATTACCTTTGCGACACAGACTTTCTTATTCTTCTTCTAACTGAGCTGCCAGTCGAAAGCCGATACGGTTTGGTTCCGCACTCTGAATCTGCTTGGGAAGCGCGCGCAGCATGACCGACAGCTGACTTACATGCTGAACCAGCTGGGTTTTCGTGCCTTCCCCGTCTGATCCGTAATAGGTGATGATGTCAGGGTCGAAAAAGCCGATCCCTTCGATCCGAAGCACCCCGGCATCTCCGCCGGCAAAGCCCATGGCGATCTCGTGCTCGTTATCCAGCTGTTCTTCGAAGTTTTTGATATAGAGAATCAGCCGCTCATATGCCCATTGCGCAGGGCTTTTTTGCTCAACAGGAGTTTCCGCAAGCTTTGCGGGTAGTTCTTGATCCTCAACCACGACCGGACCGGCTTCGCTGCAATCAACGGTATGCGAACGCGGTTGGCGGGGCGGGGTTTTGGGGGTGTCGTCAGACATACAGGCACCGTTCTTTGAAAGTTGCATTTCATAAAGACTGGCACAGGGAAGGCCGGGCGTCACGTCACGATCTGATGATTTGTACAAAAGCTGTGCGATGTCGGAAACGGGACAGCAGAAAAGTCTGCGGACTGAAAGCCTGCCTCCAACAGGGAGGATTAGAATGAAGATCGGATTTGTAGGGCTTGGGAATGTCGGCGGCAAACTTGCGGGAAGTTTGCTGCGCAATGGCAAGGATTTGACGGTTTTGGATTTGAACCCAGAATTTGTTGCCTCATTTGTAGCGCGTGGGGCAAAATCTGCGGAAAGTGCGGCAGACTTGATGCGCCACTGTGATGTTGTGATCACGTGCTTGCCATCGCCCGCGGCCTCTAATGCTGTGGTCAGCGAGATGTTGGACGAGGTCTGCGAGGGTAAAATCTGGCTTGAAATGTCGACCACGGATGAAGCCGAAGTACAGCGGTTGGGGGCCGAGGTCATAGCGCGCGGAGGTGCGGCTGTGGATTGCCCGGTCTCGGGTGGGTGCCACCGGGCGGACACTGGCAATATCTCGATCTTCGCGGGCTGCGATCGTGCCACGTTTGAACGCGTTTTGCCGATCCTTACCGTGCTTGGGCGGCGGGTTTTGCACACAGGTGAATTGGGGTCCGCCTCGGTTCTGAAGGTGATGACGAACTATCTGGCGACCGCGAACCTGTTGACCTGTTGCGAAGCGCTTGTGACGATGAAAGCGGCCGGGCTGGATATGGCAACCACCTATGAAGCCATCAAAATCTCGTCCGGCACATCGTTTGTGCATGAAACAGAGAGCCAAGTGATACTGAACGGATCGCGCGATATCTCGTTCACGATGGATCTGGTGAAGAAAGACATTGGACTGTTTCAGGCGATAGCTGATCGGGCCGATGTCCCATTGGAAATCTCGCCTTTGATGATTGAGATTTTCAAAGACGGGATCGCGCGTTTCGGCGAACGGGCCCAGTCAGACGACATCATCCGCCGATTGGAAGAAGCCACTGGTTTGGACATCACTGCGCCGGGTTTCCCTGCCGAGATGGTGGATGATGAGCCAGAAGAGGCGGGACACGAGGTCGTGCCGCGCGGACGGGCTTAGACTGACTGCCAAATCCACGCGCCATCTTCACGCATCGTGCGGGTGGCGCGTCCTTCATGCAGCAAATGGTTCAGATGCCCGACAGCTTCGACCAACGCCAACCCGTATTCGCCACCTCTGATCTCGCGTTTGAACAGCGGCAGGAAACATTCGCCTGCTGTGTGTGGTTCGGATAGGAACTTTGCAAGTCTCTCTAAGGCGCTGTGGTGGTTGTCGATCAGCTGCCGCATACGTGTAGGCAAGCCTGTGAAGGGCAGTTTGTGACCGGGCAGGACCAGTTGGTCGGGCGTTGCGTATTGCTTTAGGCGTTCGTTGGCTTCCAGCCAGTCACCAACCGGGTCGGCATCCGGTTCCGTCGCATAGACACCAAGGTTCGGGCTGATTGTCGCCAAAAGCTGGTCGCCACCGATCACCACTTCACCATCCGTAGACCAGAGCGTCGCATGTTCTGGCGCGTGGCCGTTGCCAATGCGCACATCCCAATCACGTCCGCCGAAGTGAATGCGGCTGCCTTCCTTGATGCGTTTGAAGCCAAGCGGCATATCGGCCACGATATCGGCGTAGTTGAACGGGCGTTCGGTCAGGCGTTTTTCATAGACCTCGCGGTCCATACCTGCCGCGCGCCAATAGGCGAGCGTTTCGTCCACAGGCTCCATCTGTTCGTCCAGCAACAACATGCGAGCGAAAAGCCATGCGGTGCGGGTGGTGACCAGCTCTGCACCGTGCTCGCGCTGAAACCATCCTGCCAGCCCCACGTGGTCAGGGTGGTGGTGCGTGACAATGACCCGCACCACAGGTTTTCCACCCAAAGGACCGGCCAGCAGGCGTTCCCATATGCGGCGGGTTTTCTTTGAGTCAAATCCCGTGTCGACGATGGTCCAGCCCTCAGGATCTTCGAAGGCGAAGACATTCACATGATCCAGCGCCATAGGCAGCGGGAGGCGCGCCCAAAGCACACCATTTGCCACTTCGATAACCTCGCCTTCAGCAGGGGCGTCGGGGAAGGGGAAGCTGAGCTTTCCGGTTTTGGCGTTACTCACGATGCCAGATCTTCTGGGCTAAGCGCATAAAGGCCGCCGGCACCCGCACGAGCTTGCGCGAATTGTGCGACATGTTCGGGAAGCAAGCGATTGATGTGGAAGCGGGCAAGCTCGGTTCGTGGACCTTTGCCACCTTCTGCAATCGCTGCTTTCAGGTGCATATGAGCCCCCAGCACGCGGGCAAATCCCATCAAGAAGGGCACGGCACCGGCGAAGCGGTCTTGCATGTCTTTCTGATCGGCCATCCACTCTACGCTCTCGCGCAGGTCTTCTGCGGCGGACCAAACGGCCTCGGACATCGTCGGGAATTGGGCGCGCGCACCCTCGGCTTGTGTTTCGATCTCTTCCAGCAGGCGGAATGCAGCCTCGCCCCCGTCCATCATCTTGCGGCCAACCAGATCCATCGCCTGAATGCCGTTGGTGCCTTCGTAGATCGCAGTGACACGCACGTCGCGGCAGTATTGCGCAGCGCCTGTTTCTTCGATGAAGCCCATGCCGCCGTGGACCTGTACGCCAAGATGGCTGACAAGAATGCCCGTTTCAGTGCCATAAGCTTTCACAATCGGCGTCAGGAGGGCAGCGCGGGCTGTCCATGCGTCGTCGCCGGTGGCGTTGGACATGTCGATGGCCTTGGCCAGCGACAGCGCCATGGCACGGGCAGCAAATAACTCGCAGCGCATTTGGGTCAGCATGCGGCGGACATCAGCGAAATCGACGATCATGCCTGTGCCTTTGTCACCCAGCGGAGTGCGGCCCTGTTTGCGTTCAAGCGCGTAGGTCAGCGCCTTCTGGTAGGCCCCTTCACCTGCGCCCAAGCCTTGCACACCCACGCCCAAACGCGCGTTGTTCATCATGGTGAACATGGCGGCCATGCCTTTGTGCGGTTCGCCGATCATCCAGCCCTTTGCACCTTCAAAAGACATAACGGCCGTGGGGCTGCCGTGCAGGCCCATCTTGTGTTCAAGGCTGACCACGCGCAGGTCATTCATTTCACCCAGATTGCCATCGGCATCAGGGATCAGCTTTGGCACGAGGAAGAGTGAGATACCCTTTGTGCCCGGCGCGCCATCGGGCAAGCGGGCCAGAACCAGATGGCAGACATTTTCAGTGATGTCGTTGTCGCCCCAGCTGATGAAAATCTTCTGGCCCGTCACAGCATATGTGCCGTCACCATTGTCAGTCGCTTTCGAAGTCAGCGCACCCACGTCTGAGCCTGCCTGCGCTTCAGTCAGGTTCATCGTGCCCGCCCATTCGCCGGAAATCAGTTTGGGCAGATAGAGTTCTTTGATCTCGTCCGAGGCATGATGTTCCATGGCTTCAATCTGGCCTTGGCTCATCAACGGGCAAAGCTGAAGTGACAAGTTCGCCGCCGACATCATGTCGTTCACGGCTGTTTGCAGGGTCAGGGGCAGGCCCATGCCGCCATATTCCGGGTCTGCGGCCATACCGATCCAGCCGCCCTCGGCGATTGCGGCGTAGCTGTCGGCAAATCCGGGCGATGTGCGCACAATGCCGTTTTCCAAAACGGCGGGGGTCAGATCGCCATCGCGGTGCGACGGGGCCAGCTTGTCTTCACACATCTTACCGGCTTCGGTCAGAACCGCCATCGCCACGTCACCTGTGGCTTCGGCGAAGCGATCGGTTTGCGGCAAGTCGTCATAGCCAATGATGTGGTCGAACAGGAACTGGAAGTCATCGGTTGTGGCGCGGTAGGTCATGTTCGATCCTTGGCTTCTGGGCCTTGGCCCGTTAACTGGTCAGTGATGATCCCTTACCGAAGGTCAGTAGGGCGGCAAAGGAAAACGCAGCGTCATGACACAGCGCGAGCTGAAAACCGAGCATCTAAAGGCGAACGCGACTGGTGTGGCGCGGGCGGCGGAATTGCTGTGTTCGGGCGCGCTTGTGTCCTTCCCGACCGAGACTGTTTACGGGCTTGGTGCGGACGCGACTAATGACACCGCTGTAGCGCGCATTTTTGAGGCTAAAGGCCGGCCTCATTTCAATCCGTTGATTGTTCACCTGCCGTCCGTCGAGGCGGTGTCTGACTATGCGGTTCTGGACGGTGAGGCGCGCGATTTGGCCATGGCCTTTTGGCCCGGCCCTTTGACGCTTGTGCTGCCACTTAAGCCAGATGGACCGTTGTCGGCGCTGGTTTCAGCTGGTTTGCCAACCGTTGCGATCCGCGTTCCAGAACATCCCTTGGCGCAGAAGCTATTGGCGGCAGCGGGTGTTCCCGTTGCAGCGCCGTCCGCAAATCCGTCGGGACGGATCAGCCCCTCGACTGCGCAGCATGTTCTGGAGGGGTTGTTCGGTAGGATCGAAGCAGTTTTGGATGGCGGCCCTTGCGGGGTTGGCGTTGAAAGCACGATTGTAGGGTTCGATCCGGCACCTACACTATTGCGCCCTGGCGGCTTGCCAATCGAGGCATTGGAAACTGCAACTGGGCAAGCTCTCGCCATTCGCGGGGAAAGTGCATCGATTAATGCGCCAGGGCAGCTGACGTCTCACTACGCACCCGATGCACGTATGCGATTGAACGCGGGTGAAGCGCGTCCCGAAGAACGAATGCTAGGCTTCGGTGATGTCGAGGCCGATCTGAACCTGTCGCCCTCAGGCGATCTGGTCGAAGCTGCAGCGAATTTGTTTGGCTATCTGCACAGGCTGGATGCTGAAGGGAATGCTCCAATTGCGGTATCACCCATTCCGGATCATGGGCTGGGGCGTGCAATTAATGATCGCTTGCGTCGGGCCGCTGCCCCGCGGACCTGATGGATTCAGGCGTTTCCGCCTTCAGCGGACAGAAGTAGCGGATCAATGCCCAGCTGTGCCAACGCAGCGGTCCATTTGTTTTTATCATCCGCAGCAAACACGATAGCTTTCTCAGCGTCACAGGTCAGCCATGCGTTTTGCTGGATTTCATCTTCGATCTGGCCCGGCGACCATCCGGCATATCCAAGCGCCGCCAATGCGTCCTCTGGACCTTCCCCATGTGCGATCGCTTCAAGAATGTCGCGCGTTGCCGTCATCGAAAACGCGTCATCCACCTTAAGTGTGGAATCGTCGTTGTCATATTCGCCAGAATGTAGAACGAATCCCCGGCCCCCTTCAACGGGACCGCCAAAGAATACTTTTCCTGCCTTGGTGATCGAACTGGCATCAATCTCAAGCTGGCTCAGCACATCCCCAAGTGACAGATCTTCGGATGGTTTGTTGACGATTAATCCCATTGCCCCTTCAGGCGAATGGGCACACATGAAAACAACGGAATTCTCGAATCTGGAATCCCCCATGCCGGGCATGGCAATCAACAGCTTTCCGCTCAGGTTCATTTCACTGTCATCGATGTCGTTCATACTTAATAGAAAAGCGGGCCTAGGGGTGGTTTGCAAGGGCTGGTCACAACTTATCTAGTAATTGTGATTTCACATGCAGGAATTGCTCACTATGTATTCGGGTATGAAACTTAAGAACGCCTTCCTGTCTGCCTGCCTAAGTGTGATGTCTTTGGCGACGCCAGCTGTTGCTCAGTCTGGGGCACCCGTATCACTTGAGGATGTGGCGCAGATTGATGTGTTGCCGGGATGGCGCGATGCGTCTGGCAACCACATGGCCGCGCTGCGCGTGCGATTGGCGGATGGATGGAAAACCTATTGGCGCAGTCCGGGCGAAGCTGGCATCCCTCCAAGCCTTGATTGGCGTGGATCAGGCAATCTGGCAGGTGTGACCTTCCATTGGCCCGTGCCCGAGGTCTTCGATACAGCCGGTATGCGAACCATTGGGTATTCCGGTGATCTGGTGCTGCCCATGACATTGACCCCTGAGATGGTTGGTCAGCCAATCTCGTTGAAGGGTAAGGTCAATCTGGGTGTTTGCAAGGATGTCTGCATGCCGATGGATGCGCGGATATCTGTCACCCTGCCGGTTGAAATGAAAAGCGCTGCACGTCCCATCAAGCGCGCACTGCGGGCGCGACCTGATACAGCGACCGAAGCAGGAATGCGAAAAGCCACCTGCCAAGTCGAGCCGATTGCAGATGGATTGCGACTGACGGCTCAGATCGACATGCCGCGTGTAGGGCGGGGCGAGGTGGTGGTGGTCGAAACCCCTGATCCGTCACTTTGGGTCAACACCGTGTCGACCGAACGATCCGGCAAAACTCTGACAACGGTCGCCGAACTGGTGCCCACATCTGGTAAGCCCTTCGTGCTGAATCGCGCGGACGTGCGGCTGACAGTTCTGGCCGCAGGTCGTGGCGTGGATATTCGGGGGTGCACGGGCAGCTGATCCGGTCGCACGCGCTTTAATGTCGCCATTCGGCACTTCGGTGCCGCCTTTCCCATTGCACCTGTTCCATTCGCTTTCTATACGAGAGGCAGACGAAGCCCATTGGGCCAGAGAGGTTGGCTGTTGAAGATTGACCCAGATAGGGGATCGGACACAGCGTCGTTGAAGAAAAGAGGCAACCTTTTTGCGCCCGCAATTTGCGTGAAAGGATGTCGCATGACCCGTCTTGCACTTGTTCTTCTAGGCCTATTGGCCGGCCCGGCCATCGCCCACCCCAGCCATATCGGAGAGGTCGCAGGACATGACCATATCGGTGCGATCATCTTGATCGGTCTGGCAGCGGGAATTGGACTTTGGGCGGCTTTGAAAGGCCGCAAGGACGATGAGGCCAGCGCCGAAGAGGCCGAGATTGAAGAGACTGACGAAGAGCCGCAGGAGGCCTGATCCATGTCGAAAATTGGTGTGATGATTTGCGGGCATGGCTCGCGTAGCCAGGCCGCCGTTGATGAATTCGCGGTCCTAGCTGAAAAACTCCCGGCATACTTTCCGGACGACTGGATGACCGATTATGGCTATCTGGAATTTGCCAACCCCGTGATCCGTGATGGGCTGGATCGCCTGCGCGAAGCGGGTTGTGATCGTATTCTGGCCGTGCCGGGTATGCTGTTTGCCGCGATGCACACCAAGAACGACATCCCAACCGTGCTGAATTCCTATGCGGAAAAGCACGGCGTGGACCTGACTTATGGGCGCGAGCTGGGCGTTGATCCCAAGATGATCGCCGCCGCCGGTGCGCGCATTCAAGAAGCCGTCGAGGCTGCGAATGCAGACAAAGGCGAAGTCCCACTGGAAGAAACCTGCCTTGTGGTGATCGGTCGTGGGGCGTCTGACCCGGATGCAAACGGCAACGTCGCCAAAGTTGCCCGTCTTTTGCAGGAAGGTATGGGATTTGGCTGGCTGGAAGTCGGCTACTCCGGCGTGACCTTCCCCTTGGTCGAGCCCTGCCTGAATCATGTGACCAGGCTGGGCTACAAGCGCGTCATCGTGTTCCCATACTTCCTGTTTACCGGCATTCTGATCGATCGGATCTATGGTTTCACCGATAAGGTGGCCGCCGAGAACCCGGACATCGATTTTGTGAAGGCGGGTTATCTAAGCGACCATCCAAAAGTGTTGGAGACCTTCGCAGAACGCGTGACGGAACAGTTGGGCGATATGCGTCCGCCAAATTGCGGAACTTGTGGCTATCGCACGCAGGTTCTGGCGATGGATGGCGGAGAAGAAATCACAATCTCGGTCGATGATCGCGAGAAGCATCCAGCCTTTGCCGATGTGCCGCCCCCGACTTGCGTGATGTGTAAATACCGCGTCGAGGTTCTGGGATTTGAGGACGAGGTTGGCGCTATTCAAGAAAGCCACCACCATCACGTGGAAGGGCAGGGGGCATCCGCGCCCGGCTCGAACGTGGCGGATTGCAAATTGTGTGACACCTTCTGCACTGGCGAATGCCGTCTTCATATGGGGCATCACCACCATCACGATCATGACCATCATCATGACCACGGGCACGATCATGACCACGATCACGGACATCATCACCACCATGATCACGACCATGTGCACGCTGAATACCCTCATGCGAAGCACCCGCATGGCCCAGAATCGGCGCGGTCAAAATGAACGCGGGCCGGCCCCCTCTGCGCTATGAGCGTGACCCGATGGCGATATACGCCGAAAGCTTCGCGACCCTGCGCCGCGAAGCGCGGCTAGATCGCTTCCCGGGTGGCATGGCGGCCCTTGCCACGCGTGTGATCCATGCTTGCGGTATGGTCGAGGTCGCAGACCGTCTGGCCTTTTCGTCAAACGCCTATGAAGTCGGCCACGCAGCGTTGAAATCCGGCGCGCCGGTCCTTTGCGACTGCGAGATGGTCGGCGCGGGGATCATCCGCCGCTATTTGCCCGCGGACAACGAGGTGATCGTCACGCTGAACGACGCGCGCACGCCGGGCCTTGCGAAAGAGATCGGCAACACGCGCTCGGCCGCGGCGGTCGAGCTGTGGGCGGACAAGCTTGAGGGCGCGGTCGTTGCTGTCGGCAATGCGCCAACCGCGCTGTTCCACTTGTTAGAACTGATCGACGCAGGCGGCCCGAAACCGGCCGTGATCCTTGGCTTCCCCGTTGGCTTCGTCGGCGCTGCCGAAAGCAAGGCAGAGCTGGCCAACAATTCGCGCGGCTGCGAGTTCGTCGCCCTTCGTGGCCGTCGCGGTGGATCGGCCATCGCGTCAGCCGCCGTGAACGCCTTGGCCGCCGGATTGCCGGAGGAAAAGACATGAGCCAGCCGTGGCTACATATTATCGGGATTGGTGAAGAAGGCGTCGATGGGCTTGCCCCGGCGACCCGTGCCGTTCTTGACGCCGCCGAGGTCATCATTGGCGGCAGTCGCCACCATGACATGGTCGCGGGTGACGCCGAACGTCTGTCCTGGCCCTCGCCCTTCGACAGCCTGATTGCCGAGCTTGAAGCGCGGCGCGGCAAACGTGTGGCGGTGCTGGCGACAGGTGATCCCCTGTGGTTCTCGGTAGGTGCCAAAATCGGTCGCCATCTGAACCCGTCCGAGATTGTCTATCATCCCCAAGTTGGCGCGTTCCAACTGGCCGCCGCCCGGATGGGCTGGTCGATGGCGGATCTGGAAACATTGACCGTGCATGGCCGCCCGGTTGAGCAGATGATTGCCTTCATCCAGCCAGACGTGCGCTTGCTTGTGCTGACCACTGGTTCCGAGACCCCCGGCCAGATCGCAGCCTTCTTGACCGAACGTGGTTTCGGAAAGTCCCATATGACTGTTCTGGCTCATATGGGTGGCGAGAATGAAGCGCGGTTTGACGGGTTGGCGGAAAGCTGGGACCACGACGTGCCCGAATTCAACACGCTGGCTGTCGAGTGTATCGCGGCCCCAGATGCGGCCCTTTTGCCGCGTGTGCCGGGGCTGGCAGACAAGCTGTTTCAATCCGACGGCACCATGACCAAGCAAGAGGTCCGTGCGATTACATTGGCGAAGCTGATGCCGATGCGCGGCGCGCTTTTGTGGGACATTGGCACAGGCTGTGGATCGGTCGCGGTCGAATGGATGCGAGGTGCCCGCTATGCCCGCGCTGTTGGTATTGAACCCCGCGCGGATCGGCGCGCCATGGCCGCAGCGAATGCGCTGGCGCTGGGCGTGCCACGTCTTGAACTGGTGGACGGAATGGTTCCCGCTGCGCTCGACGGGTTAGAAGCCCCTGATGCTGTGTTCATCGGCGGTGGCCTGTCGGACGAAACCTTTGATGCCGCATGGGCTGCCCTGCGTCCGCTTGGACGTTTGGTCGCCAACGCCGTGACCATCGAAAGCGAAATGTGCCTGACCGCGCTGCACAAGAAACACGGTGGGCAGTTGGTGAAACTGTCCGTAGAGCGCGCCGAGGGGCTGGGATCGCTTTCCGGCTGGAAACCACTGCGACCGGTCACTCAGTGGAGCCTGATTAAAAGATGAACGGAACCCTGTATGGGATCGGCCTTGGCCCGGGTGACCCCGAGCTGATGACGCTGAAAGCCGCGCGCCTGATCGCTGCGGCGAAGGTCGTGGCCTATCCAGCATTAGAGAAGGGCGATAGCTTCGCCCGCTCGATTGCTGCTGACCTGATCGCTGAAGACGCGGATGAGATCCGCATCCCCGTGCCGATGACCCTTGAGCGCGCTCCGGCGCAGGCCGCCTATGATGCGGGTGCTGCACAGATCGCCAAGCGATTGACTGCGGGCGATGACGTGGTCGTGCTGTGTGAAGGCGACCCGTTCTTTTACGGGTCCTTCATGTATCTTTTCGCGCGCCTGTCGGACCGGTTTGATTGCGAAATTATCCCCGGCGTGACGTCGATCACCACGGTGGCTGCACGGGCGAAAAAACCACTGGTCGCGCGCAACGAACGGCTGACCGTTCTGCCTGGCCCCTTGGATGAAGCCGAAATGCGGTCGCGTATTGAAGGCGCAGAGTCGGTGGCGATCATGAAAGTCGGGCGTCACTTGCCGAAAATCCGCGCAGTGATCGATGACCTTGGTCTGACCGACAAAGCCACCTATGTGGAACGCGCGTCCCTACCCGAAGAGGTCGTATTGCCGCTATCTGAAGCCCCTGAAAAGGCCCCCTATTTCTCGATGATCCTGCTTGCGAAAGGAACCGATCCATGGCTGTAAGCCCCGTCGTCATCTGCCTGAATAAATCAGGTGAAGAATTGGCCCACCGGGTCGCCAAACTGCTGGGCGCACAGGTCCACGGGCGGGAAGGTCGCGTTGGGAAAGCTGATGCTTTCTTCCCAAATGCGCTTGATCATACGCGGATGTTGTTTGCGGCAGGCACGCCTATCGTTGGGGTTTGCGCAGCGGGCATTCTGATCCGCGCTGTGGCCCCCATTCTGGCGGACAAACGTGCAGAACCTCCGGTCGTATCTGTGGCTGATGATGGCTCGGTCGTTGTGCCGCTTTTGGGCGGGCATCGCGGGGCGAACCGTCTGGCCAGTCAGATCGCAGCCGAGATCGGTGCGACGGCAGCTGTTACAACGGCGGGTGATGTGTCGCTGGGCGTCGCATTGGACGAGCCGCCAGTGGGATACCGTTTGGCAAATCCGGAAGATGCGAAAGAAGCCATGGCCGAACTGCTTTCCGGCGCAGGTGTGTCCATCGTTGGCGAAAACATTTTTGACATCGAGGACGCAGGCGGTTCCGTTGAACTGGCCGTGACCGAAGCCTCGGTCGAGACCGGCTCAAATCGCCTGGCCTATCACCCCCAACGCTTTGCGCTGGGTGTGGGCTGCGCGCGTAATGCTGACCCGGAAGAACTGTGGCAGAACGTTTCCGCGCAGTTGAAGGCCGCGAATATCGCGGTAGGCTCGATTGCTTGCGTGACCTCATTGGACCTTAAGGCAGACGAAGCCGCCATGAACCAGCTGGCCGCGCGCTTGGGTGTGCCGTTCCGGGTGTTTACGGCAGAGGAACTCGAAGCAGAAACCGCTCGTTTGGCAAACCCGTCGGACGTGGTGTTCGCGGAAGTTGGCTGTCACGGTGTGTCCGAAGGCGCAGCGCTCGCTGCCGCCGGTCCTGACGCCAAGCTGGTCGTCGAAAAGGTGAAAACCGCCAACACCACCTGTGCTATCGCCCGTGCACCGGAACCCATCACCGATATGCGGGGCCGGTCACGCGGTAAGCTGTCGATCGTCTCGATCGGACCGGGTCAGCACACATGGCGCACGCCCGAAGCCAGCCATCTTCTGCAAGAAGCAGAAGAGCTGGTGGGCTATGGCCTCTATATCGACCTGATTGGCCCGCTGGCCGCTGGCAAAACCCGCTCGGACTTCCCGCTGGGTGGTGAAGAAGATCGTTGCCGTTATGCGTTGGAGCAAGCGGGCAAAGGCAAAAACGTCGCGCTGGTTTGTTCGGGTGACGCGGGCATCTATGCGATGGGCGCGCTGGTGTATGAACTTCTGGACCGTACCACCGAAGAAAAAGGCGTCAGCGATGCAGCGCGTCGGGTCGAAGTGGTGTCCACTCCCGGTGTGTCCGCGTTGCAAGGGGCAGCCGCCCGGGCAGGTGCGCCATTGGGTCACGATTTCTGCGCTATTTCGCTGTCGGATCTTCTGACGCACCGTGAAGACATCGTGAAACGTCTTCACGCCGCCGCCGAGGGGGATTTCGTGATCGCCTTCTACAACCCGGTCTCGATGAAGCGTCGCACTTTGCTTGCTGAGGCACGCGACATTCTGCTGAAACATCGCCCCGCCGATACGCCGGTCATGTTGGCATCGAACCTAGGTCGTCCGACCGAAAACATCCGCTATCGCCGTCTGGACGAATTGCAGGTGGACGAGGTCGATATGCTGACCGTTGTGCTGGTTGGATCGTCCAATTCTCGCCTTGCCCAATTGGGCGAAGGCCCCCGTATGTTTACCCCGCGCGGCTATGCCCGCCGCATTGATGGAGACCTGTCATGACCGTCTATTTTATTGGCGCAGGCCCCGGCGATCCCGAACTTCTGACCCTAAAGGCGCAGCGTGTGATTGGCGAATGTCCCGTCTGCCTTTACGCGGGTTCCTTGGTCCCCCCACAGGTGGTCGAATGTGCCCCGGAGGGTGCAAAGGTGATGGATACGGCTGCGATGACGCTGGACGACACCCACGCTGAAATCAAAGCTGCCCACGCGCGCGGCGAAGATGTAGCCCGTGTGCATTCTGGTGACCCGTCGCTTTACGGTGCGATTGCCGAACAAATCCGTCGTTTGAATGCGGATGGAATCGACTATCAGGTTATCCCCGGCGTACCCGCATACGCCGCTGCTGCCGCTGCTCTGGGGCAGGAGCTGACCATCCCAGAAATTGCGCAATCCATCGTTCTGACGCGTATGTCGATGCAGTCGACTTCAATGCCCGAAGGTGAAACGCTTGAGAACTTCGCCAAGACGGGCGCGACGCTGGCCATTCATCTTGCTGTGCGCAACATGCGCGAGATCGAGCGGGTTTTGATCCCGTACTACGGTGAAGATTGTCCCGTTGTGGTTGCCTATCGCGTTGGCTGGCCGGACGAGATGATGATCCGTGGCACGCTGGCTGATATTCGCAAGAAAGTGCGCGCCGAAAAAATCACCCGGACAGCGCTGATTCTTGCCGGGCCCGCATTGGATCGCGGTCGTGATTTCAAAGATTCAGCACTTTATGATCCGGCAAAACCACATGTGCTGCGTCCAGTGGTTGGGGTTGATCTGGTCGAGGACCACAATACTTGATCTAACTGCGGGGGCGGGACGTATTATCTAAGTCCCAAACACGAGGCTTTCATGAGCACATCCCGTCCCGCTATCCTTTTGTTTCGCAATGATCTGCGGTTGTCAGATCACCCCGCCCTGACCGCAGCGGCATCTGATGGCAAACCTGTCATCTGCTTGTTCGTGAATGATCCGGATACTGCGGACCCAATTGGTGTGGCGCAGCTGTGGTGGCTGCATCATTCTTTGACTGCGCTGGGGAAACAGATCGGGGATCTGGGCGGGCAACTTGTGTTGCGCGCGGGCAAGACGCCGGATGTGTTGGATCAGCTCATCCAGACAACGGGTGCAGATGCGGTGCATTGGTCGCGCCGCTATTCACCGAACGCCATCGCGGCAGACACCTCGTTGAAAGCGCACCTGAAAGACAAAGGCATCTACGCGGCAAGCCACACAGGCCGGTATCTGTTCGAACCGTGGCAGGTGGTGACAAAATCGGGCACACCATTTCGCGTATTCTCGCCCTTTTGGCGGGCGTGTCTGGCGCAGCTAGATACGGTCAAGGCCCCCTTGCCTGTGCCAGACGTGAAATTCATGCGGGATCTGCCGTCGGACGCCTTGTGCGATTGGGCGTTTCTGCCCACTGCTCCGGATTGGGCCGCTGGGTTTGATCCTCTTTGGACGCCGGGCGCGGCCGGGGCGTTGGCGCGGTTGGATGATTTTCTGGAGACGCGCGTGCAGGGCTATGCGCAGGGTCGAGATTTCCCGACAGCAGAAAACGTATCGAATCTCTCACCTCATCTGCAAATGGGTGAAATCACACCGCGCCAGATCCTGACCAGCCTGCGACGGGCCGAAGCGCTGGGTGATGCCAGGCAAAATGATAGCGCCAAATTCCTGGCCGAAATTGGCTGGCGCGAGTTCTCGGCCTATTTGCTGTTTCACAACCCGGCCCTACCCACGGACGAATTCCAGCAGAAGTTCGCTTCGTTCAGATGGCGCGACGCGCCTAAGGAACTGGAGGCATGGCAGAAAGGTCTGACCGGATATCCCATCGTCGATGCGGGCATGCGCGAGTTGTGGGTAACGGGTACGATGCATAACCGAGTGCGCATGATCGTGGCCTCGTTCCTGGTCAAGCACCTGCGCGTGAACTGGCGCGCGGGGCTGGCATGGTTCCAAGACACACTGTTGGACGCAGATGTCGCGTCGAACGCAGCAAGCTGGCAGTGGGTTGCCGGGTGCGGGGCGGATGCCGCGCCCTATTTCCGCATCTTCAACCCCATCATGCAGGCCGGAAAGTTTGACCCGAATGGCGACTATATTCTCCGCTGGGTGCCCGAACTGGCCGCGCTGCCAAACAAGTATCTTGGCGCACCATGGCAATCCCCGCACGCGGTTTTGCTGGATGCGAAGGTGTCCTTGGGCGTGACTTATCCCCATCCCATCGTCGATCATTCCAGCGCCCGTGCCGCCGCGTTAGAGGCGTTCGCCGCATTGTAGGCCCGCTGAAACAATCTGCGAAACTGTTCAAAAGAAGATGGTTAACTTGACCGTTACAATTCTTGTGGCATGATGATCCCCTGCGATATGGGAATGGATGGATGCTTGAATTTCTGCCGAAAGAAGTGCGCGAAGGGCTGGAAGCTGCGCGCAAGAAAGACCTTAAAAAGAAAAGCCGTTTGCGCATTCACGTGAATGAAGAAATGTTCCCGGTGCTGAAGTTCTGGGACACGGGATTCGCCCTGGACGCCGAACGTGCGCCACATCTGCGCGGGCTGGTGGATCTGTATGACGGGTCACGGCATCTCTATCAGTGCTTGATCATCGCCTCGGAAGAGGAAGAAGGACAGATGAAGTACGAATTTAAGCGCAAGGCCGAGGCACATGACGCCGTGCCACGCGACTATGCGCGTGAAGACAATGCACCTGTCGCATTGATCGAAGGCCAGGGCTGAGCGGAACCCGTGTGCAGCACCTGAAATGCTGCACACAGAACAATCCTTTTGAAACTACTGCAAATCCGCGAAAGCGCGCTGCATGCGCGCAACCGCGTCTTCGACGCGCGCGCCTTGCGTGGCCAGGTTGAAACGTTGGAATCCATCGCCTCCGGTGCCGAAGGCCGGGCCGGGGCTGACGGCGATCTTGGCGTCATCGCGGATGCGAGCGATCACCTGATCGTGGGTCATGCCTGTAGCCGAGAAATCAACCCACGCCAAGAAGGTGGCTTGAAGCGGCATAGATTTGACGCCGGGGATCGCATTGATCCCTTCGTCAAAGATCGCTTTGTTGCGCGCAAGATGGTCCATTTGAGCATCAACCCATTTGGCCCCTTCCGGGGAATAGGCCGCCGTAATCATTGTGACCGCCAACATGCTGGGTCCGTAATCAAGCGCGTAAAGCTTTTGACGCATCTTGTTGCGCAAAGCGTCATCCGCAATGATCAGATTGCCAGTACGTTGTCCGGCAATGTTAAACGTCTTTGATGCGGCGGTGATCGTGACAAGCCGTGGGATGGCTTCTGGTGCCGCCACCGCCGTAGGAATGAAGGTGTTACCAGCATAAACCAAGTCTTGATGGATTTCGTCCGAGACCAAAAGTAGGTCGTTTCTTTCTGCGAAGGCTGCGACGGCTTTCAATTCGTCTTTGGTCCAGACACGGCCAGATGGGTTTTGCGGTGAACACCACAAGATAATTTTTTCGTTGCCGGTGAGGCGCGATTGCGCGTCCTCAAGGTCGAGCTCGTACCGGTCGTCTTCCAGCTTCAGCGGACATTCGACCACTTTGCGATTGTTCTTCTCAATCTTCAGCGCGAACTCGTGATAGACGGGCGTGAAGATGACCACTCCGTCACCGGGCTCGCTCCAGGTTTGAATGGATAGCGCAACTGCGTTCCCAAGACCCTGACTGGTCAGCACCCAGTCCGGCTCGACGTTCCAGCTGTGGCGCGTGCGCATCCACCAAGCAACCGCTTCTTTGTAGTCATCATGCTCCCAAGAATAGCCAAAAACGCCATGCTCGACGGCCTTTCGTGCTGCCTCGATAATGCAGGGGGCGGTTTGGTAATCGCTGTCGGCGATCCACATCGCCAGACCATCGTCCGGGGATACGCCAGAAAACTGCTCCATCTTATCCCATTTCGAATCGTGGGTGCCGCGGCGTTCGATGATCTCGTCAAAATTCATAGTGCATTCCTTAAGGTCTGATCTTTCGTGCAGGTTAGCGGCTTTGCCCGCAGGTGCAAGCGGACCATTGCACCAGACCAAAGCATGTCCTACATGCTGCACATGACCATCAAACCGATCCTTATTCACCCTGACCCGCGCCTTAAAAAGGTGGCCGATGCTGTGCCCGACATGTCTGACGACTTACGGACGCTGGCTGATGACATGTTGGAAACCATGTATGACGCGCCGGGCATTGGCTTGGCCGCGCCACAAATCGGCATTCTAAAGCGCTTGATCGTTTTGGATTGCGTGCGCGACGAGAATGAAGCGCCGCAGCCCATGATCATGTTCAACCCCGAGGTCATTCAGTCCTCGGACGATCTGAATGTGTACGAGGAAGGATGCCTATCGATCCCGGATCAGTTTGCCGAAGTCACGCGCCCGAAAGAGGTGAGCGTGCGCTGGCTGGATCGCGATGGGAATGTTCAGGAACAGGACTTCGATGGGCTGTGGGCCACCTGTGTGCAGCACGAGATTGATCACCTGAATGGTAAGCTGTTTATTGATTATCTGAAGCCGTTGAAGCGTCAGATGATCACCCGCAAAATGCAGAAGCTGAAACGCGAGCTTGCGCGGCCGTGACCCACCGTCCTTATGTGAAATATCCGCACAAGTGCCTGCGCACCGCTGCCGAACCGATCGAGGCCGTGACAGATGACACTCGCGCCATTTGGGGCGAGATGATCACGGCTATGGACTCTATGCCCGGCGTTGGTCTGGCGGCCCCGCAGCTTGGGATTATGCAGCGCCTTTGCGTTGTGGATGCCTCTGATGAACGGGGTCAGGCCATCCGTATGGCGAACCCCGAGATATTGCATGCCTCCACCCAAATGCGAGAGCATCAAGAGGCCAGCCCGAACCTGCCGGGTGTGTCGGCTGTTATCGAACGCCCCCGCGCTGTCACTGTGCGTTTTCTGAACGAACAGGGCGACGTTGAAGAGCGTGATTTGGTGAACATCTGGGCGACTTCGGTGCAGCACCAGATTGATCACCTGAATGGCAAGGTCTTCGTTGACCACCTGTCGCGGCCAAAGCGCGAAATGCTGGTGAAGAAGTCAAGGAAGCTAAACCGATGAGACTTGTGTTCATGGGCTCGCCCGATTTTTCGGTTCCGGTACTAGAAGCATTGGTCGAGGCTGGACATGATATTGCCGCTGTTTATTGCCAACCTCCGCGTCCCGCTGGTCGCGGCAAGAAAGATCGACCCGGGCCAGTGCATGCGCGTGCGCTGGAACTGGGGTTAGAGGTCCGCCATCCCGTTTCCCTAAAGGGTGCCGAAGAACAAAAAGAGTTTGCTGATCTGAAATCGGATGCCACGGTGGTGGTGGCCTATGGATTGATCCTACCCCAAACTGTTCTGGATGCTCCGCAATATGGGTGTCTGAACATCCACGCATCGCTTTTGCCGCGCTGGCGTGGGGCGGCCCCTATCCATCGTGCGATCATGGCTGGGGATGCAGAGACCGGGATTTGCATTATGCAGATGGAGGCTGGGCTGGATACTGGTCCCGTCTTGTTGCGGGAAGCCACAAAGATTTCTGCAGATGAAACGACGGCGCTTTTGCATGACCGCTTGTCTGCAATGGGTGCGCGCATGATTGTCGATGCATTGGCCCGATTGCCGGAGCTGACTTCCGAGGTGCAATCGGAAGATGGGGTCACCTATGCCCACAAAATCGACAAGGCCGAGGCGCAGATTGATTGGTCACGCCCAGCGGTTGAGGTCGATCGCCATATTCGTGGATTGTCGCCCTTTCCCGGTGCGAAGTGCCTCATCGCTGGCGAGCAGGTGAAACTTCTTTCCTCGCGTTTGGCAAAAGGGGCCGGTGTGCCGGGGCAGGTGCTGTCTGGACTGACCATTGCCTGCGGCGACGGTGCGGTCGAGGTGTTGCGCGCGCAGCGTCCCGGTAAACGCGCCATGGATGCCGAAGACTTTCTGCGTGGATTTGAGATGCCTGATCAGGTCAGTTGACCCTTTCAATTTAGCTGGTCTGACCCCATACTTATGCCATGCCTTTCGTTTTATTGATCATAATTGGTGCCGCTGCGGGTTTTCTTGCCACGCGCATCATGGATGTACGTACCGACGTTCCCACTACCATCGCCATTGGTGTTGGTGGGGCATTGATCAGCGGATTGCTGATGCGGTTCCTTCTAGCCATCGGCAGCTTTGCGTTTGGAGCTATTGGTGCCGTGTTGGGCGCCATCCTTGTCATTTGGCTGTGGCAGCGTTTTTCCAGGCGCGGTTAAGACACGGTTAACCTTCATTCCGCACAATCGGCAGCATGCGGATACGATGGATCATCTTCTTCGTTCTCTTTTTGGGCGTGACCCCCATTCAAACTATGGCCGGGGCATGGCCTCGTGAGAAAGGCGAGGTGTTCGTGTCAGCGATGACGGCACAAGAAACGGATCGGCTACAAGATTATCCTGTTGGGACGGCCTATGTTGAATATGGGCTGCGCCACAACATCACGGTCGCGGGCAAGATCACCTATGACTTTGCTGTGCAGGAAGCGACTGGGTACGAGCTGTCGGCCAGATGGCATTTCCCGGATGATGACAAGCAACTGAAAAAGGCGGTGAGCCTGACCTTGTCTGGCCCTGTTGAAGATCCGCGAATAGAGCCAGGGGTGCATCTTGGTTACGGGTTCAACACGCCTTTTGGCACCGGCTGGGCGGATCTTGAGGTTTACGCAAGCGTTTCAACACAAGGCATGGAAACCGATTACGGCGGCTATGGTGTGCTGGGATTGAAGCCACATGATCGCTTACTGACGATGCTGGGTTTGGATGTGATGATGACGCCCGATACGACTTTTGTGAAAGCCATTCCGTCGATTGCGTGGGAGCTTAAACCGAACCGCCATCTGACCCTGCAATACACGCGCGGTTTGCAGGGCATCGAAGAAAGCGAGCTTGGAATGGGATTGTGGCTGCAGTTTTAAGATGAAGCAGCTTTAATCCTTGAAAGGGGCCATCCCTGCACGCGCCAGCTCGTCCGCGCGTTCGTTTTCCGGATGACCGGCATGCCCTTTCACCCATTCCCAAGTGACGTGATGGCGGGATTGCGCTTCATCGAGGCGTTGCCATAGCTCTGCATTTTTTACAGGTTTCTTGGCGGCGGTCCGCCAGCCGTTCTTTTTCCAGCCATGGATCCACCCGGTCACACCGTTCTTCACATACTGACTGTCGGTGATCACGGTGATCGCGCAGGGTTTGCCAAGGGTTTCAAGCGCACTGATCGCGGCCATCAACTCCATCTGATTGTTGGTTGTTAAGGCCTCGCCGCCTTTCAGCTCGCGCTCTTTTACGACGGTATCGCCTTCCTTTGCTTGCAGCAAAGTACCCCAGCCTCCGGGGCCGGGGTTGCCCGAGCACGCCCCGTCCGTATACGCATAAAACTCAGCCATTCGCGTGCATCCAAATTCCCTGATAGGCCACGCCATCAAGGCCGACTCCATCTTCAGTTTCCCAAATCTCGGGGGTGAAGCCAGCGGTTTCCAGCAAACCGATCAGCTCGTCAAGCGCGTAGTAAGTGTAATGCCGCCCCAGAGGGTCGCGGGATTCTCCGCTTCCCAGTTTCAACCCAATATGCAGCTTGCCTTCCGGCTTTAGGGCTGTTCGCAAACGGGCCAAATGTCCGGACATATCGCCGCGTGGGGCGTGCAGAAGTGAATAGCTGGCCCAAATCCCGTCAAAGGCATCTGTCTGGTCGATCTGGTCAAACGTGGCTTGGCGTGCGCTGACACCCAGCTCGCGCGTGATTGCAACCATGGACGCGCTGGCATCCACCGCATCAACGGTGAACCCGGACTTCAGGAAATGGACCGAAGCGTCACCGGGACCACAGCCAAGATCAAGGACATGCCCGCCTTGGCGTAGTTTAGACGTGAATGCGGTTAGTCCCGGCTCAATACGGTTTCCACGCCGCGCGACGTATTCTTTCGCTTGGGTGTCGTACACTGCGATGGTTTCGGCGTCTAAACGGCTCATGTGCGGTCAGCTGCCAAACGCAGCCCGAGTGTTTCCAATCCGGCCGATATCATGCTGCACCTGATGTCTCACGCAGCACGCGGGGCACCTTAAATTCGATGTTTTCCTGCGCGGTTTCGACCAATTCAACGGTCACGACATAGCGGTCTTTAAACGCGTCGATGACTTCATCCACAAGCAGCTGAGGGGCCGAAGCGCCGGCCGTCAATCCGACGGTGCGGATCCCTTCCAGCGAACGCCAATCAATTTCCGTGGCGCGTTGAACAAGCATCGAATAGTCGCAGCCATTGGCGCGGGCAACTTCCACCAATCGGCGCGAGTTCGAACTGTTAGGCGCACCGATCACCAAAAGCGCATCGGATTTTGGCGCAATCGCTTTAACCGCATGTTGGCGGTTGGTGGTCGCATAACAGATGTCTTCCTTATGAGGGCCGACAATGGCCGGGAAGCGGTCGCGCAGAGCAGCAACGATCCCAGCCGTGTCATCTACCGACAAGGTGGTTTGTGTAATATAGGCCAGCTGGTCGGGATCGCGCGGCTTCAATGTGGCGACATCCTCGGCGGTTTCGACCAATAGGACTTCGCCATCGGGAAGCTGGCCCATGGTGCCGACGGTTTCGGGGTGACCTTCATGGCCGATCATCACCATCTGCAAGCCATTATCATGGTGACGCTCAGCCTCGATATGGACTTTTGAGACAAGCGGGCAGGTTGCGTCAACGAAGACCATCTCGCGGCGCGATGCTTCGGCGGGAACCGATTTTGCGACCCCATGCGCCGAGAAGATGACCGGACGGTCATCGGGGCATTCGGTCAGCTCTTCGACAAAAATCGCACCCTTTGCGCGCAACCCGTCAACGACAAACTTATTGTGCACAATCTCGTGGCGGACATAGATGGGCGCGCCCCATTTATCGATCGCCATTTCGACAATCTTGATGGCGCGATCGACACCAGCACAAAAGCCGTTTGGTGCTGCAAGATACAATGTCAGGGCGGGTTTGGTCATGACGTCCTCCGATCAGCGTCAGAGGTAAGGGTTTTCGATCCGGGCGTCCAGAGCAACACCAGAAAGGAAGCAGGCCGAAGCGGTTACTTCGGCCTGATCGTTATCAGTCTTGGTCTTCGGTGTTATCAAACTCACGTGGTGGACGACCGATTACATCCTTTAGCTCGTCAAGCTCGATGAAATTATCGGCTTGGCGACGCAGTTCGTCTGCAATCATTGGCGGTTGGCTGCGAATGGTGGAGACGACTGAAACGCGTACACCTTTCCGCTGAAGTGCGGCCGCAAGTGGACGGAAATCGCCGTCGCCTGAAAACAGGACCGCATGATCAATGTGATCAGCCAGCTCAAGCGCATCCACGGCCAGTTCGATGTCCATGTTGCCTTTGACTTTGCGTCGCCCCATGGAATCTGTGTATTCCTTGGCCGGCTTCGTCACCATTGAGAAGCCATTATAGTGCAACCAGTCCACCAGCGGGCGAATGGGTGAGTATTCGTCATTCTCCAGCAAGGCGGTATAGTAGAATGCGCGTAACAGTTTGCCACGCCGCATAAATTCTTGGCGAAGCAGCTTATAATCGATATCAAACCCCAGCGACTTGGCAGCCGCGTAAAGGTTGGATCCGTCGATAAAAAGCGCAAGTCGCTCGTCGCGATAGAACATTAATTATCCTTTCTAATTCTCTTCGCCGAGCAATTCCGTGAGTGGTAGGATAGAAATCACTTAACGAAGCAAACACCTTTCGCAATCTAGGGAACACGCGCGGTGCCGCAAGCAAAAAATCTTAAAAAAACCTATACAAAAGCGTTGGTTCTTCTAGGAAGTAACGTAACGTTTGCGCTATCAGATTCTGCGTGTCTTGTACGCGATGCCTTAAATAGTTTTTCAGGCCGAGGCCTAAGAATCACCTCCAATAGTAGATATTATAGCACAGCTTGCTTTCCGGCAGGCGCTGGGCCCGATTTTATCAATGTAGCCGCGCTATTAGAGGTGGAAATCACAGCGGAAATTCTACTCGCGAAGCTGCACGAAATTGAAGATGAGTTTGGGCGAGAAAGACCGTCTCGGTGGGCACAACGAACATTGGATATCGATCTTATCGCTTATGATGATCTTGTCCTACCAGAGCGTGATACATTTCTGCACTGGCAAAACCTGCCGCTTGAAGAGCAGATGAAGCAGGCGCCAGAGCAATTGATTTTGCCCCACCCGCGTCTTCAGGATCGGGCTTTCGCGCTGATTCCCCTGGCTGATGTTTATCCAGACTGGCGGCATCCTGTTTTGGATCAAACCATCAAAGAGATGGCAGATGCGCTTCCCGAGACATTAAAAAGTGAGGTTTCGCCCTTTGAATTGGTCTGAAACCGGGCGTTTGTGCTTGTCATTGCGTTTTCAGAGTCTTAGATAGACGTTTCACATCCCCTTGCAAGGAATAGAGCTGACATGGCCCGTGTGACGGTTGAAGATTGCGTAGACAAAGTACCGAACCGGTTTGATCTGGTGATGCTTGCGTCGCATCGCGCGCGTGAAATCTCGGCAGGTGCTGAGATCTCAGTTGATCGCGACAATGATAAGAACCCCGTAGTGGCGCTGCGTGAAATCGCAGACGAAACCCAGACGGCGGACGAGCTGCGCGAACGCATGATCGAAGACCACCAGACTCAGATCGAGGTGGATGAACCCGAAGAAGACAGCATGGCGTTGCTTATGGGTGCTGAATCTTCTGACAAGCCGGCAGACGATGATATGTCGGAAGAGAAGCTTCTGCGTGCGCTGATGGAAGCGCAGGGTCAGGGCTAAACGAAAGCGAACGGGGGCGTCACGAGTGACGAGCTGGAAAGACGAGCTTGTTGATCTCGATATCGACGGTCTGATCGAACGCATTTCGGCCTACAATCCAAAGTCCAATTCGGACCTGCTTATGGCCGCCTATGAATATGGCGGCCAAATGCATTTTGGGCAGTATCGCCATTCCGGTGACCCCTACTACATGCACCCCTTTGCGGTGGCCGAGATTCTGGCGGACATGCAGCTGGACGACGCAACGATCGTCACAGCGTTTTTGCACGACACGATTGAAGATACTGGATCCACCTATAGCGAAGTCAATGAACTGTTTGGCAAAGAGATTGCCGAGCTGGTCGACGGTGTCACCAAGCTGACCAATCTTCAGCTTAGTTCGTCCGAAACAAAGCAGGCCGAGAACTTCCGAAAGCTGTTCATGGCCATGTCCAAAGACATGCGCGTTATTTTGGTGAAGCTCGCCGACCGTTTGCACAACATGCGTACGATCAAGGCAATGCGCCCTGACAAACAAGTGCAGAAATCGCGCGAGACGATGGATATCTACGCCCCGCTTGCTGGTCGCATGGGGATGCAGTGGATGCGGGAAGAGCTAGAGGATCTGGCTTTCCATGTGCTGAACACCGAAGGTCGCAGTTCGATCATGCGTCGTTTTCTTCGTCTTCAGAAGGAAAGCGGCGATGTGATCGAAAAGATCACCGGCGACATCCGGCTTGAGCTCGACAAGGCAGGTATCGAAGCGACGGCGTTTGGGCGTGCCAAAAAGCCCTACTCCATCTGGCGTAAGATGGAGGAAAAAGGACAAAGCTTTTCGCGTCTGTCTGATACCTATGGGTTCCGCGTGATCACCGAAACCAACGCAGATTGCTATCGTGTACTCGGTGCGATCCATCAACGGTGGCGCGCTGTTCCAGGCCGTTTCAAGGACTACATCAGTCAGCCGAAATCCAACGGCTACCGTTCGATCCACACAACGGTGTCTGGCCGTGATGGCAAGCGGGTCGAGGTTCAGATCCGCACACGCGAGATGCATGAGGTGGCGGAAACCGGTGTGGCGGCACATTGGTCCTATCGCGATGGGATCAGGGTAGAAAATCCTTTTGCCGTTGATCCCGCCAAGTGGATATCATCCCTTACCGAACGGTTCGAGGCTGCCGACGATCACGATGAATTCCTCGAGCATGTGAAGCTTGAGATGTACCAAGACCAAGTGTTCTGTTTCACCCCGAAAGGTGAGGTGGTCAAACTGCCACGTGGTGCCACGCCTTTGGACTTTGCTTACGCCATCCACACGCGGATTGGTGACAGCTGTGTCGGCGCCAAGGTCGATGGGATTCGTGTGCCGCTGTGGACCCGCGTTAAGAACGGCCAGTCGGTCGAGATTATGACCGCAGAAGGTCAAAGCCCGCAGGCGACATGGATCGACATCGTTGTGACCGGCCGTGCCAAGGCCGCGATCCGGAAGAAGCTGCGCAGTGACGACCGCGAACGCTATGTCCGCTTGGGTCACGAACTTGCTCGCCTCGCGTTTGAACATGTTGGGCGTAAGGTCAGTGACAAGGCACTTTCCACAGCCGCCAAGCAACTACGGCTGAATGATACGGATGAACTTTTGGCCCGACTTGGGTCAGCTGAACTTCAGGCGCGTGATGTTGTAGGCATTCTTTATCCCGAGGCTAATCAAGAAGGCGACGAGATCGATGGTGAAGTCGCAGTGGTTGGTCTGGCCGCCGGACAAGATTTTGCGCCTGCTCAATGTTGCCAGCCTGTACCGGGCGAACGGATTGTAGGGATATCCTATCGCGGTCGGGGGGTGATGGTGCACACGATCGACTGTGATGCACTGGCCGAGCTTGATGACGACAGTTCGCGATGGGTGGATTTGCATTGGCATTCGGGCAAGCACCCGGCGATCCATGTCGTTAGCATCGAATTGACGATCTCGAACGACGCGGGTGTATTGGGGCGTATCTGCACCTTGATTGGTGAACAAAAGGCCAATATCTCGGATCTAAGATTCGAGGATCGAAAACCGGATTTCTATCTTCTGATCGTCGATGTTCAGCTTAGGGATGTCGAACATTTACATGCCATCATGCTTGCGCTTGAGGCTGACAGTGACGTGGCGTCGGTGCAGCGGCACCGGGATATAACGCGTAAACCATAATCAACCCGTTAGGGCAGGCCAAAGGAAGCACAGGTGTTTAAACGAAACCCGCGATCGTATTTGCGAATCGTAGCGGAGTTCTTCTATCCGCGCGGCGGGTGGTATCGTGCGGCACAATATGTGATCCATCGGCTACGGCGTCTTCCTGATCCAGCGCATCGGATCTCGCGCGGAATCGCGGCTGGAGTGTTTGCGTCTTTCACTCCGTTCTACGGACTGCACTTTCTGACTGCGGCCATTCTGTCGTGGCTGTTGCGCGGCAATGTTCTGGCATCGCTTCTGGCTACCTTCGTGGGTAACCCAATAACCTTCCCGCTGATTGCGGAGCTTTCCGTCAATCTGGGCCATGCCATGCTAGGGCATGAGGTGACGGTTCATCTTCCTGAAATCGTTTCAAGTTTCGCTGCGGCCACAAATGGTTTGTGGAGCAACTTCAAGGCGATGTTCACGGACGCTTCGGCTGATTGGTCCGAGCTTAGCCGTTTCTATGGCCGGGTTTTCAAACCTTACTTGGTGGGCAGCCTCATTCCCGGTGCTGTCGCGGGGACGGCAGCTTATATTTTGGCCAATCCGCTGATCCATGCCTATCAGCGACGCCGGATCAAGAAGCTGAAGGTGCGATATGAAAAACGCATGGCCGAACGGTTTTCCGAGGGTGGCGATCCCACGAAAAACGAGTAACACTTACCCAAACGGAATAAGTGCAGGAGCACGGACATGACCCAGACGGCTGACAAGCTTCGGCTTGGCGTGAATATTGACCACGTGGCGACCGTACGGAACGCGCGCGGTTCTGCTTACCCAGACCCAGTTCGCGCCGCGCAGTTGGCGCAAGAGGCTGGGGCAGATGGCATCACTGCACATCTGCGCGAAGATCGCCGCCATATCCGGGACGAAGACATTGATGGTCTGATGGCCGATTTGACTGTGCCATTGAACTTCGAATTTGCCGCAACTGATGAAATGCAGGCCATTGCGCTGCGCCACAAACCCCATGCAGTTTGCCTTGTGCCTGAAAAACGCGAGGAACTGACGACCGAGGGCGGGTTGGACGTTGCGCGCAACGACAATCGTTTGGGTGTCTATGTCACGCCCCTGCGGGATGCAGGATGTCGCGTGTCCATGTTCATTGATGCGGATGCTGATCAGATCAAGGCGTCGGCCCGGATTGGCGCGGCTGTGGTTGAGCTGCACACCGGGGCTTACTGCGATTTCCACGCCGAAGGCGATTTTTCCAAACGTGATGCTGAACTAGAGCGCTTGCGCGAAGGCGCTGCTTTTGCGCATTCGCTGGGGCTTGAGGTGCATGCAGGCCACGGCCTGACCTACGACACCGTCGCCCCCATCGCCGCGATGCCAGAAGTGGTTGAACTGAATATTGGACATTTCCTGATCGGAGAATCCATATTCCACGGATTGCCAGATGTCATCGCCGAGATGCGTCGCCTGATGGATCAGGCGCGCGGATGACAGGGTTCGAGCTTGCCATTGTGTGGCTCGGTTGGGTGCTGGCGGGTGCCTCGCCTGGGCCGGCCACGCTGGGTATTGCAGCGACGTCGATGTCCGAAGGTAGGCAGCAAGGGATCGCGTTTGCTTTAGGAATCCTGGCAGGTGGCGCTTTCTGGGGAATAACGGCGGCTCTTGGAATGGGGGCGTTGATGCTGTCTTACGGCTGGCTGTTCGCCACGATCAAATATGCGGGCGCTGCTTATCTGCTTTATCTTGCAGTCCGGTCGCTAAAATCCGCATTTGCTGTGAAATCAATTGATGACGGTGCCGTTGCTAGAGGATCGCGAGTAGCTGCATTCAAAAAAGGTGCCTTGGTACACTTGACCAATCCCAAAGCGATTTTGTCTTGGGGTGCGGTTTTCTCTATCATCCTGCCTCCTTCTGCGCCGGGATCGCATATCGCTGGCATGTTTGCCTTTTTGTATACAGGAGGCGTTCTGGTTTTCATTGGTTATGCCTACCTGTTTTCGACCCCAAAAGCGGTTGCGATATACCGCGACGCACGTCGTTGGTTTGAGCTTGCGTTCGCCGCCCTGTTTGGCGCCGCCAGCTTGAAAATATTAACGGTGCGTGCTGAATGATCCTTGGCATCGGAACAGACCTTGCGAATATCGAACGCATTCAGGGCACTCTGGATCGTTTCGGCGATCGTTTCCGCCATCGCGTTTTTACCGAGCGCGAGCTCGCCAAGGCCGCGCGTCGCAAGGACGAAGCTGGAACTCTTGCAAAGCGCTGGGCTGCGAAAGAAGCGTGTTCCAAAGCGCTGGGTACTGGGCTTGCGATGGGGATCAGCTGGCGCGACATGGCGGTATCAAACCTGCGTTCAGGCCAACCTGTGATGGAGGTTACGGGCTGGGCCAAAGAACGACTGGGCGACATGACGCCAGACGGGCACGAGGCCGTGATCCACGTCACCCTGACGGATGATCACCCTTGGGCACAGGCATTTGTGGTGATTGAGGCGCGACCCGCCTAAAACCCTGCTCAAAGCCGCCAAAACGGTGGGCGAAACTTGACTCCTGCCCCCCATCCGCCCATATCGCCCTCAACAGATTTCGGTCCCTTGCGGCCTGACAAACAAAAGGCAGAGACATGACCGAGAAGCAGAAAGATGGCCTGTGGGAGAACGTTAAAACGATCTTCTGGGCGCTGATCATCGCCGGAATCTTCCGCACCCTGTTTTTTCAGCCCTTCTGGATTCCCACCGGATCGATGAAAGATACACTTCTGATCGGCGATTTTCTGTTCGTGAACAAAATGGCCTACGGCTATTCCAAACACTCCTGCCCCTTCTCAGCCTGCCCGATTTCAGGACGCCTGCTTGGATCCGAGCCCGAACGTGGCGATGTCGTTGTGTTCCGCCACCCGACCCTTGGCACCGACTATGTGAAGCGTTTAGTCGGTCTGCCGGGTGACAAGATTCAGGTTAAGAATGGTATTCTGTCGATCAATGGCGAAGAGGCAACTCAGGTGCCAGCCGGAACGTTCTCCGAGATCAAACTGCCACAAGGCCGTTTCCGAACGATCCCGCAATGTATCAATCGTCCCGTTGGCGAAGGGGCTGAGTGCCTGAAAGAAAAATTCATCGAGACATTGCCAGGCGGAGTCAAGCATTCCGTCCTGAACTTTGCCACGCGCAGCGTAGACAACACCAATGTGTTTACGGTCCCCGCAGGCAACTATTTCTTCATGGGTGACAACCGTGACAACTCGATCGACAGCCGTGTTAGCCCCAATGCTGGCGGCGTAGGATTTGTGCCCGCCGAATACCTTCTGGGTCGTGCGGATCGCATCATGTTCTCGGCTGCGGGCAAACGTCTGTTCTATTTCTGGACATGGCGTTCTGACCGCTTCTTCAAGGCAATCGAGTGAAGCTCTCGGCGGATCTTCAAGCCTTCGCGGCACGTATCGGGTACGAGTTTTCGAAACCCGATCTGTTGATCCGCGCCCTGACACATGGATCACTTTCATCGGCCACGCGGCCTGATAACCAGCGGCTAGAGTTCCTGGGCGACCGGGTGCTTGGATTGATTATCTCTGAAAAGCTTCTGGCAGATGATCCCAATGCGCCAGAAGGAACGCTTGCCCCGCGCTACAACGCTTTGGTGCGTAAGGAAACCTGCGCCGACGTCGCCCGTCAGGTAGACTTGGGCGAGGTTCTGAAATTGGGCCGGTCTGAAATGAAGACCGGCGGGCGACGCAAGCTGGCGCTTTTAGGGGACGCAATGGAAGCGGTCATTGCTGCGGTCTATCTTGACGGTGGGCTGGACCCTGCGCGTGATATGATCCTTCGACTGTGGGGCGACCGTATCCATAAGGTCGAAGCCGACGCGCGCGACGCGAAAACCGCGCTTCAGGAATGGGCGCAAGGGCGCAAGATGTCGGTGCCAAAATACGTGGAAACAGGGCGCGAAGGCCCGGACCACGCGCCAATGTTCACCATCGAGGTGCAATTGGCGGATGGAAAAACAGCTACGGCGCAGGCCAATTCGAAACGCGCCGCCGAACAGGCTGCTGCAAAGGCGCTTTTGGCGCAGATTGAAGGATAAACACATGTCAGATGCTCAGACACGCGCGGGTTTTGTCGCCCTGATCGGCGAACCCAATGCGGGCAAGTCGACACTGACCAATCAAATGGTCGGGGCCAAAGTCTCGATCGTAACACATAAGGTGCAAACGACCCGCGCGCGCATTCGTGGCGTGGCGATCGAAGGCGACGCACAGATCGTATTCGTGGACACACCCGGCCTGTTTCAACCACGCCGCCGTCTGGACCGCGCTATGGTGGCCGCGGCTTGGGGTGGGGCGTCCGATGCGGATGTCATCGTCCTGTTGGTCGAAGCACATCGCGGCGTGACCGACGGCGTTAAGCGGATCCTTGAAGGTTTGGAAGAGATCGGGAAGGGCCGCACTGTTGCCCTTGCCATCAATAAGATCGACAGGGTGCAATCAGAGGCTCTGTTGGCTCTGACCAAAGACATGAACGAGCGTTTCAATTTCTCTGAGACCTTTATGATCTCGGCCGAGAAAGGTCATGGCGTGAAAGACCTGCGTACATGGCTGGCCAATCATCTTCCAGAAGGTCCTTGGTTGTATCCGGAAGATCAGATTGCCGACTTGCCCATGCGCATGATCGCCGCCGAGATGACGCGCGAGAAACTGACCCTGCGCCTGCATCAGGAACTGCCCTATCAGCTGACGGTCGAGACTGAGGGCTGGGAAGAGCGCAAAGACGGATCCGCCCGCGTGGATCAAATTATCTATGTCGCTCGCGATGGTCACAAAGGGATCATTCTGGGCAAAAAAGGCGAGACGATTAAAGCTGTCAGCCAATCCGCCCGCGCCGAATTGGAAGAGTTCATGGGTCGAAAGATCCATTTGTTCTTGCAGGTCAAAGTGCGCCCGAACTGGCTTGAGGAAAAAGAACGTTACTCGGAAATGGGGCTCAATTTCCGCGACGGGAATAAGTGATGCGTCTGACCGCGGATGTTTGGGTCTCGGCCTATCTGACGCGCTTGCGGTTGCAAGATATTCCGGCCTTCATCACCCAAAAGGGCGACCCGACTGCGGGGGCTGTTTTGGTCAAGATGAACACCCTTGACGGGCAGGCAGTGGCCTATCAACGCAGCTTCGACCTGATGACGGGCGAACGCTGCTGGTTGGTTCTGTCTGAAGGGGGCGAGGCTGACGTCGATGCCGCCCTTACCCGCCAAAAGGGCTTTGATCCTGACCTTTGGGTGATTGAAGTCGAGGACCGCGCAGGCCGCCACTTGCTGGATGAACCAGGCCTTTCCGACTGATCCCTCTGTGTCTATGGTCCTCGTAGGAGGTTGAGCGATGGATTGGCGGGATCAAGGGGCGCTTTTGTCCGTGCGCAAACACGGAGAAACCTCTGCCATCATTGATGTTTTCACCAAGGAACACGGGCGTCACGCCGGTGTTGTGCGGGGGGGTGTCAGTCGTAAGATTGCTCCAATCCTACAGCCCGGCGCGCAGCTGGATGTGGCGTGGCGTGCGCGTCTTGAAGAGCATATTGGCAGCTACACCGTGGAACCCTTACGCAGTCGCGCATTGGTCATGTCTGACCGCACAGCGCTGGCCGGTTTGAATGCGATCACTGCCCTTCTAGGCTTCGCCCTGCCGGAACGTGAACCCCATCCAGTGTTATACGAGCGCACCCAATCTATGCTGGATCTTCTTGGAGTGAATGAAGCCTGGCCCACGGCCTATTTGAAATGGGAATTGGCATTGCTTGAGGAGTTGGGCTTCGGCCTAGACCTGTCCGAATGCGCGGTTACCGGTGGTCGGGATGATTTGGCTTATGTCTCGCCCAAAACTGGGCGGGCTGTGTCCGCTGAAGGGGCAGGCGAATGGGCCGAACAGCTTTTGCCCTTACCGCCAGAGCTTTTGGGTGCAGGTGACGGCACGTTATCTAATGTGCTGGACGGTTTGATAACCACTGGTCACTTCTTAACCCACGGGGTGGCGCATGCATTGGGTGATAGGCCCTTACCAGAAGCACGTGCCCGCTTTGTGGACCGCCTAAAACGCGATGCGATCAAGGCGCATCGGTCGTAAATACCATCTCGCTCCCGGCCTCGTTAGACAGGATCAGTGTATTTCCAGAGGCTTCTGCAATTTGCATCTGGCTTAGGGCTGTGAAGAAGGCGCTTTCAGCCGCTAGATCCGCGCATGCCATTTTGGTTGATGCGATGGGACCCGTTTCAAACCAAGGGTAAGGGGCTTTCTGAGCGGCTGAATAGCTGTTGCAGGGGGCTTTACCCGCAATACGTCCCTTTTCGGGGAAGGCTATCGTGGCTCTGGACGGAAACGCATCCCCATTCAGCTCTACCAGCCGCCATTCTGCGTCTGTGTTGGCATATCCCGATATGGTTTCGTCTTTGCAGCCCATCAGGCTTGCGGTCGCTGCGATGAATAGAAGTAATCTCATGAGCGATAAGATAGGGATGTGGGTGCACGTTTTCCAGTTCTACGCATCACGCAGGGCTAAAAGGGCAGCCAGAAGCGTGCTCATCGCATCTTGATTGTCCGCACCGTCTTTGGCCGACAGCGTGCCCATACCGATGTAGGCGCCGTAGATCATGCGCGCAAAATCGGGATTGGTCAGGTCTAGATCTGACAGAATCTCTGAGAGATAGGCCATTCGTTTCTGATCAACACGCTCCACGGAATTCGCAACCGTATGGTTGCTTTGCGCCCATGCGCGGATGGCGGGTTCAGCGGCGTCCCCACCATGTTCGGGGTCCGTCGAGGTGGAGATTTCGCCAAGCGTGTAAAGCCTGCGAACCGGATCCTTCTCGGCGTCAAGAAAACGCGTGATATCATCAACGGCTCTTTCCTCCCATAGGGCGAGCATTGCCGCGTGAAATGCGGGTACATCTTTGAAATGCCAGTAAAAAGAACCCTTTGTTGCACCGACTTCGCGCGCAAGGGGTTCTGCTTTCAAGGCTTGAGGGCCGGATCGGGCAAGGGCGCGGAACCCAGCCAGGATCCAGCTTTCAGCGGTCAGTCTTTCTTTTGATGCTGCCATCGACGAAGCTCCATACGTAAGCGTATTGACAACTTAGCAATCGCGTGCACCATACGCAAGCGTATGTATAAAAAGGAAGCCGGAAATGCAGACGATTCTATTGTACCTCACCTATGCGATCTTGTTTGGGACCGCTGCGGCGCACGTGCTTTGGGCCTTGGGGATCTGGTGGCCCGTACGCGATGAAGCAGGATTGGCCCGCGCCGTGGTGGGCGCACCGGGGATTACACGTATGCCCCCCGGATGGGCGGCCGGGCTCGTGGCCGTTGCTTTGTTAATCGCCGCTTTAGTCCTATCTGGCCTCACCAATGGGTCCACCTTGGGACCAAGCTGGCTTCTCGACGTTATGGGTTGGGGATTGGTAGCCGTTTTCGGCCTACGCGGGCTGGTCAGCTATGCGCTTCCGTCGCTGGGCGTGCAGACGGAAGAGCCGTTTGCGCGGCTCAACCTGATTTTTTATAGCCCACTTTGTCTTATCTTGGCATTGGGCTTCTGGTCGGCGCTCTAGCCCAGCAAACGACGTGCGATGACCTGCGCCTGAATTTCAGCAGCACCTTCAAAGATGTTCAGGATGCGGGCGTCGCACAACACGCGGCTGATTTGGTATTCCAGCGCAAAGCCGTTGCCGCCGTGGATTTGCAGTGCGTTATCCGCACAGGCCCAAGCGACGCGCGCGCCCAGCAGTTTTGCCATCCCGGCCTCAAGATCACAACGCTGATCGTGATCCTTTTCCCAAGCCGAGAAATAGGTCAGCTGGCGTGCCACCATGATCTCGACCGCCATCATGGCTAACTTGTTAGCAACGCGCGGGAAGTTGACCAGCGATTTGCCGAATTGCTTGCGGTCTTCGGCGTACTGCATGCCAAGCTCAAGCGCGTTCTGCGCAACACCAATGGCACGAGCTGCGGTCTGGATGCGGGCAGCTTCAAATGTTTTCATCAGCTGCTTAAAGCCCTGACCTTCTTCGCCGCCTAGCAGGTTTTCGCCCTTCACTTTAAAACCATCAAAGCCCAGTTCGAACTCTTTCATGCCACGATAGCCCAGTACTTCGATCTCGCCGCCGGTCATGCCTTCGGTCGGGAACGGATTCTCGTCATCGCCCGGGGTTTTCTCGGCCAAAAACATGGACAGACCGCGATGGTCTTTGCTGTCGGGGTTGGTGCGTGCCAGCAGCGTCATCACGTGGGTGCGGGCGGCGTGGGTGATCCAGGTTTTGTTACCTGTAACCTCATAGTCCCCATCGGCATTTTTAACCGCACGGGTGCGCAGAGAACCGAGGTCGGACCCGGTGTTGGGTTCAGTGAAGACGGCCGTCGGCAAGATCTCGGCCGACGAGATTTTCGGCAGCCATTGTTCTTTTTGCTCATCCGTCCCGCCTGCAAGGATCAGCTCGGCCGCGATTTCAGAACGGGTACCCAATGAGCCCACGCCAATATACCCGCGCGACAGTTCCTCGGACACAACAACCATCGAGGCTTTTGACAGGCCCAGCCCGCCATATTCCTCGGGGATGGTCAGACCAAAGACACCCATTTCGGCCAGTTCTTCAAGGATTTCCAGCGGGATGTATTCGTCTTTCAAGTGCCATTCATGTGCGTTGGGCACAACGCGGTCGTCCGCATAACGGCGGAACTGCTCGCGGATCATCTCAAGCTCTTCGTCCAGCCCGGTCGCCCCGAAGGTGGCGTGGCCAGCGTTATCTTGCATGAGTTCCACAAGGCGTGTGCGGGCAGCTTGGTTATTGCCATTCGCGACCAATGTGTTGATCGCGTCGGTGTCCAGTACGGCACCATCGACGCCCATATCTGCCAGACGCGCCATCTCGTTCTGGCTCATCATCATGCCGCCCTTTATCTGGGCCAGGTATTCGCCAAAGGCAATCTGAAGGATCAGCTTTTCCATTTCGCCGAACCGACCTTCATCGTTCAGGCGACCTGCCCAAGCATTCATCTGGCGCAAGCTTTCGGCATAGGTTGCAAGCCATGACAGGGCATGAGCTGCGGCTTGATGCTCTTCCAACTTTGCGCCTGATACACGGTCGCCCTCCGAAACAAGTGTCCGGACATTTTCCTTGGCGGCGTCGAAGGTTGCATTGACCGGGGCAAGCGCCGCACCGGTCAGGTCTAGAAGGTTGTCGATCAGGGCGCTGGTCATCGTGGTCTCCTGTCAAAAGACGCCCAGATTCGGCGTCTATTTTGCGTCTGCAGAGAGATAGTCATTTTGCAGGTGCAGCGCAATAAAAATACAACAAATGCCTTCATATCGAACGAAAATGACGTAGCGATTTGTGGGGTGCGTCGCGAAACCGGCTCTTGTAAAAGAAAGATACAGCAGGAGAAACGCCTTGGGCATACTTGCCGATCTTCCCCTATTGACGCTGATACTCGCGTTCGGCGTGACCCTTTTTGGAGGGTTCGTGAAGGGTGTCGTGGGCTTTGGAATGCCGTTGATCATGATTTCCGGCTTGGCAACGGTCTTGTCTGCCGAGGTTGCACTGGCGGCACTGATCCTACCAACAGTTTTAAGCAACGGGATGCAGGCGATACGTCAAGGAGCATCGGCAGTTTGGCACGCGGTCTCGAAATTCCGTCTATTCCTTGTCGTTCTTATCGTTATGCTTGCCTTAAGCGCGCAGCTTGTGAGTTTTGTGCCGACAGATGTGATGTTCATCGCAATCGGGATTACGGTCGTCGCGTTTTGTGTGATGCAGCTTGCTGGCTGGATCCGCGCCTTAAGCCTGAAAACAAGTTTCGTGATGAAGGCTTGGCCGCTGCGCTTGCTGGGTTTGTGGGTGGCTTTTCTGGGATATGGGGGCCGCCGACGGTAGCCTACCTGACCGCGATTGAAACACCGAAAGCCGAGCAGATGCGCGTGCAAGGTGTCATCTATGGCATTGGGGCGGTTGTGTTGTTCGTGGCCCACATCAAATCCGGTGTGGTGAACTCCTACACAGTTCCGCTATCCCTTGCGATGCTCGTACCAGCATTTGTTGGCATGGTGCTGGGGGGGCGTTTGCATGACCTGATGCCGCAGAAGCTTTTTAAGCGGGCGACCCTGATTGTACTGACCATCGCGGGATTAAATTTGATCCGCAAAGGCTTGGTCGGTTAGGCGATCAGCGCCGGCCAAAGCTTGGCGTTTTCGCGTCGGAAGACGTCAACATGTCCGACTTTCTTTAGTCCGAATTGCTGTGGCGTAAGCGCTAGATGTTCAGTGTCGGTGCCGGGATAAAGCTCTGTCATTCGTTCCACGGCAATTGGCGGGACTGATGTGTCATCTGACAGCGACACAGTGCGAACAGGGCAGGAAAACGCAGCCATCGGGGCGGCGGGGATGAGTGGGTCTTTTGCCGGGTACCCCCGAGTGGTGCACCAGCGTTTCCATTGTCTGAAAACCGGGCCGGGAATATCAGTACCTAAGCCCGAGACCTGTTTGGGTACATACCCAAAGGTCGCGGAGGAAAGAGGACCGACCGCAAACCACAAGGCGCGCACCGAGGCTTGAAAGGGCCATGGATGGTCCGTGGTGTGGACTGGTCCTGTGCAAACAGTGATCACCCGCGAAATAGCATCAGTGTTCTGTTGTCGCGCCAGCATGAGCCCACCTAAGGAATGCCCCATCAACCAAAGTGGCGATCCCCCAGCGCGGGTTGTCATCCAATCCCTTGCAGCTTGGGTGTCGTGCAGTCCCCAATCCAACATCGTGGCCGTCACATCCCGCATGGGACCGCGCGTCGATGCGCCGAAATCTCGGTAGTCATAGGTCAGGCAGGACACGCCCTGTGTTTCGGCAAGCCAGGCTGCGAAGTGACGATAAAACCTGTGTGGCACCCCGGTTGCGCCGTTCATGACAGCGAATGCGCGCGGTTGTTTCGCGGCAAAGAAGCTGCCGATCAATGGCGCGGGGCCGGGTATGGTAACGGTTTCAACCATAGGGGCATGCAAGCGCAAACTTGACGTTCACGTAAAGCATGACTGCACGTAAGCCAAAAGAAAACGCCCCAGCGTTGACCGGGGCGTTTGTAAGCATTTTGTGTTCGGCTTAACCGATTGCGACGGCTCTCACGTCGTCATCAATGTCGCCTTCATACTGTACGAAGTTGTCAGAGAACATCTTGACCAGCTTGGCCGCTTGGGCGTCATAAGCAGCGGTGTCATGCCATGTGCGGCGTGGGTCAAGAAGCAGATCGGCAACGCCTTCTACTTTCACCGGAACTTCGAAGCCGAAGTTTTCGTCCTTGCGGAACTTGGCTTCAGCCAATGAACCATCCAAAGCCGCAGTCAGCAGGGCGCGCGTTGCACGGATCGGCATACGCGAACCTGTGCCGTACGCGCCGCCAGTCCAACCAGTGTTCACCAGCCAGCAGGTTGCACCGTGCTTGGCAATCTTGTCACGCAACAGCGCACCATACTCGGCCGGACGGCGCGGCATGAACGGCGCACCAAAACAGGTCGAGAATGTGGGCTCTGGCTCGGTCACACCCTTTTCGGTGCCAGCCACTTTCGAAGTGAAGCCCGACAAGAAGTGATACATGGCTTGTGCCGGGGTAAGGCGCGCGATCGGAGGCAGAACACCAAACGCATCACATGTCAGCATGATGATGTTCTTGGGGTGCCCGCCAATAGCGGTGTCCGAGGCGTTGGCAATATAGTGCAGCGGATAGGCGCAACGCATGTTGGCCGTCAGGCTGTCATCTTCAAAGTCCAGCTCTTTGGTCTCTTCGTCATAAACCATGTTCTCGATCACGGTCGCGAACTTCTGGGTTGTGGCGTAGATTTCGGGCTCGGCTTCGGCAGACAGGTTGATGGTCTTGGCATAACAGCCACCTTCGAAGTTGAAGGTGCCGGTGTCCGACCAGCCATGTTCGTCATCGCCGATCAAAGTGCGTTCGGGATCAGCCGACAAGGTGGTTTTACCCGTGCCCGACAGGCCGAAGAAGATCGCGGTATCTACCGGGTTGCCTGTCGCGTGGTTGGCCGAGCAGTGCATCGGCATCACACCCTTTTCAGGCAGCATGTAGTTCAGAAGCGTAAAGACCGACTTCTTGTTCTCGCCCGCATACTCGGTGCCGCCGATCAAAATGATCTTGCGGTCAAAGTTCAGGGCAATCACTGTTTCCGACCGACAGCCGTGACGCTTTGCGTCAGCTTTAAAGGTTGGGCAGTTGATGACAGTGAACTGCGGGTCAAACTCATCCAGCTCGTCGCGATCAGGGCGACGCAGCATATGGCGGATGAACAGGTTGTGCCAAGCAAGCTCGGTCACAAGGCGCACATCAAGGCGATAGGCTGGATCAGCACCGCCAAAAAGATCTTGGACGTAGTAGTCGCCGCCCTTCATATGCTCCAGCATATCTTCGTAAAGAACGTCAAACTTGGCCGGATCCATCGGCGGGTTGTTTTCCCACCAAATATGCGGCTCAACGCTGGGTGTTTTTACGACAAATTTGTCCTTGGGCGAACGACCGGTATGTTTACCGGTTTCAACCAAAAAGGTGCCGCCTTGTCCAAGCTTGCCCTCGCCGCGGTCCAAAGCGGCTTCGATCAGAGCAGGCTCCATCAAGTTATAATAGACATTGCCCAGCCCGGTGATGCCTTGATCTTCCAAGCGGCGTGCTGGGTTTACCCGTCCAGTGGTCATTTATTCGCTCCTGTCGCCGGTCTCTTTGTAAGTATCCGGCGTATCTGTTTCACATGAGAGCACGAGGCCCCGCCCCGCACGCCAACCCTCATGTGAACGAGGGCCGGTAAACGGCCTATAGCACGCGGGCTTTCTGATGGAACAGGTTGCATTGCTCAGTTAGCGCAACCAAGACCGTGTTTGCGCAATCAACAGGTTTCAAATCTGTGCCAGAGACCAGCTATAATCGTGTTTAATTCTGACTCGCGGCGTAAGAAAGCTGCGTTGGTGACGTACGATTCGTAATTCTCAGTTGATTCGTCGCGGAGAACGCGAGAATATGTAAACAAGAATTAATGAATAATTACGGCGCGAGCAGTGCGGGGAACTTCGTTATGTCCAGGATTGCCTTAGTAGATGATGACAGGAACATCCTGACATCAGTGTCAATTACACTCGAAGCTGAAGGCTTTGAGGTTGAAACTTACAACGATGGTCAAAGTGCACTTGATGCCTTTGCCAAGCGGTTGCCAGATCTGGCTGTGTTCGACGTCAAGATGCCGCGCATGGACGGAATGGACCTGTTGCAGCGCGTTCGTCAAAAGACATCGACGTTGCCAGTCATTTTTCTAACGTCCAAAGATGACGAGATTGATGAGGTGCTAGGTCTGCGCATGGGGGCAGATGATTATGTCACCAAACCATTTAGTCAGCGGCTTTTGGTCGAACGCATCCGCGCTTTGTTGCGCCGCAATGAAGTAATTGCCAACGACGATGCCGGTGAAGTCGAAGAGGGCCGTGTCTTGGAGCGGGGCGAGCTTCGCATGGATTCCTTGCGCCACGCTGTCTCCTGGAAAGGCAACGACGTTTCACTAACAGTGACCGAATTCCTGCTATTGCAGGCCTTGGCCCAGCGGCCGGGATTTGTGAAAAGCCGCGATCAGTTGATGGACGTTGCATATGATGATCAGGTCTACGTGGATGATCGGACCATCGACAGTCACATCAAGCGCCTTCGCAAAAAGATGCGTACGGCGGATGGGGAATTCTCGGCCATCGAAACGCTTTATGGAATTGGATACCGATATAACGAGGAATGACGCAGGTGTTACGCGTCAGGCAGGAAGTAAGAGCGTTTGAGGGCCAGTAAGAAAAAAGCATCGGAAAGCGATGTCGTCCTAGGGGAAGACTGGATGTCTCCTCAGGATGAATACGATACCGCTTTGCGCGATACCCGGGCAGAACGCGGGCTGATATCGATCAACAGATCGCCACTGGCGCGCAAGATCATCACCTTCAACCTCTTTGGTTTGGTGGTTTTGGTGGCAGGTGTTCTGTACCTTAACCCATTCCGGGACAGTCTTCTTTTCCAGCGCGAACGGGGTCTGGTGGTCGAGGCCGAATTGATCGCCGATGTCTTTGAGGCGCAGCTTGCTCAAGCAGAAGAATCGGCCCGAATCGTCGAAGAGACCTTATCGGAAGCCGTGGATAGTGTGTTGTCCAATGACACGGTTGTAGAGCAGGAAGCCATCGAAACGCTGGAAACTGATCTGGTCGAATCTGCCCCATCCGAGTTTGCTAATACACTCTCGAACCTACACCTTCCTATTGGCCTTGAAGTGTTTGTGTTTGACGAGAAGGAAGCCTTGCTTGCAACCTCGGTCGGTCGTGACCGGGGCGAAGCCACACCCGTGGACGGACTTCAGCGGGATGTGGGGTCGACCGTCATTACGGATATGCTCAATTCGGTCTGGGAGACCGTATCGGGTTTTGCAAACACGGGTCTTGGGAAAGATCAGCCGCTTGATACGGAAAGCATGGCCCGAAGCCTTTATTTCCGTGCCATGCTTGGTGCAACGCAAGTTGCCAATGGTGTGGACCCGAACGGCGGGACAGTTTTCACTGTGGCGACGCCCATCTTGTTAGATGGCGCACCGAAAGGCGTGGTTGCAATTACCAGTGCAGCCGGCGAGCTTGATCTTCTTGTACGCGCAGAGCGCGAGCAGCTTTTGCAGATGTTTGTTATCGCCATTCTGGTGTCAATCGGGCTGAGCTTGGTGCTGGCTTCCACGATTGCGAACCCATTGGCTGATTTGGCCACGGCGGCTGAGCTTGGTGGCGAAAACGACCCGCGAAATGTTAAAACTCGTCGTGTCCGCATTCCCGATCTCACCGGACGACCGGATGAAATCGGTCGGCTTTCCGGAGCGTTGCGTGGCATGGTGACGGCTTTGTATGATCGCATTGATGCGAATGAACAATTTGCTGCAGATGTCGCACACGAAATCAAGAACCCTTTGGCCAGCTTGCGTTCGGCCGTTGGGACGTTGCGGTTGGCCAACAAAGAAGAACAGCGCGTGCGGCTGTTGGACGTGATCGAACATGACACCCGACGGCTTGATCGCTTGGTCAGCGATATCTCAAACGCTTCGCGGTTGGACAGTGAATTGGTCCGCGAGGACGAAGAAGAGTTTGACCTGATAAAAATGCTGCGTAGCCTCTCGGACTATCTGGGTGGCGAGGCACATGAAAAAGGTATAGATTTCATTACGGATCTGCCGGACAATCCCATCATGACAAGCGGTCTTGAGGCTCGATTGGCGCAAGTCTTTGTCAACCTCATAACAAACGCTCTGAGTTTCTGCGAAAGTGGCGATGCCATTCGCGTTTGGACCCGTCGGCGTGAAAACCGCGTTTTGGTTGTGGTTGAAGATACGGGCCCCGGTATTCCAGATCAGGCGCTTGGGAAGATCTTTGACCGCTTCTACTCCGAGCGCCCTCAGAACCAATTCGGCAACAACTCGGGACTGGGTTTGGCAATTTCAAAGCAAATCGTCGAAGCGCATGGCGGTGTTATCTGGGCAGAGAATATCCGCCCCACCGATGCTGATCTGACATCGGATCCGTTGGGCGCGCGTTTCGTGGTCGGGTTGCCGGTATGAGCGAAACCTTAGCCACCGCACGCTACCATGCGACAACAGTTGCGGTGGACGGTGCGGCGGTCATGATCACGGGTCCATCCGGGTCTGGAAAGTCCGCCTTGGCGTTAGAATTGATTGGCCTAGGGGCTTGCCTTGTCGCAGACGATCTAAGCCAGATTGAAATTCAGAATGACGAGCCGATTGCAGTTGCACCGCCTGAAATGGCAGGGGTGATTGAAGCGCGTGGTGTGGGATTGATCAAAGTGCCCCATTGCCCCCAAGCTCGACTGCGACTTGTTGTGGATATGGGCCAGATTGAAACGGCGCGGCTTCCGTCTTCACTCGCAGTAACAGATGTTAACGGATGCGCGATTGAGTGTCTGTTTCGCGTGGATGCACCTTATTTTGCAATTGCCATCGTCAATCTGCTACGAAGCGGACGCTACGCTGCCGAAATCTGAAATGGTTGAACTTTGGCACAGTTCGCAATCGTGCGGTATGTCTCGAACGGGAACCTAGATCGACGGTTCCAAAGGAATGACCATGACGGATAACAAAACCGAGCCAGAACAGAAGATCGTGTTGGTTACCGGGCCCTCTGGGGCAGGTCGAACCACGGCAATCAGGGTGCTCGAGGATATTGGGTACGAGGTCATCGACAACCTGCCTCTGTCCCTCATTGAACGAATGCTATCCGGTCCGGCCCTGACACGTCCTTTGGCGCTGGGCGTTGATGTTCGAAACCGCGACTTCTCGACCGAGATGCTGTTGCAGGTTATCGAAGACCTGCGCGAAGACGAAGCCTTTGCTGTAGAGGTCCTATATATGGACTGTTCGCGCGACGTATTGGTGCGCCGCTATTCGGAAACCCGCCGTCGTCACCCGCTTGCACCCGATGAAACACCCGAACTGGGCATCACCCGAGAGATTGAGCTGCTGGTCCCAATTCGGGGACGTGCTGATGTGCTTATTGATACCTCGGAATTGTCACCCCATGATCTAAAGGACGAGATTATGCGCTGGCTTTCTGTGTCGGGCGCTGAAGAGCTTGCTGTTTCTGTGCATTCGTTTTCGTACAAGCGCGGGGTGCCACGTGGGTTGGACATGGTGTTCGACGCACGCTTTCTGCGCAATCCGCATTGGGAACCAGCTTTACGCGCGCTCGACGGCCGAAGCGACGAGGTTTCAAGCTACGTGGCTGGGGATTCGCGCTTTGAACAGTTCTTCACACGCGTGCAGGAATTGGTCGAATTTCTGATCCCAGCGTTCGGCGAAGAAGGAAAAGCACACCTTTCGATTGGGTTTGGGTGTACCGGAGGGCAACACAGGTCGGTTGCCCTTGCGGAAAACTTGGCGAAGTCGCTTGCAACTAAGGGATGGCAGGTGTCAATTAGGCATCGGGAATTGGAACGCCGCGCCGGGACAGCAGCGGCAATAACATCGAGGGTATAGCGTGATCGGTATCGTGATCGTCGCGCATGGCGGGCTTGCAAAAGAATATCTGGCGGCAGTCGAACATGTGGTCGGCAAGCAGCCGGGTATGCGTGCGATCTCGACCGATGCGGAATGTGACCGTGAAGACAAGCGGTCCGAAATTCGCAAAGTCGCCGACAGCGTCGATCAAGGGGACGGTGTAGTGATTGTTGTCGACATGTTCGGGGGATCACCCGCCAATCTGTCGCTGCCCGCCTGTTGCAAATCCGATCGCAAAATCCTGTATGGCGCCAATCTTCCAATGCTTTTAAAGCTGGCCAAAACCCGCCATCTTTCTGTCGAAGCATCGACCCAGAAAGCGCTGGCCGCGGGCCGAAAATACATTGACTGCATTGATGTGAGCGAGGATTGAAAACGTATGAGTACGAACCGAGATCTTGAGATTATCAATGTTAAGGGCCTGCATGCGCGGGCCTCGGCTAAATTTGTCGATACAGTGGAAAATCATGATGCCCAAGCGCGCGTGTCCAAAGACGGGTTGGATGCAGATGGGGATTCCATTATGGGGCTTTTGATGCTTGCAGCTTCGCAAGGGACAAGCATCAAGGTAGAGACATCTGGCCCACAAGCTGTAGAATTGATGAATGCGCTTGAAGCATTGGTAGAGGACAAGTTTGGCGAAGGTATGTAAGCCGGTATTAGGCTAGAGGTGAGTTAGACGTGACGCATGAAGCGGAAAATAATATGGCGCAGGCCAATTCTACCGCGGCGGTCCCTCAGAACTATGACCGTCGCAGCCTGACCTATGCGAACTCGCTTAACAATCCGCTTCAAGGATTGATCATTCGCTGTGTCGAATGGGTGACTGGGAAAGTGTCGATCCTGCGTATGGTGCGTAGGCTCGAGCGTCGAGGTGCTCCCAAAGGTCAGGCGTTCTGGGGTGCTTGTCTTGATGTGATGGGAGTGAAGCTTCAAACTCCTGATGATCAGCTAAGCAACATTCCAGCCGAAGGCCCGGTTGTGGTGGTGGCAAACCATCCGCATGGGTTGACCGATGGCATGGTTTTGGCCGAACTGATTGGCCGCCGTCGCGAGGATTATCGCATTCTGACCCGTTCGGTTCTGGATGGATTGGACGAGGTTGCGTCTTCTTACATGATCCCGGTCCCATTCCCACATGACCCCGATGCTCAGAAAAAGATGGTCGAAATGCGCGCCCAGGCCATGAAACATCTTAAGGATGGCGGTTTGGTCACGCTTTTTCCATCGGGCGTCGTAGCATCTTCTGACAGCATGATGGGCCCCGCGATCGAGCGTGAATGGAATGTTTTCACAGCGCAGCTCGTTCGCCGTTCGGGTGCACAGGTTGTCCCGATATTCTTCCCGGGGGCCAATTCGCGCTGGTATCAAATTGCCAATCGCTTTTCCGCTACAATGCGGCAGGCATTGCTGTTGCATGAGATTGTGAAAAGCTGCAACCAATCCATTTCACCGGTGGTGGGTGAGGCATTGACGGAAGAGCAGATGGAATCTCTGCAATCGGATCCACGGGGATTCATGGCTTGGCTCAGATCACATACTTTGGCACTTGCAGAGCGATGAAAGCAAAAGGCCCCAGCGGGGCCTTTTTTGTCTTTCAAATTGGATAGTTGATTATCGGGTCGGTACGGGAGTTTCCCCGCGATAATCGTAAAATCCGCGTCCGGCTTTGCGGCCAACCCAACCAGCCTCGACATACTTCACCAAAAGCGGGCAGGGACGGTATTTCGTATCCGCCAGCCCGTCATGCAGCACGTTCATGATTGCAAGGCATGTGTCCAGACCAATGAAATCACCCAGCTCAAGCGGCCCCATTGGATGGTTGGCACCCAACTTCATTGACGCGTCAATGGATGAGACCGAGCCAACACCTTCATAAAGCGCATAACAAGCTTCGTTGATCATTGGGATCAGGATGCGGTTCACGATGAAGGCGGGATAGTCCTCGGCACTTGCAGCCGTCTTGCCCAACTTTTCCACCACCGCAAGACAGGCCTTATAGGTGGGTTCATCTGTGGCAATGCCGCGGATCAGTTCAACCAGTTGCATCAGCGGCACCGGGTTCATGAAATGGAACCCCATGAAGCGTTCCGGGCGGTCTGTTCCACTGGCAAGACGCGTGATCGAAATCGAAGAGGTGTTTGAGGTCAGGATCGTGTCCGGGCTTAGATGCGGCAAAAGCGTATCAAAGATCTGCTTCTTCAGGGCTTCATTTTCAGTTGCCGCTTCGATGACCAGATCTGTTGGACCAAGGTCGGGCAGGGACAGCGTGGTGCTGATCCGTCCCATTGCATCATCTTTGTCCTTCACGGAGATTATCTCGCGCGAGACCTGACGCTCTAGGTTCTTGGCGATCCGAGCGATGGCAGCATCCAGACTGTCCTGACTAATGTCGTTCAAGCGGACTTCGTATCCGGCAACGGCCAATACATGTGCAATTCCGTTACCCATCTGCCCGGCGCCGACAACGCCTATTGTCTCGATGCTCATATGTATTTCCTTCTGGTCACGCCGCACGGGCATAGCCCCGCGTTACGTTTGGTTATGCCCAGACTATGCGCCGCGTGGTTCCGGGTGCAAGGGTTAAGCCGAAGCTAATGAAATATCAGGCATTCTAAGATTAGCGTTTTGGCAAGGCTTTGGGCGCACAGTCCTTTCCGGGTGAAATAATTGGAGTGGGTGGCATGGCTTATGAGAACCTTGGGAAAGGGTCGTTGGACTACTTCCCGTGCCGATACAAAACATCAAAAATTCTGTTCCGGGGACCAAAGCGCAGTTTGAGCAGCCCCTACATCGCGGTGCTTGGCGGGACCGAGACATATGGCCGTTTCGTCAAGCAACCTTATCCCGATCTATTGGAGGCACGATTGGACCGTTCTGTGGTAAACCTCGGCTGCCCGAATGCGGGGCTGGAAGTGTATCTTCACGATCCAGCACTTCTGAAACTGTGCAACAAAGCCAGTGAAATCATTGTTCAAGTGCCGGGTGCGCAGAACCTCTCGAACAGGTTTTATGCCGTGCACCCACGTCGAAATGATCGTTTTTTGCGCGCGTCGAACATGCTCAAATACCTGTATCCAGAGGTGGATTTCACGGAATATCACTTTACGCGCCATCTGTTGGGGGCGCTTCAGTCGGTTTGTGAACAACGCTTCGCCTTTGTGCGCAAAGAACTAAAGCAAGCTTGGGTGGGGCGTCTAAAGGCGTTGCTATCTAGGTTGGAAAGCCGCGTCACACTTGTATGGATTGCTGATCATATGATTGTAAGCGGCACTGTTGGTGATGCGCTTGGGTCTGATCCTTTGTTTGTGGATCGAGATATGATCGACAATATTCGCCCATTTGCCCGCGACTTGATTGAGGTTGCCCTGACGCCTGCCGAAATCCGAGAAGGGCAAACTGGGCTGATCCACTCGGAAATGGACGCGCCGGCTGCAGGAAAGATGCTGGGAACCATTGCACACGAGCGTACCGCGAATGAGCTGGTTCGATCTTTGTCCACAAGCCGTGTTTAGGGGCAGCTTCAAAACATGGCTGCGCAAAAGAAAAGGCCCGCAGGGTTGCGGGCCTTTTAGATCTTTTTCTGACGATCAGATCAGACTGCGTCGGTCAGGGCCGGGACGGCCTCGAACAGATCTGCAACCAGACCGAAATCCGCAACCTGGAAGATTGGGGCTTCTTCGTCTTTGTTGATCGCGACGATGATCTTCGAGTCTTTCATACCAGCCAAATGCTGGATTGCGCCCGAGATGCCGATGGCGATGTACAGTTCCGGGGCAACAACCTTACCGGTCTGACCAACCTGCAGATCGTTCGGGGCATAGCCCGAATCAACTGCTGCACGCGAAGCACCAACGGCGGCGCCCAGCTTGTCGGCCAGTTTCTCGATCAGGGCGAAGTCCTCTTCCGAACCAACGCCACGGCCACCTGAAACAACGACGCCAGCCGAAGTCAGCTCGGGACGGTCGCTTGCGGCAACTTTGTCTTCAACCCATTCCGACAGGCCCGGGTTCTCAGCAGCGCCGATGGCCTCAACCGCAGCCGAACCGCCTTCACCAGCCGCATCAAAAGTCGAGGTGCGGAAGGTGATAACCTTCTTGGCATCCGACGATTTGACGGTTTGCATAGCGTTACCAGCATAGATTGGGCGTTCGAATGTGGAACCATCCACAACAGCCGTCACATCCGACAGGATCATCGCGTCAAGAAGAGCTGCAACGCGAGGCATTACATTCTTGGCGTCGGTGGTGGCAGGTGCCACGATGTGTTCGTAATCGCCAGCCAGCGATACGATCAGGGCTGCGGTCGGCTCGGCCAAGCGGTGGCCCAGCGATGCATCTTCGGCAACCAAAACCTTGGCAACACCGTCGATCTTAGAGGCAGCTTCGCCAGCAGCCGAGGCGCTTGCGCCAGCGGCCAGAACGGTCACATCACCCAGTGCTTTTGCGGCGGTGACAGCTTTGGCGGTGGCGTCCATCGCCAGTTCGCCATTGGTGACTTCAGCAAGAAGTAGAACAGCCATTATACAGCCCCCGCTTCTTTAAGTTTCGATACAAGCTCGTCAACCGAACCAACGATGATACCAGCGGCACGTTCTGCCGGCTCTGAGGTCTTTACGATCTCAAGGCGCGGGGTCACGTCAACGCCGTAGTCAGCAGCTGTCTTTTCATCCAGCGGCTTTTTCTTGGCTTTCATGATGTTCGGCAGCGATGCGTAACGTGGTTCGTTCAAGCGCAGATCCACCGTAACGATCGCGGGCATGTTCACCTTGATGGTTTGCAGACCACCATCCACTTCGCGGGTCACAACGGCTTTGTCACCGTCAATGTCCAGCTCGGATGCAAAGGTGCCTTGCGACCAACCCAGAAGGGCCGACAGCATTTGACCGGTTGCGTTCATGTCGTTGTCGATGGCTTGCTTACCAGCCAGAACCAGGCCGGGCTGCTCTTCTTCAACAATTTTGGCCAGGATCTTGGCAACGGCCAGTGGCTCGATGTCATCGTGGACATCATCCGTCGCGACGACCAGAATGGCGCGGTCTGCACCCATGGCCAGCGCCGTACGCAGCGTTTCCTGAGACTGCTTCACGCCGATGGATACGACGACGATCTCGTCGACCTTACCGGCTTCTTTCAGGCGGATGGCCTCTTCGACGGAAATCTCGTCAAAGGGGTTCATCGACATTTTTACGTTGGCAAGATCGACACCGGATTCCGTCCGCTTTAACACGAACTTTCACGTTGTAGTCGATCACGCGCTTTACAGGCACAAGCACCTTCATTGGCGTGTCTCTCCCAGTTAAGCCCACGGGGGGCGGTAATGCTCTCGCGACACGTTTAACGAAATGCTGCATATGAAAACAGCGTAAAATCGTCACGTCCGGGTCTGCGGACGTCGCGTTCTTTCGTTTTGAGGGGGATTCTTTGCAAGAATGTTGCTGGGTTGCAATCCGACAAAGTTGTGACTGTGCCGATTCCCTTAGGCAGAGCTGGTCGTTTCTGCTGCGTGAAAGAGTACGATCTGCTCTTGTCCTTCAGCGATTATGGCGGCGTCCAGTAGCCGATCCGAGAGGTTGGACTGAAATGCCCAGTTTTGAACCTCGCGTTGATGGATGCCATTTTCCCAGAAGGCGTCTCCGCCAAGAGGAAACCACGTTTCGCTTTCTGCGATGATGGCTTGTGCAAGGCGATGTATGTCCAGTTGCTCCATGTGGTTTAGCAACGGATTCATGTCCATTCCCGCATTTGAAAACATGCACAGTGTCTCGTCGATGCGCGGATTGGGAAGTCTTAGCCGTGCAGCGAATATCTCGACGGCGAACCTTTCAAAGCAAGCCTTGGGGGTCGTAGTCCAGACTGAAACAGGGGAAAAGTTGCCACATCTCTTGAAGATAATTTCGTCGCCTACAGTATTCAGTTCGATGTCTTGCGCGACCAAATCCATCAGCCTAGGTAAAAGCCACATTGATCTAGATTCCGTCGGATGAAGGTCAAAGGCGGCGTTGAGCCATTCTTCAATAAGCTCTTTTGGAACACTTCTTACCGGTGTCGCGAGAATTTGCGCTTCGTCTTTTTTCAGCATGCAGCATTCAGTACAGACACCTGCGCTTTCTGGCGGGTGCATCTGAAATACCTTGTAGGCTTGGTCGATGATGACCGCCAAACTGTCTGATAAGTAAGTGCTCATTTCCGCAAGGTATCAACTCAATCCCGCAGTCGGCAAGCCGCTATCACTAGCTTGGTGCCTGCTATCTGTTCGCGCCCGGCACCCAAAGCACATCCGCTTTGCCGCCATCATTAGCCACACGTGCTGCGACGAAACACCAGTCCGACAAGCGGTTCAGGTATTTGACGGCCACCGGATTCACGTCTTCCTGTGTCGCCAGTTCTGTAGACAGACGTTCGGCGCGGCGTGACACCGTGCGCGACAGGTGCAGATGTGCAGCCAGAGCTGACCCGCCGGGCAGAATGAAGCTGCGCAGCGGTTCCAGTGCTTTGTTCATCGCGTCGATTTCAGCTTCCAACCGATCCACCTGTTCTTGTGCCATGCGCAGAGGCGGGTATTCGGCCTCGGCGTCTTTGGCCATGTCGGGGCGACAAAGATCAGCGCCCAGATCAAACAGATCGTTTTGAATGCGCGCCAATGCTGCATCCATTTCTCCGTCGGAATGAAGGCGGACCATGCCAATCGTGGCGTTGGTTTCATCCACAGTGCCATAGGCATCGACCCGCGCGTCATGTTTCGGACGGCGCGAGCCATCCCCCAAGGCGGTTTCACCCTTGTCGCCTGTGCGAGTGTAAATCTTGTTCAGAACAACCATCAGTTTCCTCCACGCAGCCAGACGAAAAGAAGGATCAAGGCGATGGCGACTGCCTGCGCCCCGATCCGCCAGCGCATTAATTTGTTCGAGTACTTATGGGCGGTTTTGCCGCCAACGCCAAAAGATCCGATGCCCAGCACCAGAATGATCAAAACAGCGGCACAGGCCACCACAATGAAAAGGAATAGGGGATCGTTTGCCATAATATCTCTCACTTCGTGTTGGGCCTCAGATAGACCCATTCCCACAGTTTTACGAGGGACAATTGATCGCGCCTATCCGTTTGGCGTGACGCGATCCCCCATACGTGTCGACAGAAGGCGACGTCCAATTCCGGCGATATATGTGGCGGTGGTCACGTAATAGCGCGGCTTCGGCTTGGGGTGTTCCAGCGCGTGAATCAGCTTTTTTGTCACCGCAGAAGCGGGCAGTTCAAACGTATCCAATTCGCCGCTGTCATCATAAAGACGCTCGCGCAGTTTGGCATAGAGATTGCGGCGCGGGCTGTTTTCCCAATCGATCCAACGTTCGAAATGCGGTTGCGCGTTTTCGCGAATCTTCGTGGTGATTGGACCGGGTTCGATCAGGATGATGTCGATGGGCTGGTCCCGCATCTCAAGGCGCAACGTATCCATCAACCCTTCCAACGCAAATTTGGTCGAGGAATAAGCCCCGCGCCATGGCATCGCGGCGAAGCCCAGAACGGAGGAGTTGTGGACCACTCGCCCATGTCCCTGAGCGCGCATGACGGGCAGAACCAGACGGGTCAGGTGGTGGTATCCGAAGAAGTTGGATTCAAAGATCGTACGCAGCGCATCCGTAGGCAAATCTTCAACAGCGCCGGGAATTGCGTAGGCGCCGTTATTGAATAGCGCGTCTAGCGTGCCGCCGGTGCGCGACAGAATCTCGGTCATGGCGGTTTCCATGCTGGCCTCATCGGCGTGATCCAGCAGCAGGCTTTCCAACCCTTCGTCACGTAATCGCGCACAATCTTCTTCTTTGCGGCAGGTGGCAAAGACGCGCCAGCCACGCTTGGCAAGTGTATGGGCCGCATCATAGCCAATGCCGGAAGAACATCCGGTGATTAGAATGGATTTCTGGGTCATTTTTTTCTCCTGCCTCGCACTCATTTGGGTAAGGGCAGGGTGCAGACCTGGTCAACAAAAAAAGAGGCGCCACGAATGACACCTCAGTTGATTCTCTTGAAAGGGACCGCTTGTTAAAGCTGCGGTTTGAGGAATCTTGATGCGATAAAGCCGCGCGTGCCGGTGTCGACGACTTTGATCTGGCTCCAGCCACTGCCAACTTGTCCGGTTTCGACCACTTCGGTGCCACGGGTCAAGCGGGCGACAATACCATGCTGGGTGGACGGTCCGCCCCGCATGTTTACGGTGGTGCCGCTGACAACCATGGTTGGGAATTCAGTGCTGAGACTGGCAGGTTGCGCGACCCCCTCATTGACAGGAGCTGGCGCGCTTGCGGCCATTTTGCGGGCGGCAGCCTCGGCCAAAGCGGCGGGGCTGGCGGCGTCATCTACAGTGGCAGCTGCTTTGATGATGAATGAGGCAGGGGTCGTCACAGCCGCATTGGCTGGCACATCAACAACCGGTACAACCGCAGAGGTGTCGGTATCCTCAACCTTCGCAGACACGGCAACAATTGTGTCCTGCTTTATGGTTGGTTCCCGACCAATCCGATCTGTTGGCATATTGTCGTCACGGCCATAATGCATCATGGCAGCGCCCATTACGCCAACCGTCAACAATGACATTCGAATAATACTCATACTATCCCCCTTAATCGATCACCAATAAACACTTTGCTTCAAAACTAATCGCGGGGAATGTAATTCGAATTTCCCCCGGAAACCCGCGGTGGCAGCTTTACGCGAGTCGTCCTCAAGGATACACAAAAACCATGAATGATGTAACCGACAATCCCGAGACCGGGGGAAGCGAACTGGCAGAGCCTCTGCGCCGTGCCATTGGCGACCGCTATTTAACCTATGCGCTGTCCACGATTATGCACCGCGCGCTTCCCGATGCACGTGATGGCTTGAAGCCTGTTCATCGTCGCATCCTGTATGCGATGAGCCGCCTTAAACTGGCGTCAGGTGGTAAGTTTCTGAAGTCTGCGAAGATTTCCGGCGACACGATGGGGGATTTCCACCCTCACGGGGACGCAGCCATTTACGACGCCATGGCGCGTTTGGCGCAGGATTTTGCCGTGCGCTATCCACTTGTGGATGGGCAGGGGAACTTCGGCAACATCGACGGGGATAACCCAGCCGCCTCGCGCTATACAGAAGCGCGCATGACGTTCGTTGCGGAAGCCATGTTGCAAGGCTTGGATGAAAATGCAGTCGATTACCGGGATAACTATGACGGACGTCTGACCGAGCCCGTTGTTTTACCCGCGGAGTTTCCGAACCTGTTGGCCAACGGATCGTCGGGTATTGCGGTGGGCATGGCGACGAACATACCCCCGCACAATATCCCAGAACTGATTGATGCATGCTTGCACCTGATCAAAACGCCGGACGTCCGTGACGACACGCTTCTGAACTATGTTCCCGGACCTGATTTCCCGACAGGTGGCGTGATTGTCGAACCACCGGAAAGCATCGCCAACGCCTATCGCACCGGGCGCGGGTCGTTCCGACTGCGCTGTAAGCACGAGATCGAGGATTTGGGCCGTGGTCAGTGGCAAATCATTGTGACCGAGATTCCGTATCAGGTTCAAAAGTCGAAGCTGATCGAGAAAATCGCCGAGCTGATCCAAACCAAAAAGGTGCCGATCCTTGGCGATATTCGGGATGAAAGCGCCGATGACATCCGTATCGTGCTTGAGCCCAAGTCAAAGAATGTCGATCCCGAGCTTCTGATGAGTTTGATGTACCGTAACTCGGATCTTGAGACGCGGTTCAGTCTGAACATGAACGTGCTGATCGACGGCGTAACGCCGAAGGTCTGTTCGATGAAGGAAGTGCTGCGCGCGTTCCTTGATCACCGCCGTGATGTGCTTCAGCGTCGTTCGCGTCACCGTATGGACAAGATCGACCACCGACTTGAAGTGCTGGAAGGCTTCATCGTTGCCTTCCTGAACCTCGATCGTGTGATTGACATCATCCGCTATGACGATGACCCCAAAGCCGCGCTGATGCGCGAGGATTGGAGCATCAAGCATGCGCGCGCGATGGACGAAAGCGACTATCGCAGTCCTGCCCCCGGCGAAGGCGAGTTGTCTGATGTTCAGGCCGACGCGATCTTGAACATGCGTCTGCGCAGCTTGCGCCGCCTTGAAGAGATGGAGTTGGTGCGCGAGCGGGATGAGCTGATGGAAGAACGTGCCTCGCTTGAGCGATCTTCTGGACAGCGATGACCTGCAATGGGTCCGTATTTCCGAGCAATTGAAAGAATCGAAGAAGCTTTTCGGAAAGAACTTTGAGGGCGGCCAGCGTCGGACTCAGTTTGCCGAAGCTGGCGAAGTCGAAGATGTGCCGCTTGAGGCAATGATCGAACGTGAACCCATCACCGTGGTTTGTTCCCAGATGGGTTGGATTCGCGCTATGTCAGGCCATATCGACCTAAGCCGCGAGCTGAAATTCCGCGACGGGGACGGCCCACGATTTGTGTTCCATGCTGAAACCACCGATCGCTTGCTGGCCTTTGATTCTAACGGCAAGTTTTTCACCCTTTCCTGCGCCAACCTTCCCGGCGGTCGCGGCATGGGTGAACCTTTGCGATTGATGGTTGATCTGCCAAATGAGGCCGAGATTGTTGACTTGTTCATCCACCAGCCGGACCGCAAGGTGCTGGTCGCTTCGAACGAAGGCAACGGCTTTATCGTGAACGAAAACGATGTGCTGGCGCAGACCAAGAATGGCAAGCAGGTATTGAACGTTGGGGACGCGACGGCAAAAATCTGTGCTCCGGTCAGCGGGGATCACGTGGCCATCATTTCTGAGAACCGACGCCTACTTGTCTTCCCTGTGTCCGAGATCAACGAAATGACGCGCGGCAAAGGTGTTCGGTTGCAGAAGTATAACTCGGCACGCGGCAAACAGGGCATTCTTGAGCTGGATGGAGGTCTGTCAGATATGAAGACCTTCAATCTAGAAGAAGGCTTGTCTTGGCCCGCTTCGGGGGATCGGACGCGCACTGAACCAGACATGTCGCCGTGGTTGGGCAAGCGCGCTGGTGTCGGCAAAGCCCCACCTCACGGGTTTCCCCGCAACAACAAGTTCGAGTGATTTGGTTTGCCTCCTAGCCATCTAAATATCTCATATTCTGGCGAGAAGGGACCGATCTTCTGGCTGGCTCTGCGCACCAGTATCCTGACGGTTCTGACCCTTGGGTTCTATCGTTTCTGGGCAAAGACTCGACTTCGACGGTATTACTGGAGCGCTATCCGACCAGGTGGTGCACCGCTGGAATATGTGGGTGACCCTCTTGAAAAATTGCTGGGTTTTCTGGTCGCTGTGGTCTTTATGGCGTTCTACATCGGGATCGTGAATCTGATCCTGATGTATTTCAGCTTTGCGCTGTTGAATGCCAACTACGCGGCCTATGGCCTTAGCTTTTTGGGGCTGACGCCGATCATCTTTTTCGCCCAGTATCGCGCACGCAGATACATTCTGGCGCGCACGCGCTGGCGCGGAATTCGCTTTGGATTGGAACCCGGCGCATGGGGCTATTGCTGGCGCGCGATGCTACATTGGATTGTTGCGATCTGCACCTTGGGGTTGCTGTGGCCAATGACAACCTTATGGCTCGAGAAATACCGGGTTTCGCGCACTTACTATGGGGACCAACGGTTTGTGCAGGGTGGCTCAAAGGGCCTTTTGTTTGGCGCGATGAAACACGTGTATTACGCAGTCGGCCTAAGTGTCGTCGCCTCGGCAATGCTTGCATTATATGAGAACCCCAGTTGGCTTTTGATGTTCCTGCTTACGGTGCCGTGGTTGGTCTATGGGTTGGCTTATTGGCGGGCAGAAAGCTTCAAGCGCATGACCGAAGCGAAAGAACTGGGCGACATGCGCTTTACCGCCGCGCCGCGCCCTTGGCGGATCATTGGGATCTATGCGCTGGGCGGTCTGATGTTAAACATTGTTATGTCAGGTCTGTTTCTGTTCGTGTTCATGTTGGTCGTCCTTGCGGGCGGTTCTGCTGATTTGGAAAATATGGATATCGACTTGATGGAAGGTGCATTCACGGCACTTCTTCCAGCGCTTCTATTTGTCTACTTCCTGCTCATCGTTGTGACACGTGCCATGACGCAAGCGTGGATTACGCTGCCATTGGCGCAGCACTTTGCAGAAGTGACCAAAATCGTGAACACCCAAAATATTGCGCAGATTGTACAGCGCGATCGCGATGAATTCGCCGAGGCGGAAGGCTTTGCCGAAGCTTTGGATGTGGGGGCAGCTATATGAGTGCTCAATCCGCCGAAACGCATTTCGCTGATCTTGCGCAAGGAGAACGCGCCCACCTGACGCGTGTTGAAGTTGTCGCAGATGCAACCGGTTTGGTCCTGCAATTGCCTGATGGTGATGAAACGAATTGGCTTTGGTCTGACATGCGACGGGTACGCGATCAGGCGGATCGTGGTGTCATGGTATTGGCGCGCAAAGGTGATCCGATCACGCGGCTTTATCTGACCGACAAAACTGCACAAGACTATGTTACGCAGAATGCGAAGGCATTGGGTAAGCGCGAGCGGAGCACACCACTGTCTAAGGTAGCGCTTTGGGCCACTGGGGCCGTTGGTGCAGTTGCGGCCATCATTTTTCTGTTGGTCCCACTCATGGCCTCACAACTTGCGGAAATTCTGCCGCCCGAGGGCGAAAAAGCTTTGGGTGATACCACGTTCGAACAGATCCGTACGGCACTTTCCGAAACGGGTTTCGAGGGTCAGCTACGGATTTGCGATGACCCAGCGGGCACTGCTGCGATGAAGGCCATGTACACACGCCTGAACCCGGATGCGGATCTGCCATACGAAGTTCAAATCCATATTCTGGATCACCCGATGGTTAATGCCTTTGCGCTTCCGGGGGGGCGGATTGTATTTTTCCGCGGACTTATTGAAGAAGCGCAGAACCCAGATGAAGTAGCTGCTGTGCTGGCGCATGAGATTGGCCATGTTGTGAACAGGGATCCGACCCGCGACGCTTTGCGCTCGGCAGGATCACTTAGGGGTTCTTGGGCTACTGTTTGGGGATTTCGCTGGTGGAACTGTTGCACTTTTCTTAGCCAACCAGTTGATCAATGCCTCGTATAGTCAGTCTGCCGAGGCCACGGCGGATGACTATGCCCATGGTCTTTTGGAAAAGGCCAATATTTCGCCGGTTGCTTTGGGGACGTTCTTTGAGCGGTTGCATGAAGAACACGGCGATGCAGAAGGTCTGGTGGCTCATCTGGCATCACATCCACAGATGACCGACCGTATCGCCGCCGCCAAGGCTGCGGTGGATTTGGAACGCGAATATGACGTGATTCTGGATGACGGTTCTTGGAGCGCGCTTCAGGCCGCCTGTGGTGGCGAAGGTAATATCACGTCGGATGCGCAAACCCGGGACAAAAAGGTGTGGCCAACGTCAGAGTGATGGCTGCGATCCATTAAGTAACCCAGCGAAATTGTTGCGGTTAAGATCCGGGTTGGCAGGTTTTGCGGTTTTCCTTGTGTTGGGGCGCACGCAAGCCTTGATTTTCTTTTGCCAAACGAATACCTAGCGCGCGATATTGACCACGGGGTCAGCGACCCCCCCAGACACGAGGCGTAGGGCTCATGGCTAAGGAAAAGTTTGAACGCGGTAAACCGCACGTAAACATCGGCACGATTGGTCACGTTGACCACGGCAAGACGACACTGACGGCAGCGATCACCAAGTATTTTGGTGACTTCCAGGCTTATGACCAGATTGATGGTGCGCCGGAAGAAAAAGCACGCGGCATCACGATCTCGACCGCTCACGTTGAGTACGAGACCGACGCACGTCACTATGCTCACGTTGACTGCCCCGGCCACGCCGACTACGTCAAAAACATGATCACCGGTGCTGCCCAGATGGACGGCGCGATCTTGGTTGTGAACGCAGCAGATGGCCCCATGCCACAGACTCGCGAGCACATTTTGCTTGGTCGCCAGGTTGGTATCCCGACCATGGTCGTTTTCATGAACAAAGTTGATCAGGTTGACGACGAAGAGCTTCTCGAGCTGGTTGAGATGGAAATTCGTGAACTGATGAACGAATACGGTTATCCAGGTGACGACATGCCGATCATCGCGGGTTCCGCGCTGGCCGCCATGGAAGGCAAGAACCCTGAAATCGGTGAAGAGAAAATCCGCGAGCTGATGGCTGCTGTGGACGAATACATCCCGACCCCGGATCGTCCGGTTGACGGCGCATTCCTTCTGCCGATCGAAGACGTGTTCTCGATCTCGGGTCGCGGTACTGTTGTAACCGGCCGTGTTGAGCGTGGCGTTGTGAATGTTGGCGACGAGATCGAAATCGTTGGCATCAAAGACACTCAGAAAACCACCTGTACTGGCGTTGAAATGTTCCGCAAGCTGCTTGATCGCGGTGAAGCAGGCGACAACGTTGGCGTTCTGTTGCGCGGTATCGACCGTGAAGCTGTTGAGCGTGGCCAGGTTCTGTGTAAGCCAGGTTCGGTTAACCCGCACACCAAGTTCGAAGCCGAGGTCTATATTCTGACCAAGGAAGAGGGTGGCCGTCACACGCCGTTCTTCGCGAACTACCGTCCTCAGTTCTACTTCCGTACAACTGACGTGACCGGCACGGTTGAACTGCCTGCAGGCACCGAAATGGTGATGCCGGGCGACAACCTGAAGTTCGACGTTGAACTGATTGCTCCGATCGCGATGGAAGAGAAACTGCGCTTCGCGATCCGCGAAGGCGGCCGTACCGTTGGTTCGGGCGTTGTCTCGAAAATCATCGACTAAGAACGCATTGCGTTCTTAGGGCGACAGGTGAATTGGCGCAGCCAAATCACCGAGAGCCAGAGAGACAGAAGATAAGAAAAGGGCGCCCACTGGGCGCCCTTTTTGCATCGGGGGGATTGAGGGGGCAGGAGATTAGTTCGCAAAGATCGCGTTCATTTTTCTTTCGGTCATAGCACTTTTCAGTGCTCACCCCTTGCCCCCCTTTCACCCGCAAGTTCGCTAGCGGAGGCAGAGTTGGCGGATATCGGTCCCGTTGTTGTTCCCATGGGTTTCGAGCGCGGCGGCTACGTTGACCATCCTAGTCCGCTCTCGGTGACGACGCTGAGCCGTTGTATCCTTAATACTTCTGAACAAAATGACCGGCGCGATCCGCGTTTGGGTGATTCCTTAGAGTTCGAACTTGATCAGCCATGGGCTTGATCACATCAAAGCCTGCGTCGATCATGCGACGTCGGGCCTTTCTGAGGGCAAACTGCCGTTGGTCGTCGGGCAGGGGAGTGATCATGGCGCGCTCTAACGCTTCATCATCGATTTGTTTCGTGTTCAGGAAGGCAACCGTGTTGTCAGGGATGCAGGCGACAGGTGTGAAATAGTCGGACAGGCGTTCCATTTGGATCGCGATCCAGGGCAAGCGCCAAAACAGATAGTCCTGTTGTACTACAAGCGAGCGTCCTGGGATCAGTGACGGGAAGAAAATGCGGGTCATCTCCTCCATCGTCTGCATTGTTTTCGAAGCGTCCATGACAAGGATTTCTATCGGACCCTCTTCCCAAGTCTGTTCTTCGATTCTGCCCGGATAAAGTGAAATGCGTTCAGTCCACGGGGTCAGAAGGTCGATGGTAAGATCCAGTATGTTGTCCCCAACAAATTCTGGGACGCCTTGTGCATATAGAATGCGTGCTTTTACCCGCTCATCCGCACGAAAAAGGTCATAGGCATGGATCAACCCATCATGCCCAGCTTTCTGATGCCCTGCCGCTAAGCGAGCGGTTGAACCGCCGGCAAAGCAGCCCAGATCAACCACTGCCCCCACGCCCTTCATCCAATCAGAAGTGATCCACGCATAGAACTGCTGTTCTTCGGCGGCCAGCATTGTGGGTACCTTTGACGCCTCTGCAAGCAAGGCAGGATCAAGGGATTTCCACGGCGCGTCTTTGAATATTGCCAGATCACTCATTTGTCGGCCTGTTTTTAGTGTTAGGTGAAAGATAGCACTAAAAATGTCAATGAAACCTCTTGATAATCCGGCCGTGCTGGCGTAATCGCCTTCTCGGTCATAGGGGTATAGCTCAGTTGGTAGAGCGACGGTCTCCAAAACCGTAGGTCCCGGGTTCGAACCCTGGTGCCCCTGCCACCACCATCCAACAAAAATTCGTTCCAGCGAAGCCCCGCTTAGCGGATTGGCTCCTGTTGTCGTTGCGTCGTTGGCGCGCTACATCCGGGTCATGAATTATTTGCGCTCATCCGTCTTGTCGCTGCCCGTGATCGTTGCCTCGGCCTTGCCATTGGCCAGCCATCCACATGTGTTTATCGACGCTGGGGCCAATCTGATCTTCGATGACACGGGGCAACTGGCCGCGGTGCGGGTGTTCTGGGCGTATGATGAGTTCTATTCGCTGCTGATGGTCGAAGATAATGCGTTGGATGCTGACGGGGATGGCACGCCTGAACAAGACGCTATGGATGCGTTTGCCGGTCAGGATGTGGACTGGGCCGCTGGCTTTCCCGGTGACCTGTATCTAAAGGCGCAAAGCAGTGACGTAGAGCTTGCGCGACCGGTTGAACACGGGATGCGATACGAAGATGGGCGCGTTGTCAGCTGGCATATTCGTCCGCTTGAAAACAGGATCGCGGTCGACACGGATCCTGTACTTGTACAAATCTATGATCCGACTTTTTTCGTGGCCTATGATGTGCGGTTGCCCGTCACAGTCGAGGGTCGCGAGGGGTGTACGGTGGAGCATGTTGCAGCCGATTTGAACGCGGCCTACGACAAAGTGGAAAGCATCCTTTATGGCCCGGAAAGCACTGAATACCAGGGCGACAACTATCCCGAAGTGGGCGATCTGTTTGCTGATCAGTTGCTGCTGAAATGCTCCGAGTAATCTCACTCCTATCTTTTGCCGTGATCGTTGTCGCTGCGTTGCTGTGGGCCACGGGCGCGCTGGACGGTGTGGGTGCTTGGGCAGCTGACTGGCAACGAGACGTTCAGACGTCGATGGCGCGCGGGTTGCGTGCGCTTAGGGCAGGCGAGCCCGGTGCCTTAGTGGCTCTTTTGACCATTTGCTTTTCGTATGGGTTCTTTCACGCAGTTGGACCGGGGCACGGCAAGGTTCTGATTGGTGGCTATTCGCTGGCCTCACGCGCAACCATGTGGCGGATGTCGCTGGTGGCGCTGCTGTCCTCGCTTGCACAGGGGCTTAGCGCAATCCTACTGGTCTTTGCGGGTGTGTTGGTCTTGAACCTAACGCGACAGCAAATGGTTGGGCTAGCCGAGGATTGGTTTGCGGATGCAAGCTATGGCGCGATTGCGTTGATCGGGCTGTATCTGCTGCTTCGAGGCGCGCGCAAGCTGCTGCGGGTGAACAAAAGCCAGTCACATGACCATGACCACCACCACGATCACGACCACGCTGACCACACCCATTGCCACGAATGTGGCCACGCGCATGCGCCAGATTTGCATGACGTCGAATCTGCCGGAAATTGGCGCGAGCTTGCGATCCTGATCGCGGGCGTTGCCATCCGTCCATGCACAGGAGCTTTGTTCTTACTGGTCCTGACCTGGCAGATGAATTTGGTTTGGCAGGGTATCCTTGGCGTCTTGGCGATGGCCCTTGGCACCGCCAGCGTTACGATTGTCACCGCCATGGTCTCTGTCGGTCTGCGTGGCGGGCTTCTTGCAGGGATATTGCAAGGCGGTGGCACCTTGGCTGCGCGTGCGGTTCCCCTTCTTGAAATCACTGCGGGACTGATGGTCATGCTTGTCGCTTTAGGTCTTTTAGGCGTGGTTTGACGTACAAGGCTTGAAAACCCTGCGCGCATTGCGTAATTGACCGCCTATCTTATGAAAGGCCGAGAACAGATGACCAATCCGTTGCAATTCATCCAGCAAGTGCGCGCCGAGGTGTCCAGAGTCACCTGGCCGACCCGCCGCGAGGTCCTATTGACCACCGGCATGGTCTTCGTGCTGGCTGCTCTTACGGCATTGTTCTTTTCGCTTGTGAATCTTGGTATCCGCAGCGGTCTGTCTGCTGTGCTGGGCTACTTCGGCTAACGTACCGTCTTTGCCCTTGAATTAAGAGTGTTTCAGGGGTAGTTCGGACACCACTTCGGGACGGGCGTGCGGCGAATCAAGTTGCACGCCGATTTTTTGTTCCCGGAAACGAAATTTGAAATGTCCCTTCGGGGCGCAGGAATGCAGAGGCTGACATGGCGAAACGGTGGTATTCGGTAAGCGTGCTGTCGAACTTCGAAAAGAAGATCGCAGAGGCAATCCGGGCCTCGGTCGAGGAAAAGGGTCTTGAGGACCAGATCGACGAAGTACTGGTTCCGACCGAAGAGGTCATCGAGATACGACGCGGTAAGAAAGTTCCGACCGAGCGTCGTTTCATGCCGGGTTACGTTTTGGTCCACATGGAAATGTCGGATGAAGGCTATCACCTGATCACATCGATCAACCGCGTGACCGGTTTCTTGGGCCCGCAAGGCCGCCCGATGCCGATGCGTGACGCAGAAGTGCAGGGCATCCTGGGCCGCGTCGAAGAAGGCGCTGAAGCACCGAAGCTGATGATCAGCTTTGAAATCGGCGAGAAGGTTTCTGTCGTTGATGGTGCCTTCGAAGGCTTCGACGGTCTGGTCGAACAAGTGGACGAAGAAGGCCAGCGCCTAAAGGTTGCTGTGTCGATCTTTGGCCGGGAAACCCCGGTCGAACTGGATTACACGCAGGTCTCGAAGCAGGGCTGACGTGTTGAGAACGTGGGAGGGGCGGTGATCGCGATCACCAATCCAGACCGCGGCAATGAGTGGCAAAGGGACGCGTCCCCGCGCTGTTGTTAAAGGAGAAGCCAAATGGCTAAAAAACTAGCTGGCACAATGAAGCTGCAGGTTCCTGCAGGTCAAGCCAACCCCAGCCCGCCCGTCGGCCCCGCACTGGGTCAGCGCGGCATCAACATCATGGAATTCTGTAAAGCGTTTAACGCGAAGACACAGGTATCTGGAGCCCGGCGCACCGTGCCCGACCGTGATCACCTATTATCAGGATAAGTCCTTCTCGATGGACATCAAGACGCCTCCTGCGTCGTATTTCCTGATCAAAGCTGCTGGTCTGAAGTCGGGTGCAAACAACCCCGGTCGCGAGACTGTCGGTTCGGTAACCGCTGCTCAGGTGAAAGAAATCGCCGAAGCAAAAATGAAAGATCTGAACGCGAACGATATCGATGCCGCGATGCTGATCATTCTGGGCTCCGCCCGCTCTATGGGCATTGAGGTGAAGTAAGATGGCAAAACTAGGTAAACGTACCACTGCCGCTCGCGAAGCTTTCGCCGGCAAAGAAAACATGAGCGTGGAAGAAGCTGTTGCACTGGTTAAGGGCAACGCGAAAGCCAAGTTCGACGAAACCATCGAAATCGCAATGGCGCTGGGTGTTGACACACGTCACGCTGACCAGATGGTCCGTGGTGTAATCGGCCTGCCGAACGGCACCGGTAAAACCATGCGTGTTGCTGTATTTGCACGTGGTCCGAAGGCTGATGAAGCCAAGGAAGCTGGCGCGGATATCATTGGTGCAGAAGATCTGATGGAAACCGTACAAGGCGGCACCATCGATTTCGATCGCTGTATTGCGACACCTGACATGATGCCGATCGTTGGTCGTCTGGGTAAAGTTCTGGGTCCGCGCAACTTGATGCCGAACCCAAAAGTTGGAACTGTGACCATGGACGTCAAAGAAGCTGTTGCTGCTGCCAAAGGTGGTGAAGTTCAGTTCAAGGCTGAAAAAGGTGGCGTTGTTCACGCGGGCCTCGGTAAAGCCTCGTTCGACGAAGCCAAGCTGGTTGAGAACGTGCGTGCATTCATCGACGCCGTTCAGAAAGCCAAGCCCTCGGGTTCCAAAGGCACCTACATGCAGAAAATTTCTCTGAGCTCGACTATGGGTCCAGGTGTTACCATCGATGTGGACAACGCCACTGGCAACTAAGCCAGAGTTATAGAGTTTTGAAAGGGCGTCCCTTGGGGCGCCCTTTTGCGTTGCGACGGCAAATGTGCTAATGTTGCGAAAGTAGCTAAAGGGCGTAGGGGATCGTACGCCCGTTTTAGGGTTGGAAAACCCTGACAAACCCTCTAAAGACACTCTTGCAACCCAGCGTGCGATTCGTCGTGCGCTGTTTTGCGTTTCGTCCGAGACGGTGGGTGATGCCGGTGGGCCAAGCTGAAAAGCGACCGCGCGCAAGTGTCATAATTCCTGCCTGAGATGGGAAATGAACAAAAGAATTCTCTTGGCCGCTTGGCCTCGGGGCGATTTTGCGAAGGACCCTTATCGCGGACCCGATTGCCGGGTTTTCCTTGAAAAACCGGTAAAATATGAGCCGGAGGGGTCAAACCCTCCATACTTGGAGTGAAACTGTGGATAGAGCACAAAAAGAAAAAGTGGTCGATGAACTCGGCCAGATCTTTGAAAGCTCTGGCGTTGTAGTGGTTGCCCACTATGCCGGTCTCACGGTTGCCGAAATGCAGGACCTGCGTTCGCAAATGCGCGAAGTTGGTGGGTCTGTACGCGTTGCCAAGAACAAGCTCGCCAAAATCGCCCTTGAAGGTAAGCCGGCCGCTTCGATCGCCGACCTCCTGACGGGTATGACTGTTCTTGCCTATTCCGAAGATCCTGTGGCTGCGGCCAAGGTCATGGATAAGTACGCCAAAGACAACGAGAAGCTCGTTATCCTTGGTGGTGCTATGGGCGAGGACGCTCTGGACACTGCCGGTGTTAAAGCCGTCGCCGCAATGCCGTCGCGTGAAGAGCTTATTGCTTCTATCGCTGGCTGTATCGGCGCACCTGCTTCGAACATCGCTGGGGCCATTGGCGCGCCTGCTTCGAACATCGCATCCATCTTGTCCACCATCGAGGACAAGGCTGCTTAAGCAATCTGAGACCAGTGTAGCGAAATATCGCAATACGTTGGAACACATCTAATAACGGAAAGAAGTCAAATGGCTGATCTGAAAAAACTTGCAGAAGAGATCGTGGGTCTGACCCTTCTCGAAGCACAAGAACTGAAAACCATCCTCAAAGACGAGTATGGCATCGAGCCCGCAGCTGGCGGCGCTGTTGTAATGGCTGGCGCAGCTGGCGGCGACGCTGGTGCAGCTGCTGAAGAGAAAACCGAATTCGACGTCGTGCTGAAAAGCCCCGGCGCTTCGAAAATCAACGTCATCAAAGAAGTTCGCGGCATCACAGGTCTTGGCCTGAAAGAAGCCAAAGAACTTGTTGAAGGCGGCGGCAAAATCAAAGAAGGCGTCGACAAAGCAGAAGCAGAAGACATCAAGGGCAAGCTGGAAGCAGCTGGCGCCGAAGTCGAACTGGCTTAAGCTTTACGCTTTTGGGCCGCTTCAAGGCCCGTAAACACAGGCTGGGCCCGGAGAAATCCGGGTCCAGCCGAACCTGTCTTGAAGAGGGCCTGATATCAGACCCTGTTCTGGGAAAGGTTCAATGGATCGGGAGGAGACCCTTGGGCGGGTTTCCGGGAATTGGTTCGAACCCCCGTCTCGGACGAGGTGTTGCCGGCGACCCAACGGTTGGCACCTCAGTTGAGAAATGAAAGGTAAATACCTTATGGCGCAGACCTACCTTGGCCAGAAACGCTTGCGTAAGTATTACGGTAAAATCCGTGAAGTTCTGGAAATGCCGAACCTTATTGAGGTTCAGAAAAGCTCTTACGATCTTTTCCTGAATTCCGGCGATCAGCTGGAACCTATGGACGGCGAAGGCATTAATGCCGTTTTCCAGTCGGTTTTCCCGATTAAAGATTTCAACGAAACTTCTATTCTTGAGTTCGTGAAATACGAGCTTGAAGAGCCGAAATTCGACGTCGAGGAATGCCAGCAGCGCGACCTGACGTATTCAGCACCTTTGAAAGTCACCCTGCGTCTTATCGTGTTTGATATTGATGAAGATACGGGCGCAAAGTCGGTTAAAGACATCAAAGAGCAAGACGTGTTCATGGGCGACATGCCTCTGATGACGCCGAACGGCACATTTGTCGTGAACGGCACCGAGCGCGTTATCGTATCTCAGATGCACCGTTCGCCGGGCGTGTTCTTTGACCACGACAAGGGCAAGACGCATTCGTCGGGCAAGCTTCTGTTCGCCTGCCGCATCATTCCTTACCGTGGTTCGTGGTTGGATTTTGAATTCGACGCCAAGGACATCGTCTTTGCCCGTATCGACCGTCGCCGTAAGCTGCCTGTGACCACCCTGCTTTATGCACTGGGTCTGGACCAAGAAGGCATCTGTGACGCGTATTTTGAAACGGTTCAGTTCAAGCTGAAGAAGAACAAAGGTTGGGTCACCAAGTTCTTCCCCGAGCGTGTCGCCGGCACCCGTCCGACACAAGATCTGATCGACGCCAAAACTGGCGAAGTCATTGCTGAAGCCAGCAAGAAGATTACGCCGCGCGCCGTCAAGAAGCTGATGGAGTCCGGCGAGGTCAAAAACCTGCTTGTTCCCTTCGATGCCATCGTTGGTCGTTATGTGTCGAAAGACATCATCAACGAAGAAACCGGTGCGATCTACGTCGAAGCTGGTGACGAACTGACACTTGAGCACGACAAAGACGGTGAACTGATTGGCGGTTCGTTGAAAGAGCTTATGGATGCGGGCATCACCGATATCCCGACGCTTGACATCGACAACGTCAATTATGGTCCCTACATCCGCAACACGCTGGCGGTAGACAAGAACATGAGCCGCGAAACCGCGCTGATGGACATCTATCGTGTGATGCGTCCGGGTGAACCGCCCACGGTTGAAGCGGCCTCGAACCTGTTCGAGACACTGTTCTTCGACAGCGAGCGTTATGATCTGTCGGCCGTTGGTCGCGTGAAAATGAACATGCGTCTGAATCTGGATGCCGAAGACACGCAGCGCACCTTGCGTCGTGAAGACATCATTGCCTGTATCAAGGCACTGGTTGACTTGCGTGACGGTCGTGGTGACGTGGACGACATTGACCACTTGGGCAACCGTCGTGTGCGCTCGGTCGGCGAACTGATGGAAAACCAGTATCGTGTTGGCCTGCTGCGTATGGAACGTGCGATCAAGGAACGTATGTCGTCGGTCGAAATCGACACCGTCATGCCTCAAGATCTGATCAACGCGAAACCTGCCGCAGCGGCAGTACGTGAATTCTTCGGCTCGTCGCAGCTGTCGCAGTTCATGGACCAAACGAACCCGCTGTCGGAAGTCACCCACAAACGCCGCCTGTCGGCGCTTGGGCCGGGTGGTTTGACTCGCGAACGTGCTGGCTTCGAGGTGCGTGACGTTCACGCCACCCACTATGGCCGCATGTGTCCGATTGAAACGCCGGAAGGGCCAAATATTGGTCTGATCAACTCGTTGGCCACTTTTGCCCGCGTGAACAAATACGGCTTCATTGAAACACCTTATCGTAAAGTTGTGGACGGCAAGGTCACGGACGAAGTGAACTACATGTCCGCCACCGAAGAGATGCGTCACACTGTGGCTCAGGCCAACGCGCATCTGGACGAAGATGGTCGGTTTGAAAACGATCTGGTGAACACCCGTCAGTCGGGTGAATACACCATGGCGCAGCGTGAAGCTGTCGACCTGATCGACGTGTCGCCCAAGCAGCTGGTCTCGGTTGCTGCGTCGCTAATCCCGTTCCTTGAGAACGACGATGCTAACCGTGCCTTGATGGGTTCGAACATGCAACGTCAGGCTGTTCCGCTTCTGCGGGCAGAGGCTCCGTTTGTAGGCACCGGCATCGAAGGCAAAGTTGCCATCGACTCTGGCGCTGCCATTCAGGCCAAACGTGGCGGTGTAATCGACCAAGTTGACGCAACGCGTATCGTTGTACGTGCCACCGAAGACCTTGGTCTGGGTGATGCGGGCGTGGACATCTACCGTTTGCGCAAGTTCCAGCGTTCGAACCAAAACACCTGCATCAACCAGCGTCCGCTGGTGAAAGTAGGTCAGAAGGTTTCGAAAGGCGAAATCATCGGCGACGGTCCTTCGACCGACATCGGCGAATTGGCTTTGGGTAAAAACGTGGTCGTCGCGTTTATGCCTTGGAACGGCTACAACTACGAAGATAGTATCCTGATCTCAGAGCGTATTGCGCGTGACGACGTCTTCACTTCGGTTCACATCGAAGAGTTTGAAGTCGCCGCTCGTGACACGAAACTGGGTCCAGAAGAAATCACACGCGACATCCCGAATGTGGGTGAAGAAGCGCTGCGTAACCTCGACGAAGCTGGTGTTGTTTACATCGGTGCCGACGTTGAGCCGGGCGACATTCTTGTCGGTAAGATCACACCGAAGGGCGAAAGCCCGATGACGCCGGAAGAAAAGCTTCTGCGCGCCATCTTTGGTGAGAAAGCATCCGACGTTCGCGATACCTCGCTTCGTGTGAAGCCGGGTGATTTCGGGACTGTTGTGGAAGTGCGCGTCTTTAACCGCCACGGTGTGGAAAAAGACGAACGTGCCTTGCAGATCGAGCGTGAAGAGGTCGAAAGCCTTGCGCGTGACCGTGATGACGAGCTGCACATTCTTGAGCGCAACACCTATGCCCGCCTGAAGGACATGATCCTTGGCAAAGCGGCCGTAAAAGGCCCGAAAGGCGTAAAAGCAGGTTCGAAGATCACAGAAGATCTGCTGGAAGGTCTAAGCCGCGGTCAGTGGTGGCAACTTGCCCTTGAGGACGAAGACGATGCGAAAATCGTTGAAGCCCTGAACGAGCAGTTCGAAGCGCAGAAACGCGCCTTGGATGCCCGTTTTGAAGACAAGGTCGAAAAAGTCCGTCGTGGAGACGACCTGCCGCCGGGTGTGATGAAGATGGTCAAAGTCTTCGTTGCCGTGAAGCGTAAGCTTCAGCCGGGCGACAAGATGGCCGGTCGTCACGGGAACAAAGGTGTTATTTCCAAGGTTGTACCGATGGAAGACATGCCGTTCCTGGCCGATGGTACTCCGGTTGACTTCTGTCTGAACCCGCTGGGCGTGCCGTCGCGTATGAACGTTGGTCAGATCCTTGAAACCCACATGGGTTGGGCCGCTCGCGGTCTGGGTCTGAACGTGGACGAAGCTCTGGGTGAATACCGCCGTTCCGGCGATCTGACCCCGGTTCGCGAGGCCATGCGCATCGCTTATGGCGACGATGTCTACGAAGAAGGCATCGCTGGCATGGGCGAAGACGATCTGGTGGATGCTGCGTCCAACGTGACCAATGGTGTGCCGATCGCTACCCCGGTCTTCGACGGTGCCAAAGAGGCTGACGTAAACGACGCGCTGACGCGCGCTGGTTTCGACACCTCGGGTCAGTCGGTTCTGTTCGACGGTCGTACCGGTGAACAGTTCTCGCGCGAAGTCACTGTTGGCGTGAAGTACCTGCTGAAACTGCACCACCTTGTGGACGACAAAATCCACGCGCGTTCGACCGGTCCGTACTCGCTTGTTACTCAGCAGCCGCTGGGTGGTAAGGCGCAGTTTGGTGGCCAGCGCTTCGGTGAGATGGAAGTCTGGGCTTTGGAAGCATATGGCGCGGCATACACGCTGCAAGAGATGCTTACCGTCAAGTCGGATGACGTTGCTGGACGGACGAAAGTCTATGAAAGCATCGTCAAAGGCGAGGACAACTACGAAGCTGGCGTGCCAGAATCGTTCAACGTTCTTGTCAAAGAAGTCCGCGGCCTCGGCCTCAACATGGAACTCCTGGATGCGGAGGGCGAGGACTGAAGGCGCCCGCCTTACTCCTCCCACCCTTCCCCTGATTAAAGGAAACGCAAAATGAACCAGGAACTGTCAACAAACCCGTTCAACCCGCTGGCCGCGCCGAAGGTCTTTGATGAAATCAAAGTCTCGCTTGCTAGCCCGGAACGGATCCTTTCGTGGTCGTATGGCGAGATCAAGAAGCCCGAGACCATCAACTATCGTACGTTCAAGCCCGAGCGTGACGGTCTGTTCTGTGCCCGTATCTTTGGCCCGGTCAAAGACTACGAATGCCTGTGCGGTAAATATAAGCGCATGAAGTATCGCGGCGTTGTCTGCGAGAAATGTGGTGTGGAAGTTACCCTTCAGAAAGTACGCCGCGAGCGTATGGGCCATATCGAGCTGGCAGCACCTGTCGCTCACATCTGGTTCCTGAAGTCGCTGCCGTCGCGCATCGGCCTGATGCTGGACATGACCCTGCGTGATCTGGAACGTATTCTGTACTTCGAAAACTACGTTGTGATCGAGCCCGGCCTGACGGACCTTCAATACGGTCAACTGATGACCGAAGAAGAGTTCATGGACGCTCAAGACACCTATGGTATGGACGCGTTCACCGCGAACATCGGTGCTGAAGCAATCCGTGAAATGCTGGCAGCGATTGATCTGGAAGCTGAAGCTGAACAGCTGCGTGCTGATCTGGCCGAAGCCACTGGTGAACTGAAGCCTAAGAAGATCATCAAGCGTCTGAAGATTGTTGAATCGTTCATTGAGTTGGGCAACCGTCCTGAATGGATGATCTTGACCGTTATCCCGGTTATCCCGCCAGAACTGCGCCCACTGGTGCCTCTGGATGGTGGCCGTTTCGCGACGTCGGATCTGAACGATCTGTATCGCCGCGTGATCAACCGGAACAACCGTCTGAAGCGTCTGATCGAGCTTCGCGCACCTGACATCATCGTACGTAACGAAAAGCGTATGTTGCAGGAATCCGTGGATGCTCTGTTCGACAACGGCCGTCGTGGCCGCGTCATCACCGGTGCCAACAAGCGCCCGCTGAAGTCGCTGTCAGACATGCTGAAAGGTAAGCAAGGTCGCTTCCGTCAAAACCTTTTGGGTAAACGCGTCGACTTCTCGGGTCGTTCGGTCATTGTGACCGGCCCGGAACTGAGGCTGCACCAATGTGGTTTGCCCAAGAAGATGGCCTTGGAACTGTTCAAGCCGTTCATCTATTCGCGTCTTGAAGCCAAAGGTCTGTCTTCCACTGTGAAGCAAGCCAAGAAATTGGTGGAAAAAGAGCGTCCCGAAGTTTGGGATATCTTGGACGAAGTGATCCGAGAACACCCCGTCATGCTGAACCGTGCGCCTACGTTGCACCGTCTTGGCATCCAGGCGTTCGAACCGGTTCTGATCGAAGGTAAAGCCATCCAGCTTCACCCGCTTGTTTGTTCAGCGTTCAACGCTGACTTCGACGGTGACCAAATGGCTGTTCACGTGCCGCTGTCGCTGGAAGCCCAGCTGGAAGCACGCGTTCTGATGATGTCGACGAACAACGTTCTGTCGCCTGCAAACGGCGCGCCGATCATTGTTCCTTCGCAGGATATGATCCTGGGTCTTTACTACATCTCGATGGAACGTGAAGGCATGAAGGGCGAAGGCATGATCTTCTCCGACGTGGACGAAGTGATCCACGCTCTGGACGCTGGCGAAGTGCATCTGCACGCCAAAGTTCAGGCGCGTCTGCCGCAGGTGGACGAAGAGGGCAACACCGTCATGGTGCGCTTTGAAACCACGCCGGGTCGTGTCCGTTTGGGCGCACTTCTGCCGCAGAACAACAAGGCGCCGTTTAGCCTTGTGAACCGTCTGCTGCGTAAGAAAGAAGTCCAGCAGGTCATCGACAACGTCTACCGCTATTGTGGTCAGAAAGAGTCGGTTATCTTCTGTGATCAGATCATGTCGATGGGCTTCAAAGAAGCGTTCAAGGCTGGCATCTCGTTCGGTAAGGACGACATGGTTGTTCCGGATAGCAAATGGCCGATCGTGGACGAAACCCGCGATCAGGTTAAAGGCTTCGAACAGCAGTACATGGACGGCCTGATCACTTTGGGCGAAAAGTACAACAAAGTTGTTGATGCTTGGTCGAAGTGTAACGACAAGGTCACGGACGCCATGATGGACACGATTTCGTCCAACAAGCGTGACGAGAATGGTGCCGAAGCTGAACCGAACTCGGTTTACATGATGGCCCACTCTGGTGCGCGTGGTTCTGTTACTCAGATGAAGCAGTTGGGCGGCATGCGCGGCCTGATGGCCAAACCTTCGGGCGAGATTATCGAAACGCCGATTATCTCGAACTTTAAAGAAGGTCTGACCGTGCTTGAGTACTTCAACTCGACCCACGGTGCCCGTAAGGGTCTGTCGGATACCGCTTTGAAAACCGCGAACTCGGGTTACCTGACTCGTCGTCTGGTTGACGTGGCACAGGACTGCATCGTGCGCGAAAATGACTGTGGCACCGAAAACTCGATCACTGCAGAAGCTGCGGTGAACGACGGTGAAGTGGTCTCGTCGCTGAGCGAACGTATTCTGGGTCGTGTGGCTGCTGAGGACGTTCTGGTACCTGGTACCGAAGAAGTTCTGGTTGCTAAGAACGAGCTGATCGACGAACGCAAAGCAGACGCTGTGGAAGAAGCTGGCCTGACAGCCATCCGCATCCGCAGCCCGCTGACATGTGAAGCTGAAGAAGGCGTTTGTGCCAACTGCTACGGTCGTGACCTGGCGCGCGGTACGAAAGTCAACACTGGCGAAGCTGTCGGCATTATTGCCGCACAGTCGATCGGTGAACCCGGAACTCAGCTGACCATGCGTACTTTCCACATTGGTGGTGTTGCGCAGGGTGGCCAGCAGTCGTTCCAGGAAGCCAACCAAGAAGGCAAGATCGAGTATCGTAACGCCAGCGTTCTGGAAAACCGTGACGGCGAGATCGTCGTTATGGGCCGCAACATGGTCATGGCGATCATGGGCGACAACGGTGAAGAGCGTGCGTCGTTCAAAATCGGCTACGGTTCGAAATTGTTCATCAAAGACGGTGCTTCGGTATCCCGCGGCGACAAGCTGTTTGAATGGGATCCGTTCACACTGCCGATGATTGCTGAGAAGGACGGTCAAGTTAAATTCGTCGACCTGATCAGCGGTATTTCGGTTCGTGACGAAACCGATGACGCAACCGGTATGACACAGAAGATCGTGTCGGATTGGCGTTCGGCGCCGAAAGGCAACGAGCTGAAGCCCGAAGTGATCTTGGTGGCTAAGGATGGCGAACCGGTCCGCAATGATGCGGGTAACCCGGTGACCTATACCATGTCCGTGGATGCCATTTTGTCGGTCGAAGAAAGCTCGGATGTCAAAGCTGGTGACGTTATTGCGCGTATCCCGCGTGAAGGCGCCAAGACCAAGGACATCACCGGTGGTCTGCCGCGTGTTGCTGAACTCTTCGAAGCGCGTCGTCCGAAAGATCACGCAATCATCGCCGAAATCGATGGTTATGTGCGCTTTGGCCGCGACTACAAGAACAAGCGTCGCATCTCGATCGAGCCTGCGGATGAAACGATGGACACCGTGGAATACATGGTGCCCAAAGGCAAACACATCCCGGTTGCAGAAGGGGACTTTATCCAGAAGGGTGAATACCTGATGGACGGTAACCCGGCGCCGCATGACATCCTGTCTATTATGGGTGTCGAGGCTCTGGCCGATTACATGATCGACGAAGTTCAGGACGTTTATCGTCTGCAGGGCGTTAAGATCAACGACAAGCACATCGAGGTGATCGTTCGCCAGATGCTGCAAAAGTGGGAGATCCAGGATTCGGGCGAAACCACGCTGCTCAAAGGCGAGCATGTGGACAAAGCCGAATTCGATGCCGCGAACGAAAAAGCAGCTGCCGAAGGCCGCCGCTTGGCTTCGGGCGAGCCGATCCTTCTGGGGATCACCAAGGCAAGCTTGCAGACACGTTCGTTCATCTCGGCTGCGTCGTTCCAGGAAACAACGCGAGTTCTGACCGAAGCTTCGGTTCAGGGTAAGCGCGACAAACTGGTTGGCCTGAAAGAGAACGTCATCGTGGGTCGCTTGATCCCGGCTGGTACGGGTGGGGCAACCCAGCAGATCCGCGCCATCGCGCAGAAACGCGACTTGAAGGTGATCGAAGAAGCACGTGCCGAGGCTGAAGCAGCCGCTGCACTGGCTGCTCCTGCCGAAGACGTGTTCGGCGATGCGCCAGAGGATGATCTGGGTCTGGTCGAAACCCCTGAAATGGGTGGCGACGAACAGCCCTAAGCGATTAGGAATAAAAACTCTAAAAGGCCCCGCTTCGACGGGGCCTTTTCTGTTTGTAGCCCAGCCTCTTGTCCCATCACTTCAAATTGAAGGGATTGATACTGTTGGGCCAGCATTCTTCTTGGTGATGGCGAACAAGGCTGCTTAAGGTGCCAATGCAAACAGAAGAGTTGGGGCTTCAATGCGATCAGACAATTTCAAAGCAGCGGCATTTATGTCGGCCTCCATGGCAGGCTTCACGTTCAATGATGCGTGCATGAAAGCCTTGGCCGAGACACTCCCGTTGGAACAGGCCGTGTTCCTGCGCGGAGTGGTTACATGTGCCTTTCTGTATTTCCTTGGACGTTGGCTGGGAACGCTGCACTTTGATCTTCCCCGTAGAGAATGGAAATTGATTGCCGTGCGGTGCTTGGGCGAAATTGGCGCGACCTACTGTTTCCTGACGGCCTTGTTCCACATGCCAATCGCCAACGTGACCGCGATCCTTCAGGTGTTGCCTTTGGTGATCGCTCTGGCCGCTTGGTTGTTCCTGTCTGAGCCACTGGGTTGGCGACGATTGGTGGCTATCGGCATTGGCTTCATAGGAGTTTTACTGATTGTCCAACCCGGGGCAGGGTTCTCGGTCTGGTCGATTTACGCGTTGGTCGCCGTGGGGTTTATCACTCTGCGCGATCTGGTTGTTCGAAAGCTGTCACCGAACACGCCATCCATGACCGTGGCGTTGATGGCAGGGATCTCGATCACAGTTGGTTTTGGTGCAGCCAGTCTTTTCGTGGAGTGGCAGCCAGTTCAAGGCGCGTCGATTGCATTGATCGGATTGGCAGCGTTCTTTATTTTCTTGGGCTACCTGTTTTCCGTCATGGTGATGCGTGTGGGCGATATCGCGTTTGCGGCCCCGTTTCGCTACACGGGCCTCTTGTGGGCCTTGCTTTTGGGGCTGGTGTTGTTTGGGGAATGGCCAAACACGTTAACGCTCTTAGGTGCTGCGATTGTGGTGTCGACGGGCCTTTTCGCGCTGTTTCGAGAACGCAAGATGGCGCGGCGAGCGTCCTAGGCTTTCAGGTTTCGTGGTTCGGGTTTGGGAAGGCTAAGGGCTTTGTCCATGTGAAATTCAAAGCGAGGATCCTTGCGGTGATCTTCCCCGCGTTTGGTGCACATGGCTTCAACCAAATCGGCACAGCATAGATGGTGCAACCGAAGCACCCCCGGAATTTCTGTAAGTTTAGCGTATTGCGCATCGAACTGACCTTTGAACGCCAGTGCGGATTGGTTTGAAACGCTGGTGTGGTCAAACCGATTGAAAAAATCATCTGTATAGCGATTGACGGAACCGGCTGACCCGGGGCTGCCTTTCTTGAACTCATACTGCTCTTTAGTTAGCAGAATATAGTGGTTCAGATGGGCGGTTTCGTGTGTAACCAACTTACGGTCCGTCCCGTTCAAGGACTTCTTGGTGGGATGGTAGTCCTCAAACCAGCTTTCGTCGGACAGTACCCAATGATTTGCACCTGTGTTCCATGCACCGTCACCTCTCCAGAACCGGGGTGTGTGCGATTTAAGTGTTCCGAAATCCAATGGTTTGTAGACAAAGCTTTTCACGCAGTTGTTTTGCTGGGCCTTCTCTTCCGCAGAGTTCAGAAAGCGTTGGTGGACAAAGCGGTCTTCCCATTGGTCTTCGTCCCCTGTGCCGAAAATCAGCCAGTGAATGGCCATGCCGCGAAATCTGTTTTCCGCGCCGTTGCCGATAAGCTCGTCGATGGTTCCTTTGCCTTTTCGGATGACCAGAAATTCATCCACATCACATGAGAACATCCAATCACAGGATTTGACGTATGGATGAGATCGCGCGGCCCGATAAGCGGACCCAAGTGGAGTTTGTTTCGGCTCGGGCTGATGCCGTTTCGCGGCCAGTATCCCTTGGCGTTCTAACAGGCGCAGAAGTTGCGGTGATCGGTCCGTACAATCATTGTGCATGATCAGGATTTTTTCGAAGCCCAACATGCGGTTCCATGCCAGCCATTCCAGTATGAAAGGCCCTTGGTTGCGCATGCAGGACAAAAGCAATGTGCCCTTCATGAAATCATCCCGAAATGAAGCAATTAGGTTCGACGTGTATTCGGTTGCACGCTACTATAGGCAAAGCCATGCGGCAACGCATCTTGGCCAGCTGTTGACAGCAAGAACGACTCCAACTATACGCGCGATCATCCAGCTGGGTTAGCCCCGGCTATCCAGAATTGTGGGATCAAGTTCGGAGCTACTTTGAAGCCTCGATCCTCTGTGAACCAACCGCGACGTTTGCCTCGGAATGGGAACGCTCGCGGGTTTTCGCTTTGTAGACTGTCACAGGTCTGTAACACGAAAAAGATTTAACCGCGTGGGGCAACCTGCGCCGACTGAGTTGAGAAACGGGAAAAGAGCCCTATGCCAACGATCCAACAGCTGATCCGCAAGCCGCGTCAGCCCAAAGTCAAGCGTTCCAAGTCGCAGCACTTGGAATCTTGCCCCCAAAAGCGCGGTGTATGTACCCGCGTTTATACAACGACCCCGAAAAAGCCGAACTCGGCTATGCGTAAAGTTGCGAAGGTTCGCCTGACCAACGGTTTCGAGGTTATCTCCTACATCCCGGGTGAAAGCCACAACCTTCAGGAACACTCTGTGGTTCTGATCCGTGGCGGTCGTGTGAAAGACCTTCCGGGTGTCCGTTACCACATCCTGCGTGGTGTGTTGGATACCCAAGGCGTCAAAGACCGTAAGCAACGTCGTTCGAAATACGGCGCCAAGCGTCCGAAGTAAGGAGAGTCAGATATGTCTCGTCGTCACGCCGCTGAGAAGCGCCAGGTCCTACCCGATGCCAAGTTTGGTGATCTGGTACTGACCAAATTCATGAACAACCTGATGATCGATGGTAAAAAATCGGTTGCAGAGAAAATCGTCTACAACGCGCTGGATCGCGTAGAAGACAAAATCAAGCGCGCACCTGTGGAAGTTTTCCACGAAGCGCTGGATAACATTAAGCCTTCGGTCGAAGTTCGTTCGCGCCGTGTGGGTGGTGCCACCTACCAGGTTCCCGTCGAAGTTCGCCCCGAGCGCCGTGAAGCACTGGCCATCCGCTGGTTGATCACCGCCGCTCGAAACCGCAACGAGAACACCATGGAAGAACGTCTTGCTGGCGAACTTCTGGATGCTGTGAACGCGCGCGGTACTGCCGTTAAGAAACGCGAAGACACCCACAAAATGGCCGACGCCAACAAAGCGTTCAGCCATTACCGCTGGTAAAGCCAAGGAAGGAAGAAAACCATGGCACGCGAATATCCACTCGAGAGATATCGTAACTTCGGTATCATCGCGCACATCGATGCAGGTAAAACAACCTGCTCCGAGCGCATCTTGTTCTACACGGGTAAGTCTCACAACATCGGCGAAGTACACGACGGTGCGGCGACGATGGACCACATGGAGCAGGAACAAGAACGCGGTATTACCATTACTTCGGCAGCGACCACCACTTTCTGGGAACGCACCGAAGACGGCAAAACTGCTGATTCCGAAAAGCACCGGATGAACATCATCGACACCCCCGGCCACGTTGACTTCACAATTGAAGTTGAGCGTTCGCTGGCGGTTCTTGATGGTGCTGTCTGTGTTCTTGACGGCAACGCCGGTGTTGAGCCTCAGACAGAAACTGTTTGGCGTCAGGCTGACCGCTACAAAGTTCCACGCATGGTTTTCATCAACAAGATGGACAAAATCGGCGCGGACTTCTTCAACTGTGTTGAAATGATTGAAGAGCGTACCGGTGCAACTGCTGTGCCGATCGGTATTCCAATCGGTTCGGAATCCGATCTTGAAGGTCTTATCGATCTTGTGACCATGGAAGAGTGGTTGTGGCAGGGTGACGATGTTGGCGCATCTTGGGTCAAAGCACCTATCCGTGCTGATCTTAAGGACATGGCTGACGAGTGGCGCGGCAAGATGATCGAAGCGGCTGTCGAAATGGACGACGACGCGATGATGGAATACCTGGAAGGCAACGAGCCTGACATTCCCACATTGCGCAAGTTGATCCGTAAAGGCACCTTGGAGATCGCATTTGTACCAGTTTTGGGCGGCTCTGCGTTCAAAAACAAAGGTGTTCAGCCTCTGTTGAACGCTGTTGTTGACTACCTGCCGAGCCCGCTCGACGTGGTTGACTACATGGGCTTTAAGCCAGGCGATGAAAACGAAGTTCGTGACATTGCGCGTCGTGCAGACGACGACATGCCGTTCTCGGCATTGGCGTTCAAAATCTGGAATGACCCCTTTGTTGGCTCGCTGACCTTTACGCGTATTTACTCCGGTAAAATCGAAAAGGGCGACACGTTCCTGAACTCGACCAAAGGCAAAAAAGAGCGCGTTGGCCGCATGATGATCATGCACTCCAACGACCGTGATGAAATCACCGAAGCATTTGCTGGTGACATTATCGCTCTCGGCGGCCTGAAGGACACCACAACAGGTGACACGCTTTGTGCGGTTAACGATCCTGTGGTTCTCGAAACAATGACTTTCCCTGATCCTGTGATCGAGATTGCCGTTGAGCCGAAAACCAAAGGTGACCAAGAGAAAATGGGCATCGCGCTGCAACGTTTGTCGGCAGAAGATCCTTCGTTCCGTGTGGAAACTGACATCGAAAGCGGTCAGACCATCATGCGCGGCATGGGCGAACTTCACCTCGATATTCTTGTTGATCGCATGCGTCGTGAGTTCAAGGTTGAAGCCAACATCGGTGCGCCGCAGGTTGCTTATCGTGAAACGATCTCGAAAGAGGTTGAGCACACCTACACCCACAAGAAACAGTCGGGTGGTTCGGGTCAGTATGCTGAGGTGAAAATGATCATCTCTCCAACTGAAGCGGGCGAAGGTTACTCGTTCGAAAGCAAGATCGTTGGTGGTGCTGTTCCGAAGGAATACATCCCGGGTGTTGAAAAAGGTGTGAAATCGGTTATGGACAGCGGCCCCTTGGCTGGCTTCCCAGTGATCGACTTCAAAGTTGCCTTGATCGACGGTAAATTCCACGATGTTGACTCCTCGGTTCTGGCCTTTGAAATCGCGGGTCGTATGGCCATGCGCGAAGGCATGCGTTTGGCTGGCGCCAAACTGCTTGAGCCGATCATGAAAGTGGAAGTGATCACGCCCGAGGACTACACCGGTGGTATCATCGGCGACCTGACCTCACGTCGCGGTCAAGTTTCGGGTCAAGAAGCACGCGGTAACGCGATTGCAATTGACGCGAACGTTCCGCTGGCAAACATGTTTGGCTACATCAACACCCTGCGCTCCATGTCTTCGGGCCGCGCGCAGTTCACGATGCAGTTCTCGCATTACGATCCGGTTCCGCAGAACATCTCGGACGAAATTCAGGCGAAATTCGCCTAATCGAAATTATCGGGCAGTGACCTGTCGCTGCCCGATACCCAGTTTAATAGGAGGCCATCATGGCTAAGGAAAAGTTTGAACGCGGTAAACCGCACGTAAACATCGGCACGATTGGTCACGTTGACCACGGCAAGACGACACTGACGGCAGCGATCACCAAGTATTTTGGTGACTTCCAGGCTTATGACCAGATTGATGGTGCGCCGGAAGAAAAAGCACGCGGCATCACGATCTCGACCGCTCACGTTGAGTACGAGACCGACGCACGTCACTATGCTCACGTTGACTGCCCCGGCCACGCCGACTACGTCAAAAACATGATCACCGGTGCTGCCCAGATGGACGGCGCGATCTTGGTTGTGAACGCAGCAGATGGCCCCATGCCACAGACTCGCGAGCACATTTTGCTTGGTCGCCAGGTTGGTATCCCGACCATGGTCGTTTTCATGAACAAAGTTGATCAGGTTGACGACGAAGAGCTTCTCGAGCTGGTTGAGATGGAAATTCGTGAACTGATGAACGAATACGGTTATCCAGGTGACGACATGCCGATCATCGCGGGTTCCGCGCTGGCCGCCATGGAAGGCAAGAACCCTGAAATCGGTGAAGAGAAAATCCGCGAGCTGATGGCTGCTGTGGACGAATACATCCCGACCCCGGATCGTCCGGTTGACGGCGCATTCCTTCTGCCGATCGAAGACGTGTTCTCGATCTCGGGTCGCGGTACTGTTGTAACCGGCCGTGTTGAGCGTGGCGTTGTGAATGTTGGCGACGAGATCGAAATCGTTGGCATCAAAGACACTCAGAAAACCACCTGTACTGGCGTTGAAATGTTCCGCAAGCTGCTTGATCGCGGTGAAGCAGGCGACAACGTTGGCGTTCTGTTGCGCGGTATCGACCGTGAAGCTGTTGAGCGTGGCCAGGTTCTGTGTAAGCCAGGTTCGGTTAACCCGCACACCAAGTTCGAAGCCGAGGTCTATATTCTGACCAAGGAAGAGGGTGGCCGTCACACGCCGTTCTTCGCGAACTACCGTCCTCAGTTCTACTTCCGTACAACTGACGTGACCGGCACGGTTGAACTGCCTGCAGGCACCGAAATGGTGATGCCGGGCGACAACCTGAAGTTCGACGTTGAACTGATTGCTCCGATCGCGATGGAAGAGAAACTGCGCTTCGCGATCCGCGAAGGCGGCCGTACCGTTGGTTCGGGCGTTGTCTCGAAAATCATCGACTAAGAACGCATTGCGTTCTTAGGGCGACAGGTGAATTGGCGCAGCCAAATCACCGAGAGCCAGAGAGACAGAAGATAAGAAAGGGGCGTCCACTGGGCGCCCTTTTTGCATCGGGGGGATTGAGGGGGCAGGAGATTAGTGACGCCCAACAAAACTTACTTTAGGTGGCGTCAAATATGCTCAATCTACACGCGAGAGCTTGAACGCCCTTTAACTCTGAGTGATATTAGGACCTGATAAGACTGTTCATTCTTTTCGGGTATCGCATTTCATGTTTCTGATCATTGTGGCCGCCATTTCGGTGGCTTTTATCATCGTCGCATTTTCGGTTCCGGCTTGGTCTGGAGTTATTTTGATCGCAGCGCCATGTGCTGTCGCAGCTGTTTTTCTGTTGCTTACCCGACGGCAGCAGGTTGTCGTCGAAACCGACACACAACAGCAGGTTGACGTCGAAACCGACACGCAAATGCGTGCGGTCATAGACGGCTCAAACATTATGTACTGGCAAGATGAGGAACCATGTATGGAACCTCTGCATGACGTCGTGGGGGAGCTTAAAAGACTTGGATTTGCTCCGGGCGTTATGTTCGATGCCAACGCGGGACACTTGCTGGTTGGCAAATATCAGGACGATGACAGGTTGGCGAGGCTGTTGAACCTGCCCGAAGACGCGGTTGTCGTGGTTGCAAAAGGAACGCCTGCGGATTCCTTAATTCTTCAGGCTGCACGAGATCTAAAGGCCATCGTCGTAACCAACGACCGCTATCGCGACTGGGCTGATGATTTTCCTGAAGTTCACGAACCGGGCTTTTTGATCCATGGCGGATACAAATCTGGCAAACTTTGGCTGGACAAAAAAATAGAGATGGCACTGGAACCAAGCACACCAACCTGAACTGGGGGCCCTAAACCGATTGCGTGCGGGGCTGCCTTAGGAGGCCCCGCTGTCTCGTTGTGGATCGCTAGGTCTTGGCCGCTTCTTGCAACCAAAAAACCTCTTCAACAGGCCGCTCAAAGTATTGCGCAATACGCACCGCAAGGTCCAAAGACGGCGAATACCGACCATTTTCTATGGCAATTATTGTCTGTCTTGAGACCCCAAGCGCGTCGGCCAAAGCCTGTTGGGTTTGCTTTGGCTCGACCTCTCTGAGAGTGCGAACTTGGTTTGCGACTTTCGCCGAATTCATGCGCGTTGATCCTGAATGAACGCAAAGAGAAGGCGCGTGATGGCTGCTAACGAACTGATGGTAATCAGTGCGAACACAAGGGCTTCAGGCCGCGTCAAGCTGTAGCTTCCCAAAGTGTCCGGTCCTTTGAAAGCTTCAAAAATTGAAAGCGCGATAAGAATAAAGACGCCGGCGTCAAGGATACGGCCTCCAAACCGTTCTGATTTTAGATCCACCACTTCTTCCCGTTCGTCAGGGACTACGCGTTGAGTTTTCTTGTTAAAAAGTTGCTGAAGAATAAGGACCGTGGTGACCACTGCCAAAAACCCAAGAACAGCGAAGCCGATGAAGGCGGGCTCACGTTGCCCAAGGTTGAAATTATCGGTCATCAAGAGAAAAAAGAAGATATAGGCGAGTTCGATCGCGAAGATCGCCCCTAGCATGAGCTTACCGTATTGTGACATTGCGTCCTCCGTGTAAAGTTAGCTTTACATAGGGTGGGATGTCGAGAATGTAAAGTGGGCTTTACAATTAAGCCAAATTTGGCCCCAAACCCGCTAGACATCTCGAAATCCGACCCGCAAACATCCGCGCAAAATACCTTATTGCAAAGAAATCTATTGCAATTTGTTCGCCAGCCCCCCATTTGCACGGTGCTAACGTTTTTCTTTTTCGACCAACTGTCTCCTACTCTGGCGCTCAGTCTTTCGATCCAGACCTACCACGCCAGGCTGCTGCACTTCCGCGAGTAGCAACAAATATTGGAGACTACGGATATGGCTAACGGCACCGTAAAATGGTTTAACTCAACTAAAGGCTTCGGCTTTATCGCACCTGAAACTGGCGGCAAAGACGTGTTTGTACACATCTCGGCTGTTGAGCGTTCGGGTCTGACCGGCCTTGCTGACGACCAAAAAGTTACGTTCGACATCGAACCCGGCCGCGACGGTCGTGAATCGGCTGTGAACATCGAACTGGCATAAGCCTTTTCGAATACAGTTTTGAAGCGCGGTCCTCATACGAGGGCCGCGTTTTGCATTTCGGGGTGTAAGTGGGTTTTATCCCTTGCCACACGCATTATCGCGCTGTACTACGCCCCAGTTCGCTCGGCGAATTTATCAGCGGGATTCGGTCCCGCTTTTTGAATTTGACCGGGGTTCGACGAGGGCAGTTGGAATGAGCCAGCTGTCGTCCTATCAACTCTTTGCCTGAAAGGGCGAATGCTATGACAAGTCAAAACATTCGTATCCGTCTTAAAGCGTTTGACTATCGTGTGCTGGATGCGTCCACACAAGAGATCGTCAATACCGCCAAACGGACTGGTGCAAACGTACGCGGCCCCATCCCGCTTCCCAACAAGATTGAGAAGTTCACGGTTCTTCGTGGCCCGCACGTTGATAAGAAATCCCGCGATCAGTTCGAGATCCGTACGCACAAGCGTCTGCTCGACATTGTTGACCCGACACCTCAGACCGTGGACGCGCTGATGAAGCTCGACCTGGCTGCTGGCGTTGACGTCCAGATCTCGGTCTAAGGAGGGTATCACAGATGCGCTCTGGTATTATCGCGAAAAAAGTGGGCATGACCCGCTTGTTCATGGAAGACGGAAAGCAGATTCCTGTGACCGTTCTTCAACTGGAAAACCTGCAGGTTATTGCCAACCGCACCGCTGACCAAGACGGCTACACCGCCGTTCAGCTGGGTGCTGGTGAAGCAAAAGCCAAACGCACCTCGCAGCCGATGCGCGGCTACTTCGCCAAAGCTGGCGTAGCCCCCAAGCGCAAGCTGGTTGAGTTCCGCGTTGACGCTGACAACCTGATCGCCGTTGGCGAAGAATCTCGGCCGAGCACTATGTTGAAGGTCAGAAGGTCGACGTTGCAGGCACTTCGATTGGTAAAGGCTTTGCCGGTGCCATGAAGCGTCACAACTTCGGCGGTCTGCGTGCAACACACGGTGTTTCGATCAGCCACCGTTCGCACGGTTCGACTGGTCAGTGTCAGGATCCCGGTAAGGTTTTCAAAGGCAAAAGAATGGCCGGCCATATGGGTGCGGTTCGTGTGACCACACAAAACCTGGAAGTCGTGAAAACTGACGCCGATCGTGGCTTGGTCTTCATCAAGGGCGCTGTCCCTGGCTCGAAGGGTGGTTGGGTCACCGTGAAAGACGCCGTGAAAAAGAAGCTGCCTGAGAACGTTCCGTTCCCAGCTGCTCTGAAATCGGCTGCAACCGCTGCAACTGAAGCTCCGGCTGAAGAAGCGCCTGCGGAAGGTGGTGAAGCATGAAACTTGATGTAATCAAACTGGACGGCAAAAAAGCTGGTTCTGTTGACCTGGACGAGGCCCTGTTCGGTCTTGAGCCACGCGCAGACATTCTGCACCGTGTGGTTCGTTGGCAGCGTAACAACGCACAAGCCGGCACCCACAAGGTAAAGACGCGTTCGGAAGTGAACTACTCGACCAAGAAGATCTATCGCCAAAAAGGCACCGGTGGCGCACGCCACGGCGCCCGTTCGGCTCCGATCTTCCGTGGTGGTGGTGTTTACAAAGGCCCGGTTGTTCGCAGCCACGGCCATGACCTGACCAAGAAATTCCGTAAACTGGGTCTGAAGCACGCCCTGTCCGCCAAAGCGCAAGCTGGCGAACTGGTTGTGATCGACACTGCTGCGACCGACGGCAAAACTGCTGTTCTGGCCAAAGCTGTGAAAGATCTGGGTTGGAAACGCGCTCTGGTTATCGACGGTGCTGAAGTGGACGAAAAGTTCGCTCTGGCTGCTCGTAACATCGAAGGCCTGGATATCCTGCCGTCGATGGGCGCCAACGTCTATGACATCCTGAAACGTGACACTCTTGTGCTCACCAAAGCAGGTGTCGAAGCTCTGGAGGCTCGCCTGAAATGACCGATAAAGCTGCACTCTACGACGTGATCCGCAAGCCGATCATCACCGAGAAAGCCACTATGGCTTCCGAGAACGGTGCCGTGGTTTTCGAAGTCGCAATCGACTCGAACAAGCCAATGATTAAAGAAGCTGTTGAGACCCTGTTTGGTGTGAAGGTGAAAGCCGTCAACACCACAATCACCAAGGGTAAAGTCAAACGCTTCCGCGGTCAGCTGGGCAAGCGTAAAGACGTCAAGAAAGCCTATGTGACCCTGGAAGAGGGCAACACGATCGACGTGTCCACCGGACTCTGATCGTCAGGCTGACGTAAGAAATTGAAAAGCCCCTGCCACATGGCGGGGGCTTTTTTCATTTGGATCGCCGTAAATGTTTGCAATCATGACTTTCATGCCTAGAGCTTCCATGGTGGGATGATAGGCGGTGGGGTGTGATTATGTGGCACAATGATTTTCGGGGTGAAGTTTGTTCCGGCAAGGGAATTGATAGCTTTGCCATCTGTAGCCTCGTTCGCGAAACCCTTCCGGTCGTCCGGCGATTTGTCGATCATTACCAACGGGCAGGGGCCGAGAGGATCTTCCTATTTTTTGACGGCTCAGAAGAGGAAACGCAGAAGGTCAATGCTGCCTTTCAGAACGATGACAGTGTTTGCATCGAATGCTGTGATGAAGTTTTCTGGGCGGCCGCTTTGTCAGATAATGGTCAGTTCACGCTCGAAGATAAGCAGGCTCTCGTTTTCAAACAGGGTATCCAACGAAACCCTTGCGACTGGATGTTGTTTTGTGATGCGGATGATTTGATCGTATCGAACTGCTCACTTGGGAATGCGCTTGCGGCATTGCCGAAGGACATCTTGGGCGTTCGAATTAAGAACACCGAAGCCGCCTGGGGACCGGGAGATGATACGCACGAGGTCTTTGGATGTGGCTATGAACGCCACGCCTTCCCGACCGGCTTCTTGGGGCGTAGTGTACTGCCTTATTTGGTTTACGGACGCTATGGGAAGCACATGTGTCGTGGGACAACTGGTTATGTTGAGGGGAAACACCTTTTGCGCAAAGGTGTCAAACCCGAAACAATCAACAGCCACTTTTCAAGAGTGAATGGTGATGCAGTCGGATTTGTGCCGCAAATCCTAGCAAACGACTTTGATCTGCGTACCATTCACTTTGACGCCATCGGCTTTGATCGGTGGCGCGAGAAGTGGCAAATGCGCACCACTGGAGAGGCTCGGACGCGTGGTCAGGCCCCTGTGCGTGTGAAGCAACAAATCTTAATCCAGACGGCTATTGAAAATGGGCAAGAAGAACGGGTTTTTCGGCGCTTGAATACACTGAACCACTGGCAGGCATTCCTTTTAACGCGTCTCGGTTTGCTCTCTCGGACCTTGAAATAAGACGCAAATACACGCGGTTTTGACTCGTTTTGTGAGACACCGTAGGTACTGTGTCATTGTACGATGAGTGATTCATCCAGATACGAGGACTGCCAATGTTAACCCGTCGCCATTTCGTTATCACGTCGGCCACGCTTTTCTCCGGGCCAATTGCGTCTCCGCTTCTGGCTCAGGAGACGCCTGCAACAGAGCCAACCCCGACGCCAGTTTCTGCGCCTGCGCCGACAAAGGTCAAACGTCGCCCTGTTTCAAACAGCGCGATGTGGAACAGCTATGACGCGCGCGTCACTCCTGCCAACTATGATCCCTCGACGTCGAACCCTTGGGGGCTGAAGCAGCGTTTTTTGCCGCGTGTTGTTCAAGCCAATGATGGGCTGAAGCCGGGGGACATCCATGTGGATGCTGTCGCGCGCTATCTCTATCATGTGCGCGCTGACGGTACGGCGATGCGGTACGGCGTGGCGATCGGACGTGATGGTTTGTACGAGCCCGGCACCTACTCTGTCGGCCGTAAGGCCAAATGGCCGACCTGGACCCCCACCAAAGACATGATCGAGCGGGAACCGCATAAGTACAAGAAGTACGAAGATGGTATGGACGGAGGTCTGTCAAACCCGCTGGGGTCCCGTGCGATCTATCTGTTTGAGGGGCGTCGTGATACCTATCTGCGCATCCATGGCTCGCCGCAGCCGCGCTCTATCGGTTCGCGCGCCAGTTCGGGCTGTGTGCGTATGGTGATGGCCCATATCATCGGTCTGTATGAGCAGGTGGAACCCGGTGTGACCGCGCATCTGTACCCGGCCTAAGCCGGACCCCAAACACGAAAACGGGCGGCCTCAACTGGCCGCCCATTTTGTTTTCAGGCTTCAATCAAGCTTCGCGCTTGACGCAGATCGCGCGGCCCTTTTTGTTGCGCAGCGGGATAAAAGTCGTCTCGACCGGGCCAGTGTGACGATACATCAGACAGCCATCACGCGCATCCACACGAATGTCACTGGTGTCCTGCCCCGGTGCCACTGTTGCAGCCACGTCCGGCGGCAACGTCACCCGACCTTGCAGGTTCGGAATCCGAGGTGTTCACAGCCGTCCCAGTGGGCGTCACACAGCCCGAGAGCATAAACGCGGCGGCACCCGCCAAAATAACTAGGTTCTTCATTACGTACTTCCCAAAGTTTTGTTGCCGAGAGGATGGTGGATTTTAATGAGGATGGGAAGGGGGATGTTTTGCCGGTGACGAATCTGCGGGAGGAGTACCGACGATCATGGTCGCTGGTATCTCGGTCGTCACAATGAACGTCCGCTTCGAGCCCATACCTACTTAGGGTAGGGAATAGAATTTTCGCTAATTGCGCTCCAGAGGCACAAAGCTGTCTGGGGCGATTATCTTTCCTTCGCTAAGATCATCAAGAGCTTGAATCAAGCGCCTAATATTGTCGTCGGCAGTCAATTCACAATTGTGGCGAGAAACGACCTTGTAACTATCTGTCGTACGAAACTCTAGAACCGTTTGAGTTCCGTCAGCACACTCGAATCCTGGGTTCCGCACTTCTGTGGGTGTGTCATTTCCCCAAGGATTGATCGCTTCGATGAGGCTGGTGATTTTCTTCTCACTTTCCTTATCGACAACTCCAGACAACCGATATGACAACACTCCCGGTTTGTACCCTCCCTTTCCACTTAATTTTTTGAATACGAAGGAGTTTTCTTCTCCAGAATTAAGCGAAAGGCGGATCATTGACCCATTATCAAAGGTTGGAAGAAAGAGTAAGCGTACGATTAGTTGGTTGGAGTTCGAAACACTGTACGCCATCAAAGGCTTTTCTCTCATTGCAAACAATTGCTTGCCGAACCAATCCTCAAAGAACTCGGATTTGCTCTCTTCTGTCCAGCCGCCGCCGGGGGCAGGCCAAGTACCGCTAGGGAAATAGCGTTCCGCTTTGCCACAAGTAAGCAACAGAGAACTTAGAGCAACAATAGCCGCGGATCGAAAATGAAAAGATGGCATCAAACTACCAAATTTCGTTCAGAAAAACACGTTGATATTGAGAACATCCTATTGATGTTTGGCTCACTCGCAAGTGTAGATTTGTCCTGCTAAACGATCCTGCTCCCAAGGATGTCCGCGCGCAACTTTGCAAGTGAGTATTGATCTAACAGCGCACTAGGCACCTCACCCCTTGCCACATCCCCCCAACCCTGATAGATCGCGCAAGTCGTGTGGCCTCGGATTCGTTCCGGGGCCCATGATATTTTGAACTTGGGGACCTTCGGGGCCCTATAACATCCGGGCAATTCAATTGCCCGCACATGCAAACGGAAGACAGTAAACATGGCACTCAAGTCGTACAAACCGACGACGCCGGGCCAGCGTGGGCTGGTTCTGATCGACCGTTCGGAGCTGTGGAAAGGACGTCCTGTCAAAGCCTTGACTGAGGGTTTGACAAAATCGGGCGGCCGGAACAACACCGGACGGATCACGTCGCGCCGCCGTGGTGGCGGGGCGAAGCGTCTCTATCGTATCGTTGACTTCAAGCGCAACAAGCTTGACGTCGCAGCCACGGTTGAGCGGATCGAATATGACCCCAACCGCACGGCCTTTATCGCCCTCGTGAAATACGAAGACGGCGAACAAGCCTACATCCTGGCACCCCAGCGTTTGGCTGTTGGCGACACTGTTGTCGCTTCGTCCAAAGCTGACGTTAAGCCGGGCAACGCAATGCCGTTCTCGGGCATGCCGATTGGTACCATCATTCACAACATCGAACTGAAACCAGGCAAGGGCGGCCAGATCGCTCGTGCAGCTGGTACATATGCTCAGTTCGTTGGTCGTGACGGTGGCTACGCTCAGATCCGCTTGTCCTCGGGCGAACTGCGTATGGTACGTCAGGAATGCATGGCCACCGTTGGTGCCGTGTCGAACCCTGACAACTCGAACCAGAACTACGGTAAAGCCGGTCGTATGCGCCATAAAGGCATCCGCCCAAGCGTCCGTGGTGTTGTTATGAACCCGGTCGATCACCCGCACGGTGGTGGTGAGGGTCGTACCTCTGGTGGCCGTCACCCGGTTACTCCTTGGGGTAAGCCGACCAAAGGTGCACGTACCCGCAACAAGAACAAGGCGTCGTCGAAGCTGATCATCCGCTCGCGTCACGCCAAGAAGAAGGGCCGCTAAGATATGGCACGTTCTGTATGGAAAGGCCCTTTTGTTGACGCTTACGTCCTCAAGAAGGCTGAAAAGACCCGCGAGTCGGGCAAAAACGAGGTCATCAAGATCTGGTCGCGTCGTTCGACCATCTTGCCCCAGTTCGTGGGTTTGACCTTTGGCGTCTATAACGGCCACAAGCACATCCCTGTGAATGTGACCGAAGACATGATTGGCCAAAAGTTCGGTGAATATTCACCGACCCGTACCTATTACGGTCACGCGGCTGACAAAAAAGCGAAGAGGAAGTAAGCCATGGGTAAGGATAAAAATCCCCGCCGCGTGGCCGATAACGAAGCAATGGCTAAGACCCGTATGCTCCGTACGTCCCCGCAGAAACTGAACTTGGTTGCTGGTATGATCCGCGGCAAGAAAGTTGATCGTGCACTGACCGATCTGACTTTCTCGAACAAGCGTATCGCTCAAGACGTGAAGAAATGCCTTCAGTCTGCCATCGCCAATGCCGAGAACAACCACAACCTCGACGTGGACGAGCTAATCGTCGCTGAGGCCTATGTGGGCAAGAACCTGACCATGAAACGCGGTCGCCCGCGCGCCCGTGGTCGTTTCGGCAAGATCATCAAGCCGTTCTCGGAGCTCACCATTCTGGTGCGTCAAATTGAGGAGCAAGCCTAATGGGTCATAAGGTAAATCCGATCGGCATGCGTCTTCAGGTCAACCGCACCTGGGATAGCCGCTGGTACGCCGACACGAAAGATTACGGTGATCTTCTTCTGGAAGACCTGAAAATTCGTGACTTCATCAAGACCGAATGCAAGCAGGCTGGTATCAGCCGCGTGATCATCGAACGTCCGCACAAAAAGTGCCGCGTTACGATCCACACTGCTCGTCCCGGTGTGATCATTGGCAAGAAAGGCGCAGACATCGAAACCCTGCGCAAGAAAATCGCCAACATCACCGACTCGGAACTGCACCTCAACATCGTTGAAGTTCGCAAGCCCGAGCTGGACGCTGCACTGGTCGCAGAATCGATCGCTCAGCAGCTTGAGCGCCGTGTGTCCTTCCGTCGTGCCATGAAGCGCGGCGTGCAGAACGCAATGCGTATGGGTGCTTTGGGTATTCGCGTGAACGTTGCCGGCCGTCTGGGCGGTGCTGAGATCGCGCGTACCGAATGGTATCGCGAAGGTCGTGTGCCGCTGCACACCCTGCGCGCTGACATCGACTATGCACATGCAGAAGCTATGACGCCTTATGGCATCATCGGTATCAAAACTTGGATCTTCAAAGGTGAAATCATGGAGCACGATCCTTCTGCTCATGACCGTCGCCAGGCAGAGCTTCAAGAAGGTCCCGCGCCCCGTGGCGCTGGCGGCCGTCGCTAAGGAGCCCGAGATATGCTGCAACCAAAGCGTACTAAATTCCGCAAGATGCACAAAGGCCGGATCAAAGGCCTTGCCAAGGGTGGTTCTGACCTGAACTTCGGTTCGTATGGTCTGAAAGCTCTCGAGCCTGAGCGTGTGACTGCACGTCAGATCGAAGCTGCCCGTCGTGCCATGACGCGTCACATGAAACGTCAAGGCCGTGTATGGATCCGCATCTTCCCTGACACCCCGGTAACCGCCAAACCCATCGAAGTTCGTATGGGTAAAGGTAAAGGTTCCGTGGACCGTTGGACCTGCAAAGTGAAGCCGGGCCGCGTGTTGTTTGAAATCGACGGCGTCAATGACGACGTGGCACGCGAGGCCCTGCGCCTTGCCGCCATGAAACTGCCGATCAAATCACGCGTCGTGGTTCGCGAGGACTGGTAAGTTTCAATTTGCCTTCGGCAAACTGAAGCAACGCGGTGAAAAGAAGTAAAAGGCCCGGCCATTGGCGGGGCCTTTTCTGTCAGACAACAGCACGGTTTGTCGGGTTGAGATCTTTGCCGCGCCGCTCAACAGAGAAATGCTCAACCTGTAGAAAACGCCAGAACTGAATTAGTTCTTGGTGGAAATGTCAGCTCTCAATTGTGCAACCATCTTTTCAAGTTCTTCCAGAGAAACTACGAGTTCACATAAATTCCGGTCTGTTTTTTCGCCGTAGTTATCTTTCTTCACTTGGATCGCGACGGGGTGGCCAAGTTGAAGTTCGTTCGGGTCGGTTCGTGAATATGCAATATATCGGTCACTTACTTCGCAGGGTATGGTTCTTTGCCCACGTCGCATTAGCGCTCGTTGCTTCCAGTTGTCGCGTTGTGTCATTACATCCCTCTTAAGAACTCTGGTTTAGTCGATGCATATTCTATCTTTTGTGGATTGTCCGGTCCGCGACCCGAGCGGGCCACGATTGACCCCTCCTCCAAGACAAAGACAGCAACCCCGTCGAGAAAACGGCTTGGGTTATGTCATACCAAAATGTGAACCTACTTACGGCGAGCGATCACTTGAACAGGGGCGACGATGCCCTGATCGACGTTGGTAAACATGTTGCTCAGTTTTTGCTTTGCGTTCGCACCCATTACGATGTGCAGACCCAACGGCGGCGGCCCATTCTCGGCCAGAATGGTTTTGATTTTGTTGAAGACCTTTAACGCCAACTCACTTCGATTGGTGATGTCGACGATCTCAAAGCCGGCGTTCTCCAATTCAGAGGTGTAGGCCTCAATCGGTTCAACGAAAGAAGTTGTGTCATCATCCGCCCACGCAACTGGAAATGCTATGGGGTCAGCGCCCGTTCGCATGACGTCATAAATGGCAAAGCTACCGTCAGCTTTAATGACGCGCGCGGCTTCGCGGACCACGGCGTTTTTGTCTGCAATGTTCATGCCGACATGCAGCATGCAAGCCCGGTCAAAGCTCGCGTCGTCGAAGGGAAGATTGGTTGCACTGGCTCGGGTCAGGTTGATCTTCTTGTCGAGATCCAGCTGGGTGTTCAGCTGGTTGCCGACATCAACATATTCCGGCGTTAGATCGATGCCTGAAACTTTACAGCCAAAAGACGTTGCGAAATGTCTTGCTGTGCCACCCAATCCGCATCCGATGTCTAGGACATGATGCTGTTCGGACAGGGCAAGAGCATCCGCAAGCGCTTGTGTCGCTATGCGACCGCCCATGTGAAATTCATCCACCGCAGCCAACAAGTCGACGGGATGGCCGCCAGTTTTCTCTGCTGCGTTCGCTAGACCCTGAGAGATGGTTTCGGCCAATGCCCCATGCGTATAGTGGGCGGCAACTGTATGCTCTGTTTCTGACATGAAATGCTCCGATGAAAATTTCTTCAATCGTAGCAGAGTTTAGAACAAACACCTATTTGGTGTTGGATCGCCTTCTACAACCCAACCCCTAAAACCCCAATCGCCTCTTCCAACTGGGTTTCTTCATACCCGAAATGCGAGCGCACCACGGTGTCCAGCTGCCGAAACACGGCGCGGGCTTCGTCGAATTTTTCCTGATCCACCTCGAACATCAGCGCCATCGCGGCGCGTTCCAGACGGACCAGTAATTCGTGCACGACCTTGTGTTCCTCGACCAGCCGCGCGACGACAGCACGTAGGGCATCGTTGCCTTTGCCCGCAAGCTCCGGGAATAGGCTGTATTCCTCGGCGTCGTGGTGGAAGGTCAGCACTTTGCATTCCCGCCCACAAAGCGATCCGAATTGGCGGACATTCTGCGCGAACTCGACCGAGGACAGCGCATCGGACAGGTCTTTTCCCGTCGCCTCGCCCGTCTCGATCCGGTCCAGCACGATCCCGATCCGACCCATGTCATTCAAATGCATGCGATGGATCGCAGCCAACCGACGACCCATGCGCCGATCCGCATCTGTGGCCTCGGGCATCGCTGGCATTTCTGGGCGGGTGCCGAAGTCGACGTTCAAGTCATCAAGGGGGGTGTCGTTCAGGTCGCCCAAACGATCACTCACCCCACTTGTAATTGAAGCTCACCGACAGACGCTCTTCTTCACCGATGTTCTGCATCACCTCGTGGCGCAGCCAGCTTTCCCACAACAAGACGTCGCCTTCGGCGGGGCGCTTCGTGATGAAATTCTGCAGCTCTTCGCGCGCGTCTTTGCGGCGGGGAGGGGCAGCCATCATGTGGGCGTGGCGCGGGTCTTCATAGCGAAGTGCACCAGCGCCTTCGGGCAGCGCCAGATAGGTGGTGCCAGAGATCACGGAATGCGGGTGGATATGGGCCGAGTGATATCCGCCGGGTGGCAGGATGTTGATCCAGATGTCTTCAAGCTCCAGCTTGCGCTCATCCAGATTGAATTCCAGATCCTCGGCAAAGGCGGCGACATGCTTATCCAAGCTGTCGACCAAATCCTTGAAGATCGGGAAGCGCCAGGGCAAGTCGGTGAGCGACGCATAAGAGGTGTAGCCGGGGTACCCCTCGGCCTCGCACCAATCCTGTCCCGCCTCGTCATCCTCGGCGATGGAATAGCAGCTGTCATAAAGCTCATCCTGGCTGACCGTGGGGTCAAACTCGGACAGTTGAGCGTGGTAAAGGCGGGTCACGAAGAGGGAGGATATATTTGGCATGTGAAAGTGATACTTCAGGTCGAAAGAATGCGCGAGGGGTTCCTTTGGAAACGAGCGAAATTGCTTGAACCAATCCAGATAACCGACCTAACGTTCATTCCTTGCCGAGAGCGCAGAAATTGGAGCAAAGCATGAAAACCGTCGATGTAGTAAAATGGATCGCCACGGCCATCCAATTGGTTGGTTACGCCTTGACCGGGCTGAACATCGTTCCTTGGAACATCTACATGTTCTTTGCCGGGATATTTCTTTGGTTCGCTGTCGGTGTCATGTGGAACGACCGCGCCATCATGGTTGTGCACGTCGGCGCCTTTATTTCCTTGTTCGTAGGCTATCTGAACGCGGCATGAACAAATGCGGCTAAATGGGTGCTTTCCTGTTGCCATGCGGTCAGGGGTCACCTATAGACGCACATCCCACGGATTCCCGGCAACGGGATTCGTGTGTATTGCATATAACCCACCAGAAATAGGGTGACCTGCCGTTTAGACGGGTAGAGCTCTCTGGTGCAAGGAAAGGAAAAGGCGAATGAACGCCAAGGAACTGCGTAATCAGTCTCCTGACCAGCTGCGTGAAAAGCTGGCAGAGCTGAAAAAAGAGGCCTTCAACCTGCGTTTCCAGCAGGCCACCGGCGCCCTCGAAAACACTTCTGAGATGCGTAAAGCCCGCCGCGACGCCGCGCGTGTAAAAACCATCCTGAATGAACAAGCCAAAGCTGCGGCTGAGTAAGGGGAGCTAGAGAATGCCCAAACGTATCCTGAATGGTGTTGTAACCAGCGCCGCAAACGAGCAAACCGTGACTGTTTCGGTTGAACGCCGCTTCAAGCACCCGCTGCTTCAGAAAACCGTTCGTAAGTCGAAGAAATATCGCGCTCACGACGAACAGAATGCCTATAAGGCAGGCGATAAGGTTCGCATCATCGAATGTGCACCGAAGTCGAAAACCAAGCGTTGGGAAGTTCTGGAAGGCTAAGTCTGACTTACCTTCCCGGACGACTTAACAAGTCGAAACCCTGGGGGTTCCGCCAAGCATCGGCGCCCCAAAGGTCGGGAGAAACCACATGATCCAGATGCAAACCAACCTGGATGTTGCTGACAACAGCGGCGCTCGCCGTGTTCAGTGCATTAAGGTTCTGGGTGGTTCCAAGCGTAAATACGCATCCGTAGGTGACGTTATCGTCGTCTCGGTTAAGGAAGCCATTCCGCGCGGTCGCGTAAAGAAAGGTGATGTCCGTAAGGCCGTCGTCGTACGTACCGCCAAAGAAGTCCGTCGTGACGACGGCACCGCCATCCGGTTTGACCGCAACGCTGCTGTCATCCTGAACAACAACAACGAGCCGATCGGCACACGTATCTTCGGACCAGTTGTTCGCGAACTTCGCGCGAAGAACTTCATGAAGATCATCTCGCTGGCTCCGGAGGTGCTGTAAGATGGCTGCTAAGTTAAGAAAAGGCGACAAAGTTGTCGTTCTGGCCGGCAAAGACAAGGGCAAGCAAGGCGAGATTTCGTCTGTTGACCCGAAAGCTGGCAAAGCCGTTGTTGACGGCGTGAACATGGCAATCCGCCACACTCGTCAGAGCCAAAACGCACAAGGTGGCCGCATCCCGAAAGCGATGCCGATCCAGCTGTCGAACCTGGCTCTTCTGGACAAAAACGGTAAAGCGACCCGCGTTGGCTTCCGCGAGGAAGACGGCAAGAAAGTACGCTTCGCCAAATCTACCGGGGAGACTGTCTGATGTTGGATAACGCAAACTACACCCCGCGTCTGAAGACGGTTTACAACGACAGCATTCGTGCCGCTCTGAAAGAAGAGTTCGGCTATAAAAACGCAATGCAGACCCCCCGTCTGGACAAGATTGTTCTGAACATCGGCTGCGGTGCAGAAGCTGTTCGTGACTCGAAGAAAGCCAAATCGGCGATCGAAGATCTGACCAAAATCGCCGGCCAACAGGCCGTTGGTACGAAAGCGCGCAAGTCGCACGCTCCGTTCCGTCTGCGTGAAGGTATGATCATCGGTGCAAAGGTGACCCTGCGCGGCGACCGGATGTACGAATTCCTGGACCGTCTGATCACCATCGCGATGCCCCGTATCCGCGACTTCCGCGGCGTTTCGGGTACCTCGTTTGACGGTCGCGGCAACTATGCCACCGGCCTGAAAGAGCACATCGTGTTCCCAGAAATCGACTTTGATAAAGTTGATGAAACCTGGGGCATGGACATCGTGATTGCCACCACCGCTGAAACCGACGCGGAAGCAAAGAGCCTGTTGAAGCACTTCAACATGCCCTTCAACAGCTGATCCGCGGGAAGGAATAGACATGGCTAAAAAAGCAATGATCGAACGCGAGAAGAAGCGCGAAAAGCTGGTGGCAAAATATGCTGCTAAGCGTGCTGCGCTGAAAGAAATCGCGACTGATGAAAGCAAGACTATGGAAGAGCGTTTTACGGCTCGCCTGAAGCTTGCAAAACTGCCACGCAACTCGTCGGCCACACGCTTGCACAATCGCTGCCAGCTGACCGGTCGTCCTCACGCTTACTATCGTAAGCTGAAAGTTTCGCGGATCGCGCTGCGGGAACTTGGCTCTTCGGGCCAGAATCCCCGGCATGGTGAAATCGAGCTGGTAAGGGAGAGACAGATATGAACGATCCTATCGGCGATATGCTCACCCGTATCCGCAACGCTCACATGCGTGGCAAATCCACCGTTTCGACCCCTGCGTCGAAGCTGCGCGGCTGGGTTTTGGATGTTTTGGCTGACGAAGGCTACATCCGCGGCTACGAAAATGGCACTGACGAGCGTGGGCTTCCCACACTTGAAATTAGCCTCAAATACTTCGACGGCACGCCCGTTATTCGCGAATTGAAGCGAGTATCGAAGCCTGGTCGTCGCGTCTACATGGGTTCGAAAGACGTCCCGCAGGTCCGTCAGGGTCTGGGTGTGTCGATCGTTTCGACCTCTAAAGGCGTCATGTCCGATGCAAACGCTCGCAACCAGAATATTGGTGGCGAAGTGCTTTGCACCGTCTTCTAAGGAGGTCTTAATGTCTCGTATTGGTAAAAGACCGGTCGAGCTGCCCGCAGGCGTAACTGTTTCGCTTTCGGGTCAGACCGTAGAAGTTAAAGGCCCGAAAGGCGCTCTTAGCTTCACCGCAACCGATGATGTCACCATCACCGCTGAGGACAACCAGGTAAATGTTGCGCCGCGTGGCAAGTCCAAGCGCGCGCTACAGCAGTGGGGCATGAGCCGCACGATGGTTTCCAACATGGTGACCGGTGTAACTGATGGCTTCAAGAAAGAGCTGGAAATCAACGGTGTTGGTTATCGTGCTCAGATGCAGGGCAACACCCTGAAACTGAACCTTGGTTATTCGCATGACGTTGATTTCGTTGCTCCGGAGGGCGTTACTGTGACCGCTCCGAAGCCGACGATCATCATCGTTGAAGGCATTGATCAACAACTCGTCGGCCAGACCGCGGCTAACATCCGCGAATGGCGCAAGCCCGAGCCCTATAAAGGCAAAGGCATCAAGTACAAAGATGAGTATATCTTCCGCAAGGAAGGCAAGAAGAAATAAGGACCAGACAGATGGCAAACAGCAAACGGACCCTGTTCCTCAAGCGCCGCCTGCGCGTCCGGAACAAACTTCGCAAACACAATGTCGGCAAGCTGCGCCTTTCGGTGCACCGCTCGTCGAAAAACATCAGTGTTCAGATCATCGACGACGTTCAAGGGACTACCCTTGCTTCGGCTTCGACACTGGAAAAAACACTGGGTGTTGTTGGCAAGAACAACGTAGAAGCCGCTACCAAAGTGGGCACTGCGATTGCCGAACGTGCGAAAAAAGCCGGTATCGAAGAATGCTACTTCGATCGCGGCGGCTTCCTCTTCCACGGCAAGGTGAAGGCTCTGGCCGACGCTGCGCGTGAAGGTGGCTTGAAGTTCTAAAACCCTGAGGGCGGCGCCGGTTGGACCGGCGGCGCCCCGATGATCCGGGGATGCCTTGGCGTTCACTGGGATCGAGTAAAATGGCGCAAGATGCCGCCTTATGAAAGGATGTTCTCATGGCAGAACGTGAAAACCGCCGGAACCGTCGCGATCGCGACGAAACACCGGAATTTGCAGATCGCCTGGTCGCGATCAACCGCGTATCGAAAACCACCAAGGGTGGTAAGAACTTTGGCTTCGCAGCGCTTGTCGTTGTAGGCGACCAAAAAGGCCGCGTCGGCTTTGGTAAAGGTAAAGCGAAAGAGGTTCCTGAAGCCATTCGCAAAGCCACCGAGCAAGCCAAGCGCCAAATGGTCCGCGTACCTCTGAAAGAGGGCCGTACCCTGCACCACGACATCGAAGGTCGTCACGGTGCCGGCAAGGTCGTCATGCGTACCGCACCTGAAGGTACCGGGATCATCGCCGGTGGTCCAATGCGTGCCGTATTCGAAATGCTGGGCATCAAGGACGTTGTGTCGAAGTCGATCGGCTCGCAGAACCCCTATAACATGATCCGCGCCACCATCGACGGTCTGAAGAAAGAAGCCAGCCCCCGCCAAGTCGCTCAGCGTCGTGGCAAAAAGGTTGCTGACATTCTGGGCGCAAAGTCGGACGCTCCGGCTGAAGCCGCAGACGCGTAAGGAGATCTGACCAATGGCTAAAACCATCGTTGTAAAACAGGTCGGTTCGCCGATCCGTCGCCCCCAAGACCAGCGTGCCACGCTGATCGGTCTGGGCCTTAACAAGATGCACAAAACCCGTGAGCTTGAAGATACACCCGCAGTACGCGGCATGATCTCGAAAATCTCGCACATGGTTGAGATCATCGAAGAGAAAGGCTGAGCCTCGGCTTAGACCACCTCTTGAAGAATTGAAGCGCCCCGGTCAGAAATGGCTGGGGTGTTTTTTGTTGGAGAGCAAAGATGACGAAAGATGATGTTCGCTGCGAGCGACTTAGAGCTTTGCGCTCCGAATTTGACAAAGGGATTGAGTTCCATTCCCAGTCGTTCAAAGAGATAGACGATAAGGCAAAGTACTGGCTTACGATATGCGTGCCGGGATTTGTAGGCACGCTGAGCTATCTTATCGAGGCAAGTAAGACTGCGTCCCCCTATTTAGCAGCAGTACTGACCGCAGTGGCGTTGTGCATTTTGGCTTCGACGAATGCATTGGCAAATGCACTGGGTTCGGTTCGCGTTGAGAGTGGCATCCTTAGCCCCGGGGCTCAAGGATTTGGTACATCCGAGTATTTTCTAAAGTCTAACGCCAACTGGAACGAGTTAGTAAACGACCAAGCGGAGGAGGCTTGCCGTGCATTCGTCGCGAATGAAAACTCAAACAGAAAAAAGTCGAACTACCTAGCAGCGGGAGAGTTATTCCTCTTTCGAGGAGTTCCCACCGCTTCGATTTTGTCCTTTGGGTGTCTCTTTCTGTACTCCACTGCCTGTCCAATTGGGCTTACTTTCACCGTTGGAGTTACCTGCGGAGCCACGATCGGATTGGGTGCTTGGCTTGCTGGTTCCCTCTTCCTTCGCCATAAGGGGCCTACCTCCTAAAGTTAGCTTCACAAATTCACTTGATGTATAGGTGTTGCCACTTCAGATTGCAAAGAAATCGAGTAATTGATTTGCAATGCTACGCCCACCCGGGGTCGGGTGCTGCCCCCAACCCATGCACCCCATGCAACCCGGGCTTTCCGATTCAGCGGTGGTTGTTTTGACGTGTCCCTCCTATCAGGGCGGCAACAGACATACCTTTTTTCAAGGACCGCCAAAATGAACTCTATAATCACTCCGGTTGCGCCGCTGGCCTCTGCCATCGCTGACATGGTCGTAGCAATGCAAACCGCAACACGTCGTTTCATGACCTCGGAATGCACGCCGACTTGGACTGACTTCTTGAAAGACTGCAACAAAAGCTAATTACTTTTAGGTTGCACAATCAGAGCCCCCGGTGATGGATGGATCGCCGGGGGTTTTTCTTTGTCTGACGAAACCCAATTAGGCCAATTCGGGAAATTCCACATATTGCCATATTTTCAACATGAACAATGCTCTCAAAAAGCGTAGACTGTTCGCGAACGATGTTCGAAAAGTTCTTTTTGAAGCAGTTGAGGCAGTATTCATGGGGGTAGACACACACAACCCCGAAATCTACATTCCGCTGGCCCCAACCTCGGATCGGCAGACCATTACCCTGATCATCCCGGTTTATAACGAGATGGACAGCATTCTGCCGTTTCTTGACTGCTGCGATTCTGCGTTGGATGAGTTGGCTGAGACTTGCCGTTTTGAGTTCCTTTTTATCAACGATGGCAGCGTGGATCGGACGGAGCAGGTCATCGCGGATGCCCGGGAAAAGGATGCGCGAGTATCGCTTGTGAACTTGTCGCGTAATTTCGGGAAAGAGGCCGCGTTGTCAGCCGGCCTGACTTACGCCGCGGGTGATGCTGTGATACCAATGGATGTGGATCTACAAGACCCGCCCGAGGTCATTCCCCAGATGATTGCTGCCTGGCGCAAAGGTGCGAAAGTTGTAAATGCACAGCGCGCAACGCGAAACGAAGACACATGGGTCAAGCGTACCAGCGCCGGTATGTTCTATCGACTTTTCAACCTGCTGGCCGAATACCCCATCCCAATGGGCGTTGGGGATTTCCGCCTTTTGGACCGCGAGGTCGTGCAGGCGATCAATTCGCTTGGAGAACGCTCGCGTTTCAACAAGGCGATCTTCAGTTGGGTTGGTTTCGAAACTGCCGAGGTTAGTTATGAGCGCCCCGCTCGGTTGGCTGGGGAAACGCAGTGGTCTTACTGGAAGTTGTGGAAACTGGCACTGGACGGGATCTTTGCTGCCTCGACAATGCCATTGCGTGTCTGGACCTATGTTGGTCTGAGCATGGCATTGGTGTCCTTTCTCTATTCCATCTTCCTGTTTGTGCGGGTGTTGGTACTGGGTGTGGATACCCCGGGTTATGCATCGACTGTCATTCTGATCCTGACCTTTGGCGGAATGAACATGTTCGCGCTTGGGATTATTGGGGAATATGTCGGTCGAATTTACAAAGAAGTCCGTCAAAGACCGCTTTATATTGTGCGTTCTTACCTACATGGCGACGAACAAGGGGACAGTGATGGTCGGTGACGCTTTGCCAGATGAATTGCCCAATGCCCCGTACTGTTTTTTGATTGGTTTGCTTGATGTCTTTGAGCATGCCGAACAGGGCGCTGCCTTGTTGGCCGTTGTAAAGAAAGCTTGAGCATGCTGCCGCAACTGGTTCGTTTTGCAGGGGTAGGGGTGCTGGCCACATTGGTGCATGTCTGCGTCGCAATGTTCGCCAATTCTATCATAGGCCTTGAAAGCTTTCAGTCTAACTTCGCTGGGTTCGCGATTGCGGTACTGGTTTCCTATTTTGGGCATGCGCGGTTCACGTTTCAGGCGCGCATCGATCACACGCAACAGTTTTTGCGGTTCTTCTTTGTGTCGCTGATGGGGCTTTTCACCAGCAGTTTCATTGTGTGGTTGGTTGTCGAACGACTGGGGCAACCGTTTGGGTTGTCGATGGTTTTTGTTGCTGTCGTTGTTCCATTGGTGACATTCCTAGCGATGAAGTTCTGGGTCTTTGCCCAACATCACCGTCAGCCCCGGCCAGATTGGGTATCTATTGCGATTGCCCTACTCTTTGTCATCGGCTTTCTGGTGCTCTACTGGTCTCGTCCGCATCACCATGATGTCGCTTGGTATTTGGTCGCGACACGCAAGATGCTTGAGGGCGCGGTTCTGTATGTGGACATCGTCGAACTGAACCCCCCATTGAATTTCTATCTGACCGTGCCTGCTATCCTAATTGCTGATGTGCTCGGCCTGTCATTGACCAATGGGCAATACGTGTTTGTTAGCGCTGTGACCGCAGTTAGCATTATTTGGTCCGGGTGCATTTTGCGTGATGAAAGCGATCTGTCACCGGTCTATCGCGGAATGTTTTTGGTTTTGATGGCTGTTGCCCTGACCATCACTGCGTTGGGAAACATTGCGCAACGCGAGCATATGCTGGTTTTGTTGTCGATGCCTTGGCTTGTGGGGCATTTGTCCGGCAGTTCGGCCGGTCGCCCGCTGCTACGTGCAGTTGTGGCAGCGGTCGGGGTTTGTCTTAAACCCCATTTCATATTCTTTCCGATTCTGATGCTATGTCGCGATATCTGGTGCAATAGATCTCTTCGACCAGTGATTTGGCCCGAGTATTTAGCCATGCTGACAGTCGGTGTGATGTATGCGGCTTTTGTTGCGCTGGTCCACCCACTGTACTTTAGCGAGATCGTCCCAACCGCTTTGGTTGTTTATGGCGTGTTTGGCGCCGAATTTAAGGATGTTTTGTACGCAATCCGAGTACCCGCGGCGATTGCAGTATCGATCATTGCGGTAAATGCATTTCGGCCAACCCAAGGCGCGGGTGTGTTTGTGCTGGCGATTGTTGCATCCTTGATCAGTTACCTCGTGCAGGGGAAGGGCTTCCTTTACCATCTGGTTCCTCTGTTCTGCTTCATATCCTTCACGGGAATTTGGATAGCGCTGTCGGTTAAAGCATCACTACCAGCCCGGCTTTTATCGTCAGCCGCGGTCGCCCTGCTATTTGCGATCGTTTCGCTGTTTTCATTTTATGAGAATAGCATTCGGGATGAAGTTGTTGAAACTGCCAGCGAGCTAGGCATTTCCGGCCCCCTGTTCACTGCTTCAGATGGGTTGGACCCAGGGGCTCCTGCTGCGCTCGAGCTCGATGTCGAGTGGGCCAGTAGATATCCTCATCAGTGGGTATATCCCGGCGCACTTCAACAACGAGAGCAAACCGACTGTGCAGTGAACGAGCAGACCTGCAATATCATTGAAATGATCATCGACCGTAATCGGCAGCGTATGATGGATGATCTACATAATTATGAACCTGAGCTGATTGTTGTAGCCAAGTTTACGATTACCACGGTAAAGCAATTCACGCCTTGGACGACCTTCATGCAAGTACATCCCGATTATGTGGAATTCATGAAGGGGTATGACTTGGTTAAGACAACCAAGTGGTTTGAATACTTCATGCGCCGCCCAAGCGGAACGATCTCAAACTAACGATAGCTAATACCTGTCTACGGTTTCGTGTGATTCACGAAACCAGAGCAGCTCGTCGTGCCGATTCCTAAAACTCTTGGTCTGAATCGCTGGTTCTCAGAGCGTTTTGTCATCAGATTCT
>NZ_CM147913.1:0-3007500 GCF_055809455.1 Aliiroseovarius sp. D2-2 | reverse complement strand
TTCGTCCAAGTCACCCGCAAGGATGACGGACACACTGATTTACATCGTTTAGAGAGAATACAATAAACAACACTGTTGGTCCCACAAGTGCGTGGTGCCTCAGCGGTTCTTCCTTCGGGAAGCGGTTGATTTTGGTCCCTTTCCTCGGACCTTCTTCGATATCGCTGCTGAAATGACGGTGTTGTCCAAGTCAAGTACACTAACCAACACTCAAGCCCTGCACGGACTTGAGTGTGTTTGAACGTAAGTTTGAACAAATGTGCTTCTTAACGGATCAAAGACCGACATCTGCGATCCAGTTCTTCGGAACAGTTAGGAAGCGCGGGAAAGTATGCTTTTGGTCCAGTTTGCCCTTCGGGGTAAGACGGCAGATATACAAAAGGTCTGTCTTCTTCTGGATCAAATCAAGCGCGAGAAGGGCGTTTGGTGAATGCCTTGGCAGTAAGAGGCGATGAAGGACGTGATACTCTGCGATAAGCTTTGGGAAGGTGAGAATAGCCGTTATACCCAGAGATTTCCGAATGGGGGAACCCACCTGACAGTTCATTATAATAACTTCGGTTATTTATAGTGTTCTGAAACAGGTATTTATAGACTGAATACATAGGTTTATAAAAGCAAACCCGGGGAACTGAAACATCTAAGTACCCGGAGGAAAGGAAATCAATTGATACTCCCCTAGTAGCGGCGAGCGAACGGGGACCAGCCGAGCCATGAGTGTGGATAGAATGCGTTGGGAAGCGCAACCATAGTGGGTGATAGTCCCGTATATGAAGCATGATTGGACGTATTAAGTAGGGCGGAACACGTGAAATTCTGTCTGAAGATCGGAGGACCACCTTCGAAGGCTAAGTACTCCTTACTGACCGATAGTGAACCAGTACCGTGAGGGAAAGGTGAAAAGCACCCCGACGAGGGGAGTGAAACAGTACCTGAAACCGAACGCCTACAATCAGTCGGAGGCCCCTTGAGGGCTGACGGCGTACCTTTTGTATAATGGGTCATCGACTTGGTCTATCTAGCAAGCTTAAGCCGTTAGGTGTAGGCGCAGCGAAAGCGAGTCTTAATAGGGCGAATGAGTTAGGTGGATCAGACCCGAAACCGAGTGATCTAGGCATGGCCAGGTTGAAGGTGCAGTAACATGCACTGGAGGACCGAACCCACATCTGTTGAAAAAGATCGGGATGAGCTGTGCCTAGGGGTGAAAGGCCAATCAAACTCGGAGATAGCTGGTTCTCTGCGAAATCTATTTAGGTAGAGCGTCATACGAATACTCCCGGGGGTAGAGCACTGAATGGGTAATGGGGGCATACAGCCTTACTGATCCTAATCAAACTCCGAATACCGGGAAGTACTATATGGCAGACACACAGCGGATGCTAACGTCCGTTGTGGAGAGGGAAACAACCCTGACCTACAGCTAAGGCCCCTAATTCATGGCTAAGTGGGAAAGCAGGTGAGACGACCAAAACAACCAGGAGGTTGGCTTAGAAGCAGCCATCCTTTAAAGATAGCGTAACAGCTCACTGGTCTAAATAAGTTGTCTTGCGGCGAAGATGTACCGGGGCTCAAGCCATGAGCCGAAGCTTAGGGTGTGCACTTATGTGTACGCGGTAGCAGAGCGTAGTGTGACATAGTTCCATTCCTCATTAGATCTGTTCGCAGATCCTTTGAGGATAGGAGCTTTCGATGAAGCGGGCGTGTGAGCGATCCCGTGGAGAGATCACTAGTGAGAATGATGACATGAGTAGCGACAAAGGGGGTGAGAGACCCCCTCGCCGAAAATCCAAGGGTTCCTGCTTAAAGCTAATCTGAGCAGGGTAAGCCGGCCCCTAAGCCGAGGCCGAAAGGCGTAGGCGATGGGAACCAGGTTAATATTCCTGGGCCGTGGAGTGGTGACGGATCTCGAAGGTAGTTCATCCTTATCGGATTGAATGGGCTGCTAAGAGGTTCCTGGAAATAGCCCTCCTGCAAGACCGTACCCTAAACCGACACAGGTGGATAGGTAGAGTATACCAAGGCGCTTGAGAGAACGATGTTGAAGGAACTCGGCAAAATACCTCCGTAAGTTCGCGAGAAGGAGGCCCAGTTTCTACGCAAGTATTGACTGGGGGCACAAACTAGGGGGTGGCGACTGTTTACTAAAAACACAGGGCTCTGCGAAGTCGCAAGACGACGTATAGGGTCTGACGCCTGCCCGGTGCCTGAAGGTTAAAAGGAGGAGTGCAAGCTCCGAATTGAAGCCCAGGTAAACGGCGGCCGTAACTATAACGGTCCTAAGGTAGCGAAATTCCTTGTCGGGTAAGTTCCGACCTGCACGAATGGCGTAACGACTTCCCCGCTGTCTCCAACATCGACTCAGCGAAATTGAATTGCCTGTCAAGATGCAGGCTTCCCGCGGTTAGACGGAAAGACCCCGTGCACCTTTACTACAGCTTCACATTGGCATTAGGCCGAGCATGTGCAGGATAGGTGGTGGGCTTTGAAACTGTAACGCCAGTTACAGTGGAGCCTCCCTTGAGATACCACCCTTGCTCTGCTTGATGTCTAACCGCGGTCCGTTATCCGGATCCGGGACCCTGTGTGGCGGGTAGTTTGACTGGGGCGGTCGCCTCCTAAAGAGTAACGGAGGCGCGCGAAGGTTGGCTCAGAGCGGTCGGAAATCGCTCGTTGAGTGCAATGGCAGAAGCCAGCCTGACTGCGAGACTGACAAGTCGAGCAGAGTCGAAAGACGGCCATAGTGATCCGGTGGTCCCGAGTGGAAGGGCCATCGCTCAACGGATAAAAGGTACGCCGGGGATAACAGGCTGATACTGCCCAAGAGTCCATATCGACGGCAGTGTTTGGCACCTCGATGTCGGCTCATCTCATCCTGGGGCTGGAGCAGGTCCCAAGGGTACGGCTGTTCGCCGTTTAAAGAGGTACGTGAGCTGGGTTTAGAACGTCGTGAGACAGTTCGGTCCCTATCTGCCGTGGGTGTAGGATACTTGAGAGGAGTTGCCCCTAGTACGAGAGGACCGGGGTGAACGTTCCACTGGTGGACCAGTTATCGTGCCAACGGTAGTGCTGGGTAGCTATGAACGGACAGGATAACCGCTGAAGGCATCTAAGCGGGAAGCCCCCCTCAAAACAAGGTATCCCTGAGGACCGAGGTAGACTACCTCGTCGATAGGCCAGAGGTGTAAGCGTGGCAACACGTTCAGCTGACTGGTACTAATGGTCCGATAGGCTTGATTTGATCCAGTAGAAGTTAGACCTCTACGGATAATCAAAAGCATACATCACAGTAAGACTTGACTTGGATTGGTTCTTTATTCGGTTTGGTGGTCACAGCACCAGTGAAACACCCGATCCCTTCCCGAACTCGGCCGTTAAGCACGGTTGCGCCAATGGTACTGCATCTTAAGGTGTGGGAGAGTAGGTCACCGCCAAACCTAATAAAGAACCAATAACGTATCCTCTCAAAACGATGATAAAACATACAAAACGCCGCTAACGGACCCCCGTTGGCGGCGTCTTGCGTTCCGGGGGAGGGAAGAGTGAATGAAAAAGGCGCGGGTAACTATGCCGCGCCTTTGAGGATTTTGTGAAATGAAGTATACAAAACCGATCGAACAACCTTTCGACCCTTGTGACTGTCTTACTTCAACTCGATGGGAAGTTCGTCCTTGGCTTGGGGGGCAAACCGCCAAACATCTTTTCCGTTGCGGGCCGCGTTGACTGCGCCAGTCAGTGCGGCATCTACAGCAACACCGATCAGTACGCCAGCCACACCACCACCTGCATAGGGCGCGCCAGCCGTTTCTTGAGGAATGAAGGGATTAAGCGTTTGATCTGAAAGCCATTTCCCTTTCTGACATGTCAGCCGCAAGGGCTGGGGCTTGTCCTTCACCAGTGGGACATTCACATGGGCAGGAGTGACAAATTGTAGAGACAGCTCAGACGAGCGAAGTTGACATTTCGCCCCCTGAATCTCGCGGACCGTCGAGTCATCTACTTTTAGAAAAGTGCGAAAAGTTTTCTTTTCGACGCTGTCAATGCGGTCTTGATTGAAACCGGAGGCTGTCTTGAAGTTGACAGATCTTTCCGCGACGGGTTGGGGATAATTTTCCTTTTGGATGCCACCGGTGCTGTTACAAGCAGCGAGCGTTGCGATCGCAGCAACCAAGGGCAATGACTTGAGCATAGGTTTCACTTTCTACTCCTTGAAGAACCTTACGTCTAACATCGAGCGCAGCTATCATAGGGCGAAAACGATGAAAAGTTCTTTCGGATAGGTTATGGGCATTCTCCCACCAAGTCGTGAGATGCGTTTGGACTGAATACGCAGTAAGCAGATGAAAACTGACTGGACCCCACATGCGCCTCTTTTTCCTAACCCTTCTCACCATGACCGCTTTCGCGGCGAATTCTTTGCTTAACCGAGCAGGACTCGCTGAGGGTGCCATTGGTCCCGCTGGCTTTGCCGCAATCCGGGTGATCTCCGGCGCAGTGATGTTGTGGGTGTTGATGGTGTTGGGGCAGAAGGTTGCCCCTAAGCGTGCAAACCCCGATTGGATCTCGGCCAGCGCGCTCGCTGTCTATTTGCTGGGTTTTTCCTTCGCCTATGTCGCGCTGGATGCAGGGCTGGGGGCGTTGGTGCTGTTTGCTATCGTGCAGGTCACGATGTTTGCCGGTGCTGTGCGGGCGGGGGATCGGATTCCGGCATTGCGCTGGGGCGGGATGGTAGTGTCCATGTTGGGGCTGGCTTATCTGGTGTGGCCGTCCGAAAATGTGCTGCTTCCGTTGCTCCCCCTGATCCTCATGACCGTAGCGGCAATCGGTTGGGGCATCTATTCCCTGATCGGGCGGCGGTCAGTAGCACCGCTTCAAGCGACTGCGTGGAATTTCATCTACGCCACGCCCATCGTTCTGATTGTCACGCTGCCGTTCATCTGGGGTGAAGTCTTCTCAACCTCCGGCGTCCTTCTTGCAATCATCTCAGGCGCTATCACATCTGGCCTTGGCTACGCGCTGTGGTATCGCGTATTGCCGCAGCTGGCCTCCAGCACCGGCGCGCTGGTTCAGTTGTCCGTCCCGGTGATTTCCATGGGGGCAGGGGGGATTTTGCTGGGTGAAGCCGTCGGCTTTCGGGAAGTCACCGCCTCGGCCCTTGTGCTTGGTGGCATTGCTGTCGGGCTACTGGCACGCAAATAGAAGCCAAGGCTTGCACGGTTCGAGCGGGTCGTCTATACGCCCCCGGTGGCCTTGCCACCTAAGAATCAAGCTGTGGCCTTGCGTCACGGAATCAAAACCAAGAAAAGCCGTGTTTGGCCCCGTATCGCTTCTGGGGTCAGTTCCGGCAAAGGAGAAGCGAAATGAAATTGCATGAACTGCGCGACAACCCTGGCGCAACCAAACCCCGCAAACGTGTTGGTCGTGGTCCCGGTTCGGGCACTGGTAAAACCGGTGGCCGTGGTATCAAAGGTCAAAAGTCGCGTTCGGGTGTAGCTATCAACGGCTACGAAGGCGGCCAAATGCCCCTCTACCAGCGTCTTCCTAAGCGTGGCTTCTCGAAGCCGAACCGCAAGAAGTTCGCTGTGATCAACCTGGGCCTGATCCAGAAGTTCATCGACGAAAAGAAAATCGACGCCAAGAAGATCGACGAAGACACTCTGGTGGCTTCGGGTCTGGTACGTCGTAAGCTGGACGGTGTTCGTGTTCTGGCCAAAGGTGAATTGACCACCAAAGCCAACATCACCGTGACCGGTGCGTCTAAATCGGCCATCGAAGCTGTTGAGAAAGCTGGCGGTAAATTGACCGTCGCTGCCCCGGCTGCGGCTGAATAAGACCTTGTGAGGGGCGCGCCAGCCCCTTACATGTCTAATCACGTTTTCAAGCGCCGCCGGAGCCGGGAACGGTCCGGCGGCGCTTTACTTGATCTAAGGGGGCCTTATGGCATCTGCAGCAGAACAAATGGCGTCGAACATGAGCTGGAGCGCCTTCGGTAAGGCGACTGAGCTTCGCCAGCGCATCTTCTTCACGATCGGGATTCTGATCATCTATCGTCTTGGCACGTTTATTCCCGTTCCAGGGATCGACGCGAACGCCCTGCGAGATTTCATGGAGCAAGCTCAGTCCGGCATCGCTGGCGTCCTTGGTATGTTTACCGGTGGTGCGCTTAGCCGCATGGGTGTCTTTGCCCTTGGCATCATGCCGTACATCTCGGCTTCGATCATCGTGCAGCTTATGTCTTCCATGTGGGAGCCATTGAAGCAGCTGAAGAAAGAAGGCGAACAAGGCCGCAAAAAGATCAACCAATACACCCGTTATGGCACAGTTCTGCTGGCGACAGGTCAGGCCTTTGCGCTGGCGAACTCACTGCAAGCAGGCGATCTGGTGACCAATCCGGGTATGTTCTTCATTGCAGCCTGTGTGATCACCCTTGTGGGCGGCACCATGTTCCTGATGTGGCTGGGTGAGCAGATCACCGCACGCGGCATTGGCAACGGTATTTCTCTGATCATCTTCGTAGGCATCGTGGCCGAGATTCCGGCTGCCTTGGCTCAGTTCCTGGCTTCAGGCCGTTCGGGCGCAATCAGCCCCGCCGTGATTATCGGTGTGATCGTCATGATGGTCGCCGTGATTGCATTTGTTGTGTTCATGGAGCGTGCGCTACGCAAAGTTCACATCCAGTATCCGCGCCGTCAGGTCGGTATGAAGATGTATGATGGTGGTTCAAGCCACCTGCCGATCAAAGTGAACCCGGCAGGCGTTATCCCGGCGATTTTTGCTTCGGCCCTTCTGCTGTTGCCGACAACAATCTCGACATTCTCGTCCGGTCAGTCTGGCCCGGTCATGTCGACCCTGCTTGCCTATTTTGGTCCCGGTCAACCGCTTTACCTGCTGTTCTTCACCGCCATGATCATCTTCTTCACGTTCTTCTACACAAGGGAAGTTGCGTTCAAAACGGATGAGGTTGCAGAAAATCTGAAAAGCCAGAACGGTTTCGTGCCCGGCATTCGCCCCGGCAAGAAAACTGCCGAATATCTGGATTATGTTGTGATCCGTCTTCTGACACTTGGCTCGATCTATCTTGCTGCCGTTTGCTTGATGCCAGAAATCCTGCGCAGCCAGCTGTCGATTCCGTTCTACTTCGGCGGCACCTCGGTTCTGATCGTTGTGTCGGTGACCATGGATACGATCCAGCAAGTGCAGTCGCACCTTCTGGCCCACCAGTATGAGGGCCTGATTGAGAAGTCGCAGCTGCGCGGTAAGAAGCGTGGTAAGAAGGGGCCTGCACGTCGATGAACATTATTCTTCTTGGACCGCCGGGTGCCGGCAAAGGAACGCAAGCTGCCAAACTGGTGGAAGAGCGTGGCATGATCCAGCTGTCGACAGGTGACATGCTGCGGGAAGCCAAAGCCTCGGGCACTGAGATGGGCAAGAAGGTTGCTGCGATCATGGACGCAGGTGAGCTTGTCACGGACGAGATCGTCATCGGCCTGATCGAAGAAAAGCTGGAAGGCGACAATGGCGGAGGCTTCATCTTTGATGGGTTCCCCCGCACCCTGGCGCAGGCAGATGCACTGGGCGCATTGCTTAAGAAGCATGGCCAGTCGCTGGACGCTGTTATCGAAATGCGTGTGAATGACGACGTGCTTGTTGGCCGCATCGTTGGCCGCGCCGAGGATGCCCGCAAAGCAGGTCAGCCCGTGCGTGCCGACGACAACGAAGAAAGCCTGAAGATCCGTCTGATGGAATACTACAAGAAGACCTCGCCGCTGATTGGCTACTACTACGCCAAAGGTGATCTTCAGTCTGTCGATGGGCTGGGTACCATCGACGAAGTGCGGGCCGAGATTGCGGGTGTTTTGACACGTTAAGGCGATATGATTTTAGTCAGAAAACGCGCCGCAGCTGATCTGCGGCGCGTTTTCTTTTCCGGATAAGGATTTGGGAACACCACCCCATGACCAATGACGGGTTGACGGTGGCGGGAATCCCATCTAAGTCACCCCATCCCTTACGGGAATCGGTGTGTCTGCGGGGTCGCTCCCCTAGCTGCACCAGACCAAAGAATTCAGCGCGGCCCGTGGGAAAAATCCGGCGGGCTTCCGTTGTGAAAAAAGGTTCCGGAGTTACGGATCCGCAACGAAAGGAAAGACTACGTGGCACGTATTGCTGGCGTAAACATCCCGACCCATAAACGGGTCCCGATCGCCCTGACTTATATCACTGGTATTGGCCATACTTCGGCTGCTGCTATCTGCGAAGCTGTGAAAATCGACGTTTCCCGTCGTGTCAACGAACTGTCGGACGCTGAAGTTCTGGCTATTCGTGAGCACATCGACGCGACCTACACCGTTGAAGGTGACCTGCGTCGTGACACTCAGATGAACATCAAACGTTTGATGGATCTGGGTTGCTACCGCGGTCTGCGTCACCGTCGCAACCTTCCTGTTCGTGGTCAGCGTACCTCGACCAACGCACGTACTCGCAAAGGCCCCGCAAAGGCTATTGCTGGTAAGAAGAAATAAGGGAGGGTTTGACCAATGGCTCGCGAAAAGACTCGTACCAAACGTAAAGAGCGTAAGAACATCGCATCCGGTGTTGCTCACGTGAACTCTTCGTTCAACAACACCAAGATCCTGATCTCGGACGTGCAAGGCAACGCCATCGCATGGTCGTCGGCAGGCACCATGGGTTTCAAAGGCTCGCGTAAGTCGACACCGTATGCTGCACAGATGGCTGCGGAAGACGCTGGCAAGAAAGCTCAGGAACACGGCGTTAAGACGCTGGAAGTTGAAGTTCAAGGCCCCGGTTCGGGTCGTGAATCGGCTTTGCGCGCACTGGCCGCAATCGGCTTCAACATCACTTCGATCCGTGACGTGACACCGATGGCTCATAACGGTTGCCGTCCGCCGAAGCGCCGCCGCGTCTAAGGCAAGTAACTACCACCGGGCTCGCACAAATGCGTGGCCCGGTTTCCGTCATTTTAACCTCGGGCGTCCTGCCCTTTGGACATGGGGACAGGACTAGTATGGAGGGACGCATGATCCACAAGAACTGGGCAGAATTGATCAAGCCGACACAGCTGGACGTAAAGCCGGGCAATGACCCTGCACGTCAGGCGACCGTGATCGCCGAACCGCTGGAACGCGGCTTTGGTCTGACATTGGGCAACGCCCTGCGCCGCGTGCTGATGAGCTCGCTGCAAGGTGCCGCCATCACGTCGGTTCAAATCGACAACGTACTGCACGAGTTCAGCTCGGTCGCCGGTGTGCGTGAAGACGTTACCGACATCGTTCTGAACCTGAAGGGTGTTGCGATTTCCATGGAAGTTGAAGGTCCTAAGCGCCTGTCGATTTCTGCAAAAGGTCCGATGGTTGTCACCGCCGGTGCAATCTCGGAAAGCGCAGGCATCGGAGATCCTGAACAAAGATCACGTGATCTGTCACCTGGATGACGGCGCTGATCTGTTCATGGAGCTGACCGTGAACACGGGCAAAGGCTATGTCGCTTCGGACAAGAACAAACCGGAAGATGCGCCGATTGGCCTGATCCCGGTTGATGCGATTTATTCGCCGGTCAAGAAAGTGTCGTATGACGTTCAGCCGACCCGTGAAGGTCAGGTTCTGGACTATGACAAGCTGACACTGAAGCTGGAAACAGATGGTTCGGTTACGCCGGAAGATGCCGTGGCTTTCGCTGCGCGTATTCTGCAAGACCAACTGTCGATCTTCGTGAACTTTGACGAGCCGGAAGCAGCTGGCCGTCAGGATGAAGACGATGGACTTGAGTTCAACCCGCTTCTTCTGAAGAAAGTGGACGAGCTGGAACTGTCGGTCCGTTCGGCAAACTGCCTGAAGAACGACAACATCGTTTATATTGGCGATCTGATCCAGAAAACCGAAGCCGAGATGCTGCGCACTCCGAACTTCGGCCGCAAGTCGCTGAACGAGATCAAAGAAGTGCTTTCTGGCATGGGTCTGCACCTCGGCATGGATGTCGAAGAATGGCCGCCTGAGAACATCGAAGAGCTCGCTAAGAAATTCGAAGATCAGTTCTGATCTTCTGAGGGCCGGTTCTCCGGCCCTCAAATGCCCTCACGTTGAGGGGAACATCTGGGCGATCCTGCCCCAAGGAGAGGGACCGACACGCATCGGTTCTCAGACAAAGCACCGCTCACCTAAGAGCACCAAAGAAGGATTAAGAAAATGCGTCACGCTCGTGGTTACCGCCGCCTGAATCGCACACACGAACACCGTAAAGCTATGTTCTCGAACATGGCTGGCTCGCTGATCGAACATGAACAAATCAAAACCACCCTGCCGAAGGCCAAAGAACTGCGCCCGATCATCGAAAAGATGATCACGCTGGCCAAACGCGGTGACCTGCACGCCCGTCGTCAAGCGTCGGCACGTCTGAAGCAGGAAGATCAAGTTGCAAAACTTTTCGACATCCTGGGCCCGCGCTACAAAGACCGTCAAGGTGGCTATGTTCGCGTACTGAAAGCTGGCTTCCGCTATGGTGACATGGCGCCGATGGCGATCATCGAATTCGTTGAACGCGACGTCGACGCCAAAGGTGCGGGTGACCGCGCCCGTCTGGAAGCTGAAGAAGCTATCGCAGACGCCGAAGAATAAGAACTGCGTTTCTAACGTGTTCGAAGGCCCCGCGTTCAGCGGGGCCTTTTTCTTTTCAGACCAGTTTTTAACGAAATCAAGTGATCCCCGTTGAAAAGCAACCGCAGGTTGTTTGACATTGGATGGCTAGTCTAAAAGGATAGTTTTGCGAATGCAGTCTAGGTGCTGGTTAAACGATGAAGACAGACAAGAATATTGGCCAACGTTTGGCGCAATTGTCCCACTTGTCGCCTTCGGGTTACGCCATCGGACTTCACATACGGCATGCCGTTCCTCATCTTGAATATAAAACCTACGATCCAGAATGGATCAATCACTATATGGAAAGCGGCTTTATGCTGGCGGACCCAGTGGTGTTTTGGGGGTTCGGGAAAGGGACATCCATCCGATGGAGCGAAATAGATCTGCCTGACCCGCACCGAATACTCAAAATGGCCGAACGCTATGGGCTGAAATATGGAGTGGTCGTTGCCGTTGGGCTTATGACGTCGCGTACGATTGCCGGTTTCGCGCGTCCGGATCGCGAGTTTACGGATGATGAGATTAGGAAACTGCAGGCTCTTGTCGAAGAGCTGCACGTGATATCTACGCCCCCCGAAATTCTGACCAGGGCGCAACAATCGGCCCTTCAACATGTCGCCAAGGGGCATCGCTATGCCGAAGCTGCGGCGCTTTTGGGAATATCGGAAAGCGCATTGAAGGCGCGATTGCGTAGCGCGCGTGATCGGTTGGCTGCGCGGACGACTGCAGAAGCAGTTCAGCGCGCGCAAGAACGGCGGTTGCTGTAGTCCACAACGCTTTTCTTCTTTTCCCCGGCCTTCGAGACGCATAGTTTCACGGCATGGCCGATCTTTTTGACAGTTCAACAATTCGCACGGACGCTGCCCACGAGGCGCCACGCCCGCTTGCAGACCGATTGCGCCCGCAATCCTTGGAAGAGGTGATTGGCCAGGAACAGGTTTTGGGGCCCGAAGCGCCATTGGGCACGATGCTGGCAGCGGGCAGTCTTGGATCGCTTATCTTTTGGGGCCCACCCGGTGTTGGAAAAACAACCATCGCCCGCCTTTTGGCCCGCGAAACTGACCTACATTTTATCCAGATCAGCGCGATATTCTCGGGCGTGCCTGAACTGCGCAAAGTTTTCGAGGCTGCTAAGCATCGACGCGCAAACGGGCAGGGGACCCTTCTGTTTGTGGACGAGAGTCCACCGCTTCAACAAAGCCCAGCAAGATGGGTTCCTTCCTTACATGGAAGACGGGACCATCCTTTTGGTCGGCGCCACGACAGAAAATCCGTCGTTTGAGCTTAATGCTGCTGTGTTGTCACGGTCTCAGGTTCTTGTGCTAACGCGCCTAACTTTGGCTGATCTGGAACGCCTAGTGCAGCGGGCAGAGCAAGAGTTGGGACAAGCGCTTCCCCTGACGGGCGAGGCGCGCGAGGCCCTTTTGGAGATGGCAGATGGCGATGGTCGTGCGCTGCTTAACCTTGTCGAACAAGTCGCCGCTTGGAAGGTTGATGGCAAGCTGGATGTCGAAGGCTTGTCTTCGCGCCTGATGAAGCGCGCGGTGGTCTACGACAAGTCGGGCGACGAGCATTACAACCTGATATCCGCCCTGCACAAATCCGTGCGTGGGTCGGACCCTGATGCCGCGCTTTACTGGTTTGCGCGTATGCTAAACGGTGGCGAAGACCCGCGCTTTTTGGCCCGCCGTCTTACCCGTATGGCGGTCGAGGACATCGGATTGGGTGACCCTCAGGCCCAACGGGTTTGTTTGGACGCATGGGAAACCTACGAGCGGCTGGGAAGTCCTGAAGGTGAGCTCGCGTTGTCGCAAGCGGTTGTCTATTTGGCGCTCGCTCCGAAATCCAACGCCAACTACGTGGCTTATAAGGCGGCGGTTAAGGCGGCGAAGAAAACCGGTTCGGCACCTCCGCCCAAACATATCCTGAATGCACCAACACGCTTGATGGAAGAACAAGGCTATGGCGACGGCTATGCCTATGACCACGACGCGCCAGATGGATTTTCGGGCCAGAACTATTTCCCCGACGACATGAAGCGCGGTGTTTATTACATGCCAGTGGAACGCGGATTTGAACGCGAGCTGAAAAAGCGCGTGGACTACTTTGCTAAACTTCGCACCAAGCGCCAAGACTAAGGGCCGGGGTCACAGTTTCGCGAGATTGGCTCGAAAACGCTCTTAGCTTGTGCCAGACTTTAGGAACCGGACCGAGGGGCCAACATGACGAAAGAGCATCAGATCCAAACAGAAACCATTCGCCTTTGGGACCCGTTGCTTCGGGTCTTTCATTGGGCGCTGGCCTTTTGTGTGATTGCCACGTTTCTTTTGGGCAAGTTCGGACCCGACGTGATGACGCTGCATTTCTATCTGGGCTACACGATCATTGGGCTTTTGATGTTTCGGATTATCTGGGGTTTTGTCGGGACCCGCTCTGCACGGTTCAGCCATTTCCTGTTTGGTCCCAAGAAGACACTGGCCTATGTCGCCACGATGCCCAAGCGCCGCCCCAGTTTCTGGCCGGGTCACAACCCAGTTGGCGCGCTTTCAGTTTTCGCTCTGATCGGAGTACTTGCGCTTCAGGCGGGCACTGGGCTCTTCATTGACGCCGATGACTTCATTAACACCGGACCTTTGGCTGATATGATTAGCTATGAAAACGCGCGCGAGGCGGCCAAGCTGCACTACAAGCTTTCGTTTATCGTACTTGGTCTTGTCCTTGTGCATCTGGGGGCCATTCTGTTTTACCGGTTTTGGAAGGGCGAAAACCTTGTGAAACCGATGATCACCGGGATGAAAGAGGTGGCAAAAGACCACGCGGATACGTGACGGGGCGCTTGACAATAAAGGCGCTTGGCCTCAGTCAGGCGCCATGATGACACCCCTTTTGCAAGTTGCCTTGGGCGGCGCGCTTGGCGCCTCGGCCCGTTACCTGACCGGTACAACCGTAACCCGCCTGATGGGTCACGGCTTTCCAGCCGGGACCATGGTGGTAAATGTGCTTGGGTCGTTTCTAATGGGGGCATTGGTTGTCCTTCTGGCCAAGAAAGGTGGGCACGCGGCAGCGCCTTTCCTGATGACCGGAGTGCTGGGTGGTTTCACGACCTTCTCGGCCTTCTCTTTGGATGCGGTGACGCTGTTTGAACGCGGGCAGACCACCGCCGCGATCGGCTATATCCTTGGGTCCGTTCTGATCTCGATTGTCGCATTATTGGCGGGTCTTTGGTTGACCCGAATGGTATTGGCATGAGCGTTCAAGTAATCACCATCGGCCCGGATGAGGCCGAGCAGCGTCTGGATCGTTGGGTCAAGCGCATGTTCCCGCATGCAGGGCAGGGCCGGATCGAAAAGGGCTGTCGCAAAGGCGAGTTTCGTGTGAACGGCGAGAAGGTGAAGTCCTCGACCCGTGTGGGGCCGGGGGACGAGGTGCGCATACCGCCCCTTCCAACCACCAAAGACGAACGCTCGGAACCTAAAGCCAAGGCACGTGTGTCAGATGCGGATGCAAAACTGATCCAGTCTTGCGTGATTTATCGCGATGATCACGTGATTGCGCTGAACAAACCTGCGGGTCTGCCGACGCAGGGCGGCTCGAAACAGACCCGCCATGTGGATGGGTTGGCCGAAGCGTTGAAATTTGACCGCGATGAAAAACCCCGCCTTGTGCACCGCTTGGACAAAGATACATCGGGCGTTTTGCTTTTGGCGCGTACGCAAGCTGCCGCGTCTGGGCTGACTGCCGCGATGCGTCATCGGGAAACGCGAAAAATCTACTGGGCTGTGGTTGCAGGTGTCCCCACCCCCTATCTGGGCGAGATCCGATATGGCTTGTTCAAAGCCGGAGGCGGTGGCCGTGGTGCGGGCGAAAAGATGATCTGCGTGCATCCGCGCGCGATGAACGAATACCCCGATGCCAAACGCGCGCACACGCTTTATGCCACGCTTTACCGTGTGGCGAGCCGCGCGGCGTGGGTCGCAATGGAGCCGATTACCGGGCGCACCCACCAGCTGCGCGCCCATATGGCCGAGATCGGTCACCCGATTATCGGTGACGGCAAATATGGTGGGTCTTCTCAGGACAATATGGGCGATGGCTGGGGCGCCATGATTGGCGGAGAGGTTTCGCGCAAGCTGCACCTGCACGCACGTTCGATGACGTTTGAGCATCCAATCACCAAAAAGCCCGTGACAGTGACCGCTGAACTGCCGCCCCATATGGCGGACACGTTCGAGACCTTTGGCTGGACGCCAGATTTGGCCGCCGATGACCCGTTCGAGGCGCTTTGAATGACCACCCTGAAACTTGCTGTTTTCGACGTAGATGGCACACTTATCGACAGTCAGGATTTCATCGTTGAAGCAATGAACCGCGCTTTTGGTGAAATGGGAGTGGCAATACCCACGCGGGCCGAAGTGCTTTCGATTGTCGGGCTGTCCTTGCACGACGCCATAGCGCGTCTGGTGCCTTCGATGTCTGAACCGGATGTGGCCGAAGCTACGCAGCAGTATAAGAATATGTTCATTCAGCTGCGCGCCGAAAAAGGGGGCGAAGCCGCCGCACCTATGTACCCCGGTGCGCGTGCCGCCCTTGAGGCGCTTTATCCGCGTGACGAAGTGCTTTTGGGCGTGGCCACAGGCAAGGCGCGGCGTGGGTTGGAACATGCCTATGACGCCCATGACTTGCGCAAGTTTTTCGTGACCCACCAGACGGCAGATGATCACCCGTCAAAACCGCACCCATCGATGCTGCAACGTGCGCTGGCTGAAACCGGAGGCGAGGCCGCACACGCCGTGATGATTGGCGACACAACATTTGACATGGACATGGGCAAAGCCGCCGGGTTCCGCACCATAGGTGTGACCTGGGGTTATCACCCGCGTGAGGCGTTGATTGGTGCTGGGGCGGATATTTTGATTGATGCGTTTGCGGATCTGCCTGCAGCGCTGGACGAACTTTGGGGGACGGCATGAGCGGTTGGGCAGCAAAGCGGTTTTGGAAAGAAACCTCGGTCGTTGAGGCCGACGGTGGCTATCAGGTACTGCTAGATGGTCGCGCTGTGAAGACCCCGGCGAAGTCGCCTTTGGTTGTGCCAACCAAAGTTTTGGCCGATGCCATGGCATCCGAATGGGACGCACAGGACGAGGCGATTGATCCCAATACTATGCCAATCACGCGCATGGCAAATTCGGCAATCGACAAAGTCACCGTGCAGCATGCAGCAGTCGCAGACATGCTTGCGGCTTACGGGGACAGTGATCTGTTGTGTTACCGGGCTACGGACCCGCGCGAGCTTGTTACGCGCCAGGCCGAGAAATGGAATCCGATTCTTGACTGGGCGGTCGATTCTCTCGGAGTACGGCTGAAACCCGTTTCGGGTGTTATGCACGAAGCACAGGATGCGCATTCTTTTCGGAAAATGTCGGATTTGGTTCACAGCCTTTCACCTTTCCAACTGACAGCTTTTCATGACCTAGTTTCGATTTCCGGCTCTCTTGTTTTGGCTTTTGCTGTAACGCATCGACATTTGGATGCAGGTGCAGCATGGGAATTGTCGCGGCTTGACGAGCTTTGGCAGGAGGAATTGTGGGGAAAAGACGAAGAAGCACAGGAAATGGTAGAAAAGAAGAGCAATGATTTCGCACTGGCAGCATGGTTCTATGATGCCGTTCAGCGTGAAACTTAATTGTACCAAACCACTAACGGTCGCTAATTATCTTACTTTCCCCTAGGTTAAGTATCGCAATTCACAATGTTGCCCTTGACGAATTCTGATCAATCCAGTCAAAATCCGGGGCAGTTGAAGGGGAAAACCCTTTCCACATCACTCACTGCGACCGTATCGGTCGCTAAAAAAGCCCTAAAATGGGTAAAATCAGGAAGAGGTAAAAATGAAGAAATCCGCTTTTCTCGGCGCACTAACTGTTGCCAGCATCGCCGCTGGCGCTGCTGTTGCTCAGGACGTGTCGACCGTTGATCAGATCAAAGAGCGCGGCAAACTGAACTGTGGCGTGACCACAGGTCTTGTTGGCTTCGCTGCTCCGGATGCAAACGGAACCTGGAATGGTTTTGACGTTGGCGTCTGCCGTGCTGTTGCTGCTGCCGTACTGGGCGATGCAAACGCAGTCGAGTTTGTTCCGACCACCGGTAAGACCCGCTTCACCGCTCTTGCTTCGGGCGAGATCGATATGCTTGCTCGTAACACAACTTGGACCTTCTCGCGCGATGTCGACCTGAAGTTCGAATTTGTTGGCGTCAACTACTATGACGGTCAGGGCTTCATGGTTTCCAAGGACTACTGGGCGCAAGCTCGGCCAAGGAACTGGACGGCGCAACCGTTTGTATCCAAACCGGCACCACCACCGAGCTGAACTTGGCCGACTTCTTTCGCGCCAACGACATGAGCTACGAACCGGTTCCGATCGAAACCAACGCAGAAGCTCAGCAGCAGTATCTTGCTGGTGCATGTGACGTGTACACCACCGACGCTTCGGGTCTGGCTGCCACACGCGCAACCTTCGAAGATCCGGCTGGCCACGTTCTGCTGCCCGAGATCATCTCGAAAGAGCCTCTGGGCCCGCTGGTCCGTCACGGCGACAACAACTGGGGCGACGTAGTTCGTTGGACCCTGAACGCTCTGGTTTCGGCTGAAGAGCTGGGCGTAACCTCGGCAAACGTCGGTGAACTGGGCGCGTCGGCTGGCGACAACCCAGAAATCAACCGTCTGCTGGGCACCGAAGGCAACCTGGGCGAAATGCTGGGTCTGGACGCCGATTGGGGCAAGCGCGCCATTATGGCGGGCGGCAACTACGGCGAACTGTTTGCTAAGAACATCGGTGAAGAAACACCGATCGCTCTGGCACGTGGCCTGAACGCTCAATGGACCGACGGCGGCCTGCTGTACTCGCCGCCCTTCCGTTAAGACACTCATGAAAAGGGCGTGGTTTGACCACGCCCTTTTTCTTTCCATCTGAACGCACCTTGGCACCGCGGCCCAAGCCGCCATCTTATAACAAGCCAAGGGCAACGGGGATGTACCACATGACATCTATGACCGACCCTCATCAGGGCCAGTTCCGGCTATCCATGCTGTTGTATGACAGCCGGTATCGCTCGATGACCATCCAGATCGTCGCCTTGATTGGCTTCTTGATCTTGGTCTTCTGGCTTATTTCGAACACCGCTCAAAACCTTGCAGAATTGGGTAAAGAACCCAGCTTCGGGTTCATGAGCGAACCTGCAGGCTATGACATCAACCAACGCCTGCTGGAATATAACTCTCAGGATTCGCACTTGCGCGCTTCCTTGATGGGGCTTCTTAATACACTGCTTGTGGCCGTAATGGGCTGTGTCGCGGCAACGTTCATCGGGGTTATCGTGGGTGTACTTCGCCTGTCGCCGAACTGGATCGTTTCCCGCCTGTCCGCAGTTTATGTCGAGATGTTCCGCAACGTGCCTGTCCTTTTGTGGATTGTGTTTATTATGGCGGTCTTGATCGAGACCTTGCCAGCACCGAGCGCATTCAGAAAAGGCGAGGCGTCGATGGCGCTTTGGGATTCCGTCGCGATTACCAATCGTGGTGTCTATATTCCCGAGCCGCTCTTCTCAAACAGCTTGGGCGACATCCATTTGCTTGGCCAGTCCAGCCTGCGCTTTGACGTAAGCCTGGACCTGCTGGCGATTGCTGCGGTCTTCTTTGCAGGTATCCTGACCTCGATGCTGATCAAGCGTCGCGCAGATGCGATCCAGGAAAACACCGGTGAACGTCCTAAAACGTGGTACTGGCGTTTGGGCGTGGTTGTGATCCCGACGGTGATTGTGTTGACCATTCTTGGCCTACACTGGGGCTATCCCGAACTGAAGGGCTTCAACTTCAAAGGTGGCACATACATGCGCAACTCGTTGATTGCGTTGTGGCTGGCTCTGTCGTTGTATACCGGCGCCTTTATCGCCGAGATTGTCCGCGCGGGCATCATGGCGGTTTCCAAAGGTCAAAGTGAAGCAGCAGGTGCGCTGGGCATGCGTCCGAACCGGACCATGAGCCTTGTCATTCTGCCGCAAGCGCTGCGGGTTATCATCCCGCCGTTGATCTCGAACTACCTTAACCTCACCAAGAACAGCTCTCTGGCAATTGCCGTGGGCTATATGGACATCACGGGGACGTTGGGGGGCATCACAATGAACCAGACCGGGCGCGAGCTTGAGACAGTACTGTTGCTGATGGCCGTCTATCTGGCGATTTCACTTACCATTTCGGGAGTGATGAACTGGTACAACGAATCTGTGAAGCTGAAGGAGCGCTGATATGTCTGATATGTCTTACGTCCGCTCTGAAATGCTGCCTGAACGTACACCGCCCGCTTCGTCGGTCGGGTTCGTCGGGTGGGTGCGGCAAAACCTGTTCAACGGGATCGGAAACTCGATCCTTACCATCGTCTCACTAGTGCTGATTGCTATGGTCGCCATGGCCATCTTGCCTTGGGTATTCTCACCGACTTGGAATGGTACTTCTCAAAATGAGTGCCGTGAAATCATCGGTGCGGGTCACCATGCAGCGTGTTGGGGCGTGATCAATGACCGTTGGGAGCAGCTGTTGTTCGGCTTCTATCCAAACGGCACAAGTGGCGGTATCGCCGATCAACGCTGGCGTCCAATCGTGGCTTTCGCCTTGTTGTTTGTGGCGGTTACCCCCGTCCTGTTCAGCATGATTTCGCGCCGCATGAACTGGGTGCTGCTGCTGGCCGTTCTGGGTCTGACAGGTCTGTACCTTGGTGGTGCCATTGGCATGATCCTTGGTCTGGCCCTTCTGGCCGGTGCCGCTTTCGTTGGCTTTAAAGCACTGTCGGCTGACAAGACTGCACGGGCTGCTCAGATCGAAGCGGGGGCAAAACGCCTTCCCAATCCGCTGCTCTTCTCGGCGATCTTCCCGTTCATTGCCCCTTGGCTGTTGTGGGGGGAATCCATCTGGGTGCCCGTCGGCGCAGCACTTGGCTTTGTGGTCGGTTACTTTGCTTACAGCATCCTGTCGAAGATGGTCGGAAGCCTTGCTGGGATCATCCTTGCTGTCGTGGCTGCGATAGTCTGGTGGATGGTCCTAATGGGTGGGTTCTCCAACCTGATGGACGCCATTCTGCCAGTTGGTCTAGAGCCGGTCGAAAGCCGCAAGTTCGGTGGCTTCATGTTGTCGATCACCATCGGCGTGGTGGCGATTGCTTGTTCGCTGCCGATTGGCATCGTTCTGGCGCTGGGCCGTCAATCCGACCTGATGATCGTCAAAGCGCTTTGCGTGGGCTTTATCGAGTTCATTCGCGGTGTGCCGCTGATCACGCTTCTGTTCGTGGCATCTACGCTTCTGAACATCTTCATGCCGCCGGGCACAAACTTTGACATCATCCTTCGGGTGCTGATCATGGTGACGCTCTTCGCTTCAGCCTATATGGCCGAAGTGATCCGTGGTGGTCTGGCTGCCCTTCCAAAGGGTCAGTATGAAGCCGCAGATGCGCTGGGACTGGACTATTGGAAAGCCCAACGTCTGATCATCATGCCACAGGCCCTGAAGATCTCGATCCCGGGCATCGTATCGACGTTTATTGGCGTGTTCAAAGACACGGTTCTGGTGTCGATCATCGGCCTTCTGGACCCGCTGGGTCTTTCAAATGCCATCCGTGCAGACCAAGCATGGAACGGACTTGTGTGGGAGCTTTACGGCTTCATCGCACTGCTGTTCTTCGTCGTCTGTTTCTCGATGTCGCGCTATTCGATGTATCTCGAACGCCGGCTTCGTACGGACCACAGTTAAAGGAGAGACTAAATGTCTTCGATTACTCTCGATCACCATGCTGATCGCAGCAAGATGGCCGTCTCGGACGAGGTGGCAATTGAAATCAGCAACATGAACAAGTGGTATGGTTCGTTCCACGTGTTGCGCGATATTGATCTGACCGTCTATCAAGGCGAGCGGATCGTTATCGCGGGGCCGTCGGGCTCGGGTAAATCCACCTTGATCCGTTGTATCAACCGTCTGGAAGAACACCAGGAAGGTCAGATCATCGTAGACGGGACCGAGCTTACCTCGGACCTGAAAAACGTCGACAAGGTGCGTTCGGAAGTGGGGATGGTGTTTCAACACTTTAACCTCTTCCCTCACCTGACCATTCTGGAAAACTGCACGCTGGCCCCCATCTGGGTGCGCAAAGAGCCCCGTAAAGAGGCTGAAGCGCGCGCGATGCACTTCCTTGAGAAGGTGAAGATCCCGGAACAGGCCCATAAATATCCGGGCATGCTTTCGGGTGGTCAGCAGCAGCGTGTGGCGATCGCCCGCTCGCTTTGCATGATGCCGCGCATCATGTTGTTTGACGAACCCACCTCGGCGCTTGACCCTGAGATGATCAAGGAAGTGTTGGAAACCATGGTGGAACTTGCTGAAGAAGGCATGACCATGATTTGCGTAACCCACGAAATGGGCTTCGCGAAAGAGGTCGCCAACCGCGTGATCTTCATGGATGCCGGCCAGATTGTGGAACAGAACGAACCGGAAGAGTTCTTCAACAACCCGCAATCGGAACGCACCAAGCTGTTCCTCAGCCAGATCCTCTGATCCGTTCTGAAAAACTAATGAAAGCCCCGCCATTTTGGTGGGGCTTTTTCGTTGTGGGGGTGTTAGAAGGCAGCCAACACGGTCACCTTAATCACGGAATGACATCATGACTGCCAACAAACGTATCGTACTTTCAAGCGACCACGCCGCCATTGATCTGCGCAAGATGATTGCGGATCACATCACGGCTAAGGGGTACGAGGCGGTTGATATTGGCCCCATGACCCCGGAAAGCACGCATTACCCAGCCCATGGCGAAGCTGCGGCCCGTAAAGTGGCGTCTGGCGACTGTGCGCTGGGCATCATTCTGTGTGGCACAGGGCAGGGCATCATGATGTCCGCCAATCGCGTGGATGGTGTGCGCTGCGGAGTTTGCTCTGAAGCGTTTTCCGCTCGTATGATCCGCGAACACAACAACGCTAACGTGCTGTCCATCGGCGCGCGTGTTGTTGGGCAGGATCTGGCCCTTCACATCGTGGACGCCTTCCTAGACGCCGAATTTGAAGGTGGACGCCATGCGACCCGTGTGGACATGATGGAAGCCATCGAAGGCTGACCTAATCAAAGGGCGGGCGCCCATGACGACAGAACCATTTTTTGATGTGCGTAAATCCGTGTCCAAACGCAATTTGGAACGGATGCTCATCATCCCCATCGTTGCTGCCGTATTCATAGCGCTTGGTCTTTGGCTTGTGCCGGACGGTTTTGTCTGGTCCCTTTCGGTTGACGCAATCGAAACCTGGAACGGCTGGGGGTTCCTTGGCCTCTTCTTGATTGCGACTGGGATCTACAATCTTGTGAAACTACTTCTGTTTGCTCGGCGTGCATCAGGCACGTCCGGCGAATGGCACTTTCGTTTGACGCAGGACGATCTGTTTTGGAAGGTGCCAGATCATGCGCATGGGCCGGAAGAAGGCTTTCATGTGCGCCTTTCAGAAATCCGATTGCTCGAATACCGGACGATTTCGAATTACGACGAGTTGGACCAAAAGGAATACTGGGTGCATTTCCATGATCGCCCATCGATTCAGCTGCGGGATTACACAGGGTATTCGATCCCGTCCCTGATGGAGAAAATCCATCAGGCAGGCGTTGCCTTTGAACAGGTGACAGTGGACGGGTGACCCGAGGGCGCGCTCAAATCAGCTCGCGCGGGACCACAAATTCGACGACACGGCCTTTGCCCCAATCGACATCGGCCCAGCTGTCGACGTCGAATTCGATGACCGACGTTGCGGCCGTCGGGTAGTGATGGAATTTGGGATGGGGGTACGGTTCGGCCGCCAACCTTCGCGCCATATACGCAGAGCCCGGATTGTGCGCGACCATCATCACCCGCGACGTAGATGCCTTTTTCAGAACCGCCAACATGTCCTCGGGGTCAGCCAGATAAAGCTCGGGCAGGTAAGACACCTTGGGTGATCCAACCAGTTTGTCCGACAGCAATGCCCATGTCTCGCGGGTGCGCGCTGCGTCTGAGCACAGAACCTCGTCCGGGGTGTCGCCATGATCCGCCAGCCAACGCCCAATGGCCTTGGCTGATGCCCGACCGCGTTTGTTTAACGGACGGGAATGGTCATCAAGGTCCGTGTCGCTCCAACTGGATTTCGCGTGGCGTGTCAGGATTAGGGTCAGGGTCATGTCGGGTTGAATGCTTTCATGTGAAATGCGGATTGAGAAGGCAACCTGCCATAAGACAGGCCCGCAGGACAAGTGCGACGGACCGCGCAGCCCTGCGTCATGCAATTGGCAAGATCTTCGCCGTTCAGATGTTCTTTGCACTTAGGCACATCATACCCGTCAGGGCCGAGAGCCGAAACCGGGCAGGCCCTAAGACATGGCGCATCGCAGTCTATGCAGGGGTTTTCGCCGGTAGAGGGCAGAGGACGCAAACCTGGCACGCGCACAGCCCCCCGATAGCTGATCCAAAGCCCTGCCGTGTCATGCACCAACATTCCCACTGGGCTGTTCCAAGCCCGCCCAGACGCACGTGCCCATGCCTGAAACGGAGGATGGGGTGGCCCGTCGGATGGGAATATGGCCGCGCCGCCCCAACTATCGGCTAGCTCACCGACCACGCGCTTTGACCACTGGTCCAGCTGGTCAGGTGCTCCGTCCTGATACTCATCACTTTCAGAGAAAACCCGCCAAAAACCCGGCTCATGTGGTCCAAGCAAGTAGATCGTGTCACCGCCCTCGTGAAGTACACCCAGCACTTCCAGCTGCAGATTCTCCGCAGCGGGCTCAAAGGTCATTTCCGTCGAAAAGGAAGCATCAGGCTCCAGCCCAACTTCATCGGTTTCTCGTCCTGCCATTCCAGTCCTATCACCATGTCGCCATGCCCGTCGCTTGGTTGGTCTGTGTAGGTTCCAAACCATCGGTCCCAAACAGATAGGCAGAAGCCATAATTGCTGTCGGTCTCACTTCGGTAGACCGAATGATGAACACGATGCATGTCAGGTGTAACAAGTACAAGTCTTAGCGCGCGGTCGAGCGGTAGTGGCAAGCGCCAGTTGGCATGGTTGAACATAGCCGATCCGTTCAACACCACTTCGAACAAGACCACAGCCATCGCAGGCGCACCTAACAAATAGACCAACCCGATCTTGATAAGCATCGAGGCTGCAATCTCGATCGGGTGGAACCTTAACGCGGTCGAGACATCAATATCCCGGTCCGCATGGTGAACGCGATGTAGGCGCCATAAGGCTGGAACTTTGTGGAACACAAGGTGCTGGGCCCAAATTGCAAAATCAAGGATCAGGAAAGACAACAGTACCGTCAGCCATAAAGGTAGGTCGAATTGGTTAAACAGCCCCCAACCTTCGCGCGTGGCGTCCATTGCTGCCCCCACCGCCAAAAGCGGCAAAAGAAGGCTCAGCAGACGCAGCGTGATGCTGTCGATCACCACAAGCGCCAGGTTGGTGAACCAGCGTCCAGAACGGGGCTGCACACGCGCACGCCGTGGGGCAATAGCTTCGGCCATCGCGAAAACGATGAAGAGCACCAGAAAGCTGCCCAATCGGATCAAAACTTCATATTCCATGCGGGGAATTTATGGGTTCCCGTCGGATCTGCAAGACACGAAATCGCGAGGCTTAGGCGCGGATCAACGACCCGGCACCGTGATCGGTGTAAAGCTCCAACAAACAGGCATTTGGGGCACGCCCGTCAAGGATGACCACTGCACGCACACCGCCTTCGATGGCAGCCAGCGCGGTCTCAGTCTTTGGAATCATTCCGCCAGCAATCACGCCCGAGGCGGTCATGTCGCGGATTTGGGTCGAGGTTAGCTCGGTCAATACCTCGCCATCGGCCCCTTTCACACCTTCAACATCGGTCAGAAGAAGCAGGCGATCAGCCTTCAGGGCGGCTGCAATTGCGCCAGCCATCGTGTCGCCGTTGATGTTGAAGGTTTCACCATTTCGGCCTGCCCCCAGCGGGGCAATCACCGGGATGGCTTCTGCGTTTGCAAGGTCATGCAACACCGACACGTCCACATCCGAAGGCGTGCCGACAAAACCCAAGTCAGGGTTCGTCTGTTCGCAGGTCACAAGTCCCGCATCCTTGCCGGATAGGCCAACGGCTTTGCCACCCTCGGCATTGATTGCCTGAACGATCCGCTTGTTCACACGGCCAGATAGGACCATCTCGACCACTTCGACCGTGGCTTCGTCGGTGACACGTTTGCCGTTCACGAACTCGCTCTTGATCTGAAGCTTGTCCAACATCGCGTTGATCATCGGCCCGCCGCCATGGACGACGACCGGCTTCACACCGACTTGTCGCATCAAGACAATATCACGTGCAAAACTGGCCATATCTTCGTCGCTGCCCATGGCGTTGCCGCCAAACTTGATGACAACGGTCGCGCCGGTATAGCGCTGAAGATAAGGCAGAGCCTGAGATAGAGTGCGGGCTGTGGCGATCCAATCGCGGTTCATATTCTGGGTCTTCATTTGCTGGTCCTCGTTCCCATCCTGTTACGCGCTTGCGCCACGCCTGCCAAGAGGCATTGCAGTACGCGCTGGCCCTGCTAGGGTGCGCGGGCAAGCAGAAGTCAGCCCTTTTCCCACATAACCTTACGAGGCTCTGATGAGTGACGACCGTAAAACCCTGCTTCTTACCGGCGCAAGCCGCGGCATTGGCCACGCGACCGTGCGCAAATTCAATCGCGAAGGCTGGCGCGTGATCACCTGTTCCCGTCACCCGTTTCCCGATGAATGCCCTTGGGGCGGCGGTGAAGACAATCACGTGCAATTGGACCTCTCAGACCCTGCGGACACGATCAACGCGGTCGGCATCATTCAGGAACGTCTGAACGGGCGCTTGGATGCGCTTGTGAACAACGCCGGGGTTTCTCCTAAAGGGGCAGGTGGGTCGCGACTGAATACGCTGAACACGGACCTCATGGACTGGGGCAAGGTCTTTCACGTTAACTTCTTTGCATCCGTGGTTCTGGCCCGCGGTTTGCGCGAGGAACTGGCGGCAGCCAAAGGTGCAGTGGTCAACGTGACGTCGATCGCCGGGTCGCGCGTTCACCCGTTTGCAGGTGCAGCTTACGCAACCTCGAAGGCAGCACTTGCTGCGTTAACGCGTGAAATGGCGCACGATTTCGGCCCGATGGGCGTGCGTGTGAATGCCATCGCCCCGGGCGAGGTCGAGACCGCCATCCTATCCCCCGGCACCGAAGAGATTGTTGAGAAATTGCCGCTAAAACGCCTTGGCCAACCCGAGGAGGTCGCCTCGGCCATCTATTTCCTCTGCTCGGATGAAAGCTCGTATATCTCGGGCGCTGAAATTGAAGTGAACGGCGCGCAGCACGTGTGAGTGTAACGCTGAGGGTCGCCCCGCGGGTCGACCAATCCCAGTTAGTCTAGGCCAGCGATGATCGCACGCAACGTCTCAATCCCGTCGCCTTTTTCGGACGAAGTCATCACCAATTCCGGATAGGCGGCTGGGTGTTTAGACAGTGCTTTACGCACCTGATCCATCACCTTCGCGCGGTCCTTATCCTTCACCTTGTCGGTTTTGGTCATAACCACCTGAAATGTCACAGCAGACTTGTCTAGAAGGCTCATGATTTCCTCATCGACCTTCTTCACGCCATGACGACTGTCGACCAAAACAAACGCGCGGCGCAGGTTTTGGCGACCCGACAAATAGTTCTTAAGCAGGCGCTGCCACTTCTCGACCACGGCCACTGGGGCATTGGCATAACCATAGCCTGGAAGATCGACCAGATAGGGGCCGCCGGTTGTGGTGAAAAAGTTAATTTCTTGCGTGCGGCCCGGTGTGTTCGACGCACGGGCCAGCTTGACGCGACCAGTTAAGGCATTGATCAGGCTGGATTTGCCGACATTCGATCGCCCGGCAAAGCAGACCTCGATCCGGTCAGGGGCGGGCAGCCCATCCATTGCGACAACACCTTTTAGAAAGTCTGTTGCCCCGGCAAATAGAAGGCGGCCTTTTTCTTTAGACGCTTGATCCGGCTCTTCGGCCAGTGGGAAAGGAAGCATGGTCATTCGATCACCTCAACGGGCTCGTCCCGGACGACAATACCGGGTTTCGTCACGACAGCATACACGCCGCAATCCTGATGGCCCCAGTTCTGGTTTAGCACGCCCAAAGTGTCTGCGTCCCGTTCACCTGTTCGGGTGCTGGCGGTTGTTGCCATACACCGGGTGACGTGTTCGCGGATTTCGAACTCGGCTTCGCCGATACGCAGCCGTTTTCCGATCCAGTCGCGTTCTTCCCAAGGCTCAAATCCATCAAGCAGAAAGTTCCCACGCCAACGCAGCGGAGAGAATCTCTTGCCCGAGCTCCTGTTGCACCTCGCGGTGCGAGGCGAGGTTGATGAAGGATACGCTTTCGAATTCGGTGTCCGTCATTCCACGGCCTACAGAAACCAGCTGCTCTGGCTGTGCACGGTTTTCAGGTGACAAGGGGGCAACCCAATCAAGAAACTTTTCCTGATCGACGGGTTGGTCAGGATTGATTGTGATGCCGGGCTGCGCCGGGTGGGTCAGGGTGACGGTATTCGTCCCCTCATCAACCGTCGCCGAAATTGCCATTAGCTTAGGCGCTTTGGAACCTCGCGAGAAATTCGTGCAGGGTACCCAGCTTTGGCCGTCTTCCAGTTTGGCCGCTTCATGTGCGACTGCCCATTTACGATCGAACGGCAGGCAGCGCCCTTCGCTTAGTTGAACGCGAAGAAGTTCCTCGCGACCGTGCGACTTGATTGGGTGCCGCCAGATGCCGGCGACAACCCCACTCATTTCGAGTCTTCCGGTTTTTTCTTAAAGCTTTTTTAGCACGTTGCCCAGCACATCCGGTTTATGCCCGTGGGTGCGCATGATTGTGTATTGCTGGATAAAGGTGATCGTGTTGTTCGCGATCCAGTAGACAACCAGACCCGATGCGAACCCGCCCAGCATGAACATGAAGACCCATGGCATCCAGGCAAAGATCATCGCCTGTGTTGCATCAGTGGGTGCCGGGTTCAGCTTCTGCTGCAACCACATCGAGATACCCAGAAGGATCGGCAGCACACCAAGCGAGATGATGGCCAAGAAGCTTTCCGGGCTGGGTGTTGCGTAGGGAAGCAAGCCAAAGAGGTTCAGGATCGAGCTGGGATCTGGTGCTGAAAGGTCATTGATCCAGCCAATCCACGGTGCGTGGCGCAATTCGAGCGTGACGAAAATCACCTTATAGAGCGAGAAGAAGATTGGGATCTGCAACAGGATCGGCAAACAGCCAGAGGCCGGGTTAACCTTCTCGCGCTTATACAGCTCCATCATCTCTTGCTGGACTTTCTGGCGGTCGTCGCCAGCGCGTTCCTTGATCTTCTCCATCTCAGGCTGAAGTTCTTTCATTTTCGCCATCGAGACATAGGATTTGTAGGCCAGCGGGAAGAGGACCGCTTTGATCACGAGGGTCAGACCGATGATCGCCCAACCCATGTTGCCGATCAGCGCGTTCAGCCAGTGTAGAACTGCAAAGATCGGCTTTGTCAGGAAAAAGAACCAACCCCAATCGATCGAATCGATGAACTTGTCGATGCCATCCTCTTTTTGATAGGCGCGGATGGTTTCCCATTCTTTCGCACCTGCAAAAAGGTGTGTCGTGGCGGTGGCGGTTGCTCCGGGTGCAACATCTTGTGCACGCAGGCGGAACTGAACCTGATAAATGTCAGCTTTGTCAGCATAGCGCACAACCGAGGTGAAGGGCTCGCCGGGTTCAGGGATCAGCGTTGTCATCCAATAGTGGTCTGTGAAGCCAAGCCAGCCGTTTTCTTCGACTTGCTGCACATCCGCCATTGCACCTTCGCGGTCGTCATAGCTCAGTTCCGCGATATCCGAATAATCGCTTTCTTCAAGCTCACCATCCACTTCGCGGATCAGGCCTTCATGCAAGATGAAAAACCCTTTTTGGTCTTTCGGTTCGCCATGACGCGCGATCACGCCGTAAGGGGCCATGCGTTGCGTGGCTTCGCTGGTGTTCTCGACGGTCTGTTCGATTGAGAACATGAAGTTCTCATCAACCGATACAGCGCGCCGGAAGATCAAACCCGATGGGCTGTCCCACCGCAGGGTGACCGGAGTTGCCGGAGTAAGGGTACTGCCGTTTTCGACGTTCCAGACTGTTGTCGGGCCGGGCACGTCTTCCAGCGCGGTCTGCCCGCCGGGTGTCCAGCCGTATAGGGAATAATACGCATCCTCTTCGCCCGCGGGGCGAAGAAGCGTGACGATGTCGCTCTCTTTCGATAGTTCGACGTGGTATTCTTTCAGCTTCAGATCGTCGATACGCCCACCCAAAAGCGAGATCGAGCCAGCAAGCTCGGGCGTGTCGATATCAATGCGACCGGCCTGCGCCTGTTGCGTTGCGATATCTGCAGGGGCCGCTTCCGTTGCGGCCGCTGCTGCAGGGGCCGCAGTGTTGTCGACGGTTTGCGCTGCCTGCGCTTCCGGATCGGCTGAAACGGCAGGCGTAGGGGGCGGAAACATGATCAGCCAACCAGTGATGACAATAAAGCTCAGAACCATTGCTAGGATAAGGTTCTTATTCTGGTCGTCCATCGGGTCCACCACTCATAGATTTCGGTCAGAGTGGTTCAACAGGGCAGGGGCCAAAAGGTCAAGCAGTTTATCCTGAATTGCTTTGAATTGCTGGCCTTTGACTGCCCCAATCTTCAGTTGGGACGGCTGCGATGCGATCTGCACCGGTCATGCAGTTTTTGATCCACATGCAAGATGCGTCCATCGGTAAAGGTTTGGCAATCGCGTATCCTTGAACATGCGAACAACCCAGTTCACCCAACTTGGTAAATTCCCCATGGGTTTCAACACCCTCGGCGATTACGCCAACCTGAAGCTGGCTTGCCATGGTCAAAATGGCAGAAACCATATTTTGCTGATTGGGGTCCGTGTCGATATGGGTGATGAAAGACCGATCAATCTTGATCCGGTTCAAAGTGAAGCGTCGGATATGAGCGATTGAAGCGTGGCCGGTGCCAAAGTCGTCCAGATCAATATTGCACCCCATTCGCGCCAAGGCATTGATATTGCGAGTGATTACGTCATCTTCGTTTTGGGTGATGACCGATTCCAGAATTTCTAAGGTCAATCGTTCTGGGGAAACATCGAAACGATCCAGATTCCAACGGATTTTTTCAAAGAGTTTGGGGTTGGATAGTTCTGCGGAAGACAGGTTGATCGAGACCGTCGGAACCTCAAGCCCCAGCCGATCCCATTCGCAAATGCTGGTGAGGCATTCGAAAATCATAACCTCGCTAAGACGTTCCAGAAGACCAGCTTGGGTCAGCGCTGGAAGGAACGCGCCGGGTGCGATCCAACCAAGCTTTGGGTGATGCCAACGCACCAAGGCCTCCATCCCCGTAAGTTGCCCGGTTCGAACGCAAGTTTGCGGCTGAAACCATGGGATCATCTGCCCGGTTTCAAGCGCTTCAGACAGCTCGGCCTCGGAGTGTTCTGAAGGTGCTGCGCGTGGGGCCATACCGTTGGAGAAGGCGCGAATTGACCCAGAACCAGCTGCTTGCGCGCTCTGCAATGCACTTTCCGCGGCCTGTAGCAAGGATTCCCCGGTCGCTTCCGGTGCGCGTTGTGGAAGGGCAAAGCCGATACATGCGGTCAGGTGAAGTCGCGTTTGATCAAGTTCAATGGGATTGGCTATCGCCGCTTGCAGTCGCGTGGCGATCTGCAACACCACCTCAAGATCCGCGCGCGTAGATCGGTCTATGGCGATGCCGAAACGGCCACGCCCAAGTGAACAAATCAAATCGGTGACCCGCAACATCGATCTTAACGCCTCGCCCAGCTGTGCTTCGATCTTGTCTTGAGCGTCTAATCCGTAGTGATCTGCAATATTCGCGAATTCATCAATTGCGACAACAAGGCAGGTTTTTTCTTTTACATCAGGTGTTTCAAACCCTGCGTCCAATAGTGTTGTCAGGCGTTCGCGCAACGGCAGGTCTGTCACCGAATCCGTCGGCCACCTGTCTTTTAATGTCGAGCGAGTTATCGCCCCACCCAGTGCAAACGTGCCGGGGAAGACGATCGCGGCCAATAGCAAAGCGGGTTCACCGCCCCACCAATAAGCAAGTAACATCACAGCAGGAAGTAACGCCGTAAGATGGGGGCTGGTCAGCAGATTTCGAACAGCATTTTTAACGGATCTTTGACCAAAGCTGGCAGCCATGACGGGTTCCTAAATTGATACTCCAATCGCGTCCCGGTTGTCGGGGTCGCAAGGGACAAAGTAGGAACATGTGGTCAATCAGGTATTAACACGCCCAGAAAAACTGCTAAAAATTATTCAGGAATCTTCGGCATTTTCCGGCGCGCTACGTGTAAGACCTGCAAAATCAAACAGTTGCGGGTCTAAGAGGTGAGTGGGTCGCGTATTCATCAGTGCTCTGAACATGATTTGGCGGCGTCCTGGGAAGTTCGTTTCCCACTGATCAATGATCTTTTTGACCTGCTGGCGCTGTAGTCCATCCTGCGATCCGCAGAGGTCGCAGGGAATAATTGGGTAGTTCATCTGGGTCGCGAATCTCTCGCAATCTTTCTCGGCCACGTGGGCAAGAGGGCGATAAACAAACAGATCACCTTCTTCGTTGACCAGTTTTGGGGGCATTGTCGCAAGACGCCCGCCGTGAAAGAGGTTCATAAAGAAGGTCTCTAAGATGTCATCGCGGTGGTGCCCCAGAACGACGGCCGAACAGCCTTCTTCGCGCGCAATGCGATACAGATTGCCGCGTCGCAGGCGTGAACAGAGCGAACAGAAGGTGCGGCCCTGTGGGATTTTGTCCATGACGATCGAATAAGTGTCTTCATATTCGATCCGATTTGGCACCTGCATTTTTTCAAGGAATTCGGGCAGCACAGTTGCCGGAAATCCAGGCTGGCCCTGATCAAGATTGCAGGCCAGAATTTCGACCGGCAACATGCCGCGCCACTGGAGTTCGTACAGCGCGGCCAGCATCGTATAGCTGTCTTTTCCGCCCGACAGGCAGACTAGCCATTTCGCCCCGCGTTCGACCATGCCGTATTGGTCCAAGGCCTCGCGTACGTTGCGCATGATGCGCTTGCGCAGCTTCTTGAACTCGGTGGTCGAGGGCGCGCCGTGAAACAGCGGGTGAATATCGTCTAGGTCGTCCAACATGGGCGCGGCATAGGGGAAAACGCCACGTCGAGCAAGGGTTGGTCTGACAAGTGAAACGACAAGGCCGTGCTGCCTGACGGCAGTTCGGATCGTGCATATTCTCTGCGTGCGGTTGTGATCTGACGCAGCCCCAGTGTTTGGTAAAACGAAAGGGCTGCGTCGACGTCGGTGACGTTGATCGTGATCTGATTCAGGCCCATGACACTACAGCAGATGATGGCGCTGAGACGGCAAGGGACCGGGTTCTTCGGGCAGATTCAGATTCCGACGCAGGTGTGCGCTAAGGTCCTCTGTCCGAAGTGGGGCTGAAGGGCGTGCGAACAACGCCGCGCGCAGAACACGCCAGCGGCCATGGCGTTCGATCAACCCCATAAGGGCAGATTGCAGCCGAATAGAAGTGTGCCGACGGGGCGGAAGGGTCAAAACATGGGTCATTTCCGTGTCTCCTTTTGCAAGTTTGAACCAGTTGTCGGACCTCAAGTGAACTTTAGGTCAAGGGTTTTCTGACCCGCCCCGAAAGACTGGGACGGGTGCTGTGTAAACGGTTACCAAAACCGCGGTCTGTGAAGCTCTGGCGGAGGGTGGCCGGGCGGAAGCCCTACATCACGACGCAGATAGTCGGACAGGTTCTCTGCTTGCAGTCGTTTTGCTTTGCCTGAAACCACGCGCATCGCAAGCGCACGCAAAACGCGCAATGTGCCGTGATCCGCAATCAGATCATCCAGCAGATCGTTCAGCCGGACGGGAGTAGAATGAATATTAGAGTCCATCATGGGTTGGATACCGGCGCGGGCCGGCCCTCTTTATATTGGGTTTGGTTAAATGAAAGCTGGCGGGACGCAGAAACGCGGGCGCAATGCGACCGGGATCAGGGTTTATGTGTCAGCTGTGGGAAGGCCCGGAATGCGGGCGGATCGGGGCGGTTAAGCGCGGGACAGGTAGGTCACGCGGTAAGATAACCCCAAAGAGCCGCAACATGGCATGGGCAGAGAGCGCTGATATTCGTCATGTAACGCCTCCTTATGCTTGTGCGTTGCGATGGCGCTTGTTTAGCGCAAACAGGTTGAACCTCAAGCTTCTTGTTCCGGTTGTGGTCTGCTGTGGCCATTCGGGCACGATTGTATCAGTCGTGAGTGTTACAATCGTGATCCGTGCCTGGCACCGGATCATAACCGCAAGACCCCCAAGGATTGCAGCGCGCGATGCGCTTGGCTGCAATCCAGCCCCCTTTGAATGCGCCGTGTTTCTGCAAGGCTTCTAATGCATAGGCGCTGCAGGTGGGTTGATAACGGCAGTTGAACCCAACCCAGGGGCTGAAGATCATCCTGTAAGCGCGGATGGGTAAAGACAGTATGAATGCAGCTGGGCTCATTGTTTTTTGCGCGGTGCGTGCGATCTGTTCAATGGCGCGGACAAGGTCCGCTTTCATCTCCATATAGTCACGCGATGCTGTCTTTTCAGCGCGACCAATAAGCACATAGTCCCAACCGGCTTGCCCCAATCCGGGAAGAACCTCATGTGCAATGGCACGCAAACGGCGTTTTGCGCGATTGCGCGCAACCGCGTTGCCGACTTTCTTCGAGCAGGTAAACCCGATGCGGATTTGCTCGACTGGAACGCTTTCTTCAGCCCTGCGCTTACGCGCTTGAAGCATAAAGGCAGGGGCTGATGCGCGGCGGGCGCGGGCTGCTGTCAGAAAGTCGCGTCGTTCGGTCAGAGTCGTTAGCTTGCGATCACCCACGCAAACGGAAACCGCCGCAGACCCATCGGTCTCGGCGGTTTTCATTTTGTCAGCATTGGGCGCAGACATATCTGCGACCCGAGCGCTTACGCGCTCAGCGACTTCCGGCCACGTGCGCGGCGGGAGTTCAGAATCTTGCGTCCAGCTTTAGTAGCCATGCGCGAGCGAAAACCGTGGCGGCGTTTGCGAACCAGGTTCGAAGGTTGGTATGTGCGTTTCATCGCCCGTCTCCGTTAATGCGCCCAATCCCGGTGGATTCGGAGCGTGTGTCATTCGAAGCCCGGTCTATAGGGGGCATTCTGGGGCAAGTCAAATGCCTGATGAAATATTTTCGCCCCTTTTGTTACATCAGCGAACGTTTTCTTCACCACCGTTCAAGCAAGCGTGAGGTGGGTGGGCAAGGCCGGTGTTTGCGCTCATGTTGCTGGCAACTTAACGCGGCATTGCTGCACGTACGCCATACCGGCCCAGAAAGACAATTGATGATGACTGAACCCGATGCGGATATTCAGAAGCCTGTGCAAAACGCACTTCTGCGCCGCTTGCCATTGATCGCAATCCTAAGCGTAGCTGTGATCGGCGCGTTTACCCTGCGTGATTATCTAAGTTTCGAGACATTGGCGCAAAACCGCGAGGCACTTTTGGCCTTCCGGGACGCCAATTATCTGCTGACCGTTGGGGTGTTTATTGCAGCGTATATTGTGATTGTTGGGTTTTCTCTGCCCGGCGCGACCATCGCAACGCTGACGGGCGGTTTCCTTTTTGCGACCTTCCCGGGCGTGCTCTTCAACGTGACAGGGGCCACCATCGGGGCCACAGTGATATTTCTGGCCGCCCGTTGGGGGCTGGGCGAACGATTGGCTGCCAAGATGGAGGGCAGCGAAGGTGCGGTGAAAACCATCAAGGATGGGATAGACGAGAATCAATGGTCGGTTCTTTTCCTGATCCGCCTTGTGCCAGCTGTACCGTTCTTCGTAGCCAACTTGATCCCTGCGCTGGTCGGTGTGCCGCTGCACAGGTTTGTCATATCAACTTTCCTTGGCATCATTCCCGGCGGACTTGTCTACACTTCAGTCGGCGCTGGTCTGGGCGAGGTCTTTGCCCGCGGCGAAACCCCGGACCTTGGAATTATCTTCGAACCCCACATCCTATTGCCCATGCTGGGCCTGGCCGCACTGGCCGCCTTGCCGATGGTCATCAAGCTTTTCAAGAAGGACGCCTGATATGGTTGAACGGATCAAAACAGATGTCTGCATCATTGGCGCAGGCTCGGGCGGATTGTCAGTTGCAGCTGGTGCGGTACAGATGGGTGCTTCGGTTGTCCTTTTGGAAGGACACAAAATGGGCGGCGACTGTCTGAACTATGGTTGTGTGCCGTCAAAGGCGCTGCTTCATGCGGGGAAGTCAGGCATGGAATGGGGTGCGGCGCATGATCATGTGCGCGCGACCATCGCCACCATCGAACCCCACGATTCTGTCGAACGGTTCGAAGGGCTGGGTGTGCGTGTCATCACGGAATACGGCCAATTCATTTCACCTAAAGAAGTGCAAGCGGGTGATACCATCATCGAGGCACGGCGCTTCGTTATCTCGACAGGGTCTTCGCCCTTTGTGCCACCCATTCCGGGCATCGAGAACGTACCCTACGAGACGAATGAAACCATCTTTGACTTGAAGGAACAGCCCAAGCATCTGCTGGTAGTCGGCGGTGGCCCCATCGGTATGGAGATGGCGCAAGCACATCGCCGCCTTGGCTGCGAGGTTACGGTGATCGAGGGCATGAAGGCGCTGGGCCGTGACGACCCGGAACTGGCTGTACAGGTTCTAGACGCCCTGCACGACGAAGGCATTGTCATCGAAGAAGACGCAATGGCCGCCGAAGTTCGCGGCAAAGCTGGCGCGATCGAGGTTGAAGCAAAAGACGGCCGCATCTTTAAGGGCACGCATCTTTTGATGGCCGTGGGGCGCAAACCCAACACGGACAAGCTGAACCTAAAGGCTGCGGGCATCGAACCCACCCGTGCGGGCATCAAGGTGGATGACAGCCTGCGCACGACCAACAAAAAGGTCTATGCTATCGGCGATGTGGCCGGCGGACTGCAATTCACCCATGTCGCGGGCTACCACGCGGGCGTGATTATCCGGTCCATGTTGTTTGGTCTGCCCTCGAAACAACGCACAGATCATATTCCGTGGGCAACCTATACCTCGCCCGAGATGGCGCAGATCGGCCTGACCGAAGCGCAAGCCAAGGGCGCCCATGGCGACAAGATGGAAGTGGCGCGTTTTGACTTCGCGGGCAATGACCGCGCCATTGCGACCCAGCAAACGAAGGGCCTGATCAAGGTGATGATCGTCAAAGGGCGTCCCGTGGGGGTTTCGATTGTCGGCCCCGGGGCGGGCGAGATGATCAACCTGTGGGCGCTTGCCATGGCCAACCGTTTGAAAATGGGACAGATCGCTGCCATGGTTGCGCCGTACCCGACCATGGCGGAAATCAGCAAACGGGCCGCTGGGGCCTATTTCTCGCCACGGCTCTTTGATAGTCCTATGGTGAAGCGGGTTGTGGGTTTCGTACAGAAGTTCCTTCCCTGATGTGACCACACGAGGACGCGCAATTGTTCAACACTCTGTCTGGCCGATTTCTTATCCTGACGACCGCGTTCGTCATGTTGGCCGAAGTGCTGATCTTCGTGCCTTCAATCGCGCGGTTTCGGGCGGACTATCTTCAAGATCGGCTTGAGCGCGCGCAGATTGCATCTCTGGCCCTTTTGGCTGACGACATGATCGCGCCCGAGCTGGAAGCCGAGCTTCTGGAAAATGCCGAGGTCTATAACGTCGTGTTGCGGCGTGATGAAATGCGCGAGCTGATGTTGTCATCCTCATTGCCCGGCGCTGTGACACAAGACTTCGACCTACGTGATGCGTCAGCAATGCAGTTGATCCGGGACGCTATGATGCGGCTTTTTGAAACCGAGCCCGAGGTCATACGGATCATCGGCGATCCAGTGCGCGAGGGCGGATTGGTAATCGAGGTTACGATGTGGACCGCCAAACTTCGGGCAGCGATGATCGACTACGGTTTGAACATCTTGCTGCTGTCGGCGGTTATCTCGATCATTACAGCTGTGTTGTTGTTCCTTGCAGTGCAAATCCTGATTGTGCGCCCCATTAAGGGGGTCGTGGGCAATATGAAAGCCTATGCGGCCGACCCAGAAGACGCACGTCGTATCATTTCGCCGGACACCAACGTGACAGAACTGCGCGAAGCGGAGCTAACGCTTCGCAGCCTGCAAACCGACCTGACAGGCGCGCTGCGCCAGAAAGAGCGGTTGGCGCAATTGGGCGGAGCCGTTGCACGGATCAGCCATGACTTGCGCAATGTTCTGACCACCGCACAACTTTTTGCTGACCGTATGGAAGGAAGCAACGATCCAATGGTCAAGCGGGTGGTGCCAAAGCTTCTAAACTCGATCAGTCGCGCTGTCAGCTTGTGTGAAAACACGCTGGCTTTTGGGAAGGCTGAAGAGCCTGCACCGTCACTTGGTTGGGTGAACCTGGCTGACTTGGCAGGCGATATCTTCGACAGCGAACGTCTGTCTGCAGGTGACCATGACCTATCCTTTGCCGAGGATATTCCCATGGGGCTTTCCTTGCGTGCGGATTCCGAGCAGCTTTATCGCGTCCTCTCCAATCTCGTACGAAATGCGCGGCAGGCGATCGTTGCTTCTGGCCAACCCGGAGAGATCGCGTTGCAAGCGATCGAGACGGATGTGGATTGGCAAATTCGCGTGATCGATACCGGGCCGGGCTTGCCCAAAAATGCGCGCGACCATCTGTTCCAACCTTTTGCGGGGACAAACCGCAAGGGCGGCTCGGGTCTTGGTATGGCAATTGCTGCTGAACTGGTGCGTGGCCATGGCGGCGCGCTGGAGCTGGAGCGGACGGGTGAAGATGGAACAGCCTTCCTGGTCACCCTGCCGAAATCGATCGAAGAATAGACCTTCAACAAAAAAGGGGCCGCGCGAGCGACCCCTTACCTGCCCACCGTGAGTGGGGGACTAAGCTTTAGCTTTCCGGAGGCAGGATCACGCTGTCGATGACGTGGATAACGCCATTTGACGTTTCGATGTCTGCGGACACCACATTGGCACCTTGGACAGTGACGCCCGACATGGTGCCGATTTTAACTTCGGATCCTTGTACGGTTGCGGCCATCATGCCGTCTGACAGATCGCCCGACATCACTTTGCCCGGGACGACGTGGTACGTCAGGATTGAAACCAGTTTGTCTTTGTTCTCTGGCATCAGCAGCGTTTCGACAGTGCCTTCAGGAAGCGCAGCGAATGCGTCATCAGTTGGGGCAAAAACTGTGAATGGGCCATCGCCTTTCAGGGTTTCGACAAGGCCTGCAGCTTGAACGGCTGCAACAAGGGTGGTGAAGCTGCCAGCAGCTACGGCCGTGTCGACAATGTCTTTCGAGTGTCCGTCAGCGAAAGCGGGTGCGCTGAAGACTGCGGTGGCGGTGAGGGCGATAAATGTGCGACGAAACATAACGTTCTCCATGTTGTATGATACTAGGAGTACGCAAGCCTTTTCAGATCAGATCACTACTGATGATGACGTTTCCGTGATCTCAGAAATCCACCGCGATTTCACCGTCGGGTTCCTTTGCCCTGCTTTGACACAGGATCATCGCGCCTTCGCGCTGGGCGTTTGACAAGACAAAATCCCGGTGTTCGACATCGCCTGCGATCACGCCGCATTTGCACACACCGCAAATCCCGTCAGAGCATTTTACATCCACATGCACCCCGACGGCATTCAGCGCATCGGCAGCAGTTTGGTCCGCCGCTACGTCGACATGACGCCCGTCTTTCAGCCGGAGTGTGAACGGATGGTTTTCATAGTCGGGCTGTTCGGGAACCGAGAAATATTCCAGATGCCGCGCTTCTTCCGGGAAGCCCTGCTTGGCAGCAGCCTCCATCACCGCGTCCATGTAGCGATCCGCGCCACAGGCATAGACATGTGCGCCTTCCGGTGCATCCGCCAGCACGGCGTCGAAGTCCGCCCGCGTGTCTTCGTCGGTGATATGCAAATGCACTCGGTCTGCCCAAGACATCGCGGTAAGATCTTCAAGAAATCCGGCCTGGTCCCGGCAGCTGACAGAATAATGCAGCGCGAAGTCCGAACCCAGTGCGTGGAGCCGGTGGGCAAATGCGATCATCGGCGTGACGCCAATTCCGCCGCCCATCAGGAAGCTTTTGGGGGCGTCTTCGACCAATTCGAAATGGTTGAGGGGCTTTGAGACGAAGACCTTGCGTCCCTCGGTGAAAATGCGATGCAAAAGCGCAGATTCGCCGCGTCCGCCCTCCTCGCGCAGAACGCCAATTTGATAGAGACTGTGATCTGATGGATCGCCGGACAACGAATACTGGCGCAGGAAATCTGGTGACACCAGCACGTCCAAATGCGCCCCCGCCGTCCATGAGGGCAAACGCGACCCATCTGGCGCAGACAGTTCGTATTTGGCGATGCCCGGCGTCATTTGTTCGACCTTGGACACTGTCAGCTGCAAAACCGGGCTATCTTCTGGCACTGTATACCGATGCACCATCGACAGGTCGCCCTGTCCCTTGCGTTCGCGATATTCGCCCGCAGTGATCATTGTGTCATAGGCCGTGATACCGGCCTCGCGATCCATGGGGAAGGGATAGGGATAGGGCGGTGGCGCAAGATCGGCTGGATAGGCCGCAAGGGTCTGGCTTTCCGGATCAAGCCTGATCTCGCGTTGAAGATCGCGTCGGTTCACCGGGTCGTCTGTGGGGTGATAACCGCCATCCGGGCCAAGCTTCAGTATCCCACCACCATTTCTTGACGTCATTCAGCCCACCATTACCTACGGCATCATCAAGTTTCGCCAGCACAGGTGCTGCCCCTGGAACGGTCGATGCGGCCCATCGCAGGGGAGCCTGTGCGAACAGTCCCTCAAGGTTCCATGGGCACGTCTTCATACAGCGCCCACACATCGCACCACCGGGTTGGGTCACGCGGTAGGTGGTGCATTTCTGGCTGTCGGACTTCCAGATCTCATAGCCGTTGAACATTTTCTTTGGCCCGGCAGTGATTGCTCCGGACGGGCATTCGCGCGCGCATTTGTTGCACGCTTCGCAGAACCGTTGCAGGCCAAAGTCAATCGGCTTGTCATGAGCAAGTGGCATGTCGGTTGTCACAACGCCTGATTTCAGGCGCGGCCCCAGATAGGGATGCAGGATCACGTCACCGATCCGCGAAATCTCACCCAAGCCGGCCAAAAGAAGCAGCGGCGGCTGCAAGACCGTGCCATCCATCACTGTATGGGCTTTGGCCGAGTATCCCAGATTGCGGATTTGCTGCGCGATAACGCCCCCGATCAGCGAGAACCTTAGATAGGCACGCATGGACTGGCTGACGGCGATCCAATCATCTCCTGATGCGCCCTCCATCGTTTCGAACCCCTGATCGACAATCATGGAAATGGCCTGATCATGAGGCGGGTTGATTTCATCCCCGGCGGCATCATGGCTGTACCATGTCCAATCGGGACAACGACTGGTGCCCGCCGCATCGATACCTAAAAAGTAACTGGCGGCCCGGATTGCGGCAGCGTTCTGTTCCGCATCCGTCGGGCTTGCACCGTTGGCGACAGGCCCGTCTTGCAGCAACGTGAAAACACCCAGCGCACGTCGTTGCGCATAGCTGGGCGCGGCCTTGCGCACATACATTCCCCCGGACGAGCCTTCGTGCAAATGCTTCCCCATGTCCCCAAACTGCGCACGCGCGAACATGTCCGAACGCTTGGGAACCCGGGCAACGTTTTCTTCGTCGATGTACGATGTGGGCGTCTCGACCCGTTTCAGGCGCTCAAAAGGAAGCGGACCCATGGCGTAGTCGCGTTTCGCGTAGGGATCTTTGTTCAAGCCAGATTTGGCGCTGTCCTTGCCCAACCACCAGCGCAACCCGGTCAGGTTGGGTTGGTCAGGTTCAAGGGCAAGGGGGCGGTCTGGTGTCATCTCAAGATTGGTGGTGACAACCGCCAGTCCGAAGTTTTCCCCCAGCCATGGGGCACGCGCCCCGTCCGAGGTTGCCCAAGTCAGTCCGGCTTGAACCGACAGACGTGAGAGCCAGACGTCGCTGGCGGCTGCCGTGTGAGCCTTCGCATCAAACCCCAAAAGGCGCAGATAGTTCGCAATGACGATGGCGGTTTCAGCGGAGAGCAAACAGGCCCGTTGATCCTGCGCATCCATGATCCAGTTCGCACCGGGTTCGTCCTGCCTCGACGCGCGGTGATGTTCATATAGAAAGACGATCGCGTGGCTGTGATCCGTGATCGCTCGGTTCTTGGTTGCAAGGCTTTCTTTAAGGTCGGCCATCAGGACATCGATCCCAGCGGCCAGCGTTTTCACCTCGCGGGTTTCAAGGGCGTCTACAAGCTCTTGTATGCCGGGGTTTTCAACGGATGTCTCAAGATGGGCGGCCGCGTCCAGCCGAGTGATGCCCACCATTGATGCATCTGAAAAATACCCAAAGGCCTTTACGTGTCGTGCACGTTCGTCTGGGTCCGTGGGGATGGTTGAAGGCGCAGAGTTGATTTGACCATCGCGAATGGCATCCAAAGCCGCCTGATAGGGTGCCATTGCATTGACGATACTGTCCGGTTGATTTGGGCGGTCAAAGCTGATTGGCGCATCCATCGGCAACTGATCAATTGCGGCAAAGTGATCCGAGCGCCGAAGCCGTTCAAGCGGATAGGGGCCCAGAATTCACAGGCCGATTGCGGGTCGAAAACAAGCGCATCTTTGTCTTTCAGCTTGGCGAGCTGCCGGTGTCACAGGGAAAAATTAACAAGCCCCAATCCGACGACCCGACCTTGGTCGAGTAAGTATGTCTGTCAAATGATCATATTAGGTAACGCAACGCCAGTCAAAATTGGATTCAATATCCATTCCGGGCGCGAAACCTACCAATCTCGCGCGCCGAGGGCGCTTTTCCTGTGAAAAGTTCAACGTATAGGGGGACGCGATCTATGCGGGCGGCGTGATCTTCCCTTATTTCCATCGCGATATAGCCAACCTGCGTAAACAGAATGGTCATCGTCCTTATTTCGGCATCCGTAGGCGCATAGCCGAAACGCTCGAACATTCCTTGAATTGCGGTTTTGCGCTTCGCATCCGCTTCATCGACCCGCGCTTTCAGCTTCGTGTCATGATCTGCCCAATTTCGGATGGCACGATCCAGCTGGGCGTCAAACAATTTGGATTGGAACCAGCAATCCTGAAGGTTGAACATCGCCTCGCAAATCGTCTCGGCATATAGGTCACATTGGGCGACCAGATTGCCTGTGTTTTTGCGTTCCCACCGTTCAATCATCGCATCCAGCAGGGCGTCGCGATCGCGGAAATGATGGTAGAACCCGGTGCGTGTCAGGCCAAGGCGATCGGCCAATGGCATGATTTTCACACCGTCAGCACCAGTTTCGATCAACAGCTCTATTGCGGCGTCTAGCCAAAGCTTTTTGGTCGCGCGCGGGCGATTTTGTCGTTTTTGGGTCATGCGGTGCACTCTAGAGAACTTGACACATGTGTCAAACCTCCTGACGCTTGTGTCAATGGCAACTCGCAATGGAGGAGAATGGGATGAGCGAAACTGCGGTTAAGCGGCGGCGTAGCCGGGGTGGACGTCAAGCAAGGGATGGCTCGCCCGGACAGAATCCCCATTTGGAACGCCCCTATATCAAGCGGAACATCCCTACCTATGACCTTCTGGGCGATGAAGCGTTAGAACAGATCGAGGCGACAGCTGATCGCATCATGGCCGAGATTGGCATCGAATTTCGAGATGACCCCGGCACGGTTGAGATGTTTCGAAAGGCAGGTGGTGAGGTCACTCAGCTTGATCCCACACGATGGAACATCAAGTTCGCGCCGGGCATGATCCGCGAGATCCTGAAGACTGCTCCGGCAGTGTTTACACAACACGCGCGCAACCCTGCCAACAACGTCGAGATTGGCGGCGACAACGTGGTTTTCGCGCCTTCGTACGGTAGTCCCTTTGTCATGGATTTGGATAGGGGGCGGCGCTACGGCACGCTTGAGGATTTCCAGAACTTCGTGAAGCTGGGACAGATGAGCCCATGGCTGCACCACTCGGGTGGGACGGTTTGCGAGCCGACGGACATCCCGGTGAACAAGCGCCATCTGGATATGATCTATGCCCATATGCGGTATTCCGATCGGCCCTTCCTGGGATCAATCACCGCGTCTGAACGGGCCGCTGACAGTGTCGAAATGTGCCGAGTGCTGTTTGGCGCGGATTTCGTTGACCAGAACTGTGTGGTTATGGGCAACTTCAACACCACTAGCCCGCTTGTCATTGATGGCGTGACCTCTCTGGGTATTCGCGAATACGCCAAGGCGGGGCAGGGGTCTATTCACCTGCCGTTCTTGCTGGGTGGCGCGGTGTCGCCTTTGACCATAGCGGGATCAGCGGCGCAGTGTCTGGCGGAAAGCATGGTCTCGTGTGCGATTGCGCAATTGGAACGCCCCGGTTCCCCCGTTGTGTTGGCGAGCTTTTTAAGTTCGATGTCGTTGCGCTCTGGCTCTCCGACTTTCGGAACGGCGGAACCCGCGTTGGGCAGTCTGGTTTACGGCCAGCTTGCACGTCGTCTGAACTTGCCGCTGCGCTGCGCGGGGAATTTCTCGACCTCGAAGCTTCCGGATGCGCAAGCGATGCAGCAGGCCATGATGTCGATGATGTCAGCGGTGCAGTGTGGGGCGAACTACTTGCTGCATTCGGCAGGGTTCCTCGATGGGCTGTTGTCGATGTCGTACGAGAAGTTCATGCTTGATCTGGACCTCTGCGGCGCGTTGCATGCGTATTACGATGGCGTGCAGGTGAACGAGGATACTCTGGGCTTTGATGCTTTGGCCGAAAAAGGACCCGGAGAGCACCTCTTCTCGACCGCCCATACGATGCGTCACTACAAAACGGCCTATTACGACAGCGCGTTGGACGACAATCAGCCGTGGGAAACATGGGACGAGCAGGGCGAGGTCGATATGGCGAGCCGTGCCAACCTGCGCTGGAAGGCACAACTGGCAGCCTATGAAGCGCCGGGGATGGATCCGGTGAAGGATGAAGAACTGAAAGACTTCGTGGCGCGTAAGAAAGCCTCGATGGAAGATGCCTGGTACTGACGGAGAAGACGATGTCGAACGATCCCCTTTTGCAGCCTTATCAATTGGGTCACCTGACCTTGAGAAACCGGATCATGACGACCAGCCATGAACCGGCCTATCCTGAAGATGGGATGCCAAAAGAACGTTATGCAGCCTATCACGCAGAGCGTGCGAAGGCGGGTGTGGCGATGGCGATGACGGCTGGATCGGCGGCCGTGTCGAAAAACAGCCCACCGGTGTTCAACAACATCCTTGCCTATAAGGACGAGGTGGTGCCGTGGATCAAGAATCTCACCGATGCGGTGCATGAACATGGTGCGGCCTGCATGATCCAACTGACCCATTTGGGGCGTCGCACGGGTTGGAATAAAGGCGACTGGTTGCCACCGGTCTGCTCCACACCGCATCGGGAACCTGCGCATCGTGCGTTCCCGAAATTGGCCGAGGATTGGGATATTTCCCGGATCATTTCTGACTTTGCGGACGCGGCCGAGCGGATGAAAGCAGGTGGTATGGACGGGGTCGAGATCATGACCCACGGGCATTTGCTGGATCAGTTCATCTCGCCTCTGACCAATCATCTTGATGGTCCCTATGGCGGTGATCTGTCCGGACGGATGAAGCTGACGTTGGACATCATTGATGCCGTACGCAAACGCGTTGGCGACGAGTTTATCCTTGGTGTGCGCTTTGCCCCGGACGAGGTGGAAGACGGCGGCATTGACCCGGATATGGGTATGGAGATTGCCAAAATGCTGCGCGACAGCGGCCAGGTCCAGTATCTGAACATCAACCGTGGGCGTATTCATACGGATCCGGCGATGACAGATATGATCCCAATTCAGGGTGCGCCTTCATCGCCGCATCTGGATTTCGCAGGGCGAGTGCGCGCTGAGGTCGGAATGCCGACCTTCCACGCCGCGCGCATCCCTGACGTGGCCACCGCACGCCATGCCATTGCGTCAGGCCAGTTGGATATGGTTGGGATGACCCGCGCCCATATGGCAGACCCGCATGTTGTGCAAAAAATCATAGAAGGTCGAGAAGAGGATATCCGCCCCTGCGTCGGCGCGACCTACTGTCTGGATCGTATTTATCAGGCAGGTGATGCGCTGTGTATGCACAACGCAGCCACCGGTCGTGAACTGACCATGCCACATGTTGCCGATCCGGCGGACGAAAAGCGCAAAGTGGTTGTCGTTGGCGCAGGACCGGCAGGGTTGGAAGCGGCGCGCGTCGCGTCCGAGCGTGGGCACGATGTGACCGTGTTCGAAGCGCAACCTGACCCCGGTGGGCAAGTGCGGCTGGCCGCGCAAACCCCACGTCGACGTGAGATGATTGGCATTATCGACTGGCGCATGTCGCAATGCGCCGCCCGTGATGTGACGTTCCATTTCAACACATGGGCCGAGGCCGTGGACGTGAAAGCGCTTGATCCCGATGTGGTGATCATTGCAACAGGGGGGCTGCCCAACCTGACGCTTTTCGAAACCAAAAGCGAACAGGAGCTGGCGATCAGCGCGTGGGATGTGATCGCGGGCGATGTGAAGTGCGCGGGTGATGTGCTGATCTATGACGAAAGCGGCGACCACCCGGCGCTACAAGCCGCCGAAATCGCGGCCGAGGCGGGTGCAAATGTCGAAGTCATGACACCTGATCGCATGTTCGCCCCTGACATCATGGCGATGAACCTTGTGCCTTATATGCGGTCGCTTCAGCCCAAAGGGGTGAAGTTCACTGTGACTGAGCGCCTTAAGAATGTTGTCCGCGATGGTAACCGCCTGAAGGTCACACTGGGTACAGATTACTCTGACTTCACCCGCGAGGCGACGTATGATCAGGTGGTGGTGAACTATGGCACAATGCCGATGGACGACTTGTATTTCGAGCTGAAAGAGATGTCGTTAAACCGTGGTGAGGTTGACCAAGACGCCTTGATCGCGGGCAAGCCACAAACGATCAACATCAATGCAGAGGGTAAGTTTCAGCTGTTCCGCATCGGAGACGCCGTGACGGCGCGCAATACGCATGCAGCAATCTATGACGCGCTTAGGCTGGTGAAAGACCTGTAAAGCTTAACCCTGCTGCGTGCGTTCGATATACGCGCGCAGCTCTTCCGCTTCATGACGGGCGTCGCGTAGACCATCCATGGCAGCGCGAAGTTCAGCTTCAGTCTGGTGCAGTTGATTTGACATCTCGGCCTCACGCGATTGCAGATAGGTGATCGCTTCATCACGCGTTTCTTCCGCGTCGTGCAGGGCTTGCGCCATCTTGTCCAGCTCGCTCATTTCGCTGCCTTGCACCTGAACGAAACGGTGGATCAGCCAATGGGCAAACCAGCCCAGCACGAATGCCACGAAAAGAATGATCGCGGTGACGATGATAAACTCGGTTCTGTTCATCGGGCTGTCCTTTGATGTCTATCAGCGGTCCGGGCGCGGGGCCGGGCGGACGTCATTGTCTTCAGGGGCGAAGACCTCTGGACCACTATAGGGTGGTTCCGAGGGTTCATCACCAGAATTCGGTGTCGGGTGCGGTCGCGTCAGAAGCTTGGTCGGCTTCCGGGCTTGCGGCGGCATTTGGAAGGGCGTCGTTAGGTGCGCTGGGCTCTTCTACAGGGCCTGCGGGTTCAGCAGCTTCTGGGCTTTCAGCCTCTGCCACAGGGGCGGTTTCCGAGGTGCTTACAGCCTCTTCTACGGCATTGGCTTCGGTTGCGGGAGCGTCAGTTTCAGCACTTGGTTCGCTGACGGTCTCTTCGGTATCGGTAGCACCTTCAGAAGCAGGATTGACTGGTGACTCCTCAGTTTCCGTGACCTCTGTCGCGGGTTCCGCCTCGGCCTCAGGTGCTATTTCCGCATCAGTGCCGCTTGCGCCTTCTTCTGTGGCGGTTTCGGCTTCTGGCGCTTCACCCGAAGGTTCGGCTGTTTCCGCGCCACCTTCCAGTGTGGCACCTTCAAGAAGGCGGAACTCGATCCGGCGGTTGGCTTCGCGACCAACGTCGGTCCCGTTGTCGGCAATCGGGTTTTCCTCGCCATAGCCAACGGCTGAGAGGTTCGATGTCAGGATGCGGCGTGACAGCAGCGCCGTAAGTACGGCTTGCGCGCGGTTTTGCGACAGGGCCAGGTTCATCTCTTCGCGGCCTTGGCTGTCGGTGAAGCCCGAGATCTTCCATTCTTACATCAGAACAGGTGCGCATGATTTCTGCGATCTTGTCGATCGTATCGGCGGCAGAGGCCTCGATGTTGGCTGATCCGGGCGCGAAGGTGATTTTCTTTTCTGCCAGAACCGCGTTGATGTTCGCCGCGCACTGTTCCGGGCTGGGCAGGTTCAAGGTCGGGTCCAGGCGTTCTTCGTAGGTGACATTGACCTGAAAGTTCTCAGACGCTCCCAGTTTTTCGCCCAGCAAGCGCGAGATCTCGGCGCTGGCCTCGGGGTCGCCAGTACGGCCACGAATGTCCACAACATCGGGCTGCACAACGACAACACCGCTGGCAACAAGTGACAGTGCTTCAAGCCCGGCCAATACGCGCGTGGGCCAGTTGCCCGGCAGTTCAGGATCAAGACGGGTTGCAGGATAAACCGAGCGCGTTCCAAACTTGGCGCGTGCAAAGCTTTCTGCAGCGCTGCGCAAGGCTTCGTCCGACAAACGACCGCGCAACTGGACCTGCCCTTCGGGGCTGAGTGTTGCGACAAACTCAGGAGTTGCCTCTCCTTCGCCGGTACCATCTATTTTAACCGGTTCAGGCAAAACAGAATGCAGCGAATACAGATCGGGCAGATTGCTTTCCAGTTCTCCCACCACACGATCAAACGTTGCTTGTGGGGTGGTGTCTTGCGCAATCAGCGTGACGTCAGCATCCGAAAATGTAACTGACCCGCCACCAAGCGTAGCAACAGCGTTGATGCCCATTACGGCAGCGTCAGCCCAGTCGGGGGACGGAACACCCAACCCGATAATGCAATTGGTGACCCCGTCCAATCCGGCTTCAGTCGCGGCCGAGATAATCTTGGCGCGCCCAATAGCGTTATGGGCCGAACAGGCATCGAAACGGGCACCTTTATCGTCAATCAGGAACCGCAATGTGAAAGGGGTAATCACGGGGCGGGGCGCGGAAATGTCAATCGACAGAAGAATAGAGCGCGGCGCTTTGCGCTTTAGGCTGCGCGCCCAGTCTTGTTGTTGTTCGGCACTGTCGGCCACCGCGGTGATCGAAACCTTGTCCGCATCCATCGAAATCTTCGATCGCGGCAATTTGGACAGTGCATAGAGCACATAGTCCAGTGTTGTTTCCCAATTGGCGGGAACGGCGTAATCGGCAACCTCAAGAAGGTCCGTCACATCCGTTTCGCCTGCGATGTCGCCTACTTCCTCAATCAGATCATCGCGGTCGGTCTTTGCAGGGATCAGGCCGATCATGGAAATGCCGGCATCGTTTCGAAGAACCTCGATCGAGAAACGCGGCGGCTCTACCACCTCTGCTTCCGGGATCGTCATGTTGTCTATGACCCGTGCGGCATCAACCTCACTGCCCGCTACAGACAGAGCGCGAAATCGCATGGCTTCGCTGGGGGCAATGCCAGATAACACAACTTGCAAACCGTCCGACTGGACGTCAGTCCACTCGTGGCCACGCAATGTCAAAGCATCCCGCACGGCATCTTCCGAGCTTCTTTCGATCACGTTGACCGAAATTATGGCCGCGAACAGGGCCAGAAATGCGCCGACCACAAGCGAGGCCGGGACCAGAAGAATTTGCGATGCGCGCATACGAAAGTGGGTCCGTTATCTCTTTGGTTTAAAGCTTCTTATGGGGTGTTGGGGCGGGGTGCAATCATACGATTTGGCTTGCGGCAAGAAATAGCACAAAAATCAGTCCGGTATCGCGATTGGATCGAAACAATTTCAGGCAGATTTCAGAACTGTCCGTGTCTAGCTTGCGCAGCTGCCACGCCAAGTGCCACCCCATGAACCACGTTCCCCCAAGTGCGATGACCAAGGTTAGCACATTGGCCGAGGGTGCAAGTGCAAATATCGTTGCAAAAGCAGACAGAGCAACGGTTGTCATCAGGAATAGCATCAGCCACTTGCGGCTGTTTTCCCCAAATAGGCGGGCGGTGGATTTCACGCCGATCAAAGCGTCATCTTCAGTGTCCTGATAGGCATAGATCGTATCGTAAAACAACGTCCAGGCAATGCCAGCGCCATAAAGCAGGATCGGGGGCCAACCGAGCGAACCGGTATGTGCGACCCAACCTACCAATGCCCCCCAATTGAATGCGATGCCCAGAAAGGCTTGTGGCCACCAAGTGAACCGTTTGGCGAAGGGATAGATCGCAACAGGTATCAGGGCTGCGATACCCAGCAGGAACGTCGCAGCATTGAAGGTCAGCAGGATGCCAAACGAGATCAGCGCTTGAAGTCCCATCCAAATAACCGCTTGTTTCACAGAGACTTGGCCCGATGGAATGGGGCGACTTTTGGTACGCGCGACCTGCCCGTCGAAGTCACGATCAGTGATGTCATTCCATGTGCAGCCCGCGCCGCGCATCAGCCAGGCACCTATTGCACACCCCAGCATGATCCATGCGTCATAAAGCCCAAACTCTCCGGTGCTGGCGGTGGCAAGAAGCAGGCTCCACCAACAAGGGATCAGCAAGAGCCAAGTGCCAATCGGACGGTCCGCTCGGCTAAGCCGCAGATAGGGGCGCGACCAAGCGGGTGCACGGTGATCAACCCAATTACCCCGATATGCGTCGGAAACCTGTCCGGTAGGGTCTGGCAAATCGGCGTTCGGGGTCATAGGTTTCCCTCATGAAACAGGCAAAAGTTCGGCTCTATGTAGATCACCCTTTGGCCGAGGGGCAAACCGTTTCGCTGGATCGCGACCAAGCGCATTATCTTTTTGGGGTGATGCGGATGAGCGAAGGCGACCGCGTAGCACTGTTCAATGGGCGGGAGGGAGAGTTTCCGGCCCGCGTGATTGAGGTGGGGAAACGCAAGGGTGTGTTGGAGTGTGAGGCGCAATCCAAGCCGCTGCACATGCCGCCTGACCTGTGGCTGTGCTTCGCGCCGATTAAAAAGGCGCGCACGGATTTCATTGTCGAGAAAGCTGCCGAAATGGGTGCGGCGCTGATCCAACCCATGTCGACCGAGTTTACAAATTCCGAACGGATTCGCCGGGAGCGCTTGCAAGCCCACGCGGTTGAGGCTGCTGAACAATGCGGCGGCACATATGTGCCCGAGGTCGTGGACCTGATGCGCATGGACAAGCTTCTGGATGCGTGGCCGGATGATCGCCAGATCATGTTTTGTGACGAATCCCTCGTAGGCGCCGCTGAAACCCTGACCGCTGCTAGCGGCCACCGTTGGGCGATCTTCATTGGTCCAGAAGGTGGGTTTTCGGACCGCGAACGCGCGCGACTTCACGCGATGGAAAACGCCCACCCGGTTAGCCTCGGCCCCCGCATTTTACGCGCGGATACCGCCGCTGTTGCCGCAATGACGATGTGGCAGCAGGTCTTGGGGGATTGGGGATGATCCGCCTTGCGCAAGCTGGGGATGAGCCTGCGATCGAGGCTTTCTTGGCGGGTCATGCTGAAACTAGCATGTTTTTGCGGTCTAACCTTTTGAATCTGGAATTGGGGCAGGGGGCTTCGCCGCGCTCGACTGATTTCTGGCTGGTTGAAAGGCCGGACCTGCAAGGTGTCGTCGGATACAGCAAGGCGGGTTTTGTGATGTGCCAGATGCCGGACGCGACCTTGGCGAATTGGCAGGCAATTGCGAAGCAGCTGAAGGGGCGACCCGTTGGTGGCATTATGGGTACATCGGAGCAGGTTGCATTGGGCAAACGCGGTTTGGGGTTGGAGGCTGCAACCTACTCCACAGATCGCGAAGAACCGCTTTATCGACTGTCTATTGGTCAGATGGTTAACCCTGAAATCAGGGGCAAGCTGCGTTCTGCTGGCGAGGATGATCTGGATCTGCTGACCGACTGGATCATCGACTATGACATGACCGCATTCGGGCTGGAACTAACCGATGACGTCCGTCAGCGCGCAGTTGGAACTGCAAAGGCTCATATAGGATCGGACTTGCACCGCATTCTTGAAATTGACGGCACACCCGTGGCCAAAACCGCCTTCAATGCCAGTCTGCCCGACTTGGTGCAGATCGGCGGGGTTTATACGCCGCCGGATTTACGATCACGCGGCTATGCGCGACAGGCCGTAGCGCTGCATCTGCAAGAGGTGCAGGCAAAAGGTGTTGAAACCGCAATCCTTTTTGCATCTGGACCACCGGCTTGCCGGGCCTATGAGGCGATTGGATTCAAGCAGATCGGATCGTATCAGCTTTCCCTTCTGACCGAGCCTCAGCCTTTAGGAGGAATGCAATGACCTTCGTTCGAACAGATGCGATGACCGCCTTGACCCGTTTCCGCGAAGCGCTGGTTGGCGTGGGCGTCGTGATCCTTGGCTTGTGGTGGGCGTGGGGCTCGCTTGGATTGATAAAGTGGATGGGATTGGCGTTGGCTGTGCTGGGCGGATTGATCCTGTGGTCAGGCCTTAGGCAGGCGCGCATCCGGTCGGCTCATGGGGGCGTTGGTGTGGTGCAGATTGATGAACGACAAGTGACCTATTTGGCCCCGGTGGGCGGCGGATTTGCGTCTCTGGATGACGTTGTGCGGATCGAGATCGGCCGTGACCTGTCCGGCTTGCCGGTCTGGAGGTTTCAGAAGTTTGGTGAAGTCTTGACCATTCCCGCCCGCGCCGAAGGGGCCGAGGCAATCTTTGACGCGCTCACGGCATTGTCCGGGGCCAATATCGACATCGCCATCCGGGCGGTGAATACGCCACCCAATGACACTGTCGTGATCTGGCAACGCGGCCTTACGAAGCTGCATTGACACTGGCGGCAGCTTGCCGCACGACTGGAGCCCCTAAGGGCGAATTCTTACAGGAGCCGAACATGTCCATTCCTCAGTCCGGTGGTGGTCCGATCACCCATCATGATCAATTGGCGCAACTGCTTGAAGATGGTTGTAAGCCGCGCGAGTCGTGGAAGATCGGCACCGAACACGAGAAGTTCGGCTATTGCAAAGATACGCACAAGCCGCTGCCTTATGATGGTCCGCGCTCGATCCTGAAAATGCTGGAAGGGCTGCGGGACCGGTACAACTGGACCGAAGTGCGCGAGGCGGGCAACCTGATCGGGTTGGAACGCGATGGGGCCAATATCTCGCTTGAACCGGGCGGGCAATTCGAACTGTCAGGCGCGCCTTTAGATAACATCCACCAGACCTGTGACGAGGTGAACGAACACCTGCGTGAAGTACACGAGATCGCGGACGAGATCGGCGCGCGGTTCATCGGTTTGGGTGCCGCACCTGAATGGACCCACGAACAAATGCCGGTGATGCCCAAGGGGCGTTACAAGTTGATGACCGACTACATGGATAAGGTCGGCACGCACGGCAAGCAGATGATGTATCGGACCTGCACGGTTCAGGTGAACCTCGACTTCGCGTCCGAAGCTGACATGGTGCAAAAGTTCCGCGTGGCACTGGCGTTGCAGCCCGTGGCCACAGCGCTGTTCGCCAATTCGCCCTTCTTCGAAGGCAAACCCAACGGCCACAAATCCTGGCGCTCACGCATCTGGCGTGATCTGGATGGCGCGCGTACTGGCATGCTGCCGTTCGTCTTTGAGGACGGCATGGGGTTTGAGCGCTACGTGCAATATGCGCTCGATGTTCCGATGTATTTTGTCTACCGCGATGGCCAATACATTGACGCGCTGGGCCAATCGTTCCGCGACTTCATGCAAGGCAAACTGCCCGCGCTACCCGGTGAAACCCCGACGCTGTCGGATTGGGCCGACCATCTGACCACAATCTTCCCCGAGGCCCGCATCAAACAATATATGGAGATGCGCGGCGCCGATGGTGGCCCGTGGCGTCGACTATGCGCATTGCCCGCCCTTTGGGTCGGGTTGATGTATGACCAATCAAGCCTTGATGCTGCGTGGGATCTGGCCAAAGGCTGGGACGCGGAAACCCGCGAAGCCTTGCGTGTCGCGGCATCCGTCGACGGCTTGCAGGCCGAGGTAAACGGCGTCCGTATGCTGGATCTGGCTGGTGAAGTGGTGAAAATTGCGGAAGGTGGCCTGAAAGCCCGCGCGCGCGTTGGCACAGGTGGCATGGTGCCGGATGAAACCCACTTCCTGAACGCGTTGCAAGAATGCGTCGAAGAAGGGCGTTCGCCTGCCTGTGAACTGCTCGGCAAGTATCATGGCGAGTGGGACGGAGATCTAAGCCGGATATATGACGAGTACAGTTACTGAGAACGACCTTACGTGGTGAAACAGCCGCTGGTTGCTTTGGTTTGGTCTCTTTCTTGAAGGGCTTCGCGAGGCCAAATAAAAACAGCAGACCAGGTGGCGGAACTCTTCTCGCCAACACGATTGGGCATGTTTCTGTTCGTTTTGAAGCCACCCAAAGAAGGGTGATGGATGCAGTCGTGTCTCACATAGCGGCGAGCGTGTGTTCCTGCCCACTACGAATATGATCTGCCAGTGATTTCTATACCTTGGTCGCATCACGTGCCAATGCGGCTTCACGCCTGATACACGCTGTCTTCTCTCTGCCTTTTGTCGAAACATGGACGACTGATACCAGTGCGTTGAATGCAAAGTTATTGCAGGCCAATACTACTCTGCAGCCAGTTAGCACGTTCCTGTTGCTTGCGTACCAATGCTAACTTGCGTTCGAGACGCTGCTTTTTTTCGGGCTTTTCAACATCTGCAATTTCAGTTTGTAGCAGCAGCGCCTTAGCTTCGAGCTTTTTGATAACCTTGCTGACATGATCTGGCTTGATCTTCCGGGTTTTTCCTTTCTCAAGCCGATCGTAATACTTGTCGAGCTTCTCGATCATGCTCTCAAGTCCCATGGCATCCTCCCGCACGCGACGCTCTAAACTGCCGCAGGTTTGTAATAGCATTATGACACGCGGTACCGATCATTGGCCACCGCCACTGCGTTGATTGGCCGACGCGGTCAGTAGCAGATCGGCCAGTTCCTCGTCCTCTAGGGCGAGAATGCGTTCGACTTCGGCCATGGCATCTTCAGTTTCGATGTAATACGCGCGTGCTGCCCCCAGCAGGTCGCGTATCGCGGCATAAGCATAGTTGGAGTCATTCAGGAATGATGTTGCAACGGTTGCTTCAAGTTCTTGATTACGGATCAGTACATCGATCCTTTTGTTGGTATCCTGCGCATCACTGAGCACCTGAACACGCTCCTGATCAAGCCACAAGCTTGACCGGTCTTCGGGATCAGCCAGATCCAGCTTGTTGATCTCGACCAAAATCCGCGCGATTTCTGTCCGTAGCTGATCATAGAGGTCGGTGATTTTGCCTTGTGGCGTTTGTGTATATCGCGTGGCGTTTCGCCTTAGATGTTTGACAGCTTTCACCGCCCTAACGATCCGTCCGGCCACGTCACGTAGTGAATAGATATCGTCCATCACATCTTCGGGAATGTCCCTGGCACCAACGCGCGTCGCAAATTCAACAATTGCAGAATAAAGCGTTTTGATCCGCGCTTCGTAGCGTTCGTCGATGTCGAAGTCGACGGGTTCGCGGCTGGCGGCAACGGTTGCGGCGATGTCTTTGGTGGTGAAGATATCATGTCTGTGTAGGTTCAACCCGTGCACGATCAGTTCGACGGCATTGTCGTAAAGGTGTTTCACCTCGCTTCTCATTGCATGTTCAATGGTCTGCGGGAATTCATCCACTGCAGCAGACAGGTATTTCGGTTTGCTCAAGTCCTCTGCAGGTTGGACAATTGTTCGTTCTAAGAACACGATCAGTTTGTTCAGAAGCGGCAGCATGATCAGCACGCCAAGCGTATTAAAGATCGTGTGGAACACCGCCAGTTTCAATGTGTAATCGGTGTCGGCAATGCCAACGCCCGCGGATATGAAATCCACTGACATACGAATTGGACCAATAAAAATTAGGGCCACTCCTGCGGTGACCATGTTGAACACAAGGTGAGCCAGCGCCAGCCTCTTGCCTTGGAAATTGGCCGTCAGCGATCCGATGATGGCCGTAATCGTCGTACCGATATTTGCACCAATCGCCAAAGCCAAAGCGTTTTCATACGAGATTTGCGAGGCAGCGAGCGCCGTGATGATCAAAGTCATTGTCGCATGGCTGGACTGCATAACCACTGTCGCAGCCGTTCCAACCAACGTATAGACCAACAGCCCAAGCAAACCGGTCAGGGCAAATCTGGTCAGATCAAACTGATCTTTAAATGCCTCGAACCCCTCTTTCATGTGGTGGATGCCCAAAAACAGGAAGCCAAGTCCCGCAAGGACAAATCCCGCGCCCCGCCAGTACTTGTTCTTCTGGAACACAAGCACAATGGCGATGGCGAGCATGGGCAAAGCATAGGACGAGATTTTTACCTTCAGCCCAAAACCGGCCACCAGCCAAGCACCCGTTGTGGTGCCGATGTTCGCGCCAAAGATGATCCCGACGCCGGCAATAAGGGAAATTAGCCCTGCCGATAGAAACGAAATGGTAATCACCGACACCAATGAGCTGGACTGCATAATCGTGGTCGATAATATTCCGAAGCCCAGCGACTTCGGAACCGATCCGGTTGCCTTCTCAAGCATTTTTTCCAGAATGCCACCGCTGAACAACTTGAAGCCGTCTTCAAGCATCAGCATGCCGAACAAGAAAATCGCCACCCCTGCGGCGATCTCTTGAAAGTCACTGCTGGCCCAGAACCCAAGGGTCAGGATCAGAAGAATGACCGGAACAAGCAGTTTTTTCATCATGAGGATTGCTCGCTCCCTATGGCAACATCATGCCGCGAAGGACAAAATAGAAAAGCGCCGCAAGGACGGCCGAAATTGGCACCGTGATGATCCAAGCCGAAACGATTTTAAATAGCGATGCACGATGCACCAGCTGGCGCTTCAATGCCTTTTGAAGCACTTTACGTTCTGCGGCATCAATCACAGCCTCGGGGCCCATCTTTTTGAGCTCATTGAGCATGCGCTGCTTGTCTTCCGGCGGAGCATTGCGGAACGTCATCAAAACTTGCTCGGCAATAGCAAAATCTTTCTCGCCTTCGTGCTTGTGCAGCACATCTTCAACAACTTTACCCATGCGTGTTTCCAGAAACTCGCGCAGAAAGCCAACACCAAAGACTGCGCCAAGGGCGACGTGGGTTGAGCTGATTGGCATGCCAAGCTGACTTGCGAAAATAACGGTGATTGCAGCGGCAAGCGCGATACAAAACGCACGCGAGCGGTCCAGTTCTGTGATTTCAGAGCCGACAGTGCGGATCAGCTTCGGCCCGAAGAGTGCAAGGCCAATCGAGATGCCGATAGCCCCGATCACCATAACCCACAAAGGAATCGCCACTTTTGATGCGCCGCCTTCTGTTTGCGTGAGCGCATCGACAACACCCGCCAGAGGTCCAACAGCGTTCGCCACGTCATTGGCGCCATGGGCAAAGCTTAAAAGCGCAGCCGAGATGATCAGAGGAATAGTAAAAAGCTTGTTCACGCCCTCTGTCGAGTTTTCAAGCTTCGGTGCGGCTGCGTTGATTATCGGGCGCACAACAATTATCGCCACAAGGCCCGCAACAAGGCCAATTAGCATCGCTGTAGAAAACTCGATTTTAATCAATTTCTTGATGCCTTTGAGGGCGATATAAGTTGTGAAAGCCCACGTCATGATGCCGATCATGAATGGCACCACCTTGCGCGCATTCTCAACAAGATCATCTTTGAAGAAGATGGTCTTTTTCAGGATGAACAGGAACAGCGCTGCAATGATCCCACCTGTAACAGGCGAGACAACCCAAGACAGAGCAATCTTCCCCATCGAATCCCAGTTGACGACATCCCAGCCAACAGCGGCAATGCCTGCTCCCATCACGCCACCAACGATCGAATGAGTGGTCGAGACAGGCGCACCAAGCCAAGTTGCGGTGTTAAGCCAAAGGGCCGCGCCTATCAGCGCACCCATCATCACCCAGATGAATACATTTGGGTCTGATACATTTGCTGGATCAATGATCCCTTTCTTGACGGTCGAAACCACATCACCACCTGCAATGATTGCGCCGGCAGCCTCAAATATGGCGGCGATTACAATCGCTCCTGTCAAGGTCAGCGCGTAGGATCCAACAGCGGGACCAACGTTGTTTGCAACATCGTTCGCCCCAATGTTCATCGCCATATAGGCACCGATTACTGCTGCTGCGATGAGCAGGAACAGCTGATCGACGTGAGCGTATCTTGTACCCGTGTAAAGAATGACAGCGACCACAAAAAGGATGGCGGTCCCCAGCCGACCAACTTCTGATCGACTTAGATTTGTGGCGTTTTCGATCTGCAGATAGTCTTTGACTTTCAAAGTTTATCCCCCCAGCAAATTGTGTGGCAAAGCAACCAGCCACCGCGAAACAGCGGGGCCAGTATCTTGGCTTCCATTTTGTGTTGCTTAATCGGCGGCCATCATGACGCAGATCATTGACTGCATAGGTTCTGAGGGCTGTTGATATTTTTGTCACAAGCCTTTTCGGAGGACCATTCTGATCAGGATCAATGTGTCCCAACGAGTCGAGATGTATTGTGCAAGAGGATTATACTAGCAGGATAGTCGATGAGTGAAATTCGCGAAGATATCTCGCAGACATTGCAACTTGGGAGCCAGCGGAGGAGTTGGCGGGTTTGGACCTTGTTCTCTCTTGCTGCGATCATTGCCATAGCTGTCATATGGTTTGCAGTCCTAATGCCGAGAGGGACCGATCGGGTTCAATACGAAACCGCCACTGCCGGACGCGGCGACCTTGTGGTAACAGTCACTGCAACGGGCACGATTGAACCCACGAACCTAGTTGAGATTTCCAGCGAACTATCAGGCACGTTGGCATCGGTCGAAGTAGACTTCAACGACAAGGTTACTGTCGGGACAGTGCTGGCGCGGCTCGACACGCGTAAACTTGAAGCCCAGTTGCTCATTGCCAAAGCGTCGCTTGACGCAGCCATCGCGCGCGTCGCTGTTGCACAGGCGTTACTGGACGATGCACGCGAGAAATACGAAGCCGCGCTTGATTTAGAAGCGCGTGGCGTGACCTCTCAACAGGTGTTTTCTACGAAGCAAGCGGCCTTCAAAAGGGCGCAGGCAGAGCTTCAATCAGCGGTGGCTGACAGAGCCTTGGCCGAAGCGAACCTTGATCTGCACCAGACCGACCTTGATCGCGCTTGTATCTGTTCCCCCATTGATGGTGTGGTGCTGGATCGCACAGTAGACCCGGGACAGATCGTTGCTGCATCTTTGTCCGCACCGATCCTGTTCACTGTCGCCCAAGACTTGGCGCAGATGGAATTGCAGGTGAATGTAGACGAAGCTGACATCGGCAGTGTTGCGGTCGGGAAAAAGGCCTCCTTCACCGTGGATGCCTATGATGAGATGCAATTCCTGGCCGAAATCACGCAAGTGCGAGTCTCGCCCGAGATCGTGGACGGAGTGGTGACCTATAAGACCATCCTGACCGTCGATAACTCGGACCTGTTGCTGCGCCCGGGAATGACCGCCACCGCCGAGATTGTCGTAGCCGAGATCATGGATGCCTTGGTTGTTCCCAACGCGGCGCTTCGCTACTCGCCCCCGCTGGAAATGGACGCGCCCGATGAAGAAGACCGCAGCGGACTTCTTGGCATGCTCATCCCCGACCGGCAGGGTGGAGACGCCACAATCGACAATAAGACGCTTTGGATTTTGAAGGACGGCGTTCCGCATGAAATCGCCGTCAACGTGGGCCAAAGCGACGGACGAATGACTGCGATCCAGCCAGGGTCCCTTGTGGAAGGCGACGTGTTGATCATGGATCAGATCGATGGCTGAGACCGCTATCGTCGAACTTGAAGATATAAGCCGCGTTTACGGCGAAGGCGACATTGCCGTGCGGGCGCTGGATCACGTTGACCTGACCATCGATGCAGGAGAGTTCACCGCAATCATGGGGCCCAGTGGGTCCGGCAAATCGACAGCAATGAATGTTATCGGTTGTCTCGATTCCCCGACAAGCGGCCAATACAGGTTCTGCGGAGTTGAAGTCGGGACATTGACGCGCGACCAGCGCGCGTTGCTTAGACGGCAGTATTTGGGTTTTGTTTTTCAGGGCTACAACCTTCTGCCGCGCACAAGTGCTTTGGCAAATGTCGAACTTCCTCTGATTTACAAAGGCGTTGCGCGCGCCGACCGTCAGGTGGCGGCGCTTGAAGCGCTGCGCAAAGTTGGTCTTGAGGAACGTGCCCATCACGATCCAAGCGAGCTGTCCGGCGGCCAACAGCAACGGGTTGCGATTGCCAGAGCGCTTGTCGGCAATCCGCAAGTTGTTCTGGCAGACGAGCCGACGGGAAACCTTGATACCAAGACATCCGTCGAAATCATCGAGATGTTGCAGCGTCTGAACCGTGACGAGGGTCTGACAATTGTCATGGTGACACACGAACAAGACATGGCGGACTATGCGGAACGGCTGATCTGGATGGTAGACGGACGCATCGAACGCGACGACCGCAAACCGAGGACCGCCTGAGATGCTGTGGGAAACCGTCCGCTTGGCAATTCAAGCCATTTTCCGAAACACGATGCGGTCGCTTTTGACGGTCTTGGGCATCGTTATCGGTGTGGCGGCCGTGATCGCGATGGTCACCGTAGGGCAAGGGTCAACCGCACAGGTCACGGCGGATGTCGAAAAGCTGGGAGCCAACGTTGTCATGGTGATGCCAGGACAAGACGTCATGCAAGGCGGACCCGGTGGGACCTCGGCAAAGATGTTCTCGCTCCGTATGAACGACGAGGTGCAGGACCAGATCTCTGATGTGGCGATTTCTGCACCGATCAGTCAAACCCGCGCCCGCGTGATCTTTGGAAACGAGAACCGCCGCACGGATGTGGTTGGAACTGATAACCGCTACTTCGAGGCCGCTCGTTGGGAACTGCTCCGCGGTCGCTTTTTTGAGACCGGCGAAATCCGATCCGGGCGAACAGTCTGCATCATCGGTGAAACTGTGCGCAAAAGCCTGTTTGGCAACTCGGACCCGATCGGAGAGACAGTCCGCGTTAAGACCTTATCGTGCGAAGTCGTTGGCCTTCTGAAGTCGAAGGGGGCGTCCACGTTTGGCAGCGATCAGGATGATTTCGTAATCCTACCGCTGAAGACCTATCATCGGCGTGTAGCGGGCAATACTGACGTTCTGGCCTTCTACATCTCCGTCCGCGATGGTGCGTCCATTGAGGACACGATGGACGAGATCACCATCCTAATGCGTGATATGCGCCGCATTGGTCGGGGGGAAGAGGATGACTTCGAAGTCCTCGATATGAAGCAGTTCGCGACGATGCTGTCGGGTATCACCGGCATCTTGACCGGCCTTCTTTCCGCGGTTGCGGCTGTCAGCCTTCTTGTAGGCGGCATCGGGATTATGAACATCATGCTGGTCTCGGTAACAGAACGCACGCGCGAGATTGGTATCCGTCTTGCGATTGGCGCACAGGCGCGTCAAGTACTTCTGCAGTTCCTTGTGGAAGCCATAATACTGTCTCTGATCGGTGGATTGATCGGTATCGGTCTGGGCCTTGGCCTTGCAATCCTCGGGGCGAAATGGCTCTCGATACCCTTTACGCCGGACTTCAGTGTGATCCTGCTCGCTTTCGGCTTTTCAGCACTGGTAGGTGTTGTATTTGGCTACTTTCCAGCGCGGCGCGCTGCACGGCTCGATCCGATCGAGGCCCTGCGTCACGAGTGACAAGCGCGCCAGTGAAGTTCAGGCAAGGCCAACCGGCCAAGGTTTATGAGACATCACGCCAGGGGATTTGAACTTCACCCTCACCTTTTGTGGACTTTGACTATCCGTGCGATCATGATCGAAACACCTACAATAACAAGATTATTGTGGGTGCGGGTGCAAGGGCGCAATACCCGTGGAAGACGGGCGTTTTCTTCGCCGGAACAAAGGGATATGACATGAGCAAGACTTCGCATCCCCCACGGCTGACCTGCTTTAAAGCCTATGACATTCGCGGGCAGATCGGTGTTGATCTTGATACCTCTGTGGCGCGCGACATTGCGGTGGCATTTGCACAGGTCATGGCGCTCAAGCGGGTTGTTCTGGGTCATGATTGCCGAACAACAAGCCCAGAGTTCCACAAAGCGCTGGCCGATGGGGTGGTGTCGATGGGGGTCGACGTAATCGACATCGGTCTTGCCGGTACCGAAGAGGTCTATTTTGCCACTGATCACTACGATGCCGACGGCGGGATCGAAGTGACCGCGTCTCATAACCCGATAGATTACAACGGTATGAAGCTGGTGGGACCCGGCAGCCGTCCTTTGACTGTGCAAGAATTTGACAGGCTGGCTGAGCTTGCGTCCGCAAGACCAGATCCGTGCACCGACAGCATCAACCCCGGCAAGGTAATCAAACACGACCCCCGGCCTGCCTATGCCACACATGTCACAAACCTTATCGACACGGCTCATCTGGGCCAATTGAAGTTTGTCGTAAATGCAGGCAATGGGGTGGCTGGCCCCGCTTTCGACGCAATCATTGACGCGCTGGGGGATGCTGCGCAGAACTTGGATGTGATCCGCATCAACCACACGCCCGACGCCCGCTTTCCCAAGGGTATCCCTAACCCCTTACTGGTCGAGAACCGCGCAGAAACGGCGGAGGCTGTGCGCCGCGAAAAGGCCGACCTTGGGATCGCGTGGGACGGAGATTTCGACCGTTGTTTCTTCTTTGATCACACCGGTGCGTTTGTCGAAGGGGAATACCTTGTGGGTCTGCTTGCCGCGGCATTTCTGATGGACGGTCCGGGCGAAACCATCGTGCACGACCCGCGTGTTATTTGGAACACCACCGATCAGATCATTCGGCACGAAGGCAAGCCTGCGGTTTCCAAAACAGGTCATGCGTTTGTGAAGCAGGTCATGCGTGATAGCGGCGCCATCTATGGCGGAGAGATGTCCGCCCACCACTATTTCCGCGATTTTATGTCCTGCGATAGCGGCATGATCCCCTGGTTAAAACTGATCGAGAATCTTGGTCGCACAGGGCAGACCTTGGCAGAACGGGTCGCCGACATGAAAGCAGCGTTCCCGTCTTCTGGTGAACGTAACTTTGTGGCGGATCATGCAAAGGCCTGCATGGAAAAGGTCTTAGCCACGTATGAAGCGCGCGCAAAAGACATCGATTGGCTGGATGGCCTGAGCATGACGTTCGACACGTGGCGGATGAACCTGCGCATGTCTTCAACAGAACCCTTGTTGAGGCTAAACATCGAAACCAACAAAGACGGCCCGCCGATCGAGACACTCGTCGCAGAGTTTGTGCAATTGATAGATGAGAGATGAAGGAACAAGGCACATCGTCTTTGTGATCCGCATTGACGAAGTTCTAGTGCCCTTTCCAGTATGCGGGATTAGCTGGGCAGGGCGAATTGATCTGATGATGCAGAAAACAGGCGTTTCGACCTTGCTACGATGCTAACAGCTTGAACGCCCAAACTGTCTCAATCTGGTGCCTCCGTCTCAGCTGTACCAAAAATCACTACCCCTAATCAGGCAACACCTTCCCTGGATTTATAATCGCCTTCGGGTCCAGCGCCTGTTTGATTTGCCGCATTACCTCCAGCGCCAGAGGATCCTTGCGCCGCTGCATTGACGGCAGTTTAGACAGCCCGATCCCGTGTTCGGCCGAGAAGCTGCCACCCATCTCGCGCACCACATCTTCAACTCGTTCCATGATCGGACCACAGAGCGTTGGATCACTGGGAAAGACGGCGTAGTGAATGTTGCCGTCGCCCAAGTGTGCGACCTCTAAGGCTTCGGCCTTTGGGTCCAGAACGGCAAGTTCACCGGCCATCCGATCCAGAAAGACTTCCAGCTTATCCAGCGGTAAGGCGATGTCGTTGTTCACCAGCGGTTGACGCCCCAGCACCACCTCGGCGGCGGCTTCGCGACGCTCCCACATTTCAGTGCGCTGGGCGTCGTTTTGGGCGATCACAGCGTCCAGAACTGCGCCTTCTTCCATGAAGCCCACCAGAACCTCCTCCAGATAGGTGGTTAGGGGTTGGCTGCCATCCGCATCCAGCTGAACGTCGCGTGGCGCGTTCGAGGCGATCTCGGCTAGGATGTTGATCTGGTGGCGGTTTTCGAAAGGTTGGCGCAGGTCGGGGCGTTTGACGGCAAGCGCGTCCAAATAGCTGCCCGGCATGTATTCGAACGCTTCAACGCCGCCGCCGGTCACTTCTTGCAGACGGTTTAGCACCGACAGCGCTGTGTCCAGCCGATCCACGGCGATCATGGCCGTGGCGCGCGCGCCCGGCTCAGGCACCAGTTTCAACACTGCGCCGGTGATCACCGCCAACGTGCCTTCGGACCCGATCAGCAAATCACGCAGATCGTAGCCGGAATTGTCCTTGTGCAGCTCGCTCATCAGGTCGAGAATTTCGCCCCCCGGCAATACGGCTTCGATCCCCAAACACAGTGCGCGCATATTGCCGAATTTCAGCACATTCGATCCGCCCGCATTGGTCGCAAGCATGCCGGCAATCATACAAGATCCCTTCGCGCCGAAGGTCATCGGGAACCGCAATCCGTGCTCTGCGGAGGCGTCATGAAGCGCCTCCAGCACCACGCCACCGTCCACCACGGCCAAGCGGGCATCAGATTTGATGTCGCGGATGCGGTTCATACGGGCGAGCGACAAAAGCAGACTGCCGTCGCGTGCCTGCGCGCCGCCCGACAATCCAGTGTTGCCCGAAACCGGCACAACCGGCACGGCATAGTCCTGGGCCAGCGCCATGATCTGGCTGACTTCATGCGTTGATCCAGGGCGCAGCACGGCCAAAGGGGTGCTTTCGTATTTGCCCACCCAGTCGCGTGCCCAAGGGGCCGTATCATCACCCGTCAGCACATGTGTACCGCCAATGGCTTCACGCATTTCGTCCAGAATGCTCATTTGACCCCTCCTGTTTGCGGGCAGTCTAGGGCGCTGGGCTGGCAAGGCAAGGTGATCGGGCGTGACATAAGGTCGGCAGGATGTTAGCGATATCTTCCAGAACATACGGGAGGCCGAATTGACCCATATCCTCGCCATTGATCAGGGCACCACGTCGTCGCGTGCCATTCTGTTTGATAAGGACATGCGCCCTGCGCACACCGCGCAGCAGGAGTTCACTCAGCACTTTCCGAACTCGGGCTGGGTGGAGCATGATCCGGATGAAATCTGGGACAGTGTGGTCGCTACCTGCCGCACCGCGGTTGAGGGTAGGGACGTTACTGCCATCGGCATCACCAACCAGCGCGAAACGACGCTGGTTTGGGATCGCGTGTCGGGCGCACCCATTCACAACGCGATTGTCTGGCAAGACCGACGCACTGCGGAACGTTGTGCCGCGCTGAAAGCCCAAGGGCATGAGGCATTGATCACCGAACGTACTGGTCTTTTGTTGGACCCCTACTTCTCGGCTACCAAACTGGCGTGGATCCTTGAAAATGTTGAAGGTGCGCAGGAGCGGGCAGAGGCCGGAGAGCTGGCCTTTGGCACCGTTGATACGTTCCTGATCTGGCGGCTCACCGACGGGGCGTCCCATGTGACCGATGCAACCAATGCCGCGCGCACGATGCTTTACGACATCAAGTCCGGGCAATGGGACAAAGACATCTGTGATCTGCTGAATATCCCCATGTCGATGCTGCCAGAGGTGAAAGACTGCGCGGCTGACTTCGGGGTGACAGACCTTTTCGGGGATTCCGTGCCGATTTTGGGCGTGGCCGGAGATCAGCAGGCGGCCACCATTGGTCAGGCTTGCTTCGAACCGGGCATGTTGAAGTCAACATACGGTACCGGATGTTTTGCGCTTCTCAACACCGGAGACACGCCAGTAGCCTCGCAAAACCGGTTGCTGACGACAATTGCCTATCAGCTTGATGGCAAGCCGACCTATGCGCTTGAGGGGTCGATCTTCATCGCAGGCGCGGCGGTTCAATGGCTTCGTGATGGATTGGGAATTATCGAAAACGCTGCCGAGACCACAACGCTGGCTGACGCAGCTGATCCGGCACAGGACGTTATTCTTGTCCCAGCATTCACCGGAATGGGCGCGCCCTATTGGGATGCAGAATGTCGCGGGGCCATCTTTGGTTTGACACGCGGCTCCGGTCCAAAAGAATTCGCGCGCGCTGCTTTGGAAGCGGTGGGATTTCAGACCCGTGACCTGCTTGAAGCAATGCAATCCGATATAGGCGCAGACAGCGATGCCGTTCTGCGCGTGGATGGAGGTATGGCAGCGTCTGATTGGGCGATGCAATTCCTGTCGGATATCAATGGCGCACAAGTCGATCGCCCCACCGTGTTGGAAACAACAGCGTTGGGCGCTGCATGGCTGGCGGGCATGAGAGCGGGTGTTTACCCCGATCAAGCAGGTTTTGCGGAGGCCTGGGCGCTTGAGCGCCGTTTTACGCCCACGATGGACGCGGACACGCGGACCGCGCGCTATGCAGGCTGGAAAGACGCCGTTGCGCGCACGCTCAGTCGGTAGGGTCCTTCGACTTATAGATCCCCTCGGGCAAATTCAGGGCCGCTGTCAGGTCGCTTAGTTGTGAAAGCGAAAGGGTTATCCTGTGTATTAAATCTGTGCGGGGGTCCCATTGTTCCAAGGTCACACAATCTTCGAAGGCGTTAATCGTAACGTCTTCATTCAGGTGTTCCTGTCCCTCGTCCACAAGGGTAACAACGGTCGCGTCAAATTCGTGTTCTATGGTAAACATGTGATCAGTTTAGCGCGCAGAGCCACAAAGGCCAGCGTGTTTGGCAGAATGAAGAAGGTAAGCGCAGTAATGCAGCAATTCATCGGGTTCTTGACCGACAGGGGATCAAAATACGCGGTGTCCGGTGGCCCCGTGCAAACGCGTGCGGATGTAAAAGCCTTTCTAAAAGAGCTAATGCGCGACAAGCGCTATGCAAAGGCAACACACAACACTTGGGCGGCTGTTCTGCCCGACGTTGGTGGCGTCAAAGGCGATGACGGAGAAGCGGGCGCAGGCATGGTTATTCTGCGGATGTTGGAACGTGAAGAACTAGAGGGCCACGTGATCGTTGTCACGCGTTGGTTTGGTGGTACTAAATTGGGTGGCGATCGGTTTCGACGTGTGCAGGATGCGGTGCAGCACTATCTTGGGAATGCAACGTTGAAGGGGGATACATGCTGAAGGCTCTATGGCATAGGTTTTGGTTGAGGTGCATCTGGTCCTGGGCCGGGTGGTGCGCTGCGTGGCGCACTGAAATGTCCTTGTGGCAATGGACCGTTGCCTGCGTGATCTCGTGCTCGGCGGCGCTGTGGATGGACCTAACCCGCGGAGAGACTGCGCTGTTGATGGCGCTCAGCGTTCTGGTCGTTGCCTCCGAGTTGATCAACACGTCGATTGAACGCACCGTAGATCTGGTCACCCGTGAACAACACGATCTTGCCCGCGAGGCCAAGGATACGGCCAGCACATTTGTCGCGCTGACGGCGGTTGCCGCTGGCGTTGCGTGGGGTGTGATCCTGTTCGGGTGATCAGGTGTGACCGTTGTCGGTCTCTTCTTCGAGATGCAGTTTCATATCGATCAGAACATGCTGAAGCGCCAAGGTTTCACGCAAAAGGCGCTTGGCTTCGTTGATCGTGATGATCCCATCTTCGATGGACTGCTGATATTCGGCCATAAGCATCGCAAAACGCTGCGACAGCGCAATGACGTCGCTGTTCACCCCACCGTCACCCTTGGGTGTATTTTTGCGTTCGGCATCATACGAAAGTGTAATGCCGCGAAGTTCGGAAAGCGCGCCGGTCACATGGGGGTATCGAGAGGCTTCTTCCAAAGCGGCAACCGCGTCGATCGGCATGAAGCGATCCGAATGCTCTTCGCTGTCTGAATAATATCGTCCAAGCGTTGCTTTGGATTTGCCAGTGGCAGCGCATGCTGCTTCCAGCCCAACATCTTTCACCAGAGCCTCTGTGTGCTTTTTAAGATAACTTCCGACGCCTGCCATATGCCAATTCCTTTGCATTCCCAGTGGTGAGGGGAATTCCACACCCCTTTTCCCATTATTTTGCCAGTAAGGAAATGGCTTATTTGAATTGTAACGAGTGATCTGTTGCTGTTTGCGAGTGAAAGAATTTGTTCACGAGTGCCCGAGGCATTGTGCATCGGTTTGGAAACGCCCGTGTTTGTAATCACACGGGGTGCAGGAGAGGTGTCTGCACGAGAAAGTTGGACGTGGTTGTTTAGTCAGTTAAACGGTCATTTCCATCCCCGGGCCTAGCCCATTGACCGAATGTTGTGTTCGCGCCAGCTTTCTCCTTTTCTTCCCCCCTTCCCAGACCCCAATGAAATGATTGATGTCGGTGGTTGAACCTGACCGCGCGTCCGCGTAATTCATGGGTATGGCTAAACTCTACTTTCACTATTCGACCATGAATGCAGGGAAATCGACCCTGCTTTTGCAAGCCAGCCACAACTATCGTGAGCGCGGCATGCAAACCTTTTTGATCACTGCGCAGTTTGACAATCGGGCAGGGGATGCGCAGATCGGCAGTCGTATCGGCATTGGGTGCGAGGCCGATACGTTCGGGGTGGACGAAGATCTGTTCGCCAAGCTGGAGCGCCGGTTGAACGACGGCCCTTGCGCTTGCGTATTCATCGATGAGGCACAGTTTTTGAGCCACGATCAGGTATGGCAACTTGCCCGCGCTGTGGATGATCTGGGCGTGCCGATCATGTGCTATGGGTTACGTGTTGATTTTCAGGGAAATCTGTTTCCGGGCTCTGCCGCGCTGTTGGCGTTGGCGGATGAAATGCGCGAAGTGCGCACGATCTGTCATTGCGGAAAAAAGGCCACGATGGTGGTGCGGCAGGATGATCAAGGTCGGGTCCTGACGGATGGGGATCAGGTTCAAATCGGCGGAAACGAGACCTATGTATCGCTGTGCCGCCGCCACTGGCGCGAAGCCACGGGCGGCTGAGAGCTATTTCAGGACTTTAGACTTCGGACGGCAACGGTTCGCCGTTTGCAAAAGCCTCGACATTGTCCAATGCGAGCATACCCATATCTGTACGCACCTCTAACGTGGCCGTGCCCAAGTGGGGCAGTAGCGTGACGTTTTCGCGGGCGATAAGCGCATCGGGCACCTTTGGTTCGAACTCGTACACATCCAGCCCGGCCCCGGCGATCAGTCCCTTATCCAGCGCATTGATCAATGCCGCTTCGTCCACGATCTCACCGCGGGCGATGTTGATCAGGATGGCATGGGGTGGCATGGCGTCGAAGGTTGCCGAGTTGATCAGGTGGTGGGTGTCGGCCCCACCGGGCACAGCAACGACAAGGATGTCGGCGGCCTTTGCCACGGCCTCGATACTGTCCAGTTGCGTTGCAGGGACACTTAGCGTTTTGGGTGAGCGGTTGAAGAACACCACGTTCATGCCAAACCCGTAATGGCAGCGTTTCGCGATGGCTTCGCCAATGCGGCCCATGCCTATGATACCAACGGTTTTGCCCGAGACATGCTGGCCCAGCAATTGAGTAGGATGCCAGCCTTCCCAGTTTCCAGAGCGCAAAAGGCGCTCGCCCTCTCCGGCACGGCGTGCAGTCATCAGGATCAAGGTCATTGCAGTGTCGGCGGTGGCGTCGGTTACAGCGCCCGGAGTGTTGGTGACCCTCAGGCCCTGGGCTTTCGCAGCATCGACGTCGATATGATTGTAGCCCACGCCGAAATTCGCCAGCAGGCGCGCGCGGATCGCAGTCGCATCGGCAAAGATGTCCGCAGAATAGAGATCCCCAAGCGTGGGGAGCACGATGTCGTAGTCTTGCAAGCTCGCAATCATCTCGTCCCGCGTCATCGGGGTCGTTGCGTTGCGCACCGCGACGTCAAACCCTGCATGCGCACGTTCCAAAACTGGGGCGGGCAGGGGGCGTGAGATGAAGAGCTTCATCAATACATCCGTGCGCCGTCTGGCACAGGTTTGGATTTGTCGGGCGTCAGCAGCACGATTTCACCATCCGCATCCGGTAGGCCAAGCACCAGAACCTCGCTCATCACGGGGCCGATTTGACGAGGAGGGAAGTTGACCACCGCCAGCACCTCTTTCCCGACAAGTGTTTCGGGATCGTAATGCGCGGTAATCTGGGCCGAGCTTTTCTTCTCGCCCAGTTCTCCGCCGAAATCGACCCAAAGCTTGATTGCTGGTTTGCGCGCCTCAGGGAAGGGTTCGGCGCGCGTCACCGTTCCTTTGCGGATATCGACTTTCATGAAGTCGTCGAAGGTAATCTCAGCCATTGGCAAGCTCCTTGGATCGGTCGGCGGCGGCTTTTACGGCACGGGACAGAAGGGGGGGAAGCCATTGGCTTCATCCATTAAAACAGCCAGCGCGGCGGCGGTTGTGCCACCCGGGCTGGTCACGTTTACCCGCAGCTGATCGGGGCTCTCGTCAGCTTCCTCGGCCAATGCGCCCGCACCGCCCACAGTGGCTTTGGCAAGCTGCATGGACAATTCAGGTGGCAGACCTTGCGCGACGCCCGCAGCAGCCAGCGTTTCGATCAGGTGGAACACATAGGCGGGACCAGAGCCGGAAACGGCAGTGACTGCATCCATCTGGTGTTCGCCCTCCAACCGGACAACGTGACCAACGGCAGATAGCAAGGTCTCGGCCAGATCCATATCCGCGTCCGAAGAATTGGTATTGCCGCAGATTGCCGTGATCCCACGCCCAATCGCAGCAGGGGTGTTGGGCATCGCGCGGATGATCGGGGTTTCTCCGCCCAGCAGGTTTTCATAGGTGGAAATCGGGGTTCCAGCAGCCACGGATAGGAACAAGGTAGTGCCGTTCCCGAACGCCTTTAGCGAAGGCAGGGCATCTGTCATCATCTGCGGTTTCACGGCGATAAGAACGATGGCGGGATCATCCGGCAGCGTGGAGTTCAGGTTCAGCCCGTCCAGTGATTTCAGCCAGTCCGAAGGGTAGGGATCATTTACCCAAACAGATGAAGCTGGAAGCCCTTCCGCCAGCCAACCTTCCAGCATGGCAGATCCCATCTTGCCACAGCCCAGCAGCACCAAACCACGCGATTTCAACTTGTCCATAATCCGCTACGCCTTTGAAACCTTATCCAATCCACGCGAGAGTAATGCGGATTATGCGCGGCGCAACCCGATTCAATATAGGAGGCTAGATTGGGGTGAACCGTTCGTGACGGTTTAGGCGCGCCCGTAGGCCTCGGCAATCGCGACCTGAAGTGAGTCTTCGATGCTTCTGTCAGTCCATGCGACCAATTGAAACGCTGGATAGAAACGCTCGCTTGCAGATACAGCTGACGCGATCAATCGATCAATCTGTTCCGGACCTGCGAACTGTCCACCTGTCAAAGCAAGGCCATAACGCCAGACCATCAGGCGCTGTTCGTCCCAATAGGTGAACGCTCCGGTCCAGCACTGGTCATTGATACGGTTCAGGGCGTCATAGAGGCGGGGAAGGCTTTCTTCCGGCGGTTCCATTTCGAATGTGCAAATCAGGCGCAGGGTTTCATCATATGGCGACCAAGCCAATGTGATTGAATAGGTGCGCCATTGTCCTTCGACCGCCATTGCGATCTGGTCTTCAGCAACGCGGTCGAATTCCCACGCGTGGTGTTCCGCGATGGTTTCCACGATGTCGATCGGGTGAAGGTCTTCGCTTTCGATGTACTGCTCGGTTGCGGCCATGATATGCCCCCCTTGGTTTCAGCATTCGCGACGGGTTCGTGACAGCGACCCTTATTGGCCACAAATGCTTGATGCCTGTACTAGGTTCGGCGTTCGTTGCGCCTTGCCTTACTAGATATGGTGTCACCCCCATTGCAGGCTGTAAAGTGAAACTTTGCCTGTTCATCGAGTTGTCCACAGAAAACTTCGACTTCTCCACAACTTAGCGTGAGGGCGTGTAGGTGGCAGTTTAAAGCCACCTTCGGGCCAAGTGCTTGACCTTGCCGCTGAGACACACCAGTTTGGCGCAAATTCTTATCCCGTCAGGAGCCTCAGTTGCCCAAACGTACAGCCCCGTTTTCCCGTTTCGAATGGCAGATAGCGTGGCGGTATCTGCGTGCCCGCCGTGCCGAAGGTGGCGTCAGCACGATGACGTGGATCAGCCTGATTGGCATCACGCTGGCTGTGGCCGCGCTGATCATCACTCTGGCTGTGCGCACCGGGTTTCGGGATGAATTCGTCGATACTATTTTGGGGTCGAATGCGCATGTGGAAGTGTTTGCCCAAAGCCGTGTCACTGCGAATGGGGATTTGGATCGCACTATAACCGATTACGAGGATTGGGCAGACCGCATTCTGACCGTGCCCGGCGTGATCCGCGCAGCCCCCTTGGTCAAAGGGCAAGTGATGGCGAACCGCGGCCAGAACAACGCGGGCGTCGAGGTCTTCGGCATCTCATATGACGATATCCTGACCATCCCACGTGTTGCGCGACCTGAAAGCTTTGCGGGCGATCTATCCAGCTTTGAGCGCGGGGTTGCCATCGGGTCCGGTGTCGCGGCGGAGTTAAATGTCGGTGTCGGCGACAAGATCAAGATCATCTCACCCAACGGCGTTAAAACCGCCTTTGGTACCAGCCCGCGCGTGAATGCCTACGAAGTCACCTACATCTTTACCGCAGGCCGGTGGGACATCGACCGCACGCGTGTCTATCTGCCGATTGCCGAGGCGCAAAGCTTCTTCAACCGTGAAGGACTGGCCGACGAGATCGAGGTGATGGTGGATGACCCCGAAGAAATCGACAAGCTGTTGATGCCGATAATGGAAGCCGTCGAAGACCCCAGCGGTGTCTGGACTTGGCGCGACCGATCCGGGGCGTTTTTGCGAGCACTGGATATGGAGGACAACGTGATGTTCATCATCCTGTCCGTGCTGGTTCTGATCGCCTCGATGAACATCACCTCGGGCCTGATCATGCTGGTGAAGAATAAGGGGCGCGATATTGGCATCCTGCGCACGATGGGCCTGACCGAAGGTTCGATCCTGCGGGTGTTTTTCCTGTGTGGCTCATTAACCGGGATCGTTGGCACAATCGCAGGTGTCATCCTTGGATGCCTGTTTGCACTGAACATCGACAGCGTGTTCGCCTTGGTGAACTACATCGCCGGGGGTGGGGTCTGGGACCCTTCAATCCGCGGCATCTACCACCTGCCCGCGAAGCTTGAATTCGCAGACGTCGCTTCAGCGGTGGCCCTGTCACTGACCCTTTCCTTTGTTGTGACCCTGTTCCCCGCCCGCAAAGCGGCGCGCATGAACCCGGTCGAGGCGTTGCGCTATGAGTGACACAGTTCTGTCCCTGTCGGGGATCACCAAGACCTACAACGAAGACACACCCGGCGAAATCCGCGTGCTGCGTGGCGCGAACCTGTCGATTGCCAAAGGCGAGGTCGTGGCACTGGTCGCGCCGTCCGGATCGGGCAAGTCCACGCTTCTGCACATTGCTGGGCTTTTGGATGCCGCCGATGCGGGCGAGGTCTCGATCAACGGCCAAACTATGGGCGCTTTGTCTGACCGCCGCCGCACGGCCACCCGCCGCAACGAGGTCGGGTTCGTCTATCAGTTCCACCACCTGCTTCCCGAATTCACGGCGCTGGAAAACATCGTGCTGCCTCAGCTGGCGAACGGGATTAGCGACCGCGCCGCGCGCGATCACGCGATGGAGCTGATGGCCCGCGTGGGTGTCGATACCCGCGCCAGTCACCGCCCGGCAGAACTGTCAGGTGGCGAGCAACAGCGCGTTGCCTTCTGTCGAGCTTTGGCCAACCGTCCGGCGCTTCTGTTGGCGGATGAACCGACCGGGAACCTTGACCCCGACACTGCGGAAACTGTCTTTTCAGCACTGATGGAGCTTGTGCGCGACACCGGCCTGTCCGCCCTGATCGCCACGCATAACCTTGAGCTCGCCGCACGCATGGACCGCACCCTACGCCTCGATGGCGGCGAAATCCTCTGACCGCTCGCAACCCCTGACAATTGCGTGAGACCCGATTGCGTGGCGCGCATCAATCGGCATTCTGGCCCTGTATTTTGTACAGCGGAGAAACCGATGCGCGTTCTTACCCCGATCCTGGCCTTGATCCTGTCCGCCAGCATGGCTGCTGCAGGCCCCGTGAACTTCAACTCATGGCGCACGCATTGGTTCGCCATCTTCTCGAAAGTCACGTTTTCGGCGGCTGGCAGTGCGATGGGGGTGACGGCGGATGGGGCCGTATCCATTACCTATGATCGCCTTGGCCCGGAACGCTGGGACGCGCGCAAAGCCAGCTGGCGCTGGACGGTGGACAACTCGGTCCCCGCAACGGACTTGCGCCAAAAGGGCGGGGATGACCGCAACCTTGCGCTGTACTTCGCGTTCCTTCCGAAAGCCGAGGCTGAACGCCTGAACGGCAGCCGCAACCTGCGCAAACTTCTGAAAAACCCGGAAGGTCGCGTGCTGGTCTATGTCTGGGGCGGCGAACACCAACGCGGCGCGGTTCTGGGATCACCCTATCTGGGCAATCGCGGCAAAACCATCGTGCTGCGCGGGTCTGGCACGGGCAGCTTTTCGGAAAGCGTGGACCTTGCCGCAGATTACCGCCGCGCCTTCGGGACCGAGCCTGACGCGTTGGTCGCGCTGGCCTTGTCCGCCGACAGCGATGACACGGATGTGGTCATGCAGGGACAAGTCAGCAATTTCAGTTTGAAGTAACGCGGGGTTGCGTGTGGGCGTGGGCGTGATAGAATCGCGCCAAACCAATCCCTTAGACAAGGTTCACAGGGAAATCACATGTACCGCGCGCTTCCCCTTTTGCTGATCACCTTGGCTGCCTGCCAGCCCGAGGATATCTTTCGCACCCAAACCCAGCCCGAGATGGAAGACGTCTCGGACCTGACGGGGGCCGAGATCTTTGCCGAGAACTGCGCGTCCTGCCACGGCGATGACGCCAAAGGTGGCGTCTATCCCAGCGCGCCGGACCTGACCACATTGACCGCCAAACACGGCGGCAGCTTCCCAACCCGCCACGTCATGTCGACCATCGACGGATACGCCAAAGGCACCCAACGCGCCCCCATGCCGGAATTCGGCGCGCTGCTGGAAAGCGAGATGGAGGTCTGGGTGGACGAAAAAGGCGTGCAAACGCCGACACCTGCTGCGCTGATTAGGTTGGCGGAGTATTTGGAGTCTGTGCAGGGGTAGGTTTCCCCCTATCGATACACTTGTTGACGCCCGTCAGTGACGTAATTGAAGAGAGAACTTACGATACTCCCAATTGATTACCGCCAACAATTGAGCTACGCTATGGTTGAGTAATTCGGAGATAGGCTTATGGCCGCCAAAGGGCAACATGTAGTTCCCAACAATGGGAAGTGGAGCGTGAGAAAATCCGGAGCTTCCCGTGTATCTGGAACATATAGGACTCAGGCTCAGGCGGAAGAAGTCGCGCGCGCTCGCGCGAAACGTCAAGGTTCTGAACTTTATATTCACGGCCGAGACGGCCGCATTCGAGAACGAAGTACGTTTGGAAAAGATCCCTATCCACCAAAGGGGTAATAGTTGCCCGATTATTCACGATCAGTTTTTATTAACTGTCCATTTGATGATGAATTTGCCCCTCTGCTAGAGGCCATGCTTTTTTGCGTTGTAAGTGCAAAATTGATACCTCGCCTTGCTTCGGAAAGTCTTGAAGCGGGTGAGAGTCGACTCGAAAAGATTCTTGGGCTGATTGCCTGCTGCAAATACTCGGTTCATGATCTGAGTCTCGCGAAAGCTCGAAAGAAAGGTGAGCTATTCCGTATGAACATGCCATTTGAATTAGGGCTAGATATGGGGCGACGGCGTGCTCCGGATGAACTAACCAATGATAAAAAGTTCATAATTTTCGAGAAGGATCCTTTTGAAACAAAGAGCTGCCTTTCAGATTTGAATGGAGTGGACTTTGTATTCCACAAAGGTGATTTTCAACTTGTAATGCAGAAATTGAGAAATTTTCTGAAAGTGGAGGCGGGTAGCATACTCCCAGGGGCGTCCGCTTTGAATGGAGACTACGTAACTTTTCTGGGTTGGATGACTGAAAAGAAGATTTCCGAGGGACATACAGAGAAAGAAGCTAATTCTTTGCCGACACAGGAACGGCTGGAAGAGATGAAACTATGGATCGAGCTAGGAAAGCCGGATGAGTTCTAAGCACCTCTGGTGTCTAACTCAAACATCCAACTCCTCCACGAACTTCGCGTTCTCCTGAATATATTGGAAACGAAGTTCGGGTTTTTTGCCCATCAGCTGCTCGACCAAGGCGGCGGTTTCGCCGGGTTCATCCTCGTCAATTGTCACGCGGATCAGGGTGCGGGACGCCGGGTCCATCGTGGTTTCTTTCAGGTCTTTCGCGTCCATCTCGCCCAGACCCTTAAAGCGGCTGACGTCGATTTTGCCTTTGCCGCCCAGACCTTTTTCCAGCCACGCGTCGCGCTCGGCCTCGTCGATGCAGTAGACGCGTTTGGCGCCTTGGGTCAGGCGAAACAGCGGTGGGCAGGCCAGATACAGGTGCCCGGTGTCGATCATCGGGCGCATTTGGGTGAAGAAGAACGTCATCAGAAGCGCCGCGATATGCGCCCCGTCGACATCCGCGTCGGTCATGATGATGATCTTGTCATAGCGCAGGTCATCGACGTTGAACCGCGTGCCATGCCCCACGCCCAGCGCTTGGGTCAGGTCGCTGATCTCGGCGTTCGTTCCGATTTTCGATCCAGCGGCCCCCAGCACGTTCAGGATTTTACCGCGCAGAGGCAACAGCGCCTGTGTCTTACGGTTGCGCGCCATCTTGGCCGATCCACCAGCCGAGTCACCCTCGACAATAAACAGCTCTGTGCCCTCGCGGTTGGTGGCCGAGCAATCGACCAGCTTGCCGGGCAGGCGCAGTTTTTTGGTGGCGGTCTTGCGCTGCGTCTCTTTTTCCTGACGACGGCGCAGACGTTCTTCGGCGCGCAGGACAAGGAAATCAAGGATCGCACCGGCGGATTTCGTATCTGCCGCCAGCCAGTTGTCAAAGTGGTCGCGCACGGATTGCTCGACCATTTTGGCCGCGACTTCGGTCGACAGGCGGTCTTTGGTTTGGCCCACAAAGGCAGGGTCGGCAATGAAGCACGACACCAGCGCGCAGCCACCCGTCAGCAAGTCGTCGCGGGTAATGTTGGCGGCTTTCTTATTGCCCACCAATTCGCCATACGCCTTGATGCCCTTCAGGATCGCGGCCCAGAACCCAGTGACGTGTGTGCCGCCTTCGGGTGTGGGCACGGTGTTACAATAGGACTGGATGTAACCATCGCGCGACGGGGTCCAGTTGATCGCCCATTCGACGTAACCGGGTTCATTGAACCGCTCGCGAAATTCGACCTTTCCAGCGAAAGGTTGGTCGGCATAGATCGACGCGTTGCCCAGTGTTTCTTTCAGATAGTCCGCCAAGCCGCCGGGGAAGTGGAAGGTGGCTTCGGTCGGGGTTTCGCCGTCGTCGATGGCGGATTTCCAACGGATTTCCACACCCGAATACAGATAGGCTTTCGACCGCACCATTGTGAACAGCCGCTTTGGTTTGAAACGGTGCTTGCCGAAAATCTCTTCATCCGCGTGGAACGTAACCTCGGTCCCGCGCCGATTGGGGGCCGCGCCGATTTTTTCGACCGGCCCTTGTGGAATACCGCGCGAAAAGCGTTGTTCGAACAGCTCTTTGTTTTTGGCAACCTTGACGACCAAGCTGTCAGACAGCGCGTTTACCACGGACGAGCCAACACCATGCAGACCGCCCGAGGTCTGATAGGCTTTGCCCGAGAATTTTCCGCCTGCGTGAAGCGTGCACAGAATCACCTCAAGCGCGGATTTGTCGGGGAATTTCGGGTGCGGGTCGATCGGAATGCCGCGCCCGTTATCGGTGACCGTGACTGAATAGTCTTCGTTCAGCGTAACTTCGATCCGGTTGGCAAACCCGGCGACGGCTTCGTCCATCGAGTTATCAAGGATTTCAGCCACCATATGGTGCAACGCACGCTCGTCCGTACCGCCGATATACATGCCAGGGCGCTGGCGCACAGGCTCCAGCCCTTCAAGCACCTCAATGGATGAGGCGTCATAGCTATCGTCATTCCCGGAAAGGAGGTCGTCTGCCATATGCTCGAACTTTCTTATGTTGGTTGGGGCGTATTAGATCACCCGGCGCGGGCAGGGGCAATATGTGGTGGCACGTTCCAGCAAAAAAGGCACCGGTGGTCCCGATGCCTTTCTTCGTCGTTTCAGTTGGGCTTAGGTGTAAAGGACTGGTTCGCCCATTTGTTCGTGGATCGAATTGGACGTGCGGGCATCAATGCCCAGTGCCTGACCCAGATCATGCAGGTATTGCGCCTCGGCTTTGCTGTCGAGGTCCAGGCCGACCAGTGACATGGCGTAGACCTGTGCCTCCATCCCGCGTGGGGTGTCACTTGCAAGCCCTTGCACGTCAACCGCACGTTTGAATTCGGAATTCACGAAATCCGCTTCTTCACGAGATACATCGCCCAGATGCTCTTTCAGGGCTTTTTGTTCCTGCGCATCAATGCGGCCGTCGCTTTTTGCGGCTTGGATGATCGCGCGCAGCAACACAGCTGCCTTATCTTCTTCAGCCTGTGAAGGCGTTTGGCGCATGTTGCCACCACCTTGCAGGGCGTCGTTCAGCATATCGCCCAACGAACCAGCGCCGGGTTTCGACGCAGCAGCACCTGCTGCACCGCCAGCCAGCGCTTCCAACAATCCGCCAAGTCCGCCTTGCGCTCCGTTGTTAGATGCTTGTTGGCTGCCACCACCCAGAACTTGGCCCAGCATGTCGCTTAGTCCGCCACCCTGTCCGGTCGACTGACCACCGCCCAGAAGATCGCCAAGACCACCACCGCGTTGTGATCCTGATCCACCCTGCTTCATAAGGCCGCCCAGAAGGTCTGAAAGACCGCCACCGGATTGCTGGGCCGATTGGGTTTGACCCTGTGTTAGGCCGCCCAATATGTCGCTAAGCCCGCCGCCTGGCGAATGCTCATCCCCGAAAATGCTGCCGCTTCCGGCATTGGTGGTTTGTCGTGGGGTCGACCCACCCTTTGTCATGCTGGAAACACCTTTTGCGACCGCAACGCCGATGGCTACTTTGGCTAATGTACTAACGAGACTCATGAAAACTCCTCCCAAGTCGATCTAAAATCACCAACAGAATAAGGGCGATCCTGTCTAAGGATAGGGGAAAAGCCCTGCAACCGCCTCATCGGCGGAAAAGAGGTTCATGCGATTTCTATGTTTCGAAAGGATCATCTGGATAGGTTACGCCTGCCAGATAAAGCCCTTGGGGCGGGCTGACCGGACCGCAGGCGGTACGGTCGCAAGCTTCAAGCGCGCGGGTCACATCATCGGGTGACCATGATCCAGCGCCCACCTGTTCCAATGTGCCAATGAAACTGCGCACCTGATTGTGCAGGAAAGATCGCGCCCGCACATAGAAGCGATACTCAGTGCCCGTGGGCAAAGGCACCTCTTCCACGCGCAGCTCATCCAGCGTTTTCACAGGGCTTTCCGCCTGACAAATGGTGGACCGGAAAGTGGTGAAGTCGTGCCGCCCTATTAGCCGATCCGCCCCCGCCTGCATCGCGCCTGCGTCCAGCTTGCGCTTCACATGCCATGCCAACCCGCGTTCGTGGGTCAGTGGCGCACGACGCGAGATGAGCCGGAACAAATACCGCCTCTCGCGCGCAGAGAAACGGGCGTGGAAATCATCCCCAGCCACGACGCACTCGTTAATGGCGATGCGGTGATTGCGCAGATGATAATTCAACGCTTCGGACAGACGAAAGGGTGTCCAGTCCCGCGTCAGGTCAACATGTGCGACCTGCGCCAGCCCATGCACCCCCGCATCTGTGCGGCCAGCTGCGGCCAGTGTATGCGGGCCGGGTTCAAGCTTTTCCAGCGCAGCCTCAATCGCACCCTGAATTGTAGGATGCTCTTTCTGGCGCTGCCATCCGGCAAATCCTGCACCGTGATATTCGATTTTGAACGCAAATCTGGGCATATGGTTCGCATAACGCGCGGGCGAAGGCTCAGCAAGACCTGTTGCGGGATGGGGAGAAATGGATGCAACCTCCCCTCTGGCGAAATCACGCGCGGGACCATATCTATAAGTAGAGCAGAGAGGGAGACGCCTGTGGGGCTTGGCGACATTGCAGACAGTATTACCCGCCAGATCGAAGCGATCGGCGACGCCACAAGTGAGGCGTTGTTTGAACCCGTGATCCGGCTGGGCGTCACGGGCCTGTCACGCGCGGGCAAGACGGTGTTTATTACGTCGCTTGTTGCCAACTTGATGAATCGTGGGCGCATGCCGGGTCTGGTTGCAGCATCTGAAGGGCGGATCGAAACCGCATTCCTACAGCCCCAGCCCGACGACACAGTCCCGCGCTTTGACTACGAGGCACACCTGTCTGCCATGACAGGCCCGTCGCCACATTGGCCTGACAGCACGCGCGCGATATCCGAGCTGCGCCTGTCCTTCCGCGTCCAGCCTTCCGGCCTTTTGGGCGGGTTGCGTGGCGCGCGCACGGTACATCTGGACATCGTGGATTATCCCGGTGAATGGCTTTTGGATTTAGCTTTGCTGGATCTAAGTTATTCCGATTGGGCCGCGCAGGTTCTGACCCGGATCGACACACGCGAACAAGCGCAAGATTTCCTTGGCATGGCACGCGCTGTCGATGCGACCGAGAAACTGGACGAGATGCAGGCCAAGCGGCTTGCGGGCGCGTTTGCGGACTATCTGAAAACGGCCCGCGAAGACGGATACAGCGATTGCACGCCCGGTCGCTTCCTTCTGCCCGGTGATCTTGAAGGCAGCCCCGCGCTGACCTTCGCCCCGTTGCCGAAACCGGACACCACGCCCCGCCGCAGCTTGTGGCGTGAGATGGAGCGCCGGTTCGAAGCCTATAAATCCCGCGTGGTGAAGCCGTTCTTTCGCGATCATTTTTCGCGGATCGACCGCCAATTGGTTCTGGTCGACGTGCTTGGTGCGATCCATTCCGGCCCCGAAGCGCTGGAAGATCTGCGCCGCGCTATGGCTGAGATCCTGACCGCCTTTCGCCCCGGTACCAACGGATTTCTATCCTCGCTTATGTTGGGGCGTCGGGTCGAACGTATCTTGTTTGCCGCGACCAAAGCCGATCACCTGCATCACTCGCAACATGCGCGATTGACGGGGATCACCGAAGCATTGCTGCGTGACGCCCGTGATCGAGCGGATTTCGCGGGGGCTAAAACGGCAGCCATGTCTTTGGCTGCGCTGCGCACCACGACCGAGGATCGCCTGACCCATGATGGTCAAGACCTTGATTGTGTGCGTGGTCGCCTGTTGGAAGTTGGCAAGACCGCCGCGTTCTATCCCGGGGAACTGCCTGATGATCCTGCCCAGCTTCTGAAACCTGCGCGCAGTGGTCAGTCCAAATGGCTTGATGCGGATTATCAGATTATGCGGTTCGCCCCGGCCGAGGTTTCGCTGAAACCCGGTGAAGGTCCGCCGCATATCCGGTTGGATAAGGCCGCGGAATTTTTGTTGGGGGACAGGCTATGATGATCGCTCGCGCCTCAACCAGCGACATTCCAGCCATTGCCAACATTCTGTCTGGCTGGAACGCGGCAACGCCGTGGCTGCCGCGTGTACATTCGCGGGCCTCTGAAAAGGGGTTCGCGCAAATGCTGGTCGACCGGGGGTGGACATCTGTGGCGCGCACCGAAGGACAGGTTCTTGGCTTCCTGTCGCGTGAGAACCGTAAAATTCATGCGCTGTATGTAGCGCCACACGCGCGCAGAGCAGGGGTTGGAAAGATGCTTCTGGACCACGCCAAGGCGGCGCGAGACACCTTGTCGCTTTTCACTTTCCAACAAAACGACGGCGCACAACGTTTTTATACGCGCGAAGGGTTTTACGAAGCCTATCGCACCGATGGGTCTGGCAATGACGAAGGTCTGCCTGACATTTGCTATGAATGGAGGCGCGCGTGACAGAAAACCGCAAACCCGGCCCGGTATTGATCGAGCTTGACGAGGCACCAGTGGCCTCACCCGCTGACGTTCCCCCGGTGCCCGAGGTGAACGCGCCAGAACCAACCGGGGCAGCGATGCAGGGTGTGTTGGCTGTTGCCGGGCGAAGACCATCGCGGCTGATGCGCTGGTTTTGGTCGCTTCTGCTGTCCATTCTGGGTTTCGTGTTGTCGGTCATGGCGTATGATTTCGTAACCGGGCTAATTACGCGCAATCCATATTTGGGCTATGCAGCGCTGGCTTTGACCGGCGCGTTCCTTTTGGTTCTGTTGATCATCGCGCTTCGTGAATGGATCGCATTTGCCCGCATGCGCCGCGTTGATGCGCTGCATCACGCCGCCGAACAAGCCCGAACGCATAATGATTTGGACGAGGCACGAGATGTCATGACCCGTCTCAAACGGCTCTATCAAGGGCGGGACGACATGCGTTGGGGATTGGATCGCTTCCATGAACGCGAGGGCGAGGTGTTCGACGCAGACACCCTGTTTACTTTGGCAGAAACCGAACTGATGGCCCCGCTTGATCAAGCCGCCATGAAAGAGGTTGAAGCCGCTGCGCGTCAGGTGGCCACTGTCACGGCAATTGTGCCATTGGCCCTTGCCGACGTGGCCACAGCACTGACCGCGAACATCCGTATGATCCGCCGCGTGGCCGAGACTCTACGGCGGCCGGTCCGGCACGTTGGGAAGCTGGCGTTTGACCCGTGCTGTGATGACACATCTGGTTGCCACAGGCGCGGTCGCTGTTGGGGATGATATGATCGGGTCGCTCGCAGGCGGGGGTATGCTGTCTAAGCTATCTCGCCGGTTTGGCGAGGGTGTGGTCAACGGAGCATTGACCGCGCGCGTCGGCGTTGCAGCGCTTGAAGTCTGCCGTCCATTACCGTTCGGAAAAGGCAAACGCCCCGGCGTCACTGGGATCGTAAAGCGCGCATTGACGGGGCTGTTTGGGAAATGAAACGTGTTCTTGTGCTGGGCGGCTACGGCTTGATCGGTTCCGAGGTCATGACGCATCTGTTGCGGAGTGGCTATCACGTCGTCGGGCATTGCCGAAATGCCAAATCAGCGAAACGTGCACTGCCGAATGTTGATTGGTTGATACGTGATCTGGCGGACATGGTGGGCGTGTCGGCATGGGACCAAGTGTTGCAAGACTTCGATATCGTTGTGAACTGCGCAGGCGCGCTTCAGGATGGTGCACGCGACGACCTGCAAGCTGTGCATATTGATGCCATTTCCGCATTGGGTATGTCGGCTGCAAAACATGGAACCATGCTGGTTCAGATATCTGCCGCCGGGGTTTCCAACCAAGCTTCAACAGAGTTTTTTCGCACTAAGGCACAAGGTGATGCTGCCCTTTTGGCAAGTGGTGCGCAGGTTGTGATCTTGCGTCCCGGATTGGTTCTGTCACAGCAATCTTATGGCGGTACCGCGCTGATTAGACAGCTTGCGGCCTTTCCGTTGGCGCAGCCAATCGCTCTTGCAGATACACCCATTCAAACAGTGTCTGTTAGGGAGGTGGCAGTTGCGGTTGAGCGCGCTCTGGCCGGAGAGTTACCAGATCGGGTTGTTCTGGATTTGGTCGAGCATAAGTCAAATACTCTATCGGATGTGGTCGCCGCCCATCGAAAATGGTTGGGATTTCCGAGCGCAAGATTTCAGATCCCGGTACCAGTTTGGGTTATGCGGGGTATAGCTAAAACCGCTGATATCCTAGGCTGGTTGGGATGGCGGTCGCCCTTGCGGACAACAGCCATCGAAGTTTTGCGTGATGGCGTACAAGGTGATCCGCAACCCTATCGCGAACTGGCTGGAAATGTTCCGAGTTTGCACGAAACTCTATCTAGTTTTCCGAACGGAGCTGAGCATCGGCTGAAGGCCCGGATGTCGTGGTTCGTGCCTGCGGGGATTGGAATTTTATCGTTGTTTTGGCTACTTTCAGGGCTGATGGGCTTGGTATCGCTAGAAGCTGCGTCCGAAGTGTTGGTACGCGTCGGTTGGCCGGGTTGGGCCGCAAACAGCTCTGTGGTGTTCTGGGCTGTCGTCGATTTAGCGCTTGGTGTTGCGGTTCTTTATCGCCCATGGGTTAAGAAAGCTTTGGTGGGGATGTTGATGACCTGTCTGGTCTATCTTGTGTCAGCCAGCATTGTTACGCCCGTGCTTTGGCTGGACCCACTTGGACCCTTGGTGAAAATACTACCCATCATTTTGGCCATCGCACTGATGTTTCCGTTATTGGAGGATCGGTGATGGATTGGACACTGCTTCTTCGTTTAGCGCATGTTTTGGGCGCTGTTGTGTTGATGGGTACGGGTGCTGGCATCGCGTTTTTCATGGTAGCCTCACAGCGGTCTTGTGATCCTAAATTGATCGCTCATGTCGCTGGCATCGTGGTGTTGGCCGATACCGTGTTTACGGCAACCGCGGCCATTGCGCAGCCAATTACAGGGGTGCTCCTTGCTTGGTCGTTGGGGTGGAGTCTGTGGGAAAGCTGGATACTCGTCGGTATCGGTCTTTATCTGTTTGTCGGCGCGTTCTGGTTGCCTGTTGTCTGGATTCAAATGCGCTTGCGAGATTTGGCGCAGCGGGCTGCGGATGCAGGTGAGGGTTTGTCTGACGACTACCACCGACTTTTCCGTATTTGGTTCGCTTTTGGCTGGCCCGCATTTGCAGCAATGATCGCGATCTTCTGGGTAATGCTGTCGCGGCCTACGTTCTGGTAGGCCCTAATGTAAGCTCGGAACATCTATTGCCGGACGCGTCATATCTTCTACTCCCATGCGAAGCCCCCGCCCAATGCGATGGACCAAAGCAATCCAAGCGCGTGCGGTTTGGGGTAGCAGTTTGTCAGTCGCGACTTCTTCAAACAGTGCGATCCACGGGGTGAAATGCTCCGTGTGTACGTTCCCGGCCTGCATATGTGCACGCATTGGATTGCCATCATAGCCGGGTTCTCGAAGAATGGCGCCCCGCCAGAAGCGGGTGATCAGTGCGATATGTGTGTCCCATTCAGCATCGGTTTCTCCGACATGCCCGTTGAAGATCGGTCCAAGCTCGGGGTGGTGACGAATGCGGGCATAGAAACTGGCCAGCACCTCGTCGATTTCGTCGCGGGATATATCAAAAAGCCGAAGCGGATTGGGGGCGTGTGTCATGTCAAACCTCTTTCCCGACTGAAATAGTCAACTCAGCGGGCAGAGCCAAGGATGGATTGCAGGACAATTCAGCGCAGCTTGCGCCCCTATGGTGCCTTTACGCCACGCACGTGCGGGCCTATAACGCCCCCATGATGCATCTGAAGGCCATCATTATTCGAATTATTAGCCCGGCGCTCTGATCCAGACGAGCCGCCGGGACAAAGCGCATGGTTGACCCGCGCTGACCCTTCCGATTTCTGACGACATTTCCTGAAAAGGACCGGACACATGTGTGCCGACACTCCAGAATACAAAGATACCCTGACCCTTCCCGTAACCGATTTCCCGATGCGCGCTGGCCTGCCCAAGCGCGAGCCTGAATGGCTGGCCCGATGGGAGAAAATTGGCGTCTATGACCGCCTGCGTGAAACAGCTGGCGACCGCGAACCGTTCATCCTGCACGATGGCCCCCCCTATGCGAACGGTCACCTGCATATCGGCCACGCACTGAACAAGACGATCAAGGACATGATCGTGCGTTCGCATCAGATGATGGGTCATGACGCGCGTTACGTGCCGGGCTGGGATTGCCACGGTCTGCCGATTGAATGGAAGATCGAAGAACAGTATCGCAAGAAGGGTCGCGACAAGGACGAGGTTGACGTGGTCGATTTCCGTCAGGAATGCCGCAAGTTCGCCGAAGGCTGGATCGACATCCAGCGCGACGAGTTCAAGCGTCTGGGCATCACCGGCAACTGGGCCGATCCTTACCTGACAATGGACTTCCACGCCGAGCGTGTGATCGCCGAGGAATTCATGAAGTTCCTGATGAACGGCACGCTGTATCAGGGCTCGAAGCCCGTGATGTGGTCGCCTGTTGAGAAGACCGCGCTGGCCGAAGCTGAGATCGAGTATCACGACCACAAGTCGCACACGATTTGGGTGCCGTTCTCGTTTGCGAATGCCGAAGGTGAGGTGGATGACCCATGGAGCTATTTGGATACGCTTCGGGATGATGTCGTCAAAGAGTTGGCGCAAGGTTTGGATAGTGAAGCGGCCGAAAAGGCTACTTTCGATTATCTCAAGAAATATGCACCACTTGTAGATGCGCGCGTTGTGATCTGGACCACAACCCCTTGGACCATCCCGTCGAACAAGGCCGTGGCTTACAACAACAAGATTGCATACGGCCTGTACCGTGTGGACGCGACCGAAGAAGAAAGCTGGACCGCTCCGGGTCAGCTTTACGTCTTCGCAGACACTCTGGCCGAAGACGCGCTGGGCAAGTCCCGCGTGACCGAATTCTCGCGCGTGCGCGATGTCGCTACCGACGAGCTGGCCGGTTTGATCTGTAAGCACCCGTTCAACGGTGCCGACGGTGCCGATGGCTTCTGGGACTACGACGTTCCGATGATCGACGGTGATCACGTCACCGATGATGCGGGTACGGGTTTCGTTCACACCGCGCCCAGCCACGGTGCCGACGACTATGAGGCTTTCGTCGCCCGAAACTGGATCGACCGCATGACCCACAATGTGGGCGAGGAAAGCGAATTCCTGCCCCACGTGCCGTTCTTTGCAGGCCTTCAAGTGTTTGACCGCAAGGGCAAAGAAGGCAAAGCCAACAACGCCGTGATCGCCAAACTGGTCGAGGCCGGCGGCATCATCGCGCGTGGTCGCGTGACGCACTCCTATCCGCATTCGTGGCGGTCAAAAGCACCCATCGTCTTCCGCAACACACCGCAATGGTTTGCGTCGGTCGACAAAGAAGTTGGCGACGGGCAGGACGAGATGGGCAAGACCATCCGCGAACGTGCTCTGAACTCGATCGATCAGCTGGTGAAATGGTGGCCGCAGACCGGTCGCAACCGCTTGTATTCGATGATCGAAGCGCGCCCGGATTGGGTGCTGTCGCGTCAACGCGCTTGGGGCGTGCCGCTGACCTGTTTCGTGAAGAAAGGCCTGTTGCCGACCGACGAAGGCTTCCTTCTGCGCGATCCCGCTGTGAACGCTCGCATCGCCGAAGCGTTCGAGGTGGAAGGCGCTGATGCGTGGTATGCCGACGGCGCGAAAGAGCGTTTCTTGGGCAACGACCACAACGCCGACGAATGGGAGCAGGTCTTCGACGTGCTCGACGTATGGTTCGACTCAGGCTCAACCCACTCGTTCGTTCTGCGTGACCGTGAAGACGGCACACCCGATGGCATCGCAGATGTTTATATGGAAGGCACCGACCAGCACCGCGGTTGGTTCCATTCGTCGCTTCTGCAAGCCTGTGGCACCAAAGGCCGCGCGCCTTACAAGAACGTCGTGACACACGGTTTCACACTGGATGAGAAGGGCATGAAGATGTCCAAATCCTTGGGCAACACCATCGTGCCCGAGACGATTGTGAAGCAATATGGCGCAGACATTTTGCGCCTTTGGGTGGCTCAGGCCGATTACACCGCTGACCAGCGGATCGGGCCGGAAATCCTGAAGGGTGTGGCGGACAGCTATCGTCGCCTGCGCAACACGATGCGCTTCATGTTGGGTAACCTGCATGAGTTCGACGAAGCCGAGCGTGTGGACGTGGCCGATATGCCCGAGCTGGAACGCTGGGTGCTGCACCGTCTGGCCGAGCTCGATCACGTTGTGCGCGAAGGCTATAAAACCTTCGACTTCCAAGGTGTGTTCTCGGCCGTGTTCAACTTTGCGACCGTGGACCTGTCGAGCTTCTATTTCGACATTCGCAAAGACGCGCTTTACTGCGATGGGGCTGATAGCCTGAACCGCCGTGCAGCGCGTACTGTGCTGGACATCCTGTTCCACCGTCTGACCACATGGCTTGCGCCGGTGCTGGTCTTCACGATGGAAGATGTCTGGCTGGAACGCTTCCCGGGTGACGAAAGCTCGGTCCATTTGATCGACTTCCCGGACACGCCCGCTGATTGGCTGGACGAACCGCTGGCCGCAAAATGGGCCGGTATTCGTCAGGTGCGCCGAGTGGTCACCGCAGCGCTGGAAATCCAACGTCGCGATAAGGTCATCGGAGCTTCGCTTGAAGCCGCCCCTGTCGTGCATGTGCGGGACGAGGATGTGTTGGCAACGCTGAAGTCAGTGAACTTTGCTGATGTCTCGATCACAAGCCAGATCCAACTGACCAACGACCCGCTCCCGGCCGAGGCATTCCGTATGCCGGAAGCCGAAGGCGTAGGTGTGGTGTTCGAAAAAGCGTTGGGTGAGAAATGTCAGCGCTGCTGGAAGATCCTGCCGGACGTGGGCAGCCACGATCACGCGGGCACGTGCGGCCGTTGTGATGAGGCGCTGTCCTAATCGGACTGAAGTAGCAAGAAACGGAGCGCTCCGGCCATTGTGCCGGGGCGTTTTCTTTTGCAACATGGCCGCATGAACATAGCGGTCGTCGATAGCCCGGTCGGGCGTTTGGGTATTGTGGAAGACGCCGGCAATATTGTCCGGCTGGTTTGGAATGCCCAATCTGAGGGTGAGCAAACACCGGTGCTGGTTGAAGCGCAATCTCAGCTCAGCGCATATTTCGAAGGTCATTTGGCGAAGTTTGACTTGCCGACTTTGGTTCATGGCAGCGATTTTCAGCGCGCAGTCTGTGATGCTATGTCCGCCATTCCTTATGGCGAGACCCTGACCTATGGCGACATCGCCAAACAAACCGGTAACTCGGCACAAGCCGTTGGAAATGCCTGCGGCGGCAATCCCATCCCGATCATCATTCCATGTCATCGCGTGATGGGGGCGGGTAACAAGCTGGTTGGGTTTTCTGGTGCTGGCGGGGTCGAGACAAAAGTTCAGCTTTTGCGCCTTGAAGGTGCTGCTGGATTGCTTATCTGAGAAGCTTGGCCCACAAGGGACGCTTGGATGCACAAGCGCGGTGGCGAACAGGGGGACAGCATGGAAGCTTTTCTAAGCGTCAAAGGCGTGACCAAAACCTATGAAGGTGGTCATCAAGCACTGAAAGGTGTGGACCTTGAGATTGCCGAAGGCGAAATTCTGGCGCTCCTTGGGCCGAATGGTGCTGGTAAAACCACTTTAATTTCAATTATTTGCGGTATTTCTACGGCTAGTTCGGGTACCATCATGGTCGGCGGGTTTGACCATATGCGTGACTACCGAGAAGCGCGGAACCTAATCGGGTTGGTGCCGCAGGAAATCAATCTGGAACCGTTTGAGACGGTCATGAATTCAGTACGATTTTCGCGTGGGTTGTTTGGCAAGCCGCGCGATGATGCGCGGATCGAAGAGATCCTGAAAATGCTCAGCCTGCATGACAAGAAAGACAACCGCATCATGACGCTTTCGGGCGGAATGAAACGCCGGGTGCTGATTGCCAAAGCGCTGTGCCACGACCCAAAAATTCTGTTCCTTGATGAACCGACAGCTGGCGTTGACGTAGAGCTGCGCAAAGATATGTGGGAGATCGTAGCCCGTCTGAAAGAGACGGGTGTGACCGTGATCCTGACCACCCATTACATTGAAGAAGCCGAGGCGATGGCGGACCGGATTGGTGTGATCTCAAAAGGTGAGATCCTGCTGATCGAGGAAAAAGACGCGCTGATCAAACGCCTTGGTCAAAAGGAGCTGTTGATCGAGCTGGATACGCCGATCGATGCCGTGCCCGAGAAACTGTCCAGCTATCCGCTGACGGTCTCGGACGAAGGCGGTTTGATCTATACTTATGATGCGCAGGCGGGCAGTACCGGGATTACGGGGCTTTTGGCCGATCTGCGTGCGGCGGGGCTACATTTGGCAGACCTTTCAACGCGCCAAAGCTCGCTTGAAGATATCTTCGTCGATCTGGTGAAGGAGGATGCAGCATGAACTGGAATGCCATCGCGGCCATCTATCGTTTTGAAATGGCGCGCACGTTTCGCACGTTGGTACAGTCGGTTATCTCGCCCGTCCTGTCGACCTCGCTTTACTTCATTGTGTTCGGCGCGGCCATCGGATCGCGTATCGATCAGGTCGAGGGCGTAAGCTATGGCGCGTTCATTGTGCCTGGTCTGATTATGCTGACAGTGCTGACGCAAAGCACGTCGAACGCGTCCTTCGGCATCTACTTCCCGAAATTTATTGGCACGGTATATGAACTGCTTTCTGCCCCAATCTCGTTTTTTGAGATCGTCATCGGATATGTGGGGGCAGCGGCGACAAAGGCCTTCATGATCGGGATGATCATCTTCGTCACGGCTCATTTCTTTGTTGATCTAAGCATTGCACACCCAGTCTGGATGGTGCTGTTCTTGCTGCTGACTTGTATCAGTTTTGCGCTTTTCGGCTTCATTATCGGGATTTGGGCTGGCAATTTTGAGCAGTTGCAACTGGTGCCCATGCTGGTGATCACGCCGCTCGTTTTCCTTGGGGGGTCGTTCTATTCAATCTCGATGTTGCCACCCGTCTGGCAGACGATCACGCTGTTCAACCCGGTTGTCTACTTGATCTCGGGCTTCCGCTGGGCGTTCTTCGGGCAGGCGGATGTGGCGCTTGGCTGGTCCATTGCTGCGATCATCCTGTTCATGGGCGCCTGCCTTCTGACGATTGGTTGGATCTTCCGCACGGGATATAAATTGCGCAGCTGATACGCTGAGATGCCACAGGTGGGAAAAAGCGTGATCGCCTCACCCTTGTTGAAACTGCGCAGGACATCTAAATGGTTGCCATGATCGAACTTCTTCCATTTGTTAAAAAGCCACCCATGGTGGCGGTCGTGCGCCTGTCGGGCGTTATAGCAACCGGCACTCGCGGGCAGTTGAATGACGCCGTGATGGCGCCAGCCATTGAGCGTGCATTTCGCAAGGGCAAACCCGCGGCCGTCGCACTGGTGATCAACTCGCCCGGCGGCAGCCCCGTGCAGTCCAGTCTGATTGCCGCCCGCATTCGTCGACTGGCCGCGGAAAAAGAGATCCCCGTCTATGCATTTGTCGAAGACGTAGCTGCCTCGGGTGGTTATTGGCTGGCAACCGCAGCGGACGAGATCTATGCGGACGAAAGCTCGATCCTTGGATCAATTGGTGTGATTTCTGCCAGTTTTGGCCTGACAGGGCTGATGGAAAAAATCGGGGTCGAGCGTCGCGTTCATACTGCGGGTAAGTCGAAATCGATGATGGACCCATTCCAGCCCGAAAAACCCGCCGATGTGAAACGCTTGAAAGCGTTGCAAGAAGACATCCACGCGGCGTTCAAAACCCAAGTTACAACGCGTCGTGAAGGCAAACTGCCAGAAGGCGAAGATCTGTTCACCGGCGACATCTGGTTGGGCTATGGGGCCATCGAAAAAGGGTTGGCTGACGGGATCGGTCATGTCGTGCCGACCATGAAAGAGAAATACGGCAACAAGGTCCGTTTCCGCGTCTATGGCGCCAAACGCGGGCTGTTGTCACGGTTCGGAATGCGGCTTGTGTCGGACACGATCTCTATCATCGAGGAACGCGCGGAATACGCTCGTTTTGGTCTCTGATGGTCATCAAGATTGTTGTCCTGTTTCTGGTCGCAATGGGTGTGCTGGCCATGTTCGGAAAGCTACGCTATCCGGGCCAGCAACGCATCGAAGCGATGAAATGCCCACGATGTGGGCGTTATAAACTGGGAAAATCTCCCTGTGACTGCAAGGGAAAGGGCTAAGCCTTGGATCTGATTTTCGCCTCGCTTGGCCTTGTGATCCTTTTGCTCGCTGGTGACAGCCTTGTGCGTGGGGCAGTGAACCTGTCGCTGCGCCTTGGTGTGCCGGCGATGATCGTGTCGCTGACCATTGTGGCCTTTGGCACGTCTGCGCCTGAGCTTCTGATCTCGGTCAGTTCTATCCTTGAAGGTGTCCCCGGACTTGCCATGGGGAACGTGGTCGGGTCGAACACCGCCAACATCCTGTTGGTGCTGGGTGTGCCCGCATTGATGGCGGGTTTGTCCACCAAAACCTGCGACAGCCGCAAAAGCTATCTTCAGATGGTTGGCGCAACGGTGTTGTTCATCGTGCTGGCCTTTGGAGGAGAGATCGGGTGGCCGCAAGGCTTGGTGCTGTTGGCCGCACTCGGATTGATGCTCGGCTCGGCTTTCCGCGAGGCATTGCGCCATCGCCGTGCTGTCTGTGCCGGTGACGAAGAAGAAAATGACGACGATGATGACGTCGAAGGTGCGGATCCGGACATGCCTTGGTGGAAGGTGATTATGTTCTTGATGCTGGGCCTGATCGGTCTGCCATTGGGCGCGGACCTTCTGGTGGATGCATCAACCAATATCGCGCGCCAATACGGTATATCTGAAACTGTCATCGGCTTGACGCTGGTGGCCTTGGGCACCTCGTTGCCCGAACTTGCGACCACAGTAATGGCCGCGTTGCGTAAGCAGGCGGATGTTGCCTTGGGGAACGTGATCGGTTCGAACATGTTCAACCTGTTAGCCATCATCGGCATTTCGTCTTTGGTTGGACCGATCCCAGTTGATCCGGGTATCCTGAAGTTCGATTTGTGGGTCATGCTGGGTGCAACGTTGCTTCTGGCGCCATTTGTCTTCCTGAAATGGCACATGGGCCGCATATGGGGCATCCTGCTGTCGATACTCTATGTGATCTATATCCTGATGGTTCTGGGGCACGCATAATGATCAACAAATGCGCATTGGTGACAGGAGCAGGTGGGCGGCTTGGCCGCGCGCTGGCTTTAGAGTTGGCGCGGCATGGGTTCGACGTCGCTGTTCACTACAGCAGTTCAGCCAAAGGCGCTGCGCAAACCGTTGCTGAGATTGAAAGCATTGGACGTCGTGCCGTTGCACTTCAAGCCGATTTCCTGAAGCTCGACGAGGTCAAAACCCTTCTGTCACGCGCCACAGAGGCTTTGGGCGGGCCTTTGTCAGTTCTGGTGAACAATGCTTCGATATTTGAGTACGACAGCATCGGAACAGTTTCCGATGACAGTTGGGATCGGCACATGTCGTCGAACCTCCGCGCGCCTTTGTTCCTGATACAAGACTTTGCAGCGCAAGCCCCACAAGCCACGAAAGACGAGCTGGGAGAGCTGCTGTCACAAGCCCTTGTTGTCAACATGTTGGATCAGCGGGTGCAGAAGTTAACACCGGAATTCATGAGCTACAGTTTGGCCAAACACGGGCTTTGGACTTTGACACGCACGGCAGCCCAGGCCCTTGCCCCCCATGTGCGGGTGAACGGAATTGGACCCGGATCGACAATGATTGGTGAGCGCCAATCGCAAGAGCATTTCGAGGCGCAACGCATAGGGTCAATCCTGAAGCGCGGTCCGAACCCCAGCGACATCACATCAGCCTTGTCCTATTTGCTGAATGCGCCCGCAGTAACAGGGCAGATGATTGCGGTTGATGGTGGCCAACATTTGGGGTGGCAGACCCCCGACGTGATTGGAAATCCAAAGAAATCTTGAATTTTTGCCCGGTCTTCAAGCGGTGTTGGCAGCGAAGTTGTGCACCTGTGAAGCAAAACGGCGCGTATTTTCGTGATTTTTGCAATGATTTCACATGTTTACATAATGGTCATATTTCTTTTGTTTAAAAACAGTAGGTTACAGTACTGCCTAAAAAACAGGCAGATTGACGAAAAGGGCCGAATACAACGAAAAATTCCGATCCTTGGCGACATGTCCTCAGACTTATCCACAGTTTCTGTGGGCATGTTTTCTCTTGTATCGGTAACGATAAGATTGCAGCGGGACACAGAATCAAGAAAGCTACCCCATGACGCGCGATAATCAGGACAAACCAGACGAAAATGAACCGGTTGAAACCGGTCACGAGGTTGTCCAATCCTATTTGAAAACGCTTGATAATTCGCCGGGTGTTTACCGAATGCTCGATGCGAAAGGGCGGGTTTTGTATGTGGGGAAAGCGCGCAGCTTGAAGAAGCGTGTGTCGAACTACGCCAAGCCTACAGGTCACAGCGCGCGTATTGCGCGGATGATCAGCCAGACGGCATCGATGATGTTTCTGACCACCCGGACAGAAACCGAAGCGCTGCTTCTTGAGCAAAATCTGATCAAGCAACTGAAGCCGCATTTCAACGTGCTTTTGCGCGACGATAAGAGCTTTCCAAATATCCTTGTGACGGATCATGAGTTTCCTCAGATCAAGAAGCACCGCGGCGCGCGGAAAGAAAAGGGGCGCTATTTCGGGCCCTTTGCCAGTGCGGATGCTGTGAACCGCACGCTGAACCAGTTGCAAAAGGTGTTCCTGCTGCGCAATTGCACAGATGCCACGTTTGACGGTCGCTCGCGGCCGTGCTTGCTGTATCAAATCAAACGGTGCGCTGGGCCCTGTGTGGGCAAGATTGATGCCGAAGGCTATGGCGCGCTGGTCAAGGATGCCGATGACTTCTTGTCGGGTCGCACAACCAAAATGCAAGAAAGCCTCGCGTCCGAGATGCAGGTGGCATCAGAAGCGATGGCGTTTGAGAAAGCCGCCGTGCTGCGCGATCGTATCAGCGCATTGACGCAAGTTCAGCAGACCCAAGGTATAAACCCGCGCGGCGTTGGCGAAGCGGATGTGATCGCGCTTCATATGGAAGGGGGGCAGGCCTGCGTTCAGGTCTTCTTCATTCGGGCGCATCAAAACTGGGGCAACCGGGATTTCTATCCACGAACTGGTGCTGGTGCGGGGCCGGGCGAGGTGCTGCAAGCGTTTGTGGGTCAGTTCTACGATCAAAAAGAACCCCCACGTTTGATCCTTTTGTCCGACCCCTTGGATGAACAAGATCTCATGGCCGAAGCGTTAAGCGAAAGGCTGGGGCGCAAGGTCGAAATCTCGGTCCCACAGCGGGGCGAGAAATCCGAGCTTGTGGCCAATGCCCAACGGAATGCGCGTGAAAGTCTGGCCCGAAAAATGGCTGAAACGGCAACGCAGGCCAAATTGCTTGATGGCGTTGCAAAGGCCTTTGAATTGGACGGTCCACCTGCCCGGATCGAGGTTTACGACAACTCGCACATTCAGGGCGCTCATGCGGTGGGGGCTATGATTGTCGCGGGGCCAGAAGGCTACATGAAAAGTCAGTACCGAAAATTTAACATCAAGGGTGAGGATCTGACGCCCGGTGATGACTTTGGAATGATGAAAGAGGTACTGACCCGACGCTTCAAGCGCCTGTTGAAAGAGGACCCTGAGCGGGAACAGGGGCTGTGGCCAGAGCTTCTGTTGATTGATGGCGGGGCGGGGCAAGTCAGTGCCGTGCGTGAAATCATGGAGGAAATGGGCGTAACAGACATTCCCATGATCGGTGTGGCCAAAGGTGTAGACCGCGACCACGGGAAAGAGGAGTTCCACAGGCGCGGCCAGCGTCCCTTCGCGTTGCAGCGCAATGACCCCGTTCTGTACTTCATCCAACGCCTACGTGACGAGGCACACCGCTTTGCCATCGGCACCCACCGCGCCAAGCGCGCAAAAGCCCAAGGCGCAACCCCGTTGGATGAGGTTCCGGGCGTAGGTGCCACCAGAAAACGTGCGCTCTTGCAGCACTTCGGATCGGCCAAGTCTGTCAGTCGCGCGGGTCTTGAGGATTTGAAAGCTGTTGATGGCATTTCAGAAACACTTGCAGAAACCATCTATGGCTTCTTCCATGACAAGGGCTGACGCGGTATTGAAAACACTATGAAATGGACTGTGCCTAATATCTTGACCATGGGGCGGCTGATTGCAGCCCCCGCCGTGGCGATCCTATTCCTGTACTTTTCGCGCCCACTAGCCGATTGGCTGGCGTTGATCCTTTTCCTGCTGGCGGCAGCCACCGACTGGATTGATGGGTATCTGGCGCGCAAATGGGGGCAGGAAAGCAAGCTTGGTGCGATGCTTGACCCAATCGCTGACAAGGCGATGGTGGTGATCGCGTTGATGGTGATCGTTGGATACTCTGACGTGTATTGGACCCCGTGGCTTGTTCTTCCCGCAACCGTGATCCTGTTTCGCGAGGTTTTTGTCTCTGGTTTGCGAGAGTTCCTTGGGGACACCGCAGGTACGCTGAAGGTCACCAAACTTGCGAAATGGAAAACGACTGCGCAAATGGTTGCGATTGCGGTCCTATTCTCGCGCGGGATCTTTGAGCACCATCTGGTGATGGGATCATTTGGCATGGATCAGGCAATGGTCGAGCAAATCATGTTGGGTGAAGTTGAGGACGTGAATGGGTTGCGCGGCCATTTTCACGGCATGATCTGGTCGGGGCGCATTGGTCTTTGGCTTCTATGGATCGCGGGTTTGCTGACACTGATCACTGGCTGGGATTACTTCCGCAAAGCGTTGCCGCACTTGAAAGAGGAATGACGCATGATCGACGTAATGTACTTCGCTTGGGTGCGTGAACGGATCGGTGAGCCGCGCGAAACGGTCGAGACATCGGCGGTGACGGTCATGGAATTGGTCGAAGAACTGCGTGCCCGCGAGCCAAGATATGCAGCGGCATTCGAAGACTCTGTCCGCCTTACGTGTTGCGCTGGATCAGGAACTCTCTGACTTCGATGCGTCGCTTTCGGGTGTACGTGAAGTGGCCTTTTTCCCGCCGATGACAGGTGGCTAAAATGACTGTCCGCGTTCAAACAGAAACCTTCGATCCCGGGGTGGAGCTTTCGGGTTTTGCGCAAGGCCGTAGTGATCTTGGTGCGGTGGTCAGCTTTACTGGTGTGGTGCGCGACGATGCCGGAACGCTCGATCGGATGGAGATCGAGCACTATCCAGGCATGACCGAGAAAGCGATTTCCAAGATCGTGGACGAGGCGACAGACCGTTGGTCATTAGCAGAGTGTCTGGTGATACACCGTCATGGGGCTTTGAAACCGGGAGAGCAGATCATGATGGTCGCCACCGCCTCGGCCCATCGTGTGGCGGCGTTTGAAGCCGCAGAATACTTAATGGATTACCTTAAATCCCGCGCGCCGTTCTGGAAAAAAGAGTTCACAAAAGACGGTGGCACCGATTGGGTGGATGCAAAGGTGGATGACGAAGACGCCTTGAAGCGCTGGCAAGAAGATCGTTAGTCGCGCGCGGGAATAATCTGCTGCGCGATCCCTGCAAGAAGCAGGTAGATCGACGTTGCAACCAGACCCCAATGCGCCCAGCTTTCTGGGTGAAAATCAACCCATGCTGCCCAGCCAGCAAACCCCGTCCATGCCAATGCCATTGGCAGGCTGATTGCGCGCCAACGCTCGGTCCGTACGGGGTGGACGAACTTAAGCGGCAGGAACATTGCGATCGCGATTGCAGTCACCAGCACGGTCATCAGCCAGAAATTCGGTTCTGTGGCAAACAACACCAAGATCACCATGTTCCAACATCCCGGAAACCCCGAAAAACTGTTGTCTTTGGTTTTCATACGCGTGTCGGCGAAATAGACAACGCTGGTGAAGGTGATCACGATGATTGCAAACCAACCCGTCCAGCCGGGCATCAGGCCAGACTTGAACAATGCGTAAGCTGGGATGAAAACATAGGTCAGATAGTCGATGATCAGATCCATCAACACGCCATCATATTGCGGCGCATTGACCTTTACATGATATCGCCGCGCCAAGGGCCCGTCGATCCCATCGACCATGAAAGCCACCACCAGCCAAAGAAACATCAGCCCCCATTTTTCATCCACAGCAGCCAGCATTGCCAGCATGGCAAAGACAGCTCCGGTAGCGGTCAGAAGATGGACGAGCAGGGCTTTGGTCGTGATGTTCATCCGCGCTTTGTGCCGGAAAACAGCCAAAGGGGAAAGCGAAAATCTTGTCAGTGCTTGCGCGGGTTCAAGCACGCGGGTGGGCGGATTTGTACACTTCAAGAAGCCGGGACGTATCAAGTGCCGTGTAGCCCTGTGTTGTCGACAGGCTGGAATGCCCAAGCAATTCCTGAATGGTGCGCAGATCTCCACCTGATGCCAACAGGTGCGTGGCAAAGCTGTGGCGCAACGCGTGTGGGGTAGCGGTTGCGGGAAGGCCAAGTTGCAACCGGACCTGCTGCATGAGTTTCTGCACTTGCCGTGCGCCAAGTGCGCCCCCACGTACCCCGCGAAACAGAGGGGCTTCGGGCGTTTCCGGATGAGGGCAGATATTGCGGTAGGTTTCGACAGCCTCGCGGGCCACAGGCAATACAGGTACCAATCGTTCTTTATTGCCTTTGCCGACAATGCGCAGAACGTCACTTAATGGGGCATCAGCAGCCGTAAGCCCCAAAGCTTCGGAAATTCGAAGTCCACAACCATAAAGCAATGTGATGACGGCGGTGTCGCGTGCGCCGACCCAATCGTGACGTGACTGCAATGGAGCGGCCTCTTGCACGGCTTTAGCGGCATCTGGCGACAGCGGGCGCGGGAGTCTCTTTGCGAATTTTGGACTGCGCGTCGACAGGACGGCGGTGGCGTCGAACCCGTCTTGTTCGCTCAGCCAAGAATAAAAGCTTCTCACTGCAGACAATGCCCGCGCCAAGCTGCGTGATGCGACGCCGCGCGCACGTTCCGATGCCATCCAGGCCCGCATGTCACTGATCGAGACTTTGGCCAAAGCTCCGCGACCGGCTTCACCGCCCAGATGTGTGGCCATGAAAGCCAGATACCCAGATATATCGGCCTGATAGGCTTTGATCGTGTTTTCAGACGCGGCATCTAATGCACGCTTATGTTCAAGAAATTGTTCCAGTGCATCCCGTGCCCCGGGCGCGATCTGCAATCTGTTTGGGGCCGTCATGACAGCCAGCGGCGCATCGCGCGTTCGAACACGCCCCCGAAAAAGTCCAGAAGGTCTGTCGACTGACCAGGGCGGAATTGCGCAAGGTCCTCGGTGCCCATGACCAACATGCCCGGCAAGCGACCTTCGCCCAAGTCAAGGACGATGCAAGCTTCTGATCTTATCCAGAAGCCGCAATCACCATAGATGTCCGCATCGCGTTCCTGAATCTGGCGCAAGAACACTTTGCGCCGGTCCGGACCGGCGGCTTGCCCCAGATAGGTATCGATGAAACCAGCAGGCGTGGTTGAAATGACCGCGCCCAGCCGCGAGATCGCAGGATTGATATCTTCCTGTGTTGTTTCCAGCACCAAGCGAAGACAATCCACCTTCAGTGTCTCGGACACTTCGCCATCTAGGCTTTGCATGAATTCAGCAAAATCAGCCGGGTCCAACATGCGCAGCACGGCCCGGTGGATTAGGTTCATCCCGGCGACATTCTCATAAGCCGCAGCCAGCACGGACCGATGCGTGTCTTCCAGTTGATCTAGCCGATCAGTCAGCCGATCCATTGCGGCACCACGCAAATCCACGATATTCGTGCCCATCTTGCGTTCATGTGCTGACACCAAGGCATTCATGATGTCTTGGTCATTTAAAATAGTTTCGGGCTGCGCAATCAGATGTGCGCGCAACTCGTCATCCAATGCAGGGTGACCACTCATGACTGCCTCGATATTATTTGTCGTTTTCACGGATCATACATCAAGTGTGCAGGTGATGCGGCTAAAATTTGGTTACGCAGAAAAGAGAAAAGGGGGCCGTGGCCCCCTCGTCACATCCTGATTTTTATCCAGATTACAGGATTTTGATGTCAGCCGCTTTGATGTCAGCCAAGAAAGCGTCCAATCCGTTGTCTGTCAGAACGTGCTTTGCCATAGCTTGAATGACTGATGGAGGAGCGGTTGCAACGTCAGCGCCAACCAAAGCCGCATCTTTCATGTGGTTCACGTTGCGGATCGAGGCAGCAAGGATCTGCGTCTCGAACAGATAGTTGTCATAGATGGTGCGGATATCTTCGATCAGCTCCATACCGTCCAGATTGATGTCGTCCAGACGGCCAATGAAGGGCGAGATGAATGTTGCACCAGCTTTCGCAGCCAAAAGCGCTTGGTTGGCCGAGAAGCAAAGAGTCACGTTTACCATTGTGCCTTCGTCCGACAGGGTTTTACAGGCTTTCAGCCCGTCCCATGTCAGCGGCACTTTCACGGCGATGTTTTCGGCGATCTTGGCCAGTTTGCGGCCTTCAGCGATCATCGTGTCTGCGTCAATGGCGGTCACCTCGGCCGAGACGGGCCCATCTACGATGTCACAGATCTCTTTCGTGACGTCGATGATGTCGCGGCCCGACTTTTTGATGATCGAGGGGTTGGTGGTCACACCATCCACCATGCCAAGGTCGTTCAGTTCCTTGATGGCTTCGATGTCGGCGGTGTCGGCGAAGAATTTCATGTGCGCGTTTCCTGCAGAAGTTTGCGTTTGCGCTCTCATACCCCATGGGCGCGCGCGCAGAAAGCCCTTATGCTGCATCTGGTAACAGGGAATCTGGCAATATGAGCGACATTGAGCAGTTTCCGGAAGGCGCAAGGGTCGGCGTGCTGACTGCCCAGCCTCTGGACCGAATCCTGACCTACCGCGCACCCGAAGGGGGCTGCGTGCAGGGGGATTTTATCGAGGTGCCTTTGGGCCCGCGAAAAGTTCTGGGTGTGGTGTGGGGGCCGGGCGAGGGCGGATTTGATGCGTCCAAGCTGCGCGCGGTGATCCGCGTGCTGGATGTGGCCCCGATGCGCCGCGAAATGGCTGACTTCCTGAGCCGTGTTGGCGACTACACTCTAACACCGATGAGCCAGATGTTGCGCCTTGCCACCCGCGCGCCGGGCCTGTCGGACCCGCCGTCCATGCGCAAGGTTCTGAAAGCATCAGGCCACCGCCCCAACCGACTGACCGATGCACGCGCCAAAGTGATGGACGTGTTGATGGATCAGCCCGGCGTCGGGTTCACCCAGAAAGAACTGGGCGATTTAGCCGGGGTCAGCGGGTCAGTCGTGAAGGGCTTGGTGAAGCTGGGTGCCATCCGTGAAGAAGATACCCCGCGTGATATGCCATATCCTCGTCTGGATCCTCACTGCCCAGCAAGGAACTGACCGAGGATCAGGCCGCCGCTGCCAAGCAACTGACCGATGGTGTGCGCGGTGGCCGCTATGGCACGACGCTATTGCGTGGCGTCACGGGTGCGGGGAAGACCGAGGTTTATCTGGAAGCGGTCGCCGCCTGTCTACGCAAGGGGCGTCAGGCGCTGGTGCTGCTGCCTGAGATTGCCCTGACTGCTGAATTCCTGAAACGGGTCGAGGAACGCTTTGGCGCGCGCCCGGCCGAATGGCATTCCGGTGTGACCATGACCGAACGCCGCCGGTGCTGGCGCATGGTCGGGCAGGGCGACGCGCAGCTTGTCGTCGGCGCGCGATCCGCACTCTATTTGCCGTTCCGCGATCTTGGTCTGATCATCGTGGATGAGGAACATGACAGTTCCTACAAACAAGAAGATGGGGTGCTGTATTCTGCCCGTGACATGGCGGTGATGCGGGCGTCTCTTTGTGACGCGCAAGTGGTGTTGGCGTCCGCCACGCCATCGCTGGAGACATGGGCCAATTGCGAGGCAGGTAAGTACAAGCGCATCGAGCTGACCAGCCGTTATGGCCCCGCCGTTATGCCCGACATGCGCGCGATTGATATGCGGCAAGAGGATCTGCCGTCGCAAAGTCTGGATCTCACCCACACTAAAAGCCGCGGTGACTTTGCGCATTTCAAAGGGCGAACAATCGCTTCTGTTCATCAACCGCCGTGGTTATGCGCCGGTCACGATCTGCCGCGCCTGTGGCCACCAGATCGGTTGCGATCACTGCGATGCACGCATGGTGGAACACCGCTTCCAAAAACGCCTTGTCTGCCACCAATGCGGCGAGACGAAACCGATGCCGGACGCCTGCCCGGAATGTGAAGTCGAGGGCAAACTGGCCCCGGTTGGGCCGGGTGTCGAGCGACTGGCAGAGGAGGTTACGGCCGCATTCCCGGATGCACGCATTGCGGTGCTGTCATCCGATCTGTTTGGGTCGGCCCGCGCACTGAAAGCGCAGATCGAACTGATTGCCGAAGGCGGGGCCGATATCATCATCGGCACGCAGCTGGTCGCCAAAGGGCATAACTTCCCGAAGCTGACCCTTGTGGGGGTGATCGATGCGGACCTTGGCTTGCAAGGGTCAGATCTGCGCGCCGCCGAACGCACCTTCCAACTGATCCGACAAGTGGCGGGCCGGGCGGGGCGGGCGGAAACGCCGGGCGTGGCTTTGCTCCAAACCTTCCAGCCGGAACACCCGGTGATCCGCGCGATCCTTGCGGGCGAGGAAGAGAAGTTCTGGAAGGCCGAGGCAGGCGAACGCCAAGTCGCAGGCGTGCCGCCTTACGGTCGGATGGCCGGGATCGTTCTATCTTCGCCCGATATTCAAGCGGTGTTTGATCTGGGGGCCGAGATGGCGCGACGGTCTGAGCCGCTCACCCAAATAGGCGCGCAGCTATTCGGTCCGGCCCCAGCCCCCATCGCCCGCGTGCGCGGACGCCACCGCGTGCGTCTGCTTGTGAAGGCCGAGAAAACCGCCCCCATCCAAGCCGCGCTAAAGCGCTGGCTGGCGCAGTTCCAGATCAAAGGGGATATGCGGGTGTCCGTGGATATCGATCCGCAGAGTTTTTACTGAGGAGGCTTAAGCGACATATGTCCGCTTTGCGGGACATAGCTGCCTTTTGCCGACGCAGCTTTTGCTGGCGGAGAATACCTTTGCACCCGCAGCGACGAGAACTTGGTAATGCGGCGGATTTCAACAGAGCGACCATTGAAAGTCAGCTGAACGCGAAATTCAAACCTCACTTTCGCTGCGGGCTTCTTCAACCATCGAGACGCGGGCTCTTCCAGATATTCTCTGGTGCACGTTTTGCACGCGGAGCGTTCCTTGGCAGCTGCGGCAGAGTTTCGCTACGACAAGTCTGGTAATGCCAAACTAGCCATTGAGTTATGTCACGAGACGCTGCAACCAACCTGTTCTTTGCCGTGAATGGGCAGATTTTGTAAGAAAGAAATTTACGCGCGACAATTACTAACTTTACAGAAATCGATTTTGTGAGCATCCTTGGAAATCAGGAATATCAATGTGGCAACGGAAAGGTTCGCCAATGACGGATCAAAAAATCAAGAACATGGAGGACTTTGCAGCGGTTAGCGGGATCTCTCGTCCGACGATTTCGAAGTACTTCAATGATCCGGATAGCGTTCGGAAGTCCACCCGTGAGAAAATCGAGACTGCATTAGAGAAACATGACTATCGGCCGAACATTTATGCGGTCAATCAGAATCGACGCCAGACCAAGAACATTGGTTTGGTGGTTCCCAACTTAACCGATCCCTTTTTCGCCGGTTTTGCTCGAACGATAGAAGGGCTTATCGTCGAAGCTGGTTACAATCCGTTGTTGCTCAGTTCTCACAGCGGGCCAGAGCAAGAGCTTGCCAACCTCGACAGCCTTCGGTCCATCAAACCTGCCGGTGTGTTGTTGGCGCCGCTCGGCAGGGCATCGCTAGAAGAGCGGGTTGAGGAGTTCACCAATGAAGTCCCAACAGTGTTGTTTGACGCCAACCTCGAAGGAATTGGCGAGGCGTTTTTTGGTTCAGACAACAACCAAAGTATCAGCTTGATTGTTGACTATCTGTGTCGATCCGGCGAGCCGCCGGTATTTTTTGAATTGAAGGCGCCCATCAACCCAAACGCATACAAACGACGCACAGCATATTTAGACGCGATGGAGCGATTGGGGCATGAGCCACATCTGATCCAGGTCGATGGACAGGGGTGGAACTTTGAAGAAATCGGCTTTCGTGAAGGATCGCGGAATCCTGTCTAACCAACAGCTCCCCTCAAACACAATTTTGTGCTCAAACGACCGGCTCGCAATTGGTCTGCTGTCGGCTGCATTTGAAAACGGTTTGAAGGTCGGCCGTGATCCGGGGTCTTCTCTTAGAATTGCGGGACATGATGATCACCCATTCTCGCGCTTTACATGCCCGAGTTTAACGACTGTCTCGCAAGATTATGAGGCCATCGCGGCAAAAAGTGTTGAGACCGTTTTGTCTTTGGTCGATTCTAGGGAATGCCTAAAAACGCGCGAAGAAATACTATTTGAGGGCAAGCTGGTTATGCGAGGTTCAGCGTAAGGCGCTGAAAACATTAACCTCACTCTCTAAAATTTACGCGAGTAAAAAATAGGATTGACGCGAAGTAATAATCGTTGGTAGCGTTTATGCACAACATCCAATCTAGGGAGGAACCCGGATGTCTTTTAAAAATGCACTTTGCGCTGCAAGCGCAATTGCCCTTTTGGGGGGCGCTGCCGCGACCGCCGACAGCCTGACAATCGCGATCGTTAACAACGGTCACATGATCAACATGCAAAAGGTCGCCGAGGCCTACACTGCGGAGACCGGGGTCGAACTCAACTGGGTTTCTCTGGAAGAAGGCGTTCTGCGCGAGCAGGTCACGTCGGACACTGCAACTGGTGGTGGTCAGTATGACATCATCAACATCGGCATGCAGGAAGCACCCATTTGGGGTGCTGCTGGATGGATCGAACCGCTGAGCTTCAGCGCTGATTACGATGTGGACGACATTCTGCCTGCAATGCGCAACGGTCTGTCGCATGAAGGCACGCTTTATGCCGCGCCGTTTTATGGTGAATTGTCGATGGTCATGTACCGCAAGGATCTGGCCGACGCAGCCGGCGTGAGCATTGCCGACAACGACAGCTGGGACAACGTCAAGGCAGCCGCCGCTGCAATCCACGATCCGGATAACGGCGTTTACGGCGCTTGCCTGCGCGGCAAGCCGGGCTGGGGCGACAACATGGCGTTCATCACCACGGTCGTTAACTCCTTCGGTGGTGCTTGGTTCGATGCCGACATGAAGCCTGCTTTGGACAGCGCCGAATGGAATGCTGCGATCAACTTCTACGTTGACCTGCTTGGTAACTACGGACCTCCGGGCTCAGAAGGCAATTCGTTCAACGAAATCCTTGCGCTCTACAATGAAGGCAAGTGCGGAATGTGGATCGACGCGACTATCGCGGCATCGTTCCTTGAAGTCGACGGCGTCGCCTACGCTCAATCACCGAACGCTGGCAACCCTGTTGGGGCCAACTGGTTGTGGGCATGGGCAATGGCGATCCCCGCCGGTTCGCCAAATGCTGAAGCCGCTGGTGCCTTCATCGAGTGGGCAACGTCGAAAGACTATGTGAAAGCCGTTGGCAACCACCCGGACTTTGGTTGGGGTTCTGTCCCGACCGGTCAGCGGGCATCGACCTATGCGATCCCTGAATTCCAGGCCGCAGCGGGTTTTGCAGCTGCCGAACTGGCCGCGATCAACAGCGCCGCACCTGAAGCGACCGATCTGAAGCCATACGTCGGAGTTCAGTTTGCCGCCATCCCGGAATTCCCGGAAGTGGGTTCAGCTGTCGCTCAGGAAATGGCAGCAGCTTTGTCCGGCGCTAAGTCGGTAGAGGATGCGCTGGCCGCATCGCAAGCCGCAGCTGATGCGATCATGCGTGAAGCTGGTTACTACGAATAACCGCACAGCAAGGAGGGCCTGGCTTCGCCGGGCCCTCTGACCACTTGGCCGCTTTTGTTGAAATAACGACCCTGCGGCACGTAAAGTCCAAACATTCGCAACTCATACGTCACAAGCAAAACGATGGCCTCGTTTTGCTGGGAGGATAGACTAATGTCTGACAGAAAGCTTCCAAGGCTTCTTCAAACTCCAGCGGTACTTCTGCTTTTGGTTTGGATGTTGATCCCACTTGGGATGACTCTTTACTTCTCGTTCATCCGGTATGTGCTGAATAGCCTTCGCCGCCCAGAATGGACGTCGCCGAGTTTGAGCAACTGGCGTGGGTTCGGAAACTATGAATTTGTTCTGAAATCCAAAGACTTCCTGCTCGCCATTCAAAACAGTCTCTTCATCGTGTGCAGCATCCTGTTTCTGACGGTCATTCTAGGTGTGCTAATTGCGGTCCTGATCAACAAGTCCTTCCCGGGACAAGGGATTGTCCGGGTATTGCTGATTTCACCGTTCTTCGTAATGCCTGCGGTGAATGCGGTCCTCTGGATCAACATGATCCTCGATCCTGTTCTGGGTTTGCAGGGGATCGCAGTTGGCGGGATAAACGACATCTTGGATGGGTTACGACAAATGCCCGTTCTCGGCGGCTTCTTCTCGCTTTGGCCAGAATTCGAACCGATTTCGTTTCGTGCGACCCAAACATCAGCCATCGCGGTGATCATGATGGTGACCTGGCAATGGACGCCCTTTGCGGTCCTTATCTTCATGACCTCGCTTCAATCTGAAGATCAGCAACAGAAAGAAGCCGCTGTTCTGGATGGCGCAAGCACCTGGTCTCAGTTCCGGTTTCTGACGCTGCCACATCTGGGCCGCCCGATTGCCATTGTGGTGATGATCCAGGCGATTTTTCACCTGTCGCTATATGCGGAGATCGAAATCGTGAGCCGGGGCAATGGGAACAAGAACCTGCCTTATCTGATCGGTGAATTCGCCAACAACAATATCGGCGCAGCCAGTGCCACCGGTATCTTCGCCGTAATCCTCGCCAACATCGTCGCAATCTTTCTGCTGCGTGCGGTTGGCAAGACATTGATGGAATAGGAGGGCTAGATCATGGCAATCGTTGCACAATCCTCGAAATTCAGTACCTATGGACGGCCCGTTTTGGCCTGGGCTGTCGGACTGTTGTTCTTCTTCCCCATCTTCTGGATGGTTCTGACAAGCTTCAAAACCGACGCCGACGCGGTGAAGCCCGAATTCCTGTTCTTCTTCACCCCAACGCTTGAGAACTATCTCAACATGACCGAGAACTATGACTATTGGCGCTTTGCCCGTAACTCTGTCATCTCGGCCGTTTCCGCGACAGTTTTTACATTGGTTGTTGGTGTCCCTGCTGCCTATGCAATGGCGTTCAACCCAAGTCGTGCGACCAAAGACGTTCTGATGTGGATGTTGTCGACAAAGATGCTACCCGCAGCGGCGGTGCTGTATCCGATGATTTTTCTTGCCAAAGGCATCGGGCTTTATGACACGCATATCCTGGTCATCACCGTGCTGTGCCTGATCAACCTGCCAATCGCAATCTGGATGCTGTTCACGTACTTCAAGGAAATCCCGAAAGATATCATCGAAGCGGGCAAGATGGACGGCGTCAACACTTGGGGCGAGATCAAAGAGATCCTTATTCCCCTTGCTTGGGGTGGCATCGCGTCAACTGCGCTTCTGGTCTTCATCTTTTGCTGGAACGAAGCTTATTGGACGGTCCGCTTAACCACCATCGACGCGGCGACACTCTCTAAGCTCATTGAGGGCAACCGGGCCCCAGAAGGTCTGTTTTTCGGACGCCTATCAGCAGTCTCAACCGCAGCCGTCGGACCAATCGTTGTCCTTGGATGGTTCTGCCAGAAACAACTTGTCCAAGGCTTGACCTTCGGCGCTGTGAAATAAGGAAAGATCATGGGACGTATAGTACTCGATCAAGTATCCAAAAAGTTCGGTGAAGTCGAAGTCATCCCTCCGCTGGACCTGACCATCGAAGACGGAGAGTTTGCTGTTTTCGTCGGTCCATCCGGCTGCGGTAAATCCACGCTGCTGCGCATGATTGCGGGTCTTGAAGATCTAACATCCGGCAACATAGAGATCGACGGTGAGGTCGTGACCGAGGTCCCGCCTTCGAAACGTGGTTTGGCCATGGTGTTCCAGTCCTATGCGCTTTACCCGCATATGACGGTGCGCAAGAACATCGGATTCCCGCTTCGTATGGAAAAGATGGCGCCTGCCGAGGTCGACAAGCGTGTCGAGGCCGCTGCGCAATCTTTAAACCTGAACGACTATCTGGACCGCAAACCGGGGCAACTTTCTGGTGGTCAGCGTCAGCGAGTCGCGATTGGGCGCGCCATCGTACGTGACCCTTCGGCATTTCTGTTCGACGAACCTCTGTCGAACCTTGACGCTGCATTGCGCGTCGGTATGCGCCTCGAAATCAGCGAGATGCATGAGCGCATGCAGACCACCATGATCTACGTGACGCATGATCAGGTGGAAGCGATGACAATGGCCAACAAGATCGTGGTGCTCCAGGCTGGTGTGATCGAACAGGTCGGCTCTCCGCTGGATCTTTATCACAAACCCCAGAATGTGTTCGTGGCAGGTTTTATCGGTTCGCCAAAGATGAACATCTTTTCCGGTCCAGAGGCGGAAAAACTGGGTGCGCACACCATCGGCATCCGTCCAGAGCACACTGATGTCAGCATGACTGAAGGCACTTGGAAGGGAACCGTAGGTGTAGCGGAACACCTTGGGTCAGACACGTTCATCCACGTACATGACACCGGGCTTGCTGATATGATCACGGTTCGTATCAATGGGGATATCTCGGTGAAGCACGGGGACGATATTTACCTGACCCCACAAGCGGACCAGATCCACAGGTTCGACGCACAAGGGCTGCGGGTCGAATGAATCGTCTGGATGGCAAATCTGCACTGATAACGGGGGCCGCCCGGGGGATCGGGTTGGCCTTTGCCAAGGCCTATGCGGCCGAGGGCGCGCGGGTTGCCATTGCGGACATCGATCTTGAACGGGCGCGTGACGCCGCGGCCGCGATCGGCGACGCTGCATTTGCTGTTGAATTGGATGTCACCCGACAAGACAGCATTGACGCAGCTATTGTCGAAACGGTGTCGGCCTCTGGTCAGATAGACATCCTGATCAACAACGCTGCCGTATTCACTGCTGCACCGATCGCCGAAATCACGCGTGAAGACCATGCGCGTGTCTTCGACATCAACGTTGCCGGAACCTTGTTCACCCTACAGGCCGTTGCTCGTCACATGATCGAGCAAGGTATTAAGGGCAAAATCATCAACATGGCCAGTCAGGCAGGACGACGGGGTGAGCCCCTGGTTGCCACCTATTGCGCCTCAAAGGCTGCTGTCATCAGTTTAACCCAGTCCGCCGGGCTGAACCTCATCGCGCACGGGATCAACGTGAATGCGATCGCTCCGGGGGTCGTGGACGGCGAACACTGGGACGGCGTTGACGCCCTTTTTGCCAAATACGAGGGCAAGGCTCTGGGACAAAAGAAAAAGGAAGTTGGCGAAGCCGTCCCCTTTGGACGCATGGCACACTCTGAAGATCTAACCGGGATGGCGATTTTTCTCGCCTCACAAGACGCCGATTACATTGTTGCCCAGACCTACAATGTTGATGGCGGAAACTGGATGAGCTGATGGAAGATCTCGCGCAGGAAACCGATCTCATGAAACTGAACAACGCTACACTTAAACAGCTCCCCAAGGCCGTCCTGCGCCCGCTCTATGACCGTGAGCAGCTGACACCCGGAATTGTTCATATAGGCGTTGGAAACTTTCATCGCGCCCACCAAGCATGGTATCTGCATCGCCTGATGCAACAGGACGAAGCGTTAGATTGGGCGATCATTGGTGCGGGTGTTCGTCAGTATGACGCCAACATGCGAGAGAAACTGCTGAAGCAGGATTGTCTGACAACGCTGATTGAACTGGATCCATCGTCTGCGACTGCTGAAGTTATCGGGTCAATGATTGACTACCTTCCAATTGAAGAGGGCAATGGCGCGCTGGTTGAACGAATGGCTCGACCAGACATCCGCATCGTATCGATGACCGTGACAGAGGGTGGGTATTATATCGACCCAGCCACTAAGGGGTTTGATCCGACGCACCCAGACATTATCCATGACTATCACAACCCTGAAACGCCAAGAACCGCGTTCGGAGCAATAGTCGCAGCACTTCGTCTGCGCCACGAAAACGGTATCGGCCCCTTTACGTGCCTGTGCTGTGACAACCTGCAGGGCAATGGGGATGTGCTGCGCCAAACTATAGTGTCTTTGGCGCGTCTGTCCGATTCAGATCTGGCAAATTGGATTGAAGCAAACTGCACATTTCCAAATTCCATGGTCGACAGCATTGTACCGGCAACCGGCCCTAGCGAGCTGGCATTGGCGCATCAACTTGGCATTGATGATATGACCCCTGTGACCCATGAAAACTTCCGCCAATGGGTGATGGAGGATGACTTTTGCGCCGGACGCCCGAACTGGGAAAACGTCGGCGCGACCTTTACGGATGATGTTCATAGTTACGAAGCGATGAAGATCCGTATTTTGAACGGTGGTCATCAGGTGATCGCAGTTCCGGGCGAGGTTCTCTCGGTCAAGACGATTGCAGATTGCATGGGGCACGATCTGATCAGCCAGTTCTTTACCAAGGTCGCGCAAGAAGAAATCGCCCCGCTGGTCAAACCTGTCTCAGGCATGGCTACAAATGAATATGTCGGGTTGGTCCACAAACGGTTCTCGAACCCTAAGATTATCGACACAACGCGCCGGGTGGCCTTCGACGGGTCCTCCCGTCATCCGGGCTTTGTTATCCCGTCAATCCGTGAAGGCCTGGAGAGAGGTGCTCCAATCGAAGGGCTTGCCTTGGTCGAAGCAGCCTGGGCACGAATGTGCGAAGGCACGCGTGGAGATGGAAGCAAGATCGAGCCCAATGACCCAAACTGGGACGACTTGAATGCAAAGGCTTTGGAAGCCCGCACAAATCCGAGTGCTTGGCTTGAGATGAGCCAATTCTATGGTGAGCTCGGAGGGGACCTTCGTTTTGCGGATAGCTTCGCTCATTGGCTCAGCCTGATTTGGGATGAAGGGTTGGAAGTCGCGATCGCAACCTATCTTGAATCCTAAGACATGATCCATATTCACAATGCAGTGCGTGCAACAGGAGTTCGCCGCGTGATCTTTGAGGAAATCCTATGATCCTTTGTTGTGGTGAAGCGCTTATAGACATGATCCCTGAGCAAACAGTTCAGGGCCTTGATGGCTACGTGCCGCGAACAGGTGGTGCGATATTCAATACGGCCATTGGCTTGGGCCGACTTGGGTGCCGAACAGGTCTCTTAAGCGGTATTTCAACAGATATGTTTGGCCACCAACTTATGGCCGATCTGCGGGCCAGCAATGTCGACACCCGATATGTCATTCGATCAGACCGTCCGTCCACACTTGCGTTTGTAAAACTGTCCGATGGTCACGCATCGTATTCATTTTTTGACGAGAACTCCGCCGGTCGGATGATTGCACCACATGATCTTCCTGAAAAAATAGAAGATGTATCTGCTCTGTATTTCGGCGGTATCAGCCTCGCCTGTGATCCGGGTGCCGAAACCTACGTGCAACTCGCTGAAACGCTTGAGCGTAACTGTGTTGTGATGGTCGACCCCAACATTCGGCCCAGTTTCATCAAAAATGAACAGGCATTTCGGGACCGCCTTGAGCGGCTATTCCGCTTGGCAGATATTGTGAAAGTCTCTGACGAGGACTTGAACTGGATCATTCAAAGTGCGGATTCCTTGGAAGCGAAAGTCGCGCAACTACAGAAACGTGGACCCTCCATCGTGATCTTGACGCGGGGCAGCTCTGGGGCGCAAGCGTGGTTGCCGGATGGACGATCAATCTTTGTTGCCAGTCAGAAGGTTGATGTTGTCGACACAGTGGGAGCGGGGGACACGTTCAATGCCGGTGTCCTTGCAAGCTTGTCGGAAGCAGGTCTGCTCACAACCTCCGCAATTCAAACGGTGTCAGAAAGTGACCTCGCAGAAGCAATAAGTTTCGGGGCGCGAGTGGCTGCAATCAATGTCGGTCGAGCTGGCGCCAACCCACCTTGGCGTGATGAGTTTTGATCAAGCAGATAAACGAGAGAAACAAGATTTCTAAGCGCTCAAAGCAAGCGAGCCATCCGCGAAAATACAACTGCTCATTCGTGGTCTCAGATTCGCCGGAACTTTACCAAAGTCCGTAATTTCTGCCGCGCCGCAATAGGGCTTTTCGTTAAAGTGCTGCATTTCTAGTGCTGCGTGCGCGCGCAGCGAGAATACTGAATTACCACAATGGGCTCATACCCGTCATTCGCTGCAGGATACCACGCGCTCACTTCACTCCGCCGCCACACCCACAGCCCCGCGCTGATCCACCAGCGCATCTGTCGCCATCGCGCCGATCCACATGCACAGAAGCGCAAGCCATGCGGTGCCGACAAAGATGGAGCCTCCGGTAACGCCTGCACCGATTGCGCAGCCTCCGGCCAGCATCGCGCCGAAGCCCATTAGGACCGCGCCGGTCATGGAGCGGCGCATGATCGCTTCGCCCTCGAACCCTTGGAACTTGAAGTCACCGGCTAACCAGCTGGCCGCAAACGCCCCGATGACGACGCCGGGCACCAAGCCCACGTCGAATTCTAAAACCGGGTCGGGGATCAGGAAGAACATCAGCGTATTTGCGGACGGGCCCGAGAAGGTGGCCGAGGTGACTGACACCGGTTCAAACGCGGCAAGTGACAGTTGATAGGTCAGAACCCAGCCCAGCGCGACGGCGAATCCCACGCCAGAGCCAAAGATCAGCCGTGTATATCCCATGCCGGATTTGCGTGCGATGGCGATGGCAAGCACGGCGGTGACCAGCCCAAGGGCCAAGCCGCCCCATTCGGGTGCGCCAATCAAAGTCAGAAGGTTTACGTTCACGCCGCCCTCGGTCATCCAAATTCGGGCAAGGTAGTCGCGGGTGGGGGCAAGCCAGCCATGCAGGCTCATCTGTGCAACGACAGCAAAGATCAATCCAGACACGACAGAGCGAAGGTTCCCCGTGGCAGCCAGCACCAGAAGGCGGCCTGAGCAGCCGCGTGCCAGAACCATGCCGACCCCAAACAAAAGCCCGCCGATGATGGCGCCGGACCAACTGCCGGTCACGGCCATCATGCGCGCGTCCTCGGTCCGCATAAGACCCAGAAGGTTTGCGCCTTGAACCCAGACAAGCGCGGTCGAGAAGGTCAAAAGCCAGATGGCGACCGAGCTGTCCATCATGCGGCGCGCAAATTCGACCGCGGCGGCACGCAAACAGAACCGTGAGCGCTGGGCGGACACACCGAAAACGATGCCTGTGATCAGGCCAAAAAGCGCGGCGGTCGGGTTCTCTCCGATCCGGTCGATCAGTGGGACGATATCCATAGGGTCTCCTTGAACTTGCCGCAGTTTTAGTGATTTGGGCGCTTGGGGCTTTGACATATGTCAGAAACGTATCAGCATTTTTGAATGCGATTTGCGCTCGCCAAGGTTGGAAAAGGGGCGTAATGCAAACGCATGAGACACCAGATCTTGACCCTTGACGAAGCCCGCGAACTGCCCTTTTGGCGGCGGCCGATATTCCTTCTGATGCTGATGGCAGCGGGGATGCCGATTGCCTTTTTCACGTGGTCGGCCCTTCTGAACAACTTCGTGATTGAAGCTGCGAATTTCACCGGGGTCGAGATCGGCTGGTTGCACACAGTGCGCGAAATTCCGGGCTTTCTAGCCATCGGTGTGATCGCCCTGATGATGCTGTTTCGCGAACAGGTGTTGGGTGTTGTATCCTTAGGGCTCTTGGGTGCCGCCACCGCGATTACAGCATGGTTTCCAAGCTTAGGCGGCATTCTGACCGTGACGATGCTCAGCTCGATCGGGTTTCACTACTATGAGACCGTGAACCAATCCTTGCAGCTGCAGTGGATCGATAAGAAACGTGCGCCGCAAATGCTGGGTTGGATCATGTCCATTGGGTCCGCTGCTGCTTTGGTCAGCTATGGCCTTCTGGTTCTGACGTGGAAGACATTCGATCTGAGCTACAACCTGGTTTACATGATCGCGGGCGGTGTGACGCTGGCCATCGCCATCTTTGCCTTCTTCGCCTATCCGCAGTTCGAAAGCCCCGAGCCGCAATTAAAGCAGTTCGTGTTGCGCAGACGGTATTGGCTCTACTACGCGCTGCAATTCATGGCAGGCGCACGTCGACAGATCTTCATCGTCTTCGCGGCCTTCATGATGGTCGAACGGTTTGGCTTTGAGGTGCACGAGGTCACGGCACTGTTTCTGATCAACTACGTTGCCAACATCTTCTTTGCCCCGCTGATGGGGAAAGCTGTGGCCAAATGGGGCGAACGGCGTGCGTTGATTTTCGAATACGTCGGATTGATGGGCGTTTTTTTGGCCTATGGCGGCATCTACTTCTTCGGCTGGGGCGTCGTATTGGCTGCCGCGCTTTATGTGCTGGATCACCTGTTCTTCGCGTTGGCGTTTGCATTGAAAACCTATTTTCAGAAAATCGCTGATCCACAAGACATTGCACCCACGGCGGCAGTGGCCTTTACGATCAACCATATTGCAGCAGTCTTTCTGCCAGCGCTCTTGGGGTATCTGTGGGTTGTGTCGCCCGGAGCTGTTTTTGGGCTAGCGGCGGCCATGGCAGGTGTTTCATTGGGCTTGTCCATGCTGATTCCACGTCATCCCGAAAAAGGGAATGAGACAATCTTGTCGTATCGGATTGTACGCCCCGCTGAGTAGGCGATAATCTGCGTGAAGCCGCAGGGTCAGATAATCCTTACTCGTAGGATGCAACTTAATCTGACAAACTAAGTGCGCTCGACAACCCTTGGCTGTCGACATTGTTATTTGATTGCTATTCAAGAGATCTGATTTGAGCACCAGTTTTGAATTCTATTCGCGCTTTGATGCGATCGAAATCGGCTATGCCTTGCGTGCCCTTGCTGCTGAACGCCGCAAGCGGTCTAAAGGTTGGGGCGGTGAAATCAGAGCCACGATCTTGATTGTCGCTTTGGTTGCCATCGCTGCTATCGCGACCTTCACAAATGGTGCAGGCATTGGAGTGTTCGTGGCATTCCTGCTGCTGATTGGGGCAGGACTTCTGGTCATAAGACACAGCAAAAACTCCTATCAGGCGACGCTTAGCAAATCCCCCATGCGCGAAGGTGTGGCACGGGTTGTTTTATCTGCTTTGGGCATGCGGATCACACATCCGGGATATGAGGTTTTGATCTCTTGGAGCCATATGGAGGGCTTGATTGTCACCGAGCGTGGATTGCTGTTGCTGATTGATGGATATGGGTACTGCCCGATTGAAAGCTCTGCCTTCAACAACGACGCGCATATGCAAGAGGTCGCAGACCAGGTTGAAGCCTGGAGAGCAGCCGTTGTTGTCGATGCGTCCGCGACAGATGCTTGACCCGCTGAATAGGGGGCGGTAGGGCACAAGGGCTTTTGGGAAAGGAAACCATATGCCCACCTGGACCGCTTTGACGACCGTCGACGGACAAGACGCTGCTGAAGCCCTTGGCGTAGCGATGGAAAACCTTATTCCCGAACCTACTGGGATTGGTGTGTTCGAAGTCGAAGATGATAGCGGCTTATGGGAAGTTGGCGGGTATTTCGTCGATGAACCCGACACCGCTGGATTGGCGCTTTTGACGTCGATGCATGGTGCAAAAGATTTCACCGTTTCTGAATTGCCTGAAGTCGATTGGGTTGCCCACGTGAAACGTGAGCTTGCGCCGGTCGAAGCTGGGCAGTTTTTTGTCTATGGAAGCCATGACGCGGCATCGCTTCCCAAAGATAAAATTGGGCTGCTGATTGATGCGGCAATGGCCTTTGGCACAGGGCACCACGGCACCACACTGGGGTGTTTGCGTGCACTAGACTATTTGGTTAAAGATGGGTTCGTCGGCAAAAGCGTGGCAGACATCGGCTGTGGTACCGCAGTTCTTGGAATGGCCGCGGCAAAGATATGGCCCGATACCGTCATCGCCAGTGATATTGACGAGGTCGCAGTTGATGTGGCGCGCGCGAATGTTTCGGCCAATGATCTGCAGGACCGGGTTATCTGCGTTGAAGCCGCTGGTTTCGGTGCTGATGAGATCGCGAAGAAAGCTCCTTTCGATCTGGTTTTCGCAAACATCCTAAAAGGACCGCTGATTGGGTTAGCCCCTGATATGAGTACAAATATTGGTACCGGCGGCTACGCAATTTTGTCAGGGATTCTTAACCCTCAGGCTGAAGAAGTTATTCAAAGCTACAATCAAAACGGGTTTGAAGTGACCCAGCGGCAAGAGATTACAGATTGGACCACCTTGATTTTGCGGAGAAAATGAAAAAATTGTGGCAAGAAACAATAGGTTTCCTAGTAAATGCCTCAAAATTGCTGTAATCTGTAATTGCTGTTTGTATTTTGGTTTAGGCTTATCAGTTAGGGGGAATTGATTGTGGCTGAAGTTCAGGAAAGAGATTTTCGAAAACGCGTGCGACAAATTGATCGTCGCCACAACAAGATGGCCCGTGGATACGTTCATTTGGTAGAACGGGACGGGCTTCTTGTTCCGAAGGAAAGTAGTTTCAAAAGCCGCAGCTTTCCGCTGCGTGCGATAGCTACAGCGCTTGTTGGTCTTGTGCTTTTCAAGGGAATGCTGATCAGTCAGGTTGGTATTTCCAGCTACTCCACACGACTTGAAAGCCTTGCCGAAGGCGGCGTCATCGAAAAGGCTGGTGCTTGGTTGATGCAAATCGACCCATTCTCGCGTACCGTCGCTGAGGTGATTGCCGGACTTTTCTAAGCTCTACGCAATACGAATCAAGACTGGTCTGCATCAATTGCAGGCCAGTTTTTCTTTGCGGATAGCAAAGTTGTTACTGAAGTTCTTTCCCAGAGAAAAATCTGGCGCATTTAGGCTCGAAAATCCTACACATCGTTGTTATTTGAACTGTCGAATATGCAGCGTATAAGCTGCACGACTGATGGATGAATGCCGTTGCATAAATTGCAACACGCCAGAAAGGGAGAGCCACATGGCGAAGATCACCTATATCGAGCATAATGGAACGAAACATGTCGTGGATGTAGCCGCTGGGCTGACCGTTATGGAGGGCGCGCGTGATAACAACGTTCCGGGTATTGAGGCCGATTGCGGCGGGGCGTGCGCCTGTTCAACCTGCCACGTCTATGTGGACAACGCTTGGGTTGAAAAGCTTCCTGCAAAAGACGCGATGGAAGAAGACATGCTGGATTTTGCGTTTGAACCCGATGCAGCCCGCTCACGCCTGACCTGCCAAGTCAAAGTTACCGATGATCTTGACGGACTGACTGTGCATCTGCCTGAAAAACAAATCTGATGTTCGGTCTTCGGGCCACCCTGTTTGCTTTGTGCCTGGCAGCCCCAGCGGCTGCCCAGATTACGGATGCGCGCTATCTTGAACCGACAGCGCGTTATGGGCACGGGGCAGTTCCGGGTGGTGAATACGGAGCGCTCGAAGTGACGTTGAAAGACGGTCACCAAGTCGCGCTACGCGTTTCGGGTGGTGTTTTTGAAGACACGACCCCGCGGCTGCACGACTTTGATGATGATGGGCTCCCCGAAGTTGTGACCGTATTTAGCGGGAACGATGTCGGGGCGATGATCCGCATCTATGGCTGGCGCGACGGGGAACTAAAAACCTTCGGCGTCAGCCCGGCTATCGGCACGCGGTATCGCTGGTTGGCCGTAGCAGGGATCGCGGATTTTAATGGCGATGGATTGGACGAGATCGCTTATGTCGACCGCCCTCACCTGGCCCGCAGACTCAGACTTTTGACCGTTGATCTCAGCACTGACAAGGCAGCTTTCACCGAATTGGCGTCCGTCGGCGGGCTGACCAATCATAAATTCGGTAGTCCGGTGATCGAAGGTGGCGTGCGCGATTGTGACGGGCAAGCACCCGTGATCGTCACCGCAAGCGCCAATTGGTCCCGCGTGATTGAAATCAAGTTCGACGGGCAGGAATTGATCCTGTCCAACGTTGGCCCTTACCAAGGTGCAGAAGCCCTTTCAAAGCGTCTGGGTTGCTGACAGCTAAAGCGCGCGCCAAGCGATGTCTGAGCGATTGAACCCTTCGGGCCAATCGATCCCATCGACCATCGCATAGGCACGGTCACGTGCCTCTTGCAGACTATCACCGCGTGCAGTCACGTTCAGAACGCGCCCGCCGGATGCGGTGATTTTACCGTCGACCTCGGTTGTGCCCGCATGGAACACCATGTTTTTAGAATCTTCAGGCAGGGCATCCAATCCATTGATGACCGATCCCTTTTCGTATGATCCGGGATAGCCGTTTGCAGCCATTACGATGCTCACGGCGTGATCGTCAGCCCAGTTGACTTGTGCTTCGTCCAAACGCCCTTCGGCGCAGGCCAGCATCAAGTCCAGCGCTTGTGCGCCAAGACGCATCATCAGAACCTGGCATTCAGGGTCGCCGAAACGCACATTGTATTCGACCAACCGTGCCTGACCGTCTTTGATCATGAAGCCCGCATAGAGCACGCCTTGATACGGTGTGCCGCGTTTGGACATCTCGTCCACAGTGGGCTGTACGATTTCGCGCATGGCGCGGGCGGCGATTTCGTCCGTTAGAACTGGGGCGGGTGAATAAGCACCCATGCCGCCAGTGTTCAACCCGGTGTCTCCGTCGCCGACGCGTTTGTGGTCCTGAGCCGTTCCGATCGGAAGTGCGGTCTTGCCATCGCAGAGGATGAAGTAAGACGCCTCTTCGCCTTCCATGAACTCTTCGATGACGACCTCGGCCCCCGCGCCACCAAATGCGCCGCCAAACATGTCGTCGATGGCGTCCAAGGCGGTCTGATCATCCATTGCAACGATCACGCCTTTACCGGCAGCCAAGCCGTCTGCTTTCACCACGATCGGCGCGCCTTGTTCGCGGATGTAGGCTTTGGCGGCGTCGGCGTCGGTGAAATGCCCGTAGGCTGCTGTGGGTGCGTTTGCCGCGTCGCAAATCTCTTTTGTGAAGCTTTTCGAGGCTTCCAGTTTTGCCGCTTCAGCAGAGGGACCGAAGACCTTCACACCAGCCTCGCGCAGACGATCCGCCACGCCTTTCGCCAATGGCGCTTCGGGGCCGACAATCACGAAGTCGATGGTGTTTTCCTGTGCAAAGGTTGCAACCGCGCCGCCATCTTCGATGTCCAGCTTTGCGCATTCCGCAATCTGCGCCATACCCGCATTGCCGGGGGCTACGATCAATCGATCACATTTCGGGTTTTGCATGACGGCCCACGCTAGTGCATGCTCACGTCCACCACTGCCCAGAATAAGGATGTTCACGACCGGCTCTCCCTTTGCTAGTTGTGGAGGGGATACAGAACACGCGAGGCGGCGACAAGCATGCAGAACGAAAAGCTTTGGAAAGCGATACAGGCCTACCAATTCGACCAACCTGATGTTGACCTGCCGTTTTCGCAAAAACTGGCGAAAGCTGAGAAGTGGAGCAATGAATTCACAGCCGGCGCAATTGAAGAATACCGCCGGTTTTTGTTCCTGTCACAGCTGTCCGATAAGCCCGTCACGCCGTCAGACATCATCGATAAAGTCTGGCATTTGCACATGACTTACACGCGCGAATATTGGGATGTGTTGTGCAAAACGGTTCTTGGCAGGCCGCTTCACCATGAGCCGGGAACGCGAACCTCGGACAACGTGCGTCATGCTGAACAATTCCAGCATACCAAGGCATTATATAGCGCGGTCTTTGGTATCGAAGTTCCCGACGCCTATTGGTCACCAACGCCGCCACCAAGCCCTTCGGTATTCCGGATGTTGGTGGCGACACTGGTCGCAGTCGGATTGGTGAGCGCAGGCATTCTCACCAATCAAAGCGTCTTGATTGCGATGAGTATGGTTTTCGCTGTCTTGGCGTGGTTTTACATCTCTGGCGTTCTCATTGCGGGCAAGCCGATCTCGGCCTATGTGAAAAGTGGTTCAGATCCCACCGGTTGTGGGTCTGATTGCGGCGGCGGATGCGGAGGAGACTAAGATGGACCTGATCGACGATCCTCAACCCGGCGAAAATGCCCCGGAGTTCACCGTTTCCGAAGATCTCGGGTGCGGTGAAGAAGACCATTGAGGGGGCATTTGGCCGTGTCCGTGTGCGCGGCGAAGTTGGTCGCGTGATGCTGGCGCGCTCTGGGCATCTTTACTTTGACGTGAAGGATGACCGATCCGTCATCGCAGCGGTCAGTTGGAAAGGGCAGGTCAGCCGCCTGTCTATCATGCCGGAAGAGGGCATGGAGGTGATCGTTTCTGGAAAGATCACCACGTTTGGCAATCAGTCGAAGTACCAGATCAACGTCGATGACGTGGTCGTCGCGGGCGAAGGCGCGTTGATGGCGATGTTGGAAAAGCGCAAGAAAGCAATGGCGGCCGAGGGGCTTTTTGCCCCCGAACGCAAGAAAAGTCTGCCTTTCCTGCCCGAAGTGATCGGGGTGGTAACATCGCCCACGGGGGCTGTGATCCGCGATATTCTGCACAGGTTGCGGAATCGATTCCCACGCAAAGTTTTGATCTGGCCCGTCGCTGTGCAAGGCGACGCCTGTGCCCCGCAAGTTGCAGCCGCGATCGAGGGCTTCAATAAACTGACCCCCGGCGGCTCCTTACCCCGGCCTGATCTTCTAATCGTCGCGCGCGGTGGCGGGTCCATCGAAGACCTATGGGGTTTCAACGAAGAGGTTGTCGCCCGCGCTGCCGCCGCATCTGACATCCCGTTGATCTCAGCCGTTGGGCATGAAACCGACACGACCCTGATTGATTTCGTATCCGATCTGCGCGCACCGACCCCAACTGCGGCGGCCGAACATGCTGTTCCGGTTCGTCTGGAGTTGCTTGCTTGGACAAAAGAGCAGGGAACCCGGCTTACCCGGTCTTTAGAGCAGGGGGTTGGACAAAGGGGTCAGCGGCTGCGTGATCTTGCGCGTGCTCTTCCACGCGCCGAAGCGTTGCTGGACGGGCCGCGTCAACGGTTGGACAGAGCAGGGCTGAAACTGCCTACAGCGTTGACCCACATGACGCAGGCGCGTCGTGTGAAGCTGACGGAAGCGGCGGCCGGATTGCGTCCGCGCGCGCTGACTGCGCGACTGGCACCATTGCGAGATAAGTTGAACGGCACCGCCGCGCGTCTTGGGCCGGGCTTGTCGCGCGGCACGGCAGATCATCGTCGCGATCTGAACAAGCTGGCGACGCGACTGGATACTGGACGTATCCGGGAAGATAATAAGAAACGTGCCGGTCAGGTCGCGGATGTCGCTGCGCGCTTGGATCATGCCTATCTAAGCGCTGTCACCCGCCACAGCGACCGACTGGCGGCATTGGAACGCATGCGCCAGACGCTGGGCTATACCGAGACGCTGAAACGTGGCTATGCGGTCGTGCGCGGGGATGGCAATGTGGTCACCACTCAAAAAGCAGCGTCAAAAGCAGAGTCTCTTGAGATCGAGTTCGCAGATGGACGGCTTGCTGTCGGGGATGCGACGGCTGCCTCCCAAAGGCCAAAGCCCAAACCGGCGAAACCGTCCACTCCCGGCAAAACGGATCCTGGTCAGGGGTCTTTGTTCTAACAGAACACCCGTCGTTTAGCGCTTCGGTCTTTGCCCCGGCTTGCCGCGTTGCGGGCGTCCTGATTTTTGTGGATTGGGGCCTTTGGACCCAGGCTTAGGTCCGGGCTTGGAACCAGACTTGAAGCCGGCTTTCGGAGCGGCGCCCCGATTGCCTTTAGGGGGCGCTTTGCGCGTCCGTGTGGGCGTTTTCTTATCTTCGTCCATCCCCAGCTGATCACGCACCACACGGCGTTTGATCTCTTCGACCGCACCTGCTTTCAAGTCACCCAGTTGAAACGGGCCATAGCTGACGCGAAGAAGGCGGTTCACCGACAGGCCAATGGCTTCCATCGCGCGACGAATCTCTCGGTTCTTGCCTTCTTGAAGGCTAATGGTCAGCCAAGCATTCGCGCCCTGCTGCCGATCAAGCGAGATCGACATGGGTTGGAAACGCTCACCATCAACGGTGATTCCCTTGCGAACCGGTGCCAGCACATCATCTGTCGGCCGGCCTTTTACACGCACGCGGTATTTGCGGGTCCACCCGGTCGAGGGCAGCTCCAGCTTGCGTTTCACCTCTCCGTCATTGGTCAGAAGAAGCAAACCTTCAGAGTTCAGATCGAGGCGCCCAATACTCATCACGCGCGGCAGATCATCAGGCAGCTTGTCAAAGACGGTTTCGCGCCCTTTTTCATCTTTTGCCGTGGTCACCAGCCCTGACGGTTTGTGATACAGCCAGATGCGCGGTGGTTCAGGTTCGGCAACGGGCTTATCATCGACAAGGATCCTGTCCTGCAAAGTCACGTTCAACGCGGGGCTTTCGATCACCTTGCCATTCACGCTGACGCGCCCGGCTTCGATCATACGTTCAGCTTCGCGGCGGCTGGCAACGCCAGCGCGCGACAGCACTTTGGCGATACGGTCGCCTTTGGGGGTGGGATTGTCCGTCATACCCCCGCATAACGCGGGCCGGGCGAAAGGGGAAGCCTTGGCAAGCGCATCATTGAAAGGCATGAAGGTCGCATGAGCCAGTTTAAGAGCCATATGAAGACTGCCCTGTCGGAAGCCCGCGCCGCCGCAACCCGCGGTGAAGTGCCTGTGGGCGCTGTGTTGGTATCGCCATCCGGTGAAATCGTGGCCAAGGCCGGCAATCGTACTCGCGAGCTGAACGACCCGACGGCCCATGCAGAAGTCCTTGTGATCCGCGAGGCGTGCGCAAAAACGGGGTCCGAGCGTCTGCCCGATCACGATCTTTACGTCACACTTGAACCATGCCCGATGTGCGCCACTGCCATTTCCGCAGCCCGTATCCGGCGGGTCTATTACGGCGCGGCGGACCCCAAATCTGGTGGTGTTGCGCAAGGCCCGCGGATATTCAGCCACCCGCAGTGCCATCACGTGCCCGAGGTTTACGACGGGATCGCAGCGGACGAATCCGAGCAGCTTCTGAAAACCTTTTTTGCTGCGAGACGTGATTGAGCGCCCCTTACAAGCGCGCACCGCTTGCAGCTTGAGCCCCCGCGCGATAAATGACGGGACAAACCGCCTTGTGCGACACACATCCGGAGACACTTCATGTCGATTGATATCGAAACCGCGCGCAAGGTTGCGCATTTGGCCCGCATCAAGGTCGAGGAAGACCGCCTGCCGGAGCTGGCTGAAAACTTCAATGCGATCCTTGGGTTCATCGAGCAATTGAACGAAGTGGATGTGGAAGGTGTCGAGCCGATGACCTCGGTCACACCCATGCGTTTGAAGCGCCGTGAAGATGTGGTGACCGATGGCAACATGCCTGAAAAGATTCTGTCCAACGCACCGGATGCACGCGAAGGCTTCTTCGCTGTTCCGAAAGTTGTTGAATAAGGGGGCGTGGATATGACTGATCTGAACAAACTGACCATTTCGGATGCCCGTGACGCGTTGCGCAAGGGCGATGTAACCTCGGCGGAAATTACGGATGCGTGTCTGAGCGAGATTGAAGGCGCTGGTGCGTTGGGCGCTTTTGTCCACAACACACCTGATCTGGCGCGTGAGCAGGCGAAAGCCGCTGACGCCCGTATTAAAGCGGGCGATGCGCCTGACATGTGCGGCATCCCGCTGGGGATCAAAGACCTTTTCTGCACAAAGGGTGTGCCAAGTCAGGCTGGGTCAATGATCCTCGACGGTTTCAAGCCGGAATACGAATCGACCGTTAGCCAAAACCTTCTGGATGCGGGCACGATCATGCTGGGTAAGCTCAACATGGACGAGTTTGCGATGGGATCGTCTAACGAAACCTCGGTTTACGGAAACGCAGTGAACCCTTGGAAAGTGGATGATCGCGATCTTACACCCGGTGGTTCTTCGGGCGGGTCTGCTTCGGCTGTGGCTGCGGACCTGTGTCTGGGGGCCACTGGCACGGACACCGGCGGATCGATCCGTCAGCCTGCTGCCTTCACTGGCATCACCGGCATCAAGCCCACCTACGGACGTTGTTCGCGTTGGGGTGTGGTGGCTTTTGCAAGCTCGCTGGATCAGGCTGGACCGATGACCAAATCGGTACGCGATGCGGCGATCATGCTGGAGGCTATGTGTGGCCATGACGCGAAAGATTCGACCAGCGTAGATATCCCCGTCCCGAATTTCGAGGCGATGCTGACCGGCGATATCAAAGGCAAGAAGATCGGTATCCCCAAGGAATACCACATGGATGGCATGCCCGACGAGATCGAGAAGCTTTGGGCCGATGGGGCCGACATGTTGCGTGACGCAGGTGCCGAGATGGTCGACATCTCGCTTCCGCACACCAAATACGCATTGCCAGCCTATTACGTGATTGCACCTGCCGAGGCATCGTCGAACCTTGCGCGATATGATGGCGTGAAATATGGCCACCGCGCCAAATTGGAAGCGGGCGACGGCATTGACGACATGTATTCCAAGACCCGTGCAGAAGGTTTCGGGGACGAGGTGCAGCGCCGCGTGATGATCGGCACCTATGTGCTGTCAGCGGGCTTTTATGACGCCTACTACAACCGTGCCCGCCGTGTGCGCGCGTTGATCAAGAAAGACTTCGACGACGTGTTTGCCCAAGGCATTGATGCCATCCTGACCCCCGCCACGCCATCTGCGGCCTTCGGCTTGGGCGAGATGGAGAATGCGGATCCGGTGAAAATGTACCTCAACGACGTCTTCACCGTGACTGTAAACCTTGCGGGCCTGCCCGGCATCTCGATCCCAGCAGGTCTGGATGCACAAGGTCTGCCGCTTGGTCTGCAGCTTATTGGACGTCCGTGGGAAGAAGGCGATTTGCTGAATATCGCCCACGAAGTGGAAGCGCGTGCCGGCTTTGTGGCGAAGCCGTCTAAATGGTGGTAAAACCCGCAAAACTGGCGTGACAGCAACTTCAAGGATCTCGCGATGCGCATCACAATCGGACTTTTTGTTCTTGGCTTGACTGCTGGCTGTATGTCGCCTTTGCCGGATAGTCGTTCCCCTGAAGGAATATCCGGGCAGACAGCGCCAATGGGTGCGGACGGGCAGCCCTTGTCTGCATTTGGCAACGACAGTTCAGTTGATGCCACACCAACCGCTGCGTCTGAAGCTGCGGGCATCTCGGACGAACAAGATTTTTCGGCAGTGTCTTCACGTGAAAGCATTCAGAGTGATGCGCAGCGTTTGGCTGGATACCGCGCGAACTATGAACAGGTGCAGCCAGAAGCACTGCCAGATCGACCCTCGGGAAGCTCGGCGTCGATTGTGCAATATGCATTGTCGACCACGAACTCGGTCGGGCAGCCGATCTATCAACGTTCTGCCCTTTCGGGTGATGCGCGGTCGCGTCGAAATTGCGGGCGCTATACCTCGGCGGATTTTGCACAAATCGCATTTCTTGAGGGCGGAGGCCCCAAGCGCGACAAACACGGCATTGATCCCGATGGGGATGGGTTTGCTTGTGCGTGGGATCCAGCGCCATATCGCGCAGCACGTGGCGTGACACAGCCTTCGGCAACGCCGGATGCAGCTGTCAGTGCGGAAGAACTGCAGGCGATTGGTATCACCACCAATCCAGCCCCTGCACCGGCCCCTGCACCGGCCCCTGTACCACAGCCTGCGCCCGACGTGCCGCTGCCCGGGGAAGCGCTTAATATCTCGACTGAGTGAATGCAGGCAATTTCCCACCCATCGCCGAACTTCGGCCCCCGGCGGGATGGATTGCTGCCGTCACTTATCGTTCTTCACTACACTGCCATGCCGGACCCGGACGAGGCTTTGGCCCGCCTTTGTGAACCCGAACATGAAGTTTCGGCGCATTACCTTATCCATCGGGATGGGCAGCTATTTCAGATGGTCGAGGAAGATCAACGCGCTTGGCATGCGGGTGCAGGGTCTTGGGGTGGGAGCGCTGATATCAACTCGCGTTCAATCGGGATCGAGATCGACAATGATGGCGCTTCACCTTTTTCCGAACCACAGATGTTTGTTTTGGAACAGCTGTTGCCCAGCATTATGACCCGTTGGGCGATCCCGCCGGAGGGTGTGATTGGTCACAGCGACATGGCGCCTGCGCGAAAAGCAGACCCTGGACGCCGGTTCGATTGGGCGCGTTTGGCGCGACAGGGACTGGCAATCTGGCCCGATGCTGGCGACGTAGCCGGCGACGAAGACATGTTTTTGGAAGCGGCTGCCCGGTTTGGGTACCCCATCGAAGACGGGTGTGAGCCGGTTCTTGACGCCTTACGCCAAAGGTTTCGCCCATGGGCGACGGGACCGCTTGATCCAAAGGATTTTGGCATAATCAAAGCGCTGGCCAGCCGCTTCCCCGTTGACCGATCTGTCCCCATCGCCTAAGTCCAGCTTTGCGCGGATGGCTGGATGACCGCGGGTCGTAAAGATGCTTGCATCGTTGTGGCGCGAGGAAAGTCCGGACTCCACAAGGCAACGGTGCCGGGTAACGCCCGGCCGGGGAAACCCGAGGGAAAGCGCCACAGAAAACAGACAGCCTTCGCATGCGGAGGTTATGGTGAAACGGTGGAGTAAGAGCCCACCGCGCTTCTGGCAACAGCGGCGGCACGGCAAGCCCCACCGGGAGCAATGCCAAATAGGGATCGCGCGGGGGCAACCCCAGGGGCGTCTTGCCCCGAGCAAGATCCGGGTTGGCAGCTTGAGCCTGTTGGCAACAGCAGGCCTAGAAGAATGGTCATCCACGGTGGCAACACCGGGACAGAATCCGGCTTACAGGCCGTCCGCGCATACTACTCTGCCGTCTTTCACATCCGGCCAAGCATACAAAGCACGGCCCGCGTAAAGTGAATGTGTCCTGACCCGCATAATTTGACCTTTCGCTGTTGACTCGGGGGCCAATGGCGCTACAAGGCGGGTTCCAGAGATATACCCGGGCGATATGCGCCCGCCCGATAGGAGTTATTGTTATGGCGAAGCCGACCACAATCAAAATCCGCCTGAACTCGACGGCGGACACTGGCCACTTCTATGTGACCAAGAAAAACGCACGTACCATGACCGAAAAAATGGTTGTGAAGAAATATGACCCGGTTGTGCGTAAGCACGTTGAGTACAAAGAAGGCAAGATCAAGTAAGATCGCCTGACTTTGCTGAAGATGCCGTCCCATTGGGGCGGCTTTTTCTTTTTCAGGGGGTGTTTTTTATCGGTGTAGGATTCGCTGCGCTACTTTTTCACCCATCAAGTAGTAGGTGTTCGGTCCGGGATGGAACCCATCCTCTGCCATCATCGTTGGGGTCAGCGGGATGTCGAAGTGAATATAGTCGACGCCCAAGGTTAAGGCTTGTTGCGCCAGTGCCCTGTCGAAACGCTTGGCCTGCAATCCCAAGAACCAGCGCAAAGGGTGCGGCAGCAGCGGGAAATCCTTTAGGGGGGGATTCCGGCAACGATGACTCGCTTTGCCCCCCAGTCTTCAAACAGCAATTGGTAAAGTTGCGCACGCTGACGCAGCAGCCGTTTCAATGGGATCTGACGGGTGATGTCATTCACGCCTAAGACTACCAGCGCAACGTCTATCTGTTCAGGCTGTTGGGATCGCAGCAGCGGGATGGTTGAGCGTGTTGTGTTCCCGGTCCGGGCAATCAACTTCCAACTGACGTGATAGGAATCCCCCAAGGCCCGAACCAGCTGTCCCGAGAGCGCTTCGGTCTGGTGTGTCGCGCCGACACCAGCGGCAGAGCTATCGCCCGTGATCAAAAGAGTCAGTGGCTGTCCACGGCCTGCGCTGCCAAATCGGTGGCCCGGCGGTTCAGAAAGGATGGTTGCTGTCTTGCGCACGCTCAGTGCCTGATAGGTCAAAAGCGGGCTAAGAAGAAGTTTAGCGATGGTTTCAAACAAGACCAGCATGACTGTATCTCACAACAAAAAAGGGCCGGTCGCAATGACCGGCCCCATATTGGTCTGTAGATCGCAGATCACTCGCGGTTGCCAAGGAACTGCAGCAGGAACATGAACAGGTTGATGAAGTCCAGATACAGGTTCAGCGCACCCATGATCGCCGATTTGGCCAGCCATTCGCTGTCCATCGCGTGTGCATGTGCAAGATAGTCTGTCTTGATCTTCTGCGTGTCATAAGCGGTCAAGCCTGCAAAGATCAGCACACCGATCACCGAGATCGCGAAGTGGATCATAGACGAACCAAGGAAGATGTTCACGATCGACGCGATGATGATACCGATCAGACCCATGATCAGGAAAGCACCCATCGGTCCAAGATCGCGCTTGGTTGTGTAACCATAAAGGCTAAGACCAGCGAATGCGATCGAGGTGATCAGGAATGTCTGAGCAATCGACATGCCAGTAAAGACCACAAAGATATAGCTGATCGAGATGCCCATGACGGCCGAGAATGCATAGAAAAACAGCTGTGCACCAGCAGCGGACAGGCGATTGATCATCGCACCGAAGGCAAACACCATGATCAACGGTGCAAACATCACGATATAACGGGTGAAGCCGGTGAACAGCGTCTCCATCATCGCGGCGTTGTTGCCAACGGCCCAAGCAGCCGCGAAGGTCAGCAAAAGACCCACGGACATTGTGCCGTATACTTTGTTCATATGGGCGCGCAGCCCTTCGTCGATCGCGGCCTGCGAACCTACGCCGGTGCGGATCGTGTCAAACTCAGCCATTGAGACCTCCAAGTAAACCTATTGCGGCGGTCTCAAACAAAAACCGCCCTTGGCCGTAATATCGGCAAGGGCGGCGTAATTTTCAAGTGCTTAAGCGCGGAAAGCTCTTAGTATTGCCAATGTGTTGGGACGTCCCAAAGAGGGCGGTTGGCTTCGCGATGTGCTTGGGCTTCGGTCAGACCGATGTCTTCCAAGCGATATGCGTCCAGTTCGGCCAAAGCCTTACGCTCCCGGCGAATTTCCAGCATATTTGCGAACCACGTGAGCGGCGAGAAGCTGTTTTTTGCGATCGGGGTGTTGGTACAGGTTACTGCGGTCATCTCGTCTCTCCTTCACGATTGTGATGAATGATGCCTGTTGCATCAAAATACTTGATCGTTATGCTTGTTCGGAATGGATAAGTAAAATGAATGATTGTGCATTGAATCATCACAGGAGGTGATATGCCGCGAAATCTTGATCTGACTGCCTTGCGCAGTTTCGCAACCGTTGCTGACGCCGGGGGGGTTACTCGGGCAGCTGGACTGTTGCACCTTACGCAATCTGCGGTGTCGATGCAGCTAAAACGCCTGGAGGAAAGCCTTGGACGGCCTTTGTTGGATAGATCAGGTCGTGGTGTTTCGCTGACTGCGGATGGAGAGCAGCTTTTGGGCTATGCACGCAGGATCCTGCGTTTGAACGATGAGGTTTATTCGCGCCTGACTGATCAAGCATTCGAAGGCGAAGTTGTCTTGGGTGTGCCATCAGATGTGGTGTACCCGGCGATTCCCAAAGTGCTGCGCCAGTTCCACGCAGAGTATCCGCGCATGCGGGTTCAGCTGATCTCGTCTTATACAAGTCGCTTGAAAGCGATGTTCGGGCGTGGGGAATGTGATGCCATTCTAACGACAGAAGAGCAAAAAGATGCGGGCGGTGAAACTCTGACAGCCCTTCCATTGGTGTGGGTCGGCGCGCCTGGTGGGCAAGCTTGGCGTCAGCGGCCACTACGTCTGGCTTTTGAGCACAACTGCATCTTCAGAAAAGAGGTGCAGGAAGCTTTGGATGAAGTCGGTATTCCGTGGGAAATGGGGGTCGAGAGCGATTCCACCCGGACAATCGAGGCGTCATTGTCAGCCGATCTGGCTGTACATGCTGTGATCGAAGGCACCGTACGTAGCGATCTTAGCGTTGTGGATCATGGCGGCGCGCTGCCTGAATTGGCGGTGACGCAAGTGAACATGTATGCCGCCCCGAAAAACGGCAACGAGGCTTTGGATGAACTTCTTGAGATGATCAGGCGCGCCTTTGACGAGCTTTAGGTGTTTGACCCCATGGTCACCACCACTTTGCCCGTGGATTCTCCGGCTTCTCAGAAGCTCTAGCGCCTGATCAACCTGATCCAAGGGCAGGCTGTGGCTGACATGAGGTTTGATTTTCCCTTCCGCATACCAGTCAAGCAATACACGAAGGCTGTCGGTCAGCACCTCGGGTTTGAACTTAAGATAGCTCCCCCAGTAAAGCCCAATTGCAGTGATGTTTTTCACCAGCATATGATTGGGTTTCAGGTTGGGCATGTCGCCTGAAGCAAATCCGATGAACAGAAAACGCCCATCCGGATTGGTCGCACGAAATGCAGCCTCGCCGTGTTCACCGCCAACTGCGTCATAGACGACGTCAGCGCCTCCAAGCGATTTTACTGCCGTGCGAATGTCTTCCGAAGTGCTGTCAATCACATGATCAGCACCAGCGCGTTTACATATTTCCAGCTTTTCTGGCCCCCGTGCGCAAGCAATAACGCGCGCGCCCATCACTTTTCCGATCTCGACGGCCGTTAAACCGACACCTCCGGCAGCGCCCAACACCAGCAGTGTTTCTCCTGGTTTAAGCTGCGCTTTGTAATCAAGGGCCACATGGCTGGTTCCATATGCGATCTGAAATGCGGCCGCGTCCTCGAAGCTCATGTTGTCTGGAAGGGGAAGGCAACGATCTGCCGGGAAAACCCCTTCATCCGCAAGCCCGTCAGAGCCTGAAAACACAACGACGCGTGAACCCACAGCGGGCGCATCGGTGTCTGGTCCAAGCTCTGTCACAGTGCCAGCAGGTTCCATCCCAAGTGAAAACGGCACCTCTGGGGTGTCCTGATACGTCCCTTTCGACATTAGAAGATCTGCGAAATTCAAACCGCATGCACGGATGTCGATCCGCGCGAAACCCTTCTGCAAGGGCTGGGCGGGCAAGTCGGTCAGTGTGGGGTGTTTTCCAAGCTCTGTGACGCGATAGGTTTTCATGGGGCCTCCTGCCCGTGGTGTAACGTTGCTTCCGAAAAAAATCGAGTGCTGTCGGCACTCAACTTTGCCTAAGGTTATTCAACCGGCGAAATTGCAATATATACCTGAATATGCTAGGCGTTTTCGCATTAAGCTTGTACGCGATATGTATCTAAAGGCTTTCGACGTTCAGGCCGTATGAAACGAATTAAGTTAGGCTGCCGGGCAGCTTGTTAACGAGGAGTTATTGGATGAAGCATCCCGTGGATATCCATGTAGGTAAACGAGTGCGCCATCGTCGGTGGATGGTTGGTATGACCCAGCAGCAACTGGCTGAAAAAGTCGGGATTAAATTCCAACAGATCCAAAAGTATGAAACCGGGATGAACCGAGTTTCGGCCTCTCGCTTATGGGACATGGCTGCTGCTCTTTCAGTGCCCGTGAGTTTTTTCTTTGATGGGTTGGAAAGCCACGCGGATGACACAGATGAAGATGCGGTGCCCGGAGATTTCCTTGCTGACAAAGAAGCGCTTGAGCTGGTCCGCAGCTACTATGCTATTCCAGAAAACCAACGCCGCCGGTTGTTCGAGCTTGCAAGGGTTCTGTCAGACGTCGCCTGACGCTTGACGATGCTCGCGCATCACTGCTACCGCGCTAGGGGTAGCAGAAGGATATCGTGATGCAAAAGCTAAGCGCAGAAACTCAGGCAGAGTCTGATTCACGTGGCCAAACTATTGGCTGATGCAGCGCGCGAAGCGATTTTACCCTATTTCCGCTCGAATGACCTGACCGCAGACAACAAGTTGACCGACGGGTTTGACCCGGTCACAGAAGGTGATCGCGCGGCAGAGACTGCCATGCGCGACTTGCTTGCCAATCTGCGCCCCGACGACGCCATTTTCGGTGAAGAGTTCGGTTCGACAAAGGGCACGTCTGGCCTAACCTGGGTGCTCGACCCAATTGATGGGACGCGTGGGTTTCTGTCTGGCACACCAACCTGGGGGGTTCTTATCGCCGTTGGGCGCGAGGATGGGCCTGAACTGGGCATCATCGATCAACCCTATATCAAGGAACGGTTCATCGGTGGATTGGGCGAAGCATCGATTGATGGACCTTTGGGTCGCCGCAATCTGAAAACCCGAACCACTTCCGATCTGTCGGACGCTATTTTGTTCACCACCTTCCCCGAAGTTGGAACCGCGCAAGAAGGCGCCGCGTTTCAAACGCTTTCCCAGCAAACAAAGCTGACGCGATATGGGATGGATTGCTATGCCTATGGTCTGGTCGCGGCTGGTCAGATTGATTTGGTGGTTGAGGCCGGATTGCAATCTTACGATGTTCAGGCCCCAATTGCGGTGATCGAAGCGGCGGGCGGTATTGTGACCGATTGGCAGGGGAAACCGGTCCATCAAGGCGGTCGTGTGCTTGCCGCCGCAAATGCCGACATCCACAAACAAGCCCTCGCGATTCTGTCCAAGGTGTAAGCACGCACTCATAGCTGCGGGTTGCGCGATCCGTCGCCCCTGTGGCAAACTTCTCCTGTTCGCGAGTCCTTTGCCCTTTCTGTCGCGCACCTCATGTTGTCTCACCGAAACGGGCGAAAGGAGGCAACATGGACTATCTTATCAAAAACGTGCGGACCGTGCTGACGATGGACGACAACGATCAGGAGTTGTCGGGCGTCGATATTCATCTGTCGGGCGGGGTGATCCAACAAATTGGTGACGGGCTGGATGCGCCCGGAGAAGTGATTGATGCGCGCAATGCCATCATCACGCCGGGATTGGTCAATACCCATCACCATCTGTATCAGACATTGACCCGCGCCGTGCCGGGCGGACAGGACGCACTGCTATTTGGTTGGTTGCAAACACTTTACCCAATCTGGTCGCACTTTGGGCCCGACGAAATGCGGATATCTGCAATGGTTGGGTTGGCCGAGCTTGCATTGTCTGGCTGCACCATGTCGTCGGATCACTTGTATCTTTACCCAAACGGGGCGCGGCTTGAGGACACGATAGACGGTGCGCGCGAGGTGGGCTTGCGCTTTCACCCGACGCGTGGGGCGATGTCCATTGGCGAAAGCGATGGCGGCTTGCCACCCGACAGTTTGGTCGAGGATGAGGGCGCGATCCTTGAGGATTGCATCCGCGTCATCGACGCGTTCCATGATCCCGCGGAAGGGTCCATGCTGCGCGTAGGGGTTGCTCCATGCTCGCCTTTTTCAGTCAGCCGGGACCTGATGCGCGACGCCGCCATACTGGCCCGCGACAAGGGGGTCATGCTGCACACACATCTGGCCGAAAACGACGAAGACATCGCCTATTCCGAGGCGCAATTTGGGTGCCGCCCCGGCCAATATGCGGAAGAGTTGGGCTGGGTCGGCGATGATGTTTGGCATGCCCATTGTGTAAAGCTGGACGGAGCTGAAATTGACCTTTTCGCACATACGCGCACAGGGGTGGCACATTGCCCTTGTTCCAATTGCCGTTTGGGATCTGGCATCGCACCGGTTCGTGCGATGCGGGATGCCGGCGTGAAAGTCGGGTTGGGCGTGGATGGTTCGGCGTCAAATGATCTGGGCAATCTGATGGATGAAGCGCGTCAAGCGACGCTGCTGCAACGTGTGGCCAACGGAGCCGACAAGATGAGCGCGCGCGAGGCATTGCGGATCGCCACACGAGGTGGAGCCGAGGTGCTGGGGCGCAACGATTGTGGGCAGATCGCAGTCGGCAAACGTGCGGATATCGCCATCTGGGATGTGAGCGGGTTGGAAAGTGCAGGCAGCTGGAATCCCGCAGCCCTTGTGCTGGCCGGACCACGCAAAGTTCGCGACCTTTTTGTCGAAGGTCGGCAGGTGGTGCGTGACAGTCAGATCGCTACGATTGACCTGCCACGCGTGATCGAAAACCAGAACCGGCTTGCAAAAGCCTTGATGGGTTAACGCAGCTTACGCCCGTTTGCCCAAACAGCCGAGATCGCCCGATCATCCCCCATCATGATGGTGGGGAATAGGGCCTGCCATATATCCTCGGCGCGTGCGGCGCGCTGGGCGATTGCAGGGGTAGAGGCAAGATCGATGGCAATGATGTCGGCCTCGTATCCGGGGGCCAGACGTCCGATCTTGTCGCCCAGATGAATGGCATTTGCTGAACCGGCTGTTGCCAGCCACCAAAGCTGTGCAGGGTGTAAGGCGAACCCGGACAACTGGCCGACTTCGTAAGCAGCAGCCATGGTACGCAGCATCGAAAAGCTCGACCCGCCGCCGGTATCTGTCGCAAGCCCAATCCGGTGGCCTTGTGTCATCAAGCCTTTCATGTCGAACAGGCCAGAGCCGATAAACATGTTGGATGTCGGGCAGTGAATAAGGCTGGCGTCGAATTCGCGAATCCGGTCGCGTTCGCGTTCGGTCAGGTGAATGGCGTGGCCCAACAGGGCTCCGGACCTCACCAGTCCGAATTTCTCGTAGACGTCCAAGTAATCCTCTGCCTCGGGGAAGAGGTCCGCAACCCATGCAATTTCTTCGTGCTGTTCACTGATATGGGTCTGCATCAGCAGCTCGGGATGCTCGGCCCAAAGCGCACCAAGAGCTTCAAGCTGTTCGGGCGTGGACGTGGGCGCGAAGCGCGGGGTGATCACGTAAGACAGGCGATCCTGACCGTGCCAACGCTCTAGCAACGTCTTGCTGTCATCATAAGCCAATTGGGCGGTGTCTTGCAGATCGTCAGGCGCATTGCGATCCATGCAGGTTTTCCCACCCAACGCACGAAGCCCGCGCTTCTGGGCAGCGCTGAAATAGGCGTCCACGCTTTCCGGATGGATCGTGCAGTAGCTGACAGTGGTGGTGGTGCCGGATGCGGTCACCAGATCGAAATAAGTTTCAGCAATCTCGGTCGCATGACCGGCGTCCCCGAACCGGCTTTCTTCGGGAAATGTATAGCTGTTTAGCCAATCAATCAGGCGTTTGCCCCAAGAAGCAATGATGGCGGTTTGCGGATAGTGAACATGTGTGTCGACAAAGCCCGGCGACAAAAGCGCGTCGCCCATATCGGTCACTGCGGCGTCGGGATGCGACGCGCGCAGGGTGTCAGCGTCGCCTACGTCAAGGATCGTTCCGTCTTTGATTGCAACAGCGCCACGCCGAATGTGATGGGCGGCGTCTTCGGGTCGCCCCTCAAACGGTGTGTCGTTGAATTGCAGAACCTGCCCCAACAGAAGTTCCATGGTGGCCTCCTTGATTGCCGTCGATCACCGTAGGTGGCGAATTTCACCTGTTCAATGTCTTTCTGACGGTTCCCTTGCGATACAGCTTGTCCTATGTTCGGTCCGAACCGAAATCGGAGGGCGCGCGATGCGGGATGATCAACATTTGGATGGCGTGCCAGAAGACGGCGACTATGAGCTGGATAACCTGACATTTGGTCCGGTTCGCCAGGCAATTGCGGCTAACGATGCGCAAGCATTGCACGCGTTGCTAGAGCCGCTGCACGCAGCAGATATCGCCGACCTTGTCGAACAATTGCCCAAAGAAGAGCGGGACGGGTTTGTACGCCTTTACGGCACAGAGTTTGACGGCGAAGTCCTGTCCGAACTGGAAGAAGGGCTGCGCGAAGATGTCGTGCACGCCATGGAACCAGCCGTACTTGCCGAGGCTGTCCGCGAGCTGGAAACGGATGATGTTGTCGATCTGATCGAGGATCTGGACGACCCGCAGACCGAAGCCGTTTTGGACGCGCTGGATGAAGACGACCGGGCAGTTGTAGAACAGTCTCTGGCGTATCCTGAAGAAAGTGCCGGGCGCTTGATGCAACGCGAGCTGGTGGTGGCTCCGGATCATTGGAACGTGGGGCAAACCATCGACTTTCTGCGTTCGCAGGATGATCTTCCTGAACAGTTTTATCATGTGATACTGGTTGATCCGCGTATGCAGCCAACAGGTTATGTTACGCTTGGCCGCCTGATGGGCAGCGCGCGCGAAATTGCCATGACCGCCATCACAGAAGATAGCTTTCGCAAGATCCCCGTCCTACAGGACGAAGGCGAGGTCGCCTACGCATTCAACCAGTATCACCTGATTTCCGCCCCCGTCGTGGATGCAGACGAGCGGTTGGTTGGTGTGATCACCATCGACGACGCGATGGCGATCTTGGATGAAGAGCACGAAGAAGACATCCTGCGCCTTGCGGGTGTGGCTGAAGAAAGCTCTCTGTCCGATAAGATTATCGACACAACCAAACGCCGGTTTCCGTGGTTGGCGGTGAACCTTGTGACCTCGATCCTGGCCTCGCTTGTGATTGCTCAGTTTGACGAGGTGATCGCGCAGTTTGTGGCTTTGGCCGTGCTGATGCCGATTGTGGCCTCGATGGGTGGCAACGCAGGCACGCAATCCCTGACCGTTGCGGTACGCGCCATCGCAACAAAAGACCTTACATCCGCAAACCTTTGGCGGGTTATCTGGCGTGAAGCGGCCGTGGGTTTGGTCAACGGTGTCATATTCGCGGTGGTGATGGGTGTGGTCGGCGTTGTTTGGTTTGGAACACCTTTGCTTGGTGTCGTGATCGGGGTCGCCATGGTCGTGAACCTTGTGATTGCCGGGTTTGCGGGTGTTATTATTCCGGTCGTATTGGACCGCATGGACATTGATCCCGCGCTTGCCTCTGGGGCTTTTGTGACCACGGTGACAGATGTTGTGGGGTTCTTTGCGTTCCTTGGCCTTGCGGCCGTAATGCTGATCTGACAACCCGAACGGACCCGACCCATGACAGACCTGACCGAAGTAAAGGCAGCCGCACGCAAGGCTGCTTTCACCCGCCGGAAAGACGCACATTGCGAAGCGCGTTCTGCGCTTGGCGTGGCGCATCTGATCTCGGTCTTGAACGAACATAAGGGCAAGCCGATATCCGGTTACATGCCGATCCGGACCGAGATCAACCCGCTCCCGGCCATGGCAGCCATGGCCGCGTGGTCGACCATCGGCGTTCCCTATATTCAGGGCGAGGGTCAACCGTTGAAATTCGCTAGCTGGCGCCCGGACAGCGAGATGGTAGACGGGCCCTTTGGGGCGCACATACCTGCATCGCTGGAATTCATCACGCCAGAAGTTGTGGTGGTTCCTTTGGTGGCTTTTGACAGCAATGGTGGCCGTCTGGGCTATGGTGGGGGCTTTTATGATCGAACCCTTGAAGGTTTGCGTGCAAAACGTCCGACACTTGCCATCGGGTATGCTTATGGCGCGCAGCAAGCAGACAATCTGCCGTTAGAGCCAACCGATCAGCCTTTGGACGCTATCGTGACTGACGAAGGGGTCACTTGGTTCTGAATCGGTTAAAGTGGGCCCACCCATGAAGGTGGCCCCACTTCGATTTCAGGAACAGGTGGTGTTACTCAGCCGGTTGCACGCTTTCGCCGCGAAACCAACCTATTCGACGGAACAAAAGCCAATCGAGCATCAATGCCAATAGCAAGCTGGCACCCATGAGCGGTAGTAGCAGCATCAACACGACAACAGTTACGCCCATGCCCCAGCCCAAGCTGGCCTCTGGTGCGCGCGGCACACCAAGTTCGCCAGCCGGGCGGCGTTTCCACCACGCAACAATGCCTGAGACAGACAGTACAACGCCAAGCAGTGCCGCAAGCGTGTTCAGCGCAAGGTTCAGTGGACCGAACAATTCACCCTGATGCAGGCTAATGCCATAAGACACGGTCTTTGCGATGATCGGATTCTCGCTGAATTCGATGCGTTTCAGGATGTCGCCTGAATATTGATCAACCAGAATTTCTGTTTGCTCGGATCGATGGCGGGAACCCGATCGCATCCAATAGGCAGCGTCTGGTTTGCGTGGTGGTTTCACCTCGATCGGCGAGACAAGGCTTTGTTCCCACCCCATGGCCACGATTTGTTCAATGGGCAGGGTGTCGCCACTATCAGCTGTTGATTTCGGTTTGCGACCGCCGAACCGCAGCGAAACGGATTCTTGTCCGGTTTGCTTTTGCATATAGCTCAAACCTCCGCCCCAAACATCGGTCCATGGCAGGCCTGAGATCAGAAGCGGGGTTATCAGAACAGCCGCCAACATTCCGGTGAACATGTGCGTCTCGCGCCACCATGCGCGGCCCGGTGAACGGGGCAGCGATACCGCATCACGCAGGCTGCGTTTACCGCGCGGCCACCACAAAACCACGCCCGTGATCATCATCACGATGGCCCAATGAGCAGCCAGTTCGACAAACTTGGTGCCGAACGCACCGCCCAAAAGCTCTCCGTGAAACTTTTTGACCACGCGCATGATCAGTTGGTCCCGTGGGGTTGAGGCCAGAACTTCGCCTGAATAAGGATCAACCCATGCGACAGATCGGGTGTTGTCAGTGTCGTTGAATTCAATCTTGGTTGATCTGGCCGGGTCGTCATGAACCGTCACCATGCGAAGGCGTTTCATGCCATAGGCTTGGGTTAGGGCGTCGATTTGCTGGGCGTAGGTCAAAGGTGTTCCTGTAGCCTCGACATGCAGCCTATCTGCATAAAGCCAGCCTTCGATCTGGGGTTTGTAAAGGTAGATCCCGCCCGAAATTGAAAGGATCAGCATGAAGGGCAGAACATAGAGAGCAGCTAGAAAATGCCACTTCCATACAAGGCGATAGAATGCGCCACCTTGAACAGGTGCGCGCGCGGCGGTGGCCGCGGTCGTGTCAGTTGTCATTGGTTTTATCCTTGAAAGTCTGTTGTTTGAGTTGGATCAGACAGTCAGGATTGGGGGCGCGCGGGCAGGTCGTTTGCGTAGGTAAGGTGAATCCACACGCACAATTTCTTCACGCAGGCCAGTGGTTAGAAGATAGCTGCGCGCGAGGGTCTTCCAATGAGACAGCGGGGCCATGTCTGTGATCAGGATACTTCCCAACACACAGGGTTCGGCTTCATCACTAACCTCTTCAACAGGGTTACCTTCGGCATCGATGCGGATCGTGATGATACCGTCGCCGGTACAAAGAACCACGGTTTGAAGCTCGCCAAGCACCAACATTTGAACAGCCGAACCAACCTTGGGCAAAACAACCCCAAGACACAGTGCAGCGGTCAATAAGATGCGAATGAGGCTTCTCATAACGGTGAGCTACCGCAGGTGACAAAAAAGCTCCAGATATTTGTCGGTTGTTTTACGCGCTCTTGCCCTTTTGCGTTCATGCCAATAGGGCTATCTGCCATGAAAATACTCTTTCTTGGTGATATCATGGGGCGTGCCGGACGGCGCGCAGTTGCAGAGCGACTGAAAGGTCTTCGCGAAGACTGGAAGCTCGATTTCGTTGTGGCCAATGGTGAAAACGCCACCAGCGGGCATGGTTTGAACGCAAGCCACGCCAAAGAGTTTCTTGACGCGGGCGTGGACGTGATCACTTTGGGGGATCACGCCTTTGATCAGCGCGATATGCTGACCTATTGCGAACAGGAAAAGCGTATCATCCGTCCACTGAATTTTGCCAAAGATTGTCCCGGCGTGGGCGCGCGTGTGTTTGCGGATGCACGCGGACGCAAGATCCTTGTGACGCAGGTCTTGGGACAGGTCTTTATGAAACGCGCCTTCGACGATCCGTTTTCCGCGATCGATCTGGTGTTGAAGCGGCACACGCTTGGCGGCGCAGTGCAGGCGTCTTTGGTAGACATACACTGCGAAGCCACGTCCGAGAAAATGGCGGTCGGACACTGGTGTGATGGACGTGCCAGCGTGGTTGTTGGCACCCATACTCATGTTCCCACGGGGGACGCGCAAATTCTTCCAAAAGGAACGGCCTATCTGACCGATGCGGGCATGTGCGGGGACTATAACAGCGTGATTGGCATGCAAAAAGAAGAACCGATGCGCCGTTTTGTAACCGGGATGGCCAAAGGGCGTTTCACCCCTGCCGAAGGGGAGGCCACATTGTCCGGCCTGTATATCGAAACAGATGACCGTACGGGCAAGGCCACACGTGTTCAGATGGTGCGTAATGGTGGGCGTTTAACACCGTGTTCCCCAATGGACGCAAGCTAAGTCTCGCGACCAAAATCCAGCACGCGACAAAACCGCGCTTGCTCATACCCCCCGCGCAAGGCAAAACTAGATCAAGCGATTAAACGGGGACTGTGCATGGGTTTATTCGAGTTCAGCGCCACAACTCAGGCGGTGATTGCCCTTCTGACCGTAGGGGGGATGTTTGTCCTTTTCCTGCGTGAAAGCTTCCCCACCGAGGTTGTTGCCATTGGTGGCGTGTCCATCATGCTGGTCATGGGCATTCTCGACTATGAAAGCGCGCTGGAAGTGCTTTCCAATCCGGCCCCTTGGACGATCGCTGCGATGTTCATTGTCATGGGCGCTTTGGTGCGCACCGGCGCGCTTCAATGGTTCACCCAGATTGCGGAGAAGAAGGCCGAACATAACCCGATGATGGCTTTGGCATCCCTTATGGGCTTTGTCGTGGTGTCCTCTGCGGTGGTATCGAACACGCCGGTGGTGGTCGTCATGATCCCGGTTTTCATTCAACTGGCGAAGAAGATTGGAAAATCGGCGTCCAAGCTGCTGATCCCGCTAAGCTATGGCGCCATTCTGGGCGGCACGTTGACCCTGATCGGGACATCAACCAACCTTCTGGTGGATGGCGTCGCCCGTGAAGGCGGGCTGGAACCGTTTACAATCTTCGAAGTCACACCGCTTGGCATTGCCTTGGTGGCTTGGGGTATGTTCTATCTTCGCTTCATCGCCCCCAAGATCCTGCCCGACCGCGACAGTATGGCGACCCTTCTAACCGACAGATCCCGCAAGAAATTTTTCACCGAGGCCGTTGTCCCACCGGAATCAAACTTGATCGGGCGTGAAGTAAGCGGCGTTCAGTTGTTCAAACGTGAAGGTGTGCGACTGGTCGATGTTATTCGTGGTGATGCTTCATTGCGACGGGATATGTCCGGTGTCACGCTGCAAGTTGGCGACCGCGTTGTTCTTCGGACAGCGATGACGGAACTTCTAAGTCTGCAACGTGACAAAAGCTTGAAGCGCGTGGATCAGGTGTCTGCCGTCGAAACCACCACGGTCGAGGTCTTGATCTCGCCCGGCTGTAAGATGGTCGGCAAGCAGCTTGGTAAGATGCGTCTGCGTCGCCGATATGGCGTGTATCCGTTGGCGGTGCATCGCAAGAACCAAAATATCGGGCGTCAACTGGATGAATTGGTTGTGCGCGTCGGCGATACGCTGCTTTTGGAGGGCGCTCTGGCCGACATCCAACGGTTGGCGCAAGACATGGATCTGGTCGATGTTTCGGCCCCTTCGGATCGCGAGTATCGACGCGGTCACGCCCCGATCGCGGTGGCTGCACTTTTCGGATTGGTGGCCTTGGCAGGTTTTGGAGTGGCGCCGATTTTCTTGTTGGCCTTTTTGGCCGTTGCGGTTGTTCTTTTGACCCGCTGTATCGACGCGGACGAGGCCTTTGGGGCCGTTGATGGGCGATTGCTTGTGCTTATCTTCTCGATGCTTGGCATCGGGGCGGCGTTGGAAAGCTCGGGCGCGGTTGCGTTGATCGCGGAAGGCATCGCACCAGTTTTGGGCAAGCTTCCACCCTTCTTAATCGTCTGGGCCATCTACCTGCTGACATCTGTCCTGACCGAGCTTGTGTCGAACAACGCTGTTGCTGTTGTGGTGACACCTATCGCAATCGGGCTGGCACATGCGCTGGGCCTTGATCCGCGCCCCTTGGTTGTTGCGGTGATGGTGGCAGCCTCGGCCAGTTTTGCGACGCCCATCGGCTATCAGACAAACACGCTGGTCTATGGACCCGGCGGATACAAATTCTCGGACTTCTTGAAAGTTGGTGTTCCGCTGAACTTGTCCGTGGGCATCCTTGCCTCGATCCTGATCCCCTTCATCTGGCCGCTGTGACACCTGATACTGATGTCTCTGAGGCGCTGCGTCTGGCCACAGTCGAGCTTTTGGCCCGCGCGGGGCTTGGGCTGGAGTTGGACGGGCGGGTGCAGGTCTGGGCGGATCAAGTGATGGATCGGATGTCCGATTGGCCCCGCCAAAGTGATGCGATCTATGTGCTGGAAGCTTTGCCGTCTCCCGTGCATTGGGGTGAGGTTGATCAGTTGCTCGCGCTGGCGACAACAAACCTAAAGCTGCAGCGTCCCAAAGATGAATCTGAAAGCGCCATTTGGTTGGCCGGTTTGCATGTGGCTGAAATCCTTGCCGCAAAAGGGGACGATTTCACCGCGCTAAAGAAACTGTCACGGCTGTGGTTTGACCACGAGGTTGATGCGCTTAAGGGTTTTTATCTTCTCAAGCACGCCATTCGGGATGTTGAACGTCATGGCGCACAGCCACACTGGCCGGGGCTGACGCAGGAAAACTGGCGTGATCTTTTGTGTGAACATTGCGTGGCGTGGCAGCAAGACCACCCATCACCCAATCCGTTTACACCAACTGCGGCGCGCTGATTACAGCGGCCAGAACACCAAGATCGCCGGGATCGAGACCGCAACCACCAAAATCTCGAGCGGCAAACCCATGCGCCAGTAATCACCAAAGCGATAGCCACCCGGGCCAAGGATCAACGTGTTATTCTTATGACCGATGGGCGTCAGGAACGCACAGGACGCAGCGATCGCCACAGCCATCAGGAATGGGTCGGGGTCTTTGCCCAAGGCATGCGCCATCTGGATGCCCACAGGTGCCGCCACGATGGTGGTCGCCGTGTTGTTCAGAACGTCTGACAAGGTCATGGTAACCACCATCAACACCGTCAACACGGCCCAAGCGGGCAATCCTTCTGTCCATTCAACCAAGGCCCCTGCGATCAGTTCGGTCCCGCCAGAGCTTTCCAACGCAGCGCCCAGCGGGATCATGGATCCCAGCAGCACCACGACGGGCCATTCAATATGGGTGTAAAGCTCTGACAGCGGCACGATCTTGGCCAAGACATAGCCGACCACGACCAACCCAAGGGCCACGGGCAAATACACCAGCCCAATGCTTGCCGCAGCGACGGCCGCTGCAAAAAGCCCAATGGCCAGCCAGACCTTTTCGTCGCGGGTGACGGTCAAGCCGCGTTCGGCCAGGGGCAAACAGCCCAACCATTCGGTCACGTCCGCTTCATTGCCCTGTGGCACCAGCAAAAGAAGGATGTCGCCCGGTTGCACCTCGGTTTTGCGTACCTGTTGGGTGATCGTCTTACCCGCGCGCGAAATCCCCATTAGGACCGAGCGTCGACGCCAATTCAGCCCAATGGCCTGCGCCGTTTTGCCGGCAATACGGGCATTCTCAGGAACGACCACTTCGATTTTCGAAAGACCATCGCCTTCGGCTTTCAGTTTTTCTTCTCGGGTTTCCTCGGCGAAGGCCAATCCGGTTGCCGTACGAAACTCATCCAGCGCCTCAGGCGTAGCCTCCAGTACCAAAGCGTCGCCTTCAGCCAGTTTGGTGCCACGTTGGGTGCCGTATCGCCGCTTGCCATCGCGCACGAGGCCAAGGATCGCGACATCGTTCTTCTCGGCTGTTTCCAGCAGTTCTTTCACGCGCTTGCCGATGTGTTTTGATCCCTCGGGCACGGTCAGCTCAGCAACATAATGGCCGAACTCTTCCATAGGGTTAGACCCGTTTTTGTCTGCATGGGGTTGCGGGATCAGACGCCAGCCGATCAGTGCGACGAAGATCAATCCTGCAATCGCGGTGACACCACCGACGGGTGCAAAATCAAACATCTTAAAAGGTTCACCCAAAGCATCTTCGCGGATGGACGCAATGATGATGTTGGGGGGCGTGCCGATCAGCGTGACCATGCCGCCAAGGATGGTGGCAAAGGACAAAGGCATCAGGCTTAACCCCACAGGGCGCGCCGCCTTGCGGGCGGTTTGAATGTCTACGGGCATCAACAATGCCAGCGCGGCCACGTTGTTCATGAAGGCCGACAAGACGCCACCAATGGCCCCCATCAGCGCGATATGCGACCCAAGCGATCGCGACGCGTCGACCAAGGTTCGGGTGATCAGAAACACGGCGCCCGAGCGGACCAGCCCGGCAGAGACAACCAGTACCAGCGCCACGACCAACGTGGCTGGATGCCCGAAGCCGGAAAACGCCTCTTTCGTGGGCACAACACCCAGCACCACCCCCACCATGAGGGCGGAAAAGGCTACAATATCATAGCGAAAGCGACCCCACAAAAGCAGGCCGAATACCGCACCGAAAAGCGAAAAGAGAATGATTTGATCTGTTGTCATGCCCAAGGCTTACCGCGAAGGGCAGGGCGCGTCACCCGTAGATTACGGGGAAAAGCGTGGCAATCAGCAGCAGGGCCATGGTGACATTGAAGGCTTTAAGCCGCGTTGGGTTCGTAAGGATCACGCGGATTTTCTGACCCAGTACGGTCCAGGTAGAGACGGATGGAAGGTTCACGGCACCAAAGATCACCGCCACCAAAACCACCGCGCCCATGTCGCGCGTTGGTGCATAGACGCTGATCGCAGTCAGGGCCATCGCCCACGCTTTGGGGTTCACCCATTGAAAAGCCGCCGCCTGCAAAAACGTCATCGGTGTCCCGCCAGCCTTGCCTGTTCCGGGTTCACTTGCGCGCGCAATTTTCCATGCCAGCCACAGCAAATAGATCACGCTTCCGGTTTTCAGGATCGTGTAGCTGATCGGGTATAGGTCAAAGAGCTGCATAAGCCCGGCACCGACCAGAACCACCATGAATATAAATCCCCCGGCGACGCCCAACATATGTGGGATCGTGCGTTTGAACCCAAAGTTCGCGCCTGAGGCCATAAGCATCAGGTTGTTTGGCCCCGGCGTGATGGACGAAACAAAAGCGAAAGCGACAAGCGCAAGAAGAAGATCATAAGACATGAGGGGATTATTGCAGTAGGGTGGCGCTTTGGGATTGCAAACTTGCGCGAATTCAGGGTTATTCTGCAATCTATGAAGATAAAAGACAAAATAGATCAGCAAATATTGCGCGAGCTGTCAGCGGATGGTCGTCTGCCCAATACGGAATTGGCAGATCGGGTGGGGTTGTCCCCCTCGGCCTGTCTGCGCCGGGTGCAGGAACTTCAGCGGCTGGGCGTGATCGCGGGCTATCGGGCTGTGCTTGATCCAATGGCGATGGGGGTGGGTTTCGTGGCCTATGTGACCGTAGGGCTGAATGACCACACCAAAGCCGCGCAGGAAGGGTTCGAACGGGCTGTGGCGCTTTATGATGAGGTGCGCGAGTGCCACAACATCACCGGCACCGTGGAATATCTTCTGCGGGTCGAGGCTGCAGACCTGATCGCATATAAACGTTTCCACACCGATAAGCTGGGGACATTGCCGCAGGTACATCAGATTGTGACCCATGTGGTGATGGGGTCACCAAAGGATGATCGCGCCTGAATTATTCGGTGCGAAGCATTCTGAACCCAACCAATCCAGCATGGCCCCTTGCCCCTTGTTGGCCGCTTGGGCTATTGATCCCCGAACGAATGAATTAGTCGGAGGTCGCCATGGCTGGCCACTCAAAATGGGCAAACATCCAACACCGCAAAGGTCGTCAGGATAAACTGCGCTCGAAACTGTTTTCGAAACTCGCCAAAGAGATCACTGTGGCCGCCAAAATGGGCGACCCCGATCCCGACAAGAACCCGCGTTTGCGTCTGGCCGTGAAAGAAGCCAAATCGCAGTCAGTCCCCAAGGATGTGATCGAACGCGCGATTAAGAAGTCCCAAGGTGGCGACGCCGAGAACTATGATGAGATCCGGTATGAAGGCTACGGCCCGAACGGTGTGGCTATCATCGTCGAGGCGATGACCGACAATAAAAACCGGACCGCATCGACCGTTCGGTCGACCTTTACGAAGAATGGCGGCAATCTGGGTGAAACCGGATCGGTTGGTTTCATGTTCGATCGCAAGGGCGAGGTGATCTATTCCACTGAGGCAGGCGATGCAGACACCGTGATGGACGCCGCGATCGAAGCTGGTGCAGAAGATTGCGAAACCGACGAAGGCGGCCACCGTATTGTTTGCGCGGATACCGATTTGAACGAGGTCTCGACCGCGTTGGAAACCGCCCTTGGTGAGTCGGATTCGACCAAGCTGATTTGGCAGCCGAACATCACAACCGAGCTGGACCTTGAGAACATGCAAAAGCTGATGAAGCTTGTGGATGCGCTTGAGGATGATGATGACGTGCAGCGCGTCACAACAAACTTTGAAGCTTCGGACGAGGTGATGGAGCAGCTTTAAGCAACATCCCATCTGATAAAAGAAAGACCCCGGTCCGTGGAAACGCGCCGGGGTCTCTTGTTTTCGCCGGCTATCCAGTGTCATGTCGCCGGATGACCGCAAACGCCTCCTCTGATCAACGGCCTATGCACGGCATCTTGTGGATGCTGGCGGCAGGTCTGTTTTTTGTGTTGATGAATGCGCTGGTGAAATATGTGGGGCAAGAACTGCCCTCATCCCAAGCCGCATTTCTTCGGTATGTTTTCGGGCTTGTTTTTGTGCTTCCTGCCATCGGGCAACTGACCAAGATCAAATTCCCCAAACGGGTGTGGCAACTGTTTGTGCTACGCGGGGTGGTCCACACGGGCGCGGTGCTGTGCTGGTTTTACGCCATGACCCAAATCACCGTGGCCGAGGTCGTGGCGATGAACTATCTGACCCCGATCTACGTCATGCTGGGCGCGGCTGTGTTTTTGGGTGAAAGCTTTTCGACCCGGAGGATGCTGGCTGTTGCTGCGGCCTTCCTTGGCGTGCTGATCATCCTGCGACCGGGACTGCGCGAGCTTGGGGGCGGTCATATCTCGATGGTGTTCACAGCGATCTTTTTGGGGGTTTCCTATTTGATCGCCAAACGGTTGGCGCAAGATGCGACTGCGGGTGTGGTGGTGGCCATGATGTCGCTAACCGTGACGATCGGGCTGGTGCCAGCAGCCTACATGGTTTGGGTGCCACCCACCTTGGTTCAGATGGCGTGGCTGGCTGTCGTGGCGTTTTTTGCCACCGCTGGCCACTATTCCATGTCGCGCGCCTTTGCCGAGGCGCCTGTATCGGTCACTCAGCCTGTGACCTTTGTGCAAATCATCTGGGCAGCTGCCACCGGCGCGATTTTCTTCGCAGAACCGGTGGATTTCTGGGTGGTGGTCGGCGCGGGTGTGATCATGGCGGCAGTCACTTATATTACGTGGCGCGAGACTATTCTGAAACGCCGCGTGACGCCGAACCCGAACGAGCCGAAGGGGTGATTAGTCGTGTATCCATTCGCGCACTTCGACACCCTTGGCTCTTAGGGTCAGTATCTGTTTGTAGTGCTCGGATTCTTCCCACTGTGCTTCGATATTGAGTTCTCTCAGGTTAGGCATCATTAACAGTGACGCGTAGTCTAACGGTTGAGGAATCCCAAACTCTAAAACCTCTATCGTCGGTTGGCCGCGTAGAGGGGTTAGGTTTTGTTTGTTTAAGCCATAGATTTGCAACTCCTTCAGTTTTGGAAGAGAAACGATTCCTTGAAGTTCGATGGATGTTTCGGCGACAAGTATTAGAACCTCTAATTGAGTTAGCTGACCGATAGGTGTGAGGTCTGGATTCTGCAGCCCCGACAAGTGCAAATGTTTCAGGGATGTATGTGAGGAAAGATTTGGTAGCTTTCCCAGTTTTGCAGTGCCAAATTTGAGATGTTTGAGCCAAGTCATTGGCGCCAACGCGCCGATCTCGTGAGACCTGACGTTGGGGAGTATGATCGAATTAACATGCTCAAGCTCAACAATGTCTGCGTAATTCTCAAGCTTTGCATTGGCTAAGTGAAGTGTAGTGCAACTAGTTTGCGCACACTTTTGCAGAATTCGCTCACCTTTGATCTCGAGAACTCGATCTCGTTCGGTTGGCTGGTGAGTTGTTTGGCATGCTTGTAGAATCCAAATGACAGTAATCGAAAAAGTAATTAGTCGTAGTGTCTTCAAAACACACCTCTCAAAGCGCATCGGGAAAGGACGGCGGCAATGTAGCCGCCGCCCATCAAAATCACTCAGACCAGCTTACCCCAGTCAAATCATTCGCCTGTGTGGGCGCGTTTTCCCACAACCCGTTGATCTTGGCATTCGCCACACCGGTTTTCGCCAGCTGGAACAGGTATCCGTTCACATAGTCATCCGCGATGATCTGTTGGGCCTGTTTGTTCAGGTCCGACCGCATGGCGGGGTCTGATGTGACCGACAGCTTCTCGATCAACGCTTGGAAATCTGCGTTGTCATACTGGAAATAGTATTCCGGACGGGCATAGATATTGATGTCCGCGGGTTCCGTATGACTGACGATGGTCAGGTCGAAATCCATGCCTTTGAACACCTGTTCAATCCACTGCGCCCATTCGAGGTTCGAAATCTCGGTTTTGATCCCAACCTCGCGCAGTTGGGCGGCAATGATCTCGCCTCCGCGACGGGCATAGGCTGGCGGTGGCAGCATAAGGCGCAAGGTCAGATCGGCCGCCCCGGCCTCGGCCAGCAGGGTTTTTGACATTTCGGGGTCAAAGGCCGAATTGCCGGTCAGGTCAACATAGTCCGGGTTATGCGGCGCAAAATGGGTGCCAATGGGCGTGCCATAGCCATGCATAGCACCGTCAATGATGTCCTGGCGGTTGATCGCGTGGGCAATCGCCTTACGCACGCGCACATCCGACAGAGGCCCGGATTTGTTGTTGGTGGATAGAATTGTCTCGCCCTCGGTCGAGCCGACGATCACGTTAAAGCGCGGATCGGCTTCAAACTGGCCCAGAGTTTCTGGTGCGGGGAAGTTCGGGAAGGCGTCCACGTCACCCGCCATCATGGCAGCAAATGCCGCGTTCGGGTCCGAGATGAACTTGAACGTCGCGTTCGCCAGCGCAGGCGCGTCGCCCCAATAGGCGTCGTTGCGAGTGATCGTCACGTGGTCGCCTTTGGCCCATTCAACGAAGCTAAAGGGGCCTGTTCCAACAGGATTTGTCGCTGCGTTTTCGATGCTTTCAGGTGCTACGATAATCGCATCGCCCCAAGCCATATTGAAAGGGAAGTTGCCGTTGGGTGCGGTTAGCTTCACCTGCACCGATGTCGGGCTAACGGCCGTTACACTTTCGATGTCCTTGAACAGCGCTTTCTGGGCATTGGTCGAGCCCTCAGCCCGCGCACGATCGATCGAGAACACCACGTCCTCTGCATCAAAGGCTGATCCATCGTGGAAGGTCACACCTTCACGAAGCGTGAACGTGTAGGACAACCCGTCCTCGCTGACGTCCCAACTGCTTGCCAAAGCGGGCAGCACCGCGCCATCAGGGCCGAACCGTGTCAGACCCTCGTAGATATTTGCATAGACAACTTCGTCGATGGCCGCAGCGGCCCCTGCGGTTGGATCAAGGTTTGGCGGCTCAAGCACCATTCCCAGCGTGATCGCATCATTTCCAGCCAGCGCGGTGGTTGCCATCAACGCCCAAGCGCATGCAGTAAGTTTAAGGTTGGTCATCGGGGTCCTCCTCTTCCCGTTTCGCGGGATATGCCCCATGAAACGCGGGAAATTCCCTTAAGGCAAGGAAAGAACGTTTCGTTATCTCCCCTTTGATTTTCTGCGTCGCAGCATTATATTGGCGAGAAGCGAAGTGGATCAGGGAGGGGAAACCATGAGCGCCTCGGCCAAAGTAACAGCACCGACGCCGTCGGATATTCGTAGTCGCAAAGGGGGCACGCCGCTGGTGGTGCTGACTGCCTATGCGACGCCCACCGCCCAGATGATGGACGCCCATTGTGACATGGTTCTTGTGGGCGACAGCGTTGGCATGGTTGTGCATGGCCTGCCTGATACGCTGGGCGTGACAATGGACATGATGTGTCTGCATGGTGCTGCTGTTAAGCGCGGTCTTAAGCAATCGATGATGATCGTGGACATGCCTTTCGGGTCCTACGAAGAAAGCCCAGAGCAAGCCTTTCGCAATGCGGCCCGTTTGATGCGCGAAACAGGGGCTGCGGCTGTTAAGCTTGAGGGCGGTGTCTCTATGGCGGAAACCATCCGCTTCCTGACAAGTCGCTCGATCCCTGTCATGGCCCATGTGGGTTTGACGCCGCAGGCGATTAACACACTTGGTGGCTACAAAGTTCAGGGTCGTGGTGAAGACCGCGACCGTGTAATGGGAGATGCGAAAGCCGTGGAGGAGGCAGGAGCCTTTTCGGTCGTGCTTGAGAAAGTTCCTGAAAGCCTTGCGAACGAAATTACCGAAGCAGTTTCGATCCCTACCATCGGCATCGGCGCCTCTGCACAATGTGACGGGCAAGTGCTGGTTGTGGATGACATGCTGGGCTTGTTTACAGCATTCAAACCGAAATTCGCCAAGCGATACGCAACCTTGGCCGAGGATGGCGAAAAAGCCATTGCTGAATACGCGGAAGAAGTGCGAAACCGCAGCTTCCCGGCGCCTGAGCACGTCTTTGCAGATGAGGTCAAAAAGAAATGAAGATCATCCGTTCCAAGGACGAGTTGCGCACCCTGCGCCGCAGCTGGATTTTCAAAGGAGAGCGCGTGGCCGTCGTGCCCACGATGGGCGCTCTGCATGCCGGCCATCTGTCTTTGGTGGAAGAGGCAAAGAAGCACGCTGACCGTGTTATCGTCACGATCTTCGTGAACCCAAAACAGTTCAACAATCCGGGCGACTTGGATAACTACCCCCGAACCGAAGAAGACGATGCAGAAAAGCTGGCGCCCTATGGCGTGGATGCGCTGTATGCGCCCACGCCTGATCAGATTTACCCCGAAGGCTTTGCGACCAATGTTCGTGTGTCGGGCCTGACCGAAGATCTGGAAGGCGCTCATCGTCCCGGCCATTTCGATGGTGTCGCAACTGTGGTCTCAAAACTGTTTTTGCAGTCACGCGCGGATGTGGCCTGCTTTGGTCAGAAAGACTATCAGCAGATGTTGTTGGTGCGTCGCTTGTCCGAAGATTTGGACATCGAGACCGAAGTGATCGGCTGCCCCACGATCCGTGAAGACGATGGGTTGGCGATGTCATCGCGCAATGTGCATCTCAGTCCAAAGGAACGCAAAATCGCGCCCGTGATGATCAATGCGATGCGCAAGGCGGCAAAGGCCATTCAGCGCGGCGCTGAGGTGCGTGTTGTTTTGGACAGTGCAGTGGCCCAGATCGAAAACGCGGGCTATCAGAAGGTCGAGTATCTGGAACTGCGCGACGCCGAGACTTTGGCCCCCGTTTCGGATTTGAAACGTCCCGCTAGGCTGTTGGCCGCCGCAATGTTGGGTGAAGTCCGCCTGATTGATAATATCGAGGTTTAGTCAGCGCTGCCCGTGATCGGCACGATGTTCTTTGCGGATCACCAGCTTTAGTCCGGACCAGACCGCGTCCACCGCACAGACCTTCACATCAACCAAAGTGGTTTTCAGGGCTGTGTCACGTATGGCGTCCTCGGCCATGTCCGTGGGCACCTTGGATGCTTTCTTGGGCCAAGACATCCAGATCATGCCATCCTTGTCGAGCGCTGAAAGCAGCTGGGGCAGGGCGGCTTCGAAAGTTGCGCGATCATCGGTGAACATGTGGATCACGTCATATGGACCCATAAGACCTTCGGGCGTTGTATCGTCCACGGCAATGAACGCGCGGCTGGTTGTAAGGTAATCTTGTGCGGCAGGACGATTTACCCAAGCAACGCGTTGCCCGTCCTTAAGGCCAAGTTTCTTTTCAAGTGGAGTGCCGGAATAGCCTGTCATGTCGTCAGGATATGTCCTGCCAGCCCCAGCGCAAAGCCCAGAATAGCGCCCAACGGGGGTGTCCAGTTACGCTCGATTGGAAGTTCAGGTGCGATGTCCTGAAACATCAAATACAAGATGCCGCCGGCCGAGAAGAGCATCAGCCAGCCAAGGATCACCGGGGCGGCTGAAAGCATCGTCATGCCGATCATTGCAGCAATCGGACCCATTGGAACAAGCAACGCGAACAGGGCCAGTCGCTTGCCGCGTGGCATTTGGCTACCTGCTTCCAGCTCTCTGTCTGCGTTGAAACCTTCGGGTAGGTTTTGTGCGCCGATTAGGGCAGCCAGCAGTACGGCAAGTTTAGGTTCGGCCGTTATCACCGCCCCCAGTGCAATGGTTTCGGGGATGAAGTCCATCAACATGGCCATGAATTGCGCACGTGAACCGCCCGTGCGTGACATGGCGATGTCGACGATCAGCGCAGCAAGTGCACCCAATAGTAAGGGTGCAAGTGCAGGCAAGCCGGAAACACGATCGAGCCCTTCAGGGATAAGAACAAGTGCAACGGCCGACAAAAGCGCGCCAGCGCCAAACGCCATGATCCAATGATTGGCCTGATCACGAAGCTTTCCGGGAAACAGGCCATCAAACCGCGCAAGCCAAGCCCCAAAAGGAATGGCCGCCCCGGCAAGGGCGGCCAATAAGATTGCATCGCTAAGGCCCTGCATCACAGGTGACGTTCGACCATCATTTTCTTGATCGAAGCAATCGCCTTGGCCGGGTTAAGGCCTTTCGGGCAGGTCTTCGAGCAGTTCATGATCGTGTGGCAACGGTAAAGCTTGAAGGATCTTCCAGCTCGTCAAGACGCTCGCCAGTGGCTTCGTCGCGGCTGTCGATGATCCAGCGATAGGCGTGCAGCAGAGCGGCTGGCCCAAGGTATTTGTCGCCATTCCACCAGTAGCTCGGGCAGGATGTCGAGCAGCTGGCGCACATCACGCATTCATAAAGACCGTCGAGTTTCTTGCGATCCTCAATCGACTGCTTCCACTCTTTCGCGGGGCGGTTGGTCTTGGTCTCAAGCCACGGCATGATGGATGCATGCTGAGCGTAGAAATGTGTCAGATCAGGGATCAGATCTTTCACAACCGGCATGTGCGGCAGCGGATAGATCTTCACGTCGCCCTTGATCTCGTCCATCCCGTAAATACAGGCCAGAGTGTTGATCCCGTCGATATTCATCGCACAAGAGCCACAGATGCCTTCACGGCACGAACGGCGGAAGGTCAGGGTCGGATCAACCTCGTTCTTGATCTTGATCAGCGCGTCCAGAACCATCGGCCCGCAGGCGTCCATATCCAGAAAATAGGTGTCGACCCGCGGGTTTTCACCGTCATCCGGGTTCCAGCGATAGATCTGGAACTTGCGGACGTTCGAACCCTCGGGCTTCGGCCATGTTTTACCAACGCGGACGGTTGAGTTCTTGGGGAGTTTGAATTGTACCATCTTCTCTTCTCCTTAGAACGTCCGCGCTTTGGGCGCGATTTTCTTGAGGTTGATACCGCCTTCGGCCTCGGTCGACAGCGGGTCAGTGATGACCGGACGATATGTCAGGTCAACCTTGTTGCCATCAACGCGGCTGACGGTGTGAACACGCCACTTCTTGTCGTCACGATCCGGGAAGTCCTCGTGCGCGTGCGCGCCGCGGCTTTCTTCGCGTGCTTCTGCACCGTGAATGGTTGCCAGAGCGTTCGGCATCAGGTTTGCCAATTCCAGCGTCTCCATCAGGTCCGAGTTCCAGACCAGCGAACGATCGGTGACGGCCAGGTCGTCCATCTTGGCGGCGACAGCGGTCATCTTCTCGACGCCTTCTTTCATGGTCTTGGCGGTACGGAAAACGGCGGCGTCAGCCTGCATGGTCTTCTGCATCTCAAGACGAAGCTCGGCGGTGGGCACAGTGCCCTTCGCGTTGCGCAGACCGTCGAAACGATCAAAGGCAGCATCAACCGAAGGCTGGTTCAGCACTGGGTTGGCGCTGTCTGCGTCCACAACCTTACCGGCGCGGATCGCGGCGGCGCGGCCAAAGACCACAAGGTCAATAAGCGAGTTGGAGCCAAGACGGTTCGCACCGTGCACAGACGCACAGCCCGCTTCACCAACGGCCATCAGGCCAGGCACGACAGCGGTTGGGTCTTTCGCGGTCGGGTTCAGCACTTCACCCCAATAGTTCGTGGGAATGCCGCCCATATTATAGTGAACGGTCGGCAGAACCGGGATCGGTTCCTTGTTCACATCAACACCTGCAAAGATTTTGGCGCTTTCCGAGATGCCGGGCAGACGCTCGGCCAAGGCTTCGGGGGGCAGGTGGTCTAGATGCAGGAAGATGTGATCACCCTCTGCGCCCACACCGCGCCCTTCGCGGATTTCCATGGTCATGGACCGGGAAACATAATCGCGTGGCGCAAGGTCTTTATACTGGGGCGCGTAGCGCTCCATAAACCGTTCGCCTTCGCTGTTCACCAGATAGCCACCTTCGCCGCGTGCACCTTCGGTGATCAAGCAGCCCGAACCGTAAATGCCGGTCGGGTGGAACTGAACGAACTCCATATCTTGCAAAGCCAGACCTGCGCGCGCCACCATGCCGCCACCGTCGCCGGTGCAGGTGTGGGCCGAGGTGGCCGAGAAGAAAGCGCGTCCGTAACCGCCAGTGGCCAGAACGACCATCTTGGCGTTGAAGACGTGCATGGTACCATCATCAAGCTTCCAGCAAACAACACCCTGACACTCGCCATCTTCTGACATGATCAGGTCAATGGCGAAGTACTCGACATAAAACTCAGCGTTATTCTTCAGCGACTGGCCATACAGCGTGTGCAGGATCGCGTGACCGGTCCGGTCAGCGGCAGCGCAGGTCCGCTGCACGGCAGGGCCTTCACCAAATTCAGTGGTGTGGCCACCAAACGGGCGCTGATAAATCTTGCCCTCTTCGGTGCGCGAGAATGGAACGCCGTAGTGCTCCAGCTCGTAAACCGCTTTGGGGGCTTCACGTGCAAGGTATTCCATTGCATCCGTGTCGCCCAGCCAATCCGAGCCCTTTACGGTGTCGTACATGTGCCACTGCCAGTTATCCGGGCCCATGTTGGACAGGGACGCGGCGATGCCGCCCTGCGCGGCCACGGTGTGCGAGCGTGTCGGGAAGACTTTGGTCACACAAGCGGTGCGCAGACCTTGTTCGGCCATGCCAAGCGTGGCCCGAAGACCGGCGCCACCGGCACCGACCACGACCACGTCATATTCGTGTGTTTCGTATTCGTAAGCTGCCATTTGGGTTGCTCTCCGGTCTTAAAAGGCGATGCGGGCAAGGCCATACAGGCCGATTGCCAAAATTGTGTAAGCCAGCGCTGTGCAGACGATCACAAGGACCTTCTTCGTCACACCGCGCGAGTAGTCCTCGATCACCACCTGAATGCCGTGACGGAAGTGAACCATGGCGGTCACAAGAGTCATGGCGGCAATGATGGCGGGGAAGGGGCGTTGGTAATAGGCGATAGCCTCGTCATACGGCATGCCAAGCGCGTGGCCAAAGGTCAGCGCGAACAGCGGCATCAGAATCAGAAGGCCAACAGCCGAAATAGCTTGGCCCCAGAAATGCGCGGTGCCGGATCCGGCGGACCCTTTGCCTACGGCGCGTTTGCGGTCGGTAAGATAGCTCATGTTTGTCTCCCTTACACGATCACGGCGACAAGGATCGCCAGAATGACGGACCCGAAGATGACCCCAAGGCCCATCTTCTCAGCCGTTTCAACTTCAAGTCCTAGGCCGATGTCCCAAACTAAGTGACGAAGGCCGGACAGTGCGTGATAGCAAAGCGCCCAAAGCGCCAGGAACATGACAATGTCCCCGATGAACGAGGTCATCAGACCGTTCACGATATCATAGTAACCAGCACCCATCGCGGCGGCAAAGAACCACCAAACGACCAATACCGCAGCACCAAGCAGAGCCACACCAGTGATCCGTGCAAAGATCGAGGTGATGGAGGTCAGCTGCGGGCGGTATACTTGCAGATGCGGGGAAAGAGGGCGGTTGCCTCTGTTCACGTCGGCCATGGCGGCCTCCTTCTGTCTATTTCGACTTTAACGACAGGAATAGCGCCCTTTGCGACCAAGAGTCACGCGAGTTCCGCAGCATTTATGATGAATTTTGCGCTAACAGAGACGAAAACGGCACGTTGTGATCACGCAATTTAGAAATGTGATCACAATCCGGTCGCGATGATACTCCGAGTGAAATTGTCGGAGATTAGTCCTGATTGTGGAGTTGGTTAACGGCAATCCCAGCAGGAAAGAATGGATATCGAACAAACGAGGGCTTGTTATAGAACTTCGGTGAAACGGTCAGGAACGCTCAGGCGCACTTCCTCGTCAACTTTTCCGAAGGTCATGGTCCATCCGGGCGCGTTGATTTTAGTTCTGGGTTCTCGGATCACGTTGTTGCGCATTGCATCCCAAAACTGAGGGACCGCCTTGTCCAGTTCAAGGATTGGCATCGCGGCAGACTGTCGATTCCGGTTCTGATACCGTTTCATATGCTTGGACCAAAAACCCTTAGAACGTTGATGTGCAGCATCTAAGTGCGGATTATCCACGAAGCTGGCAAGTCTCAGCCGACCGATTTCTTCATTAATAGTTCGATCAGCAAAGTGTAGGTGCACCAGATAGGCATCCTGCGCGAGCATTGGATAGTGGCTGGAATAATGGAAACCGGCTGCGAACTCAATCTGATCTGAAACGATCACGGGTTTGCAGAATTGATAGCGGCATCGTGCGAGATTGCGCTGTGCAAAAATCGGGCGGTCCATATCCAAGGGGCCGGCCTCTGGTGCGTCTAACAAGTCCAGATTGAACGGTTTCAGCGATCGGTTTAGCCCGCGATTGGCTTCGACATAATCAATAAGCTGCCCGCCCTTGGCAGGATCAATGATAACCATTTCATCGACGTCGCCAACGATTACAGTTTTGAATTCTGCCAAAAGGAATGACACTGTACCCGCTGCGAGATCAGACTTGCGACGCGCAAAAAAGGCATCGACACGGCTACGGGGCAACCCAAAAATTCTGCAGCCTTCTGCCACACGGGACACCATCGGATCCTCGCCGTGGGCAAACACAAATAAGTTCTCACGGCCAAGTTGCTTTCCGTAATACTCAACCCACTTTTTCAGATAGGCTTCCTCGTTCCAGACGAAAGTCACAACTGCAAGAGGTTTGCGTGTATCATTCTCGATGATCGGCGGGGCAGTTGGTCGAGCCATTTGGCCAAGATGCATATGCTTGCTAAGGCTTACAGCCCGTGAAGCAAGACGTTTCCATTGGGTCATGTGGCGAGTCCCGTTTTCAAGTCGATAAATGAGTTTTCGGGTGATGTGTGCCAGAACCGATGAAACTTGACCACAGACCAATCCTAAAAAGGAAACTCGAGAACGGTCTTTTATAGGGCGTCGGCCAATTGATGCGAGTAACAACTGATACTACTCGCAGATCAATCCATGCGTCACCTATTTCGGCATCAACGCCCAATAGTCCAGATCCAGCATAACTTCGGGCAGGTATTTCCCGTCTTCGCCCTTCAACGCAAATTCCGGCGCGCCGTGTTTTACGGCCACCAGGCGTAAACGGACCGCTCCGACACCGGGCGCGTCTGTATCCGCCTTGTCCAGAACCTCGGACCAAGCACGGATAGTATCACCCGAGAAACAGGGGTTCGCGTGTGCACCGCCATTCAAGCCGACGATCATCTGTGCGTTGGCAAGGCCGTTAAAGGACAGCGTACGCGCCATCGAAATCACGTGCCCACCATAAATCAAGCGTTGCCCATCGGGGCGGAAAGTGGCGTCGAAATGCACTTTGGCCGTGTTCTGCCACAAGCGGGTGGCCATCATATGCTCGGCCTCTTCGACCGTCACACCATCCACGTGGTCGATTTTCTCGCCGACCTCGTAATCACCCCAACGATGAGGTTCGCCGGCCAGGGTGAAGTCGTAGTCTTCGAATGACAGCCCTTCGGGGATCGAAAGATCACCTACATCAAGCGCGCCTTTCAATTCTGGGATCACAGTCTCGGGTGCAGGGGCGTCCAGATTTCCTTTGCGCACCATCACCCAGCGCACATATTCCATCACCGGCTCGCCCACTTGGTTGAACCCACGCGTGCGTACCCAAACAACACCCGATTTACCGTTGGAGTTCTGCTTCAGCCCGATCACCTCGGATTGCGATCGCAGCGTGTCGCCGGGATAAATGGGTTTCAACCAACGTCCCTCGGCATAACCAAGGTTCGCAACAGCGTTCAGAGAAATGTCGGGGACGGTTTTCCCAAACACGACGTGAAACGCAATCAAGTCATCAATCGGAGAGCCTTCTAAGCCGCAAGCCCCAGCAAATTCGTCCGAGGAATAAAGCGCATGCCGGGCGGGGTAGAGCGCATGATAAAGCGCGCGTTCGCCTTCGGCCACTGTACGCGGTACGGCATGGTCGATCACGTCGCCCAGCTTGTAATCCTCGAAAAAACGTCCGGGGTTGGTCTTAGCCATCAAAGCTCTCCAATTTTATGTCGGGGTTGTGTGCTGGGCAATTGTGCGATGCCCAGCTCACCAATTTGTGCGTTTGCGCCGTGTCACCAAACGCGGTGACGAATTCAGATACCACGGCGCGCAAATGCTTCATGTCACGTACCAAATGGGCTGGGACCGACCAGACCATGAATGTAACCAATGATCACCAGCAGAAGGATTGAGATGGCAAAGAACATGGCGTCTTTCGCAATCTTCCCTTTGGGATTTAGCTGCCAATCTGGTTCTGCGCGGTTGATCACGATCATTTCAAGAACGGCCCAAACCGTCAGCGCACCGAACAAGATCAACGAGGCTTGGTCCGGGTTAACCATCATATGAGCCACGGCCCAGATGATGAAGCCGGTCAGCATTGGGTGGCGCATCTTGTAAAACAGCGCCCCTTTCGACGGTCCGGGGCTGGTGAAATACAAAGCGATCAGCACCAGCAGATTATTCAGATGCTTCAATGCGGGTGGGTAAGTCCAGAAATCGTTGCTCTCGATGAGGCGGTAGCCGATCACCATTAGGACAATACTAATGACTATCAGGATTGCTGAGAAACCCTTTGCCCGTTGACCCATATTTGCATGTGGGCCGGGTAGGGCGCGTTTCCAGAAGTGGCCTACATACCATAGTACAAGGCCGAAAATTAGAAGTGTCATAGCTAGAGTCCTTTGACAGGGGCGTCAGCCCTCCATCGCGGTGATGGCATCGGCTTTGGCCAAAATGGATTTTGCCGTCTCAACATGCAGGTTTTCGACGATTTTACCATCCACAACAGCGACGCCTTGGCCGGATGCTTCTGCTTCTTCGAAAGCAGCGATTTGGCGCTGGGCCAATTCAATCTCGGCCTCGGACGGAGCGAAGGCTTCATTTGCGATTGCAAGCTGCGCGGGGTGGATCAGCGTTTTGCCATCCATGCCCATGTCGCGGCCTTGATCGCATTCGACTTTTAAGCCCTCATCATCCTTGAAAGCGTTATAGACCCCGTCAATGATCACGACCCCATGGGCCTTGGCGGCGATCAAGCACATATGCAGCCCACCCATCATGGGCAGACGGTCAGAGCGGAAGCGGGTGTTCAGCTCTTTCGCCAGATCGTTTGTGCCCATGACAAAGCCCTTTAGGCGGGGATGCGCTGCAATCTCAGCGGCGTTCAACATGCCGATGGGGGTTTCCATCATCGCCCACAGATCCACATCCGGGATCAGCGCGGCCAGTTCATCCAATTGCGCGGCGGAGCCTACTTTCGGCATCAGGATAGCGTCGATGTCTGCGCCCACGAAGGCCGCCACGTCATCCTTGCCCCATTCTGTGTCGAACCCGTTGATGCGTACGATCTTAGCGCGGTTGCCATAACCGCCTTTGTCGATCTCGGCTTTCAGAATGGCGCGTGCTTCAACCTTGGCCTCCGGCGCTACTGCGTCCTCAAGATCAAAAATGATGGCGTCAGCTTGCAGGCCACGGGCCTTTTCCAACGCGCGCGCTTTCGAGCCGGGAATGTAAAGGACGGAACGATAGGGGCGTGTGGTCATGATTCTGTGTCTCCGCAATATTGTTGCGCAAGGGATCACATTTGCGCACCAAACCGCAAGGTAAACTTTGCCGCAACGCAGAAATTTTTCGGACTTCATCGTCAATTGGGCTTCGTGATCGGCACGTTAACCACTTCTTTGATTTCAGGGCGCAGGCTTCCCTGACAACCGCCGAGTGACGGAAGGGTCCACAGTTGGCCACTGATGCAATGGAATGCAGCTCGCGCGACACGGAACACGGCCCTGATGCCCCGGTACGCCGGATGGCCCAGCAGATCGGCCCATTTGAAAGGACAGATCCATGAAGCAGGATATACTGGCCCTTAGTCTGGGTGTCGCCGCGATCCTTCTGTCAGCAGGACAGCTGCAAGCCCAGAACGCGAGCCGCTGTGCGGATCGAACGGCTGTGATGCAACGCTTAACCGAAACCTATGGCGAAACGCGGCAATCCATCGGGCTGGCGTCGGACCGTCAGGTGGTCGAGGTCTTTGCCTCACCTGAAAGCGGCACTTGGACCATCACGGTCACCACGCCGCAGGGTGTAACCTGTCTAATCGCTGCTGGCCGCGGATATGAGCAACTGAATGAAGAGCTGATACCAACACGGCTGGGAAAACCGGTTTAGGTCAGCCCTTCCCAGATCAGCTTCGTCCCAGTGAGAATCAAGAACAGATAGGTGAAGCCAAAAAACAGCCGCTCTGACATCTTGTGGTGCAGATGCACACCTATCCAGACACCGATAACGGCAAAGGGGATCAGCAAAAGATCAGCCTTTGCCGTTTGCCACGTGAAAATCCCCAAGGCGAAGTAGGGGACAAACTTCATCAGATTGATCGCCCAAAAACTGATAACCGTAGTGGCTTGAAACGTCGTTTTGTCTAACCGTCGCGATAACAGATAGACAGCGGCAGGCGGTCCCCCTGCATGGCTGATAAAACTGGTGAAGCCAGCGATCATACCCCAAAAAGCGCCAACCGGACCGGTCATGGGGTTTTGGGCAGGGGGGATCCAGCCCCTTGCGCGCGCCATTTGGAACAGGACGAATCCGACCGCAATCAACCCGATCAGCAATCGAAACACGTCGGGATTGGCAATTGTATAAAGCGCGGCCCCTATCGCCACGCCCGGTGCAGCCCCAAGTATCAGCGCCCAAGCGGACGGGCTGTCCCACTTGCGCCAATAGGGCTTTAGGGCAGTCACATCCATGAGCATCAAAAGCGGAAGCATCAGTCCGATAGCCGCACCTGGTTCCAGAATCAGCGCAAGCAAAGGAGTCGCCGCAAAAGCGGCACCAGAGCCGAAGCCACCCTTCGAAATCCCGGCAAAGATCACCGCCGGGATTGCAAAGGCAAAGAAAGTGAGGTCCAAAACCTCGGGCATCTGAAATCCTTCAAAAGTCTGGAAAATGGGCGCTTTAGCGCTACCGTCTGTCGCATTCTGTTGCAAGCCCAGTGTGATGCCGCAGCGCAGCGCCCTTGCGCGAAAGGCACTTTAGGACTAGGCATGCGCCCGAAAACAACTGATCGGAGATCACACTCATGGCCAGACCCAAGATTGCGCTTATCGGTAGCGGCATGATCGGTGGCACACTTGCTCACCTTGCTGCACTCAAAGAAATGGGCGACGTCGTCCTCTTTGATATTGCAGACGGCATCCCACAGGGTAAAGCACTCGACATCGCGGAAAGCGGTCCTGTTGAAGGGTTCGACGCAGCCCTTTCGGGGACCACCTCATATGCAGATATCGCTGGTGCCGACGTTTGTATCGTGACCGCTGGCGTTCCGCGCAAGCCGGGCATGAGCCGCGATGACCTGCTGGGCATCAACCTGAAAGTCATGAAATCGGTCGGCGAAGGCATCAAAGAAAATGCCCCGAACGCATTCGTGATCTGCATCACCAACCCGCTGGACGCCATGGTTTGGGCGCTGCGCGAGTTCTCGGGCCTGCCGCACAACAAGGTTGTGGGTATGGCTGGCGTGCTGGATTCAGCCCGCTTCCGCCACTTCCTGTCGGTCGAATTCGACGTCTCCATGCGCGATGTGAATGCATTCGTTCTGGGTGGACACGGCGACACGATGGTTCCGTTGCCCCGTTATTCGACTGTTGGCGGCATTCCTTTGCCTGACCTCGTCAAGATGGGTTGGACCAGCCAAGAGAAACTGGACGCGATTGTTCAGCGCACCCGTGACGGTGGCGCTGAAATCGTTGGCCTGCTGAAAACCGGCTCGGCTTATTACGCCCCAGCGGCCTCGGCGATTGAAATGGCTCAGGCTTACCTGAACGACCAGAAACGCGTGCTGCCTTGTGCAGCTTACGTTGATGGCGCTTACGGCCTTGACGGTTTCTATGTTGGTGTTCCGACAGTGATCGGCGCCAACGGCATCGAGAAGGTCATCGACATTGATCTGAGCAAAGATGAGCAAGCCATGTTCGACAAATCTGTCGACGCGGTGAAGGGTCTTGTCGAAGCCTGTAAGGGCATCGACAGCTCACTGGCGTAAGTCAGCAATCTAAAAAGTATTGAGTGCGCCTCCAGTTTTGGGGGCGCATTTTTTTGTGTGGGCCAGATCAGACCCTGACGGCCTAAGATCGAATTGGTGATCCTTTCAACTGGCATCTATTGGTCGAGAGGCGCACACGTTCTATGTAGTGTCGGTTTCGCCAATTTGAGATTCGCAAATGAGATGCAGAGTGGCAATTTGGCTTTTTGTGATCACACTTTTTGCGCTGTGATCACAAAATCTGCGAGATTGGACGAAAATCAGCCATTTTGTTAAAAAACATTTCAGCCTTCTGTTTCACTTGTGCATCTTGTCCGGGACCCATTGGACCAACTGGATAGGATGATTTCATGAACATTCATGAATACCAGGCGAAGGCCCTTCTGAAATCCTACGGCGCCCCCGTTTCGGACGGCCGCGTTGTATTGAGAGCAGAAGACGCCAAAACAGCCGCAGGTGAACTCGACGGACCGCTTTGGGTGGTCAAAGCCCAAATTCACGCAGGCGGTCGCGGCAAAGGTTCCTTTAAGGAAGCTGACGCTGGCGAAAAAGGCGGTGTGCGCCTGACCAAATCGGTTGAAGAAGCCGCTGAGGAAGCCAAGAAAATGCTGGGCCGCACCCTTGTGACCCACCAAACCGGCCCCGCTGGTAAGCAAGTGAACCGCATCTACATCGAAGCCGGTTCCGGCATCGAGCGTGAGCTTTATCTTGCTCTGCTGGTTGATCGCCAGACCTCGCGCATTTCGTTTGTCTGCTCCACCGAAGGCGGCATGGACATCGAGGAAGTGGCCGAGGCCACCCCCGAAAAGATCCTCAGCTTCTCGGTTGATCCGGCAACGGGTTACCAAGGCTTCCACGGCCGCCGCATCGCGTTTGCGCTGGGCCTTGAAGGCGCACAAGTCAAACAGTGTGTCGCCCTGATGGGTAAGCTTTACAAAGCGTTCACCGCAAAAGACATGGAGATGCTGGAGATTAACCCGCTGATCGTGTCAGACGCCGGTGACATCAAAGTGCTGGACGCTAAGGTCAGCTTTGACGGCAACGCGCTTTATCGTCATTCCGACATCTCGGAACTTCGTGACGTGACCGAGGAAGACGCGAAAGAGCTGGAAGCCTCGAAATACGATCTGAACTACATCACTTTGGACGGCGAAATTGGCTGCATGGTGAACGGTGCAGGTCTGGCGATGGCCACCATGGACATCATCAAGCTTTACGGCGCAGAGCCTGCCAACTTCTTGGACGTTGGTGGCGGTGCGACCAAAGAGAAAGTGACCGAAGCCTTCAAGATCATCACCTCGGACCCCAACGTGAAGGGCATCCTTGTGAACATCTTCGGCGGTATCATGCGTTGTGACGTCATCGCCGAAGGCGTGGTTGCAGCCGTGAAAGAAGTGGGCCTGAAGGTTCCGCTGGTCGTACGTCTGGAAGGCACCAATGTGGAAGCCGGAAAAGACATCATCAACAACTCAGACGTTGATGTGATCGCTGCCGACAACCTGTCGGACGGTGCAGAGAAAATCGTGAAAGCGGTGAAGGGCTGATGAAAGCAACCATCGCAATTCTTTCCATCTTCCTGACCGCGACATCTGCGAATGCCAAGAGCCTAGCAGATCGTGCAGCGGAGGTTTTCGAGAAAGCGTGTCTTTCTAAACCTGTGCTGGCGCTTGGGAATGGATCGAATGCCGGGGATGGAGCTGCTGCTGTGAACCACGTGGGTGATGTATTCGCTCAGTATGACGCAAAGGGTACAGCTAAGGGTTTGGCTGGAAGGCCAACTTACAAGCTGAGCAGTTCGCGGACACAAGGCAAATTTTCTTGCCATGTAAGTTCAAAACATCTTACGGCACGCGACGTTGTCAAACGGTTCAACCGCTTAGTGAAAATCGCAGGAAGTGGAGCTAAACCAACATTTATAGGACCGGCAAAGTTCGATGATAACCCTACGCGGTTCATCAAAGGCAAGCGCGCGGAATTCGAAAGTGAGGGTCGCAAGCTGCAGCTTGAGCTCTTTTACTACAAATCTGCAAAAGGTCCTGTTGGTTCTCTCTTCTTGACGCTTGAGCATAAGGCTTCTCGTTAATTCGAGGCCGCAACTAAGGAGACTACCACATGGCAGTCCTTATCGACGAAAACACCAAGGTGATCTGTCAGGGCTTTACCGGCTCGCAGGGGACCTTTCACTCGGAACAGGCCATTGCGTATGGCACCAAAATGGTCGGCGGTGTAACGCCGGGCAAAGGTGGCATGGATCATCTGGGCCTTCCGGTTTTCAATTCGGTTCACGAAGCCAAGCACGTCACTGAAGCCAATGCTTCGGTAATTTACGTGCCGCCGCCCTTCGCAGCGGACTCGATCCTTGAAGCGATCGACGCTGAGATGGAACTGATCGTCTGCATCACTGAAGGCATTCCGGTGCTGGACATGATGCGCGTACAGCGCGCGCTGGAAGGCACGGCTTCGCGTCTTGTTGGCCCGAACTGCCCCGGCGTGATCACCCCCGGTGCTTGTAAAATCGGCATCATGCCCGGCCACATCCACAAACGCGGCAGCGTTGGTGTTGTGTCGCGCTCGGGTACGCTGACTTATGAAGCTGTGAAACAGACCACCGATATCGGTCTGGGCCAGTCGACAGCTGTTGGCATCGGCGGCGACCCCATCAAGGGCACCGAGCATATCGACGTGTTGGACATGTTCCTGGATGACGATGAAACTCAGTCGATCATCATGATCGGTGAGATCGGCGGATCGGCAGAAGAAGAAGCTGCTGAATTCCTGGCGGACCAGAAGAAAAAAGGCCGCTGGAAGCCGGTCGCTGGCTTCATCGCTGGCCGTACGGCGCCTCCGGGACGCCGCATGGGCCACGCTGGTGCTATCGTTGCTGGTGGTAAAGGCGGTGCCGAAGACAAGATCGAAGCCATGCGTGCTGCTGGCATTGTGGTGGCAGACAGCCCCGCAACGCTGGGCGAGGCCGTACTGAAGGCCATCGGTTAATAAGACGACCCTCTCGCGCCCCTGAAACACGGGGCGCGCGTTTTCAAATACTCAGGTGATCCCATGAACGACCAGAGCCCCAACGACATCTTCCATGCATCAAGCTTCATGCAAGGGCACAATGCCGAGTATCTCGAGCAGCTTTATGCCCAGTATGTGAAAGATCCCAATGCGGTTGATGCCGCATGGCATGCGTTTTTCGCAGAGCTTGGGGATGATGCCCGTGACGTAACCGCCGAGGCCGCAGGCCCCAGCTGGGCGCGCGGTGACTGGCCCCCGATGCCGGACGGCGACCGGGTGCATGCTCTGGACGGTCAATGGCCTGAGGCTCCTGCCGAAGAAGGCAAGGCGGCTGCCAAGAAGATCGAAGCGAAGGCCGAAGAGAAGGGCGTTAAACTGTCCGACGATCAGGTCAAACGCGCGGTTCTGGACAGTATCCGGGCGCTTATGATCATTCGGGCTTATCGAATCCGGGGCCACTTGGCTGCTGATCTTGATCCGCTAGGCATGCAAGAGAAATCCTCGCATCCCGAGCTGGACCCGGCCTCATACGGGTTCACCGACGCCGATATGGATCGCCCGATTTTCATCGACAATGTTTTGGGTCTTGAGGTTGCCTCGATCCGCCAGTATCCTTGAGATCGTGAAACGCACTTATTGCGGCACCTTTGCGCTGCAATACATGCATATCTCGAACCCGGAAGAAGCCGGTTGGCTGAAAGAACGTATCGAAGGGTTCGACAAGGAAATCCGGTTCACGCAGGAAGGTCGTAAGGCGATCCTGAACAAGCTGGTCGAGGCCGAGGGCTTCGAGAAGTTCCTGCACGTCAAATACATGGGCACCAAGCGCTTCGGCCTTGATGGTGGCGAAGCGCTGATCCCAGCGATGGAGCAGATCATCAAGCGCGGTGGTGCGCTGGGTCTGAAAGACGTTGTAATTGGCATGCCGCACCGTGGCCGCCTGTCGGTTCTGGCCAATGTGATGCAGAAGCCTTACCGCGCGATCTTCAACGAATTCCAAGGCGGAAGCTTCAAACCCGAGGAAGTCGACGGGTCGGGCGATGTGAAATACCACCTTGGTGCCTCGTCAGACCGCGAGTTTGACGACAACAAAGTGCACTTGTCGCTGACCGCGAACCCCTCGCACCTAGAAGCCGTGAACCCGGTTGTGCTGGGCAAGGTTCGTGCCAAGCAAGAACAGATAAACGATGCGGATCGTGATCAAGTTTTGCCGATCCTGTTGCACGGTGATGCGGCCTTTGCTGGTCAGGGTGTTGTGGCCGAAGGGTTCGGCCTGTCGGGTCTTGTTGGACACAAAACCGGCGGCACGATGCATATCGTGGTGAACAACCAAATCGGCTTCACGACCGCGCCGCATTTCTCGCGTTCGTCGCCTTATCCGACGGATATTGCCTTGATGGTGGAAGCCCCGATCTTCCACGTGAATGGCGATGACCCGGAAGCCGTGGTGCACGCCGCCCGCGTCGCGACTGAATTCCGCCAGAAGTTCCACAAAGACGTGGTTCTGGACATCTTCTGCTATCGCCGGTTTGGTCACAACGAAGGCGACGAGCCGATGTTCACCAACCCGCTGATGTACAAAAACATCAAGAAGCATAAGACAACGCTTCAGCTCTATACCGAACGGTTGGTCAAAGACGGCCTGATCCCGGAAGGCGAAATCGAAGATATGAAGGCGGCTTTCCAAGCACGCATGAATGACGAATTTGAGGCCGGCAAGGACTATAAGCCGAACAAGGCCGACTGGCTGGATGGCCGTTGGTCGCATTTGGACACCAACAGCGACGAATACCAGCGCGGCAAGACCGAGATCGCGACCGAGACCTTTAACGAGGTGGGTCGCGCATTGTCGACCGCGCCGGACGATTTTCCGATGCATAAGACTGTCGGACGTCTTCTGGATACCAAAGCCAAGATGTTTGAAAGTGGCACCGGGTTTGACTGGGCCACGGCCGAGGCTCTGGCATTTGGTTCGTTGTTGTCGGAAGGGTTCCCTGTGCGTTTGTCCGGTCAGGACTGTACGCGTGGAACGTTTTCGCAGCGCCATTCGGGCCTAATCAATCAGGACACCGAGGAACGTTATTATCCGCTGAACAACATCCGCGAAGGTCAGGCGCATTACGAGGTCATCGACTCGATGCTGTCGGAATATGCGGTGTTGGGCTTTGAATATGGTTATTCGCTGGCTGAACCCAACGCGCTGGTGATGTGGGAAGCCCAGTTTGGCGACTTCGCCAACGGTGCCCAGATCATGTTCGATCAGTTCATCTCGTCCGGTGAAAGCAAATGGCTGCGCATGTCTGGTCTGACCATTCTTCTGCCGCATGGCTTCGAAGGGCAGGGGCCGGAACACAGCTCGGCGCGTCTAGAGCGTTTCTTGCAGATGTGTGGTGGCGACAACTGGATCGTTTCAAACTGTTCGACCCCAGCCAACTATTTCCACATCCTGCGTCGTCAGCTGCACCGGGGCTATCGTAAGCCGCTGATCCTGATGACACCAAAATCGCTTCTGCGTCACAAACTGTGCGTGTCGGATGCCAAGGACTTCACCGAAGGTTCCAGCTTCCACCGCGTTCTGTGGGATGACGGCGACCGTGATAACGGTACCGGTCGTTCGGATGCCAAGCTGGTGAAAGACGATAAGATCAAGCGCGTCGTCATGTGCTCGGGCAAGGTCTATTATGACCTGCTGGAAGAGCGTGACAAACGCGGCATCGAAGATGTCTATATCCTGCGCCTTGAACAGTTCTATCCGTTCCCAGCCATGTCCTGTGTGAAAGAGCTGGAACGCTTCAAGCAGGCGGAAATCGTCTGGTGTCAGGAAGAACCGAAGAACCAGGGATCGTGGTCCTTCGTCGAACCAAACATTGAATGGGTGCTGACACGCATCGGCGCGAAACACACGCGTCCGATCTATGCCGGCCGCCCCGCTGCTGCCTCGCCTGCTACGGGTCTGGCATCTGCACACAAAGCACAACAAGCAGCGCTGGTGGATGCCGCGCTGACCATGGAAGGGAAATAAGCCATGAGCATTGAAGTACGTGTCCCCACGCTGGGCGAAAGCGTGACAGAAGCCACGGTCGCAACATGGTTCAAGAAACCCGGTGACGCCGTTGCGGTAGACGAGATGCTCTGCGAGCTGGAGACCGACAAGGTCACCGTCGAAGTGCCGTCCCCTGCCGCTGGCGTGATGGGCGAGATCGTTGCCGCTGAAGGCGAAACCGTTGGCGTTGACGCTCTGCTGGCCATGATCGGTGAAGGCGAGGGCGCTGCCCCAGCCCCGGCCGCCGCCAAAGCTGCCCCTGCTGCTGCGCCCGCTGGCGACGCGGGACAAGCCGTTGATGTGATGGTCCCTGCGCTGGGCGAGAGTGTGTCGGAAGCCACTGTTTCGAGCTGGTTTAAACAAGTTGGCGATGCGGTCGCGCAGGACGAAATGCTCTGCGAGTTGGAAACCGATAAAGTATCGGTTGAAGTGCCTGCGCCCGCCGCTGGTGTGTTGACCGAGAATCCTTGCACCAGAAGGCACCACCGTTGACGCGACTGCCAAACTGGCTGTCTTGTCGTCAGGCGGTGCAGTGGCCGCCGCGCCAGCGTCGGCACCTGCCGCAGCTGCTGCCCCTGCGGCGGCTGGCAAGGACGTGGAAGACGCACCGTCCGCCAAGAAAGCCATGGCCGAAGCTGGCTTGAACCCCTCCGACGTGCAGGGCACTGGCCGCGATGGCCGTGTGATGAAGCATGACGTAGCTGCCGCCTTGGCCGCACCGAAAGCCGCAGCACCCGCTGCTGCCCCGGCCGCCCCGCGCGCTGCGGGTGATGCATCGCGCGAAGAGCGTGTGAAGATGACGCGCCTGCGTCAGACCATCGCGCGCCGTCTGAAAGACAGCCAGAACACTGCCGCCATGCTGACCACCTATAACGAGGTGGACATGACGGAAACCATGTCGCTTCGAAAAGAGTACAAAGACCTGTTTGAGAAAAAGCACGGTGTGCGTCTGGGCTTCATGTCCTTCTTCACCAAGGCGTGCTGTCACGCGCTGAAAGAAGTACCCGAAGTGAATGCCGAGATTGATGGCACCGACATCGTTTACAAGAACTACGTGAACATGGGTGTTGCTGCTGGCACGCCCACGGGCCTTGTGGTTCCGGTGATCAACGATGCCGACAGCATGTCTTTCGCCGAGATCGAAAAAGCAATTGCCGAAAAGGGCCGCAAAGCCCGAGATGGCAAGCTGTCGATGGACGAAATGCAGGGCGGCACGTTCACCCTGTCAAACGGCGGTGTCTATGGCTCGCTCATGTCCTCGCCGATCCTAAACCCCCCGCAATCGGGTATCCTTGGCATGCACAAAATCCAAGACCGCCCCATGGCGATCAACGGAGAGGTTGTGATCCGCCCGATGATGTATCTGGCGCTGAGCTATGACCACCGCATCGTTGACGGCAAAGGCGCTGTGACCTTCCTTGTGCGCGTGAAAGAAGCGCTTGAGGATCCGCGCCGGTTGTTGATGGATCTGTAAGGACAATCATCCACAGTGCTAGTTTATCCGCCAGTATCAGCAAGGGAGCGAAAGACGGCTCGTTTACGGTGCCTTCTTTTGCTTCCGCTCTTTATTTATTCCGTGGCTCATAGCCTTGCTCAGTTGCTCTTTGAGCAAGATGGGCTTTGGATTCCATGGTGTGGGGGCATTTACATGGGCATCTTTTATAACGATTCTTACGGTCTTTACCTTTAAGATTGAACTAATGGTTGCTGCCTTCCATATGAAAGTTCTTAGGGGGATCAACATGGTGCTTTTGGTGTCACTGGTGCTTTGTGTGCCGTTGTTTGTCTCTGCGGCAAACGCTGCTCACTATCATTTTCGCCATGAAGACACGGTTTTGCTAAAAGCAGCGGCTATGGCCAATGTTCCCTTCATGGGCCTAATGCTGGCTGGGTGTTTCTTTGGTTTGCGCGATCCATACTGGCCAGCGGCTTATCGAAAGCTCTTCAAAGAACGCCAAGGTCTAGCTTGAAGGCAAAAACCAGACAACGAAGCAGGTTTATCAGGGCCGAACGAACGCCTACTGGGAAAGGAAGCTAACATGGCAACTCATGTACTCTGGCAAGCCGATGTGGCCGATTTCGACGCTTGGTACACGGTTTTCAAAAAGGACCGGTTCAACCGCAAAGCCGTCGGCATCCGCGAGCTGCATGTCTGGCGCGACCCTAATCAGAAAAATCACGCGGTTGCGCTTTTCCAGGTCCTTGATCTTGAACGAGCCCGTGCGTTCTTCGAGTCCGAAGAACTTGCGATGCATATGGAACGCGATGGTGTGATCAATGTGAGTGTGAAGCTGCTGACCCCGGTTTAAGGGGCGAACCGCAAAGGTTTTCAGTTTCAATGCGAATACGCAAGTTGCGCAGATACGGCAGTCGGCCAGCGCATGGCGAAGAAAGAAGGATAGAGAGATATGGCAGACTATGACGTAATCATCATCGGTGGCGGCCCCGGCGGCTATGTATGCGCCATCCGTTGCGCTCAGCTGGGCCTGAAGACCGCTTGTGTCGAAGGACGCGAGACGTTGGGCGGCACTTGCCTGAATGTGGGCTGTATCCCCTCGAAGGCGCTGCTGCATGCGTCCCACAGCTTGCATGAGGCCGAGCATAACTTCGCCAAGATGGGTCTGAAGGGCAAAAGCCCCTCGGTCGATTGGAAAGAGATGCTGGCCTATAAGGACGACGTCATTGGTCAAAACACCAAGGGCATTGAGTTCCTGTTCAAAAAGAACAAGGTCGACTGGCTGAAGGGTTGGGGATCGATCCCCGCTGCCGGTCAGGTGAAGGTGGGTGACGAAATTCACACTGCCAAGAACATCGTGATTGCGTCTGGGTCCGAGCCATCGAGCTTGCCTGGAGTTGAAGTGGACGAGAAAGTCGTTGTGACCTCGACCGGCGCGCTTGAGCTGTCGAAGATCCTCGCAAGATGATCGTGATCGGCGCGGGTGTCATTGGCCTTGAAATGGGCTCGGTCTATGCGCGTCTGGGGTCGGAAGTGACTGTGGTTGAGTTCTTGAACGAGATCACGCCGGGCATGGACAAAGACATCCAGAAGACGTTCCAGCGCACGCTGAAAAAGCAGGGCTTGAACTTCATCATGGGTGCTGCCGTTCAAAACGTGGACGCGAAGAAAACCAAGGCGACGGTGAACTACAAGCTGCGCAAGGATGACAGCGAACACGCGATTGACGCCGATGTGGTGTTGGTTGCCACGGGTCGCCGTCCGTTCGTGGATGGTCTGGGTCTGGAAGCCGCTGGCGTGAAGATGACCGAGCGCGGTCAGATCGCCACCGATCACTGGAAGACGTCAGTGCCCGGCATCTGGGCCATTGGCGACGTGACCGAGGGCCCGATGCTGGCCCACAAGGCTGAAGACGAAGGCATGGCGGCTGCAGAAAGCATCGCTGGTCAATCTGGCCACGTGAACTATGACGTGATCCCCGGCGTCATCTACACCTCGCCCGAGGTCGCATCGGTTGGCAAGACCGAGCAAGAACTGAAAGAGGCTGGCGTCGATTTCAAAATCGGCAAGTTCAGCTTCATGGGCAATGGCCGCGCAAAGGCCGTGTTCCAAGGCGACGGATTTGTGAAAATCCTTGCTGACAAAGCCACCGACCGCGTGTTGGGCGTGCACATCATGGGCCCTGCCGCCGGCGAGCTAATCCACGAGGCCTGTGTGCTGATGGAATACGGCGGATCGGCCGAAGATCTGGCCCGCACCTGCCACGCTCACCCCACATTCTCGGAAGCGGTACGTGAGGCGGCTCTGGCCTGTGGGGATGGCCCGATCCATTCCTGAACGCCACGGAATACAGTTGCAAAGAGCGTCCACTGGGCGCTCTTTTTTTGTTCTGACGTTGTTTTCCGACAAAAATACTCAGAAGTGATCTGGAACTGTCCCTCCGTCGTATCCATCTTGGGTAGTTCAACAGGAGGAGTGCATGGAAAAAGTTATTGGCGTGGATGCAACGCTTGCATCTGGCATTGTTTTGGCCACGGCAGCCGTGGCGGGGTTGGCATTTGAAAACACAGCGGCGCTTCGACCGCTGTATGACGCAATGCTAACCACACAGGCCACTTGGGCCATTGGCGACCTTAAGGTCTCCAAGCCGCTTTTACTTTGGATCAATGATGGCCTTATGGCCGTCTTTTTCTTGCTTGTCGCACTAGAGATCAAACGCGAGATCCGTGAAGGAAGCTTGTCTAGTTGGCAGCAAGCCTCGTTGCCGGTCTATGGCGCGATCGGGGGTATCGTTGTGCCCGCGCTGGTCTTCTTGGGCATTGTCGGGATCGACAGCGCGGAAGCCAAGGGATGGGCCATTCCAGCGGCCACAGATATTGCGTTCGCCCTTGGTGTGCTAAGCTTGTTCGGTGATCGAGTGCGTGCACGTCTAAAAACTTTTCTGCTGACATTGGCTGTTGTGGATGATCTTGCCGCCATTGTGATCATCGCCCTTTTCTTCACATCCAGTTTGTCACTTTATGCGTTGTCTATCGCAGCCCTGTGTTTGGTGGTCTTGGTGACAATGAACGTTCGGGGGGTCTTCAATCTGACGGCCTACCTGCTGGTGGGTTTCATTTTGTGGTTGGCGGTCCTGAAGTCGGGGGTTCATGCGACCTTGGCTGGCGTTGCGCTTGGCTTTGCCATCCCGCTGTCCCCGAATGCCAAAGGTCGTTCGTTGGCTAAAAGCCTAGAGCATGATTTGCATCCAATCGTTAGCTTTGCAATCCTGCCCCTGTTTGCGTTCGCCAACTCAGGCGTGCCGCTGACTGGTCTTTCGGCTGAAACGCTTTTGGCACCTTTGACGCTTGCCGTAGCCGCGGGTCTTTTCGCCGGCAAACAGATCGGCATTTTTGGGTCTGTTGTTTTGGCTGAAAAGCTAAACCTGTCGTCGCGCGCGGACGGAGTGTCGTGGCGGATGCTGTATGGTGTTGCCTGTCTCGCCGGGATTGGTTTTACGATGTCGTTGTTCATTGGCGGTTTGGCGTTCGACACGGTCGACGAGCAGAATATGGTGCGGTTGGGTGTTTTGACTGGGTCGCTGTTGTCGGGCGTGGTCGGTGCGGTTTTGTTGTGGAGTGCATCTTCACCAAAGGCGGTAAGCTGGCTTCACAAATACGACACTGACAATCAATCACGCAAAGGAAAATCAGCACAGATTTGAACCGCTTCATAAGCCAATTGATGTCCACGTGTGGCAAACTTAGTTGAATTTGCCACACGCCGGCACACGTCAAACTTTTTTGATTGATGCAACCACATGCAAAAATACTACTTCCATGTGAAATTTTCGGATATGAGCGGCTAGAATGACATCAGGGCATGAGCATGGGGCAGCCCTGAACGGCAAATAAATGGTACACGAGTCGGAACGCAGGAAAAATGGCAATGAAAAGTTTTCTAAAAAGGGCATTGGGTCGAGGCGGCAATGGGCTATCCCCAACGCAGGCATTTCGTGCATCAACGTCTGACAAATTGTTTGAAGGCGACGATAAGTTATTCAAATCACTTGCATCGGAATGCCGTACATATTTCGAATATGGGTGTGGAGCGAGCACGCGCTGGATTATGGAGAATACAGACGCAAATATCCACGCAACGGACACCAGCGGAGCCTGGATCAAAGCGGTCTCTCAGCAAGTGCCAGCAGATGCAACTGATAGGGTCAATTTGATTCATGTTGATCTAGGACCATTGATGAAGTGGGGGCGCCCAACGACCTACACTCAAAGACACAAGTTTTCCGACTACACGGACCAAATGTGGAAACAGAGCGATACAGCACCGGATCTGGTTCTCGTCGATGGGCGCTTCAGAGTTTGCTGCTTTCTAACATCGTTGAGAAATGCAAAGCCTGGAACCAATATTCTATTTGACGACTATATGAACCGGCCCCGCTATCATTTGGTAGAAGAGTTCGCAAAACGCATGAAAACTTGCGGGCGGCAAGCTCTCTTTGTTGCACCAGAAAAAGGCGCACTGGACCTCGCCAAACTCGATGCAGAGATTGCCGCATTTCGATATGTGATGGACTAAAGCCAAAATCGGCTGACCAACTAAACTAGTGAGTTAGGTGGTCACCCGCCCAGCATCTTCAGGCTCTGTGTGACGTCGGTGCGTACCGCCAACCTAAGCGCGGGTTCGTCCCCGGCAGCAAGGGCGGAAAGGATCATGCGGTGGTGCCGTTGCAAGTCAGATCGCTGTCCTTTGGCGTATAGTGCCCGCATGGTGGGACCAAGCTGTAGCCACACGGTCTCGGCCATAGCTAGGATCGCCGGGGCCTGGGCGCGCAGATAGATTGTGCGGTGAAACTCAAGATTGGTGCGCAGGTAGCCACTGGCATCCTGATTGGCGACGCATTCTGATACACGCGCATTGATCGCGCGTAGACGGTCGATCAGGGTCATGTGGGCACGGGGCAGGGCGCGGGCGGCCAGTTCGGGCTCTAACAGGGCCCGCAGCGCGGCCAGCTCTTCTATTCGCTCAGCGGACAGGTCTGGCGCGGTGACGCGGCCAGAGCTTGACAGTGTTAACGCTCCTTCCGCTGCAAGCCGCCTTACAGCTTCGCGTGCAGGGGTCATTGAGACGCCGTATTCGCCTCCAATACCGCGAATAGTCAGGCTTTCACCGGGATCCAGTTCCCCGTGCATAATCCGGGCGCGTAAGTGGCGATAGACCCGTTCATGGGCGCTGGTGCTGTCAGGGGTTTGACGGGCTTGGTTTTGCATACCCTAACTGTGATCACAAAATTCCCGAGGGTCAATCACGAAAGCGAAAACGGTGAAGGGCAGTGCCGTGATCCCTTAACCATTTCCTTGGCGCGTCGTAGTTCGGAAAGATCGCATCCACTTGCGCCCAGAAAGCCTGAGAATGGTCCATGTGGACCAGATGCGATACCTCGTGGGCGGCGACATAGTTCAGTACTTCGGGTGGTGCCATGATAAGGCGCCATGAATAGCTGAGATTGCCACGCGAGCTGCAGGACCCCCAGCGGGACCGCGTATCGCGCAGGGTTATTCGCCCATAAGACCGACCGACCATTTCCGCGTAGTGATCACTGGCAGCAACAAGTGCCGCGCGTGCATTTTCTTTCAAAAAGGCCTCGAGCCGGATAATGTCATGTTGCGGAGAGTGCGGGGGTAGAAGCAACTTGTCCTGATAGGCCTCGACAACTCGAGCCTGCCCGCGAGCCAGCGACAGATCTATACCCCGAAATGGCAGCGTTGATCCGATCTGCGGAACCTCAGAGGGTGCGGTTTGCGCAAGATGCCCACGGATCCAGTCAAGACGCTCTTGTGCGAACTGCAGCACCTCGTCCTGGTTTGAACCGAATGGCGCAGTAAGCGTCACGCGCCCATCCAGTCTTGAGACACGCAAAGAAAGCCTGCGCGCACGTTTCGAAACTCGCAATTCAATCGCGACAGGATCTGGGGCGCCCAGATTCAGCGTTGTATTTTCGGTCAAACGGTGGCGCGAATTGCGAAAGAACATGCCCTTCATTGCGGCCTGAATGCCTAGAAGGTCAACCCTTTGCTGCAAAAGGCTTTGACACCCCCGCATCATTGTGGCAGTTGCCTGAAATCTCAGACGAGTAAGTATGAACGGAAAGGGTTTCAAATGCCCAAAGCTGAATGGGGCGTCAAACGTGTCTGCCCAACGACTGGAAAACGCTTTTACGATCTGAACGCCAATCCGGTGGTCAGCCCATATTCGGGCGAGATCGTGAATGTGGAGACCGGAAAAGGGTCGCGCACGATGGTTGCCGACAAAGAAGACAAAGCTGTCATGAAGGACGATCTGGTCGAAGACGCAGATGAAGTTCTGGAAGACGATGATGACGCATCCGATGTCGATCTGGGCGATGACGTTCTGGACGATGATGACGATGAAGAAGTGTCGTTGGAAGAGATCGCCGATATGCCGGCGAACGACGACGACTAAACGTCAAATAATTTTGTGCAAAGGCGCATTTTGTGGGTTGATCCCCTAGGCGCCTTTGCATAAATACCGCGCACGGACAGCATATGTGCTGTGTCGCATGGGGCCTTAGCTCAGTTGGTAGAGCGCTTGCATGGCATGCAAGAGGTCAGCGGTTCGACCCCGCTAGGCTCCACCAAAACTCTTTCCCAGATTAGATAATGGTTTGAACTGGTTGCGTGGTATCCGCTTACCGTTCGCACGTCTTGTCACCATTTTGCATGCAGTCCTGTGTCACTCGATTTGTGTGACAAATGTGATGAAAGCTTAAAAGGCAGCAATGCTGCCCGAACAAGCGAATGCTTGGAAAGGCAACTGTATTCATTGCTTACAGCCGAAGTGGCGAACGGAAAACATCGGCTACTGAATCTCTGGAAAATATCCAGAAGGAGATAGCGGTATATCCATCTTGCTTTTCTCGTCGTGAGTAAAGAGCCTGATTGTAGGCCCTTCGAGTCCACCTTTGCGACCAGTTTGCAGGAACCTTAGCACCTGATTGAGGGCAAGCTCTCCTTGTTGCACGGGGTCGTCGAATGGAACCGCCAATACTCTTCCGTTCAAGATGCTGCGCATGATCGTATGACTGATATAGGTCGAAACCAAATCCACATCGGCGTTCATGTCCGTAACCTTGCTTAAGCCAACGGTCGACTCCACTGCAGGCGCGCTGCCTATCAACAGGTCGATATCGGGAATGGTTGCGAAGGCGTCTTCGACTGCCTTGAGCTGCTGACGCAAGCCGGTATCTGCGCTGAACACACCGACGATCTCGATGCTGCTGTCCGATAGCCCTGAACGCAGGCCCAGCTCAAGCGGCGGGGCCCATCCGGATTCCACTGGACCGGAAATCAGAACCGCGCGTTTTGGCGGCGAACCAAAGGGATGCCTCAGAGCCAGATAATCCCCAAGCACCTGCCCCATTTGCTGCCAATCAACACCGATCCGCCCCGAGAGATCTTCACTGTGCAGTTCATTTACTAGCCCGAAGACAGGTAGCTTTTGCGAGACGCCACGGATTGTTGCCAGCATATCTGGATGGTCAGAGGAAACGGCACCGATGAGAATCGCATCGACCTGCCGTGCGGCACATTCGTTCAGCTGAGAGATTTGACTGTCCCGAGATTGATAGCCACCTGCCTCGAAGAACATCAGATCCAGCGAGTTTCCTTGCGCCTCATGCTCAAGCCCATAGCCCACACTCAGCCAGTATTCGTCCTTGAAATGCGGGACCAGAACACAAATTGAAAGTTCAGCTTCGTTGGTCTGAGCTTTCACGTCCTCGGCAGATAGACCGACCGCAAACGAAAGCCCGATGATTGCAGTTGCAATCCGCCGCGCGTAGGGTCGCGCTATGCGACGCCAGTCTTTTGACAAGAAATTAATGCTCGTTTTTTCGCTCATGGGCTTTCTGGCCGTCATGGTGGGCATCGCAGCTGTAGGCGTCAACCGCTATCTCATTCAATCCAACACCCGCCTCATAGAAGAAAATGGCCCGGTGATGGAGCTTTCCGGCAGGGTCGCGGCCGAGGCTGGCCTAGTACGCTCGCTGGCGACGTCATTTGTACAGGCCGATACACAAGCGACACAGGAAGAGCTTGCCGAGGCACTAAGACGGACGGTTGTGCGCATTCAAGACGGAATGCGCTCGTTGGAATCCATCGTCACAGAACCGTCGCCTGCCGGGGAACGGCCCGACATCGTCGCAATCGTTGTCAGCTTGGCGCAAAATGCACGCGACGCACTTGAGTTGACCACCTTGGTCCACGAGATCACGGCAACGTCTGGTCAAACCGGACGGGAGCTTGCCGCTTTGCTAGAGACAGAGCTTGATCTTGCCCGATTGAAAATCACCGCCACGATCGCCGATCTGTATTCCGAACATCAATCGGATGGGCGCGCCGAGCTTGACCGATTGGCTGATCGGGATTTCTTCGCGTTCGACAGGATGACCGAACTTTTACGCGCCTCAGAGGCGACACGCCTTACATTACAAGAGGTTCATCTTCTAAACACGCCAATGGACGTTGAAGAAGCAGGTAACCTGGTCAGACAAAATCAGGCGCTGTTCTTGCGCCGCATTCCTTTCCTGCCGACGAAGGCGGGTCGCGCAGAAGCGCGCAGGCTATTGCAGATGCAAAGTGACGTGCTTGAAGCCGGCGGGTTGCTCGATTTGTCAATACGTAGGCTGACCCTACGCGCGACGGTCGAAGCCGACAGCGCACGGCTGCTCGATGCGGTCGACGGACTATCGCGGCACGCGCAGATCGTGCGACGCGACGTGCAAGCCGCAAGCCTTCAAAGAATCCAACACAGCAATAAGTTGACCGGACGTTTGGCCAATGGACTGTTGGTTCTGGTGCTGCTGTCCGGGGTAGTGGCGGCGTTAAGCTGGGGTTATGCTCGGCGCGAGCTGATCACGCGACTTCGGCTGGTCGCTGACCGAGTCGTCGACCTGGCACGCGAGCGTTTCGGCACTCCGATCGAGATTACCCGTCATGACGAAATCGGGCGCATGGAAAAAGCCATCAATGTTTTGCGCCGCCGAACTATGCAGGCTGCCGAATTGCGCAGTTCACTCGAGGATGCGGTGCTGGCACGGACCGGGGAAGTGGTGCAAGAGATGAAGGCCTCGGATGCTGCCCGGACCGAGGCTGAAGCCGCCAACCGCAGTAAGTCCGAATTCCTGGCGCGGATGAGCCACGAAATTCGCACGCCACTGAACGGCGTGATTGGGATGCTCGACTTGCTATTGGCCGAAGTAGATGACGATGCTCAGAAAGCGCGCATCAACACGGCACTCGTATCAGCGCGCGAGCTTTTGGAACTTAGCAACGACATTCTGGTCTATTCCGGAAGCGAACCATTGGCTGCGCGCACCAGCCCGGTTCACTTCAACCTACGTGACTTTGCGGGACAGCTTAACCACCATTTGACGGGGGATGCACAGGTCAAGGGATTGGCGGCCTCAGTTGACCTTTCCTCGGACGGTCCTCCGGTTCTGTTAGGTGACGTTGTGAAGATCAGGCAGGTTCTGACCAATCTAATTTCTAACGCGGTAAAGTACACAAACGAGGGGGCGATCTCGCTGTCGATCGAGTGTGTGCCGACGGGGGGTGATGGTCAGATGCTCTTGTCCTTTGTATTGCAGGATACTGGCGTCGGTATGTCCAAGGACTTTCTGATACGCGCCTTTGATCCCTATTCCCGCACCGACGAAGCCAAAAGCAGCTGGATCGAAGGGGCAGGGCTTGGACTGCCCATTTCGCGCAATTTGACCGAGGCAATGGGAGGAGCGCTTAAGGTGGAAAGCGAACCCGGTGTCGGAAGCCGCTTTACCCTTAGCTTGCCCGTCATCGCCGGAGATCCCGAAAAGATCGAGCAGCATACGTTTGCCCCCGTCGGGGATGTCGGAAAAACGGTGCTGGTCATCGAAGACCACCCGGTCAATCGCATCGTCGCCCGCGGCTATCTTGAGCGTTTGGGGTGCCAAGTGACTGAAGCCGAGACCGGACGGGCCGCCCTTGCTGCGGTAAGGGAAAACCAATTTGATCTGATCCTTGTGGATCTGGGTTTGCCTGACATCAGTGGCGAAGAGGTTATCAAACGCCTTGCCCCCCTTCCTGAAACAACGGTGGTGGCCGCGTTGACGGCCCATGTCATAGAAGACAGTGTGACTGAACGTGAACGGTTGGGCGTGCGGCGAATTCTGGCAAAGCCAATCTCTCCTCGCAGGTTGGTGGATCTGATCGAATTGTTGCCTCAGGAACCAGAACCTGAAAACACAGGGGGCACCATGTTCGACGCCGTATTGCAAAGCATTCAAGACGATATTTCCGATCTCGGGATCGAAACGACAACGCAGGTTCTGTCAGAGCTTCAGACTGACATTCCGCGCACCATCGATCAGATCGAGGCAGCGGATGCTGATGAAAAGAAGCGGTTGGCGCACCGTCTGAAGGGCGCGGTGTCCAACTATCGGCTTGAGGCACTTTGCGATGCTCTTGCTGAACTCGAAGACACAGAGGGTGAAATCCCGTCAAAGCAGTGGGCGCATCTGTGCAAAACCGCGAAGGATGCGGAAGAGATGCTGAGCGCAGCTAATGAACAGGCCGGAATTCAGACAGTTTCGGGATCGACGAAGCGATAACCTTGCCCGTGGACGGTCAAAACCCAATCGGGATTGGTTGCGTCTTCTTCAATTTTTTTACGCAATCGACCAACCACCACATCAATGGTCCGGTCGCTGGCCCGCGTATGCTGACGACCAAGCAGTTCGTCGATACGAATGCGACTGAGCGTCACGCCGGGGTTATCAGTGAGCGCCTTCAAGACGCCGAACTCTATCCCGGACAATGTCTCTGACCGCGACTGACTGACCAGACGGCGACGAATACGGTCAAACCGCCAAGGTCCAAACGTGTCGATCGGTGGCGCCCCCTCGGGTGCTTGCCCTATATCGCTGATCCGAACCAGTAGGTTTTTGACACGCGCAGCAAGCTCGCGCTTATCGAAGGGCTTGGTGACATAGTCATCTGCGCCCATCTCTAGACCAACGATTTTGTCGACCTGATCGTTGCGTGCAGTCAGAAGGATGATTCCGATCTTGGACAAGGCGCGCTGCTCGCGTGTGATCGTCAGCCCGTCTTTGCCGTCCAGATTGATATCCACCAGCAGCAATTCGGCGGGATCGTATTCCAGCAGGTGTTCCATCTGCTCGGCGTCTTCGGTTTCAGACACACGATAGCCCAGCTGGCGCAGATACCCTGCCAACCGCATGCGCGAAACCCGGTCGTCTTCGACGATGACGATGTGCTGTGTCATACGCTCAAGTTACATTCATTTACAAATTTACACAAAGCAAATTGCTTGGAGTCAACGTGGCGGAACCCTCGTAGGCACACACTCGTCCCGAGATTGTCCAAGGAGGAAACCCAATGACACTCCAGAATCCAACCCGCCGTGCGTTCCTACAAGGGGGCGCTGCTGCATTCGGCGCGACATCCTTGTTCGGGACCACCGCGCTTGCTTCGATCGACCCGAACTCGTTCTCGGGTCGTACATTCCACGCCAGCCACTATGGCCCGTTCGAAGCCGTCGTGCGTGACGGGAAACTCGTCGGCATCAACACTATGATGGAGCTGGATGCCCGCCCGACCGAGATGCTGACCTATGGCGTCATGGACCGGACCTATGACAAAACCCGCGTCAATTACCCGATGGTGCGCAAATCCTACTTGGAAGGCTGGGAAACCGGCGACATCAAACCCGAACTTCGCGGCAAAGAAGAATGGGTTCGCGTCGACTGGGATACTGCATGGTCCCTTGCGGCCAAGGCACTTCTGGACACCGCCACAAACCATGGCAACGAAGCGATCTTCAGCTCGTCCTATGGCGGCTGGTCGAACGCAGGCGTGTTCCGCCCCAACGTGCTTCAGGGCCGTCTTTTGAACCTCATGGGTGGCTGCACCAACACCGCTGGCGACTGGTCTGCCGGTGCAGGTCAGGTTGTCATGCCGCATATCATCGGTGACATGGAAGTCTATTCCGCTCAGTCTGCATGGGAAACTATCCGTGACGAAACCGAAGTATTCGTGTTGGTTGGTTGTGACCCGATCAAAAACAACCGGATCGAATACCGCGTTGCGGACCACGGCATGTATGCCCACTGGGAAGAGATCCGTGACAACGGCGTGAAGTTCATCTCGATCAACCCGCAGCATACGGCAACCGACGAATACCTCGGTGCTGAGCGTACTGCGATCGTCCCCAACACCGACACCGCGCTGTTCCTGGCCATGGCCTATCACGCGCTTGAAAACGGCTGGGACGACAAAGAGTACATGGCGAAATATACGGTCGGTGCCGACAAATGGATTGCCTATGTGAAAGGTGAAACCGACGGTACACCGAAAACCCCGGCATGGGCGTCGAAGATTACCGGCATAGAAGAGCAGCAGATCAAAGATCTCTGTGAAACCATTGCCACCTCGAAAACTGCCATTGCAGGTTCGTGGGCCATCCAACGTGCGCAGCACGGTGAAATGGCATACTGGTCAATCGTCAATTTCCAGGCGCTGTTGGGTAAAATCGGTAAGCCGGGTCAAGGCGTTGGCTTCAGCTGGCATTATGGCAATGGCGGGATGCCCCAAGGTGGCAACGCCACGCCGGTTGGCATGAGCCAGGGCCGAAACTTCATCAAGAAAGTGGTGCCTGCTTCGCGTATCACCGAGGCGCTGGAAAACCCGAATGTAGACTTCTTTTACAATGGGCAGACCAATACCTATCCCGACATCAAGATGATCTTCAACGCGGGCAACAACTTCATGTCGCACCAGCAGGATACCAACCGGCTGATCCGCGCGCTGCAGAAAGTCGAAACCATTGTCTGCGTAGACGTCTGGTGGACGGCAGCAACCCGTTGGGCCGACATCGTGTTCCCGGCTTCTTCGACGCTGGAACAGGACGATATCACTTCGGGCGGCACATACTCGAACGATCGTGTTTACGCGATGAAGAAGGTGATTGAACCAGTTGGGGACAGCAAACCGGACTACGAGATCTTCGAGGGTCTGGCCGACAAACTGGGGCTTTGGGCACAGTTCACCGATGGCGAAGACAAGATGTACCACATCAAGCTCGCCTATGAAGCATCCGGCGCCGCGAAAGAGATCCCGTTCGAGGAATTCTGGGAAAAAGGCTATGCCCGTATGCCGGTGCCCGCCGAGGCCCGCAAATGGACCCGCCACGGAGCCTTTTACGAAGACCCCGAGGCGACCCCGCTGCACACAACCTCGGGTAAGATCGAGATGTTCTGCGACACCATCGCTGACATGGAGCTTGATGACTGCCCCGGTATGCCGATGTGGATGGAGAAACACGAATACCTCGGCAACGCCAAAGAAGGCCAGCTGCACGTCGTATCACCCCACCCGTGGTTCCGCCTTCACAGCCAGATGGCGAACTCGGAACGGCTGCGTGACCTCTATATGGTACAGGGTCGCGAACCGGTGCGGATCAACGCTCAGGACGCTGCGGATCGTGGCATCGAGGATGGCGATCTGGTCGAGCTTTACAACAAGCGCGGCACTGTCATCGCTGGCGCGGTTGTCTCGGACGGCATCATGCCGGGCGTGGTCTCGATCTATGAAGGGGGCTGGCCGCAGCTGGACAGCAAAGGCCGCGACAACTCGGGGCTGGCAAACTTCCTGACTTCGACCCAGCGTGCCTCGGGTTTGTCGGAAGCCACCACGGCCAACACCACGCTGATCGAGATGCGCAAATGTGAAGACCCGGAAGGTCCGAACATGGCGTATCACCCGCCAGCAATCATCGACGACATGGACGTCGCCGCGGTTGATGACGACAAGCTTGGTCTTGACCGTCTCGAAGCCCTGACGACTGCGCTCTATGCCGACATGACACCGGGCGAGAAGATGTTCTTCGAACGCTGTACGGTCTGCCACGCTCCGCGTGAAGTGACCCACTACACGCAGCAGCAGTGGAAAGGCATCGTGCCCTCCATGTTCGAACGCGCCGGTCTGGAAGACAGTGAACGCGAGATTGTCATGGAATACCTGATGCTGAACGCGGCGGATGCCAAGTAACAAGACCAGAGAGGGCGGCGTTGCTGCCCTCTCATTCCTACACCTGCCAAGAGCAGAATGAGACTGAAAGAGCCTGAGGACACAATGCTGGACAAGATGCAAGTTAAGGGGTGTGGATGCGACAGCGTCAAGCAGCACCTTATGCCGCTTGATGCCGCCATTTCACTGGCTCTGGACGGGATCAAGCCCGTCGCCGAGACTGAAGAAGTGACCATCTTCCAATGCGCCGGGCGCGTTGCCGCTGAAACCGTGGTGGCTGCCGAGGCGATGCCCTTCTTCGACAACTCCGCCATGGATGGTTTTGCCGTCAATACAGCGGATCTTCTGAATTCAAATCGCTTGCCGGTCTCGTCCGAGATTGCAGCAGGTGATGCACCATCCGACCTGAAACCCGGCACCGCCGCGCGCATTTACACCGGCGCGCCGATCCCTTCCGGGGCGTGTGCTGTCGTCATGGTCGAAATGGCCACCGTAACCGGTGAAACCGTAGGATTTTCCGTAGCGCCACGCGACGGAGACAACGTTCGCCGCGCCGGCAGCGACCAACCCAAAGGGGCCGTTTTGGTGTGCTCGGGTCAGCGCATCGCCGCGCGTCATGTTGGACTGCTTGCCGCCAATGGCATCGAAACCTGTGCGGTGCGCAGGCGCATCCGGGTTGGCGTCTTCTCAACGGGTGATGAACTGGCGACACGCCAACGCCGTCCGGGCCAGAATCCACGACGCGAACCGTCCGATGCTAATGTCGCTTTGCACGCAATTGGGCGCTGATGTGACGGATCTTGGCACCCTGCCTGACGATCTGAACAAGACCACCAATGCCTTCGAAGACATCCGGGACCGGTTTGACCTAGTGCTGACATCCGGCGCGGTTTCGATCGGAGGGCGTGACCACATCCGCGAGGCACTTGTTGCAGCGGGCGGCACGCTAGACGGCTGGCGCGTGGCGATCAAACCGGGCAAACCCGTTGCCTTCGGGCGACTGGGGCGCACCATCGTGACCGGATTGCCCGGCAACCCATTCGCGAGCTTTGTGGGCTTCCATCTGTTCGCTGCACCTCAGATTGCGCGGCTTTCAGGTGCCAGCCCCTCGAAGTTTGCACCTAACCGCGCCTGCTCGGGCTTCGATTGGGCGCGTAAGGCAGGGCGTGCAGAAGTCTTTCCTGTGAAGCTCACGGAACACAGTTCGGAAAGACTGCCGATACTGAAACGCCTTGGCGCTAGCGTTTCGGCCACGCTCTTTCCCCTGGCCGAAGCTGACGGTTTGGCCATCGTCCCGGCTGAAACCGACAGTGTCGCGCCAGGGGATTGCCTGCACTGGCAACCATTCTGTTCCGCAGGAGATTTACAATGACCTATCCCATGCTTGCCGCCATCCGCTTTGACACCGGCGACATTGACAGCCTTCTGGCTGATGTCGCAGCGACTCTATTGAACAATGGCTATCGTGTGCGGGGCGTGCTGCAATCCCGCGGAGAGATGCGAGGAGAGTGTCACTGCGCAGATATGGATCTGCATGCCATCGGCAAGGCACGGACCTTCCGGATATCGCAACCTCTTGGAAACGGCTCGCACGGATGCCGGTTGCATCCCGGCGCGCTTGCCGAATGTGCGGCCTATCTGCAAACGGAAATGGATCAAGGCACGGACCTTTTGATCCTGAACCGATTTGGGCGCGGTGAAAGTGAAGGGCGCGGTTTTCGTGATTTGATCGGCCAAGCCTTGATGCGGGGCGTTCCCGTGCTGAGCGCAGTGCGCCCGACATATGAAGCCGAATGGCGTGTGTTCGGAGAGGGTCTGTCCTGTGACCTTCCGATGGATCAAAGCACCATTTTGACGTGGTTCGATGATGTGAACGAGGCCCGTCATGCCGCTTGATGCCCGCACCCCTCAAACCCTGTCCGACAGCTTCGGGCGCAAGGTAGACTATTTGCGTCTTTCGGTGACGGATCGCTGCGATCTACGGTGCACCTATTGCATGGCTGAACGCATGACATTTCTGCCCAAACGCGAGCTTCTTTCGATCGAAGAGCTTGAGAAACTGGTGGGCGCCTTCATCGACCTTGGCGTGCGCAAGGTGCGGCTAACTGGTGGCGAACCCCTTGTCCGCCACGGGATCATGTCGCTGATCGAAACACTTGGCCAAGAGGTGGCAACTGGTCGGTTGGGTGAATTGACGTTGACGACCAATGGCACACAGCTCTCACGGTTTGCGCCTGCACTTGCCGCCAACGGCGTGCGCCGGATCAACGTCTCGCTTGATACGCTCGACCCCGAAAAGTTTGCTAATGTCACACGCCGGGGCCGTCTGTTTCAAGTTCTGCGAGGCATCGAGGCCGCGCGCGCAGCAGGGCTGCACGTCAAGATCAACACGATGGCACTACGCGGGTTCAATGACGCCGAAATCCCGGATCTTGTGGACTGGGCGTTGGAACGCGATTGCGATGTTTCCTTCATCGAAGTGATGCCAATGGGCGACGTCGGCAGCGAAGACCGGCTTGGGCAGTTTTGGCCACTTAGCGAGTTACGCACCATGCTGGAGAAACACTTCGCCCTGCGCGACACACCCTTCAGCACTGGCGGACCCTCGCGATATTGCGATGTACTTGGCACCCAGCAACGCATCGGGTTTATCACGCCGATGAGCCACAATTTCTGTGCAAGCTGTAACCGGGTTCGGGTGAACTGTCGTGGAGAGCTGTTCACATGCCTCGGCCGCGAGGATCCTGCGATCTACGGCCTGCGCTGCGCGATTCTGATGATGTTTTTGACGTCCACAGGGCGATCCGTGACGCATTGTGGTGCAAGCCAAAGGGCCACAATTTTTCTTATGGCGCGGATGACGTCTCGGGCGGTGTGTCGCGCGGAATGAACCACACAGGGGGATGACCATGGCTGTCTATGATGTTGTATATTTTGCGTGGGTTCGGGAACGGATCGGTCTGCCAAGCGAGAAAGTTGAGAGCACGGCGCTAAACGTATCAGACCTGATCAAAGAGCTTTCTGCACGCGAACCCCGCTATGCTGCGGCTTTTGCGGATCCGTCAGCCATTCGTGTCGCGCTGGACCAGGATCTAGCGCAGTTCGATGCCTCGCTTGAGGGCGTGAGCGAGGTGGCGCTCTTCCCCCCGATGACGGGAGGCTAAAATGCTGGACACCCCGCTTTCCGAAGGGCGCTATGCGGGCAGCACGTGCATCACTGAGTTGCTATGGCCAACGGCCGCAATGGACCCATAAGAAGACCTTGATTGTAGGTTGAAATCGACCCTTTGTCACTTCCTGGTCACCGCAATAAAACTTGGCGAGTTTCAACCAAACCCAATGAAATTTGACCTTTCACCGAGTTCTTCGGTCATTCTTAGATCGAGCGATAAATTCCAGTTCCGTTTGTTTTTCATCAATCACCTCAACTGGCCAGACAACCTAATCTCGCCCATGGCATGCAAGAGGTCAGCGGTTCGACCCCGCTAGGCTCCACGCCCTATTTAGAAGGCGAGCACCCCCAACCCCGCGGCCATTAGAACGGCCCAGATTTCACCTTTTTTCAGATACATCAGGACGAAGCAGGACAGACTGAAAATGGATGCCGTTGCCAAGAGGTTTGACGCCTCACTGGCGATCCCTATTAGAAGCGAAAGAGCAGCCGAGATGATCATTCCGAACACGGCCGTGCGTATGCCCGCTTGTGCGGCTTTGAAACGCTCCAAATGTCGGAAACGCTGCAACTGGTGCGAGGCTAGAATGATCAGGGCAGCCGGAGGCATGAATATTGCAATCGTCGCAATCACGGCGCCGGCGAGGCCCGCGACTTTATACCCGATGAATGTTGCGCTGATTAAAATGGGTCCGGGCGTTACCTGCCCGAGCGCAATACTTGCTGCGAAATCTTCGATGGTCAGCCAGCCGTGAATACTTACGACGGCCTCTTGAATCATTGGGATGAAAATATATCCGCCCCCAAAGAGCAGCAGGCTCATGCCGGAAAACACTGAAAACAACTGGACAAGGATCGAAGTGACATTCAATTGAGGAAGAAACAGAAACAGGCTGATGCACATCGTTAAAAACAGAGCGACGACACGTGACCCGATGCCAAATGTTGGTTGATGGCGCGTGTTTTCGGCCAGGCTATCCGCATCGGTTGACTGATGTCGCAGGATACCCACGGCCGCTGCGAACGCGAAAATTCCGATCACGATCCAGATGCCTCCGACGGTCAAAAGCAGGATGGCCGCAATTACCGCCATGGCAATGTCAACCGGTCCCTGAAGAGCCTTTTCGCGCATTTTCAGGCCCGCATTCAGGATAATCGCGGCAATCGCGGGCAGAACTCCGGCCAGCGCTTTGTCCGCAACAACCATCGTTCCCCAGGACAGGTAAAGGGCAGCGAAGCCTACCATCAAAAGGAATGATGGTAGGATCACCGCCACGGTGCATACCGCACCACCAAGCGGGCCGCGGATCTTGTCGCCGACATATGCGACGACATTCACCGCGACGGGTCCCGGAAGCAGCATCGCCAAGGCGACACCGTCCATGACGTCTTCATCCTCAATCAGACGGTGGTTCCCAACGATCTCGGACCGAACAACCGAGATCAGCGCCATATATCCGCCCCACGAGATGCACCCAATTTTGAAGAAAATTAGAAACAATTGAGCGAGCGAGATTTCCCCGGCAAAGGTGCTGGCTGACTTATGCGACATGGCGTTTTGCGTTGCTGTTGGCGAGACGTTCCTTGATCTCTTGCATCACCGAAGCCTGAGCCTTTCGTTTTTGCAAGTCATCGGGGTTCGCGTTTTCGAGAGCTTGCACCTTAAGGCTCTGGTTCTCATCGTCAAAATCGCTCATCAATGGGTAACCCATCTTATCCAGAGTATCGCCTGCGACGGCTTCGAACACCGCGATGTCATGTGGGCGCATCTCGCGCATGAACTTGTTTGTGTTCTGCGACATGACCGGTTTTTGCACATTAGACCACATCTGCCCGGCCACAGATGTGCTCGCAGCTTCGCGGGATTTATGGAACTCTAACATGTCGGGATAGAACTGGGTGTTCATAAAGTTGCACAACCGATAAAGCTCTGTTTCTGGACGCGTGATTAGATCGGAATATGCGACCGATATGAAGCGGTCGGCTGGTAGTTTCCGACCAAGTTCCAGTGCTTTCTCCTGTTCTGCACGCCATTGCTTTGCGATGTGATAGAACGACTTTTCGCCCACGATCGCCTTACGGAACGACAGTGCTGCATCCCGACCATCACGATGCAGGTGGATGAACTTGGCATTCTCACCGCCAAAGCGGTCAATCTCATCCGCGAAGTGAACGTTCGCTAGGGATTTGCACACCCAGTCCGTTGCCATGTTGTGGTGCGTCAGAAGGTTGTGGATCTCAAAATAAATGGCCACGAGTGAGTTCTCCGAGCAAGCTTGCTCCAAGGCTGCGCGATCAATCTGGTCAAGTTTCCAACTGACCGGGTTGGTCTCGACGAGCAAACAAACATCATCAACCAAGCGCGAGAACGCTTGTGGATCCTGCAAGTCGCCATAGTCGGCCAACAATGGCCAGAGTCTTTCCAGAATATGTGGCGGGTGAGGGGCAACAAGTTCGGGTGATTGATTCAACATGATACGCAGTAGGTTCGAACCAGACCTTTGCGTCCCGATCATGAAATATGGCATCTGCAGCGCTCCGTTTTGGGCCACCTACTCTGTTGTTTCAGAGTTGTGGCGGTAACTTCGATGATCAACTAAAGCGTGTAAATTATTTACGTTTCGTTAACGCAGATGAAAGGCCGTTTAACCTTAGGAGCCTCCTTTCTGCATGATGTGAAATTGGGAAAACCATCTGCGTAGTGAAAATATTAAGTAATCCACCCCAATCTCCGAAAGCGAACTCGCAAATGCATCGGCAGAGATGTTGATCGACTACGGACAACGTCCAAAGGGGCACACATGATCAAAAATATATTTCACTCATCATTTGGTGGCATATTTGGCGTGATGACCTTGCTGTGGCTAAACGCATCGCCACTTATCGCGCAGACCTACACATTCGGCATCGTTCCGCAATTCGAAGCGCGAAAGCTTGCACGGATTTGGGAGCCGATAATCAGCGAAATCGAAAAGCGCACTGGCTATGATTTCGAGATTGTCGGCGCTCCCCGGATCCCAGAATTTGAAACCAGCTTTATGAATGGTGAATTTGATTTCGCCTATATGAACCCGTATCACGCGATCATTGCCGCCCAAACACAGGGATATCAGCCGCTCATTCGGGACGGGGGTCGCGAACTGTTCGGCATTCTGGTTGTACGCGATGATAGTGAATATCAATCGGTTGAAGAACTAGAAGGTCAAACCATCGCGTTCCCGGCGCCGAATGCACTTGGTGCTTCGCTGTTGATCCGTTCCGACTTGACCAATCAACGAAATGTCGAGTTTTCACCGATGTACGTGTCGACACATGGGTCGGCATACCTAAATGTTATTCTGAACCAAGCTGCGGCAGCTGGTGGGGTGATGGGGACGTTCCGTTCGCAACCGATCGAAATATCCGAACAGCTGCGCGTCCTCTACAAAACCACCCGTGTCCCGCCACATCCCATAGCCGCTCATCCACGTGTTCCGGAGGAAGTAAAAAGACAGGTAACGCAGGCCTTTCTTGATCTCTGGAAAACTGGATATGGTCGTGAGTTGCTTGAACGCGTTCCGATCCGCGAGGTGATCGAAACAAGTCTGAAAGACTACACCGAATTGCAAGGAATGGATTTGGATGCGTTCTTTGTTGAATGACTCCCAACTTGTGGCGTCTGCCAAAGCGGCAATTGCCTCGGTTTTGGCACGCGTTCGCTTCAAGCTGCGCAGCCGCTTTGTGGCCCTGCTTGCCTGCATGATGTGCATGTGTGTACTGGGGCTGTCCTATATTTGGGAGCCGCGTTTGACTCGCGAGATGACAGTATCGCAGAATCCGGAATCTGGATCAGAACGTCGAAATTCTGTCAGATGCGCTTATCCCGTTTCTTCTGCAAAATCAGATCGGTGCAGTCTTCGAGACTCTTAGCAGCATGCAGGCGCGATACCAGAATTGGGAAACCGTTATCCTTACAACGCCTGATGGCACACGGCTGTATCCCCTGTCTAAGGCCGACCCGGTGGCCAAGCCCGACATAATTCAGACGTCGCGGGCCATCTCGTTCGAAGGAAAAGAGCTGGCGGCGCTTTCTGTTCGTGTTGATATCTCCGACGATCTCGGGCAGATCCGCCGGCAAGTTCGATATCTTACAATCCTGATCGCAGTATTCTTCCTTGGGGCGCTTGTAGTGGTCGGCGTTCTTCTGGAGCATTGGGTTGTGAAACGAGCAGCCCTGCTAGCTTCGGCAGCTCAACAGCTAGCCCGAGGCAACTATCAAGCCAAAATTCCACCCAGTTCAAAGGATGAAATCGGCGATCTGACTAATAGTTTTTCCACGATGCGGACGACCATCAAAGAAAACGAACAAAGCCTGATCGCATCTCGTGACGAAGCCCAGGCGGCGGCAGAGGCAAAATCACGTTTTCTGGCCACCATGAGCCACGAGATCCGCACACCCTTGAATGGGGTTATTCCGATTGCCGAACTTCTGTTGGAACAAGAGCTACCGAAAGAGCAGGCACAACTAATCGAAACGATACAGGAATCCGGAAAAGCGCTTAAATCGATCATTGATGACATCCTGGACATCACAAAATTGGACGAGGGAAAATTCGTCCTTCACAGCGATGAATTCTCAATCAGTAGCTTGGTTCAGAACGTCGTTGGTATCTTTCAAGTTGCGGCAAAAAACAAAGAGATTTCACTTCATTTTTCGGTGCAGGAAATTTGCCCCAAAATCGTCATGGGCGATGCAAATAGGTTGCGCCAAGTTCTGATAAACCTCGTTGGGAATGCTATTAAGTTCACTTCAGAAGGTGGTGTGACATTGCGCGTTACAACACCCGCTGGTCACACTTCTCCTAACTGCACCATTTGCTTTGAGGTTTCCGATACCGGAATTGGAATTTCGAAACCGGATCAAACTCAGGTCTTCGAACGGTTTGTTCAAGTGGATAATCGTAGCAATCGCGAATACCAAGGCACGGGTCTAGGACTGTCTATCTGCAATATGCTGGTGGCAGAAATGGGTGGCGAGCTATCGGTAGATAGTCGTGAAGGCGAAGGCAGCCGTTTTTACTTTTCGTTGCCGTTTAGCTCAGTTGAAGTTGAGAAAGAAACCAAAGCAGATTCTAGAGGCCAACCAGAATACTGTTTCGTTACCTCATCAGCCACAGGCAGCACCATCCAGTATTTTGGTGGTAGATGATAGTAAAACAAACCTAAAGATCGCCAAGGTTATTCTACGTTCTCTCGAACACGATGTAACCACTGCCGAAAGCGGCGAAATCGCCATCAATCTATTGAGAAAAGAGCAATTTGATCTAGTCTTTATGGATGTCAACATGCCGGGGATTGACGGGCTGGAAACGACGCGCCGTATTCGTAACGGGTCACAACAAATGTTCCAAACTCCAATTATCGGTTTGAGTGCGAGTGCCTTTTCAGAAGATATAGAGAACTGTTTGGCAGCCGGCATGAACGGCTTTCTAGCCAAGCCTCTATCGAAAACTGACTTGGTTGAGACACTATCCAAACATCTAAATCAAACTTGCAGGTCGTGATTGTCCATCGTCAAATCTTGATTGGGCCCAAACCCGACATCGAAAACGGCGAAAAATCAGCCTGATTTGGCTATTTATCTGATCTTTGACGTCGACGTGCCTATCCAGCTTTTGCACCATAAGCACCAGTTTGCGTGGAACTCTCAAACTACCTGGTGAATCCCTTCTACGGATGTTTGGTGTGGTGAACCTTTTGGTGCTGAATTTGTCGAAGTATCATCCCCTTTGATCACGCTGAAATCACCGCGCTGGCTTTGGAAACATCGCCGCTGAATATGAAATACATGGTTTCGAGGAGCCGGATGTGACTGAGGATTTGGCGCGTCTCTACTACATCTTCACAGTAGACCGCTCTTCAGTTGTTGTCCTTTTGAGATGCGCTTCGAAAAGAGATGCTGGCGGTGCCGAAACTCGATTCTCGATCAAGAGCTTTGCTTGACAACTAAAGATAGGATTACGGTCACGTGCGGCAGTGTTTTTGTGTCTGATATGGGCCACTATCTGATGCCGTCGCACGGGTGAAATCACCCTGTTTGTCACTCACCGATCACCATTAAAAAGCTAAACGGCCCTCAATAGGATTCAGCGAAATTGAACTGCTCACCCCAGTCGCCACATGCCCCGTGAACCCGCATTTTGTTTCATTCTCAGGCGTATCTGTCATCCCCCCCCCCCACCGGGCCTGGCAAATTGATCTCGCCTAAAACATGCGCATCTTGTAACCAATTCGCATGCAGTCCTGTGTCACCTCTATCTCACTCGATTTGTGTGACAAAAGTGAGGAAGGCCAAAGAGTAGAATTCGAACGGATCACAGCTATTGGCGGCTTCGAGCCCAAATTACAGGATGCTGAGTGGTGCCCCAATGGTTGCTTATCTAGCTACTCTACCCACGCGGCCTCCAGGGGCTCTCAAGTTTCAGCGGCAATATGATCGATCAGAAGACGTGTGAGCGAGCTACGGCGGCTGGTGTCGGGCCAGACACCATAGGTGCCTAGATCGGGGATCTTCCAATCTGGCAACAGTTCAACAAGGGCTCCGGATTTCAGGTCAGCGTCAGCAACCGATACAGGCAGTCGCTGGACGCCAAGGCCTGCGCATAGGGCTGATCTCAACGCCGCGAAGTTATCGACAAGAACGCGACAACGACTGGTGGACAGCACTTTTTCCGAACCTCCTTTGTGTAAGACGATTTGATCCGTCAGCATTTCCATAGAAACAAAGTCTGCCCCCTTTAGGTCTTCTGGCTCTCGGAGTTTGGGGAGGTCGCGCAGATAGGACGGAGCACAGACCAGCTTGCGCCCGAAACTGCCTAAGCGCCGCGAGCGCAAAGCAGAGTCTGGCAACTCTCCCATGCGCAAGGCCAGATCGATCCCTTCCGAAACTAGATCAAAGTTGCGATCGAGATATCGGACTGTGACTGCGACCGCCCGATGTTTGTTGGTGAAACCCCAAATCGCTTGTTCGTATGAGCTACCCGCCATGAACGCCGGTAAGGTAATGGTCAGTGCGCCCGCAGGTTCGTTGCTGATGTCTACGATGCTGTTCAGCCCGTCTTCTGCTGCAGTCATCATGCGTTGGGCATGATCCAGCAGGCGCTTGCCTTCATTGGTGAGCGAGAGAGAGCGGGTTGAGCGGTAGAACAGCGTGATACCCAGTCGATCCTCAAGCTTGGTCACATGTTGGCTGATCCCCGAGGTGGCCAAACGTAGCTGTCGCCCAGCCGCTGAAAAACTACCGGTTTCTGCGACAGTTGCAAAGATTGCCATCGCACGCAGGTCATCAATCATCTTTCATCCTGACTGAATAATGATTTCATTAACTGCCATGTTATTGAAAGGCGCTGGAATAGCTAGCTTGGTTTTACGAAAGGACGACCAATGATCATATCCACCAGCCGCTTAAACACCCAGTACGGCTTTGACTACCTTGAAGAGCTTTGCGCACATTTTGCGAAGCGAGTGCCGGTTCGCGCTGAAAGGACCAAAGCTCAGGTGACGCTTCCAATCGGGATTTGCGATCTGACAGTCAACGGAACCGAAATGGCGGCCCGCATCCAAACCAGCCCAGATCACGTTGATCGGATGGAAGAGGTATTCGGCGGATGGATTGAACGCATCGCTTTTCGCGAAAACGCACATCTGACGTGGCAGCGCGCCATACTTCCAACAAAGGACTAAACCATGCTTCACAAATCAATCTTGGCCGTAGCTGTAGCCCTATCGGCTGGTGTCGCTTCCGCAGACACCATGTTCACCGTCGCAAACACCTTTCAAGACCCCAAAATGACTGGCGGGGCAGAAGTCTCAACCATTGCCTTCAGTGCCGATGTCTATGCCAATCAGGCAGCTACGATTGGTGCAGAAATTGAGATTGCCAACTTCGTCAATTTCTATGAAATCGACGTGGCAGACGATATGTCCACCCTGATGATGACTGTGAGCGACACAGCACAGCCAGCGAACAACCCGATGCCTGCGGACCGCTTTGATCGCTATTACTTCACCTTCACGGGCGCAGGTCCAGCAGAGGCCGCTATCGACGCTGATGCGTCTACCGCTGCGATTGCTGATGGTGCGACTGTCACGGTCACAACAACAGGCCGCATTGTGGTTGCCTTTGGTAAAGGCGCTGATTTCACGCCGGGCAACAAGTTGGTTATCAACCTTCAATAACGTAACAAGCTGGTCCCAATCTTAGGGCCAGCATCAACGATACGGAAAACTTACATGACCCCCATGACCATTATTGTTGGCCTTTTGTCTGCCTTCTTCCTGTTCGCCAGCTCGATCAAAATTCTCGGCTGGCAGAAGATGATCTTTGAAACGCAGTTGGCGATGTTCATCAAATATGGGCTGAACCGACAGATCATGGCGCTGACCGGCTTCGCTGAGCTCTTCGGCGCGATTGCCATCTGGTTTCAGGGATCATGGGTCGGGACACTTGGCGCCCTGGCTTTGCTTGGCACGTCTGTTGGCGCAATCGGCTGTCACTTGATTTGGGACACTTGGAAAGAAGGCGTTCCAGCGATGATCACCGGCACATTGGCGGCTATCGTGGCTTGGTCCGGTCGGGCTGCTTTGCTTGGTTTTCTAGGCCTCGTCTAACCCAAAACTGGAGAAAACTCATGACGGACAGCATCCGCATTTCAAACGCAAAGGGCCTTTATCTTGAAGGCATTCGCGACGGCAACATGAATGAGGCCTTGGATAAATATACGGGCGACCGCTACACGCAGCATTCAACTGGTGTCCGCGATGGTAAGGAAGGGTTCATTGAATTCTTCACGCCGTTCTTAGAACGCAATCCAGTTCGTGACATTCAGGTCGTGCGCACGATTGAGGACGGCAATTTTGTCTTCTGCCATGTGTATCAGAACCTCGGTAACGGCGAGGCCCAGTGGGTCACTGCCGACATCTTTGACACCGATGATGAAGGACGTATTGTCGAGCATTGGGACGTGATCGCCGAATATAAATGGCCGACCGTCTCTGGTCGTTCCATGGTCGATGGCCCAACTGAGATTGAAGACCTCGATCAGACCGAGACCAACAAAGCCGTTGTGCAGGGATTTGTCGATAACGTATTGATGGGTGGCCGCGCCGACCTTGTGACCGATTACATCTCAACCGCGCAATACGACCAGCACAATCCCGAAGTGGGCGACGGTTTGGAAGGCTTTGGCAAGCACCTCAAACAAGTGATGGAGAGCGGTCAGGCCGCGCAATACGTCAAAGTTCATCACTTATTGGGGCAAGGCAATTTTGTCGTGATTTACAGCCATGTTAAACAGGGCGGCGATGATTGGGCGTTCTTTGATCTGTTCAGGCTCAAAGGAGGCAAGATTGTCGAGCACTGGGATGTTCAGGAAAAGATTGGGCCGAAAGAGACCTGGAACAACTCCGGCAAGTTTTGAAGGGGAAAGGCAACAAAGCCGCCGCTCGGTTGGAACCGATGAGCGACGGCTTTAATCGCATACTGGCCGCGCCCAATGGGGCGCGGCGCACGAGGCCGATCATTAGACTGGCTCGAGCTTCTTGTTGCCGCCGAAGAAGACATCGTACAGCACAGGCGCTGCGACCAGCGTGAGGATTGATGCAAAGGCGAGGCCACCCATGATCGTGACCGCCATTGACACAAAAAAGGCGTCCCCAAGTAGCGGGATCATTCCCATGATTGTCGTAGCTGCGGCCAGAAGCACCGGGCGGAGACGTGATGTGGAAGCTGTCACAATCGCTTCGCGCAATGCGGTCCCCTCCCGACGAACGATGTCAATTTCTTCGACCAATACGATCCCGTTTTTAATCAGCATTCCCGAAAGGCTTAAGAGGCCCAAAAGTGCTGTAAACGTAAATGGCAGGCCAGCACCCAAGAGCCCGAGAGCGGCCCCATTCACTGACATCGGGACAAGTAGCCAGATAATCAGAGGCTGACGCAGGGCATTGAACAGCAGGACTGTGACGAGAACCATGATCAAAATGGTCACGGGCAATTGCGCGCCAAGGCTGGCATTCGCATTTGCAGAGGATTCAAACTCTCCACCCCATTCCATTTTATATCCGGCGGGCAACGACATCGCCTCAATAGTGCTGCGCACTTCCGAGTGAACCTGTGCCGCAGTCTTGTCTGCAGGAATACTTGCACCGACTGTAAGCGTGGGCACGCGGTCTAGACGGCGAATGACCGTATTTTGCGGTTCATATGCGAAACCATCGACAATCTGTTCTATCGGTAGAAGCGATGATCCATCCTGTGTCCCAAGAACCTGATCCATGATCCCAACATCAGAACCGGGTGCAACACGTATCACGATTGGAATTGCACGATCGCCTTCTCGATATGTCCCGACCGCTACGCCATCGGTTGCGAACAAGATCGTGTCTGCTACATCATCCCGAGAGATTCCGGCAGCCTGTCCACGTTCAGTGACGTAGCGTGGCCGCAAGACAAGCTCCTGTTCGCGCCAATCAATCCTTGGCGCCAGAATATTTGAGGACGCTTCCGTCAATAACGCAATCGCTTGATCTGACAGGTTGCGCAGTACTTCGGGATCACTGCCGGAAAAGCGAACTTCGATTGGGCTACCACCTCCGGGGCCAAAGACGAGCCGCTCAGTGCGAAACTCTCCTTCTGGTAAATTCTCGGCTGCAAATGCTTCCAAATCAGCCTGCAACTGTGGAATAGGATCCAGGCTCTCAGTGCGAATGATCAGGTGACCGTAGGCTGGATTAGGTGGCTCGGCACCATAGGTCAGCAGGAACCGGGTCGCGCCTTGGCCGACAAAGGTTGAGACCGCAACAACATCTTTGTGTTCTGCCAAATATGACTCAACAAGCTCCATCTGATCGGCTGTGGTTGCGATGGGTGTTCCCTGCTGCATTGTATAATGCACAAAAAATAGTGGTGTGTTGGAGTTAGGGAAGAACTGCTGTTTTACCATACCAAAGCCGATATAGCAGGCTGCTGTGACTCCAATGAGGGCCGCAAGCACAAGCCAACGCAGCCGCAGTGCGCCGCGCAGAAGGGATGCGTAGCCTTTGAATATCCGCCCACCATAGGGGTCGCTTCCATCATCCAAACCCTGTTTGAAAATGTAGTGGCCCAACAGTGGTGTAACCGAAACGGCCAATACCCAAGACAACAGAAGGGAAATGCCGATAACCGCAAACAATGAGAACATGAACTCACCGGTTGAATCCGGACTCAAGCCGATGCCCGCAAACGCCATGATGCCGACAACCGTTGCCCCGAGCAGAGGAATTTGGGTTTTGCCAGCCGCCTCATCGGCCGCGTCTCGCGAAGATTTGCCGCGACTCATCGAGATCTGCATTCCTTCGGCCACCACGATTGCGTTGTCGACCAACATGCCCATCGCGATGATCAACGCACCGAGCGATATTCGCTCCATCTCAATCGAGAATAGGGCCATGAACAGCAACGTTCCAACCACTGTGAGCAGTAGCGTTGCCCCGACAACAATCGACGCCCGTACGCCCATAAACAGAGCGAGTACAAGCACGACGATTCCAACTGACATCGCGAGGTTGATCAGAAAGCCGGTAGAAAACTCATCAACAACAATGTGCTGTTGATAGATAGGATGCAATTCAACACCATATGGAATTTCTGACTCAAGTTCGGTGAGCAGGACGTCAACACGATTGCCAACGTCGACGATGTTTTCATTGCTGGCACCAGACACTCCGATGGTGAAAGCTGACTTCCCATTGTATCGGATAATTTGCGAAGGATTATCTTGCCGCCCGCGACTGACCTCTGCGATGTCGATTAGGTTTAAAAGATCACCACCGATACCCACGGTCAGTGCGGCGATTTCACTGACAGAATCTGACCCTTCCGCAGGCTGAATTTGAGTGCGTGTCTCACCTATGTTGACCGATCCTGCTTGAGAAATGGAATTTGATGTTGCAAGCGCTTGTCCAATGAGTTTTGGGTCAATGCCCAGCTGAGCACTTAGCCCAAGGTTGGGCTCAACAAAGATCGCCTCGGCAGGCAGGCCCGCGATATCGACGTCTGCGACACCATCAACGGTTAGGATTTCACGCCTGAGAAAGGTTGCCAGTTGGTGCCTTTCAGCGTCGCTGAAGCCTTCGGAAGTGATCGCAAAAAAGATTCCGTATACATCCCCAAACCCATCATCGACGAGCGGCGTCGTCGCCCCATTTGGGAGTTGATTCTGCACGTTTTGCAGACGTTCACGTAATTCGGTCCAGATCGCCGGAAGTTCATCCCCTTTGATCGTGTCTTCAACCAAGACATCGATACGAGAGACTCCAGGTCGGTTGACTGACCTGATCTCATCGACCTCGGCCATACGTTGAATAGCGGCTTCTAGCGGTTCTGACACTTCTTCAGCGACTTGCTGAGCTGATGCCCCGGGGTATTGGGTGATTACCACTGCTTGTTTGATGGTAAATGCTGGGTCTTCCAGTCGACCAAGTGAGTTAAATCCCCAAATGCCACCAAGCAGGCAGGTCAGAATAATAATCCAAGTAAAGATCGGGCGATCGATAGAGGCGAGTGCAATTCTCATCAGATCATCCCGCCTTAGTTCGCGTAGCCAGCAAAGCGGCGGACGGTTTGACCGTCAGCCAGCACTTGCGCGCCAATCCGGACGATTTGCGCCCCGACCTCAAGCCCCGAAACGATCATGAACTGCCCATCACGAGTCGCCATCACGTCCACGACTACCTTTTCGAGCGTACCCTTTTCGTCTTCTGTGGGGATAAACCGCAGGACGCTAGTTGAACCGTCATTAGCGATCTGAATGGCTGTGGCGGGCACGATCAAGCGCGGGACTCCGTCGTTTAGTGTTGCGAGGACTATGACAGAGCTGCCCGGCAAAACGCTGATACCTTCTGGCTGCTCCATCCCCAGAGTCAGTTGGAAGGTCTGCCCAATAGAAGACGCCTCTGCATTGAATTCTCGTATTTCGAGAGGATAAGTCGTGTCGCCGGTTGGAAAGCGTGCAAATAGAGATACAGCCGCATCTTGACCGGCGCGCTGAAACAATACCTCAGGCACGTCAATATCAATGCGCAGCTCTGACATGTCATGCAGTCTGACGACGGGGGCTCCTGCAGTCGTGGTTGTAAAATTCGCAACGTTCCGGCTTGCGACCAACGCATCAAAGGGCGCGCGCAGCGTCGCGTTTTCCAGCGAGCGCTCAGCATTTCGCAATTGGACGCGCGCGACGGCCAGCTGGGTTTCTGCATCTTGTTTGGAAACTTCCGAGGCAGATCCACCAAGGTTATTAAGACGTGCTACCAGCCTCTCTGCTTGCTCAACTTGCAAGGCAGCTTGCTGCTGTTCCAGCTCAAAGGGTTCTGTGTCCAATTTTGCAATTAGCGCATTCTTTGCGATGCCCTGACCCTCTGTCGTAGGAAGCTCGACAATCTGTCCGGATACTTGAAACGCAAGATCAACGGTCTGACGTGCCACAACTTGCCCAAAGAACTGCCTGGTCACACCGTCAGTTTCTGCGCCAACAATCATCAGCTTCGCTGGGCGGACAGGGTCATTCTGTGCAAACAGCGGGTTGCTGATTGCAATGTTCAATAGGGCAAGTAAGGCCAGAATGCGCTTCATGAGTTATCCTTCGCCGTCGGTATAAGTGGGTGTGTAGTTAAAGCGGGCTGCCACGCAAAAACAAGGAGGGCTTCCGAACTCAGTACAATCTTCTGCCCAATGTGCAATATCATTTGGCGCTCGTCACGCACTACGTTGGGTAAGATCAAATACAGGCAAGTGCCACTTATTGGGGTGCCGCCACGCAGCTTCCTGATCAGTGTCCTGATGGTAGCTTTAGACCATGTTTCCTTAAGCCAAGGTGTGCTTTCGACGGCTCGCTTCCCTTGGCGTCAATCACAGCATTCGGCATTTTGGAAACGATATACCTGATGTGATTGGACGGCATTTTTGATGCCTATGGCCGAGCGGCTTTCCCGCCGAAAATCATTTTTCGTTCAGCACCTCAGCTAAAACGCTTACCGCAAGTCGGCGCGCGTCCCGAACGGATGGGATCAGGCCAATAGGGCCTCTGATACGCTCAAGATCTGCCTTCGATACACCAAGTACTTCCAGCTCCAACTTGCGCATCTCTGCCGCGCGTTTACTTCCTTGCGCCCCGATAAAGAACGCCTGTGATAGAACGGACTGGCGCAAAATGGGTGGCTCCCACTCGTGGTCGTGAAAGAACAGCAGGATTGCCGAATGGGCATCCGGTTTCAGGTCATCTGGAAAATGGGCCGAGGTCAAATGGCGCGTTTCGCAACCCGCTTGTGTTGCGATGGCTAAGGTTTCGGTATCTGGGGATAATAGCAGGTTTGGGTAGCCTGCAGATTGAACAAGACCAGAAAACGTGGTGGCTTCGGGCCCTTTGCCGAACACATAGAAGAACAGCTCGGGCTCAATGCAGATGTTGAACATTTCGCCGTTACGACCAGTCGCGATGTCTTCGATGACTGATATCGCGCCCGATCCGAGATCTACCGAAAGCGCAGTCGTCTGCCGGGTGGCATGACGATCGCAGATCGTATCCAGCACGGTGTTTTCGGGTTGCGGGATCAGAGTGATCTCTAACCCCCCGCCACATGGCAATTGGATGTCTTTGTAAGGCGAGCCAAGGCCGTAGAGAACGGTCTTTTGCACACCCTCTTTCAACGCTTCAAGGGCGTGCAGAGCGATGTCTTCTTCGACGCAGCCAGAGGAAAGAGTTCCCACGCGTGTCTTATCTTCAAAAACCGCCATCATCGCGCCCAAAGGACGATAGGATGGTCCCTCAATATTGGTGATGATTGCCAATACGCCCGGCCGATCAGATGCAGCTAACTGCCGGATCGGTTCAATCACCGAGCTTGCATCAAGGGTTGGGACAGCCATGGGACCTCATCTATTTCGCAACTTGTGAGCATAAGGCACGGCAGGCACACCGCAAGCGGTTCCCGCGTGACAGACCTGTGCGCGGGTGCTTAAATGAGGCGAATTCTCTTGATGAGGTGGTGATATGGTTGGCAATCCGGCGAGCATTGATGACACTCTCGCGGGCTTGTCTGACCAAGGCTATGTCTGTGGGCGCGATCTGGGGACGGTTGTTTATCTGTCGCTGAAGCTGGGCAAACCACTGTTTTTAGAGGGTGAAGCTGGGGTTGGCAAAACTGAGATTGCCAAGGCTCTTGCAGCCATGCTTGGCCGGCAGCTTATCCGCCTGCAATGCTACGAAGGGCTGGACGCGGCTTCGGCGATTTATGAATGGAATTTCGCAGCCCAGATGATCGCCATTCGCACTGCAGAGGCATCGGGTGGGGCCAGTCGTGAAGATTTGCAGACCGAACTCTTCTCGCAAGATTACATGATCAAACGCCCGCTGTTGCAGGCGATGGAGCCGCATGCCGAGGGTCCGCCGATTTTGCTTATTGATGAAGTGGACCGGACGGATGAGCCGTTTGAGGCGTTTCTATTGGAAGCGCTGTCCGACTTTCAGGTGACCATCCCAGAGATCGGCACCGTAAAGGCCGAAGAACCGCCCATCGTCATTCTGACATCGAACCGCACCCGCGAGGTGCATGATGCGCTCAAGCGGCGCTGCCTGTATCACTGGGTCGACTACCCTGCGTTTGAACGTGAACTGGCCATCCTTCATTCGCGTGTGCCTGATTGCGCCGCTATGCTTTCGAAAGAGATTGTCACATTTGTACAAGCTCTACGCGGCGAAGACTTGTTCAAGAACCCAGGCGTCGCTGAGACCATCGATTGGGCGCGCTGTCTGATCGCATTGGACGCGGTTGCTCTGTCACCAGAAGTGATTTCGGAAACTTTAGGCGCGCTTTTGAAATACCAAGACGACATCGCCAAGATCGCAGGATCCGAGGCGACACGCATTCTGAACGAAGCGCGCCAGCAACTGGCGCAGGCGTCTTGATCAATGCAGGCTTTGCACGAAACGGAAGGTCGGCTGGTTGAAAACATCGTCCATTTCGTACGTGCGTTGCGAAAGGCGGGGCTGAAGGTCGGCACCTCGCAGGTCAAAAGCGCGATTTCCGCAGTCGCTGCAGCCGGGTTCACACAGCGAGAAGACTATTACTACGCCTTGCGCGCGACGTTGGTGTCACGCCCTGAGCACCTAGAGATCTTCCATCAGGTGTTTCAAATGTTCTGGCGCGACCCGGAGTTTCTTGAACGCATGGTGCGTTCGATGCTGCCTTTGATGCAGGTGATGGCGCAGGAGGACAAGTCTCCCAAGGCCGCCCAGAAGCGCGCGGCTGAGGCGCTGTGGGATGGCGCTTCGGAGCCGCAAGATCAGTCTGAGCGTGATGAGATCGAAGTGGATGCGCAGCTAAGTTGGTCACAAAACGAAATCCTTCGAACCCAAGATTTCGAGCAGATGAGCGTCAGCGAACAGGCGGAGGCGGCCAAGCTGATTCGCGCTATGTCGCTGCCGATTGCGCCGTTGATGACCCGGCGTTTTAAACCATCGCGAATTGGTCGACGCCCAGACACTCGCGCGGTTTTACGTCGCTCATTGCGTAAAGGCGGTGAGATTGATCGACTGTCATTGAAGGTTCCCAAACTTCGCCCCCCCAATCTGGTTGCGATCTGCGACATCTCGGGTTCGATGTCATCCTATTCACGTATGATGATGCATTTCCTCCACGCTTTAACCTGGTCGCCCGCCTCGGATTGGGGGCGTGTGCACGGCTTCACATTCGGCACACGGCTCACCAATGTCAGCCGGGCTTTGGCACATAAGGACGTTGACCAAGCGCTAGAGGCACTAGGCCGAGACGCCCCAGACTGGCAAGGCGGCACTCGGATCGGCGAAGCGCTTTTCCGGTTCAACCGCGACTGGTCACGGCGTGTGCTGGGGCAGGGGGCCGTCGTGCTTTTGATCACGGACGGGTTGGAGCGCGGCGAGACTGATTTGCTGAAGACCGAGGCCGCGCGCTTGGCCCGTTCTTGTCATCGGTTGGTCTGGCTTAATCCACTTTTGCGGTTTGACGGGTTTTCACCGCAAGCAGCTGGCATCCGCACGCTTTTACCCATCGTGGACAGCTTTCACGCCTGCCATTCACTGAACAGCCTTGCCGATCTGGGCGAGGCTTTTTCGACAAGTGGTGACAAGCGTCGTTATCAAGCGTTGCTGCGAACGTGATGATTGAAATTGAAAATTCTTGCTAAGAATCAATCGGTATCTATTATCGGTTGTCATGCACATATCTAATTTCCGCCACCCGTCATGGAGATGACTGGCAGCTATCGCATCGGGGCACCTCGTGAAGCCGTTTGGGCAGCCTTGAATGATGTAGAGGTTCTAAAGCTCTGCATTCCAGGCTGTGAAGAGATCGAACAGACTTCGCCCAATGAGATGACGGCGAAAGTCGTGCAGAAGATCGGACCGGTTAAAGCCAAGTTCGATGGCGCGATTGAACTTCTGAATATCGAAGCACCTGCCAGCTATACCATTCAGGGCGAAGGGCAGGGCGGTGTCGCGGGGTTTGCCAAAGGCGCGGCAGATGTCGTTCTGACCGAGGATGGCGACGAAACCGTGTTGGAATTTATGGCCAAGGCACAGGTGGGTGGCAAGCTCGCCCGTCTTGGCAGCCGTTTGATTGACGCAACAGCTAAGAAGCTGGCCACCAAGTTTTTCGATAATTTTCACAATCATCTAACTGGAACAGATCCGCCGGGAGATTGATCCCGACGGTCATTGAATACGCGGGCAACAAGACCCGTCCTTATAGGGAGGATCACATGACCAACATCAACATGACAGTGAACGGCAAGGCCGTCAGCCGGGACGTCCCCGACGAGACGCTTTTGTCGGAATTCCTGCGCGAATACCTGCGCCTGACCGGCACCCATGTCGGGTGCGATACCAGTCAGTGTGGCGCTTGCGTGGTTCATGTGGACGGCAAAGCCCTAAAGTCGTGTTCGACCCTTGCGGTGTCACTGGATGGTGCGGATGTCACCACGATTGAGGGTCTTGCCAATGGTGGTGATCTTCATCCGATGCAGCAAGCCTTCAATGACAATCACGGCCTACAGTGTGGGTTCTGTACTCCGGGCATGATCATGACCAGCGTCGATATGGTGAAACGCTATAAGGCCGAGGGCAAAGAGCTGACCTCGGACGCGATCCGTGACGAGCTGGAGGGCAATATCTGCCGCTGCACTGGATACCATAACATCGTGAAGTCGGTCGAAGACGCCGCCTCGAAAATGTGAACCAACCGGAGGACAAGAACATGAAAGATGGAATTGGAGCCCCGGTCAAACGCAAGGAAGATAAGCGTTTCACAACCGGAAAAGGCAAATACACCGACGACGTTCGTAACGACAATCAGGCCTATGCCGCCTTCGTGCGCAGCCCTTATGCACATGCGAAGGTGAAGGGGATCGATACCTCAAGCGCCTTGGCGATGGACGGCGTGATTGATGTGCTGAACGGCCAGCAACTGACTGGTGACGGCATCGGCAACATCATCTGCGGATGGGCGATCACGTCGAAAGATGGCAGCCCGATGAATATGGGCGCTTGGTCCGCTTTGGCGACCGAAAAGGTGCGCTATGTCGGTGACGCGGTGGCGGTTGTGATCGCCGAGACGCAAGCGCTGGCCCGGATCGCGGCAGAAGCGGTCGAGGTTGATTATGAAGAACTGCCCGTTGCCGCGCATATCAAAGCCGCGATGGCAGATGGTGCGCCAGAAATTCACGACAACGCGCCGGGCAATCAGATTTACGATTGGGAACTTGGGGACGAGGCCGCGACGGATGCCGGATTGGCCAGTGCCTCCCACGTCACCACGTTGAACATCACTAACAATCGCTTATCGCCGAACCCGATGGAACCTCGATCCGCGGTGGCCACCTATGACGACGCTGAGGAGCACTACACGCTCTACACCACCAGCCAAAACCCACATGTGGCCCGGCTGGTTCTATCGGCGTTCTATAATGTTGCCCCCGAACACAAATTGCGGGTGATCGCACCTGATGTGGGTGGTGGCTTTGGGGCAAAGATTTACATCTATCCCGAAGAAATTACCTGCCTTTGGGCGTCGATGAAGACCAACCGGTCGATCAAATGGACTTCCGATCGGTCCGAGGCCTTCCTGACCGATGCGCATGGTCGTGACCACGTGACGACCGCGCATATGGGTTTTGATGCTGACGGCAAAATCACCGGGTTCAAGATCGACACGCTCGCCAATATCGGCGCGTATATGTCGCTCTTCTCAAGCTCGGTGCCGACGTATTTGTACGCCCCGCTGATGTCGGGCCAGTACAACATCCAGAACATCCACTGCAACGTGCGCACCTACTACACCAACACGGTGCCGGTCGATGCGTATCGCGGGGCGGGACGGCCCGAAGCGACCTATCTGGTCGAACGAATGATGGAGACCGCGGCGCGTGAAATGGGCATGGACCCGGCCGAGCTGCGGCGACGCAACTTCATTCAGGAATTCCCCCATCAGACGCCGGTGCTTATGCAATATGATGCGGGCGATTTCCCGAAGATCCTGAAAATGGCGCAGGACTCGGCTGATGTGGCTGGGTTCCCCTCCCGCAAAGCCGAAGCTGCCAAGCGTGGCAAGCTGCGTGGTCTGGGATACTCGACCTTTATCGAGGCCTGTGGCCTAGCCCCGTCCAAAGCGGCTGGGTCGCTGGGCGCGGGTGTCGGACTTTGGGAATCTGCAGAAGTGCGGGTGAACCCTGTTGGATCAATCGAGATCCTGACCGGCAGCCACAGTCATGGACAGGGCCATGAGACGACCTTTGCCCAAATTGTTGCCGACCGGTTTGATCTGCCTGTCGAAAACGTCTCGATCGTGCATGGCGACACCGACAAGGTGCAATTTGGGATGGGAACCTATGGCTCCCGTTCCGGCCCAGTTGGTATGTCCGCCGTTGTCAAAGCGATGGACAAGGTCGAAGCCAAGGTGAAGAAAATCGCGGCACACACGCTGGAGGCCTCGGAAGACGATATCGTCATCGAAGGGGGTGAAGTGAAAGTGGCCGGGACCGACAAATCCATGGCTTGGCACGAAGTTGGATTGGCGGCCTATGTTGCCCACAATCTGCCGGACGATATGGAGCCTGGACTGAAGGAAACCGCGTTCTTTGATCCGGTCAACTTCTCGTTCCCGTCAGGCGCGTTCATATGCGAGGTCGAAGTGGACCCCGAAACTGGTGAAACAGACATCGTCAGCTTCACCTCGGCCGATGATTTCGGCACGATCATCAACCCGATGATCGTCGAAGGTCAGGTTCATGGTGGTGTCACCCAAGGGATCGGTCAGGCCATGTTGGAACAAGTCGTCTATGACGATGATGGCCAGCTGCTGAACGGGTCTTACATGGACTATGCGATGCCGCGTGCGGCCGATGTGCCGTCCTATTCGATCAGTCACCACGAGGATTTACCAAGCCCGAACAACCCATTAGGGGTCAAAGGCTGTGGCGAGGCAGGGGCCATTGGCGCCCCTCCGGCAGTTATCAACGCAATCACCGATGCCATCGGCACCAACGATCTGGCGATGCCAGCAACCCCGCAGGCGGTCTGGAACGCCATCCAGGCGGCGAAGTAAGGGAGGAACGAACAATGTATCCGACAAAATATACCAAAGCCGCCAGCATCGATGACGCCTTAGCAGCCCTTGCAGCTGGTGAAGATGCCAAAGTTCTGGCCGGTGGGCAGACGCTTCTCGCCACGATGAAACAGCACTTGGCAGCCCCCAGCGATCTGATTGATGTGCGCGCGATTGACGGCATGTCAGGGGTGTCCACGGATGGGGATACGCTTGTGATCGGTGCGGCAACAACCCATGCAGATGTCGCAGGCAATGGCGATGTGCAACGCCTGTGCCCTGCATTGGCATCCCTCGCGGGTGGGATCGGTGATCCGGCGGTACGTTACGCAGGCACCATTGGTGGCTCAATTGCAAACAACGATCCCGCAGCAGACTATCCAGCCGGATTGTTGGCGCTGGGCGCAACCATTGTGACCAATTCACGAGAGATTCTCGGCCGATGATTTCTTCGACGGCCTGTTCACCACAGCGCTTGATGAGGACGAAATAATCACAGCAGTGCGTGTCACAGCGCCTGCCAAAGCAGCCTATATGAAATTCCGCCAACCAGCATCGCTCTTTGCCTTGGTCGGAGTTTGTGTGGCCGATGGTGCAGGTGGCACGCGCGTTGCGATTACCGGCGCGGGCGAAGATGGCGTGTTTCGGCATGAAGGGTTTGAGGCTGCAATTTCGGCCAATTGGACAGCCGCCGCTGCTGAGAGCGTAAGCGTTGATAGCGACGGGCTGATGTCTGATATGCACGGAAGCGCTGACTACCGTGCGAACCTGATTAAAGTCCTGACAAAACGTGCTGTAGATGCCAGTTGAATGAAGCCCCCCCCTCCATCGCAACCCATGTTAGTGGATCGGCGGAGGGGGCCTTCCAATGAGAAATTATACAACGGAGTATTTCACTTCGGTTGTTTTTATCTGAACCGCAGTTGATCTGTGCTGCACACTTCGATGCATTAACCTTAATTGTGGTGTCGATCCAAACATCGCTGTCAATTGACGGCGTTTGCCGGTCTTGAGCCTCCGCAACTAATTCGAAGGTGGATTTCCAAAAGCAGTCCTTGGGGCAGCCGCAGCGAAAAGAGGTTTTGTCTGCCAACGGTGAGTTCAAGTCGGTTGAACCACTATGTCCTGCACTTTTCGCCGCGATGCGAGAGATTGGTGCCGCTGACAAGCAGGCAACTGATCGCTACCCGAACCGCCGGGGTAAGAACACATACATCCCATTTCGACGAAGAGAATGCCCTATGTCGCGCTTCTCACGCGCCGATAGGTGCCTTGAAAATCGAGAAAGCCGCTGGGAGAGGTGGTTAACTCCGCGTCAACACACCCCTAAATATTCCAATTATGACATATATCAAATTCGTATCAAATACAGAGTGATACAGTGAACTCAAGTGCTTTTGAGGGGTAACGAGTGGGATCGTTTTGAAAAAGCGAAGGGGAAACTATGACTTATAAAAAGACTTATTTCAGCACGGTTGCACCAGCAGCCTTGCTACTAACATGTGCTCCGTTGTTGGCGGACACATTGAGTGACGATTTTTTCGTCGGGACATATGGCGACGGATTGATCTATGTCGATACAGAGGAAGGCGTTCAAGAACCTGGAATGAAGGTCGTAACCTTCACCCGAACGCGCATAGACGATGGCTCGGGCGGCCATAGTTTTGTTGACCCCTACGAAGTAATCTTGACTGATTTCACGGGGCTTTCATCGCGCGGTGAGGTTACCAACTGCCTGATGGCCAGCAATCCCGGCGTATACTGCGATTCCGAACAGGGATCTGGCAAACGGATCAAAACCCAGCTGACGGGTCCGAACCCCTTTGGCATCACCATGCGGACAACAGCAAGCGCTGACTACCCGTCGGTCGACTATTTTACGTTTGCCAAAACGTCGAACTACACTGGTGCCCGGATGATCGGTTTCACGGCCGAGTTGCTGGATAAAAATGGCAATTCGATGGGGGATCTGACACCCGAGAAAGCGGTATTGTTCAACTTGGATGCCACCGATATCGGCCTGGGTGCCAAACTGCCCGAAGGGCTTTTCGGGGAAGGTGGTCACGAGGGTGAAATTGGATTCTTTTCGGACACCAAGGCCGGGTTTGCCAGCACGAAGCTTGATGACCGATTGATTTTCGGGGTGCTTTCGAACGCGGAATACACTGCAAATTTCGGCAACGCTTTGCTTGACAATACCATGACGCCAGATGGGTTGTTCTGGGATGACAATGGGGACCCTAGTGATGAGTTTTCATTGGTGGCTTGGAACAATTTGGCCGGGGACGGTTGGACCTATGGCACACTGGCTCTGCCCGCAAATGAAAGCGCAAGACTTGCCGAGCTGGCGTCAGCCCTTGGTGTGAAAGTCGCTGATTTGGGCTATGCGCCAGGTGCAGCTGTTCCGGATAAGATCGTTGCTTTGGCCGAAGAAAACGGATTGTTCGAAACGGACGAGATTGAGGACCTTCGCAACGCAAACCTGAACTTCACAATCACAGTTGGAAGTTTGGATGGCGGTGAGTTTACCTTGTTGTTTACGCCCGCTTTCGCGCCGATTGTCGAACAGGCCACGACGCCTTATCAGTTCAAGCTTGCCGGGCATTTGGACGCTGCAGCCAACGTTCCATACATGGATCTTGGTAATGCTGCGACCTATGGAACTGCCATCACAGATCTTCTGGCTATGAACAAAGCGGATCGTGCCGAGGCCTTGGAAAGAACTGGCTTCAGCTTCCTGCCCGCTTTCTCAAGCCTTGCCTTCGATTTTTCGCGCAGCCAAATCAACACGGTCACAGGTATTCTTCCGCAAACGGGGGATTCCCAAGTCGTCTCGTCGAATGCGGGGGCCGCCAGCAGTTGGGGGCTGGGGGAAGACACCAACTGGCTTCTCAGTGTCGGTGGCGGTCGGTCGTCTTTTGACACCGCCCCAAACAACATTGGGTACGATGCCGAGTTCACCACATTCTCGGTGGGTGCAGAAAAGCAGCTGGATAACGGGCGGTCGTTTGGTTTCCTGATCGGCAGTTCAAGCGGCACCGCCGACGCCTATAACGCGCGGGGCAGCATCGATGCGGACGGCGTGTCTGTGGCCGCATTTGGTCGCGCCAAAATCGGCGTACAGGGAATGATCCAAGGTGTCATTGGCTATCAGGATCTGTCCTTTGACTCGACGCGTTACGTGATGGGGCAAACTGCGACGGGTAGCTCCCAGGGATCGCAAGTGTTTGCTGCCATCAAGGGCGAATATATGCAGACGCAGGGCAACTTGCGGTTCGGTCCGACGGCGTCAGTTGAATACTATAACCTGTCCGTGGATGCCTTCAGAGAAAAGGGAGCCGGTATCTGGAACCTCGATGTTGGTGAGCAGTCAGGAAGCATGTTGCTTGGTTCGCTTGGGGTTCAAGGAGAGTATATGCTGCCCAAGGGTCCTAGAAACACAAAGCTGACCGGTAGCCTTTCCTACACGATGGCCTCTGGTGACGATATGATGGTCGAAAGTGGTTTTGCTGGTCTGCCAGGAGCCCTTCATCCTGTCGCTGGTGTTAATGGAAACTGGGGGGATGTCCAAGTCGGGTTTGAGACTGTTCTTGCCGATCATGGCACCACGCGCACCACGCTGGCAGGCGGCTACTTCGGGTCGTTTGGTAACGGGTACGAAAGCCACAAAATCCACCTTGACCTTAACGCGACATTCTAACTGGAGCATTATCCAAGTGAAGATAGAGCGGCCCCGATTGGGGCCGCTTTTGATTTAAAACTTGCTGGAGTTGTTTCAGGATTCTGTTGGCTCAATCTTTTCCTGAACGTCCCGGTGTTCGACAGTTTTACCGCCACGGCTCGCTTACACTCTCTTGATCGATTACGTCGCCCACTCCTCAGTTGTTACGATGAGCAACAAACTCTCTCTTAGCAAATACCCCTATATGGACCCATGGGCGTTGACGTCAGTAAGTGTCAGAGGGTGTTAACTCTGTACGATTATTCCGACTTAACGTCTGCACGCGTGGTCGCGGCTTCGATCAGTCCTTATCCGGCAGCACCCTGACCTCAAGAAACATCAATAGTCTCGGCGTCATTCTGCGCCATGGTAAAGGATTTCGGCCCATGAGTGTTTGACCCACTCCTTTGCGGCCAGATCATTGGTGGCCATGTCTTCCGTGGGGCGCGCCAAAGGTTTGAAATTTCCCTCAGTATCAGTACCGCGCATAAGCTGAGTTCCAGTTTCCATCACGGTTTGGCGAAGGTGCGGCGGGATGTAGGACTGTATGACGAACCCAATACGGCGGTCAGTGCTACGGTTGGGTTGCGATCTGTGGATCACTTGCGCACTGTCGAGTGACATCTGACCCGGGTGCAATGGCGTCGACACGGCCTTGCTTTCGTCAACATCAGGAATTTCCTGCCCGCAGGGTAAGAATGCTTTCTTCGCCGTAGGTGTCGTTGTGATCTTTGATTTCATGATGGCCGCCGGGGATCATCAGTATACAGACGCTTTTGTAATCGGGGGGAGCGCGCAACCCACGCTGTCATGCCCACAGGCGGCTTAAGCTCCATGTAGCGCGCGTCCTGATGCCAACTGAAAAGCCCGGATCTTTAGGCTCTTTAAAAAAAGATACTGTGCCGAAATTCAGAATACACGGCCCGATCAGGTCTTCGATCGCATCGACCAAATCCGAGTTATGGGCGATCTCATCAAGACAGGTGATGTTCAGATGGGCATTGTTGCACGCCGCACCCTGAAAGGCTTCCGGCCATCACTGTTCTGCGGCTTCCAGTTCTTGGCGCAGGTGCAGTGCCTCTACTTCGGTGAAGACACTAATAGGCGAGACAAAGCCGTCGCGGTGAAAGGCTTGGACTTGAGCTTCCGTCAGCTTCGTTGGCAAGTGTTTTCCCTTCTCATCATTCATTTACAGACTATGCCAAGAATGGCTTCAAGCTGAGTTGGGCGGGGACAGCCTGCCCTTCCACCATGACCGCGTAGTCACCAGTTTCCAGTACGTCTTTGCCTTCGGTAGTTGAGACAAAGCACAGGCCAACAGAGCTGTCTTGCGTGTAAGCAAAGGCACCGCTGGCGACATATCCAACAACCTTGCCGTCACGCAGGACCGGTTCGTTGTGGTGTAGCAACGGGTCAATTTCATTGAGCTTGATGTGGCACAGGAATGGACCTTTGCCTTCGGCTTTTCGTTTTAGATAAGCATCGCGGCCGATGAAGGGGATCGTCTTGTTTGGTTTGCAGGTAAACCCAAGGCCGACCTGGTGCGGCGCTTCGGTGTAGGACATGTCATGCCCCCAATGCAGGAACCCTTTTTCGATACGCAACGCATTGAGCGCCTCACCCCCCACAAGCCTTAGGCCAAGAGGTTCACCTGCCTCCATGAGCACGTCAAACACATGCTCCGCGAAGTCTGGGGTGATGAAGATCTCCCAGCCGTGTTCGCCGGTGTAGGACAGCTGCTGCGCAAAGACGGGTGCGTGACCGATGTGGAAGTGCTGCAAGCTATTGAACGGGAAGGCCGCACCCGACAGATCGATGTCCGTCACGGCAGACAGAAGGTCACGCGCTTTTGGCCCGGCAATAGAAAGCACGCCGTAAGAGGACGTCGCATCGCGCAGGCGGACATCCTCATTGGGCTGGATGTGGCGCGTCAGGTGGTCCCGATCGCGGCGAGTGTGAGAGATTGAGCTCATCACCATGAAGGTGTCTTCGCTGTGGCGCGCCACAGTGACGTCGCTTTCAATGCCGCCACGTTCATTCAGCATCAGCGAATAGGCCACGCGTCCAACGGGCATGGACATATCATTGGTGCAGACCCTTTGCAGGAAGACCTCGGCATCGCGCCCTTCGACCATCAGCTTTCCAAGCATCGAATAGTCAATCATCGCCACGCCTTCACGTGCGGCTTTCTGCTCTGCTTGCGCGTGTTCAAACCAGCTGGGGCGGTGGAAAGAGTAATCGTATTTCGGTTCTACACCGTCAGGGGCGAACCAGCCGGGACGTTCCCAGCCTTGCGCCTCGGCGTAGACCGCGCCGCGGGCTTTCATCGGGTGGTAAAACGGTGTGCGGCGCAGGTTGCGCGCGGCTTCGCGCTGACGGCCCGGCCAGTGCATGGCGTAGGTCAGTACCAGGGTTTCGGGGCAGCGTTCTTGCAGGTATGGGTCGCGCGCCTGCCAATCTTCGATGCGGGCCGGGTCCATTTCGGCAAGGTCCATCGACGGGTGGCCCGCCATGATCCAGTCAGCCAGCGCCTTTCCCGCGCCGGGGCCAGACTGAATGCCGGTCGAGTTGACGCCAGCTAGCACGTAATAGCCTTTCAGGTCAGGCGCCTCTCCAAGCGTAAAGCGCCCATCGTGCGAATAGCTTTCTGGCCCGTTAAAGAATGTGCGAATGCCGGTTTCTTGCAGGATCGGTACCCTGTTCATGCTGAGTTCCAGCACTTCCATCACATCATCTTCGACGAAGGGCAGGCTGTCGAACTCGAAGCTTTCGGGGATGCCATCTTTTGCCCAAGCCTTGGCGTGAAAATGGGCGAACCCAAAAAGCAGTTTGCCCGCGTCCTCCTTCCAGTAGGTGCCATCGCAATAGGACCGCAGCACTGGCAGATCAGAGGGCAGGTCGGGGATTGGTTCGGTCACGAGGTAGTAGTGCTCGCACGCATGCAGCGGCACGCCCACGCCGTTCTGGCGACCCAGTTCACGTGCCCACATGCCGCCGCAGTTGACCACAACATCGGCAGTAATCGTACCCTGATCGGTACGTACGCCCGTGGCTTTGCCGCCTTCAGTTAGGACCTCTTCAACCTTGATGTTTTCACGGATCGTAGCGCCGTGAAGACGCGCGCCTTTGGCCAGCGCTTGGGTCAGGTCAATTGGGTTGGCCAACCCGTCAGAGGGCATGTGGATGCCGCCCAATACGCCCTCGGCGTTCATCAAGGGCCAGCGTTCGGCGATTTCGGCTGTTTCCATGTGGTGCGCTTCGACCCCAAATAGAGATGCGAAATCCGCTTTGCGTTTCAGCTCTGCCAACCGCTCTTCATTAACAGCAATCGAGATTGATCCCGATTGGCGAAACCCCGGGTTCTGGCCAGTTTCTGCTTCGATCTCTTGCAAAAGCTCAACGCCATAGCTGGCGAAAGCTGTTGTCGAATGGCTGCCCTGCAATTGCCCGACAAGCCCGGCGGCATGCCATGTGGTGCCACTGGTCAGTGTTTTGCGTTCAAGCAGGATCACATCTTTCCAACCTGCTTTCGCGAGGTGGTAGGCCACCGAACAACCATGAATGCCGCCGCCAATGATCACAGCCTGCGCGTGGGAAGGAAGAGGTTTGGCCATGAAAAGGTCCTGTTCTACGAAATGTCTGAATTGAAAAGACGGCCAGCGTTTGGTGGGGCTTCGGGCAGCCCGGCAAGCCGCATCATATGCCAAGCGAGTACTTGGTTTGAGGAGATGACGGGCTTGTCGAGTATGGCTTCCGCTTTGGCGATCACTTGCATGGCCCGCAGGCTGGTGCAGGAAACAAAGACGCCGTCGCAGTCGCTCTGCGCCCCGATTTGCAGCACGGCTTTAAGAATGCTGTCGGCGCTGATCCTTGCCACAGTGAAATCATCGGATTGGTCAAAGGTCGCAACCGCGGTTGTTTCAAACCCAGCGGCGCGCAGGTTGGCCTGCATCTGAAGCGTGACATCCACCGGATACGGCGTGACCAAAGCGATCCGCATCAACCCAAGGGCCGACAATGCTGCCTTACAAGCGCTGATCGGATTTGTCGTCTTAACCTCAGGGTGCACGCCCCGGATGAGCGCATCAACGCGGTCTTCCCCGATCATCGTGGCGCCAGATGTGCAGGCGTATCCGATCACATCAAATCCGAAACTCGTTGGCAAAAGCCCCGCGGTGTGCGGAAGATCAGTCGCCATCTGCCGCAGAGTTTCAGGTGTGACGTCCATCGCATTTGGGATGCGGGACGCATAAATCGACACGCCATCTTGTGCACCAAAAATGCCTGCAAATTCATGCTCGATCGTTTGATCGGTTTGCAGCACAATCAAACCCAAACGCGCCCGCGCGCCAAGGCCATCGTCTGTTACAAAGTCGAGTGTTTCGACGTGGTCGTTTCCCGTCATGTTTCAGGCTCCTACGAACTGGGCCTCAGCCCATGTCCGCCCCTTCTTGTTGTGCGAAAAACGAAGTCGCCTTTGGCACAGCAGGCAGCTCCATCTCGTAGGGTGTGCAGCGCACGCGCCCGCTTGCTTCTCCGCGTACCAGCTTGTCAGCGTTGATCGCGTCTTCAATGACCAGCACGCCATCACGCCAGAAATTGTCCTTCTGTTCTTGTGTCAACAAGCCCATTTCAAATTCCTTCTGAAACTGGTATATACCAGATAACTGCCTCAAGTTAACGGGACCGGCTTGCTGCCTGTCAACAAAAAGAAATGCCTTGATCGATCTGGTATATACCAAATACCCTACCAGTCACGGCATGATTCGAGGATGCAGATATTGCTAGACAGTCGAAGCAAAAAGGACGGTAGCGAAGAACCTTCGACGCGCCCTCGTTTTCTTCAGATTGCCGACTATATCCGAGCCGAGATTGCCAAAGGCAACCTGATCGAACACGATATTTTGCCCTCTGAACGCAGCCTTTCAGAACAGTATGGGGTCAGCCGCATGACAGGTCGGCGCGCCCTTGAAGCCCTAGAAACCGAAGGACTTGTCTACAACGCCGACCGGCGTGGACGCTTTGTTTCGCCCAAGCGACTTAGCTATAATGTCAGCAACATGGTCAGCTTTGTTGCAACTGCCCAGACCAGTGATGTTGATCTTGAGATTGACGTAATTGAGACCGCTCAGATCGCTGCCGATAAACGCCTTGCTGCATTACTTGAACAGCCCGAAGGATGCGACGTTGTCAAATACACCCGGCTTTTTCATTCCGGCAACCATCCGATTTTCATCGAAACCGAATATCTGATCGCCGAACGCTTCCCAGGTTTTCTTGACCGTGATTTGCGGCAATCCACGACGCAGATCCTTGAGAAAAACTACGGTACGTCGGCAAACACTGGCGATATCGTGATCCGGATGCGGGGCGTGCAAGCATTCGAGGCGCAGCTTTTGAGCATCGCCGCCAGCCATACGGTGATCGAGCTGGAACAGGTTATCCGCGATGACAAGGGAACCCCGTTTTGTTTTGGGCGTCAGGTTTGGCGCGGCGAGATGGCCGAGTTTTCGGCGCATGCCATTGTCACCCGGCAAGACCAAGGTGAGGGTTGAGGAACAGAGTTGATGTGCAGGTCTTTACACATCTCCAAGGCGCGAGCTGCCGGTCATTCTGTGACCTGTGAATCAGAGGTATCAGGAGGAAGATCACAATACAGGTTGATGAACTCACATATCGTGATTGCAATTTAGTTGAAGCTAAATGCAGTTAATTCTAATTGCCCTGAAGCGAGTAGGTATTTAGCTTTGTAACGCGTTAAAGCGCCAAATAACCCGCTAAACTAGGGAAAATTGCGCGAATAGACCACCAACGGGAGAAAAATATGATTAAGTTTCTTAAGAATGTAAAAGGCATGGCGGCGGTTGCCGTAATGTCAACTGCGTCGGCAGCCTATGCTGATTGCGGTGAAGTTTCGATCACCGAGATGAACTGGCCGTCGTCCCAGATCATTACCCACGTGTCCAAGTTCCTGATGGAACAAGGCTATGGGTGCACAGTCGAATTGGTGCCATCCGCAACCGTAACCGCCGTTGCATCACTGTCAGAAAACCAAGAGCCTGACATCGTGACCGAGCTTTGGCTGAACTCGACCGGCGAAGCCTATGCGAAGTTGAAGGACGAAGGCAAAGTCAAAGAACTTACGCCAGTGTTCAATCCCGGTGGTGTCGAAGGCTGGTGGATTCCATCATACTTGGCTGAAGCACATCCTGAACTAAAAACTGTTCAAGACATTATGGCCAATCCTGACCTTGTCGGCGGTCGCTTCAACAACTGCCCAGTTGGTTGGGGGTGTCGTATTGTAAACGACAACATCATTACCGCCTTGGGTATGCGTGACAAGATGGAAATCTTTGACCACGGATCAGGCGAAACTCTGGCAACCTCGATTGCTGCTGCTTATGACGATAAGGAACCTTGGTTCGGATACTACTGGGCACCGACTGCTGTGCTTGGCAAATACCCAATGACCAAAATCGAAATCGGCCCAATCGACGAAGCTGTCCACAAAGCGAACGCTCAAGCGGACAATGACGCACCTGGCGTATCCGATTTCCCACCAGCACCGGTGTTGACTGTTGCGACGTCGGCTTTGGCTGAACGCGAGCCTGAAATCGACGCGCTGATGTCAAATGTCAGCTTCGACATCGACGTGCTGAACAGTGTACTGGCTTGGGCCGATGAAAATGGCGCTTCGACAGAAGAGGCAGCCGTTTACTTCATCACCAACAACTCGGACATTTGGTCGGGTTGGGTCAATGATGGCGCACGCGAAAAGCTTGCCGCATTGATCAAATAACACTGCAATCACATGGTATCGCCGGGCCACTTCGATGGCCCGGCGACATCCTAAGGTGATTTTCTATTTCCATGAGACGAGCCTGGCTCGTGTCATACACGGCGGAAGGGGCAGTGTATCATGGCGACTTATGACTTCCTGTTTGATGGGCTTGGCCTGCGTGACTGGTGCGATAGCGGAGGCAAAGGCGACGCCCCCAAGTCAATGGCTGAATTGCTGGCGCAAGCTGGTGTAGAGGAAAAGGAATCCGTACTGGATGTTCCTTTCCCGTCATTGGACGAATTGAACCAAGCCTGTGGGTCTTTCGCGCAGTCTCGTGATGTCACAAAGGGTGTGGAGAACGGATTTCTAGCAGCCAAAGATGCGCTGCGCTTTATCCTGGACCCAATCACGCAACCCTTGAGCTGGATGTTGGATTTCGCACTTACGACATTCGAAGTCACGCCTTGGTGGATCATGCTGCCGATCCTTGCTCTGATTGTTTACTACGCCTCAAAATCCGTTCGTCTGGTGGGCTTCGTCATGGTCTGTCTGCTGTTCTTGGCTTTTGTCGATCACTACGATCATGCGATGCAGACACTCGCGATTATTTTTGTCTGTGCCTTCTTATGTGTGTTGATAGGGGTGCCCATAGGCATTGCGATGTCGCGAAACGATCGGCTTCAGCGAATGACGATCCCGGTTTTGGACATGCTTCAAACGCTTCCGTCTTTCGTCTATCTGATCCCGCTGATCTTCCTGTTTTCTGTTACGGAACCAAAACTCTACGGTATCGCCATTATCCTTTATGCCATCGTCCCGGTCATTCGACTGACAGATCTGGGCATCCGGCTGGTGGATACAGAAGTGATCGAAGCTGCTGACAGCTTTGGCATGACCGACCGGCAGAAGCTATTCAACGTGCAAATCCCGCTTGCCCTTCCCAACATTATGGCTGGTGTGAACCAGACCATCATGATGAGCCTTGCGATGGTTGTTATCGCGTCTCTGGTCTCGGCGCCGGGACTTGGTGTGCTTGTGCTTCGTGGCATCCGTAACCTTGAGTTGGGTGTGGGGCTTGTGTCGGGTCTTGGAATTGTCCTTTTGGCAATCATCCTTGATCGCGTCACCAAAGCTGCACTTGACCGTGTCAACGCTTCGCAGAAACACTGATCGGGAAAATCAAATGACCAAAAAAATCAAAGTCTCGATCCGCAATCTGTATAAGATCTTCGGTGCTGACCCACAAAGCGCACTACAGCACGTTTATGATGGAACCTCTAAGGCTGATCTGTTGAAAGAACACGGCCACGTGCTGGGCCTGAAAGACATCAACGTCGATATGTGCGAAGGCGAGATCACCGTGATCATGGGGCTGTCGGGGTCCGGCAAGTCGACCCTGATCCGTCACCTGAACCGTCTGATCGAACCCACGGCCGGGCAGGTCGAAGTCGATGGCGAAGATGTTCTGTCCTATGACGAAGACCAGCTGCGCAACATGCGCCGTGAAGTCATGTCGATGGTGTTCCAGAAGTTTGCTCTTTTGCCTCACCGGACGGTTGCTGAAAATGCGGGGACCACATTGGCTGTGCGCGGTGTGCCCAAAACAGAATACCTGCCCGAGGCCGATAAGTGGCTCGATCGCGTGGGTCTGCACGGATATGGCGGGCAGTACCCGCATCAGCTTTCCGGTGGTATGCAGCAACGCGTAGGCATTGCACGGGCGTTAACTTCGAATTCGCCCATCATGCTGATGGACGAAGCCTTTTCGGCACTTGATCCGCTGATCCGAACCGACATGCAGGACCTTCTGTTGGAGCTGCAAAAAGAGCTGCACAAGACGATCGTCTTCATCACCCACGATCTTGATGAGGCGCTGAAACTGGCTGACCACTTGGTCATCCTGAAGGACGGTTACGTCGTGCAACAAGGCGAGCCGCAGCATATCCTGCTGAACCCGAACGATCCCTACATCGAGGACTTCGTCAGCGACATTAACCGCGCACGGGTTCTGCGTGTTCGGTCGATCATGACACCGCTTGAAGGCAACGTGGTGCCACCAGACGCGCATGGTGAGGTTGACTATGACGATACGTTGGAAAGCATGATCGCGAAGTCAGGCGGAGATACCTCGCACGCCTACATCGTCACCCGTGATGGCAGTCCCGTCGGTACGCTGGAAATGACCAGCCTTGTCCGGGCCTTGGTGCCCCGTATTGCGTCGGAAGCGGGCGCGCGGCAGTACTAACTTGCTTCGGAGGGGCTTCATGCCTCTCCGTTGGCAGTCCGTTCGCTCTTTAAGCTGGTAAACTGAAGCCAATCCATAGCAATTTGCGATCACCGACACTTACCAACTCGAAGAACTGTTCTACGACGAGTCCAAGTCCCTCTATGTGCGCTCATCACAGGAAACGGCCTTTTCAAGGTCGTTCGAATTCTATTGCACAGCGCGCGACAGTGGAAGGTGTCTTGATCAGGCCGTCGCCTCCACAATGCGTAGTGACAGTGGGCAACCGGCTTAAACCTCCAGCCTATTCCCCGTTTCCGGATCGAATAGATGGATATGCCCAGGATCGATCGAAAAGCGCCATGTCGCACCCTTGTCGCTAATCGCGTGCACCCCAGAGAGGCTGACGGTTATGACGTCTGCTGAATTGCTCAACCGACCATGCAAGAGTGTATTTGCGCCCAATGGTTCGGACATCTGAATGTGCGCTTCGATTGGACCTGTCTCGTCGGTGACAAGATGCTCCGGTCGCAGGCCCAACTTGACCTGACGGTCGGGGGTGTGTGCCGGACCGATTGAAGCGTCGCCCATCTTGACCATGCCACCCTCAACTCGGGCGTCGAATACGTTCATTGCCGGGCTGCCGATGAATTGCGCTGCAAATAGGGTGCGGGGGGTCTCATAGACTTCAAGAGGCGTACCGATTTGCTCTGCGATACCACCATTCATCACGATCATACGGTCAGCCATCGTCATGGCTTCTACCTGATCATGGGTCACATAAAGCGACGTGATTCCAAGTTTGTCCTGCAGCTCGCGGATTTCCAGCCGCATCTGGACACGAAGCTTGGCATCTAGGTTCGACAAGGGTTCATCGAAAAGAAACACGGCTGGTTCGCGCACGATTGCGCGCCCCATGGCGACGCGTTGGCGTTGCCCGCCGGAAAGCTCGCGCGGTTTGCGATCAAGAAGCGCTTCGAGTTGTAGAAGTTTGGCGGCGTCCTGAACCTTCGCTTCAATCTGGTCTTTGGGCAGCTTTGCGATCTTCAGCCCGTAGCCCATGTTCTGGCGTACCGACATATGCGGATAAAGCGCGTAGTTCTGGAACACCATCGCAATGTCGCGATCCATCGGCTCTTTGTCATTGGCCCGTGTCCCGTCGATCAAAACGTCACCCGAGGTCACGGTTTCCAGCCCACCGACCATTCGTAGAAGCGTGGACTTGCCGCAGCCGGAGGGGCCAACGATGACGATGAACTCGCCATCCTGAATGTCGACGTCGATCCCGTGGATGACATCCGTCGATCCAAAGCTTTTCTTGATGTTCTTAAGGGTAACTGTTGCCATCTATTTCTCGCTATCGACTAGGCCGCGGACAAAGAGTTTTTGCATCGATACCACCACGATCACCGGGGGGATCATTGCTAGGATCGAGGTCGCCATGATCACGGGCCATTCGGCCACGTCATCGCCGGATGGGAACATCTGTTTGATCCCCATCACGATTGTATTCATTTCCGGATCAGTCGTGATCAGCAGGGGCCAGAGATATTGATTCCAGCCATAGATAAAAAGGATCACGAAAAGTGCTGCAATGTTTGTGCGGCTCATCGGAACTACGATATCCCAGAAGAACCGCATCGGGCGCGCGCCGTCGACGCGGGCGGCCTCGGCCAACTCATCCGGGATGGTTAGGAAGAACTGTCGGAACAGGAAGGTTGCTGTCGCCGATGCAATCAGCGGGAAGATCAATCCGCCATAACTGTTAAGCATCCCGAAACCAGCGACGACTTCGAAGGTTGGAACGATCCGCACTTCGACCGGCAGCATAAGGGTGATGAAGATCATCCAGAAAAACGTCGTTCGCCCTGGAAAGCGGAAATAGACAATCGCGAATGCTGACAGAAGCGAGATGATGATCTTGCCCACTGCGATGCCCATGGCCATGACGAAACTGTTGAACAGCATCGTGGCCACCGGAACATTGACCCCAGAAAAAAGCGCGGCCGAGTAGTTTTCCCAGAACTGATCGCCCGGCCACAGCGGCATGGGGGGCGACACGATTTCGGGCTGTGTGACGGTGGACGCTACAAAGGCCAGCCAGATCGGGAAGAAGATCACCAGCACACCCAAGATCATCAGGATATGGGTCAGCCAGATGCCCGCGCCCCGTTTTTCGACCATGCCACTTCTCTGAGCCATCAGTAGTGCACCTTCTTCTCGACGTACTTGAACTGGACCACGGTCAGCAGCCCGACCACGAACAACAGGATTACAGATTGCGCAGACGACGAACCGAGGTCTTGCCCAACGAAGCCGTCCGAGAAAACCTTGTAGACCAGAATGGTGGTGGATTGCTGCGGACCGCCTGAGGTGATTGTGTGGATCACACCGAAGGTTTCGAAAAAGGCGTAGACCACGTTTACGACGAGAAGGAAAAACGCTGTTGGTGTGATCAACGGAAGCACGATGCCGAAAAAGCGGCGCCAGAAATGCGCACCATCAATGGCAGCAGCTTCAATCACGGATCGTGGCACCGATTGAAGGGCTGCAAAGAAAAACAGGAAGTTATAGCTGATCCGGCCCCAGGCCAACGCGACGACGACAAGCCCCATGGCCTCGCCACCATTCAGCACGTGGTTCCATTCATAGCCCAACTGACCCAGATACCAAGACACCACGCCTACACGCGTGTTGAACATGAACAGCCACAAGACCCCCGCCACAGCGGGTGCCACGGCATAAGGCCAGATCAACATGGTGCGATAGACCCCGGAACCTTTGATCAACCGGTCCGCAATGACGGCCAGAAACAAAGCCGGGATCATCGAGCAGAGCGTCACGAGAAGCGAAAAGATCGCCGTGGTCAAAAACGAGGTGCGATAGAATTTATCACCCAGCAGGAATTCGAAATTGCCCAAGCCTACAAATTGCGATGACAGGCCGAATGGGTCTGGGATGAACAGCGACTGCCAGACAGCTTGCGCGGCCGGATAGAAGAAAAACACTGCTGAAATGATCACCTGCGGTGCGATCAGCACAAGCGGCAAAAGCCAGCCGCGGAATGTAACGCGTTTTTCCATGATGTCTCCAGGTTGGAAACGCAGGCCCCGAGGGGCCTGCATTCAGTCATATCAAAGCTTACTGGTTGGCTTGCTCGAACCGGCGCAGCAACGCGTCGCCACGTTCCTTGGCGCTGTCCATCGCTTCTTGTGCAGTCTTGTCACCAGACCAGATACCTTCCAGCTCTTCATCGATGATCCCGCGGATCTGGTCGAAAGAACCAAGACGAAGGCCCTTCGAGTTGGCAGTTGGCTGTTTGGCGGTCATCTGGATGACAGCAATGTCCGTGCCGGGGTTTTCATCATAGAAACCTGCGGCGCGAGTTGCTTCACCCGCTTCAACCGTGATCGGCAGATAGCCGGTGTCTTGGTGCCATTGCGCCTGCACGTCCGAGGATGACAGGAAGCTTAGGAATTCACCCACGCCTTTGTATTCCTCGGCCTCATGGCCTTCCATGACCCACAGTGATGCGCCACCAATGATGGTGTTCTGGGGGCTTTCTGTAACTGCGGACCAATAGGGCAGCGGGCGGACTTCGAAGGCGAATTCGGCTTCGGATTTGATCCCAGCATACCCAGCAGAGCTTTCGGTAAAGAGGGCGCATTCGCCGGCACGGAAATTAGCGCCGCCTTCATTGCGCCGGCCTGTGTAGACAAATTTGCCATCCTTGGCCCATTCGCCCATCGCTGTCAGGTGTGCCACCTGCGCTGGGCCGTTCAGCATCAGCTCGGTGTCCAATCCTGCAAAGCCGTTGTCTTTGCTGGCGAATGGCACGTCATGATAGGCTGAGAAGTTTTCCAGATGGATCCAGCTTTGCCAGGCAGTGACCATTGGGCAATCTTCGCCGCCAGCTTTCAAAGCTTCCAGCGCGCCGCCAACGTTTTCCCAAGTCGACAGGTCCATGTCCGGATCAACACCTGCTGCTTCAAACGCGTCGCGGTTTACCCACAGGACAGGAGTTGACGAGTTGAAGGGCAGAGACAGCATGTCGCCATCGGTGGTGGTGTAGTAACCCTTGACCGAACCGATATAGGCATCGGGATCGAATGACGCACCACTTTCTGCCATCACCTCGTAGACAGGTTTGATCGCACCCTTAGCGCCCATCATGGTCGCGGTGCCGACTTCAAACACCATCAGTATATGTGGTTGTTCTTTGGCGCGGAACGCAGCGATGCCCGCGTTCAGTGTTTCCGAGTAGTTGCCTTTGTGGCTCTGAACCACTGTATAGTCAGATTGACCTGCGTTGAACGCTTCGACTTGTGCTGCGACAAGCTCTCCCAGACGGCCGGTAAAGGCATGCCAGAACTGAACCTCTGTCTGTGCGGACGCGGCAATGGGTGACAAAGCCGTGGTTGCGGCGATGGCACCGAGTAAGAACTTTTTCATGTTATCCTCCCATGCATCTTTTCGATGCGGTTTTTTTCGACCGGCAAGATGCCGAGTCGGTGAATTCAATGATGACGAGTGTATGAGCACATTTTCATAATTCAAACTGTCAATTTCCCTTATGACCATAACATTATGCTATGCTTCTTGTGCTTTGGTCGGTTAAAAGCGCTTATGTCTGATCGAAAAACACCCCGCTTCCGCCAACTCGAGGCCCTTATGGCGGTGATTGTTAATGGTTCTGTGACATCCGCTGCAGCAGACCTTGGGATTAGTCAGCCAGCGACCAGTCGGTTGCTTTCCGATCTGGCGAAAGAGTTTGACTTCCAGCTGTTTGACAAGCGGGATGGGCGGCTTGTCCCCTCACAAGAAGTACGACTTCTGGAACCTGACATTCGTCGCGTTATTGAATTGATGCGACAGATTTCAGATGTCAGCGCAGACATCACCAAGCGAAAAGCCGGACATATCCGCGTCGCCTGTTTGCCTGGGTTTGCGACAAGTCACTTGCCGAAGGTCGTGGCTGAATTTTTGCGCGATCGGCCTGGGGTCTCGATGACCATCGAACCAGATCGGCCAGAGCGCATTCTGGAATGGATGGTCACCGAACAGTACGACTTTGGCATCACCGATGGATTTTTCGGGCATCCCGCCGTAGAAAGCACCGATGTCAAAGTTCGGACCGTTTGTATTTTTCCCAAGGGGCATGATCTTGAACGACATCGTGAAATACGACCCAAAGACCTAGCCGGTGAAAAGATTATTCACACGAGGAAGGATAGCGTGTTCTTCCAAGGACTAGCGCGCCGGTTCCAGGATGATCAGATCGAACTGAATTCACATATCGAAGTCCGCCAATTCACCGCGGCTTGTGAACTTGTCTGCGAGGGTCTTGGGGTCTCAATCGTCAGTGAACTCGATGCCGCCAAATATGTAGATCGGGGTCTAAGTTTCCGTCCCTTCTATCCTGCTTTGTCACATGGCATTTCACTTGTTCGGCCTACTCACAAAACACCTTCGATGATCACATTGGAGTTTGTGGAGGCTTTTGAAGAGAGCCTGGCACCTTATGTGATCGAGGTTTGATTTTTCCACCTAAGTTCCAAGAACTCAAACCCGTGCTGCCTCCGAAAAGCCGACGAGTCTGTGCATTCCTTCGCGGCATTTCGGTACCCCCTTTTCTTTCTGTCTGCGGACACCCATGTTGTGGCCATTGAAACCACCATAAGTTGGACATGAAATGTCATCTGAAATTTGCGCACGCTCGTCTTTGGAATTTGCCTCTGATCCTGGTGCGGGACGATCAAAATGGGTTGCTGCCGGTCTGTTGCTACTCGTTATTGTTTGGATGGGAAGTGGGGTGGTGTTTTCTTCTGATCCAGAGCCGACCGAAAATGGAACAGAAGATAGGCAAGCTGTCGCGGTGCAGGTGAAACTCTCCGAAGCTGAACCAGTGACACAGCGTTTTGTGGCCAAAGGCCAAGCCAAGCCATATCGCGATACGCAGGTCCGTGCGCAAGCGTCGGGCAACATCGTTTCTGTGGCGTTGAAAAACGGCGCGCATGTTGAGAAAGATGACGAGATTGCACGGATCGACGACACCCAACATCAAAAAGCGCTTACAGCCGCAAATGAGGCACGCGACCGTGCTGCCCGGGAACTCAGCAATGCCAAAACTTTGTTTGATCGCGGCATTGCGACCTCTGACCGGGTGTTTGAGGCTGAGGTTGATCTTGCTGCTGCTGAAAGCACCCTGACGCAAGCGCTTGAAGCACTAGAGGATACGATCCTGACGGCCCCGTTTGCCGGTCAGCTTGAAGAGCTTCCACTTGAAGTTGGAGAATTTGTTGCGGCCGGAGAACCGGCTGCGCGCGTGGTCGATACAACCCCGCTTGTTGTGTCGATTCAGGTGCCTCAACAGTTCCGCAATCGCATGTCTGTTGGTGAACCTGCCCAAGTCGCATTCCTGACGGGTGAGACAGCTACGGGCGAGATCAGATTTGTCGGCACAGCCGCGGATGCCCAAACCCGGACCTTTGTGACCGAGGTTGAGGTTGCCAATTCCGACGGCGCGATTGCCGCCGGCGTCAGCGCTGAAGTTGCAATTGCGACTGGGGAAGTTACAGCGCATTTCATCTCGCCCGCAATCCTGTCCTTGGATGAAAAGGGAACGCTTGGGGTGAAAACGGTGGGCGATGAGGATCAGGTTTCTTTTCACGAGGTCGAGATCACAAGCGCCGGGTCGGGCGGGATCTGGGTGACAGGTTTGCCCGATAAGGCGCGTATTATCACCGTGGGGCAGGGGTTTGTGACTGCGGGTGACAAAGTTGCACCTCAGGAAGCTGCAAAATGACCAGTCTTATTGATTTCGCGTTTGCGCGCGCCCGCGTAATTCTGCTGGCTTTGGTGGCAATTCTGGCCTTAGGCACTTGGGCCTATAATGCCATTCCGAAAGAGGCTAACCCCGAAATTCCTATTCCTGTGGTCTACGTTGTCACGACGCTGGATGGGGTGTCGCCCGAAGACGCCGAACGTCTGTTGGTGAACCCGCTGGAAACTGAGTTGGGGTCAATCTCGGGACTGGATGAGATCATAAGCCACGCGGGCGAAGGCTACGCGTCGGTCCAGATGGAGTTCAACCCGGACCTGCCTGTGGACGAAGCGCTGGACAAGGTGCGAGAGGCCGTTGATTCCGCCAAGGGTGAATTGCCCTCGGATGCCACTGAACCCACTGTGCACGAGATCAACACGGCCCTGTTCCCGATTATGAATATCGTTCTGTCTGGTCCTGTGCCTGAACGCACGCTCAATGACATGGCGACGGTTTTGCAGGACGACATCGAAGCCCTGCCAGGTGTGCTTGAGGTCGATATTGGCGGGACGCGTGAAGACCTGCTGGAAGTTCTGGTCGACCCAACCGTGTTCGAGACCTACAACATCACCTTTGGTGAGCTGATCACTCAGGTGACGCAGAACAATTTGCTGGTTGCCGCAGGATCGATTGACACGGGCGCTGGGCGCATGGTGCTAAAGGTGCCCGGCCTGATCGAGGACGTGCAAAGTGTCATGGACCTTCCGATCAAAGTGTCCAATGGAACTGTTGTAACGTTCTCGGATGTGGCGACCGTTCGGCGAACCTTCAAAGACCCCGAAAGCTTTGCGCGCATCGATGGTCAACCCGCCTTGGTTCTTGAGGTCAAGAAAAGGGTCGGCGCCAACGTGATTGATACGGTGGTAGATGTGCGCGAAGTGCTTTCCGCGTCACAAGAGGCATATCCGGAAACCGTTCGCGTTCAGGTCACATATGATCAAAGCGATGATGTTGTGTCGATGCTGGACGATCTTGAAGCCAACGTCATAACCGCAGTGATCCTTGTGATGATTGTGATCGTCTGGGCGCTTGGTTTCCGTTCGGCGCTTCTTGTTGGCTTAGCCATTCCCGGCGCGTTCCTTGCAGGCGTAACCGCCATTTGGGCCATGGGGTACACGATGAATATTGTGGTCTTGTTTGCTCTGATTTTGGTGGTGGGGATGTTGGTGGATGGTGCCATCGTCACAACGGAACTGGCCGATCGAAAATTGCAGGAAGGCACGCCACCGCGCAAAGCATATGCCTTTGCCGCCAAGCGTATGGCTTGGCCGATTATCGCGTCGACTGCGACCACACTTTCTGTGTTCTTCCCGCTCTTGTTCTGGTCGGGCGTGATTGGCGAATTTATGAAATTCCTGCCGATCACAGTCATGCTGACACTGGGCGCAAGCCTGTTCATGGCGTTGATTTTCATTCCTGTATTGGGCGGGTTGATTGGACGCAGGCAACCGCAGACTGCCAGTTCCAAGGCCGCACTTTTGGCAGCTGAAAGTGGCGACCCCCGGGACATACCCGGTTTCACTGGGGCGTATGTTCGGCTGCTGAACTGGGCCATTCTGCACCCGGCTGCTGTTGTAATACTTGCGGTCGCAGCGCTGTTGGGCGGCTTCGGCGTCTATGGCCAATTCGGCAAAGGGCTGGCTTTCTTTCCAGAACCCGAACCAAGCGCAATGGTGATTGAAATCAGGGCGCGCGACAACTTCTCGATCTACGAAAGGGATGCGCTGGTCCAGAAAGTCGAAGACCGTCTGATCGGGCATCCAGAAATCGACAGTGTTTATGCCAGAACAGTATTGGACAACCGCGATGATCAAGAGGTCATCGGGACGTTGCAACTGCGTATGAATGATTGGGATACACGACGCCCTGTGGCTGAGATCATTCCGGAAATTCGCGCCAGCATGGAAGATGTGGCTGGTGTTGTTGTGCAGGTGCAGACCCAAAGCGAAGGGCCGACAGGGGGCAAGCCGGTACAACTGAAACTGTCATCAGATGATCGTGGTGACTTGGATGCTGCCACAACCAAGGTGCGTGACATCATGGGCAGTATTGGTGGGTTCACGGATGTGACCGATACCCGCGCGTTGCCGGGTGTCGAATGGGCCTTGCGCGTAGATCGGGAAGAGGCCGCCCGCTTTGGGGCTGACATCGCGATCTTAGGTCAAGCTGTGCAGCTTTTGACGCAAGGCGTGGGGGTGGCAACGTACCGACCTGATGATGTGGATGGATCGGTTGATATTCGCGTGCGCTTCCCTGCGCAGGACCGTACCCTTGATGAACTGCAGACCTTGCGTGTGCCGACCGGCGCTGGGTTGGTGCCGATCTCGAATTTCGTGCGTTTTGAACCTGTCCAGCGTTCTGGTCGGATCAGTCATGAAGATCAACAGCGGGTGATCTCGGTCGCAGCCGACATTGCCCCCGGTCTATTGGTCAACAATCAGATCATCGCGCTTAAAGACGCCATCACTCAGGCCGGGTTGCCCGGGGACGTGACCTTTGACTTTGGCGGTGAGGCCGAAGAGCAGGAAGAGGCAATGGTGTTCCTTGTCGGTGCATTCCTGACCGCCATCTTGCTTATGTTCGCGACGCTACTTTTGCAGTTTAACAGCTTCTATCAAGCCTTCGTGGTGATGAGCGCGATCATCTTCTCAATCGCAGGTGTCTTGATGGGCCTGTTGATCACCGGCCGTCCGTTTGGGGTTGTGATGGGGGGGATCGGTGTGATCGCCCTTGCCGGGATTGTGGTGAACAACAACATCGTTCTGATCGACACTTATAATGTGCTTCGAAGCGAAGGTATGTCTCCGCTGGAAGCCGCGCTGCGCACCGGAGCCCAACGTCTGCGGCCCGTCGTGTTGACCTCAATCACAACGGCTTTGGGTTTGATGCCCATGGTGCTGGCACTGACGATCAGTTTCGGAGCCCGGACAATTCAGGTTGGCGCACCGTCATCGCAATGGTGGACCGAGCTTTCAAGCGCAATTGCGGGTGGGTTGGTATTTGCCACGGTGCTTACTTTGATTGTCACACCAGCAATGTTGATGTTGGGCGAGAGGCGTTGGTTCAAGGAAAACCGCCGCGCATCCTGATGGGTAATGCTGATCTGTGAGAAGGCCGTCGCTGCTACAGGCTTAGTGATACCCATAGGACTTTGGCATCTTCTTCGCTGGTTGAGATCAAACCGTGACCCATTTGGGCATCGTAATAGATGGAATCCCCGGTCTTAAGATCTAAGGGGCGATAATGCTCGGTCACAAATGTCAGTTCGCCTGACAGGACGAACATGAACTCTTCCCCCGTGTGGCGCACCCAGTCGTCATATTCTGACACCTCGCGGGCCGTCACGGTCGAGATGTAGGGAACCATCCTTTTCGACGTAAGTTCGTTGCACAAAAGCTCGTGCGTGTAGGTCGGGGTCTTTTTGATCTCACCTTCGCCCGAACGTGTGTGGTCCCTGCGGCCAGAAATGTCTGATTTGGCGGATTGTAGGAACAGCTGCGGGGTCTCAAGCTCAAGCGTCTGCATAAGACGACGGATGATATCAAAACTGGGTCGGGTCTGATTGTTTTCGATCTTCGAAAGCGTCGAACGACCGATCCCAGCGGCGCGCGCTGTATCCTCGAGAGTTTGGCCTTTGGCTTTGCGGGCCTCACGAATCATCCGGCCCATCGCCTCGCCGTCAGGGGCTTCCGCGGGTTCGTTGCTTCCTTGCGGTGTGTTGCTTGTGTCGGTCTCCAAACCAATTTCTCCTGCTATCCCCTTGTTCCTTCGCAGCTTAAAAGCTGCTCCTGAAACTGTCAAAGTATCCCACTGCACACAAAACTTGCCTAACTCAGAAAAGTTTCCTATAGGGAACATGAAGTTTCGAATAGGAAACCAAGCTCGCAAATGGGAATTTGTGAATGCAAAGTTGGAGGCGGAGGGCAATATGTACGACCTTATTGTGATCGGTGCTGGTCCGGGTGGGTATGTCGCAGCAATTCGTGCAGCGCAGCTGGGTTTGAAGGTTGCATGTGTTGAAGGTCGCGGGTCGCTTGGCGGCACGTGCTTGAACGTAGGCTGCATTCCCTCGAAAGCGCTTTTGACCTCATCCGGGAAATACGCCGAGCTTTCGCATATGGCAGCCCACGGCATTGCAGTAGAAGGCGCGTCGCTGGACCTTCCTGCAATGATGGCGCGCAAGGACAAAGTGGTGGAGGACCTCACCAAGGGCATCGCATTCCTGTTTAAGAAAAACGGCGTGGATCACATTGACGGCTGGGCCACCATTCCTGCGCCCGGAAAGGTGCAGGTGGGCGATACCATCCATGACACCAATAACATCCTGATTGCCACCGGGTCTGAAGCCACGCCGCTGCCCGGCGTGACAATCGACGAAGAGAACATCCTTAGCTCGACCGGGGCCCTGTCCTTGGACGCTGTGCCTGAACATCTGGTGGTGATCGGTGCAGGCGTTATTGGGCTTGAGCTTGGTCAGGTCTGGGCCCGTCTGGGGGCCAAGGTCACCGTGGTCGAATACCTTGATCGCATCCTGCCCGGCATTGATGGCGAGATTGCAAAACTGGCGCAGCGCGCCCTGTCCAAACGTGGGTTGAAATTCCAACTTGGCCGCGCGGTGAAATCGGTTGAAGCGGGCGAGGGTGGTCTGGCCGTGACCGTCGAACGTGTGGGCAAAGACTCCATTGAGACGATTGAGGCCGACAAAGTGTTGGTCGCCATTGGCCGTCGCCCTGTCATTCGCGGGTTGGGCTTGGACGTGCTGGGTGTGGATGTGACCGACCGCGGTGTCATTACGGTAGACGCGCAGTTCCAAACCTCGGTTCCCGGCATCTACGCCATTGGTGACTGTGTGCCCGGCCCGATGCTGGCGCATAAGGCTGAAGAAGATGGGGTTGCCTGTGTCGAAGGACTGGCCGGTCTTGCGGGCCATGTGGACTACGAAAAGGTGCCGGGGGTTGTCTACACCGATCCCGAGGTCGCATCGGTCGGCGTCACCGAAGAAGCGCTGAAAGAGGCGGGCACCGATTACATTTCGGGCAAGTTCACCTTTATGGCCAACTCGCGTGCACGTTCTTCGGGCGAAACGGATGGCGCAGTGAAAGTGCTGGCATCGCCAGACGGTGTGCTTCTGGGCGCGCATATCTGTGGTGCCCACGGGGGCGACCTGATTGCCGAGCTGGTTTTGGCCATGGTCAAAGGCGCAACGCTGTCTGAAATCGCCGCAACCTGTCACGCGCATCCGTCGATGGCCGAAGCCGTAAAAGAAGCCTGTCTGGACGCGCTGGGCCGCGCCATTCACGCGTAAGGAGCTGTCGATGAACGCCGTACCCCGCCTTCGCCACCCGGAAAAAGCGCATAAGCCTGACACGGCCATCCCGCGCAAGCCCAAGTGGATTCGCAAGAAAAAGATCGAAAGCGCCGAGTATTACGAGACCCGGCGCCTGATGCGTGACCATGATCTGGCCACCGTCTGCGAAGAGGCCGCGTGCCCCAATATCGGTGAATGCTGGTCCAAGCGTCACGCCACCATGATGATCATGGGCGAGGTCTGCACCCGTGGCTGCAGTTTCTGCAATGTCTCGACCGGGCGGCCTGATGCGCTTGACGCGTTTGAACCGGGACGCGTGGCGGCTGCGGTGAAAAAGCTGGGGCTGCGTCACGTTGTGATCACTTCGGTGGATCGTGATGATCTGGATGATGGTGGGGCCGAACACATCGCGCAGACCATTCGCGCCGTGCGCCATCAAAACCCGGACACCACCGTCGAAGTGCTGACCCCGGACTTTCTAGGCAAAGGCGAGGCCGGGCAGGCGGTGTTCGAAGCAGCGCCTGATGTATTCAACCACAATCTGGAAACGGTCCCGCGTCTATATCCAACCGTGCGACCTGGTGCGCGCTACTATCAGTCGTTGCGCCTGCTGGATGACGCCAAACGCGCCAACCCAGAGCTTTTCACAAAGTCGGGCCTGATGGTCGGATTGGGTGAAACGATGGAAGAGGTGCGTCAGGTGATGGACGATTTGCGCGCCGCAAATGTCGATTTTCTGACCGTGGGGCAGTATCTGCAACCCACCGTTAAACACCACAAAATAGACCGCTTCTGGACACCGGAAGAGTTTGAAAAACTTGAACAAGTCGCGCGTGCAAAGGGCTTTCTTGGGGTGTCCGCTACACCGCTGACCCGCTCGTCCTTTCACGCGGACGAAGATTTTGCGAACTTGAAACAGGCGCGTCAGCTCGCGCTTGCTGCGGGGGCTGGTTGAGTGAGGGGCGAAATGGCACATCAAACGACGATAGCGGGCGGCAGAGTTCTCTGTCCTGGGGGCATGCCCAAATGTGCAGGTTTTGACCTACCTGTTCACAATGACGCCAGCAGCGTCTACCGTGAGATTCCGAAGATCGCCCGGAAATATGATTTTAACCGTCTCGTCGATGCCCCCGTGATCGTTGGTGTCCAGAGTTACGAGATGGGCCCGAACTTCGCCCGCGTTGAGCGCAACGCGTTTTGTACTGTTACAGTCGCATGCGACTGCACCTGAAACCTAAACCACAGGAGGCGCGGCTATGACCGACACCCCCAAACGCACACCGCTTTATGATTTGCACGTCGAACTTGGCGGCAAGATGGTTGATTTTGCTGGCTGGGAAATGCCCGTCCAATACCCAATGGGGATTATGGGCGAGCACAAACACTGCCGCGAGAAAGCCGCGCTGTTTGACGTTAGCCATATGGGACAAGTGATCTTGAAGGGCGACAATATCGGCGAAAAGCTGGAAAGCATCTGTCCGCAGGCCTATGCCTCTTTGAAAGAAGGCAAGGCGCGCTACGGTTTCTTCACCAACCCTGAAGGTGGCATCATGGACGACCTGATCGTCTCGAATGCCGGGGATCATTTCTTCGTTGTCGTAAACGCCTCTATGCGTGATCAGGACATCCCGCACATGGCCGCCAATCTGGACGGTGTCGAAGTGACCGAAGATCTTCGACCGTGCGTTGGTTGCCGTGCAAGGTCCCAAGGCCGAAGACGTGGTGGGTGCGTTGTGTCCTGCTGCCCGCGAGATGACCTTCATGGAAACCATCTTGGCAGATATCGACGGCGTCGAATGCCGCATCTCGCGTTTGGGGTATACCGGCGAAGACGGGTACGAAATCTCGATCCCTGATGACAAAGCCGAAGCCGTTGCCCGCGCCTTCCTGGCCCATGAAGACTGTGAGCCCGCTGGTCTTGGAGCGCGCGACAGCCTGCGTCTTGAGGCCGGGCTTTGCCTTTACGGCAATGACATCGACCAAACAACGTCGCCCATCGAGGCAAGCCTTGCTTGGGCCATTCAGAAACGCCGCAAGGAAGAGGGCGGCTTTCCGGGTGCAGACCGCATTCAACGCGAGCTGGCCGAAGGTGCTGCCAAAAAGCTGGTGGGCATCAAGCCCGAAGGCCGCGCACCAGCCCGCCAGCATGTGGAAATTCAAGCCGCTGATGGCACCACGATCGGTGAAATCACCTCGGGAAGCTTTGGCCCAACCGTTGGCGGCCCAGTCGCCATGGGATATGTGTCTAAGGGACACGGCGAGGTCGGCGAGAAGGTCAACCTTATCATTCGCGGCAAGGCCCAGCCTGCCGAAATCGTATCGCTGCCTTTCGTGCAGCAAAACTACAAACGCTAAGATCAACACCGGGAGCATCCTGACATGACCACCTATTATTCTGAAGAGCACGAATGGATCACTGTCGAAGGCGACATTGCCACCATCGGCATCACCAAACACGCAGCTGACCAGCTGGGCGAGATCGTGTTCGTCGAGCAGCGTGAAAGCGGTGACGATTTCGAAAAAGGCGACGAGATCGGCGTGATCGAAAGTGTAAAGGCTGCGTCAGAACTCTACGCGCCCGTTGACGGCGAAGTGGTCGAAGCCAATGGTGCGCTGGAAGAAAACCCCGGCGCATTGAATGAAAGCCCCGAAGGCGACGCATGGATCTACAAGGTCAAGCTGGCGGATGCCGCACAGCTGGAAGACCTGTTGGATCTCGACGGCTATAAAGCCCTGATCGGCTAACATCACATACCCGCCGGACCACCCGGCGGGTCACTTCGTTTACGCACAAGGATCACAGCATGGCCTTCAAACTAACCGACTACGAAGCCTATGATTTCGCCAACCGCCGCCATATCGGCCCGTCTCCGCAAGAGATGGCCGACATGCTGAAGGTGATTGGTTTCAAAACGCTTGATGAACTGATCGACGCCACGGTTCCCCCCGCCATTCGCCAGAAAGAGTCATTGGACTGGGGCCCAGCCATGTCAGAGCGCGACGCGCTTTTTTACATGAAAGAGGTGGCTTCGAAAAACAAGGTGCTGACCTCGCTTATTGGTCAGGGGTACTACGGTACGACGACGCCTGCGCCGATCCTGCGCAACATCCTTGAAAACCCCGCTTGGTACACGGCTTATACGCCCTACCAGCCCGAGATTTCGCAAGGCCGTCTTGAGGCGCTGTTGAACTTCCAAACCATGGTGTCAGACATGACCGGGCTGGAAATCGCGAACGCGTCGCTTCTGGATGAAGCCACCGCCGCAGCCGAAGCGATGGCCATGGCGCATCGTGGATCACGCTCGAAAGCCAACAACGCGGCTTTCTTCGTCGATAAAAACTGCCACCCGCAGACCGTCGCCGTGATCAAGACCCGTGCGGAGCCTTTGGGCATCGACGTGCAAGTTTCTGACCCCGACGATCTGGATCCGGGTGCGGTCTTTGGTGCGATTTTCCAATACCCCGGCAGCCATGGTCACGTGCGCGACTTCACTGCTGAAATCGCCGCATTGCATGAGCACAAGGCGATTGCCGTTGTGGCAGCCGACATCCTTGCGCTGGCGCTTCTGAAATCGCCCGGCGAAATGGGTGCGGACATTGCTGTTGGGTCGACCCAACGCTTTGGTGTGCCCATGGGTTACGGTGGTCCGCACGCCGCCTATATGGCGACAACCGACAAGCTGAAACGCAACATGCCGGGCCGTATCATTGGTGTGTCCATCGATGCGCGCGGCAACAAAGCGTACCGTTTGTCGCTTCAAACTCGCGAGCAACACATCCGCCGCGAGAAGGCGAACTCGAACGTCTGCACCGCACAGGCCCTGTTGGCTGTGATCGCATCTATGTATGCGGTTTATCACGGGCCTGATGGCATCAAAGCCATCGCGCAATCGGTGCACCGTAAGACCTCGCGTCTGGCCGCTGGTCTGGAAGAAAACGGCTTCAAGGTAGAACCCGAAGTCTTCTTCGACACCATCACCGTCGAGGTAGGCCCGCTGCAGAAAACCGTAATGGAGGCCGCCGTGGCCCGTGGGGTGAACCTGCGTGCCGTGGGTGAAGACCGGATCGGCATCTCGCTGGACGAACAGACCCGCGCCGAAACCATCGAAGCGGTTTGGGGCGCCTTTGGCATCGACAAGAAAGACGATAGTGTCGCCAATCGTGACTATCGCCTACCGGATTACGCGCTGCGTGAAAGCGAGTATCTGACCCACCCGATCTTCCACCAAAACCGTGCTGAGGCCGAGATCACCCGCTACATGCGACGTCTGGCCGACCGCGATTTGGCGCTGGATCGTGCAATGATCCCGCTGGGGTCCTGCACGATGAAGCTGAACGCAACAGTGGAAATGATCCCTGTGACATGGCCGGAGTTCGGCAACCTACACCCGTTCGTGCCTAAAGATCAGGCCCTGGGCTATCACGAGATGATTGACGACCTGAACGACAAGCTGTGCCAAATCACTGGTTATGATGCGATCTCGCAGCAGCCGAACTCTGGTGCGCAGGGTGAATACGCGGGTCTTCTGACCATCCGCAATTACCATGCTGCACGTGGGGAAGGGCACCGTAATGTCTGCCTGATCCCGACATCAGCGCACGGCACCAACCCGGCCACTGCACAGATGGTGGGCTATAAGGTTGTGCCGGTGAAATCGGATGACGAAGGCAATATTGACCTTGATGATTTCCGCGCGAAAGCGACGCAGCACTCTGAGGATTTGGCGGCTTGTATGATCACATACCCGTCGACCCATGGTGTGTTCGAGGAAACCGTGCAAGATGTTTGCCAGATCACCCATGATCACGGCGGTCAGGTCTATATCGATGGCGCTAACATGAACGCTATGGTCGGTCTGTCCCGTCCGGGCGACATTGGCGGTGACGTCAGCCACCTGAACCTGCACAAGACCTTCTGCATCCCGCATGGCGGGGGTGGCCCCGGCATGGGTCCCATCGGTGTGAAGGCGCATTTGGCAGAGCACCTGCCGGGTCACCCGGAATACGGCACTGCTGTTGGTCCGGTGTCGGCAGCGCCCTTTGGATCGCCTTCGATCCTGCCGGTCAGCTGGGCTTATATCCTGCTGATGGGCGGTGCTGGTCTGACACAGGCGACCCGCGTGGCGATCTTGAACGCCAACTACATCGCGGCGCGTCTGCAGGACGGCTACAACATCCTTTACACCTCCAAGACGGGTCGCGTGGCGCATGAGTGTATCCTCGATACCCGCCCTCTGGCGGATGAGGGCAATGTGACCGTGGATGACGTGGCCAAGCGCCTTGTGGACAGCGGGTTCCACGCTCCTACAATGAGCTGGCCTGTTGCAGGCACGCTGATGGTAGAGCCAACCGAGAGCGAACCCAAGGCCGAGCTGGATCGCTTCTGCGACGCCATGCTGTCCATCCGCGCCGAAGCGCAGGACATCATCGACGGTAAGATCGACCCCGAGAACAACCCGCTGAAACATGCGCCGCATACGGTGCTGGATTTGGTGGGCGACTGGGATCGCCCTTACACGCGCGAACAAGCCTGCTTCCCTCCGGGCAACCTTGGGGTGGACAAGTACTGGCCCGTGGTGAACCGCGTCGACAACGCCTATGGCGACCGAAACCTCGTCTGCACCTGTCCCCCGATGGATGCTTACGAAGAAGAGGCATAAATCATTCCCCCGCCCGGACTACAGCGGTTCGGGCGGGGTCTCATAATGTCGTACCAGATAACGGGATGCATCTATGAATATTCAGAACTCTTTAGTGGCCCGGTTTACCGACTTAGCGGCCATCGGACCCATTCAAGGCATCACCATTATCGTGCCCGATCGTAGCCATGTTGCTTTGGCAAGCGTCTTTCGCGATTTCTTCATTTCACTCGACCAGTTTACCAACGCTGAAGAGCCGCGAGATTTCGCAGTCTATTCCTTGGATGGATGCCCAACTCATGAACACGGCTATTGGCGTAATCGAACCGTCGTGTTCTGGAGCGACTTTCACGCGCGCTGGCAACTGACCTCTAAACAACTTCACCGCGCCCACCAACTTCTTCGCCTTTCGCGTCAAAGCGTGCTGGTCGGTGGTGGTGTGTTTGCGTTGTGCCGATCAGAGTTTGCAGGAAGATGCGAAGTTGCTGTGCACCCAAATCTGCGGTTTGTCGCGGAAGAGGAAGGTTTCCTGTGCACCGAAAGCGGTGCGCCGTTTGCGATAGATGGAAACATCTGTAGTGCGACCAGCATTTTCGCTGCATTGCGTCTTTTCCTGAAGCTTTTGGAAGCCGAGATTGGTGGGTTTTCGGCCGCCACCTTCGGTGATTACGTCGGGCTTGAAGTGTCGGGCGAGCCGTTTCAAGGCAAACAAGAACACATCATAAAACGTTATTCCGGTGGGGATCGCATCATCGGAGATTGCGTTGCCGTGATGCTGGAGCATCTGGAAAACACGTTATCTATTGTTCAGATCGCGAAGGTTATGAATGTTTCGTCGCGCCAATTGCAGCGCCGTTTTTCAACTCAGCTTGGTGTCAGCCCGTTGACGATTTATCGCAGTTTGCGCCTTGAACGCGCAAATCAGCTGGTGGAGCAAACCAGCTACTCAATGCACGAAATTGCCGCGGCCACTGGGTTTGGCACACGATCCAGCATGGTGCGTTCGTTCAAAAAGCAGTTCGGGATGTCACCATCGGACGCGCGGGCAAAAATGTTCTGATGCCTGCGACGGTGTTGGTTTAAGCAATATCGGCGCGGGCCCGGATCAGTTCCGCCACGCGTTCTTCATTGTTCTTGGCAATCGATCTATCCGCGTTTTGGCGTGAGTTTTCGAACCCGATCCGGCATTTTCCACCCGCTTGAACTGCGCGGATAAGGGCAGGGGTTTCGTTTTGACCAAAGGCGCAGACGGCCCAATCTGGGGACAAGCCAACTTCGTCAAGCCAGGTCAGAAACGGATTCAGCTCTTCCGGGTCTGATTTCTGATCAACCGCGTAGCGTCCCAGCACAAAGATCAGTTGCAAGTCGGCTGAGGTCAGCAGGTTTTCATCCAAAACGCGCGTCAGCAATTCCGCGTCGGCCACATCATAGAGAATGTGTTGCACGGCGACCCCGCGCTGGTCGCAGTCATTGTAAAAAGCACGCGTAATGTCGTGGCCGTCCCGGCACAGTTCGCGCACTGACGCCGAGACCATCGAGGCTCCGGAACTCAACGCGACGTGACGCTGATGATCTGGGTTATACATTCCAACCGCTTCGGTGGTGATCTGAACTGGGAAACCCGGCATCTCATCGTGAAACAAGGCAAGGGCATCTGCGTAAGCTCTCGCATCCAGAAGATGCTTCCCATCTTTATCGCGCAGATGCAGGTGCAGCCCGTCCACTCCCAGTTCGCGGCATGCCAAGGTGGTTTCCAGGATCTCGATAAGGAGTCATGGGGATGCCAGGGTGATCGGCTTTGGTCAGGCGCGCGCCGTTTGGGGCGAGCATAATGCCGGGGAGCCGTGTCACAAAACTTGCCCCAATGACCGGGCCAGCTTGCCCACCAATTCGTCGATCTGATCATCTGTAATGATGAATGGCGGGGCCAGTAGAACGTGGTCGCCATTCTTACCGTCGATTGTGCCGTTCATCGGGTAACAGATCAGTCCGTTCTCAAACGCCTGTTTCTTCAACCGGCCTGCAATCCCACGATCGGGGGAAAAGGGGGCCTTGGTCTCGCGGTCTGCGACGATTTCCAAACCTCGGAACATACCACGCCCCCGTATGTCACCGATATGGGCATGCTGGCCGAACTCGGCCTGCAGCGCGTCATTCAACCGCTCGCCCATTTTTGCGGCGCGGGCTACCATGCCGCCGGTGGTCAGTTTGTGAACAACAGCGTTGGCAGCGGCGGATGCAATCGGATGCCCCATGTATGTATGTCCGTGTTGAAAGAACCCACTGCCCGACGCAATGGCATCATAGATCTGACCGGTACACATCATCGCGCCAATGGGCTGATAACCCGCGCCAAGACCCTTTGCGATGGTGATGATGTCCGGAGCAATCCCATCATGCTCGCATGCAAACAACGTCCCCGTTCGCCCCATGCCACACATGACTTCGTCCAGTATCAGCAGGATGCCATACTTGTCGCAGATTTCACGGATGCGTTTGAAATACCCCTTCGCGGCAGGGACCGCTCCGGCGGTGGCCCCGACAACGGGTTCAGCCAGAAACCCGACAACGGTTTCTGGTCCAACCCGTAGCAATTCGTCCTCCAGAGCATTTGCAGCCCTTAGTCCGTATTGCTCTTCCGTTTCACCATCACGGCGCAGGCGATATTCATAGCAAGGATCGATGTGGCTGGCCGACATCATCAGTGGGTCAAATGGCTCTCGCCGCCACATGTTGCCGCCGGTTCCCAAAGCACCAAGTGTGTTCCCGTGATAGCTTTGCTTGCGAGCGATGAACTTCGTGCGCTGAGGCTGACCAATTTCGATCATGTACTGGCGTGACAGCTTCAGCGCAGCTTCCACAGCTTCGGACCCACCTGAAACAAGATAGACGCGATCGATTCCCTTTGGCGCGTGTTTGGCCAGCTGGTCAGCAAGTGATTCTGCAGGGTCAGATGTCAAAAATCCGGTATGCGCGAAGCTGAGTCTGTCGATTTGTTCATGCATCGCGCGGGCCACATCTGGGTCAGAATGACCTAGGCAAGACACGGCGGCTCCACCTGAACCATCAAGGTATTTTTTTCCTTGTGAATCAATAATGTAAATGCCATCTCCACGCTTCGCGATCGGTGGATTTGATTTGCAGTGCCGTGGGAAAATATGAGACATGATGCCCTCGCATGTGTCCGATTGAAACTGTTGGCATTGAAACAAAAATGTCAGCAATTGACAATATGTGAAACAAAAGGAACACTAATCTTGTCCAAGCAGGGAGGCACCTGGACGTGAACATGAGCGAAAGCTTCGAAAAGAGGCTTGCTGTGGCATATGGCGATCTGAGTGGTGCTTTACGTGCTGCGGCTGATTACCTTGTGTCCAATCCACTTGATGCCGTGTCGCGACCATTGCGCACCGTATCCGCTCATAGCGGTGTGTCTCCGGCTGCATTTTCGCGCCTGTCTCGGGCGCTGGGCTATCAGAATTTTGATGATCTGCGGGAAGAGATGCGGGTCAATATTGATCGCAAGGTGAACAACTTTGCGGATCGTGCCGGGCAGCTTCAAAGGGAACACGGAGAAGGAAATACGGATTTCGTTCAGTCCCATTTCGTGGCCTGCGAGCACAACCTGAGAAAGACAATGGCGGGGCTGGATCGAGACACAATTCGCGCCGTGGCAGACACTCTGGCCGGGTCGCGGAAAGTTCTTTTGCTTGGCGCATTGGGATCCACAGGTGTCGTCGAATACCTGTCTTATATGGCCAATTTCTGTGCTGATAACTGGATCTTGGCCAACCGTATGGGAGCTTCCCTAGGGGGAGCCTTGTCAGGTCTCGATAAACGTGATGCACTACTTATAGTTACCAAGCCGCCTTTTGCCGTTTCTGTGATCAAGGCAGCTAGGCTTGCGCGTGAGTTAGGGGTTTTTGTTGTGGTGATCACCGATACACACACATGTCCTGCATTGGAATATGCGTCGTCGAGCTTTGTTGTCTCGACCGAAAGCCCTCACTTTTATTCGTCCTATGTCTCAACTGTATTCCTGATCGAAGCCATCGTTGGATTGGTGGTGGGTCGCGCAGGAATTGCGGCACAGGACCGGATAGCCGAAATCGAACTCCATAACCGGCAACTTGCCGAGGTGTGGAGCGAGTAACCAAACATCAATCAAGGGAGATAAATGATGTTTCAAGGTATTAAACTGGCATTTGCAGGGGTTGCTGCCACAGCCGTGCTAGCACCCGCAGCATTTGCAGAAGAATTCATCACCATCGGCACCGGCGGTGTCACAGGTGTGTATTACCCAACTGGTGGTGCCATTTGCCGTCTGGTGAACAAGGGCCGTAAAGACCACGGTGTACGTTGCTCGGTCGAATCCACTGGTGGGTCGGTGTACAACATCAACACCATCCGCGAAGGCGAGCTGGAATTTGGTGTGGCGCAGTCGGATTGGCAGTACCACGCTTATAACGGTACGTCGAAGTTTGAAGATGCAGGTGCATTCCCAGGCCTGCGCGCTGTCTTCTCGGTACACCCGGAGCCCTTCACTGTGGTTGCACGTGCCGACAGCGGCATCAAAACCTTCGAAGATCTGAAAGGCAAACGCGTCAATATCGGTAACCCCGGTTCCGGTCAGCGCGGCACCATGGAAGTTCTTTTGGAAGCACTTGGCTGGACCACTGGCGATTTCGCTTTGGCAACCGAGCTGAAGGCGTCTGAACAGTCGGCCGCTCTGTGTGACAACCAGATTGATGCCATGGTTTACACCGTTGGCCACCCGTCGGGTTCGATCCAAGAAGCAACCACTGCATGTGACTCGGTTCTGGTTGAAGTGTCGGGCGACGTCGTCAACAAGCTGGTTGAAGACAACGCTTTCTACCGTACCGCAACCATTCCGGGCGGTATGTATCGTGGCAACGACGCTGACACCGCGACCTTTGGTGTGGGCGCAACCTTCGTAAGCTCAGACGCTGTGTCGGACGAAGCTGTTTACGCTGTTGTTTCGTCAGTGATGAACAACATCGAAGACTTTAAAGGTCTGCACCCTGCATTTGCCAACCTTGATCCCAAGGAAATGGCAACCGCTGGTCTGTCCGCTCCTCTGCACCCCGGTGCCGAGAAGTTCTATAAAGAAGCTGGCATCATCGAATGATCGCTTAGCAGCAAAAACAATCGAAGGGCGGCGTGCCGCCCTTCGTTTTCTGGATCCGACGCAAGATCGGACGACGTAACAGAATGAACAAGTTTGGTCGCTCTGGTGACCGAGGGAGATTATAAATGTCCACGAAAGAAGAACGCGCGCTTAGCGAAGAGGAGCTACAAGAGCTCGTCGCCGCCAGCGATACGGGTGCTCGAAGCCCACATGGGCCTGTCGGATTGATGATCGCCGCTGTGGCGCTGATCTGGGCGATCTTTCAGGTACTACTGGCCTCACCAGTCGCGCCTTATCTTTTACCCGGTGACCTGATCAACAACTCACGCCAAATCCACTTGGCGTTTGCAATCTTTTTGGCCGCTATGGCCTATCCGCTGTTTAAGTCCAGCCCGCGTGATTACATCCCGTGGTATGACTGGATTTTCGGTGTCGGGGGCGCTTTGCTCGCGATGTACGGCTATTTCTTCTACGAGAAAATCGTCGCAAATGGTGGTCTTGCTGACCAGTCCGATGCGTATTTCTCACTCATTGCACTAGGATTTTTGTTCCTGGCTGCGTACCGGACACTTGGCCCCGTGATGGTGGCCTTGGCTGTCGTTTTCCTTTTTTATGTGTTCTTCGGGTCCTCCGAAGTCGTACCGGACCAGATCCGTTGGGCGGGTGCATCGCTTCGCAAAGCCATGAGCCACATGTGGATCACGTCGGAAGGTGTCTTTGGCATCGCGCTTGGCGTATCGACAAAGTTCGTTTTCTTGTTCGTTCTATTTGGTGCTCTTCTGGATCGCGCTGGTGCGGGCAACTATTTCATCAAAATGGCGTTCGGCGCGCTTGGTCACCTTCGCGGTGGTCCGGCAAAAGCCGCCGTTGTTGGGTCTGCTGCAACCGGCCTGATTTCGGGTTCGTCAATCGCCAACGTTGTGACCACTGGTACATTCACCATTCCGCTGATGAAGCGCGTTGGTTTCTCGGCTGAGAAAGCTGGGGCGGTTGAAGTTGCGTCCTCAGTGAACGGTCAGATTATGCCGCCTGTGATGGGGGCTGCGGCCTTCCTTATGGTCGAATATGTAGGTATCTCATATGTCGAGGTGATTACACACGCGTTCCTGCCGGCGATCATCTCGTATATCGCTTTGGTCTACATTGTGCACCTAGAGGCGGTGAAAACCAAGATGCCGACCATCGGCAACAAGGTTGTGTCGATGGGCAAAACCATCGGTGGAATGTTTGCGTTCTTCGCAAGCTTTGCGCTCTTGTGTTATGCCACCCAGTACCCTGTCGGCTGGATCACATCACTGTTCCCATCGGGGTCAGGTTGGGTCCTGTCGCTGCTGCTGTTCGCGCTCTACATTGCTTTGATTTATGTAGCAGCTCAGGTTCCTGATCTGGAACCAGATGATCCGAATGCAAAGGTGGTTGAACTGCCAGACGTGGCGAAGATCTACAAATCAGGTCTTTACTACCTGCTTCCGATCATCGTTCTGGTTTACTTCCTGATGATCGAACGCAAATCACCCGGCCTGTCGGCCTTCTGGGCGACGTTCCTTCTGTTCGGCATCCTTTTGACGCAGAAATCGCTGAAAGCGATGTTCCGTGGTGAAGGTGATCCGATTGGTCGTATGCGCGAGGGTCTAACCGACCTGATCGAAGGTATGATCGACGGATCGCGCAACATGATCGGTATTGGCCTTGCAACTGCAACCGCGGGTATCATCGTGGGCACCGTGTCTTTGACGGGTATCGGTCAGGTGATGGCAGACTTTGTCGAATTCCTGTCGGGCGGCAATCTGATCCTGATGCTGATCTTCGTGGCGATCTTGTCACTGATCCTTGGGATGGGCTTGCCTACGACGGCGAACTATATCGTTGTGTCGTCGCTGATGGTGGGCGTTGTTGTTGAATTGGGTGCGCAGTCAGGCCTTGTTGTGCCGCTGATCGCTGTGCACCTGTTTGTGTTCTACTTCGGGATTATGGCGGATGTGACGCCCCCGGTGGGGCTTGCAAGTTTCGCGGCGGCAGCTGTGTCGGGTGGTGATGCCATTCGCACCGGTTTCACCGCGTTCTTCTATAGCCTTCGGACCGTGGCACTGCCTTTCGTGTTCATCTTCAATACGGATCTTCTGTTAATTGATGTGACGGTCACGCAGGGGATTATCGTGTTCATCGTGGCCACCATCGGTATCTTGGTGTTCACGGCGGGCACGATGGGCTTCTTCCTGACGAAATCGCGTATCTGGGAAACAGTTGCCCTTCTGGTCGTGGCCTTTGCCTTGTTCCGTCCGGGCTTCTTCATGAACCAGATTCAGCCTCCGTTCACGGAAATCGCTCCTGCTCAGATCGAGCAAGCGATTGGCGATGCCGCTCCTGGTGATCCGCTGCGTGTTGTAATTTCGGGTCCGGACTTTGACACGCTTGAAGTCAAAGATCTGACGGTTGTTCTGAATGTGCCAGAGGCCGAAGGTGGTGCAGCACGTCTGGATGCTTCGGGTATCGCGTTGATGCCAGAAGGGGACGTGATGCGTATCGATGAACCGATGTTTGGAACGCCGTTGTCGGATCAGCTATCGACTTTCGATTTCTACGGGGATGACCCGGTTCAGATTTCGGCTGTCCAAGCACCGTCAAACCAGATGCCAAAAGAGCTGATCTTTATTCCGGCGCTTCTGCTTCTGGGCCTTGTTGCCTTCTTGCAGTCGCGTCGCGCCAAGGAAGAAGAGATCATGGAAGGAGAAACGGCATGACCAAGACCATCCTATGTGCAGTCGACATCAACCGCGTTGATGATGAAAACGCCGTTCTGAAAACTGCGGCCGAGCTTGCAAGCCTGCATGATGCACAGCTTGACGTGATCACCGTCGTGCCAGATTTCGGCATGTCGGTGGTGGGTGCCTATTTTCAGGACCACCACGTCAAATCAGCGCAGAACGACGCAAGCGATCTTCTGAAAGCCATGACGCTCAAATCCTTGGGCGCTGATGCGGACAGCAAGATTCGGCATATCGTCGCCATGGGCACTGCCTATGAAGAAGTGCTGCGAGCAGCCGAACTGAACAAGGCCAACCTGATTGTGATTGGTGCACATCGTCCGGACCTAAAGGACTATCTGCTTGGTCCGAACGCCGCGCGCGTGGTTCGCCATTCAACGGCATCGGTTTATGTTGTTCGTAGCTAAAGCGACGTAAAGGTAAAACATTCGGAACGGGCGCGGTGAAGACCGCGCCCGTTTTGTCTTGGGCTTCTCATTAAGGCACTGTGGATTTAGAAAGACCAAACGGGTGGCAAACCCGCAACCGCAGTCAAGCAACCAAGGATCATGTGGCACCAATGTTTTTCCGGCAAGACATAAGCAGCAAGATCCTGTTGCCGGGCGAGCCGGGTTCGGCGCATGCAAAACATTCGGCGACCTCGGTTAGGCGAATAGTCGTTGGGCTGGGCGACAGTGCAAGTATTCGCACAAGCCAAGTGTCGGACCACCCTATCACCTTGTGGCACCCGGCCGATGGGCGGCAAGTGCTGCAATGCCAAAGTTCTGGTTCGAGCGGTGCCCCCAAAACTATCCAACGCTCGCCGGAAAGCTGGATTGCCAGCTTCGAGATTACGCGTACGCAGTTTGGAGCAGGCCCCGACACTCCCTACGCAGTACTAGGTTCGCCGGGGCATTCTTTGGTTCTGTTTGCCATTCTTGAAGCCCTGCATCTGGGGGCGGATTTGTCGGTCCAGTCGGGTCTGTCGCCACGTGCGCAGATTGCGGAAATGGGCAAGCATGCCGTGCAGGTTCTGTATGCCACTCCCACGCAACTACGCCTGTTGACGAAAGTGGGATCCGCGCCTTTGTCGCAGATGCGCTTGGTTTTCTCTAGCGGTGGAAAACTGGATCGGGATACGGCGGAGGCGGTGCAACGGCTGTTTCCAAATGCCAAATTGCACGAGTTTTTCGGCGCGTCTGAAACCAGCTTCATGACCATGGACACGTTGGACGCACCTCTGGATTCAGTTGGCCAAGCCTATCCGGGTGTCGAAGTTGAATTGCGTGCAGAAGACGGTCGGCTTGTGAAAACAGGGCCCGGTGAACTCTGGGTGAAAAGCCCGTATCTGTTTGAAGGATATGTCGAGGGCGACAGCACAGACACGCGCTGGCAGGACGAGTTCCTGAGTGTCGGCGAGATGGCCCAAATGGATGCTGATGGGTTTCTTTATCTGCTGGGACGTAAGTCGCGCATGATCACGGTGGCTGACAGCAACGTCTTTCCCGAATTGGTCGAGGCCGAGGTTTCCCGGATCACCGAAGGAGCGCGCTGTGCCGTCATTCCCGTACCTGACGCGCTACGTGGTCAGGTGCTTGTCGCTGTGGTCGAGGGGGCGAGCTCTCCTCAAATGACGGCGGCTGTTTTGGATGGCTGCCGCACGCAACTGGGCGTGCATTCAACGCCAAGGCGGGTGATCTATCTGGATGAATTCCCTTTGCTGCCTGCAGGAAAACCTGATTTGCTACTGCTTCAGGAATTGGTGAGGGACGGGGCATGACCCAAGCGTGCATCATAGCAGCCCGGCGCACAGCCGTCGCCCCGCGTGGGGGTGCATTTGCTGCGCTTGATATACACGATCTCGCCGCACCAGTGATCCGCGATCTGTTGGATCAATCGGGTTTGCAGCCTGTGGATGTGGGTGAGCTGATCTTGGCCAATGCCTTAGGGGCTGGGGGAAACTCTGCGCGGATCGCTGCCTTGGCTGCCGGCCTGCCAGAAACGGTGGGCGGCCTGACCATTGACCGTCAATGCTGTGGGGGTCTGGATGCAGTGATACTGGCGCAAGCGATGGTGGTGTCTGGCCAGCAAGATGTGGTGATCGCCGGCGGGGCGGAAAGCTATTCACGTAGGCCCCTGCGATATAAGACTTTCGCTGATGGGCGTGATCCAGAGCCATACGAACAAGCCCAATTCACACCGTGGCCTGAAAGAGTCCTGATATGGCGCAGGCAGCAGATGCGCTTGCACAAGACCTGCAGATCGGGCGGGAGGCACAGGACGATTGGGCGATTGGCAGTCATCAGGCCGCGCTCGCTTCGGATCAGTCTGATGAAATTGTGCCCGTGGCGGGGCTTCATGCGGATGCGTTTACACGCAAACTGACCGGGCGGCTTTGCGAGCGTGCAAAGGTCGTAGCGGGCAATGTCACGTCGGCAAATATGGCCGTCGCGGCCGATGGGGCCGCCTTTGTATTGGTCGTTTCCGACCGCATCGCACGCCGCTTGTCCGTGCCGACTGTGCGGATCGAAGTTGGATCGAGTATCGGCGGCACACCAGATTCTGCCCGGCATCGCACCCGTCGCTGCGATAAAGACTGCATTGCGGAGTGCAAACCTAACACCGAATGACGTGAAGGTTGCCGAGATCATGGAGGCCTTCGCGGTGCAAGCCATTGCCTGCCAACAAGGGGCAGGGTTGCCGCGCGAGATTGTCAATTTGAATGGTGGTGCTTTGGCTCGCGGCCACCCAATCGGCGCGTCCGGTGCTATTCTTGCGGTTAAACTTTATCACGCGCTTCTGCGTGACGGGGGGGCTGGGGTCGCAGCCATTGCCGCAGCAGGGGGGCTTGGAACCGCATTGGTGCTTTCCGCACCTTAGCCGTTATCTTCCGACGAAAACCCGCGAAAACTGGTGAACGCCTCCAGCGCGTCGCGTTCGGTGCGGAACTGGTTGACCGGCGCGCCTTGGTCTTTTTTGCCGATGGCGATCCCGCAGACGACCAGGTCTGTTTCGGGCAATTCCAGTTGGCGGTGGACGATGTGGGCGTAGTTGGCCAGCGCACCGATTCCGGTTGCTCCGTATCCCAGATACCTCGGCCGCCAGAAGCAGCGCCATCAACGACATTCCCAAATCCATGAAGCATCCGCTGCCCATGCGACGATCAATGGTCACCACAATTCCGACAGGTGCGTCGAAGAAGGCATAGTTTCGCGCAAACTGCATTCGGCGCCCCGCCACATCGCGCTTGGCAATCCCCAGCGCCTGATAAAGCGCATACCCAGCGGATCGCTGTCGTGCTTTCAGGTCTGCAGGCATCGTGGCTGGAAAATACGAATACTCAGCGACTTGTGGCTCGTTGTTTTCCAACGCCGTTTGTAAGACGGCCGTAAGTCCATTCAGTTCTTCCCCAGTCAGAACGTGGAATTTGCCGGGCTGAAGATTGGCACCGCTGGGGGCTTTCCGCGCGGCCCGGCAGATCTGCTCCAGGTCGGATCTGGGCACTGGATCAGAAGTGAAGGCGCGCACGGAATGGCGCTGATTTAGCAGAGTTTGAAACGGGCTTGTCATGATCTTGGGTGTGCCTTGCCGGACGCCAAACTGTCAAGAACGGGCGTGACTGCGGTAAATCGCCCCGCAGGAGGGTTAATTGCCCCGGATTCCAGCAGTCGATTCCGATTTATTGACGTAGAGTGAACTTTCCGAGGTGAAAGTGTAAAGGTGAAGTGCCGAATGTTTACATTTCACGAGGTACTGTATTATCAAAATTATCGATAAAAAACAATTAATTGAAGGTTGGGTGTCCAAAAAATTAACAGCCAGGGTGGGGGTTGTTAAACAAATTTACTCAAAATCTGTTGTTTAGATGTGTCTTATCCTCCAGTTTTCAAGGCAAGTGGGGGGCGAAACTCTGATGGTGCGTTCCCAACCCACGCGATCCGGTCGCGTTTGGAGGAAAAGCTGGGAGGAACCTGAATGTCGTCGCAAGCCACGGCTGATAAGACCTATGCTCCGTCTGCGGAGTTTGTCTCGAATGCACATATTGATGCCGCGAAATACAAAGAGATGTATGCCGCATCGATAAATGATCCCGAAGCTTTCTGGGCCGATCAGATGACGCGTCTGACCTGGACCAAGACACCGACTAAGATCAAGAACACCACGTTCGCTCACCCTGATGTGTCGATCAAATGGTTCGAAGATGGCGAGCTGAATGTCTCGGCCAACTGTATCGACCGCCATCTTGAAACCCGCGGTGATCAGGTTGCGATCATCTGGGAATCTGACGATCCCAATCTCGATAAGAAGATCACGTATAACGAGCTCCACCAGCAGGTGTCGAAGCTGGCCAACGTGATGAAGGGCATGGGTGTCAAGAAAGGCGACCGCGTCGTTCTTTACCTTCCGATGATCCCTGAAGCATCTTACGCAATGCTGGCCTGTGCCCGCATCGGCGCAATCCACTCGATCGTTTTCGCTGGCTTCTCGCCCGAAGCGCTTGCAGCCCGTGTTGAGGGCTGTGCAGCCTCGCTGGTGATCACCGCTGATGAAGCCCCGCGTGGCGGCCGCAATACTCCGCTGAAAACCAACGTGGACGCTGCTTTGGATCATGGTGATCTGGGGTCGACCCCGGTTCTGGTGGTTGAACGTACAGGTGGCGACGTGCCAATGGTGGCAGGTCGTGACCATTCCTATACCGCGCTGATGGCAGACGCTTCGGCAGACTGCCCACCCGAAGCGATGAACTCGGAAGATCCGCTGTTCATTCTTTATACTTCAGGATCGACCGGTCAGCCGAAGGGTGTTGAGCACTGCTCCGGTGGGTATCTGCTTTGGGCCGCAATGACCCACGAATATGTGTTCGATTACCATGAAGGTGACATCTATTGGTGTACCGCTGACGTAGGCTGGGTCACTGGCCACAGCTATATCGTCTATGGCCCACTGGCCAATGGCGCGACCACGCTAATGTTTGAAGGTGTTCCGACCTATCCGGACGCAGGCCGTTTCTGGGCTGTGTGTGAAAAGCACAAAGTGAACCAGTTCTATACTGCACCAACTGCACTTCGGGCGTTGATGGCGCGTGGCGACGAATTTGTGACGGGCTACGATCTGTCGGACCTCAAAGTGCTTGGCACAGTGGGCGAGCCGATCAACCCGGAAGCTTGGAATTGGTACAACAAAGTGATCGGCGGCGGAAAATGCCCGATCGTCGACACGTGGTGGCAGACAGAAACCGGTGGTCACCTGTTGACCCCGCTGCCTGGCGCAACCGCAACCAAGCCGGGTTCTGCCACAACGCCTTTCTTTGGTGTTCAGCCTGTGATCCTTGAGCCAACCACCGGCGAAGAAATTCACGAGACCGAAGCCGAAGGCGTTCTGTGCATGAAAGACAGCTGGCCCGGCCAGATGCGCACAGTTTACGGCGACCACGAGCGTTTCGTGGCGACCTACTTTTCCGACTACAAAGGGTACTACTTCACCGGTGACGGCTGTCGCCGCGATGCGGATGGCTACTACTGGATCACCGGCCGTGTGGATGACGTGATCAACGTGTCGGGTCACCGCATGGGCACTGCCGAAGTGGAAAGCGCTCTGGTTGCTCACGCCAAGGTCTCCGAGGCCGCTGTCGTTGGCTTCCCGCATGACATCAAGGGTCAGGGCATCTACTGCTATGTCACCCTGATGGATGGCGAAGAGTATACCGACGAGCTGAAGGTAGAGCTGCGCAACTGGGTCCGTCAGGAAATTGGCCCGATCGCCAGCCCCGACCACATTCAGTGGGCACCGGGTCTTCCGAAAACACGCTCGGGCAAAATCATGCGTCGTATCCTGCGCAAGATTGCCGAAGACGATTTTGGCGCGCTGGGCGATACCTCGACACTGGCCGATCCTTCGGTCGTTGACGATCTGATCGACAACCGCATGACCAAGGGCAACGCATGATGGACGGCGCAACGACAACCGCCGCGCCCGTACTGATCCTTCTCGGGCCTCCGGGCGCCGGGAAGGGCACTCAGGCTCGGATGCTGGAAGACAAGTTCGGACTTGTTCAGCTTTCGACCGGAGATCTTTTGCGCGCAGCAGTCGCGGCAGGGACCAAAGCGGGCCTTGCTGCGAAAGCCGTTATGGAGGCCGGTGAGCTGGTCTCGGACGAGATCGTCATCAACATCCTGCGCGACCGTCTGGCAGATGCAGATTGCGCCAAGGGCGTGATCCTTGACGGTTTCCCCCGCACCACCGTTCAGGCCGAGGCGTTGGACGCCCTGCTGGCGGAAAGTGGACAGAAAATCAACGCAGCCATCAGCCTTGAGGTTGATGACGCTGCAATGGTGACCCGGATTTCCGGCCGCTACACCTGTGGCGGTTGCGGCGAAGGGTATCACGACGAGTTTAAGCAGCCCGCCAAGGATGGCGTCTGCGACAAATGCGGCGGCACGGACATGAAACGCCGGGCCGACGATAACGCCGAAACTGTGGGAAGCCGCCTTGTGGCTTACCATGCACAGACGGCACCGCTTATTGCCTATTACGGGGGCAAGGGCAGCTTGCAAAAGGTCGATGCCATGAAGGCCATCGATACCATTGCGGGCAATCTAAATGGGATCGTTCAGGAGGCGATCACATAAGAAAGGGAAGGATGGGGTCGCATACGCGACCCTGTTGGAGGAACTTCAGAGGGAGGAAGGCTTCATGGCCGATAACTCATCAAACGACGCATATTGGTCCGCCAATTTGCGCATCATCAAGATCAGCCTAGTTATCTGGGCGATCGTTTCATTTGGATTCGGCATCTTGCTGCGTCCGATGCTGTCCGGCATCGCTGTTGGCGGGACCGATCTTGGTTTCTGGTTTGCACAGCAAGGATCAATCATCGTTTTCTTGATTTTGATCTTTAACTACGCATTCCGCATGAACAAGCTCGACCGTGAACACGGCGTAGACGAAGAATAAAGGGGCCAGAAACAGATGGATCAGTTTACGATCAACCTGCTGTTTGTGGGCGCGAGCTTCGCGCTTTACATCGGCATCGCAATCTGGGCCCGCGCGGGCTCTACATCAGAATTCTACGCCGCTGGGCGTGGTGTTCACCCGGTCACCAACGGTATGGCGACGGCTGCTGACTGGATGTCAGCCGCATCGTTCATTTCGATGGCTGGCCTTATCGCCTTCACCGGCTACGACAATAGCTCGTTCCTTATGGGTTGGACCGGCGGCTACGTGCTGCTGGCACTGCTGCTTGCGCCTTACCTGCGTAAGTTCGGCAAGTTCACGGTGTCGGAATTCATCGGCGACCGCTTCTACAGCCAGACAGCACGTATCGTTGCTGTTGTGTGTCTGATCGTTGCGTCTACCACTTACGTTATTGGTCAGATGACCGGCGTTGGTGTTGCATTCGGCCGCTTCCTTGAAGTGGACAACCAAACCGGTCTGTTCATCGGTGCAGCTGTTGTATTTGCTTACGCGGTTTTGGGCGGCATGAAGGGCGTTACCTACACTCAGGTTGCTCAGTATGTCGTTTTGATCATGGCCTACACCATTCCGGCTATCTTCATCTCGCTGCAGCTGACTGGTAATCCGATCCCGGCCCTTGGCCTGTTCGGTGATCACGCAGCATCGGGCGAGCCGCTTCTGGCAAAGCTGGATGCTATTGTGAAAGAGCTTGGCTTTAACGAGTACACTGCGCATCATGCTGACACGTTGAACATGGTACTGTTCACTCTGTCGCTGATGATCGGTACTGCTGGTCTTCCGCACGTCATCATGCGCTTCTTCACCGTGCCTAAAGTATCGGACGCCCGTTGGTCGGCCGGTTGGGCTCTGGTGTTCATCGCACTGCTGTACCTGACGGCTCCTGCTGTTGGTGCCATGGCGCGTCTGAACATCTCGGAAATGATGTGGCCAAATGGCGGCATCACTGGTGAGGCTGTAACAGTTGAGCAGATCGAGAACGACGAGCGTTATGACTGGATGGCAACGTGGCAGAAAACTGGTCTTCTGAACTGGGAAGACAAGAATGGCGACGGCGCAATTCAGTACTACAACGATAAGTCGGAAGCTATGCAAGCAATGGCTGCTGAAAAAGGCTGGACCGGTAACGAACTGACCAAGTTCAACCGCGACATCCTGGTTCTGGCCAACCCCGAGATTGCTAACCTTCCAGGTTGGGTCATCGGTCTGGTTGCTGCTGGTGGTCTTGCCGCTGCGCTGTCAACCGCTGCTGGTCTGCTTCTGGCGATTTCGTCGGCTGTATCGCACGACCTTATCAAAGGTGCGATCAACCCGCAGATCTCGGAAAAAGGCGAACTTCTGTCGGCACGTGTGGCGATGGCAGTAGCAATTGTTGTAGCTACCTATCTGGGTCTCAACCCTCCGGGCTTCGCAGCGCAAACCGTGGCACTTGCCTTCGGTCTGGCCGCCGCGTCGATCTTCCCGGCTCTGATGATGGGTATCTTCTCGACCAAAGTGAACAACACCGGTGCTGTTGCAGGCATGATCGCGGGTATTACTGTAACCCTGATCTACATCTTCCTGCACAAAGGCTGGTTCTTTGTTCCGGGTACCAACAGCTTCACCGATGCTGATCCGCTTCTGGGCACAATTAAGTCGACCTCGTTCGGCGCAATTGGCGCAGCGATCAACTTCACCGTTGCTTACGTTGTATCGGGCATGACCAAGCCTCTGCCGGCTGAGATCAAACAGCTGGTTGAATCGGTTCGCGTTCCGCGCGGCGCTGGTTCAGCTCAGGATCACTAAGATGATCTTGGCGGGTGGCCCGATGCGGCGACCCGCCCCCTTTTAAATTTGTCCCGTCCGGTGTCATATCGGGCGGGACTAACTTTTAATGAAGGCACCGAATATGCCCCTGAGCCAAGATCAGATCTTTCGTTTTCTGAAATCCGTTCACCCCTATGATGCATTGACAGCCGACGTGGTCGAACGGATCGTACCGGTGTTGAACGCCCGGGCCGTGGCGGCATCGGAAGATGTCTATCGCTTCGGTGAAACGCTTCCGGGGGTCTTCATCATTTACGAAGGTGACGTCGAAGTCGCGGACGAGAACGGATCTGTGGTGTCCCATCTTGGATTGCGGAACTCGTTCGGGGAACGTGGATTACTGCGTGACGGACAAGCAGTGACTTCTGCCCGCGCCGTTACCGATACGACTTTGCTGATATTGCCTGCCAAAGAATTTCACGCGCTGATTGCGGCAGAAGACAAGGTAAGGCGCTTCTTTGACCGGTCGCGGTCTGACCGCCCTTCTAAACAAGATCGACAGGACCTTGCGACAACGCAGGTTGATACATTGATGGCGGCCAATCCGGTCACCTGCACCCCAACGGCAACCGTGCAAGAAGCGGCTGTTCTGATGCGCGATCACCGTGTTTCGTCACTTTGCGTGACTGAGGGAGAGGTGCTGACTGGCATTCTGACCACACGCGACATCTCGGGCAAAGTTCTGGCGGATGCAAAGCCCGTGGATACGCCCGTGTCAGATATCATGACACACAACCCTATTACCCTTGCACCGTCAGCCATTGGCTCTGATGTGCTGCACGCAATGATGGAGCGGCGTGTCGGGCACGTCCCAATCGTTGAAGGTGGGAAATTGGTTGGTATTGTCAGTCAGACTGACCTGACCCGCTTTCAGGCCGTCAGCTCGGCCGAACTTGTTCGCGAAATTGCGCAAGCTAATACGCCAGAGCAAATGCGCGAGGTTACGGCCCGCATACCCCAGCTATTGGTCCAGTTGGTGGCTGGGGGCAGCCCACATCAAGTGGTTACTCGACTGATTACAGACATCGCGGATACGGCGACCCGTCGCCTTTTGAAGTTGGCTGAAGATAAATTTGGCCCTCCGCCCGTTCCATATCTTTGGGCTGCCTGCGGGTCGCAGGGGCGGCAAGAGCAAACTGGCGTGTCCGATCAAGACAACTGCATGATATTACACGATGATGTCACTGATGCAGATCGCGAAGGCTATTTCGCAGACTTGGCCAAGTTCGTGTGTGACGGGCTTGATGTCTGCGGATATTTCTATTGCCCCGGCGACATGATGGCGACCAACACCCGCTGGTGTCAGCCGCAGTCGGTTTGGCGTGGGTATTTCGACGGATGGATTGCGAAACCAAGCCCGGAAGCACAGATGCTGGCCTCGGTCATGTTTGATTTGCGTGCAATCTCGGGTGACGAAAGCCTGTTTGAGGGGCTGCAGAAAGATACGCTGAAAATGGCGGCCAAAAACTCGATCTTTGTGGCCCATATGGTGTCTAATTCATTGAAGCATACGCCCCCTCTGGGCCTGTTGCGTGGCTTTGCAACGATCCGTTCGGGCGAGCACAAAAATCAGCTGGATATGAAGCACAACGGTGTTGTGCCAATCGTCGATCTGGGCCGCGTTTATGCCATTCAAGGTAAGCTGAAGGAAGCAAACACCCGGGCCCGACTTGAGGCGGCAATTCATGCGGGCGGCCTAAGTAAGTCAGGTGGGCAGGATCTGTTGGATGCCTATGACCTGATCGCTGACACGCGGCTAGAACATCAGGTTGCAGAAGTAAAAGCCGGCGGAGCGCCAGACAACTACCTGTCCCCGTCTGATCTGTCTGAATTTGAACGCAGCCACCTTCGCGACGCCTTTGTGGTTGTCAAATCGATGCAAAGTGCCATCGGGCATGGCCGCGGAATGCTGGGGTGATGCGCGTGCGTAATACAGGAGGAATGCATGTTCTATGAAATGGTAGCGACGCTTGTCGCGGGCTTCGCTGGGGCGGGAATTGCCCTTCTGCTGAACAAACTAACACGGGGCAGAATGCCAAAGTGGGCAATGCCAGCTGGGGCTGCCTTGTCCATGATCGTGGCCACTGCCGCGAATGAATATGGTTGGTATGACCGCACGCAGCAGTCGTTACCGGAAGGTTTCAAGGTTGTCCAAACCGTTGAAAACCAATCGTTCTATCGTCCGTGGACCTATATTAATCCATTCGTGGAACGGTTCATCGCGTTGGACGAACCATCACTTCGAACCCACACAGCCCAACCCGCATTGCGCTTGGCTGACACCTATTTCTTCGGTCGCTGGTCTGCACCCGAAAAGATGGTGATCTTGGCTGATTGCACGACTGGCAAGCGTGCACCGCTGATCGATGGCGTGTCCTTTGATGCAAATGGAGACGTGAGCGGAATCGACTGGTTCTCGCCGGGTGAGGGGGATCCGCTGGTAACAGCAATCTGCAAGCTAGAGGTGTCTTGATGCAAATTCTGACAAAACTGTCCCTACGATTTCGGATTTTCCTGTTCTTTGCATTTCTGGCTGTGGCCTCGGTCGCACTTGTCATCGCAGCGCTGTTCGTCGGCGCAGCTCGCGCGACGCCTGAAGATGTGACGTCGGGGTTCGTGTTTGCAGGCGTTTTGTCGGGTTTCGGACTGTTGGCACTTGCTGCCGGAGTCTGGTTTCTGTTTGACGAAAATGTTGCGCGTCCAATTGAGCGTTTGGCGACGGGGTTGCGGTCTCGGGCGCATGCAGGCAGCGGCGGGGTGGACACTCATAGTGCCCGCTTTTTGGGGGATTTAGCACCCGCGGCTGAGGCTGTGTCAGAACAGCTGATGAAATCGACGATGGATCAGGCCAGCATTGTGGCTGCTGAAACACAGCGACTGTCGGCAGATAAAACTCGGTTAACGGCGCTTTTGTCTGAAATCCCGGTTGCGATGGTTTTGATCAACCCTGCGCATCAAATTGTTCTGTATGACAAGCAAGCCGCTTCCGTGTTGTCTCAGGTCAGCCCCGCTCGGTTGAACGCATCCATTTTTGACTATTTCCAGAAATCCGCCTTCATGGCGGCGTATGAAAAGATGATTTCGTCCGGGTTGGAGCAGAAATTTACAGACCTTTCCGCAGCAAACGGGCTTGAGTTTGATGCACGTCTAAAGCCCCTAGCCCCCGGCGAAGGTTATCTTCTGATGATCGACGAAGCCCATGCAATGATCGCGCCAGATGAGGGCCGCCCGGTTGTGTTCGACTTCGATCTGATGGAAGGGCAGGCGACCGATGATCTGATGCAGATGAGCTTGCGCGATCTGACTTACGTCGTCTTTGACACCGAAACCACGGGTCTTTTGCCGCATAAAGATGAGATCGTTCAAATCGGTGCAGTGCGCGTGGTGAAAGAAAAGATCGTTCCGGGCGAGGTAATCAACCAATTGGTTGATCCTGAAATGCCAATCCCGCCCGCGTCTACTAAAGTGCACAAAGTTTCCGACCACATGGTGGCCGGTCAGCCGACAATTCGCGAGGCGGGGAAATCACTGCATGATTTTGCGCGCGGCGCTGTGCTTGTGGCCCATAACGCGCCCTTTGATATGGCCTTTCTACGACGTCATGCAGAGGTTTGCGGGGTGGATTGGACCCATCCAATTCTGGACACTGTTTTGTTGTCAGCCGCCCTTTATGGCACGACCGAAGTTCACACGCTGGATGCGCTTTGTGACCGGTTGGGTGTAGTAATCCCACCCGAGCTGCGCCACACGGCCTTGGGCGACGCCCATGCAACTGCTGAAGTCCTTTGCAAGATGCTGGCAATGCTACACTCGAAAGGGATCGAGACCTTGGGCGGTGCCATCACTGAGGCCAAAAAACACAAACGTTTGCTGGAAGATCTGAACTGATTAACGGATGGCAGAGCTACCGGCTTTCGTCGGCATTCATACGCCGTTCAAGCCACCTTACCCCGGCAGAGATGATCAGAACCAGCACCAGATACTCGAGGATCAGCAGGGTATAGATCTCAAGCGGGCGGTATTCGGTTACGACCAGTTCATTGGCCCGGCGGGTCAGTTCCTGCATTCCAATGACAGACGCGAAGGCCGACATTTTAACGATGTAGATGAATTGGTTTGCCAAAGGGGGCAGGATGCGTCTGACGGCTTGCGGCAGGATCACATAGCGCATGGCCTTTGCACGGCTCAGACCAATGGTCTGCGCTGCTTCTGCTTGCCCTTTCGGGACGGATTGAATGCCTGCGCGGAAGATCTCGGCGGTGAAGGCGCTGTCGGAAAGGGCCAGGGTAATCACGGCCCCCCAAAACGGATCGATTGAGATACTGATCCCCATACTCCGCATGACGACCGGCAAGCCGTAGAAAACCCAAAACAGCATCGGAAGCAGAGGGATTGCGCGGATGAACTCGACATAAATCCGGTTGGGCAAACGAAGCCAACGGCTTTGCGCAAAAGCGGGAAGTGCCACCAATAGCCCAAGGATGATGGACGTGACTGCCGCAAGAACCGAGATTTGAATGGTCGAACTAAACCCGCGCATCAGAAAGCGGATATTGGTCCAACCATTTTCAGTTGTTGGGTCGATGACGTACCAACCCCAAGTGCCAGGGGCTGCAGAACAGGCGGTCAGCAGAAACAGAGATGAGATCAGGGCGATTGTTCGAAATTTCATAGCAGCCCCGTCAATGCTTCAAAATCTTGTCGAGGAATTGTGCGAAACGTTCACTTTTTGGCGCTTTGAAGACCTGCTCTGGCTGGCCAATCTCGACGATCTCCCCGGCATCCATGAAGGCGATCCGATCCGCCACTCGTCGCGCAAACCCCATTTCATGGGTGACGCAGATCATTGTCATTCCGTCGGCTGCCAAATCTTCCATAACCTCAAGAACCTCGGCGATCATTTCGGGGTCCAGTGCCGATGTGGGTTCGTCAAACAGCATGAGCTTTGGCTCCATGCACAAAGCACGCGCGATGGCGACGCGCTGTTGTTGACCACCCGACAACTGGGCAGGGCGTTTTCCAGCCTGTTCAGGAATGCGAACGCGCTCAAGGTAACCCCGCGCGCGGCTCTCAGCCTCAGAACGCGGCAGCCCCAACGCCTGAATAGGCCCCAGTGTCAGGTTGTCCAAAACAGACAGGTGCGGAAACAGGTTGAAGCTTTGAAACACCATCCCGATGTCACCGGGTTTATTGGCATCATGCAGATTGATGTCGCCAACCTGATGGGACTCCAGCCCGGATAGAAGACGAACAATGGTTGATTTTCCAGACCCGGAAGGACCACAAATCACCAATTTCTCGCCGGTACCCACGGTCAGAGAAATATCGCGCAAAACCTGAAAGTCGCCGTACCATTTCGATACATCTTTCATCTGCACGGCAGGATCAATTTGTCTTATGTTCTGCACTTGTTCTTCAGGCCGTTTTTTGTTCAACTGATTGTGACGAATGATCCACTCGGGTTTTTGTCCCGTAACCTATATGAACATGAGACCAAATTTATAACCACCAAAAGGACAAGGCGCGATGAACTTTTTGAGAACACTTGGGGCGGGGCTTCTGGCTTTGGCGACACTCACTGGGACGGCATCAGCGCAATCTGCGCTCAGCGACATTCTTTCGGGCGGTGTCCTGAAGGTGGGAACAACAGGTGATTGGAACCCAATGTCGGTGCGCGACCCGGCGACTGAAGGCTATAAGGGGTATGATATCGACGTCATGACCGAGCTGGCCAAAGACCTTGAGGTCAAGCTGGAGTTTGTTCCTACGGACTGGAAGACATTGGTGAACGGCATTGTGGCCGGAAACTATCACATGACCGGATCTGCTTCGATTTCGCCGTCACGTATGAAGGTGGCTGGGTATTCTGACCCGTATATCTCGGTTCAGATTATGCCATTCACAACAACTGAAAAGCTGTCAGGCTTTAGCGGTTGGGATGCCATCAACAAACCCGAGGTCAAAGTTGCAACCACGCTGGGCACATCGTTTGAGAAGATGGTGAAAGAATGGTTCCCAGATGCCGATATCAAAGTGGTCGAGGCACCAGCCCGTGGGTATCAGGAAGTCCTGTCAGGCCGTGCTGATGTCTTCATCACGTCGAACATTGAAGGCGCAACTCTGACAGAAAAATTCCCACAGGTTACAGCCATTCCGGTTGATACTCCGCGTGCGCCCACGCCGATTGCGATGCTGTTGCCACAGAATGATCAGGTGTGGATCAACTACGTGAACAGCTGGATTAAGCTGAAGCAGGAAAAGGGCTTCTTCGACGCAACCGCTGCGAAGTGGGGCCTGAACTAAAGCGTTCAATTGAATTGGAAAGGCCGGGCATCTGACCCGGCCTTTTTTATGGAAGAGGTGCCGTTTGATATAGCTTCACCTTGGTGCCGCCATGATCGATCGGAGGTCCAGGTGGCAGGAACGGCAAGGCGGTAGATTTTGCGAGCCCCCCGTCCGAGGTGATGATCCCAACGCGCCAACCTGAAAACCGTTCGCGAAACACTTTTCCCATCGTGCCGTAAAGCGCGAACAGCAGTTTCTTGTTGCCAATGCGCCCGCCATAGGGCGGGTTCACAATGATCAGACCCGGGGCGATATCTGGGCGTTCAAGATCGCTGATCGAGGCCTCAGTGAATTGGATGACGTCACCAACACTGGCGCTTTCCGCGTTCTTGCGGCCGTTGGCAATTGCGCCTGCATTTCGATCTGATCCGAAAAAGCGTATGGACCCCAAAGACGCAGGGGCGCTTGCGGCGCGTAGGGCTTCAAAGGCAGTGGGATCAAAGCTTGCTAGTTTTTCAAATGCAAAGCTGCGGCTGCGTCCGGGCAGTAACCCTACTGACATTTCAGCGGCTTCAATCAGGAATGTCCCAGAACCGCACATCGGGTCTATCACCGCCTCTTGCCCGTCATATCCTGCTGCTCGCAGAAACAGAGCGGCAAGATTTTCGCGCATCGGCGCTTTCCCAGTGGCGGTCTTGTGTCCGCGCTTGTGAAGGCTTTCCCCTGAGCTGTCCAAGCTGATGGTGACAAGGTTGTCGTCAATCCGAACCTTGATCGTCAAAGCCGCATCTTTTGACACCGACGCGCCCAAGGTTTCAGAAATTGCACGCTCGACCCGTTGTGCTGCACCTTTGTGGTGATAGATTTTCGAACGTTTGCAAACGGCCTCGACCCGAACCGGCACATCAGGTCGCAACACGTCGGCCCACGGGAACTTGCGCGCCCGTTTGTCCAGTTGCGCCATATGAAAGGCCCGAAACTCGCCCAAGCGAACCAAAACGCGCGTCGCACCGCGCAACGTTAGGTTGGCGCGCCATACCTCGGACCAGTTGCCGCGTGTGGTGACGCCTCCGGGGCTGGCTTCAGGTGTCGCAAAACCTGCGGCGCGCGCTTCTTCAGCCAGCACGCCTTCCAATCCGGGCGGTGCAACAAGGAATATCTCAAGATCATCTTTGGTCATGATGCCTTCTATCTCAGCCGCTTCCCCGCGGCGAGCGAAATGCGAAGGCAGTTTCAGCCAAGCTTATCTGTGGGGATCAGCGCAAAGAACTGTCCATCCGACCAGACGCCAAACCAAGATGTGCCGTCATGATCTTCTGCTACGCCTTGTTCAATCAGCCTATAGAAGGATTTACGATCAATGCGTGCCTCAAGGCCGGCGCGGATTTCAACGTAAGGGTTGGGCATGTCGTCAATGTGATCCAATCTGATCGGGTGCTCTGAGCCCGCTAAGACGGTGTCACCCACATGGGTGGTGAAGCGCAGGCATTGCTGTCGATCCTCACCCTCGACATCCATATCGGTGGCAACAAATGGGGCGTCGTCTACGGTGATGCCCCATTTTTCGACCGGGGTGACAAGAAAGAAACGATCGTCTTCTTTGCGCAGGATGGACGAAAATAGTCTTACCAAACCGTCCCGCTTGATCGGATCGCCTTCGTGGAACCAAGTGCCATCGCGGTCAATCCTGATGTCGATCTCGCCGCTGTAGTCTGGGGTCCACAGGTGCACGGGGGGCGGCGCCTTAGCAGAAATCGTTCCAACCGCCTTTGCCAAAGCTTCAGGGGCAGAGGGACGTGTTTTCGCCGATTTTCCTGCACTTGGCGCTTTTGTCATTTGTTCCCCATCTGAATCTGGCCTTTAATGATCCTATTACCCACGCGAAGGAAATGCCATGCAGAACGAAGACTTACTGAGTGATGTCGAAGCCTTGGGCGCGAAACTTGCTGAGGCGCGCAAGATGGTGGCGCGTCGGATCATGGGTCAGGATCAGGTGGTAGTATCTGACGATTGAGGCGATCCTGGCGGGGGGGCATGCGCTTTTGATCGGCCTGCCGGGATTGGGTAAGACGCGGCTTGTCGAAACACTCGGATCAGTCATGGGGCTGGATGATGGTCGCATCCAATTCACGCCCGATCTGATGCCGTCTGATATTCTGGGGGCCGAAGTGCTGGAAGAAAGCGACACGGGTGCGCGGTCTTTCCGGTTTATCAAAGGCCCGGTTTTTTGCGAACTTTTGTTGGCGGACGAGATCAACCGCGCCAGCCCTCGTACGCAGTCTGCGCTGCTTCAGGCGATGCAAGAGCATGAGGTTTCTGTCGCGGGGCAAACGCATAATTTGGGCGAAGTGTTCCACGTGCTCGCCACACAAAACCCATTAGAGCAAGAAGGCACATACCCGCTGCCCGAAGCGCAGCTGGACCGTTTTCTGGTTCAAATCGACGTTGAATACCCAGATCGGGATGCAGAGCGCGACATACTTCTGGCAACTACGGGCACCGAAGACGCCAAGGTGTCCGCAGTGTTCAACAAAACCGATTTGATTGCGGCACAGAAGCTTCTGCGACGGATGCCGGTTGGCGAAAACGTGGTCGAGGCCATTTTGGATCTTGTACGAGCATGTTGGCCCGATGATCCCACAGCCCCGCAGATTGTACGGGACGCTGTAAGCTGGGGCCCCGGTCCACGTGCAACACAAGCTTTGATGCTGCTGGCACGTGCGCGTGCCTTGCTGGATGGGCGGCTTGCGCCCGGCATTGATGACGTTCACGCATTGGCTGGCCCTGTCCTAAGCCACCGAATGGCACTTGGATATTCTGCGCGTGCCGAAGGCGTGGCGCTTTCTGATGTCATCGAACAAACCGTGGCTGAGGTGTTGCAGATCGAGGTTGCGGCGTGACCTCTCAAGACGCCTCTGCCATGCTCCGGCCGCGTGCCGAAGCGCTGGCAGCGCGTCTGCCGCCTTTACTTGTGGCGGCCCAACATCTTGCGCAGTCCATTGAACTTGGGGAACACGGCCGACGGCAATCAGGGCAGGGCGAAGCGTTTTGGCAATATCGGCGTGCGCAGCCCGGCGACCCCGCACATCGTATTGATTGGAGGCGTTCAGCCCGATCGGATAGTCACTATGTTCAAGAGAAAGAATGGCAAGCGGCACATTCGGTTCAGATCTGGATTGATCCCGCATCCTCGCTTGCCTTTGCGTCGGATCCTCAATTGCCACAAAAGCGCGATCAAGCGCGACTGATAGGGTTGGCTTTGGCTTCCCTTCTGTTGCGTGGTGGGGAGCGTGTTGGCCTGTTGGGCGGGGCGCAGCCTCCGGGACGTGGGCGTCTGGCGCTTTCGCGCATGGCGGATCAACTGCTGGCAAGCGGAGTTGATTTTGAACTGTCCCATGCTGCGGCTGTGCCACGCGCGCGGCAAATTGTGTTTTCAGATTTTCTTGGGTCACTGGAGGATACGCGCTCTTTCGTTCTTGCCGCACAAGGCAGGGGTCAGAAAGGTGTGTTGTTTCAGTTGCTTGACCCAATGGAAGAAGCGTTTCCATTCCAAGGGCGTGTTCTTTTTCAGGACGTTTCTGGTGGGTTGTCCCATGACACACGCGAGGCAGCGGATTTGCGCAACCGCTATCTGGAACGATTGGCACGTCGCAAGGCCGAGCTGTCGGATCTGGCAAAGCGTGCCGGATGGCGGTTCCATACCTACCACACGCATCAAGCGCCCAGTTCCGCCTTGCTTTGGCTATGGAACGCAATTGGGGGACCGTTGCGGTGAGTGTGTTTGGCATAGGCTTTGCCGCCCCTTGGTTGCTTCTGGGGCTGCTTGCACTGCCGGTGATCTGGTTGCTTCTCAGGGCGGTACCGCCAGCGCCGCGTAAGCAGGTTTTTCCAGCTGTCACGCTGTTGCTGGGGCTTGAAGACAAAACTGCACAAGCTGATCGCACCCCTTGGTGGCTTTTACTTTTACGACTTCTGGCCGTTGCTGCGCTAATTGTAGGATTTGCGGGTCCTGTTTTGAATCCAGATGACCAATCGACCCGTACGGGTAGGCTGTTGATGTTTGTGGACGATTTCTGGCCTGCCGCATCAGATTGGGCGCAACGCATACAGACCATCGAAACTCAATTGGACAAGGCGCAGTTAGCAGGCCGCCCGGTCGCCGTTGTTTTCGCAAGCAAAACAGCACTGAGTGATGTTGATCGAAGTGTCGACTGGCAAACCGCAGATGTTTGGAAATCGAACCTTACGGGTCTACGTCCGGTGGCTTGGGACGCTGGCTACGCAAAAGCCGAGGATTGGCTTCAGTCGGCACAGGCCGCAGATGTCTTGTGGTTTTCGGACGGGGTCAAACGGGATGGTCGCACAGCGCTGTTATCACAATTCGAACAATTGGGCGCGGTCGAGGTGTTGGAGCCTCCGTCCGCGCGCTTTGGCCTGTTGCCAGCTAAACTAGATGGTGGGGATTTGGTTCTTTCCGTCCTCCGATCGGGCAGCGGGGCTGTTGCTGATTTAACCATCGAAGCGATTGGCCCCGACCCCGAGGGTGTAGAGCGGGTTTTGCTTTCGGCCCCGACACAGTTTTCCGAAAACGCTGACCAGAACGAGCTTCGATTGGCGATGCCCACCGAGCTGCGCAACAGGATCAATCGAATTCAGATCGCGGATCACCGGGCTGCAGGTGCTGTAACCCTTGCCGATGACAGCCTGCGTCGTCGCCGTGTTGCGCTTTTGAACGCTACTGGTGAGCGCGAAGGGTTGGAGCTTTTGTCGCCTCTTCATTATCTGCGTGAAGCATTGGCCACGACGGCTGAGACGATAGAGCTTCCAACCTTGACTGGACTGATTAAAGCCAGCCCGGACGTTGTAGTATTGCCGGATGTCGCCACGTTCTCGGATGCTGATCGTGATGCGCTGACGAACTGGGTTGAACAGGGTGGGCTGTTGTTGCGTTTTGCCGGTCCATTGTTGGCTTCGGCTGATCTAGGGCAAGGCGTTAAAGACGAACTGCTGCCGGTCCGTTTGCGCGCCGGGGGACGCGTGGTGGGCGGCGCGATGAGCTGGGGTGACTCGCGTGCCATAGCTCCGTTCCCAGAAAGCTCTCCTTTTTTTGGCCTGCCTGTTCCAGATGATGTCAGGGTCGAGGCTCAGATTTTGGCCGAACCCGGACCGGACCTTGCGGATTTATCAATTGCCACATTGTCAGATGGAACACCGATCGTAACGCGGCGCGCTCTCGGCGCGGGCCAGGTTGTGCTGTTCCATGTCTCGGCCAATGCAGAATGGTCGTCGCTACCGTTCTCAGGCTTGTTTGTGCAGATGTTGGAACGTCTTGCAGTCTCGTCGCAAGGAAGCGCACGTGACAGTGAGGCTTTGGAAGGTACGACATGGGTGGCAACGCAGGTTTTGGACGCGTTTGGTCAATTGTCGCCTCAGGATTCCGCAGCAGGTGTGCCGGGGACGATGCTTGCAAACCCTGTTGGTCCTGACCTAGCGCCGGGGCTCTATGCAGACGGGGACCGCGTGCAGGCTGTGAACGTGCTGCAGTCTGACAGCACGTTAGAACAGGCAAACTGGCCCGCCCATGTGACGCCAAGCTGGCAGGTTGGGAAGAAGCAGCAAGAATTCGGACCGTGGGTTCTGGCCGCTGCACTGTTGTTGGGGGCACTGGATGTCCTGTTAACGCTGTTGCTGGCAGGGCGTTTAAGGCCAGCCGCGCGTCATGTCGCGATGGGGGCAGTAATCGTGTTTGCTCTTTTGACCGCCATGTCTTCGCTTGAGGCACAGACAGATACCGACCCAAACGTACTTGAAGCCGCAGGCATCGTAACGTTGGCACATGTTCTAAGTGGAGACGCCGAGGTTGATCGGGTCGCGCAGGCTGGACTTTTGGGAATATCAGATCAACTTTTCATGCGCAGTTCGGTTGAACCGGCACCACCTGTCGCGGTCGATATTGAAGACAGCGACCTGTCGGTTTTCCCGATGCTGTATTGGCCGCTGACAGACCAGACACCGATCCCCAGCCCGGATGCGATTGTGCGTGTTAAGCGGTATTTGGCGGCGGGTGGGTTAATCCTGTTCGATACGCGTGATGCCGGGGTTGGGGGCAATTCAGCGACCAGTCGGCGGCTTCGTGCTGTGGCGCTGCCTCTGGGCCTGCCGCTTCTAGCTCAGGTTCCACATGACCATGTTCTTACCCGAAGTTTCTACCTGCTGCAGGAATTCCCCGGTCGCTACCGTGGTCCGGTCTGGGCAGAAGCCCCACCCCCCGATGCCGAACGCGCCGAAGGGATGCCCTTTCGTAACCTCAATGACGGAGTGACGCCGGTCATCGTGGGCGGCAATGATTGGGCCAGCGCATGGGCGATCCGAAACGACGGGCGTCCAATGTTCCCAGTCGGTCGCGGGCAGGCAGGTGAACGGCAACGTGAAATGGCTGTTCGCTTTGGCGTCAATCTGGTGATGCATGTGCTGACCGGAAACTACAAATCCGATCAGGTCCATGTTCCTGCGCTGTTGGAAAGGCTGGGGGAATGAATGCGATGTCCCTTCAGTTCGCCCCCGGACTGCCTTGGCCATTGATTGGCGTGCTTGCGGCGGTGGTGGTGGTGTCAATAGGCGTGGCCCTTTGGCGCGGGCTTTCGGGCTGGGTATTGCGGGCGGTGGCGGCACTTATCGTGTTGGTAGCTCTGTGCGGGCCTTCGCTTCAGGAAGAAGACCGTGATCCATTGTCTGACTTGTTTCTGGTCCTTGTGGATGACAGCGCATCGCAGTCTCTGTCGGATCGGCCGATGCAAACGGCTCAGGCGCGCGATGGTGTATTGGCACAAATCGCGGCCCGTCCCTCGCTTGAGCCGTTGGTTCGCAACCTGTCGGAATTTGCCCCACCAAGCGATACGGAAGCAGATGAAAAAACCCGGTTGATGACAGCGTTGAAACAGGCGCTGGCCGAGCTTCCTGTAAACCGTCTGGCGGGTGTCGTTTTGATCACCGATGGCGTGGTGCACGATCTGCAAAACGCTCCGGGTCTGTCAGTCCCTTTACACGCGTTGGTTACGGGTCGAGACAGCGATTGGGATCGGCGGCTAAGTGTCGTGGAAGCACCCGCTTTTGCCATTTTGGGAGAAGAGGTTGAGCTGCGCTTGAAAATGGAAACGCTAGGCGCCCGTCCAGATGCGCTGCCTCCCGCTGTCTTAAGCGTTTCACATGACGGGCAAGCGATTGGAGAAATCCCGGTGATTGATGGACGGGAAGTCGTAATTCCCCTGACATTGGATCATGCTGGCCGCAACTTAATTCATGTGACCTTACCGGTTGAAGACGGTGAACTGACAGGCCGCAACAATGAGGTCGTGATCGAGCTGAACGGCGTTCGGGATCGTTTGCAGGTTCTTCTGGTCTCGGGCACGCCACATCCCGGAACGCGCACGTGGCGCAATTTGCTGAAATCAGACAGTGCCGTGGATTTGGTTCATTTCACCATTTTGCGCCCACCCGATAAGCAAGATGGCGTGCCTGTAAGCGAGCTAAGTTTGATCGCCTTCCCAACGCAAGAATTGTTCATCGACAAGATTGACGAGTTCGACCTGATCATCTTCGATCGCTATCAATTACGTGGCATTCTGCCTGGCGGTTATCTGAACAGCGTACGCGATTACGTTCGACGGGGTGGTGCGGTTTTGATTGCCGCTGGGCCATCCCTTGCGACCGCTGAAAGCATCGCGCGTTCCGGGCTGGCAGATATCTTGCCCGCCACGCCAACAGGGCGTCTGTTCGAAGAGCCGTTTTTGCCAGATGTGACAGATGATGGTCTGCGCCACCCGGTGACCCGTGACCTTTTACGCCACGCGCCCGAAGGCGGTTGGGGACCGTGGATGCGACATGTCGAAGTGGAACCTGATCGGGGCCACGTGATCCTTTCCGCCACGAACGGATCCCCGCTGTTGGTGGTCGATCGCAGTGACGAAGGCCGGGTGGCGCTTTTGGCCTCGGACCACGCTTGGCTTTGGGCGCGCGGCCATAAAGGTGGTGGTCCGCAATTGGAGCTTCTGCGCAGGCTGGCACATTGGTTGATGCGCGAGCCAGAATTGGAAGAGGAAGCCCTTTCCGCGCGCGCAACCGAGGCTGGCCTTGAGTTAAAGCGCAACACCATGCAATCCGACCTGCCCGAAGTTGTGGTGACGACGCCTTCCGGCGAAGAAATCCCAGTCGAGTTGATGCCGAGCGCTGATTTGGGCGTGTTTGAAGCGGCTCTTGCGACCGACGCCACAGGGCTGTTTCGGGTGACCCAAGACAGTTTATCCACTGTCGTCGTCCGAGGGGCCGCAACTTCGGAAGAGTTCAGCAATCCACTGGCACGTAGCGATCTTGTACTGCCAGTATTGACCGCCACTGGCGGGGCTGCGCGTCGGATTGAAGACGGCATCCCCGCGCTTCGATCAGTGCGCGTTGGGCGTCCTGCACACGGCCGTGGTTGGCTGGGGTACACGCCGCAAGAGGCCTATGTCACAACTGCTATTCGCCTGCGCCCACTTGCGCCTGCGGGTTTGTTTCTGACGCTTGCGGCGCTGGCACTAATCGCCGCGTGGCTGCTTGAGGGGAGAAGCCGAAAGCAGCCCGCCCCGTAATCACTTTGATTCTCGCTTGCGTCGGGGGTGATAAATTGGTTATATTTTTTTACCAATTAACGTTACGAGGTATGCGCCATGCAGATGCCTGCACCAAACAACAGTATTCTGTCGCGGAAGGACCAAATCGTGGCCCGGCTTCAGTCCGCGCTGCCCCAAGGTGCTGTCGTGCATGACCCAATCCAGACCCGCGCCTATGAATGTGACGCACTGACCGCTTACAAATGTCCCCCACTTTGCGTTGTGCTGCCAGCGTCGACCGACGAGGTCTCGGCCATCATGCGCATCTGCTTTGAGGAAGGCGTGCCGGTTGTACCGCGTGGTGCGGGCACCTCCCTTGCAGGAGGCGCGTTGCCAACCGCAGACAGCGTCATTCTTGGCGTTGCCCGTATGACGGATGTGTTAGAGACCAGTTATGAAGACCGCATCATTCGCGTGCAGGCTGGGCGCACGAACCTAGCGGTGACCGGGGCTGTTGAGGAAGATGGGTTCTTTTATGCGCCCGACCCCTCCAGCCAGTTGGCCTGTGCCATCGCGGGCAATATCGCGATGAATTCCGGCGGGGCGCATTGTCTGAAATACGGTGTGACCACCAACAATTTGCTTGGCGTGACAATGGTCATGGCCGATGGCGAAGTGGTTGAAATCGGCGGCGGACATATGGATGCCGCTGGGCTGGATTTGCTTGGACTAATCTGCGGTTCTGAAGGGCAGCTGGGCATCGTGACGGAAGCCACGTTGCGTATCCTACCCAAACCCGAAGGTGCGCGCCCCGTTTTGATCGGCTTTGATAGCAACGAAGTCGCAGGGCACTGCGTGTCCGACATCATCAAATCAGGCATCCTACCCGTAGCGATCGAGTTCATGGACCGCCCCTGCATTCGCGCGACCGAGGCCTTTGCAGGCGCTGGCTATCCCGATTGCGAGGCGTTGTTGATCATCGAAGTCGAAGGCTCTGACGTTGAGATTGACGACCAACTTGCCCGCATCACAGAGATCGCCAAGGCCCACAACCCGGTGGAGGTGCGTGAAAGCAAATCTGCAGATGAAAGCGCCAAAATTTGGCTGGGGCGTAAGTCAGCTTTCGGCGCAATGGGGCAGATCAATGACTACATGTGTCTTGATGGCACGATCCCGGTATCTGAACTGCCGCGTGTTCTCAAACGGATTGGTGAGATGTCGAAAGAATACGGTCTGGACGTGGGGAATGTGTTTCACGCAGGCGATGGAAATATGCATCCTCTGATCCTGTTTGATGCCAACAAGCCGGGTGATCTTGAGAAATGCGAGGCGTTTGGAGCTGATATTCTGTCCTTCTGTGTCGAGGTCGGTGGCTGCCTGACCGGTGAACATGGGGTTGGCGTGGAAAAACGCGATCTGATGACCAAGCAATACCAAGCTGAGGATCTTGAAATCCAAATGGCCGTGAAAGACGTGTTTGACCCAAAATGGCTTTTGAACCCTGCAAAGGTGTTCCCCCTTGAAGCCTCGGAAGGTCGGCGCGGATGACAAAACTGATCCCTCAAAGCGAGCAGGAGCTGGCTGATCTGGTGCGCGCGACCGATGGCCCATTGCGGATCATAGGCGGCGGCACGCGGCCCATTGGACAGGCGGCAAAGGGGCAGGAACTGTCGACCTCGGCGCTTTCCGGCATCACGCTATATGAACCAGGCGCGTTGACGTTGGTGGCCAAGGCGGGAACGCCCGTGGACGAAATCGACGCCGTTCTGAGGGCAGAGAACCAGATGCTGGCCTTTGAACCCTATGATTTGGCAGGTGTCACGCGTGCGAAAGGCGCATCGACCATCGGTGGGGTGATTGCGACCAATGCAAGCGGTGCGCGGCGGGTGCAGGCCGGTGCGGCGCGGGATTTTCTGCTTGGTGTTCGATTTGTCGACGGGCAGGGACAAATTCTGAAAAACGGTGGTCGGGTTATGAAGAATGTGACCGGATACGACTTGGTGAAACTGATGGCAGGCAGTTGGGGCACGCTTGGTGTCCTAAGCGAGGTCAGCCTGAAGGTCTTGCCAATGCCCGAGCATGTGATGACCGTCGGAATTACGGGGCTAAGTGACGACGACGCAATTTCGGCCATGTCGGCGGCGCTGGGGTCCCCGTTCGATGTGACCGGGGCCGCGCATGCCCCAGCCTGTATTGAAGAAGAGCCGTTTACAATGGTCCGCGTCGAGGGGTTTGAGGCCTCGACCCGATATCGTGCTGAGAAGCTGAAAGAGCTGTTCGGGCGCTTTGGCGAGGTGATGATCTCGGACAGCGCAGAGGGCTGGAAAGCTGAGCGCGAGATGGTCGCCTTTTCCCAAACGGTGCGTGGAGCAGGTGGGGCGCTTTGGCAATTGTCTCTGAAACCAAGTGATGCAGCGCCGGTTATGGCCGGGATCTTCGGATCGGTTTGACGTATTATACAGCTACGATTGGGGTGGTGGACGGGTCTGGGTTTGGGCCGGAGGGGATGTGGATCATTCCGCATTGCACGGCGCCCTTCAGGAGAGTGCTGCACGGGTTGGCGGGCATGCGACACTTATCCATAGCGATACCGAACTAGAAGTGCCAAAGTTTCAACCGTTGTCCCCGGTGTTGTCGCGGCTGACCCAAGGGTTGCGGTCAAAGTTTGACCCACGCAGCATTCTTAACCCCGGTCTGATGGGAGCCTGATCTATGCAAACCCATTTCACCGAGGAACAGTTGCGCGATCCCGCAATCAAGCGCGCCAATGAAATCCTGCGCTCTTGCGTGCATTGTGGATTTTGCACCGCGACGTGCCCCAGCTATCAGGTGCTGGGCGACGAATTGGACAGCCCGCGTGGCCGCATCTACCTGATCAAGGACATGCTGGAGGCTGGGCGGCCTGCTGATAAGAAAACCGTCGAACATGTGGACAAATGCCTGTCTTGTCTGGCCTGCATGTCGACTTGCCCATCCGGCGTGCACTACATGCATTTGATCGATCATGCCCGCGCGCATATCGAAAAAACCTACAAACGTCCTTTGTTTGACCGTGTGTTGCGCTGGACGCTGGCGCAGATCATTCCATATCCGGGCCGGTTCCGGCTTGCGATGCAGGGCGCGCGGCTTATGCGGCCCTTGCGCAAGTTCATGCCCGATCCAAGGCTTGCGGCGATGTTGGAGATGGCACCGCCGAAGCTGCCGCGCGCCTCGCAGAATGATCAGCCACAGGTTTTTCCGGCCAAGGGCGTGCGCAAAAAACGTGTGGCACTTCTGACAGGGTGTGCGCAGAAGGCGCTGGACACCGATATCAACGACGCAACCATCCGGCTTCTGACGCGGTTGGGCTGCGAAGTTGTCGTGGCAAAGGGTATGGGTTGCTGCGGCGCGCTGACTCATCACATGGGCAAAGAAGACGCGAGCCATGCGCAGGCTGCTGCCAACATCCATGCCTGGATGGGTGAAAAGCGGGCAGAGGGGCTGGATGCGATCGTCATCAACACCTCTGGCTGTGGCACCACGGTTAAAGATTACGGGTATATGTTCCGAAACGATGCCGCGCTTGCCGAAGATGCGGCAGACGTGTCCAAACTGGCTTGCGATGTAAGCGAGCTTTTGATGGAATTGGACTTGCCCGAAGCCGACATTGGCATGAGGGTGGCATATCATTCCGCCTGTAGCCTGCAACACGGCCAGCAGATCAAAACGCATCCCAAAACCCTTCTTAAACAAGCCGGTTTTGAGGTGGTAGAGCCCGCAGATCCCCATTTGTGCTGCGGGTCTGCCGGGACCTATAACTTGATGCAGCCCGAGATTTCACAAGAGCTGAAGCGCCGTAAGGTGACCAATCTGGAAGCCAAAACACCCCAGATCATCGCGGCGGGCAATATCGGCTGCATGATGCAAATCGGATCGGGTACGGGCATTCCTGTTGTGCATACGGTTGAGTTGCTCGATTGGGCAACAGGGGGGCCACAGCCGCGCAAATTGACGCCGCATGGATAAAATTCCTTTCTCTCGCCCCAATTTTCGCCGTAAACATGTGTGAGAGGGTGGATCAACCGCCCCGACTAAGGCAGTTGAGTATGAAACATTTTTTGGCACTACTGGTCGCAGCCTTATGGCTGGCTGGTCCTTTGGGGGCATCTGACCCTTCACCTTTGCGCACCCTGATGACGGGGGATGACAGCAAGGGCTGGGAAGCCGTTGGTCGTTTGAATATTGGCGGCGGCAGCTTCTGCACGGGTTCGTTGATCGACGAAAACCTGGTTCTGACAGCGGCGCATTGTCTGTTTGATCGTGATACCGGCGAGCGGTTCAAGTTGTCCGAGATCGAATTTCTGGCCGGCTGGCGAGGAGGGCGCGCATCCGCCTATCGTGGAGTCAAACGTGCAGTTGTTCATCCGGGTTACCAGTTCACCCCTTCCGAAAATCCAACCCGAGTGGCCGAAGACCTTGCACTGTTGGAGCTCGACACCCCAATTCGCAAAATGTCTGTTAAGCCCTTCAAGACATTCTCGCGCCCCCGCAAAGGGGCCGAGGTCGGCGTGGTATCCTATGCCCATGATCGCACGGAAAGCCCAGCATTGCAGGAGACATGCAAAGTACTGGCACGTCAGGGCGGTGCCTTGATTCTAAGCTGCACTGTTGATTTCGGATCTTCCGGCGCTCCGGTTTTCGTACTGGAAGGCGGAGAGCCGCGGATTGTTTCAGTGATCTCGGCCAAGGCCATGGTGCGCGACATTCCCGTGTCTCTTGGAACCGATCTGGAAACCCCATTGGCCGAGATGTACGAGATGTTAGCAGCCGGGGACGGTGTTTTTACCCGAGTTGAGACCGTGCAGAAACCGAAGGTCAAACAGTTGGGATCTGGCGCTGCGGGGGCAGGGGGTGCCAAGTTCGTCCGGCCCTAGTACTCTGTCCTATATGAAGCAGATTCTTTCATCATTTGTTGCGCTATTTCTTTTGTCCCACTCCCTTTTCGCGCAAGAGGGTGGCGCGTTGAAACGTCTGACCCTTCGCAGTGATCTTCTTGGATTGGAAGCGGTTGGGCGGCTCGATATGCCCGGGGGATTTTGCTCGGGTGTGTTGATCGCCAGTGATCTGGTTTTAACGGCTGCGCACTGTTTAGAAGATGCAGTTGCGGCGGGATCACTTGATGGCCTCAAGTTTCGGGCTGGTTTGCGGGACGGTCGGCATGTGGCAGCAAGTGCGGCCAAGCGGATTGTGATGCATCCTAGCTACGATACCGGGCCGAACCCGGACTTTCGCAATATTCGCTACGACATCGGCCTGGTGGAGTTGGCAAACCCAATCTCCACAGCAGTTGCAGCGCCCTTTGCCGTAGAGCCCTTGTCGCGCAAAGAACAAAACCTTTCAGTTGTGAGCTATGCGCGTGGGCGCGCTGATGCCCTGTCGCGCGAAGCACGATGCGCAGTCATTGATCGGGACACAGAGCTTATCATTTTTGATTGTGATATCTGGTTTGGATCCTCTGGGGCTCCGGTCTTCAACACATCCGGGCGACGTCCACGGATTGTGTCGTTGGTTTCGGCCGTCACGAACTATCGGGGTAAGAAAGCCGGGCTTGGTATGATGCTGCCAGCGCGCTTGTCCGAGGTGAAGCAGGCTCTGCGTGCAGGCCGGGGCGTGGTTGGCGGATCAACTGTGAAGTCGCGACGCATTGGGGTTGGACAGAAAAGCGGTGGCGGCGCGCGCTTTGTAAAGCCCTGAAGGGCTTGAACCCGGAAAAATCCCACATATCTTTATTCTACGGATGCCGCCTGGCGGGTCCGTGAACTGCCTGTCCCAGAAGGGAAGGCGCTAATGTATGTCGCTTTGTGAAAGGACACCCAATGCGTAATTTTGACCTGTCGCCCCTATACCGTGCCACTGTTGGTTTCGACCAGATTGCTGATCTGATGGACCGGGTTCTGACAAATGACGTCAGCCGTGACAGCTATCCCCCATACAACATTGAAAAAACGGACGAAGATGCGTGGCGCATTTCCGTCGCTGTCGCCGGGTTCACTGATGAAGAGCTTTCGGTAGAGCTGCGCGATAAAGCCCTGTTCGTATCGGCCAAGAAAGCTGAAGAAGACGAACGCACCTATCTGCATCGTGGGATTGCCACCCGCGCGTTTGAACGTCGCTTCCATCTGGCCGATCACGTCCGTGTGTCGGGCGCGGCCCATGAAAACGGCATGCTGCATATCGACCTCGTGCGCGAAGTGCCCGAAGCACTGAAACCCCGCCGGATCGAGATTGCTGGCAAACATGACGTCGAGGCTACGGCGATCGAAGCCTAAGCCGATGTGACCAATGATACGAAGGGCGCGGGATATCCGCGCCCTTTTTTTTAAGCGGGCTGACGTCGTTCTTGCTCAAGCAGCCAGAAGCTCGCCGCCAGAATGATGGCCGTACCGACCCACATTGACCCTGTGGGCAAGAAGCCAAACACGACGAAACCAAGCACCACATTGAACACCAGTTTCAGATGATCGAAGGGTTGTAGGTATGCGGCATCTGCCATGGAATAGGCGCGTGCCAGAACGTGCTGGGCAAAGGCCGTCACCAGCCCCGCACCCACCACCAACCAGATCGCATTGGCAGGCAATGTGAACCCAGTGCTAAGGGCCAACCCGGCGTTGATCGGGCTGAGCAGCAGCAGTAGGTAGATCGTGATCGTTTCTGTGCTGTCACGATGGGTCAGGAACTTCGTCACGACCGAGCTTGCAGCCCACAAACCCGCTGCACCAACGGGCAACAAGGCGGTCAACTGAAAGCGATCCGACCAAGGCTCCAAGATAATCGCACCACCGATGATGCCCAGCAGAACTGCGCCCCAACGATGGACCGACACATGCTCGCGTAGGATCAGACCTGCGCCAAGCGTCACAAAGAAGGGTGACAGCAGGATCAGCGCAATGGCTTGCCAGATTGGCACGTGTGCTAACCCAAGCGTCCAAAGTTGTACGCCCCCGGCGGCCAAAGCCACACGTAGAACCTGCAACCAAATCTGAGAGGTCTTCATCACCGCAGCACGGTGCCGAAACACCCAAGGCAGATAGAACCCCAATGCAATCAGATATTGCCAAAAAGTGACCGAAGGCGCGGACGCCCCCATCTTCATTGTGGCCCCTTGAAGGGCCGTGTTCACGACAGCGAAACTTGCGCCTGCCAGAACCATCAAACCAGCCGCCTTCACAGGCGCGGTCATAGTAAGCTGATGAGCCATTGCGTAGTGTCCTTTCTTCCTTACGCGTTGACCCAAGGCAGAAGGACAAGGCACACGGAAACGCCGCGCGCCTTAGACCATCCTCTTCCATCCGGACTTTAACCGTCGGCTCTGGAGTTGCACCAGATCTGCTGTCACCCCTTGAAAGGGGCCGCTCGCGGGCTTGGAACGCATAACGCTCCTTTACCGCCGGTGGGGAATTTCACCCCGCCCTGAGAATGTCGCCACCCCGGCAGGGGCAGCGATGGGGAAGGTAGGATGGGGTGTGAGGCGGGTCAAGTCTCATAGTATCGTGTTCATGTGAGGCTTGCGTCGAAACCAGCAACCACTATCTGTGTTAGGAACGTTCGCAATTAAATCTGAGCCAGGTCACAGAAATTGAGTGCAGATCCAAACAAAAACCTACGGCTGCGGGATATAGTGGTTGGCCAGATCGTTTTGTGGACCTTTCTTCCATTTGTGGTGCTCGATCTGTTACGCGTGCTAGAGCCTTTCAGCATTGATTTCCTGTTGAACGCGCTTGGCATGTCTCAACGATGGAGCATGGCTATCACCATTCTTGCTTATCCCTTGGCGATTGCCACGATACTTGAATTGATATGGCCGAGGCGTGGGCGCAACACCGATCAGTCTGGGTCATAAATGAAAAGAGGGAACCGGAGTCCCCTCTTGCTTGTTCCCACCAACCGAGAAGAACGCCATCTCGATCGTGTGTTTGTACTGTCCTAGTTGGACAGGCTTTCGGCCAACCGCATGAGCGTGACCGCCTCGGCGCGGTAACCATAGGGGTCATCGCCCTTCGCGCCGTTGGCCAGATTGATCGCGTCAGAGTATGTCCAATCGCCAAGGTACTTATCTTCGCGCAGAAGCTGCCCGAAGCCGGCGACTGCGGCGGCAAACTGTTGCTCGGTACCCGCATCACCAGTGCCCGCAGTAATGGCGGTTTCGATTAGAGTGCTGATATCTTCCCCCGGACGCTTATAGCGCAGCTTCAGGAAGCCAAGCTCCTCGTTGTCGGTGGTGACGGCCTCTGGCGCATAGCGCAGCGCGTCGGTCAGCACGGCATCGGACCCAACCGGGGTGACCTCGTAGATTGCGGTCACTTGGTGACCCGCACCAATTTCGCCCGCATCCACCTTGTCGTTGTTGAAGTCCTCGCGTTTCAACGCGCGGGTTTCATAGCCGATCAGGCGATATTCAGCGACTTGTGTGGGGTTGAACTCCACTTGGATTTTGACGTCATCTGCCAGTGGAAATAGCGCGCCGGACAGCTGATCGACCAGCACCTTGCGTGCCTCACCCAGCGTGTCGATATAGGCGGCCTGACCGTTGCCGTTTTGGGCCAGCGCTTGCATGGTTACATCGTCCAGATTGCCGCGCCCAAAGCCAAGGATCGACAGATATGTGCCTGTGTCACGTTTCTTGGCGATGTGGTCTTTCAGCTGATCTGGATCGTGAATGCCGACGTTGAAATCTCCGTCCGTGGCTAAAAGAACCCGACCCACTTCGCCGTCGTCAAACATCCGTTCGGCGACTTGGTAAGCAAGTTCGATCCCCTCAGCCCCGGCGGTTGAGCCACCAGCATCCAGCCGGTCCAGCGCTGCCAGAATGGTGGTACGCTCAGCCGCTTTGGTCGGCTCCAAAACCTCGCCCGCGCTGCCAGCGTAAGCGACAATGGCGACTTCATCCTCGGGACGCAGTTCAGACAGCATCATCCGCAAGCTTTGCTTCAGAAGTGGCAGTTTGTCGGGGTCTGACATCGACCCGGATGTATCGATCAAAAAGACGAGGTTCAGGGGCGGGCGTTCATCAACCACGTCGCCTTGAATACCGATCTGAACCAATTGCGTGCCTGCGTTCCATGGGGTTTCCATCGTCGAGACCGTCGGCGCAAAGGGATGCAGGCCTTCGGGGGCGGGATAGGCGTAGGGGAAGTAATTCACCATCTCCTCGATCCGTACGGCATCTGGATTGGGCATGTAGCCCGATTTTAGATCTCGCCGCACAACTGCATAGCTCGCCGTGTCCACGTCGATCGAGAAGGTCGAAACGGGTTCTTCCGCGGTGATTTTTAGGGGTGATGGGGCTTCGTTGGCGTATTCTTCACCACTGTTATCGGTTGGCATCGGAAGGACATCCGGTGCGACCTCGTGGATGATGAAGCTTTCGCTGTCCGCAAAAGTTGACGCGTTGGCCCCTAGCGGGGGTTCGGCAATCACTGCCGGAGCCTCCAGGCCAGCTTGAGAACGCAATTGGGCGGACGTGTCATCCCGCGTACGAGCAGGCTGTTGGGCAAGCTTGCCCAAGGCTTCAGGTGCAGGCTCTGGAGCAATCTCACGCTCGCGCAGCACCTCTTCGACCGTCGGTGTCGGGATCATCGTCACCTCTGGCATTTCCACCTGATCAGCATTTGGCATGACCACAAAAACTGCAAATCCAACGGCGACAATCGCAGTTGTTGCGGACAATCCACCGCGTGTATTCAAAGCGTTCAGCATTTTCGAAACTCCTTTTCCAATCACCCCAAATCTTGGGGCCTCGGAAGTAGGACGCGCGTCAGATCGCGATCCTTGGAAGTCGTCGAAATTTTTCATGGCAAGTGCCAGATCGACCTCTTTCTTCGAAGGCTCTGGCGCAGGCGGGGCCGCGCGCAAGGCGGCCTTCAGATCGTCAAGATCGTCGCTCATATCGCGTCCTCCTCTGCCCGCATTTCACGCAGGCGTTTCTTCACTTCGGACATCCGCCAGGCGATTGTCCCTTCAGACAGGCCCAATACCTCGCCTGCTTGGGCTTGTGTCAGTTCTTCACCCAAAACCAGCGCGACGGTATCGCGCAATTCATCGGGCAGGGCGGTCATGGCTTGGCTTAACCAATCCTGCGCCTCGGCTTCCTCACGGATCGCCTCGCGCCGATTAACCTCCCAATCGCCCCAACCATCTGCAGCTTTGGCATGCGTGGCGGTGCGACGGCGGCGATCATGGGCTGCGTTCACGGCAACACGGTAAAGCCAAGTCGTAAAGCGCGCATCCGCCCGGAAGCTTCGCAGTTTGGCGGGCAGGGCTGCGCAGATATCTTGCGTCAGGTACCTCGGCATCCGTTCGATTGCCAGTGAGGCGATAGGTGAACGCAAAAAGCCGATCATAATTGCGCGACAGAAGGGCCGCGAACGCAGCCCTGTCCCCCGTCGCGGCCGCAAGGGCCAGCTGTTCATCCTGTTCCGTCATCATCTTCACATAGAGTAAGACGCGGCCCGAAGGTCAATCCTTGGCGGGGAAATGAGCTTTTTCGAAGTTGGTCTTTCCAGCCGGTGACTGGCCGCTGATTTCGGAACCTAGGCAGATTGCAATTAGTACAGGCTTCCACGAAAGTTCCCACAGTTGTCGACAACATTCCAGTTCGTCTTGATGAAGCCATTTCCGGCGTCCATTTTCAGCTGTACCCATGCGCGAAACCGACCTTCGTTTCTGATCCAACCCTGAACCTCACGTTCCGCTCTCCATTCCGGCTCCTCGGGCGTAATCACCTTGCAACAGTCGGGATTGTTTTGAACGAAGTCCTCTACTGTTTCATAGGTAACATGGTTCTTGCCCTGGTATTCATCTGCAGCTGGTGATCTGGTGTAGGCGCGATAGCTGATAAATGCCGGCGTTTCCGCCAGTTTAGCAATCTCAGAATCGGAATATCTATGCAATTCGCTTACACACACGCCATTTGCATTTAGTGCCAGAAAGCCAACAATGGCGATCGGTATCGACATTAGAAATAAGAATGTCGGTCTCATGGAAGGCATTCACCCCTCAACTCGTAATTGAGGAAAGTTGGAGCACGCCGGTGCTTCGAAGGCAACCCAAACGGTGGTCAAAAAAAACGGAGGGTCGCCCCTCCGTTTTCCTGTTCATTCTGTAGGTCAGATCAGACCGACATGCAGATGTATTTCATCTCAAGGAAATCCTCGATCCCGTGACGCGAACCTTCGCGGCCGAGGCCCGACTGTTTCACGCCGCCGAACGGTGCGGTCTCGGTCGAGATGATGCCAGTGTTCACGCCGACGATGCCGTATTCCAACGCTTCGGCCACTTTGTAAACGCGGCTTAGGTTGTTGGCGTAGAAGTAAGACGCCAGACCAAAAATCGTGTCATTGGCCTGTGCGATCACGTCGTCTTCGTCCTTGAACTTGAACAGCGGTGCCATTGGGCCGAAGGTCTCGTCGGTCGCGACGTCCATGTCGCGGGAGGCGTTTTTGATGATCGTCGGCTCGAAGAACAGGCCGCCGTTTTCGTGCTCCTTACCGCCAAGGATCACTTCGCCACCTTTCGACGTCGCGTCGGCCACATGCTCTCGCACTTTCTGGACTGCGGCGTCCGAGATCAACGGGCCAAGGGCGATGCCTTCGTTCAGACCGTCACCGACGGGCAGGGCCGATACAGCTTTGGCGAAACGTGCGGCGAAGTCATCATAGACGCCTTCCTGCACGTAAATCCGGTTGGCGCAGACGCAAGTTTGGCCGTTGTTGCGGAACTTACAGGCGATGGCACCTTCCACGGCGGCGTCCAGATCAGCGTCGTCAAAGACGATGAAGGGTGCGTTACCACCCAGTTCCATCGAGCATTTCAGCACTTGATCAGCGGCCTGACGCAGCAGGATGCGGCCCACATTGGTTGATCCGGTGAAGGTCAGTTTGCGCACCAGCGGGTTCTCGCAGAACTCTTTCCCGATGTCCGAGCTGCGCGAGCTGGGCACGATGTTGAAGACGCCCGCAGGGATGCCAGCGCGTTCGGCCAAAACGGCAAGAGCGGTGGCGGAAAGCGGGGTCAGCTCTGCCGGACGTCCGACAAAACCACAACCGGCGGCGATGGCCGGACCACATTTGCGGGTGATCATTGCGTTGGGAAAGTTCCACGGGGTGATCGAGGCGACAACACCGATCGGCTGGCGGATCACCATCAGACGTTTGTCAGGTTGGTGGCCGGGGATGGTTTCACCATAGATGCGTTTGGCCTCTTCGCCGAACCATTCGATGAAGCTGGCGCCATAAGCGATCTCGCCCGTGGCTTCCGCCAGTGGTTTGCCCATTTCAGATGTCAGGATCACAGCCAGATCTGCCTGGTTCTCCATCAACAGCTCAAACCATTTGCGCATGATGTTGGCACGGTCTTTGGCGGTGCGCTTGGCCCATTCACGACCAGCTTTGTCTGCCACTTCAATGGCACGGGCGACTTCGGTGCGTGACAGGTCGGCCACCTGAGCGATAACGTCGCCACGGGCCGGGTTGGTCACGTCAAAGGTCGCGCCATCATCGGCGTCGATCCATTCACCATTTACATAGGCGCGGGTTTCAACTAGCGAGGGGTCTTTCAGCAGCTTCTTGAGCTCGGTGGCATTGGCAGCCATGGTCATCTCTCCCAAATCCTGTGCCGACGGGATCGGTGATCCGGTCGGTGATGTCATGATGTTAACATGTTAAGTAGTTTTGGCGCAAGCGCGCCGGTCCTCTTGGATTCGGACATAGCGCATCAAGGTCCGAAATTCATCCCGATTGGATACATTTTTTTGATCATTTTTTGGAGGGTTGCGCGGGCCTTCCTTTGCCCGCGCATGAATTCTTCGAAGATTCTCAGATTTTACCGCAAGATATGAGCGGTCTTGGCATTTCAGAAGACTGGATCAACGCCCGAAATCTTCCAACCCGCGGTGGTCAATTTCAGACAGGAGCGGCTTCATCACCTCTGGATCAGCGCCTGATGCTTGGATCAAAATGCGTCCGTCTACGATGCCCGACAATTCGCCATCTTGATTGAGGTACTTCAGACGGCCGACACGCTCTAGTTTCATGCCCATCAGGCCCGCATTGGCCATCATGCCAGAAAGCGCACCAACCATAGGGTTGTCGGCCATGATGGTGATCGAGAATTCTTCGCTTCCGTCGCTATAGGTGGCTTCAGCGCCTGCGCCCCCGCCAAACATAGCTATCCCAGCGCTCACCTCGGTCGATACCTCGCGGGTCCAGCCGTCAGGGGCTTCGGGCAAAAACTTTGCAAGGTTGGCGGTCTTCATCGACTGCATCAACTGCTTGGCATATTCCAGTTCTTCCAGCGCATATTGAACGTCGCCTTCTTCATAGGCGGTCAGCGCACTTTTTAATGTGTCCGAGACTTCATCAGCCGCCGCGAAGGTAGGCAGCGTAAGCGCTGTGACTAAGGCCAGTTTGGCGAAATGAGACATGTTAAACTCCTAAGTAAATGGCCGCTCAATTGGCCTTTTGTTTAAATGCATTTGCCCAGCAGGGTAATGTATCACCTGCGGCAGGACCAGCCGCATAGACGCCACGCGCAATGGCGCGCGCAAGGCAGGTGGTGGCCGCATGGCCCAATCGGAGTGCATCAAAACCCGGATCGGGCAAGGGTTTCGCGCCAGTCGCCGCAGCAAAGATCAGATCGCCATCAAACGGCGTGTGGCTAGGATGAATGGCGCGCGCCATACCGTCATGTGCTGCCGTGGCAAGGCGCGTTGCCTGTGCCTGCGTAAGATCCGCATCGGTGGCAATGATCGCGATGGTGGTGTTCTCACCAAGGCGCGCTTCGGGGCGGGGTTCATGGGTTGGATCATGATGGCCCATGCCGTGGCCGCCGAACTCGTTGTTCATCTCCCACGGGGCGGACCAAAACTCCGGTCCGTTGCCCATGGTGACAGATCCCAAGGCGTTTACTGCCACCAGAGCCCCCACGGTGATGCCGCACTCCAGCACAAGCGAGGCTGATCCAAGCCCGCCTTTTAGGTTGGCCGTGGTAGACCCGCTGCCCGCCCCCACGCTGCCAAGCGGGAATGTGGTCGCCGCCGAACCAAGAGCCACACGACCCAGAGCCTTATAGGGGTTCTCGGCCCAGTTTTTGTCACCGCCGTTCAGCAGGTCAAACAGGATTGCGCCGGGCACGATTGGTACGCGTTGGTCGCCGACTTGGAAGCCACGCCCCTCGGCGCGCAGTGCATCTGCTACGCCCGAGGCCGCGTCTAATCCAAAGGCTGACCCTCCAGACAACACCAGCGCATCCACCTGTTGCACCAGTTTGTCAGGGGCCAGAAGGTCGGTTTCGCGCGTGCCGGGGGCGCCGCCCATCACATGTACGGCGGCGGTAAAGGGCGCATCGCCAACCAGCACGGTTGCCCCGGTTTTGATGGTGTTGTCTTCCGCGTTGCCCACTCGCAGCCCCGCCACATCGGTGATAAGATTTTTGGCGCCGGGTTTCATCAGATGCACCGCCCGCCATCAACTTCCATCGCCACACCTGTGACCATGCTGGCTTCGTCCGAGCACAGGAAACACGCGGCGTTCCCCATATCCTCGGGGGTTGAGAAACGACCGATGGGAATGGACGAGACGAACTTTGCGCGCATCTCGGGCGTGTCTTCCCCCATGAAGCTGGACAAAAGCGGCGTTTCACCGGCAACGGGACAGATCGCATTCACGCGCACCCCATGCGGGGCGAGTTCCACGGCCATGGTCTTTGTCGCGGTGATCATCCAGCCCTTTGAAGCGTTGTACCAGTTCAGGTTTGGGCGTGGACTTAGCCCTGCGGTCGACGCGACGTTCAGTATGGAACCCGCCCCTGCGGCTTTCATCCCCGGTACGAAATAGCGCGCGGTCAGGTAAACAGATTTGGCGTTCACCGCCAGAACGCGATCGAATTCGCCCTCATCCACTTCCTCCATCGGCTTGGGCAAGTGGGTAATGCCCGCGTTGTTCACCACGATGTCCACATGGCCCCAAAGTTCATGGGCAGCGCGCGCCATTTGGGCCACGCTGTCGTTTGATGACACGTCAACATGATGGGCTGTACCATCGACTTCATTCGCGACCTCGCGTGCCAATTCGTCGTTCAGATCAGCCACCAGAACCCGCGCGCCCTCGGCTGCGAATTTGCGTACGATGCCTGCACCAAAGCCCGATGCCCCGCCGGTTACGATCGCCGTTTTATCCTGAAGCCGCATCACGTTCTCCCTATGACCTCGTGTAGATTGCGCCCATTTTTCGACCCATGCAAGTCAACCGCGCCCAACCTGCCAATCCGTCGCAGAGAGGCTGGCAAACCGTCCAAAGCGTGCAAGCTCTGCATCAAGTTTTCTGTGTCGTGCTGCCCCCCATTGCACACCCGGCTCTGGCCAGAAGCCGATCACAGACAACACGCCCGTCTTACGATCAGCCTTAAGTTCGACCCGGCCAACAAACCGGTCCCCTTCCAGCAAGGGATAGACGTAGTACCCCCAGCGACGTTGCGCCTTCGGAACGAACATCTCGTTTCGGTAATCAAACCCGAAGAGTTTCTCTAACCGCGCACGATCACGGATCGCTGGGTCGAAAGGGTTCAGGATCCGCAGGCGGGATGTGGGGGTGGGTAGGTTTGACAATCGCGCTTCGATATCGGCAGGCGCGTGTGCCAGATAGCTGCCACCGTCAGCTGTCTCGATTTCAACCGGTATCAGGCTGGCGGCGCTGCACCACTCCTTTGCCTCGCGCGCCGGCATGGCGTCCCAAAACCGCCCGACCTCTCCGGTAGTTGCAAAAGACAAGCGATCAATGGCATTTTCGCACAGCCAGTGAACGGCATCTGAATCAGGGACCGGATCATGCTGCGGAAACACGCGCGATCCTAGATCGTAAAACTTCACGAAGTTTTTCCGATGGCAGGTAGCCAGATCGCCCGCATACCACATTTGATCCAGCGCTTTTTTGTGCGGAGGGCGTGCCCACATTTCACGGCTGTCGGCCTTGGTATCGAATGCATGAGTGGACAGCGCGCCTTCGGCTTCGATACGCGCGCGGATCGTGGCGATCTGTTCCTGACCCAACCCGGATTGATACCACTCTGACCGCCCCATGTAAGCGCCCAAGCGGTCAAACTGGCGTCTCCAATAGGGAAGCACGCGCATGTCGATCAGGCTGGCATCATGTGTGAAGTGTTCAAATAGTTCGCGCGCACGCAATCGTTTCCATACCTCGCTTTCGCGTATGTTCTGATTGCGGCTCCACAAGATATGGTTGTGCGCTCGGGTCACGTTTCGGATCGTGTCGATTTGGACAAAGCCCAGCCGCCAGATCATCTCTTGCAAGTCGACCGATCCGGTGGGGGTGTCGGATAAAAGGTTGGTCCAAAGCCACAGGTGACGCGCATGTCGATTGGACAATCGAAGTGGGGTGTTCATGGTCTACCCGTGTTTCGCTGCGATGGTTTTGAGTTGCGAGAAACCGTAAAGCGCCTCGAACCCTTTTTCACGCCCGTGGCCGGATTTACCAACCCCACCAAAGGGCAGTTCGACACCACCACCCGCGCCGTAATTGTTGATGAAGACTTGTCCTGCACGTAGGCGTTTGGCCAGCCGCATTTGGCGTGCACCATCTGCGGTCCAGATGCTTGCGACCAGTCCAAAATCGGTGGCGTTGGCGATCTGCGCGGCTTCGTCTTCAGTATCAAAGGGGATGATAACCTGCACCGGGCCGAAGACCTCGTCGCGTGCGAGTGCGTGGTCGGGGGGCACATCTGAAAACAGGGTCGGGGGAACAAAATGACCACCCTTGGGCACCTCTGCCAGTTGACCTTGGCCCGCGATTTTCAAGTCATCACCCTTGGTCAAAAATCCTTCTACGATTTCCTTTTGTCGTGCTGAGATCAGTGGCCCAACATTCAAATCAGCCTCAGCCGTACCCACGCGCAGGGCGTCATAGGCTGCGCCCATTCGTGCGACCACATCGTCATAGACCCCTCGCTGGACAAGGATGCGCGAACTGGCCGAGCAGGTTTGGCCTGCGTTCTGAATGCAGGCCCCGACAAGAAATGGAAGCGCCGCGTCGAGGTCTGCATCGTCAAAAACCAGTTGTGGCGATTTACCACCCAGCTCCAGCGTAACTGGCACCACGTTTTGCGCCGCAGCCGCTTGTACAAGCCCGCCCACAGGAACGGATCCGGTGAAGCTGATGTGGTCCACGTCTGGGTGCGCGGACAGGGCTGCGCCGGCTTCCTCGCCCAAGCCGGTCACCACGTTCAAAGCGCCCTTTGGCAGACCAGCTTCTTCAGCAATCCGCGCGAAGGCGAGGGCTGTCAGGCAGGCCTCTTCGGCGGGTTTCAGCACGCAGGCATTGCCCATAGCGAGCGCCGCGCCAACAGAGCGCCCAATGATCTGCATCGGGTAGTTCCACGAGACGATGTGCCCCGTCACCCCATGCGGTTCGCGCAGAGTGTAAACGGTGTAACCGTCCAGATAAGGGATGGTGTCGCCCATCACCTTGTCGGCAGCGCCACCGTAAAATTCCATATAGCGCGCCAGAGCGACAGCGTCGTTGCGCGCTTGCGTCATAGGTTTGCCAACATCATGCGCTTCCATTTCCGTCAGCGCGTCAATGCGAGTTTCCACCAATTGTCCAATGCGGGTCAGAATGCGTCCACGTTCGGTCGCGGTCATTCGCCCCCAATCGCCGTCCAACGCGGTGCGCGCTGCTTTAACGGCGGCACCCACATGTGTGGCAGTTCCGCGTGCGATTTTGGCGAAACACTGCCCGGTCGACGGATCTTCGACGTCGATTGTCTGGTCGGTCTTTTGCCAAGTTCCGCCGATCAATACCTCTTCCGAGTTAAACCAAAGACTGTGCATTTAGGCCTCCTTCCACGCGGGCGGAATTTGCGGTGCCGCGTCGATCAGGTTTCGGGTGTATTCTTGGGTTGGAGCATCAAAAACGGTCTCTGTTTCACCTTCTTCGATGATCTTGCCCGCTCGCATCACCAAAACCCTGTCGGTGATGGATCGCACCACGCCAAGGTCATGGCTGATGAATAGATAAGCCAACCCGTGTTTGGTCTGCAAATCTGCGAGCAGGTCCAAAATATCTGCACGGATAGAGACGTCCAGAGCTGAAACTGCTTCGTCCAGAACAATCAGCTCGGGTCGCAGGATAAGCGCACGGGCAATGGCAATCCGCTGACGTTGGCCGCCTGAGAACTCGTGCGGATAGCGGGTCATGGCCTCTTCGGTCAAGCCGACCTCGGCCAGCGCATGGCGTACCCGCCCGCGCCAGTCATCGGGTCGGTTGCCCAACAGATGAAACGGTTCTGCGACCAGCTTCTCAACCGTCCAGCGTGGGTTGAAGCTGCCATAAGGATCTTGGAACACAACCTGAAGCCCGGTGCGACGGGCAGGGTCCATGTCTGGCGTGATGGGCTGACCGTTTAACAGGATTTCACCGGCTTGCAGTGGTTCCAGCCCTAGAATGGCGCGCGACAGCGTCGACTTCCCGCAGCCGCTTTCCCCAACCAATCCAAGAACTCTCACCCCGGTTAAGCGTGAAGCTCACCCCGTCTACAGCGCGAAACTGCGGGGCGGGGCCAAAGATGCGGGTGCGGGGCAGAGGGTAGTCGCGCACGGCGGCGCGGACTTCCAGCAGCGGTTTTTCCTGTGCGGTCGCTTGTCCGTCCGGCTGGTGTTCTGATGCCTCCAGAAGCTGCCGGGTGTAGGGGTGGGACATGGTGCGAAAAAGCGTTTCTGTCTCGCCCTGTTCCACCACATACCCTTTGCGCATGACCGCAACATGATCCGCCATGCCGGCCACCACGGCAAGGTCATGGGTGATCAGTAAAAGCCCCATATTCTCTTCCGCGACCAGTTCCTTTAGCAGATCGAGGATTTGCGCCTGCGTGGTGACATCCAACGCTGTGGTCGGTTCATCTGCGATCAGAAGGTCCGGATGCAGCGCGATGGCCATGGCGATGCAGACGCGTTGGCGCTGACCCCCAGACAGCTCGTGCGGGTATCGGTCCAGCGGGAAGCGATCTTGCGGCAGACCTACGCGGGTCAGCTTCTCGGCCGCGATGCGTAGGGCGTCAGAGCGGGTCGTGTCCGTGTGGATCAGAAGCGTTTCTGCCACCTGATCCCCGATTGTCTTCACCGGGTTCAGGGCCGTCATCGGTTCTTGAAAAATCATCGAGATGCGTTGGCCGCGGATGGCGCACAGCGCGTCTTCAGAAAGGGTTGAAAGATCCTGATCATCCAGCAGAAGCTGCCCTGAGGTCGCGGACCCGCCTGGCAAAAGCCCCATCAGGGCCAGTGCCGTCATGGATTTACCCGATCCGCTTTCCCCCACCAACCCAACCACCTGACCGGGTGCGATGGACAGGTCCACGTCGTGCAGGATGGGTGTGTCATGGATTGACAGCGAAAGGTTGCGGATCTCGATCATTCGCGCGCCCTTCGGATGCGGGGGTCCAGCAGGTCGCGCAACCCGTCCCCCATAAGGTTCAGACCCAGCACCATTGCAACAATCGCCAATCCCGGCGCGATGGCCAGACGTGGCGTGGTGTAGATCATGGTCTGCGCATCGGCGAGCATCCGGCCCCAACTGGCCGTGGGCGGCTGGGCGCCAAGACCCACATAGCTCAGCCCCGCTTCGGCCAGAATGCCTAACGAGAACTGGATGGTGCCTTGCACAATCAGAAGGTTGGCGATGTTGGGCATGATGTGTTCGACACTGATCCGCGCCTTACCTTTGCCAGCTACGCGTGCGGCCATGATGAACTCGCGCGTCCAGATGGTCAGCGCGCCGCCGCGTGCAACACGGGCGAAGACGGGGATGTTGAAGATGCCGATGGCGATGATGGCATTGGTGGCTGACGGTCCAAAGGTGGCCGTGATCAGGATCGCGATGACCAGCGAGGGGAACGCGAAGATTAGGTCGTTGCCACGCATGATCAATTCGTCCAGCCATCCGCCCCGATTGGCGGCGGCGACCAAGCCCAATGGCACGCCAGCCCCCATGCCGATGCCCACTGCCAAAACGGCGACGGCGATTGAGATGCGTCCGCCCTCCATCAACATGGACAGAAGGTCCCGGCCGAAATGGTCCGTGCCCAGCAGATACTCGGCTGATGGTGGCTCGAGTTTGGCCGCGATATTAAGTGCGGTCACGTCATAGGGTGTCCACAGGAATGAAATCAGAGCGGCCGCAAGCAACACGACGCTGAGGGCGGCACCGATCAGAAGCTGGGCGGGCAGACGGGTCATGCGCGCCTCCTGAGCCGTGGATCGACTACCGCATAGGCGATATCCACAAGGAAGGTCACAAGGATCACGGCGAAAACCAACAGCATGACCACGCTTTCAACAACCACAAGATCACGCTGGGTGATCGCTTGAAAGATCAGCCGCCCAAGACCCGGCAGGAAAAACACGTTCTCGATAATGATCGCGCCTGCCAGAAGAAAGCTGAATTGTAGTCCGATAATGGTCAGAACCGGGATGAAGGCGTTGCGTAATGCATGTCGCCGGGTGGCTTGCGCGACGCTCAGCCCCTTGGCGCGTGCGGTGCGCATATAGTCTTGGTGCAAAACATCCAAAAGCGAAGACCGCATGACGCGGGCAAGGATAGAGGCCTGCGGTAAGGCCAGTGCGATGGCTGGCAGGGTCAGTGCTTTCATTGCGGGGCCAAACCCCTCATCCCATCCGGGAAATCCACCTGCTGAAAACCAGCGCAGTTGGACGGCAAAGACCAAAACCAGAAGCATTGCGAACCAGAAGTTGGGAACTGCGATGCCCAGCTGCGTCACGCCCATGATGGCGTAATCCGATCCGTTTCCGCGCCGGCTGGCGGCAATCATGCCAACGGGAATGGCAATGAAGGTGGAAAGGGTCAAAGCGTAAAGCGCCAGTGGCAGCGAGACCTGCAGGCGCTCCAAAACCAATTCGGCGACGGGCACACGATAGGTGTAGGAGATGCCGAAATCACCGGTGATCAAACCACCGATCCAACTTAGGTATCGCGTCACCAGGGATCCGTTCAAACCAAGCTCGTCGCGCAACGCGGCGACGGTCTCTGGTTGCGCGTTTAGACCCAGCATGAAGGACGCCGGATCGCCGGGAATGACCTCGATCATCGCGAAGATCACCAGTGAGGCGACAACAAGGCTTAGGCCAAGCGACAAAGCGCGGGTGATCAGGTATCGCAACATGGGGCGAGCCTAGCTGTCACCAGCTTTCGCGGAAAGCGAAAACACCACGGGTTGGTGTTAGATTTTCACGTCGACCCCGGGCAGCTTCAGGGACTTCATCAGATCGCGCAATTCTTGTCGTGCGGCGACGTTTGAGATGTTCATCTGCCCCATGACACCAATGTCGCGCAGGTCCAGAAGGGTCAGGCCACGGGTGAAAAGTTCGCGGAAAATGACGCGTTCGTTAAAGCCCGGTGCAACCCGGAAACCGATGCGGCGCGACAGAGTCCTCGATCGCGTCCCCCATCTTTTTCTTGTTGTGCATCATCTGAGCACCAAGACGGTTGCGCACAACAATCCAGTCGACGGGTTTCAGCCCAGCTTTTGCGCGCAGCTGGCGGGCATTCCAAACCATTTCGGAATAGACCGAGGGTCCGGTTACATCGCCGGAAGAGGGATCGATATGGGCCAGAAGGTCGAAATCAACAAAGCTGTCATTCAGCGGCGTGATCAACGTATCTGCAAGCGAATGCGCCACTTGGCTCAAGCGTGTGTGAGAACCGGGGCAGTCGATCAAGATGAAATCCTGACTGTTTTCAAGCGACGCAATGGCCATGGCCAGACGGCGATCATAAGGATTTTCACCTTCTTTCAGATCTGCGGCGTCTACCTCGGGAAGGTCATGATATTCAGGGGTTGGTAGATCGACCCCGGCACGTTCCATCGAAACTTTTCGGTTTTCAATGAACCGGCCAAATGTCTTCTGACGTAGGTCCAGGTCCAGTACGCCAACACGGTGCCCCATGCGCGACAGAGACGTCGCCACATGCATGGACATGGTTGACTTGCCTGCACCACCCTTTTCATTCCCGACAACAATTATATGCGCCACGCCTGTATCCCCAGTATCTTGAGCATTTTTTTCTTCCGGCAACTATATGTCGGTTCCACTGCCGGGGGAAGAGGCTGCAGATCCAATTTTGTCAACTGAATTTCAAAGCTGGCCCTATGATCGGCGGCGCCATGCGCTATGGCTTAAGAAACCGGGAAGGAGCGACCATGGAAAAGAAACGTGTACTTGTCGAATTCGGCATGGGTACTTCACTGCGCCGCGAGGACTACACCGAAGCAGCAGCCCGCGCGATCCGCGATGCGTTGTGGCATAACTCGGTCAATATGGCAGAGCTGTTTGGGTTCGAGAAAACCGATATGATCGTGGATGTCGAAGTGGCTGTGCAGGCCCCGGATAAGGTAGATACCAGCCAACTTGCGCGCGACTTTCCGTATGGCAATATCTCGTTTGCGGTGAAGCACGGTGGGCTGGACATTGAAAAGCCCCATGGTGGCACGACAGTGATCGCCAATGTCGCCATTGCCGTGTCGTTCATGATGGAGGCCGCGTGATGGTGGAAAAACGCATAATCCTTGAGATGGGGATGGGCAACGATCTTTACGGTCAAGATTACACCAAAGCGGCGTGCCGTGCGGTGCAGGACGCGCTGCATCATTCGTCGATCACTCTGTTTTCAACGCTTGGGCTGGATCACAAAGACATGCGCGTGTCTGTGACCATCGGCGTGGCGGACCCTGAAAAGCTGGACCTTGAAGTTGTGCGGGCCGAACTGCCCCGCGGCCGGGCCGAGGTGCAGGTGGTGAAGGGCGGGATGAACACTGAAAGTGCCGGGCAGGTGCATGTGGTGGCAACGGCTGCGATTGAAGCATGGTTGCCGGATCAGGCGGGGAAGTGGGTTGCTAGCGTCGACGAATAGTTTGTCGGATGTTCGGTTCAGTGTTAGATCGGTGTTAGCAGAACGCCGGGTTCACGGCGCTGTTTACCTGAAAGACTGACTATGACGCTTATGACGTTTGCTGCTTACGAGCAGCCGTTGAAGTGGATCGCGTTTGGCCTTGGACTGGCCAGCACGATCTCAATCGTTCAAGGGTGGCAACTGGCCGCAATGTGCCTGAGCCTGCCCTTCTGCCTGATCTGGATATACTGCGCATGGCTGCGTACCGAGAGGCAGCTTAAGTACATCAATGTCCTGTTTGCGGCATTGTATATCTACGGCATCACCCGCCACCTAGTCTTGGCGCAATCAGCTTGAAACGAAAAACGCCGCTTCAAAAGAAGCGGCGTTTCTATTTCGAAAGAGGCGTGGTTTAGAAACCAAAGCCTTCGTATTTCGATTTGAACTTCGATACGCGACCACCGGTGTCCAGAAGACGGGTGCTGCCGCCGTTCCATGCCGGGTGTGCCGACGGGTCGATGTCCAGCGACAGCGTGTCGCCTTCGTTGCCCCAAGTCGATTTCATCTGAACGATGGTACCATCGGTCATTTTGACGTCGATCAGGTGGTATTCGGGATGCAGAATCCTTTTTCATATCGACGCTCCTTACGCTTGCTTGGGCTTGTATGTGGTGTCTTCGGCGATACGCGCCGACTTACCGCGACGGGTGCGCAGGTAGTACAGCTTGGCGCGGCGTACACGGCCACGACGTACGACGTCGATCGATTCGATGTTTGTCGAATGCAGCGGGAACACACGTTCCACGCCTTCACCGAAGGAAATCTTGCGAACGGTGAACGAGCCAGCAATGCCAACGCCGTTTTTACGGCTGATGCAAACGCCTTCGTAGTTCTGCACACGGGTGCGCGAACCCTCGGTCACTTTGAAGCCAACGCGAATGGTATCGCCGGCTTTGAAATCGGGGATGTCTTTCCCCAGGGCGGCAACTTGTTCCGCCTCGATCTGTGCGATCAGGTCCATCTGATCTTCTCCTATATGCTTGCGGTTGTTCCGCAAAGTTGGTGCCGTACAAGAGCTCCGCGTCTTCATCGGGTCCGTCACTGGTTTGCACCAGGCGCCCGCGGGAGTGTAGTCCGCCGTTTCTTTGTCATCTTCAACTACGCTTTTAGGATCGAAGAATGTGTCCCACGCAATAAAAAATAGTCCGTGAACCGATTCCGGCCCCAGACGAGCGGTGTATAGGGGGTCGTATCACTGGGAGCAAGTGCTTTCACACCTTGTTTCAAAGAGCTGAATACAAGAAAGCCGTGCCAGAGAATGGCACAGCTTTCGAGGCCTCAACAACCTCGTTTTAAAGCGGGCCTAAGCCACCCGGAGAGGGGAAGTGGTGTCGAGGCAGGCAGGTCGAAATTGGATGACCTGGCTAATAAGCATATTTACGGGACGTTTTGCGGGCATTGTCGTGGTGCGCTTACGTTTGACCGCCTTAAGGGCTTCGATCCGATTTTTCCGTACTGTAGTCAGCATATCCATGTCTTCCACCTCTTCTGATTTTATATTCACTTCAGCGAGAAACGAACAAACGGGCAGCGCCCAAATGGATGCGCAAGCAAGGTGATTGGCTATAACCTTCTTGCAAGAAAGACTTTTTTGAAATGCGTAACGTACTGTCGCACGTGTGAATTCGCCTACAAACACACCTTTCTCGCTTCCCCCAAAATGGCGAGTGAAGACGCTTTCGGTCACATTTTAGGGGGGTGATTGGAAACAATCACATCGGACAGACGGTTACTCTGCTCAGATCGGATACAACCACCTGATTCGCGGTGTTTCACGCTTTCAGCGTTCGCGATCCTCATGTTTGACCCAAAGATCGGGCCTACGCTCGCGCGTGATCTTCTCACTCATCTTGCGGCGCCACTGTTCAATCTTTCCATGATGGCCCGAGGTCAGCACATCCGGGATCGTCCGGCCCCGCCATTCTGCCGGGCGGGTGTATTGGGGATGCTCCAGCATTCCAGCCGAAAAGCTTTCCTCTTCGGTCGACGCCTCGTTTCCAAGTACGCCGGGCAATAGCCGCACGGTGGCGTCCAGCATGGCTTGTGCCGCGATCTCGCCACCAGTCAGGACAAAATCGCCAAGGCTGATTTCTTCGATGTCGTATTCTTCCAAAACGCGTTCATCGACGCCCTCAAAACGACCACACAGGATGGTCATGCCATCACAAGCCGCCAGCCGGCGGGCGGTGGCTTGATCCATAGGTTTGCCACGTGGCGACATGTAGACGATGGGCCATTTGGCGCGATCTGCAGGCACACCGCGCTGGGCCATGTCGATGGCACGGCCCAGAATGTCGGCGCGCAATACCATGCCTGCGCCACCACCCGCAGGCGTGTCATCGACGTTGCGATGCTTGCCTTCGCCAAAGATGCGCAGGTCGATGGGTTCCAAAGCCCATCCCCCGTCTTTCAGGGCCTTCCCGGTCAGGCTTTCGCGCAACACGCCCGGAAAAGCGCCCGGAAACAGCGTGATAACTTTTGCCGTCCACGTGCCTGCAATACGGGGCGTATCCGTCATCAGCTCGCGCGGTTTGAGCGATGCCGACACGGCAATGCGTCCGTGTGAGCGGGGCTTTTTCTCAGGCGTATCAGTCATGGTGCTGGCTTATCCATATGGGTCGGGATTGCCCAGCCCTAACGCGAGGGGCAGGGCGTGCGGGTCACTCGGGAAACACACCTTCAGGCGGGTCTGCAATGATCCGACCCGACGCCAGATCAACCGTTGGCACAGCTTCAAGCGTGAACGGAAGAAGAGCCGTGGCTGAACTGCCGGGCAACCGGATTTCTAACACATCTGATGCACCGTGATTGTGTACGGCATGGACCTTCCCCAGCTCTTGCCCGCCTGTGTCCAACACAGTCAGGCCCACAAGATCGGTGTGATAATACTCATCATCTGGAAGGGTGGGCAACGCATCACGTTGAACAAAGAGCTTCACACCCTTCATGGCATCAGCGTCTTCCTTCGTGCCAACACCATCGATCCTTGCCGAGAACCCATTTTTGATGGGGCGCAGAAGCGTCAGCGAAATGGACTGTTTTCCATCCTCAGACGCCAATGGGCCATAATCACCAATCGCTGTGGGTTCGGCACAAAAGCTTTTGATGCGCACATCACCGTGGACGCCGTAAGACCCCCCGATGCTTCCAACACAAATCCGATCATCACTCATTTTGCACCTATGCAGACACCTTGTTCCATTTTACCACCCCGGGTTTCACATTTATCGCCCAGGATACTGCGTTCAAAAATCATGCCGGCCGCAAAGCCTGCACTGACCAGTATGATCAACTTGACTGGATGAAATAGCAAACCCATTTGGAGTTACCTTTCCTCTAGCGGCAAGGCGCCGCGACGTGTTTCCCATCCGGCCTTTTCAAGCTCGGGACTGTCCGTGACATCTTCAGGCCAGCCTAGGCAAAAGTAGCCAACAAGGCTCCAGCTTTCGGGAACGTCCAGATCGCGTGCAAGCTGTTCGGGGTCCAATATGGACACCCAGCCCAACCCCAACCCGCGTGATCGAACGGCTAGCCAGAAAAGCATGATGGCCGACACCACCGAATAGCGGCGCATCTCGGGCATAGATTTTGCACCAAGTCCTGCGCCTTTGTCAGTCGAGTCGTCACAAAAAATCGCAAGCTGCACCGGGGCGTCTTCCATGCCCGACAGTTTCAGCCCCGAATATAACTGCGCCTTTTCGCCGGAATAGCCCGTCAGAGCCTCGGCGTTGGCGGCTTTGAAATTCTCCAGTGCAGCTTTTCGTGCGCCGTCACTGTTCACCCGGATTAAACGCCAGGGTTCAGACAGCCCCACAGAAGGGGCCATCAGAAATGCGTCGAGGCACCGCGTCAGCAATGCCTCGTCCACAGGATCCGTGCGAAAGCGGCGCACGTCGCGCCGCCAACGCATCAGATTCTTCAAGATCCGACTGAAACTCGTCTGAAAAGGCGTGCATGTCAGAATCCAACCCGCCGGGTTTATTCCTCGGCAGCAGCTTCTTCAGCCGGAGCTTCAGCAGGTGCCTCGGCAGGAGCTTCAGCAGCTTCTTTAGCAGCAGCGGCCTTTTCAGCTTTCTCTTCAGCGCGATCCTTGGCTTTCTGGCCAGGCTCGGCTTTCTTCATGTTGGCGCGTTCTTTTTTCTCAAGAACACCAGCAGCTTCCAGGAAGCGGCTTACGCGATCCGAAGGCTGTGCGCCTTGGTCCAACCAGTACTGAACGCGTTCCATGTCCAGTTTCACACGCTCTTCCGAATCTTTCGGCAGCAGCGGGTTGTAGGTGCCCAGCTTTTCGATGAAGCGGCCGTCACGCGGCATGCGCGAGTCAGCTGCTACAACGCGGTAGAAGGGGCGTTTTTTCGAGCCACCACGGGCGAGACGAATTTTCATAGCCATGAGAGTTTTCCTTTTTACTAGCTATTTGAGAGGGGCAGCGCCCCAGTCATTCCTGATGTTGTTTGTGATGCCTGATGACTTCATCAATGATGAAGTTCAGGAATTTCTTGGCGAATTCGGGGTCCAGATTGGCACGGTTGGCCAGGTCTTCCAGACGTTCGATCTGTTTGGCCTCACGGGCCGGGTCGGACGGCGGCAACGCGTGTTCGGCCTTCAACTTGCCCACGGCTTGGGTGTGCTTGAAGCGTTCGCCCAACGTGTAAATAAGGATTGAGTCGAGCCTGTCGATGGACTCGCGGTGATCTTTAAGGATGTCAGCTGCGCGGGTAGATGTGTCGGTCATGCGGTGGCCTCCTTTTGCAGGGCTAGCGCCCGTTTGGATGGGTGGCGATAGACGCGTTCAATCCCATGAGTGGGGCTGTCCCATTCGGCTTCCAAGGTTGCGCCCATGCGTTGGGCCAACGCAACCGAACGGTCGTTGCCGGGGAAGATGTTGGAACACAGCGGTCCCCAGCCCAACGTGTCATAGGCATAGTCGCGAACGGCACAGGCAGCTTCCAGCGCGTAGCCTTTGCCTTCGGAGCCTTCGAACATGACGTAGCCCAGCTCGGTTTCATTCCAGCCTTCGGGACCCCACAGGCCAACCATGCCAACGGTCTGCCCGTCAGCTGTGTCGAGGAACCAAAATCCGTGGCCTTTCAGGGCGAAGTGTCCAAGGTTCGACGCGAACCAGCGCCATGCGCCGGTGCGATCAAGCGGGCCACCAAAGCCCCAACTGCGCTCTTTCGAGGCAAAGAAGCTGGCGACCAGATCAAAGTCATCTTCGACCGGAACGCGCAATGTCAGGCGGTCGGTGGATAGGGTGGGAATGCCGGAAAGATACGTCATGCGTACGCCTCCGGTCCGCCATCTGCATCAGCTGCCGGGTGGCGCCAGACTTCCATCTTGCCAAAGCCGGGATGGTCGAAATGGCTTTCGAAGTCTGCGCCAAGGCGTTTGGCGACAGCTTTGCTGCCGTCGTTTTCCGGATCAATCAGCGATATGGCACTGGACCAACCCAATACATCATAGGCGTGCAGACGTGCAGCCAATGCGGCCTCGGTTGCATAGCCTTTGCCGATTGCATGGTTCATCAGCGTCCAGCCAATTTCCGGTTCTGGCCAACCCAAGGGGCACCACAGGCCAACATGGCCCAGATAAGTGCCGGTGGCCTTTTCCTCAACTCCCCAAAAGCCATATCCGCGCATCACCCAATGGCCCAACAGCATGGCAACCATGCGCCAAGTCTCGTCCTCGCGCTTGGGGCCACCGACGAAACGCGAGGCATCAGACGCGAAAAACGCCGCCTCGGCTGCCACATCTGCTTCGCAAGGTGCGCGCAGGATCAGGCGATCGGTTTCGAGCCGTGGGATATTGAGCGAAAGCGGGGTCACGTTACTTTTTCTTCCCAAAACCGGACAGGCCGGGGGGAAGGCCTGCGCCTCCCAATCCGGGAAGTTTGCCGCCCATGGCTTTCGCCGCCGCTTCAAGCGCCTTGGGGTCCATCGAGGACGGATCCATGCCCGCAGGCATATCGGGCATGCCGCCGCCTTTGCCGAACATGCCGCCCATGGCTTGTTTCAGCATCTTGCCTTTGCCCATCTTGCCCATCTTCTTCATCATGTCGCCCATCTGGCGCTGCATTTTCAGAAGTTTGTTCAGTTCAGACACTTCCATGCCCGCACCTTTGGCGATCCGTTTCTTGCGGCTGGCTTGCAGGATTTGCGGGTTGGCGCGTTCGCGTTTGGTCATCGACTGGATCAGCGCGATCTGCTGTTTCAGAACCTTGTCGTCCATGCCCGCGTCTTCGGCCTGTTTGGCCATCTTTTTCATGCCCGGCATCATTCCCATGATCCCTTGCATGCCGCCCATCTTGATCATTTGCTCCAGCTGCATTTTCAGGTCGTTCATGTTGAACTGACCCTTCTGGAAGCGCTTCATCATACGCTCGGCCTGTTCGGCCTCGATGGTTTCTTGGGCTTTCTCGACCAGCGAAACAATGTCGCCCATGCCAAGGATGCGACCCGCGATCCGGTCAGGCTCGAAGGTTTCAAGCGCGTCCATCTTTTCGCCAAGGCCGACATATTTGATCGGCTTGCCGGTGACCGCGCGCATCGACAGCGCTGCACCACCGCGACCGTCGCCATCCATACGGGTCAGAACCACGCCCGAGATGCCAACTTTGTCGTCAAATTCTTGTGCAACCTCGACAGCGACCTGACCGGTCAGACCATCGACCACCAGAAGCGTTTCGCGTGGGTTTACAACGGCCGAGACTTCCTCGACCTCGCCCATCAGCACTTCGTCGATGTGCAAACGACCCGCTGTGTCGAGCATATAGACGTCATAGCCGCCCATCGTTGCCTGTTGCTTGGCGCGTTTGGCGATGTCGACGGGTTTTTGGCCGGGAACGATCGGCAGGGTGTCCACGCCAATTTGCGTACCCAACACGGCCAACTGATCCATCGCAGCCGGGCGATAGATATCAAGCGATGCCATCAGCACGCGCTTGCCGTCTTTTTCCGTCAGGCGCTTGGCAAGTTTCGCGGTTGTGGTCGTCTTACCACCACCTTGCAAACCGACCATCAGGATCGGGGCAGGGGGGCTGTCGACCTTCAGTGCACCGGGTTCACCTTCGCCGGTCAGTACGTCGACCAACGCGTCATGCACGATCTTCACGACCTGTTGGCCCGGAGTGACCGATTTGGTCACAGCCTGACCGGTCGCTTTTTCCTGCACTTTCTTGATGAAATCACGCGCGACGGGCAGCGAGACGTCAGCCTCAAGCAGCGCCACTCGCACTTCGCGCAGGGCGGTTTTTACGTCATCCTCGGACAGCGCGCCCTGTTTCGTCAGGCGGTCAAAGACACCGGATAGGCGATCTGACAGGCTCTCGAACATATCTCGGCTCCTTTGCCGTTTCGTTTCCCCTAAGATAGGGGCGGGTTGCGCTTATCCCAAGGCCGAAACCGGGTGTCCAAACGATGAGCGCCCCTGTGGGCGTAACACGCTGACAGGGGGCGATCCCGGCTTGGGCCATGGGACCGGAAGTTTCGCACTTCCGAGATTTGCGGTGGAATTACGGGTTTCGCGGTGCAGAGTCAAGCTACATTGGGTCTGAAAGCCCTTCAAACCACACATTGATTGCATCCGCTGTGCGGCGTGGCCCAGAGCCGTTGGTGTAATAGGATACAACCGGCAGGTTCGGCTTCCCATCCATTATTAAAACGGGTCGATACATGGTGGACCCGTCGCTGCGGGTTTCCTCAAGTTCTGCACCACGAAGCGCGTCTAATGGATAGACATCCTGCGCATATCCCAGCACCGATCGCTTCCGTTTCACAATCTGCCCAGCCTGTACGTCAAAGATCAACTGCACCCGTTTGGCAAAGGCAAGAAAGCAGCCACCCCACGCCAGCGTCCCGATCCCAGCGAACATCATGCCGAATACCCATTCGCCTTGGAACAGCGCATTGACGCCAATTCCAACGAAGATCATTAGCCCAGCGATCATGCTAAGCGACAAGACCCACGGCTTGTGATCAAGGATCAGCATTTCAGATGTATTTGTCAGCGTTTTCATGACGGGCAGAGTAAACGGAAAATCAGGCCGGATAAAGCCATTGGGGTGTTTGACCTGTGTCATGGTAGGGCGCAGGCGCGCAAGGTATTCAAAAGGAAATGCTGAACACTGAAAATAAAGGAGCTTAGTGATGTATAAGAATATTCTAGTGCCCATCGCGTTGGATCACGACCGCGATACGTCTGAAGCCCTGCACATTGCCAAGGCTGTCGCGGCGGATGGTGCTAAGATCACCGCCCTGCACGTCATGGAAGAGGTGCCCGCTTACGTGGCGCAATACCTGCCGGAAGGTCAGCTTGAGAACAATATCCATGAACTTGAAAGCCGCCTGCAGGAGGCGCTGAAGGATTCGCCAGATGTTTCCATCGCGGTGGTTTCTGGGCATGCAGGCCACGCCATTGTGGATTATGCCAAAGAACACAAAGTTGATTGCATTGTGGTGGCCTCGCATCGTCCCGGTTTGACCGACTTCTTCCTTGGATCGACGGCTGCGCGCGTTGTGCGCCATGCACCTTGTGCTGTTCACGTATCACGCTGATTATTCCTCCCTTTAAGCGTGACCGATTGGCGGGCCCCTTGCGGCCCGTCTTTTTTTACCTAAGTTCAGTTGAAGACAGGAGGGTCGATGATGAAATGTCCAGTAGACGGAACCGAACTATTGATGACGGAACGCCAAGGGGTCGAAATCGACTATTGCCCCAAGTGCCGGGGTGTCTGGCTGGATCGGGGCGAATTGGACAAGATCATCGAAAAAGCGACCCCTGCGATCGAGTTGGATGATCCTGACCCGTATGTCGCACCCGTTCCGCCATCGTCAGAGCCCGTTCATCAAGGGGAACCTCGCCGTATGCGGTCACGAGAAGAGATGGAACGTGGGGCCGGGATGGAACCCGGTTCATCGCGAAAGCGACGGCATGATGATGACGACGATGACGATGAGGATTACCGCTACGCCAAGCGCTATAAGAAAAAGCGGCGTAAATCGGTATTGTCCGAGCTTTTCGACATATTTGACTGACCCTGAGGCAAGATCACATATTCATATGTGATCCAATAGCGGCTAGGCTTCTACTTACAAGGAGGAAGCCATGCCCAAAATCAGCAAAGCCCCCGATTACCAAACCGTCATAACCACGTTCGAAATGACACCTGGCACCTGTCAGGATCTTCTGGATTCGCTTCAGGACGCTTATGACAGTTTCATTTCAAAACAGCCCGGATTTGTCGGTGCAGGCCTACACGTGAATGATGCCCAGACGCGCATTGCCAATTACTCGCAGTGGAAGCGACGCGAGGATTTTCAAGCCATGCTTCGCACCGAGGAAATGCGCGAGCGCAATCGCAAAATTGCAACGCTGTGCAAAAGCTTTGAACCCGTCATGTACGACGTGTTTGAAACCTTCAACTAAAGCGTTTCGGGTTTAAACTGGCACAGGCAAAATCCGAAACGCAGTATGAATTAACAATGTTGTGGGCGTTTCGGCACAAACATGTGCCTCAAGTTTATGCAGAAACGCTTTAAGCCATTCGAGGATCCTGATGAAGACATTTACCACCGCAGCCGCCCTTCTTTTGATGGCCACACCTTTGTTTGCCGAAGGGGTTAATATCCGCCCTGATGTGTCTTCGGTCACTGTGGAAACCGAAAACGGTCCTGTAGAGATTGCGCGCAATTCGGATACCGCACATGAACTGTCGGGCGAATGGGCCCGCACATCCCGACCGTGCCCGAATTTCTGTGTCCAACCTATGGTCCCAGCGCCGGGTGTGACACCAATCGGAGAGCTGGAATTGCTTGAAATGCTGCAAGATCCGGACGCGATCGTTGTGGACAGTCGCGTATCGTCCGATCATGAAACAGGCACAATTCCGGGTGCAATCTCAATTCCTTATAACGAGGCGCCAGATCGCTTGGATGAACTTGGCTGCGAAGTTGATTTCGATGGATTTGACTGTGAAGCCGCCAAGCCGGTGGCGCTGTTTTGTAACGGAAACTGGTGCGGACAATCCCCAACTGCGGCCCGCCGCATGATCGAGGCAGGCTTTCCAGCCGACAAAATCCATTACTACCGGGGAGGCATGCATGCGTGGCGTATGCTGGGGATGACGGTCACAGGCGAGAGCTAAACAAGGTCAGGCGAGCCCCCATTGACCTTGGTCGTTGGGACCCCCATTCTTTGCAGGTGTCAGATAATGGCACGTGTTTTGGATCGGGATCATGGCTCGCCACTTTAAACTGTTGAAAACCAGTGTCTTGGTGTTTGGCTTTGCCATTGCCGCGCAAGCGGCGGCGGCCAATGAGCAAATTGGGTCGTTTACCGTTTTCATTGGCAAGCCCGATCTGTCCAATGCCAAAGGGGCCGCTCTGAAGGACCCCGCAAGCATTCTGCGTCAAGATCGCGCGAACTATCATCGTTTTGGTGTGAGCCAGCCTGGTGACGAATGGGACCCCTATTTCGGGTCCAACAAGAGCCGTAAAGGCATCAAAGCCTTGCTCGCAAATGGCTCTATTGGTCCGAAAGCGGCCAAACGGTTCAAAAATGGTGGGATCGTTCTGATCCGCGTCATGGGATCAGGCGGGAAACCGTCAGCGATCAAAGTTTCAGTTCCAAAATAGCAATTGCTTCATTCGCGGTAGGTACGAACACATGCCTCGCGCGCTGCAACAGCAGCCGGGGTAAGCTTGCTGCGATGGGCTTTCAATCGCGCCAACTTCTTTCGAACGTCATCCATGTCTACGGAAACAGGTGTTTCAATCGTGCGGAAACGTGTTCTGGGGCAGGGGAAGGGCTTCCTGTCCTTGGTGCGGCAGATACGGGTTGCGGTGTAAGGAATTGACTGCCGGTGCAGGGCGTATCCACGCGCCAGCGTTTCCTCAAGCGTTTTGATCTGCTTTGAAACGGCCCGGTATTCTGCCGTTTCGCGCGCAACGCATTGTTGTTGTGGTGTTGCACATGCGGAAAGCACAGCCAGCAATGATCCCAGGGCCACCGCACGAAACTTGTTTGCACCAAACATTATGAACTCTCCCGCTACTCGGTATTCTGGTGTTTCGAGCATAGCAGCAAAACTGCACCTACAAAAGCAGATCAGCTTGGGATGGTTGATTGCAATCACATTCAATCCTGCTTGTGTGTGTTGGGTGGTTTCGGTATCCGTGCTCCAAAGGAGCAGATTACATGGCAAGACAGGCGGACGCTTCCAGCGTCGAGATGGACGAACGCGAGAAATCCAAACGTATCGGTGCCTTGTCGGGCCTGTGGCCGTTCATGCGCCCCTACCGTATTTGGATGTTAGCCGCTTTTGTTGCGCTGGTGTTTACAGCCGGCATTTCCCTGATCCTGCCAATTGCTGTTCGTCGCGTTATCGATGGCTTCGGCGAAGCCACGCCGCAGCTCTTGGACAAATACTTCTTGGCGGCACTTGGGGTGGCATCGCTGCTCGCAGTGGGCACGGGGCTACGGTACTATTTGGTCACTCGGTTGGGTGAACGGATCGTCTCGGACATCCGCAAAGCTGTCTTTGATCGCGTCGTGGGAATGAGCCCTGCGTTTTATGAGAAAATCATGACCGGAGAGGTGCTGTCGCGCATCACCACCGACACCACATTGATCCTATCGGTTATTGGCTCGTCTGTTTCTGTCGCCCTACGTAATGTGTTCATATTCGTTGGCGGCATGATCTTGATGTTGTTCACGTCTGCCAAGCTAACAGGGCTTGTGCTGCTGATCGTGCCCGTCGTCATCGTGCCAATCATCGTTCTGGGTCGCCGCTTGCGCGTTCTGGGCCGCGAAAACCAGGAATGGATTGCTAAAAGCTCGGGCAATGCCTCGGAAGCTTTGTCATCAGTTCAAACTGTGCAGGCCTTCACACATGAAGACCTAAATCGCAAAGAATTCTCGGGTTTGACTGAAAATAGCTTCATCTCTGCCAAGCAGCGCATTGGCACCCGTGCCGTGATGACAGTGATCGTCATTTCGCTGATCTTCTCTGGCGTGGTGGGCGTGCTTTGGATTGGCATGCGGGATGTCACAGCCGGAAATGTCTCGATCGGGGCATTGGTTCAGTTTGTGATCTATTCGGTGATGGTTGCAGGTGCCGTCGGAGCCTTGTCCGAAATCTGGAGCGAATTGCAGCGCGCCGCAGGGGCCACAGAACGACTGGTCGAGCTTTTGAATGCGGAAGATCAGGTCAAAGATCCTGAACAGCCCATCGCGATCACCCAGCGTCCAACCGGCGCTTTGTGCTTTGACAATGTGACCTTTCACTATCCAGCGCGCCCCAATCAGGCAGCACTGGAAGAGGTCTCGCTTGATGTTGCTGCGGGTGAAACCGTGGCGCTTGTGGGCCCATCCGGCGCTGGTAAGACGACAATCATTCAATTGATCCAACGCTTCTATGATCCCGAGCACGGCGCAGTGACCATGGATGGTGTTGATTTGCGTGACATGCGGCGTGATGATTTCCGCAAATACGTCGCCCTTGTACCGCAAGACGCGGTGATATTTGCAGCCTCAGCCCGTGAGAACATTCGCTTCGGCCGCCCCGAAGCCTCGGACGCTGAAGTTGAAGCCGCGGCAAAGGCAGCCGCCGCACATGACTTCCTGTCCCGACTGCCAGACGGCTATGACACCTATGTGGGTGAACGCGGCGTGATGTTGTCAGGTGGTCAGAAGCAACGTATCGCCATTGCGCGTGCGATCCTGCGCGACGCACCGATCCTTTTGCTGGACGAGGCGACCTCGGCCCTTGATGCAGAAAGCGAACGTTTGGTTCAGGGGGCAGTCGACGAGCTTGCGCAAGGCCGGACCACGTTGATTGTCGCGCACCGTTTGGCGACCGTGAAGAAGGCTGACCGGATTGTGGTCTTTGATGAAGGTCGCATCGTCGCCCAAGGCACGCATGATGAACTGGTTGCACAAGACGGCCTGTATGCCCGCTTGGCACGCCTGCAGTTCACCGAAGGGCAGATTTAAGACGCGACAGCTTCCGACAAAGCCACTTGGTCTGGAACCGCCGCCAGTTTTCTGCCGCGATGGCGGCTGAGTTACCTTCCGTAAACGTCATTTCCACGTCACGTCAGACTTGCGGGATTTGGCTTTTGCGAGCATGCTTCCCACATAATATACGCCTGTAGAAACAGGCGAAGGGAGGATGACTAATGTTTGAATTTGGCTCGAAGTTTGATCGTGATGCGGTCGAAGCAGAAATGACGTGGGATGCGCGCGATAAGCCGAGCACTCTGTACCAGATGCTTGAACGAACTGCGAAAGCGTTCCCCGATCGGCCTGCGGCCTCGTTTCAAATCACATCTGGCCCGACCGACCCGAAAGAAACTGTGACATGGAGGGAGATGCTTGAGCGATCATGCCAGGCAGCGAACCTGTTTCGGTCATTGGGCATCGGCGAAAACGATGTTGTGGCCTATCTTCTGCCCAACTCGAACGAGACAATTTATACACTGATGGGTGCGGGGTTTGCCGGCATCGTCAATCCGATCAACCCTCTTCTGGATGCTGAGCAGGTCGCAGGCATTCTGAAGGAAACGGGTGCAAAGGTTTTGGTGACGCTGAAGGCCTTCCCGAAATCAGAAGTTGCACAATTGGCAAACGAAGCCGTTGCGATGGCCCCAAATGTCAAAACTGTGCTTGAGATCGATCTGAACAAGTATCTGAAGCCGCCCAAAAGCTGGCTCGTACCGTTGCTACGTCCCAAAAATCCACCGAAACACAATGCGAAAGTGATGGATTTTATTGCCGAAATGAAGCGCCAGAACACGACGCTTGATTTTGAAGACAAAACCGAAGATCGCGTCGCCGCCTATTTCCACACTGGCGGGACCACGGGCACGCCGAAAGTGGCGCAGCACAAAAACTCTGGCATGGTCTACAACGGTTGGCTGGGTGCCAATCTTCTGTTTGACGAAAAAGACGTGATCATGTGTCCGCTACCGTTGTTCCACGTGTTCGCAGTTCACGTGATCTGGATGTCTTGCTTGATGTCCGGAGCTCATTTCGTGCATCCCACCCCGGCTGGATATCGAGGTGAAGGGGTTTTCGACAATTTTTGGAAATTGATCGAACGCTACAAGGTCAGCTTTATGATCACAGTGCCAACTGCAATTTCGGCTATGATGCAGCGCCCAGTGGATGCTGATGTCTCGACCCTGAAAACGGCGTTTTCGGGCTCGGCCCCTTTGCCAATTGAATTGTACAATCGCTTTGTCGACGCCACGGGTGTGAATATCGTGGAAGGTTATGGTTTGACGGAAGCAACCTGCCTTGTGTCCTGTAATCCGCCGGTCGGGGCTAAAAAGGCTGGGTCTGTGGGGGTTCCATTTCCGTATACGGATGTGAAAATTCTGTCCTGCGATGACGCAGGGACAGTTCTGAAAGAACATGGCGTGGATGAAGTGGGTGAAATATGCCTGTCTAGCCCCGGCGTCTTTTCAGGCCACACCTACACGGAAGAAGCAAAGAATGCAGGGCTATTTGCACAAGGCAGCCATTTGCGAACAGGTGATTTGGGTCGTTTGGACGAGGATGGCTATCTATGGATCACCGGTCGTGCCAAAGACCTGATCATTCGCGGCGGCCACAACATTGATCCCGCCGAGATCGAAGAGGTTCTTGCCGGTCACGAAGCCGTGGCCATGGTTGGTGCGATCGGTCAACCGGACAGCTATGCTGGTGAACTGCCTTGCGCCTATGTTGAACTGGTCGGTGGAGCACAGGTCACAACTGAAGAGCTGATGGCCTACGCCAAGAAACACATCCACGAGAAAGCAGCGCAACCCAAGCACGTGGAAATTCTGGACGAGCTGCCGAAAACAGCCGTGGGGAAAGTGTTCAAACCCGATCTGCGCAAATCCGCGATCACGCGCGTCTATGACAAAGCATTGGCAGATGCGGGGCATGCGGCGCATATCTATGAAGTGATCGATGACAAAAAACGTGGCTTGGTGGCGCGCCTGAAAGCAACAGGTGATGTCGACTATGAGGCCGTAAAGCACTGTCTGGGAGAGTTCACACGTCCGTTTGAATGGATGGATTGATCCGCCGAATATTGCCTTCACGAACTATTCAGGGCGGCCAGTTGGTCGCCCTTTTTCTGACCCGGTAAAGCCCAGCTGAGAAGTGAATAGCCCAAAAGGCTAGGTCATGCCGCCCGGTGTCAGTGCAAGATCCGAGCAGAAATAGAAATTTCTGTCAATAGTTCCAAGCAGTTGCCAAAAATGAAGCAAAACCTATGAGTTAGCTTAGGAAGTGGTGCCCGGGGGCGGAATCGAACCACCGACACGAGGATTTTCAATCCACTGCTCTACCCCTGAGCTACCCGGGCACGGGTGAACGTTTCATCGTTCGGGTGGGCGGGTTTTAGACGCGGGGTGCAGCGGTGTCCAGAGGGAAAACGCTGTTTTCGCAGGTTTTTCAGTGCGGCTTCGAAGTTTCCTGTGAAAGCGCCTGAGACATGGCCTCGGCTGCTTCGTCCAGGTCGTCGGGACTGTTCGATGGGACCGCATAAGAGCCGTTCAGCCAGCGGCCAAGATCAACGTCTGCGCATCGTCGAGAGCAGAAGGGGCGATACTTGGGATCGGTGTCTTTTTCGCAGATTGGGCAAGCCATTAGCGGTCCTCCAGACAGCGCGACAGGGGCAGGCGTTCACGTTTGCGTTGCAGTTCAAACAGGCCCAACTGGGTCCAGCCGACCATTGCGGTTTCGATGCCCTCGGCCTTGAACGCTGCGCGAAGAACTTGTTCGATCTGTCGCCGATCTTTCTTAGGGCAGGGGGCGAAATCGACAATGATTTGACCACCCAATCCCCGGCACCTCAGCGCGGCAGGCAAGACGCGGGCTGCAGCGATATTGGCCTTTAGACCTGCCGCCGGGCTGGTGTCGCCGCCAGTGTTCACATCGACAGCCACAAGCGCGCGCGTGGGTTCAACAAACATCGATGCGCCGCCGGTCAACCGTTCATACGGGCCACTGGCATTGGCGATCATCTCGTGCACACCATGACGGTCAAACGCGTCCTTTTTGGTGTCCAGCAGATCGGGTTCAGCCCAGTCCCGCCACGCAAGAGCATGGGGATCGGGGCCATCGACCAGAAGTTCGGGATCACCGTCAGCGTCAGCCAGCACGGCACGGGACAGGTCAAGCATGGCAGCAATATCCGCGGCCACGTCTTCAAGATCAGCCTGAGCTGAAATGGAACGAATGATCAGGCCTTCTTCAGCTCCGTCCATCACCTCGTGGGCTGTTTCCAGAAGTTGTACGCGGATTTCTTCGTCGCGAATGGATCGACTGACATTGATGCCAGGCGCGCCGGGGGTCACGATGGCGTAGCGGCTTTTGAACAGAACTTTTTGGGTGACCGGTACAGCTTTGCCGTCCTCTCCAAAGCCTGTGACCTGCACCAACAAACGTTCACCGGGCTTCAACCCTTTGCCCTGCCTTAAGAATCCAGACTTGCCGTTCGGTAGCCGCAGCATCATACCGCCTTGACCCTTCAGCGGGCGGTCGCAGATGGCGCGAAAGATGGCGCCGGGTTGAACGACGCTTTCGGGTGGCTCGATCAGCAAATCCGTCAGCTTGCCATCAACAATCTGGGCCGCGGCCATACGGCCTTCGTAATGATCAAGCGCAATCACGCTGCCCTTCATGTCTTTGCTCCATATAAGGGGTAACCTGCGGCCACCAGAAGACCAGCAGTTTCCGCGATGGGAAGGCCGACAACCCCGGTATAGCTGCCTTGAATCCATGGAATGAAAGCGCCAGCTGGACCTTGGATGGCATAACCACCAGCCTTGCCTTGCCAATCACCGGTCGCGAGATAGCCGTTGAGTTCTTCATTGGACAGGCGCTTCATTTTAACGTCTGTCACCACATCGCGCGACCATGAGCTTGATGCGTTGCGCACAACCACGGACGTGATCACACGGTGGCGCCGCCCGGATAGGGACATCAGAAATTCGGCTGCTTGGCCTGCATCTTCTGGTTTGCCCATGATGCGACGACCCAATGCGACGGTTGTGTCCGCGCACAGCACGACTTCGTCTGATGCTACGGTCATTGCTGCAGCCTTTGCAGCTGCAATCCGACGGCAATAGCTCAGCGGCAATTCACCCTTCAGCGGCGTTTCATCCACGTCCGGTGGGCGCACGTCATCCGCAACAAGGCCGAGCTGCCCCAGCAACTCGGCCCGTCTTGGGCTTCCAGAGCCCAGAATCAGTTTGGGGCGCGTCATGCGCGACCGCGCTTACTTAAAGCGATAGTTGATCCGACCTTTGGTCAGATCATAGGGGGTCATTTCGACCTGCACCTTGTCGCCAGCCAGAACACGGATGCGGTTTTTCCGCATCTTGCCTGCCGTGTGCGCGATGATCGTATGGCCGTTTTCCAGCTCGACCAGAAATGTCGCGTTCGGCAGGAGTTCCTTTACGACACCGGGAAATTCGAGCAGTTCTTCCTTGGCCATGTTCACTCCTGTGTTTTCACCCACCTATTGTGGGCGCGCTATATGTGGGGGGAAACGTCCCGGTTTTCAAGGGAATTCGATGCTTACGTGACTTTTGCCGGTAAAGAGCTACTTTCGGGCCTTTGAGACAGCTAAAGTTCCGTGTTTGGCCGTCCGAAACGAGCCAAGATACGTTCCTTGATTTGGTCCCGGGCCTGACGATAGTTGACCAGCTTTTCTTCGCGTCGCGTGCCCAGCCCCGTAGGGTCCAAAATGGGCCAGTATTCCACATCGAGGTGAAACACCCGCGTTAGTTCTAGCGCGCGGCGTTGGCTGGCCGGGGACAGGGCAATTACCAGATCGAAACTGGACAAGTCGTCGCCCCATTCCTCCATCTGGTCAAAGCTACGAACGCGGTGGGCCGAAAGTTCAATGCCCAGCTCCTCGCATACCGAGATCGAGAAGCCATCGATGTCCAATTCACTGTGAACACCTGCGGATTGCACATAGATCTCGTGACCATAGAAAGCTTTCATCATCCCTTCGGCCATTGGTGAACGCACAGAATTGTGGTCACAGCAAAACAGCACGGATTGGGGACGATCTGCTTCCAAATTTATCCCCAGTGCAGCACGCAGATAAGGGTGAATAGGCGGCGGGCCGTGTCGATGTCGATATCGGCTTTGCCCTCAAGACGCTCTTGCAGCACGCGCGCGCCTTCGTTGTGAATGCCGCGCCGGGCCATATCAATCGCTTCGATCTGGCTGGGCGGCAGCTTTTTCACCGCGTCAAAATAGCTTTCACAGATTGCGAAATAGTCTTTCACCACCTGCCGGAAGGGTCCAAGCGACAGATGAAATTCGCCCGCTGGATCGCCCGCTTCGGTTTTGGCGTCTACCACCAGCCGTTTTTCACGAATGGCCAAACCCAGATGATAGGGTCCGTCCAGCACGGGCTGATCCCCACGAGAGGCCAACGCAAACGAGTTGTCTTCAAGCAGGTCGAAAATCGCGACTTTGCGCTCCTGCTCGATCTCGGGCGTGGGGGCGGCAAGGCCGGTGTCATCAATATCAATATGGGTGATGCGGTTTAAGGTCATTGTCACTATCTGAGGGTCAATCGTTAAGGGCGTCAAGTCTTGCGCGCACAGACAGGCCGTGGGCTTCAAGACTTTCGGAAATGGCAAGGGTTTCGGCGGCGGGGCCAATTGCGGCCAGCGCGCCGGGGGTCATGCGGGCAAGCGTGGTGCGTTTCAGGAAGTCCATGACCGACAGACCCGAACTGAAGCGGGCAGACCGGGCCGTGGGCAATACGTGGTTGGGGCCGCCAACATAGTCGCCGATGGCTTCTGGGGTGAATTGGCCCAAAAAGATGGCACCAGCATGCACACATTTATCCGAAAGCGCTTCGGGGTCGGCCACGCACAGCTCAAGGTGTTCTGGTGCGATGCGGTTCGACAGCGCGGCGGCCTCGCCCAGATCACGCACGGTGATCACCGCGCCGAAATCGCGCCAACTGGCGCCAGCGATCTGACGACGTTCAAGCGTTTCAAGACGGGCCTCAACGGCTTTTGCGACGCGTTGGCCAAAGGTCTCATCAGTGGTGATCAGGATTGATTGAGCACTTTCGTCGTGCTCGGCCTGGCTCATCAGGTCCAAAGCCAGCCAATCAGGATCGTTATCAGCATCTGCGATCACCAGGATTTCGGACGGACCTGCGATCATGTCGATGCCAACCTTGCCGAACACTCGGCGCTTGGCCGCGGCGACAAAGGCGTTGCCCGGGCCGGTGATCTTGTCCACGGGTGGGATTGTGTCGGTGCCATAGGCAAGTGCAGCCACGGCCTGCGCGCCGCCAATGCGGTAGACCTCCTCCACGCCCGCAATTTTTGCGGCCAGCAATACCAGAGGGTTGGTCACCCCGTCGGGCGTAGGCACGGTGATAGCAAGCCGTTCGACGCCCGCAACTTTGGCTGGAATGGCATTCATCAAAACGGACGACGGATAGCTTGCAAGCCCCCCCGGCACATAAAGACCGGCTGCAGACACAGCAGACCAACGCCAGCCTAGATCAGCGCCGCTTTCATCGGTCCAAAGCTGATCTTCCGGCATTTGGCGGCTGTGATACGCACGAATGCGGTCCGCGGCGAGTTCCAGCGCCGCGCGATCTTCATCCGAAACCTTCGCGCACTCCGCCTCGATTTCCGTCTCAGAGAAGCGCAGCGTTTCCGGCGTCAGGTCCAGCCGATCAAATTTCGAGGTCAGCGCGATGACGGCATCATCCCCACGCGCGCGCACATCCGCAATGATCCCGGCAACTGTGGCGTCCACATCAGGGCTGTCTTCGCGCTTCATTGATAGAAGTTCGGTGAAACGCGCCTCAAACTCGGCGGATGTGCTGTTCAGAAACTGGGGCATGGCGCTCTCCTTTGGTCTGCTCTTAGCCGCAGCGCGGCGAAGGCTCAAGCGGTGCAGAGTCGCGGGTTATTCAGGCAGGTCATGCTCTGGCGCATGTTTCGATGGCGCAATGTAGGGGCGCGTAACATCTTGCAGCGTCACATCCAGCGCCTCAACATCCAGTGCAATGGCGCCATCACCTGCCAGCACCAGCTCAAGACGGCCCATTCCGTCCTCGCCCGGAGCGAATGACAGAGACAAAACCGACAAGATCATGTCCTTGTCGCCCTTTTGAACGCCTTGGCTTTGCACTTTTAGAACATCCGAGATGGAAAGCACCGATTGCACCCGTTCGACGTCGCGGCCACGTGCATCCGCAGCTGGCTTGTCTTCCCAGCGGAAGCGATTGATCAGCAGAGCAAAGCGGCGACGGCCCGCATCCCAAGACATCTCATGTGCCGGGAACACGGCGTCCTGAACCAGCGCGGAAACAACCGCAAGGTCTTCGCCATCAAGGGCAACCAGCTTAAGTGCGGCTTCACCGCCATCTTCGAAACGGGCGTCTTGCATATCGCTCACTCCTTCACGCGCTCGATCTTGGCGCCAATGGATGACAGCTTGCGCACGACTTTCTCGTAGCCGCGATCAAGGTGATAGACGCGGTTGACCACAGTTTCGCCTTCAGCAGCCATCGCAGCAAGGATCAGCGAGACTGAGGCGCGCAGGTCGGTTGCCATCACCGGCGCACCTTTCAGTTTGTCGACACCATGTACGGTCGCGGTGCCGCCATGCACCTCGATATTCGCGCCCATGCGGATCAGTTCCGGCGCGTGCATGAAACGGTTCTCAAATATTGTTTCGTGCAAGGTTGATGTACCATCAGCGGTACAAAGCATTGCCATCATCTGGGCCTGCAAATCGGTAGGGAAACCGGGGAAGGGTTCGGTGGTGACATCCACAGCCGACACACGACCGTTTTTGCGTGCAACCTTCAGGCCTTTTTTGGTTTCTTCCACGTGAATGCCGGCTGCATCCAGCTTCTCGCAGAAGCTTTCAACCAGCGAAATACGTCCGCCGATGCATTCGACCTCGCCACCTGCGATGGCTGGGGCGAGCATATAGGTGCCAAGTTCGATGCGGTCGGTGACAACGGGGTGGGTTGCGCCATGCAGGCGATCCACGCCTTGAATGACAATCTCGGACGTGCCGTCGCCTTCGATTTGCGCGCCCATCTTGCGCAGGCAATCCGCCAGATCCACAATCTCGGGCTCGCGCGCTGCATTGCGCAGCACGGTGGTGCCTTTGGCCAACGTCGAAGCCATCATGATGTTTTCAGTCGCGCCGACCGATGCAAAGGCCAGTTCAATCTCGGCCCCTTTCAAGCCGCGCGGGGCTTTGGCGTGCAGATAACCTTCTTTCAGCTCGATCTCTGCGCCCAGCTTTTCCAGCCCGTGAATGTGCAAATCCATCGGGCGCGCGCCAATGGCGCAACCACCGGGCAGAGACACAACGGCATGGCCCAGACGCGCAAGCATCGGGCCCAGCACCAGATTGGAAGCACGCATTTTGCGCACGATGTCATAGTCCGCCACGTGATTGTCGAGGTTATGGCTTGAAAGGGTCAGCACTTGACCCTCTTGCATCGAAGTAGCTTCAGCGCCCAGGCTTTCCAGAAGCTGGGTCATCGTCTTGATGTCCGACAGGCGCGGCGCATTGGTCAGGGTCAAAGGCTCTTCAGAAAGAATCGTCGCCGGCATCAGCGTCAAACATGCGTTCTTGGCCCCCGCGATTGGAATTTCGCCACGAAGCTCACCGCCACCCGTTACTACAATCGAATCCATCTGCCTGCCTTACCTTTTATTCTGTTTGTTTTCCGCAGCTTCGTCGTCAGACGCAGCACGTGACCGGGCCTGCGCTTTGCGCCGCCCCATGTTTGCTTTCAACGCAGCTTTCAGCCGCGCTTCGCGTTCAGCCCCTTTTTTCCCGGGCTTTTGAGATGACTTGTTCTGCTCCATGGGGTCTTCTGTAACGTGGATTGAAAAAAGGGTCCAGAATACGCTTGCGTCCATCTGAGAATAGGTCTAATCACCCGCCCACGATAGGATGCTGTGGTAGCTCAGTGGTAGAGCGCGTCATTGGTAATGACGAGGTCGGGAGTTCAATCCTCCCTCACAGCACCATCCATTCCCCAGAATACATGATTGACTTCGACCTGAGGCGGGTGCTGAACCTGCGGTCGTCAATCATATCTGCCAACACGGTTTGTGTTGGCAGGGGCTGTTACATAAGAAACTAGCCGACGATCAACTGTTTTAGCTGCAAGGCTTCGTGTTCAACCTCGTTCAAACGATGGGTGATCACGTCACCGATGGTGACCATGCCAATTGGTCCTGCATCACCCATCACGGGCATGTGGCGAAAGCGTCCATCGCTCATCCGTTTCAGGACGGACACCAGTGGATCATCCATGCCGCAGGTTTCAACCTCTTTGGTCATGACGTCTTCGACCAATTGGGGCAGCGTCTGGCCCGGCGCGTCAGCAAGTTTGCGCACGATGTCACGTTCTGACAGGATTCCGCAAAGCGCGCCGGTGTTGTCAGTGACAACCAAAGCACCAATTCTTTTATCCCGCAAAATCTCAACCGCGTGCCCCAGCGTTTCACCGGGTCTGATCGCAATCACATTGCTGCCTTTGCGATCAAGAATGTCACCGACCACAGCCGTTTTTGCCTTAAGATTGCTGGCGGGGTCCTGACTGTGGCTTTGCGATCCTTTGCGGTCCTTGCGCATAGGGGCCTGATACGACGTAGGCATTATCTGCTGTCCTCCCTGAAGTGTTTGCTGTTCGCACACATAGATAGCATAACGCAGCAATTCGAATTCAGGAGACAAAAAATGGTCGCACTTACGCTTTCATCCCCGGTTGCAACGGTGATTTTCGTGTTGGCGTGCGTGTGCGGCTATCAATACCGGCGGGTTTGGAAAGCCGAAGGACCGCGGTATTTGCTTTGGATTTACGGAGTGTTGGCAGCAGTCGGGCTGCTTACATTGGGCTTTGTGCCGTTGGCCGCAGCCCAGTAGTTTCTTTTAGCTTTCGGCCTGCGCCTGTTCCATCATCTTCTTTTTGCGTGGGCATTGCGACAAACGCTCACGCAGAGGGCTGTTTGGATCAATTTCCTTGCTGCAAACAAGGCATTGATCCGCATCGCTGATGGCATTCAGGCCACCACAGCTGCCTTTGATCGTCCGGCCCGCCATGATCACACCAAGGGCCATGCCCAGCATGATGATAAGCAGGACGCCAAAGGTCAGAAGGAAGGTGGCCATGCTGATGCTCCGTTATCTTATGCCGACAAACGCGTGAAGGCGTCGCTTGATGCCGATTTGAACTGAAGTGACGCCGCATCAGTGTCACGTTCGACGAACAGGACAGCCACATCGTGGGTTGCAGCCACTTCCAGACCACGCTCACGGCCCAGAATAAGCATCGCCGTCGCCCAAGCGTCCGCCAACATACCGTTTTCAGCCAAGACAGTGGCCGAAGCGGTGCGGTGCGTGATGGGTTTACCGGTCGCCGGATCAATCACATGCGAATACCGCTCGCCGTCTTTCTCAAAATAGTTCCGGTAATCTCCGGAAGAAGCCAGACCCAGACCCGAAATGCCAACAACGTCAAATACTGCGTTGTTCAGGGTCGCAGGCGTTTCGATGCCAATCTGCCAGGGAAGGCCATTGGGGTTGCGGCCCGACGCGTAGATGTCGCCACCGATTTCAACCATATAGTCGGTGATCCCGAAGGTTTCGAGCGCTTGACCAACACGGTCCGCACCATAACCTTTGCCGATCGCGGCCAGATAAACCTGCGCACCAGTCTGCTTTTTCTGAAGCACGTCGCCATCTACGCTGATCGTGTTGTTGTGTCCCACAGCGGCAAGCGTTTGTGTGACTTCCGTATCGTTGGGCATCGACTGCGCGCCGGGGGCGCCGAAGCCCCACAGCTCGATCAGCGGGCCCATTGTCGTGTCAAACCGGCCGTCGCTGGCGTTGTGCACGGCGTCTGCGGCTTTCATCACGTGCGCCAAAGCAGGTGTGACAGAAACGGGATCAGTGCTGGCAGATGCATTGAAGCGCGAAATCTCGGACTTGGGATTCCAGTTCGACATTTGCTGATTCACCTCAGCCAACGCCGTATTGATTGCTGTCTGCAGTTCAGCTTCGACCGCGCCGCCAGAAGGCTCGATGGCCACAACGTTATAGGTCGTCCCCATTGTCAGCCCTGACAGGTTAAATACACGGGCGGCTCCTTTACACGCGGCCAAGGCCAGCGGCATGAACATTACGGAACGGCGTGAGAATTTGATCAGATCGGGCACTGGATGAACCTCTTTCAGTCTTTGAAGGGTCTGTCATTTGAATTCAGTCTGGCTTGTCTTAGACAATAATGGTCTTTTCAACAAGAAAATGGCATTCACAATGTAAAAAGGCCCTTTCGTCCGCCGCGCACACATTGCATATAGCGGCAAGTCAATCTGAAGAGGTGAACACTGTGCAGCGGTATAGGCTACGCAAAGGATTGAACATTCCGATCTCTGGTGCACCCAGTTCGGATGTGAAGAACGGCCCGAATCCGCAGTCGGTTGCCATTCTTGGAGATGATTACATCGGCTGGAAACCGCGAATCTTAGTCGCGGAAGGTGATGTGGTTGGCGCGGGTACACCGATTCTGTCCAGCAAGGATATGCCGGACGTACAGGTTGTTTCCCCTGTCGCAGGCACGGTTAAGGCCATCAATCGCGGCGCGCGGCGCAAGCTGATCAGCGTTGAGATTGAAGTGTCGAAAGACGCAGCTAAGCCGACTGACTTTTCGAAAGTCGGGGATGCGTCTACTTCCGAAGGGCTGGTGCAGAAATTGTGCGCCGCCGGTCTTTGGACGTCTTTCCGCACACGCCCCTATTCAAAAATACCCGATCCAGCGACTCGCGCAGCTGCGATCTATGTGAATGCGATGGATACCGAGCCTTTGGCCGCTGATCCTGCTGTGATCATCGCCGAAGAGGCTGATGCCTTTGCGAAAGGGTTGGAGGCCATTGCATCGCTGAGCGAAGGCAAAACTTACTTGTGTCAGGCCGACGGCGTGTCCTTGCCGGGGCAAGACATTGCCGGGGTTGAGGCTGCTGCTTTCGCTGGCCCACACCCCGCAGGTCTGTCCGGCACGCACATGCATTTCCTTGAGCCGCCACGCGCAGACAAGATTGTTTGGACGATCGGCTATCAGGATGTGATTGTTATCGGACGCCTACTGTTGACCGGCAAATACGATGCGTCCTGCATCATTTCGCTGGCTGGCCCGGCCTGTGCCAACCCGCGCCTGATCCGCACCATCGCTGGTGCGTCGATGCCCGATCTGGCCGCAGCGGACGCTCCCAGTGATATGCCAGTGCGCATGATCTCGGGCTCGGTCCTTAGCGGACGGGCAGGCGATGGCGCAGATGGCTATCTTGGCCGCTATGCCCGCCAGATCACCCTGATTGAAGAGGACACGAAGCAGATCCCGATGGGATGAATCCGCCCGATGTTCGCCAAATATGCGGTTCAGCCGGTTCTTGGCTCGGCTTTTGCCAAGCGCGAGTTCCCGTTGACCTCGAACATGAACGGCGGTCGCCGCGCGATGGTGCCAACCGGTACGTTTGAAGAGCTGATGCCGCAGGATTTCCTGCCCACGCAGCTTCTGCGCGCACTTTTGGTGATGGACACCGATCAGGCACAAGCGCTGGGCGCGCTTGAACTGGACGAAGAAGACCTTGGTCTTGTCGGTTTTGCCTGTCCCGCGAAATATGAGTATGGGCTGGCGCTGCGCGACAGTCTGACGAAGATCGAGAAAGAGGGGTAGACCTTTGGGCTTGCGTAATTTTTTCGATCGGATCGAACCGAACTTCGAAAAGGGCGGTAGATTTGAAAAGTACTTCCCCATCTACGAGATGGTGGAAAGCTTTCTCTATACGCCGAAGACGGTAACGACCGCCGCACCTCATGCGCGGTCTTACGTCGATATGAAGCGGATCATGACCTATGTGGTGATCGCGACGATCCCGTGCATCCTGATGGCGATGTATAACACTGGCTTCCAGACCAACATGGCAATTGCCGAGTTCGGCGCCTCGGGCTGGCGTGCAGCGATCATCGAGGCATTGGGCATCGGGTTTAACCCGGCCAGCGCCTTCGCCAACATGGCGCACGGGCTTCTGTACTTCCTGCCGATCTACATCGTGACGCTGGTGGCAGGTGGCATCTTCGAGGTGATCTTCGCCACCGTCCGCAAACATGAAGTGAACGAAGGTTTCCTTGTTTCCTCAATGCTTTACGCGCTGATCGTTCCCGCAACGACACCGCTTTGGCAGGTTGCGCTGGGCATCATCTTTGGTGTCGTGATCGGCAAAGAGGTCTTCGGCGGAACCGGTAAGAACTTCCTGAACCCGGCGCTGACCGGCCGTGCCTTTCTGTATTTCGCCTATCCGGCACAACTGTCGGGTGACAGCGTTTGGGTGCCGGTGGACGGGTTTACCGGCGCAACAGCGCTTGCCGTTTCAGCATCGGACGGTTTTCAGGCGCTGGCCACGCGCGGCATCACCTGGTGGGACAGCTTTTATGGCTTCATCCCTGGATCAATGGGCGAGACCTCGACCTTGGCCTGTATCATTGGCCTGATCTTCCTTCTGGCTACAAAGATCGCAAACTACCGTATGGTGGTGGGCTGTCTGGCAGGGATGATTGGCTTCTCACTGCTGCTGAATTGGATCGGTTCTGATACCAACCCAATGTTTGCAATGCCGTGGTACTGGCACCTCGTGCTGGGTGGCTATGCCTTCGGTCTGGTCTTCATGGTGACCGAGCCTGTTTCGGGCGCGCACACCAATATGGGCCGCTATATCTATGGCGCGCTGATCGGCTTCATGGTCGTGATGATCCGCGTCATCAACCCGGCTTTCCCAGAAGGCATGATGCTGGCCATCCTGTTCGGCAACGTCTTCGCACCGCTGATCGACTATTTCGTCGTTCAGGCCAACATCAAACGCAGGGCAAAACGCCATGTCTGATAACGATCTGAACACCAACAAAGGCCCCATACGCCGTTTCCTTGATGCGCCTGCTGACTCGGTTGGCAAAACGGTCTTCGTGGCTGTTGCCCTGTGTCTTGTCGCCTCGATGATCGTGTTGGCCGCAGCCGTGGCCTTGCGCCCGCTGCAAGAGGTGAACGCGCTGAAAGACAAGCAGATCAACATTCTGCAGGTCGCGGGCATCTATGATCCCAACCAAGATGTGCTTGAGTCGTTCCAGGCCTTTGAGCCACGCATTTTGGAACTGGAAACCGGTACCTTCACTGACGCGTTTGATCCGGCCAGCTTTGACGACCGTGATGTGGCGGATGATCCTGCGACCTCGGTTGTGCTGGATGACGACCCGGCAGGCATTGTCCGTCAGGGAAAATTTGTCACCGCCTATCTGCTGCGCGACGATGCGGGCGAGATCGACAAGGTGATCTTGCCGATCCATGGCTATGGCTTGTGGTCGACGCTTTACGGCTTCATCGCGCTGGAAGAAAACGGCAACGACATCTTCGCACTGCAATTCTATGAACACGCTGAAACGCCGGGTCTTGGCGCCGAGGTTGATAACCCGCGTTGGAAGTCGCTTTGGAATGGCAAGAAACTGGCGGATGAGAACGGACAGCTTCAGATCAGCGTCGCCAAGACGGCACCAGCAGCAGGTGCAGATTTCCACATCGACGCACTGGCAGGGGCAACGCTGACCACGGCGGGTGTTCACAACCTTCTGAACTTCTGGATGGGTGAAAGCGGTTACGCGCCCTTCCTGGCAAATCTGAAAGCGGGGGATATCTAATGGCCCATAAACGCAGAGAGATGCTGATCGACCCGTTGGTCGACAACAACCCAATCACCTTGCAGGTACTGGGTATCTGTTCGGCGCTGGCGGTGACGTCATCGCTTCAGGTGGCCTTCGTCATGGCCATCGCGGTGACCTTGGTGACGGCGTTTTCGTCCATGTTCATCTCGATAATCCGCAGTCAAATCCCCAGTTCGATCCGGATCATCGTGCAGATGGTGATCATCGCATCGCTGGTGATCTTGGTGGATCAGGTGCTGAAAGCCTTCGCATACGAAATCTCGAAAACCCTGTCGGTCTTCGTGGGATTGATCATCACCAACTGTATCGTGATGGGCCGGGCCGAGGCCTTCGCCATGAAAAACGGCCCCATAGACAGCTTCATCGACGGTGTGGGCAACGGTCTGGGCTATGGCCTGATCCTGATGCTGGTCGGCGTGATCCGCGAGCTTTTCGGCTCGGGCAGCCTGTTTGGCGTGACCATTCTGGAAACCGTAAACAACGGTGGCTGGTATGTTCCCAACGGCCTGCTGCTGCTGCCCCCGTCAGCGTTCTTCATCATTGGTCTGATCATCTGGGCGTTCCGCACATGGAAACCTGGTCAGGTCGAAGAACGTGAATACGAAATTCAAACGGCCGAGGCACACTAATGGAAGCGCTCCTATCCCTCGCCGTAAAGGCAATCTTCGTTGAAAATTTGGCCCTGTCCTTCTTCCTTGGCATGTGTACCTTCATCGCTGTCTCAAAGAAGATCTCGACCGCCATCGGTCTGGGCATCTCGGTCATGGTCGTGCAAGCGATCACAGTCCCGGCCAACAACTTGATCCTGACCTATCTGCTGGCCCCCGGCGCGCTCAGCTGGGCAGGGTTCGCGGATGTGGACCTGACCTTCCTTGGCCTGATTTCCTATATCGGTGTGATTGCCGCGCTGGTGCAGATCCTCGAGATGGTTTTGGATAAATACTTCCCGCCGCTCTACAACGCGCTCGGAGTGTTCCTGCCGTTGATCACGGTGAACTGCGCCATCCTTGGTGGGTCGCTGTTCATGGTGGAACGCAGTTATGACTTCGCTGAATTGGTGACATACGGCATCTCGTCCGGCTTCGGTTGGGCGCTGGCGATCACCGCGATGGCAGGTGTGCGTGAAAAGCTGAAATACTCGGACATCCCAGACGGCCTGCAAGGGCTGGGGATCACCTTCATCACAGCAGGACTGATGGCGATGGCCTTCATGTCCTTCTCTGGCGTGAAACTGTAAGGGGCAACACATATGGCAACCTTCAGTCTTGGTATCATCCTTTTCACCCTGATCGTTCTGGCGTTGGTCACGATCATTCTGGCGGCCCGTTCGAGACTGGTGTCCACAGGTAACGTGAACATCACCGTGAACGGCGAAAAGACGATTTCTGTCCCTGCAGGCGGCAAGCTTCTGCAGACCTTGGCCGAGCAGAAATTGTTCGTTCCGTCAGCCTGTGGCGGCGGCGGCACCTGCGCACAGTGTCGTGTGAAAATCCATTCTGGCGGTGGGTCGATCCTGCCGACCGAAGAAAGCCACATCACCAAGCGCGAGGCCGCGTGTGGTGACCGCCTATCCTGTCAGGTGGCTGTGAAACAGGACATGGAAATCGAAGTCCCGGAAGAGGTCTTCGGCGTCAAAAAGTGGGAATGCACTGTGCGTTCCAACGAGAACGTCGCGACCTTTATTAAGGCGCTTATTCTGGACCTTCCTGAAGGCGAAGATGTGAACTTCCGCGCGGGTGGCTACATCCAGATCGAGGCCCCAGCACATCAGGTAAACTACACTGATTTCGACGTGGAAGATGAGTATCGCGAAGATTGGGATAAGTTCAATCTGTGGCAATACAAGTCTGTCTTGGATGAGCCGGTTGAACGCGCCTATTCAATGGCCAACTATCCGGATGAAAAAGGCATGATCATGCTGAACGTCCGTGTGGCTTCGCCCCCTCCGGGATCAGAAGGCATACCTCCGGGCAAGATGTCGTCCTTCATCTTCAATCTGAAGCCGGGCGACAAAGTCACAATCTCGGGTCCGTTTGGTGAGTTTTTTGCACGCGAGACCGAGAAAGAAATGGTGTTTGTTGGCGGTGGCGCCGGTATGGCCCCGATGCGCAGCCATATCTTTGATCAGCTTAAGCGGCTGAAAAACAAAGATCGCAAGATCACCTTCTGGTATGGCGCCCGCTCAAAGCGCGAGATGTTCTTTGTTGAAGATTTTGACGAGCTCGCGAAAGAATTCCCGAACTTCACGTGGCACGTCGCGTTGTCTGACGCACTGCCGGAAGATGATTGGGACGGCTACACTGGGTTCATTCACAACGTACTTTATGACGAGTACCTGAAAGATCACCCTGCACCAGAAGATTGCGAATACTACATGTGTGGTCCGCCCATCATGAACCAGTCGGTTATCAACATGCTGCTGGATCTTGGCGTCGACCGCGAAGACATTATGCTTGACGATTTTGGCGGCTAAACACGCGATTAGTTCGCAAGCAGATGCACAAAAAGGCCTTGGGTGGGACACGCTCAAGGCCTTTTTATTTGCTTTCAGGTGTCTGAGCGCGTAGCGGAAAGCCCAGACATGGCCAACCAGATGAGGCTGGCTGGGTTTGTAGGTGAGGAACACATGGTATTTAACTCTCTTGGAGCAGGCGCATTTGAGCGACTGCGACAGCGTGGTCACAGCCGCGTCTTCAAGAAGAAAGATGTGGTGTTCCGGTTTGGCGATCCCGGACTGACGTTGCTGATCGTTGAAGAGGGGACCGCCGAGGTCAGCGTGACAACCGCGCTTGGTCAGAAATCTATTCTTGGATTGGCCGCGCCGGGGGACGTTCTGGGTGATATCGCGTGTTTGGATGGCGGACCGCGCAGCGCCGATGTGGTGGCGCTTGAAAGGCTGGAAACAATTGAAGTTCAGCGCGGCGACGTCTTGCAACTGTTCCGTGAAGATCCTGACAGCGCAATCCTTGTGATCGAAGCCCTTTGCCAGAAGGCGCGCAATGCATCCGAGATGTTCGAAGTCCAAACGATGCAAAGTGGTCAGGCACGACTGGCTGCGTGCCTTCTAAGGCTTCTGGCATCGACCGCGCGTGACAACACGGAACAGAACTTGGTGAAGGCCAGCCAAAGCTGGTTAGGGGCCTATGCTGGACTGACACGAGAGAACGTGAACAGGCAGCTTAAGGCTTGGGCACGTGACGGAATTGCGCGGTTTGAAAAGGGCCATGTCGTGATCGAAGATCGGGCGCGGCTTAAAGAGTTGGCGCAAGGCGACGACTGATAAACAGCTCAAATCATGAGCTTTATTGAAAATCCCCCATAGGTAGAAAATAGTGAAAATGTGAAGTAATTTGCCCAACTGTGATGTGCGTCACAGGTGACCCATAGGCTGCGTGCTATTCAAAAGGGGAAGACGCTGAAAGCTTTTGGGGAAAGTAATTTTAGCACGCTTAGATACTAAAAAGCTCGCTTTGGGTGGCGCTGTTTACGGCGTTTTGGAGTGAGTATTATGCCCGGGTTTCCGGGACGCCTAAGTGTCTTCCCCCGTCAGATGACGGACGGGGTTTGGTCATGCCATTATTGGCTACCGTGAGTGGTGAGGCGCTACGTCAGCTCTGGGAACTCAGGCCCAGAGGCGCCGACACACCAGTTTGAGTTTGCGAAAACTCTGTCCGTATTTCGCGGATGGAGTGGTCCCACTCATACTCTCCTACCTCTTCAGACAAAATTTCAGCCTGATCGAGAAGTGATTGTGACGTTTCCAGATCGCCATTCGCCAAATACGCTTTTGCCAAGGCCGCTTTATAAAATGGGGCGTTCAAACCGGCACCAATCATGCTGGCCTGTTCGACCATCATTTCCAAAGCTGCTGGGGTTTCGACGGTGTGCCCTTGATAGATCTGCACGATAGTCAGCCAAAGCCGACCGTTCAGTGACCAGAACTGCGCTTGTTGTTCGTCCGCAACTTCGATGCCTGCTTGGATTTCACGCGCAGCGAGGTCTAGATGCCCACCCGCAAGCAATGCTTGCCCACCGAAGATGTGAATCCACGGAATCTGGGCGACTGCGCCGATGGATTTCAGATGGTCCTGCGCTATTGCCATCGCCGCCAAAGCACCTTCAAGATCACCTTTACGCGCTAGCACATGCGCGTCAGCTGACAGAACCGACGCAAGTGGGTCCGCGCCAAGCTCTAAGAACAGTCGCCCATGGTCTTCTGTTTTATAGAGCGACTTGAGCATTGCACTGCCAGTGGCCGCCCGATCAAATTGACCTGAATACAAAGCATGCGCAGTTTCATTCACCAACCAAATGACCTTTAGCTCGTCATCTCCGTCCTCGGCCAAGGTTTTCATCATGTCGGCATATTCACCGCTTTCACGAACGCGGCCGTTGATGATGCGGTGTGCAAACAAACCATAAAGCGCAGTCATGCGTTGGCGGTCAGTGCCTTCTGCATGTCCAACGGCGTCTTCCAGAAGCTGATAGCGTTCAAGAACTATTGGGTGCGCAAACCCCATGCGTTGCACGGTTGCACTGGCCAGAAGCGACAAAACTGGAAGGTATTCCACGCGCGATGCTTTTTCTGGGGCGGCCTGGGCCTCCATATCGGTTCGTGCGTGGTCCAGATAGGCCATCGACTGATCAAAGTTCACGGCCATCAGCATATGAATACCAGCGTACATACATGCGGCTGGAAGCTGATCATGATCCCGCGCTGCAATGCGGTGATCCGCGATTAGATGGGGATAGGTCGCACAATAGGCCTGGTCCTGCACCTGCATTGCATCGGCGAATTTCTTGTGAAGGGAACGCCGGCGCTTTCCGGGGATCATTTCATACGCAGCATCACGCAGAAGGATGTGATCGAATGAAAGCCCATCAGCGCGTGGATTGAACATACCGCGAATGGTCAGAACGCGCAGTTCGTCTTCCAAGTTCTGGCGATCGGTTAACAGATGCGCCACATGTTCAGACTTGAACTCGCGCCCCAGTACAGAGGCACATTGAACCACGTCGCGCAGGGCTCCGAACCCATTGATGATCGCCTGGAATGTGGCTTCAATCGTTTGCGGAAGTTGTTGCGCTGCATCGCCAGATCCAAACTGACGGGCGTGGGTGGCCAATGCGGATAGAAACAGCGGGTTTCCTTCGGCAGCTTCAATAATCTGACCGCGTTGTGCGTCATCAAACTCCGGATACGAAGACAGCGCTGCTTGTGCCGCTTCGTTGCTGAGGGGTGCCAGATGAACCGCCTCGATGGATGTGCTGTCGAGCAACGCGTCGATCTTGTCTGACGGGCGGCTGGTGACCACGATACGCTGAGAGCTGCCTTCTGCTTTCAACAAAGATTCAAGCACCGCGATCGTGTCGTCGTCAAACCAGTGCAGGTCATCAAAGGTCAGCGCAGCGCGTCGTGTTTGCGCAAGCCCTGCAAGCGCACGGGTGGCCAACGCAATCCGACGAGACTGTAACTGTTCAGGGGTTAGCAAAACCGGCTGAGCAGCCTGTAAACCAAGAAGACCCGCCATCACCATTTGATCTTGGTCGGCCAAGGTGATCCCAATGGACTTTAGTTTCGCATCCTGATCCGACAGTTCGGATTGGCTTTTCAGGCTGAATTCGTGTCGAAGTGTCTCACTGATCGGAAACAACGCGGATTGCTGAAGGTTTGCACGCGCATCCACTTTGATCACGTTCGAGCCCTTCTGCGCACGATCAAACGCATCCAAAAGAACTGATTTTCCGATGCCAGCTGGGCCGATCAGAGCATGTGCGCGCGTGGCTTCACCTTTCAACAAAGCAAGCTCTTTATCACGCTCCAGCAGTTCTGACTGTTTGGTGTGATCTTCCTCAAAATGGAAGCCAGTGACTTCAATCAACTCAACAGGCTCGTCTATCCCTTTAAGTTTGCGCGTGTCTTGTACAGCCTCATCAAGCCGTGCAAGGCGCGACAGGAAGGATTTGGTCTGCCCCGAAATCACGACGCCGCCGGTTTTGGCCTGTTCCTGCAAACGTGCAGCCCTATTCACATGCAGCCCGGTCAGCTGCGGGAACAAGGTGCCTTGCTGGCCGACCCGACACATGATCTGCCCGGTATCGATCCCAACACGCACTTGCTGCCCATTCACACGCTCAGGCATTGCCTTCGCAATAGAGAGGCCCGAGGCGATCGCGGAAAGGGCTGAATCCTCTCCGTCGTGATCCAGGCCGAAGCAAGACAATACGCCATCACCATAGCGTTGCAGAACACGGCCCCTGTAGGTTTCCACCGTGTCATTCACCTGTTGGTGAAACGCAGCAATGGTATCGTCATAGGTTTCGAGCTCGGTCGAGCTGGCAAATGCAGTCGAGCCAACAAGGTCGATGAACTGAATGGTCAGGATCCGAAGTTCAGGGTTGTCGGTGTTTGCGATGACTTCAGTCCCGCAACTGCTGCAGAACCGCGCGCCCTCAACAAGTGGCTCTGCACATGACAAACAGTTGGTGGCCTGCATTCTTACCTCATCGATCTTTGTCGAACCCACTCCCTCGCCATAGCCGCATGACGTACCCGTTTTGAATCCAACGGGTTGGTCATCGCCCATGAGCACCAAACCCGGAATGCACCGGGAAGGCGATCACCAGTTTGCAACTGTAATGGGGCGGCGTCAAACTTTGTTGTCGGAAAACCTAGTGGATCCGGGTCTTTAACCTCGATCTGGGCAGAAACAGGGGCGACATAGGCACGATCAAGTTGCAGGTCGAAAGCGTTGTAGAACAATCGTCCAGAAGAGTTCCGAGTGACAAAGGTCATATTCAGAAGATTCGAAATCGCCTTTTGTGCCGGATGGCCGGGCAGGGGGTCTGGATCATGATGCTGCTGGAAGCTTGCTTCGATCTTCATGCCGCGCGACCCTGATGCGGTGAAGCGCGTGTTCTCGACCTTGATATCCGACCAGACCTTCGGCATCGCATAGAATACCTTTCCAGCCATGATTGCGGACTTGTTGTTTACGTAAAGCCTGCGGGGATAAAGCAGGGGTGCCTGACGTGCTTCGGCCGTGCGCGTATAGGGAATGGCAAAAGTTGCCTCGCCATAAGGTGACATGGCCAAAAAATCCGGCACGAACGACCCGCGCACATTGTGATAGTGGCAAAACGACATCCCAACAGGATGGTATCCTGGGCGGCTTAGCGGGCTTGGTCCAAGTTCAATCCCAGGGGGAAGCATGGCCTGAACCTCGGCGCGTGGCAGTTCATAAAATAGGAAGACGCCGCTCATCTCGCCCCGCGCAAAGAAGGGCGTCAGAGGCCACTTGGTTCCAGAAATCGAGTTCGTCTGGAACATTGCCTTCTCAGATACTGTTTCCTCGCGGGCAATATCTTCGGCCCCTACGTTTAGAAGCGTTTCGCCGGTTAGGGCCGAGGCACAGGCAATGCCTGACATGGTTGCCCCTTCGACGCAGCCCGCATTCAACCCGCATCGGGTCCAGTCGCCGGCCAAATACAGGTTTGCAAAGCCGCTCTGCGACGGGGCCAGCCGGTGGTAGACACTGTTGGCAACCGACAGCACGTAACGTTCGGATCCGAACATGTTGACGCGCGAGTATATCCCGGCTTCTTCGCTTTCATGCAGCAGACTGCGGTCAAACTTGCTGTCTTTTTCTGCGCCGGGCCACATTTTGACCAGATCTTTGTCCATCCATTTATGGAAACTGTCGCGGAATTCACTGAGGTCTTCGCCTTCCGGGGCAGGGGCGCAGAAATAAGCAATTGAAGTCGGTCGTTTGCCCTTCCAATCCTCGTGAGGGATCAGGTGGGACATGTCGGCCCATGTGTCCAGAGGTTCCGCAAACCCAGTGATCACAGTGCGCATAGGGGAAGGGGGGAGAGACTTTTGCGAGTTATGCGCCTTAACGCGTTTCTCCCACCCTAACTGTTTCGGAGTTTTGTTCAGCCACAGCTGCATGGCGTGCGTGCTGACGGTTTTTACACGGTCGAGCATGTTGCGCCAACGCTCTGACGCAATTGACAATTCTTGCGTCATATAGGGCAGCGATCCGATCGAAGCCCCAAGGATCACAAGGTCAAAATCTTCGCCTCGTGTCAGCGTATAGGCTTCCCCCGTGGGCGGAGTGCGTTCGCTTTCAAAATTGACGCCGCTTTCCTTCAGCTGTGCCCCGTCGACAAGCTGATCCCACAACGGTTCGGACGGCCAGCTGGGCAAGCCGTCTACATCAACCAGCGGATCATAGCTGCCCGATTTCACCTTGGCCTGCCGGACCATGCTGATGCGATCGATATGCGTGCGGTCTTCGTTCAGATGCAGGTTGCGGGCGGCGTTGAAGAACTCAAATTTCACCCCCAACTCTTTCAGCACCTGATAATAGGGTCCGAAAATCGTGTCGCCCATTCCCGCCTGCATCTTGTGAAAGATGGCCTTTGAGTAGGTGAAAATCAGACGTGTCATGGCACGTAAGGCCGTCCCTGCACCGGTGTCGCCCTGTCGATCGGTGTTCCCCATTGGGAAACCAAACACGAAGTCATAGCAGCCCCGGATCGAAGCCCATTTCAGAGCTTGTACGCTGGCCCCATTCATACGCAGCCAATCTGTAAACTCCCACTGATCCAAGACGTCATAGCCGCTGGTGAAAGTGTCCGAACTGATAACGCCGTGCATATAGGCCAGTCCGATATCCATCAGGTTCAAACCGCGCCGCACACTGTCACGCGCCAAGTTTTCGGGGGTTTGCTGTTTGTGCACCTCGGCCTGAGCATCTTCGATGATCTCAAGCAACAGATCCGAATTGTGAGGGCCAACCGGAAGGCCAGCACCGGGCAGTGCCTTCAGGTGCGACAGGATGCTTTCATGTCGATCCAAAAGACCATCTGGGACTTCGATCCCCAACGGGCCATCAGCACCGCCTTCGAGCTCGCCCCGACGCAGGAACTCCAGCATAATCTGAAGAATGCGCATCATCATTTCGAAAGGGGACGGGACCTCGGTCTCTTCTCCGGGCACTTGATCATTTTCGGGCAGATCTATTACCCATGGGCGCCACGGGTTCTCGTCGGGATCATCGGTTGGTACGTGCTCTGCAAGGAAAAGGTGCGACAGGGGTTTGAATGCTTTGTCCATCGTGCCAAGCGGGTCGCTTTCTTTGCGCAATCCAAGCTCGACCATCTGTTCATAGCAACGACGCATGTTTCGGAAGGCGTTTTGATAGAAGCCAGCCCAGACGTGCAGCCCGTGTTCTTCGATCCGCTGACCAAATTCAGCATTGCGCCCGCTGGCGCCTTTGCCGCCTGTACGCCAACCAAGTTGATAGACGGTAATATCGTATTTTTTTTCCCAATCAGCGGTTTGCGTGATCGCGTAGATGGCTGTCATAGCCCCCACGCCGCCGCCAATCACGGCAATCTTTTGCTTTTCCATCCCTGTATCCCCAATAATATGGTGGTTGTTCGCGATCGTTACAAAACTCGTTTTAGTTAATCACGTTAACCATTACCGATGCAGGACATTCCGCCAACACGGATCACGGCAAATTACAGACTAAGGATGTATTTTTTTTGGCAGTTTACCACTATGAATAGAAACACTTAGGGGAAGCGCATCCCTGAGGGTCTGTTGGGGGGTGATGGCGTGGGTTCATCATGAACCCATCGGCACGACAGATTTATCAGAGGGTCTGCAGTAGACAGGTCAAGAGAATGAGATACACAGGCCAGCCCAATGACCGCTTTCAGAAAGAAGCTTGGTCGAATTGGTGTGCATCCCGACGAACACGGCAATTTGGACGGTCAAAATGTCCAGTTCGCCGCTTTTGCCTAAGAAATCGGTTTTTCTGTTGCGCATGATATGGTTGATCAGTCTTTAGATGATCGGACAGTTTGGCCATGCGGGCCACGGTCCTGCAAAACGCGTTAAGGGATGACGTCTTGGAAATATGGTCCGGGATAACCGAGGCTTTCTGGTTGCTGATCACGTTGGATGCGGATCTGGTTGAGATCACGCTGCGGTCGCTCTACGTCACGCTGACCGCGCTTGTGATTGCTTCGGCGATTGCGCTTCCGCTTGGGGCGCTTTTGGCAGTGCGCCGGTTTCGTGCGCGGCGGGTTACCATTGCCGTTTTGAATGCGCTGATGGGGTTGCCCCCTGTTGTGGTGGGGCTGATCGTCTACGTCATGCTCAGCCGTTCAGGACCGTTTGGTGTGTTGGGGTTGCTGTTTACGCCGACGGCCATGATCATCGCGCAGGTCATCATTATCGTGCCGCTGATCGCATCAATTGCACATCAGGCCCTGCGCGAGCTGTGGTCTGATTATCATGACCTGCTGATATCGATGAATACGTCGCAGACCCAACGTGTTCAGGCACTTCTTTGGGACGGGCGGCGTGCGCTGCTGACCGCATCGCTGGCCGGGTTCGGCCGCGCGATAGGTGAGGTCGGCGCAATCATGGTTGTGGGCGGTAACATCGATCACCACACCCGCGTTCTGACCACAGCCATCGCGCTTGAAACCGGCAAGGGTGAGTTTGCGCTGGCCCTTGGCTTGGGCTTTGTTCTGATCGCCATGGCCATCGCCGTAAACCTTGCAATCCACATGATCGGACGCACGGAAAGAGGAGGCCGCTGGTGAGCAATCTCTTCCCAGTAAAACTCGAAGGCGCATTGTTACGCCGCGCTGGCAAAGTGCTTGTTGGCCCCGTGTATCTTGAGCTTCAGGCCAAAGGCGTGACCATCGTGATTGGTCCCAATGGCGCTGGAAAAACGTCTCTTCTGCGTATGATGCATGGCATTGCACGGCTTGGTGGCGGCAGTATTCATTGGGCGTGCCCACCCGAAGAAGCCCGTGCGCATCAGGCTTTTGTTTTTCAGCAACCGATTATGATGCGCCGAACTGTTTTGGACAATCTTGCCTATCCTCTTCGCTTGTCAGGTCTACCCCGAACCGAGGCTAAAGCCCGCGCAGCACGAGCTGCTGTAGACGTCGGGTTGAGCGAGATGCTGGATCGTCCCGCCCCGTATTTATCAGGTGGAGAACGCCAGAAACTTGCCCTTGCGCGGGCGCTTATTACCCAGCCAGAATTGTTGTTTCTTGATGAGCCCTGCGCGTCGCTTGATGGGCGAGCCACCCGTGAGATCGAGGAAATTCTAAGCCGTGCAGCGGCAGGTGGTACACGGCTCATCATGTCGACCCACGACATGGGACAAGCCCGACGCTTGGCGACAGAAGTGTTGTTCCTGTTGAACGGAAATATCCATGAACACAGCTCTGCCGAGGCCTTTTTTGGCGGAGCGTCCACCGCACAAGCCCAAGCCTTCCTAAACGGAGACATTGTCGAATGAAACGGACCATCTTTGCCGTTGTCACATCAACCCTTCTGGCCGGAGCAGCCTTCGCTGACGATATGAAGCTGGCGGTGACCACATCGTTTCACAACTCAGGCCTTTCGGACATTCTGCTGCCCCAGATCAAAGAGGATACCGGGATCGAGGTTCAGCTTTTGGTCGTTGGAACTGGGCAGGCCATCAAACTGGGCGAGGCGGGCGACGTCGATGCGATCCTTGTTCATTCACGCAAAGCCGAAGACACGTTCCTGGCGGGCGGGTTCGGCACCCATCGGCGCGAGATTATGTATAATGATTTCGTGTTCATCGGCCCTTCTGATGACGGTGCGAAATTGGGTGGCGCCACCAGCGCGAAAGACGCATTAACGCGGATCGCAGACAGCGCTACGCCCTTCGTCAGTCGCGGAGATGACAGCGGCACACATAAGAAAGAGCTTAGCTTGTGGGCTGCCGCCGACGTTGCCCCCGAAGGGGCTTGGTACAACGCAGTTGGTGCGGGAATGGGGGCCGCTTTGAACACGGCGGCCGGACTGAACGCCTATATCATGGCGGATCGCGCAAGTTGGCTGAACTTTGGCAATAAGGGCGGCTTGGCGCTGGTCTATGCAGGTGATCCTGTGCTGTTCAATCAATACGCCTTCCTGCCGGTGAACCCGGCAAAACACCCGCATGTGAAAACAGAACTGACCGCCAAGCTTGAATCCTGGCTTGTCTCTGACACGGCTAAAGCCTTGATCAACGACTATAAAATCAACGGCGAAACCTTGTTTGTGTTCAACGCTGAATAAACCTACGGGGCAGGGCCTGTCAGCCCTGTCCCATGACGTCTGCCACACGTGACTTACAGGCTTTTGTCGCCTCTTCCTTCACCGGGCCAAACCCGCGCACATCCATTGGGGCGGATAGGACTTCCTGAACCAAACCTGTGTCGAGATTTCCGGTCATACCAGGCAGCTCAGACAGGATGCCTTCAAACCAAGTGATCATCGCGCGTTCTTCGCGCCGTTCGTGTGTGTATCCAAAGGGATCAAAGGCCGTACCGCGCAAACCCCGCATACCGGAAAGCAACCGCATCGCCCCTTTCATCCACGGACCAAAGCTGCGTTTGGCAGGGCGGCCGCGCGCATCTTTTTTCATGGAAAGCAGCGGGGGCGCCATGTGATAGTTGATGCGGTAACCGGGTTCGAACTCTGCCTCAAGCTGCTGCGCGAAATCGGGTTTGGTGTGCAGTCTGGCAACTTCATATTCGTCTTTGAACGCCATCAGCTTGAACAAGGATTTTGCAGCCAGCTTGCACATTTCTTCCGCGTTGTCCGAAGGCAGGGCTGCGCGAAATTTCTCCAACGTGTTTTTGTATCGGTTTGCATAGCCCGCCGACTGATAGGCCGTCAGAAACTCCACATGCCTGTCCATTAGCGCCGAAAGCGAGGTGTCGGCAGGATCAACGGGCTCATCGTCAATCGCCTCTGGTTTCTCGGCAAGCACGCGGCCCAGATCAAAGGCATGGTTGTTCTTTTCGGTCGCGACAGCATTCAACTGGATCGCCTGTTTCAGGGATGACAGGCTGACCGGCACCAATCCTTTTTGCCATGCGTAGCCCAGCAGAATGACATTTGCGAACACGCTGTCGCCAAGGAATTTTTCAGCCAGATCGTTAGCGTCAAAGCTCCAAACCGCATCATCCCCGACAAGCGTACGGATCGCGGATTCGCGCTGATCGACTTTCAACTGGGCATCACGATGCAGAACAAGATCACCGGTGGGCATCTCGGCCAAGTTCAATACGACCTGAGTACCCGTCCCGTAATGCACCGACGCACGCGGGGCGGAAGACACCACCACATCGCACCCGATCACAGCATCCGCCGCGCGCTGATCAATGCGAACCTGATTGATCGCGGTGGGGGAGCTGCCAAGCCGAACATAGCTCAGCACAGTGCCGAACTTCTGGGCAAATCCGGTGAAATCCAGAACGCTAGCGCCTTTGCCTTCAAGATGTGCTGCCATCGTAATCAACGCACCCACCGTGACAACGCCTGTGCCACCAACGCCGGTGACAAGCAGGTCGAACGGGGTGTCCAAACGGTTCAAGGGTGGCGAGGGCAGATCAGCTGTCAGGCTGGCCATATCCAGCGTCTTGCCCGTTTTCTTGCGCCGTACCGCACCTTCAACCGTTACGAAGCTTGGGCAAAATCCGTTCAGGCACGAGAAGTCTTTGTTGCAGGTGGACAGGTTCACTTTCCGTTTGCGGCCGAATTCTGTCTCCAGTGGTTCGATGCTCAGGCAGTTGCTTTCGACCGAGCAATCTCCGCACCCTTCGCAAACATCGGGATTGATAAAGGCAAAGCGTTTGGGGTCGTCCATCTTGCCCCGTTTGCGACGGCGTCGTTTTTCTGTCGCGCAGGTCTGTTCGTAGATCAGGACGGTCACGCCGGGAATGTCGCGCAGCTCTCTCTGCACCGCATCAAGTTCGGTTCGCGGATGGAAACTGGTCCCAGCTGGGAAATCGGCGCGCTTGAATTTGGCGATGTCGTCCGAGATCAGCGCGATTCGCTTGATCCCCTCGGCGTGGCAGGTCTGGGCAATGCCGTGCACACTTACAGGGCCGTCGACAGGCTGGCCGCCGGTCATTGCGACGGCATCATTGTAGAGGATTTTGTAGGTGATGTTTGTGCCGGCGGCGACGGCTTGCCGGATCGCCAAAGATCCAGAGTGGTACCACGTCCCCTCACCAAGGTTTTGGAAGATGTGTTTGCCGCCATTGAATTGCGAGGCAACCACTTGCGGCACGCCTTCGCCGCCCATTTGCGCGTAACCAACAGTTTCTCGATCCATCCAACTTGCCATGACGTGACACCCGATGCCGGATGCCGCCTTGCTGCCTTCGGGCAGTTTGGTCGAGCTGTTATGTGGGCAGCCCGAGCAGAAATAGGGGGTGCGGTTTGCGCCCGAAACGCTCAGCAACGTTGGGGGGGTGTCGGTAAGCTTTTTGGCCTTCTGCAGAAGGGCTTCACCCGGAAAGAAGTGATCCAATCGTTCCGCCAATACCGGAACCAAATCCAACGGGCTAAGCTCGCCCGTCCAGGGCAAAAGCGGATCGCCCGCAGCGCGGTGTTTGCCCACCATTTTGTCCGGTTTGTCACCCGGCCAGTCATAGAAATACTCTTTGAATTGGCTTTCGATGATGCCGCGCTTTTCTTCGATGACAAGAACCTCTTTCTTGCCACGTACAAAGCCAAGCGCGTCACGTCGCGCCAAAGGCCAGACCATCCCGACCTTGTAAATGTCGATCCCAAGACGGCGGCAGGCGGCTTCGTCCAAGCCAAGAAGGCGCAACGCCTCCATCAAGTCCAGATGACCTTTGCCTGTGGTGACGATCCCAAACTCTGCGCCATCAATGTCATAGATGCGCTGATCAATCGGGTTCGCCTCGACAAAGGCTTCAACCGCGCGCAGCTTGTGTTCGATCCGGGTTTCAATCTCGGGGCTGGGAAGGTCAGAGTTGCGAACATGCAGCCCACCCGGTGGAAGGTCCAGATCAGGCATGTCGAAGTCGCGGTCACGCGGAAGTTCGACAGATTGGCCGGATTCCACCGTCTCGGAAATCGCCTTGAACCCAACCCATGTGCCCGAGAACCGGCTAAGCGCCAGACCGTATTCACCAAAGCTTAGATACTCACCGACGCTTGCGGGGTTCAGCGTTGGCATGAACCACGTCATGAAGGCGACGTCCGACTGGTGCGGCATGGAGGACGAAACGCAGCCATGGTCGTCACCCGCAACCACCAAAACGCCGCCTTTTTCAGAAGACCCATAGGCGTTTCCGTGTCTGAGCGCATCGCCAGATCGATCGACGCCGGGGCCCTTGCCGTACCACATGGAAAACACACCTTCGACGGTGCAATCTGGGTCCAATGTGGCTTGTTGTGCGCCAAGAACGGCCGTCGCGCCAAGGTCTTCGTTCACGGCGGGCATGAAGGTGATCTGGTTGCGCTCTGTCTCGTCGCGTGCGCGCCAAAGCTCAAGATCCAGTCCGCCCAGCGGTGATCCGCGATAGCCCGAAATAAAGCCCGCTGTGTTCAGCCCCGCATTGCGGTCACGGCGTGCTTGATCCAGCATGATCCGCACCAAAGCCTGTGTTCCCGTCAGAAAAACGCGACCGTCCTCGCGCGCATAGCGGTCTGACAAATTGTAGGAGGTGAATTGGTGAGATTGCTCGGTCATTATGGGTTCCTTGCTGGATTTACCCAATTTATCGCGATGACGGCGAATAAAGTGACCAAAATTGATCGCTTTATCGACTGAAATCGAGTAATCTTATCGGGTAGGTGAGGGAATAAGGATAAATCAACCAAATGGAACTGGACGCACGAGACCGGCAGATTCTGAAGCAACTTCAGGCAGATTGCCGGATATCGAACGCTGACTTGGCCGAGCAGGCCGGTCTTTCCTCGTCGGCGTGTTGGCGCAAGACACGGTCATTAGAGGAAAACGGCGTGATCGAAAGCTACCGCGCAAGTGTGGCCCCAAAAGCAGTTGGGCTGACGTTTCAGGCCTTGGTTCACGTTCAACTAACGCGACACAATCCCGAACGCTTGCAAGAATTCATCTCAGCCATCGAAGCGCGTCCAGAGGTGTTGGAATGTTATGCGACAACCGGGCAAGCGGACTATCACCTGCGGGTAATGTGTCGCGATATCACGGCCTACAATGCATTTCTGGAAGAGTTTTTGTTTCGTCTGACAGCCGTAGAAAGTGCACAAACCAATGTGGTTTTAAGAGAGGTCAAGCGAAGCTTCGAGGTGCCAGTATAACATCGCTGCGCGTGTTGGTCTGAGCGGGGCTACTCTAAATTCTGGAGCGTTTCCGCCCCGATCTGCGCCATTGCGTTGCTCATTTCGGCGCTAAGAACCTCCCACATCCGATGAAGTCCAGCTTCTCCACCTGCGGCGATTGCGAACTGAAGGGCGCGGCCGACGAATGTATAGTCAGCACCTTGCGACAAGGCCTTTAAGGCGTCTTCGCCAGATCGGATGCCGCTGTCATAGAAGATGGGGATTTCTGGGCCGAGCGCCGCGCGAATGTCCTTGAGTATCTCGATAGGGGCGGGTGCGCTTTCCAACTGCCGCGCACCATGGCTGGACACCTGAATGGCGTCCACACCTGCGCTGACAAGCTGCTTTGCGTCCTCGACATCCAAAACGCCTTTGATCACCAGCTTGCCGGGCCACGCATCTCGAAGCCGCGAAAGTGTGTCCCATGTGACATTGGCCCGTGTAGCAGTGCGATCAAACTCGAACCCGTCCAAGTCGAAATTCGCCATCTGCGGCTTGCCCGCGAATAGCGTGGCCAAGGACCATTGTGGATGCAGGGCAAAATCCATGAACTGGCGCGGGCCGATGCGGAAGGGCATTGTGAAGCCATGACGCAGCTCGCGGGGGCGACGACCAACTTCTGGAACGTCCACCGTCAGGACCAAAGTGGTATAGCCTGCCGCCTTCGCCCGCTCGACCAGCTTGAACGTGCCAATGCCATCGCCGCTAAAATAAAGCTGAAACCAGGCATGACCTTCGGCGGTCTCGATAATCTTCTCCATCGGGGTCGAGGCGACGGTTGAGACGCCATGGGGCACGCGGTATTGCGCGGCCAATCGGGCCAACATTAGATCAGCACCGGGGCGCGATAAGTTGCACATTCCCATGGGTGCAATGCCAAAGGGACGATCCGCAGGCGCACCGAATACTTCTTTGGCCAAAGACCTCTGGCTAACATCCTTCAGGATACGGGGACGCAAAGTAACAGCATCAAGGGCGGCACGATTGCGCGCCGCCCCTGTTTCTTGTCCGGCAGAGCCGTCGATATAGTCAAACACCATCCACGGCAGTCTGCGCCGCGCAAGGCGGCGGGCATCCTCGGCACAATGAATGGCATTTGCGCCCATCAGCTTGCGACCGCTTTCATAAAGCGATCACGGATGATGACCGGGTCCATCGTGATGACTGGCATTTTGGCATTGCCGCTGTCGCATTTCACGACCATGACTGTTGGCTTGCCTGCGTCGATAGCCTCTTGCAATGCTTTGCCGGTGTCTACGTCCTGCACTTCGACAACATTGTCGCTGCCTGCCGCGCGCGCCATGCCAGCAAGATCGGTTTTCATGCCGGTATAAGTCGGCTGATCACCGGTCGAGCCATAGGACCCGTTGTCGATGATCATCAGGATGTAGTTGTTGGGGGCGTTGTTGCCGATGGTCGGCAACGTGCCAAGGTTGGTCAGAACCGACCCGTCGCCATCAATCACGATCACCGTTTTTGGCTGTGCCAATGCAAGGCCAAGACCGATTGATGACGCAAGCCCCATGGTGCCCAGCATGTAAAAGTTTGACGGCTGATCGTCGATGGCATGCAGTTCTTGGCTGGGAATACCGATGTTGCAGACAACCAGTTGGTCACGAAGAATTGGCGCGATCTCGCGCAGGATTTCAGAACGGATCATTGGTCGCCGTAGCCTCCCCAAAAGTTGGCGTCGGTCAGGATCGCCACGGGTTTGTTGCACATGAAGGTGTATTTCAGGATGTTGTCAAATTCCTCGACATCGCTTTGCTTGTGGAAGTGATAGGTTGGGATATTGAGCTGCGCCAACAAAGCCTTTGTGTGCACCGCCATTTCAACCTGACAGGCCACGGGTTCACGCAGCTCTCCGCGATACGAGATCAGCATGGGCAGGGGCATCCGGTAAAACTGGGTCAGAGTGGCCAGAGTATTGATGGTCACGCCGATGGCTGTGTTTTGCATGATGATGGCCGGACGTTTTCCGCCCATCCAAGCACCAGCGCACAGGCCCATGCCTTCGTCTTCTTTGTTTGATGGAATATGGAAAATGTCGTCGCGCTGATCAACTTCTTCAATCACACCGGCCAGCTGCTTGCAGGGCACGGTGGTGATGAAAGAGACGTCATTGGCAACGAGATCATCCGCGATCTTTTTGTCGATGTTCATAAGTAGGCGTCCTGTTTGAGTAAAATCTAGCTGTCTCGGTGCACGTGCACCGCACAAGGGGCGTGACGCACCACCCGCGCGGCTGTGGACCCGATTAGGTAATCCGTAAGGCCGGGTTTGTGTGATCCGATCACAATGCAGTCGAAATCGTGGGACACGGCATATTCGATGATGGCCCGGTGCGCTTGACCGCGCGTGATTTGGGCATCCACATCGTCAAGCCCGGAGACCTTTTCCTGAAGTGATCTCGTTTGCACGCTCAAATCCGCGGCGCACGGTGTCTTCGCCGATGTACGTGCTGACCGATCCCTTGGGCACTTCATAGACATGCAAGGCGGTGATCTGGCCGCCAGATGCGCACAGGGCACGGGCGATTTCCAGCGTGTGCTGGGAAATCCCATGATCAAGGGCCATGGGAACGAGTATTTTGTTATACATAGCTAAATTCCTTTTTGGCTCGTTCAATTAGGACCACGGGTCGAGGATGATCTTCGGTGCTGCAACCGCGCCTTTGCGCAGTTCACGGAAGGCCTGCGCCCCGTCAGACAGCGCGCGTTCTTCGATCCAGTCAAGTGGTCCAAGGCGGTTTTCGAAGATCGCTTGCGCGGTGTTTCGAAAATCTTGTGACGTGTAGGTGTAGGTTCCGATAAACGTAATCTCTTGCAGCGTCATGCGGCGGATATCGAGACCACCAGTGTCTTCCCCCAATCCCACATGCGCAATCACCCCTCCGGGGACAGCAATTTCAGACGCAAGGGCGCGCGTGGCAGCATATCCGACCGCGTCGATTACGATGGTGGCAGGTTTGGTGGCTTTGTCGGTCACAGTCTGATTGCACCGTTCGGAAAGGAATGCGCGGCGTTTGGCATTCGGCTCGGCAATGGTGACGTCTTCCACCCCCATAGCACGCAGCGCAAGCGCTGCAGCCAGACCAATCGCCCCACCGCCAATGACAAGCGCTGAATGCTCCATCTTTGGATGTATCGCTTCCAGCGCCAGCCGCGCTGCGTGCCAGCTTACCGCCAGCGGTTCGGCAAGGGCTGCTTTGGCCAAGGAAATGTCACCCGGGACAGTCACAAGGTTGCTGGCGCGCATTGAAACATATTGCGCAAACGCACCCTCGCACGGCGGCATCGAGATGATCTGGCGTTCGGGGCATAAGTTTTCACGCCCGGCAACACAGGCCGCGCAAGTTCCGCAATTTACCAGAGGGTTGATTGTGACGCGGCGACCGTCATCGGGTCCACCCTCGATGATCCCAGCGGCCTCGTGGCCAAGGATCAAGGGGGCAGGGCGCCTGCTGTCATGTCCCAGATAGGCATGCATGTCAGACCCGCAAATCCCCGACGCCATAACGCGGATCAGGTGTTCGCCTTTTTTCGCTTCCGCCTTTGGGACGTCGCGATACCCAAGCGTTTCGATGCCATCGTAAACCAGAGCTTTCATTTCGCGGTGAACCCTCCATCAACCATTAGGACTTGGCCAGTAACGTACGAAGATGCGTCCGAACACAAGAAGAGGATCGGCCCGTCCATATCCTCAAGTCGTCCATTGCGACCGATACATGTTTGTGCGGCATTCCGTTGTGCGCGCGCATCGTCTTTGAATACGGCTTGCGTCAGTTCGGTCGGGAAAAAGCCCGGCCCGATGGCGTTTGCAGTGATGCCAAAGGGCGACCAGGCTTCCGCCATCGCGCGGGTCAGCTGACCGATGCCTGCCTTGCTGGCGCCGTAGGCGATGCCGCCCGGAAACGCGCGTGTGGTTTGTAGGGATGCATAGTTCACGATCCGCCCCCAGCCCTTTTTCTTCATGGCCGGCACGAAGGCTTGGCTGAGGAAAAGGGGGCCGAAAGGTTTAGCGCCAGCGTTTGATCCCACCCTTCTGGTGTGACCTCATCTGCGGGCTGGCGCGTGTTCACGCCCGCCGCATGGATCAAGATATCCGGCGATCCAAATGGGGCCGAGATCGCGTCACATAGCGCACCAAGCTTGTCCCGGTCGGCCACGTCCGCCACAACATGGGCAGCGTTTTCACCAATCTCAGCGGTCAGGCTGCGCAGCGCGTCCTCGCGTCGCGCAACGGACACGACACGCGCACCCGCCGCAGACAACGCAATCGCTGCCTGCCTGCCAAGGCCAGAACTGGCCCCGGTGATGCAGGCAACTTTGCCTGTTAAATCAAAAAGAGATCGCGGATCAGCCATTTGCGGTCAGATCGAAGGTTTCGTTCGGGAAGTATTTTTCCAAACGGACATCTGCCGCGCGTGCGTGTCCTTCCATGCCTTCAAGGCGTGAAATGCGGGCTGTTGCCTCGGCCACCGCTTTTGATCCTTCGCGTGTTGAACGCTGCCATGTGACGATCTTCATGTATTTGTGCACGCTCAGGCCACCGGTATAGCTTGCTGCACCCGATGTTGGCAGAACGTGGTTGGTTCCAGCCGCTTTGTCACCGTAGGAAACGGTCGTCTCTTCACCCAAGAACAGCGATCCATAGCACCGGAGGCGTTCCAGCCACCAATCCAGATCGTCAGCCTGAACGGTCAGATGCTCAGGCGCATATTCGTCCGACGTCGCCGCCATTTCTTCTCGGTCCGCGCACACCATGACTTCGGCATAGTCACGCCAGGCTGCTTCCGCATTTTCCCGGTTCAGTTCGGGCAAGTCCGCGATCAACCCCGGTACGCGCGCCAATACATCCTCGGCCAAGGGGCGGTGATCCGTCACCAGCCAAACGGGCGAGTTATATCCGTGCTCTGCTTGGCTTACCAAGTCGGTGGCAACGATATGTGGATCGGCATCCTTGTCAGCAAGGATCAGGCTGTCGGTTGGACCAGCGATCATGTCGATGCCGACACGTCCATAGAGGGTGCGCTTGGCTTCTGCCACGAACTGGTTGCCGGGTCCGACAATGATGTTCGCTTTGGGTTGACCGAACAGACCAAACGCCATCGAGGCAATGCCCTGAACGCCACCGATCGCCATGATCTTGTCAGCCCCGCTCGCGTGGGCGGCATAAACAATCGCCGGATATATTCCAACTCCGGGTTGGGGCGCTGAACACACGGTGATGTGCTCACAGCCTGCGACTTTTGCTGTCGTCACGGTCATTACAGCGCTGGCAATGTGGCGGTATCGCCCCGCAGGGACGTAGCACCCGGCGGCTGTGACGGGGATTGCCTTTTGGCCCGCGATCAGACCCGGATTAATCTCGTATTCAACATCTGCGACGGTTCCCTTTTGCACTTCAGCGAACCTGCGAACATTGTCATGTGCGAACAGGATATCGTCTTTCAGCTTCTGAGGAACCAAGGCGCAAGCCGCGTCAATCTCGTCTTGGGTAAGCTGAACACTCCCATCGTATTTATCGAATTGCGCGGCATATCTCAGCGCAGCGTCTTCGCCTTCGGTTTCGATATCCGAAAGAATTTTCGCTACAATTTTTGCGGTTTCACCTTCGTCCGAGCGGGACGTGAGCGTCGCCTTTTTCAGGTATTCGCGTGTCATATCTATAGATCCTGTAAGCTGCGAAAGACTATGCTTCACGCTTGTTGTGAATAATCGAGGCGTAGAAAGCCAAGGCGATCAGCGCCATGCCGATACCGCCGGTGATGAGTTCGTGAACGTGCACAAGGGATTGCAGGAACATCACAATCGAAAGCGCGAAGATGGAATAGAACGCACCGTGTTCCAGATACCGAAATTCGGCCAGCGTACCGCGTTCTACCAGCATGATGGTCATCGACCGCACATACATCGCGCCAATTCCCAAGCCGATCGCAATCAGAAGGATGTTGGTCGTCAGAGCAAACGCGCCGATCACGCCGTCAAAGGAAAAACTGGCATCGAGCACTTCGAGATACAGAAACGCCCCCAGACCACCCTTGGCACCGATCGCGGCAGTCGATCCTGCCATGTTGTCCAGATAGGTCCCAAGCCCGTCCACCATTGTGAAAACCAGCAGACCCATAACGGCTGAGGTCAGGAATGGTGCAACCTCAGGTCCGGGCAAGGACCGCGAGATCAGCATGACGATTACCAGAACCAATGCGATCTCGAACCCTCGGATGGACCCCCATTTCCGCAGACGTTTTTCAACCACTGTTATCCAGTCTATCGACTTGTCTTCGTCGATGAAGAACTTCAGCGCCACCATCATCAGGAAGGTGCCACCAAAGGCTGATATTGGTCCATGCGCGTGGCCGATAATCCGCGAGTATTCGTCTGGATCCGACAGGGCCATGTGCATTGCTGCAAACGGATTGATCCACGCGAAAATGGCCACGATGGCAAGCGGGAAGACAATTCGCATACCGAAGACCGCGATAAGGATCCCCCACGTCAAAAAGCGTTGTCTCCATACCGGAGTCATCTCTTCCAGCTTGTTGGCATTGACGATTGCGTTGTCAAATGACAGCGCAATTTCAAGTGCTGCCAACACGGCTCCGACCATCAGGAAGGACATTACCCCGGCCCAATCGCCTTTGGTCGCCCAGCCCAACCATCCGGTCAGACCAAGGCCAATCACGGTCGTGATCAATGGCCATTTTAGATAGGAAAGAGAACTACGTTGTGTGCTCATGATCTAGTTTCCTGACATTACGGCTGGCAGCCAAAGTACCAGCTGAGGGAAAAGGAACAGAAGGATCAGGCCCAAGAGCTGGACCAACATGAACTGCATCATGCCAAGGTAGATATCCTTGAGATCCCAGTTGGGTACGACGCCTTTAAGGAAGTATGCCGAAAGCGCGACAGGCGGCGACAACCAAGCGGTTTGCAAGTTCACCGCAACCAGTATGCCGAACCAAACCATCATGTCGTAACGCTCTAAGCCATACACATCCAAGGCTTCCACGGTCGGCAGGAGGATCGGCACCACGATCAACACGATCGGAACCCACTCCAACGGCCAGCCCAAGAGGAAGATCAAGGCCATGACCAGAAGCAAAATCAGATAAGGAGACATATCCAGTCCCAAGAGAAGCTCGGTCATCATCTTGGGCGTACCAAGTGCGCTGAATTCTGCCCCAAAGAAGTTGGAGGCTGCGACGAGGAACATGATTAGAACCGTGATCTCAAGCGCTTTGATAAGGCTGTCGAAGAAGCTTGGGATCGTGAACTTGCGATATCCGATGGATAGCAAGATCGCACCAAAGGCACCCATCGCAGCGGCTTCTGCAGGTGTGGCAAGACCAAGCAGGATCGAACCTAGCGCGAATGAGATCAGGATGGTGGGGGGCATAAGCCCGGCGAAAAACTCGTCCCAAAGGTCTGCGAAATAGAAACCACCTTCTGCGTCAGTGCGGTAGATCGGCCGCGCCAGGAACGCCAGGAGGCCGATGAAGGCTGCCAGTACGGTTGACCAAATCGGCAAACCACCACCACCCATGTTTGCGAAAATCATGTAGACATGGAACAGGACCGCAAGGGGCAGAACAATCCGAAGGATACTCAGTTTGCGGTAGGCCTGATAGGCGATGTAAAGAGTAGCGGCCAATATGATCAATCCGCCAAACGGAACGACCCCGCCAAAAGCGCCGCCTAAGCTCAGCCCAAATACGCGGCAAATTGTCAGAACGCCCAAGCAGATCAAAGCCACTTCAGCTCCATAGTAATTTGACGTGTCGGGCTGGTCTTCTTCATCCAAGATAGGGCCGAGTTCTGGGTTCAACCAGCAGCGCCCAAGTGTGTAGAGCAGATAGAGAGACGCCAGCAGCGCGCCGGGAATGAACGCCCCACGGAAGAGGTCAAGAGTGGACACTTCCAAGACGGGCCCCATCACGATCAGCATGATAGATGGCGGGATTAGAATGCCCAATGTGCCCCCGGCCGTAATCGTTCCTGCGGCCAGTTGCACGTTATAACCAGAGCGGCTCATTGTGGCGCCAGCCATGATGCCCAGAAGCGTCACGGACGCGCCGACGATCCCTGTTGCGGCGGCGAATATTGTCGAAACGATCAAGACCGCGATGAACAGCGCACCACGCACGCGTGCCATGATCATCTGGATGGATGCGAACAAGCGCTCCATTAGGCCAGCGGCCTCCATGACGATCCCCATCAACACGAACAGTGGAACAGCCATCAGCTGGTCGTTCAGCATTGTGGAGTTCGTGTTAAGCGTCAGAAGAAGAGTGGTCAGTTTGAAATTAGCGCCCCAGATGCCGAACACAAATGCCAAGAAGATAAGCGTGAACGAGATCGGAAAACCGATGAAGATCACGAAAAGCATCGCGCCAAGCATGATCAAACCAATAGTAGGTTTGGACAGATTAGGACGGGCTGACATCACGTCCGAGAACCACTCACCCCCCGGAACCAGATCAGGCTGGAACACAGCCAAGACAAGCCAAATCAGGGCGATCAGATAGATGGGCAGAGCACGGACAAACCAACGTTCACGCTCTTTCCCCATTTTGTGAAAAGCGCGGAATATTTCTGGAATACCTTGCAACGTCAGAAGTAAACCACCGATCGGCATCGCGATACGCGCAGGCCACAATAGCGGGCCCCAAGCGCTGTCGATTTGCATGGTTTCGCCTCTGGAGAACGCAAGCCACCAGAACTCGCTTGCGACCACGGTGAAGAAGATCATCGAGGGCATAAAGAAGAACATATACAGCGTCGCATCGACGGTGGCCTGCGTTTTGTCTGACCAGTTGCGATAAAGGAAATCTGCACGGATGTGCACGCCGCGCATCAGGCCGTACCCCGCGCCCGCCATGAAAAGGACACCCGCGATCATCCGGCTGGTGTCATAAACCCAAAGCGTGGGGCCAAGACCCATCGAGCGTGCGAAATCCGCAAAGCCTGCGTTTTGCAAGATCGCGAATGAATTGCGCGAGAAGACCTCGAACACCACCACGGCAATCAATGGTACCATCAAGATCGCGATAAGCTGGCCTGCGCGGTAGTTGATCACGTCAATCGCTGCGGTGATCGGGCGCTGCCAAGGCGTCATGTCCTCGGGCGTTTCGCCCGGCGCTTCAGCACGTCGTTCCGCGATCAGCTCGTCAGCTATTTCGAGCTCTTCGGGGTTAACCTCATCTGCGGCCATTCCCGCTCTCCCTTGTTGTCAGTGCCCATTTTGGGTCTTCATTTTTGAAAAAGGCAGGTGCCCTTATCGAAAATGAAGCGCGGGGCCATGGGGGCCCCGCACAAAGGCTGGTTCATTTCAGCGTGTCAGCGTGAGCTTTACCCAAGCTTGCGTTTGACGCCTGTGCGCCCGCCCAGAATGGAACCGCGACATCCGCGAAATCCTTCTGAGACTGCCACACTTCTGCGAAGAACTCGTTTTCATCCGCAGCGGCTTGCAGCGCGTTCTTGGCAGCGGCCATGTACTCGGTGAAGTAGTCGGCTGGTGTGTCCTCAAGGATAACACCGTGGTTGTCGGTCAGGTCCTTCAGCGCCTTACCGTTTTCATAGATACGGTAGGACATGGATTTGGACAGCGACGCGTTTGCCGCAACTTCCAGAGCTTTCTTTTCAAGATCGCTCAGCCCGTCGTAGAAATCGCCGTTCACATACATGTCGGCGTTCACGACAACCTGGTGCAGACCTTGCAGGTAGTAGTGCTTAAGAACCTTCTGGAAGCCAAAGACAGAGTTCTGGCTTCGGGCAGCACCATTCAGCCGCATCGATTGTGCCTTTTTCCAGTGCTGGCAGGATGTCACCGCCACCCATCGCAACGGCTGGAACGCCGATGTCAGCATAGGCTGCACCAACCATTCCGGGAGGCGCGCGGAAACGCATCTGGCGGAAGTCATCCATGGACTCGATAGGCTTCGGGAACCAACCCAGAGCCTCGGGACCAACTGGCTGCAACATGAAGGCTTTTACGTTCACGCCCATTTCATCCCACAGACGGTCATAAAGCTCGCGACCGCCGCCATATTGGAACCAACTCAGGAACGCGATGTTGTCAAGGCCAACACCCGCACCGGCAACCGGTGCACCAAAGAGGTTGGCTGCAACGTGCTTGCCACCCCAATAGTGTGTCCAGGCGAAGCCACCTTCAACAAGACCGGCATCAACCGCGTCCATGATATCGCGTGGTCCAACGACGGCGCCCGCAGGCAGCACTTCGATGGTTAGCGAGCCATTGGTCAATGCGGCAACGTCCTTACCGAATTCGTTCAGCATAAAGACTTCGTCAGCGGTATTTGGCAGAACCGATTGAATACGAAGTACTTTTTCAGCCATCGCAGCGGACACCGAAAGTGCCAATGCTGCAGCGCTGACGGCTACATGTTTTAGTTTGAACATTACTGTTCCTCCCTAGTTGTATTGCCTTCACGTTTGTTTTCATTGCTGCCAAAGGCGAAGGCATGATCCTGGCAGTTGTCGGTTGGCAAGTCAGATGCGTGCATCCGCATGCCAAAAGGTCTTTGTTCCTTGATTGGATCGTTCATAAGCTCGCATCCCTCAGAACAAGGTCACTGGCTTTCTCTCCAATCATGATGGCTGGTGCGTTGGTGTTGCCGCTTACGATCTGCGGCATGATCGAGGCATCGGCGACGCGCAAACCCCGAACCCCTTTGACCCGAAGGTCAGGATCCAGAACCGCCATCGGGTCGACGCCCATCTTACAGGTTCCGGTCGGGTGATAGATCGTCACAGACGAACGGCGCGCCCAATCCAGTGTCGCTTCCTCATCATCAAACGCGACGCCGGGCCCCGGCGCGTGTTCTTCTGTGATGTGAGATTTCAACGGCTCGGTGTGCGCGATTTTGCGTGCGATTTGAATGCCCTTCACAAGCGTCCGGCAATCGGTGTCGGTCGACAGGTAGTTGGGATGAATTTCCGGATGGTCATCCATGTTTGCAGAGGTCAGTGAAAGGTGGCCAGTACTTTCAGGACGCAGCTGTAAAACCGACGCCGTAAAGGCCGAGAACTTGTGCGGCCCATCGGCGGGTTTGTCTGCGCTCCACGGCTGAATGTGAAACTGGATATCAGGTGTCGCCAGATGATCTTCGGTCTTCAAAAACCCGGTGCCAAGGCTTGCCGCCATCGTCATTGGACCGCGTTGGGTCAGCAGGTATTGAATGCCAATCATCGCCTGTTTGAAGATATTGCTGGTCTCGGTGTTGATTGTGCTGAGATCGGTTTTGAACACAGGACGCGCCTGCAAATGGTCCTGCAGGTTCTTCCCGACACCTTTCAGGTCAACTTTCACCTCGATGCCGTGCGCCTTCAGTTCATCCGCATCACCAATGCCTGACAGCATCAGAATTTGTGGCGATCCGATTGCTCCGGCACTTAGGATCACCTCGCACCGGGCCTTTAGCTCTTGCATTTGCCCCTTGCGCCGGGTGCGTACGCCGACGGCACGTCCGTCTTCGATCAGAACCTTTTCGGTTTGAATGTCAGTGATGACATGCAGGTTCTTTCGATCGCGATAAGGTGTCAGATATGCCGCGGCGGATGAACACCGCCGCCCACCTTTCATGGTCAGCTGAAAGTGCCCAACGCCTTCTTGGTCTGCGCCATTATAATCAGGATTGCGGCTGTAGCCTGCCGCAACAGCGGCATCCACCCAGGTATCAACGATTTCACGCTTCAACCGGGAATGCTGGACCGAAAGCGGCCCATCTTTACCGCGCAGCCCCTTTGGGTCTGAACCTTCCCAGTTTTCAGAGCGCTTGAAGAAGGGCAGGACATCATCCCAACCCCAGCCGGTGCACCCCATTTGTGCCCATCCGTCGTAATCAGCCGACTGACCACGCACATAAAGAAGCCCGTTGATTGAACTCGACCCGCCCAAGACGCGGCCACGTGGCCAAGGGATCGAACGACCCGCGATGCCGGGATCGGTTTGGGTTTTGTAGCACCAGTCGCTGCGTGGGTTATCCATCGTCCGGAAATATCCAACAGGAACATGTATCCACGGATTGCTGTCCTTCGGCCCCGCTTCAAGCAGCGCGACCGAGTACTTTCCGTTCTCGGAAAGTCGATTGGCGAGTGCGCATCCTGCAGACCCAGCCCCAACAACAATGAAGTCAAACTCCATCAAAACCTCATAATTATCAAAAATTGAGACTTTAGGTCTCGTTTTTGGTAAAAAATGAGCCTAAGATGATTCGCGATAATTGCGCTATCATTTTTTCAGGGGACTTCTCAGGGGACTTCCATGGCTTCGTCAGAACGGATTCCGACAAACCTAAGGACACTGTTAATTCTTGAGGTGTTGGGGCGAAGTGATCAGCCCATGACGGCCACTGACATCAACGATGTGTTGGGTTTGCCCAAACAAACAGTCCATCGCTTGTGTGGAACGTTAGAGGAAGAAGGGTTCATCGCGCGCATAGGCAGCACGAAGCGATATCAGGTAACACGCAGGCTGCGCGAACTTGGATCGGGCCTTCTTCACAATTCAAGAGACCACATAGCCAGACGGCAAATTCTGAAAGACCTCGCCAACAGTGTCGGAGAGACGGTGAACTACGTAGTGCCGGAAGATGACGGTATGCGATATCTTGATCGGGTTGAAACCGATTGGGCCTTTCGCATTCAGCTGCCCATTGGGACCAATGTACCCTTTCACTGTACAGCCAGCGGAAAGTGCTTTCTTGCGAGCTTGCCGCCTAAACAGCGTGAGAACTTGGTTCGTAATTTGAACTTTGAACGAATGACAGATCGGACACATGTATCGGCAGATACGTTGCTTGAAGAATTGGCCGTGGTGAAGAAGCAGAAGTACTCGTTGGACCATGAAGAGTTTCTTGACGGAATGATCGCATTGGCTGTTCCGATCACGGATTCAAATGGCAGATTTGTTTCGGTGATCGCGATGCATGGTCCAACGCAGAGACTGTCGATAGACCTTCTGGTTTCTCAGGTAGGTTTGATCCAGAATGCAGCTTTGAAACTTAGCCGGGCGTTGTTTTCCGACTAAGGCCTTTTTCTAGCGTTTAAGCACTCTCTTGCAGGGCAGTTGGTCCTGTAAACTGACATTGCCTGCGCTTCAGGCTTTGATCATGGCCAGATCGCAAAAAAGCCTATACATTAGGGCTTCGATGCCATATCCGCAGCCTCTGTGCTGACAGAAGGCACCAAAATGCGCCAATCCAACGCGTTCGGCCCTTGCGGGATATCGGATGCGCCCTCCAGATACAAAGAAGACATGCTGTGAAAGAAGCCCTAAGAGCTGCGATTGAAGATCGTGGATACACCACGCTGACGCCCGTGCAGCAGGCTGTTCTGAAACCCGAACTCGCAGGAAGCGATCTGCTGGTGTCTGCCCAGACCGGATCAGGCAAGACGCTTGGGTTCGGGATTGCGATTGCAGAGACCATTCTGGGGGATGGTGAGAAATTTGATGGTGCTTCGGCACCCTTGGCCTTGGTCATTGCTCCGACCCGCGAACTGGCGCTGCAAGTGAAGCGAGAGCTGAGCTGGCTTTATGCCAACGCAAAAGCCGTGGTCGCGTCCTGTGTCGGCGGAATGGATATGCGTGACGAGCGTCGCGCGTTGGCACGTGGCGCGCATATCGTTGTGGCGACCCCCGGTCGTCTGCGCGATCACATCATGCGCGGCTCGATTGATCTGACGGCTCTGCGCGCCGTCGTTCTTGATGAAGCCGATGAGATGCTGGACCTTGGGTTCCGCGAAGATCTGGAATTCATTCTGGGCGAAGCCCCTGATGAGCGTCAAACACTCCTGTTCTCGGCGACCGTTCCGAAATCAATCAACTCTCTTGCCGCGAACTACCAAAAAGACGCGGTGCGCGTCGTTGCGAAGTCCGAGAATGATCAACACGCAGATATCGAATATCGCGCGATGTTGGTGGCCGAACATGACACTGAAAACGCCGTGATCAACACGCTGCGGTTTTACGAGGCTCCGAATGCCATCGTGTTTGCGAACACGCGTGCGATGGTCAATCGTATGACAACGCGCTTGTCGAACCGTGGGTTCCAAGTGGTTGCCCTGTCGGGTGAGCTGTCGCAAAGCGAGCGTACGCACGCCTTGCAAGCCATGCGGGACGGGCGCGCGCGCGTCTGTGTGGCCACCGACGTCGCCGCACGCGGGATCGATCTGCCAAATCTTGATCTGGTGGTGCATGCCGAATTGCCCTCAAGCCACGAGACGCTTTTGCACCGTTCGGGACGGACCGGACGCGCCGGGCGTAAAGGTGTTTCGGCTTTGGTCGTGACCAAGCGGTCGCGCAAGAAAGCAGAGCGGATCCTCGGCTGGGCCAAGTTGAAGGCCGAATGGGGAAATGCCCCATCATCAGAGGCCGTCAAAGCCCGTGACGAAGACCGAATGCTGGCAGACCCTGATTGGGATGCGATAATCGAGGAAACAGAACGCGCCTCGATCGAAAAGCTTCAAGAGAAGTTTTCGGCAGAACAAATCGCCGCCGCTTACTTGCGGATGTATCGGATGACACGTTCTGCCCCTGAAGACCTTGCAGATGTGGAAGCCCGTCCCGAACGGAAAGAATTTGGCAAGTCTGTCTGGTTCTCGGTCTCGGGTGGGCGTGACGCAGGTGCTGAACCGCGTCGACTGTTGCCGATGCTGTGCAAAGCCGGAGGTCTGAGCCGCGAAGACGTCGGCGCGATCCGGGTTAAGAATGACCAGTCATATGTGCAGATACTTGATTCAAGCGCGAAGAAGTTCTTGAAGAATATCGGTTCAGATATGACGCTGGAAGCAGGCGCAGTTGTCACCCAACTGGCCGAACCGCCCGCGTTTGAAACGTCAGGTGGTGGCCACAAGGGGTCCGGCGGCCCCGGCAAACACCGAAAGCCCGGTGGCAAGCCACGTCAAGATAAGTACGAGCGGAAGGGCAAGCCCGGTTCGTATGAAAAACGCGCGGGGCCTGGACCTAAGTCTGCAAAGCCTAAACCGCGCTTTGATAAGGCAGATGCAGGTGGTTCAAACGCCGATGCGCCGCCAAAGCGCGCAAAGGGTGACTCCGATCCGGCACATAAGCCACGCAAGCCGCGTACGCCCAAAGGCCCGCCTCCTCCTGCTGGTAAATCCAACAGCAAAAAGAACAAAGCCCGTGCAATAGCCGCGGGTGGGAAAGCTGCGCCAAAGCGTAATAAGCCGAAAAGCCCGAAGCGTACAAAGTCCTGAAACGGCTACCCAGCAGCGACGAACACAAACGCAGCCTTGATCAGCGTGCCTGACGCTGATCAAGGTTGATTTGTCTGTTTGAGCAAGGATCAAGCGGGATGGTGGTGTTTTGGTTTTGAAACCAAGCCCGATTGCCAGTGATCATTGGAACTGGCGGCCGATTAGGTGCTGAAGGCACCAATTAGCGATAGAACAAGAAACGGCGACCAAAAGATCAGTGCAGCGATGGCCTGCCATCCGAACCTTGAGTTACGCGACACCCACTTTGTGTTTGAAGCATTTTTGCGCAACACCTCACGTTGAAGCGGGACGACGACCAGAATTCCTAGGGCCGTACTAAGCAACGCATAATACACTGGCAGTTCATCCGATTTCTCAAGCAGTTGGCTAACAACGCCAGTTAGCAGGCTCAACACCGCGAGTGGCATCGCCCACTTCACAATGGACCTTGATCCAACGGGATCTTGTGACGCGATGCGCGAAAAGAGGCTAAAGTTCCAAATGGGGGAGAACGCAAGGCCACGCCAAAATGGCGAGACGTTTTGGTCTTCAATGTCACGCAGCCATCTCCAGTTTTGCCAAAACCAGTAGTATGTATAGAACCCCATCGTCCCCAGCGACATAGTGATGAATTTTAAGGTCGAAACCGGGTAAAGTACTTGGTGCACCATTTCAATTTGAAGAGGGCGTTGTGGACGATAGCTGACCACAACAAGTTGGACCAATACCAACGCCACGACATACAGACCTATCGCGGCTTCGATGTCGTGGTCTGACATTTTGTCGATGCCGAGAGCCATCCAAAATGGGTTCTCATCAGGTACGTCCATTCTGGTCCATTTGACTTCGTCAATTTGCTCTAAGGCATCGCGTGTTTGCTGCCAATTTTCAGGCATGATGCGATCTGACTTGGTCACGTAGGTGTAAGTCTTTGTTGATTTCCCCGGAATTCCGCGCGCAACCAATTTCACTTTAAATGCGGGGGTGTTTTTCACGAATGTGTTTCGCTCGTAGCCCCATGATTTGTCAGTAATCATGCGAATTTGGTGGCGAAATTTGACCGGATGAGCCACCGCAAATGGGGTTTCGCGTTGTTCGTCTTCTAATTGCGGGAGCTTTGAGAACAGGTCATCTGGGCTCATCCAGAAAACACGACCGTCAACGTCTTCATCTCGTGACCACGGGTCCGTCAGCTTATAGTAGGTTGTGACAGAAACGACTGCGTTCTTTCTGTCCACATCCAGTGTTAGTGGGCTTTCAATTTCGATGCTGGGATGCAGTTTTTTGAAGTAGTCCAAATAGGTTTCTTCAATTTTGGCTTCGCCATCTCTTTTGGCCCATCCTAGGATTTCGTCAGCAGCTTTGCCGGAATAGGTGGCTTCGGATGTAAGCATGATCGCCTTTGGGTCTTTGGTGAAGTCAAAGGTATCAACGATATCTTGATAAAACTTAGGTTGTGAAATCGGCGTATCAATCAGACCAACGCTATCCTTGGAGATGACCACCCCTTTTCCAAAAAGGCCTTGTTGCACATGAGCCAAGTCGCCAAGCTGTTCGCCTCGCGTGGGGTCAAGTATATAGCTTTTTTTGCCGATACTTGCCCGCACCACGACATGATCAAACGCTGCTATTCTTGGCCGATCGTCGGCGAAGCCCGGTCCCATATCGATACTGACAAGCAACGGAGTCGCCTCAATATCCAATTCATATAGGATTGAGTTCAACAGAACTGTCATGTCTTTGCAGTCGCCAAATCCACGGGCAAGCACGCGCTGTGGGGGGCGCGGAACAAATCCGCCGGTACCAAGCTGAACCCCAGTGTAACGCACTTCTTTTTGCACAAAGGCGAGCGCAGCACGCAGTTGTGCGCGTGTATCCCCAACACTAGCGTTGCGAATATCCTCGGCTATCTTCTTAACTTGTGGGCTTTGGAATTGAACAGGGTCATACAGCGGCGCAAAATGTGCCCCGACTTCGCTCCAACTGTCCACGCTACTTGCTGTGGTTCTAGTGTTAGATCTGTAGCCATTTGGAACGTTTGTTTCACCGGTTTGGCCGGGAACATTGCTCGCCACCCAAGCGTATTCAGTAAAGCCCTCGCGCGGCTTTATCGTCGGTTTCGGTGCGCCGTTATGTGACTTAAGAAACACCGGCATACTTTCATCAACTAAAAGCCTTCTGCGCAATTCTTGGGTCGGTCGTTGATACGCATGGTTAATTTTGTGTTGCCAATGCGGCCCCAAAGCAGGATTTCGGCCAACGAGAGTAAAGGCGTAATCTAGTGTGTCGCCTTTCTTTAGCTGCGGGACCAAAAATGCGAGCTCCAGGCGACCATTGTAGATCAGCTTTTCACGCTCGGTTTCCGATCGGTAGAGTTGCATCTCTCCCTTGGCAGTTACGTCGTCGGTTTCGCCGGATGCACGAATAATCCGAACGTGGTGGAGCTTGATGGTATTGTAGGCAGGATTGAGAGAGAGGGTAATGGTTCCATAGTCATCAACAGCTTCACTGCTGAGCAACGTAGTTACATCGCGATAGTATCGCTCGCTTGTCGTAGCCGAGACTTTGAGCTGTATGTCGACGAGCCGATATATCCTGTCCTCGTCATGACTCAATTCAAACGGACCATAGCCTGCCTGATGAATCTCGACCCAATCAGAAGGTGCAGTGACCGAGACATATTGCTCGATTTCTTGGGCAAGGATTGGAGTTGAAATCACGTTGATCAATAAGAAAAATAGAAAAAGTATCTTGTTCATAAATACATGGCTCCAATACCCATCGAACAGTTACTAAGATCACCCTTTGGTTGCAACCGAGATCAAAAAAGATGCGTTGCCTTGCATCAACATGACGCGTGCCAATGGATGCGATTGGGGCTGTCGAACGACGGTCAACTTCCGCTGAAAGGCGGCGTTTTCGAGTAGACGCAGGGAAATCCCACAGTTTGCCCTAAGTGGGATGCCGACTGGAGCGAGCGTGCAAAGCGTAACAGTCTTCTCACCACGTTAGATAGCGCAACACGAAAGGGTTTCCGCGACGCACAAAGACACGACGCAGCTCATCTCCAAACAGTATTAGCAGGGCGAAGGGGACTGAAAGCAGCAGGTGCCAAGCCGCAAGCGGTGCTGTGCCAAAGAACGTATTGAAGGCTGGAATATAGCTGATGCATGCCAGCAGCAGCAGTTCAAATGCAATCCCTACCAAGACCAAATTATTTGACAAAAGCCCGACAGTAAGAAGACTTTGCGTCCGTGTCCGGCAGATGATCACATCCGCCACTTGGCAAATAATAATCGAGGCAAAGAAACCGGTGATTGCCGTCCGATACAAAAGGTCCGAGTTGGCCAGCTCTTGCCCCCATTCCCAGCCCCCGGTGTAGAGGATGGTGAAATAGGTAAAGAACCCCGCAGCCGCTTGTAGCATTCCGATAATTCCATAGCTCATCAACAGAAGGTTACGGCTTAGCAACCGTTCGCCCCGTAGCCGGGGTTTGCGTTTCATCACGTCGGTTTCCGGCTTTTCCGCCCCCAGACCGAGCGCGGGTAGGATGTCCGTGCCCAGATCAATGCTGAGGATCAGGATCACCGTCAGCGGCAAGGGAATATCCAAGAGCACAAAGGCGATGAACGGCAAGATTTCAGGAATGTTGGATGTCAGAATATAGGCGATGAACTTTTTGATGTTGTCGAAGATTGTGCGACCCTCTTCAACTGCCGCGACGATCGTGGCGAAATTGTCGTCCATCAGCACCATGTCACTGGCTTCCTTGGCGACGTCGGTTCCCATCACGCCCATGGCCACACCCATGTCGGCATTCTTCAGCGCGGGCGCATCGTTCACGCCGTCACCTGTGACTGTCACGATCTCGCCGCTGGCTTGCAGCGCTTGTACGACTTGTAGTTTCTGGGCAGGTGCGATGCGGGCAAAGATGATCTCTGCCTCATCTTTCAAAACTGACTGCAGATCGGCGTCGGTCATCTGTGATAGCTCGTCGCCCTGCACCACGCGCCCATGCGGGCCCATCATCCCGATCTGTTGGGCGATGGTCTTTGCGGTCAGGCCGAAATCGCCCGTCAGCATGATCACCCGGATGCCTGCTGACACGCATCGCTCCAACGCGGTGGGCACTTCGGGGCGGGGAGGGTCGATCATCCCTGTCATACCCAGAAAGACGTATCCTTCCTCGGGCACTTCGTCGCGATTGCAGGCGCATGCGGCAAAAGCCAGCCCGCGTTCGCCGCGACCAGCCATTCTGTGATACGCATCCACGATGTCGCTTTGCCGGTCCGGGGTCAGCGCCAACTCTTCGCCATTCAGTGCAACCTTGTCGCACATGGCCAGCACCACCTCGGGCGCACCCTTGAGGTAGGCCTGCGGCCCGGTGCCGTCATCGGTGACTGTGATCATCCGCTTGCTGGTAGAATTAAAGGGCTGTTCGGCGATCTCTTCGATACGCCTCAGGGCGGCAGGGTCAGTATAGTGTCTTGCAAATAAAAGCAGGGCGCCTTCAGTCGCGTCGCCAGCATAGCCATCATCCGTCAGATAGGCGTTGTTGCAAACACTCATGACTCGAAGCAGTCGATCAAAGGCAGCCGCGTCCGCAACACTCCTGTCGTCGACGGCGTAAGCATCGCCCCCGACGACAACCGTGTTCACCCCAAGACGGTTTTGCGTCAACGTCCCAGTTTTGTCAGTGCATATGACAGTGGTCGACCCGAGGGTTTCGACGCTTTCAAGGTTCTTGATTAAAGCGTTCTTCTGCGCCATGCGGCGGCTGGCCATGGTCAGGCTAAGCGTAACAGTGGGCAGCAGACCTTCAGGGACGTTCGCCACAATGATGCCGATCGCAAAAATCAGGCTGCCAATCACGTTGTTGCCGATTGCGACAGACACGCCAAAGAAGCTGACCCCCAGAAAGATTGCGATGAAACTGATGACCTTGATGAAGTACTTCAGTTCCTGGTGGATGGGCGTCTCGGTCGCTTCAGTGGCCTTGGTCAATGCTACAATGCCACCGATCTGAGTGTTCATGCCGGTCTCGACCAGCAACACCTTGCCTTCGCCGTTTTGCACAAGGCTGCCAGAGAAAATCATGTTGGGGCTTTCCAACATCGCCTTGGATGACTTGCCTTGGTCCAGTAATTGCGGCTCGCTTTCACCGGTCAGGCTTGAATTGTCGACCTTCAGTTCTTTGGCTTCAATTAACCGCCCATCGGCAGGAACTTTGTCGCCTTCGTTCAGCACAATCACGTCGCCGGGCACCAACTCGCCGACAGGCACCTCTTGTGGATTGCCGTCGCGTAGAGCTGTGATCATCGATGGCAGCATATTCTTGAAGCTGTCCATGATGCGTTCGCTTTGGTGTTCTTGAAAGTACGTGAACGCCGCATTCAGGAACACCACACCGACCAGCGCAATGGCGATATACAGATTGCCAGTTCCGGGATCTAATTTCTCGGCCGTCATCGCCAGCGCGCCACCTGCGATCAGCAAAATGGCAAAGAAATTCTTGAATTGCAGAAGAAACTTAAAGATCTCGGGCGTGTCCTTCGAAACCTTCAACTCGTTGGCTCCATACTGCGCCAGCCGGTCTTTCGCATCTTCTGCTGTCAGGCCCTTAGCTGTACTGCCAAGTTCTTCTAAGACATCTTTTAGCGATCTGGTGTGGTAGTCTGCCATGTTTCCCGCCCTAATTCTTACGGGCGTAAGATCCACCCAATTCCCTCAAGTATCCGCCCAAGCGGGTTGAAAAAGAATGATTTAGATCATGACTAGGGTTGATTTGCCGGGGCATATGGCGGTGACGGAGACAACTTTTTCGCAGTCACGCGGTAGGAATACCCGGCTCAGATTCCGATTTCCTTCAATCATAAGCGAACTATTTCCTTATGCCCGTTTTTGCTTTTATTCGAAATCTGCTGCAACTATTGCAAAGGGTGCTCTCCGGTCTTCGTCCGCGCGCAGTGTAAACGTCCGCGTTGCCCGAAACTTTTTGACGAAGCTTGTCCCGATGAGAGGAGTCTCGATTAGATGGCTTAGTTATCGTTTGAAAATGCGATTCCGGTCGGGCAAGGGCGATCAAACTTGAGCCTATCCGAACACGATTTTCAGTGAGACAAAACTGAGACTGAAACCACCTTTTGGATGGGGGTTATGGCCTAAGTCATTGAAAAGATTGGAGGCGAGTACCGGAATCGAACCGGTGTACACGGATTTGCAATCCGCTGCGTAACCACTCCGCCAACTCGCCGTCCGTGGTGTCGAGCTTCTCTAGCGCCTTCTCTGGGGGGATGTCCAGCCCGGTTTCACGGTCAGATGTGTGATTTTCCGGCACGGTCTTTTCAAAACCGATTTTGGGTGCGACCAATCATACTCCTCGGCCTTGCGGGATTGCCGACAATTGATAACTGTGGCAAGAGAAACCAAAGACATCAGAAACATAGGTCAGCCATGACAGATTTCGCCGCACGCCGTACCATTATGGTGGACACGCAGGTTCGTCCATCGGATGTAACAAAGTTCCCGATCATCGATGCGATGTTGACCATTGCGCGCGAGGAATACGTGCCAGATGGCAAACGCGAGGCGGCCTATGTGGGTGAAAACATCGCGCTGGACGAAAATCGCGTGATCCTAGAGCCGCGAACGCTTGCTAAGATGTTGGATGCGCTAAGTATTCAACCAGATGAGCTGGTGCTGAATTCTAGGGTGCGGGCTTGGGTACAGCGCTGCGGTTTTAGCCCGTTTGTCAGATTTCGTTATCGCGGTGGAAGAAGATGAAAGCCGCGCCAACGAAGCACAAGAAATTCTGTCTGCTCAGGGTGTCGACAATGTTGCAGTTGTCGCTGGTCCGCTGGCTGATGGGAATGAAAAGAACGGCCCGTATGACGTGATTATGGTGCAGGGTGCGGTTGAAACTGTGCCATCCAAGATACTTGATCAGCTTAAAGACGGCGGTCGTATGGCCTGTATCTTTGCAGAGGGTATGTTGGGAACTGCAAAAATCGGGTATAAGATTGACGGAGAAATGGTGTGGCGGCATGGATTTAGCGCCGGCGCTCCTGTTGTAACTGGGTTTGAGGCTCTTCGCGAATTCGCGCTTTGATCAGGGGCATTGCATTAGGCAAGTCATTTTAAGCAGGAGAGTACCATGGGTGCTGGAGTAAAAGCGAAACTGACCAGATTGACTGCGGCCACGGCCTGCGCCTTTGTCATGTCCTCTGCAGCGATGGCAGAAAGCCTGTCTGACGCGATGGCGTCGGCATACAAGAACAGCGGGCTTCTGGAACAAAATCGCGCAACTTTGCGCGCCGCAGACGAAGATGTGGCCATTGCCCGTTCGGCGCTGCGTCCATCGTTAACTTATGCGTTAAACTATGGCCTCTCTGATCAGGATGCAGGCATCTCGAATAATGCAGCTTGGCGTACTTCGGCCACATTGACGGCCAACATTTTGATCTTCGATTTTGGCCGAAGTCAGATGGCGATTGAGCTTCAGAAACAGCTGGTGCTTGCAACGCGCGATAGTCTCGCAGACGTAGAGCAGCAAGTGCTTCTGCGGGCTGTGAAGGCTTATCTAGATGTTCGTTCTGCCGTCGAAAACGCACAACTTCAGAGCAATTCGGTCCGGGTTCTAACGCAGGAATTACGTGCTGCTAATGATCGATTCGAAGTGGGAGAAGTGACCCAGACTGATGTCGCGCTGGCGCGCGCTCGTCTTGCGGCTGCTCGTGCGAACGAAGCATCCGCCCGCGGAAACCTGGAAATTTCGCGCGAGGAATATAAGGCGGTGACCGGTGGCTATCCAAATACACTGTCCGCGCCGCCCGCCCCCCCCATGACCGCCAAAACTGTTGAAGCGGCGCAAGCGGTTGCACGCGAACGCCACCCGAATATTTTGGCTGCGCAACACAATGTTGCTGCCTCAGATCTAGTTATTCAGATATCGAAAAAGGCGATGAAGCCGTCAATCGCCGGTCAAGCTCAGTCGTCATGGACACAGGACGGAGCAACTCGATTTCAGAATGGACAGCTGAACACTGAAGATCTGTATTCCCACTCGGTCGGGGTCGTCCTTCAGGGTACGATCTATGCTGGTGGTCGCATGTCTGCTGAATATCGCAAGGCCATTGCTCAATCCGAAGCAGCGCGGGCGGGATTGCATCAGACACGTATCGCGGTTGATCAAGGCGTGGCAAATGCGTGGGCGCAGTTGGCGATTGCATCTGCTTCGCTTCAGGCGACTGATCGTCAAATTCGCGCAAGTCGCGTTGCCTTGCGTGGCGCACGTGAGGAGGCATCTCTTGGGTCGCGTACGACATTGGATGTGCTGAATGCTGAACAAGAGCTTCTTAATGCAGAGGCCTCGCGTATCACGGCGCAGTCGAATCAATACCTTGCGGTTTATTCGCTGCTATCCACGATGGGTTTGTTGACGGCTGAGCATCTGAACCTCGGCGTCGTCACTTATGATCCGGAAGCGTACTATAACACTGTGAAATCGGCGCCGATCCATCGTGTCAGCCCACAAGGCAAACGCTTGGACCTTGTGCTTGAAGCTTTGGGCAAGAAGTAAATCACCGAACTATCAGTGGTGAGACGCGGGTTTTGCCCTAATGTCCACAAGCTGTTTCCGCTTCTGGCTGTTGTCTGGACTGCCTGAACTGGCTAGTCTGGCAGGCAGAAAAGCCGGGTAACCGGCGAATGTGTGCAGTTAAACAGGAAGTACCCCATGTCGGAACCGGTCTCGAACGCAGAAATCGAAGATGTTCTGTCCTCGATCCGTCAACTTATATCTGCGGGCCAGTCGGACAAAGGCGACGGCGCTGACTCGCAAGGCTCAGCGGACAATAAGTTGATCCTTACCCCGGCTTTCCGAGTGTTTGATGGGGACATGGCGGAAGCCCAAAATAAACGCACACGCGATGGTCGGGACATTCCGGTCGAAAAGCTTGAGCAAGAAGATCTGGATGCAGATCTTCCAGAAGATGAACAGGACAAGCTTCTTGGGAATCTGGTCGAAACCTGCAAGAGTGGCGATGATGTTCCGGAACTGGATGATACCTCCGTAGTCTCGAACGACCCTCCTGTAGATTATGAAGATAATTGGGACGACGAAAGTGTCGGTGAAACCGCGCAGGTCGCATTCCTACACCAGCGGTTGACCCGCACAGAAGCTGAAGACCTGTCCGAGGCTGACGCACCAGAAATGCAAGAAGAACAGGAACTGGCTGCTTCTGAAGATTTGGTCGAAGTTGATGTCGAAGACGTTGATGCCTCAGATGCTGAACAGATCGAAGTTGTGGAAGCTGAGTTGGTAACGGATCACAGCAGTTCTGATGACATTGCAGAGGTGGCTGATCTAGAAGACGCTGGTCAGAGTGGTGATCTTGATGCTGCAGTCGAAGCGGTTGTTTCAGCCACCGATAATGCTTTCGACGAAGCCGAGGTCGACGAAGGCACCAAAGCGCTGAATGTAGAGGAACTCTCGGACACTGAAACAATCGTCGAAGATACCGTTTCGATTCTGGTTCCTGAAGTCACTCCGCAGGCTGAAATCGTTGAAGATGACAGTGAATTCATTGACGAAGACCACTTGCAAGAAATCGTGTCGCGCATTGTGCGCGATGAACTGCAGGGCCAAATGGGCGTTAAGATCACTCAGGCTGTGCGCCGCATGGTGCGCCGCGAAGTGACACGTGCTCTCACAATTGAGAAGTTTGACTAAGCCCACTTCGGCTTGCGATCAGCGGGCCAAAGCCAACAGCGCGTCTAAATCCAAATGCTCTTCCAGATGATCAGCCAGCGCGTCTAGGCTGGTTTCGATCTGCGCGTCGAAGCTTGTGTCTGAAACCTTCGCACCTAATCTCTTTAGGAAATTCCGGCGGAAGCCATCTGCCGCGAACAGCCCGTGCAGATAACAGCCCAGAACACGTCCATCCTTGTTGCCTGCACCTTCTGGACGGCCATCAACGGATAGCCAAGCGCGGTCGGTGTCTGGCCCTTCCGTGCGACCAAGATGGATTTCGTAGCCCTCCACGGCCTCGTTAGAAGGCAGGTGTTTGGCTTGTGTCAGGGCCAGGGTCTTGCGCGGCTCCAGGTGGGTCACAACATCAAGGTGACCCAATCCCGGCACCTGTGCCACGGGGCCTTCAATCCCATCTGCGTCGATGATCTCGTTCCCGAGCATCTGATACCCGCCGCAGATGCCCATGACATGGCCGCCGCGCCGGATATGAGCGCTTAGATCAATGTCCCAACCTTGGGCCCGGAAATCCGCCAGATCTGCGATGGTGGATTTTGATCCGGGGATCAGGACCAAATCTGCATCTCCGGGCAGGGGGCGACCGGGCTCGATGATCTCGACTGTGACGTCTGGCTCATTCACCAACGGATCAAGGTCGTCGAAATTCGCAATGCGGTTCAGTCGCGGAACGGCCACCTTAAACTGACCACCTTGGCGGGTGGCAATGTCCATCACATCTTCGGCAGGCAAGCGCCAAGCATCGGCAAACCAGGGCAAGGTGCCCAAATCAGCCCAGCCGGTCAGCCGGGCAATCTCGGCAGCCCCATCCGCAAACAGAGTGGGGTCACCCCGGAACTTGTTGACCAAGAAAGCCTTGATCCGGGTGCGGTCGGATTGGGGAAGGACTGCGTGCGTGCCAACCAACTGCGCAATCACTCCACCGCGGTCGATATCACCGGCGAGGACAACTGGTATATCTGCTGCTTCGGCAAAACCCATATTGGCGATGTCTCCTGCGCGCAGGTTGATCTCGGCAGGGCTGCCCGCGCCTTCGACCAACACAAGATCATATTGCGCACCAAGCCTGTGGAAGCTTTCCAGTACGCGCGGCATCAATTCGGCTTTCGCCTTTCCATAGTCGCGCGCCTTCATGGTGGCGAAGCGTTTACCCTGCACGATGACCTGAGCGCCCGTATCAGTCTCTGGCTTGAGAAGAACAGGATTCATGTCCACAACTGGATCCAACCGACAGGCCTTGGCCTGAAGCGCTTGGGCCCTTCCGATCTCGCCCCCATCAACAGTGACGGCTGCATTGTTGGACATGTTTTGCGGTTTGAACGGGGCCACGCTTAGCCCACGATTTACCGCCGCACGGGCGATACCCGCCACCAGCAGAGATTTCCCAACGTTCGAGCCCGCGCCCTGAATCATGATCGACTTGGTCATGGCCAAATCATTAGGGGGTTTTAGGGGCTGGCTCCAGCCCCGAACCGACCATCGCATGTTCCCTAACGAAAAACGCGCCCTCAAGGGACGCGCATTCCAAGGAGTATAATCTGTTAAAGCTTATGCAGCTTCTGCAGTGGCGGCGTTGCGACGCTCGCTTTCTTCGCGGCTCAATGCAACGGACGTCCGGATACCTTTGGACACGAAGTCCATCAATCCGCCTACAACGCGTTCGTTGGGGTCGATGCCTGCACAGCTCAGAACTTCACGGCCGTCGCGCGAACGCGCCCAGCGGGCAATCTGATCCGGGCCATTGCCGTACTTTTTGTCGTCAGCAATAGCATCATCCAAGGCAGCCAACACGACAGCGGCAAAAAGTTTGCGTGCGCGATTGCCTTGTTCGTTATTGAAAGCAGTACCGTCTACGGAGTCCAGCATGGTCGTCCTTTATTATTCTTGCTCTTGCGGTTTTTGGCGTAGCGGCCAATATGGCATGTTCCGAGCGATTCGGTATCCCCCTAATCACATGGCTGCCATGCGCTTGTTGCATGGCTGTTACGTAACTAGGTCGATTAACGCTCGGCTTGTCAGATAGAGACCGCCAAGATATAGGGTCAGACCAACAAATTTCAACCTTTTGCGAAGGTTTCAGGATATGCCCAAGATTAACGGTAATGAAATTCGTCCCGGCAACGTGCTGGAACATAACGGTGGCCTTTGGGCTGCGGTCAAAGTCGACCACGTCAAGCCGGGTAAAGGCGGTGCATTTGCACAGGTCGAAATGAAGAACCTGCGAAATGGTTCCAAACTGAACGAACGTTTCCGGTCAGCCGACAAAGTTGAGCGCGTGCGTTTGGAGCAGAAAGACCAGCAGTTCTTGTATGAAGATGACGGTATGCTGATCTTCATGGACACAGAGACCTATGAACAGAACCAAATTCCGGCAGACCTACTTGGGGAACGTCGCCCGTTCTTGCAAGATGGTATGACCATCGTGGTCGAGTTTTATGACGACGAGGCATTGAATGCCTCTTTGCCACAGAAAGTGACCTGCACCATCGAAGAGACCGAGCCGGTCGTGAAGGGCCAAACCGCCGCCAACAGCTTCAAACCAGCTCTTCTGGACAACGGCGTGCGGATTTCGGTGCCCCCGTTCGTTGGTCAAGGTGAAGCGATCGTCGTTAACACCGAAACGATGGAATACTCAGAACGCGCTTGATCCGCGGCTCAGCGATTACCATTTACAAACGTGCCTGTGCGATATGCCGGGCACGTTTTTTATTTTGTGCATCCGTGTTGGCGACAGGGAATTTGATCGATGAAACGATTAGTTTGGTTCTTGTCAGTTCTTACGTTGATCAGCCTTTCAACACTGAAAAATACTGCGACAGCGCAAGAGGCATCCATGGTAAGCGACCAGTCAGAGCTAGAAACCCTAGTCACAACACTTCAGCAAGAACGCGGCCGCGCCATCGGCATTGGGTTTCAAAGACTTGGTGAGGCACCACAGATTGCGACCGCTGGGCCTCGTTACAAACGGAAAGGTCAAGTGTCAGAAAAGTCGCGCTGGCATATCGGCTCTCTGACCAAGTCGATGACATCTGCGATGATATTGCGGCTGCATGATCAGGGCGTGCTCGATATTGACACGCCAATTGGAGAGCTTCTGCCTGCGTTCCGTTCAGAGATGCACACGGACTGGCAAAAAATTCGCCTATCTGACCTGCTAAGCCACACTGCTGGATTGCCCGCGAATGCGCGTCGGGATGGGCTGCCGGACGATGTCACTAAAGCGCGGTTGGCATTGATGCGTCAGCTTTGGGGGGAGTCACTTGAGAATTCAGAGCCATCCTTTGAATACTCCAACACGGGCTATGTTCTGGCCGGGGTAGTCGTCGAACACGTGACAGGAAAAAGCTGGGAGGATTTGATCCGCGCTGAAATCGCCACACCTCTTGGGTTAACAAGCCTTGGGTTCGGTGCACCAGATGGGTCCGAGGACGCTTGGGGTCACCACCGTTTACTTGGGTTCTCGTGGCCTGTGGACCCAACGGGAAATGCTGACAACCCCGCGTGGATGGGGCCTGCAGGGACTGTTCACCTTACGATGGGTGATCTGATGCGATGGGGCGCTGCGCAGTTAAACCAGTGCACAGGTGTGCGTTCAGATTTCTTGTCGAAAGAAAGCTGCGCGCGCTTTGTGACGCCGGTGAAACAACAGTATGCGCTGGGCTGGGTGATCTTGCCGCGTGACGATGGGGACGTACTGTTTCACAACGGCTCCAACACGATGTGGAGCGCGATGCTTTTTGTATCACAGACACGCCAATCGATTCTGGCCATTGCCATGAATGATGGGCGAATAGGGTGGTTGGAAAAACAACTCCCCCGGATTATTGAGGTCCTGCCAAAGTAATCGGCTCGGTTTATGCCGCGCGCCGGCAGCTCAAACTCAAAGGCGATCGCAATGACCACGATCCTGTTCAACAAGCCATTCAACGTGCTGTCCCAGTTCACGGACAAAGGGACCGAAGGCAGCGACCGGCAAACCTTGTCAGAGTTCATTGATCTGCCGGGTGTCTATGCGGCTGGGCGTCTTGATCGTGATAGCGAGGGGCTTTTGGTGCTGACGGATGATGGCAAGTTGCAGGCGAAACTTGCAAATCCGAAGCATAAGATTGCAAAAACGTACTGGGTTCAGGTTGAAGGCATTCCGGACGCTGCCGCCCTGCAAGCTTTACGCGATGGTGTTGATCTGAAAGACGGTCGCACGCGGCCCGCGAAGGTTCGACAGATGGACGAGCCGGCGGATTTGTGGATGCGTGATCCCCCCATCCGCGTGCGAAAATCCGTGCCAGATAGCTGGATTGAGTTGAAGATCACCGAAGGCAAAAACCGTCAAGTGCGCCGGATGACTGCTGCGGTTGGCCATCCAACCCTTCGGCTAATACGCTATGGGGTCGACGCTTATACTCTGGATGGGATTGGACAGGGAAAGTGGCGTTACGCCTGACTTGACCACGACACGTCTGCGTCGTCGGCCTTCATGTCAGTGCCCGCGCGATCAAACCGAAGATAGGCAATGGCCTGATCCCCTGATTGCGTGAAGAGCGTGCCGACCGGCTTACCGTCGCGCGTGATGGGCGTACCAGCGGGCACGGAACCGTCGATGGACACCAAAGCCAGCCCCTTCTTCAGCTCGGTTTTATGCTTCATTCTGGCGGTGACCTCTTGCCCGACATAGCATCCCTTTTTGAAATCGACGCCGTTAAGACGCTCAAATCCTGCCTCGAGAATGTAGCTGTCAGGCGTTAACTCGATTCCGGTCTGGGGAATTAGATGCGCGACGTAGACGGCCTCCCAATCCACGCCTGTGTCTCCGTCGCGCCCATCATAGGCGCGCCAGCCAAGGTCAGGGTGGCGGGGGTCGGCAAAGGCCCCATCGGGCGTGTCCCCAAGTCCCAATGCGGGTTGGGTTTCAGTGGCTTCGATCACCACATCCGCGCGCAACTTGTACATGGACAGCCGCTGGGCCAGCGGTTTTGCCAGTACCGTCGCCACGTCGATCAAGATGGCCTCATCTGCAGGAACCATGAAAAAGTCAGCCAGATACTTGCCCTGAGGCGTCAAAATCGCCGCATATACCAGCCCATCTTTCAGCCGTGCAACATCATTGGTGACCAGCCCTTGCAGGAAGCTTTCGCGGTCAACGCCGCTGATCTTTAGGACGGTTCGATTGGTCATTGTGGTCTCCTGTCGCCAAACCAATATAGGCGCGTGGTGCGGCGGTAAAAAGGATCAGTCGCGTTTGCGGCCCCAAAACCCACCGGTGAACAGCCGACGGAAGGACCAGCGGTCAGGGTTTTGGCGTTCGGCAGGCAGGGCAGGTGTGCGTTCTTCCCGCCCAATGCTGTGTTGCGCGCCGCCTGAGCCGTCTTGAAATTGAAGGTTGTAGAGTTGCGCATAAAGCCCGCCACGGGCCAGCAATTCGTCATGGGTTCCTTGATCAACCACACGCCCCTGATCCATCACGACGATCTTGTCGGCATCGCGGACGGTGGACAGGCGGTGCGCGATCACCAAGGTCGTGCGACCCTTCGACAGCGTATCCAACGCTTGTTGCACCAGCTTTTCTGATTTTGCGTCCAGTGCTGATGTCGCTTCGTCCAGCAACAAAACAGGCGCGTCGCGCAGAACTGCGCGGGCAATTGCAATCCGTTGCCGTTGTCCGCCTGACAGATTTGATCCACGCGGGCCGGCCGGGCTGTCTAACCCGTCTGGCATGCGCGGTAGGAAGTCGGAAACGTGGGCCGTGTCCAGCGCATGTTTCATGGCTTTCTCGTCCACGCCCTCGCGCCCCATCAAGATGTTGTCGCGTAGGGTTTCGTCAAACAGAAGGGCCTCCTGACTGACCACCGAAAACAGACCGCGCAACTGATCCAATGGAAGACTTGTGACATCTGCCCCACCGACCGAGACTTCACCTGACTTTGCATCCGCCAACCGGGTCAACAGATTGAAGATCGTGCTTTTGCCAGCACCAGATGCCCCAACAAGCGCGGTGGTTTTTCCAGCCTCAGCGATCAGCGTCGTTCCACGCAGGATTGGCGTGTCGCCATAAGCAAAGTTCACGTCATTAAGAACGATGTCGGCGGTACTTGCCTTGGCGGGCAGGGCTGCCGGTTTGGCAGGGGACAAGATCGTTGGGCGCTGGGCAAACACGTCGCGAATACGCGTAAGGCTGGCAATCGCCGCTTGCCACCCGCCCGAGACCTTGCCCAGGTTGCGCAAGGGATCAAAGACCAGCGCCATTGCGGTGAAAAAGCTCATGAACTCGCCCACGGTTTTCACGCCGGAATTGATCTGAAGCCCGCCATAAACCAGCACGCCGAAAAAGCCGACTGCAGCGATGATGTCGACCATGGCGACGATTGCCCCTTGGTTGGCTTGGCTTTGCAGGTGAGTTTTCGCAAAGGCGCTGATCTCGCGATCAACACGGGATTGTTCGTGGCGTTCAGTACCCGAAAGCTTGATCGAGTTAATGCCGTGAAAGATCTCGTCCAACCGGGTCGAGATCTGCGCCGCTGCGGCGCGGCTGTCTGTGGTGGTCCTGCGCACACGCTTTTGCAGAATGCCCATCGGGTAGGTCAAAACGGGGGCCGCTGCCACCGCGACCACAACCCATAGCCAGTCGATCGAAAGGGCCACACCTAAAAGTGCAAGCAATGATACAACATCGCGGGCGACGGCGGCCAAGACGACCTCCCATATCGTGGCGATGGCTTGCGCATCTCCGCGCACCCGTTCCATCAATGTGCCTGGGGAATTGTCGCGGAAATAGTTGCTGTCCAAGGTCAGCATATGGGCCACCATATCCGACTGCAGATTGGCCCCAACACGTTGGCCGACATGGATCATCAGCACACGATGGCCAAAGGCGGCGAACGCGCGGACGATGAAAATTCCCGCTACAATCACGGCCACCCAAATGATCGATGTCGTATTGCCCGAAGAAAACGCCACGTCGAACATGGGTCTGATCATGTAGCTCAGGCCGCCCAAGGCCAAGCCTTCCGCAAGCATCAGAAGCATCGCCAGCATCAGCGGCAGCCGATAGGCGCGCATGTAACCCTTCCAAAGCCAGCGGATCATCTGCTTCTGGTCGGTTTTCGCCGTGTCTGAGGTCATCGCTTATTCCGTTCGGCTTGAAATGCCTGTGTGATGGCGTCTGGGTCATAGTGGTGCGCGAACCAGTCCCTGATGGAAATTGGGTCGCTTTCGTAATGTGTAGCGTACGCTTCAATCAGCGCATCCAAAATACCAGCTTTGGACCACCGTTGATGTGCGTATTTCAAAGACAGTTGTGCGCGGGCCTCGTCCAAGGTCCCACCGCATTGATCCAAAAGATATAGTGCGGATGCAATACCTGTCCGATCCGCGCCGGATTTGCAGTGGATCAGAAATGGTTTTTCCACCGTTTCCATGATGTCGAGAAGCTCAAGATACTCTTCCGCGGTGCCCAGTACGCGAGCCAGTAAAGGATGGTCGATCAGCTTCATGCCGTAGTCCTGACAGGCCTCAACCTCGAACAGATAATACGAATACTTGTCAGCCCCACGCAGGTTGATCACGGTCTTGATATCGGCCTTTTGCAGCGCTGGGAAATGAACCGGATCAGGTTGATTTGAACGCCAAGCGTCTTTGGAAAGCTGATAGCGGTTTGGTAACACGCGACGAAGGAAAGCATGATCCACAAGGTTGTTATGGCGACGTGCTGCACGACGCCCCTCAGGGGTCGAGATGTCCATTCCGAACCCGTGTTTCCACGCACGCTCGCGTTTTTTGATCTCGGCAAACAGTGATTTGAACATTCGGTTCCTGTCCGGTGCTGACCCAAACCCAGTGAAAGGCTCTTACCGGGATGTAACTTGTCAGGGCGCTACAAACAAGAAGGGGGCTTCCTGACCCCGTTGACGCGATCCATATGTCGCTTTACCGCTTATGGCCTGAGAACAAAAAAGGCTTCCCATGACGCTATCACATGGCCGCACCCATCTTGCCATTCCCGGCCCATCCGTAATGCCTGACCGGGTGTTACAAGCGATGCATCGCGCCGCGCCCAATATCTATGCGGGCGAGGTTGTGGACATGATGCCCGGCTTGATTGACGGGCTGAAATCAGTTGCCAGAACGCGGCACCATGCGGTGATCTATATCGCCAATGGCCATGGCGCGTGGGAAGCGGCTTTGTCGAACACATTGGCCGCTGGCGATAAGGCGTTGTCGCTTTGTACCGGGCGATTTGGCCATGGCTGGCACGAGATGGCATCGGCGCTGGGTGTTGAGCCCGTGATCGAAGAGTTTGGTTTGAAAGCACCCGTTGAACCCAACCGGGTCGAAGAGCTTTTGCGCGCCGATGTTGCGCACGAATTGAAGGCCGTTTTACTGACGCATGTGGATACGTCGACCTCTGTCCGGAATGATGTTGAGGCTGTTCGCGCAGCAATGGATGCGGCCGGGCACCCGGCGCTGTTGATGGTCGATTGTATCGCCTCGATGGGATGTGACCGCTTTGAAATGGACGCTTGGGGCGTGGATGTCGCCGTCGCGGCCTCGCAAAAGGGCCTGATGGTCCCGCCCGGCATGGGGTTTGTGCTCTTTAGTGACAAAGCCGCCGCCGTTCGCGACACCCTTTCACGCGTGTCGCGGTACTGGGATTGGGCGCCGCGTGCCAATCCCGAGATCTTCTATCAGTATTTCGGAGGCACCGCGCCCACCCACCATTTGTTTGGGTTGCGCGAGGCTTTGAGGATGATTGAGGAAGAGGGTGGCGCTGAAAAACTCTGGTCCCGTCACGCCCATCTGGCCCGCGCCATTTGGGCTGCATTTGATGCGTGGGGTGCTGGTGGTCCGCTTCAGATGAATGTTGCAGAGCCAACGCATCGCTCCAATGCCGTGACCTCACTTCAGATCGGAGCACCTTACGGAACGGCTCTTCGAAACTGGACCGAGCAGAACACCGGGGTGACGTTAGGGATTGGCTTAGGCATGTCGACCCCAGACGACCCAAAAGGCGATGGGTTCTTCCGGCTGGGCCATATGGGGCATGTGAATGCGCCAATGGTGATGGGCGCATTGTCGGCCATTCAATCCGGACTGACGGCGCTGAATATTCCCCATGGCGCTGGTGCGCTTCCAGCCGCTGCCGAAGTCATAGCGCAGGCCTAAGCGCGGGCTGCTTTCAATGCCAATGGAAGGGCTTTTGCAAAGACGCCCAGTTCTTCAGCTGTCCCTGCAGAAATTCGGATGCAGCGGTTTTGCGGGGCGGCAAAAGGCATTCTGACAAACACATCCTGCGCGATGAGCGCATCCAGAACAGCCTTGGCAAACACAGCATCTTCTCCACAATCCACCGCAACAAAGTTCGTGGCCGAGGGCAGGGTGCTCAGGCCGTTCTCACGCGCGATTTCATCAATCCGCGCACGGGCATCGGATACGTTCTGGACGGTTTCGCGTAGATAGGTCTGGTCTTCCAATGCCGCCAAAGCGCCAGCTTGGCTAATGCGGCACATGCCGAAATGGTTGCGGATTTTATGGTGGGCGGTAATCAAGTCGGACGTGCCAATCGCATAGCCAACGCGCGCGCCCGCCATGCCGTAAGCCTTTGAAAAGGTGCGCATACGGATCACGCGGGGATCATCCACATTCAGCGTGGGCGCGGTGCTTTCGGGGGCAAATTCGATGTACGCTTCATCCAAGATCAACAAGCAACCTTCGGGCACGCTGTCGATCATGCGCTGGATGACCTCGGCCGAGTGCCACGTGCCCATCGGGTTGTCCGGGTTGGCGATGTAAACGAGCTTTGCACCCACCTCAGCCGCTTTGGCGATCAAGGCCTCTGGGTCCTCGTGGTCATCGCGATAGGGGACCGTTTCCAGAACGCCACCAAACCCGGTCACGTGATAGTTGAAGGTCGGATAAGCGCCTTGCGACGTGACGACCTTGTCCTCCGGCCCGATTAGCAATCGCACCAAATAGCCCAGCAACCCATCGATGCCTTCGCCGACGATGATATTTTCCGGTGAAATACCTTGATGCGCGGCAAGAGCCTGTCGCAGATCAAAGTTTTCCGGGTCGCCATACATCCAGACGTCACGCGCGGCATCCGCCATCGCGGCAATCGCCTTGGGTGAGGGGCCAAAGGTGTTTTCATTTGCCCCCAACCGCGCAGCAAAGGCACGGCCACGGGCGCGTTCCTGCGTCTCGGGACCCACGAAGGGCACCGTGGCGGGAAGGCTGTCGGCAAGCGGAGTCAGGCGGGCATAAGTCTTGGTCATATCGGCGTTAGAACAGGGCAGACGTGGGCAGGCAAGGTTGAAATTGCGCGGATCGTGATTAGTTAAGAATGGTTCTTAACAAGTAAGGAGGTCACCATGCCTCAAATGAACCGACGCAGTTTTCTTGTATCCGCCGCCGCTGCTGGGGCCGCCACGCGGCTTCCTCAGGTCGCTGTGCAAGCTGCGAAAACCCCGCCGATGCGCCGGGTTTTGACGCTGGTCTATGATAAATCCATGGGGATGATGCGCGCCGTTGAACGGCTGGTTCCGTAACGATCCACACTAAAGAAAAGGCCGGGTTGCCCCGGGCCTGTCCCTTAGATTTCTTTTAGCCGGTCGAGTGCGGCGTTCAGCGTCGCCTCTTCCTCTTCGCGGGCGGCAAGGTTCGCCTTGGTCTCGGCCAACACCTCGGGTGGGGCGTTTTCCGCGAATTTCGGGTTCTTCAGACGCCCGCGCAGCCCACCAAGTTCCTTGGCCAGCTTGCCCAGTGACTTCTCAAGTCGTGCGATTTCCTCGTCCACGTCGATGATCTCGGCCAGCGGCAGGGCGAAGATGCCACCCGCCACGGCGACGGTGATGCAGCCTTTGGGCAGATCAGCCATCTCTGTGATCGAGTCCACGCGCGCCATGCGCATCACCAGCGCTTGGTTGTTTTCCAAGGCGGTGCGCCCAGCTGCATCCAGTTCCTGCTGGATCACTGGGATTTTCAGACCGGCGGGCACGTGCATTTGAGCACGCGCGGAGCGGATGTTTTCGATCAGCGAAATCACCCAGTTCATCTCGCGTGCGGCGTCCTCGTCCAACAGCTCATCGCCATATTCCGGCCAATCGGCGTGGATCAGCATCTTCGGACGATCCGCGATCTGGCCCCACAGCTCTTCTGTGACGAAGGGCATGATCGGGTGCAGCATGATCAGACATTGGTCGATCACCCATGCCATCGTCGCACGGGTCTCGGCCAGAACGGCTTCGTCTTCTGAATTCAGAAGCGGTTTCGAGAATTCGACATACCAGTCGCAAACCTTGCCCCAGACATAGGCGTACAGCCCATGTGCTGCGTCGTTGAAACGATAGGCGGTCAGGGCTGCGTCCACATCCTCGCGGATTTTCGCGGTTTCCGAGATGATCCAGCGGTTCACCGTCTGCGTCGGGCTTTTCGGATCGAAATCAGCGACCGGTTTACAGTCGTTCATTTCGGCAAATCTTGCAGCATTCCAAAGTTTGGTACCGAAATTCCGGTATCCCGCGACACGATCCTTGGACATTTTCAACACGCCACCGATCGAGGCCATGGCGGTGTTGGTAAACCGCAACGCATCCGCGCCGTATTCGTCAATGATGTCCAGCGGGTCAATCACATTGCCCGTGGTCTTGGACATTTTCTTGCCCTTCTCGTCACGGACAAGCCCGTGCAGATAGACCGTGTGGAACGGGTTCTTGTGGCACACGGCTTGGCTCATCATCATCATGCGCGCGACCCAGAAGAACAGAATGTCCTGACCAGTGATCAGCACATCACCGGGGAAGAAGCGGTTCAGCTCGTCCGTGTCCTGAGGCCAGCCCAGTGTGCCGAAGGGCCAGAGGCCCGACGAGAACCACGTGTCGAGCACGTCAGGGTCGCGCCAAACCGGGTAGATCAGCTTGGTGGGATCCTGTGAAGTCTCATAGGTCGCAAGGCTCTCGGCTAACATGTGCATAGCTTCGGCGCGGGTGGAAACCTCGACCACGCGGGCGTGGTTCAGCGGGGCAGGCAGCGTGACCAAAACTTCATTGAACTGCGGTGCGACTGCTTCAAAATCATGAGCGCAATGGCTGTGCTCGTGACCCGGCAGTAGATCTTGGTTCAAAAGCAAACGGCCCATTTCGACCAAATCAAGTGCACCGTCGTTTTCGTCGTCCTTGAAATCTTCGCCAGACAGATCGAGCCCGTACCAAACCGGCACCTGATGCCCCCACCACAATTGGCGCGAGATACACCACGGCTCGATGTTTTCCAGCCAGTGATAGAAGGTCTTCTCGCCGCTTTCCGGCATGATCTTCACGTCGCCGTTGCGGACAGCCTCCAGCGCGGGGCCGGCGATTTCCTTTGCGTCCACGAACCACTGGTCGGTCAGCATCGGCTCGATCACCACGCCCGAGCGGTCACCGAAGGGCTGCATGATCGGCTTGTTTTCAACGTAAGGCACGGTTTCGGTGAGTTGGGTCTCATTACCCTCGTCATCTTTCTCGGTCCGCGTGACGTCGTGCATCACGGCCAGACCCTCGGCGGTAATCTGATCAACGACCAACTTACGTGCTTCGAACCGGTCCAGCCCGCGATATTCATCCGGCACAAGGTTCATCGCAGCGATCTTCGCCTCGTCAAACCCTTCTTCTCCGTTTGCGATGCGCTGGGCGGTCGCGGCTTCGTCTGTATAGGGCAGGCCGTCCGCGCGCATGTGGCCACGCGTGTCCATCAGCGAATACATCGGAATGCCGCCGCGTTTGGCAACCTGATAGTCGTTGAAGTCATGCGCGCCGGTGATTTTCACGGCACCAGACCCGAAGGTCATATCCGGGTATTCGTCGGTGATGATTGGGATCAGGCGACGATGCTCTTTCGGACCCACTGGGATTTCGCAAAGCTTGCCCACGATGGATGCATAGCGTTCGTCATCCGGGTGCACGGCAACTGCGCCGTCGCCCAACATGGTTTCGGGCCGCGTCGTGGCGATCGAGATATAGTCACGCTCCTCGCTCAGCGTGATATTCCCGTCCTCGTCTTTCTCGACATAGGTATAGGTCGCGCCACCGGCCAGCGGGTATTTGAAGTGCCACATGTGGCCGTGTGTCTCGATGTTCTCGACCTCAAAGATCCGAAATGGCGGTTTCAAAATGTGGGTCCCAGTTGACCAGACGCTTGCCGCGATAGATCAGGCCCTTGTCGTACATGTCGACGAAGACCTTCAGAACGGCATCATGGAAATCTGCCGAGTTTTCGTGACCCGTGCGCGGATCGCCCGGCGCACCTGCCATGGTGAAGGCATTGCGTGACCAGTCGCAAGTTGATCCAAGACGCTTCAGCTGTTCGATGATGGTCGAGCCGTATTCGCCCTTCCATTCCCAGACCTTCTCAAGAAACTTCTCACGGCCAAGTTCACGGCGGCCGGGCTGACCGGTTTCGGCCAGCATCTTTTCGACCTGCAACTGCGTGGCGATGCCTGCGTGGTCTTGACCGGGCTGCCACAGAGTGTCGAAGCCACGCATGCGGTGCCAACGGGTCAGAATGTCCTGCAGGGTGTTGTTGAACGCATGGCCAAGATGCAGCGCGCCCGTCACGTTGGGCGGCGGGATCATGATGGTGAAGCTGTCCGCGCCGGGCTTGGCATTTGCGCCTGCTTTGAACGCGCCTGCGTCTTCCCAGGTTTTATAAATGCGTGCCTCGGCAGATGCCGCGTCGAAGGTCTTGTCCATGGCCATGGTGGTCGCCTCAAATGCTATAAATCAAAGACCGTTTACCCAAGTGGGCGCGAAAGGGAAACCCCGCCGTCGTCTGCAAGGCTCAGGATGTGCGAAAACGCCTTCAGGCGAACCTTTGTGCAAACTGGAGGCAGGGATGGCTTTGGAAAGAGTTAGTAAGGGTTTCGACAAATTGATGCCTTATTCAACTCTTAGCAGTGCGGATCACGCGACGGATCAATCTATGATGTCCGAAACTTAAACCGGATCAATAAGCGAAAAAACATGAAAAAAGCACTTCTTCTACTCGCCTTCTCCCCTTCCATGGCCTTTGCGCAAGAACGGAAGTTCAATTGCGAAGTTCCGAACGGCAGGCTGGCCGAAATGTCGGTGACTTTGGTGGCTTTCGATGGTGGCAAGGACGGCTATGTGATGGTGGATGGCGAGAAGAAATCCGCCAGTGTCTACCCGGGTCTTGATTCAATCACCTATCTAATGTTCAGCGACGACTACAGCTATACGCTGCACTACAATATGAACATGGAGGACGGGGACTATGACTTTTCGGCCTCTGGGGCCAAGTCTGGCTGGGGACGCGGCACCTGCACTGAGGTGACCAGCTAACCCCAAACAGAAACGCCCGGCGGATTGCCGGGGTTTCTGATCTCTGCTCCGATGTTGGCCCTCGGTTGCAAACACGCGGAGTGGCAGAATAAATAACAGCGGCCATAGCAACTTGAAGACCGCGTTAAGCGACATGTTAACAATTTCTTAACCTTTCCCCCGAATGGCGTCGCGGATGCAAGAAAACAGGGCTTCAAAGTCACTACAGCGAACAAAAGACGCAGATTTGCTGCACTTTAGCTGACGACATCCGGTCGCGTTCGCCCAAGCAGGCCTTGAATGCCTGCAATCTGCGATGTTGCGGCAATCACCTTTGAAAGCGCATCTTGCGCGTCACGGGTCAGATCGCCAGCGGGATCTGCGTATTGTTCAAGGTAAACCCGCAATGTCGCGCCCTCGGTGCCTGTGCCCGAAAGCCTTAGCATGGCCCGTGCGCCACCTTCATAGGTCACGATCACCCCTTGGCCCGTGGTAACGGACCCGTCAATCGGATCAGTATAGGCAAAGTCTTCTGCCCCGGTGATGGTCAACCCAGCGGCCGACTGGCCGGGCAGGGTGGGCAGTTTGGATTTAAGTTCTGCCATCAAGCTGTTGGCAGCGCCCGTGTCCAGCCCCTCATAGTCGTGCCGGGAATAGTAATCGCGGCCATAGGTTTTCCAGTGATCGTTCAGAATAAGGGCGACACTTTCGCCACGTACCGCCAGGATGTTCAGCCACAATAGAACGGCCCACAGCCCATCTTTTTCACGCACGTGATCTGACCCGGTGCCGGCGCTTTCTTCGCCGCACAATGTGGCGCGGCCAGCATCTAGTAGGTTGCCAAAGAACTTCCACCCGGTTGGGGTCTGGAACGCTTCAACCCCCAGCTTTTCTGCCACACGATCCGACGCAGCTGACGTCGGCATTGATCGTGCAACCCCTGCAATCCCTTGGGCATAGCCCGGCGTAAGATGGGCGTTTGCAGCCAGCACAGCCAAGCTGTCAGAAGGGGCAACATAGATGCCCTTTCCAACAATCATGTTGCGGTCTCCATCCCCATCTGATGCCGCGCCAAAATCCGGGGCATCCGGTCCATGAAGATGATCAAAAAGCTCGTTTGCCCAAACAGGGTTCGGGTCAGGGTGTCCGCCGCCGAAATCTTCGCTGGGAATGCCGTTCACAACGCTGCCAGCCGGGGCCCCTAAACGCCGCTCGAGAATTTCGACGGAATAGGGGCCGGTCACGGCGTGCATTGCATCAAATCGCAGGGTGAACCCATCTGCGATCATCTTGCGGATGGCGTTGAAATCAAACAGGTCCTCCATCAGTGCCGCGTAGTCGGAAACGGGGTCTACGACCTCGACCACCATATCGCCCAGCATCGCCTCGCCACAGTCTGACAGGGTTGGAGCGGCGGCTTCTGCGATATGGTAAGCGTCGATGTCTTGTGCACAGGCGACAATTGCATCCGTTACAGCCTCGGGGGCGGGGCCGCCGTTTGAAATGTTGTATTTCAAGCCGAAATCTCCGTCCGGACCGCCGGGATTGTGACTTGCCGACAGGATCAGCCCACCATCTGCCTGACGTTTTCGGATCAAATGACTGGCGGCGGGTGTGGACAGAATGCCGTTTTGCCCAACGATGACCTTTGCGACCTGATTGGCCGCAGCCATGCGCAAGATTGTAGCCATTGCCGGACGATTGAAATAGCGCCCATCACCGCCCAAAACCAAGGTTTTTCCTACAGGATCGATGGCGTTGAAAATGGCCTGCGTGTAGGTCTCCAGATACCCCGGTTCAGAGAACACCGCGACCTTCTTGCGCAATCCTGAAGTTCCCGGAACTTGGCCATCAATCGGGGCGGTTTTAAAGGTCGTCGAGGCGGTGGAATTCACAATCGGTCCCCTTGAAATGCAATAATCAATATTGAGACAGTCTTAGCCCAACCGGTCGATCCGCGTCGAGAGGTGGATCAGACTTTCCGATCCTTTGACACCGTCAATTTCCCCAACTGCATCCAGAACTTCATCCAAAAGCGCCGTCGAGGGGGCTGCCAGTTTTAACACCATGTCCCAACGTCCAGACGCGGTATGAGCGGCTTCGACCTGTGTCAGGGTTTTCAAACGCGCCAGTACAGCTGGCGTCGAGCGGGGTTCAATCGAGATCAGAACGGTTGCGTGGATTTTATCACTGCGGGCGGCATCTCCTAGCCGAAGGGCATATCCGGCGATGATCCCCTTTTCTTCCAGTCGCTCGATGCGGGCTTGTACCGTAGACCGCGCAAGCCCCAGCCGTCGGGCCAAAGTGGCGACCGGAAGGCGCGCATTGCTTTCAAGCTGGGCAAGTAATTCTCGGTCCGTGTCGTCCATTTGTCCGATCTCTCATTCAATTTGACGATATATAAGCGACATATTGACCGGAGTGCCACTAGAAATCGACGGCGCGAGTGGTGATTCTTAGTTTAGCGACAACAGGATCATGGAATATAATAATGAGCAGGCAACCCTCAATCTGGCTGACACCGCTGTCTCATCTGAAGACAGAGCGTCCGATGCAGCCCGTCATGTATTTTGCACCCGCCGTACTGCAGTCCACTGCGCGTCGATTCATCGCCGGATTTGACGGATTGGTGACCTATGCGGTGAAAGCGAATGATACGCCGATGGTGCTTGAAAATCTTGTCACCGCAGGGCTGCAAGCCTTTGATGTTGCAAGCCCGGCTGAAATGCAGGCTTTGCGCGCCGTGTCCCGTGATGTCGAGATGCATTATAACAACCCCGTGCGTTCACGCGCCGAAATCACCGAAGCCGTGTCCTTAAATGTGCGCTCTTATTCCGTAGACAGCACCCGCGAGCTTGAGAAGCTGATCGCGCAAGTTCCGCCGGAAGGGGTTGAAATTTCCGTGCGTTTGGCCCTTCCGATTGAAGGGGCCGCCTATAACTTCGGGGCGAAGTTTGGGGCTGATCCCGATTTGGCTGTTTCACTGCTTGAACAAGTTAAGGCCGCTGGATTTATCCCATCGATGACGTTCCATCCCGGTACGCAATGTGCCGAACCGTCGGCATGGGTGGCGTATATTTCCCAATGTGCCAAGGTGGCACAGCAGGCAGGAATTAAGTTGCGTCGCCTGAACGTTGGGGGCGGGTTCGCCGCCAACCGCGGTGTTGCGCCGGACCTTGAAGCGATATTCCATGCCATTCACGCCGCTGTTGTGATCGAGTTCGGAGAGAGTGCGCCGGAACTGGTTTGCGAACCGGGCCGGGCCATGGTGGCCGAAGCGTTCAGCCTTGCCACTTGTGTCAAAGCCATCCGCGAAGATGGTGCGGTCTATCTGAATGACGGCATTTACGGCGCATTGTCGGAAGCACCGTCCATTGGCGTTCCTGATCGGCTTAAAACAGTGCGTGCTGACGGCGGCCCGCATCAAGGTAAACAAGAGAAGCGGACGGTGTTTGGGCCGACATGCGATTTAATTGATCAATTGCCCGATCCACTTGTGCTGCCCGATGACTTGGCTGAAGAAGACTATCTTCTTTTGGCAGGCATGGGGGCCTACAGCCTTGCGACCGTCACGCGGTTCAACGGCTATGGCGCGATTGAGACCGTGACCGTGCAGTCCTTGGCGCTTTAAGTCGCTTTCATAATGATACAGGTGGTCGAGCCGGTGGCGTAAAGTTTGCCGTCCTCGACGCCTCGGATCTCTCCGTTCGATATCCCGGTTGATCGCCCTGCGTGTTGGATTTTCCCGCTGGCCTCAATCAACGTGTCGCGTGGAATAGGGCGCAGGATATTCACCTTGTATTCCAAGGTCGTATAGACCGACCCTTTCGGCACGCGGGTCATCACTGCGCAGGCCATCGCGCTGTCCAGCAGCGTGCCGTACCAGCCCCCATGAACGGTTCCCATCGGGTTGCAATGCTCAAATAACGGTGTGCCGCGAAAGGTGACTTTCCCATCCTCGACCGCGTGAAGGTGGTAGTTCAGCGTGGTCCCAATCGGCGGCCCGGGAATGGTCCCGTCCAAGATCCCTTGCATGAAATCCAGCCCAGACATTGACGTGGTGACGTCCAATGTTGGCAGTTGCTCATATGAGGTTGCGATGATGCTCATAAGGGGACCTTTCCGATCTGACACTTGGGAAGGCTAAAGGCAGCACCCCAAGGCGCAAGACTTACGCTAGGTCACAAAATCTGTGCAGTCGGAAGAAACTGAAATCAGGCCACATTTGCCAGACTGATTTGTGGCGTTACACCCAAAGCGTGGGCCACATCGCGTGTCAGGGTCGGTTTGTTCAGCGTGTAGAAATGAAGGTCGTTCACACCTTCATCAATCAGATCCGAACAAAGCTCTGTGCATAGGGCCGTGGCCAACAGTTCGGTACGGTCATCGCGTTCCGCTTTCACGAAGGCATCATCTAACCATTTGGGAATGTTGGTGCCGCAGCGTTCGGCAAATTTTCGCACGCCTTTCCAGTTCTCAATGGGCAGGATGCCTGGAATGATAGGCACATCAATGCCGGCTTTTTCGCATTTGTCACGGAAGCGGAAGAAGGTCTCGGCTTCGAAAAAGAACTGAGTGATGGCTGATCCAGCACCAGCATCAACTTTGCGCTTAAGCCATTCCACGTCAGCATCCAGATCCGACGCTTCAGGATGCGGATCGGGGTAAGCGCCAACACGGATATGGAAATCACCAGTATTGGCAAGCGCTTCGATAAGCTCGACCGAGTTCGCAAACCCGTCTTCGCGGGGGGTGAAGCTGTCTGCGCCTTTGGGTGCATCACCGCGCAGGGCGACAATTTCTTTCACGCCGACCTCAGCATAGCTTTTTGCAATCGCCAAGGTTTCATCGCGTGTGGCCTCAACGCAAGTCAGGTGTGCTGCAACATTCAGACCGTAATGCTTGTGGATCGTGCCAACCGCGTCATGGGTAAGCTCGCGCGTTGTTCCGCCGGCTCCGTAGGTGACGGAAACAAAGTTTGGGTCCAGCGGCGACAATTGACGAACGGTTTCCCAAAGCCGGAACGATGCGTCCAGCGATTGCGGGGGGAAGAACTCGAATGAAATATTTGGCGTGGTCATGGCACCCTCAGCGGAAGTATGGCGATTGGGGCCTCTTGTGCCTCAACTTCGATTGTGAGACAAATTCATAATGCTCACATAGAACATGAGGTGCGTGCATGTATATTGAATTTCGGCACTTGCGCACGATACGGGCCATTCACCAATCGGGGTCTCTGGCCCGTGCGGCTGACATCCTGCACATAACTCAGTCCGCGCTGAGCCACCAGATCAAGGGATTGGAAGAACAGGTGGGTATGGAGTTGTTCCATCGCAGGACAAAACCCATGCGTCTTAGTCCGGCAGGTATGAAACTGCTGCGACTCGCCGAACAAGTGCTGCCCGAGATTGATCGGCTCGAGGAAGAATTCAGGGCGTTGCAATCAGGACGCTCTGGACGGTTGCACATCGCCATTGAGTGCCACGCCTGTTTTGATTGGCTATTTCCGGTGCTTGATAAACTGCGTCACGCATGGCCTGACGTGGATTTGGATATTCGCCAACGTCTTGCCTTTGATGCGATCGAGGCGTTGCGCCGCGAAGAGGTCGACTTCGTGATCTCCTCCGATCCGGTTGAGGTGCCAGGCATCACCTTTACCCCGCTTTTCGCATATGAACCTCGGTTTGTTGCGTCTGCTGGACATCGGTTGGCGGATGAAGACTTCATCGTTGCAGAAGATTTCGAGCAGGAGTTCCTGCTGACCTATCCAGTAGAGCGTTCGAAGATTGATGTTTTTACAGCTTTGCTCACCCCAGAACGCATTGAACCGCGCAGTATCAGACAAGTTGAAATGACAGAAGTGATCTTGATGCTTGTTGCCGCCGGGCGGGGTGTCGCGGTGCTGCCAGATTGGGTTTTGGGAGAGGTGAAAGACAATCCAGACTTCATCACCAAGCCCCTGACCGAGGATGGTCTGAGAAAGCAAATGTATGCCGCGACACGGGATGAGGATACAATGGTTCCATTCATGGCACATATGATCCGCCTGTGCCGGTCAGAGCCCGTGAAACTTCAACGCAACTAGCGCCCTTTCAGGCTTGGCAAACAAGGCGCACGGGCGTATACGCGCCGTTTGAAACCTCAGGAGTCCTTTTCGATGCAAGGCAGTGCAAATCTGAACGTGATGATCAAAGCGGCCCGCTCGGCTGGTCGTAGCCTTGTGAAAGACTTCCGCGAGGTTGAAAACCTGCAGGTCTCGATGAAGGGTGCTGGGGACTTCGTGTCAAAAGCAGACATCTCGGCCGAACAGATCATCCGTGAAGAGCTGATGGAAGCACGCCCGAACTATGGCTGGTTGGCCGAAGAGGGTGGCGCTGCTGAGGGCAAAGACCCGACCCGTCGCTGGATCGTTGATCCTTTGGACGGAACCACAAACTATCTGCATGGCCTGCCGCACTGGGCAATCTCGATTGCATTGGAACACAAAGGCGAAATCATCGCTGGTGTGGTTTACGATGCCGCCAAGGACGAGATGTTCTACGCCGAAAAAGGTGAAGGTGCATGGCTGAACCAAAGTCGCCTTCGTGTTTCGGGACGCTCGCGTTTGATTGAATGTATCTTTGCAACCGGCCTGCCATTTGGTGGCCGTTCTGATCTGCCTGAAACTCTTCAAGATCTGGCCCGCATCCTGCCCGCAACGGCCGGTGTGCGCCGCTTTGGATCCGCCGCCTTGGATTTGGCCTATGTCGCTGCTGGTCGCTATGATGGCTATTGGGAACGTAACCTCAATTCATGGGATATCGCTGCCGGTCTGCTGATTGTACGCGAGGCAGGTGGCATGGTTGCCCCAGTTGAAGGCGAGTCGATTTTGGATACTGGCAGCATTGTTGCTGGAAACGAGCCAATCTTTGAAAAGTTCCTTGGATTGGTCCGCAACAGCTAAATCAAGTGGTTTTCGAGCTTAAAAAACCCCAGCCATGACACATTCGTGCCGCAAATGTCGCCAATAGAATAAGCCATGAGCACACTGTTACATATCCCTCACCGCCTTACCCGTTTCGTCTGTGACGAGGATGGTGCCGTTACTCTTGATTGGGTGGTTTTGACCGCAGCAATTGTGGGGCTTGGGCTAACCGCAGCTTTGCTTGTCAGGGCAAATATCCCTAGAATTGCCGAGGATATCGGAACTTACGTTTCCACGATGTCGGTTGGCCTTTAATATTAGCCAGATTAACGCTTGCGACGCCCGGTCCGGGGAATGCTGGATCGGGTGAGTTTGTATTTGGTTTCCGGATGATCGGGATGCCCATCTGTGCGTTCCCAGAACTTCTGGGCACCCAATCGAAGCCAAAGCGGAAGCACAAACGCAAAGCCTGCGATAAAGCCACCGGCATGGGCCCAATGAGCCACGCCTCCTCCTTCAGCCCCGAATGAGGAAACACCATTGAAAAGTTGCAATCCAAACCAGAACAGCAACGCGGCCCAAGCAGGAATCGGGATCACCTTGATGATGATCACGATGATGAAAAGCACATCAACTCGCGCTTTTGGAAACAGCAACAGATAACCGCCCATGACGCCTGCAATCGCCCCTGACGCCCCGATCATCGGTACTGCGCTGCTGGGGTCTGACACGTATTGCAACAGCGCCGCTGCGATGCCCGTTGCCAAATAGAAAAGCAGGAATTTGACGTGGCCCAGCATGTCTTCAAGGTTGTCGCCGAAGATCCATAAGAACAGCATATTTCCTGCGAAATGCATAAAGCCGCCATGCAGGAACATGGATGTCACAAGTGTTATAAGATCTGTGCCCTGTGACAGGCGCGCTGGGATCATGCCGAAGTTGACGAAGATGTCTGATGCGGCAGAACTACCATAAAGCGGCAACATGAACAGAAAGATCAGTGAGTTCGCCGCCACTAAGCCATATGTGACGACCGGGCGACGTGTTGAGGGGTTGTGATCGCGTAATGGAAACATGCGCTGACTTGACCCGATGCCTGTCACCGGGTCAAGTCAAAGGCGGTCAGGCTTTGGTTTGGGCCAGCATCAGCAATTCTGCATTTCCGCCCGACGCAGTGGTGTCGACACAGAGATGGCGTTCATGGGTGACCGTTTCAGCGGTCGGTGCGCCTGTGATCAAAGGCAGAATGGCCCCCGGACGTTTGGCCAAAGCCGTCGCGATTTGGCATGCGGTTTCGTCATCCCCCCAGAACACAACACCCCCTATGCCGTCGAGGACCTCGACGATTGATGTAGGTGCATTCGGAGCGAGTACAGCAGTGCCTCCCAGCTTCTCGACCGCCTCTTTCTGAGCCTTTGCGTTGGCTTGACCCGGCCCCATGCACAGGAACGGCGCGCGGGGGTGAACGGAAAGTTGGTTCAACTCTCCTGTAGGTCCGGGCAGACGTTCAGAAGATAAAGTGATATTGCAATCGATCGCTGCGATTTGAGTTTCGAGAACTGATAATGGCGGGGCGCCAACCTTGTCAGCGGGTGCAGTTTTCGGTGCAGCGCCCGCTTTGCAGAAACGATCCATATACATCGGACCACCCGCCTTGGGGCCAGTGCCTGAAAGGCCTTCACCACCGAAGGGCTGAGAGCCAACGATGGCGCCGATCTGATTTCGGTTCACGTAGGCGTTGCCAACATGCATGCGATCGCAGACATGCTGCACCCGATCATCAATGCGAGTGTGCAAGCCGAAGGTCAGGCCATAGCCAGTAGCATTGATCGAATTGATCACCTGATCTAACTGGTCGGCTTTGAAGGTTGCAATATGCAGCACAGGCCCGAAAATCTCTCGCGTCATCTGCTCTATGCCCGACACACGCACCAAGGTGGGCGCGATGAAGTATCCACCTTCAAGCGGCGTTAGTTCATGGGCGATGCGACCCTCTGCACGGGCGGTATCCACATAGGATTTGATACCCTGATAAGCTTCGTCGTCGATCACCGGACCAAGATCAGTGTGCAGATGCCACGGGTCGTCCTGTTTCAGCTCGTTCATCGCGCCGATCAACATCTCGGTCATCGTGTCAGCCACATCTTCCTGCACATACAAGCAGCGTAAGGCGGAACAGCGCTGACCCGCCGATTGGAAGCTCGAGGCGACGATGTCGCGCACGGCCTGTTCGGGCAGGGCAGTGCTGTCGACGATCATTGCGTTCAATCCGCCGGTCTCTGCGATTAAGGGCGCGGAGGGTGCCATGTTTGCCGCCATGGCGCGACGGATGATCTGTGCTGTGTCGGTCGACCCGGTGAAGGCGACGCCGCCAACCCGGGCATCCGATGTCAGCGCCGCACCGACGGTGACGCCATCGCCTGGCAACAGCTGCAAAACGTCACGCGGGACACCGGCTTCGTGCAGCAGTTTGACCGCAGCGTGGGCGATCAGGCCCGTCTGTTCGGCCGGTTTTGCCAAAACGCCATTGCCCACAGCCAAGGCCCCGGCAATCTGGCCAGTGAAGATTGCCAACGGGAAATTCCAAGGTGAGATACAGGTGAAAACGCCCACGGGTTCGCGGTTATGCTCGGACGCGTGACTGGCGTAATAGCGCATGAAATCAACGGCTTCACGCAGCTCTCCCATGCAGTCCAGCCAGATCTTTCCGGCTTCACGCGACAGAAGCGCAAAAAACAGGCCAAGGTTCTCTTCGTACAGATCCGCGGCGCGGTTCAGCACCTCGGCGCGTTCTTTCGGTGACGCGTCCCAACGTTTTGCTGCGGACAAAGCGGTCTCGACGTCCTTGGGGCTAGCCCATTGGATCTTCCCGATCTCGGCATGGGTCGAGGGGTTTTTTACAGTGACCAGTTCCCCAGCCGTAAGCGTTCCAGCGATCAAAGGCTCTGCAGTGAATTGGCTGTCAGCAAATGCTCCACGCGCAGCTTCGATCTGTTCCAGATGCGGGTCATAGGTCAAATCCAAACCCATCGAGTTTTTGCGCGCCCCGAAAATCTCGGGCCCAGTGGGGACATGAGGGGCTTCCAAGGCAAGAGCGTCAAACGGGCAGGCGGCGACCTCTGCCGGGGTGACGCTTTCGTCAACAATTTGGTTCACGAAAGAGCTGTTCGCGCCGTTTTCCAACAACCTGCGTACCAGATAGGCAAGCAAATCTCGATGCGCGCCCACAGGAGCATAGATGCGGCAACGCGTGTCGTTGGCGTCCATAATGATTTGGTGAAGCCGTTCACCCATCCCATGCAGCCGCTGAAACTCGTATGCTTGCGGTTCAATGTTTCCAGTTTGGGCGATGTCCAGAATAGCGGCGGCGGTGTGGGCGTTATGGGTGGCAAATTGCGGATAGATGCGATCGGTGAGGCCCAAAAGCTTCTTCGCGTTGGCGATGTAGCTGACGTCCGTAGCCACTTTGCGCGTGAACACGGGGAAGCCCTCAAGCCCTTCGACCTGCGCACGCTTGATTTCGCTGTCCCAGTAAGCTCCCTTCACCAGCCGGACCATGATCTTGCGATCCAACCGCTCGGCCGTCGAATGCAACCAGTCGATCACAGCGCCGGCCCGGTGACCATAGGCTTGCACGACGACGCCAAACCCGTCCCAACCAGCCAATGCGGGGTCTTCCAAAACCTTCTCGATCACGTCCAACGATATCTGCAGGCGGTCGGCCTCTTCCGCGTCGATGTTGAACCCCATCCCTGCGGATTTTGCCAGCTGCGCCAGCGCGGACACGCGTGGAACGAGGGTATCCATCATGCGCTTGTGCTGACCACGTTCATAGCGCGCAAATAGCGCTGAGAGCTTGACCGAAATGCCGGGGTTGGCTCGGATGTCGTTCGAGTGGCAAGCGCTGGCGATCTCGGAAATCGCTTTGGCATAGGCCATCTGATACCGGCGTGCATCGCTGTCGGTCAGGGCGGCTTCGCCCAACATGTCATAGGAGTAGGTGAACCCTTTTTCTTCCATCTTCGAGCCACGCTTCATCGCGGCCTGAATGGTTTCCCCCAACACGAACTGGCTGCCCATTTCCTTCATCGCGCGCCCAACCGCGGTGCGGATCACGGGTTCGCCCAGACGCTTCACCGCACCACGCAATGCGCCTGCAATGCCCGGTTCGCGATCTTCAAGGACTTTACCTGTCAGCAGCAGTGCCCAGGTTGAGGCGTTCACCAAAGAAGACGACGAACGGCCCAAATGCTTGCCCCAATCTGAGGGCGCGATTTTGTCTTCGATCAGCGCGTCAATGGTTTCGGCATCCGGCACACGAAGCAATGCTTCGGCCAGACACATCAAGGCGATGCCTTCATCGGTGGACAGCCCATATTCGGCCAAAAAGACTTCCATCAGACCGGGGTCGGATGATTCCCGGATTGCCTGAACCAACAAGGCCCCACTGGCAGAAATGCGCGCGCGATCTGTGTCAGACAGATTGGCGGCATTCACAAGAGTATCTAGATGGCGTTCTTCATCTGTGTAGGCCAGGTCATCAATCAGCGTGCGCAGATTCGAGGTCATACGGAGGTCTCCTGAGTTGTCGTTATGATTAGTGTATATCAATTTGGGGGGTCGAAAATCCTGAAGATATACCTTATGGCAAGTCATAAGCCTGAATTATGAAATATTAGCGGGAAGAAAAGACAATGGAATTTGATCGCTTCGACCGCCTGATTCTGGACATTCTTTCAGTAGATGGGCGGATATCGATCACGGATCTTTGCAGCCAAAATCGGGTTGTCAAAATCCCCCACACAGGCCCGCCTGAAAAAGCTTGAGAATACCGGCGTGATCACTGGCTATCGTGCACAGATAGACCCGATCCGAATGGGCCGCGACCACGTGGCATTTGTCGAGGTGAAGCTTTCCGATACGCGAGAGGTCGCGTTGTCAGCCTTTAACGCGGGTGTTGCAGCCATTCCTGAAGTCGAAGAGTGCTACATGCTGGCTGCGCATTTTGATTATCTTCTGAAAGTGCGCACTCAGGACATGCGCGATTACCGCCGTATCCTTGGTGAGAAAATCAGCTCATTGCCTTATGTGGCGCAAAGCTCGACCCATGTAGCGATGCAGGCTGTTAAGGAAGATGGCGCTGCGCTTTGATCCGCCGTTGCCCCCATCAAATTTTGATTGTAGGGAAAAGACGTCAGACCTGATGGGATGCGCTATGCGGGCGTGATGGAATGGTAGACATACCAGACTTAAAATCTGGAGGCCGTATGGCCGTGTGGGTTCGAGTCCCACCGCCCGCACCAAACTTAACTAAGACTATGAACGTAAAACGGCGCACCAAAGTGGCGCGCCGTTCATGATGATATTATGCCGTCTTATTTCAAAGCAGCATCAGTGATGGCACTGGTCCATGCGCCCGAAGGCTCGGCCGTGATGACGGGATCAGATCCGCCGCCCAGAAGGGTCGCGACCGTGCGTTTATACGCGGCCTCGTCCAAGGCACCATTTGACCCTGCGGTTAGCTTGGCAATCTCGCCCATCATGCGAACCTGATGCTTTTCGGTTTGTGCACCGGTTTCATCATATTCCAGAACGATCATGGCAGCGTCTGCTGGGTTTTCTTCTGCCCATTTCCACCCCTTCATCGAGGCACGAACGAAACGCTCCATTTTCCCGGTGAACTCGGCATCGCCAAGGTTTTCTTCCATGACGTACAGGCCGTCTTCAAGTGTTGCGACCCCTTGGTCTTCATACTTGAATGTCATCAGCTCTTCCGGCGCGACGCCTGAATCGATGACCTGCCAGTATTCGTTATAGGTCATGGTCGAAATGCAATCGGCCTGACGCTGAAGCAGAGGATCAACGTTGAAGCCTTGCTTCAGAACCTCGACACCCGTTTCGCTGGCGCCGTCCGTGGCAATGCCCAGCTGTGACATCCAGCTCATGAATGGGAATTCATTGCCGAAGAACCAAACACCCAGTGTGCGGTTTGCCAGATCAGCTGGTGTTTTTATCCCAACGTCCCCCCAGCAGGTCAGCATCATACCAGATGAGGCGAAAGGTTGGGCGATGTTCACAAGTGGCAAGCCTTTTTCGCGTGCGGCCAAAGCTGCTGGCATCCATTCAACAATGACGTCTGCGCCGCCACCTGCAATCACCTGCGTAGGGGCAATATCCGGTCCGCCGGGTAGGACAGTAACATCAAGATCCTCGTCCGCGTAGAAGCCGTTTTCCAACGCCACATAATATCCCGCAAACTGGGACTGTGTGACCCATTTCAATTGCAGTTTCACCTCGTCCGCAGCCATCGCCATGCTGGACGATGCTGCCAGCACTGCCGCGCTGATCATAGATGTGAGTTTCATGTCTCTCTCCTTGTTGAATGTTTTTTCGTTATTTTTATTGGGTTTACTCAGCCTCTTTGAGATGGGTGCCAGAACGTCACCTTCTTTTCTATCCAAGCCACAGCACCATAAAATGCGGTGCCTGCCATTGCGGCCACGGCGATCTCGGCCCAGACCAGATCAATAGACAGGCTGCCGACGCCAGTGGAAATGCGAAATCCCATGCCGCGCGTGGGGGATCCGAAATACTCGGCCACGATAGCACCGATAAGCGCCAAGGTCGCGGCAACTTTCAATCCATTGAAGATGAACGGCATCGCTGCGGGGATACGCAGTTTGATTAGGGTAGAAAAATAGCCAGCCGCATAGGTTTTCATTAGGTCGCGCATCATCGCATCGGTCTCACGCAATCCCTGCACGGTGTTCACGAGCACGGGGAAGAAGACCATCACGACCACGACTGCGGCTTTTGAATGCCAATCAAATCCGAACCAACTGACAAGGATCGGGGCCACGCCGACAATGGGAAGGGCTGCAACGAAGTTTCCGATGGGCAGCAGCCCACGGGTCAGGAATGGCGACTTGTCGATCAGGATGGCGACAAGAAACGCCGCTGCCGCACCGATGAAATAGCCGCGAAGCGCGCCTTTCAGGACGGTTTGTTTGAAGTCCACCCACAGCATGCCGGTCGACTTGGCAAATGTTTCTGCCACGTCGGACGGCGCAGGTAGGATTGCTGCCGAGACGTTGAAGGCATGAACCAATGCCTCCCACGCGACGATAAGTGTCAGGCCGAAGATGATTGGCACCAGATAGCGGACCAGCGTCGTGTTGGCCCATTTAGAGCGCACCATAGCGACATTCGCGGCCCACGCTGCCATCCAAAAGATAAGGGCAATGATCAACCAACTCATGAGCGCATCCCCATCTTGCGCAACAGCACATGCTGCGTTCGATCAATCAGGGTGACGAGCAAGCCCGCCAGAATGGCAGCTGCAAACAGGGCAGACCAAATGGCCAGCGGCGTGCCAAATTGATCCCCGATCAAGATGCGTGCACCAAGACCACTGATTGCGCCGGTTGGAAGTTCACCAACAATGGCCCCAACAAGCGCCGCGGCAATCCCGATCTTAAGCGACGTGAAAAGATAGGGCAGGGACGCCGGAAGGCGTAGTTTCAAAAACCGCTGCGTCCCGGACGAGCTGTAGGTTTTCAAAAGGTCCAACTGCTCTCCAGTCGGAGATCGCAGCCCTTTCACCATGCCCACAAGTACCGGGAAGAAACACAGGTAAGATGAGATGAGCGCCTTCGGAAAGCCGCGCCCTTCGATCCCGACTTGGGACGACAAGACGATGATCATCGGGGCAAGCGCCACGATAGGAACCGCTTGCGAGATGATGGCCCAAGGCATCACTGACATCTCGATCACACGGGACTGCACGATGGCAATGGCGCCGATGATCCCAATGGTTGTGCCCAGTACGAAGCCCCAGAAGGTCGATTGAAGGGTGATCCAGCCGTGGTAAATCAACGATCGCTTGGACCATGTGCGGCCCTTCAGGACCATCGCGCCCGTGGTTTTCCAAAGCTCTTGTCCGACCTGAGTGGGGGTCGGCAGCCTTGGCCGATCCAGATCATAGCCGGCAGTGATGTGGTCGCTGTTCTTGGCCATCAACACCCAGCTAGATACCTCGCGCCGTTCCACGGGCGTTTCGGGCGTGACGGTTTCGCCCGCCCGATCCGCCTGATCCAAAGCAACGCGGATGTTCATGGGCGCGACCGCCAGATACCAGATGACGACGATGGCCGCCAAAACCGTCAGGACTGAAAGCGCGGTTTTAGTCATAAGAATGCCCCGCGCGCAGTCCTTCACGCACCCTGTGGGCCACGTCCAGGAACTCTTGCGTGTCACGTATATCCAAGGGCCGATCCTTGGGCAGCGGGCTTTCGATCACATCCGAAATCCGTCCGGGACGCGGTGACATGACAACGATCTTGGTCGACAAATACACGGCCTCGGGGATCGAGTGGGTCACGAAAGCAATCGTCTTTTCGGTCTTGGCCCAAAGCTGCAAAAGCTGCTCATTCAGGTGATCACGCACGATCTCGTCCAGCGCGCCGAACGGTTCGTCCATCAACAATATGTCCGCATCAAAGGCCAGCGCACGCGCGATCGAGGCGCGTTGCTGCATGCCACCTGACAGTTGCCATGGGAACTTCTTCTCGAACCCCTCTAGATCAACCAATTCAAGCACACGTTTAATCCGTTCGTCCTGATCTTCTTTCGGGTAGCCCATGATCTCAAGCGGCAGGCGGACGTTCTTGCCAATCGTGCGCCATGGATACAGGCCAGCGTGTTGGAACACATAGCCATAGGCGCGCGATTTGCGTGCCTCGCGCGCGGACACACCATTGACGGTGATCGTGCCGCCCGTGGGCTCTTCAAGGTCTGCCATGCAGCGCAGAAAAGTGGTTTTCCCGCAGCCCGACGGGCCGATGAAGCTGACAAAGTCACCCTTGTTGATATCCAGCGACACGTCTTTCAGCGCATGCACTGGACCGTCATTGGTTTGAAAGGTCAGCGAGAGATTCTCGGCCTTAATCGCCGTTTCTGTAGTCAAAGTCAGACCCCTGTCGCCGGAATGCCGGTGCGTTTGACCGGCTGCGGCGCAGTCAGTTCTTTCCATTTGCTCAGCGCGGTGTTGACGGTCGCATTCGGCTCGCGCTCGACAAACTTGCCGTGGCCTTCCTGTGTGCGGATTTCGCCGTCATGCACCGCAACTTGGCCGCGCGACAGCGTGAAACGGGGCAGACCTTTGACCTTGTGACCTTCGAACACGTTGTAGTCGATGGACGATTGCTGGCTGCCTGCCGCGATGGTCTTTTCCTTTTCAGGATCCCACACAACAAGGTCGGCATCCGCGCCCACCAGAACCGCGCCTTTACGCGGATAGCAGTTCAGGATTTTGGCGATGTTGGTCGAGGTCACAGCGACGAATTCATTCATCGTCAGGCGACCCGTTGCCACGCCATTGGTCCACAGCATCGGCATTCGATCCTCAAGCCCACCTGTGCCGTTTGGAATCTTAGTGAAATCCCCCACGCCAAAGCGTTTCTGCTCCGTGGTAAACGCACAATGGTCCGTCGCGACAACCGACAGACTGCCCGATTGTAGACCGGCCCACAGGCTGTCTTGATGCTTTTTATTGCGGAAGGGCGGCGACATCACGCGGCGTGCAGCGTGGTCCCAATCCTTGTTGAAATACTCGCTTTCATCCAGCGTCAGGTGCTGGATCAGCGGCTCGCCCCACACGCGTTTGCCTTGCATCCGCGCGCGGCGGATGGCTTCGTGGCTTTCCTCGCAGGACACATGCACGACATAAAGCGGTGCACCGGCCATATCGGCGATCATGATCGCGCGGTTGGTGGCTTCGCCTTCGACCTGAGAGGGGCGCGAATAGGCGTGTGCCTCGGGCCCGGTATTGCCCTCGGCCAACAGCTTGGCGGACAGTTCGGCAATCACGTCGCCGTTCTCGGCATGGACCATCGGGGTTGCACCGAGTTCGGCCAGTCGGTTGAACGAGGAATAGAGCTCGTCATCATTCACCATCAACGCGCCCTTATAGGCAAGGAAGTGCTTGAACGTGTTGATGCCGCGCTCTTGCACGACGGTTTTCATGTCGTCGAACACTTGCTCGCCCCACCATGTGACCGCCATGTGGAACGAATAGTCGCAATTGGCGCGGGTCGATTTGTTGTCCCAGCGCTTCAGCGCGTCCAGCAGGCTTTCACCTTGGTTGGGCAGAGCGAAATCGACAACCATCGTGGTGCCGCCCGCAAGTGCTGCCCGCGTGCCACTTTCGAAATCGTCCGAGGAATAGGTGCCCATGAACGGCATTTCGAGGTGCGTATGAGGGTCAATCCCGCCGGGCATGACGTAGCAGCCCGTCGCATCCAGTTCCTTATCGCCCTTCAGGTCCGGCCCGATCTCAATGATCTTGCCGCCCTCGGTCAGAACGTCGGCCTTGTATGTTAGGTCAGCGGTTACAACGGTTCCGTTTTTGATGACTGTGGTCATATCAATCCTCCCAGTGGATGACGCCGGTTGATGCTGTCACTCGATTGGGCGAAGCATCTTTGCGCCATAGCTATTTGTTCAATCGACGATTTCCGCCGTCGCCAACACCGCATGCATCAGCACATCCGTGCCAGCTGCGGCCCATTCCTTGGATATGTCCTCGGCCTCGTTATGGCTTAGACCATCCACACAGGGGCACATGATCATGGCTGTTGGATAGATCTCGTTGATCCAGCAGGCGTCATGGCCCGCGCCAGAGACGATATCCATGTGGCTGCAGCCCAGTTCCTCGGCCGCATCGCGCACGGCTTTCACGCAGCCTTCGTCAAAGGCGGGTGGGTCGAATGTTCCGACCATCTCCCAGCTCATCTCGACACCGATATCGGTGCAAAGCTTCGGGGCACGTTCGTCGAATTCAGAGATCATCGCGTCGATGACCTCTTGCAGATGCGAGCGGAAGTCGACGGTGCAGACGACCTTGCCGGGGATGATGTTGCGCGAATTTGGATAAACGTCGACATGACCGATGGCACCCACTGCATTTGGCTGGTGCTTCATCGCGATCTCGTGGACCAGTTCGGTGATCAGGGCCAATCCGCGCCCCGCGTTGATCCGCATGGGCATGGGGGTCGAGCCTGTGTGGCTTTCCTTGCCCACGATGGTTACTTCCAGCCAGTTCAGCCCTTGGCCGTGGGTAACGACACCGATGTCCTTGCCTTCGGCTTCCAGAATGGGACCTTGTTCAATGTGCAGCTCGAACATGGCGTGCATCTTGCGCGCGCCAACCTCTTCGTCGCCGACCCAACTGATACGTTTCAGCTCGTCTCCGAACTTCAGGCCTTCAGCATCTTCGCGATCATAGGCCCAATCTTGCGTGTGCTTGCCCGCAAACACGCCGGACGCCAGCATGGCAGGCGCAAAGCGCGTGCCTTCTTCGTTGGTCCAGTTGGTCAGAACAATCGGATGCTTGGTTTTGACGTTCAGGTCATTCATCGTGCGGATGGCTTCCAGCCCGCCCAGCACGCCCAACACGCCGTCATACTTGCCGCCCGTAGGCTGCGTATCCAGATGTGAGCCCATATAGACGGGCAGGGCGTCGGCGTCTTCGCCGGCCCGCGTGGCAAACATGTTGCCCATCGTATCAAGACCCATCGTCATGCCCGCCGCTTCGCACCACGTCTGGAACAACGTGCGTCCTACGGCGTCTTCGTCGGTCAGGGTCTGGCGATTGTTGCCGCCCGCGATGCCGGGGCCGATCTTGGCCATCTCCATCAGACTGTCCCACAGCCGATCAGGATCGATGCGCAGGTTTTTCCTGTTGGTCATATTCATCTCCCTTTGGGTACGCATGAATGTCGTGGCGGATTATAGATTCCGTCTTAGCCTCAGGCTGGCGGATTTCTGCACGATCGGTCAACATTTTTCTGACCGACCGTGCAGAATATGTCTGTTTTCCCTGCAAAACTCGTGCCAAAAGGAAAGACATTGCGCGTTTTTTGCGCAGAAATTTGGTGCAAAGTGCAAACGTGAGCAAATCGACAACGGGCATCCAGAGCCGTAATCGGCAAGAGGTGACGGCGCGAATTCTGACCGCCGCCGAACGCGTGTTTGCCGATTTTGGCTATGCTGGGGCCTCGATCAGCCGCATTGCTGCGGTGGCGGGTATTCCGAAGTCGAACGTCGTTTATTACTTCGAAACCAAAGAAGCGCTGTATCGTCGTGTCGTGGGCGAAATCTTCGATATCTGGCGTGACGCGGCGGACAGCATTGCTGTCGACAATGATCCGGTTTGTGCGCTGGGCGACTACATCGATACCAAGCTGGATCTTGCCCGTACGCGACCGTATGGTTCTAAGGTCTGGGCGAATGAGATCATTCAGCGCGCGCCCATCGTGCAGGATTATCTTGAGGATGAACTCAGGTCTTGGACCGAGGACAGGATTGTTGTCATCAACACGTGGATTGAACGTGGACAGATCCGCCCAATCAGCGCGCGTCATCTGCTTTATGCGATTTGGGCCACGACGCAGCATTATGCGGATTTTACCCATCAGATTACCACGCTGAACGAAGGGGTTGAGCTGTCTAACCGCCAGTGGGACGAGACCAAAACCGCGGTGAAAGATCTGCTTTTGTCCGGTGTTCAGAAGCACGAGGGTGCGTAATGGCACGGGCTGGAAGTACCGCGCGTAAGACGCGCAATCAGCTGGAAAAACGGCAGGCGATTTTTGAAGCCGCGCTTGATGTGTTCTCAGAAAAAGGCTTGCGTGGCGCGACGTTAGAGCAGGTTGCCAAGGCCGCCGGACTGTCCAAGCAGAACGTGGTTTATTACTTCAATGGGAAAGACGAGATCTATTCCGAGCTTCTAGAAAGCCTTCTTGAAGTTTGGGTGCAGCCGTTGCGCGATATGTCAGCGGATGGCGATCCAATGGACGAGATCCTGACCTATGTCTCGCGTAAGGTTCAGATGTCGCGTGACATGCCCCGTGAAAGCCGGTTGTTCGCAACCGAGATTTTGCATGGCGCGCCACGTTTGGGCGATGTATTGAACTCGGAGTTGAAGCAGCTTGTGGATGAAAAGGCCGCCATCATTCAAGACTGGATGGACGCGGGAAGGCTTGCCCCACTGGACCCACATCACTTGATCTTCTCGATTTGGTCAATGACGCAGCATTATGCGGATTTTGATGTGCAGGTGCGGTCTGTCCTTGGTCCTGAAAGGTCTGCAACGCGGTTCGAAGATGCTGAGCGTTTCATCAAAGAGATGTTGATCAGGACCCTTCGGACCTAAGCAGCATCAAAAGCGCGACCAGTGTTGCCCCGACTCCCAGCAGAAGCATTATTGGCTGCGTGGCATCGTGTAACAACAAATCCCACAAGACCACCCAACTTGGCACAAGATAGGTATAAGCCATGACCTTGCCTGCGGGCAGGCGCTGGGCCGCGTATTGAAGCAGGAAAAAGGACCCGGCTGTGGCCGCAACGGCCAGATAGACGATCACCAGCCAAACCACGGGACGTATCGACGTATAGTCCGTCGCGATCAGGTCTGGTGCGCCGTAAATCGCCGTGACAATCAGCGCCCCAAGGATGGTTCCGATTGAGGTTTGCACTGGCTTCACGTCATAAGCCAGTTTTCGGGCGAGGGCAGGGACCATGGCATGGGAGAAAGCCCCGAGTGTGAAGAGCGCTTCGCCAAAGCCGATTTCGAACCTCAAGAGCGCATTCAGATCAGCGCGGAAGATGACCCAGATGGCTCCTGCCGCGCCGATGGTCAGGGCGACTAATGTCCAACGGCAGGCGTGTTGTCGGGCGATTAGAAAACCGAACCCGGCCGCCATCAGAGGGGTCAGCGTGAAGACGGCAGCGGTAGATACGGCTGATGTCACACGCAAGGCTTCGAACATGGTGATGAAATAGACGGCCATCAGCCCACCCATTAGCCCGAAGCGCCAGAAGCGCTGAAATACTGGGGCCAGCGGGACCCGCATCGCTTTCGCGACAGCCATCAGCAGCGCCGCCGCCAAAGCAAATCGAACAGTGCTAAGCGCGGCTGGGGCCATGTCACGAGCTACGATGTGCCCAAAGGTAAACGACAACGACACCAGCATCGAAAAGCTGAGCATCGCCAGATGGCCCTGCCGGGAGAGGGACAGGGCCATCTCAGCCTTACTCAGCGGCTGTTGCGCTTGGGTTGTTTGGGTGGGTAGTCCAGTTGGCATACTCCTCCTTTACAACCGTTCCGGTTCGTTCATCCATCGCGCCGGGCGCAATGGTTTCCATTGTGATACAGCCTTCAACCGGGCAGACATTGACGCACAAGTTGCAGGCGACACATTCGTCATCCTTCACGTCAAACACCCGATCCTCTGACATGCTGATTGCCTGATGCGAGGTGTCTTCGCAAGCCGCATAGCAGCGCCCGCATTTGATACAATCATCCTGACTGATCCGCGCTTTGGTCACGTGGTTCAGGTTCAGATATTGCCAATCTGTGACGTTGGGAACAGCACGTCCGACGACCTCGTCGATCGAATTGTAACCTTGTTCATCCATCCATTGGCTCAGACCTGTGATCATCTCTTGCACCACTTTAAACCCATAGGTCATAGCAGCTGTGCAGACCTGCACGTTGCCAGCCCCAAGTGCCATGAATTCGGCCGCATCGCGCCATGTGGTGACGCCGCCGATGCCCGAAATTGGAAGGCCGTGCGTGCCGGGATTGCGTGCAATCTCGGCCACCATGTTCAGCGCAATTGGCTTCACCGCGGGACCGCAATAGCCACCATGGGTGCCTTTGCCGTCGATCATGGGTTCGGGTGCCATGGCATCCAGATTGACGTTGGTGATCGAGTTGATGGTGTTGATCAGGCTGACCGCATCCGCGCCGCCATCCTTTGCCGCCTGAGCGGGCATCAGGATGTTGGTGATGTTGGGTGTTAGCTTCACAATCACCGGCAGGTCGGTGGCTTCTTTGCACCAACGCGTGACCATCTCGATGTATTCCGGCACCTGACCGACGGCAGATCCCATACCGCGTTCGGCCATCCCGTGTGGGCAACCGAAATTCAGTTCGAACCCATCACAGCCCGTTTCTGCGATGCGCGGAATGATCTCTTTCCACGCTGCTTCTTCGCACGGCACCATAACGGAGGCGATGAGCGCGTGATCAGGATAGTCCTTCTTCACGCGGGTCATTTCCTCAAGGTTCACCTCAAGCGGGCGGTCGGTGATCAGCTCGATATTGTTCAAACCCAGCAGGCGACGATCCGCGCCGTGAATCGCGCCGTAACGCGGGCCATTGACGTTGACGACCGGGGGCCCTTCCATGCCGAGCGTTTTCCACACGACGCCACCCCAACCGGCTTCGAACGCGCGGCGCACGTTGTATTCCTTGTCGGTGGGCGGGGCGGAAGCCAGCCAGAACGGGTTCGGTGATGAAATTCCAAGAAAGTTTGATGTCAGATCGGCCATTAGCTTGCTCCCATCAGGCTGGCGTGAATGTCCATGGCCGCATCGCGGCCTTCAGCAACGGCTGTGACGGTCAAATCGTCCCCGCCTGAGGCACAATCGCCCCCGGCCCAGACGCCTTTGGCGCTGGTGCGTTGAGTGTCGTCGACAGCGATCTTGCCGCCGTCCAGCGCAAGCGCATCAGGTGTGCTGCCCAGTTTCTGGCCAATGGCTTTAAACAGCTGATCGGCTGGCAGCGTGAAGGTCTCATTCAACGTGACCAGCTTGCCATCCTGCGTTTCAGTGTAGGCGAAGGTGACGCCAGTCAGCGACCCGTTGCCTTCAATTCCAACAGGGGTGGCATTGCAGATGAGCGTGACGCCCTTTTGCTGTGCCAGATCCTGTTCAAACTCGGATGCCGCCATAGCGTCTTGGCCGCGACGGTAAACAATTGTGACGTCCTCGGCCCCAAGCAGTTTGGCTTGCACGCCTGCGTCAATCGCGGTCATACCGCCACCGATCACCACAACGCGCCGACCGACGGGCAAGGTGGACATGTCGCTGGCTTGGCGCAATTCAGCAATGAAGTCGACCGCGTCCGAGACGTTGTCTTTGTCTTCACCGTCCATGCGCAGGGCATTCACAGCGGAAAGCCCCATGCCAAGGAAGATGGCGTCAAAGTCGTCTTGCATCGCGTCCATGGTGATCGATTGGCCAAGGCTTTGATCATAGCGGATGTCGATCCCGCCGATGGACAGCAGCCAATCCAGTTCGCGCTGGGCGAAGTCGTCGGTAGACTTGTAAGCGGCGATGCCAAATTCGTTTAGGCCGCCCCCTTTGGCGCGCGCTTCAAACACCACAACGTCATGACCCAACATGGCCAAACGGTGGGCGCAGGATAGACCTGCGGGGCCAGCGCCAACGACGGCAACTGTTTTACCTGTTTTATCGGCGCGGGCGAATGGGTGTGCATTCGCAGCCATCACTGTATCGGTGGCAAAGCGTTGCAAACGACCGATTTCGACGGGCTTACCTTCGGCTGTTTCGCGCACGCATACCTCTTCGCAGAGCGTTTCTGTGGGACAGACCCGCGCGCACATGCCGCCTAGAATGTTCTGTTCCAGAATGGTCTTCGCTGCGGCCTCGGGTGTGCCTGTGGCGATCTGACGGATGAAAAGCGGAATGTCGATCGAGGTCGGACAGGCCGTCATGCACGGCGCGTCGTGGCAAAAATAGCAGCGATCCGCGGCTACCAGAGCTTCGTGTTCGTCATAAGCGGGGTGAAGGTCTGTGAAATTATCGGCAACTTGCGTTGGGTCTATTCGCCCAGCTGCAACACCGTTTTCCCTGTTGATATGTGCCATAGCTACGTCCTTGAATTGGCTTTGGTCCAATCAGTAAGGCACAGAACTAAAAGTTTTACCAGATGGTAAAATAAATTGACGATGAAACCCATTCGCCCGTTGTGACGAGGTTGGCATTGGAACGAAACCAATGAAAAAAGCCGCAGCGCTTCCGCTACGGCTTCTGAAATTCTGCGTTTAAAGGGGGTTAGGCGTTGAACAAGAAGTGCAGAACGTCGCCGTCTTTGACAGTGTATCCCTTACCCTCGGCACGCATCTTGCCTGCATCCTTGGCTCCGTTTTCGCCGCCAAGCGCCACGTAATCATCATATGCGATGGTTTCAGCCCGGATGAAACCGCGTTCGAAATCGCCGTGAATCACCCCAGCGGCCTGAGTCGCCATGGTGCCTTCTTTGATGGTCCAGGCGCGGGCTTCTTTCGGGCCGACGGTGAAATAGGTTTCCAAATGCAACAGCTCATAGCCCGCGCGGATCAGACGATCGAGGCCTGCTTCCTTCAGGCCAAGTTCTTCCAAAAACATCTCCATGTCGTCGGCGTCTAATTGGCTGATTTCCTCTTCAATCTTGGCAGAGATCACGACAGATGCAGCACCCTGAGAAGCGGCCATCTCCTCGACCGCCTTTGAATAGGCATTGCCAGTTGCCGCATCCCCTTCGTCCACGTTGCAGACGTAAAGGATCTTTTTCGAGGTCAGAAGCTGCAGCATTTGCCACTGCTTACGATCTTCTTCATCCACGTCGACGGTGCGGGCAGGGCGGCCATCTTCCAGCGCTTCCTGTGCCGCTTTCATCAGGCGTTCCTGTTGAACGGCTTCTTTGTCGCCACCGCGCACCTTGCGTACGATGTTCTGAAGGCGCTTTTCGATGCTTTCCAGATCGGCCAGCATCAGCTCAGTCTCGATCACTTCGGCGTCTTCGACCGGGTTCACGCGTCCATCCACATGGGTCACGTCGCCATCGTCAAAGCAGCGCAGCACATGGGCAATGGCGTCGGTTTCGCGAATGTTGGCCAGAAACTGGTTGCCCAGACCTTCGCCTTTGGATGCACCTTTTACCAAACCGGCGATGTCCACAAAGGTCATGCGAGCTGGAATAATCTCTTTCGACGTTGCGATCTCGGCCAGCTTGTAAAGGCGGCTGTCGGGCACGTTCACTTCGCCCACATTGGGTTCAATGGTGCAGAAAGGGAAGTTGGCAGCCTGCGCCGCAGCCGTTTTGGTCAGCGCGTTGAAAAGCGTTGATTTGCCCACATTCGGCAGACCCACGATACCCATCTTGAAACCCATCACGGCCTCCGTCGTTGAAACACTCGCGCGTTCTAGGGCTTTGACAGGCTGGGCGCAAGCGTGGTGGAATTGAAAGACATGAAACGGAGGAGGACGACTCATGCAGCCTATTCCCTATGTATTTTTCAAAGACAGCGCCCGCGCGGCCATGACCCGTTATGGCGAAGTGTTCGGCGCCGCGCCCGAAATCATGTCGTTTAAGGACATGCCCGAGGAGGACCGCGCCCAAATGCCAGGGGTGCCCGATGACGCCGTGATGCACGCGGGGATTGCGATTGGCGATGGTTGGCTTTTCGCAAGTGATGACCCAACCGGCGAGCCACCCGAGATGTCGGGCTGTAATGTCTGTGTGTCGTTGGCGGGTGACGATGAAACGCGACGCGTGTTCGACGCGCTTGCCGACGGTGGAGAGGTTCGCATGCCGCTTACGCCGATGTTCTGGACGTCATTGTTCGGTACGCTTACCGACAAGTTTGGTGTGCGTTGGATGATTATGGCCGACAGCGAGTATCAGTGAGCCATTGATTTTCCCGTCCCGCTTGGGCAAACCGGGCGGGACCAAGGAAAGGACCGGGCATGACTCGCATCGACGCCAAATTCGCCGCGCTTAAGGAACAGGGCCAAAAAGCCTTCGTTAGCTACATTATGGGCGGCGACCCGGATATGGCGACCTCGCTTGAGGTGATGAAGGGGTTGCCCGCCGCTGGCGTGGATATTATCGAGCTTGGTATTCCGTTCACCGACCCAATGGCCGATGGCCCGACCATTCAACTGGCCGGTCAGCGGGCTTTGGCGGCTGGGATGACCCTGCAAAAGACGCTGGATATGGCGGCCGAGTTCCGCAAAGGCGACGACACCACCCCGATTGTTCTGATGGGATATTACAATCCTATCTACAACCGAGGTGTGGATACGTTCCTTAAGGATGCAAAGGCTGCCGGCATTGACGGGCTGATCGTTGTGGACCTTCCGCCTGAAGAAGATGAAGAGCTGTGTATTCCCGCCCAGAAAGCCGGTCTGAATTTCATTCGCTTGGCCACGCCGACCACAGATAATAAGCGCCTGCCCAAGGTGCTTCAGAACACCTCGGGCTTTGTTTATTACGTGTCTGTCACGGGCGTAACAGGCTCGGCCGAGGCGCAGTCGGATGATGTTGGCCCGGAAGTGGCACGCATCAAAGCGGCAACTGACATTCCTGTTATCGTGGGGTTTGGCGTCAACACGCCCGAGAAAGCTCAAGCCATTGCAAGCATCGCAGACGGTACCGTCGTCGGATCAGCAATCGTGTCGAAAATCGCAGCAGGCGAGCCCACTGCGGACGTTCTGGCATTTGTCAAAACGCTGGCGGATGGCGCACATCGTGGCTGATCAGATCACTGCGCTTTCCCCAAACGGGATGCCCGTTACAATCCGTTCATAGCCAAAGGGCGAAAGGTCCATGCTGCGATAGCACCCATGGCAAATCAGCTCTGCCAATCCGCGCCCCATGGCCGGGGCTTGCTGTAGGCCGTGCCCCGAGAAGCCATTGATAAAGTGGAAGTTTACCAAATCGGGATGCCCCCCTAAGATCGCATTCTGATCAAGCGTGTTATACGCATAGTGACCAGTCCATTCGGTGACAATCTTCAAAGCTTCGAACTGAGGGATGCGCGTCGCAACATGGGGCCAGATGTGGTTTTCCCAGATGCTGTGATCCATATGAAAGTCGTCCGGGTCGGCGGTGGTATCTTCTTCTGGGGCCGCCCCAATCATATAGGTTTCCGGCCCGTCCTGACGGAAGTGGATGCCACTTGGGTCCACTGTCAGGGGCAAGGGGCGATCCAGGGGATCAGCGGCACTGACCACCCAAGTGAACCGTTTGCGGGGCTCAACAGGGACGTCCAGCCCAGCCATTTTTGACAAGCTAGCCGCGCGTGGACCAGCAGCGTTTACCAGCTGCCCACATCCAATTTTGGTGCCATCTGACAAGCTGACAGATGTCGCACGCGCGCCTGAAGTTTGCACAGCGGCAACCTCGCCTGACAGATACTCAACTCCGGCTTCAAGCGCCTTTCGACGGAACCAGCCGAACAACGCACCGCCGTCCCAATAGCCTTCATCTTTGCCGCCATGGCTGCCCAAGATGATGTCGTCCAAGTTGTAGAAAGGATAGGCCTCTGCAAGCTCGTCACGTGATAAGATGCGAGTTGACGCACCAAGCTTACATTGCATGGCCTGCGCAGCTTTCAACGCGTTTGCACGCTGATCCGTGTCGGCCAGATAGAGATACCCGAAATCTTGCACACCAAGGTTTTCAACCCGCTCATCTCCGCCCATTTGCGCGCGCAGATCTTTGATGAACTCCAGAGTGAACTGCGAAATTTGGACATTCAGAGGCTCGGAAAATTGCTGGCGGATGCAGGAATTCGTGTGCGCGGTCGAGCAATGTGCAAAGCTCGGATCACGTTCAATGACCAGTATGCGTCCATCAAAATCCGGGTCCCGCGAAAGCCACCAGGCAACCGAGGATCCCATCATTGCACCACCCACAATGACCACGTCATATGTCGCGTGCTCGGGCGCATTGGTGAAAACCTGACGGGTCATCGGTCCCCCCATCTCATTGGTTTTCGAAGCTGCTTTTGCCATCCACCGCGCCAACGGCATTCAAGACCCATTGCAGAATGGCGTCATGCTGCGGTTCCAGCGCTTCAGCTTCACCGACAAATTCCATGAACGCGTCGCGTGAGCCTTCGCTAAGCCCGATGATAGCGGGAATTTCATGTTCCAACGCCAACCCGACGGCTTCGCGAAATCCACGGCCTTCCGCCTCTTGTTTTCCGAACTTGTTGACCAAGAGAAGATCAGCACCTTCTTTAAGGCGCGACTCGGTCGCTGCGACTGCCGTTTCCAGAGCTTCTGGGTTCAGTTTGCATCCACGCGCATTCGCGCCAAGATACTGGCTGATGCGGATTTTAGGACCGTCAGGCAAGACAAGCACATCCATGTCACAATGATGCTCTTCAGCGCGTTCGGTATCCAATTGGACGGTGCCGCAAAGCTTCAAACCCTTCTGGGCAAGGGCTTCGGCGACGCCAGCCAAAAGCAGATTTGTTGTGCCCCGACCGGGCGCTATCACATAGGCAAGTTTCATCTGGTATTCCTTCTGTTTCCCAGATTGCAAGCAGCGGCTTGCTTGTCAATTGTCGCCTACGCTCTTGCCCTGAATTTGCCCTCGTGACTTTATGTGTCCAGTCAATGGGAGTGGGAATATGAAACCTGAGATTTCGCAGCATGAAGCCCCTGCAGATGCGGACCAGCGCCGCGCAGTTCCACCGGTGATCTGTTATCCCGTGGACAGTCTTACACCGCCCCCGATGACGCTTTATCGCAAAGCCCGCGAAACCGCGCGAAAGGTGGACGAGGTTTTGGTTCCTGCGCGGGATGCAAAGACCTTTCACGTTCCAGCGGGGCAGTTTTTCCGCATCTCTTCGGTCGATGGTCCGCAAGTCGGAGACCTAAACCTATGGAATGCAGATGATCTGAGCGAAAGGTTCTATTCAGGCAAGACTCGCGCCCTTCATGGCACGCATTTAAGTGTTTCAGATCGGATGTGGACAAGTCATCCAACCCTGCGCCCGATGGCAACCATCACCGATGACACGCTGGATTGGTATGGATTTGATGAATTTGGCGGGTCCGTGCATGACGTGATCGGCACGCGTTGTGATCCCTACACGCATAACCTTTTGTCGGGTGGTCAGTATCATCACTGCTGCCATTCAAACCTAACGCGCGCCTTGGCCGATCACCTTGGCTGTTCCTTGGCCGAGGCCGAACCCCACGTGCACGATGTTCTGAACGTCTTCATGTGTACGGGCTTCACGCGGGACACCGGCCAGTATTTCATGAAAGCCAGCCCGGTACGTCCCGGTGATTACCTTGAGTTCTTTGCCGAGATCGATCTGCTGGGTGCGCTGAGCGCGTGTCCGGGTGGGGATTGTTCAGCCGAGCACAGCTCGGACGAGGCAGCATGCTATCCGCTGTTGGTTGAGGTTTTCGCACCCGCACAGGGCGCATTGATCGGCTGGGAACCGCCGACGCGCAACGGATATGACGGCAGCCACGGGCGCTAAGGTATTCCGTCCCTTGCACCTTTTGGCGTCCGTACTAACTTGTATTCAACTTAGTTGAAGGAGGTTCCCATGCGGTCCCTTGGTTGGCGTTTTATTATCGTCGGTGTTTTGTGCCTTGTTATGTTTATTCCCCTGATGATGGTGTCAGATATCGTGAATTCACGGCGGCACTATTCTGACGAAACCATTCGGTCTGTTGGGCAGGAATGGGGGGGCGAACAAACGATTTCCGGCCCTCAGGTTGTCATTCCGGTGAAAGCGCGGGTCAAAGTGACCGAACTGCGCAACGTGATTGACGAGGCCTCGGGTCTGGTTATGCGTGACGCTGAAACGGGCAAGAACCTGCAAAAGCTGGTTGAAGAAGAACGGATCGAAAATCGCGAACCGCTTTATGTGTATCCTGATCTTTTCGATGTCCAACTGTCCTCGGAAACGCAAATGCGTCACCGCGGGATTTTTCAGGTGCCAGTCTTTCAGGCCAAAGCGAAGATCGTGACAGAGTTCCCATTTGACCGGGTTGAGGCCACTTTGGGCGAAGGCGAGTTTGCCGTTTGGGACGAGGCGATGTTGCGCCTGACCGTCAGTTCAAACCGGGCGTTGCGCGGCGAAGCCAGCCTAACATCAAATGGGCAGGAGATTTTGCTTGAGCCGCTAGGTGGTACAGCCGGCCTGTCCGCCGCATTGCCCGGGGGCAAAGATCAATCCAGTTTTGACCTGACCTTGGGGTTCAACGGCGCGGCCGAGCTGCGCATTTCGCCTGTGGGGCGTGACAGTTCGATCCAAATGAGCAGCGACTGGCCGGACCCCAGCTTCAGCGGGGCGTTCTTGCCCGATGGGTCCGACATCTCGGACACCGGGTTTACGGCCAACTGGTCGATCCCACATCTGGCACGCAGCTTGCCGCAAATCTCGCGCATCGATCATGAACCGATCTCTCGTCGCGATACGTCTTTTGGGGTGCGCTTCTACCAACCCAATGATTTCTATCAAAAAGCGTGGCGCGCCGCACGGTATGGCATCCTGTTTGTGTCGCTGACTTTCCTAACCGTTCTGCTGATGGATATGCAAAGCAAACGGCCTGTGCATCCGGTGCAATATCTGTTGATTGGCCTGTCGCAGTCTGTCTTTACGCTGCTCATGCTGGCCTATGCCGAACAGGTTGGCTTCTCGCTGGCGTATCTGGGTTCTGCAGCCGCGCTGATTTTGCTGCTCGTTATGTTTGGCAAATTTGCTCTGAACATGGGCACGCGGACTTGGGTGTTGGGCGGGATGCTCGTGCTGCTTTACGCCGTGCTTTATCTGATCCTCTACTCCACCGATTACGCGCTGCTTGCAGGTGCGACGCTGGCCTTCGTGGCCATCGGCGCGACGATGTACGCCACTCGGAACGAGGAATGGTATGGCGAGGATGGACCGGGCACCGGCCTTTTTGCGCGCCGTGCCGCGCGAAAAGCTGAGAAGCAGACGATAACCCCACCTTTGGAGCCAAAGCCTGAAAGCTAAAACAAAAAGAGGCGCCGGTTGGCGCCTCTTTCATTTGGATGTGTGGGGTAGGTCAGGCGAAAGCCGCTTCAAGCGCGATTTCAACCATATCGCCAAAGGTCTTCTCGCGCTGATCCGATGGCAGGGCCTCGCCAGTTTGCAGATGGTCAGACACGGTCATGATCCCCAAGGCGCGCACGCCATGACGGGCGGCCAGAGTGTAAAGCTCTGCCGCTTCCATCTCGACCCCTAGGATGCCGTGGCGGGTCATTTCTTTGTTCAGATCTGGGCGTTCGTCATAGAATGTATCGGACGAATAAATCCCACCAACATGCACACCCACATCGCGCCCACGCGCGGACGAAACCGCGGCTTCCAGCAGGCCGTAATCGGCGCAGGGCGAGTAATTCAGCTCGCGAAAGATGGTGCTGGACGGGGTGGCGACCGTTGTGCAGGTCATCGCGATGACCACATCGCGCACCTTCACCTGAGGCTGCATCCCGCCGCAGGACCCGATCCGGATCAGCGTTTTCGCGCCGTAATCCTGGATCAACTCGTTTGCGTAGATCGAAATCGACGGCATCCCCATGCCCGATCCTTGGATCGTTACTCGGTTGCCTTTGTACGTTCCGGTTAAGCCCAGCATTCCGCGCACTTCATTCACCAGCTCGGCACCTTCAAGGAAGTTTTCGGCAGCCCAACGCGCCCGATAGGGATCACCCGGCATCAGAACAGTTTCTGCAATTTGGCCTTTTTCGGCCCCGATATGGACGGTCATGGTCGGCTCCTATAATCATTGTGTTTCGCAGGCAAAGGAGATCCCCGTGCGCTGGATAGTATTACCATTCTTTATCATGCCAAGTTTGGCCCATGCGCAAGAGGCAGCAGAGTTGACGCTGGTGAAACAGGTCTTTGTCGAGCTTCAATCCAAATCGATCCGATGGAACCGCGAATATTGCGGGTATATTGGGTATGATCAAAGTGGCGCGCTGGTTGCATCACGTCCGACACCAGGGAAACGCGCAAGCTGTTTGGCGGATGATCCCGAAAATATTGAGACCATTCTGTCGTCTTATCACACGCATGGTGGGTTTTCGTATGACTATGCCAACGAAGTGCCATCTGGCGATGACATGGAAGGGGATGAGGAAGAGGGGATCGATGGTTGGGTAGCCACGCCTGGTGGACGGCTTTGGTATATCGACACTGAAGACATGATCACCACGCAGATATGCGGGATCGGGTGCTTACCTATGGACAAGAAATTCGAGCCCGGCGACATGGGGCACATCGCCGAGAGTTATAGCTATGACCAGCTGGTGCAAAAGCTTGCGGATGGGGACAAGTGATTAGAAGTCGGTCTTGGGCATCGCGCCTGGAACGGTGACGATGCCAGATAACAGTGCCCAACCTTAGTTGCGTTTGGGCTTGCCAGCGGGATCTTTGGCGTCCCCGAACCAGATCGACCAGAACGTCCGGTATTGCCCTTTAACCTTTGCGCGCGCAAAGCCAATGCCAACGGATTTCCAGTTCTTCCGCCGCCACATACCTTCGTTCAAAATGACCTTGCGGTGATTAGGCGAATTCAGGAAGCCTTTGATCACAACTTCAGGGTCGCTATATCCCCATGCGGTGATTTCATAGGCGTTTTTGCGGTACTTGGTGCGCAAGCGTTTGGGGGCGTCCCACATGGCCTTAGGGGCCCGGTGGTTGGCGTAATAAGGCGCATCGCTCCAGCTGTGTGTATTCGTGCCGCGCAGAGGGCCGCCCTTTGGGGCGATATTGCGGGTGAAATCCTCGACATGACGCCCGGCGACAAGGGTCAAGCTGGATGATAGTGGGATCGGTTTCAATCCGCGCTTTGCGCGTTCGCGCATAAGAATATCATAGATCTGTTTTTCGATGCCGCTGAGGTGATCGTTGGGGGTCGGCTTATAATAATTGAATGCCGCACCTTTCGAGCTAACCCGGATAACCTCACTCGCCAAGACGGGTGACTGGAACGCGAGCAGCCCGAGAACTGCTGTCAGAAGAAGCTTTTTCATTGGACGTACAAGCCTTTGGCTGGAAACGGAGCACTACTATCACGAGATTTACACGCGAAATGAGGCCGAATTCTGCAGCGAATGGTGCAAAATCGCGTCAATTGTTTCCAGTTGTAGCTAGTTCCCGCTCTATTCTGCAGCGATGTCCTTGGTTTCAACCAGCGTCACGATGTCTTCCATGATCGTGTTCAGCTCGAAATCCTTCGGCGTATAGACCTTGGCCACGCCCATGGCACGTAGTCGTTCCGCATCTTCGTCGGGGATGATGCCACCTGCGACAACGGGTACGTCGCCAAGCCCAGCGTCGCGCATCCGTTCGATCAATTCTTCCAGAAGCGGGATATGGCTGCCTGACAGGATCGACAGTCCGACTACATGGGCTTTGGTCTCAAGCGCCGAGGCCACCAGTTCCTCGGGCGTCAGGCGGATGCCTTCATAGGTAATGTCCATGCCGCAATCGCGCGCGCGGGCGGCGATTTGTTCAGCTCCGTTCGAATGCCCATCAAGGCCGGGTTTGCCCACAAGGAATGTCAGGCGGCGACCCAGAGCGTCTGACACGGCGTCGACGCGCGAGCGGATTTCGTCCAGCCCTTCGGTGCGGTTTGACGGGTTCTTAGACACGCCAGTCGGCGCACGATATTGGCCGAACGTTTGGCGCATCACTTCACCCCATTCTCCGGTCGTGACACCCGCTTTGGCGGCCGCGATGGAGGAAAGCATGATGTTCTCACCGGATTTTGCGGCGGCCCGCAGGGCGTTCAGGGCGTCTTGGACCACAGCGTCATCGCGATCCGCGCGCCATTGATCCAAGCGCGCAATCTGATCGGCCTCGGCTTCCTTGTCGGCCACCATAATGGCGCCATCCCCGGAGGTCAGGGGGCTTTCTGTGGTCTCAAGCCATTTGTTCACGCCGACGACCGTGGTGTCGCCGACTTCGATCTTGCCAATGCGGGCGGCGTTGGATTCCACAAGACGGGACTTCATGTATTCGATGGCCGCGACCGCGCCACCCATGCCGTCGATCTGGGCGAGTTCCGCACGGGCACCGTCTTTCAATTCAGCCACTTTGCGTTCCACGGCGGGGTTTTCATCAAACAGGTCGTCGAACTCCAGAAGGTCCGTTTCATAGGCTAAGATCTGTTGCATGCGCAGCGACCATTGCTGATCCCACGGGCGGGGCAGGCCAAGCGCTTCGTTCCACGCGGGCAATTGCACGGCGCGGGCGCGGGCGTTTTTGGACAGAGTCACGGCCAGCATCTCGATCAAAATGCGGTAGACGTTGTTTTCTGGCTGCTGCTCAGTCAGGCCAAGCGAATTCACCTGCACACCATAACGGAAGCGGCGGAATTTGGAATCTTCGACGCCGTAACGCTCGCGGGTGATCTCGTCCCACAGCTCGACAAAGGCGCGCATTTTGCACAGCTCGGTCACGAAGCGGATGCCCGCGTTCACGAAGAAACTGATGCGACCAACCATGGCGGGGAAGGCCTCGGCGGGGACCTTTTCTTTTAGGTCATCCAACACGGCGATGGCGGTGGCCAGCGCAAAGGCCAGCTCTTCTTCCGGCGTCGCGCCGGCTTCTTGCAGGTGATAGGAACACACGTTCATCGGGTTCCACTTCGGCAGATGCTCGCGGGTATAGGCGGCCACATCCGTGATCATGCGCAGCGAAGGTTTCGGTGGGCACACATAGGTGCCGCGCGACAGGTATTCTTTGATGATGTCGTTCTGAACGGTGCCTTGCAGCTTCGAGACGTCAGCGCCCTGTTCTTCGGCAGCAGCGATATAGAGCGACAACAACCACGGCGCAGTGGCGTTGATCGTCATCGAGGTGTTCATCTGCTCAAGCGGGATATTGTTAAACAGCGCACGCATGTCGCCCAGATGGCTCAGCGGCACACCAACCTTGCCCACCTCACCGCGCGACAGTTTGTGGTCGCTGTCATAGCCCGTTTGTGTTGGCAAATCGAAAGCAACAGACAGCCCTGTCTGACCTTTGGCCAGATTGGTGCGGTAAAGCTCGTTTGAAGCTTTGGCGGTCGAATGACCGGCATAGGTGCGGAAAAGCCAGGGGCGGATGGTATTCGAGGACATGGCAGAGACTCACCTTATGTTGCGCTGCAGCATTTTTAGTGACGCAAGAAAATTACGCAAGGGGTAAAATCAAAGGAAGAAAGTTACGCGACGTGGGAGTGTTGTCCGTTGGCTGCGGTCGCCAGACCTTGAAACGCATTAGACATGCAACGCTAGGATCGGACCTGTGTCACGATGCTTTACCTTTTTGCCAAATGGTGAAAAAGCTTGAGCATGACGCGCGCGGTGGAACTTCCTCTTTGGTTGCTTGTGTTGATCCTGGCCTTCGCCACGGTGACCTTCGCGTCGCATTTCCTATTTCCGTCTGTGCGTTGGTTTTTCCGCAAACGCCTTGAACGTGCGGTGGCCCGTCTGAACGAGAAACTTGAACGCCCGATCGAGCCGTTCAAGCTGGCGCGGCGCTATGACATGGTGCAGCGCCTGTCTTATGACCCCGAGGTTGCCAAAGCCATTGTCGAACACGCGCGCAAAGCGGGCATTCCCGAGCAGGTGGCTTTCGAGAAAGCCCAACGTTACGCGCGCGAGATCGTGCCACGGTTTTCCGCTACGGCGTATTTCGGCTTTGGCATTTGGCTGGCGAAACTGCTAAGCCGCGCCTTCTATCGTGTGCGCTTGGGCGCTTTTGATGAGGCACGTCTAAGCGAGATTGATCCAGACGCGACTGTGATCTTTGTGATGAACCACCGATCCAATATGGATTATGTGCTGGTGACGTGGCTGGCCGCCGAACGATCACATCTGTCATATGCAGTGGGGGAATGGGCGCGGGTCTGGCCCCTTCGTACATTGATCCGGTCAATGGGCGCGTATTTTATAAGACGGAAAAGCCGCAACAACCTTTATCGTAAAGTTCTGTCTCGGTACGTGCGCATGGCAACAGATGGCGGCGTGACGCAGGCGATGTTCCCTGAAGGTGGGCTAAGCCTTAACGGCGAGGTGGGCGAACCCAAACTTGGTTTGCTCAGCTACATCGTTCAGGACTTTGTGCCGGGCGAAAGCCGGAATGTGGTCTTTATACCGGTCGCTATGAACTATGATCGCGTGCTGGAAGACCGGGTTCTGGTATCAGCAGATATAAAAGGCAGCCGCCGGTTTGGGCTTCGGTTTAAGTATGTGGTGCGCCACGTGGGGCGACATTTCTGGCAGCGAATGACCGGGCGGTTCCACAGGTTTGGTTATGCAAGCGTTTCCTTCGGGGATCCGGTGTCGTTGTTGGACTATCTGGATGGCCGAGATCCCAACGACGTCATGGAACCTTTGGGACACGAACTTATGTCGCGCATTCGCGATGTGGTTCCTGTGCTGCCGGTGCCTTTGGTGTCAGCGATCTTGTTAGAGCATGACGGATCTACCCAAGCCGAGATTGCAGAGCGCTTCCGTTCGCTGGTTCAAGACATGGAAGCAAAAGGTGCCCACGTGCATATTCCGCGCAGTGATATGAACTACGCTGCCGAAGTGGGGTTGCGCGAATTGTTGTTGCGCAAGTTGATTACTAAATCCGGCGATGACGCAGACGCGACCTATCATATCTATCGACCAGACAGGTTGGTGCTTGCCTATTACTCCAACTCGATTGCGCATCTCAGTGCAGAAATCGAACCGATCCATATCTCGGATCTGACCCCAGCCGAGGTCGCAGATGCCTCGATCTTGCCATAAGTCGGGGAAATCCGGCGCGACATAAAATTACAAAAACTTCCTGATTGAGGTTGCAATCTTACGTTCTGATCCGTAATGCTGCGGTAGCAGCCGCATTTCTGCACTGCGGCAATAGAATCAGATAACGCGCTAGATCAGGAGGCCGCTATGGCTTTGGACACACAACCCGGCATCGCCGAATATGATGCCCCCAAAAAAGACCTTTATGAAATCGGCGAAATGCCCCCATTGGGGCATGTCCCAAAGCAGATGTATTCGTGGGCAATCCGCCGCGATCGTCAGGGTGAACCCGATCAGGCCATGCAGGTCGAAGTGGTTGATACCCCCACGCTGGACAGCCACGAAGTGCTGGTTCTGGTGATGGCAGCAGGCGTGAACTACAACGGTATCTGGGCCGGTCTTGGCGTTCCGGTCAGCATGTTCGACGTACACAAGCAAGACTACCATATCGCAGGGTCCGACGCGTCGGGCGTTGTCTGGGCCGTGGGCGACAAGGTCAAAAGCTGGAAAGTGGGCGACGAAGTTGTCATCCACTGTAACCAAGACGATGGCGACGACGAGGAATGCAACGGTGGCGATCCGATGTTCTCGCCCAGCCAGCGCATCTGGGGCTACGAAACGCCTGATGGGTCATTCGCCCAATTTACTCGCGTTCAAGCCCAGCAGCTTCTGCCGCGTCCCAAGCACCTGACTTGGGAAGAAAGCGCTTGCTACACACTGACGCTGGCGACCGCTTACCGCATGCTGTTTGGCCACCATCCACATGAACTGAAGCCGGGCCAAAACGTGTTGATTTGGGGTGCTTCGGGTGGTTTGGGTTCATACGCCATTCAGCTGGCCAATGCAGCCGGTGCAAACGCGATTGGCGTGATCTCGGACGAAAGCAAGCGTGACTTTGTCATGGGTCTGGGCGCCAAGGGCGTAATCAACCGCAAAGACTTCACCTGCTGGGGTCAACTGCCGACGGTGAACACGCCCGAGTATGACACGTGGTTCAAAGAAGCCCGTCGTTTCGGCAAGGCCATCTGGGACATCACCGGAAAAGGTAACAGCGTGGACATCGTGTTCGAACACCCGGGTGAATCGACTTTCCCGGTGTCCAACCTGGTCTGCAAGAAGGGTGGCATGGTTGTAATCTGCGCTGGTACCACCGGCTTCAACTGTACCTTCGACGTGCGCTACACTTGGATGCACCAAAAGCGCCTGCAGGGGTCGCACTTTGCGCATCTGAAGCAAGCCGCCGCCGCCAATAAGTTGATGATCGAGCGTCGCATCGATCCCTACATGTCGGAAGTGTTCCCTTGGGACGAGATCCCAGCGGCCCACATGAAGATGTATCGCAACGAACATAAGCCGGGCAACATGTCGGTGTTGGTGCAGGCTCCGAAGACCGGTTTGCGGACCTTCGAAGACGCGCTGGAAGCCGGCCCCAAGTAAACAGCAAAATCTGCGAATGAAACTGCCCGTCACCTTCCCAAAGGTGGCGGGCAGTCGTCTTTTGAAAACGAATCACTGTCTGTTTTCATGCGATTCGCACGAATTTACCCTACGGAAGGTAATTTAAGCCCGTATCTCTACCTCGCTATTTATGGGGAGTTGCATTCAGCGAGTTAGAAGTCCCCAATTTACCTGCTAGAGTTGTCATAAGCTGCACTTAACGAGGTTTTGTAATGTCTGATAAATGGATTGTGGATGTACTTACGGACCTCATGGCCTATGCTGAGCAAAATGGTCTGAGTGTAACCGCGGAGCAGCTCGATGATGCACGTCTCATCGCTTTGACCGAGATCGCTAACACGTCTCGCGAGAAGATGGAGATCGCGCACACCTATGAAGAACCGGCTCGAAGACCTTCTCTCTACATTGCAAGCGGCGGCCACGCTTGAGGATCTTCAAACGGTTCTAGAAGAACTGCGCGACCACTACAAAGTCGAACATTCCGTCTATCACTGGGTAAATTCTGTCGGTGAGCGCTATGGCGCTGGCACCTACTCTGCGGAATGGGTGGATCGCTATCTTGAAAAAAACTACCTGCGACTAGATCCCGTTATTTTTGGCTGTTTTCAAAGGTTTACTTCCGTTTCTTGGAAGGATCTTGATTGGTCTTCGAAGCCAGCACGCGAGATGTGGCAGGATGCGATCGACCATGGATTGGGCAATCAGGGTTATACAATTCCCATTCGGGGACCAAACGGACAGTTTGCACTTTTCACAATGAACGCGACTGCGACTGACGAAGACTGGGATGAATTCATTGATGAGAATACGCGAGATCTGATGATTCTAGCGCATGAGTTCAACAAGAAAGCGTTGGAATTCGAACAGTGGGGAGAGGATGGAAATGTGCCCGCTCTGTCCCCCAGAGAGCTTGCGTCGATGAGCTGTTTGGCACGTGGAATGAGCCGTGCTCAGGCCGCTGCAGAGCTGAATATTTCGGAACACACCCTACGTGTTTACATTGAAAGTGCCCGTCACAAACTCGGCGCAATGAACACAACCCACGCGGTCGCGAGGGCCCTGTCGACGGGAATCATAATTATTTAATCTAGGTTCTACCCAACGATGTATTTGCTATACGTTAACTAAGAAGCGAGCATTGTCCCATTACTCACACGGACAAAGGAGCTCCACTCATGCTGCGTTATCTCTATGGCAATGATCTTTCGAAATTTCCCCTGCTTGCTGACACCATGTTCAAGGACCGCGCTGAACAGTTTTCGCGCCGCCTAGGATGGGCTGTATCGGTTGACGACAAGGGTCATGAACGCGACGAATATGATGATATGAACCCGCTATACGTTATCTGGGAACAAGCGGATGGACGTCATGGCGGATCCATGCGCTTTCTACCTACGGTCGGTCAAACAATGGTGAATGACCACTTCGGCCACCTGACTGACGGTGTTCACATTGAAAGCCCGCTGATCTGGGAATGCACCCGCTTCTGCCTTTCCCCCGAGGCAGATCGCCGGGCATCTGCAGCGCTTGCTCTCGGCGCTGGTGAACTCATGAACTCGTTCAAGCTCGAACACTACGTGGGTGTCTTCGATCCTCGTATGGAACGGATCTATCGTTTGATGGGTTTGGTGCCGGATGTGATCGGCATGGCTGGTGAAGGCCGCGACCGTATTGGTGTTGGACTATGGTCGATGGATGAGGCCGCGTTTGAGCCCACCTTGAAGAGGGTAGGTGTCACACGCGAGATCAGCAAAGGCTGGTTGCGCTATTCACTGTCGACAGGCAACCGTGCTCCTGCCCCAGAAGCACTGCCGCGTAGCGCATAAGAAAAGATACCTGAGAAAAACGGCTACCAGCGCCTACGGGTGCTGGTGCTGCCCCAAAGCGCGCGATAGGGTCGCGCCATGACCGAACGTTCCCCCGTTACCTTTTCAGACGACCAGGCCGAAGCACATGACCGCGTGACCGAGATGTTGCGCCTGTCGGGCGTTAATCTGGATGATGCGCTGCTGACACCGGTTTCTGATGGCAAATCACAGCTGATGGCGGTGGTTGGAAAGGCAGGGTCAGGGAAGACACTTCTGCTGGCGGAACTGTACCGCGCTTTGGATGAAGCTGGCGTCGACGTGATTTCGGGCGATTGGGAAGGGAAGCGTCGAAAGGATCGCCGCACCTTGGCCATCCTTGCACCGACAAACAAAGCTGCAAGTGTTTTGCGCAACCGAGGCGTGCCAGCTACGACCATCCACCGCATTCTTTATACGCCGGTCTATGATCCCGAATACGAAAAAATTGCTGAATGGCTGGCCGGAAACGGCGAACGACCCGAGATCGAAGGCCTGACGGATGAGGCTTTGGATCGGGCCTACAGCTTCTATCAAGCGCAGAAATCAGTGCCGGGGGCGTTGGCCGCTGCGGGCCTAAGGGGATCTGACTTTATTACCGGGTGGAAACGACGCGACGATCCACTGGATATCGGGTTTGTCGATGAAAGCTCGATGCTGGATGAAAAGCAGTATGATGATCTGCGCGAGATCTTCCCAACTTTGGTCTTGTTTGGGGATCCGGCGCAGCTGGCCCCGGTTGGGCAATCCGGGAAAATGGTGTTTGACGGTATCAAGGGCCCCCGAAAGCAGGTTTTGCACCGCATTCACCGACAGGAAGACGACAATCCCATTTTGGACCTCGCCCATGCGTTGGCGGATGATAGCTTGGACTTCGATGCGTTCGAAAAGATGATCCACGACGCGGCCCAGCGGGATGATCGGGTGGTCGTGTCCCAGCGCGCAAATGCAGATCTGATGGCGCGTTCGCCGGTTCTGGTCTGGCGCAACAAAACGCGCGTGCGCCTTATCCAAGCCTTCAGATCCGCCTTTCAAGCCCCGGAGATGGAGCTCTTGCCCGGTGAACCTCTGATTTGCGATGGGATCGAGCTGCCGTTGAAGCATCGAAAGAAGCGGATCGATCTGGAAGCGCGTGGCCTTATCAAAGGCGCGCAATGCGTTTATTTGGGGCCGGGGAAACGGCCCGGGTTCTCTCGGTTGCATGTCCTTGGGGCTGAGGATCCGCAAGTCTCGGCGGCGTCGATTGTTAAAATCGAGAAGCCGGATGAAGAAGAGCCGTTTATTCCCTTTGCAGCCCGAATGGGTGCCACGTTCCTGCACGGCGCTGCGGTGACAATCCACAAAGCGCAGGGTTCTCAGTGGCCAGAGGTGCAGGTATTTGCCCCCGATATCGCCGCGGCTGCATGGGCTGGGCGAAGCGAGGCCGGCCTGCCGCTTTGGAAGCGCTTGGCCTATGTGGCGATCACGCGGGCTGAAACACGCCTGCACTGGGTTACACGCTACGCCATGGCACGCCCATCGGCCGAGCTTTCAACAGCTGACCTGCCGGCCAAACCCGCGGCACTGACACTCGAGACTCAAGGAGCGCCGGATGCCTAGTATTCTTATCACCGGGGCCAGTGCTGGCATCGGTCGCGCAGTGGCAGAGCTGTTTTTGTCCGAAGGGTGGACAGTCGGGCTTTTGGCACGGCGGGCTGAGGTGTTGGAGGAGATCGCAGCGGGTCACCCAAACGCACATGTGTTGGTGGCGGACGTCTCCGACCCAGATGCCGTCACTGAGGCGTTTGATCGGTTCAACGCCAAGGCAGGCCGGTTGGATGTGCTGTTCAACAATGCCGGGCTTTTTACCCCAGCTGCCCCAATTGACGAAGTTTCAGTTGATGACTGGAACCAAGCAGTTTCGGTGAACCTGACGGGAATGTTCTTATGCGCGCGTGCCGCTTTTGCGCTGATGCGTGCGCAGTCTCCGCAAGGTGGCCGGATCATCAATAACGGGTCGATCAGCGCACATGTCCCGCGTGAGGGGGCGGTGACCTATACCGTGACGAAGCATGGTGTCACCGGCCTAACCCGCCAGCTTAGTCTGGATGGTCGGCCCTATGATATTGCGTGTGGTCAGATTGATATTGGAAACGCGCGCACTGATTTGTTGCAAGGCATCATCGATGCAGCCGTTGCGCAAGGCGAGGCGCCACCACCGTCCATGGATGTAGGCGAGGTGTCCAAATCGGTCCTTCACATGGCCAATTTGCCCGCAGAGGCGAATGTGCAGTTTATGACCGTGATGGCAACCAAGATGCCCTATATTGGCCGAGGGTGATGCGCGCTTAATTTGCCGGGCTACATGCTTTCGGTTGGTTGCGAGAAAAACGTCGGAGATCAGTTTCTCAGGAACACGCGGAAGATGGCTGATGCACCCCAGCCTGCAGCGATGGCGATAACCAAAGACAGCAAGCCATAGATCAGGGGTTTTTCGTGAGCCAGGTTAAAGACTCCACCGCTCCAACCCAACCTTCTGAACATTGATGACGGTTTCGTATTCAGACGTTACTTCCCCGCCGCGGGTCAGCAAAATACGCGTGCGATACTCACCTTCAGTCAGATTGGCTGGCAAGGCGACGCGTGTCTCAAAGAGCGTGTCTTTTTGAAGCTTCACCGAGCTTTCTAGAAGCTTGTACAAGCCTGCCTTCTGTCGAATGCGGATCAGGGCTTCAACGAATTCGCGCGGGTCATCGATGTTGAACGGGTTTTCCGATATCTTGATCGACCGTTCGACGGAAATCAGATGACGCAGATCGTCGAGTGTCGAGACGCTTTGTTCAAGGGGAGCCGAAGACGCAACCGCATAGAAACTTGGGGCTGCGGCAAGTTCCATCGCCTCGGTATTCACCCAAATCCCAAAGCGCTTCGCTTTCTTGCGAATTGTGATGGGCCCACTGGGTCCTTCAACCACAACGACGACTTCCAGAGGGTTATCTTGGGGCGGAGGGCTGTCACGTTTCACCGCGCCGAAAATCAGGATCTCGGACCCTACGAATGTCGCGGTGATGGAAACTCGGTTCTGGCTAAGACCGGCTACGACTTCTTCCGAGCGGCCGGGCAGGGCGGACAGAAGCAGAAATGAGAAGACGGCAAGAAGGCGCAGCATCAGTGACCTCCCGCAGCGCCAAGCTCGAACAGCTCGGTCGGCATGATCAGTAGATCCAGCCCCAGTTTTCCGCAGACGACAAGAACCATCAGAGCCAACAGAACACGCAGCTGTTCAGCCTTAAGCTTGACGCCGATCCGTGCCCCAATTTGGGCCCCAATCACACCACCGATCAAAAGAAGCACGGCAAGCCCCATATCAACGGTGAAGTTGGTGGTGGCATGCAGAAGCGTCGTGAAGGCGGTCACAAAGATGATCTGGAACAACGATGTTCCGACAACAACTTTCGTAGGCATTCCAAGCAAGTAGATCATGGCAGGCACCATGATAAAGCCGCCACCCACACCCATGATCGCGGCCAGAATACCCACAAGTACACCGACCAAGATCGGCGGAATGACCGAGATATAAAGTCCGGATGTGCGGAATTTCATCTTGAAAGGCAGGTTGTGAACCCAAGTGTGCTTGCGTCGTTTCGGAACGCTGCCGCCACGCGATTTCATTAGCGCACGCAGGCTCTCGACGAACATCAGTGACCCAATGATACCCAGGAACAAGACGTAGCAAAGCTTTACCAACAGGTCGACCTGACCAATGGCTTTCAGGGCGTTGAACAGTTGCACGCCCAGCGCCGCACCAATCAAACCACCGACAAGCAGCACGCAACCCATGCGAAGGTCCACCGTCTTTCGCTTTAGGTGGGCAAGCACGCCGGAGAATGAGCTGGCAACAATTTGGTTGGCTTCGGTGGCAACCGCAACTGCGGGCGGGATCCCGATGAAGAACAGAAGCGGCGTCATCAGAAAGCCGCCTCCAACACCAAACATGCCCGACAGGACGCCGACGATGCCACCAAGGCCCAGCAGAAGGAACGCGTTCACGGACACTTCGGCGATTGGCAGGTAAATCTGCATGGGGCAAAACTCTGAATTAGTGGTCGTGGGGTGCGACCTTAATGGCTCAAACTACGCCCGTTCGTCACCTGTTAAGTAGCGCCAAACCAGTTTTTCCAGCTTTTCTGCGCCAAGTGGTGCCATTTTCTTGGTGTGCTCGTGGCTTATGGCCTCGTCTGACATGCCCTGAGCCATGTTTGTGATGGTCGAGAAGCCCGCAACGCGTAGCCCAAGGAACCGCGCCAGAATCACTTCAGGTACCGTAGACATGCCAACGGCATCCGCCCCCAAGGTGCGGATGGCCTTAATTTCGGCAGGTGTTTCGAATGATGGACCCGAATACCACGCATAGACGCCTTGTTGCAGCGCGATCCCTTCCGCTTGCGCGATGCGCTGAAAATCGGCGGTCATGTCAGGGTCGTATGCGCCGCCCATGGGAACGAAACGGGCGTCTGTTTTTTCACCGATCAGTGGGTTCAGGCCCGAGAAGTTGATGTGATCTGTGATCTGCATCAGCTCGCCCGGCGGAATGTCAGGACGCATCGACCCGGCCGCATTGGTCAGGATCAGGCGGTCTGCGCCGAGTTCGCGCAGGACTTCAAGCGGCAGGCGCATCGCGTCAGAACGGCCGCTCTCGTAATAGTGCTCGCGTCCGCCGAACACAGCAACGCGTGTGTTGCCAAGTGTGCCGATGGCAAGGTTCGGATTGTGTCCCGAAACGCCCGCATGGGGAAACCCATCCAGTTGATCATAGGGGATCGCTACGCCGTCCACAGCCTCAGCCAAATGTCCCAGTCCCGACCCCAGTACCAAACCGACCGAGACTGGATCAGATCCGGCAATCGCGCGGATCTGATCCGCGACGGCCTTAGCGTTCTTTGACATAAGGTTGTCCGCCTGCTTTTGGCGCGACGGCCTTGCCAACAAACCCGGCAAGGATCACCACGGTCAGGATGTACGGCAGGGCCTGCATGAACTGCACCGGAATGACGATGCCGCCTAGGTCGATGTTTTGATAGCGATTGGCGATGGCTTCCAGCAGACCAAACAAGAAGGTCGCACCCAAAGCTGGCACGGGTTTCCATTTGGCAAAGATCAGGGCAGCCAATGCGATATATCCACGGCCTGCTGACATTTCCTTGATGAAGCCTGCGCCCAGTCCAGTTGCCAGATATACGCCTGACAGCCCACACAGGGTGCCGGCGATCGCCATTGATGCGTAGCGCAGTCGCACCACAGAAATGCCTGCCGTATCCACGGCTGCCGGATTTTCGCCCACAGCACGCAGTCGCAGACCGAAGCGCGTGCGGAATAGAATGAACCACGACAGCGGCACCATCAGAAGCGCCACATAAACAAGGATCGTGTGGCCCGAGATGAACTCGGAATAGACTTGCTGAACAGGATTGGCCTGTTGGATCAGAACACGCAGAGGAACGCCTGCGGCTTCTGCATCGGTCTTACCAAGGGCGAAGGGCAGTTCGATGGGCAAGAAGCGTCCACCTCCCATCAAGGGAGGGGTGCGGCCGCCTTGGCCAAACCAAGCCTGAGCCGCCAGCACCGTGATGCCAGAGGCTAGAAAGTTCAAAGCCACGCCCGAGATCAGTTGGTTGCCCCGGAATGTAATCGATGCGACGCCATGGACGGCCGAGAAACAGATTGAGGCAAAGACACCGGCCAGAAGGCCAAGCCAAACCGAGCCCGTGACATAGGCGATCGCCGCCGACATAAAAGCTGAGGCAAGGATTTTGCCTTCAAGCCCGATGTCAAAAATACCGGCGCGTTCTGAAAACAGGCCAGCCAGGCAGGCAAACAAAAGAGGTGTCGCAAGGCGCAGCGCCGAGTCTGCAATCTGGATGATCGTCAGGAAATCCATCTTACGCGTCCTTTCGTTTGGCGGCGGCGATGAACATCCGTTCCACCGGCAGGCGCACCAAATTGTCCAGCGCCCCAGTGAACAAGATCACCAAGCCCTGAATAACAATGATCAGTTCGCGCGGAATTTTTGTCCAAAGCGACAGCTCGCTGCCACCTTGATAAAGAAAGCCAAAGAGCAGCGCTGCCAGCAGCACGCCGAACGGGTGGTTGCGGCCCATAAGCGCCACAGCAATGCCGATAAAGCCCGCGCCCTCAACCGCATTCAGAATCAACCGCTCGTGTTGTCCCATCGTGGCGTTGATGGCCATGAGGCCTGAGATGGCTCCGGACAACATCATGGCGACGATGATGATTTTCGTTGGCGAAATGCCTGCATAAACCGACGCTGTCGGGCTTTCACCAAATGCGCGGATCTCATAACCCAACCGCGACCGATTCATCAGAAGATAGACAACGACGCACATGGCCAACGCGATGAACAGCGACACGTTTGCCGGGGCTGATTTTGAGAAATTGATGCCAAGAGGGGCAAGAATTTCATGCAGCGTTGGCAGGTTCGTGACATCCGGGAAACTGGCGGACGCACTTTCTTGGGCACCCTTCAGCTTTAGGGGTTTGATCAGCAGGTAGCCCATCAAAGCCGTCGCAATGAAGTTGAACATGATCGTGGTGATCACAACGTGGCTGCCACGTTTGGCTTGCAGATAGGCAGGGATTAGCGCCCAGCCCGCGCCGAATAGACCACCAGCGATCATCGCAAAGACCAGCGCAATGGACCAATGGGGCATCAGAGCAGTTGGAATGAACAGGCACGCCAGACCGACGCCCAGCCCCCCGATGATTGCCTGACCTTCGCCGCCAATATTGAACATCGCCGCCTTGAAGGCGATCGAAACGGCCAATCCGGTAAAGATGAAGTTGGTGGTGTAGTAAAGCGTATAGCCCCAGCCGTAAGTGGACCCAAAGGCCCCATCGATCATGGTCATCAGCGCTTTGAACGGGTTTTCACCAATGGCGAAAATCACAAGGCCGGACAGGACAAAAGCGATAAGCAGGTTTAGGAAGGGGATCAGGGCAACGTCAGCCCATTTAGGCATCTTTTCCATCAGTTATCTCCCTCGCCGGTGACGCCGGCCATGAGAAGGCCAAGCTCTCGCTCGTCCGTTTCGGAAGGCAAGCGCTCGCCCATAATATGACCGTCAAACATCACAGCAATCCGGTCAGACAGCGATAGAATTTCTTCCAGCTCGACCGAAATCAGCAATACCGCTTTGCCTTGGTCGCGCAGGCCAATGATCTGTTTGTGGATGAACTCGATCGCACCAATATCGACACCGCGTGTGGGTTGGCCAACCAATAGCAAATCTGGGTTTCGCTCAATCTCGCGGGCAACAACGATCTTTTGCTGGTTGCCTCCAGAGAAGCTTTTTGCAGCCAGGTTCGGCAAAGGAGGTCGCACATCAAAGCGATCCATCTTGTCCTGCGCAACCTCGACCATCTTGGCATTGTCCATCAGAAGCTTGTTCTTCTGAAACTCGGGTTCGTGGTGATATCCGAATGCGATGTTTTGCCATGCGGGGAAGTTCATGATCAAACCGTGCTCTTGCCGATCTTCCGGTACATGCGCAATGCCGCGTTCACGTCGTGACCGACCGTCGGAGTATTTTCCCGTCAAATCAATAGGATCACCGTTGATCCGGATTTCTCCGGTGGCTGATGCGTAGCCACCCAGAACCTCAAGAAGCTGGGTTTGTCCATTGCCGGATACGCCTGCGATCCCCAAAATCTCGCCCGCACGGACGTTTAGATCAATGCCCTTTAGGCGTTCGACGCCGTGGTCATCAACCATATGTAGGTTCGTGACTTCCAACACCTTTTCGCCGGGTTGCGCAGGGACTTTATCGACCTGCAACAGGACTTTGCGGCCAACCATCAGCTCGGCCAGTTCTTCCGGATTGGTGTCCTTGGTTTTAACAGTCGCGGTCATTTCTCCGCGCCGCATCACAGATACTGTGTCCGTGATCTCCATGATCTCGCGCAGTTTGTGGGTGATCAGGATGATGGTTTTGCCTTGATCCCGCAGTCCGTTCAGAATGCGGAACAGGTGGTCAGCCTCGGCGGGTGTCAGAACACCCGTGGGTTCGTCCAAAATCAGGATGTCGGCTTCGCGATACAGCGCTTTAAGGATCTCGACACGCTGCTGGGTTCCAACGCCTAGATTTTCGATCAGGGCTTCGGGATCAACGTGGAGCTCGTACTCATCCGCAAGTGCTTTCAAAGACTTACGCGCCTTGGCCAAAGATGGGCGCAGCATCGCGCCTTCTTCGACTCCAAGGATCACGTTCTCAAGCACCGAGAAGTTTTCGACCAGTTTGAAGTGCTGGAACACCATCCCGATGCCCGCGCGAATAGCCGCCTGACTGTCAGGGATTTGGGTCTCATTGCCGTGGATGAAGATTTGCCCTTCATCGGCTTTGTAAAACCCATAGAGGATGGACATCAGCGTAGATTTTCCCGCGCCGTTTTCGCCGATGATCCCATGGATCGTACCCGGCTTCACGGAAATCGAGATGTCCTTGTTCGCCTGCACCGGCCCGAAGGCTTTTGAGATACCGCGAAGCTCGATAGCGGGGGCAACAGTCGCCTGTTGCCCCTCGTTTTTCATGTCAGCCATGATCGGATCAGAAGTCCAGAACTGGGCAGCTGTCATCCGACATGTAGTCGTGTACCACCAGTTCGCCCGAGATGATCTTGGCAGCTGCTGCGTCAACAACAGCTTTCATCTCGTCCGAAACCAACGCGGCGTTGTGTTCGTCCATCGCGTAACCAACACCTTCAGCAGCCAGGTTCATCACACGTACACCAGGTTTGATATCTGCACCCACTGACATGGCGTCGTAGACGGCAACGTCAACGCGCTTCATCATCGAGGTCAGAACCTTGCCTGATTGCAAGTGGTTTTGGTTGGAATCCACGCCGATCGACAGGATACCTTCGTCCGCAGCAGTTTGCAGAACACCAAGTCCGGTACCGCCAGCCGCAGCGTATACGATGTCAGCGCCTTGGCTGATCTGCGCTTTGGTCAGTTCGCCACCTTTAACCGGGTCGTTCCAAGCCGAAGGCGTGGTGCCAGTCATGTTGGCAATGACAGTTGCGTCAGGGTTCACAGCCAGAACGCCTTCAGCATAGCCGCAGGCAAATTTGCGGATCAGCGGAATGTCCATGCCGCCAATGAAGCCAACGGTGCCCGATTTGGACGCCGTCGCAGCCATCATACCAACTAGGTAGGAGCCTTCATGCTCGGAAAACGCGACGTTCAAAACGTTCGGTGCATCCGACCAGCCGTCAATGGTGACGAAGGTCGTGTCAGGGTAATCCGGTGCAACTTCCGAGATCGGGGTCGACATGGCGAAACCCATGGTGATCACAGGGTTGGCACCCGTTTCAGCGAAGCGGCGCAGAGCTTGTTCGCGCTGGGCTTCGGATTGCAGTTCGACCTCAAGATACGAACCACCAGTTTCCTTGGCCCATTTTTCGGCGCCATTGAAGCCAGCTTCGTTGAAGGATTTGTCAAATTTTCCGCCCAAGTCGAAAATGATTGCGGGCTCAGCCAGCGCGGCACCTGCGGTCAGGGCCAACGACGCGGCTGCGCCTAGAAAGCTTTTCATCAGGGTCATTTCAATTCTCCCGGTTATTGTTGTGGGGCCGTACAGACCGAATGTCCGCCGATTCCCCAAAGTCTGCGAGCAGATCGCTGCAAAGGATCATCCGGGATTTTACAACAAGGGCAAGAGGTGATCACAACTTTTGTTCGCCGCAGTGCCGCAATTTCTGGGGAAATTCAGTTGGTTCACGCTAGGTAACGTGCTTTTCCATCAAGATGGCATCGCAAGATGAACCATCATCGCGGGTGTAATAGTTGGGACGTTTGCCGCAGATACTCCAGCCAGAGTTCTTGTAAAGTGCCACCGCTGCGTGATTGTCAGTGGCCACCTCTAGGAAGGCGCGCGTTGCGCCACGTTCGACGGCCGTCCGCTCGAACTCCTGCAAAAGGGCGGTACCTTGCCCGTGACCTCGGGCACTGGGCAGAACCGCTATTGTTAGAAGCTCTGCTTCGTCAACAACCACCCGCCCCATCGCAAACCCATCAGGTCTGGTGACTGCGAACACATGGCTTGAAACAAGCAGCTGCTCGATTTCCTCAGCGCTCCAGCCGCGAGACGTGTCAAATGCGGCGTGATGGATGGCAGACAGCTTTTGGGCGTGCGAATTGGGCATGCTGTTTCTACGGCAAAATGGTTGGGGCCGGGTCTTTCGGAGGGGCCGCGTCTGCTGATCTGATATACAAAGGTGCTGGGCGATCAATTGGCGCGTTTGAGCTCAGCCGCTCGGCCGCAATCTGTGCGATGGCCGGGGCAGGGTTCTGATCAGATACAGGGCCCACGCGATCCCCTTTTAAGTTTTGTGTCTGTTCATACGTAATCAGCTCTGGCGAAGATGTCTGACCGTTTTCGAACTGTTGCGCATAAAAATGATCACGCCGTGCGTCGATCAACGACCAAACGGGTCGCGCAGCGTTGGATACCTGAGCCTCAAGCGACGAAACACCGATGGCGGGTATGTTGAGCGACAGGGCAAGCCCGCGTGCAGCAGATACTGAAATGCGAATGCCTGTGAAGTTACCGGGGCCGATACCGACGCCAATGGCAGAAAGGTCAGTCCAGGTCACTCCGCCGTCGACCAGAACTTCTTCCAGCAAGGGAAACAGACGTTCAGCCTGTCCCTTGGCCATGTGTTCAACGCGTTCCACCACAATCTTGTCGCCACACAGCAAAGCGGCCGCGCAATGCGCGGCCGATGTGTCGAATGCCAAAATAAGTGGGTTAGGCTGCAACTGGGCGCACCTCAACCACTTCAGGAATATAGTGCTTCAGCAAGTTCTCGATCCCCATTTTCAACGTCAGGGTCGAAGACGGGCAACCGGCACAAGCGCCTTGCATATGCAGATAAACGATGCCGCGATCAAAGCCATGAAAGGTGATGTCACCGCCATCTTGTGCCACCGCAGGGCGTACGCGTGTATCAAGCAGCTCTTTGATTTGCTCAACAATCTCGCCATCTTCACCGTCATGTTCAGCATGACCTGAGGCCGCAACCGCGTCACCTGCCATGATCGGCTGACCAGATTGGAAGTGCTCCATGATCGCGCCCAGAATTGCTGGCTTGATGTGATCCCAATCAATGGCTTCGTCTTTGGTGACGGTCACGAAATCAGCGCCGAAGAACACACCAGTTACGCCATTAACTTTAAACACGCGTTCCGCCAACGGCGACGCGCCCGCAGCATCTGCAGTCGGAAAATCAGCGGTTCCACCGCCAAGAACGTCCTGACCAGGCAGGAACTTCAATGTCGCGGGGTTCGGAGTGGATTCGGTCTGAATGAACATGGGGCACACCTTTTTTGTCAGGTTTGATATGGGCCTCGGACCTCAATCTGTCAAGCGGGCTGCTTGCGTCAGGTGATCGCTTCTAGCCGTTCTTTGGTCATGGTGCCGGGCACAATCGTAATCGGGATTGGCAATTCTGCTGCTGCTCGCGTCATTTGCGTGACCAGCGGGCCGGGGCCGGATTTCCCTTCCCCCGCACCAAGAACCAAAACGCCGACATCAGAGTTTTCGCGTACATGGGCCAGAATTTCATGAACGGCTTCGCCTTCGCGGATAACCAATTCAGGTTCAACATCTTGGCGATCGCGCATCCACTTGGCGAAGACTTCATAATGCACGGTAATCCGCTCACGCTCTTCTTCCCGCATCAGTTCGCCAACACCAATCCAGTGGTTGAACTCCTCTGGGGGAATGATTGACAGGACGGTCACGCCGCCGCCGGTATGAGCCGCGCGCATGGCCGCAAAACGCATGGCGTTCAGGCATTCGCGGCTGTCATCTAGAATTACGAGAAACTTGCGCATAGGTGTCCTCCGAAACGCGATCACTTTGCCCGAGGGGCTGGGGAGTGTCTATCGTTTTCGATCAAGTTCAGTTGCGGGCTGCGTCGGAAAGCGCCCAATCCCAATACAATTCACGCACGTTCCGGGTGACCGGCCCCGCATTATAGCGTGTTTCTTCAAACGCGCTGACCGGAGTGATTTTGGACATATTGCCGGTCACGAACACCTCGTCTGCTTGATGGAAATCATCATAGCCCAAGACTGTCTCGTGCACGGTGAAGCCATTGGCGCGCATGTTGTTGATATGACGTGCGCGGGTGATGCCAGCCAGAAAACACCCATTGGCAATGGGGGTGAAGACTTCGCCATCCCGAACCGTAAACACATTCGTGGTCGCTGTTTCAGCGACATTGCCAAGTGCATCGGTGACCAGCGCATTGTCGAAGCCCTTGGAACGCGCCTCAAGTAGAATGCGCGCGTTGTTTGGGTAAAGGCAGCCTGCTTTGGCGTTTACAACAGCACTGTCGAGTGTCGGGCGGCGGAACCGTGAGGTCGTCAGGGTTGTCGAGGCCGCCGCGGGTGTCATGGGAATTTCCTCCAAACAAACCGCGAAACCTGTTGCGCCCTCTTTTGGGGCAACCCCCATGTGGCCACCATCCAACGCCCAGTACATGGGGCGGATATAGACGGCTGCGTCTTTGGGGTACAAAGCCAGACCTTCTTTGACGATCTCAACCATCTGCTGCGTCGAAACGGTTGGCGTAATCATCAGCGCTTTGGCAGAACGATTGGTGCGGGCGCAGTGAGAATCTAGGTCCGGGTGTACGCCCTCGAAATAGCGCGCTCCGTCAAAAACATTGGTGCCCAGCCATGATCCATGATCGGCCGCTTTCATCACAGCTACATCTTCATTGTGCCAACTGCCGTTGAAATAGGTGCGGATGTTTGTGCCGATTGCCATGATGACCTCCCAGATTTTTTGGGAAGTTACCAGCGAAGTCAGCCGGTTCCAAGAGCGGCAAAAGAAGTCGCTCTGACAGCTTGGGGAGCTGCCAGAGCGCAAATGCGTGCAATAGGACCAGACGGGCACGCGATTGTGTCCTGAAGCATGTCCGGGCGGGCATCCGGAACGGTTGTTTCAGGCACGGTGACAGTCTGACCGACAGATGAAAAAGTTTTGTGACAGTGCTACCGAATGCCGATATCGGCCAAAGCGGATGCCAGTTCAGCGGGCAGGGGATCCTGATCCGTGCTGTTGGTGCCGATCAAATCGCGTGGGGCATCGTTTGCGTTCAGATACCGCCAGCCTTGGAACGCACGTCTTGGTTGGCTTTCTGTGCGTATAACCGCGTGATCCAGTACCAAACCACAGCGGCGAATTCCGTCTTCACCAATGACCTCTTCAAGGCGCAAAATACGCTGGCGCGCAAGGATCAGGCCTTTGAAAACCCAGTAAAGCGATCCCCCGTTCAGCAGTTCGGATTCGCGTTTTGGCCACATCCGAGTCACATGACGCGGGTTGGGCATTCCAGACTGCCCCAAACGCATGTTTTGCCATGCGGTCAGATCTTCGACCTTTTCAGCGCCGACGCAGAGCTTCACAAGATTTACGTGTTTCGTCATGGGGGTCTACTAGATGTTGTGTTCAGAATGTCGATTTTAGTGTGAATGACTAGCTTTGGCAATTGACCTTTCCAGACCAAATCGCCTATTCTGGAACACCTTCCACGCCGAACAGGATTGACGCTTAATGACTCGCTTTGCTGCCCCCATCGCCGAACAGATCTGGGATATGAAATACCGCCTTAAAGAGGCGGATGGCACGCCGCAAGACTTGACGGTCGAAGACACATGGCGACGCATTGCACGCGCCCTGTCGGCCTCAGAAACCGAGCATGAGCAGCGATTCTACGACGCGCTGGACGATTTTAAGTACTTGCCAGCAGGCCGCATCACCGCAGGTGCAGGCACCGGCCGGTCGGTTACCCTGTTCAACTGCTTTGTGATGGGCACCATTCCTGACAGCATGGGCGGTATTTTCGACATGTTGAAAGAAGCTGCGCTGACCATGCAGCAAGGCGGCGGAATCGGCTATGATTTCTCGACCATCCGCCCGCGTGGGGCCGATGTGATGGGCGTGGCGGCGGATGCGTCTGGGCCGCTGTCTTTCATGGACGTCTGGGATGCCATGTGCCGAACAATCATGTCGGCAGGTTCACGCCGCGGCGCGATGATGGCGACCATGCGTTGCGATCACCCGGATATTCAGGATTTCATCACAGCGAAGTCTGACGCGGCCCGTTTGCGCATGTTCAACATGTCGGTTCTGGTCACTGATGATTTCATGACGGCCGTAAAGGAAGACGGAAGCTGGAATCTGAAGTTCAACGACACGATTTATCACACGGTTGAAGCCCGTGATCTTTGGAACAAGATCATGAAAGCGACCTATGACTACGCCGAGCCGGGCGTGATCTTCATTGATCGCATCAATCAGATGAACAATCTGAACTACTGTGAAACCATCGCGGCGACCAACCCGTGCGGTGAACAACCCTTGCCGCCTTATGGCGCTTGTCTGCTGGGATCAATCAACCTTGCCAAGTTGGTCAAAGACCCGTTTGAGACCGCCGCCCAGTTGGACGCAGATGGGCTTTCAGAGCTGGTGGCGACCGCTGTGCGCATGATGGACAACGTGGTGGATGAAAGCCGTTTCCCGCTGGAAGCACAGGCGCAAGAAGCGCAAGCCAAGCGCCGGATCGGCCTTGGAGTCACCGGACTGGCAGATGCGCTTTTGATGCTCGGCCTGCGCTATGGCTCGGACGAGGCTGCCGCACAGACCGAAGCCTGGATGAAGCAGATTGCGCGTGCGTCCTATTTGGCGTCGGTTGATCTGGCCAAAGAAAAGGGTCCGTTCCCACTGTTTGACGCCGAGAAGTTCCTTGCCTCAGGCTCGCTTCAACACATGGACGATGACGTGCGTGACGCGATCCGTGAACACGGCATTCGCAACGCGCTTCTGACCTCGATTGCACCCACCGGCACCATCAGCCTGTATGCGGGCAACGTGTCCTCAGGGATCGAGCCTGTGTTTGCCTATGCGTACACCCGTAAAGTCCTGCAAAAGGATGGCACGCGCACTGAAGAGGAAGTCGTGGACTACGCCGTACAGCTGTGGCGCGACAAGTTTGGCGATAAAGAGCTTCCGGATTACTTCGTCAACGCGCAAACTCTGGCCCCGATGGATCACGTGAAGATGCAGGCGGCTGCGCAGAAATGGATCGACAGCTCGATTTCCAAGACGATCAACTGCCCCGAAGACATTGGGTTTGAGGACTTCAAAGACGTCTATATGGAGGCGTGGGAAACAGGCTGCAAAGGCTGCACCACCTACCGCCCGAATGACGTGACCGGATCGGTTCTGTCCATATCCGAGGAAAGCGAGAAAGCACCCGAGGCCGACAGTGGCGCGGATGTTGTCTACATCTCAGAGCCATTGGATCGTCCGCAATCGTTGGAAGGGCACACCTACAAAGTTAAGTGGCCCGACAGCGAGCACGCGATCTATATTACCGTGAACGATCTGATCATGAACGGGCACCGCCGTCCGTTCGAAGTCTTCATCAACTCCAAAAATATGGAGCATTTCGCTTGGACCGTGGCGCTGACCCGCATGATTTCGGCCGTGTTCCGGCGCGGTGGCGACGTGAGCTTTGTCGTGGAAGAACTGAAAGCCGTATTTGATCCGCGTGGTGGCGCATGGATGGACGGGAAATACATCCCCTCGATCTTGGCTGCGATCGGGTCTGTGATCGAGCGTCACATGATTGCCACCGGCTTCATCGAAGGCGAAGGCATGGGCCTTAAATCGGATCCGCAGGCCGAGGTTGTAAACCTAGGCGAGCGGCCCCGCGGGAAAGCCTGCCCCAGCTGCGGCCAGTTCGATATGCGTATGATTGAAGGGTGCATGACCTGTGCGTCTTGTGGCCATTCAAAGTGCGGCTGAGAACCGGCTTTTTGAGTGTGTCCCGTCTCACATAAACCTTCCATTGGGACAGGTTTTCTTCCAATCGCAATGAGCTTGCGTGGCGCGTTTGTGCCTCGTTTCAAAAGTGATGGAGAAGTGGCTGTGACGATGTAATCACGCGGTCGCAAGCGGCCCAAAGCCGACCTCCAGCCATCCTCGGACATGCTGCGGTGCGACCCGTCATTACGGACATTCGCTGCGCATGCAAAATTCAGTGATCGGCGAACTCACAGATCGCGAGCCCATTCTGCCAAATTTCTGCGGTGCAATGAATGTCAGCTTACGCAAGAGGCCACTGATCTTTCGCTTCGTCGATGAAAACGTTGAATGTGTATGTGATCCACAAGCGCCCATCTCGCGGTATCGGCCAGTTGGTCATTCGGTGTGGATATGCCAAATCAAGGGCTTTATCTGACCATTCAAGATAACCAAGGCGTTCCTCGGGGAAGCTTGCCGCTGAGAGTAACTCTATCATACGCCTGAGGCCCCCGATGATCTGCATGCAGCTGATTGTGTGATCGAAAGCTTTGACGAGCTCGACGCGGTACTCTCAGTTTAAACCCGAGTCGTGGCCTGCGCGATGACGTGATCCCAATCTTGCAAAATTCGTTGGGGTGCCAACCGGTCGCGATTGATCGCGGCCGAGCCCGCCATATGGGTGCGTAAGTCGCGATCTTTCAGCAATCGGCTGATCGTATCAGACAAGGCCTGACTATCGTCGACAGGAACAAGCAGACCGTTTTCACCTTCGGAAATGATCTCGCGTGGGCCGAAATCACAATCTGTGGACACAACGGGCAGGCCGTTGACCGTTGCTTCCGCTAGCACATTTGGAAAGCCTTCAAAACGGGAGGGCATGACCAGGACATCAGCCCCGGACAGCCATGAACCGGGTATTGGGCTGGCCCCAGGCAGGGTGACGCGATCTGTCAGGTCAAGCTTGGAGCGCAGTGCTTCCAATTTAGCACGTTCAGGCCCTTCGCCGTGGATTGTCAAACTGGCGTCTGGAACCTCTTGGGTGATCTGGACCATTGCACGCAAAAGAACGTCAAACCCCTTTTGCTTGTCCAGCCGACCTACGGCGACCAATCGGTTCTTCGCAGAATCCGGTGCGGCTTTGTGGGTTTCATGTGGTGCGCAGGGGTTGGGGATCACGACAGATGAACCTTGTACGGAAGAGGGTAGATCCGCGCGGGCACGCTCCGTTTGCATAACAGCGCAGGCTGCGCGGCGCACCAGTAGGTTCTGTGCATGTCGCCAAATGGGATGGGCATTTTGGGCGCGCGGGTTGTTGCGTTCTGAAATCACAACAGGTGTCCCGGTTCCGATCGCAGCCGCAAGGCTAAGTACATTCACCTTTGTCAAAAAGGACAAAACCACATCCGGACGCTCGCTGCGGATGGTTTTCCGGATCATTTTTAGGCGCGCGATAGGAGAGCCGCCTTTCGCCCCATTGGGTACAAGAAGCTGAACGCTCTCGGGATAAGGAAAATATGACCCGTTATCGGGCATGTTAAAACCCATGACGGTCACGTCATCACCCATTGCTGCGCGATAGGCGGCGATCATGGCGACAACCTTTTCAGCACCGCCTGCACCAAACCCGCCCTGTGTCATTAGGATTTTCACGTACTACTCCGCCGCGTTAGGAACCTTGTTTTTCCCCTACTGATATTGAAGGGAATCTCTGTGTCAGATGAACCGTCCGGCGCATTTGATTGTGTCTCGAATGCCGGTTGGTGCAAGTTTTCTTGACTGGAAAAATATGAGCCCAATATATCCTCCAAAAATGCCAAGTAACACTACATTCAACTTCATTGAGAGCAAAAGTAAGGCCGTTGGTGTCGTAAGGCCCGACGACCACTCGGCACATAGCCTTCAAGGGCTTCAAAAACGGCCAGCAGGCGATCATTAGCGCGTCATACATAGGCCTCATTATTCATGGCGGGGATCAGGATTGAAACGAGCGCTGTCATGCGCTTCCCCTTGCATAGGGTAACATATTTCCCTGTTCCTTCATCGCTTTGATCATAAGCGTCAGGCCAGCGTGCAAATCAAGGGATGGGCGCCAGCCGATCAGATCAAAAACCTGCTCTGAAATCAGGCATAATTCGTAGCCCGTTTCAGGGTCTTGTGGATGCAGGTGTAAAAGATCCTCTGAGGCTCCCGTGATTTCCAATACGGCTTGCGCCAGTTCACGCATACTATGAGCCGTGGCTGAACCAAGGTTCAACACGGGTGGCAGATCGCCTTCAACCCGGCCAAGCCCGCTCAAGGCATCAACCATATCTGAAACATGCACCAGGTCGCGACGGTCTTCTGGGCGTCGCACATCAAAGCTTTCCTCTGCAAGACATGCTTCCACCATTGACGGAACAATGAAATCTCCGCCTTGATCCGGGCCATAAGTCAGTGCCAATCGAGCAGTGGTTGCCGCAAATCCCAAATACGGAAGGGCCGCATTCAAGTAATGCGTTCCCGACAACATCGAAGCTGCATAGGCATCGGTTGGCTGAGCGTGAGACCCTTCATCCTGCGGGGCCGGTGCACGGCCATATTCGGCAATCGCACCCGCGCGAATGAATGCCTTGGGTGGTTTCTGTAAAGCGTCAGCAGCCCTGATCATGGTCAAAAGCGGCGCAACATTTGCCTCATGCGCAGTTGTAAGATCGCGAAGCGGATCCGATGATGAGAACCGCGTCTGTGCGCTCAGGTGATAGATCACATCAGGCGCGATTTGCTGCATCTGCCGGCTAAGCCCATCCAGATCCTGTGAGCCCACCCAGTAAATCCCAATCTGCGATGCGATATCCTGTAGGCGGGCAGTGGAAGAACCCGGCCGTGATAGAACTGCGACCTCATCCCCTTCGGCGACTAAAGCGCGGGCCAAGTGTGACCCGATAAAGCCGGTGCCGCCAGATATTAGGACACGGCGGCTCATACGCTCATATCTTTCTGCAATGCATGGACCAGGGTCCGCCAGTTGCTGAGTAGGGTTGCCGGCAGTTTTTGCGCGAAGCGGCAATCCAACAGAATGACGGTGTTGTCGGCATTGATGTGCTTCGCCGTACAGCCGCCGAAATTAGATAAAACAGCGCCCGACATCATAGACCTCAAATCGCTAGGGCTGCGACGTCCGACGGCAGCTCCTTGTTGAACCGCATCCAAGGAGGCGTTTCTTCTTCGCAAAGATCATCTAACGTGTTGCGATCCCGTATCGTGTCCATTGGTTGCCAGAAGCCTTCATGTTTGAAGGCCATCAACTCGCAATCCTGTGCCATCTGAGTAAGAGGTGACTTTTCCAAAGGCTCCATATCGTCAACGAAATAGTCCATGACTTCGGGTTCGAAAACGAAGAAACCCCCATTGATCCAAGTATCACTACGGCGGACGTTTTGAGTGAACGCTTCGACGCGATCACCGGCAAGCTCAATGTTGCCGAGGCGGGCAGGGGGCTGAACCGCAGTGACAGTCGCCAATTTACCGTGTGATTTGTGAAACTCGATCAGTGCGTTGATGTCGATGTTACCAAGCCCATCAGAGTAAGAGACCATAAAGGAGCCGGGTTTTAGCCATTCCTTCAGGCGGCGAATTCGTCCGCTGGTCATCGTCTTGGGACCTGTGTCCACGACCGAGACATTCCACCCTCCGGGTGAGGCCGGGACAAGGTCGATCTTGCCGCTGTCTACGGCCACAGTGATGTTGTTGGCAATCAGGTGATAGTTTGCAAAATATTGTTTTAGTGACAGGGGGTTTTGCCCTGCAGCGACGATGAAGTCATTGTGCCCAAAATGGCTGTAGATATCCATGACGCGTGTGATGATCGGGCGACCACCAACTTCGACCATAGGCTTTGGAACGGCTCCGGTTTCTTCCGCCAAACGCGAGACATGGCCTCCGGCTAACAAAATTGTCTGCATGGTTCGTTTCCCCTTTTAAAAGTGAACTGAACGCGAGTTCTTTATGTCCCAGTTAGTGCCACCCTCGGGACGTGATACTGAAAATGATTTGGTTGAAATGGTTGCGTGAGGGGGATCATTGAATACGCTCCCCAGGTTGAAGAAAAACTCGGCCCTCTCCGTAGCGGTTGTTCAGGCCATTGATGGATACCTCACGGTACCCCTTTGAGATTGCATAGCGCAACAGTGGCTCTTCAAGGGTAGTTTCATACCCTAGTAGAAACGCGGCTGGCGGCTCTTTGTCGAAGATGGATGTGATCTCATCTGGTCCGGCCATCACGTAATATTTGGCCAGTTCCGGATCGGTATACGGGGCAATTCGATAGGCAAGTTGACCGGTGGCAAGTTCGGGATAAACATCCAGACCTGCCTCCAGCGGATATATCGGCAAGAACGTCGCCACTTTGCCGTTTACGATACCCTGTTCGCTCATTGCAGCTTCCAAGGCACGACCACCTGAATTCATGCGATGTGGTGTCGATGTTCCAGCCCCAAGCGTTGTGCGAAGATCCGGTGCAAGCCAGGGAACGGCAGTCAGAACGCAAAGCAATGCGGCTGCTGCAATAACCGGACGTGTCTGGTGCCGTAGCTGTTCCGGAATATGATTCAGCATCAATGCCGCGAGCACGGGCAAAAGCACCAATGGTGCGATGTAATATTGTGAAAAGCCGGGAGTTGGCAGAAAACTCATCAGTACTGTTGTCAGCATAGTGCCCAATACGACCAAAATGGGTCCAAACGACGGTTGGATTTCCGCGGTCTCTAAAGCGTTTTCCGAGAATGCCATCCAGCCAAAGCAAAGGATCACGAAGCCGGTGATCAAGGGGACACCCTCAAGCCAGATTCCGTAGGCCAGCTGTGCTTTGCTGCCCAATCCCATCGGCAAATTGGGTTCCATCAGCCGGTTAACTTCCCAATATGCAACATGCGGCCCAGTGTAGAATTTGACGATATGGGCCAAGAAAAGCTGTGGGTCTGTGAACAGCAGTATGAAAAGCGGAAGTGCGCCCACAAATCCACCAAGAAGAATGGGCAGTGCAACACGCCGAGCCCGCTGGGCGAAAGGGAGCGCGGTGGGCAACAGAAAGGCGGCAATTGCGACAGGGGGAATGAATGCAATGGCGCTTACTTTCATCCCGATCGCAATGGACAAACACAGACCTGAAACGAACAACTGGGCCCAGCGAAACCTGTGCCCTTGCAGTTCGACCAAAAACAAACCTAGGCCCGCGAGGGCAAAAGGGAGCTGCAGAAGATTGTTAGAAGCCGCCATGCCCGGCTCGTTCATCAAGGGATGGCAAGTCAGGATCGCAACAGCTGCGAAGACCGACATGCGCACGGAACCTGATAGGCGCAACGTGATCCAACTTGTGACCCCAGCCAGAATAAGCCACGCCGCGAAAACTCCCATTCGGGCTGAAAACAGCAGCCCTCCTGCTCCGAAAATCAGGTCAAACCCGCGGAAATACCATGCGGAATAAGGGGCATGGGTATAAAAGACGTCCTGGTAAAGCTGAAGCTCTCCCAAAAGACGTGCCGGAGGGACGAACATCATCTCATCCCGACGCAATCCAAATCCCATCAGTCGTCCATAGATGGCTGCCAGTAAAACGACAAAACCGATGGTAAGGGCGGTTTGCCCCATGCGACGGGCCACCGGATCGTCAATCGTTTTCGATCTCGGTGATGCAGATGGATCAGATTTGTAAAGCTCAGTCACACTCATGAGGCCCTACTTTCACCATCAGACGAAGTAGATTGGCCTCCGCGCAATGCGACTGACACGAGTTTGAATAAAAGAAGAACCGTTGAAACGAGGGCAATGGCCTTCACCAGATTTGTCCCTGCACCCAGCGTCATCATAAGCACCAAGACAACTGCGTTGAACAAGTGGCCCGTTACATAAGCCTGAACGAAAGGCAGGAAGTGGTTGCCATGCACTGTTGAAGTGCCAGAGGTGGGAGATGCGACAGCATGGATCAAGATGCCAGCTCGGAATAGGCAAGGCCTTTGGGAAGGCCTGCGTCGGGATCAAGCGGTTCAACCCCCATGTGTTGCATCAAGATCGAGTTGACCAGATGCACATCGTACTTCCTGCACGCATGTTCGCGTGCGGCATTGCCCATCTCTGCGGCAAGGGCAGGGTTTTCGATGAATTTTTTCATCGTCTGCGCAAGGGCGTCCGCGTCTCCTTGAGGGAATACCATTCCAGACACGCCATCTTGGGTGGCTTCGCCACAACCGGGGGCGTCTGTGGTGATAACAGCGCGTCCACTGGACATGGCCTCAAGGATCGATCGCGGGACGCCCTCACGCAGCTCGGTTGGCAAAACAAACACGGTGCACTTGGCCAGATACGGACGCACGTCGCGCGTCTCGCCCAGCCAATTGACCAATCCACGCTTTTGCCAGTCGGCAAAAAGATCAGGGTCAATGGCATCGGGATTGCTGTCTGCCGGTCCCAAAATATCGATGTCACATTCATGCCCTTGGGCACGAAGAATTTCGGTGGCCTTGCCAAGGGTCAAAAGCCCTTTGCTGCGCAATAGCCGCCCGATGAAGAGAAATCTGGCGCGCCCCTCAGGTACGGGGGACGCCGAGTAGCGCCGCGTGTCGACGCCTGAACCGGGAACGTCATGCAAGGCGACGTGATCCGGTATCAGACGAAATCGGCGAATGTCGCGCCGATCTGCCGAGTTATAGCAAAATGCGCCATGAATTCGGCGCAAGGCAATGCGGTGCAAGAAAATCGACAAGTCACGCACGCGTTTGCGCCGACCTGTGGGGTTTTCTTCCATAAAGCTGTACCCAAGCCCTGTGAAAAGCGCATAGCGATGTGGGACACCAGCGATCTGGGCCGCGAGGCTGCCATAGATGTTGGGCTTCATCGTGTAGGAAATGACCAGTTCAGGCTTTTCTTTTCTGAAGAAGCGCACCAACGCCCACAGCGTTCCCAGATCGCGAATGGGATTGGTGCCCGTGCGATCCATAGGAATGGGGCAGGGGCGCACACCATTTTCGCGCAAAGTTTGAGCGGTTTCGTCGTCAATATCCGCAGCTGCGGCCAATACTTCATAGCCATTTTCAGCCAGTCTTCGGATCAGATCGAGGCGAAAGTTTACCAAGGACCAGCCCAAGCTGCCAAGAACGACGGCTTTTCTAGGGGCACTACCCCTGATCGGTTCGTGCGATTTCGATGAACGAGACATCTTACTTACTCGCCTGCCCACAGTCGTTGCCCGGAAGAACCCTTGACTTCAGTGGGCCGTTTAGGACCGGCCACCGGAGCAGGGTTGGATGCGCCACGGCGATTGATGCTATGCACGTTTTCTTGCGATCCGGCATCAGCCTGGTCCCCATACCCGGGTACAAGGTCAATCAATTGCTGACGCACCGCTGCTTCATCACCTTCGCGCGCAGCTGCTTCCAACGCGATAATCGCGGATCTGAGCTGTGCCATCGGAAGTCCATCAGGAAGCGCGCTTTCGACGGATTCGATACCGCTATCGCGCCGCTCTTCGGCTTTGTCGAACAGTTCTTCAAACAGTTTTTCACCCGGACGAATGCCGACAAAATCTATGTCGATGTCGCGGTAAGGTTCAAGTCCAGCCATACGGATCATCCGCTCGGCCAGATCTACGATTTTCACCGGCTCTCCCATGTCCAGAACAAAGATTTCGCCTAGTCCTGAATTTCGGGCCAACCCTTTGGCTGCTGCCACAACGGTCAACTGTACCGCTTCACGGATGGTCATGAAGAAACGTTCCATCCGGCGATCGGTGACCGTCAATGGCCCGCCTTCGCTAATCTGCTTTTGGAACAACGGAATAAGCGATCCAGACGATCCCAATACATTGCCAAAACGAACCGAGAAGAAACGTGTTTGCGACTCGTTCTTGGGGCCCTGCTTTTCATAGGTAATGCGGTCCTGCGCTTGCGCATAGAACTCGGCTACACGTTTGGTGGCCCCCATCACGTTTGTTGTGTTTACAGCCTTATCCGTCGAGATTTGGACCATCGCGATGGCACCAACCTCACGCGCCGCGTCGGACACATTGCGTGTGCCAACAACATTGGTCAAAACGCCTTCACATGGGTTCAGCTCGACCATTGGTACGTGCTTCAGGGCAGCCGCATTGAAAACCAGTTCTGGCTTATAGCGTTTGAAGATTGATTGGACGCGTTGTGCATCTCGGATACAGCCGACATGGACCCGACGCTGGACATCGGAATAGTTTTTCCCAAGATCCATGTCGATCGAGTAGGCATTAAATTCACAGTTGTCCAACAAGACCAACAGTGATGGGTTGAAAGATGCGATCTGGCGCGACAATTCACTGCCGATCGATCCACCCGCACCGGTAATCAACACCCGGCGACCTTCGATCATTTGCCGCAACAGAGAACGCTCAACGGCCTTTTGCGGGCGGTTCAAAATATCTTCGGGTTCGATCTGGCGCAGCGTGATTTCATCATCACCGGCTTTGTCCAGTTCGGGATCAGCAAGGCCCGGAAGGCGCGAAACTTTAACTCCGTTGGTCGTGGCCCATGACAAAAGCTCAAAGATACCTTTGTGGTCGAAATGGGCGACGTCTTCAGTCAGCAAAAGCTGACGCGCTTTCAGATCGCAAGCTTCAAGCGCTGCGATTGCCTTTTTAGGTTCACGGATAGACCCAAGAATACGGGCGTTATGGAAGTGAAGCCCTGTCGAGCCTTTGGCATCGTCGATGATCCCTACGGGGACATAAGTCGAACTGGAACGGTCCAGCGAACGCAGGAACAGATCGCAATTCGTACCAGTACCGATCAATGCGACGGGAACCTGTTTCGCGGCAATGCTGTCAGCACGTTTGGTACGGCGCACCAATTCACGATGCCTTGCAATAATGCGCAGAGCACCCGTGAATGGGATCGTAGCTAGAAGCTGAATGGTGAAGATTGAAAAGGTAATCGGCGCAAGTGCCGGGATCTGAGCGGCAATCAACACCTGAACGCAGATTGCGACCAGTGCTCCGCGTGAGATGACGATAACGTCGTCCAGCGAAGTGGACCGAGAATGCCGCTTGTAAAAGCCTATCACGGTAAAGGTGAGAAAGCTTACGACAGCTGCCAAAAGCATCATTGGCAGCATAACCGAAGTCAGCTCGACCGTGACTGCACCACCTTGCGACAAGCTGATCGCAACGAACACTGCAGCCGCAGAGGCGAAGATATCCCCAATCACCAATTTATGGTTGGCGCACAGCTCTATCTTTTTCTGAGCAAGCCATTGCACCAGTGTTTGTCGCATTCCACCACGAGCAGACATGTTGTCTTCCTGAGAAGACCGGAACCCCATTCCATCTAGCATTTTAAGAACCTTCCCCGGCTCCAAGATAAAAAAACATTGTTCAAATTTCGTGACGCTCCAGGGGCGCACGACAGAAATTCATACTTTTGAGAAGTTGAACCGACTGACATTTTCCAGCACGGATGGCTGGAAAATGTCAGCCACTGAGTTATTCAAACGAATTGTTCAACATCCCCTCACACTCGTTACGCATTTGCTCTCGCCTCAAACCATTTAACGTGCCAAAAATTTGGCAACTACACATCCACGCTTGAAATACGCGCGAACAATACAATTGGGGTGGAGAGCACAGACACAAAATTCTTTGCGATATAGGAAATAGATCCACCCCTGGAAGCTCCGAGCAATGCCGAAACGTTATCCATTTCCTAGTTGTTATCTATACAGCAGTACTCGCCACAATTCTAACAAATTGTAGACACGTACTGTTTCTTTTTGGGAAACTTTCTAGTTTTTCAATGGCTTGCGGCAAAATTATAGCGCCGATGGAGAGTAATTAATTTGCGGCACACGCAGTGCGCGAGTAGTGCAGGGATGGAAAAACACTGATGAGATGATAAAATTCAATCCAATACAACCATGAGTGTATATCACCAGAATCGGCATATGTTAACTATCTTAGGCTTGGAGGGGGCTTCCGTCCTGATCCAATGTGGCCGGAAAAGATAGAGCCAGTTCTGCAAGCAAAGATTTGTCGCTTTGGTAGAACACTTCTTTCTCTTCGCACAGATCATCTGGCAAGTCTGGTTAGGAAAATGGTTTTGCTACCAGGCTTCATAGTGTGGTGATTGGCGGGTGATTGCGGATCGGATCACGAAGAGGTTTCAGAGACGCAAAAACATGATGCAAAGGCGCTGTGACCGCAGTTGTGTTTTGGGACAATGATACGCGGTGTACTCAAGCACTTCGTCGGCCAGCCCCAAATCCGAGATACTGGCACCAAATGCACCGGCTTCGCGGTGCAGAGCAATGACTGGCTCATCACGCTCAGGATCAAGGTTTCAGATCAGACCCGACGCCGAAACATGGCTGCCACTGATCGTGGCTCCCCCAAGAGGGGATGGGAAATTCGTAACTTCTGCAGGAATAACCTAAAAGGCTTATTGAGAATTGGTCGGCACCCCATTGATGCGCGATATTTCGATTGTATCACCAGGCGCCAAAGTATCGGTAGGTGCAAAAGCCAAGGAAACGGACGCGCCATCAACCACGCGCGTAACCCGATATTCGGTCAGGCTTTCAGTCAACGGGTCAGGTACAGCCAACCCACTTGCCACGGCTTGCGCACGCAGCGCTTCTGAGGTCGCCAACCGGATATCCAGTCGGGCCAAGTCCCTGTCAACGCGGTTCAGTTGTTCTAATGTGCGGGCCCGTGCATCATCTGTCAGGGCAAGGGTGTCACGCTCTGCGCGATTAAGTTGCTGGCGCGCGGTAAGGCGCGCGATCTCAAGCTGAAGACGTTTGCTTTCAAGATCGTTCAAGGCGGTGATCAGGGCACTGACGCGCGTGTTAACGGTTAGCCCGCGTTGTTTCAGGGCGTTGACGTCTGCCAGTTCGGCGCTGGTGCGTTCGATCTGCTTTGACCGCAGAGCGATCTGTTCACTCATCCGGTCGATCTGTTCGCGCAAAACGGTTTGAAGATCACGCAGGCGTTCACCTTGTGCCGTGCGAGCCTTCTGCGTTGCGTCCAATATGTCCCCTTCAATCCCGCGGGGGCGTGGGCGTATGGGTTTGTTTGCGTCATAGCTGGCTTGATCTAAGTCTTGAAGATCCGCTAGCAAACGGGAGCGTTCGTCCTGTAAGGCATCAATCTCGGCGGCGAGGCGACGCACTTCTCCCCCCAGTCGCATGGTGTCCTGAGAAAATGCTCCAGCATTGGCGGGTTGTAGACGGACCAACCCCCCCGCCAAGGCCAAGGCTTGCTGTGCGGTTAGGCCGGGACGATAACCAAACGCTCCGGGCGAAGATACTTCGCCCAACACGAATACTGGTTGGTGCCCGGTAACCTCGACGCCGACACGTGGCGCAGGAGAAATCCCCAACTTCCTTTCGATTTCGATCTCGATTTGGCGTGCAAGCGCCGGGGCGGTTTGCCCTTGCACGGACAAGCTGCCAATCAAGGGAAGGGACAAAATCCCATCGGTTGAAACACGGTAGTCGCCTGACACGCCGTCCAGAACTGTAAATGCATTGCGGTCGCCATCCCAACGCAGCACCCGGATACGCAACTCATCCTGAACGTTCAGTTGGTACTCTGCAGCCATTCCGGTGTTCGGCGGCAGGACCGAGGCAAGCGTTAAGGTCAGAACAATTGATAAAATACGGATCATGGGCGCACACTTTTTCTGCGAAAGACGAAGTTTTGAGGGCTCGGCGGGCGTTGGCTTGTTTGGGCGGTAGCAAAGTTGCTGCGTGCAGCGAAAACAGAAGGATCCAGCGCACATTCCAGAAACTCGCCCATTTTATAAATGCAGAGCATCAAAACAATTGCCATGAGCGTCATGATGTCAGAGGCGATAATACCAACCGAACCAAGCATGAAGTGAGACATCGGTGTGAGAATGGCCGCTGAAGCAACCAGAATCCCCGTTGGTGTGGACAGGCCAACACAGATCATTACGAAGGGATCATGCCGCTTCCCTTCATGGGGCTTTGTTATAGGGGGCATATTCGTTGGCAATGGATAAGCACGGCGCGCGGTCATGAAGGCACCTCGGTTTGATGCGCTGGATCATGCCGAGTTTTGGCTCCAAGCGTGTGGATTACCAGCCAACCGCACCCCACCAACCAAAACGCGTTGCTTAAGAGATGGCTCATGGCTGCCCCATTGACACCGAAGGTTTTAACAAGGGGAAAGATCAGGACAAAGAAGAGCGTCGCTGTCGCTGCTCCTATCAGCATAAGTTCTCGGTCCCGACCGAGGCTCAGCAAAACAGGACCCAGTATCACGCCAGCTAAAAAGAGGGCCACGGCAACAGCCTGAATAGACACGACTGGTGCGGCTTCAATGAAAGCCTCTCCGAAAGCGGCGTTCAGAATAGGGGCGATATAAATAAGTGTCGGTGTGATGCCAACAAAAAGGACAATGGCAAATCCTGCGCTGACCCAAGTCGCTGTTTTGCGGATCCGTTTGTAGTCTCGGCTGGCCGCAAGGCGGCTGAACTCTGGGAAGATGGCTTGCTTGATGGGGCGCCCAAGCCGGATCGCAGCATCACCGCATTTTCGCGCGATGTGATAGTGTCCTACGAAAACCGGTGCAACCAAAGCGCCAAGGATCACCACGTCAAGCCGCTGAGTGGTTTGACGCAGGATCACTGAAAGGTTTGAGTTCAACATGAAGCGCAGGAAGCCACGGTTCTGTCGCAAAGTGTCGAAGAGGTTCCCGAAACGGGGCCGCTGCCCCTGCAGACGCATTTGTCGGAGACCAAAAGCGAGTGCGATCAAGCCTTCCGCCAAGCCGTAAATAACAAAGATAATCACGAAGTGGATTAGCCCACCGCCAACCAGCCAAGCGATAACAAAAAGAGCCAACCGCAATAGGGCTGTTGCCGTATCTATTTTGGCAAGCTGATCAAAGCGATCATAAAGCCTAAGCAAAGCAACACCGGTCGCACGCAAAGACACGACAACCGCAAGAGCACCTAGCGACAAAAGCCAGGCATCGGAACTGTCCAAGCCAATTTTACTGGCCAGTATTGGAGCTAGAACAAGGATCAAAGCTGCCGCAGCTAACCCACCAATCACGTCCAGCACAATGGAAAGCCCAACGAGCTTTTCAAACTGCTCGTTGTCCTGATTTTCCAGGGCAGCACTTCCATATTGGATAACCGCCTGCCAGGGTTCAAAATGAACCAGTCTGGCATTGATACGTGCGAATGCCTCGATCAAGGCGAGCGCACCCAATCCTGCAGCCCCAAGAGCACGCGCCGAGATTGCCAGTGCAATCATGCCCAACACAGCCATCGCAATCTGTGAGGAAAAGATCCACTTCAGGTTACGCAGTAATCGTTTTGCGGCTTGATCTCGCAGCAAAAACTGGCGCAAGCGTTGCTTCATTCAATGTCTCCGGCAAGGGTCGCAAGCCATATCTCAATGTGGCTAAGATCGCTTCCGCGGGGACGAGTCCACGGGTTGATTGGCTGCGTAGGTGAAAGGTCTGCAACAGACGCTTCATAGTAATCGGGCAATCCATCGTCATCGCTGTCAGGAGCAGCGGGAACGCTTTGAATCTTGGGCCAGCCCTCAACTTCTTCCACGGTGTTTATAACCCGGCCTCGGCATTTCAAGGTGTCATTGATTACACGTTTGTCCAGCCGATCCAAATGAACGTTTCCAGGCATACGGTCGCCCGCTTGGGTTAACACCTTTTGCAAGGTGTGTTTCCCTTTGTACAGCGGCGCTGAAAACGGCCCGGAGGTCGTACGAATGCGGCGTGCCCTGGCGGTCGAGTCCAGCACCGCAAAGCTACTCTGTTTGCATCCTGCCGCCGCGCCCGTTTTGTTATCAAATGACATTATCGAAACGCGCCACTTGCGTTTCCATTCGAATACTTGGACCGCTTCTGGCGTTTTGCTTTTTGTGCTTGGGCCGCTTAAGGCGACATTTCCGCCATAGATAATCTTTACATTGCCAAGCAGATCGTAGAACTCGCCGAATTGGCTCTTCGGGTTGTAAAATACGTTGTTTAGTACTTCGATTGGACCGATATCCGTCCCTTTGATATCCGGCATCCGGTCACGGTGATGAGCAAACAGATTTCGGGCGAGGGTGATACGTCCGCAGACATTTTTCTTTTTTTCTTGCGAACAGATCAGCGCACCCTTGGAGTGTTTACCTTTTGGGTGCGTACTGCGATCCAAGCTGAGTGCGAGAATGCTATCCGCCAGCGTGATGTTAACCGCTTTGCCACCTGACACATGGATGTTGAATGTCTCGTCCGTGGCGAAATACATCGACAAGTTGCCCAGATAGACATTCGAGGAATCTTCAACGGTTATGGCATCCACATTGGCAGATGGAGTGATGCTGGGACCAGGCCTGACTTTCAAAAAGCGGATTACCACGTTGCGGGCATTCTTCACTACCAGGGGGGTACGGTATGATTTTCGATTGCGCAGTTGGATGCCTTGGCCCGGCGCTGTTTGCCCAGCGATATACAGGTTCGATCCCACACGAATTGGACTATCCAACATGATGGTGCCCGAAACGTGGAAGACACAGACACGCGGCTTGTCACTATTTTTGGCGCACTCGCGCAAGCTGCCGGTCCCACTGTCCGCCAATGTGGTCACAGCGACCACGTCGCCGCCTTTCCACGCAACAGCATGGGCCCCAAAGCCGATCGCGCCCGGGAACGCTTTCTCCTTCGCCTGAGCTGGCATCAGCGTCGCGCCCAAAAAGCCTAAGCTGGCAGCGATGGCCACGACCGTCGGTTTAAAATTCAACCGGTGCGCATAGCGGCGATTACGAATAGTATCCCTCACCATAATTATAGTATTGAGCATACCCACCATATCCCAATCTTTGATGTCTACGTGTATCAACGTCGTTGATAAGAGTCGCAGTGATCGGCAGACCATCTCGTTTCAAACGTTCGACTGTATCTACAAGTACGTTTTCTGGTGTGCGACCCCAACGAACCACTTGCCAGATTTCGTCCGCTAAAACGCCAATGCGAACAGTGTCGTCCACGACAAGCACAGGCGGCGTGTCAACAATCACTAAATCATATGTATCACGTAGTACGGCGCGGAGCGACGCCAATTGCTGGCGCTGCTCTTTTAGGTTGGCCGTGCTACGCGCGTCCACTGCCAGAAAATCCAGCGCCTCGACTGGTTTGCCGTCCAAAATGACGGGGCTGGGGGTGACCTTGCCCTCAATTATATCAGTCAATTTTGCAGGTTTGGTCTCCGCCTCAAGCAGGCGTGTTGCGACTTGGCGGTGGCTGTCCATGTCAATGACCAGCGTGCGTAGTCCATTCAGTGCTGCCGACACGCCAAGCGCAACGGTCACTGTGGATTTGCCTTCATGTGGCAAGCCCGAGGTAATCATCACCACCCAGCCTTCGTTATTGTCGTCAAACCATAGACTTGTCGCACTGCGCACAGCTTGCGCGAACATCGTATGTGGCTTGGAGATGAGGTATCGAGCAACGCCTTTGCCCCGCTTTGCGCCGGCGGCACGTCCAATGCCGGGCACGAACCCCGCATTCGGCAAACCAGAAATTCTCATCGTTTGACTTTCGTTCCAAATCCTGCGGTTCAAAAGATCAAGAATGAGCGCAATGACAAACGCCAGAACAAACCCGCCAACAGCCGCAATTACCAGCGTTGCCTTCTTGTTTGGCCAAGATGCCGAAACCGGAGGCCGCGCAACCGAGACCTGACGCGCGCCTTGAGAGACAAGATTGATCTGTGTCTCAAGTTCATTCAATTTTTCGATGGCGGTTTGGTACCGAAGGCGCTGGACTTCAAGCAGGCGCTCTTTGCGCATTTGCGCAAGTTCGGCGCGGGTTCTGTCCTGCAGCTCAGATTCAACCTTTTCCAGTTCACCCTTAAGCCGTTCTTTGTTTTCCGCGTCTTGTTCCGTTTCTGCTGTTTTTAGGAATGTGGTCAGATATTGAACCTGAGAACGAAGGCGATCGGGAAGTTGGTCGTCGTCCAGTTGGTTTTCTCGAATAAAGTCTGCAAGATCGACCTCTGCGAGCGAAAGCTCTTCTGCTAGTGTTTCGACCCGCTCCCGTAGAAACACGATTGAGCTTGAGACGCTATCTCGTTGTTCTGACAAGCTGCTTTCGATGTAAACCGCTGGAATGGCGTTGGCGATGTTTGCTGCAAGCGTTGGAGATTTTGCGGTGGCGACGATATCGATTGCCAAACTCTCGCCTGAACGGAGCACCACATAGGATGATTGTATCTTGTCCAGAACTTGTTCCTGATGCAGGGCTGCGTCAATTGGCTGGCCGTCCGATGTAAGCGACACGAAAGTCGGATCGTCATGCAATGAAAGATAATTTGCCAACTGATCCGCAAAGGCGCGAGATTTCAGCACGTCCATCTCGGTCTCGATCACAGCGCGTGACAATTCGAAGCTTTCAAGCTGAGTGTCGGCCTGACGCACACGCGTATCAATCCCAGTCAGCACCAAAGTCGCCCTTGCTTTGAATCGCTCTTCAAGCCGATCAACGACAAAGTACGTTGCAGCGATCACCGCGACCACCGTCAAGATAATAAGGCGCAGATGACGGCGTAGGATCAGCCAAAAGCCGTCCAGTCCGATGCGATCAAAATCGTTCGAACCTTCATTGCCACCTATTTGCGCGTCAATCTTCATGCATAAATCTCCATTCGGGTCACGATCCGTTTTCCGAATGGCGAAAATATGATGACGACTTCGCTTGGAACTCGCCACATAACCCTTATCAACTTCTTCTTGCCGCCTTTCGACGGGCCACCCAAATTCATCCAGCCCCTTAACCCCCCAGGGCTGAACGTCGTTATAATTTATCTCTCCACGCGTTCATTTCGCAGAGATCGCGCGGTTATAAGCCGCTAAATGACGATCGACATAAATCTGTGTCGAAAAATTCTCGATCACACGCTCGCGTGCCAGCTTCCCTAAGATTGCCCTAGTGGCAGGGCCTTCGTCAATGAGTTCTGCAACTGCAAAGGCTTGTTTTTCCGGTGATCCCGGTGGAACAACGCGGCCCGTGTCCCCCACAAGTGTCGCGCAATCCCCGACATCAGTAACCACGCAAGGAACTTCGGCAGCCATTGCCTCGGAAACAGCAAGCGGGAAAGCTTCCCCCCATGCTGAAGACAACAGGAAGATATCAAAGCCGGGGACGATCTCATGAATGTCGGGGCGGGTATCGATAATACTGACCCGATCCCGGATGTTTAGATCGCTCGCGGTTTGCTCGGCCAAGCTGCCACGATGCCCTTCACCAACAAGTACTGCGTGGACGTCATGCCCCATTTGCACAAGCTGCGCGGTGGCTTTCACCATGGCGACGTGATCTTTCATGGGATGGTTTCGCGCTACGTTGCCAATGATTATGCGACCTTCGGGAATGCCTGCAATTTCAGACAGGTGCGCGCGCGCGCTGGGGTATGGTCGAAATACCTCGGGGTCAACGGCGTTGGCGATCAATTCAACCCGATCAGGGGAAAAGCCGACGGCTTCGTGTTGTTCCTTTGAGACGCCAGAACAGTAGGTGATCAATTCGACCTTGCGCGACAGTTTCGCCATCATGCGCACAACTATTTGGGTGGAGCGTTTCTCGTTCTTGATGTCCTGCAATGAATGGTGAACCGCCCAGACCTGTGCCGCGCGCTGACGCTTGGGGAGAAGTTTGAGCCCGGCCCACGCTGCAAGGCAGCCGTGATACATCCAGCCATGCACGATGTCGGGACGTGCGTCGCGCAAAAGGCGCCGCAGCTGCCACAAGGCGCTCAGCGTGATCTTTCCAGGACGGAGCCCAAGATCTGTAACCTCAACCCCCAGCGCTTCGATCTGCGAAGCGACGGGGCCGGGAGGCACCAACGATATCACGGAATGAGACTGTGCATCATCCTTCAAAGCAGACAAATATCGTTGCAACATAATTTGAGCGCCGCCGACATGGGTAGTTGTGACGACATGAATAACTTTCATGGCTTGAGCTTGCATGGAATCTGAATGTCTGGCAAGCTTCATTCATTGCGTATGTGCATGTTGGGGCAGGATTTTCTGGTAAATCTCGAATTTGTCGTCACTCTGGGCATTTCCGCCCGAAAACTGCGGCGATCAAAGTGCTTCAGGATGCCCTCACTGATATTTATTGCCTTCTATGGGCCCCTAATTGTTGGACACTCATGAATTGATTGCTCGAGATTCTGATCTGCTTGTGCATGTTGGTGATTGCCATTCCTCTTTGTGCTGTCACTTATCTGGTTGTGGTTGCGAAACTTGGTTGGCCGGTCATGTTTCGTCAGACACGGGCTGGTAAAGGGGGAGCGCCCTTTGAAGTCGTTAAATTCCGAACGCTGACAGATGATCGTGATGAGAACGGCGTTTGGCTTCCAGATGAAGAGCGTTTGACCCCCGCCACAAAGCTTTTACGACGCACCCGGTTTGATGAGCTACCGCAGCTTTTCATCATTCTAGCAGGTCGCATGGCGTTGGTCGGGCCGCGTCCTTTAATGGCCGAGACTATTGAGGGGTTTGGTGCGGAAGGTGTTGTTCGTGGGTCGGTTCGACCCGGCCTGACAGGTTGGTCGCAGGTCAGCGGGAACACCGCGCTTAGTGATGACGAGAAGCTGAAATTGGATTTATGGTACGTCGCCCATCGGACAGCTGCGCTGGATTTCCGCATCCTTGTAGAAACCATTGGCGTCGCATTGTTCGGGGAGCATCGGCGTACTGATCGGATCACTGCGGCCGCACATTGGAGTGCAAAGACAAGCAGTACTACAGATAAACAGGTGCGCGCATGAAGTTTGTTTTGGTTGGCGCGGTGGAAGGCACACAGGTTGCGCTTGAGGCGCTTTGCGGTGCCGGGCATGTTCCGGAGTTGGTGGTGACATTGCCGCCTGAATTGGCGCATCGCCATTCTGACTATGTAGACCTTCGACCAATCGCCCAGACCTATGGATGCGAAATGCATCTGACGCGCAAAAGTGACTCGATCGAGACAATCGAAGCGATACGCGCCATCGAACCGGATTTGGTCCTTGTAATCGGTTGGTCACAGCTTTGCGGGGCAGAGTTCCGGGCGGTGCCAACACTTGGCTGCATCGGGTTTCATCCCACAGACCTTCCAAAACTGCGGGGCAGGGCAGTGCTGCCTTGGACGATTCTTCTGGGCGAAAAGACCATTGGGTCGTCTCTTTTCTGGTTGGGGGACGGGGCCGATACCGGACCAATCGCGGCCAAGGCACGGTTTGATGTTGATCCCGACCAGATCACGGTTCGTGAGCTGTATGATCTTCACATGAAAGCATTGGGCGAGATGTTGCCGCCATTGATGGATCGCATTGGCGCCGGGGATGTTCCACGCACTCCGCAGGATGAAGCTGGCGCCAGTTCATGTGCGCTGCGACGTCCCGAGGATGGTCTGATCGACTGGACTGCCTCAGCTGCTGATGTCCACAGGTTGATACGTGCGGCTGGACCGCCCTATCCCGGGGCATTCACATATACGGCAGATGGCGCGAAGCTGATTTTGACGGCTGTGCGCTATACGCCGCGAACGGACTATTACATTGGCATTCCCGGGCAGGTTCAAGCCATTGAGGACCGGATTATCACCATCTGCTGCGGGGATGGCGCCTGCATTGATATTCTTGATTGGCACGGGGCGGACGCTCCGCCAAAATTACATACGAAACTTGGAAAGATGACGACATGAGCAAGCAAGCTTCTTTGGCATTTGGGGGCGACCCGAAAGCTCCAGTTCTGGTAATCGCCCCGCACCCTGATGACGAGGTGCTGGGTGTTGGCGGCACTATCGCGCGCCTTGCTGCCGAAGGGCGTGAGGTTCATGTGGCCGTTATCACCAAAGGCGGTTTGCCGCTTTTCACTGAAGAATTGATCGCGAGCGTTCGGGCTGAAGCGCGCGCTGCCCATGACCATCTGGGTGTTGCGAAAACCCATTGGCTGGATTTCCCAGCGGCCGAATTGGCAGAGCACCCTCATGGTGGGCTGAATGCCGGCGTTGGTGCGTTGGTTCGGGATCTGGCACCGGGGCTGATCTTTGTTACGCATCCCGGTGACATCCACATGGATCACCAACTGTCTTTCCTGTCCACGCTGGTTGCAAGTCGCCCGCATCAGCAGGATTACCCAACCACGATCATGGCCTACGAAACCCTGTCGGAAACCAATTGGAACGCGCCTTACCTGACACCTGCGTTTGTGCCGAATGTCTTCATCGATGTTTCTGAAACCTTGGAGCGCAAACTGGAAGCCTTCCAGATGTTCGCAAGTCAGGTGAAAGAGGCCCCGCATGAACGATCCGTCAACGCGCTACGCGCCTTGGCAACCTTGCGTGGTGCCACTGTACACCGTCACGCGGCCGAGGGCTTTGTCCTTGTGCGCAGCGTGGTTTGAGGGAGAGACCAATGTCCACTTGGCCCGTATTTGATGACGAACAGATCGCCGCCGTCACTGAGGTTCTGAAATCCGGCAAGGTGAATGCATGGACAGGCCCCGATGTTCGCGCTTTTGAGGCCGAGTTCGCTGAATGGTTCGAAACACCACACGCGATCGCCATGGCGAACGGGACAGTGACCTTGGATGCGGCCCTTCATGTCTTAGATCTGTCCGAAGGCGACGAGGTGATTGTCACGCCGCGCAGTTTTATCGCTTCTGCCAGTTCGGTGTCGCTGAAGGGCGGTGTGCCGGTCTTTGCGGATGTCGATGCGGATAGCCAAAATATTACGGCCGAAACCATCGCGCCTTTAATCACGCCGCGCACCAAAGGGATTATCCCTGTTCACCTTGGGGGGTGGCCCTGCGACATGGGGCCGATCATGGACTTGGCGCGTGCGCATGATCTTTGGGTGATCGAGGATTGCGCCCAAGCGCATGGTGCGATGATCGGGGACACGCATGTGGGCAATTTCGGCACGTTCGGGTCGTTCTCTTTCTGTCAGGACAAGATCATGTCCACAGGCGGGGAAGGCGGTATGCTGACCTCTAACGATCGGGATCTCTGGTCTAAAGCTTGGAGCTTCAAGGATCATGGCAAAGATTACGATGTGGTGTTCAACACCGAACACCCGCCCGGTTTTCGCTGGCTGCATGGGGCAGGGCCGGGAACCAACCTTCGTATGACAGGACCATCGGCTGCGATCGGTCGGGTGCAACTTAGGCGTCTGGCAGATTGGCGCACCCACAGGACTGCGAATGCCAGTATTATTGCCCAAGCCCTTGATGGTCTTGAGGCGGTGCGGGTGCCCGAGCTTACCAGCGGAATGACCCATGCTTACTATCGGTTTTATGCTTTTGTGCGCCCCGAGGTTCTGAAAAACGATTGGAGCCGCGATCGCATCATCGCTGAGGTCTCGGAAAAAGGGTTCCCGATCTTCTCGGGCAGCTGTAGCGAGATCTATCGCGAAGGCACCTTCACACGTTATGGTCTGGGGCCAGATGCGCCTTTGCCGGTTGCGCGTGAGCTGGGGGATACAAGCCTGTGCTTCCTTGTTGACCCGACATGGAGCGCAGATCGCACGCGGGATATGTCTGACTGCCTTCAACAGTTTGTCAAATCCGCAACGCGTTGAAGGCCGGCAAGTAAGGAAAAGGATTGAATGGCGAAGCTGCTGGAAACCCTGTTCCGCAAATTTGGGGCCACGTCGGAGTTTGAGGCCGAGCTGGCCCCGGATCAGCCTTTTCTTGTGGTTGGGGATATTCACGGTCGGTTGGATGCTTTGCAGGCCGCACTTGATCTGATTGCACGCCATCCTGAACACGATCAGTCACCACTGGTCTTCGTTGGCGACTATATGGATCGCGGCCCGGCAAGCGCCGAGGTTCTTCGCCTGATCATGTCGCTTCAATCAGGTGCCGCACGTGATGTCATTTGTTTGCGTGGCAACCATGAACAGATGCTGCTTAGCTTTCTTGAGAACCCAGCGCTTAATGCTCCGGTGTGGTTTTCAAACGGCGGTCTCGAAACCCTACGCAGTTTCGGCGTAAACGCCTCCAAATTAGATATGCGCGGTGACCGCGTGTTGATGGTGCGCGAGCGTTTGAAACAGGAAATGGGCGAGGCCGCGTTGTCCTTCGTTGAGGCATTACCGACCCGTTGGACAACAGGGAATGTTGCTGTCGTTCATGCGGGGGCTGATCCTGCTGTCTCGATAGAAGATCAAGAAGATGATGTTCTGATCTGGGGACACACGGACTTTCGAAGGCTTCCAAGGCAAGATGGCGTTTGGGTCGCGCATGGTCATACCATCGTCCCCGATGTTTCCATCCAACAAGGAAGGATCGCCGTTGATACGGGGGCCTATCGTTCTGGCATCTTGCCAGTGGTGTCCGTGTCGACCAGTGGCGTACAGGTGGTCGGTCGGGATGACTTTGTCCTAGCCTAGCCTTTTGGACCACCATGAACGGTTCATGTTGACACAAGCGCAATTGCGCGCCAAGAAAATGCATCCGCAGCGATGGCGTCGCTGCCCTGTGCAGGTTCGAAGGTAACTTCACCGCACCGGTCCGGAGATCAACCGCCCTGCACGCCGGGGAGTTTGGTTGGCCGGGCATATCTCAGATCACCCCGGCCTCGGAAGATGGAGATATGTGAAATGTCACGCCCTCAGTACTTTATTTGTGAAAATGGGGAAAAAGCCCCGCTGCCCTTTTCAGACGTGGAATATGAACGCCGCCTGACCAGATTGCGCGCGATCATGGCCGCGCGTGGTGTGGAAGCAGCCGTGTTCACCTCGATGCATAACATCGCTTATTATTCGGGCTTTTTGTATTGCTCGTTTGGCCGCCCTTATGGGCTGGTGGTCACCGCTGATCGGTGCACGACAGTATCGGCCAATATTGACGCGGGCCAGCCGTGGCGGCGCTGTTATGGCGACAACGTCATCTACACGGATTGGGAGCGGAACAACTATTGGCGCGCTGTGAAAAATCTTGTGGGGAACGCTAAGGCGATTGGGATCGAAGGCGACCACATGACGCTGGCGCAGCGTGGCTTGGCCGAAGAGTTTCTTGACGGCAGCACCTTCACGGATATTGCGCCAGACACGATGCAGGCCCGCATGATCAAATCCGCGGAAGAGATCGTTTTGATACGCGAAGGCGCGCGTGTTGCTGATGTCGGCGGAGCCGCCATTCATGACGCCATCCGCGTCGGTGCGCGCGAAATTGACATTGCCATGGCTGGCCGCGACGCGATGGAGCTTGAGATTTCACTTGCCCATCCGAACAGTGAAGTGCGTGACTCGTGGGTTTGGTTCCAATCGGGCATCAACACGGATGGCGCGCATAACCCGGTCACCACCCGGCGCTTGGAAGATGGGGATATCCTGTCCCTGAACACCTTCCCTATGATCTCGGGCTACTATACCGCGCTCGAGCGGACTTTGTTTGTTGGCGAGCCCGATGCAGAAAGTCTGCGGATCTGGAAAGCAAATGTCGCCGCGCACGAGCTGGGGCTTAGTCTGATCAAACCAGGCGCGACCTGTTCGGGCATCACGGCCGAGATCAACAGGTTCTTCGAAAGCGAAGGGCTGCTTCAATATCGGTCGTTTGGCTATGGTCACTCGTTCGGCGTTCTGTCGCATTACTATGGTCGCGAGGCTGGCCTTGAACTGCGCGAGGATATCGACACAGTTCTTGAGCCGGGGATGGTCGTTTCAATAGAACCAATGTTGTTCCTGCCGGAAGGCACGCCGGGGGCCGGGGGCTATCGTGAACATGATATTCTCGTTGTTGGGGAGGATAGTGCGGAAAACATCACCGGTTTCCCCTATGGACCGGAGCACAACATTATTTCGCGATAGACGCTGATTCTGGCGTAAAATTGCATTTACTGGTCGTGATCGCATTATCTTTGCTATCCGATATGCTAAGAATAGATGCATAAATCCGGGCGGTGCCAAGATTTTGAACGCAGTTCATGTCTATCGCCCGGACACCGGTTTGCAGCTTGGATACGCTTCTGGAAAAGACGTGGCTGAGTGCTAAGAAATAGAGGTTTCACCTAATCTGACGATTTTTCTTTTCGGCTACAGACGCATGCGGAAAAGCACATTTAATTGTCAGACAGTATGAATTCAGTCGAATTGACTGTTGAAATCATGCACTTCTTCGTGTTGGCTGGTGTCTGAAAAAAGAAAAATAGACCAGGGGGGTCACTTGGCTGAAGCTGCTTCCGACGACGGATTTGTCGTTTTTGATCGTGTCCAGAAAAGCTATGACGGGGAAATACTGGTTGTAAAAGACCTGAACCTGTCCGTTGCTAAGGGCGAGTTTCTTACCATGCTTGGACCATCAGGCTCTGGTAAAACCACATGTTTGATGATGTTGGCTGGATTTGAAACAGCAACCCACGGCGATATTCGTCTGGGTGGGCAACCCATCAACAACATTCCACCGCACAAACGCGGTATTGGCATGGTCTTTCAGAACTATGCGCTATTCCCTCACATGACGATTGCCGAAAATCTGAGTTTCCCTTTGGAAGTGCGGAAAATTGGTAAGTCCGAACGCGAAGAGAAGATTAAGCGCGCGCTGGATATGGTTGAGATGGGCGACTTTGGCGGTCGTCGACCATCACAACTTTCGGGTGGCCAACAGCAACGTGTCGCTCTGGCGCGTGCCTTGGTGTTTGAACCTGAGCTGGTGCTGATGGACGAACCGCTTGGCGCTTTGGACAAGCAGCTGCGGGAAAAGATGCAGTTCGAGATCACGGATCTGGCGCACAATCTGGGCATCACCACGGTATATGTGACGCACGACCAGACCGAAGCACTGACAATGTCCGACAACGTCGCCGTGTTCGACGACGGCCGCATTCAGCAACTGGCACCGCCTGATCAACTGTATGAACAGCCCGAAAACAGCTTCGTGGCCCAGTTCATCGGTGAAAACAACACGCTTGAAGGCGTAGTGACCGAGATTACTGGCGATACATGCGTTGTTCGACTGGATGACGGAGAAGAACTGGACGCGACTCCGATCAACGTATCGAAAGTGGGCGACCGGACCACGGTTTCGATCCGTCCTGAGCGTGTTGAATACAACAAAGAACGCCTTCAGGAAGGCGCCCATACGCTTAAAGCCGAAGTGCTTGAGTTTATCTATATGGGCGACATCTTCCGCACCCGTCTGCGGGTTGCAGGAAATGACGAGTTCATCATCAAGACGCGGAACGCGCCAGATGTAGAGCGCCTGAAGCCAGGTCAGCAGATCGAAATTGGCTGGTTGCCGACGGACTGCCGCGCGCTGGACGCGTAAACCCAATTGCTCTGGGGGCATGGGATCATGGCCCCGGGCATTCTACCAGGGAATCGCAATGCAGCCCGTCATGCGGTTTTGACAAAACAAACGGGATAACTAGGGAGAATCTAAGTATGAAACTTGCGAAGATGTTTATGGCCACCTCGGCTCTGACGCTTGCTGCCAATGTGGCAACAGCAGAGGATATGGCCAACGAACTGACGCTGGTATCCTGGGGTGGCGCTTACCAAGCCAGCCAGGTGAAAGCCTATGTCGAACCATATCTGGCAATGCACCCGGACGTAAAAGTCACTTGGGATGAAAGCTCGGGCGATGCTGTTGCGAAACTGCGCGCCATGAACGAAACCGGCAACGTGACATGGGATCTTGTTGATGCTGTGGCGTCAGACACAATGCGTCTGTGTGACGAAGGTCTTGCCGAAGAAATCAACCACGACGAAGATCTGGCTGCTGCGCCTGACGGCACATCGGCTTCGGAAGACTTCGGCGACCTTTTGGTTTCCGACTGCTTCGTACCGCAGATCGTTTACTCGACAACATTCGGCTACCGCACCGATCTTGTTGGCGCAGAAGCACCGACCACGGTTTGTGATATCTTTGATCTTGCGAAATACCCAGGTAAGCGTGCGCTGCAGAAACGCCCAATCGACAACATGGAGTGGGCTCTGTACTGCGACGGTGTTGCCAAGGACGAGATCTACGACGTGCTGGGCACCGACGAGGGTGTAACTCGCGGCCTTGCCAAACTTGATACCATCAAGGATCAGGTTGTCTGGTGGACAGCTGGTGCGGAAACACCACAATTGCTGGCGGATGGTGAAGTTGTTTTCGGTTCGACCTTCAACGGCCGTCTGTTCTCGGCAATTGCTGAACAGAACCAGCCGATTGCTATGCTCTGGGATATGCAGTCGTTCGACCTTGATGGTTGGGTTGTTCCTACCGGTCTTCCCGCAGATCGCAAAGCACGCGTCATGGACTTCCTGAAGTTCGCGACCGACACACAGCGACTGGCTGATCAAGCCAAGTACATCTCGTACGGTCCGGCTCGCGCTTCGTCAGCCCCACTGGTTGGCATGCACGCCGAACTGGGCATCGACATGGCGCCTCATATGCCGACAGACCCTGCAAACTCGGGCAACGTTCACGTGTATGACTACGAATGGTGGGCAGACAACCGTGACGATCTGAACGCTAAGTTCGAAGCTTGGCTTGCCAAGTAATCCGATCTTGAAGGGGGCCCTCGGGCCTCCTTCACCCCAATTTTTGATATCTGATTTGTTTGTCAATTTACCTGACTGAAACCAAGAAACGGCAACAGCCGACAGGGAAGATATGAGCGATATGACCGACACCGGCGGCCCGGTACTGGCCGCAGATGGAACACCGCTGAAGCGCAGTCTTGCAAGAGCATTGCGGCGGCAGAAGCTGCGCGCGTTGTTGCTGATTGCACCACTTTTGCTGTTTATCCTGATCAGCTTTATCTTGCCGGTCGTGGATATGCTGTATCGCTCGGTTCAGAACGGGATCGTAACGGACACGCTGCCGCGGTCTGTAGTTGCTTTGGCCGATTGGGATGCTGATGGCGGTGATTTGCCGTCCGAGGCAGTCTATGCCGCGATGGCTGCGGACCTGAAAGATGCCGCCGCCGAAAAGACACATACCAAGGTCGGCACGCGTTTGAACTACGAGAACCCGGGGATTTCTTCGCTGTTCCGTAAGACAGGTCGTAAAGCCAAGAAGTTCGACCTTGAGAATGGCGGTCCTTGGAAAGAAGCCCTGATCGACATCAACAAAGGATGGGGTGAGGCTGACAATTGGCGCACCATTCAGACCTATTCGCCACCTGTCACAGCTGGGTATTTCCTGAACGCGGTTGATATGCGCGTTGGGCCAGATGGCGCTGAAGCTCGTCCTGAAAGCGAACAGATTTACATGAATCTTCTGAAGCGGACGCTTTGGATGTCTTTGACCATTACGGTGTGCTGTATTCTGCTGGCTTACCCGGTCGCATGGATCTTGGCCAACCTGCCAATGCGCCAATCTAACATGTTGATGATCCTCGTGCTGCTTCCGTTTTGGACGTCGCTTTTGGTGCGGACATCTGCATGGAAAATCCTTCTGCAACAGCAGGGGGTGATCAACGATATTCTGGTCTGGATAGGCTTGGTTGATGACGGTTCGCGTCTTGTCATCATCAACAATCAGTTCGGCACAATCGTGGCGATGACACACATCTTGCTGCCGTTCATGATCTTGCCGATGTATTCGGTGATGCAGACCATTCCGCCAACTTATCTGCGTGCTGCCAAAAGCCTTGGCGCGACGGATTGGACCGCCTTCTGGCGCGTGTACTTCCCGCAGACCATCCCTGGTATTGGCGCCGGTTCGATCCTCGTGTTCATTCTGGCGATTGGCTACTACATCACACCCGCACTTGTTGGGGGTACGAAAGGCACGTTCATTTCGAACCAGATTGCCTTCCACATCTCAAGCTCTTTGAACTGGGGCCTTGCCTCGGCGCTGGGTGCAATTCTTCTGGCGGTCGTTCTTGTCCTGTATTGGGCCTATGACAAGATCGTCGGCATCGACAACGTGAAGCTGGGGTAACGGACATGGCTCTTCCAACATATGCAAGCACCGGCCAGCGCATCTGGTATTACACGTTCCGTGTGATCTGCGGGTTGATCTTCTTCTTCCTGATTGCGCCCATTGCCGTCGTGATCCCTCTGAGCTTTAACTCGCAGGATTTCTTTACCTTCACCAAAGAGATGCTCAGCTTTGATCCAGCCGGGTATTCGCTGAAGCACTATCGTGACTTCTTTGGGAACCCCGATTGGCAAGACGCTCTGTGGAACTCGGTCAAGATCGCACCTGCTGCGACATTCCTGTCTGTTTCGCTGGGGACGTTGGCTGCCATCGGCCTTAGTCAGCCGCATGTACCTGCGCGACGTGCGATTATGGCGACGCTAATTTCGCCGATGATTGTGCCGCTGATCATCTCGGCCGCGGGTATGTACTTTTTCTACTCGCGTATCGGCCTTGCGGGCACCTACTGGGGTGTTGTGCTGGCGCATGCCGCACTTGGCATTCCGTTCGTCATCATCACTGTGACAGCAACGCTGGTTGGTTTTGACCGCTCTTTGACACGTGCGGCTGCGAATATGGGTGCGGACCCGGTTACCACCTTCTTTCGGGTGCAAATGCCCCTGATCCTACCCGGTGTGATCTCGGGTGCGCTGTTTGCCTTCATCACGTCGTTTGACGAGGTCGTCGTTGTGATTTTCGTGGGCTCTGCCAAACAACAGACCCTGCCGTGGCAAATGTTCATTGGTTTGCGTGAGCAGATCAGCCCGACAATTCTGGCTGTTGCGACCATCCTCGTGGTGGTTTCAATTGCGCTTTTGACCACAGTAGAGCTTCTGCGCCGTAGGTCAGAACGGTTGCGCGGAATGTCTCCGGGCTGATCTGGCTGAACAATCGAATTAAGATCAGGCGCTTTATAGCGCCTTTTCTTTTGGAATTTGTTGCTTTGCGTGCGCTCTGGGAAGGAAATTGTTAACCGTTTTCCGGCATCTCTGTCTGAAATGTGCTTCAGTCTAGGACATGTGGGGTTTCGACCTCTTGCAGCCCCCTCAGCACAGGACTAGGTTGGCAGCAGGTAGCCCAGAGTGGGCTTAGGCGCGAAGAGAAAGCAGGCGACATGCACGATCCGATTGATACCTACATGAATACCCTTGTCCCGATGGTGGTTGAACAGACCTCGCGCGGGGAACGGGCCTACGATATTTTCTCGCGCCTTTTGAAAGAGCGGATCATTTTCCTGTCCGGTCCGGTGCATGATGGCATGTCCAGCCTGATCGTGGCACAGCTTCTGCATCTGGAAGCGGAAAACCCGAACAAAGAGATCTCGATGTACATCAACTCGCCCGGTGGCGTGGTTACGTCGGGCCTGTCGATCTATGACACGATGCAGTACATCAAACCGAAAGTGTCGACCTTGGTGATTGGGCAAGCTGCCTCGATGGGGTCGCTTCTACTGGCCGCTGGCGAAAATGGCATGCGCTTCTCGCTGCCGAACTCGCGCATCATGGTACATCAGCCATCGGGTGGTTATCAGGGTCAAGCGACAGACATTATGATCCATGCGCAAGAAACCCAAAAGCTGAAGGATCGGTTGAACGGTATCTATGTGAAGCACACGGATCAGAAACTGGACGCGGTGGTCGAAGCGCTGGAGCGTGACAATTTCATGGATCCCCAAGCAGCCAAAGATTGGGGTTTGATCGACGAAATCGTCGAAAACCGCGCCAAAGGCGAAGACGAATAAACAGCAGACCTGTGGGAAATTGCCCGCTGGATAGCTGTTCAAAAAGCTGATTGTGCACGCCCCATCCCTAGCCTAAGCTAGCGGAAGGGGCAAAAGACCGCCCAGATGGGCTTAACGGGGTCGGAAATCGGCCTAATAGGACTGGACTATGGCGAATAATTCCTCTGGTGACAGCAAGAACACGCTCTACTGCTCGTTCTGCGGCAAAAGCCAGCACGAGGTGCGTAAGCTGATTGCGGGACCGACCGTTTTCATTTGTGACGAATGCGTCGAGCTGTGTATGGATATCATCCGCGAAGAGACGAAATCTTCCGGTCTGAAATCCTCGGACGGTGTGCCTACCCCGCAAGAAATCTGCCAATTTCTGGATGATTATGTAATTGGGCAGGCGCATGCAAAGCGTGTTCTCTCGGTGGCGGTGCACAATCACTACAAGCGATTGAACCACGCAGCTGCTGTTGGGGACGAGATTGAGCTGGCGAAGTCCAACATCATGCTAATTGGCCCTACGGGCTGCGGTAAGACCCTATTGGCGCAGACGCTGGCGCGCATTCTTGATGTGCCGTTCACCATGGCGGATGCAACCACGCTGACCGAAGCCGGTTACGTGGGCGAGGATGTGGAAAACATCATCCTGAAGCTTCTTCAGGCATCGGAATACAATGTCGAACGCGCACAGCGCGGCATCGTCTATATTGACGAAGTCGACAAGATTACCCGCAAGTCGGACAACCCCTCGATCACGCGTGACGTGTCGGGCGAGGGCGTGCAACAAGCGCTTCTGAAAATTATGGAAGGGACCGTTGCCTCGGTTCCTCCGCAAGGTGGTCGTAAACACCCACAGCAGGAATTCTTGCAGGTGGATACGACGAACATCCTGTTCGTTTGCGGTGGTGCATTCGCTGGTCTGGATAAGATCATCGCGCAGCGCGGCAAAGGCTCGGCTATGGGCTTTGGCGCTGATGTACGCGAAAATGATGATCGCGGCGTGGGTGAACTGTTCAAAGAGCTGGAACCGGAAGATCTGCTGAAATTCGGTTTGATCCCGGAATTCGTTGGCCGCCTGCCTGTGATCGCTACACTGGAAGATCTGGACGCTGAAGCGCTGGTCACTATCTTGACCGCGCCGAAGAACGCCTTGGTTAAGCAGTATCAACGCTTGTTCGAACTGGAAGAAGCGCAACTGACCTTTACGGATGATGCGCTGAAAGCGATTGCCAAGCGTGCAATTGAACGCAAAACCGGCGCGCGCGGACTGCGTTCGATCATGGAAGAAATTCTACTCGACACCATGTTTGAGCTACCGGGGCTTGAGAATGTGGATGAGGTCGTCGTGAACGACGAGGCTGTGACCTCGGAGGCGAAGCCGCTGATCATCTATTCTGACACCGCAAAGGAAGAAGTCAGCGCCAGCTGATACCTGCGGAAAATCGATTCCCGATACATTTGGAAAGCCATCGCTATTGCGGTGGCTTTTCTCATTTCAGCCGCCTGCGGGGCGAAACAGGCTTCATTTTGCGCAATGCGTGGGGAAAGACGGGCAAAGCTCTGGACCTTCGCCCTGCCTTGGGCCATATCAAGTGTAAGAAATTTCGGAGATCAGCATGCGGCTTCTTTCGCTTTTGACTTGGTATCACAGTGAATCAATCGGAACCTGGCTGTTCACGCGACGCAAGGGCGTGAAAGTGGGCGAAGATGCACAAGGTAACGTCTTTTATCACAACAAAGACGATAGCCGCCGTTGGGTGATCTATAATGGCGAGCCTGAAGCAAGCCGCGTGAGCCCTGAATGGCATGGGTGGTTGCACCACACCTTTGACAACTGCCCGGAAGATAAGCCACTGGCCCACAAGTCATGGGAAAAGCCACATCAGGACAATCTGACAGGCACTGACATGGCTTATGCGCCCGTCGGATCCTTGCGCCAGTCGAACTTGGCAGAGCGCAGCGACTACGAAGCTTGGCAACCCGAGTGACACGAACCGAATTGACGGTTAGACCCTAGAGCATGGGAAGTTTCACATGAGCAACAGTCACACAACTGAAGTCGTCACTGGCAGCATCGTTCTGGCCGTGGCCGTAGGCTTTCTTCTGTATGCGGGGCAGATCGTAGGTCTGTCAGGCACCGGAACAAAAAACACGTATACGGCGTCCTTCCGCACGGCGGATGGCATTTCGATTGGCACAGATGTTCGATTGGGGGGCGTTAAAGTCGGCGCGGTGACAGATATCACTCTGAATCCCGAGAGCTTCCGTGCCGATGCAGATTTTACCGTTCAGTCGGATGTCGCATTGCCCGACGATACGGCAATCATCATTTCGTCCGAAGGCCTTTTGGGCGGAAACTTCGTTGAGCTTCTGCCCGGTGGATCCCCCTTCAATCTGGATCCGGGTGCCGAGATTGAGGACACGCAAGGCTCTGTCAGCTTGGTGCAGCTTTTGCTGAAATACGTGGCTGGTGGTGAGGATAGCGCCCAGTGATCTTGCGTGTGGTTGCTTTGACCGCTGCCCTTATGGCCGCCGCGCCAGCTTCGGCGGAAACTGAGAAGGCTTCGGGCGCTCATCTTCGCGGGCTCGACAAGATTTCTGGCACGCCAGTTGATTTCAAAATGAACGTGGGTGACACGGTTGAACTTGGTAAGCTGCGTGTAACGTTGGGCGAATGCCGCTATCCAACTGACAATCCTTCTGGGGATGCCTATGCATGGCTGGTGGTGCGCGATGGCAATGCCGAGCAAACCACTTTCGAAGGCTGGATGATTGCATCTTCGCCCGCACTTAGCGCGCTGGATCACCCGCGTTATGACGTCTGGGTGTTGCGCTGCGCGACGGAATAAGCGTCGGGCAACGGGCAGCTTTGAAGGTCTGCTGTGGCCTCAAGTGCGGATCTTAGCAGTTGGTGATAGGCCTCACGTGGAATTTCGACGGCTCCAAGACTTTCCAAATGCGGGGTTAGGAACTGGGTGTCAAACAAAGTAAAACCCGTTTGACGCAGCTGGGCGACCAAGTAGGCCAAGGCGATTTTGGATGCGTCGCGCCGCCGCGAAAACATGCTTTCCCCAAAGAAGGCCCGTCCAAGGGTCACGCCATAGACCCCCCCGACCAATTCGTCCCCCTCCCAAAGCTCAAGCGAATGGGCGTGCCCCATCTGGTGTAGCTCTTTGTAGAGTGAGAAGATTGTGTCGTTGATCCAAGTTTCCTCGCGATCGGCACAGCCTTCCACGGTCCCTACGAAATCTCGGTTCAGCGTGACGTGGAAGGGGCATCGGCGGATCGTGCGGGAAAGGCTGCGCGAGATGCGAAAGCCGTCAAGCGGCACAATCCCACGTAGCTTGGGGTCAACCCAGAAGACTTCGGGATCATCCTGGGCTTCGGCCATTGGGAAAATGCCCATCGCATAGGCACGCAAAAGCAGATCAGCGGTCAAAGGAGGGGGATCAGAGGTGGGGTGGGCCAATGGCCCTTACCCCATGTTTTCATCCAGCCAGCGTTCCAGCCAGTGGATGTTGTATTCACCCGAATGGATGTTGGCTTCGGCCAGCAGCATGTCGAACAGCGGCACCGTGGTCTCGATCCCGTCAATGATCAGCTCGCCCAAGGCGCGGCTCAGACGCGCTAGAGCTTCTGGTCGGTCACGCCCGTGGACGATCAGCTTGCCAATCAAGCTGTCGTAATAGGGCGGTATCGAATAGCCGTCGTAAAGCGCGCTATCCATGCGTACACCCAATCCGCCGGGGGCGTGATACTGGGTGATCTTGCCCGGGCTGGGTGTGAAGTTGGGTAGACGCTCGGCGTTCAGGCGCACCTCGATGGCGTGACCGTTCACCTCAAGATCCGACTGTGCGAAGGACAGCTTATTGCCTTCCGCCACCAAGATCTGCTCACGCACAAGGTCGACACCGAAAATCGCTTCTGTAACAGGGTGTTCCACCTGAAGGCGGGTGTTCATTTCGATGAAATAGAACTCTCCATCTTCGTACAGAAATTCGATTGTACCAGCACCAGAGTAGCTCATTTCAGCTATAGCGTTAGCGCAGATCGATCCGATCTTCTCGCGATTTTCCGGGGTGATCGAGGGGCCGGGGGCTTCTTCGAACACTTTCTGGTGACGTCGCTGAAGCGAACAGTCGCGTTCAGCCAAGTGGACGCCGCCGCCTTGCCCGTCACCAAAGACCTGAACTTCGATGTGACGTGGTTTCTGGAGGTACTTCTCCATGTAAACTTCGTCATTTCCGAAGGCAGCTTTGGATTCAGAGCGCGCGGTGGAAAATGCCATGTCGATATCGGCTTCGGTCTCGGCGACCTTCATGCCGCGACCACCGCCACCAGCGGTGGCTTTGATGATCACCGGGTACCCCATCTCGGCGGCAACTTTGCGGGCCGTTTCAATGTCGGGCACACCGCCGTCAGATCCGGGAACGCAGGGAATACCTAGCTTGTCCGCGGTGTCCTTGGCGGTGATCTTGTCGCCCATCATGCGGATATGCGCCGCCGAGGGGCCGATGAATGTGATCTCGTGATCTTCCAACGCCTGTACGAAAGTCGCGTTTTCCGACAGGAACCCATAGCCGGGGTGTACGGCCTGCGCGCCAGTTATCTCGCATGCGGCGATAATGGCTGGGATCGAAAGATAGCTGTCTGTACCGGCATTTGGGCCAATACAGACGCTTTCATCCGCCATACGTACATGCATTGCGTCCACGTCAGCGGTCGAATGCACTGCAACGGTTTTGATCCCCATTTCACGGGCCGCGCGGATGACGCGAAGCGCAATCTCACCACGGTTGGCGATCAGGATTTTATCGAACTGGGCCATGATCTGCCCCTTATTCGATGATCATCAGAGGCGCGCCAAATTCGACCGGCGAGCCGTCTTCGACCAAGATACGTGTTACTTTGCCTGCACGCGGGGCCGGGATCTGGTTCATGGTTTTCATCGCTTCCACGATCAGAATGGTCTGTCCTTCTGAAACGGTGTCGCCCACGTTCACAAATGAAGGCGTGCCGGGTTCAGCCTGCAAATAGGCGGTGCCAACCATGGGGGACGGAACGGCGCCGGGATGGCTTGCCGGATCATCCGAGGCCGCGGGGGCTTCAGCAGCTGCGGCAGGGGCCGCTGCAACGGCAGCAGGTGCAGCAGCGGCAACTGGTGCCGCGATGTGCTGAACAACTTCCTTGGCGCGACTTACACGCACGTTCAGGCTATCGTTTTCTCCGTAGTCGCGCATAACTTCCAGCTCGGTCAGGTCGTTTTCCTGAAGCAGTTTTGCCAGCGCTTCGATGAATACCACATCGGTGTCGTGATTTTTCTTAGCCATGGGTCCTCGCCCTAGATTGTCTGCCTGTCATTTATGCAGGCCTTGTTTCTTTGCAATGCTTATAGGACGCTACGTAAGGGGAGAAAAGCAAGAAGGTTTCCCAAAACGGAAATTCCCCCGAAATCTGTCAGGTTTTCAGGGGCGTCTTATGTTTCCGTCTTTGGGAATCTGTCCAATTCGGACAAATCAACGGGCAATATGGGCGGATCGTCGGTTTGCGAGGTGGGGACTTTTGTATTTGATGCCGAAGCATCATTCGGAAGCGCGCGGGACATTTCGATCGTGGCAAGCCGTTGTTGAAGCTGCCGTTCCATCTCAAGAACATTGACCTGAAAAGTCGGGGGTGGTCCGACAGGTTGATCAGGGTCAGGGGGCTGATGAAGGGTTTGCGTATTCTCATGTTCCTGAGAATTATGCGCGTCTGCCCGTGCTTTGCCTGCACTGTCCGCCTTTTCAACACGCATGGGATCCGGTGCTTTTCGCGCAGGCTGCCGCGCTGCGATGCTGGCTTGTGCCCCTAAAGCTGAGGGTAAATTAAACTCCATTTCAAAGCTCCGTCTGAATGCGAGGTTCCCACCAGCTATCAGCATGGGGTGCAAAATGTTAACAGAGGGTTATAATTTGAGTGGAAATTTTAACGAAGGTTAACAGACAGTTAAGTTGCGTCACAGCGGCATGCCCGAGAATTTGGCGACAAGTTCTGGCAGCTTTCGGGCTCCGAACTTCTGAAGCAATCGCGCGCGATGGGCCTCGACCGTTCGATAGCTTAATCCCAGTGCGATCCCGATTTCCTTCGACGTTTTGCCCTGACAGGTCAGGATCGCAACGTCGCGTTCGCGCGGGGTAAGTTCGACCACAGGACGTTCGGCCGACAGGTCAGCAAAGCTCCAGACGCCTTGTCTGAACGGGTCATCCGGCGTCAGGCTGGTGCCGCGAACCCTGCACCAGAACATGTCCCCATCAAGCCGGCGCATGATACGCTCGTCTTCATAGCGTCCTGTTTCGCGCAGGATGTCGCCGCCGACACGGGCGACCTTCTCATATTCCCGCAAGGACGGATACAAATGCTCCAGCGGCATATCTTTAAAGGCATCGACCTCAGCCCCGAAAACCTCGGCAAAGCGCAGGTTGCATTGGCGTACAATCCTGTTTTCAGTCAGCGCGAGCCCTGTGGGGGCGTGCATAAAGGCAAGGTCCATTTGCGTCATACCTGCCATCCTGCCAAAGCTTTTGCCGCAATTCAAACAGTTGCGTAGTTTTACGGGGCTTGTCTGGTGAGAATTATTTGGCGGATAGTCGCAATATCGATCTTGCAAGAAGGGTGGTCTTATGAATTTGGCTCATTGGCTTGAACGCACAGCGCAGACAAACGGCGACCAACCGGCTGTGTTTCGCGGGCCGACCCAAGTCTTTACCTATGAACAATTTTTCCGTGCCGCGCAGGGGCTTGCAGCGGGCCTTGCCGCCCGTGGGGTCAAGCCTGGGGACCGCGTGGCCCTGTTTATGAAGAACTGCCCAGAATACCTGCTTGGATTTTTCGGCGTTTGGGGGCTGGGTGCAGCGGTGGTTCCGATCAACGCCAAGCTGCACGCGAAGGAAGCGGCGTATATCATTGAAAACTCGGGTGCCAAGCTTGCTTTGGTCAGTGATGATTTGGCGTTAGAATTGGCGGAAGCGACCGATGTTCCTTTGATCCGTGTTGAGCAACCCGAATTTGAGGTGCTGTGCGCGACGGACCCACTGCCCGTCGCTTCGTGCCTGGACACGGATTTGGCGTGGTTGTTTTACACATCAGGCACAACAGGACAGCCAAAAGGGGTTTATATCAGCCACGGAATGATCCGGTCGACCTCACTGTCCTATATGTTGGATTGTGACACTGTCGCGCCTGAAGATGGCGTTTACTACATGGCGCCGATGAGCCATGGCGCAGGGATCTATGCCCCCATTCACGTGGCCCGTGGTGCGCGTCATATCACGCCAGCGTCCGGTGGTTTTGATGAGATTGAGCTGCTGGATGCGGCACGCGATCAAGGGCCGCTTCAAATGTTCATGGCACCAACGATGGTGCGGCGGTTCACCGATATTGCCAAAGCTGCGGGGCGACGGGGCGAGGGGATTAAGACCATCGTCTATGGCGGTGGACCGATGTATTTGGCGGATATCGAGGATGCCGTGGATTGGTTCGGGCCGCGTTTTATCCAGATATACGGCCAGGGTGAATGCCCGATGGCGATCACGGTCTTGTCGCGCGAAGATGTGGCAGACAGGTCCCATCCGCGATGGCGCGATCGGCTTGCGTCTGTGGGGCGGGCGCAAAGCGTGGTCGAGCTGCGGATTGGGGATGAAAACGGCGCAGCGCTGCCCCCCGGAGAGGTGGGCGAGATTATGGTGCGCGGGACCCCGGTGATGCCGGGGTATTGGAACAATCCCGATGCCACATCGAAAACACTGATGGATGGCTGGCTGAAGACCGGCGACATGGGGTTTTTGGATGAAGACGGATACCTGACCATGCGTGACAGGTCCAAAGACGTGATCATTTCCGGCGGAAGCAATATTTATCCGCGCGAAGTGGAAGAAGCGATCTTAACGCATCCCGATGTGTATGAGGTTAGCGTGGTTGGACGCAACAGTGAAGAATGGGGCGAAGATGTCGTTGCCTTCGTCGTGCTTGCGAATGGGGCCGATTTGGATGAAGCGGCGCTCGGCGCGCATTGCCTAAAGAACATTGCGCGGTTCAAACGCCCCAAAGCGTATTTTGCTCTGAAAGCGCTTCCAAAAAATAACTACGGAAAAGTTCTGAAAACGGAACTGCGTAAACAGCTCACATAAAAAAACGCGCGCCATTTCTGACGCGCGTGATTTTCGGTGTGCTTGTCTGAAATTAGACAGGGCAGGGACGTTCGCGATAGGTGCCGTCACCATTCGAATAGGCGCACATGTTGGTATGGCTGTTGCGGGCAACCATGATGCCAGCAGCAGCACCAGCCAACGTGGTCAGTACAGTCCAGTTTTTGTTGGCGCCAATGGCGTTTGCGGTGACCAGACCTGCGCCGATGCCGGCAAGTCCACCAGCGATGGTTTTTTCCTGATCGGTAAGTGGGCGGCTCATGCAAGCGGTCAGGGCCAAAGAAGCCACGCAGGCAAGGGTCAATACTGATTTCTTCATCATATCCTCCTGGATGTATGCTATTTTCATACTCTTTCTAGGCGATTGCGAGGTCAAGGAAACTCAACTGTTATTTCAGAGTGTAATCCCGGCGGTATTTCGCCGCTGAGGGTTCAGTTTGAGTTCTTGATGCATCAATATGTTTTGTAAAGAATGCTAGGCTGTCTAGAAGTTCTTGGAAAATTTGCTGTTAAGGTGCTAAAAAGCATACACCTTTTTGTAAATTGACTAGGATTGACCTGGTCCAGTTGATAAGTCGAAAAAAAAGCCAACCCGTTTTGTGAAAGCAGATTGCACCGATGCCCCAATCCCGATTGACAGGAAGCCGTATTCGCGAACGTCGCCTTGTGCTGGGAATGAAACAGGCAAGTCTGGCGAAAGCGGTGGGGATTTCTGCGGCCTATCTGAACCTTATCGAACACAACCGTCGGCGTGTTGGTGATGCGTTATTGGTCGTCGTTGCGAAAGAGCTAAAGACGGATCCTTCCGTACTGGCCGAAGGGGCGGAAGCCGCCCTGTTAGGGGCGCTGAGCGAAGCCGATAAACGCATTCCAGAAGCTCAGGCAGAGCTGGAAAAGTCAGAAGACTTTGCGGGCCGGTTTCCCGGCTGGGCATCGTTGGTTATGGCACAGAACCAGCGCATTCATGAGCTGGAGCATACCGTCGAAGCGCTGTCAGACCGTTTGACGCATGACCCTGAACTTGCCGCTTCGCTGCATGAAGTGATTTCGGCGGTGACGGCAATCCGATCGACCGCGGCCATTTTGTCCGGTGGTGGCGAAGTGGATCAGGAATGGCAGGACAAGTTCCTGCGCAACATGCGCAATGAAGGAATGCGCCTGTCCACAGCCGCGCAGGGTTTGGTTGAGTTTCTTGATGCGGGGGCAAGCGAAGACATGGTGCCAATCGGTCCGTCTGAAGAGCTCGCGACCTTTCTGGACCAGAATGATCATTATTTCCCGGAGTTAGAGACCCCGGCGGTTTGGGCCTCGGATATGCGCGATCAGGCCATTGGGCAGGTGATTGCAGGGAGTGATGCCCTTACTTCGCGAGAAGCACAGGATATGGCGCGTCAATTCCTTGAGCGTTACATCGCGGACGCTCAGGTCATGCCCGAAGCGGATTTCGATGCGGCCCGAGGGGCGCTCAACTGGGACCCAACAGCCCTTGCGCGCAAATTTGGTCAGTCGCTTCCTGCAGTCATGCGCAGGATTGCGTTCCTGCCCACGACATCTCAGACGGTAAGCGCGGGGGTGATCAGTTGCGACGGTGCAGGGGCCTTGGAACTGCGCAAAACGCTTCCCGGTTTTCCGTTGCCCCGGTTCGGTGCTGCTTGCCCTTACTGGCCTTTGTTCCAAGCGCTTTCTCAGCCAGAACGACCCGTTCGTGCAGTGGTGCGCCATCCAGGGGGCGCACGCCGCCGCTTTGTCTGCCAAGCCGTGTGTATCCAGAAAGATATGCCATCGTTTGACCGACCGCCTGCATTCGAAGCGTACATGTTGATTAGGGAGCTGAGCGACACGCTGGATGACGGCGTGTTGGTTCATTCGACCCCAACCGAAGTGGGGTCTTCGTGCCGTGTATGCCCACGCATCGATTGTGCCGCCCGGCGCGAAGCGACCATCTTGTCTGCGGGTACTCCAATCTAAGCCTGGCAAAACCGCGTCCCGCAATGGATGTACTTCACGTGTTTCGCTTGATTGACACCACTTTCTTGGCAATAGTCACAAGAGGTTGCGGCTTTGCGCATCCCGGGGGAGGGCTGAATGACAAAACAGGTGCTGGTTATCGAGGATGAACCAAACATCGCCGAGGCCATCAGCTTTATTCTAAGCCGTGAAGGCTGGAAGGTGTCGATCCACTCAAGTGGAACAACCGCTGTCCAAGCGGTCCATGACATTTCACCCGATGTTTTGATCTTGGACGTCATGCTGCCCGGAAGGTCTGGGTATGATATTTTGCAAGACTTGCGCAGTTCAGATGCGACCCGTGCATTACCGGTTCTGATGTTGACGGCGCGCGGTCAGAAAACTGACCGGGAACTGGCACAGCGTTTGGGGGTCAATCGTTTCATGACCAAGCCCTTTTCTAACACCGAGATGCTCAGCAATCTGCGTGAGCTGGTCGGGGAGTGAAGCGCCATGTGCCGGGATTGCACATATCAGGCAATCGGCGGGCTGGTCCGGGCTCTACCTGAAAAGGTGAACCCCCAATGAGATCCCCGCGTGAGCCATTATTTCTTGCCCGCCAGAGCTATCGCAAACGCCGGATCGAGGATGCCGCGCGTCTGCTGCCGCTATTGGGTGTGATCCTTTTCTTGCTGCCGCTTATGGTCGGGGGCGAGGTGGGTCCAATGCGGTTGGCTTATGTCTTTATCGCGTGGTTCTTGTTGATCCTTTCTGCTGCCGTGCTTTCTTTCTATCTTGGCCGAGGTCTGGATCACGATACGTCCGGCGATGACGCTGGTCGTGCCGATGCGTCGGATGCGAGCAATAGAAACGATCAAGAAGCAAGGCACCTCTGATGCTGACGTTTAACACGCTGGTCGTCGTCTGCTTTTTATACGTTTCATTCCTGTTTCTGGTTGCGTTCGGTGCCGACAAGCGTGCGCGTCGAAGCAAGGTGCGGTTCCTCAGCACGCCCATGATCTACACCTTGTCGCTGTCTGTTTACTGTACGGCGTGGACCTTTTACGGGGCTGTTGGCTATGCCGCGCGATCCGGGTTGGAGTTTGTCACCATTTATCTGGGCCCGACGCTGGTTATGATCGGTTGGTGGTGGTTTTTGCGCAAACTTGTGCGCGTTGGGCGCAGCCAACGGGTAACGTCAATCGCTGACCTTGTGTCGTCGCGCTATGGGAAGTCGAACCTGCTGGGGGTGTTGGTTACGCTCATCGCTGTGGTGGGCACCACGCCTTACATCGCGTTGCAGCTGCAATCGGTGACCTTGTCGTTTGCCGTATTTGCGCGTGATCGCTCCGCCGGGTGGGCGGTGCCTGATCTTGAGCAGACCGCAATCTGGGTCGCGGGTGGATTGGCCCTGTTCACCATCTTGTTTGGCACGCGAAACCTTGATGTAAACGAACGTCATCACGGCGTGGTCACCGCCATCGCGGTCGAGGCCGTGGTCAAACTGGTGGCGCTTTTGGCAGTTGGAATCTTTGTCGTTTGGGGGATCGGCGGCGGTCCACAAGGCATCGCGTCGGCCATGGAGCAGGTTATTCAGGATGCACCCGAGGGGGCATGGGCCATGCAAGGTGGGCGTTGGGTTGGTCTGACGTTCCTGTCTGCGGCGGCTTTTTTGACACTGCCACGCATGTTTCAGGTACTGGTTGTTGAGAATGTGAATGAGCGCCAGCTGGCCATGGCGTCTTGGGCATTCCCCCTTTACCTGTTTTTGATGAGCCTGTTTGTCATCCCGATCGCGGTTGTTGGATTGTCGCTGATGCCAGCGGGCGAGAACCCCGATTTGTTTGTTCTGACGCTTCCGCTTTATTTCGAACAAGACGGCCTTGCGATGCTGTCCTTTCTGGGTGGCTTCAGCTCGGCCACATCAATGGTGATTGTGGCTTCAATTGCGCTTTCAACAATGGTGTCCAACCACATCATCATGCCGATTTGGCTGTCGACACGTCTTAGTGGCGCTGCGGAATATGGCGACGCTCGCCAGATTCTTTTGGCCGCCCGCCGTTTGTCCATCATTGCCATATTGGCCCTGGGCTATTTCTATTATCGCCTCTCTGGCGGCGGCACGGCCTTGGCTGCGATTGGTCTGATTTCATTTGCGGGTGTGGCGCAGGTGCTTCCGGCGATGGCGGGCGGCTTGTTCTGGCGCGGAGCATCGCGCAGTGGTGCGGTTGCCGGGCTGGTCACAGGCTTTGCAATATGGGCCTATACACTGTTCTTGCCCAGCTTCGGGGAAGCGGGCGTGATGAGTGTCTCTGTGCTGGCGAACGGCCCTTGGGGGATCGAGGCCCTTCGCCCGCAAGCTTTGTTTGGCGTGGATGGGTTGGACCCGGTTGTTCATGCGATTTTCTGGTCGCTGATACTCAACTGCACTGTATTCATTCTTGTGTCACTGATGTCATTCCCCAGCCCGTTGGAGCGCCTTCAGGCGGCACAATTTGTGAACGTGCTTGATCACACAAGTTCAGCACGTGGTCGAAGCTTCAGCGCTGCCACGTCCGAGGACTTGTTGGTCATGGCGCAACAAATTATGGGCGCTGAACAGGCTCAGGTCTGGTTCCAGTCGCAGGCTGAACAGCAAGGCAAGCAGGGATATCTTCCTGACACGACCCCAGATCTTATCGCGCGGTTGGAGCGCGAGTTGTCCGGTTTGGTTGGGACTGCAACAGCACATGCGATGATTGCCCAGATTGTTGGTGGGGCGACGGTTTCTGTTGATGATCTTTTGGCTGTGGCGGATGAAACGCAGCAGATGTTGGAACAGACATCGTTGATGGAAGCCAAGCAAGAGGAACTGGCAACAACTGCGCGTCAGCTCTCGGACGTGAATGAGAAGCTAACGCAGCTATCGATCCAGAAAGATGCGTTCCTAAGTCAGATTAGTCATGAGCTGCGCACGCCTATGACGTCCATTCGCGCGTTCTCGGAAATTCTTCGGGATGGGGGGGCTGACGACCCACAGGCCGCGGCGCGACATGCATCGATTATTCATGATGAAAGCGTACGTCTTACCCGGCTTTTGGATGATCTTCTAGACCTGAGCGTTTTGGAAAATGGCCAGGTGCAGCTGTATCCGAAGCGCGAAGTTGTGCGGACGGTCCTGGATCGGGCTTTGGCCGCCACGAGTTCGGTAATTGATCAAGAGAGTGTCCACATTCACAGAAACCGCTCGGACGAAGGAATTGCCCTATACACGGACACGGACCGGTTGGCGCAGGTCTTTATCAACCTGATCTCAAACGCGGCAAAATACTGTGATGCGAACGGCAAACGTCTTGCAATTCGGGTTCGGCAAAGGGACGGCAATCTGCAGGTGGATTTTGTGGACAATGGCAGTGGCGTCCCCTTGGAAAGCCAGTCGATGATATTCGAGAAATTCTCGCGGCTGTCAGATCAAGCAGCGGCCGGGGGCGCTGGGCTTGGGCTCGCCATTTGTCGCGAGATTATGGACAAGCTGGGCGGTTCGATTACCTATCTTCCGGGCCAAAGTGGTGGTGCTTTCCGTGTGACATTGCCCGTGCAGGCAACTTTGGGTCAAACCGGCAACCCACACGCTCAAATCAATCATTTGTAAACCTTGTCGAGGCAGTGTCGAAGCGATTGATCGCTTGGAGCCGACATGGCCGAAACAGAAACCACCAGCGTCCTGCAGCGCAAAGCGGGCGCCCGGCGTGCAAAGACCGAAATACGCCCGCTAACGGCGACAGGGGCACTTGGCAATGCTCTGCGCCGTGCTGGTCGGGACATCGCGGGTATCGCGGTTTCGGTTAAGGACGCCACAGAAGGCACAGCCGTACTTGATAACGTGCTAGGTGAACTTCCCGATCAGGCGCTGTTGTGCATGGTTGAAGGGCCGGAAAGCAGTTTCGGCATGGCAATTCTGGACAGCGCGCTTTTTGCAGGTTTGATCGAAGCGTTGACGGTTGGAAAGGTCTCTGCAAATACGTCCGCCGCCCGTGCGCCCACGCGCACCGATGCGGCCATTTGTGCAGACTTCGTTGATCGGACTTTAGAATGCTTTGAGGTTGAAGCTCACGATGCCGGATTGGCCATGGCCAAGCTTGTATCGGGTTATCGGTACGCATTGCCTTTCATGGATCCTCAGGTGATCTCCCTGACGCTGGAAAACGTGGTGTATCGCACCTTCCGTGTTGATCTGGAACTGGATGGTGGTGCGAAGCGAGGCGTGCTGACGTTGATTTTGCCGTTGGAACCCACAAGCAAGTCTAAGTTATCTTCAGTGGGTCACGGCGGGCCAGAGGTTCAAACGGCCGAGGAGGTTGCACTGACCTGTCAGGCAGAACTGCACGCGATATTGCATGAGGTGCAATTGCCGGTGACTGATGTGGCAGGACTAGAGGTTGGCATGGTTCTTTCGGTTCCGCTTCAAGCGGTTGGACAAGTCAGTTTGTTGGACACGGGTGGACACGAAGTCACAACTTGCCGGTTGGGGCAGGTGCGGGGACAACGGGCCCTGCGGATTGGACCTGCAATGGCATTCGAAACGAATTCTGTTTCCAGAAAAGACAAGACGGGTTTAACATCGGTCACAACGGCAGATCCTCAAGTACTCAACTCCTTGCCAGATGATGGGCTAGCCGCGCCCGTTCATGAAACTTCTTGGGTCACAGATCAGGCGGACACACCGGGGCAATAGGGCCGGTTCAAAAGCTTGACCTGTATCAAGGCAATCTTCCGCGTATAGTTTCAAATTCGAGTAAAAGGAGAACGCAATGGTTGATGTGAACAGGTATCGCGCCATTCTGAACGCGCGCATGAACGAACTGGACAAACGACTTCACGAGATTGAAGATGAATTGGACAGCCACCAGTCAAAAGACTGGGAGGAACTGGCCGTGGAGCGCGAAGAAGACGAAGTTCTGGAAGGTCTTGGAACCTCGGGTCAGACTGAGATCGCACAGATTAAGGCCGCGTTTATCCGAATGGATGAGGGCGAATTCGGGTTTTGCGTCGAGTGCGGGAATGAGATCTCGCCCGAACGCCTGAAGGTCCTGCCTCATACTCCATTCTGTCGCGACTGCGCGGCCAAGCATGCATGACGGCTTGTCGCCGCTGGTTAGCCTGCGGCGACATCGCACTGCGTAGAGGGGGTGTAAACCCAATCGTTGAAATGAAGGGAGGACGCCATGGCGTTTGAAGAGCTTAAGGCCTCGATCAGTTTGATTTTGGATGAGATTGCGAAACGTCCAGAAGATCGGCACATCTTGCAAGAACAACTTCGCGAGAAAATTGCAGAGCTGGACAAGCTCGGTTTGCCGGTTCCAGAAGACATTCGTCGTTTCGAAGACAAGTTGGAAGAGGATGACGCGGACGAGTTGTTCGACAACATGCCCATTTGATTGCCAGCTATATGGCGTATATGCGACAAAACCGACCAATTGGTCGGTAAAGATGTGCGAATGACGCCAAGAGGCATTGACAATGCTACCCTCGATCTGGCCCTTGAAGGGAACTGATCACGGAGGAACCATGTCCGAACCTGTCGCACTACGCATCGAAAACAATATTGCTGTCATCACGATTGGCAATCCACCAGTCAATGCGCTGAGCCACGCCGTGCGTGTTGGGCTGTCGGACAAGATCCAAACCGCAATTGATGACGATACAGTTCAGGCCATTGTCCTTAACGCCAGTGGCAGAACTTTCCCCGCTGGCGCGGACGTAAGTGAATTCGGTCGGCCGCGTGAAACACCGATCCTGTCGCAGGTGTGTGAACTTCTTGAGACAAGCCCGAAACCGACGATCGCGGCCGTTCATGGCAACGCGTTGGGTGGCGGATTTGAACTGGCTTTGGCCTGCCACTATCGCATTGTTTTGAGCAGTGCCCGGCTTGGTCTGCCAGAAGTGAAACTGGGTGTCCTGCCCGGAGGCGGGGGGACGCAACGTGTCCCGCGGATCGTTGGGGCGGATGCTGCCCTTGATTTGATGCTGAGCGGAAAGCTCATCTCTGCACAGCGCGCATTTAAACTTGGGCTGATCGACAAGATCGTGGACGAAGACGTTGATCAGGCTGCGATCTCAATGGCGGGTGATGTGATTGCGGCGGGGGCAAAAACGGTTCCAACCCGTGATCGAATTGAAGGATTGCAGGATGCCGTAGGCTTTTCCAATGCTGTCGCCAAACTCCGCAAGAAGATGAAAAGCGACCCGCTGCCTTCGGTTGCAAAGATTATTGACTGCGTTGAGGCAGCGCAAATCCTTCCCTTCGAAGCAGGTATCGCGATGGAGCGTGCCGCATTTGACAAGTGCGAAATTGGGCCCGAAGCTATTGCCATGCGCCACGCTTTCTTTGCTGAACGGCGCGCTGCCAAAGTTCCCGAACTGAAAGGTGCAAAACTACGAAAGATCAGTACGATCGGTGTGGTTGGCGCTGGGACAATGGGGACAGGAATTGCTATTTCTTGCTTGGACGCAGGTTTTCCAGTCGTGTTGGTCGAGCGTGATCAGGAGGGGCTGGAGCGTGGCGTTGAACGTATCGTGGTCAACTATGACGGATCCGTTGCGAAGAAGCGTATTGATGCGGCCACCGGTGAAGAGCGCCTATCGCGTCTTACGGGCACGACCAAGATGCAGGACCTCTCAGAGGTCGATTTGATCATTGAGGCTGTATTTGAAGACGAGGATGTGAAACGCAATGTGTTTGCCCAATTGGACGCGGTCATGAAGCCGGGTGGAATTTTGGCAACAAACACGTCTTATCTTGATATCGACGCGCTGGCTGCCACAATCACGCGCCCGCAAGACGTGGTTGGCTATCACTTCTTTTCACCTGCGCATATTATGAAACTGCTGGAAATTGTAGTTGGCGAGAAAACCGATCCTAATGTGGTTGCGACCGGCTTCAAGCTAGCCAGCAAATTACGTAAAATACCGGTTCGGGCCGGGGTTGCAGACGGGTTCATCGGCAACCGGGTTTTGGCCGCGTATCGCTTGGCTGCGGATTTCATGCTTGAAGATGGGGCGACCCCGGCACAGATTGACGCGGCAATGCGGGCCTATGGCTTTCCAATTGGACCCTATCAAGTTTTGGATATGGCTGGGTTGGATATCTCGTGGGCACGACGCAAACGACTTGCGGCCACACGTGCACCCGAAGATCGCTATGTTTCTATCGGCGACAAAATCTGTGAACAGGGATGGTTCGGACAAAAGGCTGGTCGGGGATATTATGTCCATGATCAGGAAGGCGATCCGGTCGAAAACCCAGACGTTCTGGAGATCATCGACGAAGAACGCAAACTACTTGGCATCAACCCGCGCAGTTTCACGGACAAGGAAATCCAAGATCGCTGCCTTTATGCAATGGCAAATGAAGGTGCGCGTCTGGTGTCGGAAGGGGTGGCATTGCGCCCATCTGACGTGGATGTCGTGCTTCTGTACGGCTATGGCTTCCCGCGCTACCGCGGTGGACCGATGATGGCTGCCGATCAAGTAGGACTGCTTGCTGTTAAGAACCAGCTAACATCCTGGAAGGTGGAAGAGCCGCGGTTCTGGGCGCCTTGTCCCTTGTTTGATGAACTGATCAAAAATGGGCGCAAGTTCGGCGATCTTTAAGCCGAAGAGCTGAATTTAGGCGAAGGGGCATGTCTGCCCCTTTGCAAATTCAGCCCAGCGAAACGCCTACGATCACACACATCAAGCCCAACACGGACAGGCCAAGCGCCCCCATGTTCAGCGCCATTGCTTTTTGCACGCGGGCGCGCAGTTCGGCGTCATCAAGCCCTTCGCGCTTAGCTTTCATAACCTTCAGCGCGCTGGCCACCAGTCCGATCAGGCCAAAGCCGGACATGATTGCCCCAATGATAATCAGCCACTCCATGTCGGTCTCCTATTCCGGTTTGTTTGCGCCTACCGTGCGCGATGATGCTTCGCAAGCCCCGAGAGGTCTTGAAGGTAGGTATCTGTCAGGCTAAATCGGTTTGCAACAACGCCTGTTGTTCAGTGCCGCAGTTACGCGGTTGATGCTACGTTTTGTGGTGAACTTCAGGCCATCAGAGGAAAGAGGGCCCAATGGACGATCAACAGACCCAAAGCAGCTATCGCGTCACAGCAGATGAGCTGCGCCAGTTTATCGAACGCATTGAGCGTCTCGAGATGGAGAAAAAAGACATCGCGGATCAGCAAAAGGAAGTCATGGCAGAAGCAAAAGGTCGCGGTTATGACACGAAGGTTATACGCAAGGTGGTTGCCCTGCGGAAACGTGACGCCAATGACATCGCTGAAGAAGAAGCTGTTCTTGAGATGTATAAAGAGGCATTGGGCATGTAATCCTACCCAATGGATAACCTAAAAAAATGGCCCCATTTGTGGGGCCTTTTTTATGGGGTTAACAAAGTCACTCCCGGAATCTCGGCAATGTCTTGCAGATCATCTTCGTAATTCTTTGTAAGTTCATCGACCAGGCCCTGTGTCCATCCTGGCAAGCCGATTTCGTGGTCGATTACGCCGTCCTTAGCAAACTTATCAAGAAAGGCTGCTAGAATTCTACGGCGATGAACTTCGTTCTGGAACGGGTTTTCACGCAGATAGGCGCGCAAACGTGTCATCCCATCTTCTTTGGTAATCTGTTCAAGGATATCCAGATTTCCCCGTTCCAACTTGTCGGTACTATCCACCCCTGTAATTTCGCGCATGATCTCTGGCCAGATCAGTGGCGTATCTTCATTGCACCAAACGGTGATCGGGGTGCCGGGGTTAGCGTGGCGAATACTCTCGATCACATCAGACCAAAACAGGTCAAGCGGGTTGGTTGAACCCAGCATAAGTGCCTGCTTCTCCTCATCCAAATGCGACGCAATATCTGGCATGAAGTTGGCTATATTGCTGATGCCAATGAAAAAGCTGACTTCATGCTCGGGAAACAGATTTCGCATCCAAACCGTGTTGCGCTCGGCAAGGGGATACAATCTGCCACCTTCAATCGCGCGATGGTGTACGCCTAAAGAGTGCTGATGCCCCAGAACGATCCGTTCAGCCTGCTTCGAATCTATCAGCTCGTCGATTAGCATGTCCTGCGTATCAGCGCTGGCGACGCTGCCATTCAACTTGACCATGATCTGACCCAACAACCCACGATAGCGAGTGGGTCCCGGAACGGCGATGCCATCGGAAAATAACTGATTGGCATTTTTAAGCAGCGATTTGGTCAACTGATCTTCGTCAGTGCAATGTGCGCCGATATGTATTGCGATTTTCATATGTTGCCCGCGTCTTGTTGTCCTGCCGGAGTGAAACATACTGGGGATTTCTGGACAGTTAAACTAATTTCAGGTTAAAGCCGATACATGGTTGAGCAAAAGACTCAGAAAGATATGGCGGGCCGCAGCAGGTTACGCCTAAACATTTGGTCTTTCGGGGCAATTCTGATTGCTGCGCTGGTCTTGTTGCCCATTCTTTCGATCCTTTGGCTGGCGTTCACTCCCGAAGAGAATGCCTGGCCACATTTGATGGCGACGACGCTGCCGCGATATGTGACCAACACGATGATAATCTCGCTGTCAGTTGGGTTTCTTTCGGCAGCCATTGGGACAGGGTCCGCTTGGCTTATCACCATGTATCGATTTCCTGGCGCACGCTGGCTAGAGTGGTTGTTGCTCACCCCTTTGGCCATTCCTGCCTATGTTGGCGCTTATTCTCTTGTCGATTTTCTTGAGTATGCGGGCCCATTGCAAACCGGATTACGATCCTTGTTTGGGTGGGAAAGCGCACGCGACTACTGGTTCCCCGAAATCAGATCCCGTTGGGCAGCGATCGTAGTGTTGGGTGCGGCGTTGAACCCCTACGTGTTCCTTCTGGCCCGGGCCGCCTTCCGCGAACAATCAGCGGATGCTTATGAAGTCGCCCGTGCCTTGGGGGCAGGGCCCTTCGCACGCTTCTGGCGCGTAGGCCTTCCCTTGGCACGTCCAGCCATCGCGGCGGGTGTGGCCATCGTAATGATGGAGACGGTCTCGGACTTCGGGGTGGTTGATTATTTCGCCGTCCAAACCCTCACGACGGGGATATTCACGGTCTGGCTGGAAAGTCACAACGCGGGAGGGGCCGCGCAGATTGCCTTGGTCATTCTCGGGTTTGTATTCTTGCTGGCAGCGCTTGAAAAGATGGGACGTTCGCGCAGTCGGTTCTATCGGATGTCCCGTCAAAGCCGCCCGGTTGAACCACGAAACTTGGATGGTTGGGGCGGTTTGGCTGCATTGGCGCTTTGTAGCGTGCCGTTTGTAATCGGTTTCGTGCTGCCGGTGTCTGTACTGATTTCGCACGCCTTGTCGAAGCCGGAATACTGGTTGTCGAACGGGTTGTTCTCGGCACTGGTCAACACACTGACAGTTGGTTCGGTTGCGGCCCTGGTTACAGTACTTGGGGCGGTGTTTCTGGTTTATGGCGTTCGCTTGTCGGGGAACATGCTTGCCCGTAAGCTTATGCCGGTTACGACCATAGGCTACGCCGCACCAGGAGCAGTCCTGGGTATTGGAATACTGATCCCAATGGCCGCCGCGGACAACGCGATGGCAGATGGGGTTCTTGCGCTAACTGGATGGGATCCGGGGCTTGTTATGACCGGCACGGCGTTTGCTGTGATCTACGCTTACAGCGTTCGCTTTTTTGCCATTGCACAAGGGGCCACCGACGCCGCGATCGAGCGTGTTTCGCCCAATATTCCGATGGCGGCCCGATCGCTTGGCCGTTCTGCTAGCAGCACTCTGTCCGAAGTCTATTTTCCATTGATCCGTGGGTCGGTCGGTACTGCGCTTTTGTTGGTTTTCGTCGACAGTGTGAAAGAACTGCCCGCGACCCTTCTGCTGCGTCCATTCAACTATGGAACATTGGCCACGCGGGTCTATGAACAAGCTTCGCTTGAACAACTAGGACAGGCCGCGCCACCAGCCCTGATGGTGATTGCCGTCGGTCTTTGCGCAGTCGCTTTGATGGCCCGTGCGAGCCGACGCTGAACTTTCCCTTGCACCTTCCGAAAGAAGCAATTAGATCGACCGAAGTGCCCCTATAGCTCAGCTGGTAGAGCAACTGATTTGTAATCAGTAGGTCCGCGGTTCGAGTCCGTGTGGGGGCACCATTTCATAAATAAATTCAACTACTTGAGCGCTTTGGCTTGGCGCGGTATTTTTGCCCGTAAAATCTGGAAGCATATCGGAAGCAGGTTCTGAGTTGTGGCACGTGTGATACGGTCAAGCGATAGATTCGGTTTGATCATCGTTCGAGAGCAAGCATTGTTTGGAATCGCAGTTTGGTGTGAAGGTTTGCCGCATGTTCACTGGCGACTTGAGTGCGCTTGATTGCCTCTTTTACGTGTAAGCTTACCTTCAGGGAGAATTTTTTTAGCCGCAAGCAAACTGAGGGTTATATGCCAGACGATGAGAAACTTCACAATTTCCAACAGGAGGTATCATGTACGTATCGTGGAGAGAGCTATTGTGTTCGCGACAACGGTGCTGTGTTCCGCCTCACGCGCACTGGTAAGCGTCGGCGTCCCCTCGATGAAAAGTGGACTTTCGGGACTCCAAGTCCAAACGACGGCTATATGGGTATTTCTTCGCACAAAGTACACCGTATCGTGGCGACGGCATTTCATGGTGAGCCGCAGAGTAAGAGCTACGTGGTTGACCACATTGACACTAATCGCAGAAACAATCGCCCTGAAAACCTCCGGTGGGTCACTAGATTAGAAAATATTCTCCTGAATCCAATCACGGTTAAGCGAATTGAGTACACTTACGGCAGCATTGAGGAATTCCTCAATGATCCTCGCAATCCGAAGAACGGCCCGCTCAACTCTGACTTTGAATGGATGCGAACCGTATCGTTATCAGAAGCCAAATATAGCCGAGAACGTATGCTAAAGTGGGCGCAAGCTGATCAGCAGTCGGAACACGGTACACTCAGTGAGTGGGTCTATGGACGAACTGCTCCGACTGCTGAAGCGGTGCAGCCGGAGCTAGTTATCTCGAAAACTCTAGGCGCCGTTCAGCGCAATTGGCAAGTTCCAGCGGAATTTCCGCTTTGCCCTAATTCCACAGTGAATGCGCCGCTAGAAGCTTATTTTGACCGATTAGAAAAAGGTGCAATCTCAGCTATTACCCCTTTCGACGAGACCAAGGTTGGTGACGTGGCTATGTCAAAAGACCAAGATGCGATTTTCATTATCGGCGAACATGGTGAAAAGGCGATCAAGCCTTGGTCGCTTGCGCAGATAACCTTCGAAAATGAAGTGTTTGTGCATGAAAGCCTTGGTACTTTTTTCACGCACGAGGGCGCCCAAAAGGAGTTCACCATTGCTCAGGGTCTATCTTGGGAAGGTGGTGATACTTTCGACGATTTTTGTTGAACCCCACCTGACCCACTCAACGCACTCGAGATTGGCTACTCTTTAGGGTTGCTAAATTTGCAAAGGTAATCAATTAGAAGGCGTACAACTTTGAGGGGACTCCCATGTTTAAGATTGAAGATCTCGAAAATGCTAGGACTGAGCTGAAAGTCTGGACAGACCGATTTGATCGATACTCAGGTAACAACCCTAATAAGTATGACTCCGACATAAAAGCAGCGCGTCGACACGTACGAGTAATCGAAGATTTACTAAAGGCCGCCGGACTCGTTCCACTCTCGGATTCTGAAAAACTCGAGCAGGAACTAGACAAGGCATTTCCAAACGCTACTAGCAAGCAAGTTGTGGAATTTGAGGGTCGATGCTTTCAGCGGCAATTCTGGCCGATTGAGAAGAGTCGATCCGGCAAATCAGTCAAAGAGTGGGGCAAAGGCTGGGCTGAAATCAAGGTTAAAGACTGACGGCCTAAAACGGGTATTGGCGTCGACGATACTAGCGGTATCTTTGAGTGCCAATAAGCCCAAGCACCAATCGGATTGTATCAAGCCAGTGCTTAGTGGATCAATTCGTGACAGCCGTTCAGAGCAATTGAAGAGCAGCAAATACTATAGCTCAATCTTCTCGTCTAAGTAGGAATAAACTTGAGTGCCACTTTAAACTCCATCGCTTTTAGTGTGCGAGCTTCATCCCGCAACGTGATCCGGCTAAAAAATGGGATTTTGTGAGTTCCGTCGGCCCTTGGTGCATCAACAATGTGGAACTCCACAGTCCAGCCAGCAAGGATGTCTCCAAAACTGTCCCTCAATTTATCAGCAGTAGCATCATCAGTCAGGTTCCTGACTTTTTCAATCATCACATCGCGAGCTTCGGGGATGGTTTTCAGTATCCTCGCAGAATTACTGCCTTGTTTGAAGAAATGGCTCAGAACACTGGATTGGCGGGAGCTTTTTTTCACATGGATCAGGCGCTTGTTTTCAATGTCGAGAAGATCACAGGCTTCAAATTTGCCATACGGAATTGCTGGCACTGTCAGAATTTCCTGATCGAGCAGCACCTGACCGTATTCAGCCGCACAACGAGTATTGTAGTCCAGTTCACTTTCAAAACCCGTTTTCTTACCGTCTGCGGAAACTTTTTTGATTATCGTTAGAGGATGCCCATCCCATGCTACGATCAATGTCTGAAACGCGGCATCAACATCTCCCTTGAACTGCTGATCCAGTCGATACCATTCGCCTTCACTAATTGCATACAAACCGCCGTCAACGACAATCGAACCGATCAGTGATTTCTTGATACTCCATCTTTTTTTGCTTGCCGCGTCATTATTGAATTCCGCAAAAACGCCATGCTTTGAAGTCATCATCGCAACATTCAGGGCAGCAAGCTTGCCGCCGAGCGCGTCACGGTAATTTGCCATTAGAAGGTCAGGAAAGCGCCCCTGAACACCGGGGCCAAACAGGCCGTAGTAAACTACATCATCCTCTGACCATCCGGGCATAGACAACTCAAAATTGTCACCGCCGTTCTTGATTATATTCACGGCTTCTTCATCCAGCCTCGCCAAAACAACTGGATCGAGTATCGGGCGAACTTTGTCGATGATATGAAATCCGGTGGTCTTGTAATCGTCCGAATTAAACCGATTCAACGCCTCTTCCGCAACGTCTGCCAGTTCCGACAAATCCATTTCACGAGAAATTTTTAAAGCTGTTGCACCAGTCAGGCTTCGGGCGAATTCATCCCCTTCTTTGCGCCCACTAATTCGTCGAACGAGATCGAGGGCTTCGTCTATGCCGAATGCTTGCAAATCTCGCTGAAACGCTGATTGCGAAACACCTTTCATTGCTTCGCCTAAATGGCTTCTATCAATACGCTTAATTTTGTCATCATCCAGAGAATTAATTGCGACTTTCAGTCCAAAATCCATTTCAATTTTGGTATCGTCAATGAACTGCCAGCCGTGCGCAAATGGTGCGATCCAAACTCGGTCTAAATGCAAGAAAACGATAACTGCGCATGAAGACTTATTCTTGATGCTAGGTAACCCTTGAAAAACCCCATTTAGAACGGAAAGCCAAACGGGGGGAATAGGGTTGTTTTCAAAGATGTAGACAGATGCTTTTTCTCCTAGCTCATTTGATTCATAAGTTGCTGCACCAGCGGCAATTTTATCTTTTGCGTTTTGCGTGAAAACATCTTCAAATTCGTCGACACCATCTTTGGCTAGATATAATGAAAAAGTTCTTGTTTTAGCCAAAATAATACCCTCGTGAATCGTAATCGCTTAATCAAATTGTCAGCACTGACTCGCCTAATAGGTGTAGGGTAGGGGTGGCACTTTCCCAAGTCAACTGAGCGACAGGGTTCTTTGAATTTGGTTCGGAGCTGCCACTTTCTGACAGACATATCTGAAATGGCTAGACAGAATTTATCATACCTCAGGCATTCCCTACATATCGTAAGCGCCCTACGTATACGTTACATAGGGCGCTTCGTATGTCTCTCCGTTTCCTACGTATTGGTAAAGTTATGCAGGCGGCTTGTCTGGCTCCCGCATAAACACATATCTGTCCTTGGCATCCTGTAGCTGCTTGGCGGATCGCTCGGGGTCTTCCTCAACAGCCCCGGTCATTCGCTCGGCAAAACTGTTGAACGCCACCGGCAGTTCCTCGTGCTCCCATCCCTCCAACGCGGCCATGGTGATGCAGGTGCCTGTGACCTGCTTCAGTAGGCTGGCGATGTGTTCTTCCCGGTGAACCTCCTTCATGGGGTTCGGGTCGGCCCCGCTGCGCATCTCGATCAGGTCGTCATTCATCTCAGCGCAGACCACGTCCCAGAGCGGGTGGTTCGGCCAGCGGGCGCGGTTGGTATCATTGGGGTCGGGTTCCGTGTATCGGATACGCTCACCAGAAGACCGGCAGAGGTCTCCGAACTGGTCAAAGAACTGCTCCCATGTGCGGATGCCCCAGCGGTCTTTCAGCAGGGACTTGCCCGCCCGGAACTCAACCCGCCAGACTTGGTTCTGGGCAGCTTGGGTCTTGTCCGGGGTGAGGGGGCCAGGGACATGGCCCCTATGTAACGTATAGGGGGCGTTGGTGTTCCCAACCCCACTACGTAACGTATGGTTCCAGATGTCCCACCAATGGCGCTTGCCATGGGCAATCACCTCGGACCGTTTGTTATAGATAATGACCTGCCGGTTGGTGATGCTGCCAGATGTGACGGACGATACCCAGCCGGATTTGCCATGCACGGCCACATCCTCATAAGTGATGTTATCGCGGCGACCGGCGGCGCTATGCGCAATCAGTTTGTTTGGGTCCAGCACCAGATCATTCACCAGCACATCGACGCAGAAGTCGGCACGAGAGATGCTAACGCCGTCCGGGCCATAGCGCACCCCAAAGGCGTCTAGAACGCGCTCACAATGGGCCTTGGCGGCTCCTAGGCCATAGATGGACATGAAGAACGATCCGAAGCTTAAGCGGATGCCCCATTTGTCCCGTGAGTTGGGTTTCTTGATCGACCAATTCGCCCCTTCGGGGCCACCGTCCAGCAAGAAGCGATACCCTTTGCCGCCGTATGGCTTCAGCAAGAACTCTGCGCCGCCATAGGAGACCAGCACGTCTTTCTGCTCTTCCTCGGCCATCGCTTTCTGCGCTTCCAGATATTCAAACAGTTCCGGGCCGATATTGGCCTGAATAGACAGGGCCAGAGTGTCAAAGCCCCGATGCAAAACGGTGTAGTCTTCTGGGGTCTCTGTATTTCCAGAGGGGGGTGCTACTATCACCCCCCTCTTGGGGCGCGCGCCCTTTGACTGGTGGGATGCGCTGGACGCTTGGGAGCCTCCGGCGGGGTAGCTTGTGTTTTGGGTCCGAGTGTTAAATTCGGTATTCGAGTTACGCTTGTTCATTTGTTTTTCTCGCAATCCAGTTTTCGGCGCGTTCAGCGCATTTTGAGATGTTTAGAAGGTCGGCATGGGCAAAGCTCTGAGTGCTGTGCCAATCGCCTTGTGCGTCCTTGTAGGAGCGCGTGAAGTCGACAGAATAGAAGCTGTCATTCTTCCAGATCGTGGCTGTGATCAACCCGACCCGGAATTTGTAAGCGGGTAAATTAGACATCATGTGCCTTTCTATTTTTGAGTTACTGGCAGACATAGAAAGGGCGCAGGGTGGCGACACCCTGCGCCCCGTTTGAAAGCCTCTCGGCCCCAAAATCCCCACAACCGCTACCAACTGTTGCGGGGCAAAACTGTTACGTGTTTGGTGCTTGCGACGTGTTGGACACAGTGCGATCCGCAATCCACTTTTCCAGATCGGCACGTCGATATCGGATCGATCGGGCGGACACTTTCACAAAGTTCGGACCGCCACCGCGATGCCGCCAATTCTGCAAGGCCCGGACGGAATAGCAAAGGATCGAAGCGGCTTCGCGTTCGTCCACTAGCTGGCTTGTTTGGTTTGCGTTTGTCATGTTCACCTCTTTGTCGCTGTTTGCGTTGAGGTGAAAGTGCGGCGTAATGGGAGATTCCGGTAACACCACTAGTGATTTTTTTTGACCCTTAAGTGGTGTGGAACAATTCAGGCATTCTCCAGAACCCTGTTGATACGCTTGCCGAGGGCAGTTGGTTTGCCAAAACCTGCATACGAAAGCGCGATTAAAACTGCCTTTACCAAATGAAAGAACCTGCCATTGAACCCGTCTTCAACAGTGTCGTCGCGGTAGCAATGTGAGTTCGCGGAAACTCCTGTTTCTGTTTCGTACAGGGCACTCAGATCAATGATCAATTGGTCCAGAGAAGGGTTTTGACTGCCTCTGGTAGTGCCCTTGCTCTGATCAAGCAGCTGAATCTCCAGTCCGCAGGCATCTTGGAGTTTTGTGCAGGCTTGCCTCACCTGAGTGAACGTATCATCTTCATTTGGGAACTTTTGTTCTGCATTGAAGAAGTCGAACCCCTCCCACCTTTCTTCGTAGGAAAGCTCATTCAGGTGCGAGCCGATGCTTTGCGAAACCTGTTCGTTCAGAGTGTTTATAGCCTGTAGGAGGTGCCCAGCCTTATCCCGCAGCCGTGTTACTTGTTCGCGTCGATCATTACGCGTCACTTTCGGGAAACGGACTAGATTGCGCTCGTAGCGCCTTAGGACTATCGCCAGCCTTTCCTTAAATAGGACCGTCTCGCGCTTCCCTTCGATTAATTGGTGAAGTCTCTCAACCATTTCGTCGGAGCATTGCGTATCGATTTCTTCACGCCGCTTCATTGCAAACAAGCTTCCCTTGGTCTCAGGCTGCCGATGTTACGCCACACTTCCCAATGCGCTTGCAAGCCGATTGGCGATTTGTCCCGCCGCTTTCTGCACGGCATCATCAGAAAGGTGCGCATAGCGCAATGTCGTGGACAGGTTCTTGTGGCCTAGAATTTCCTTCAATGTGAATGGATCAATACCATTCATCACCGCAACAGACGCATAGGTGTGTCGCAAGTCATGCACGCGCACGTCTGTTAATCCCGCCCGTTTCCGGATTTTGCGCCAAGGCTTCTGTAAGTCGTTATAGTAGCCCTCAGAGTGCATACCTAAGATTACATAAGGGTTGCCCTCGCGGCGCTCCAATGTGTCCAGAAGCGCGCGAGCTTCGCGGGGCAGGGGGATGTGACGCCGTCCTGTCTTACTGTCGGGCAATTCTAGATGAGTGCGGGTGACGTAGTCCCATTTCAGTTTCTGGATTTCCCCAAGGCGACACCCTGTCAGCAACAGCAAATAGAATGCGGCGAACACGTACCGGGTGATTTCCTCGTTTTGCAGCATGTTTGCCAGAACTCTGCCAAGGCGTTCTTGTTCGGCTTCGTCCAAATATCTTTTCTTCTCTTCTTCGGGATAGCGTTTGATGCGGCGCGTCGGGTTGGTGTTCATGGGGCGCAATCCCCAATCCTCTGCGAGGTTCAACATCTTTGATAGGACCATGACCCCGCGATTGGCCTGATAGGGTGTGTCGCGGCGTTTGAGGTGAAACGCTTGAATGTCGGTGAAGGTGATCTCGGAGACCTTGATGCTTCCAAGAACGGGGTTTACGACACCGCGCAGCATGTTTCGGTAATCGTATAGGGTTGCTGGTTTGCAATGCAGCGCCACGTGGTCGGTCAGGAATCGCTCGCCTAGCTCCTTGATTGTCGGACTGCGTAAACGCGCCTTACGTTCGGCTGAGGGGTCAGAACCTCGTGCCACGTCCGCCTGCACGAGCTTGGCGTCTTTACGGGCTTCCTCGGCGGTCAGGACGCCGTGTTGTCCTAGGTTCTTTCGCCGCGTGCGCCCATGCAACCGATATTGCACCACATAGACCCGTCGCCCGGTCGGATAAACCCTGACGCCGAAGCCCGCTAATTCATCATCCCAAATGATGCGTTCCTTGGTTTCAGGTGATAGGCTTTCAACAAGTCGTTTGGTCAGTTTTGGCATCTTCTTATCCACTGTTGGCTGCGAAATCCGGAAGCATATCGGAAGCATCATGCAGCGTTTCGTGGCGTCAGTGATGAAAGCTCAGCGTGTGAAGTGTCAATAAAAACTGTTTGAGTTCATGTGTTTATGTCTGTTTGGCGGTGTTTGGAGAAATCCTGAGAAATCCCGTTTTGGCCGTTTGTAATCAGTAGGTCCGCGGTTCGAGTCCGTGTGGGGGCACCATTAACCATTAAATAACAATTACTTGCAACGTTCATCGTTGTGTGTATTTCCGGCGGATGAGTTCCGGAGGCAGTTTTTGCAGTGGCCATCCCACTTCGGTCATGTGTAGGAATCTGTGCGAGCGACGTCCCCACGTTTGCTCTGCTGGAATGTCAGATGATCTCTAAAACGTTAAACGTTGTCGTGGATACGGTGATCCTGGCAGGTGAAGAGCCGTTCGGAGAAATGATTTAGGATCTTATGAATCTGGCTCTCTAAACCGTCGCGGTTAAGCCAGTTAGAAGCGCATGCTGTATGTCACTCCAAGCCCTACAGATGGCGTGCTTCCATATACCGCCTCGCTGAAACGCACATCACCAGAAATGGATGATCCGTTTTCTAGATGATGCACGTATCCAATCGTTGCAAACGCGCGCGTGCGGTTGGGGTTGGACGTGCTTTCAACGTCAAACGTGGTCAGCCCCGGAAGGTCTGAGGTTCCGGTCAGTCGCGGGCGTTCTGGATTGACTTCATAGTCCACCCCAGCACCCAGCAACAGGCGGCCTTTCTCGCCCAGCGCGAACTCACCTGTGATGCCCGCTTTCGCTACTGTGCGGCGGGTGTCCATTGCATCATAGCTGGCGTTGAAAGCGCCGCCGCTCTCTGTATAGGCAGCGCGTGTCGTATCGTAATGTGCCACGCCTACGCTGGGAGTAAGCAACCAATCGCCCTGTTTATAGCCATAGCCCACGGACACCTGCGCTGCTCGGGTTGTGACGCTCGAATTGCCTGTTGCAAGCACGACATCGGTCAACAGGCGGCCACGCGCCACGTCGCCCTTGTTGCGCATATAACCCAAAGCAGCACTGATTTGCAGGCCTGTGCGGGCTGTGCCGCCCTCGCTATACTGTCCCCAGATGGCAGCACCAAATCCTGTGCCCATGTCGTAAGCGTTGTTGTTCAGGCTTGTACCGCTCAGGCTGAGGGTTGCGCCCACAGTGATATTGCCGTCCAGCCCACGGCCGAAGTTCAGCGCGCCCAGCGATGTTGTGCGCGCGCCCACGGTTGTTGGGTTGCGATTTGTGAGCTGGCTTCCTGCATGGCTGGACATCACAGTTTGCCCTGCCGCCGCAAACGCGCCCTGCGACATGATTTGCCCAAGGGCGAATTGCTGCTCAGCTTGCATCACTGCGCTGTCATTACCCAAGACTTCGAATGAAGCGATCAGATTGACGTAGTCTTCCATCGTCCCGGCACGCCAAATGAACGCGTGGGTTCTTCCACTGATGGTGAGAACTGTCCCCACAACGACTGATCCATCGGCGCTGACGTCATATGCATAGCTGCTGCCCCCGACAGATAGAGTGCCAAGGCTTTCCATGCCTTTGCCTTCCACCCAGCGAAAGGCACGGGTTCCCTGAGAGGATCCGCTCACGCCGACCACGACCGTGCCATCGGCATTGACGGCATGGGCCCTGCTAGAGCCCCCCCCGAATAAGGTGCCGAGGCCCTTGATGCCTTTGCCTTCCACCCAACGAAATGCGCGGAAACCGCTTTCGCCGACCACAACCGTTCCATCAGCATTGACATCATGTGCAAAGCTGCTGAATGCCCCTGATAGGGTGCCGAGGTCCTGCATGCCCGTTCCTTCGACCCAGCGAAAGGCGCGGTAGTTGCTTTGACCGACCACGACCGTACCATCGGCGTTGACGCCTACCGCAAAGCTTTCACCCGTTCCAGTTAGGGTGCCGAGGTCCTGCATGCCCGTTCCTTCGACCCAGCGAAAGGCACGGTCGTTGCTTTGGCCAACCACGACCGTTCCGTCGTCATTCACGTTAGAGGCATAGCTTTCAGTGCCTCCGGGTAGGGTGCCGAGGTCTTCCATGCCTTGGCCTTCCACCCAACGAAAAGCTCTGTACCCACTGTTAGAGACGCCAATTCCCACCACGACCGTTCCATCGGCACTGGCGTCAAAAGCAGAACTTTCAAGCCAGCCGGGTAGTTTGCCGAGGCTTTCCATGCCATTGCCTTCGACCCAGCGAAATGCGCGGTCGTTACTGGCACCTACTGCGACTGTTCCATCGGCATTGATGCCATAAGCACGACTTCCGTATCGTCCACCTAGAGTGCCCAAGTCACATATTACACTATCTTTTGGCCCGCCGGACGGTGGGATGTCGCATGCCAGCCCCTGCGCGTACGCGACATCTGACAGCAGTCCTGCTGTTATGAGAGCTGCTAAGCCAGTTATGCCGAGTGTAGGTTTTACATTCCGATCAATCCGCGCCCTGCGCGTCAGTTTTAACATCAGGACACCCCCTACTTATTTAGCAACACAGACCTGTTCTGGCGAAGCTACCCATCCGATAATCACCAGTCAATCTTTCATCTTTTGATAGTCAGGGACGGGGCGTTTGGGTTTTCCTCGCCTTGCCTTTTGGCTGATCCCATGCAACTCCGTTGGTCTCTGCCAAACCTCATTGTATGGAAACCAGCAATGGAGAACGGCAATGAGCAGCAGTACCTTTCCTAAGACAGGCTTCGTCCGTCTTTCGCAGATATTGGGCCCAACAGGATCAACCCCCGTTTCAAAATCGACATGGTGGCAAAAGGTCAATGAACTGTGCCGAGAGGCAAAGGATCTCAAAGAAGTGGTTGCTGAACAGACGTTCAAACTGTGCTTTCTCAAAAGCATTTACGACGGCAGGGGGACCACGAATGAGAAATCTTGGATCAGAGAAGTTGGAGATAATCCGTCTGGTCGAGGGGGCGGGAGTATCCGGAACTCTGTGTATGAGGCTTCGACCGTGCGCTTGAAACGGGTCATTTGTTGAACCGTTCGTGTACAGGATAGCAAACTGGTTTTGAACGGCTGATCCATCAGCACCATAAGCTGTCGCGCATGCACTTCAAGACTGGTCAGGGTGCCGCCCGAAGAAAACCCTGCGAGATATCATTACGAAAACGACCGAACAACATCTGGGCGGCTCGTCGCATGACCAGAAATTAACCAACCCACACAATTCGCGAAATAGCCTTGAAATGGCCCTTTTACTAGTAGAAGAGTATATCAGTCGATTGTGCAGTACATCAAAGGTAAAACATCCATGACAAAAGAAGAATTGATCGAATTCATCTGCGAAGATGCTGGTCTGAATGTTTCTGAAATCGACGAGAATACGCCCCTCTTCACAGATGGCTACATCGACAGCTTTACGATGGCATCGATGATCGCTTTCATTGAAGATAAAGTGGGAATTGAAATTCAGCAATCGGCGGTGACGCTCGACAATTTCGATACCGTAGCCCGTATTATGGCCCATGTTGGTGAAGTGAATGCCTCTCGCTAGTTACACGCCTGCGGAGATTCAGGCGAGGGCGGCGAAGAACCGGCTTCGGAACTACCCCTCTCTTCGCAAGGGATATGACCGCCTTCTGCCCTATGCCAAACCGCAAATCCGGACAGAGATGCAGTTTCCGGAAAACGCAACGTTCTTCGTTGTGGGAAATTGTTTCGGACGTAACATTGAGCGCGCTCTGACAGCAGGCAACCGGACCTTTCTGTCGAGTTCCCGGAATACCGATCTCCCAGGGACCGCACAGGAGCAATACAATCGCTACAATATGGTCAATCTGGACGTGGCCGCAAATGAGATCATCTGGGCAATTGACCCGAAGGCTCAGCCTTTGGATGATGCCCTGATCAAGGTGGGTGACGAATGGGTCGACATGCAGATCCATTGGAGCTTCGCGCATGATCTCGAAACCGCCCGGTCCTACCGTGGCATTTACAATCAGGGCTACGCTCCGGTCGTCGATGCGGATGTCGTTGTCCTCATCCTTGGCGGGTTCGAACAATGGTATGATCAGGAAACCGGGCTCTACCTCAATGGGATGCCGACGCGCAAAATGACAGAGCTTTATCCGGATCGGTTTGCCTTCCATCAGATGAACGAGGCCGCCGAACAAAGCCTGCGTCGATGCATTGACACGATTCTTGCGCATTCGAATAAAAACCCGCAAATCCTTGCGACCCTGACACCTGGCCAACAACCGCTTATGTTTGGCAATGACGATGCAATACTCGAACTTGCTCTGGCAAAATCCTACCAGAGAATTGCGATTGATCGCGTTTGTCGCGATTATGCGCAAGTTGAATACCTGCCAAGCCAGGAATTTGCGTCCATGAGTGATTTCAAGTTCACTTACTTGGACAAGAGCATCAACCATCCTAAGCAAAACTTGGCGAACCGCGTCGTTGCTGAGATGCTTTTGAAATATGACGGTAAATCGCCCTCTTATCACGCGATCAATGCCATAGGACACGCCGAGGCCCTTAGTCTTGCCGAAGACTATGAAGCGGCCGTCGCCGTATGCGACGCGGCGATCGAAAACTCTGCGCCTCGTAGCTTGGAATTTGATTTTCAATATGTTGAAGCGCTACGTCGAAATTCAGAACATTCTCGCGCCATCTGCTGGATCATCGGCCGTCTTGACGAGGTCGATGGTGAGTACCGCGAAACGCTCATCAAGCGCCTGTGTAGCCTCACCCGGTCACATGGAACCATCGAGCAAATTGATGACGTTGTTAAAATAGTTGAACAGAACGCGGCTGATGAAGAATTGCTGCTCTGGTTACAGCAGGCCCGTGAAGCCCGTCTGGCGGGCCCGGCAAAGAATCTTACACAAAGTCCTCTACGGACAACTGTTATTGATGCTTTCAAAGTTCAGGATTTTGAGCGTGTGATCGAACTCGCCAAAGAAGCGCTGAGCGATGATGATCTGAGTGATGATGTGAAGCATAGTATCTTGCCGCACACCTTTAACAGTTTCACTCGTCTCGACCGCAAGAAAGAGGCGATCACCTTCCTTCTGGAAATGGCAGAAAGCCTTGACGGCCAGCTGACAGAGCGCTGGAGCACTTTGCTGATCAACATGTCAAAGACACACAAGGACGATGCGCTCAACACGCACATTAGAGCGACAGCTCCAAAGCTTCAAACGCCCCTGTTGAGCGAGTTTGTTGATGTGGAACTCTCGGCGGAATACGCAGGAAAGCCAGTCTGATATGGGGGCGATGTCCGAGACACAAGATGATCCCTACAGCATCCTGCTGATGGGGTTTGGGCAATCCAACGCAGATATTCATGATGCAGGTCCGAGGATTTATCCAGAGACAGATCAGATTATCGAAGTATATACGCCCAATGATGCCCGGGGCTTTCGCGGATGGGGATACCGGAAACAGGAAACACCGATAACCGGGTTCATCCCCATATCGGAGGCATCGCCGAAAATTCAGTCCCTTTTGACTGCTGCGGCCGGTCATATGCTGCACGAATCTCGTGACGACGCGTTGTCCCGGATCATCGTGCGCAGCGGAGCGGTTGGAGGGCGCCGCTTTCATGCCATCGTGAAAGAGGATCGAAAGAGTCCCGGGATCTATACTGATGTCGATGGCGAGAGTTCTCTAATTTTTCTGCAATTTTTTGATACGATCCGGCAATGTGTCGAAACCTCGCGCAATGATCCGGCCCCGATCAAGAAAGTGTATGTTGTCTGGATGCATGGGGAGTCAGACCGCGTCATGCCCAGAGAGCAATATCGGGACACTTTGCTTTCTCTGATGCGGGAAACCGAGACCAAGCTGGCTGACATCGGGGTCGAAATTAACTGGGCTTTGGTTCAGCCCAGTGGTTCGGGAGACCGGGGCAATGGCAATGCCTGGCCCAATCGCCTATCTCTGTTTGATGTCGCAAATGTCACGGACAATGCGTTCATCCCGGCCGCGGCCTACGCCTATGAGATGTTCGACGGTTCACATTTCTCGGGACAAGGTAAGCTCCTCCTAGGAGAGATGCTCGGCCAACAGATCACAAAGCACCTTCAGGGACGGTTCGAGCCTCTTCCACTGCCCGAAAGAATGACCGTTGATGGTACCCAGGCTCAAATCTTCTTTCCCGAAAATGTACGGCTGGCATTGGAAGCAGAGGCGTTATTACCCCCCGGTCCTGGCATGGGATTTGGCGTCAACCTGGGGACAAGATGCAGCATTGAACGTGTCGAACTGACTGCGCCCAACTGTGTTAATCTACACTTTGATACAGCCCCCGATCCTGAGACCCTTATTGTCACCTACGCCTATATTCTGAACCGCAAAAATCTGACAAACGTGGCGGTCAGTGATTACCCGGTTGGCCGTGGCGGCCTGCGTCTGGCTGATGAAATCCGCTCGTCTCTCCACTCAGAAACAGTTCTCTATGATTGGATTCCCGGGTTCACTATCAGTGCGACCGGGGGGGTTAATCCGGAATAATCCGGTCAGATGGTACGGATAGAAGATATAGGTAATTGAAGATGACAGACCCGCTTTATCGCTTCATGGAAATCGCTCAGGCCCATCCGGATGCGCCTGCCATTCATACTGAACGCGCCACCTGGACCTATTCAGAGCTGTGTCAGCATGTTCACACCTTTGCCAGTATTTTTGCCGAGAAAGACGCTCCGCGCATCGCGATCATTCTTCCACAATGCAACGCGGCCTATGCGTCATTTCTTGGGGCAGGCCTTGCAGGGGGCTATTACGCGCCACTGAATATTCAGTCTCCGCTCGATAAATTACAGCGCATCATCGACCGGTTGCAGCCCGATTTCATCCTGGCAGAAGCACATATGCACGTAGATCTGGCACGCATTGCCCCGGCCGCAGATCTTCTCAGCCCCGATGTGTTGGAGAACCCGAGGCCCTTTGAAAAAGAAGTCCCGCTGCACACCTATTCGCATATCATTTTCACCTCTGGATCGACCGGAATCCCAAAGGGTGTTGTTATTCCGCGAGAGGCGATGACAAATTTCGTCGACTGGCTGGAAGTGTTCAATCTGACACCTGACGACCGGGTTTCGCAGCAACCGAACCTCGCCTTCGATATGTCCCAGACTGATATCTATGCAGCCTTCTGTTTTGGTGCCTGCCTCTATCCGCTGGCAGAGATTGGTGAAAAAATGATGCCCGGCCGGTTTGTGCAACAACACGGGATCACATTCTGGAACTCCACGTCGAGCGCGATCAGCCAGATGCGTCGCAGTGGTCAGCTGACCCCGGAAACTTTTGCCAGCGTCCGCTTCACGGTTTTCGCCGGAGAGCCATTGTTCGTTGAGCAGGTCGAAGCTCTGTTCGACGTCAATCCGGATCTGACGATCTGTAACTCTTACGGTCCGACCGAGACAACCATTACAATGACCTATGTGTTCCTCACGAAGGACAACTATAGACATTATGTGGGCACAAGCATGGCGCTTGGTGATCTGTATGACAATATTAGCATTGAGCTAGTCGATGGTCCCCATGAAAATGAAGGAGAAGCCCTGATCTTTGGCCCTCAGGTTGCGATCGGATACTGGGAAGATTCCGAGAAAACGGCAGCATCCTTTTTTGAGAAGGACGGTGTCAGGGGGTATCGCAGTGGCGACTGGATTGTTCGAACTGAGGATGGGCGGCTGTTTTTCAAGGAACGTGTGGATTTTCAGGTCAAGAGTCGGGGTTTCCGGATCGAGCTTGATGAGGTGACCTCAGCGCTGCGACGGTCCGGCTGGACGGTCGCTGTTGCATTCAAGTACGAAGATATGCTCGGTGCGGTCGTTGAACATGAACGTGGTAAAGAATTTAACGAACGTGCTCTGAAGAAAACGCTCGGGACCTACATTGAGCGCCACGCCATTCCAGACCGCATTCTGGCGATGGATGCCATTCCCCGAAACGCCAATGACAAACTGGACCGCAAGGCGACTGCGGCGTTGTTTGCAGAGCATATCAACCGGGGATGACCGCAACGCGGATTACAGATGTCAAAACATAATCTCAGCTTCGCGTCTCTCATGAACAATGGCTATGATGCGCAGACTCTGCGTTTAGTCGCGCAGCTTGTCTTTGAATCTTTTCATGATTTTTATCTCTACCTCCCGCTTGAACGAGAGGTTGTTCTTGACGTGATCGCACAGCAGATGCTCGATCCCAAGACAGAGTGTTTCGACCCGTTCCTGCTGAAACAGGGCGACACGATTGTTGGGATCATCTGCAGCTTTCCAGCTTCAGAACTGGCAGTGCGGCAACGCACCAGCACGGTCGATTTTATTCGTTTGCTGGACCGCGCTGGCAGGGCGGCCTTCAAACAGGCGATGATTGAGGGAAACCACTCCGCGGCGGCTCTGCCGGACACTGAGGGCCTGTACGTGTCTCGTGTCGCGATCGCTGCAAACTGCAAGGGGCAGGGACTGGGAGGGGTGTTCCTGGACGAATTCATTGCTCGCTTTCCGGGCTCCAGAATTCAGCTGCATGTGGATCAGTCAAACCTGATTGCGCAGAAGATGTATCTCTCACGGGGGTTCTCGCTGATACAGCAATCTGAACATCGTAAAATCGTGATGTTCCGCGAGGGATAGTCCTGTGACGGGTCCATCATTGGGGTGTTTTGTTGCGGCCTGATTGAATTCTAAAAAGATAACAAAGGTCTAGTATACTATTGTTGGTCCGTGTGGGTGTGAAATCTTGACAATCTTAATACGCCCAAAAGGTCCCGTGTTACGTGGCTTTCAGTGAAGCTTTTGTTCGTTGGTGTTTTTTGCCTTCCGAAGAAAGTTTTGGTCGGTCGTGTTTTGGTCAGGGTTCTCGCAGTCAGATTGACCCGGCTCGGCTATGGATTAGTGAAAATCCCTGCTGGGGAATAGTCGTTTTGCCTGATCGCGCGGATGCATGGCGCTGGAAGGGTAGCGGGACTTCTTCGGGGTGTCGTCTGCTCGTGGTCCTTCGGTCGTCAGCGCTTCGGGCATGGGGTGGCCCATTTCATAAAGCTTGTGTGATAGGTCGCAGATTTCTTGCGCAATCAGGTGGACGACGATGCCTTCCCGCTGCAGGTAACCGGTAACCTGTAACAGCCGGGCGCCCATCACCATGCGGCGAAAACGCTTGTAGACTTTTGGCCAGACCACCACATTGCTTACCCCGGTTTCATCCTCGAGCGTCAGGAAAATGACGCCTGATGCAGTGCCAGGGCGCTGGCGGGTGATCACAAGGCCGCAAACCGTGTGCCGCCCCAGTGGAACATCCTGAAGCGCATCATGGGGGGTCAGGTTCGGGATGCTGGGGCGCAGCAGTTCCATAGGATGCGCGCGCAAGGACAGGCGGGTCGACACGTAGTCTTCAACCACCTCCTCGCCCAGATGCATGGTCGGAAGGTGAACTTGCGGTTCATGGATGTTTTCCCCATCGATCGGGTCATTGAACAGGGGCAGGGGTTTCTCGCTGCGGATGGCCTTGACGTGCCACAGGGCGTCACGGCGGGTCAGGCCCATGCCGCTGAACGCATCCGCTTCGGCCAGTCGCGTCAACAGATCCGGGCGCAGACCTGCGCGCAACCAAAGGGCGGTTGGGTCCTGATATCCATTGCCCCGCGCGGCCACGATCCAGCCTGCGTCTTCTTCGCGGAAGCCTTTGATTTGGCGAAACCCCAGACGAAGCGCCAATGCGCCGTCCGGGCGGCGTTCCAGTGTGTTGTCCCATTCAGAGCGATTTACGCATATGGGGCGCGTTTCAACGCCATGTTCGCGCGCGTCGCGTACAATCTGGGCGGGCGCATAGAACCCCATCGGTTGGGAATTCAGCAGCGCGCAGGCAAAAACCGCCGGGTGGTGGCATTTCAGCCAAGCCGAGACATAAGCCAGCATGGCAAAAGCGGCCGCGTGGCTTTCGGGGAACCCATAATCGGCAAAGCCTTCGATCTGCGAAAAGCAGCGTTGTGCGACCTCAAGATCATACCCGTTCGTCAGCATTCCGGCGATGAACTTGTCTTGAAAGGCACCAATGGTGCCCATGCGTCGGAACGAGGCCAAAGATCGGCGCAGATGATCTGCCTCTTCGGCGGTGAAACCTGCGCCAACAACGGCGATCTGCATGGCTTGCTCTTGAAACAGGGGCACACCAAGGGTGCGGCGTGTCACCTCTTCCAGCGCGGGGCCGAAGGGTTCGGGTTGCTCAAGCCCTTGGCGGCGCCTGATAAAGGGCTGCACCATTCCCCCCTGAATGGGGCCGGGGCGAACGATGGCGACCTCGATCACCAGATCATAAAACGTGCGCGGCTTCATGCGCGGCAGGAAATTCATCTGGGCGCGGCTTTCGACCTGAAACACCCCAACGGCATCTGCGGTGCAAAGCATGTCATAGGTGGCGGGGTCTTCCTGAGGAACTGTCGCAATGCCAATGCTTTGGCCTTCATGCTGCTGCATTAGGTCAAACGCTTTGCGCACGCAGCTGAGCATTCCCAACCCCAGAATGTCGATCTTCAGCACCCCCAGCGCATCAATGTCATCTTTGTCCCAGCAGATGACGGTCCGATCCTCCATGGCGGCATTTTCAATCGGGGCCAGTTCGTCCAGACGCCCGCAGGTGATGACAAAGCCGCCCACATGCTGGGACAGATGGCGGGGGAAGCCGATGATCTGGCCAATCAGATGAATGGTCTGCATCAGGCGATGGTCATCGGGGTTCAGGCCAATTTCGCGGATACGGTCCAGATCGACGCCGCCGTTGCTCATGCCCCAGATTTGCCCCGACAGGCTTGAGGTGACATCTTGCGACAGGCCCATGACTTTACCGACCTCTCGGATCGCAGCTCGGGTGCGGAAGTGGATGACCGTGGCGCAGAGCCCGGCGCGATGGCGGCCGTATTTCTGATAGATCCACTGGATCACTTCTTCACGCCGCTCGTGTTCGAAATCCACGTCGATATCCGGCGGCTCACCGCGGTATTTCGAGATGAAACGCTCAAACACCATTGCGATCATGTCTGGGCTGACATCGGTAATGCCCAGAAGGTAGCACAAGATCGAATTGGCGGCGGAACCGCGCCCCTGACATAGGATGCCCTGTGATTTGGCAAACTGCACGATGTCATGGACGGTTAAGAAATAGGCTGGAAAATCAAGGTCTTGAACCACCGCCAGTTCCTTGTGCATCAATTCAATCGCCCGCGCGGGCGGGCCAGAGGGGTAACGACGCGCTAAGCCTTCATGTGCCAGCCGTTCCAGCCGGGCTTGGGGTGTTTCCGCACCGTCATCTTCATGCGGGTATTCATAGGACAGCTCGGCCAGATCAAAGCTGCATCTGTCGGCAATTTCCAACGTGCGGCGGATTGCGCCCGGATGGTTGCGAAACAGGCGGATCATATCTGCACCTGGTTTGAGGCGACGTTCGGCATTGGGCAAGGCGCGGGTGCCGATTTGATCGATGGTGATATGTTTGCGCAGGCAGGTCAGAACATCTGCCAGTTGGCGGCGGCTGGCGTGGTGCATCAGCACATCCCCGACGGCGACCATCGGCGCACAGGCCGATTGCGCGGCGTTTGCACAGGCTGTCAGCCAAGCCTGATCACTGCCGTCATAGCGCGGGGACGCTCCCAGAAAGACATGGTCAGGAAAGTGCCGGCGCAGCCGCTGAATTTCGGACACCGCTGGCTTCAATCCTTTTTGCGGAAGAGCAATCAGGATCATCCCTGTGCAGGCCGGGATCATATCCTTGGTGTAAAGCAGGCAATCGCCTTTCTCGGCGCGCCGTTTTCCCAAGGTCAGTAGACGGGTCAGCCGTTGATACGCAGCCCGGTCACGGGGCAGGGCGACCCATTCTACCGTACTGTCTTGTAAGACCAGACGGCAGCCCACGATCAGTTTGGGCAGCGTGCTGGGGGCGGGCTTGGTCAGTGGGGCCCCGTGATGTGTCACCTGCCGGGACGACGCATCCATCCTTTGCCCGGATCGAATGTGCAGCGCTTCGTCAGCCTCGCGCTTCAACTCTTTCAAGGCGCTCCAGGCGCGCACCACACCGGCCAGCGAATTTCGGTCCGTGATTGCCAAAGCTGAAAGACCCAGCTCGGCCGCGCGCACCAGAAGTTCTTCGGGGTGCGAGGCCCCGGTTAAGAAGGTGAAATTGCTGGTTACGCAAAGCTCGGCATAGTCTTGCCCTTGTGGTCGCAGGCTCCGCCGTCGCCCTTTCGCAGGATCATAGGTGCGCGTGTCATGGGTCATGCGAATTCCCCCTGCACAAACCAGCCGGGGTTTTGTGGCGTGTAAAACAGCCAAAGCCGCCGTCCCTGCGTGGTCTCGACCTGCCAATAATCGCGCAGGCCCGATCGCCAGTTTTCATCCTGAAGCCACCATTCGGGTGCAATACGTTCAGGTCCTGTTGCACGTCCTGTCGTCAGGGTCATGCGCCTCCAGCGGAAGCGTTCAGGTGGCTGCGGCCCTTGGGCGGCAATCGGTTCGGGTGGGAACAAGCATAGCGGTCGTGGGGATGTGCAAGCCCATGCACCACCACGAACCGGTTCTGAATAGGCCACCGGCGCAATGATGAAGCTGCGTTCGGGGATATGGCTGTCGGCGGGCAGGAAGCGCTGGATGTTTTCCAGCCCGATCCGCGCGCCAATCCGGGTGACCAAATCCTCAAGCTGCCCCGAGCTGCCGTTCTGCGCGGTTGAGGCATGGGTGATTTGCTGGGCGCGCAGAGGCTCGACATGAGTGGCCTGAAGTCTGAGCTGATCAATGCCAAAGCCCGCGTCGACCTCGGCCAAGCCACGTTCGAACAGGGGGAGGATGCGGTGCGGATCGTGCAGAGCACGGGCTAGCCGCAGTTCCACATCCTGACTGTCCTGATCCACCCGGCGCACTGTGACCATCAGAATGCGCGCGCCCATCTCATGGGCTTGCAGCTTGGCGCAAAGCTGGTCCAGCAGGCGCGAGACACCCGCCATCACATCCCCGATTAGGCCAATGGGTTCGGGCAGAGTCATGCGGACCCCGTAATGGGTTGGTTCGGCCAGCGGGGTGATGTCTTCGGGCTGATGTCCCAAGGCCTGATCCAGCCGCATCAGCACATCCGGCCCAAACCGGCGCGCAAGGGGCGCGCGGGCGGTGCCGGCCAGATCCCCGATCTTGCGCAGCCCCAGCCGTTCCAGCGCGGTTGTGGTCTTGTTGTCCAGTCGTAAGGCGGCAATCGGCAGCGTTTTAAGTACGGGCAGAGGGTCGCCCACTTGGGCCACGCCTTCGCCAAAATGCGCCAAGGCCCAGGCCGCCCCCCGTGTGTCTGCCATCCCGATTTGCACCGACAGACCCGCACGCATCAGGCGCATCCGCAGATCACCAAGCAGGCCCTCTTCGCCGTCAAAAAGATGGGTGGAGCCGGTGACATCCAGCACAAGCCCGTCTTGGCCTTCAAGCCCGACCCACGGGCAATAGCGCGTGGCCCAGCGGCGCAGCAGATGTAAAAACCGCGTGTCCTGCGGAAGGTCTGCCGGGGTTGTTTGCAGATCAGGGCAAAAGGCGCGCGCATCGGAATAGGGCATGCCTTGATGCAACCCGTGTTTCAGGGCCTGCATATTCAGGCAATACAACCGATCCGTATTGTTTTGTTTCAGGGTCAGGGCAAAGGGTGCATCCAGCGGACAGCGGCGTAGAACCCGGTCACTTGCCAACCGGGGGAACCACAACGAGACGACGCGACGCCTGATCCCATCGAACATACCAAACACCCAATGTTCCTGATTTGTTCTTTTTAAGCTCCCACCGATGCAGAGTCGAGTCTTCGCCGCCATAATCTGGGTCAAAAACTGGTGCACAGTGCCATCGTGTTTCGGCGGCATTGCTGCCCATGCCTTCTGAGATAAGGGCCAAGCCGGTGGATTTCCCATCCCGGGCTGCAAGCTGCAAACGCCGCCCCTCGGTCAGGCCCAATGGTTTTTGCAGGGATATCATCACAAGCGAAACCGCACCGTCGCGCAAGGCCTCTTCCGCGACAGCCAAGGTTTGCTGCTGATCTTTTGTGTTACAGAAGGCCAGATCCGCTGGGTCAACGAACTGGGCAAAGCCGTTGGGGTTGATCTGGGCCGCCTCCCATCCACCGCGTATCCAAAGGGAAGTGCCGCCCAAACGAGCGGCAAGCGCGAAAGCGAAGACAGGCGCACCGGGGCCATAGACTTCGTGCGTGCGCGCCTTGGCGAGCGGAAAATGAGGCCGATCGAAAATCTGCATGGGGTCAGATTAGCACTGAGTCGTCAAAAAGAACATATGAAGAACAAATCCGCCCGCGGCACGGGGGTGCTGCGGGCGGAGAATGTGTTAGCGGTGATCGGTGTGGATCAGTCCAAAAACGCCTTCTCGACCACATATTGCGCGGGTTTTGAGTTTGCGCCTTCTTCCAGGCCATATTCCTCGAACATTTCTTTCAGTTCCAGGTTAAAGGCCAGGTTGCCGCAGATCATGGCCCGGTCATGTTCGGGACACAGCGGTTCGACGCCCAGATCCTTGAACGCCTCGCCCGAACGCATCAGGTCGGTGATGCGGCCCATCTTCGGGCTCTCTTCACGGGTGGTGGTCGGGTAATACTTGATCTTCTTCCAGAAGCCTTCGCCGATCACTTCGTTCAGAAGCTCATCATCCTTCAGCGCTTCGATCAGTTTGGCACCATAGGTCAGCTCGCCCACTTCGCGGCAGGTGTGAGTGATGATGATCTCGTCATAATCCTCGTATGTCTGCGGCTCGCGCAGAAGCGATGCAAAGGGCGCAAAGCCGGTGCCGGTGGCAAAGAACCAAATGCGTTTGCCGGGTATCAGCGCGTCATGCACCAGCGTGCCGACGGGTTTCGGGCGCAGAATAATCTCGTCCCCTACCTTAAGGTGCTGCAGCTTCGAGGTCAGCGGCCCGTCAGGGACCTTGATCGAATAAAACTCCAGCTCTTCATCCCAACTGGGCGAGGCAATGGAATAAGCGCGCAGAAGTGGTTTCTGTTTGCCGGTTTCCGGGTGCGGGTCGCCCATCAACCCGATCATCACAAACTCGCCCGAGCGGAAGCGCAGGGTTTGAGGCCGCGTGCAGCGGAACCTAAACAGGCGGTCGGTGTAATGTTCAACTTCGGTCACCGTCTGCGCATCGGGCAGGGTGGGGACCGGTTTTACTTTGGTTTCAGCATCCATAACGGGCGTCACTTCATTCATAAGCGTCAGCAGGGCACAATGCCCCGCCCTTTCCTGTCAGAGTATATAGGAGGGTTGCTTGGGCCGGTCTAGCCGGTCATCCGCGACCTATAGTCATAGGCCTTCCAGTCCGCGCGGAACTGCCATTCGGCCTCAGGCTGGCGCTGGGCCAGATCATCCGAGATCTTCGACTTCGTCAAAACCCGACCGGCGCGCCATTGCATATTGGTCCGAAATCACGTGGCCATGGGCGCGCAGACGCCCCTCGAAGCCCAAAAGGCGCAGCTGGCGACCAAGAGTGAAACCACGACCATCCGCGAAAGAAGGAAAGTCGATGCGGATGACGGGCACGCCCACCATCAGATCAGCCAGAGCCGCCGAATCCGTATCAGATGCCAGATGCAAGCCGCGCGTGTCATTGGCCGCGCGGTCTTCGGGGGTTGCGAACCCGTCGGTCAAATCGTCACGGGCAAAGCCGTTATCGGTTACAATCACGCTCATGCTTCTGCTCCTACGCGTACCATCTTTCCATCCACGAAATGAATGCCGCATTCTGATTTCTCGGCCCCACGCCAGCGTCCGGCGCGCGGGTCTTCACCGGGCTTCACAGCCGATGTACAAGGCGCACAGCCGATCGATGGAAAGCCCCGGCTGACCAGCGGGTGCTTGGGCAGCCGGTTGTTGATCAGGTAATCCTGCACATCTGATGCCGCCCAATGGGCCAACGGGTTGACCTTCAACTGGCCGTTTTCAGCCTCGAAGAACTCCAGATCGACGCGCTTGCCGCCCTGAAAACGTTTGCGCCCGGTGATCCAGCCGTCAAACCCGCTCAGCACGTTGTCCAGCGGTTCGACTTTACGAAGGGAGCAGCAGGCATCTGTGTCAGCCAAATGCAGAATGTTGTCCGGGTCGCGGGCAAACAGGTCTTCGGGATCAGGATGAATGACACGCATATCGGTCAGGCCCAGCTTCTCGGCGACCTCAACCTGATAATCTAGCGTTTCCTGAAACAACATTTGCGTGTCCAGAAAGATCACCGGCACTGTGCGGTCGACCTTGGCCACCAGATGCAGCAGCGCAACGCTTTCCGCGCCAAAACTGGACACCAGCGCAAGCGAGCCGATGGTGCTGTCTGATAAAGCGCGTTCAACGACAGAGGTCGCGGAATGGTGTTTGTAGCGACTGTTCAGATCGGCCGCCCGTTCTTCTGCCGGGGGAAGGGGGATTTCAAGCGGCATTGGTCTTGTCCTCTTCCGGATAGAGGGCCGCCTTGAAGGGGGCTTCGCCGAGACGGCGGAAGGCGTTGATGAAGGTTTCGCTCTCGTCTTCGCGATGTTCCAGATAGGCGTGCACAAGACGTTCGATGGCTGGCACGATCTGGTCATAGGCAAAGCCCGGACCCGCGCGTTTGCCGATCACGGTGTCCGGGCCAGCGTCACCACCCAAGGTGATCTGATAGTTTTCGACGCCCGCGCGATCCAACCCCAGAATGCCGATATGGCCTAGGTGGTGGTGACCACAGGCGTTGATGCAGCCCGAGATCTTGATCTGCAGATGACCGATATCGTGTTCGATTTTCAGTTCGTCGAAACGCTCGGCAATCTCTTGCGCGACAGGGATCGAGCGGGCCGTTGCCAGCGCGCAGTAATCCATGCCGGGGCAGGCGATGATGTCCGAGATCAAACCGGCATTTGCCGTCGCCATGCCATGCGCACGCAGGGCCGCGAAGATCGCTGGCAGATCCGCGCGGTGGACATGCGGGAAGATCACGTTCTGCTCGTGGCTGATGCGGATGTCGCTGTGGCCAAACTGTTCGGCCAGATCGGCCAGCACACGCATCTGATCTGCGTTGGCGTCCCCCGGCGTGGCCCCGTGGGCTTTCATCGAGATCGTGACGATGCCGTAGCCATCGGCGCGGTGATCATCCACGTTGGTATCACTCCACGACCGGAAGATCGGGTCAGCGTCACGGGCCGCGTGATAGCCAGCAAGGTCCGCCGTCTTGAAGTCCGGTGCAGTGAAATCAGCGGCGATATTGGCGAAATGCTCCTGATCTACACCCGAGAAGAGCGGACGCAGCTGTGCAAAGCGGGCCTCGACCAGCTCATGGATCTTGTCGATCCCGTTCTCCATCGTGGTGATCTTGATGCGCGCCTTGTACTTGTTATCGCGGCGACCCAGCGTGTTGTAGACGCTGACGATGGCCTCGACATAAGGCAGCAGATCTTCGCGCGGCAGGAAGTCTTTCAAGACCTGACCGACGACAGGCGTACGGCCAAGGCCACCACCGACAAGGATCTGATAACCCACATCGCCGGCGTCGTTCTTCACGATGCGGATGCCGATGTCATGCGCCTTTGTCACGGCGCGGTCAGCTTTCGATCCTGTTACGGCGAGTTTGAACTTGCGCGGCAAGAACTGGAACTCCGGATGGTCGGTGGACCACTGACGCAAAAGCTCGGCCGTGGGGCGCGGGTCTTCAATCTCGTCCGCAGCAGCACCAGCGAAATGGTCGGCGGTCACGTTACGGATCGTGTTGCCCGAGGTCTGGATGGCATGCATGCCAACATCCGCCAGCGCGTCCAGCATGTCAGGGATGTCCGACAGGCGCGGCCAGTTGTACTGAATGTTCTGGCGCGTGGTCCAGTGGCCGTAACCCTTGTCCCAGCGTTCGCCAATCATGGCCAGCTGGCGCATCTGGTTTGGATTAAGCGAGCCATAGGGGATCGCAACCCGCAACATATAAGCGTGCAGTTGCAGGTAGACACCGTTCATCAGACGCAGAGGTTTGAACTCGTCTTCGGTCAGCGCGCCCGATATGCGGCGGCCCACCTGTTCGCGGAACTGAGAGACACGATTGCGTACGAAACTTTCGTCGAAATGGTTGTAATCATACATTGGCCACGGCCTCCGGTGCCGATTGCTCTGACTGTTTGCCATGGAAGCGGTTCGACGGGCCGGTGGCACGGAACGCTTCGCGGAAATGGATGGGGATAGGACCGGTTGGGCCAGCGGCAGCACCTGCCAGATAAGCGCCAACGGCCACGCCGGATTCGGCTTCTGCGCGGGCCAGCTGGGCGTTGGCCTCGACCTCTTCCTCGATCAGCCACGCCATACACATCTCGCGCACCCATGACCCGTTGCGGGCCATATAGATCACGTCGCCCTCGATCAGGTCGTTGGCGGTTATCACTTTAGGGCTAAATGGGCGGGGCATGGCGTGTCCTTTCCGGTTGCGTTCAAGCAATATATAGGACATTTTCCCTGTAATCCGCGAGGTGACGCGGGAAATAAGGAACGTTGTTTCGGTTTGCGCGCCAAATGGAACGCCCGGACCAGAAGAAGGGAAAAAGCAGAATGTCTGTTCGTCTGGACGAGATCGACAGGAAAATCCTGCGGGAGCTGCAACGCGATGCAGGCCAGTCGCTGGATGTAATTGCCAAGAAAGTCGGGTCATCGAAGACCCCGGTCTGGAACCGGATTCGCAAGATGCGTGAAGGCGGCGTGATCGGTCAGAACACGATGGTGATGGACGCCGAAAGCCTTGGGTTCGAAGCCTGTTTCTTTGTCCTGATCCGCACGTCCGAGCACGAGGCTGACTGGCAGGAGAAGTTCCTAGCAGCCCTGCGCGCGCGCCCTGAAGTGATGGAGGCCCACCGTCTGGCAGGCGAGATTGATTATATCCTGAAGGTCCGCGTCGAAAACGCCCGCGCTTATGACGAGTTCTATCAGGCGCTGATTTCCGAGGTGAAGATTTTCAACGTCACCGCGCTATTGTCGATGGAAGAGATCAAGTTCTCGACTGAGTTGCCAATCTGATCACACACGAACCATGAGCCGTTCCAACCCGTGGAAGTGATAGACATTTCCGTATTGCGGCGGGGCGGTCATTTTCAGGTTCGGGCAGCGCTCAAAGAGGATCGACAGAGAATGCACCATCTCTAACCGAGCCAACGGTGCACCTATGCAAAAATGCGCGCCCGCGCCGAATGCGGTGTTTTGTTTGATGCGGCGGTTCGGTTCGAATTCGTTCGGGTCGTCCCACATATCTGGGTCGCGGTTGGCCGCGCCCAACAGAAGCCCAATCTCGTCTCCGCGTTTGAAATCCTGCCCGTAAAGCGTGGTGTCCTCATAGACATGACGGGTGAACATATGAAGCGGGGGATCGAAGCGCAAAAGCTCTTCCACTGTGCCGTCAATCGCGTCCGGAGCCAAATCCGCTGCGGGATTGCCATGTTCCAGCAGGGTCTTCACTGCAATCGCCATGGCATGCACGGTGGCCTCGTGCCCCGCGTTCAAAAGCAAGATACAGGTCGAGATCAGTTCGTCGGGCGACAGCTTCTCGCCCTCAGCCTCGGCGGCAATCAATTCCGAGATCAAGTCATCGCGCGGATCGTTGCGGCGTTCTTCGACATAACTGCGCAGGAAGGCGACAAATTCTTCTGTGGCAGAAACCGCGGCATCCTCGATCGCGCGCGTGCGGCGCGCTTGATACATCGACACCATGGCGTTGGACCAGCGCAACAGATCGTCCGCCCGATCTTCGGGCACGCCCAACAGCCGACAGATGATGATCACAGGGATGCGCGTAGCAAAGGCAGGCAGCAGGTCGAAATCGCCCGTCGGAAACGCGTCGATCAGCTCATGTGCCAGCGTTTCGATCTCGGGGCCAAGCCCAGCAATACGTCGCGAAGTGAAAGCCCGCAGGACAAGCTTGCGCAATCTTGTGTGACGAGGCGCTTCCAGCTCCAACATAGAATGCGCTTCGACGGCGTAGAAGGCGGTCAGGTGATCGGGAAAGGGGCGCGGATCAACGGGTTCGCGGCCAAATCTGCGATCACGCAAGAGCGCGTTTACGGCCCGAAAGCTAACGGCCATTGGAAGGTCATAATCCTCCCAGATAAACAAATCCCCGGCTGAACGGGCGCGGTCATAGAACGCATACGGGTTCTGGATGAAATCGGGATCAGTCGGGGATTGGGTAAATCGCTTCATACGCGCATGTTCCTTAAAGCTGCTGGTCAATGCAAGGCCTGCTTCCTATGCTCGCCCCCATGTTTCGCTTCTTGCATACGAAATGGGTTTTTCCCTTTCTTCTTGGGACACTGCTGATCAGTGCGGGGGTCTGGGCCGCTGCTTGGCGCGCTGCGCTAAAGCCATTGGCCGAGCAAGCGTCGTCCGAGCTGGCACTGGCCTCGGATCAGTTGACACGTCACCTGTTTCGCTATCGTGAACTTGCGGTGGTGTTGGCAGAGCATCCTGTCCTGAAAAGCCGATTGAAAGATGCACAGTTGGAAGCCGCGGATCAGCTGCTTCAATCCATGGCCGATATGACAGGGGCGCATCAGCTTTTGTTGATTGATCGGGAAGGGCAGGTGTTGGCAGCGTCGCACCGAACCGCGATGCAACTTGACCCTTCAAGCCCTTTGATCCATCGCGCTTTGACTGGCGCACTTGGCGCTGATGCGCGGTTTCAAGCGCAGGTTAAAGGCACAACGCGGCGGGTGTTTTCGTTTGCCGCACCCGTTCTGGACAGAGCGGGCCAAAGCCAAGGGGCGGTGATTGCGCGCACAGACCTGCTGGATTTCGAGGAAAACTGGCCTTCAACCGCAGCGGCATTGTTTTTCACACTGAACGGCGAACGTGTCTTTGCGGCCAATCGGTTGGACCTTGTGAATGTCGCCCGCCCGACTGAACGATTTCTAAACAGCAGCAGTTCCAGCTGGACCGGTCACGAGGTTTGGCAGCTTGAGGCTGGGCCCTACCTGCCTGACCGCGCGCTGCACCTGACCCGCAGCCTGCCCGTCGTCGGGCTGAGCGGGGAGATCTTGCTCGATACCACGCCTGCCGAACGCAGTGCGGCGCTTTTGGCGGCAATTGCGGCTGCAATCTGCTTGGGCATCGGTGGCTTGCTGCTTGCTGTCGGTGAACGCAGGCGGGCGTTGAACGAACGGCTTCGGATCGAAGCCGCCGCCAATGCCCGGCTTGAAGCGCGGGTGGCGGAACGCACAATGGCCCTGTCCGAAGCCAACGTGGATTTGCAGCGAGAAAACCGGGAACGGCGCGAAGCAGAAGCAGCTTTGAAAAAGGCACAGGATGATCTTGTGCAGGCCGGAAAGCTTTCGGCCTTGGGGCAGATGTCAGCGGGCATCAGTCACGAGTTGAACCAACCTTTGATGGCCATCCGCAGTTTCTCGGAAAATGCCACATTGTTTTTAGAGCGCGGGCAGGAGGCCAATGCGGGACAAAACCTGACGCGTATCTCAGAACTGGCGCACCGGATGGGGCGGATCATCAAAAACCTGCGGGCGTTTGCCCGCAACGAAAACGAGCCGATGGGAAAGGTGGATTTGGGTCACGTGGTATCGACCGCGATAGAGCTGACTGAGCCACGTCTTAAGGCGGATGGTATTGCGCTTGACTGGGTGCCTCCATCCGATCCGGTTTTTGCAAAAGCTGGGGAAGTGCGGCTTTCACAGGTCTTTGTGAACCTTATCAACAACGCAGCAGACGCGATGCTGGATCAGGATCAGCGGAATATTCACATAGCGATCAACAAGGGTGAAAAACTATCCGTAACTGTGCGCGATACCGGGCCGGGTATTGAAGACCCCGATCGGATATTTGAACCCTTCTTTTCGACCAAACAGGTTGGTGAAGATGGCATGGGGCTGGGCCTGTCGATCTCGTACGGTTTGGTGCAAAGTTTCGGAGGCGACATTCGCGGACGGAACTGCGAAAACGGCGCCATATTTACGGTTGAGCTGCCGTATTGGGAGGACACGGAATGACGCAATCAGTGTTGTTGGTGGATGACGATATGATGGTGCGCGAAGCACTTGGCCAAACACTTGAACTGGCAGGCCTGACGGTTATTTCCGCGGGCAGTTATGTCGAGGCCAAGGACCATATCACGATGGGGTTTCCGGGTGTGGTCCTTTCAGACATTCGTATGCCCGGTAAAGATGGGTTCGCGTTGTTGAAACAAGCGCAAGCCGTTGATCCCGAGCTACCAATAATTCTGCTAACGGGCGAAGGCGATATCCCAACCGCCGTGCGAGGTATGTCGGAAGGTGCCTTTGATTTCTTGGAAAAGCCATGTGATCCCAGCATCCTGCTTGCGGTTATTGGACGGGCCATTCAGACGCGCGTGCTGGTGTTGGAAAACCGAGCCCTCCGTGCCAAGGCCGAAACCGGAGATGCAGCGGCCCGACTTCTTTTTGGTGAAAGTGATATGGCCGAGGATTTGCGCGCACGCGTTCGTGCAGCAGCACGCACCAAGGCAGAGGTCCTGATATGCGGAGAACCGGGTTCAGGGACATCAAAAGTTGCCGAAGTGCTCCATCTGCTATCGGGTGATGCCACGCGCCCCTTTGTCAAACTGGCCGCCGCGGGGCTATCCCCCCGGGATTTGGCGATTGGCGTGAAACGCGCAGAAGGCGGCACATTGTTTTTAGACGAGGTTGCTGCGCTAGGTGCGGCGACGCAGTTTCAATTGCTTGAACTTCTGGATGAGCCTGGAAGCTGGCGTGTTGTAGCCGGCAGCTATCGAGACTTGGATGAAGAACAACGCGCGGGACGGTTCAACGCAGATTTGTTTTACAAACTGGATCTTCTGCGGATCCGAATACCTGCCTTGCGCGAGCGAAAAGACGATATTCCGGTGTTGTTCCGACACTATGTTTCGATTGCCGCCGAGCAAGCGGCATTGACCCCGCCTGAAGTTGGTCGCGACGTGATTGCACAGCTCATGGCACAGGATTGGCCGGGGAATGCGCGGGCTTTGATGAATGCCGCGATGCGGTTCTCTATGGGGCTTGGATTGGCTGAATTGGACAATCCGCACGATGCCGTCGGGCTTGGTTTGTCCGAGCAACTGGCGCAGGTTGAACGCTCGCTTTTGATGGATGCGCTAAAACGCCATGTAGGTGGTGCAACGGCAGCGGCGAAAGAGCTGAAACTGCCGCGAAAAACTTTCTATGACAAACTTGCGCGTCATGGGATTCGCCCTGAAGACTACCGCGCCTGATCTGTGTGAAAATCCGCACAAATCGCCGAATGTGCTGTGTGACATCCCGCCCATGCCGCTGATGCAAAGCTGGCATGCAAAGGGTTGGTTTCTGCGTAATAGACTGAAAATTAAAGCACAAACCGGATTTTATTTGGTATTGGGCGCTTCCCCTTGGCGCTGTCACTTTCCCGTGACCCAATAAGGCAGCTGCCCAAAATGGGCGCTTTCTAATATCTGTCTGGGAGGACACCACATGAAATTCCTGACCCTTGCGGCCTCGGCCATTGCCATTGCCGCTTCTGTCACCACCGCAAATGCGGCCTGTGATGACGGCGAGATCGTCATCAAGTTCAGCCACGTTACCAACACCGACAAGCACCCGAAGGGCATCGCCGCTTCGCTGCTTGAGCAACGCGTGAACGACGAAATGAACGGCAAGGCCTGTATGGAGGTCTACCCGAACTCGACGCTTTACAACGACAACCAAGTTCTGGAAGCAATGCTTCAGGGCGACGTGCAGATGGCAGCGCCTTCGCTGTCGAAGTTCGAAGCTTTCACCAAGCAATTCCGTATCTTTGACCTGCCATTCATGTTCAAAAACATGGATGCTGTGGATGCGTTCCAGCAGTCGGAAACCGGTCAGGCGATGAAAGAATCGATGACCCGTCGCGGTCTTCTGGGCCTGGCGTTCTGGCACAATGGTCTGAAGCAGTTTTCGGCCAACAAACCGCTTGAACTGCCGACCGACGCAGCCGGTCTAAAATTCCGCGTTCAAACCTCGGACGTTCTGGTTGCCCAGATGGAAGCGATTGGCGCAAGCCCTCAGCCCATGGCCTTCTCGGAAGTCTACGGTGCCTTGCAGCAGGGTGTTGTTGATGGTCAGGAAAACACCTGGTCGAACATCTACGGCAAGAAGTTCTTCGAAGTGCAGGACGGCATCACCGAAACCAACCACGGCATCATCGACTATCTGGTCGTGACTAATGTGGATTGGTGGGAAGGTCTGGATGCGGACGTACGCGACCAGCTGGCCACGATCATGAAAGAAGTGACCATGACCCGCAACGGCGAAGCCTTCGCAGTGAACGAAGCCGCCAAGCAGGCGGTGGTCGATGCAGGCAGCACCGTGCGTCAGCTGACTGACGAACAACGCACCGCATGGGTTGACGCCATGAAGCCTGTTTGGACTCAGTTCGAAGGTGACGTGGGCGCGGAAAACATCGCGGAAGCCCAAAAAATCAACGGCATGCACTAAGCTTGCCTGTCAGGGGCCGCGCTTTGTACGGCGTGGCCCTTGCATCCTCCATACATCGGCCCGGCCTGACGGCACGCGGCCCATCCTCATGGGGAGGGGACAGCCATGAGTTCTCATACACATAACACCAAAGGCTTCGAAGAGACGGTAATCTCGATCCTGCTTGGCCTGATGGTGATGATTACATTCGTAAACGTTGTGATGCGCTACGTGTTCAACAGCGCGATCATCTGGGGTCTGGAAGTAACCCTGATCCTATTCGCTTGGCTTGTGCTTTTCGGCGTAAGCTACGGTGTGAAGGTCACCGCCCATCTTGGGGTTGATGCCCTGACCAACATGATGGCACCGCGCACCCGCCGGGTGGTGGCATTGATCGCCGGGGCCATCTGTATCATTTATTCCTTTCTGCTTCTGAAAGGGGCATGGGATTACTGGGCACCTTACGCTGCGCTCGATCGCACGTCGGGCCGCTGGTTCCCAACCGGGTTCGAAAAAACCCGCGACCAAGCTTGGTACATCACCGATCAGGTGCCGATGCCCGAAATCTTTCGCTTCCTAGAGGGGCTGATCAATCAGGGCGAGACCTATGACAAACTGCCCCGCGTGATCCCTTATTCCATCTTGCCAGTTGGTGTGGGCTTACTTCTGTACCGTTTCATTCAGGCCACGATGCGCATTTGGCGCGGCCAGCAAGAAGCCTTGATCGTCAGCCACGAGGTTGAAGACGAGATCGATCAACTCAAAGACAACCAGTGGGAGGAATAATCCATGGACGTCATTTTCCTCTTTGCCATGGTCATCGGCTTTTTGATGATCGGTGTGCCGATTGCGGTTGCGCTGGGCATGAGCTCGATCATCTTCCTGCTCATCTTCTCGGACACGTCATTGGCGTCGGTTGCGCAGAGCTTTTACCAAGCTGAAGCCGGGCACTATACGCTTCTTGCGATCCCGTTCTTCATTCTGGCTTCAAGCTTCATGTCCACCGGCGGCGTCGCGGCGCGGATCATCCGTTTCTCGATTGCTTGTGTGGGTCACTTCCGTGGCGGTCTGGCGATTGCGGGCGTCTTTGCCTGTATGTTGTTTGCCGCTTTGTCGGGCTCATCCCCTGCGACGGTTGTGGCGATCGGTACCATCGTGATCGCAGCGATGCAGCAGGTCGGTTATTCCAAGGATTTCGCCGCTGGTGTGATCTGTAACGCGGGCACACTGGGCATCCTAATCCCGCCCTCGATCGTGATGGTGGTCTATGCGTCTTCCGTCGAAGTGTCCGTGGGTCGCATGTTCCTAGCAGGCGTCATTCCCGGCATCTTGGCGGGCCTGTTGCTGATGATTGCGATCTATGTGATCGCCACCATCAAAGACATGCCCAAAGGCGATTTTGCAGGCTGGCGCGAGATCCTCTCAAGCTTCTCGGACGCGCTTTGGGGCCTTCTTCTGATCGTGATCATCATGGTTGGCATCTACGGCATTCCCGGTGTCACGGGGGCTTTGTTTACACCAACCGAAGCGGCCGCTGTTGCCTCGGTCTATGCGTTTATCGTCGCGACCTTCATCTATCGCGACATGGGGCCGCTGGCCGATTCCGGAGACGGCAAGAAAAGCCTTTTGCAAAAGCCGCAAGCGCTGATCACTGCCTTCTTCCATAAAGACACGCGCAACACGCTGTTCGAGGCCGGTCGCCTGACCATCACGCTGATGTTCATCATCGCCAACGCGCTGATCCTGAAGCATGTTTTGACGGACGAGCAAATCCCGCAGCAGATCGCAAATGCAATGCTGTCGGCAGGATTTGGCAAGATCATGTTCCTGATCATCGTGAACGTGATCTTGTTGATTGGTGGTCAGTTCATGGAACCGTCAGGCCTGATCGTGATCGTGGCCCCGCTGGTCTTCCCGATTGCGATTGAGCTGGGCGTAGATCCGATCCATCTGGGCATCATCATGGTGGTGAACATGGAGATCGGGATGATCACGCCTCCGGTTGGTCTGAACCTCTTCGTGACCTCGGGCGTGGCAGGTATGCCGATGATGAAAGTCGTGAAGGCGGCTGCGCCGTTTCTTGCTGTGCTCTTCGTCTTCCTGATCATGGTGACCTATATCCCGTTCCTGTCCACATGGTTGCCAACCTTGCTGATGGGACCAGAGATCATCACGAAATAGAGAAGGGGCAGCGTCGTGCTGCCCCTCCAAAACAACAGCGCCGGGCCTTTTTGGGGCCCGGCGTATACTATTCCACTCACTACCTATACCGATATAGACGGCATTGGTTGCGAATTACTGAACGTTGTTTTTCAGTTTGCAGGTGTTGACCCCCAAAAGGGTATAGAGCCCGCAAAACCCCAACGCGCCTGTTGCCAACGGCACAATGCCGATCAACGACCAGATTGGACCGCCTGCGAAAAAGTACCACCCCAGAAGGGCAAGACCCACAACGATGCGTGCGATGCGATCCAGATTTCCTGTGTTTTTCTTGAACATGATGAGTTCCTTTCCTTGTCTGCTTTCAGACTAGACCCGATGGGTTGGAAAGGCATGTGACGTGGTCACACAGGATGTTAAAAAGCTGCCCCGTTGACGAAACTATTCAGCGCTTTGCGGTCCAGAATGGTCACCACACCGCGTTCATGCGCCACCGATCCTGATTGCGCCATCTTATCCAACCTGCGCGAGATCACCTCGCGCGCGGTTCCAATGGCTGTTGCCATCTCGGCTTGCGTCATATGCAAGCACCCATCCGGGCCAGAACGGTCCAGTATAAGCGCTGCCAAACGGGCCTCGACCGTCATGAAGGACACATTCTCGATCAGCTGCATCATGGATTGCATGCGTTCGGCAAAGGCACCGAAAACGAGCCGTCGAAATCCGGGTGAGCTGTCCAGAAGGGCAAAGAACACATCGCGCGGGATCAGGACAAGGCGGGCCGGGGTCTCGGCCATCGCTTCAGCGGTGTAATCATCCCCGCCCAGAAGGCCCAATGTGGATTGAATGCAGCTTTGACCCGGTGCCACGCGATACAGCAGGATATCGCGTCCGTTTGGGCCGATCAGGTTCACGTCAACCTGTCCGGACAGCATGACGACGTAGCCTTTCACGGCCTCACCGGGGCAAAACAGAACCGCACCCTTTGGGACGTCCATTGGCGTGAACGTGTCCAGAAGTGCGCGGGCAGGGGCGTCCAGCGTTGCGATCTCGTCGGTATGTTCGGTCCAGCTCATGACGACAAGCTAGACCGATTGCGCCTTAGCTGCGACCGCGTTTTTCAAACCGCGGCAACATGGCCGAGAAATCCATGCCCAACCCGTCTTCGTTCTCAACGAATTGCGTGTAGAGGTCTGTCGCGGCCTGACCCATTGGGGTGTCGGCGTCTGCTGCCTCAGCGGCTTGCTGAGACAGGCGCAAGTCTTTCAACATCAGTTCAGCCGCAAAGCCCGGCTGATAGTCGTTGTCAGCGGGCGAAGCAGGTCCAACGCCCGGCGCGGGGCAATAGGCATTCATTGTCCAGCTGTACCCCGATGACGTCGACACAACGTCAAACATTTTTTGACGATCCAGACCCAACTTGTCGGCCAGCGCGAAGGCTTCGCAGGTGCCGATCATGGTGATGCCAAGGATCATGTTGTTGCAGATCTTAGCAGCTTGACCCGCACCGCTGTCGCCACAATGCACGGCTTTCTGGCCCATAATGTCAAACAAGGGATCGGCTTTCGCAAAAGCATCTGCCGAGCCGCCCGCCATGAAGGTCAGTGTGCCGCCAGAAGCCCCACCGACACCGCCAGAGACAGGTGCGTCGACAGGCAGAAGGCCTGCGGCTGTGGCCTGTTCCGCCACGGCGCGTGCGCTTTCCACATCGACGGTCGAGCAGTCCACAAATGCCGCGCCCTTGTCCATCGCGGGGATGATTTCATTGGCGACAGCACGCAGAATTTGACCATTGGGCAGCATGGTGACGACTACGTCTTGTCCGGTGGCAGCTTCAGCGCCCGAGCTTGCCAGCGTGACGCCTTCGATCTCGACCTTGGCCATGTCAAAGCCGGTGACTTCGTGGCCGGCCTTGGCCAAGTTTGCGGCCATCGGGCCACCCATATTACCCAGTCCGATAAATCCGATTTTCATGGCAGATCTCCCTAAAATGTCAGTTTGTTGTCGCCCAAAGGCGCAAGCATGTGTTCGACTGCCTCTTGCGGCAGGTTTTCCATGTCGTATTCCCAGTTCGGGGTGCGGTCCTTGTCGATCACTGCGGCACGAATGCCCTCGACCAGGTCGGAATGTTCTAGCGCACGATAGACGAAGCGGTATTCCAGTTCGAGCGACGTGCGGACGTCACGGGTGTCCGACATGCGGTGTAGCATTTCGACTGTGCAGGCCATCGATAGAGGTGAGTTCCGACTTAGAAGCTCCAGCGTGTTTTCGGTAAACTGGCTGTCTTCGGCGCGCAGGGACGCGACAATCTCGCCCAAGCTGCCGCCGCCGAAATGGGCGTCGATCATCGGTTGCATCGCCGACAGATTGCCGGGGATCGGCGGGATCGCGGCCTCGTCGATATGGCTTGGGTCGCCCGTGCGGATCAGGTCCGCTTTCAGCGCGTCCCATTCCGCCTGTCGGATTACGTAATCGGCAAAGCCCGCGTGGATCGCATCACCCGGTGCAAGGCGCGCGCCGGTCATGCCTATATATTCGCCCAGTCGTCCCGGTGCATGAGCCAAGATCAACGAGCCACCCACATCTGGCACCAGTCCAATCCCGCATTCCGGCATCGCCATTTTGGACGAGCGTGCCATGATCCGGTGTGATCCGTGGCAGCCAACGCCGACGCCGCCGCCCATGGTGAAGCCCTGCATGAAGCTGACCACAGGTTTGGGGAATTCGAACAGGCGCGCGTTCATGCGGTATTCGTCGCGCCAGAATTCCTGCGCGCGGGTGTGATCGCCCGATAGACCAATCTCGTAAATCTCGCGAATGTCGCCACCTGCACAGAAGGCGCGGTCGCCCTCAGCGTCGATCAGGATCAGTGCCACTTCGTCATCATTGGCCCATTTGATTAGGGCCGCGTCGATGGCCAGACACATGTCATAGCTGAGAGCATTCAGCGCGTCCGGGCGGGTCAGAGTGATCCGTCCGGCTTTGCCTTCTTTGCGGATAAAGATGTCAGACATCAGCCGCGGTCGCGCTCGACCAGCAACTGGCGTCCGACGATCAGGCGCATGATCTCGTTCGTGCCTTCAAGGATCTGGTGCACGCGCAGGTCACGCACAATTTTTTCGATCCCGTAGTCCGACAGATAACCATAGCCGCCATGCAGTTGCAGGCATCCATTGGCCACATCAAACGCCGCGTCGGTCACCATCAGCTTCGCCATGGCACAGAACTTCGACGCGTCATGCGCACCATTGTCCAGCTTCCATGCGGCCTGACGCAGGAAGGTGCGCGAGGCCTGAAGACGGGTCTCATACTCCGCCAGACGGAACTGCAGGGCTTGGAACTGGTCGATGGTTTTGCCGAAGGCTTTGCGCTCGCCCATATATTGCAACGTCAGGATCCAGAGCTTTCTGCGCACCACCCAAAGCACCAGCCGAGATGTTTAGACGTCCACCATCAAGACCGGCCATAGCATAGGTGAAACCTTTGCCTTCTTCGCCCAGCAGGTTTTCATGAGGTATGGCGCAATCATCGAATTGCACCTGCGATGTTGGCTGTGCTTTCCAGCCCATCTTACGCTCATTCGCGCCAAAGCTCAGACCTGGCGTGCCGTCTTCGACCACAACGGTCGAAATGCCCTTGGGGCCATCTTCGCCGGTGCGGCACATGGTGACGTAAACGTCTGAATAACCGCCGCCCGAGATGAAGGCCTTGTTGCCGTTCAACACGTAGCCTTCGTTGGTTTTTTCAGCGCGGGTTTTCAGTGCGGCTGCGTCGGAACCAGAGCCCGGTTCAGTCAGACAGTACGAAAAGACTTTTTCCATCGAACACAGGGCAGGCAGCCATTTTTGCTTGTCTTCTTCCTTGCCGAACTTGTCGATCATCCCGCCGCACATATTGTGGATCGACAGGAACGACCCAATTGCTGGATCGGCCATAGCAAGCGCTTCGAAAATCAGCGTGGCGTCAAGGCGCGACAGGCCCGACCCGCCGTATTCTTCGGACACATAGATGCCACCAAAACCCAGTTCAGCCAGCTGAGGCCAAAGCTCTTTCGGGATGGTTTCTTCGGCCTCCCACTTTTCGGAATTGGGTGCGATATTCTCTTCGCCAAAGCTTTTGGCCATGTCGAAAATGAGGGTCTGTTCCTCGGTCAGCGCAAAATCCATCTGGTTCTCCCATCCACGTGTCTTGGCGCAGGATATGGCGCAATCCTTACAGGAGTTTTTCAAGCGCCGTCTCTGTTTTGCCGTTCACTGTGATTTACTTGGGTCTAAGCCTACGAAAAACCACGTAGAAATACGGTACTTACAGCCCGTCGTGAAAGGCATCGACCAAATGGCGAACCACATCGCGCAGGTCTTCATCTGTTGGTTTTTCTGCCTGAATGCTGTCTTGGAAAACAGCGCGTTGTCGGTCGGCTGGCGTGCCGCCGGTCAGGATGTGGCGCGCCGCTTCGATTTCTCTAACGCACCCCAACACCTCGGCATCTTCTGTGACCAGTTCGATCATCTCATTCAGCAGCTCATCAAACGGGGCAATTTCACCCACACCAAAGTCGATCAATCCGCCCGAAACGCCATAGCGTTGCGCCCTCCAGCGGTTCTCGCCGATCAGGAAATTATCATACAAGCGCCAGCGTTGGTTCTTGGCTTTTAATCGCCACAACATGCGCGTCAGGCACTGGATTAGTGCTGCCAGTGACAGTGTGTCCTCAAGCCGTGGTTGCACATCGCAGATACGTGCTTCGATGGTCGGGAACCGTGCCGATGGGCGCAGATCCCACCAAATTTTTGAACTGTCTTCAATCACCCCGATATCCACCAGAGCTTGGACCGAGCGTTCATATTCGGACCAACTGCCAAGTTGCGGGGGCAAACCCGTACGCGGCAGGTTATCAAAAACCGTCAAACGATACGACGCGAGCCCAGTATCTTCGCCCTGCCAGAAAGGCGAGCTGGCGGACATCGCCAGAAGATGCGGAAGAAAGTAGGTAAGCTGGTTTACAAGGTCGATGCGCGTGTCGGAATCCGGAATGCCCACATGCACATGCATCCCGCAAATCACCATCCGACGAACTACGCCGGCCAGATCGCGACGCAGGTCGTTGTAGCGATCTTTGTTGACGTGATGCTGGTCTTTCCAATTGGCGAAGGGGTGGCAACTTGCTGCGATGGGGGCCAGCCCATAGTCATTTGCGTTTTTTGCAACGGACGCTCGCAGGCGTTTTAGATCATCGCGTGCTTCCGAGATGTTGGCGCAGACACGAGTGCCGATTTCGATCTGGCACTGCAGGTATTCTGGACTGACCTGACCTTCCAGCTCGGCACGGCAGGCTTCCATCATTTCTTCCGGGGCTTCTTGCAGGGCAAAACTGTCACGATCGACCAGAAGATACTCTTCCTCGATGCCGATGGAAAACGTAGGAGTTTCTCGGGCCATGGCCATTCCTTGTGTCATCGTCGCGCAAGGGCAGTTTGGCAAGAGATTGGCAATTGAACAAGCGCCGAGGCAAAAACAGGCCCGGAAACGCGAAACGCCCCGATGAAAACCGGGGCGTTTCGTTCAAACCAAATGTGGTTTTAGTCCATGGCTTTGAAGTTAAACTCGCCACCTTCTTTGATGCCCGACGGCCAGCGCTGGGTCACGGTCTTGGTGCGCGTGTAGAACTTGAACGCGTCCGGGCCGTGCTGGTTCAGGTCACCAAAGCCCGATTTCTTCCAGCCGCCAAAGGTGTGATAGGCCAGCGGAACCGGGATTGGCACGTTGATGCCGACCATACCGATGTTGATCCGGTTGGCGAAATCACGAGCCGTATCACCGTCACGGGTGAAGATCGCGGTGCCGTTACCGTATTCGTGATCCATCGCGTGGCCAAGGGCCTCTTCATAGTTTTCGGCGCGAACCATCGACAGAACCGGTCCGAAGATCTCTTGCTTGTAGATGTCCATGTCGGTGGTGACATTGTCGAACAAATGTGGACCGACGAAGAACCCGTCTTCGTAGCCCTGCAGTTTGAAGTCGCGGTTGTCGACAACAAGGTCGGCACCCTGTTCCACACCCGAGTTGATCAAGCGCAGGATGTTTTCCTTCGCAGCCGAGGTCACAACGGGGCCATAATCCACGTCATCACCTGCGGTGTAGGGCGCGACTTTCAGCTTTTCGATGCGTGGCACAAGGGCGTCACGCAGCTTGTCTGCGGTCTCGTTACCCACAGGAACAGCGACCGAAATCGCCATGCAGCGTTCGCCTGCTGCGCCGAAGCCGGCACCGATCAGCGCGTCTGCGGCTTGTTCGATATCTGCGTCGGGCATGATGATCATGTGGTTCTTTGCACCACCGAAACACTGCGCGCGTTTGCCGTTGGCTGTGGCACGCGAATAGATGTAATGCGCAATTGGGGTCGAGCCGACAAAGGCAACGCCCTGAATGGTTTCGTTGTCCAAGATCGCGTCGACCGCATCTTTGTCGCCGTTTACAACCTGAAGAACACCATCGGGCAGGCCGGCTTCTTTGCACAGCTCAGCCAGCATCATCGGAACCGAGGGGTCACGCTCGGACGGTTTCAGGATCATCGCGTTGCCAGCGGCCAGCGCCGGACCCATGCCCCACAGCGGGATCATCGCAGGGAAGTTGAACGGAGTGATCGACGCAACAACACCCAGCGGTTGACGCATAGAGTACATGTCGATGCCGGGGCCTGCGCTGTCGGTGAATTCACCCTTCATCATCTGGGCAGCACCGATGCAGTATTCGATGACTTCCAGACCACGCTGAACGTCGCCTTTTGCGTCGGGGATGGTCTTACCGTGCTCGCGCGACAGCGCCTCGGCCAGCTTGTCCATGTCACGGTTCAGAAGGCCAACAAGGGCCATCATCACACGACCGCGTTTTTGTGGGTTGGTGGCGCCCCAAGCTTTCTGGGCTTCGGCGGCTTTGGCGACTGCATCGTCCATTTCGGCTTTCGTAGCCAGTGCTACGGTGGCCTGCACTTCGCCGGTGGCAGGGTTGAAAATGTCAGCGGTGCGGCCTGATGTGCCGTCGACCATCTGACCGTTGATCCAGTGTCCTAGTTTTTGCATGGTACTTCTCCCAATATTCGAGTGCAGGATAGTCTTGCAGAATTGCCGGGAAAAGGGGTAGTTTTCCAAAAGCATTTTGCATTATTGCAAAGCAAGGGCAGGGAAGGCGGCAGGGTTCAATCCCGAAATGCCGATCCTGTACGCAAAGCGGGGAACGATTAGCTATGGATTGGGATGATCTGAAGGTCTTTTTGGCTGTTGCGCGCGGGGAAAGCCTGTCGCGGGCGGGCCATGTTCTAAAGCGTGATGCAGCGACGGTGGGTCGGCGCGTGGCGAAATTGGAAACTGAACTGGGATTGTCGCTTTTTACGAAGTCTCCGCAGGGCTACGCGTTGACCGAAGCGGGCCTGCGGCTGCTTTCCCACGCTGAACGGGCCGAGCAGGCGGTCATGTCCGGGGTGGATGAACTGGCAGGGCAATCGGGTCAATTGTCTGGGCAGGTGCGGATCGGGGCGACGGATGGGTGTGCCAGTTTCATCCTGCCGCAGGTTTGCGCAGCCATCCAACGCGATCATCCAGAGCTTGAGTTGCAGATCGTAGCCCTTCCACGCGTGATCAATCTGTCCAAACGCGAGGCAGATATGGCGATCACCGTATCGCCGCCTCAGACTGGCCGGATCACAGTGCAAAAGATCACTGATTATCACCTGCATCTTGCTGCGTCACACCAGTATCTGAACACATCCGGTCCTTTGGAGAATCTAAGCGATCTGCGCAATCACCCAGTGGTGGGCTATATTCAGGACATGATTTTTTATCCCGAATTGGACTTCCTTGAGGTATCTGGGCGTTGAGAAAGCAGCCCTCGCGTCAAACCTTGTGTCCGTGCAGCTTGGGCTTGTCCGGCAAGGCGGCGGGGTGGGGGTGACACATGATTTCATTCTGCCCTTCGCGCCCGAATTGGAGCGCGTTTTGACCGACGAATTGTCGATCACACGCTCGTTTTACTTGGTCCGTCACGAAGGGGATGCCCGGATGGAGCGGTTCGCACGAGTGGGCGAGGAGTTAATGCGCGGAATTCGCGAAGAAGTCGCGCGGCTGGAAGGTTTGGTGACCTGATTTCGCTGCAACTGCAAAGAGCTCTTGACATTTTGTTGCGTAAAGAGTGACGCTGGGGACAGAAAAATACAAGATATTCAAGCCGGAGAGCGCCAATGCTTATTCACCAGATCCTCAAAGACAAAGACCTCGCAGGGGTTGCCACGGTCAAGCCAGGCAGCAAGGTGGCTGACGCGGCAAATCTTTTGTCCCAAAAGAAAATTGGGGCGGTGATCGTGTCGGAGGATGGGGTACACCCGAAGGGTATCCTGTCAGAACGGGATATCGTGTCCGAGCTGGGCAAGGTCGGCACCGGCTGTTTGGATCAGCCAGTCGATGACTTGATGACAGCCAAGTTGATCACCTGTGCCCCCGGCGATCGTGCCATTCAAGTGCTGCAAACCATGACCGAAGGCCGTTTTCGCCACATGCCAGTGATGGAAGGCGACGAGATGGTCGGATTGGTGTCTATCGGGGACGTCGTTAAAGCGCGATTGGAAGAGCTTTCGCAGCAAGCGGATTCATTGAAAAACATGATTATGGGTTACTGATCCGTATAGAGCGTTTCGGGTTTAGCCTGAAAAGGTGAAAGCTGAAACGCAGTGCCCGATATCCGTGTTGTGGGCGTTTCGGAACAAAATTGTGTATCAAGTTTATCCAGAAACGCTTTGAGTAAGAATACGCTGCAGTGCGGAAAAAGCTTGCATTTGGGCGCGCCATAATGTTGCGTGCGCCCACTGCAAGGAGATCAGATCATGCGTGTCGGACTATACCCCGGAACCTTTGACCCCATCACTTTGGGACACACAGACATCATTCGCCGGGCTTGTGCTCTGGTCGATAGGCTGGTGATCGGTGTGGCGATTAATACCGGCAAAGGACCGTTGTTTTCGCTGGATGAACGCGTCGCTATGGTCGAGTCAGAATGTGCCAAACTGTCAGCTGAGACCGGAACCGAGATCGTAGCCCATCCGTTCCAAAACCTTCTGATTGATTGTGCCCATGATGTAGGTGCGCAGATCATCATTCGCGGTCTACGCGCTGTTACGGATTTCGAGTATGAATATCAAATGGTTGGAATGAATCGGGCGATGGATGACACCGTTGAAACCGTATTCCTAATGGCCGAAGCTCGGTATCAAGCGATTGCATCCAAACTGGTGAAAGAAATCGCCAAGTTGGATGGGGACATTAGCAAGTTTGTCCCCGAAGATGTGCGCCATAAATTGCTGGAAAAGATCAACTAGACGTCCGCACGTTTCAAGCAGACCTGCAGTTGATGGGAAGAAGTGGCGGCCCCACCGCAACCGTCGGGGTCTGAATTCCCGAGGACCTGTATATACAGGTGGGCGCCGGGTAAGTGGACCACGGTCCAAACAGAGCCAGCTCCCTCGGAATTGCTTAAGGCCACTGGAATTTTACCCACATGTGACGCGAAGGGCAGAAGCCGCCAAGGGTTAGATAGGCGGCGAAGCGCGCGGTTGCAAGGGAAGACATGTAATGTTGCGCACGCATCATTGACAATTTGTTCATGAATTGTTCATGGTGGGTCTATGGATACGACAGCCCAATCCCTTATGCCCGGCCAGCTTTTGGCACGGGGCGTCTGCCGCCACATGCTAAGCCATGGCTTTGTCACGGTAGAAGAGCTGGTGCCGACACGCGGCTTGCGTGTCGATGTGATGGCATTGGGCCCAAAGGGCGAAATCTGGGTGATTGAATGCAAATCATCGCGTGCGGATTTCACGTCCGACAGTAAATGGCAGGGCTATTTGGAATGGTGCGACCGCTATTTTTGGGCGGTAGACGCCGATTTCCCGGCCGATCTGCTGCCCGAAAGCACTGGGTTGATCATCGCAGATAGCTATGACGCGGAAATCATGCGCATGGGCCCCGAGGATAAGCTGGCGCCTGCGCGGCGCAAAGTGATGGTGCAAAAGTTCGCGACCCATGCAGCGCGCCGGTTACACGGGTTCCGTGATCCCGGAGTAGCGGCGCTTACGGAAGGATCAGGAGGATAAGCAGATGATGATCAAATATTATTACCCTGACGGGGATTGGTGCTATCGCGCGCTGCACACTGCACATGCCGTTTTCAATAAGGACGGCAAATTGATTGCGCGGGCCCAGAAGCCCGACGGAACCGGGCTTTATGAATTTGAGATCACCGGATTCGAGCTGATCGGACCGGGTGAGATTCACAAATAGGCGTCAGTCTTTTTTGCCGGATTTCTCGGCCATGGAGCGCGCTTGCGCGGCAGCGGCCCTCAGTTCTTCGGCGATTTCTTCTGCTTCTTCAGGTTCGAAATCCATTGGAAGTTCAACGCCGCCACCTTCTACGTAAAGACGCACCATTCCCACCGAAGTTGGTCCGATCTGCAAGTTTGCGTCGATGTTACTTTCGTCGTTGATGCCCATGTCTGGCCTCCTGAATTTCACCTGTCTGGGTTATTGATCTTTCCTGCATTTTTCAACCCGCGACCTCTTGCAATGCTCAGCATGTGACGGTAAATGCTCATCGTGTGCCGGCATAGCTCAGTAGGTTAGAGCGCTTGATTGTGGATCAAGAGGTCCCCCGTTCGAACCGGGGTGCTGGTACCACTCCCTTACTTCGGTTGAAGACTTCGTATCAGCGGACGTTGATACGTTTTAGCAGCTCGCCGTCTTTTCCATAGATCAAGATTTCGTTGCCGGATACGATCGCGATCCAGTCACGACCCATAGTGACTGCATCCGCACTTACGCCATCAGGCAATTTGATCTCGTCCGGAAGGGCGAGGGTGGTCGGTACCGGCGCGGTCTGCGAAAACTTCACCACCACAATTGTGATAAGCACAATCAACCCAAGGATCGTTGTGACGGTCATTGCCGTGACAAGCGTTTTCAGGTAGCGCACGGTGCCAAGGCCCGCGCTGTCTTCCAAGGCTGCGTCCAGTTCCTGTTCAGGAGTTTTATCCATGTCTACCTCGCACCGGATTGTCCAGGTTGTCATTGCCGAGAACCCGCCCAAGCGCCTTGATAAGGCGATTGCACGCGATGTGCCAGAGGAAGCGAACCTTTCGCGGTCTCGGCTGGCGAAGTTGATTGCCGATGGGGCGGTCACGATGGGCGGGCAGGTGATGGATGATCCACGCGCGAAGCTTGCGGAAGGTGATGCATTGGAAGTGCGGGTGCCCGAGGCGACCGAAAGCCATATTGGCCCAGAAGACATCCCTCTCGACATTGTTTACGAAGATGACGAACTGATTGTGGTGAACAAGCCCGCTGGCATGGTGGTGCATCCTGCGCCGGGCACGCCCACGGGAACTTTGGTCAACGCGCTGTTGCATCACTTTGGTGGGGAACTGTCCGGTGTCGGCGGTGAAAAGCGCCCCGGTATCGTGCACCGGATTGACAAGGACACATCGGGGCTTTTGGTGGTGGCTAAATCGGATGCGGCGCATCACGGGCTTGCCAAACAATTCGAGGCCCACAGTGCCGAACGCCACTATCTGGCGGTCACCTATGGGGCGCCGGATCAGGCCGATCCGCGATTGGGCGGCATGAAGGGCGCAAATTTTGAGCGCGGCAATATCCTGAAGATCACCACCCATCTGGCGCGCCACAAGACGGACCGGCAAAAGCAGGCGGTGCTGTTTTCGGGTGGACGTCATGCGGTGACCCGTGCGCGTATTCTGGAAAGCTTCGGCAGCCCCGCGCAGGCCGCATTGATAGAATGCTGGCTTGAAACCGGACGCACCCACCAAATTCGCGTGCATATGGCCCATGTCGGTCATGGGCTGATTGGTGATCCCACCTATGGCGGCCGTCGGAAGTTGAATGTGAAAGTGATCGGTGAAGACGCCGTCGACGCGGCGCGTGTTTTCCCACGACAAGCGCTACATGCCGCTACGCTGGGATTTGAACATCCGGTATCGGGCGAAAAACTCAGCTTTGAAGCACCGATCCCAAAGGATATGCTGGAGTTGATAGAAACTTTGCGCGCAGGCTAAACCCGCGCGCTCCGAGCGCGAGGCGAAGTGTCCATGACAGAACTTTCCTGGGCATCCTGGGGCGGAATATGGGCAGTCCTTTTGGTCCTGATCGATATTGCCACTGTCGCGCGTGCCGTTACCCGCGAACACCGGTCGGCTGCGTCCCGTTTGGCTTGGGTTGTGGTCATCCTGTCGCTGCCACTTGTGGGCGTGATTGCCTATTTCTTTTTGGGGGACACCAGCGCAGACCGCCGGTCTGATCGGAAACTTAAGGATTCTGCGGCGCGAACTTCCCAAGCGGCCCACCGGAAATCTGTCACGTCCCGAGCTTCCACTGCTGTATCGCCAGGCGTTTGCCCGTGCGGCCTCGGTCAACGGGTTTCAACCGGTGTCAGGAAATCGGGCTGAGGTCACGATTGACAGCAATGAAAGCATGGACTGGCTGGTCGAGGACATTGATGCCGCTAAAGAGCATGTTCACCTGCTTTTTTATATCTGGCTTGCAGATGGGAACGGAACGCGGGTCGCTGAGGCGCTGATGCGTGCGACGCGCCGGGGGGTCACATGCCGGGTCATCGTAGATGGGCTTGGGTCCCGTGGTCTTTTGGCAGATCCGCTTTGGCAAAAGATGCAAAACGCAGGCGTTGAAACGGTTACGGCGTTTGCATTCCGCTTTGCCCCGTTGGCGGCCTTCTTTCGCAGGCTCGACATTCGCAACCACCGCAAAATCATCGTCATTGATCACGACACCACCTATGTCGGTAGCCAGAATTGCGCAGATGCGGCATTCCTTGTCAAAAAGAAGTTTGCGCCGTGGGTGGACATGATGTTGCGCATCACGGGTCCCGTGGCGTGGCAATCGCAACGCCTTTTCGTATCGGACTGGATGGTGAATGGCGGTAACGACATTTCTGATGTGCTGAGGCGCGACGCACCGGAGTCAGTTGATGGGTTTCCTGCAGTTGCTGCGGGAACGGGGCCAAATATCGACGTACAAGGGGTGCCAGACATGGCGCAAATGCTTCTTGCAAGCGCCCAAAATGACGTTGTGATCACCACGCCCTACTATGTTCCGTCCGAAGCCTTGCAACAGCAGATATGTGCCACCGCCGTGCGCGGCGTGCGCGTGCGTTTGAACGTGCCTGCCAATAACGACAGCCATGTGGTGGGGTTTGCATCGCGCAGTTTTTACCGTGCGCTTTTAAAGGCCGGGGTCGAGATTCACGAGTTCCAGCCCGGCTTGTTACACGCAAAGATTATGACTGTGGACGGGCAGGCGGCGATGCTGGGATCGGCCAACCTGGATCGGCGCAGTTTTGACCTGAACTATGAAAACAGCATGATGCTGGTCGATCGCGCACTGGTGGGCGAGCTGGTGGTGAAGCAAGAGGTTTTCCTAAACGCGTCTTTGCCGGTTGATCGAAAAAAAGTGGAAAGCTGGTCGGTGACCCGACGCGTTCTTATCAACTCTGTGGGGATGATGGCCCCTTTGTTGTGATTTGCAACTTTGTGCACGAGCGCGTGAGATTTCATGACATGGGCTTCACTTCACGAAAGCAGAGGTTCATATCTTCTTCACAATTATCGGCGACACCCCTCTTGAATTCGCCATGTTAGCGCTTATCTCAATGTTAAGCCCTTAAACATGAGGGGACAGGACAGGAGAAGTTTGCCACTATGAGCAACTACAAAAATTTACCGGCCCCGACGCCAGAAGGCGGTCTGAACCGCTATCTTCAAGACATTCGGAAGTTCCCGATGCTTGAGCCGGAAGAGGAATACATGCTGGCCAAACGCTGGGCCGACCACCAAGACCGTAATGCGGCGCACCAGATGGTGAACTCGCATCTACGTTTGGCGGCCAAGATCGCTATGGGCTATCGCGGCTATGGTCTTCCGCAGGCTGAAGTGATTTCCGAAGCCAACGTTGGCTTGATGCAGGCCGTGAAACGGTTTGATCCGGAAAAAGGCTTCCGTCTGGCGACCTATGCCATGTGGTGGATCCGTGCCTCGATCCAGGAATATATCCTGCGTTCGTGGTCGCTGGTGAAACTTGGAACAACCTCGGCGCAGAAGAAGCTGTTCTTCAACCTTCGCAAAGCGAAAGCCCGCATTGGTGCGCTTGAAGATGGTGACCTGCGCCCGGAAAACGTTCAAAGGATCGCTCAGGATCTGAACGTGACTGAGGAAGAAGTGATTTCCATGAACCGCCGTATGTCAGGCGGGGATGCGTCGCTGAACGCCACAGTTTCGGCCGATGGCGAAGGCACAATGCAATGGCAGGATTGGCTGGAAGATGAAGACGCTGATCAGGCTGGCGACTATGCAGAATCGGATGAATTGAATGTTCGTCGCGAGCTTCTGGCGCAAGCAATGGAAGTTCTGAATGACCGCGAAAAGGACATTCTGACCCAACGCCGCTTGCAGGACAAACCTGTGACGCTTGAAGATCTGTCCGGCGTTTACAGCGTCAGCCGTGAACGTATCCGTCAGATCGAAGTCCGCGCCTTTGAAAAGCTGCAAAAGCGCATGCAGGAACTCGCCTCGGAAAAAGGTATGTTCGAGGACGCTTGATCCCGAACTGAACAAATAAAAAGGCCCTCCGCATCTGCGTGGGGCCTTTTTTATGGGAGCCGAGGTTTGAGTTTAAGCCAACACGTGCTCAATTCGCAGGGGCCCTAGGGCCTCCAGCGCTCTATGCACCTCGTCGCGAACTTGAAGATCTTCGTAAATTGCCTCAACCGGCAGCTCTGGCAAGCGCAGGGCGATACGGCGCCATTCATGCAGTAAAACAAGGCGCAAAGCGTTGCGATCCAATGCCGGTAGGTCAGCCAACTGCTCGCCTGAAAGCTGTGAGATTGCAGTTTGCAACAGCTTGATGTCGTCTCGCAATCTTTGTGGCGCCAATTGCTGTTTCACCCAATCGGGCAGCACAACTTCGGTGTCAGAAAACGAAAGCGCTTCGGATTCAGTTGGAGGTTTGCACGCGCCAAGAAAAACACTGGGCAGGATTTCGTTGAAGCCTGCGGCGATCAATGCGTCAAAGCTGCTGTCATCTGTGATCTGCGGCGAAAGCGCGACCAGATGCCATCGGGTTGGCGCAGGACGCGCAGGTCCATAAATGCGTTCAGCAACGGCCTGTGTTTGCGCGCGTCCATCTTTTGAAAGGTGGTAAACCGATTGCCGGCCATGGCGTGTGCTTTCAATCCATCCGTCTTTGCGCAAGCGGTGGAGCGCGACACGCGTGGCTTCGGGGCGAATGCCAAGGGACGACATAATTTGCCCCAAGGCTTGACCAGAAACGCCGGAAGCATCAGCATCCGGCGTCCCCATAACGGTCAAATCCCCCATCAAGGTGATGATCACCGACCACACACGCAAATCACTGCTGTCGCGCAAATGCGCCAGAGTGTGTGCAAGCGGGTCGGTTGTGGTCATCATGTCCTCAATAAGCGTTCATCGTCAGAAGTTCGTATTCTGCAACCAGTTCATCATCCTGATTGGTCAGGGTGACATGCCAACGCACTTCGCCATATTCGTCCGTCCGGCGCGTTTTGGCCTTTACAGTCAGGCGCACTTTCATGCTGTCGCCGGCTTCCACCGGTTTCATGAAGCGCAGGTTATCAAGGCCTGTGTTGGCCAGAACTGGGCCTTCGTTGGGCTCGACAAACAGGCCAGCGGCAAAGCTTAAAAGCAGATAGCCGTGCGCCACGCGGTCCGGGAAGAACGGGTTCCGTTTTGCCGCTTCGCTGTCCATATGGGCATAGAATGTGTCACCGGTGAAATTGGCGAATTTCTCGATGTCATCCAGAGTGACTTCGCGCGATTTGGTGTGCAGTGTTTCACCAATCGACAGCTCGCCATATTTGCGGGTGAACGGGTGGGCGGGGCCTTTGATCTCGGTTGCGCCGGGCACCCAGCGACCACTGACTGACGTCAGGATGTCGGGGCTGCCCTGAATGGCGGTGCGTTGCATGTAGTGCAGTACGCCGCGCACGCCACCCATTTCTTCGCCACCACCAGCGCGACCGGGGCCGCCATGCACCATGTGCGGCAGGGGCGAACCGTGGCCGGTGCTTTCCTTCATCGAGGTGGCGTTGTTGAAGTAAAGCCGCCCGTGGAAGGCGCCGGCACCCATCGCAACTTCGCGTGCCACGTCGCCTGACCCGGTGATGACCGAAGCCACCAGCGAGCCTTCGCCTTTGTTTGCCAGCTCAATGGCGTGGGCAATGTCGCGGTATCCCATGATGGTTGAGACGGGGCCGAAAGCCTCGGTCTCGTGCACGATTGTGGCCGTGTCGGGGGTTTCGCAGTGGAACAGCATGGGCTTCACGAACGCGCCTGCATCCACGTCGCCTGCGAAATCACGGGCGTCAGGGTCGCCATAGACCATTTTGCTTTCCGACCCGATCAGCGCGGCTTTTTCCAGCACGTCGGCTTTTTGACCAGCGGACACCAGCGCGCCCATGCGCACGCCCTCGGTGCGCGGATCACCGATCACGGTTTTGTCTAGTCGGGCGGACAGCGCCTCGATCACGTTTGCGACCTGTGCTTCGGGCGCAATGATGCGACGGATGGCGGTACATTTCTGACCGGCTTTTGTGGTCATCTCGCGGTGCACCTCTTTGATAAAGAGGTCAAATTCCGGGGCGTCCGGTGTAACGTCCGGACCAAGGATCGATGCGTTCAAACTGTCCTGCTCGGCCACGAACCGCACCGAGTTTTTCAGGATGTTCGGGTTTGATCGCAGCATCGACGCTGTCTGCGCGGACCCTGTGAAGCTGACGATATCTTGCGGGCCAAGACGGTCCAGAAGGTCGCCTGTGCCGCCTGAAATCAGCTGCAACGCGCCCTCAGGCAGGATGCCACTGTCCAACATGATACGTACGGCAGCCTCGGTCACGTAAGAGGTCGCTGTGGCCGGTTTCACGATGGCGGGCACGCCTGCCAGAAGGGTCGGGGCGAGCTTTTCCAACATCCCCCAAACCGGGAAGTTAAACGCGTTGATATGCACAGCCACGCCCTGCATCGGCGTCGCGATATGCATGCCAAGGAAAGTGCCATTGCGCGAAAGTTGTTCAATCTCGCCGTCGATATAGATTTGCCCATCCGGCATCTCACGCCGGCCCTTGGAGGCAAAGACAAACACCGTGCCGACACCGCCATCAATGTCGATCATGTGATCGGATTGCGTGGCGCCGGTGTCGAAGCTGAGGTCATAAAGCTCTTGCTTGTGCTTCCCCAGATCCATCGCCAGTGCTTTCAGCATCTTGGCGCGGTCGTGAAAACCCATCTCGCGCAGGGCAGGGCCACCCACGTTGCGCGCATGGTCGATCATCGCCTGCATATCCAGATCGGCACCACCTGCTTCGGCAATCTGTGCGCCGGTGATGGCGGACGCGATGGGGCGGGCCTTTGCGCCCGGTGCAATCCATTGGCCAGCCGCGAAGCTGGAGACTTTCATCAGGGTCATACTCTGTCCTCTGTTCGCAATAATTTCGGACGGCGCTTACGGTGCGCTCAGGCCCAGTTTTTTCAGTTGGGTGGCAACAGCGGCTTCCCATTCTTCGCGCAGTTCCGCGTTGGTGGAGTGGCGCAGCCCAAAGGCTTGCAGCTGGCTTGCACGGGTCGACACATCTTTGCCGAAGCTCGCGGCCACACGCGGCCACCAATAGGTGACGCTGGCTTGCAGGTCGGCTTTGCTGGTGCCGGTCTCGATCAGATGCTCAATACCCTCGGCGGCAAGCTCTGTGTGACGGGCTTCAACAGGTCCGACATCGCGAAATGCTTCAGCTAAAGGAGCGTAAGACACGCGTTTGAATTCGCTCATTTGCACACCAACGGCCAGACCCATCAAAAGGTTCATGACCACCGCATCGGACCAGCCTTGCATCGGGTAATTGAACACCGACAGGCGCATATCCGTGTCAGTGCGCGAGGTGCCGATGTCAGCGTCACGCGCCAAACGGTCCGTCCACGGATGGTGGTTGGCATAGCGTGCTGTATTTGCGCCAAAGTCACCCATGATCGACAGCACTTTGTCAGCATTGTCGGTCTTTTCCAGAACGATCTTGGCGGCCGCGATGCGTTCTTTGATGCCCGGCCCTTCGTTGATGATGTCGGCAAAGCCAGCAGCGCCTGCCAGTGCGCTGTCCACGAATGTGGCCATCAGGCGCATAAGCTCGGCGCGGTAACGCGCGGGGACATTCTCGGGATTGGTCAGGACGCCGCCCTGAGCCAGATAATCGGTGATGCTCATCTCGGTCATGGTGGTCTCCTTATTGATCAAAATCGACGACAACTTTGCCCGAGCGGGCATAAGACTGGCACGAAAGGACATAGCCTTTCTCGACCTCGTAATCTTCCAGTGCGTGGTTGGTGATCATGTCCACGTCACCTTCCAGAACCCTGCAGCGGCAGGTCGAACAGACGCCCGCTTTACACGCAAAGGGCGCGTCCATGTCATTGGCCAAAGCTGCGTCCAAGATCGAGGTTTCGCCGTCCATGGTGATGGTGCGGCTAGCGCCGTCCATCGAAATCACAGCCTCGATGCCTTCGCCTGTGACGGCAGATTTGCTGGTGGCTTTCTTGGCGGCCCGACCGGGTTGGCTTGATGCAAAAAGCTCGAATTTAATCTGTGCGTCGTCCAGCCCGTGATCGCGCAGCGCCTTGGCGATGCCCAGCATCATTGGCTCTGGCCCACAGATGAAAGCGGTGTCGACGGACTTGATGTCGATCCAAGTTTTGAACAGCTGCGCACATTTTTCCGCATCCACCAGCCCGGTGAACAGATCGATTTCCTGTGCGTCGCTCTCCAGAATATGGATCACGTTAAAGCGGCCCATATAGAGGTTCTTGAGGTCTTCCAGCTCCTCGCGGAACATGATCGTGGTCACGGCCTTGTTGGCGTAGACCAGCGTGAATTCGGATTCCGGTTCACGCGCCAGCGTGGTCTTGATGATCGACAGAACCGGCGTGATGCCAGATCCGCCAGCAAAGCCCAGATAGTGGCGGTTGGTGGTCGCATCCAGCGGCATGTGGAAGCTGCCCATAGGCGGCATGGCTTCGATGGTGATGCCCTCGGACAGCTCTTCATTGGCCCAAGTGGAAAAGGTTCCGCCTTCCACCCGTTTGATGCCGACCTGAAGTTTGCCGTCGTCCAGACCCGAACAGATCGAGTATGAGCGGCGCAGTTCCTGCCCGTCGAAATCACGACGGAAAGTGATGTATTGGCCTTGGGTGAAGTCAAAGGCGTCCGGGTCGTCAGGGGTGAGCGTCACCACCACCGCGTCGCGGATGGTTTTTTGGATGTCGGTCACGGTAAGGCTGTGGAAGCGCGCCATGTTGGGTCTCCTCAATGCAGTTAGATGCACTTGAAATAATCGAAGGGTTCAAGGCAGTCGCGGCATCGCCACAGCGCCTTGCAAGGGGTGGATCCGAATTGGCTGGTGCGTTCCAGATCATGGCCACCACAATTTGGGCAGCGTTCGGGTTCGCCTTTCGGGGAAGGGGGGGCAATGCCGAATTTCTCCAGCTCTGCTTTACCCTTTTCCGACAGCCAGTCGGTGGTCCACGGGGGGGACAGTTGTTGGGTAAGCGTCAGTTTCTTGATCCCGCGGTCGCGCAACGCGGTTTCAATATCGATATTGATGATCGAGGTGGCCGGGCACCCAGAATAGGTCGGGGTGACGGCGACGTTCAGCACATCGTCTTCCCACCGAACATCCCGGATGATGCCCAGATCGACCAACGAAATCACGGGAGTATTCGGGGTCGGGCACCTTGTCCAGCCACGCCCAAATCGTATCTACTGACGGCTGACCCATCTTACCAGGTCGCGCCTGGATAAGCGCGCTGCAGCCACTGCATCGTGCACAGAAGATGGCCCAAATGCTCGGTATGCATATAGCCGGTGCGCCCGCCCTTGTGATGGAACGTGTCGGTCGGAACGGTCAGCGTTGCTTGGCCCAAAACCTTGCCAACAAGCGCGTCATATTCTGCGCGCAAGCTGGCGGGATCGGGGGCAATGCCCGCTTTGACCATGGCCGCATCCACGTCGTCGCCGTCAAACATTTCGCCCACATAGGGCCAGAGGTAATCAAGCGCGGCTTGCATGCGAGCATGGCTTTCTTCGGTCCCGTCGCCAAGGCCAACCACCGTGTCGCCTGAGCGTTCCACGTGATAGGTCACTTCCTTGGAGGCTTTCGCCGCGATCGCAGCCACTCGTTCATCGGACGAGGTCATCAACCGGCCCAGCATGACCGACGACCAGGCGTCGAACAGGAACTGGCGCATCAAGGTCTGGCCGAAATCGCCGTTGGGCAATTCGCACAGAAGCACGTTGCGGAAATCCCATGTGTCGCGCAGGAAAGCCAGATCGTCAGCGGTGCGGCCTTTGCCTTCGACTTCACCGGCAAGACCCAGCCAAAATTGCGTCTGACCGATAAGGTCCAGCGCCGTGTTGGCCAGCGCGATATCTTCTTCCAGCACCGGCGAATGGCCACACCATTCGCTGACGCGATGGCCAAGGATCAGGCTGTTGTCGCCCATCCTTAGCAGGAATTGAAAGAGTGCGTTGTCAGCCATTACATGTGCCCCACTTCTTCGGGGATGTCGAAGAAGGTCGGGTGACGATAAACCTTCGAATTCGAGGGCTCGTAGAGCGGACCTTTTTCTTCCGGGCTTGAGGCGGCGATATGCATCGCTTCAACAACCCAGATCGACACGCCTTCGTTGCGACGGGTGTAGACGTCACGGGCGTTCTTGATTGCCATTTCTGCGTCCGGGGCGTGCAGGCTGCCCACGTGACGGTGGCTGAGGCCATGCTGACCACGGATAAATACTTCCCAAAGGGGCCATTCTTTCGACATGTGATCTCTCCTTACTCGGCGGCTGTGCGTGCAGCTGATTTCTTGCGGCCATGGGCCAGCAGACCGTCGCGCACCCATGCGCCGTCTTCCCAAGCATTGGTCCGATCTTTCAAACGGTCCACGTTGCAAGGGCCTTTGCCTTTGATAACGTTGAAGAACTCGGTCCAATCGGGATCAGAGAAGTCATAGTGACCCCGTTCTTCGTTCCACTTGATGCCGGGATCCGGCAGGTCCAAGCCAAGGTATTCAATTTGTGGGATGGTCTGGTCGACGAACTGCTGACGCAGGTCATCGTTTGAGCGCACCTTAATCTTCCACGTCATCGATTGTTCCGAATGCACGCTTTCGCTGTCCGACGGGCCAAACATCATGATCGAGGGGAACCACAGACGGTTCACGGCGTCCTGCGCCATTGCTTTCTGCGCTGGCGTACCAAAAGCCATCTTCATGATCGCGTGATAACCCTGACGAGCGTGGAAGCTTTCTTCCTTACAGATGCGGATCATGGCGCGGCTATATGGCCCGTAGGATGTCCGTTGCAGCGCCACTTGGTTCACAATGGCCGCACCATCCACCAGCCAACCGACCGCGCCGATATCGGCCCAGTTCAGTGTGGGGTAGTTGAAGATCGACGAATATTTCATCTTACCTTCATGCAGAAGCTCGACCAGCTCATCACGGCTCACGCCCAGCGTTTCAGCGGCTGAATAAAGGTAGAGCCCGTGTCCGGCCTCGTCCTGAACTTTCGCCAGCAGGATCGCTTTGCGCTCCAGAGTAGGCGCGCGGGTGATCCAGTTGCCTTCGGGCAACTGACCCACGACTTCCGAATGTGCGTGCTGGCCCATTTGGCGGATCAGCGTCTTGCGATACGCCATCGGCATCCAGTCTTTCGGCTCGATCTTTTCATCGCGATCAATCCGCGCCTGAAACTCTTTAAGCAGCTTGGAATCCTCGTCCGAGGCCTCGGCTGTGATCATCTGTGCATACATCGTCAGATCACTTTCCAGAATAAGGGCAACGCCCTGTCCAACACCCACACACATGGTGCACAGCGCATAGCGCCCACCGGTGCGTTTCAGTTGATAGGCGGCGGTTAGAACAAGCCGCGCGCCTGACATGCCAAGCGGGTGGCCCAGTGCAATCGCACCGCCATTGGGGTTTACGCGGGGGTCATCATCGGCCACGCCCAGCTCGCGCAGGGTGGCAAGACCTTGGCTTGCAAAAGCCTCGTTCAGCTCGATGACGTCGATTTGGTCTATGCTCAGCCCGGCTTTCGCCAGGGCTTTACGGCTGGCAGGGACGGGGCCGATGCCCATCACGCGCGGTGCAACCCCAGCGGCTTGCATGGATACCACGCGGGCCATCGGGGTCAGTTTGTTGGCTGCGGCTGCGGCTTCAGAAGCGATCAGCATCGCAGCGGCCCCGTCGTTCACGCCGGACGCGTTGCCCGCCGTGACAGTCAGGTCAGGACCGTTCACGCCACGCAGGCCCGACAGCTTTTCAGCCGAGGTGCCGGGGCGGGGGTGTTCGTCTGTGTCGACCACAATCGCATCGCCTTTGCGCTGCGGAATGGTAACGGGAATGATCTCGTCTGCGAACATGCCAGCCTCGTGCGCGGCGGCCCATCGGGCTTGGCTTCTGGCGGCAAAAATGTCCTGATCTTCGCGGCTTACAGCGTAATCTTCAGCCACATTGTCAGCTGTCTGTGGCATCGAATGCGTGCCGTGCAGCTTGTCCATCTTCGGATTCACGAAGCGCCAGCCGATTGTGGTGTCGTAAACCGCATTGGCGCGGGTAAAAGCGTTTGTTGCCTTGGGCATCACGAAGGGTGCGCGGCTCATGCTTTCGACGCCACCTGCGATGCAAAGGTCATAGTCACCCGCTTTGATCCCGCGTGCGGCCATGCCGACCGCATCCATGCCCGAGGCGCAAAGGCGGTTGATTGTGGTGCCGGGAACTTCGACGGGCAGACCGGCCAGAAGGGCAGCCATACGCGCGACATTGCGGTTGTCTTCGCCCGCTTGGTTGGCCGAGCCATAGAGCACGTCGTCAACTGACGCCCAATCCACATTTGGGTTCCGCTCTTTCAAAGCGGCGATTGGCAGGGCTGCCAAATCGTCTGCTCGCACGCTGGACAAAGCACCGCCGTAACGACCGATTGGTGTGCGCACTGCATCGCAGATCAAAGCTTCCATGTATCCCTCCCAGGGCAGACCGAGCGCGGACCAAGAAGCTTAGGCGGCTCGAAGTATTGCTGACCGTTTGGTCGAATATAGTCCGAAAGACGATTCGCCTCAATAGATATGTTACGAAAATAATTTGTGATGACGGAAGACGTAACAGTTCGGGCGGTTAGCCCGCGGTTCCCAACAATGTTAGCCAACCCCAAGCCGTGATGATAGACAGGGTGGTGCCAACCAAAACAGTGGTTGCCGCGATGCGTTTGCCAACGCCATAGAAGCTGGCAAAGACATATGCGTTGATGCCCGGGGCGCTGGCCGCGGTCAGGACTGCAGACCTGAATGGTGCCGTATCAAGTCCCTGCGCGCTGCCCAATGTCCATGTGATGGCCGGATGTAAGACCAACGAGACCGCACAAAGAAACGCAACGACCTTCATGTCGCCCTCGGGGCGGTAAAGGTACAGCACGCCTCCTAAAGCAAACAGAGCGGTGGGAAGGGCTGCACGTGCCACCAAGGACAAGGCTTCAACAAGAACGCCGGGAAGGGGCAGGCCGGTCAAGTTCACAACAAAACCCGCAGCGATGGCCAAGACTAACACATTTCGCGACATAGAGCGGCCGATTTGGCGCAATGTCTGAAGCGCACCTGCACCCTGAGCGCGCGCAATCTCCATTGCCGTGATGCCAACGGCATAGCAGAACGGCGCATGCATCGCGATGATCGCATAGTTTCCGGCCAATGCATCGGGGCCAAAGGCGCGTTCAGTGATGGGCAGGCCCAACAGCACTGAGTTTGAGAAAAGCGAAACAAAGCCAATGGCAACCGCATCGGTCCAAGGGCGTTGGAACAGGAACCTTGCGCCCACTAGGCCCACAAGGAACCCCATGAACGCGCCCGTATAGAAGCTGATCAAAAGGGGGAAGTTGAACTCGGCCCCAAGATCCAGCCGTGCGATGGCGAGGAACAAAAGACAGGGAATGGCGACGGTTTGCGAGAACTTCATCAACCCGTCGATTGCGCTGTCATTAAGCGCACCGCGCCAGCGAACGACAAAACCGAACCCAACCACCAGAAAAACCGGCAGGATGATGTCGATCAGTGCGTTCATGGGTGACGAATGGCCAGCACCATTCCGTCATAGGCGGCAACCACATTGTCCGGGGTCTCAGCCTCGACCGTGGCATGATCAAGATCGATGTGCATGTTGGTCAGAACCCCGCGCTTAGCGCCGGTGCGCTGGACCCAGTGCAATGCATCATCAAGGCTGAAATGGGTCGGATGCGGCGTGCGCCGCAAAGCGTCGATCACAAAGATCTCAAGGCCTTGCAGAACATGGGTCACATCCTCGGGGATTTCGCTGACATCGGGTAAATAGGCCAGATCCCCGATGCGGAAACCCAATGCGTCCATGCCGCCATGGCGTACCTCGAACGGGGTTAGGCGGATTGCGCCACCTTCGCCTTCGATGACAACGTCTCCATCAATGGAATACAAATCGAGGATCGGTGGATAGTTTGAGCCTTCAGGCTGAATAAACGCATATCCAAACCGCGACATCAGCGCGCTTTGTGTTGGGCTGTCGGCCCAAACCGGCACGCGTTTGCGCATATTATAAACGATCATGCGCAAGTCATCGATGCCATGCATATGATCGGCATGGCTGTGGGTGTAAATCACGGCGTCCAAGGTGCCGACGTCGGCTGCCAGAAGCTGGCTGCGCATGTCAGGCGATGTATCAATCAGCACACGGGTGACGCCACCATCTTCGGCCACACGGGTGACCAATGCCGAACAGCGCGTGCGGCGGTTTTTGGGGTTGTCCGGGTCACAATCCCCCCAGTTGCCACCCAAACGCGGAACGCCTCCGGACGAGCCACATCCAAGGATGGTGAAGTGGGTGCCGGGCGCTAGCTCTGTCATGCAGAACCCCTGTGCGCGGCGGCTTTGATGAACAGCCGTTCGAAATTCGCTTCGGTCTGGGCCGCGAAGTCTTCATAGGAAAGGCCAAACAGCTCAGCCCCAACTTTGGCGGTGTGCACGGTATAGCCGGGTTCATTGCGCTTGCCGCGATAGGGCGGCGGGGCAAGATACGGCGCGTCAGTTTCTACAAGAATGCGATCCACAGGCGCCGCGGCGAAAATATCGCGAACCTCTTGGCTGCGCGGGAAAGCCGCAATGCCGGACATGGACAGGTAGAACCCCAAATCCAGCGCTGCCTTGGCCAACTCCGGACCAGAACTGAAACAATGCATGACGCAGCTGAACGCGCCCTTGCTGTGCTCGTCTGTCAGAATGCGTGCCATGTCGTCATCCGCGTCACGCGAATGGATGATCAGGGGCAGACCGGTTTGGCGTGCAGCTTCGATATGGATCAGCAGGCTTTCGATCTGCACGTCACGGCTTTCGGCGGTGTAGTGATAGTCCAGCCCGGTTTCACCAATTCCAACGAATTTGGGATGCTCTGCTAGTGCTACGAGCTGATCGACCGAGACCATGGGTTCGGACGCGACGCTCATCGGGTGCGTGGCGGCTGCGAAGAAAACGGGGGCGTGCGCGTCTGCAATCGCCTGAACCTGCGGAAGATTGGCCATCTTGGTGCAAATCGTCACCATGCGGGCCACGCCAGCATCAGCAGCATTGGAAATCACTTCATCCAGACGGCCTTCGAAATCCGGAAAGTCCAGATGGCAGTGGCTGTCGGTAATGCGGGGCGTGCTCATTGGGGGCGTCCTTGCCTCAGGCGGCTTGTTTCGCCGCCGTATCATTTATCCTGAAAACCATATCAAGGATGAGCGCCGCAGGGTCAAGGTTCACCGCCCGACCATGACCGGCGCGGGCGGACAATTCTTGTTGCAAACTGGCCCATGCGCGCGCCGCGTTGGGGGTGGGCGACAGGCGTGCCAAACAAGCGGCTTCACCGGGGGCAGCTTCGGCCGCAGGCTGGAACCCCGTGCCGGACCGGGCAAGCCTTGCAAGGAACAAATCAAACAGCCTTAGGATCAGTTCAAACCGTTCCGCATTGGCTTTGCCCACAGCACTTTCGGCCAGTTTCAAAGCCCGTGGTCTGTCGAAATCACGGTGCGAGAAGATCTGAACCAAATCCGCATAGACACCCAGCCCATTCAAATGGGTTAGGCGCAGCGCATCGCCAGCCGATCCGGCGGCCAGTTCGTTCAGACGAATTGTATCTTCTGGGGTAGGCTGTTCATCCAGCCCTTGCATGACTTCGGCCAACGCTTCGGGGGCGAGCGGTCCAAGACGCAGCTCGCGACAGCGCGACCTGATCGTTGGCAACAAACGAGATGGCTGGTGGCTGATCAACATAAGAACAGCCCCTTCTGGGGGTTCTTCCAGAAGTTTCAAAAGCGCGTTGGCGGCGTTCGAATTCATCTCGTCCGCTACATCCACGATCACCACACGTCGTCCGCCACCGGCAGCAGACAGTGCAAAGAAGTTTTTGAGTTTGCGCACCTCGTCCACGGTGATTTCACCCTTCAGGCGCTTTGCTTTCTCGTCCCAAGGACGTCGTAGCAAAAACAATCCGGGTTCAGATAACGCGGCAATGCGATGTGACACAGGATGGTCAGCTGAGATGTCGAGCGTGTCGGGGGCAGGGGCCGCGAACATGCCACCATCATCGGGGGGCGTGGCCAGCAAGAAACGGGCAATCCGCCACGCGAGTGTGGCTTTCCCCACACCACGAGGGCCGGAAATCAGCCAGCCATGATGCATACGATCCGAGTTGTAGGCAGTCAGAAAGGCTTGCTCTGCCGCATCTTGACCTATCAGTCGCGTGGCTTCGCGGGGATGCGGTGCGCCTTCGACTTGATCGGGTTGTGGAATGTCCTCGGGATCGGTGCTCATCGGCGCGCCTCGATCTCAGCCAAGGCCGTGGCCAGCACATCTGCAGCGACGATATCAATGTTGCGGGTCCCGTCGATCACGCGGAAACGATCCGGGTGGTCCTTCGCAAGCTCCAGAAAACCGGCGCGCATTTTATGTTGAAGTTCAGCGCCGAAATCCTCGAACCGTTCCTCGGTCCCACCGCGCCCTTTGGCGCGGGCATGGCCAAGATCCGGATCCATGTCGATCAAGAAGGTCACATCCGGTTCGCGCCCAATCATTAGATCATGAAGCGCATCAACCTGCGCGCGCTTGTCGCCGGAACGTGTGCCCTGATACATGCGAGAGCTGTCGGCAAAGCGATCGGTTATCACGATCTTCCCCTTAGCCAGCGCGGGGTCGATAAGCCGTTCCAGATGATCCCTGCGTGCCGCGGTGAACAGCAACAGCTCGGTCTCTGCGGACCAGCGATCGGGATCGCCTTCCAACACAAGTGCACGGATTTCTTCGGCCCCATCCGAACCGCCGGGTTCGCGGGTTAACACAATATCGTGCCCCGCATCCTCTAACGCGCTTGCCAGAAGGCGTGCCTGCGTCGACTTGCCCGAGCCGTCAATGCCCTCGAAGCTGAAAAACAATCCGCTCATACCGTGGTCAGTTTGTTGCAGTAGGGGTTGCACCAGGAACAACCGCTGGCGGCGGCGTGTCGCCCCCCATGACCAAAGTCATCACCTTGCCAGCCGCAGCCGTCAGGCGCTTTGTGTACCCTGCGTTCCCAACACCCTGTTCGGCATAAAGCGGAATAACCGTATCGCTTAACCCGTCGCGGCTGATGACCATCTGTGCCAGCTCCTGCCCTTGGGCGATCGGAGCGGGAATGGGGCCTGTCCAGTTGATGGTTGCGACCATGCCGTCGCGCTGTCCGGCGGGGATCAATAGGTTTACATCTTCGGCAGCAACAAGGCCGACCAGATCACTGGACCCAAGCCAAACCGGCGCTTCTGCGATACGCTCGCCCGCCTTGAGGGTGGTCTTCATGGTGAACTGTCGGAACGCCCAGTTTACGATCGCTTCGGCTTCTTCCGCACGTTCCTTTTCAGACGTCATTCCCGAGATCACGAATACGATGCGGCGATCACCCTGTTTGGCCAACCCAACCAGACCATAACCAGCTTCTTGCGTGTGACCGGTTTTCAAACCGTCTGCGCCGATCCCCAAGCTAAGCAAAGGGTTGCGGTTAAACCGGTTATCCGGTGCACGATCTTTATAGTGGTATTCAGTTTGCGAGAAGTACCGGTAGTAATCCGGAAAATCGACAATCAGGTGGCGCGACAACAGGGCCAGATCTTTCATCGACATGCGCTGGAGTGGATGCGGCCAACCTGATGAATTGCCAAAGCTTGAGTTCTCAAGACCCATGTCACGCGCACGATCGGTCATCATCCGGGCAAAAGCGTCTTCAGTGCCTGCAAGGCCTTCGGCCACTGCAACGCAAGCATCGTTTCCGGATTGCACGATGATGCCTTGTAGCAGATCTTCGACCGTTGGACGGTCTCCGCGTGTCAGGAACATGGTTGAGCCACCCATATTCGCCGCACGATCCGATACGCCAAATGGCGTAGACAAGGTGACGCGACCATCTGCCAATGCTTCGAACAGCATGTTTACGGTCATCAATTTGGACATTGATGCCGGGGGCAAAGCAGTATCCGCGTTCTTCTCAAGCAAAACCGTTCCGGTGGTCACGTCCAAAACGTAGGCAGAGCTTGCCCGTGTGTCGAACGCACGCGCTGGTGCTGCGGCAAGAAGAACCAAGGCTACAATGGCTGATATGTACAAGATCAGGTGGCGAAACATGGTCAGTTATATGTCCTATGGGTGGTCTGGGTGGGCAATTGCCCAGTTTTGAGTGTTCCGGTGTCAGTTGGATACGAAGTAGGCATCAGCAAATCCGAGACCCTTGATCTTTTTCAAGATGGTCGCCCGTTCGGATTTGTCCGCGGCAGGTCCAGCCAGTACACGCCAGAAATCTTTCCCGTTGGATTTTCCGGGCTTGATGGTTGGGATAACGCCAACTCCGCGCAGAGACTGGGCCGTGTTTTTGGCGTTCTGTTCGACCGAGAAGATGCCGATCTGAATATAGGGTTTTGACAACGCGCTTTTTGTCGCTGCTTTCGCGGGTTTAGCTACTGCGGGAAGTGCAGTCGGCTTGGCAACAGGTTTGGGTGCGGCGCTTTCGGTGCGATCCAACGCGGCCTCTGCGGCTGCTATCGGGTCATCCAAAGAGGTCTGTTCGATAGCTTCGGGGTTCTCCAAAATCGGCTCTTCCGCGACTTCAGGCGCTTCAACCACTTTTTCTTTACGCAATGCGGTTACGCTCAACTCAGCTGGGGCACCTGCTAACAACCCAAGTTCGGCCGCAGCGTCAGATGAGACTTGCAGTCGAGGGCCGGGAACATCACGTTCACGGCGGAATATGGCACCAACCACAAACTTGTTGTTAGCGGTGTTGCGGATCATCACACGCTCGGGATCTTCGACAGTCGGGTGTGCAACCCAAACTCCCCCAAGGCTAGGGCGTCCATCCCAAAGACCTTTTTCAGTCACTTGAAAAACCTCTGGCGCTTCCACATCGCGTTCTGTCGTGCTCGCGGATGATGCTTTGGCTGCAGTTTTCGTACCATCTTTGGAATTTTTCATGAAACTCGGAAGGTTGGTGTCGTCGCATGCGGCAACAAAAAAAGCACTTCCCAGTGCGACGGCCACTTTAAAGGTGGTCTTTATCGACATATCGCGCCCCTAATATTTCTAAACCGGATCTTTTGATCTGGACTGCTCGTTGAGGGTAATCCCTGAATTTGTGGGCAGTCTAAACACAACCTTCGCTCGAGAAAAGGGTGGCGATGTCTTGAATGTTGCATGAGCACCTTCCCGCGTGAAATCGGCACTTTCAGAATCGTTCAAACGAAGTTAAGCGTCACCTTGTCGGAGGAGTGGCAGAGTGGTTGAATGCACCGGTCTTGAAAACCGACGTAGGTGAAAGTCTACCGTGGGTTCGAATCCCACCTCCTCCGCCAGCCACCTTGAAGTCATTGGTTTTAAAGTGAAACCGCCATGCGGTACAACCTCTTGTGTGATACATGATGGACCACAGGAAGACCCTACAAAATACCACAGGAACGCGGGTGCATGACATGCAGAACCTGTCGAGACCTCGCGGCAAAGGCTACTCACTGCGCATGGTGACACCTGAATTCTTGGTGGGAACTATCAACCCATGGACAAAGAAACGCTTCGAGCGAGAGATTAAGCTTGGGTTGAACACAACAAAACACGCAAAAGCTCTACGCATCCGTGACATTCGTATCGGTCAGATCAGACAGCTTGAGGCTGATGCTTTGGCATCGGCTCAGCAAGCGGCGGTTGGTAACCGAACAAGGAGCTCGCCCCTTTAACGAGGGGTGGGCTGTATTAAGAGCTTTTTTATCGATGGTTTAAATATGGTCCCACCATTGAATAATGCTCCCCTGTCGCTAATGCTATAGAGCAAGGCTCAACCCCTAGCTTACCTGTTGTTGAAGGCGCACAGGAGTTACTGAGAGCACGTGTAAAGCAGGTGCGAGGTCTGCAGTTGGGAGCCCCCGCCAAACAGCACAGACTCTTTCCTGAGTGCCTTTAAAGCCTGCCACAGGAAAGGTTAACTCAGCCTCGCAGTGGTTTACTCGTTACTGTCGCGATACCTTAGGTGAAGAGACTGATGGGCAGCTGGTATGCGCTCGTTCCGACACCCGTGGAGAACTGTTGCGAGACGCGCAGGCATACCTGAAGATCGGATACACGAGCTTGGTGGATGGGAAGGCGTCAAAGATACGTCCAAGGTTTACGATCACGGTCTGACCAAGCAACAGCTCTGAGAAGTGCAGACGCAAGTTTGGAACGCTTTTGATGACGCTGAATTTCTAGGAGCGTTCTAAGCCATCTGGTTTACTTTACTTCGAAGCTTAGTCCGCGCGTGAATATAGCCTCGGATTAGAACATTCAGTTTCGACTGTTGCGTCCAACAGCTTGAGTAAGGCTAACTGCACATGTCTTAAGTATTGAGAAGTGATCTGTGTTCTCATCTATCCACATCCTGTAAAACTTGTACCCTTCCACACTGACCTGAGCACTTTGTGCCGATGACAGCTGCTTAAATGCTTCTAAGGTGTAGTCAGGGTGCAGAGCTACCTTCAACACTTCAAAGTTGTCTACGCAGTACATCGCTTCTGCTTTTCTAAGAGGGTATTTTGCTGCTCTTTCATTGCAAAGCAGGTGCGTGAAAACATTGGTATATAACTCACTTGAGACACCGCCAAATCGGGTTTCCTCAGCACCTAAGTTATTGGGGGGAAAGCTGGCTGCACATAGTAAAAGTAGAAGGCTGGGCAGGGAATTGTTCCGCATTGTTTTCACTCCAACAGTAGTCTCTAAAAGACGAAAGTGTTGACCTGTAGCCGTACATTCTAGGCTGCAGAGGCTGAGCCCAATTTTGAGAACAAGTGGATCTATGTCATGATCCAGCTGGACTAAGGTTGAGGACAAGTGATTATTTTTGGAACTCAGATATGGAAGTCGAAACATTTGCACGCCTAAATGCTAGGATGCTATCTGCATCGATTGAGCCTGCACTCTGGGTCGACTTTTTGGATGAACTATCTAGTATTTCCGGTGGCGTTAGGACGCACATATTTGGATATGATGTGGAATGCGATGCGCGCCATCCTCTAATCTCTTCGGGCTACGAGGATGATTATGTAAAATCATATCATGATCACTACCACGCAATTAACGAGTGGGCGTACGGATTTGCGAAAGGCGCCGTAGGGCAGGTGATTGCTAGTGAGGAAATGTGCTCGTCCGAGCGATTGAGAAATACTGAGTTTTACAACGACTGGGTGCGGCCCCAAGAAGATATTCGTTATGGTGGTGGGACCATTCTCTTCAAAGAACGATCGCGGTTCTTCGCACTAGGTGGGAACATCAGAACTAAAGATGGCAGACAAAAAGAGATGATGTTTCTACGGACGGTCAAGCTTTTAGCGCCCAGCTTGCGACTAGCTTTCGATATAAGCAGAAATGTCCTCGCAAATAGGCTGTTAGAAAGCACTGACAAATCTGCGAAAGATAGGGGGAATGGTGACACCGTGATCCTAAATAGCAAAGGGCAGATCATCTATGTTTCACCAACTTCTGATCACCTTTTCAGCACGTCAGGGTTACTTAAGTTCAATTCCGATAGTCGGCTTGGCCTTTTTGATCAATGTGCGGAGCTAAAGCTTTATCAAGCTCTGTCTAATTTACGATCCAATCTTGTATTCTTCGGGACAGAGTTCTGTGTGGAGAGTGCTCACGGGATCAAGTTCTTTGTGCGATTGGCAGCTTATCAACCCGATAGGCTAGAGAACGATCGGCTCAATCTGTTGGTGAGCATTGATGAGCCGTGTCTCCTGCTTGTCATTACACGTGCCACCAAGCAGAAATCCCTATTTTCCCTTCTTGTTGATTTACATGGGTTTACGGGCGCAGAAGCTGAAGTCAGCGAGCTTTTGGCAGATTTCCATAGTCCGCGAAAAATTTCGCAGATGCGTAAATCTAGCATTCACACAGTAAGGAACCAAATTAAGTCAGGAATGGCAAAAATGGCAATTCGTCAGCGCTCAAAGTACATCTTGATGCTGTGTAGCATCAGAGACCGACATTGGTAGGCAATAATTAAGTGTTACTATTGCAAATTTGGCGTAATTTTCTTGAGAACAAATAGGTATCCCAAAGGGCTGTGAAGCTCAGAATTCGACTAATCAAGACCAATGCTGGCTTCTTAGATAATTCATGCCTTTTTATGGAGTAGGAGCGGAAACCGGACGTTCGCTGCGGGTGCAGCTTTGATGACAAGCTAAACATGTGCAGACACCTGGTGGGCGAACTATTGTATCCCGCTCTATCGCCAATGAAATCATTGAAAAGTAGCAAATCGTCAATGCAAATTGTCGACGCTTAGCGTTACGCCAAGCGTTGATTAGCTTTTCCGTGGTTTCCGGTGGTCCGCGCCGCCGCTATCTTTTGTTGGACAAATGCCATTGCAAAACGGAAGCCTTATGACCACCGAATACATTGATACACTTGTCGTGGGTGGTGGGCAGGCTGGGCTTGCAATGAGCGAGCATTTAAGCGCCAATAACATACCCCATTTGGTGCTTGAACGCAGCCGCATTGCAGAGCGTTGGCGTGTTGAGCGCTGGGCATCTCTAGTGGCAAATGGGCCCGCTTGGCATGACCGCTTTCCAAGCAAGGAATTCGCGGATTGTGGGCCAGATGATTTTCCAACCAAAGACAGCGTTGTGTCCTATTTTGAGGAATTTGTTGAAGAAAAGCGCGTACCGATCCGCTGTGGTGTCGAGGTGATTAAGGCGTCAAAGTCGCTGGACGGACAAGGCTTTGATGTTCAGACCTCGGATGGGGCGATCCGTGCGCGCAACATCGTCGCGGCAACTGGTCCGTTCCAAAATCCTGCAATCCCTCCTGTGGTGCCTGCGCAAAAGGGACTGCACCAAATCCATTCGACTGCCTATCAAAAACCCGATGATATTCCCGCTGGTGCCGTACTTGTTGTTGGCGCTGGTTCATCGGGCAGCCAGATCGCCGAAGAATTACGCAAAAGTGGACGCGATGTCTATTTGTCGGTCGGCGCGCATGATCGCCCGCCACGCCGGTATCGGGGCAAGGACTTTGTCTGGTGGTTGGGCGTTTTGGGCAAATGGCAGATGAAATCGCCGCCCGCCGGGGCCGAACATACGACCATTGCGGTGAGCGGTGCCAATGGCGGACAAACCGTCGACTTTCGGCGCTTTGTGGGGATGGGTATCACGCTGCTTGGCATGACGTCGGCGTTTGCGGATGGCAAGCTGACGTTTGCCCCTGATCTTGCAGGCAACATCGCCAACGGCGACGCGAACTATCTGTCGGTGCTGGACGAGGCAGACGCCTATGTCGCGCAAGAGGGTCTTGATCTGCCGCTGGACCTAGAGGCGCGGATCATTGGGGACGACCCTGCGTGTGTGACCAATCCGGTCCTAAACCTTGATCTGGCTGCTGCTGGGATCACCACTATCATTTGGGCGACAGGGTTCACGCAGGACTTCTCATGGCTTGACGTGGATACCTTTGATGGGTCGGGAAAGCCGCTCCATACCGATGGTGTTTCTCAGGCAGAAGGGGTGTATTTCCTTGGCCTGCCGTGGCTATCGATGCGGGGGTCTTCGTTCATCTGGGGCGTTTGGGTCGATGCGCAGAACTTAGCGCAGCACATCGCAGGCTCGGACCGACATGAACGATGAAGGTTGGACCACGCAAGACCTGTTAGGCAAACTGATCGGTTATCCAACGGTCAGTGCAGACCCCAACCTTGCGCTGATAATCTTTTGTGCGGATCTGCTTGAAAGCGTTGGTGCACAGGTCACAATTTTGCGTGACGCGACCGGCAAGAAGGCCAACCTTTATGCCACCATCGGCCCGACTGATCGGCCGGGTGTTTTGTTGTCTGGGCATACGGACGTGGTTCCGGCCAAGGGGCAAAATTGGACTGTGCCGCCGTTTGAAATGACATCGCAGGACGGTAAGTTTTACGGGCGTGGCACTTGCGACATGAAGGGATTTGTCGCGTCTGCATTGGTCAGCGCGCTAAGGGCGGCACGGCTAGATTTGCAAACGCCGTTACACCTTGCGCTGTCTTATGACGAGGAAATTGGCTGCGTCGGTGTGCGGTCGTTGATTGATATGCTGGCGGACGCCCCGTTCGTGCCGCAGTTCTGTATCGTCGGAGAACCAACGTCGATGCGGGTGGCGACGGGTCACAAAGGCAAGACAGCGGCCAAGGTGGTGGCGACAGGCCATGCTGCGCATTCCGCGCTGGCGCCATCGGGCATGAACGCCATTCATATGGCCTGCGATATGATTGCAGTCTTGCGTGATTTGCAAACCGAACTGAGCACAACAGGAGCGCGCGATGATGGCTATGACGTGCCCTACAGCACGGTTCATGTCGGAACGTTCAGCGGCGGCACCGTTCTGAATATCGTTCCGGACCGCGCCGAGTTCATGTTCGAAATTCGTAATTTGCCGGATGACGATCCCGCGCAGATCATGGCGCGGCTCGAGACTTTCAGAGAAGGGTATCTAAACGACATCAACCGGCGCTTTCCTGATGCAAACATCACCATCAAGGTCACCAATAGCTATCCGTCGTTGGCGACTGATCTTGCAAGCGATGTTGTAGAACTGGTGCAGTCACTGACCCAAACACATCACACTATCAAAGTTGCTTTTGGCACCGAAGGAGGCTTGTTTTCTGACAAGCTCGGCGTGCCGACTGTTGTCTGTGGACCCGGATCAATGGATCAAGGACACAAACCGGACGAATATGTCGAGAATAGCCAACTTGCGGCGTGCGACGCTATGATGGACGCGCTGCTGAAGCGTTTGGTTGCGGGCCTTTAGGGAAATGTCGCAGTGGCAGGCAATCCCTGTGCGTCAATTTCTGCGCGCAGGTGGTCATAAAAGGCCTGCACAATCGCGGACCGCAATGTGATCTGCTTGGTGGCCAGGCCCAGCGTGATGTGGCCGATATCTTCTTGGATTGGGCGAATGACAAGTGGCTGACCATCTGGCGCATAGGAAATATCAGTGCCAATGTTTAGCAAGCCATACCCGTATCCGTTCGCCACAAGGCTTCGCGCCACCGATAGATCATTGGTGCGATCGCCGATATTTGGGGTTATCCCCAGGCTGCGGAAAGTGGCCAAAAAGTAGTCCCGGCTTAGCGGCAGATCAAGCAAGACCAAAGGGTCTTTGGCTATGTCGCGCAAGGGCACATCGTGACCAGCGGCCAATGGATGATCTGGGTGCATCATCACACAAGGCCGCAGCGCGATCAGTCCTTCAAAGTGGACATCTTGCGGGATTTCCATGTCATAGGTGATCGCAACATCAATCTCGGCACGCGCCAACTGTTGAAACAGCGCCGCCTGATCCCCTGTGAACAGGGCGACGGCGGCCTCTGGGAAACAGTGCTCAAATGACTTGCGGAATTTTGCACTCAGCAGCGGAGCAAGGGTCGACAATGCGCCGACGTTCAACGGTCCACCTGGTCTTTTGGCGACGTCTTCAGCGATGTTGTTCAGCGCGGCTGCGTCCGCAAGCATGCGTTTTGCCTCCAAGAACACCCGCCTCCCGCCTGGTGTAAGTGCGAGGCCTTGCGCATGGTGGCGCACGAAAAGCTGGACACCAAAATGCGCCTCTAGCTGATTGATGGCAGTTGATATCGATGGCGAAGACACATTTAATTGCAACGCAGCTTGCGCGATGGTGCCCGCATCACCAACGGCGACAAGGTATTCCAATTGACGATATGTAAACCGAACAGCCATGCACCTGCATCGCCCGCGCAGAAGATCAGGTCAAGCGGCGTCTTGGCGTGCGAGCCATAGTAGAAAATCGCGCACCGTGCCCTCGTAATCATCTTCGGCCAGAGGACCGCCCGTCGCGAAAACCGACGCCAGTGCGACCTGCATCGCCTCCAGCTTCTCACGGTCCTCACGGTTCACGTCTTCCCATAGGGCGATGCGTTGATCGATGGTGTCCCCGTCAAGGCTGTCGCCGTATACAGACATGGACCAGCGCACTCTTATGGATGTGGGCGTCAACGGGCGAATGTTTAGCGAGACCAAAAGCGAGGCCGCAACGCTGACCACTTGGCAAGGAAAAGCCGCGAACAGGGTCGAGCGGTGACGCTCTTGTTCGGTCAAGTCCGGCGCGCCTTCGCCGCGCGGCGGGATGTTGTCGGGGTAGTTGGCGAAATAGCTGGTGTAGCCTGCGCCGTTTGGACCCTTCTTGCTAAGACCTGTTGGCGTGTAGCCGTGCAGTGTTTGTGGGTGCACAACGGACAGGTGGTAGCCCTCCATGAAATTCTCGACCAGACACTTCCAATTGCAGTTCCAGACCTCGCTGTCGCTGTGGACGGTGACGTATTTTTCTGGCTCGTATTGCCCGATCACGTCTTTCAGTCCGGCAAGGTCCGCGTCGATGTCAGAGGGATCTTGCGACAAGCTGACATAAACAAATCCAAACCGCACCACGCACGGAAACGTGCCTAACTTACAATTTTTGGCATCAAAACCTGTGTTCTTCATGCGCGGCGCGCGCAGTAAAGCGCCATCGGTGCCGTAAGCCCAAGCGTGGTAGCGGCACACAAAGCGGTTGGCGTTGCCTTGTCCTTCGGCAAGCGGCATGCCGCGGTGACGACAGACGTTGGACAGGGCTTTGATTTCGTCTTTGTCGCGCACGATGATTAGCGGTTCACCCAACAGTTCCAGCGCAAGATAATCGCCGTGTTCTGCGTATTCATCGGCCCGCCCGACACAGTGCCAACCGTCGCGCAAAATGGTCCGGCATTCGTGGTCAAAGAACACCGGATCATTGTAGAAGTGCCCCGGCAAACCCTGCGGCGCGTCATCCGGAGTAGCGGCACAATCGGCCAAGGTCTGGCGCATCTGCTCGACACGCTGGGTTTCATATGCGCTCCATGCAACCTGTTCATTCATCACCGGGCACTCCGTAAGATGGGGCTTCGCGTGGGTCGAGCGCGCGTTGCACGTAGGCGTCTAGCTGTGGTTTATAGACGTCCCATGCAGTTGCGATCGCCTCGATCGGGCAGTCTTCGGTCCAATCACAGCGCAGGTCCGCAACGGGCCAAACGACCTTGTCGCATAGCTGCATGCCAGCAGAATGGATCGGCCCAGCCTCGCCACCTGCGGCCAGTCCCGCACGCATGGCCACGATCAGCCGGTCACCCAGATGACCTGCGCTTTGTGTGAAACCATCAACCATGGCTTGCGGCACGTCTGCGTTGGCCAGCAGGTTGCCTGCTGCAATCACGTCTTGTCCTGCTGCATCGGTCCAGATGCCAAGCGAGTTTGGACCGGAATGAATGGCCGTGTTTCCATTCTTGTCAATCACCATGACCTGACGGTAGGCGGCATGCTGTGCTTGATGGCGCACGCCCGCGATAGCCTCGGCGGCAGTCATCCCACCTTGCATCACATCCAGAGCAAAGGGGCCAAGGCGCGGGTCGGTTATGTTTTGGCTGGCAACGGCGCCCACGCCCGCGCGCGTATAGGCGCAGCGCGCCGCAACAGCAGGGGAAGACGACGCGATGGCGATGCCAAACATGCCTGTATCAGCGCAACGCGCGACCAATGAAAACGTCATGTCGGGATCACCGCTGTGCCGTCGATTTCCACCAACCATTCAGGCCGCGCAAGGGCCTGCACAACCAAACCGGTGGACACAGGATGCACATCTTTGATGTATTCGCCCATGGTGCGATAGATCGCCGCGCGGTGGCGTACGTCAGTGATGTAGACGACGACCTTCACCAGATGCGCCATCTCGCCACCAGCTTCTTCGATCAGTTGTTGGATGTTCTGCATGACCTTGTGGGTTTGTTCGACTGGGTCGTGGCTGTCGATGTTTTTGGCGTCATCAAGGTTCTGTGGACATTGACCTCGGAGCCAAACAGTCTTGCCACCCTCTGTCACCACGGCCTGACACAAATCATTGTCGAGGTTCTGTTCTGGATAGGTGTCGCTCGTGTTGAACTTGCGAATGCGCGTGTGTGCCAAGGTGTTGTCCTATGCGTTTGCGCTTTGAACGCGCGCGTTGATGTAATGGGCAAAATCGTAGTTCGGTCGTTCAAGGTGCGACAGATGCCCTGGGGCAGATCCATCCGACGACAGACCTTTGTAGACCTTTTCGGTGCAGCCCTTGTCTTCGATATTCACGTCATCCAGTAACGTTTTGAGCTGCTCAAAATTGGCTTGTGCGTCTGGATCACCGGCATAGTCATTGGACATGCCGCCACCAAACCCGATGCGGACCTTGCCGACACCTTCTGGGTGCAGGGTCAGGTACCAGAAATATCCGGGCGTCAGTGTGATCAGCAGGCTGGGGTAGATAGCCAAAAGATACGTCGTGCGGCGACGTTCGCCTTCCATCCGCGTGTTGGAGGGGTGCGCCATCGCGATTTGTAACGATTCGTCTTTAAGGATCGTATGATAGTTAAACGCATCTTCACCCGGCGGGCAGATCATTTCTTCGAGCTTGGACAACCCGCCGATGGTGCCTGCATGACAGACGGGCAGGTGGTAGCTTTCCATGAAATTTTCAGCGAGAACTTTCCAGTTCGTGTCCCAGACGTGGGTTTCAAAGAAGGTCTCGGTGTAGTTGGTCATGTCATAATCGCCGACCATGTCCGCGACTTTGGACAGTTGTGTGGCAACAGGCGGGCTGTCGGGGTTCAGTGACACAAACACCCAGCCCAACCACTCTTCGCAACGAATTTCGGGCAGCTGGTAGTCGGATTTACAAAAGCCTTCGTTCTGGGTCATTGCAGGCGCGCCGCGCAAAGACCCATCGAGATTATAAGTCCAAGCGTGATATGGACACACGATGCTACGGGCATTGCCGCGCCCCTCTAGTAGCGTCGACATGCGGTGTCGGCAGACATTTGACATCGCTCGTAAAGCACCGTCTTTCGCCCGCAGCACAATAATCGGCTGGCCAGCCAATTCTAGCGTGACGTAGTCACCAGATGCAGCGAGTGCCGATGCACGGCCAACGCAAAACCAATCCTTTGCGAAAATATCGCGCAACTCTCGGTCAAGAAAGTCTGGAGACGTATACACAGATGGCGGCATCGCACGGGCCTGTTCAAACGGAACCGAGACACTTTCCAAAAGCTCAGTGGCGGCATCTTTCATGAAACAGTTCCTTATGCAGGCATAGTCCTACCGCCTTGATACAACCAAGTAAGGTTCAGTCACGGTGCTGCTAAATTCTGTTTTGGTAAAGGATACTCTGCAGAACGCCTGATTTGAGGTAGCCTAATCAGACCGCGAACGTTTGGATCTCGTTTTGGCCTGTAGAATGCATTAGACTTGAATACGACGACGCAGAAACCGTCGAGAAGGCGATCGTATCGGCAAGGGTGTTTATCGTTCGCATTATCGCGTCACAGCAATTCATGAATAACTTGCGGCCAATGCCGAAAATAGGCTCTGGCGGGCTATCTCGGTGATGACAATTCTCTGTCGTCACCGCACCTATCAGCGCGAGGCTAACAAAAGAACCAAACCCATTGAAAGACCGGTTTGGGAAAAGCTGTTCCGAAACGTTCGGCGATTTTGGGTATGTCCGCTAAGGGCCTAAAGCATGCTGGTCGCCTCTGGTGAGGTTCTTTATTCTTGGCCCTAGTCGACGGTTTCAGCCACTGCGAACCGGCGGAAAGCATATTGCATCATGACCAACGTTAAAAGCACGATCAAGGTCAGGGTTATCCAGCTCGCCAACGCTGGCAGGACCAAGGAGGATGCAATAGTTGTTAATGTGACAAACCCCACGGCAGCCGATGCCGCAGAAGCAGACAAAACGACAATCGTCTTCACAATGAACTCGACAAGTGAACGGCCAAGAAACTCGAAGTCTGCGCGCCCCATCGGAACGAGTTTTTTCGGAAACAAAAGATGTATCGTGTTCTCGACTGTATAGATGAGCACAGTCAACGGGAGCGCAAAAGCCGCAAAGACGAGTGCGCCAGATGTGACGAAACCCTTTTCAAAGACGGTGATGCTGACGATCAGGGACAAAACGATGACATAGGTAACAAGCACCTGAACCACGAGCTGGCCTGCGCAGATGCGCCACGGGGCTATGGGCAGGGTCTTGTAGATTTCCATCCTGCTCAGGTCGCCACGAAAATCGCAAACCAACGTGCGCGGCAGGATGAATCCGAAAAAGGTGTAAACAATCGTCAAAGCCCGCGGGTCCGTGAGGGGTATACCGACTGCCGCAACAAGCGGCCCGGCGCAGGCGGCGATGCCAACGAACACGACGACGACCTTCAAAGAATTGCGGGCAACGTTCAGGGCCTGTCGCCAAGCAATGGGCCCCAAGCCTCCCCAGGCCGGCGAACGGCGGATTGAGCGCACCTCGGCTCGTTGCGTGGCCCAGTAAGAACCTCCTTGCTTAACGCGCTCCCATCGGTTGCTCTCTTGGGCGTGTTCGCTAAGGGCGCGGTCGGTCGTGCGGGCGTCGAGCACGATAGCCGCGCGCAGCAGTGCAATGTTGATGAGAAGCGCGATACAGCCCCAAATGGCCAGTTGTGGCAACGATGACGACACGAAGAGTTCGGCAAACACAATGTAGGGTATTAGGATGATGGTGCCGATCCACGAATGTCGAAACGCGGATAGTAGATCAAAGAGGTTACGGTCGGGCGCTGCCCATGCATAAAGTATGCTGGCGACTGCAGCTGCGAAAAGCAGCGCTATGACGGGATATCGTAGCCGCGCGAGACTGCTGCCTTCCAGTGTCTGAGAGGTCATGACGATGACGGCGCTGTTTAACTGAACGAATATGATCGTCAGGAGCGACGCGAAGAAAGCAAAAAGGGCTGAGCCTGTTTGCCCCTGCGCAAAAACGGCGATGAGCGCACTGCTTAAGGTGGCCCCGGCAACGTAGGCGCTAAATTTGTAGATGATTAGGTCGCGGCGACGGAACGGCCCGGTAAAAAGAAAATTGATCTCTGCCGGCGAAAAATGAAATGTAGGCCCAGTCGACAGCGCGACTGTGAGCAGCGACATCGCAAGCATACTGATCGGCATGTAAGTGCTGATCTGCGCGCTTAAAGCTTGCCGATCCAGGGCTACGTCAGACATGGACCCCATGTCCGACGAGGAACTGTTCGTAACGACGAGCAGCCAAATGATCCCGAAAAAAGCAAGGAAGAAAAGCAGGCCACGCAAGCTTGTCAACTGGATCAGGCGCTGGCGAAAACCGCCGCGCATTCGCATCATAAGAAGACGAAAAAGCGCTTGATCCATAGCTTAGGCCTGACCCATCTCGTTGTTCTGGGTGATTGTGAAATACGCCTCTTCAAGGGCCGAGTTATTGTCGGTCTGGCCGAACTCGCTCAGCACGTTGTCCATCGTGCCAAATAGACGGCATTCGCCAAGGTTCAACACCATAATATGCGTGCATAAATCCTCGAACAGGCTCAATAGGTGCGAGCTGATGATGATAGCCGCGCCGGCTTGCGCACGTTCGCGGATCGCCTGCTTGATGCCCCGGATACCTTGAGGATCAAGCCCCGTGAGCGGCTCATCAAACAGGATAACCATTGGGTCGTGCAAGAAGGCGCATGCGATCGCCACCTTTTGGCGCATACCGCGAGACAAGTTATGGACGAGCGTGTCGCGCTTGTGTGTAAGTTCGAATGACATAAGAAGCGCTTCGGCGTCTTTCTCAAAATCTGTGACTTTGTAGGCCGCCGCAGTGAACGCCAGATGCTCCCAGACCGTCATGGTGTCAAATAGCCGCGGATCGTCAGGAATATAGCCGATGTTCTGTTTGGCTTCGATGGGCGACTGGATAATGTCATGGCCCGCAACCAATAGGCGTCCCGAGGTGGGGGGGATAATCCCGCACAAGGCACGCAAAGTCGTAGTCTTGCCCGCCCCATTCGGGCCGAGCAACCCAAGGATCTGGCCGGGTTCAACCGAAAAACTCAGGTCCTTTACGGCCGTGAAGCCTTTGTACTGCTTACTGAAATTTGTGACTGTGATCATATGTTCTTTGGTCAAGCTTATCCGGTTTACCTGCGGCCGTGCGGTCTGACGTGGACTCCACAACGCTCAGGCCAGCGATGTTTTGCACCAATTCATGGCAACTCTATGTCCAAATCATCAACTGTGCACCTATCTGAGCGAGAAGGTGGAAATACGCGGTTGGCGTACCGAGATATGCAGAAGTTTGCGTCGAATTGCAGCACAACAATAAGTGTTGCGTTCTGGCTGCTCACTTTCAAGAGCTGGCATTCAGTTTTCATACCTGATTGCTTGCGAAGTCCCGTGAAGGCGGACCAGATCGTTAGATTTCAATTGCTTCCGCAATCGCCAGCGCGTCTTCAAGCTCGACACCCAGATACCTAACGGTGCTGACCGTTTTCGTATGACCGAGCAGCAATTGCACAGTGCGTAGGTTGCCTGTCTTCTTATTTATCTGGGTCACCTTGGTCCGTCGCATTGAATGCGTGCCAGATGCGGTCGCTTCCAAACCGATTGAGGTAACCCAATCCCGCACGATACGCGCATACTGGCGTGTTGAAATATGAAGTCTTTCATGGAACCGGCCAGGCCAAAGGTACTCAGACCCGACCATCAGTGGGTCCTCCATCCACTTCTCGACCGACGCACGTGTGCCTTCGGAGATCTCAAAACGCAGGGGCTTCTGCGTCTTGCTCTTCAGAACTGAAGCTCGCTCTTTGATTTGGCCGGAGGCCATGACATCGACCACCTGCATTCGGACCAGATCACAGCCTCGGAGCTTACTGTCGATTGCCATGTTGAACAGCGCGAGGTCACGATGGTTCTCGGCGAGTTCAAGTCGAACCCTGATTGCCCAGACGTGTTTTGGTGTTAGCGGGCGCTTCTGGCTGATGATACGGCCCTTGTTCCATGCTGGCCAAAGTGCGCGAATGGCTGGTAAGTTTGGTGTTTCCATGACTGGTTCTCCGATCCGCCATGCCCTCCCACAACGACAACCCGACGTTGACCTAGGCAACATATCACAGGATGTTGCGCTGCATCCGAGGTCTGGAAGGAGCCAATCGTAGCTAGTGCTGCGATCACTACAAACGTCTGGTTTGCTGAGAACACGCTGTCTGAGCGTGCCAGACAGGTAGGCGCAATGCGAATTTCGAAGGCAAGCAAAGCGAGACATTGAAGAGTTCAGTCGAAAATCACCCTGTTGTTGTTTGCAACACAAGAGGGAACTTCTATGTTCGCGCCGCTTCAAAGGCTGCCCAGGCGGCTTCGAAAGCGTCGAAATCAAACCCGTCCTTGCGTGCAGGATCCAGTACCAGCTTTTCGGTGTCGAGCAATCTGCGGATGGCCATTTCCAGATCCGGCAGCACCTCGGGTGGAATGACAAGCGCACCATGCCGGTCGGCGTGAACCAAATCTCCATCAGCGATTTCCAGACCGAATACGGTTACTGCTGTTGCGATTTCTTTAACATGCACAAATCCATGGCTGGGGCCGATGGAACCAGCCACAACTGGGAAACCGTCGGGCAGGTCACCTAGGTCGCGCATAACTCCGTTTGTTAGAGCCCCCGATACGCCAAAGCCTTTGTGAACGGTCGTGTTGATCTCGCCCCAGTAGGCCCCGATGCAATGTGGGAAATCGGTATCTTCCACCACTGTGATGGCGGGGCGTGGGCCTTCAGCCATGTGGCGGTAATAGTCCATGCGGCGGGCCTTGATGATTTCGGGCGGTTCATCTGGTGGCTCAACAGCCGCAATCTTCGCGGTACGGGCGTATCCGACCATCGCGGGCGCTTCGGGATGCGAGGCCAACATGGTGCCACGTGTGAAAGCGTTGAAACCGCGTTTTCCTTGCGCGACTTCGATGGCGTTGCAAACTGTCGGCGTGTCGACCTGTTTGAGCAGGTTTAGGAGTGTGTCGTCCATTATTCCTCCAGCCAGCGGGCAAGCGCTGTATTGGTTTTTTCGGGTTGTTCCAAAGTCGGCAAATGTCCCGCACCATCGATGATCTCCAGCCGTGCGCCTGGGATCAGACCGGCCATCATCTCGTGGCGAGCGACCGGGCACAACGTGTCTTCCCGCCCGCACAGGATAAGCGCTGGAACGGCAGCATTGCGTAAAGTTTCGGTCTGGTCAGACCGATCCATCAAGGCACGGGATTGGTTCAAAAACACATGCGGACCGAGATCAAGTGCCATGTCCATACACAGATCAAGCACTTCGCCACGCCGTGGCCCCTCGCTTAGATAATTCGGCTTCATTTCATCACGCATGATCGCCGAGAGCTTCCCCTCTTTCACGGCAACCATTTGGGGATATCGGCGGGCCTTAACTTCGTCAGTTTCGGCCAAGGGATTGGTGTCCAGAAGCGCAATCCGTTCTACCCGCTCAGGAGCTTGACGCAGGACCTCCATCGCGACGATCCCGCCCATCGACAGGCCTGCCAAAGCGAAACACTGGGGCGCATCGGCAAGAATGTCCGCGGCTAGCTCTTCGATGCTGGAGCGTTCTGCCAAAGAAGTACAAATCACTGTCCGGCACCCCGATAACGCAGCGACTTGCGGTGCGAACAACCGCGCGTCGCACATCATTCCGGGAAGCAGGACCAGTGGTGTCATTTGACCAGCGCCGCCCCTTCAGACAGGGCTGACAGTTTGGCATAGGCAATGTCAGGGTCGACCGCACCGAAGCCCGCAAACGTGCCAAAGCCGCAATCGGACCCGGCGATCACACGATCTGTGCCGACGATATCCACGAAGCGTTCGATGCGCTGGGCGACAAGCTCCGGGTGCTCCACGAAGTTGGTGGTTGTATCGACGACGCCGGGCACCAGTACCTTGTCATCAGGAATGTCTGCTTTGCGATCACGGAAGGTGGACCATTCATGGCCGTGGCGCGGGTTCGATGTTTCGAACAGAACATAGCGCGATTTCGTCGCCATCAACGTGTCGAACATCTTGGCCATTGGAATGTCACAGCAATGCGGTCCTTCATAGTTGCCCCAGCAGATATGGACGCGCACCTTATCGGCAGGCACGTCGGAAAGCGCGTGATTTAGGGCCTCGACATGCATGTTCGCGACCTTGATGAACTCGTCATCTGACAGATCGGTGAACAGCATGTGGCGCGACAGGGCTAGGTCTGGGCAATCCAGCTGTAGGTCCAACCCAGCGGCTACGATGGTCTCATACTCTGTCTTCATCGCGTCGGCCAAAGCGGCCAGATAAGCCTCGCGCGATTTGTAGTAGTCGTTTTGCAGGAACAGTGAGATCACACCGGGGCTGGCAGCGTTCATGAAACCTCGTTCTGCGCCATGATCAGCCATCGCCGCCTTGAGGTTCGCGATGTCCTTCTCTAGCTCGCCCTGACCCTTGGACCGCACCTCACCCACGCACATTGGACGCGCATATTTTGGTGTGCCGCCGTCATCGGCCAAACGTTCAAGAAAGCCCGGAAACATCTTCAGGTCAGCAGGTGCGTTGCGTGGGCTGTCGCCGCCAAACCCGGTATAGCGGTCTTTCACATAAGTGGCGTAGGAGATCTTCGACGTCTCACCGTCCGACACGATGTCGATGCCTGCCTCGACCTGCTTACGCACGGTTTCTGACACCGCTGACGTCATACAGGCGTCGAATTCGGCTTGATCAAATGGTTTCTCATTCTCGCGCGCGAAAATGAAATCCACCACGTCCTGCGTGCGTGGCAAAGAGCCCACATGAGTTGTTTTTATCTTGGTCATAATGGGCCCTTTCCCTTGTGTTAAACTGCGCCGGTCAGGCCAGCAGGATCGTCGGTGGCGCGGATGCGGTAAAGGCTCGCCTCGCCGGTCATTGACGGTGTGACGGAATGAGCCTCGCCTGCTTTGATCAGACAGGTGTCGCCCGGGTTCAGAGACGTTGTTTCGCCCGCCAGTTCCACTTTCCAGTGACCGCGTACAGGCATCAGAACGGTGTTCTGATCGTGAGTATGCACTTCGGCCGAGATGGAGTTGCGTGACAGAAAATCGACCTCGAAACCGGGACGGTCGCGCAAGATCGCATCGGCACCAATCACGTTGGCGGGCTGCTTGTCAGAAAGCGCCATCAGGTCCCAATAACGTGCGATGTGATTTGGCAGAACGTCCGCTGTGGTCGGCTCGGCGCGCTTGGCCAGCTCTTCTTCTGACATCAGAGGCATCGGGTTGACGTTGTGGGGTAACTTATCGCCCTTCTTGCTGTCATAAAGAACGCCGTTTTCGCCCAGTACGAGGCCATGGGAGGCAGCATCCTCGATCACCTGAGGAGCCCAATGCACACCGCCGCCAGCATCATTACCGCCCAGAACGGCCATGATCATCCCGTAGTCTGTACCGATGTTTTCAAAGCCACGGAAGATGCCGGTGGGGATGTTGAATATGTCGCCTTCTTCCAGCGTCACTTCACCAGCATTGCCCCAACGACCCCAGAAGAACCGCCACTTGCCTTTAAGGACAAAGAACACCTCGGCGGTGTTGTGGTCGTGCAGTGAATTGCGCACGCGCGGTGGCTGGCCAGCGGCCCCGATATTGAACCCGATTTGGTCGGCGATGTGCACATGCTGGTCGGGGCTTTCAGACACGCCACCACCGATGATGGTGAAGTTTTCTTTCTGATCCGATCCCGGCGTGTGCGCGTCAATAAACGCGGTTTTGCAGGGTTTCAGGTCGCCGTAGCGAACGATGCGATTTTCGATGTTACTCATTGTATTGTCTCCTTTGGTTTGGGTTTGATTGGTTCAAACCCAACCGCTGGGCGGGCGGTTGTTCAGCCGACGCGCGCGCAGACTGGCGCGGTGGGTGTGAAACCGCCGCGTCGCCTGACTGGCATCAAGATATGAGTGTCCTACGTCCACTTAGCACGCACCCGTCTGCATCAGGATCTGCTTCCAGATCGAAACGTGGTCAAACAGCGTCCATTCGCGGCGCAGCCCAAAGGGGCCAAACTCGGCATGGGTGAAGCCCATCACGTAGACATCCGCTCCTGTTGGCTGGCCAAACATACCCCAGCCATCATGCTTGCCGTGCAGGCTCCACCGAACGGCGGCGCGGGGTGATAGCATTGGGTCTTCTCGCCCGATCTGATGCTCAATCTTGAACTCGGCGTTCGGGAACGATGCGCGCAGACCCATCCACAGCTTTTCAGTATCTGCCCAAGAATGCACGGTGGTCGAGGCTGGATGCTCGGTATGAACCGCCCGGTCATATTCCGCGCGGATCACCGCGAAGTCTTTGTTCATCATCCGGGTCAGAATGCCTGACATCCGAGCGCCCCATTCATTGTCATTGCCGCGCCCTTTGTAGGGGCCTTCGACATCGACAGCGGGGCAGAACGGCTTGACGCAATGCGCTGGCCCGCCTTCGCGCGCGATCAGATTGCGCGCGAATTTCTTCGGCTTCATTCCAAGTTGCAGGACGATACCTGCCGTGTCGCGGATCAGCCATTCATCGTTGATCTGATCATTGATCGCGGCACAATCGGCAATGGCGCGGATGACAAACCGCTTGCCAGTGGCTGGACCGAAATATCCGCCGCCAGTGTGTGTTCCCATAGTCAGCAGACGGTGCGAGGACAGGAACCCATCTTCCTCGTTCCCAGACCAAATCACATCCTCGCCGGTCAGCTCGCGATCCGGGAACTCCGCCAATGTGGCCAACGTCCCGTTCATGGTCTTCTGATTGCCGATCGAGACACCTTCAGGGAAGCGCATCGGAATGTCTTCGGTGTAATAGTGGTTCAGCGTGGCGATGCCACGATCCTCCCAAATTTCTTGTGTGATCTTCAGGATGTAATCCGGGAAATCGGTGAATTTCGGGGCAAAACCCTTCATGCGGTCCATCCTTCTGGAATGCGGGCCGATCCGCGCAGGATCAGCGGCCCGTCAATGGCGATGCGGCGTGGTTCGTCGCTTTTGTTTTCAATCTGGTCGAGCAGGATTTCCACCGTGTCGGCCACCATACGGTTGGCGGGCTGGCGGACAGTGGTCAGATTGTAGGCGGGCCATCCGGCGGCTGGCACATCATCAAAACCCACAACCGATACGTCTTCGGGCACCTTGAAGCCAAGTTCGAACCGCAATGTGTCCATGACCGCCACGGCCATATGGTCGTTGGCCACGAACACCGCGTCGGGCGGGTCTGATGCGAACATTTTTCGGGTGGCTTCCGCAGCTTTCTCCATGGTGAAGTCGCCGGCGGCGCGGGAATGCAGAGCGACACCCGCTTCGGCTAATGCCGAGATGAACCCAGCTTCGCGGTCACGTTGGGTCGAGGCACCTTCCCACCCGGCGATATGCCCGATTTTGCGATGACCGGCGGCCAGCAGGAACTCTGCAATTTTGCGCCCACCTGCATAGTTGTCTGAGGTCACAGCGGACATATTGGGGTCATCTTGGCTTCGGTTGAATAGCACCATCGGTACGCCTGCCGCCCGGCACCGATCAGATAGATCCGAAGACATAGCGACCGAAGCTGCTATGATCCCATCCACTTGATAATCAAGGATTTCCTCGACGACATCGTCAATATTTCCAGCGGTTTGCTCAGCCAGAAAGATCAGCACGTGATAGCCACGCTGCTGAAGCTCGTTCGACAGTTTTTCAAGCGCTTCTGGGTAAAACTGGTTTTCCAGATAGGCGACGACCAACCCGATGATCCGGCTTTTTCCAGACACCATTGCGCGGGCCAGAACGTTGGGGCGATAGCCCAGCTCGGTCGCAGCTTTGCGGACCTTCTCGACAGTTTTCTTCGAGGCTGACGCGCCGGGCGTGAACACCCGGCTGACTGCCGATTGGCTGACGCCGGCGCGTTCCGCAACTTGTTGGGATGTGACTTTGGCTGTGCTCATTCTGCTGTCCACCCGCCATCAATCATCAACGCCGTACCCGTCACCAAAGAGGATGCGTCCGAGGCCAGATAAGCCACGGCCCCCATGATGTCCTCAACCTCGCCCACACGGCCCAGTTTGATCTTATCTTCGATCCACGCGCGTTTGTCGGGCTGTTCGAATGTCGAGCGGGTTAGGTCTGTCAGGATAAAGGTGGGACAGATCGTGTTGACGCGAATGCCCGCCTTGCCCCATTCGATCGCCATGGATTTCGTGAACCCCTCAACAGCATGTTTGGTGGCGCAATAAACTGCGCGATCAAGTCCGCCGACATGTGCCATCTGCGAAGATATGTTGATAAGGCTGCCGGGCTTACCCGCGGCCAGAAGCCCTTTGGCGACAGCCTGCGTCAGAAAATATGCACCTTTGATGTTGAGGTTCGAAACCGCGTCGAAATCGTCCGCGGTCGTTTCGCTGGCTGGGCTGTGGCGCGCTAGTCCCGCAGAGTTCACGAGGATATCAAACGGGCCATTGTCGGCGATCGCTTCCCGCGTGCCCGCCACATCGGCAACGTCCAGAGGGAGCGCTCGGGCCGACATGCCCACAGCTTTCATCTCATCAACCAAACCGGCCAGTACATCGGCCCGGCGTGCGGCCAAAGTGACCTCGGCCCCAGCCTCACCCAAAGCTGCGGCACAGGCCAGACCGATGCCAGAACTGGCACCAGCCACCAGCGCGTGTTTGCCATCAAGGCGCAAGGATGGGGTCTTAGGCAAGGTCATCTGGCGGCTCCTATCGGGAATGGAATACGGCCCGGAACGCGTGCTTTGTTGAACTCTCGCAGTCGGGCAAACACATCTACGCCCAGCTGGGCACAGACGTCCAGCAGATCGACCAGAACCCAGTTTTCACGGATGCGGTCGCCTTCGACGCGCCAGAAATCGAGGCTCTTCATGGTGATCTTCTGCCCGGCAGGCGCGATGCCCAGCCAGCCGTCTCCGGTCACAGTCATTTGCATGTTGGGCCAGCCGGTCACAGCGACGTAATTTCCATCGGCAAAGAAGTGCGAATTGAACGTTCCAGTTGTGCCACCCTTGCGATCAGGCAGTGCGTTCAAAAACGGGATCTGGTGCCAGTTGCGAAAGCCCGCAATGCCACGCGTGGTGCCGATGCCCGCAGGACCGTACCAGTTCATGCGCGGATGCCAGAAGCGTTCCGCCTGCATGATCTCTGGCCCTCCTTCAGACGGATGGCGCGACAGGTGCGTTAGCATGTCGATCACCAGATCATGGCTGGTTTGACTGACACCGGGGTCGTGGTTCGACAAACCGTCTTGGGTCATCGGTGCCGGCACACAGAATTCGCGACCAAGGCTTGGTACCATCGGCCATGCCCCGGCTTGCATCATCAGCTCAGGCAGGTCCCAGATGGCCTGCATCTCGACGACGCGATCCCCTTCGATGCGGAAGAACTCGTGAAACCGCATATGGGCAAGATGGCCGGAGGGCGGGATATCGAGAAACGGCGCGGCGAAGGTGCCCATATAGTGACCCATACAGCCGACCCAATGGCCACCATCCTCGTCATTCCCTGCAACAACGATCAGATCGCGTCGCTCGAGGTCTGGCAAAGCCTCAAGCAGCGGTGCATAGGCGCGGTCGTAAAACTCCGCCCCGGACATCTCGCCCAAGGGATGCGAGAGCCGCACCGTTGCGTCATTAGCCAGAACATTGCTCAGCGTCACGCGCACCCCATCCTCGGAGAACTCCGCCATAGCCGCGCGTAGGGGCGCGATCAGGGATTTGAGATACGCAGGCGTGCTCATTACTCGGCGGCCTCACCGTAAGGTACGTTTTGCCCACCGTAACGACGTACGCGCAGGTTGCATTGCTCGGCATGGCCAACAAAACCTTCGAGCAAACATAGACGTGAGCCATAAGCCCCGATCTTTGCGGCAGCCTCATCTGTTGTAATTTTCTGATAGCTGTGTGTTTTCAAATACTTGCCAACCCAAAGTCCGCCAGTGTAGCGCCCAGCCTTTTTGGTGGGCAACGTGTGGTTTGTGCCGATCACCTTGTCCCCGTTCGAGACATTGGTGCGTGGCCCAAGGAACAGAGCGCCATAGCAGGTCATGTTTTCAAGGAACCAATCGTCCCGGTCGGTCATCACTTGAACATGCTCGGACGCGATGTCGTCTGCGACCGCAAGCATCTCGTCATAGGTGTCGCACACGATGACCTCGCCGTAGTCTTGCCAGCTGACGCCAGCCGTGCCTGCGGTGGGCAGAATTTTTAGGATGCGATCGATTTCGCTCAGCGTACCTTCGGCCAATTTGCGTGAGTTTGTCACCAAAACAGCGGGGGAATTGTAGCCGTGTTCGGCTTGGCCCAGCAGGTCGGTCGCGCACATCTCAGCGTCGACGGTCTCGTCTGCGATCACCATGGTCTCGGTCGGGCCTGCGAACAGGTCGATGCCAACGCGACCGAATAGCTGCCGCTTGGCTTCCGCCACAAAAGCATTGCCGGGTCCGACCAGCAGATGAACAGGGTCGATGGTTTCGGTGCCAAGGGCCATCGCGCCCACGGCTTGAATGCCGCCAAGGACATAGATTTCATGTGCTCCGCCCAGATGCATCGCGGCGATCACGGCGGGGTTGGGTTCACCGTTGAATGGCGGGGTGCAGGCAATGATGCGCGGCACACCGGCAACCTTGGCGGTGGCGACCGACATATGGGCCGAAGCGACCATCGGAAACTTGCCGCCGGGCACGTAGCAGCCGACAGATTGCACGGGAATGTTTTTGTGGCCCAGAATGACGCCGGGCATAGTCTCAACCTCGATATCCAACATGCTGTCGCGTTGGGCTTGGGCGAAGTTAACCACCTGCGCCTGTGCAAACTTGATATCTTCAAGGTCGCGGGGGCTGACCTTGGCGATCAGGGCGTCGATCTCGTCTTGGGTCAGGCGATAGCTGTCGCGATCATACCCGTCGAACTTGTTGGCCAACTCGCGCACGGCGGTGTCTCCACGGGTTTCGATGTCCTTCAACGTCGCGGCCACAACGGCGGCGGTCTTCGCATCGTCCTCGGCGCGATCTGCTTCGGGTTTGCCACGTTTGAGGTATTCTATTGTCATTGCTTTTTCCTCGTTTAATCCGGACGCGTATCAGGGGTGGGGGCTGTACGCTCGCCCCGATCATAGGTTTCCCAGCCTTCTCCGTTGAACAGGTCGACGCCCAACTGGGCGGCCACATGGGCGAAGTCCACGTTCACCCAGTTGTCGACGATCTTGCCATCCACGACTTTCCAGAAATCCATATAGCGGATCTCGATCCGTTTTCCGGTGGGGGCGATGCCAAGAAATTCACCTGAATGGGTGGCTTCCTGTCGGCCAAATGCGGCGGCCCATTCGCCCATGTAAAGGCGGGCCTCGTCGATGCAGGTCTTGTCGGAGAACGCCGCCTGAAAGGGGCGCTGCCAGTTGTCCTGAAATTCTTCCAGGCCAGTTTTAGTGCCACAGCCCTGATTGCCCATCCAACGAAAACCTTGGCTGAAAAACTCGCCAATATCGTTGATGCGGTGGTCATTCAGACCATCCACCATGGTTTCGATCACCCGGCGGGTGTCATCGGTCTTCGACATGTCCGTGTCGCGTGTTAAGACCGCTTGTTCTGGACGAGAACCCTTCATGCTGCTTTCTCCACTTCGGCGAACAGGTCGTATCCCAACTGCATCAGCACATGTGGGATATCGAGCATGCACCAATTTTCGATGATCTTTCCGTCCTCGCAGCGCCACCAATCGCAGTCGCGCATGAAGACGCGCTTACCCGTAGGGGCGAGGCCGAGAAACGGGCCGACATGTATGCCAGTGATCTGGCGCCACCCATGTAGGAAGGCATAGTCGCCATCGCCCGCTTTGCAGTTTGAACCAACATCGGTGAAGCCGTCGTCTTGACCGTCGCCCCAACCGTCAAAGGTCAGCTCAAACGGACGTTGGAACGCTGCAAAGGCGTCGACCGTTGCATAAGAACCAAGGCCGCCTGGTCCGTACCAAACCATGCGGTCATGCCAATCGGGGCGCCAAGCTTCATCCTCGGATGTCAGCTTTTTCAACATGCCTTCAACGAGATTGGCAGAGGCGCGGGAGCGGTTTGGATCAGACGCATCTGTCACGATCCCATCATGCGAAGCTGGACCGGGCACAACCCCTTCGTACCCCTGACTTTCGGCCAGTGGCCACAGCCCTAACGCTATGATCAGTTCGGCAAATCCGAGATAGACATGGCTTTCGACAATTTTGCCATCTTCCATGCGGTGAAATTCACCGAAGCGCAGATAGGCCAGCTTGCCGCTGGGCGGGATGCCTAAAAGAGGCTTCTCGAAATGTCCGTGGAAATATCCGGTTGATGTCACCCATTCGGTTCCAAGATACTCGCCGCCGATCATGACGTAGTTTTGCCGGGTGCATCCGGCAAAGGCTTGCATGATAGGTTCGATGATATCGGTAAAATACCCAACCCCGTCGCGCGCTTCGTTGATCGGGTGGCTGGCGTTAACTTTAGCGCCAGTATCAAAGTGATCTGCAACCGCTTTTTCAACGCTGCTTGCACGACCTTTGTCAAAAGACGTCAGAAAGCTGTGATAAACTTTCTTGTTCTCAGCGCTTTGATGGGTCGCAATGCCCATTTCTGGTCGTGCCGCACGTGCGCACATGTCAGTGTCCTTTTTGTTCTTCTTGAATTCTGGTCAGCAGGCGCATCACCCTTTGACCGCGCCGGCGGTCAGGCCACCGACAATCTGACGTTGGAAGAACAGAACCATGACGAACAACGGCGCTGTCACCGAGACAACAGCCGACACCGCAAACATCACGTTGCCCTTGGTCTGTGTCGTGCCAAGGAAGCTGTTGATCTTAGGGATCATGGTTTGGTTTTCTTTCGACAGCAGCATCGTTGTGACCGCAAAGTCATTGTAGGCCAGCAGGAACGAGAAGAGGCCCGTGGTGATCACACCCGGCCACATCACCGGAATGATCACGTTGCGAAACGCCTGAAAACGGGTGCAGCCATCGACCATCGCGCTTTCGTCAAGCTCGGCTGGAATGTTCTTAAAGAAGGAATGCAGCATCCAAAGTGTGAAGGGCTGATTGATCGCCACCAGTACGACGATGGTCGTCGCGGTGTGCCCCCAAAGGTTCCACTGGAAAAACACCGGCAGATAGCCCGACACCAACGTGATCGGCGGCATGGCACGAAAGATCAGCGCGGCAAGCAGGAACCAGAATGCATAGCGATAGGTTGAACGGGCCAGTGCATATCCACCAAGTGTGCCAAGCGTCAGCGAGATCGACACAACGAAGATACAGACGATTACCGAATTCAACGCGGCGCGCCAGAACTCTTCCTGAACCCATGCCCCTTCATATCCGTCGCCGGTAAACCGGCCTCCGGTTTCGACCTGCGTTAGCGTGCCCTTGATGGCATTAGACCAATCGGCTTTGGAGAAGAAATCGCCCTCGACCTTGAAAGACCCCCAAAGCGTCCAAAGGAACGGAAAGGCTGCTAAGATCATCCAGATCGCCAGAACGGCGACAACCATCATCGTAACGGCGGGGGGCTGGCGTTTTAATTTGCTAGACATATTTCACCTACTTCCGATCGAATTCGCGCCATGTGCGCACGAGGACTGGTGACAACAGAATGGCCACACCAAGAATTGTCAGAACCGAGGTTGCAGCCGCAGACGAAAGCTGTCGGGTTTCCCCACCAAGGTCGTTGTAGATCGCCCAGCTAAGCGACGTCGCATGCGCGCTGGCAGCAAAACTGACGATCGGCTCAAACACTCTGAAGTTATCCATCAGCTGCATCAGCGCGATGAAGGTTGTGAGGGGTAGCAGATGCGGGATGATCACATGGCGGATCTGTAGCCAGCGGTTGGCTCCGTCCACCCGCGCGGCTTCTAGTGTGTCCTGATTTACGGATTGCAGACCCGCATAATAGACGATGAAGGCAAAGGGCACGGCGTGCCACACGCCATAGACCATCAGCATGATCCACATCATCGGCGTGGACGCTTTGACGGACAAACTTGGATCCCCTGCCAGATACTGCAGGGTGGTACCAACGATCCCGCGCGCGTCCACCATCCAAAACAGGATCAGTGCTCCGACCAAGGGTGTGATCATCATTGGCAGAAGCGAGAAGAAGATCAGCACACCGCGCAACCGTTTGGCTGCACCGTTGACGGCGACGGCGACGATAAAACCGAGAACAATCACCAAAGGCGTTACGACGAAGGTAAAGGTGAGCGTGAAACCTATCGCTTTATAGAACGGCAGGTTCAGCATCTGCGACCCGAAATCGCGCCAACTGTTGGTTCTGTTCCAGGTCGCGCTAACTTCGGTCGTTGCCAGATGATTTCGGTCTAGATAAGTTTTGAAGCCCGAGAATTGACCCAAAGGCTTTGCTTCTTTCAAAGCAGCGGTGGCTTCCTGATCAACAGTCGTGGATTCCTTGCACCCAAAAAGGTCACAGGATTCGACGACCTTGATGACCTGTTCATGTTCGACGTGAACCGACTGAACGATCACCGAGATGATTGGGAAAAAGATAAACAGCATCATCGCTAAGGCCGACGGCAGAACAAACCAGAAGAATGATTTATGTTTCATTGTCCAATTGCCCCCGGGCGTTTGGTGTTGATGCTTGGGACGTCTGGGGCAACCAAAGTTGCCCCAGACAGATCGCGTTCCTTACTTAAGGAACCCTTTTTCTTTCGCGGCAGCGGTGTACGCGGCTTCTGAGTTTGCCAAAGCTTGTTCAGCACTCTCTTTGCCCAACAGGAAGTCAGACAGGTTGTCGCCAATTGCTGTGTGCAGCAGACCTACATACGGCAGCATTGGGTACGACTTGGTACCCGCAGCGATGGCTGCGAAGACGCCATCATTCACCGGTGCCGGTGTGTAGCCTTCGATAATCCAAACGGCTTGGCCCATGGTTTCGTCGTTCAGGATCGCCGGGCTGGTGCCGTGCTTCATCGCCAGGAATGTCGCAACCGCATCTTCGTCCGAGATGTTTTTGGCAACGGTCCAGCCATCCCACCACAGTGTGGAGGCCGGGGTTGTTCCACCTCCAACGGTCAGAGGGGGGCCGACGGTGATGTTGGAATAAACCTGCTCTTCCGCGCCTTCGTCATCCATCAAAGGTCCCATGCGAGAGCCCCACATGTTCATCAACATGACGTTGCCTGCTTCCATTTCAGCGCCAGTGGCGTTTGAATCATGGGTCAGGAAATCGGGGTTCATATAGGCGGTCAGCGCCTTCATCATCTCAAGTGCGGCAACGCCTTGCTCGTTGTTGATCGCAACTTCGGCCGAGCCGGGAACGAAGAACTCACCGCCAAATCCGGAATACATGTTCACGAATTCTTCAGCGAGGTTCCAACCAGCCTTGTATGCGCCACCGACCGGGTATTCGCTGATACCAGCAGCGCGGATTTTCTCAGCGGCTGCCAGCACGTCTTCGTAGGTTGCTGGAACGTCTACGCCAACTTCTGCAAGAACATCCTTGCGATAGGCCAGCGTCTGGGCGTTCGCCATAAAGGCCACTGCCATGATCTTACCACCGATGGTGATCAGCTGGTTCTTGGGAATGTCCTGACCGTATTCAGCGACCAGATCGTCCAAAGGCCGGATGACATCTTCGTTCATCAGGGCGACAACCGAAGAATTGGCGATGATTGCGGTGGAATACTCAGCAGGATTGCCCTGCATACCCGCGACGTTGATCTTCTGATGGTCAGCTGTCAGGTTGGATTTCACTTCCCCGCCGGTACATTTCGCTGCGCCATTGGCAACGGTGTGAATGGCCGGAAATTCGTTGCCAACAATGCTGACATTGCCCGGAATTTCACATTCCGCCAATGCCGTGCCGGCCATCAAGGCCAAACCACTGGCCAGTGCTGCGTGTTTCAGAAACATAATGTCTCTCTCCCTGTTTGGATGGATGCACCTTCGAAGTCTGCACCCTGTTGTCCCGTCGTGCGGGAAGTTGCGAGGGGGCTATCCCCCGATACGTTCACCTGTTTCGGAATCGAATAGGTGGCAGTGATCTTTGTGAACTTGGATGGATACGGCGTCGTCGATCTCGGCGCGGAAAAGCTTGTCGGCCTTCACGCTGACCAATGCGCCGCTGATGCGAACGGACACCATTGTGGCATCGCCCAGAAGCTCCATTGTGTAGATGGGGGCGTTAATCTCGCCGCCGCTTTCAACGACGTTCGCGTCTTCGGCGCGGAACCCGAGCGTGACCTTTCCATCAGGGCCGTTTAGGCCGGTAATCTCGGTGTTTTTCGCGCGAAACACGCCATCTTTCAGTTCGCCATCCACAAGGTTCATCGCCGGGCTACCAATGAAGCTGGCGACGAACGCATTTGCAGGTGCGTCATAGATATCGGTCGGGCTGCCGACTTGCTGAACCACACCTTGCTTCATCACGACAACGCGGTCGGCCAAAGTCATCGCCTCGATCTGATCATGGGTCACATAGATCGTGGTCACAGCCAGTTCATGGCTCAGGTTCTTGATCTGCGCACGGGTCGAGACACGCAGTTTCGCATCAAGGTTCGAAAGAGGTTCATCCATCAAGAAGACATTCGGTTCGCGTACGATCGCACGCGCCAAGGCCACACGTTGACGCTGCCCACCTGACAGTTCGGCGGGTTTGCGATGCAGGAACTCATCAAGCTCGACCATCGCACTGGCACGGCGAACTTTTTCGTCGTGCAAGCTGGGATCGATACCGCGCACTTTCAGCGGAAAGCGGATGTTGTCATAGACGTTCATGTTTGGGTAAAGCGCATAGCTTTGGAACACCATTGCCACGTCGCGGTCTTTAGGTTCCAGATCATTCACCCGCTTGCCATCGACAAGAATGTCGCCTTCGGTAGCGTCTTCAAGTCCCGCGATCATCCGCATCGTTGTGGTTTTGCCGCAGCCCGACGGCCCTAACAGAACCAGGAATTCTTTATCGGCAATCGTCAGGTCAAAGTTGTCGACACCGACAAATGCCCCCCAACGCTTGGATAGATTGCGCAGTTGAATTTCAGCCATGGTTCCCCCCGGGCGGAATCGTTTGCATACGTTTGCAATATGCTAGACTCGGGTGTTACGTTTTGGCAATGTATTTTTGCAAGCGTATGCAAAAAGCGACTCAAGTAAGGCAAATTTGAAAATGAAAGACAACGATTTTCAGGCGGCTAAACAATTGGTTAGGGATTACTATACCCAACTCGATGCGGCTTCTCCTGATGATATGATATCCGTGCAGGAGCGTTTTATCTCGTCGGAATACTTGTGGCGTGGCTTTCATCCGTTCCATGAATTGCGCGACAGAGACGAGGTGGCTGATCAGTTCTGGACCCCGCTCAGAACGGCCCTTACCCATATGCAGCGCCGCATGGATGTGTTCATGGCAGGTCGGAATACGATTGAGGATCACGGTGGCGTTTGGGTGGTGTCGATGGGGCATCTGATGGGGCTGTTTGATCAGCCCTGGCTGGGCATCCCCCCAACGGGCAAAATCGCCATGCTACGATATTGCGAGTTTCACAGGGTCGACGGAGACAAGATTACAGAGACGGCGATGTATTTCGACATTCCTCATCTCATGATGCAGGCGGGCCTTCAGCCATTTCCGACACAAACCGCAGCCCATATGGTGCAGCCGGGGCCAATGACACATGACGGTTTGATGTTCGATGCTCAGGACCCCGACGAAGGGCGCCGAACGCTGGCTTCCATCGACCACATGGTGAATGATATCAAGACGTGGCGTGGCGGCGCCGAAGAGCCTCTGGTTGACGAACTTAGGCGCAGCTGGAACGAAGACATGATCTGGTGGGGACCTGCAGGGATCGGGGCGACTTATACGATCGAGCGATATGCCAAGCAGCACTCTGGCCCATTCCGCGCTGGACTAACAGATCGCACTTTTAATGGTCATGTTTGCCGCATTGCCGAGGGGCACTTTGGCGGATTTTTTGGCTGGCCCAACCTGACGCTCACACCCTCGGGCGGATTTATGGGGATGCCAGCCACCAACACGCCCGGCGATATGCGCGTGATCGATATCTATCGGCGCGACGGAAGTAAACTGACCGAGAACTGGATTTTCATCGACCTTCTGCATTTCTGGAATATGCAAGGTATAGATGTTTTGGCGCGGACGACCGGCATTTCTGCGGGACGCGAAACAGGTGTACTTGGGGCTACGAAATGATCGACGCACATCATCACCTTTGGGACCTTTCTGCAGTTCACTATCCGTGGCTAATGGCGCACGGTGTGGAACGGTTCTTTGGCGACCCGTCCCCCATACAACGCAACTATTTGTTGGATGAGTTTCGGTCCGAAGCAACGCCGCTTGGGTTTACGGGTTCGGTGCATATTCAAGTTGGAGCGGAAAATGGACTAGCAGAGGCCCGTTGGGTTCAATCTGTGGCCGACGCCAATCCTGACTGGCCGATGAAGCAGGTGGTTTTCTGCGACCTCACCGCGCCTGATTTGAACACGCAGCTTGACCAGTTTCAAAGCCTTTCGACAGTAGTCGGCGTGCGCCAGATTGTTGGGCGTGCACCTGAAGAGGACGCGGCGACCGGCACAAACGACTTGTTGGACAATCCAAAATTTGCGGACGGATTGCGAGAGGCCGGCGCCCGCGGCCTGAGCTTTGATTTGCAGCTGATCCCAGAACTCATGGAAAAAATGGCAAAAGTTCTGGAGCGTGCGCCCGACACCGAAGTCGCACTCTGCCACGCGGGGTCTCCTCATGATCGGACGGCCCAAGGACTAGAAAGCTGGGGCATGCAATTGAGGCATCTATCAGCCCAGCCGAAAGTGTTCTGCAAACTATCCGGGCTGGGGATGTTCGATCACAACTGGACGACCGAGAGCATTCGACCGATCGTGGATACTTGCCTCAACCAGTTCGGTGCTGGTCGCTGCATGTTCGGCTCGAATTTTCCGGTGGATAAGCTCTACTCGGACTATGCAGCGGTCGTCGATTCACACCTCAGTCTCGTATCGCAATCACACCGGGACAAGGTGTTTAGAGAAACTGCTAGCTGTTTCTATTCGTTTTCGTAGATTATTTGAGAAACGGACTTTAGTTTCTTTGCGGCGAACGTCTGAAAAGACCGCAGAACTGCCAATCGTTGTTCGTGTGCGGTTGGAAGCGTCCTTGAAGCAGTCAGTCCGTCTACAGAAAACAACATTTCTTCATCCGCCTGCCGAAGGGGCGGGTTCAGACACATGCGAAGTTTGCTAAAATTCGCTGCCGACCAGGCTTCTATTTACAACCTCTTCAACTCCGAGCGCAGCCTTAACTCCAGACCAAATTATAAGATATACCACGCCGCTGCTCTGGCCGAGTGGCGCGGTCTCTTTGCGGAATAAAGGGCAGTCTCGCTGCCCAACCAGGGACTTGTTCGTATTAGTCGGACAGCACCGCCACTTTGCCCTAAGTCCTTTCAAATTCTTCGGACAAGCTCGCGCGGAGGGGTTTGACGATTGAGCTTGGTTTGGGGTTCAGCAGTAAAGCCCGCGGAAGTTGCCAATGTACTAGTGTCAGACGGACAAAGCATTGATTGAAAATGCCATTTCTTATGCCAGTGCGTATTCCGGGTCGGGATCATAACACAGTTCCTGGATTAGCTTGTCCCACGCTTCCGCAAACCTCTGTTCTTGTGACTTACTGGTGTCGCACGTCGTTGCGATCATCGCGTTTTCGCGCGTTGCGGCGTCTATCGCGTTAGTCCAAGCCCAGGGATCGGCTGATGGTATGATGCGAGCGCCAAATTCAACGTGGTCGATCAGCCCGTCGATGGCACTTGCCAAGATCGGGCGCTTCGCCGCGAGGGCTTCTGCAGCAACAAGCCCATAAGCCTCCCAACGCGATGGCATTAAAACGGCATCCACTTGACTGTAGATCGTTTCCGGGATCGTGCAGTGCCCCATGAATGAAATCCGTGCATCACCCTGCGCAAGATGTTTTAGATTTTCTTCTTCGGGTCCGGTCCCGAAAATGCGCAGTTCAACATTGGGGGCCGTTACGTCCTTGAAGGCTTTGATAAGCATGTCAAAGCCCTTTTGGCGATCTAAGCGACCGACGGCTCCAAAAACGCGGGGATCGCTTTTGGGAGCGTCGAGCACGCGTAGGTCTGCGAAAGAAACGGTGGATTGGATTACGCTAAGCTGGGTTGGTCGAACAAGGCCATCCGTGGCCAACCAACGCCCCTGTGCATAGCTTACAGCGACCACTTCGTCGTAAAGCGCGAAAGCTGTACGCAACAGTGTTTTGAAACGACCTTTGCTACGCACATTATGCTCCATGAAGCTTTCAGTGTAGCTATGTTCGACGTGGACCATGGGTGTGCTGGGGTTCAGAGCGCGTACCACGATATGACCGGGTAGCGTTTTCCAAGCAATAGAGAGGTGAGATACGATCACATCTGCATTCAGATGCCCGATGTTCGTTGCACCGCGCTTAACGAACTTGGTGATATGTCGATCTCCGGATGCACCGATGATTGGGCAGTTTTTGATATGATCCAGAACGCGAGTTACACCGCCGCTGGTTTGATCGTCACAAAGGTGAATGATGGTTTTGCGGCTCATGAGTGGGCTCCTTGGCGATTGGTTGTGGCGGTGATGGCAAAGGCGCGACGAAGAAGGCTGGCTCCAAAGGTGGACAAAAGCAGCAATGCTCCCCAGGTCGTGATCGATTTCACTGGCTCTTCGAAGAACGGACGATAAGAGCTTTGCACCCAAGCTTTGGCGTAGTGACGGGCCCGTTTGACATCGAGGGATTTCAAAGCCCTGCGGCATAGGTAACGGTGTTGATAGGCGCGCGCGACAGGAGCGTGCTTTTCAAAGAAATTGGGATTGATCGGGGTTAACTTCTTGACCATTTGTTCCCAGGCCAGCATTTGGTTTTCCGTCGATGCAGACAAACCATTTGAGTTGATGCGGTATCGTGTGAGTAGTCCTTTGACCCCCTCAAATTCCCAGGCTGTTGTCAGCGCGATACGTGTCCAGCATTCGATGTCCTCGGATTGACGAAAGGTTTCGTCAAAATACCAGTTGCGTTCAGTTTCGTGTTTTGGACGGTAGCCGATGTCTTCAAACACTTCTCGGCGCACCACGACGGTTGATCCATTCCCGATTGGATTACGTTTGAACACATGTGCCGGTGTGATGGAGAGAAGCTTTGGGTTCTGCGATTGGCCGAGCGGGGCGTCAAAATCATCAATGAGTGTTGACCCGGAATAGCTGAGCCCAACCGATGGGTTTGCCTCTAGATGAGCGACGTGACGCGCAAGTTTTGCGGGTTCCCAAATGTCGTCAGCATCGCACAGACCAATGTAGGCTCCCTTTGCAGCATGAATTCCGCTGTTGCGCGCCCCGGCCAATCCGCGATTGCGTTGGTGTACAACGCGAATATTCTCTTCTTGAGCGTAGCGATTTGAAAGCTCGATTGTCGTGTCGATGGACCCGTCGTCGACAATAATGATTTCGAAGTTTTTATAGGTCTGGGCTACAAGCGAATTGATCGTTGTGGGCAGGGTTTTGGCTGCGTTGTAAGCAGGCACTATAATAGAAACGAAAGTCATGTCGTTATCCTTTTATACAAAGAGGTTGCGCGCGATCAGGCGTGGCATAACCAAGACGCAAAGTGCGGCCGTGAGGGTAAGTGCGCCGCGGCGGGGGGAAGAGAAAAAGCCAGCAGGGCTACTTTGCAGCCCAGCTAGGGTGAAACGAAGCGGTAGCAAGCGGTCTTCGCTCATGCGCAGAGCACGACGGGCCAAATATCGGTTATAAATCGCGTGGCTCTGCGGGCTTGGGCTTGCACCGAAATCCTCCGCTGTTTGCAGAACTTTTCGGCGGGAGCTTTCCATCGCATTGAGGTCCGAGGAAAGTCCGTTGGGGCTAGTGCGGTAATTCGTATGCAGCGATCGCAGTCCAACAAATTTCATGCCGCGCCCAACAGCGCGTACAAGCCAATCCAGGTCTTCGTTGTGCACCATGTCTGTTGCGAAGCCACCAGTCGCAATAAACGCGTTGCGACGAATATTGATGTTGGAACAGGTGCAGACCGGGTTTTCACCCAATAGCATTTCTATCGTCAGGTGCTTTTGTGGGACCGTTGAAAACACGGATGCATCGCATGGCGTTTTGTTGAAGAACGCGATTTGACCATATGCGCCTTCAACATCCTGTTCATTGAACGCCTGCGAGAGGGTGGCAAGCTTGTTCTCAGTCCAAGTGTCATCTGCATCGCAAAACGCAATGATTTCTCCGCGCGCGACATTCATTGCGCCATAGTTGCGCGCAGCACTTGGCCCTTTGCCCAGATTGTAGATCAACTGAATCCGCGTATCGGACTGCACCATTGATTGCACGATCTGACAGCTTGCATCTGAGGAGCCATCATCGACGATGATTGCTTCCCAATCCAAAAAGGTCTGTGCGCGGAAGCTGTTTAATGTGTCTGCAATGGTGTGTTCGGCGTTAAAGCACGGAACGATTATTGAAAATTTGGGCATCGGTTACGCTTTCACTTGAGGTGTCCCATAGGCCAGTAGAACGGCTGGGGCTGAGGCGATGAAAAGGATTGCTGCAGTGACAAGCGCATATCCGGTTGCGACTGATGTCAGCCCGAGTGGTGCAAGGATGGCGGCATTGGCCAGTAAAGCAGCGGTTAGAATAACGGTCACCCAAAGTTCGACTTCCGGGCGGTCCTGAGCGCGCAGCCAACCTGCCGCAGCAGACCAAAGTGTTGTTGGGATTGCGACGAGGCACAGAATGGATACGACGGTGCTGATGGCGTCCCAGCCGTCCCCGAAAAGAACAGGCACGTAGTAGGGGGCCAATACGGCTTGCAACATGACGATCGGGGCAACCACAAACAGCGGCATCGAAATGCTCTGGCGTAGTGCCTTTGCTTTGTCCTGAGCATTACACAGGTGAGGAAAGACAACGGTTGCCAGGGCGACAGATACGGAATTGGCAAGGCTAAGCCCAGCGTTGAAAGCCATGAAATAAAGGCCAAGTGTTTCTGCGCCCATCAACGCGCCGACGATCACTTTGTCAGCCTGCAGGCGCAGCGCTTTGGTCACTTCTGTTCCAAGAACGGCGCGACCGAATTGAATAAATGGACCTACGGGGGCATTGCCCGCTGCGGGATTTGCGTCCCAGGGATGCAAGCGCCGCTGCGCTATTAACCAGAACGGAGCGGACAAAACGCGAGGAAGGATCAATGCCAAGGGATTTGCCCAGACCAGCGCAAGCGCAACGGCTGCGAGGTTGGAGCCGACGATCTGAGCCCCTGAAATCGCGGCGGTTTGCTGCAATTTGCCCGCGCGCATGGCAAGTGCGACCTGAACCAGACCACCCGGCATAAAAAGGTATTCAACGCTAAGCAGAAGGATGAGTGCAGCGAGTACCTCGCTTCCGCCTGACATGTAGATCGCTCCGGCGACGATGGCTTGCACTGAAAAGAGGCCAAGGCACCAGGCCCAGAAAATCTTGTGTGCTGTATTGCACGTTGCATCCAGCGTATCTTCACGGGCGGAAATGATCTTTTGACCTACACCGTTTTCTGTCAGCGCTTTTACGATGTCACCGACGGCCATTGCAGCGGCGGCTATCCCGATCTCGGTCAGTTCAAGCGTCCGTGCGACAGCAACGACCACAAAAAGACGCGATGCCTTAGCGGCGACTTCCGAAGCGCCGTATGCCATTAGGCTTTTAGTGAACGTGTTGATCTGAGGAGTTGCAGTCATTCGGACATCCAATTCGTTGATGATCCGAAATTATCTTTAAATAACTGAGGTGTCTTGGACGCTACTGGACAGTTTCATGGCGCGGAAGGCTTGACACCTACCCGAGCGGATAGGGATGTTATCCTAACGACCTTTGGTGGTTTTTGCGCAGCTGGGCTAAGCCTATGGTGATAGTGTTCTTGAGAGATCAAAATGTATAAAGCCGTTAAAACTATGACCGCCTGCTCCACCTTCGCTGTGCTCTCGAACTGTGCCAGTCTTGAAACTCCGGGCAACCTAGAGCCAGTCCAACAAGGCGATGCGTATCAAGCACAGTATCGTGCACCGACAACCGCTGACTCTGACAGCGGCTATTTGCGCTCGTCCACGATGAACGCGCAAAAATGCTTGCCGTTGCGCGGAGGGGCGGGAGGCAAAGGAACGATCCATCTGGTCGGCGAAAGGTTAACGCGTAACGATCTGGTTGAGGTGTTCGTCAGTGACGATGACACTTTTGGTGGGTCGTACGTGGTTTCTCGTGACGGGACGCTCAAGCTGCCGTTTCTAAGTCCTGTGCGTGCTCAAGGACGTTTGACCTCTGAGATTGAACGCGACATTGCGGCGAAGCTTCAAGCCGGCGACTTTTTCACAGACCGCCCGAATGTCTCCGTACGCGTCAAAGATTTTGCATCTGTAACCGTTGGAGTATCCGGTGCTGTTTTCGAACCTCATGCGACCGAGATCGGCGCAGTTTCAGGAGAAGACATCGACAATCGCCGTCAGGATGCTTTGGGCGCGTCGTCTGAAGGACGTAACCTGTCCGCCGCATTGCGTGCTGCAGGGGGCATTCGCCCAGATGCAGATATTTCAGCCGTTGAAGTCGAGCGTGGATCAAATGTCTATAAGATCGATATGCGCGGTGTGTTCGAAGGGCGCAACAACGTCGATATCATGCTTCTTTCTGGTGACGAAGTACGTGTGCCAAGTCGCTGGTGTTTCCAAGAGGATCTGATGCGTCCAAGCCCGATTAGCCCCCCGGGCATCGCGCTTTTCGTATCCAACCTAACTCAGCCCGCCACCGGCAACGCGCCGTCGGCCAATGGCAAAGAAATCCGTCAGGTGCCTTACGGAACGCGCTTCCTGCAAGCTGCGATAAACATGAACTGCGTCGGAGGTGCAAAAACCACTAGCGCAAACCGTTCGGCTGTTTTGTTCTCTCGCAATCCAGAAACCCAGGTGTCTGCGGTTGTTGAGCGCAATATCGAGCAGTTAATGCGGCGTCCGGAACGGGACGATTTTGACCCTTATCTTCTTCCCGGAGATGCGCTGGCCTGCTACGACAGCTCGGTGACGAACATCACCGAAGTTGGTCGTGTTCTTGGAGTGCTTACCTTGGGAACACTCTAATCGTCTAGGTGTTGCGCGCGTTGAATTCGTTCAGCGTGCGCGCCCAAAGATCCGGTAGCTCTGCAACCATTTCCATAACAGTTGTAAGGTCATTCGACTTGGCGGCTGTTTCAATTGTGCGCAGGCGATCTGCCACGTCCAAAGCGCCAATTGCGGCTGCGCCTCCTGCAATATTATGGGCCGATTTGACCAGATCCGGCAGGGTACTGACCGTCGAAGCGCTGTATGCAGCATTAAACGCGGAAAGTTCGCCCGATACGCGATCAAACAGCTTTTCATGCTGCTCGGCACCGATCACTTCACGCATCTCAGCGAAATGATCGTTGGATATGAGCGAACCAGATACACCTGTCGTTCCCACGACGTCCTCAGAGCCCCATTTTCCAATGATTTCGTGCAGTGCTTCTGCATTTAGGGGCTTGGTGATAAGGTCGTTCATCCCGTCTTCCAGGAACGCCTCATGCTCTTGCGGTAGAACATTCGCCGTCAGGGCTACGATGGGTACCGATCTTGACACGCCATTCCCGGCGCGGATACGTCGCGTGGCTTCGCGCCCATCCATGACAGGCATGCTGATGTCCATGAAAATAAGGTCGAAATGGCGTGCGTCGGCCAGCTCCACACCGGTTTCACCGTTCTCTGCGGTTGCCACTTTGTGACCGGCCTTTTGCAGCATCTCTTTTGCCACGAACTGGTTGATCTCATTGTCTTCGACCAACAAAATGTCGAGCGATCTGGTGGATTCCTGAATGCTCTCTTCCGCGGTCTTAGGTTTTTTGCGTTTCACGATCCGTGTTGGGAACGAAACGCTGAAACATGTTCCTTTGCCAACGGTGCTCTTCACATCGACCTTTCCGCCAAGGGCTTCAACGAACCGTTTCACAATCCCCAAGCCAAGCCCCGTGCCCCCAACTTCGCGATTGTAAGAGGCATCTCCCGTTACGAAATCCTCGAAAATTCGGTTGAGTAGTTCGCCTTCAATGCCTGCGCCAGTGTCTGAAACGCGCAGCTGAGCCATGGTCTGCCCCGTCGCGTTTTCTGTTACTTCGGCTTCAACGCTGATGCGGCCTTCATGTGTAAATTTGATGGCGTTGCCGACTAGGTTGACTAGAATGTTCTGGATCTTTCGTTGGTCGGTCTCGATCCAATCTACCGGATCGCCTTTCCATCCCCATTCCAAGGTCGTCCCATTGGCCATAGCCGCGCTGGATTGGCTGCTAACAATATCTTCAAGAAGCGTGCTCAGGGCTACTGGAGAAAGACGCGCCTCGAGTTTTCCAGCATCGTAAGTGGTAATGTCCAGCACATCCGAGATATGGTTTGTCAGTAAATGCCCCGACTTTTCCATGTTCGATACATAGGTCGATTGTTTGTCACTCAACTTAGTATCTTGGAGCAACATGAGGTTGCCCAAAAGTCCGTTCAATGGCGTGCGGATTTCGTGGCTCATGGTCGCCAGAAAGTTTGTTTTGGCTTGTTCGCTTTCAAGCGCTTTATCGCGCGCTTTGATCAGTTCCTCATCCGCGGCAATGCGTGCAGAGATGTCGCGCAAGAATGCCACAAATATCTCTCCATCAGCGGTGTTTGCGGATTGCAATGCCATTTCGACGGGGAAAGAGCTGCCATCCGAACGCATGCCTTCAAGCTTCACGCGACCTTGGCCGACCACGCGCCTTTCACCTGATCTACGCATACGCCGCATGCCAGCAACATGGGCATCTCTGAGTTTCTCGGGAACGATGAGTTCACCAAGCTCTTTGCCCAATGCATAGTTCTTGGAATACCCAAAGATTGTTTCCGCAGCGTCGTTGTAATCAAGCACTTTGCCAGACAGATCTGTTACGATTACTGCGTCCAGAGATGTGTTGATGATGGTCTCTGTTCGGTCTTGCGAGTTACGTGCAGTTAGCATGTTGCGTCGGTTGCGTTTGCTGGTCGAGTTCAAAAGCAGCGTTAGCCCTACAAGAGCGATCGTAAGGAGCCCAATCGCGATTGCCAGTTGGCTAAGTGTTTGCAGCAGAGAATTACGTCGGACATCAGACAGATTTGCGAAATAGAGAAGCCCGGAATTCGAGAGCGCACGCGCAACCGGTCCCAGTTCATCGGTCTTTTGCAGGATCTGGGGCAGGGCAGTACTAAGCGCTTCATCTGAAGCGTCAATAAACGCGGTCGTTTCGTTTAGGAATGATTGAAGAGAAGATAAGCTGGTTCCAAAAACAAGTTTACCTCTTAGATCGGAATAGATATTTGATTGCGTTAGTGTGTTGATACGGCTGTAGAAAATATCAAATTCACGGCGAACGAGTTCAAGATCTGGTGAGTCACTTTGGCTTGCCATGATTGCAGCATGCTCGAACTCAAGGAAATCCACTTCCGTTTGGGTCAGAGACCATTGAATGTTGTCTGAATCTGCAGAGTAAAGTTGCCTAATGTCTCGTGCGACATCAATTGAAAGAACGGTGATCGCAAAAGTCGAAAGCCCGACGAATAACGCCAGGCTCAATACACCAATCTTACTATTTGCTAAGCGGGAGAGCATGACATCAACCCTTGTCGGTTTTCTATTCACAAAAGGTTACTGTAGAAATTCAAGCCGCGCGAGCTGCCAAATACTTTGTGAGTAAATAACTTCGGTTCGGAATTGTGCCGATGAATCATAGGGGTAGATTACCCAAACTGGTCCTTTCTCACGTACGGACATTGGAATTGAGTTGCGCTTGACCGCAAGGATAGGCCCCCCAACGACCGCATTGCTGACCGGAATCTCGACGGCGTAGTCATTCAGGGCCACGGCGCTGATGGTGCCTGATGTAATACCAAGCGCCTTTGTGAGCGTCGCAAGTTCAACGCCCTCGAAAACTTGTACGCCTTCGGTCCAAATGGTCGTGGTTTCGATTGTTGTCATTCCGAGTGCGTCCAGACCCGCAAGGTCGAACTCGATCTTTTGGGCCGTGTCAGTGCCATATGTGATGGTGAGCAGTACATCGCCTTCTGGTGCTTTGAAATCAGCGCCAAGAACCGTGAGTGGTGTCATGAAGATGAACGCTATGATGGCCAGCAGTTTAGAATACATCGGATTCTCCTGTTTACTGCACGCATTCTAGAAAACAGGAAAGTTCTTAGACATCCTCTATTAAGTATAGCGACCTACCCGATCGGATAGGTCGCTATATTCTTTCAGGCGGCGAGGGGGTGGGCTCTAATCCGACCTGAAAGAAATTCGTTTAGCTCAAGACCTAGATCCGAGCGCGCAAGAGCGAACGCTGCCGTGGCTTGGACGAAGCCCTGTACAGAGCCGCAGTCAAACCGTTCACCCTCAAATTGGTAACCGGCAACGGGCGTCGACGCGATATCAGCGCAGATCGCATCCGTTAGTTGCAGCTCGCCCCCCGCACCGGGTTTGATATTTGCGAGGCGGTCAAAAATAGATGGTTCAAGAATGTAACGTCCAACGATTGCTTGGTTAGAAGGCGCATGCTCTGGCGTAGGTTTTTCGACCAATCCACGCGCTTTGATGATAGGTCCGACCGATGCATCGGGATCGATCACACCGTATGAGGCGATTTGGTCCGGTGAAACCTGCATGGTTGCAAGCATGTGACCACCCAAATTGGCGTGTGCGTCGATCATTTGACTAAGCGCGCCCTTTGGAGCGGAAATCACGTCATCCGGCAGCAACACTGCAAAAGGTTCGTTGCCAACAAGACGACGCGCGAGGCTCACGGCATGGCCAAGGCCGCGCGGATGTTTTTGGCGTACGAACGAAAGGCTACCTTCTGGAAGGTTGGTTTGCTTGAGTGCATCCAATGCGGTTGTCTTGTTGTTGTCACGTAGTTGTTGCTCAAGCGCACGCGCAGTGTCGAAGTAATCCTCAAGTGCACCTTTTCCTGCTGCGGTGACAAATATGAACTCTTCAATCCCTGCTTCGCGGGCTTCATTAAGCGCGTATTGAATTAAGGGTTTGTCGACGAGCGGTAGCATCTCTTTCGGTACTGATTTGGTTGCAGGCAGGAAACGTGTGCCCATACCGGCAATCGGGAAAACGGCTTTGCGAATATGTGTCATTGGAATGGCCTTTTAGAAAATGGGATTAGTAAGCACCACGTCCGGTGGCGACCGCACGGAAGGTGAGAAGAATGAGAATGAGATCAAGAAGGATTGTGCGTGATTTTGTATAAGCAAGGTCCATGTCGATCATTTTTTCAAAGCTAATTTCAGCGCGCCCTGAAACCTGCCAGACACCGGTGATACCCGGCTTTACTGCCAGTCGTCCGTGCGCGCGCGCAGGGTATTGTGCGACTTCGCTTGGCAGGGCAGGGCGTGGCCCTACGATGGCCATGTCGCCCAGAAACACGTTGATCAACTGTGGTAGTTCATCCAGCGACGTGCGGCGCAACAATTTTCCAATGCGGGTTGTGCGAGGATCGTCTTTTTGCTTGAAGCAGATACCTTCACGCTCGGAGTGAGCAAGCAGGTCTGCGCGGCGTTCTTCAGCATCAATGTGCATCGAACGGAATTTGAGAACACGGAAGGGCTTGCCGTCTTTCCCAACGCGAGTTTGTGAGAAAAACGCTGGCCCCTTGCTGTCGAGTCTGATCAATCCCGCAAGGGCCAGGAACAGTGGCGACAATGCCAGAAGTGAACCGCCCGAGATCAACAGATCCTGAGCGCGGCGCGCTGTGCTTGTCGGAGTTGGCATCAGTTTGGAGCGTTTCAGGCTTCCGGCCAGAAAAGACAGGTTTCCCAGCAGATAGCGTTTCGCCATGCGACGAGGCTCTATCGCCAGGCGCCAGATCCATTCCAAATTTGCCGCGCGAATTGCACTTGGGGCGCGTGTCACATTTCCTGCGCAGAAATCAAAGAAAGCGCCAACGCCCATGGTCAAGGAAGGGGTCAGTTGGCGTGCGTTACGCGACAGCCAGATGTCTTGTTGAGGCACACCAAGCGCGACCAACAGAATATCGGCACCGCTGTCATTTATGTTTTTGATCAACGCGTCTTCATCGCGCATGTCGTCAAAGCCATTCGCTGAACCTGCGATACGTAGGCCGGGAATGTCATGTACAAGGGACGCAGCCGCTGCGTCTGCGGTTCCGGGCTTCGCTCCAAGAAGAAAAACGGATTTACCAAGCTTTGCCGCAGCGGCCATCAGCGCAGGGATGAAGTCTGTGCCATTGAGGTTCTCTTTCAGAACTTCTTGATCCATTTTCGCAGCAAGTTCGATGCCGATGCCATCTGGAAGGCGGTAATCTGCACTCATGACCGCAGCGCTGTAATGTGCATCTCGACGCGAGATGTTTACGCAATGGGCATTCATAAAGCAGACGCGGCGTCGATCAGGGGCAAGCAGTACTTCCACAGCAGTGGACGTTGTCGCGTCCATGATGGACATCCCAAGGGCAGGGATGTGTTTTGTCAGTGAAGATACATCAGTTTTCATCAAAGACGCTTGGTTGGCGTAAACTGCGGTCGCAGTGTTTGTTTCAATTCGAGCAGCAGATGTCATTGTCGTCGCCTTTCGCGGTTCGTTGCTTGAACTAAACCTGACGCAGCACGATCTGCGGCTCAACGGAGCGAACGGACAACTTGAGGAAACAAGGGATGGGCATGAGGCGCGAATGAAGCGAAAGATGAATTGATGACTAGTCGACCTATCCGATTGGAGAGGCGTACCTAACCAATCGGGCGTTTGATTTGCCCAATTAATGTCGTATTCAAAGACTAACTATTTGGCGACTAGGAGGCTCACTTAATGCGTGTTTTGATTGCCGATGACCACGACCTGTTACGAGACACTTTAGTTATGTTCTTGGAAGGGCAGGATAATATCGAAACTCAAACGGCCGCTGATCTTGACGCCGCTTTGGAAATTGTTTCAAACGAAGCACCGTTCGATTTAATTTTGCTCGACTACAACATGCCAGGGATGAACGCACTTGCGGGTTTGACCAGGGCAATGGAGCACGAAGGTGGGCAACGCGTTGCTCTTATGTCAGGGCAGGCAACACGTGACGTTGCGGAAAAGGCGCTTGAAGCTGGTGCCGCTGGGTTCGTGCCAAAGACGCTGCCTGCGAAATCGATGGTGAATGCAATCCGTTTCATGGCTATGGGCGAGCAGTACGCGCCAATCGATTTTATGACTGCCCCAGTAGACGAGCCTCAAAACGAACTTGCTGATAAGCTCTCGCCGCGCGAGTTTCAGGTGCTGCGAGGTCTGACCGAGGGTAAGTCCAATAAAGAGATTGCACGCGATCTGGATATTCAGGAACCAACGGTTAAGCTTCATGTCAAAACGCTTTATCGCAAGATTGATGCGGCGAACCGGACACAGGCCGCTTTGATCGCACGCGAAGCCGGTCTGTTTGCCGATACCCTATCGGATAGGTTCGGCTGACCCTTTGCCCCTTCGTTCTAGCCGAGGGCGCACACGCGTATCGTAATCAGAGCCGTTATATTCAGACCATGGAGATCATGGAATGAATATGTACGTTACCAAAGACCAACCAGTCCGTTTGCCGATATTCAAAAAGCGGTTCGATGTGAAACGCGTACTCGTGGGCGGGAAGCTTAGCGATCTAGGACGACTGCCCCGTTACACGGCTTTTGCGCTTCTTGGCCTGACGCTGATTTGGGCGCCGATCACCGGCTACCTCAAGTCCGCTCCACTGGTTTTCAAATCCACCGTGTCGCTCATCCTGCCCGGCTCTGGTGCTTCGGCGTCAATGAACCTCAATGGCATCGGGCAGGCGACCTCTTACGCAAATTCAGCGTTTTCCAGCAATTCTGTCAGCCCGACCGAGACTTATAAGCGCCTTATCGGTGCAGACCGCATTCTGAACGCGGCAGCAAAGAGCACGGGCGAAACACGCCAAACATTTGGAAGGCCGCGTATCAATCTGGTGGACCAAACTGGATTGATCCACCTTGAGATGTCTGGATACAGCCCTGAACAGTCACAGAAACGGGCCGAGGCGCTGCTGGATGCGTTCTTTATTGAACTAGATGCACTGCGGTCCGATGAACAAAGCACGCGCGAAGATAGCGGGCTGGCGGCAATCGAAGACTATCGCGCATCTGTCGCCGAAACGCGCGATGACATTGAAAACCTGCAAGCCTCATCCGGCCTGCTTTCAGCGGGTCAATATGACGTGCTGCTTTCGAATGCGAGTGCATTGGAGGTTGAGCTTAACACCCTGTCCGGCACCCTAAGCGACCGTACTCAATCCGTGCGTGCGTTAGAGGCCGCATTGGGGCTTCGTGCCAAAACTGCAGCAGAAACGCTAAAGGCCTTTGCTGATCCAGAGTTTGTATCGCTCAGCGATGAACGCTCAGTTCAGGCGGCTACCCTTGCTGATCTTAAGTCTCGGTTTGGGGATAAGCACCCCAAGGTTCAATCAGCACGACGGGCGTATGATGCGGTGTCGCGTGCTGCGACCCAGCGTGCGGCTTTCGTGACAGGTCTTCAAACTCAAGAATTGAGCAAACTTGACTTTGCACGAGACGGAGCACGTGCCGATCTGCTTTCGCGGTTGGTGCAGCTTGAAACAGAGCGTGCAGGTGTCCAGCATAAATATGAAACACTTGATACGCAGCTTTCTGATCAACACACGCGACTGGAAGCATTGGCAGGTCCCGCTGCACGCCTTCTGGATCTTCAACGCGACTTCTCAGTTGCCGAAGCGATCTTTGCCTCGGCGATAGCGCGCAATCAGTCCAGCAAATCGGACCCCTACGCGTCATACCCGCTTGTTCAAGTCCTCGAAAACCCGTCTTTACCCGAAAAGCCGTCGTCGCCAAGCCGTAAACTAGCTTTGGTGGCGGGCATAGCAGCCTCTTTCTTTCTGCTTGTCGGCTTGGTTCTGGGATGGGTGCGTCTTGCACTACTAGGACGGCTTTTGAAAAAGCCAGAGGCCAAGTAACGATGGATATGAACCCGGTCGAGCGTTTTGTTTTTCGCGCACTGGCTTACACGTGGCCGTTCTATGCGCTGGGCGCACTCTACGTTGTAGGTCCTGTGCTGGCTTGGTTGCTGGCCGGATTTGCCTTGCTGTGCTGGTATTTGGGCGATGCCGTGCGAGAAGACATGCAAGTGACAGGGTCTGTACCAGCGTTAATCTGGGCTTGTGGGGCAGGGATGCTTGTGATGCTTGTCGCGCTTTGGCTGGGGCACCTGAACTGGGACCTCGGAATGAAGACGATGATAAAGTCTTCGATCGGTTGGGCCAAAGGCTGGGCGCTTCTCGCGTTGTTTCCTTTAGCAGGTGCATTGCTTCCAATACGCCGCGATATCATCGTTCGCGGTCAAAGCGTGGTTGGGGCCTGCACGCTTGTGCTTGCCCCTTTATTGTTGGCAGCGCCCTATATCGGACTACCAGAACGTATATTTACGTCGCCTCTTAAAGCCGTCGGCGGTCCCGGTCCCGAGTACTTCACCGTCTACTTTTTTACTTTTGACCCGGCGAGTTGGACGCCGCGTTGGCAGTTCTACGCCCCTTGGTCGCCATTTGCGGCACTCTTGGGGGTCGTGTCCGTTCTCATGGCACTTGAAGAAAAAGACTTCAATTGGCGGTCGATCGGGATTGCCGCAGGTGTCTTGATGATCCTCGCTTCAAAATCCCGGATGGGTCTTGTCGGACTTGTAGCCTGTACTACACTGCCGCGCATGATGCCCTTGATCACCAAGGCATGGGCTTGGAAAACAGTTGCTGGACTAACCGCATCGCTTGCGGTGATCGGGACCGCGCTTTTCCAGTTTTTCAAAGACTTCGTTGCTGCGTTTCGTGGCGCACGCGCCGACAGCACGCGCGTGCGAGAAACTCTTCAGAGGATAGCTTATGAGAGGTGGCAGAACGAAGCAGTATGGTTTGGACACGGGCGCGTTCAGCCGGGGCCGCATTTAGTGGAATACATGCCCATTGGCAGTCATCACACATGGTATGGGCTGCTTTTTGTGAAGGGAATTGTAGGTTTTCTTGCGTTGTTGGGACCGATGCTCTTCCATACTCTGTTCACGATGTATGACGCGGCCCGACATCCTCGTGGGCGTCTTCCTTTGGGGATTATGCTGACGTTGATCCTGTTATCATTTGGTGAGAACATCGAGATCGAAGTATATCTCCTTTGGCCCGCTTTGATGATACTGGGAATTCACCTGAGAGAAGTCGCAAGTGATCAGTGAGTAGCCAAAACTTCAGCCTGATACACAGAATGGTTTCGGCACTGCATTGTGTTTTGCTTGTTGGACGCGCTCTGCGAACGGCCTCCAAGGATGAGGCGTTGTTCGACACCGCACCGTCCAATGATCAAAGGCGTCGAGAAGGTTAGTGGTGCTTTCATATACGCGTTGGGCTTGTCCTCGAGCGTCTTGGCAAGCGTGATGGGGCATAGAGTGATAGTAAGGCAGACCGCACCGAGCCAGATCCGGTCAACAAGGGTAGACATCACTTTGCGGCCTTCGGCGTTGCCGATGAGGATGTTTGATAGCTTAGCCTTTGTGGTGGCTGCCTCCTGAGGACGTGCTTTTTCTAAAATCCAGGCCTAGGTCACTGGCGTGCTCAGGTGCACGCAAATGGCTTGCTCGACGCCCGTTTCAATCTAGGAGGCTGGCAGGCGCCAACCCCGTTGGATCACGTCTTTTGATCAGTCGATTTGAGGTGCAGTAATGATGGGTCTTTCCGTTTTTCTTAGTGTGGCTGGGCGTTAGGTGATCTTCCCGATTATCAAAGAGCTTGCCTTTGAGAAGGGGGTGCGCATTGCGCTTGAATGTAGAGCCGCGCGGTCTTTGGGTTGAGCTGGACAGTTGCGTTTGAACCCGATCCCAGAGGTGCTGAGCGACAATTGCGTCGTGCTGCTCCGGATAGACTTTGTCCTGATGGCGATGGGGCAGGTGCCTGTTCAAATTGGCAATGGGACAACGGCGAGAACATCATCAAGATCCACGACGATCGGCCTAACCTATGACGGACGGCCGATCACGAGGGTGTTTTGCTTAAAAGCTTCGGTTGCAAATAACAAGATCACTGCGCTGCGATGGTTGAGACCAACATCAGGCACTCCATTTGGGTCTCCTTTTGAAATTGTGTCTCGTTATGTTTGATCTTGCGGTGTCGACCGATTGTATTGGCGCAGATGCCACGCGGCAGCGATCGTTCCGACGAGTATCGCAGCGACTGAAGCCCCAAGTGCGGCCAAGCCGAGCCAAACGAAGACTGGCAAGAGCACGACGGCAAGGACGACACCGAACGCGGCACGGGCGATTGATTTGAAAGTTTCCATTTTGTAGTTCCTTTTTGTTTGTGTTTGTCGTGTTGATTTAGAGAGGGAGGCGTCCGGTCATGCTTTCCAGCACACCGTCGCGGCGAACGGCCTTATGCCAAATCGCTCCGGCAATATGCGCCAGAAGCAGCAGCGGCAGGAGTGTCAGGGCAACTTCGTGCAGGCCGATCATCGCTGTCAGGAACACACCGCCAAGAACGGGCGTTGCAAACCCAAGGGCAATGCCCAATCCGGTCAGGACAATGGCGAAAACGCTGCCATAAAGCCCTGCATGAACCAGTCGGGAGGCTTTGTGTTCCCAGTTTGGCGCGTCCTGCGGCAACCGTGTGGTGCCGGCGACTGCCTTGGTCCAGATCAGCCGCGCAAGGAACACGGCCCCCAAGCCAAGAGCGAACCAAATTTCCAACTGGAACAGTGCGGGATCGGCAAGTTGCGATACATCTTCAAGGCCTTTGAAATACCCAAAAGCGACAAGCGCACCCGAAACCCAGTGAAGGCCTTTGGTGACGAAACCGTGCGGTTTAGCAAGGGCAGTCATGGTGTATCCTTTCATGTGACTTCGCGGAGGTGTAGCGCCGCCAATGGCAGCGCCATGGGGCAGTTATCGCGGCAACTGCGCGAGGTAGATCGGTGGTTCTGGCAGGTAGCTTTCGGCGTCGCCCATCAGAACGATTTGCCCATCACGAATGGTCAGGCCAGAAGCCTCGTTGATGTTGTCGATGCCATAAGCGTCTGTCACGAGCCCGCTCATTTTGATGGAAAGGACGGAACTGAACGCCTCGCTATTGGCCAGAAGACGACCATCCTCAAAGCCCATGCCTGCGATGGTAAATTCGGCCCAGTCGCGCCCTGCAGCAACTTCAAGCGAGGGTGACAGAGCCATATCGATGATGTCGACAGCACGGCTGCTCAGATCGATGGCGTAAAGCCGCTTTTCGCCCGTCTTCTGCGCCGTGAACAGGGTGTTCGTGGCTGGATCATACGCCGCCGAGCCAAGCTGCGTTCCCGCGACCATTCCGTCGATGGCAAAACGATCAGTTTCACTCCAACCTTCGCCTTCGCGTGCAAGGATGACGACGACGCCACGCTCTCCCACAACGGCTGCACGGCCATGCCCAAGGTAGGCGACGCCTTCTGTGTCGCCGGTCCCAAGCGGCTTGGATGAGACTGTGATTTGCGACAAGACAGTCATGTAATCAGCAGATACCTCGGCGACGACACGATTGTCCGTGCTGATTAGGTAGGTGGCGCTATCCGCCATCCAGGTGATGCCCGCAGGGTTTTTCACGGCGGCATCAAAGGCGATGCTGCTGCCCTGAAGAATTTGCATGTCTACGATCGGGGCATTTGCAGGGGCCGGATCGACTTCGGGAATGCGATCATAGATTGTGTAGCCGCCAAATGCGGCCGCGCCGACGAATGCGGTGACGATGGTTGTCTTGATGATGTTCATTGTGAAAACCCTCTTTGTTTCGATTTGATGAAACAAAGATGGAGGCTGACTCTCACATCAGCTTGGCCGCAGGTTTACATATTTGTCATTTTTGAAAATCGACAGACACGGTAAGACCGCGCCCGTTTGGACCGTCGGAAAGGGTCAGCGTGGCATCATGCAAATCGCATATTGCCCGCACCATGGAGAGGCCCAGACCAAAGCCTTCATCTTGGCGCGTGCCCTCAAGCTGAAATAGGGGCTGAAGCACTTGGTCACGTTGGTCGATCGCAATCCCGGGACCTTCGTCGGACACAGATAGCGTTGTGCCCTCAACTGCAAGCGTGATGGCCTGCCCTTCGGGGCCGTAGCGAAGCGCATTCTGGATCAGGTTTGCCATCAGTTGGAAGATCAGATCGGCGTCGCCGTTTACCTGCGCGGCGTCAGAGAACTCTTAGGTGCAGCGATTGGCCGGTATCCTCGATTACGGGCGCGAAAGTTTCTGTAACCTGTTCCGTTAGGAATCCAAGGTTGACGGGTGCAAAGGCCGTCTTGCCCGCCCCTTGCTCGATCCGCGCCAATCGCAGCAGCGCATTGAAGGTTCCGGTAATGTGGTCGATTTGCTCCAACGCAGCGCCAAGATCATCAACACTGACGGGCCGCTTCTGTTCGCTCAGCGCGATCAGAGTGCTTTCGATTTGGGCGCGCAGTCGGGCAAGCGGTGTGCGCAGATCATGGGCGATATTGGACGATTGCACCCGCATTTGGCCCACAACTTGTTCAAGCCGGGCGGTGGTAGAGTTGATCTGATCGGCCAACAGGCCAAGATCATCGTCGCGCCCATCCAGCGCGATGCGCGTCTTAAGGTTGCCTTGAGCGACCTGTGCAAGCCCTGCACCGATAACGTCCAGTCGCTTTTGACTGCGCCAGGCCAGCAAAAGCCCGGCAAGGGCCCCCACCGCCAACATCCCGACAAGCGAGACCATCATGCCCGCCCCTAAGATTGCACGCAGTTCTTCTTGTCGGTCAGTGCTCTCAGCAATGATGATGCGACCATCGGGTCTGTTCTCAATCAAATACCGAAATTCTGGATCATCGTGATCGGAAGGGTCAAAATCATAGGTTCCATCAGCCTGTCTTTGAATTGGAAAAGACAAGCTGCCCAAGGATCCTTGCCCCGTGACCACAAAGATCTCTTGTCCAAACCCCGGTTGAGGCAAGTCTTCTCCAGCGCCCAATGCCATTCGCACGATTTCCAACTGCGCCTGCAGCCGTGCGTCCACCAATCGGTTCATTTCTCGTTGGACCAAAAAATAGGTCGCTGCCCACGCCATCAAAGTGATGATGGCGAAAACCGACAAAAGGCTGAATGTCAGTCGAATGGCCGACAAGCGGTAAAACGTCTTAAGCCGGTTCAAAAACATAACCAGCCCCTCTGATAGAGCGGATCAATTTGTCACCGAAGGGCTTTTCGATCTTTCCGCGCAATCGGCTGATATGCGTCTCAACGACACTGGTCGTTGGGTCAAAATTCAGGTCCCAAACCCGCTCAAGCAACATGGTGCGTGTTTGAACGCGACCTTTGGATCGCAAAAACACTTCAAGCAACAAGAACTCTTTGGGGTTCAGGTCAATCGGCTGGCCCCGACGGGTGCAAGTGCGTTTGTGCAGATCAATCTCAATGTCACCCGCAGCCAGAAGCGAGGATTGCTCTTCGGTGGCACCTTGCCTGCGGACCAAAACATCAACGCGCGCCAACAACTCGCTGAATGCAAATGGCTTGGCAAGATAGTCGTCGCCACCGGCGCGCAAGCCTTCAACGCGATCCTCGACATCATCCAGTGCAGTTAGGAATATCGCAGGTGCAGTAACTTTTGCCTGTCGCAGCGCCTTGAGAACGGAAAGCCCGTCCAACCCCGGCACCATCCGGTCAAGGACAAGGACCTCGTAATTCTGGGTCGTGGCAGCAACGAGCGCGTCTTTGCCATTGCTGAACAGGTCAACGACATGGCCAGCCTCGCGCAGACCTTTTTCGATCCAAGGTCCGAGCGTCTTGTCATCTTCAAGAACCAAGAGACGCATGGCTGTGCTCCTGTTTAGGCCGAGTGGTGCGGCGCGCTGCATTCTCTACCGACTTGCCGAATTTTAGCATGTCGGTCAATCCAATTGCACCGCGGAAATCAAAGAGCTCTATGTGCAGTTGGCCCGTCAGACCAAGCGTTTCCCAGCTTCGCTCTACCATTCCGGTAAGGCCAGAAGGGCCGCAGAGAAAGGCTTGGCAATTCATAGGCAACCCGCGCAAATACTCTTCCAGCAGCGCCTCGCTCATGCTCTCTCCATGATCATCCGTAAGCACGAGCAAGTCCAGCTGCGGCAGCCGGGCGGCGTGGCGCTTGACCTCATCAAGTCCACTCACGCTATCAGGTGAACGGATAGACCAGAGCAGCTTGATCGGCGCTGACTGATTGGGCTTTAGTTGATCCAGTGCGGCCAAGAACGGTGCGATACCAACGCCCCCGGCAACCCAAAGCTGCGCCGTGCGCTTGTTGTTGATCTTCGGCAGAAACCGTCCCTGGCTGCGGCCTATCCAGACCTCGTCGCCCGCTTTCGCGTTTGTCACGAAGTCACGGGTCCAGTCGCCACTTGCCCGCACCACAAAGCGGCGCGACGTGGCATCGCCGCCAGCGATCGTGAATGGGTGCGCCTCTGAATTAGGCGTTCCAGTCGACAGCGCGGCAAACTGACCCGCGCGGAATTTCGGCAGCTTTCCCTCGCCGCGCAATGTCAGGTCGATCCCGTCTTCAAACGGCGTTGCGGTCTCAATTGTCATCTTCGTGGTCGGCGCGATCTTACGCAACAGCGTTTGCACCCAAGCAACCAATCCAATTGATGTCACGCCGAGCATTGCGATCCAGGGCGCGCTTCCGACGATCAACGGGCTGGCGATGAAGAACGTGTGATACGCCGCCACAACAAAGATCGGTCCCATCAGCATGTGGCTGAATTTCCAAATGCGATAGGGGATCGCGCGAAGCATCGCCGTTGCGGTCAGCAGCAAAAGCCCCACGCCTGAGATTACACCAGCGCCCTCTGCGCTTTCAGCCAGAAACGGTAGAAGCGCAGCGCCAGCCGAGGAGGCGAGCGCCCAATGCCCGATTGTTCCGATAACCGCGAAACCCGCAAACCAGCGATGTGCGATATAGGACTTGTCTGGACCTCCGGTGAAGCGATCGACGATCTGCCAGCGTGCAGCCAAGACCAATGAGACAGCCATCGCCGAGAGCGCTGCCGCGCCCAACCCCACAGGCAAAATGCTTGCTGTGGTCACGAAGGGCGCGACCAGCGCAAAGTGGAGAGCGAAAAAACTGAGTGCGGCAAAGATGGATTTGAGTGTCATTTGGGCCTCTCATGAAAAATGCGCGAGTTGATGTCTGAAATATCAACTGCGGACCTCAAATCTGCCTGTTGCCAATCTTACAATTTTGTAATGTTGCGGGGACTGAGAGCCCCTGTGCGACCAGCTATTATATTGGCGGACATGATCAGCCTGAAGGTGCTCGGAAGCTCTTTGGTTGGCCGAGCCTGCGACAGCGATGAACGACGACTGGATGACTTCTTGCAGGGGGGAACTAGTTTTTTGCGGGCACATCCGCCGCCACAGGTCTACAGACGGCTTTGTGCAAAAATGGGTTTGGTCATTCTGCTTCCGGTGACAGCAATTGGGCTTGGATGCGTTTGTAGCCATATCCGATATGTGTGCGCTGGATATATCCGATGGCGGCCGTATCACCTTGCTTCAGCGCCCTGTTGATGTCCGCAAGTTCGTCGACCAGCGCTTTCGCCACTTCGGGTCCGTTCTGAGTGCTGACGCGATACCAGGTGCTCGCCGCTTGGTAGTAGGTTTGCCACCAAAACGATTGCAGCGTGGTGTTGCCGATCAGGCTGGCGATTAAACCATGAAGCTGGTGGTTGATTTCGACATATCGCCTTGGGTCAAAGTCACGGCTTAGCGCCTTGGCCTGCTGAAGTAGATCATGCCCTGTTGCTTTGTTGGCCAGCGTAACTGTCCGCGGCGACAGAGTTCCAATCAGTGACGCGAGCTCCAGCCGAACATCATAGACATGACGAATTTGCGCGGGGCTCAGTGCGACAACCACCGTGCCGACGCCGTTGCGCGTTTCGATTAGACCCAAGTGGCTGATGCGGCTGATCGCATCCCGCACCGGCGTGCGGCTGACACCAAATTCAGCGGCAAGTTCGGCTTCTTTCAATTGGTCACCGGGGCGATAATCCAAGAAGCAAATGCGCTGGAGTATCTCAGTTTGGATCGTTTGAACGGTGCTTTTGGGGGTCGCTTCAGTCGCGGTTTGGCTGATGGTCACAGAATTCTCCTTATGCAATGCTGCATACACCAAAGCCTCAGTTGACGCCAGTGCAGCAGTTTTTAGGATATTGACCCGGAAGCTGTATGCAGCTTAGCGTTTCAGAAGCGAACGACTCACTGAACTGGAACCAGACACATGCTAAACGAAGCTAAGACCCGCACGCTTGCCCTTCAGGCGCTCATGCAAGAACAGGGCATTCAGCGGGCCGTCTTTACCGACGAAAGTTCAATCGCCTATCTCGCCGGTTTCTGGGGCTATCTGGGCATCGAATTTGGTCGACCCTCCATGCTGGTGGTGGATGCAGTCGAGGCCCCGGTTGTTATCACGCCCTTGATGGAAAGCGAGATGGTCGGGGCCATGACCTGGGTCGAGGATGTGCGGGTTTGGGAGGACATGGGCCAGCGGACGTGGGGCAGGGCCCTTTCCGAAGTCTTGGGTGACACGCCGAGTGATATCTGGGTTGAACGCAGCACCCTTCCCGCGATCGTGCGCAATTATATGGATGAGGCGTACCCGGGCGTTCCGGTCAAAGACATCTCGCCCGTGTTGGGTGCGCTGCGGACGATCAAGTCCCCGTTCGAAATTCAGGTGATGAAAGAAGCCGGTCAGATCGCCGGAGCGATGATGGCGGCTGCTCACGGCAGTCTGCAGGAAGGGGCGCAGGAGTACGAAAGTGCGTTGGCGGTGATCGAAGCAGGCTCACGCAAAGCGGCGACGTTCCTGACGGACAAGGGTTGGGACAGGTTCGTATCACCAATGATTCACAACCTGCAAATCCTGCAAAGCGGCAAGGACACGTCCATGGTGCATCGACGCGCCTCGGTGCGCCACTACCAGCGGGCTGATCCGGTTTATTTCTGCTTTTGCAACATGGCGCAGTTCAAGCAATACAAACTTGGGTTCGACCGGATGTTCCATATCGGCGAAGTGACCGATGAAGCTGCCCGCGTGCAAGAGGCTGCCATTGATGCCCAGCAAGCCGCAATCGCAGCCATCCGCCCCGGCATTCAGGCGCAGGACGTCGCAGCTGCGGCCAACGAAGTTTATGCCGCGCGGGGTTATGAAACCGGTTATCGAACGGGGCGATCCATAGGGGTCGCATATCTTGAAGCGCCAGAATTGAAGGCCGGTGATACCACAATCTTGCAGCCCGGTATGACCTTCGCCGTCGACGGAGGCATTTCCATCGACGGGGTCACGGCGGGGCGCATCGGCGACTCGATTGTCGTGACAGAAACGGGATTTGACTACATTACCGACTATCCCCGCACGTTGTTGGTCACGGATCGCTAATGGCAGGTTGCACGTTCCGCCTTGCCGTCGGGCAATCGCCAGCCGATCTGCCCACAATGCGCGACCGGCTGGGTTGGTTGAGAGAAGCTTTGCCGACGGTCGCCAAACAAGGTGCTGACCTGCTGTTATTGCCCGAGCTTTTTGCGACTGGCTACAATATCGGCGCGCAGATCGTTGAACGGGCCGAGCCTGCGGACGGCCCCACTGCCAAAGCTATCGCAGCGCTTGCCCAAGCACACGGCGTCGCTGTTCACTATGGCTTTGCCGAAACTGAAGGAGCATCTATATTCAACGCCGCCCAATGCTTTGGCCCGGACGGCGCGCGTTTGGGTGGCCACCGAAAATTGATCATCCCTCCCGGATTTGAACACGACCACTTCACGCGGGGCAGTGGCTGCGACGTGTTCACCTACCGCAATGTGCGCATTGCCACATTGATCTGCTATGACGCTGAATTCCCCGAGACCGCGCGCCATGTCGCGTCTCTTGGGGCGGAGCTTATTCTCGTTCCCACAGCCCTTGGGGCACAATGGGAATGGGTTGCGCAACGAATGATTCCAACCCGTGCCTATGAAAACGGCGTTTACCTTGCCTATGCCAATAGTGCCGGGATCGAACATGGGATGGAATTTCTGGGGCAAAGCTTCATTGCCGCGCCAGACGGCCAAGAACTCGCGCGGGCTGGGGCACAGCCAGAGATTATCTTTGGCACGTTGCAGCTCGATAAAGTGGCTGCCTCACAAGCCCGGCTTCCCTACCTTAGGGATCGCAAGTTGTTCGCGCCAGATATCACCTGAACTTCCATATGATTGAAAACCCGTAATTAGAGGTGCACGGTTGGCAATTGGTTGGGCGTTGTTGGATGCCTAGCAACGGAATTGAGACTGGTTAGAAAGTGTCTGGCAGCTCCGCCAGCTAGCTTTACTAGTAGGTAGATGGATATTTTTTACGACTAGTTCTGTCTCGCCTACTTTTGACCTAGTGTAAGATGACATCGGTGCCGCTTAGATTTTCTGAGGAGGCGATGTGAGGTAGGTCAGGCGGTCAGGTCTTAGTGGCAACATAAAGTGCTCACTGGGCGGGAAGCAGGCAATCGCAGTTTAAGCACTAGACCCATTAAAGTGCCAACAAACCGAACCTGCATATCTTGTGTTGAGTACACACCGATACAGTTACAACCATCCGCCCTTTGAAGCAGCTAGATTCTGGATCATCGTTTCAGCGCAGACGTTGTTCGGTTTTGGCATCAAAGAACATGCAGTTTTCGGCATCGAACCCAACAATAACAGCACTGCCCTCCGGCAGAGTGTCTTCCTCGCGGTTTTCCACAATGATCTTCTCACCATCTTCTGCGATCAGATAGTCGTAAGATACTCCGCCAAGATGTTCGCGCAGATCCAGAACGGTTCCACCATCACCCGCTTCGATCCTGAGGTGCTGAGGGCGCACGCCAACCAGAACTTGCTGGCCTTCGGCTGGAAGCGTCACATTCGTCTCGATTTCACGACCGCGAAGCGATGGTATCACCACGTTACCCCCAGCCACGATCCCTTTAAGGAAGTTCATAGCAGGGGACCCGATAAACCCGGCGACGAACCTATTGTCGGGGTCCTTATAAAGCTCCATCGGACTGCCGACCTGCTCGATCACACCTGCGCGTAAGACGACAATCTTGTCGGCAAGCGTCATTGCCTCGACCTGATCGTGCGTCACATAGATCATCGTCGCGCCAATCTCCTTGTGCAGGCGTGCGATCTCGACGCGCATGTCCACGCGAAGTTCAGCATCCAGGTTTGAAAGAGGTTCGTCGAACAAGAATACTTCGGGTCCGCGTACAATGGCACGCCCGATTGCAACACGCTGTCGTTGACCGCCCGAAAGCGCCTTTGGTTTGCGTTTAAGGTAGTCGTCTAGTTGAAGAATACGGCTGGCTTCGCCAACTTTCTTCTGGATCTCTTCCTTTGGGTGGCCATTCATTCGCAAGCCAAACCCCATGTTTTCTTCGACCGACATGTGCGGATAGAGCGCATAGGTTTGAAAAACCATCGCCACACCTCGTTCGGACGCGTCCATATGTGTCACGTCTCGCGCGCCGATCTTGATTTCCCCGGCGGTCGTTTCCTCAAGTCCGGCGATCATTCGCAAAAGCGTGGACTTGCCGCAGCCTGATGGGCCGACGAAAACACAAAACTCGCCATTGTCGATTTGCAGGTCGATGTCGTGGATGACCTGAACTTCACCATATTTTTTGATGGCATTCTTGAGTGTTACGCCGGACATCGGAAACTCTCCTGTTTACGAGCTTGGGAACTGCCAGTTTTCGGCAGCCTGAGCGATTTCTTTTGCGGTGTTCAGAAGCACAGGACGCAGACCGTCCAGTTTTTCCAGCGAGTATTTTTGTGTGGTTGTTGTGATAGACAAAGCACCGATCACGCGTTCATTCGAAGACAAGATCGGGGCTGCAATGCAAATAATGCCCGGCTCATGTTCTTCTCTGTCATAAGCGACGCCGTCGGTGTTGATCTCTTTAAGCTCTGCGCGCAACGCATCAGCGCTGATCAAAGTATGATCCGTGTGTTTGTGGAAAGACTGATTCTGGATGGCTTGCTCTAACTCTGCGGGCTTCAGATAAGCCATCATCGCTTTGCCAACACCTGTGCAATATCCGGGGCCAACCTTGCCGGCTTGCGAAAACATTTCGACTGGCGAGGCTGCGTTGCGTTTGTCGACATAAAGCACCTGCCCGCGATCTATCTGGGCCAAGTGAATAGTCTCGCCTACCTCACGCGACAGGGCATCCAGAAACGGACGTGCAACCGGCGCCAGCGAGCTTTGTCGCCAAGCCGCATGTGCCAAACGCACAAGGCGCATCCCAGGGGCGTACGTCTGACGTTCCTCATCATAGCTGAGCAGTCCTTGAGACGTGAGCGTCTGAAGTAGGCGATAAAGCGTGGCCTTGGGATAGGGCGAACCCTCCAGCACATCGTTAAATCGCACTGGGCGCATCTTTTCGGCGACCATGTCCAGCACATGTAGTGCCTTTCCGACCGTGCCGCCCGCTGCCTCTGGTGGCGTCTCCATTGAACCCATAAAACGTCTCCTCCTGTTTCCCGTCCTCCTAAGGAAACTGTTGACATCTGTAACCACGATTCCGCATAGTTTCAATAGTTGAACGTAAGTTTCAATATATGGAACTAAGAATTGGCTGAAAACCTTGGGAGGAAACTCATGCTAAATTCAATGAAAGCTTCTGTCGCGACAGTGGCTGTCACCGTAGGTCTTACGACCTCTGCAATGGCTGAAGATCTGTCTGGAACGCTTCGCATCATCTCGGACATGTCAAACCCTGCACCACGCGCGATCATGGAAGGCCTTGCGGCTGACTTTGACGCCATGCATTCCGGCCTGACAGTCGAACTGGAAGTGGTCGACCGCGAAGCCTGGAAAAGCCAGATCCGTAATGCACTTACGGCAAATCCACCGGACGTGATCAATTGGTACGCTGCCAACCGCATGGCCCCCTTTGTGAACGCGGGTCTGTTTGAAGACATCTCGGACATGTGGTCAGGTGGCGATTTGCCCGGATTGGACAGCGTCAAAGGCGCGATGACCATCGACGGTAAGCAGTACGGCGTGCCGTACACCTACTATCAGTGGGGCATCTATTACCGCGAAGACATCTTCAAAGAGCTGGGCCTGACCGAACCGGCAACTTTCGATGAAGAGATCGCCAACTGTCAGAAGATCGTTGATTCGGGTCGCAAGTGTTACACCATTGGGTCGAAGTTCCTTTGGACCGCTGGTGGTTGGTTCGACTACATGAACATGCGCACCAACGGCTTTGACTTCCACATGAAGCTTGCCACTGGCGAAGCGGAATGGACGTCAGACGAAGTGCGTGCAACCTTCGCCAACTGGCGCAAGCTGATCGACATGGGCGCCTTCATTGACGACCACCAGACCTATAGCTGGCAGGAGGCTCTGCCCTTCTTCGTGAATGGTGAAGCAACCGCTTACCTGATGGGTAACTTCGTTGTGCCCCACCTGCGTGAAGCTGGCCTTGGTGATGACCAGATCGACTTCTATCAGTTCCCGAAAATTGCAGACGTGCCTATGGGTGAAGACGCCCCGACCGACACGTTCCACATCGCGTCGAACGCTCAGAACAAAGCGGCAGCGCGTGCATTCCTGCAGTTTGTGACGTCACCTGACGTTCAGTCGAAGATCAACGGACCTGATGGTCTGGGTCAGCTGCCTGTAAACGCATCTGGGTCCGTGGCTGATGACGAGTTCATCAAACAAGGCTTTGAAATGCTGTCAAACAACGCCACCGGCGGAATTGCACAGTTCTTCGACCGTGACTTCCCCGCCGAAATGGCGTCGGTTGGCATGGAGGGCCTGCAAGAATTCATGGTGTTCCCGGACAATCTGGAAGACATCCTGAACCGCTTGGAAGACGCACGTCAGCGTATCTACAAGTAAACTGAATTTGCGAGCGCCCTGCCTATTGGTGGGGCGTTCGTTCTCATTCACCAAATGCCACACGCTATCGGTAAGCCATGAACGGGCTTTCCCATGACGTGTCCAAAGGAGGAGCGAAATGACCACCGCACATGCAGAAATGGGCTGGGTCCGGCGCAACCGGATGACCATAACGCCATTACTCTTCCTTTTGCCGGGCATCCTATTTTTCTCGGTTTACGTGATCATCCCAATTCTGCAGAGCTTCAACATCTCGCTCTATGAATGGGACGGGTTGGGCGAAGCCACGTATGTTGGTCTTGGCAACTATCAAGAACTTGTCGGCGACCGCGCCTTCGAAATCTCACTTTGGAACAATGTTAAATGGTTGGCGCTCTATCTGCTGGCTATTCCTGCTGGCCTGTTCATCGCGTTGTTTTTGAACCAGACGATTGTGGGGATTCGGCTATACAAGTCGCTCTTTTTCTTCCCATTTGTGCTGAGCCAGGTGGTCGTGGGTCTGGTTTTCTCATGGTTTTACCTGCCCAATGTCGGATTGTTTGACATCATCACTGGATGGTTCGGCGTCGATGTGCGTGGGGGAATATTGGGCAACCCGAATACGGCCACATATGGCATTATTGCCGCGGGTCTTTGGCCTCAGACCGCCTACTGCATGATCTTGTACCTCACCGGTTTGAACGCGGTGGACCCTGAACAGATCGAGGCCGGGCGTCTGGACGGTGCTAAAGGATGGCGCATGCTCTGGCACGTAATCCTACCACAGCTGAAACCAGCCACGTTCATCGCCTTTGTGGTGACAATCATCGGCGCGCTTCGGTCGTTTGACCTCATCTCGATTATGACCAATGGCGGCCCGTTTGGATCTACGCGTGTGCTCAGCTTCTACATGTTCGAAAAAGCGCTTTCGGAATACGGGTTCCGGATGGGTTATGGCTCGGCCATCGCGGTTGTTTTGTTCCTGATTATGCTCGTCTTCATCGGCTACTTCCTGTGGTCGATGTACAAAGACGAAAAAGCGGCGCGGAGGTAAGACGATGTTTCCAACACCTATCGAAAAACGTTCCCGTGGCACACAAATCACCTATCAAGCTCTGGTGCCCTTTGCGTTGATCATGTGGCTTTTGCCTTTGCTGGCCGTGGCGCTTTTCTCGGTTCGACCCTTGGCGGATTTCACGAATGGCAACTACTGGGGCATGCCCAGTTCGTTCGAGTTTTTCACCAACTACGGCAAGGTGTTTTTCGAAAGCGATATGCCACGCTACATGTTGAACTCGGTCCTGATCACGGTGCCGACGGTGATCGGTGCGGTGGCTCTGTCTTGCATGACTGGGTTCGCACTGGGCATTTATCGCTTCCGGGGCAACATACTGATCTTTTTCATGTTCATTGCGGGTAACTTTGTCCCGTTCCAGATTCTGATGGTGCCGGTTCGCGACCTGACAGTATCTGCTGGATTATACGATACCAAACTGGGTCTGGTCTTGTTCCATATCGCGTTTCAAACTGGGTTCTGCACGCTTTTCATGCGCAACTTCATCCGCGCGCTACCGTTTGAACTGATCGAGGCTGCGCGCGTTGAAGGCATCGCAGAATGGCGCATCTTCTGGTACATCGTGCTGCCCTTGATGAAGCCCGCAATTGCAGCGCTGTCGGTTCTGATTTTCACCTTCATCTGGAACGACTATTTCTGGGCCATCGTGCTGACCCAAGGGCCAGACGCACAGCCGGTGACCGCTGGCATCACGTCCTTCAACTCGCAATTCGTGGCGCAGTACCACCTGATGAGCGCGGGCAGCATCGTTGCGGCTCTGCCGCCGGTAGCCATGTTCTTCTTGATGCAACGTCACTTCATTGCTGGTCTCACACTCGGAGCTGTTAAATGACGAAACTGACCTTCATTGGTGCTGGCTCAACGATCTTCATGAAGAACATCGTGGGCGACATGCTGCATTTCGAAGCGCTGAAAGACGCCAAGATTGCACTGATGGATATCGACCCCATTCGGCTGGCGGAAAGCGAGCTGGTGGCGGAAAAGATGATCGCCACGATGGGCACAGGCGCAAAGGTCGAAACGTATACCGATCAGCGTCGCGCGTTAGAAGGCGCTGATTTCGTCGTCACTGCCTTTCAGATCGGCGGCTATGATCCCTGCACGATCACTGACTTTGAACTGCCCAAGCAATATGGGTTGCGGCAGACCATCGCCGACACATTGGGCATTGGCGGTATTATGCGCGGGCTTCGCACAGTGCCACATCTTTGGTCAGTTGCGCGCGATATGGAGGCTGTCTGCCCTGACGCGCTGCTGATGCAGTACGTAAACCCAATGGCGATCAACACATGGGCGCTGGCTGAGCGGTTCCCGCATATTAAGCAGGTGGGACTTTGCCATTCGGTGCAAAACACGGTTCAGGAACTGGCCCACGATTTGAACATGGCGCAGGCAGACATTCGTTACAAAGTTGCGGGCGTGAATCATGTGGCGTTTTTCCTTCGGCTTGAAGATGCCACGGGCAAAAACCTCTATCCCACTCTACGCGACGGCTATCGATCTGGTGCCTTGCCAAAACCACCGCTTCTCATGCCACGGTGTGGCAATAAGGTGCGCTATGAGGTGATGGAGCAACTGGGTTACTTCTGCACCGAAAGTTCCGAGCATTTCGCGGAATACGTCCCGTGGTTCATCAAGGACGGGCGCGACGATCTAATTGCCGAGTTCGGTATTCCTCTGGATGAGTACCCGAAGCGCTGCATTGAACAACAAGCCGAGTGGAAAGAGCAGGCGGCATCTCTGAATTCCGCAGCCAGCATCGACGTGCACAAGAGCCACGAATTTGCGGCCGAGATGATGAACGCAATCGTCATAGGCCAGCCCTATACGGCCTATGGCAACTTGCCCAACACTGGGCAAATCCCTCAGCTGCCTATGGGGGCAGCAGTCGAAACCCCCTGCCTTGTTGATATGAATGGCGTCCAGCCCAGCGTGGTCACCGACATCCCGCCGCAACTGATTGCGTTGATGCGCACACAAATCAACGTGCAGGAGTTGACGGTTCGGGCGCTGCTGGATGAAAATCCAGAACATATCTATCACGCCGCGATGATGGATCCTCATACCGCTGCCGAACTGGACCTGCGCCAGATCCGGTCATTGGTCAGCGATCTGCTGGCCGCGCATGGTGATTGGATCCCCGAGTGGGCACGCGTAAGGAAAGCCGCATGAGCAAGGAAAGACGGAACCGGAGTTGGTATGGGATGCTCGACAAGGACGGGTTCATTCGCCGGTCCTGGATGAAGAACCAAGGCTTCCCGGATCATGCTTTTGATGGCCGCCCGGTAATTGGCATTTGCAACACCTGGTCGGAACTAACCCCCTGCAACTCAGGCCTGCGCGAGCTGGCCGAGGGCGTGAAACGTGGCGTGTGGGAGGCTGGCGGCTTCCCCGTCGAGTTCCCGGTCATGTCGCTGGGCGAAACCCAGATGAAGCCAACGGCGATGCTGTTTCGCAATCTGCTGGCTATGGATGTCGAGGAATCGATCCGCGCCTATGGCATGGATGGCGTCGTCCTTTTGGGCGGCTGTGACAAAACCACACCGGGACAGTTGATGGGCGCGGCCTCGGTCGATTTGCCGTCGATAGTCGTGTCTGCAGGCCCGATGCTGAACGGCAAGTGGAAAGGGCGCGATCTGGGATCGGGCACCGATGTGCGCAAGTTCGCGATGGATGTAAAAGCGGGCGATATGAGCCTGAAGGATTTCATGGCCACCGAAAGCGGGATGTCGCGGTCCAAAGGTGTGTGCATGACGATGGGTACAGCGTCCACCATGTCGTCGCTGTCCGAAGCAATGGGCTTGTCGCTGCCGATGAATGGATCGCTTCCTGCTGTTGACGCCCGCCGCATGGCCTTGGCGCATATGACCGGAAAACGGATCGTAGAAATGGTTGAAGAAGACCTGAAACTGTCTGACGTTCTGACCAAAGACAGCTTTGAGAACGCAATCCTGACAAACGCCGCGCTTGGCGGTTCGACCAACGCCGTCGTGCACCTTCTGGCGCTGGCCGGCCGTGTCGGCATTGACTTGACCATGGATGACTTCGAGATTGGGGGCGAGATTCCCCTTCTTGTGAACTGCATGCCATCGGGAAAATACCTGATGGAGGATTTCTGCTATGCGGGCGGCGTGCCTGTTGTGCTGAAGGAATTAGAGCACAAGCTGCGGTCCGCCAACACGGTGATGGGCAAGGATATCTCGCATTATTATGGCGAGGCTGAGTGTTATAATCGCGACGTGATTTATGCCTATGACGCACCGCTCAAACCTGCGGCGGGCCTACGTGTCCTGCGCGGTAATCTTGCGCCCAACGGGGCCATCGTAAAGCCTTCGGCCGCATCAGATCATCTACTGGAGCATGAAGGCGAGGCCTATGTTTTTGAAACCATCGAAGAGCTGAAGGCCAATATCGACCGCGATAACCTTCCGGTGGACGAAAACACCATTCTGGTATTGAAGAACTGCGGGCCGAAAGGCTATCCAGGCATGCCCGAAGTGGGCGATATGCCTGTGCCCGCGAAGCTGGTGAAAAAGGGCGTGCGTGACATTGTGCGCGTGTCGGATGCCCGCATGTCGGGCACCGCTTTCGGAACCGTCGTTTTGCACGTCGCGCCCGAAGCCACTGCAGGGGGTCCGTTGGCTTTGGTCAAGACCGGTGACCGTATCAAAGTGTCCGCCAGCCAAGGCATTTTGGAACTGCTTGTAGATCACGCCGAGATGGACAAGCGGCGCGCAGCCTGGACCGCGCCCGAACCGCATTACACCCGTGGTTATGCCAAGATGTATGTCGATCACGTTCTGCAAGCTGACAAAGGCGCAGACCTTGATTTCCTTGTCGGCAAAGACACCCGACCCGTGACACGAGAGAGCCACTGATGAGCATCGCAACATTTCACGACCTCGACGGTGCGTCCGTCTTTATTACCGGTGGCGGATCGGGCATTGGCGCTGCGCTGACCGAAGGGTTCCTTCGTCAGGGCGCGAAGGTGGGTTTCGTTGGGCGCTCGGACGCATCTGCGTTTGTCGATCAGATGGAAGCTGAAACCGGGAACCGCCCCCAATTTGTTCAGTGCGACATCACCGACATTCCCGCATTAAAAGCGGCGATGGCAAAATGCGCAGAGGTGAACGGCCCGATCACAACACTGGTGAACAACGCTGCGAATGATCAGCGCCACACGACTGAGGAAGTGACCGAAGAGTTTTGGGACTGGGCGCAAGCGATCAACCTGAAAGCCTATTTCTTTGCCTGTCAGGCCGCGATTGACGGGATGCGCGCAGCTGGTGGCGGCGCAATCATCAACTTCACCTCGATCAGCTACATGATGGGGAACACCGGGTATCCGGCGTACACGACTGCGAATAGCGGCATCAATGGCATGACCCGGTCTTTGGCACGCGAATTTGGCCCTGACAAAATCCGCGTGAACGCGCTGGCCCCGGGATGGGTTCTGACACAGAAACAACTCGGTATGTGGGCCAATCCAGAAGCGCTTGCTGCACATTTAGAGCGTCAGTGCCTGAAGGAACATCTTGACCCCGAGGACATCGTGTCCTCGACCCTGTTCCTTGCATCGAAAGCAAGTCGAATGATCACAGGTCAAGCGCTGGTCGTCGATGGGGGCGTGGCCGTAACAGGATGAAGCGAATGGGACAGACACCTGACTGGATCGCCGTAGATTGGGGCACGACGCATATGCGAGCGTGGCTCATGTCGAATGACGGAACCGTGCTGGACCGTCGCGCTAGCAACAAAGGCATGGGCTGCCTGTCCCAAGATCAGTTTGAGCCCGCGTTGGACAATCTGCTATCTGACGTGCTTTCCAATGCCCCTTTACCAGTTATCGTTTGCGGAATGGCCGGATCCCGACAGGGTTGGGCTGAAGCGCCCTATGTCGCTGTACCGTGCATTCCCCCCGGAAGTTCCCTTGCCACGCATGTAGACGCTGCCAATTGGAATGTGCGCATTCTTCCCGGCGTGAAACAGTCCAACCCCGCGGATGTTATGCGCGGAGAAGAGACGCAGATCGCGGGCTTCCTTGCCGGTGAGCCCGATTTTGACGGCATTCTATGTCTGCCCGGCACGCATAATAAGTGGGTTCATATCAGTGCGGGTGAGATTGTCAGCTTCCGCACCTTCATGACCGGCGAAATTTTCGCGCTGCTGGCCACACAATCGGTGCTGCGCCATTCGGTTGACACGGATGACTGGGATGAATCCGCATTTGCCGACGCCTTGTCCGATACCTTGTCGCGGCCGGCTGACCTTGCGGCCAAGCTCTTTACCCTGCGGGCGGAAAGTCTGCTGAATGATATGCCCGCCGCTAAGGTTAAGTCGCGCATGTCCGCCCTTCTGATTGGGTCTGAACTGGCAGCGGCGAAGCCCTATTGGCTGGGGCAGCAGGTGGTCATTTTGGGCGAAGGGCAGGTTGCCCGCGCCTATGAAACAGCCCTGAACATTCAAGCAGCTATGGTGCGCTGCGTGAATGCTGAAAACATGACCCTGGTTGGGTTATCTGCCGCCTTTGAAGAATTGAAAGAGACACAGACATGAGCCGCGAAATCATCGCCATCTTGCGCGGCATTCAGCCGGATGAATCCGTCGATATTCTGAACGCATTGATAGATGCGGGCATCACCAAAATCGAGGTTCCGTTAAATTCGCCCGATCCGTTCGACAGTATTGAACGCATGGTGAAGGCGGCAGGAGATCGCGCGCTTGTCGGGGCCGGGACCGTGCTGGATGTGAACGCCGTCGCGCGGCTTGCTTCGATTGGCGCTCAGATGGTCGTGTCGCCTGATGCGAACCCCGACGTGATCGCGGCGACTAAAGCCAATGACATGTTGTCTTACCCCGGTGTTTTCACTCCGACCGAGGCATTTTCGGCCCTGCGCTTTGGCGCGGACGGGTTGAAGTTCTTCCCCGCCTTCAAACTCGGATTGGACGGGTTCAAAGCGCTATCCGCTGTTCTGCCCAGAGAGACGAACACTTATGCTGTTGGCGGCGTCGGCCCTGCGGATTTCGAAGACTGGCTGAGCGCCGGTATCACCGGTTTTGGGCTGGGATCGAACATCTACAAGCCTGGCTATTCAGCCGAGAAGGTTGGTGCGCTGGCTACCCAGATCGTGGCGGCATATGACGCGGCGACCTCATGACGGCGCGGGTCTTTTCAGACACCAAATGCACCCTTGGCGAAGGGGCGTTCTGGCATCCTAAGCGCGAACAGTTCTTTTGGTTCGACATCCTTGGCAAACGTCTTTTGACGCGCACGGGCAATGACGAAAAGGTGTGGGCATTTGACGAATGCGTGTCCGCTGCAGGCTGGGCGGACTACGACACGCTAATCATGGCCAGTGCATCAGCGCTGTGGCGGTTTAGGATTGAGACGGGCAAATGTGAAAAGATTGTAGATCTTGAAGCCGACAACCCCAGCACTCGCTCGAATGACGGGCGTGCTGACCCACAGGGCGGGTTCTGGATCGGGACGATGGGATACTGTGCAGAGCCCGGGGCAGGTGCGATCTATCGCTTCTATCGGGGCGAATTGCGCAAGCTTTTCGACAAGATCACAATCTCCAATGCGATCTGTTTCACGCCTGACGGGGACACCGCTTACTTCACAGACACTAAAGATGGTCGCGTAATGCGCGTCGCGCTGGATGACGAGGGCTGGCCCTCATCTGAACCGCAAGTCTTTCTTGACCTGCGCGATCAAGATTTCGGTGCAGATGGCGCTGTGGTCGACGCCCTAGGGAACTTCTGGAATGCCCAATGGGGCGCGTCCCGCGTGGCCTGCTATGCCCACGACGGCACGTTGATCATGACGCACGCGGTGCCGACTCCTCAAGTGTCCTGCCCTTGCTTCGGTGGCGCTGATCTGAGCACTCTTTTCGTGACCACAGCCGCCGATGGTCTGATAGGCGACGACATGGCGGGCAAGACCTTTGCCATCTACACCAATGCAACCGGCCAACCCGAACACAAGGTAATTCTTTGAGGGACATATGAAACGCACGCTAGGAACATGCTATTACCCAGAGCATTGGGCCGAGGAGATGTGGGCGGAGGACGCCCGACGTATGGTTCAAGCAGGCCTGACATGGGTTCGGATCGGCGAGTTTTCGTGGTCGCGTCTGGAACCTTCGCCTGGAGAATTTCTTTGGGACTGGCTGGATCGCGCCATCGATGTGCTGGGCAAGGCCGGGTTGAAGGTCGTACTGGGGACGCCCACGGCCACACCTCCGCGCTGGATGATCGACAAACACCCGGACATGTTGGCAGTGGATGCAGATGGAAACCCACGCAAGTTCGGCTCAAGGCGGCATTACTGCTTCAGCCATCTGGGATACCGCGAGGAAAGCCGCCGCATCACCAGTTTGATGGCCGAACGCTATGGAAAGAACCCGTATGTGGCTGCGTGGCAAACCGACAATGAGTATGGGTGCCATGACACGACGATTTCCTATTCAAACGCCGCCAAGCACGGGTTTCGGAATTGGCTGGACGATCGTTATGGCGACATCGACGCGCTGAATACAGCGTGGGGCAACATCTTCTGGTCGATGGAGTATCGCAGCTTCGTTGATATCGACTTGCCCAACCTGACTGTAACCGATCCCAACCCCGCCCATGTACAGGATTTCCGCCGCTACAGTTCGGACATGGTGGTTGCGTTCAACCGGGTTCAAGTCGACGAAATTAAGGCGCATTCCGACGCGCCGATCTCTCACAACTATATGGGTCGGATCACCGATTTCGACCATTTCGACGTTGGTGCGGATCTGGAAATCGCGACATGGGACAGTTACCCACTGGGCTTTCTTGAGGATCGCGTAGGAGCCGACGATGCCCACAAGCGCGCCTACGCCCGTCAGGGTGACCCTGATTTTCAGGCCTTCCACCATGACCTTTACCGTGCAGTAGGTCGCGGACGTTGGTGGGTAATGGAACAGCAACCCGGCCCGGTGAACTGGGCGCCATATAACCCATCGCCCCTGCCAGGCATGGTCCGTCTTTGGACATGGGAGGCGTTTGCCCATGGGGCCGAGGCTGTGTGCTATTTCCGCTGGCGTCAGGCACATTTCGCGCAAGAGCAATTGCATGCGGGCCTGTTGCGGCCGGACAGCAAAGATGCCCCAGCCATGGCTGAGGCACAGAAAGTCGCCCAAGAGCTGGCCGACGCGCCCGACGTCCAGTCCGCGCAGGCCCCGGTTGCGCTGGTTTTTGACTACGATGCCGACTGGGCTTGGGCGACGCAACCGCATGGCGCGGGGCTTAGCTATTTCGGCTTGGTCTTTGACCACTATAAAGCACTCCGACGCGCAGGCCTGACGATCGATGTCGTGTCGTCTAATCAGCCAGATTTCTCGGGCTATGAATTGATTATGGTGCCGGGGATGATGCACCTGCCCGAGGGGCTGCGCGTGGCGCTCGCTGAAACCAGTGGCCATGTTTGCTATGGTCCGCGTACCGGTGCGCGAGACGCAGGTTTTCAGATCCCAGTGCCACTTCCACCGGCGATTAACGGTCTGAACGTGACGGTTTCACGGCTTGAAAGCCTCCGCCCGGATATGCCGATCTCGTTAGAGGGCGGTGGCGCTGTGATGGGCTATCTGGAAGAGCTTGAAGGCACCGCGCCCGTTTTGATGTCAACAGATCAAGGCGTGCCTGTTCTGGTCGGCGGGGCAGGGCAGGCCTATTGCGGCGCATGGCTGGATGCAGACGGTTTGGATCGTCTTGTCGCGCTACTGGCTGAACACTCTGGGTTGGAAATACGTGTGTTGCCCGAAGGCATACGCACCCGCCGAACCGCGACAGAAGAGTTTTGGTTCAACCACACAACTGAGCGTGCGGAAACGCCAGTCGGTACCCTGCCGTCTGCAGGCGTCCTGCGGCGCACCTTGTGACAATTTCAAAACGCGCAACGTTGCCAGATGGTATTTGAACTTGCTGACAGCGCCATTGTTTGTAACAGGAATGTAAATCCGACAAAAATAATAAGATAAGGGTTTACCTGATAAAAAGACTCCGTTATTTCGTGGGCAACCAACAACTTCGAGGTTCCCATGATCCGCAATTTCTTTTTGACCACCTGCGCCGCAAGCTTGACCGCCGCTGCCGTGTTTGCCGCAACTCCCGAGGACGTCGTCCAGAACTACGCCAACATTGCACAAGCTGGATATGAAGACAGCCTGACCACTGCCAAATTCCTGAAAGCTGCCGTAGACGCCCTTGTTGCCGCGCCAAACGATGCAACTTTGGAAGCTGCCAAAGAGGCTTGGCTTGCCGCGCGCATTCCGTATCAGCAGACCGAGGCGTTCCGCTTCGGCAATCCAACCGTTGATGCTTGGGAAGGTAAGGTCAACGCATGGCCGCTGGACGAGGGGCTGATTGACTACATAGCCTCGGACTTCGGAGCGAATGATGAAAACCCGTTTTCGACTGCAAACCTTGTCGCAAACGCAAAGCTGAACGCGGGCGGTGCGATGATTGACGCATCAACGATCACCCCTGATCTTCTTGAGAGCCTGCATGAGGTTGAGGGCATCGAGGCGAATGTGGCCACCGGCTATCACGCGATCGAGTTTTTGCTGTGGGGACAGGACCTGTCCGGCACAGATCACGGTGCTGGCAACCGCCCAGCCTCTGACTTCGATACGGCAAACTGTACAGGCGACAATTGTGATCGCCGGGCACAGTACCTGATTGCTGCGACGGACCTGCTGATTTCGGATCTTGAAGATGCTGTGGCCAACTGGTCCGATGGCGGGCAGGGGCGCTCTGATGTTTCTGTTGATGCCTCAAAAGGTGTTACAATGGCGTTCACAGGCCTTGGTTCACTGTCGTATGGTGAACAGGCGGGCGAGCGTATGAAGCTGGGCCTGTTGCTCAATGACCCGGAAGAAGAGCATGATTGCTTTTCTGACAACACCCACAACTCGCACTATTATGACGGATTGGGCATGCGCAATGTCTATACGGGGCGATATGTCCGGGTGGATGGAACCGTGGTTGAGGGCGCGTCGCTTTATGATCTTGTGAAGGCCGCTGATGGCAATTTAGCTGACAACCTTCTGGGTGACATGAACGCCACGATGATTGCGCTCAGCGATATCCGAACCGCTGCGGAGGCGGGCACATCCTATGACCAGATGCTGGCTGCGGGCCATGCGGGCGGTGCGCTGGTTCAAAACGCGATCGACCGTCTGGTGGACCAAACGCGCAACATCGAACGTGCTGTTGCAGCCGTTGGGAGTGACGAGATCGCAGTTGAGGGGTCCGACAGCTTGGACAACCCGACCGCCGTGTTCGAATAGGCTTTCATCACAGCAATACTGAAAGGGCAGGCGCTGTTGCCTGCCCTTTTTGTTTCTACTTCTTCTGGGGCAGCTTTGGTGCGGATTTCTCCAACTTCAGCTCAGCATCCGAGAATACCCATGGCCCGCGCACACCCGACACGCCTTCAGGGCTGATCTTCATGCCGCGATGCTGGATTTGCGGGTTCTGAAAGGTCTGTTCCATTGTATTGATCGGGCCTGCCGGCACGGTGGCGTCTTCAAGTGCTGCAAGGATGTCCTGCATGCTCCAGTCGGACAGGCTGTCTTCGATGGCGGGGGTTAGCGCATCGCGGTTGGCCACGCGGTCCGAGTTGGTGCCAAAGCGGGCATCTTTCGTCAAATCCTCGCGCCCGATCACCGTGCAAAACCGTTGAAACTGTCCGTCATTGCCCACGGCGAGGATAATGTGACCGTCTTTCACCGGGCAGACCTGATAAGGCGTGATATTTGGGTGTGCATTGCCCAAACGGTTAGGGCTTTGCCCCGTGGCCAGATAGTTCATCGCTTGATTGGCCATAAGAGCGGTGGCGCAGTCCAAAAGGCTCATGTCTACATGCTGACCGCGCCCAGTGCGGTGGCGCTGTTCCACGGCGGCTAGAATGCCGATCGTGCCGTAAAGCCCTGTCACAATATCAGTGATTGCGACACCAACTTTCTGTGGCTGTCCGTCTGGGTCGCCTGTCACCGACATTAGGCCCGATAAGCCTTGAAGCAGAAAATCATAACCCGCCCGTTTGGCCCACGGGCCATCCTGCCCAAACCCTGTGACCGAGCAGTAGATCAGCCGCGGGTTCAGCTTCGACAAGCTGTCGTAATCCAGCCCGTACTTTGCAAGCCCGCCAACCTTGAAGTTCTCGATCAGGATATCCGCATCCTTGATCAGATCGCGCACGGCGGCTTGGCCTTCGGGTGTGCGGAAATCGGCGGTGATCACGTCTTTGCCCCTGTTGGCGCAATAGTAATAGGCCGCAGTTTTGTCGCCCTCGCGTTCGATAAAGGGCGGGCCCCACGCGCGGGTATCGTCGCCGGTTTCAGCCTCGACCTTCACCACGTCGGCGCCAAGATCGGCCAGCGATTGTCCGATCCAAGGGCCGGCCAAGATGCGGGCGAGTTCGACGACTTTTAGTCCTTCAAGCGGATGCATGAGTTCTCCTAGAGATAAGGCGGTGTGCAAGCGGACACGACGCGGGTCGGTCGGTCCGAGATGTTGCGAAAGCGATGTGGCGCGCGTGAATTAAACAAAAATGCGTCACCCGCTTTCAAAACGCGGGTCTCGGCTCCGACAGTGATTTCCAGCTCGCCTTCGATGACGATACCACCCTCATTGGCTTCGTGTTCGATCATCGTCTCACCGGTATCGGCGCCGGGTTCATAGAATTCCTGCAAGACCTGAAGGCCATGTGCCTTGGCATCCCCAACCTGACGGATCGAGATCATGCGCTGGGCGGCTTCATTGTCCTGATACAGAGCTGACGTCAGGTCGCGAAGCTCGCTGGGGGTGAAGAAAACTTGCTGCGTGCTGGGGGCTTCGGGTTCAAAAAATTCGGACATGGACATCTGCAATCCGCCCAAAATCTTGCGCAAGCTGGCGACAGAGGGCGAAGAGTGGTTCCTTTCGATCATCGAGATCTGGCCATGGGGCACACCTGCAGCTTCGGCCAATTGCCTTTGAGACAAGCCAAATTGCTGCCTTAGCTCTTTCAGGCGTGTGCCAACGTCAAACTCATCTTGCATCCTGAACCCCTTTCCCGGTGATCGCATTTGGACCCGGTGAGTCTCGTCTTTCGCATATCTTGCGCAAAATTTTGATAGCATTGCTCAGAATTTTGCGCAATATGGCATGGAATCAAATTCTGACAGGGGGTTCGCATGTCGAATACTGACGCTCTCAAATCCCGCCGCGCTGACGCCGTGGCAAATGGTGTTGCCACCCGTGGCATCTATGCTGCGCGCGCCGAAAACGCCGAGCTGTGGGACGTGGATGGCAAACGCTTCATCGACTTTGCGGCAGGCATCGCGGTGAACAACACAGGCCATCGCCATCCGAAAGTGATGGCCGCAGTTGCCCAACAGGCCGAGGCCTTCACTCACACCTGTTTCCACGTTGCCCCCTATGAGGGTTATGTGTCGCTGGCCGAGCGTCTGAACGCCGCCACCCCGGGCGATTTCACCAAGAAAACGATGCTGGTCACCACCGGTGCAGAAGCAGTTGAGAACGCGGTCAAAATGGCGCGCGCTTTCACGGGTCGTTCAGGCGTGATTGCTTTTTCCGGCGCCTTCCATGGCCGCACGCTGATGGGCATGGCGCTATGCGGCAAGGTGAACCCCTATAAGAAGGCCTTCGGCGCGATGCCGCCCGAAGTGCTGCACGCGCCATTCCCGAACGCCTTCCACGGCGTGTCGGTCGAACAGTCGCTGGCCGTATTGGACAATATGCTGAAAAGCTCGATCGATCCCGAGCGTGTGGCCGCGATGATCATCGAGCCGGTGCAGGGTGAGGGGGGCTTCAACATCGCTCCAACTGAATTCCTGAAGGCCATCCGCGCCATTTGTGACGAACACGGCATCATCCTGATTGCCGACGAGGTTCAGGCAGGCATCGCACGCACAGGCAAAATGTTTGCCTTTGATCATGCTGGTGTCGCCGCCGACTTGGTGACCATGGCCAAGGGTCTTGCGGGCGGCTTCCCTCTGTCCGCTGTCACAGGCCGGGCCGAGATCGTCGATGCAGCCCCCGCAGGCGGTATCGGTGGCACCTATGCCGGTAACCCATTGGCGGTCGCTGCCTCGCACGCCGTATTGGATGTGATCGACGAGGAAAAACTGTGTGATCGCGCCACCGAGATCGGTGAAAAGATCAACGCTCGTCTGACCGACATTGCATCCCGCCAAGGCATGGAAGCCATTGGCGACGTGCGTGGTCTGGGCGCGATGGTGGCCTTTGAACTGGTCACGGATCGCGATAGCAATGCACCGGATGCCGCATTGACCATGGCCATCGTGGCCGAGGCCGAGGCGCGTGGATTGATCATCCTGCCTTGTGGCACCCGAGGCAATGCAGTTCGCCTGCTGCCGCCCCTGACTGTTCCGGCTGATCAGCTGGACGAAGCCCTTGATATCCTGGAGGCTTCCATCGAAGCTGCCATCAACGCGAAAGGAGCCTGAGACATGGCCGATCTTGCCCCTCAATCCCGCCCTGAACTGTCCAGTTTCAACTGGGAAGATCCCTTCCTTCTGGAAGATCAGCTGAACGAAGATGAGCGCATGGTGCGCGATGCGGCTCAGGCCTATTGCGCCGAGAAGCTCGCCCCACGCGTGACCGAAGCCTATGCGACCGAAACCACAGACCCTGCGATCTTTGCCGAAATGGGCGAAATGGGTCTTCTGGGCACCACGATCCCCGAAGAATACGGCGGCATCGGCGCAGGCTATGTCACCTATGGCCTAGTTGCCCGCGAAGTAGAGCGGATCGACAGTGGTTATCGTTCGATGATGTCGGTGCAATCCTCACTGGTCATGTACCCGATCTACGCCTACGGCACTGAAGAACAGCGTATGAAATACCTGCCGAAACTGGCGTCGGGCGAATGGATCGGCTGCTTTGGTCTGACCGAACCTGATGCGGGATCTGATCCCGGCTCGATGAAGACTGTGGCCAAGAAAGTGGATGGCGGCTACGTGCTGTCAGGCTCGAAAATGTGGATTTCGAACGCGCCCATCGCGGACGTCTTCGTTGTCTGGGCCAAGTCCGAAGCCCACGGCGGCAAGATCAAAGGCTTCGTGCTTGAGAAAGGCATGAAAGGCCTTTCTGCGCCGAAGATTGAAAACAAGGCCAGCTTGCGTGCATCCATCACCGGCGAGATCGTCATGGATGGGGTCGAAGTCTCGGAAGACGCGCTGTTGCCCAATGTTGAAGGCCTGAAAGGTCCGTTTGGCTGTCTGAACCGCGCACGTTTTGGCATCGCATGGGGCGCTATGGGGGCTGCTGAAGCCTGCTGGCACTCTGCCCGTCAATATGGTCTGGATCGCAAGCAGTTCGGGAAACCCTTGGCGCAGACGCAGTTGTTCCAGCTGAAACTGGCCAATATGCAAACCGAAATTTCGCTGGGACTTCAGGCCGCATTGCGCGTTGGCCGTTTGATGGATGAAGCGAAAGCTGCGCCTGAAATGGTTTCGGTCATCAAGCGCAACAACTGCGGCAAAGCGCTTGAGATCGCGCGTCATGCCCGTGATATGCATGGCGGCAACGGTATCTCGCTTGAGTTTAACGTGATCCGTCACATGGTGAACCTTGAAACGGTGAACACCTATGAAGGTACTCATGACGTGCATGCGTTGATCTTGGGCCGTGCGCAAACGGGTCTGCAGGCGTTCTTCTGATCGCTGGATCATCCAACAACTGGGGCGTCCCGCGGGGCGCCCTTTTTCGTCTGCCCGATTGACATTTTAGGGTCCATGCCTGACCTCTATCTGACAGATCAGGGAGACATGCATGTCGGACGGCAAATGGGAATTCTGGGTGGATCGTGGTGGCACATTCACCGACATCGTGGCGCGTGATCCTGACGGAGGCCTGCAAAGCCACAAGCTGCTAAGCGAAAACCCAGAACGCTACCGCGATGCGGCCGTGCAAGGTATCCGAGAGCTTCTTGATCTTGGTGCGGATCAGGCCATTCCGAACGGGGCAATCGCTTCGGTCAAAATGGGAACCACCGTGGCCACAAATGCGCTTTTGGAGCGGAAGGGCGATGACACGCTTCTTCTGATCACCAAGGGCTTCAAGGATCTTCTGCGCATTGGGTACCAAACACGTCCGCGATTGTTCGATCTGCATATCAAACGCCCCGATCTGCTTTATGCGGCGGTCGAGGAAGTGGACGAGCGGCTTGATGCAGATGGGAGTGTTCTGACCGCTGTTGATGAAGACGCTGTGCGGGTGCTGTTGCAACGCCACTTTGATGCGGGCATCCGGGGCGTCGCCATCGCCTTGCTGCATGGCTATCTGAACCCGGCACATGAAGCACAAGTGGCCCAAATCGCACGAGAGATTGGCTATACTCAGGTGTCAGAAAGCCACGCGGTCTCGCGTCTGTCCAAACTGGTCAGCCGGGGCGATACGACGGTGGTGGACGCCTATCTGTCCCCGATCCTGCGCCGCTATGTCGAACAGGTTGCGGGTGCGCTGGACATCGGCACGGCCTGCGATCGGCTTTTGTTTATGCAGTCGAATGGCGGCCTGACCGATGCGGCGATGTTTCAGGGTAAAGATGCGATCCTGTCTGGGCCTGCGGGCGGGATTGTCGGAATGGTCAAGACGGGCGAAGTCGCTGGGTATGATCACCTAATCGGGTTCGACATGGGCGGCACATCGACCGATGTCAGCCACTATGCGGGCAGTTATGAACGCAGTTTTGAGACCGAGGTTGCTGGCGTCCGTATGCGCGCGCCAATGATGGACATTCACACGGTTGCGGCTGGGGGTGGCTCGATCTGTCAGTTCCGTGATGGGCGCTTTCAGGTGGGTCCGGAAAGTGCAGGGGCCAATCCAGGACCTGCTGCCTACCGACGCGGTGGGCCGCTGACGGTCACCGATTGCAATGTGATGTTGGGGCGGCTTCAACCCGCCCATTTCCCACATGTTTTTGGACCTGATGGAGATTTACCGTTGGACCATGAGGTCGTGCGCCAAAAGTTCGAAACCATGGCCCAAGAGATCGCGACCGAGACCGGCCAAACGGCCCAATCGGCCGAGGATGTGGCCCGTGGCTTCCTGCGCATTGCGGTCGACAACATGGCCAACGCGATCAAAAAGATTAGCGTCGAGCGCGGCCATGACGTGACCCGATATGTGTTGCAATGCTTCGGCGGGGCAGGCGGGCAGCATGCCTGTTTGGTGGCGGATGCTCTGGGCATGAAGAAGGTGTTTCTGCACCCTTTCGCGGGCGTTTTGTCGGCCTACGGTATGGGCTTGGCCGAGATCCGCGCGCTGCGTCAGGAACAGTTCGACGCGTCGCTTGACGCAAAAGGTGAAGCCGCTTCTCGGTTGCAGATCTTGGCCGCAGATGCACAGGCCGAGGTTGCCAAACAGGGCGTCACGGACATCCAGATCGAACGCATCGCGCACCTGCGCTATGACGGCTCACATCAGGCGCTTGAAGTGCCGTTTGGCGATGCCGCCCAGATGCGGGCAGATTTTGAAGCGGCTCATGAGACACGCTTTGGCTTCCACTCGCCCGAACGCGCAATCTTGTTTGAGGTGCTGGCGGTCGAAGCCATTGGAACATCTGGCGAAGCACCGCGAGGCCATGCCACAGGTGGCGATGATCAGCCCGACGATCGCGTGCAGATTTGCACCGAAGATGGGTGGCAAAATGTGCCGCTATATGATCGCGCGAACCTGTCGGCAGAGGCCCGGATTTCTGGCCCAGCGATCATTCGCGAATCCACGGGCACCAACATGATCGAACCGGGGTGGCAGGCAGGTCAGGATGCTCATGGAAATCTGATCCTTGAACGTGTTTCCGAACTTGCCCGCTCTCATGCGGCGGGAACGAATGTGGACCCGGTTCTGCTTGAGGTGTTCAACAACCTGTTCATGTCAGTTGCCGATCAGATGGGGGCGACGCTGGCCAATACCTCGTGGTCTGTGAATATCAAAGAGCGGCTCGATTTTTCCTGCGCGATCTTTGATGTTCAGGGCGATCTGGTGGCCAACGCGCCGCATGTGCCAGTGCATTTGGGGTCAATGTCCGACAGCATCCGAACCGTGATGCGTGACAACGCAGGCCATGTGAAGCCGGGTGATGCGTTTGTTCTGAACAGCCCCTTCAACGGTGGGACCCACCTGCCGGACGTGACCGTTGTGACGCCGGTTTTCGCGGGCGACAGCATCGCCTTCTGGCTGGGCTCGCGTGGGCACCATGCCGACATTGGCGGGCGCACACCGGGCTCTGGTCCGCCTGACAGCACCCATATCGAGCATGAAGGTGTGTTGATCGAAAACACACGTCTGGTCGCTGAAGGTCAGTTGCAGGAAGACGACATGCGGGCCCTTCTGGCGTCGGGCAAATATCCGTGTCGTAACATCGATCAGAACATGGCTGATCTGAAGGCACAGGTGGCGGCCAATGAAACCGGACGCCAGGCCCTTTTGGGGGTCGTGGATCGCTATGGTCTGGATGTTGTGCAGGCCTATATGGGCCACGTTCAGGAAAATGCCGAAGAAAGCGTACGCCGCGTGATTGATCGTCTGCGGGACGGGGCTTTCACCTACCCGATGGATGGCGGGTCTGAAATTCAGGTGACTGTAAAAGTCGACAAAGCAACACGTTCGGCCACGGTCGATTTCACGGGCACGTCAGACCAGCAGACAGGCAATTACAATGCTCCGCTGTCGATCAGCCGCGCCGTGGTGCTTTATGTATTCCGTACGCTTGTCGGGGCGGAGATTCCGCTGAATGAGGGCTGCCTTGCGCCGCTAAACATCATTGTGCCAGAGGGATCGATGCTGAACCCGCGCTACCCGGCAGCGGTGATTTCCGGCAATACCGAAGTCAGTCAGGCCGCCTGCAATGCGCTTTATGGCGCGCTTGATGTGATTGCAGGCTCGCAAGGCACCATGAACAATTTCATTTGGGGCAATGAGGACTTCCAGAATTACGAGACCATCGCGGGTGGCACTGGCGCGGGGCCGGGTTTTGATGGGTGCGATGGCGTGCAAAGCCATATGACCAACACCCGCATGACCGACCCTGAAATCCTTGAGAAACGGTTCCCCGTGCGGCTTGAGGCCTTCACCTTACGCAAAGGTTCAGGCGGGGCAGGGCAGTGGCGCGGCGGGGATGGCGTCATCCGCAGACTTCGCTTTTTGAAGCCCGTGACAGTCACCACGCTTAGCTCACATCGCGTTGTGCCGCCCTTTGGGAAAGAGAGTGGCGCACCGGGAACGGTCGGTGTGAACACGGCTGAGAAAGAAGATGGTACCCGCATTCCGATGCCGGGAAACGGAGAAGTTGCGCTTAGTCCGGGCGATCTGTTTGAAATGTGCACCCCGGGTGGCGGTGGCTGGGGGAAGCCGGACTAACAACGCCATGAATTGAAAACGGGCGCCGCGTTGGCGCCCGTTTTAGATTACTTGCCTTCCAGGCAGGTCGCGATTGTGTTTGCCGTGGTCCACAGCAGGTCTTCATATAGCATCAGACCTATTTCTTGTGAGGCGCCAGAAGGGTCCAGAACCGCGGTGCCGGCCCCGGCGCTCTTCGCCAGCTCAAGCACCAAAGATTCACCCTGTGCGGGTTCCGAGAAGATGCATGCGACTTCTCCATGCTCAATCTTCTCGGAAATCTCGGCCAATTGCGCGGCCGAGGGCGGGGCGGAGTCCGTTTCGCGGATCGCACCCAGATTGTTCAGATCATAGTGATCCGAGAAATAGCCAAATGCGTCGTGAAACAGCACAAACCCTTTCTTCTTGATTGGGGCCACGCGGGCTTGAATACGCTCGTCCAGCGCCGTGATGTTTTCCTGCGCTTCATGAGCGTTTTCGTGGTAGATTTTGGCGTTGTCCGGGTCGATCTCTGACAGCTCTTCCGCGATGGCCTCAAGCCAAACTTGGGCGTTTTTCGGGGACAGCCAAGCGTGCGGATCTACGCCTTCTGCATGCTCTGCGTGGTCGTCCTGCCCATGTTCATCATGCTTTTCTTCATCTGCATGTTCGTCATGTTTTTCGTGATCGTGGTCGTCGTGATCATCATTTTTGTCATGATCATGATCATGATCATCGTGTGCTTCTTTTGATTCATCGTCATGATGATCGTCGTGATCTTCATCATGATCATGTCCACCTTCGCGCAACACTGTATCCGAGTGGGACAAAAGCGCCATGCTGTGATCAAGTGAAGCCCCCTCAATGGCGCGCTCAAGCCACGGGGTCATTGCTGGTCCAACCCAAATCAGCAGGTCAGCGTCGGATAGCGCGCGCATCTGCGATGGGCGCATTTGAAACCCATGAGGATCCGCGCCTTGTGGCAACAACAATTCTGGCTCGCCAACACCCTTCATCACCTGCGATGCAAGCGAATGGATCGGGGCAATGTCTGTTACAACACTGGGCGGATCTGCAAAAAGTAAAGTTGGGCAAAAGCAAAGGGCCGTTGCGGTGCGGATCAATGTCATCGGGGCTTGTTCCTGATCTTGTGATGTTATATCATTTTGAGAGAGTGATATTATTACATAACGCAGGTGTCAACCCATGTCCGATCCCGCATATGCCTTTCAGAAACACGATCACGGCAACTGTGCGCGTGATGCCCTTCTAAGGGCCGAGGAAATCTGTCGTGAGGCAGGGGCGCGTCTAACGCCCGTGCGACGCCGCGCGCTTGAAATTTTGCTGGAAGAACATCGCGCTATGGGGGCGTATGACGTGTTAGAACGGCTGGCCGCAGATGGATTTGGAAGCCAGCCTCCGGTTGCCTATAGGGCTTTGGAATTTCTTGTGGATCAAGGCTTGGCCCATCGCATTCGACGCCTGAATGCGTTCGCGGCCTGCACAACGCTGGAATGTGACCACGCCCCGGCTTTTTTCATCTGCAAAAGCTGCAAAGCCGTTGCTGAAACGCCTGCAGATGCGCTGCGCGACCAAATCGACAAAGCGGGGGCCGCGCTTGGTTTTGTGGTGGAACGCGCAAATGTCGAGGCATTGGGCCTGTGCCCAACTTGCCAGACCGAGGCGCGCGCATGAGCTTACTTAAAGCCAACGACCTGACCGTCCGGCAAGGCGCGCAGCTGGTTTTGGATCGGGTTAATATCTCGATTGAAACGGGCGAGATCGTGACAATTGTCGGGCCAAATGGCTCCGGCAAAACATCGCTTCTACGCGCTCTTTTGGGGCTGACACCATCGAAGGGGACAATCCAGAAGAAATCGGGATTGGTGATCGGCTATGTGCCCCAGAAATTGGCACTGGACCCAACCTTGCCGCTTCCTGTTCAGTCATTTCTAAACCTTCCCAAGTCGCATCCCGCCGCGCAGATTGCGGCGATGTTGCAGCGTGTAGGAGTGCCGGGGATTGAAGCGAAGCAAGTCGCGGAATTGTCTGGTGGCCAATTGCAGCGCGTGCTTCTGGCGCGTGCATTGCTGGCAGCACCTGATCTGCTGATTTTGGACGAGCCGACCCAAGGTTTGGATCAAATGGGCGAGGCGGGATTTTACCGGCTGATCGAAGACGTGCGCCGCGAAACTGGTGTGGCTGTGCTTATGGTCTCGCATGATCTTCACGTGGTGATGAGCGCCTCTGATCGGGTCATTTGTCTGAATGGACATGTCTGTTGTGAGGGCAAGCCCCACGTGGTTCAAAATGCCCCAGAATACCGCGCCTTGTTTGGACATGGCACGCAAGGGGCGTTGGCCTTGTATCAACACGCGCATGATCACGACCATGATTGTGGGCACGATCATTCGCATGATCATGATGAGGTTCAGAATGCTGGATGATTTCCTTGTACGTGCTGCGCTGGCTGCCTTTGGTCTGTCCATTGCAACCGGGCCGCTTGGGGCGTTTGTTGTCTGGCGGCGTATGGCCTATTTCGGCGACGCGACAGCTCATGCCGCCATTCTGGGAGTAGCTTTTGCCCTGATTTTTTCCCTGCCCATCAGCCTTGGAACGTTAATTGTCGCATTGGTGATGGCCGGCGCAATCAGCTGGATGATGTCAAAAGGGCAGTCGCCAGATAGCGGCCTTGGCGTGCTGTCCTTCGGCGCATTGTCTGCGGGTTTGGTGGCGATCTCATTTGCGCCGGGTGTACGGGTCGATTTGTCTGCCTATCTTTTTGGGGATATTCTTACCGTTACGCGATCTGACCTGGTTCTGGTCTGGGGCGGTGCCTTGGCAGTGGCTGCGGTGATTGCATGGCGTTGGTCAAAGCTTCTTCTGACCACCGTAAGCCCCGATCTGGCAGCCGCCTCTGGTGTAAACCCCGCACGCGAAGGCCTTGTTATCACAGTGGCAATTGCGGTTGTGGTTGCCGTGTCTTTGAAAGTGGTTGGGGCGTTGTTGGTGTCCGCGATGCTGATCATTCCTGCAGCGGCTGCGCGGGGCGTCTCGGGCTCTCCTATACAGATGGTGGGCGTTGCAGTGGTTTTCAGCTGGATCGCCAGCGGGGCCGGGCTTTGGGCATCGTTGAAGCTGGACACACCCGCCGGGCCATCAATCATCGTCGCTGCGGCGCTGATCTTTGCATTAACGACTGGCTATAGGACGATCCGCAAGCAAACCGCATGATGGGGCAGACTGATAACGGCGACGCTGGATTGAGCATTCGAGATTGCCGCGCAGACCAAACCGCGCGCCGACAGGGATAGTAAGCGTGCGCTTAATTCACGTCGCTTGCTTGCGCGGCTGTGACGGCGATCATGTGCAGAATGTCGTCGGCTGAGCATCCACGCGACAGATCATTGGCAGGCTTGGCCAAACCTTGAAGGATCGGGCCGATGGCTTCAGCCCCGGCCATGCGTTGGGCGATTTTGTATGCGATGTTTCCGCTTTCCAGATTTGGGAAAATGAACACATTTGCATTGCCCTGCAGCGGGCTGTCTTCGGCCTTGCGCGCGGCCACATCTGGAACGAAGGCTGCATCGAACTGAAGCTCTCCATCAATCAGCAGATCGGGTGCACGTTCACGCGCTGTTTGGGTGGCGGTTACGACTTTGGACACTGCCTCATGTTTTGCGCTGCCACGGGTCGAAAAGGACAACATGGCGACGCGGGGTGGTTCGCCGATCAACCGTTCAAAAGAATTTGCCGAGCTAAGTGCGATCTGGGCCAATTCATCTGCCGAGGAATCTACGACAAGACCGCTGTCTGCAAAGATCATTGCGCCTTTGCGGTCGTGATGCTCTTTACAAAACAACATCAAAAAGAAGGACGAGACCAGCTTGGTATCGGGCTTCGTACCGATGATCTGGATGGCCGCACGCACGATGTCAGCCGTGGTTGCAACGGCCCCTCCTACGGTGCCATCTGCGTGGCCGGATTTCACCAAAAGTGCCGCGAAAACATGTGGAAGCAGTGCTGCGTCCCGTGCATCGTCTTTCGAAACACCCTTATGTTTTCTTAGTTCGTGGAAAAGATCAGCGAGTTCATCTTTTAGGGGGGATGTGGCAGGGTCGTGGATCATGATCCCGTCGACAATTTCTAAGCCCTGCGCTGCAAATTCGGCCTGAATGTCTTTGGTAGCCCCAACCAGACCAATGCGGGCAATGCCTTGTGATGCAGCCTGAAACCCAGCGGTGACCGCACGCGGGTCGCTTCCTTCGGAAAGCACAATCCGAAGGTTGGTGCGGGCGGCAGTCTTTAGAAGAGTTTCAAGCGGTTTCATCGACGCCTCACAAAAAGGAAGATTTGTCGCGGGGGCCGTAGGCCCAAGCCAGCGTCAGTATGTCCGGGCGCAAGGTTAGCTGCGCCCGGAGTAGTAAGTTCAGACTTTCTGCGGACGCATGTCGTCTTTGCTGATGCCGGCAACTTTGACCGGGTTCTTCATGGCGTCGCGACGGAAGGGTTCGCCCAGCTCTTGGTTGATCATGGCTTCGATCAGAGTTGTGACACCGTTTTCCATCTGGTCTTTGACCGCTTGGTTCAGAGCATCTGTCAGCTCGTCCATCGTGCGGGCGACAACACCTTTCAGGCCACATGCATTGGCGATACCAGCATAAGAGACCTGTGTGTCCAATTCGGTGCCAACGAAGTTGTCGTCAAACCACAGTGTCGAGTTGCGCTTTTCAGCACCCCACTGGTAGTTGCGGAAAACGATCTGCGTGACGGCAGGCCATTCTTCGCGACCAATTGCGGTCAGCTCAGTCACGGCGATGCCGAATGCGCCGTCGCCTGAGAAGCCAACGACCGGCACATCTGGGCAGCCGATTTTCGCGCCAACAACCGATGGCAAGCCGTAACCACATGGGCCGAACAGGCCAGGTGCCAAATATTTACGGCCTTCTTCGAACGAGGGGTAGGCGTTACCGATTGCGCAGTTGTTGCCGATGTCGGACGAAATGATCGCATTTTTCGGCAGAGCCGCTTGGATTGCACGCCACGCTTTGCGGGGCGACAGCCAATCTGGCTTCGCGTCACGTGCGCGCTCGTTCCAGGTTGTGCCGGGATCGTCTTGCTCGTGATCCATCGATGTCAGTTCTTGTGCCCAACGCGACTTTTTGTCGGCGATGTTCGCCTTGCGTGCATCGCGGCCCGCATCACCGGCTGTGTCGGACAGTTGTGCCATGATGTTGTTTGCCACAGTGGCTGCATCACCAACGATACCGACCGAGACTTTCTTGGTTAGGCCAATACGGTCAGGGTTGATGTCAATCTGAATGATTTTCGCGTCTGCAGGCCAGTATTCCATGCCATATCCTGGCAGGGTCGAGAATGGGTTCAAGCGTGTACCCAAGCAAAGAACGACGTCTGCTTCATTGATGATCTCCATCGCAGCTTTCGAGCCGTTATAGCCTAAGGGGCCGGCAAACAGAGGGTGCGATCCGGGGAACGCGTCGTTGTGCTGATAACCAACACAAACGGCAGCATCCAAACGTTCAGCCAGCGCTTTTGAAGCAGCGATGCCGCCTTTCGACAGAACCGTACCTGCGCCGTTTAGGATGACCGGGTTTTTCGCGCTCGACAAAAGCGCCGCGGCTTCGGTCACGGATGAGGCACCGCCAGCTGGCAGTTCGAATTCGACGACGGCTGGCAGTTCGATGTCAACGACTTGTGTAAAGAAGTCACGCGGTACGTTGATTTGAGCAGGAGCGGAGGCGCGTTTGGCTTGCATGATAACGCGGCTCAGAACTTCGGCCATGCGCGAAGGATCACGCACTTCTTCCTGATAGCAAACGCAATCAGCAAACATGCGCATTTGTTCCATTTCCTGAAAGCCGCCCTGACCCATAGTCTTGTTGGCGGCCTGTGGTGTGACCAGCAGCAAAGGAGTGTGGTTCCAGTAAGCGGTTTTCACTGCCGTTACAAAGTTAGCAATGCCAGGACCGTTTTGCGCGATCATCATTGACATTTTACCAGTCGCACGTGTGTAGCCATCGGCCATCATCCCGCCGGAGCCTTCGTGGGCGCAGTCCCAGAATGTTATGCCGGCAACATCAAAGATGTCCGAAATCGGCATCATAGCCGAGCCGATAATACCGAAAGCATGCTCAATCCCATGCATTTGAAGCGTTTTTACAAAAGCTTCCTCAGTGGTCATTTTCATCTCGACGCTCTCCCTTGAAATAGTGGTGGGCGGGCAAATTTGCCTCGGCCATCCTGTCAGTTACCTGAATCTTTTTTAGGCAGCACAAGCTGTTGCCTATAGGGCCAGTTGTCTTGGCTATCTGTTGCCAGATTTAACTTTACCTGTAATTTCGTCCGCAATAATCGCGATACCATCCGCAATACGCGAGGCCGGGATCGAGCTATATGCGATCCGGTAAAAGTTAGTTGGCTGATTGGGGCCGCGAAAAAACGGAGTGCCCGGTTCGATCAGCACGCCTCTTTCCTGCAGGCATACAGCAAGTTCGCCCATATCGACACCTTGCGGTGCGCGCATCCAGAAAGCGGAGCCTCCGAAAACGCCGCGACCGGCAATTGTCAGCCCGCTTTCCTCGATGGCGAGATTCATCACTTCCCGACGCTCTTGATAAGCGCTGCCCATGCGACGGATCAGGGCGTCGTAATGTCCAAGAGAAAGGAAGTAGGCGACGGTACGTTGGATAAGGCCCGGAGGGTGGCGCAACACTGCCGACCGAAGGGCACGTGCTTCACGGATGAAGGGTTCCGATCCCACCATGTATCCAAGGCGAAGCCCTGGAAAGAGTGACTTCGAGAAGCTGCCCACATAGATCACGCGACCTTCCCGGTCCAACGATTTCAACGCAGGCGAGGGCGGTTTAAGAAACGACATCTCGAAATCGTAATCGTCTTCTACAATGACGGCGTCCAGCTCTTTCGCGCGGGCCAAAAGGGCCTTTCGACGGGCAAGTGGCATTGTTGCGGTGGTTGGGCTGTGGTGGCTGGGCGTCGAAAAAATGACGTCGGTCCCATCAGGCAGCTCTTCTGGCGGCAGACCATCGCGATCAACTGGAATGTTCACCAGATGACAGCGGCTTTGCGTCAGGACGTCGCGCAATGAATAGTAGCAGGGGTCCTCAATCGCAGCAGTGCGCCGTTGTGTCAGCAGGATTTGTGCAGCCATCCAAAGGGCATTTTGCGCACCAAGCGTGATCAAGATTTCTTCGGGCCGGGCCAGAATTCCACGCCGGGGCAGGATGTGACGGGCAATGAACTCGATCAATTGCGGGTCGTCCTGATCGTAGTAATCGCCCATCATGACCGCATGATCTTTGTGGCCTAGCGCACGTAGGGCGCAAAGCCGCCACGCGTTGTGATCGAACAGTTTGGGGTCAGCTTGACCATAAACGAAGGGGTATTTTTGCTGCCGCCAGTTCTGCGGCTTATGCGGGGTGCTGCCCCCGGTGAAGTGATTGCCAATCGCACGGTGCCAATCGACCTTGTCTTCCCCGCGGGCGCGAGGTTGAAACGTTGGCGGTTCCGGTGCGTTTTCAGAGACATAGAAACCCGACCGCCCTTTAGACGACAGGTAATCATTGGCTTGAAGTTCGGTATAGGCCAGCGTGACGGTAATTCGGCTGACGCCCAGATGTGCGGACAGCTTGCGCGTTGATGGAAGCTTTTCACCACGGGGTAGGCGGCCGGACAAGATTGCCTCGGCGATCATTTGTTGGATCTGGGCCTGAAGCGTGCCTTGGGCGTCGGGGTCCAGAAAGAATGTCTCAACGGGTGCAACCATGTAGGGCACCATATATTGGACTTAGTCCGGGCGCAATCTGGATATACTCAATTTCTCAAAACGGTTTTCGCAAAGCCTGGTACAGGTTTTACGAAAACTGTCCTTTCAATGCGTAGATGTTGCGACATTTCTCATAAACCCGATGCGACAGGTTGATGAGAAACGCTTTAGCGATTTGACGAAATCCACGCAGACATCAATCCAGCATCGCGAAAGCATTCATCTGGCACCGAACGGCGTTTGGCCCGCGCGATACGTTCGGCAAAGGCGACCTGTTTGGATGTTGCGCGATTGTCGCGTGGTTGCTGAGATCGCACCTTAAGGCGCGCCTGATGTTCGCCAATCCACCCTGAAAGGGCAGCACGGTCGTGGATGACCTCAGCAGGAATGGCCGCGCCCAGCTTGGTGGCAATCGCGCGCGCGTAATCCGTTTGTTTCGGCGTTGGGGGCAGACTTTGGGCATAGGCCATTGCGCGTTCCTTTGTTCTTCGTGATGGGAACAAATATAGAACAAAATGGTTAATTGTCCAGTGTCAGCGGTTCACGTCGCGGTGATGCCCCTTAGTTTCTGGGCTTTTCAAGCCTCCACGTCAGGTTTGCCCGCACCGCCGGCCATTCCGAGGCGATGATCGAATAAACCGCTGTGTCGCGCATCACGCCGTTGCCTTGATCCATGTGGCTGCGCAATACGCCATCGAGTTTCGCGCCAAGACGCTCGATCGCTGTGCGGCTTTGATGGTTCATGAAATGCGTCCGAAGTTCGACCGCAATGCATCCCAGTATCCTCGAAGGCATGAGTTAGTAGCAACCTTTTCGCTTCGGCATTCAAGGGGCCGCGTTGTACAGATTTACGATACCAGGTCGACCCGATTTCAACCCGTTTGTTGGTCGCGTCGATATTCATAAAGGTGGTCATGCCAACGGGCGTGCCATCCGGCGTCATCACGCAAAAAGGCAACATCGAGCCCGCGTCCTGTTGCGCCAAACGCCGGCTGATTTCGGTTTCCATGTTTTCAGGCGTGGGCACGGTTGTGTACCAAAGGCGATGCAATTCGCCATCCACGCTGGCCTCTTTCAGTGCAGGGGCATGTGCGATGCTAAGGGGCGCAAGCGTGACGTGGTCGCCGGAAAGTGTGACAGGTGCAGGCCACATGGAAGAGTTCCTTCTAAATTGGTTGTCTCAATCAAAAGGCGGCCCCAGTGACAGGACCGCCTTCATAGCTCACACTATTCCAAAATAGTGAAGGTTCAACCAAACACTTTGGACAAAGCGTTGTCGACAGCTTCGCAGATCCGATCGATGTCTTGCTCGGTCGCGATCAGGGCCGGGCTGAAGCACAACGTGTTGTTGCGACCGGGAAGGGACCGGTTGGTCGCCCCGATGATCACGCCGTTCGCACCACAGTCTGCAACCACCGCGCCTACATTGGCCTCGGAAACGGGTTCTTTGGTCTCGCGGTCGGTGACCAGTTCAACACCAAGGAACAGTCCTTTGCCACGCACGTCGCCAATCACGCTGTGCTTTTCAGCAAGGGCGTTCAGATTGGCCAGCATACGCGCGCCCATCTTTGTTGTGTTTTCCAACAGGCCTTCATCTTCGATGATGCGCAGGTTTTCCAGCGCCGCCACAGGACCGGCGGTGCAGCCGCCAAAGGTCGAGATGTCGCGGAAATAGCCCAGCGGGTCCGATGCATCCTCTTTGAACATGTCAAAAACACGCTCGTTGGACACACAGCAGGCAATTGCTGCATAGCCTGAAGCCACACCTTTTGCCATGGTCACGAAGTCAGGCTTGATGCCGTAGTGCTGATAGCCAAACCAGGTACCAGTACGGCCCAAACCGCAGACCACTTCGTCGATATGAAGCAGGAGGTCATACTTCTCGCAAATCTCCTGTACGCGTGGCCAGTACCCTTCGGGGGCTTCAATGACGCCGCCACCCGCGGTGATCGGCTCTAGGCAAAGCGCGCCAACAGTTTCCGGGCCTTCACGCAGAATAACCTCTTCAATTGCATCCGCTGCGGCACGACCGAACTCGGCACCCGACAGATGCTCAAGCCCCAGCTCGTGCTTGCGGTATTCCATGCAGTGCGGCACGCGGATGAAATCCGGTGCGAAGGGGCCGTACTGCGCGTTGCGCTCGTCCTGACCGCCTGCCGACATCGTTGCCAGCGTCGAGCCGTGATAATCGCGGTCGCGATACAGGATTTTGGTTTTCTTGCCGCCATATTTCTTATGAGCGATCTGGCGGATCATCTTAAAGGCTTTTTCGTTGGCCTCGGATCCTGAATTCGTGATGTAGACGCGGCTCATGCCCGGCATCTTCTCGATCAGTTTTTCCGAGAACAGCGCACCGGGGATCGAACCAGCTGAGGCGGCGAAGTAATTCAACTTCACCAGTTGATCGCGCACCGCGTCAGCGATGGTTTCGCGCCCATACCCTACATTTACGGTCCACACCCCACCAGATACGGCGTCGAGATACTCTTTACCGTTCTGATCCCAAACCCGCATGCCTTTGCCTTCCACGATGATACGCGGATCAACGGTTTCAAATGGCTTGTGCTGGGTCAGGTGGTGCCACACATGGGCTTTATCGGCCTCGACCACGTGGCTGATGTCGTTCTCTTTCAGTTGTCCGTCCATCGGTTCCTCCATCGGCATGGTGTTCCCCGTGCGAAGCGGGCCGTGGGAACAGAGATTCTTTGATCAAAATATCTTCTCGGAATTTTGAAACGAAAATAGGGCCAGCCCGCTATTAGAATATAGCCAGTCTTGGCCGCGGCTGGATTGATCAGCGATCTCAATGTGTCTGGCCAGAAGGAATGATATGACGGTTTTCTTTTGTAGGCTGGAATTTATGGCTGGTTTTGCTTAACTCATCTTATGGCTGGCCAAACTGAAACCGTATTGAACGCAATCTTGATCGGAATCGACAAAGGGGATTTGTCGCCGGGTGAAACGATTGATGAGAACGCTCTGATCGAGCGGTACGAAGTATCGCGCACTCCGCTGCGCGAGGCGTTGCTTCGGCTTGAAGCGATGGGCTTGGTCGTCCGCCCCCCGCGCAAAGGTGCCGTTCTGTTCAAGCCAAGCTTTGAAGAGTTCCTTGCGATACTTGAGGTCAACGCCCAGCTTGAAGGTCAGGCGGCGGGTTTGGCCGCGCGCCGGATAGGGGCCGAAGATGGTGCAAACCTGTTGCGCATCGTCGAAGCGTGCGAGGCACACGCCCAGCAAAACGGGGATGACGACCCGGATGGCTATTATGCGCTGAACCTCGAATTCCACAAACAAGTGGCCGAGGCGTCGGGCAATCCGTTCCTTCTGGACATGATCAAGATGAATGGGCGCAAGCTTTTGGCTTATTATCGGGCGCGTTATCGTAATCCCGGGGCGATTGCGGAAAGTGCGCGTGAGCATCGTCAAATTGCTGAACTGATCCTGGCCCATGACGCGGATCGCGCGCAGGCACTCATGTCAGAGCATATCCTTTTCGACCGCGTGACGGTGATGGATTTGCTGGCGGCTTTGGGATAGCCGGTTCAGCGCCAATTAGGCTTTTGATTGGCATGTTCAAAGAACCTGACAATCCACGACGCAAATATCGGGCCATCCGCCAATAAACGCATGGACTCGCGGGCATGCGCGATGACATCCGCCGGTTTGTCGTCTGCCAATTCCTCGATCAACGCGCTGATGAAGCTGCGTGTCATTTCGGGGTGGTTTTGGGTGGTAAAGATATGATCACCCATGCGGAAACCACCGATTGGGCATCCCTCGGATGTCATGATGTTTGTTGCCCCTTTGGGCATTTGGGTCACTTGTTCAATATGCGCGCCATAAAGCCAGAAGCGCTTCACCTCAAGCCACGGGGCAGATGCCGTGATCTCGGTCTCGGTTGATCCGAAGATCCAACCATCGGGGTTTGTACCGATCTTTCCACCCAAGGCTTTGGCGATGGCTTGATGGCCAAAACAGGCGCCGAACAGCGGTCGTTTCTGTTTGTTCAGTTTTTGGATTACTTTGGACAGGTCTTTCATCCACGGCTCATCGTCTTGGACTGACGCCGGGCTGCCGGTGATCACGAAACCATCAAACTTCTCTAGTTTTTTGGGGAACTCTCCGTCTTTCACGGAGAACACGGAATATGTCCAGTCGGGGCGCTTTTTTGACAAAAGCTCGATCCACTTTTCACCATCCTTTGGATGAAGTTGTGCGAATTCGCTTTCATCCGTGTTGGTTACCAAGATCGCGATATGCATTATTTCGGCCCTTTACATATTTAACATGTTCTATAATATATTTATAGAAGTGCTATACACAATAGCAAAAACACCAGGGAGGTGCGCATGACAGTCTGGACCCCAAATGATGATGGATTTGCCGATCTGTCCAGTCACGATACGTTTGTAAATGGCGCACCTCACAACACTTTTGCCCGTCTACGGCGCGAAGACCCACTTAGCTGGACCGATTGGGATGGCGGCGAAGGGTTCTGGAACGTGGTGCGGCATGCGGACATTACTGCGCTTAACCGCAATTATGAACTCATGTCCTCGGCCCGTGGAATACGGATGGAGGATCAGTCCTACGAGGAATATCTGGCTCGCCGGACCTTTCAGGAAACCGATCCGCCCGAACATATGAAGACCCGCGTGATTGTGGGTAAGGCGTTCTCACGCCCCGTTGTTGCGGGGTTCGAAGATCAGATCCGCGAGTTGTGTCACCCCATTTTGGATGCGGCACTTGAGGCGGGCACGTTTGATGCCACCAAGATGATCGCGCGCCAGCTGCCGATGATGATGCTTGGTCGCATCCTAGGTACTCCGGACGCGGATTTGCCGTGGTTGGTGGAAAAGGGCGACGCGCTGATTGCCAATACGGACCCGGATTTCACCGATCACGTGCTGGATAAGATGGAGACGGATGAATACCGGATGATGCCGTTCAACTCGCCCGCTGGGGCCGAGCTGTTTGACTATGCGAAAAAGCTGATCGAGGAAAAGAACCGCAAGGGCGACACAGATGGCGTGTTGCATATGATCCTGCAGCCAAACCGCGACGGTGACGTGATGCCGGAACAAGAGTTCCGCAATTTCTTCTGCCTGCTTGTGGCGGCTGGCAATGACACCACGCGCTATTCGATTGCAGCGGGCATTCAGGCCATGGCGCATCAGCAGGAATTGCTTGGGCAGATGCAAGACGGTGGTGACATCTGGGCCACGGCGCCTGACGAAATCATCCGCTGGGCCACACCCGCGCTTTATTTCCGCCGCACAGCAACGCGTGATCATGAAATGCACGGGAAACAGATCAAAGAAGGCGACAAGGTGCTTTATTGGTGGTCATCGGCCAACCGCGATGAAGAGGTGTTTGAGGACCCCAATCGCGTGGACCTTTTCCGCAGCCCCAACCGTCACATGTCCTTCGGGCAGGGCGGTCCGCATGTCTGTCTGGGCATGCACCTTGCGCGACTTGAAGTGCGCGTTTTGTTCGAAGAACTGGCGAAACGCGTGAAAATGGTGGAACCTGCTGGGGATCATAAGTTTCTACGCTCTAACTTCGTGGGTGGGATCAAGGAATTGCCTGTAACGATGCAGGCCAAATAACCCCTACAGGGGACGACCCGGAACACCGGGCTGGGAGGATTGATGAAAGATCGTTTGCGGGCCCTTTGGCTCGATCACCTGAGTATTCTGCGGGGCAAGTATTTGCCCGGGTCAAAAATCGGCACCAACGAGACACGGTTTTGCCGGTCCACTTACGGCGTGCATTACGACAAGGACCTGTTGGACGCACCGGGTGCGATGATGAAGCAGGGTATGCCGGATATGGAGCTGCGCTGGCGGGCAGAAGACATTCGCGACGGGTGGGAGGCGTCGACCCAGATTGTCATCGGCGATCTTTACGACCAAGACGGCGTCCCGTTGGAGCTTTGCGGACGGCAGGCGTTGAAACGCGCCATTGCGGCGTGGGAAGATCGTGGTTTGAAGCCCATGGTCGGGATCGAACTGGAATGCTTTGCCCTGATGGCCAATGAAATTGGACGCCTTGTGCCCTATGATGCGCCGGGTGGTGTGGTCTATGGCACCGGGCCTTTCACCGACCCTTTGCGCTTTACCGATGATATCTGGGAACGGGCCGAAAAACTGGGCTTCAATCTGGAAATGATGACGGGCGAATACGATAGCCCTCAGTTCGAGTTCACCCTGACCTTTGACGAGGCGCTGAAGCATGTGGACGACATCGTTCTGTTCCGCCAGATGGCGCGCGAAGTGGCACTGGAACACGGGCTGGTTCTGACCTTCATGCCCAAACCGATTGCCGAGGCTGGCGGGTCGGGCATGCATATCAACTACAGCTTCCGGGACCACTCGGGCGGCAATGCATTGGATAATGGTCCGGTAGGCGGGCCAGAGCATATGAACGATCTGGCGCACGGCTGTATTTCGGGCCTGATGCACCACCACAAGGGACTAGCGGGGTTGGTGGCGCCGACGACGAACTCTTATCAGCGTTTGCAACCGGGATCGCTGTCTGGCTATTGGCGCAATTGGGGTGGCGATCACCGCAACGTCACCACGCGGATTTCCGGCGAAGGCGGTGCGAAATCTCGGCTGGAGCACCGCATGGCCGATGCGACAGCCAACCCATACACCGCAGTGGCGGCAGTGTTGCAGGCGTCGCTGCTGGGGCTTGAGAACAACTACCCGCTTGGTCCCATCGAAGGCGGCGACGGGTTTGACCGGACAGAGGCCAAGGAGGGCACGGCGGTAAACCTGAAAGCCGCAATGAACGACCTTGAAGCCGACAAAATACTTGGTGATCGCGTGGGTCGTATGTTGGTCGACAACCATATTTTCATGAAGCGCAAAGAGGTCATCAAAACCCGCGATCTGGAAGGTGACGGGCTGCGCGACTTCTACGTGAACTTTGTCTAAATAGCGTAAAAACAAGGAGATTTAAGATGAAAGTAACCTGGGTCCTGCCTGGGGGCGGGGAAGTTATGGCTGATGTCCAAACGGGCGTGAACCTGATGGAAGCTGCCCAAGCCAACAATGTTGCGGGTGTTTTGGGCGAATGCGGCGGTTCGCTGTCCTGTGCCACATGCCATGTCCATGTGGATGGTGATTGGCTGTCCAAAACCGGCGAGAAAGGTGACTTCGAAGAGGCGATGTTGGACATGGCTGACGGCGAAGTCACCGACGCCTCGCGCTTGTCGTGCCAGATCGAAGCGTCCGATGATCTGGATGGCATAAGGCTGATCGTACCAGTGTAGTCTCTTGGTGGCCCTCCAATGTGTTACACTGGTCGCAAAGGGAGGATCACATCATGCAACTGGGCGCGTTTTCTATCAGCCTTGGGGTCAAAGACCTTGGCAAGTCGAAGGCCTTTTACGAGGCGCTGGGCTTCACAGTTTTTGGCGGTACCGAAGAGCACAATTACCTGATCATGAAGAACGGCGAAACGCTGGTCGGTATTTTTCAAGGGATGTTTGAAGGCGCTATGCTGACCTTCAACCCCGGTTGGGATCAGAGTGCCACGAGTGTCGATCCGTTTGACGATGTGCGTGCGATCAAAGCGCAGCTCGCTGCGGCAGGGGTTGAGATCACGCAAGAACAGGGGGGCGCTGAAGGCCCAGCTAGTTTTGTGGTCACCGATCCTGACGGATATCCAGTTCTGATTGATCAACACAGATGAAAAAAGCCGCCCGGATTGGGGCGGCTTTTCTTGTTTAGTTTGGTGGTGGGTCAGAGCGCTGCAAACCCCGCCTTAAGTGCGGACAGAATGGTCTGGACGTCTTCGGATGTCAGCACCAAGGGCGGGGACATAATGACATTCGGACCAGAGACACGCACCATAGCGCCGTTCTCATACGCGACCTCTTGAAGGGTGCCGATCGATTTCTTGTCGATAGAGGCTTTCGTGGCCCGGTCGGACACCAGTTCCAAGGCGCACATCAATCCATGTCCACCGCGCACGTCGCCGATGACGTCATGGGCAGCACCGAGTTCTTGTAGCCCGGCGTACAGTTCTGCACCGCGGGCGGCCGCGTTTTCGTTCACTTTTAGGCGCAGGGTTTCTTCCATACAGGCAATTGCAGCAGCTGCCCCAACCGGGTGGCCAGAGTAGGTGTATCCGTGGCCGATCGCGGCCTTGCCGGTCTCGTCTTTCTCAAAGGTTTCAACGACATGGTCGGCGATCATCACAGCGCCGAAGGGAAAGTAACCATTGGTGATTGCCTTGGCAGTGCACATGAAATCGGGCTGAACGCCCCAATACCGGCTGCCTGACCAGCCACCGGTACGACCGAAGGCGGTAATGACCTCGTCGGCGATCAGAAGGATGCCGTGTTTCGTACAGATATCACGAACGCCGGGCATGAAGCTTTCATGCGGCGGGATTACACCACCGGCGCCAAGAATAGGCTCCATGATCATCGCGGCAATGGTCCCGGCCCCTTGGAACGCAATCTCGTCCTCCATCGCTTGCAGGCAGAGTTGCGCAAGACGTTCGGGATCGGTTTCGTTGAAGGGGTTGCGATAGGTAAAAGGCGCAGGGATGTGAAAACAGCCCGGCAAGAGCGGTTCGTACTGGGTGCGGAAATTCGCGTTTCCGTTCACCGAAGCCCCGCCCATATGGGTGCCGTGATAGCCTTTCTTCAGGCTTAGGAACTTGGTGCGGCCGGTGTCACCCTTAACTTTGTGATATTGGCGCGCCAGACGCAGTGCGGTTTCAACACTGTCTGACCCGCCTGACGTATAGAACGCCCGCGTCAGCCCGTCGGGTTCAAAGAAGTCCCGCAGAATCTCCGACAGCTCGATCACCTTATCATTGGTGGTGCCGCGGAAGGTCGAATAATAGGGCAGGGTGTCCAGCTGCGCGGCAATCGCGTCCTTGATCGGCTGACACGAGAACCCAAGGTTTACGTTCCACAAGCCACCCACGGCATCGACAACTTCGTGCCCATCGACGTCCTTGATTTTGACGCCCGAAGCGCCGGTTACGATGGTTGGCGGGTTTTGAAGACTGTCGGCGGGATGCGCCATTGGGTGCCAGAGCGAACGGGCGTTCTTTTCTTTCAGAAAGTTGGAATCTTTCATGTCAGCTCGCTTTCTGCAGGGATTTCTGCGGTTTCTGCGGGTATAAATGTTGGAAAAGTGTCAGGAGGAAAGCCGCCCAGTACACGTGTCGTACGCCGTGCAGCGGCTGCCAATTCGGATTGGATGTCTTTTTGAAGTGCCTCGGTCATCCGTGATACGGGAGCAGCCACTGCCAATGCACCAATGCAGTGAGATGAGGCATCAAAGATTGGCGCCGCATAGGAGCACACATCTTTTTCAAAGCCACCAGCGGACCTAGCCATCCCGCGTTCGCGTATCTGCGGAAGCAGCGCCCGGATCGCATCTGGGTCGGTGATTGTTTCTGTTGTTCGCGAAATCAGTGGGCCGCTCAAAACAGCTTCGACAAACGGGGCTGGTGAAAAGGCCAGCACTGCAAGACCTGAGCCGGTTGAGTGAAGCTCGAGCACCTCGGCGTCCTCCATCATCACCATTGTCCCGTGCTGGTTGGCATAGCTATAGGCGAGGTTGGAAAGAACCTCGCCATTCAGCAAGGACATATGGGATGTCTCTCCGGTGGCTTCGCTTAGGTATTTCAGTTCAGCCATCACCAATTCGCGCATCGGAACGGCTTTTTCGCGCAGAGCAGCAAGTCGTAGAAAGGCGGGGCCAAGGCGATACTCACGTCCTGCACCAATCTGTTCGACGAATCCATGTTCGGCTAGTTCGCTCATAAGGCGATGTACGGTAGCCTTATTGACACCAGACAGACGCGCCATGTCGCTGAGCCCAATCTGTGGCTGCGATCGCGTAAAGTAATTTAATAAAGACAACGCCTTAGAGGCAGTACCCATGGTCTGTTCGGTTCCGTTTTCACAACCAACGCGGAGAGCGTGGGCTGGTTTTTCGTTTACTTGTTAAATGTTTTGTTGACAGGAAACACTCCGGTCTGTCAATCTATTTTAAAACCAACGGTTCATATAATAAACCGAATTGAAGTGATACCGATCTGACGAAACAGGGAGACCGTCATGAAAACCAAATCCATTCTGGCTGGCGCACTGGCCGTAACTGCATCCATGGTGGCGCTGCCCGCCATGGCCGAATATCCGGAAAAGCCAGTCAGCTTCATCGTGCCGTGGCCTCCGGGTGATCTTGAAGACGTGCTGACACGCATGATCGCAGAGGACTTTCAGGCCGAATACGGCATCTCTGCCGCTGTTGTGAACAAACCCGGTGGGGGCGGTGGTCCGTTCCCCGGTGCTATCGATGTCGCGACCGCGCCAGCGGATGGTTATACCATCGGTAGCTTCGTTCCTGCCGTCCCGGTCATTGGACATGAAATCGGTATCGATGAGCTGGCCCCAGCCAAGTTCGACCCGATTGGTATCTTTCTGACATACCCCTTCGTGATCGCCACCAAAGGCGACGCGCCTTACAGCTCGATGGAAGAGCTGGCAGCCTATGCTAAGGAAAACGACGTAGCATTGGGCCATTTCGGGGATGTTCTGACCCCAACGCAGGTCACCAAAGCCTATTCGAAGAACGCTGGCTTCGAGTGGGGTTCGGACGCGGCGTTTGATGCCCTCGATTGCAACACGCTCGCTTCTGGCGATGCGGATGTGATCAACACAACGCTGCAATTGATCCTGCCATGCCTTGATGATGTGAAGGTGCTGATGGCCGTAACGGACGAGCGTATCAGCCTTGTGCCCGACACGCCCACCATTGGTGAGCTGGACGATAGCCTGAACATCGCGCTTTGGAACGGTTTGTTTGTGACCAAGGACACGCCTGCTGACGTGCGCGAGAAGATTGCAGCCGTCGCATCGAAAACTGTGATGAGCGAACGTGCTCAGGCCGTGGCGAAAGAAACCGGCGCTCTTGTTTATTGGATGGATGCCGAAGCTTCTGCTGCGCGCATTGCCAAAGATCAGGAAACCGGCGCGATGATTGGTAAGATCCTCGAGTAACGACCGGACGATTTGAACGCGCGGGGCTGGCTTTGGCTGGCCCCGTGTTACGCACAGACCGGCCTTCTGGCGCAAGGAATACCCTCCGAAATGAGCGATGAGATAATTGAACATCCTGACCGGCCCCAGCGGGGTCAGGTGTTGTTTGCAGCCCTGTTTCTGATCTGCGCGACGCTTTTGCTGGCGGCGATTGGGGATCAGACCAAATGGTTGAAGGGCAAAGATTTCTTTGCACAACCCCGGTTCTGGCCGGGAGTCGGTGTCGGCGGCATGGTTCTGTTTACAGCGCTGCATTTCTGGCACCTGCCTCGCAAACAACGTCGCCTACCCAGATGGATGCGCGAGGCGGATTGGTTCCAATGGGCAGAGAGTTTGTTCTGGGCGTTTCTTGCCGCAGGTCTGGCATTGTGGCTTGGCCCGCTTGCCGCAGCGCCCATCATCTTCCTTGTGGCGGTGGTTCGCGTGACATGGCTTTACCAGCACTGGACCGACCGGCGCGAGGCCAAGGTCTGGGCATCCGTTTTTGAATGGGCCGGATGGTTTTTGGTGTATGTTCTGTTGGTGCCAATCATCGGTTACCTGCCTGTGACGATGGCCTTTGCGCCGATCCTGACGTGGCGGGTTGGGTATCGTTCGCGCCTTATGCTGTGGATCTCGGTCGTTTTTGCGGTCGTGGTCGTGCTGATTTTCAAAAGTTTCTTGCAAGTGAAGATCCCCGGCGCGGCCATCTATGAATACCTACCGGGCGCAATGCGCTCGTTCTTTATCCTGAATTTCTGAGGACCGCATGGATCTTATCTACGATTTCCTCACGCAGGTGCAGGCCTCGTCATCGTACTTAGCACGATGGGACGTGGTTTTGGCCCTACTGGTGGGCTCGGTCGGCGGAGTGCTGATTGGGGCGATCCCTGGTGTCGGGCCGGCCGTTGCCATTGCGATCTTGCTGCCCGCGACCTTTTCGATGGATCCGATCGTGGGCCTTACGGTGCTTTTAGGCATCTATGGCAGTTCGATGTATGGCGGGTCGATCCCTGCGATCTTGATAAACACGCCGGGTACGGCAGTGAATGCGCTAACCACTTATGACGGCTATCCCATGACCACACGGGGCGAGGCGCGGCGCGCGCTCTCGCTGGCCTATAGTTCGTCCTTTTTCGGGGGCATCTTTTCGGTCATCTGTCTGATCTTATTCGCACCCATTTTGGCGAAAATCGCTCCGATGTTTGGATCGCGCGAGATCTTTTTGGCGGCGCTTTTGGGTCTAATTCTTGTCGTCACAGCGCACCGAAAGCACACCTTGATTGCGGCGGCGATGGCTTGTTTTGGCATTTGGTTGAACACAATTGGCCTGCATCCAGCAAGCTATTCAAAACGCTACACATTTGACCAAAGCTGGTTGTCAGGTGGCGTGAACCTGATCGTTGTTGTGTTGGGCCTGTTCGCCCTTAGCCAAGCCTTCACTCTTTTACATGGCGACGATGAGAAGGTGCGCCTGACCAAGCTGAAAGGCAGCTTCTTTCAGGGGTTCCGGGAACTCGCGCGTCACCCGCGCATCGCCGGTATCTCTGCCACGTTTGGTGTGGTCATGGGGATGATCCCTGGCGTGGGCGAATTCACCGCGCAGTTCATGTCCTACACCTACGCGCAGAAGTCCTCGAAACGCCCCGAGGACTTCGGGCATGGCTCTTCCGAGGGTCTGATCGCTGCCGAGACCGCGAACAACGCCGTTCCGGGTGCGGCCATGGTGCCGCTTTTAGCGCTTGGCATTCCGGGCGAGGCGCTGACGGCGATGATGCTGTCCGTTTTCTACGTGCATAACGTGATCCCCGGACCGCAGCTTTTCCAGAACGATATGGATTTCGTGGTGGCGCTTTACCTCGCGCTTCTGATCCTGAATGTGCTGGTGGTGGCCTTCCTGTTGGTCGCAACAAACCAGCTGATCAAAGTGGTGAAAATCCCCAACCGTTTCCTTGGCGTGTGTATTCTGATCCTCAGCTTCGTTGGGGTCTATAGCCTCCGCAACTCGCTAACCGACTGCATCATTGCGGCAGCCTTCGGCATCTTTGGTTTCATCATGAAACGCATGCAGTTGCCCGTGGTTCCCATCGTTTTGGGCATGGTGTTGGGCGGCATTATGGAAGTGAAACTGCGCAGCGCCATGGCACGCGTAAAAACCCCGTTAGACTTCATTGATCGCCCCATCGCGGCGATCCTGTTTGGAATGATCATTCTGGTTTTGGCCCTGCATTTGCGCCGGGTCTGGCTGGACTACAAAGAAAGAAAGACCGACGAATGGCAGATCAGTCACGCATCAACGAGCTTTCCAGCCATCCTATCGCGCCGCAGAAACTTTATATTGACGGAGCGTGGCAAGACGCTGAGGACGAAGCGCAAGACGTTCTCTCGCCGATTGACGGACAAAGACTAACCACGATTGCGCGGGCCACGGCTGCGGATGTCGATCGGGCTGTTGCGGCGGCCAGACGCGCGTTTGATGACGGGCGCTGGTCGCGCGCAGCACCTGCACATCGCAAAAAAGTGCTGCACAAGCTGGCCGATCTGATCGAGAAAAACGCGCTGGAACTGGCCGTTCTGGGCGTGCGCGACAACGGGACCGAGATTGGCATGGCGCTGAAGGCCGAGCCGGGATCGGCAGCAGGCACCTTCCGCTACTACGCCGAGGCTTTGGATAAAGTTTACGGGGAAATTGCCCCGACCGCGGGCAATGTACTGGGCCTTGTGCACAAAGAACCCGTGGGTGTTGTTGGCGCGATTGTTCCGTGGAACTTCCCCCTGATGATCGGAGCATGGAAACTGGCGCCCGCCTTGGCGGCTGGAAATTCGGTCGTGCTGAAGCCTGCCGAAACCGCCTCTTTGACGCTGCTTAGGTTGGCCGAGTTGGCCAGTGAAGCAGGGGTGCCGGATGGTGTTCTGAACGTGGTGACCGGGTCCGGCGCTGTCACGGGCGAAGCCTTAGCTTTGTCCATGGACGTCGATGTGTTGGTCTTCACCGGCTCAGGCGGGGTGGGGCGGCGGCTGTTGGAATACTCGGCGCGGTCCAATTTGAAACGCTGCTATCTGGAGCTGGGCGGCAAGTCCCCCAACGTGGTCTTTGCAGATGCGACAGATTTGGAGCAGGCGGCCAAGGTGTCAGCCGCAGGCATCTTCCGCAACGCGGGGCAGGTCTGCGTGGCAGGCTCGCGCCTTTTGGTTGAAGAAAGCGTGCATGACGAATTTGTCGAAGCGCTGTCGCGTCATGCGGCGGCAATGAAAGTGGGCAACCCTCTAGACCTGACCACCAACATTGGCGCCGTGAACAACCTGACCCAGCTTGAGGGCAATCTGAACTTTGTCACGAAAGCCATCGAAGAGGGGGCCGAGGTTGCCTTGGGCGGATCGCGGATCATGGAAGATACAGGCGGCTATTTCATGGAACCGACCGTGCTCAAAGGCGTGAAGCCCGAACACAACGTGGCGCAGAACGAGGTCTTCGGCCCGGTGCTGGCGGTAACCCCGTTCAAAACGGACGCTGAGGCCGTCGCCATCGCCAACTCCACCAAATTCGGTTTGGCTGCAGGGGTTTGGACGTCGAACTTCAGCCGTGCGCACAATATGGTGCGCGATATTCAGGCGGGTGTTGTGCATGTGAACACCTATGGCGGTGCGGACGGCACGGTGCCATTGGGGGGCGTGAAACAATCGGGCAATGGGCATGACAAGTCGATGCACGCGTTCGACAAGTATTTCGACCTCAAGACAGCATGGATGCAGCTATGAGTGACAGGACAATTCTAGTCGTCGGGACCTACGACACGAAAGATGACGAGCTGAACTATCTGGCCGAGGTGATCCGTGGGCAAGGCGGAGGCGTAGCCACGATGGACATCTCGGTTCTAGGCGATCCCAGCGCGCCGTGTGATTATTCCAAACATGATGTGGCCGAGGCCGGCGGGTCGTCCATTCAGGCGGCCATCGACAGCGGGAACGAGAATACTGCCATGCAGATCATGGCACAGGGATCGGCGGCGCTGGCGCTGAAGCTGTATCGTGAGGGCGTGTTTGACGGGCTGATTGTCCTTGGTGGCACGATGGGCACGGACGCGGCCTTGGACCTGTGTCAGGCCTTGCCAATCGGGGTGCCGAAATACGTTGTCTCGACGGTCAGTTTCTCGCCGCTCATTCCGCCAGAACGTCTGCCGGCGGACGTTCAGATGATACTGTGGGCGGGCGGATTGTATGGTCTGAACTCGATCTGCAAAGCGTCGCTGTCTCAGGCGGCTGGGGCCGTATTGGGCGCCGCGCGCGCGGTCGAGAAGCCAGCTTCCAAAAAACCGCTTATCGGTATGACCAGCTTCGGGAAAACCGTGCTGCGCTATATGGTTAGCCTGAAACCTGCGTTGGAAGAACGCGGGTTTGAGGTTGCCGTGTTTCATGCCACCGGCATGGGTGGTCGGGCGTTTGAGAGCTTGGCCGCCGAAGGTGCATTCGCCGCTGTTCTGGATTTCGCACCGCAAGAGCTGGGCAATCACATCATGGGATCGACCATTTCCGCAGGCCCGGATCGGATGACCAATGCAGGGGCGTCCTCCACACCGCAAATGGTGTCCATTGGCTGCTATGATCTTGTCGATATCATTGGCTGGCAGGCGGTGCCGCCGAAGCTGGAAGGACAAGAGGTGCACGCGCATAACCGTCTTCTGTCTTCAGTGATGATGACACCTGAGCAACGGCGCGAGATGGCACAAGCAATGTGCCAACAGCTATCCGGTGCGAAAGGGCCCGTGAACCTGATCCTGCCACTTCACGGCGGCAATGAATGGGACCGTCCCGGCGGGCCACTGCATGACGCCGAAGGGCTTGCGGCCTTCATCGACGAAATTCGTGCAAATTGCCCGGACAACGTGACCTTGATCGAGCTGGATGCACATATCAATGACGCGGCCTTCTCGGACCGGGTGTTGGCCGAATTCGACGCGTGGGTTGCAGCAGGTTTGGTGAAAGCCTGAGGCAACTTGTTGCACCCGCAATGAATTGCAATTTCCACGCGAGCGGTATTTACTGCCGGTGTTAAGGAGTGAACATGCCACACCTGTCTTTCGAATACAGCAACGGGCTGGGCCAGCAAGCGGATCTGCAAGCCGTGGCCGAAACCATGCGCGCTGCACTGGTCGCCACGGGGCAATGCCCCATCGGCGGCATCCGCGTGCGTGGGTTCGAAGCTGACGTTGATGCAATCGGAGACGGGGCAGGCGGGTATCACTTCGTCGATATGATCCTAAGACTTGGGCAGGGACGGGACGAGGCCACGCGCGAGGCCATCGCCGACACCCTATACAGCGCGGTTGAGGACGCGCTGCGCCCACAGATGGGCGACACGCCCTTTATTCTAAGTCTTGAGGTTCAGGAAATTGAAACCCGCTTCAGTCGCAAAGGCTGGAGCACGATCCACGCGGCCATCCGCGAAAGGACCCAAGATGATGAAGAAACTCGATCGCGCGCTGCCTCTGGCCCTTCTCCACGCCCGTGAAGCAACCCTCAAACCCTTCCGCCTTGAACTTGATGAAATTGGTCTGACCGTCCAGCAATGGCGCGTGATCCGCGTGCTGGCCGAAGGCAAAGCCTGCTGCGCCACCGAATTGGCAGAACGCTGCGTCCTGATGCCGCCCAGCCTGTCGCGCATCCTGAAAACGCTGACTGAGCAGAAGCTGATCGAGCGGGTCGAAGACAGCGACGCGCGCCGCCGTCGGGTGCAGATTTCGTCCGGGGGGCGGGAAAAATACGCCACGATGGCCGGGAAAGCTGCGGGCATCTATGAGGACCTCGAAACCCGCTTTGGGACCGAGAAGATGGAGACCCTTCTGGACCTTCTGAACGAACTTTATGACGTGGCAAAGCCTGCGTAACGTAAAGACGACCTTGCACGGCGCGCGTGCGCGGCTTACCCAAGGGGCAACAATGAACGAGGCCCCCCCAATGTCCACTAAGACGTCCGATACTCAATCCGCGCCAGAAGGCGACATCATCCTGCGCACGCTTGCCATGCCCAAGGACACCAACGTGGCCGGAGACATCTTCGGCGGCTGGGTGCTGTCACAAATGGACATCGCGGGCGGCGTGTTGGCTGCGGAATACGCAGGCGGGCGCGTGGCGACCGTGGCGGTGGACGCGATGAAATTCATCTCTCCCGTCAAAGTGGGCGACGTTTTGTGCCTTTACGGAGAGGTCACGAAAGTTGGCCGTACTTCGATGGCGATCACACTCGAGGCGTGGTCAGAACGCGATCGCGGTCGGTCAAAACACAAGGTGACCGAAGGCGTGTTCATCTTTGTTTCACTGGATGACGAAGGCAACCCTGTACCAGTTAAAAGGGACTAGGCGTCTGGGCCGTGCTGGCGCCGTTCGATCTGCAACATGCCGAAGCGATTGGCCGTCACGGTGAACAAGTCGCCATAGTTCAGCGGTGGCTCGCCGCCTGCACCCAAAGTATCCCAAATCTCGCGCAGATTGCCTTTGTTGCCAACCCACACCACAGTCTTTCCCGACGCGGCAGTGATCAGCCGGGACGCCATTCCATTGGCTGGTAGGCGGTTTATGAGCAAATCGCGATCAGTCGCAAGCGGCTGCGCCGTATCCAGATTTCGCTGAACGCTTGGCGCAAAGATCGCATCGACAGGAATGCCATCCAGCGCACCCACCAAAGCTTGCGCCCGCGCGCGCCCTTTCGCGTTCAGGTCAGGCCCCGTACGATCCCCATGTCTTAGGATGATTAACTTGGTGTTGGGTGCGAGCCTGATAGCACCCGAGCGTGCACACGCAGTGACAAGACCGGCGCAGCTAAGCGCCAGAAAACCCCTTCGTTTCATAATGTTTTCCCCTCTTCTTAATGGGGAAAGCTTAGGGCTGAGGGGTGTGAACGGTCAACTTGGCGGGAACACCGGGGGTGATGGGGTTAAAAAATAGGTGTGTTCGAGTTCGAAAACACCGAACGATGAAGCCCCCCTGTTGCGGTCAACAGGGGGCGGCGCTTCTTTACAGGGACATCTGTGCCGGTGCCCGGTCACTTGTGACCGAGATCGACCGACGATGTGTTAGCCAAGTCCAAGCACTGCGCACCCAGCTTGCCATAGCCTCGGCCCGCATTTGCTGCGCATTGCGGATGATGGCATCGATTTCGTCCTGCGTGGGGTAGGTGTATTCGGTCTTTTCCATGATCTTGCCCTTCTGGCGGTGATTATCAGTTGCCGCTTAGGTAAGGGCGATCATGGGTGAGTACATCGTGTGATTTGGTATTGCCGGTATGCGGTGGGGGCATGGTGGGGGTCTAGAGGAGTGGTCTGAACGCGATCGCGCCCGGTCCAAACACAAAGTTACCGAAGGGGGGGGAGTTTTCGGCACTGTATGATGATGGGAACTCACCCCCCGTCTGAGGTGAGTAAGCCATTATGCCCCGGCTATATTGCTCGTGATCAATAATGCTGGAAGCGCAGACCTAGCGTTTGTTAAGACAAACCGCTTCATAAGCGCGCAAGAAACGCGCGGCCTTTGGGGTGCAAAATACACCATCCTGAAAAAGCTCTGGAAAGAGCGTCAGAAGCTCCTGTTGGTAGTCTGCTGAAACCGCGCCCATGGCTACGATGCCCGGATAGAGGCTTTCAGTGGGAATGCCTTCGGAATAGATGATCTGATGGCGTTCGAACAGAACGTGATAGTAGGTGACCACACCACCCGGTCGACGATAAATCGTTTCGCCATTCACAAGATCGACCGCCCGTGCGATCACTTGATCCTCGCCAAACAAAAACTGTGCACGCCAATCTTTGATGACAATGCCGTGCTGAGGGGATACGACCAATTCGCGCATGTTTCCAAGAGCACCCTTCGATATCACAATCGGCGCAAGCTTCCCTGCCGCTGTAACTGTCGTTTGACCGACCCAAATCAAGGGCTGGTAGTCCCCGGATTGCGTCAATACCATATCACCGGGTTCCAAATTTTCGATGGGAGTCGAACCTGAACGCGTTTCGATCAAAGTCCCCTTGGTGAAGCAAACCACCTGAGCCCCAAGATCTAAATGCAGCGCGCCGGCGTCATTTTCCACAATAGGGCCGACGGTCAGATCGGTACCGGCGGGCGGGATTCCATCCGGGAAAACCAGATAGTACCCATCTTCACCCGCATCCTGCAGATCGTCATCATTGTTCAGATCAACATCAATCACCGCCACGCGGAAGACGGTTCCGTCAGCGGCAGTGACTTCAAAGGTGTAATCCCAGACAACCTGACGATCGGTCCCGCCGATCTCGACTGTCTGAGCCCAGACACCGCCAATTTGTTCCTGTGCCGAAACCTGTTCGTTGGTCACGTCGCCGTTGAAATTGGAGGCACCGTCGTTTTCTTTGACGGCAAAGTTGGTGCTTGTTCCGGACCAGCTCCAGGTGCCGCCAACGGTGGGCGCAGAATTGTAGTTAAACGCAGAGCCGTTGATCGTGCTCTGCGTCCCAAAGATGGCATTCTGATAGCCATAGTAGACAACCATGCTTCTGCCTCACATCAGAAACTCGTAAAAACCTTGTGTTAAAGATAGCACGAAAATCATGTGCCTGTTGGGTAACTTTTTAACGATTGCGTGAGGTTTAGCAGGTTTTCGCCGTGACCGCCCTCTTATCTCGTAAACTTCTTATGCTTCAAGCGTTTGGGCTCCAGAGCATCAGGTCCGAGCCTGCGCTTCTTGTCCTCTTCGTAATCCTCGAAGTTGCCTTCGAACCATTCCACATGCGCGTCGCCTTCGAAGGCCAAGATGTGGGTACAGATACGGTCAAGGAAGAAGCGGTCGTGCGAGATGACGACGGCGCAGCCGGCGAAGTCGACCAGCGCGTCCTCCAAGGCCCGCAGGGTTTCCACGTCCAAATCGTTGGTCGGTTCGTCAAGCAGCAGCACGTTGCCGCCCTCTTTCAACAGGCGCGCCATGTGCACGCGGTTGCGTTCACCGCCCGACAGCAGGTTCAGCGTTTTCTGCTGATCGCCGCCTTTGAAGTTGAAGGATGAGCAGTACGCGCGGGAATTCACCTGTGCGTCGCCCAGTTCAATGATCTCGGCCCCGCCGGAAATCGCTTCCCATACGGTTTCATTCGCCTTCAGATCGTCACGGGACTGGTCGACATAGGACAGTTTCACCGTGTCGCCCAATTCAATCGTACCTTCGTCGGGCGTCTCTTGCCCGGTCATCATTTTGAACAGGGTCGATTTACCCGCGCCGTTGGGGCCGATCACGCCGACGATGCCGCCGGGAGGGATCGAGAACGACAGATCCTCGATCAACAGCTTGTCGCCCATGTGTTTCTTCAGGCCTTCGACCTCGATCACCTTGGCGCCAAGGCGGGGACCGTTGGGAATGACGATCTGAGCGCGGCCCACCTTATCACGCTCGGACTGGCCAGCCATTTCGTTATAGGCGTTGATCCGGGCTTTGGATTTCGCCTGACGGGCTTTCGCACCCTGACGCATCCATTCCAGCTCGCGCTCAAGCGTTTTTTGCTTGGATTTGTCTTCGCGGGCTTCTTGCGACAGGCGCTTGGCTTTCTGTTCCAGCCAAGCCGAGTAGTTGCCTTCGTAAGGAATGCCCGAGCCACGGTCGAGTTCCAAAATCCAGCTGGTGATGTCATCCAGGAAGTAACGGTCGTGGGTGACGATCAGGATGGTGCCTTTGTAGTCGATCAGGTGCTGTTGCAGCCACGCGATGGTTTCGGCGTCCAAGTGGTTGGTCGGCTCATCCAGCAGCAGCATGTCGGGGGCTTCAAGTAGCAGCTTGCACAGCGCGACGCGGCGTTTTTCACCACCTGACAGGGTTGTCACGTCGGCGTCATCAGGGGGGCAGCGCAGAGCCTCCATAGACACATCGATTTGCGCATCCAGATCCCAGAGGTTCTGGGCGTCGATCTCGTCCTGCAGTTTGGCCATCTCGTCCGCAGTTTCGTCCGAATAGTTCATGGCCAGTTCGTTATACCGCTCAAGAATGGCTTTCTTTTCAGACACGCCCAGCATCACGTTGCCACGCACATCAAGCGATGCATCCAGTTCTGGCTCCTGCGGCAGATAGCCAACCTTGGCACCTTCAGCAGCCCAGGCTTCGCCCTGAAATTCCTTATCGATGCCCGCCATGATGCGCATCAGCGTCGATTTACCGGTACCGTTGACGCCCACGACGCCGATTTTCACGCCGGGCAGGAAGCTTAGGCGGATGTTTTCAAAGCACTTCTTCCCACCGGGATAAGTCTTGGAAACGCCGTCCATGTGGTAGACATATTGATAAGCGGCCATGTGAATGCTCCGTGCGGGGGCGAGTGCCCAGTTGAACAAGAGCGCAGGTGATTTGCGCAGTTCCCATGCAAATAGCGATTTCACTGGACGAGGGCAATTGCCCCGCGATAGGGAAGTTGCGGTTTATCGGGTGAATAATGCGTCACGAATTTCCATATGCGCGCGAGGGGCAGGTGATCGGGCTTTTGGGCGGGTCGTTTGATCCGGCCCATGCGGGTCATGTGCATATCACGCGCGAAGCACTGAAGCGGTTCGGGTTGGATCAGGTTTGGTGGCTGGTGACGCCGGGAAATCCGTTGAAAGAACATGGCCCCGCGCCGCTTGATCAACGTGTTGCGTATGCACGGGATGTGATAAAACACCCACGCGTCCAGGTCACTCAGATCGAAGCCCATACCGGCACGCAGTATACGGCAGAGACATTGGAAGCGCTGATCGCGCTGTATCCTGGCGTGCAGTTTGTCTGGCTGATGGGCGCGGACAATCTGGCAGGTTTTCATCGCTGGGAGCGCTGGGACTGGATCATGGCAAACGTGCCGATTGGTGTGCTTGCACGGCCCGGAGATCGCGGGCAGGCGCGTATGTCCAAAGCTGCACGACGGTTTCGGGCGGCCCAGATCAAGGGGCGCGATGCAGAGCAGCTTCGGATTGCGCAGGCGCCCGCGTGGTGTCTGGTGAATGTGCCCATGGTGGACATTTCATCGTCTCAGATCAGAGAGCGCGGTGATTGGTGAACCTGTCAGAAAGAACCTGCTGATCGTTGGGTTTCGCACTTGAATGACTGGACCATGAAAGGTTTACTCGCTTCATGGCGAAAGCAATTTCCAGACGCGTATTTTTATCAGGACTTGGGGCCGGTGTAGCCTCGCCTGTGTTGGCGAATGCGCCTGCGACGTCGTTGTTTCCCGTACCAAAGCCCGAAGACTTTGCAAAAAGTAGCCTTCCATCTGTTGATCAACTGCTTGATGCAGCCGGGCTTGGGGGCAAGCTGGGCTTCATGGTCGCAGATGCCAGAAGCGGTGAAGTGCTTGAGGTTCGAAACCCCATTTTACCACTGCCCCCGGCCAGTGTTGCGAAGGCAATCACGGGGGCCTATGCCCTGTCAGTTCTCGGTGGGGGGCATCAGTTTGCCACGCGCTTGATGGCAACCGGGGCTATCAAGAATGGCGTCATTCAAGGCGATCTGATCCTTGTGGGTGGGGCGGATCCGACGCTTGATACGGATGGGTTGGCCCAGATGGCACTGGACTTGCAGGCCCAAGGAGTGACCGGGATCACCGGCAGTTTCAAGGTGGATGGTGCTTACCTTCCGTACCAGCGCGTCATTGATCCGGGGCAACCAGATCACCTTGGCTATAATCCTTCGATCTCGGGCCTGAACCTGAACTTCAACCGCGTGCATTTTGAATGGAAACGCGCGGGGCAGGGCTGGGACGTGGCCATGGATGCCCGATCCGAGACGCTTCGACCCGCCGTTAAAATGGCGCGGATGCAAATTGTTGACCGCAAGTCCCCCATTTTTACCTACAAAGATGCCTCGGGCGTCGACAGCTGGACTGTGGCCCAGACGGCTTTGGGTAAAGGTGGGTCGCGATGGCTGCCCGTGCGGCGTCCCGACCTTTATGCCGGTGAAGTCTTTCAGGTCTTGGCGCGTGGGCAGGGGATCAAACTGCCGCGCCCTATGCCGCAAGACACCACGACAAATGGAAGCGTGCTGACCACTTATTACTCGGCCCCGGTGTCCGAGATTGTGAGGGGCATGTTGAAGTATTCGACCAATTTGACCGCCGAAGTGGTTGGTATGGCGGCCAGCGTCGAAGCGGGCGCCTCGCCAGCTGATTTGCCCGGATCGGCAACCGCGATGTCCTTATGGTCCAAGGAGGCACTTGGAACCCGCCGCCTGAGTTTTGTCGATCACAGTGGTTTAAGTGACCAATCGAAGGTCACCGCGCGTGATATGGTGCGGGCTTTGATCGCGACGTCACCGGATGGCGATTTGGCGCCGTTGCTGAAGAATGTCCCGTCAAGATCAGAGCTTCTGCCTGATGGCGGAAGCCACACCATCCGCGCAAAGACGGGGACGCTGAACTTTGTTTCGTCTCTGGCGGGGTACGTGACCGCCCCAAATGGGCGAGAGCTGGCCTTTGCGATTTTCACAGCAGATATGGAGCGACGCGGCGCAATTCAGCGCGCGTTTCGTGAACGCCCACAAGGTGCACGTGGTTGGAGCAGACGATCGCGCCGCTTGCAACACGATCTGATTGCGCGTTGGTCTGTGTTGTTTGGGGCCTAAGGTCGGGTCGGGGGGACCGCTTCATCCAACTACACTATCTAAACTGTGCGGGTGACGGATGCAGCAAAACAACCGGGTTTGGCGTAGTGCAAATGAGCATAAGACACCTGATCGTTTTCAAACGCTGTTGTAATGGCGTCGGCGAGACCGTCTCCTTGAAGAACATCAGCATCAATCATCATATGATTGCTATCAAACAATCGTAGTGAAATGAGGCGAGATCGTAAAACTTCTGGCACTTCGCCAACAGCCAACTGGGCTTGCGGCGCACCTTCCCGCACAAAGATTGCATGTGTCGCCTTATACGGCGACTTCTCTGGTTGGTGCTCATAGTTGAGCAGAATAACAGTTTCGCCCACTTCGGCATCGGCCATGCTCACGCGGCATGGTGTACCGGGCTTCGATTGCACAATCTGGCGGCACGCGTTTTTTTCGGTTAGCTCAGCGTTGGAAAGCGCGAACAGGTCAGCAAAGTCCTCGGCTGGTAAAGAATGAATTTGAAAGCTCATCTTCTTGGTTCCTATGTCGTTTGGAGCCTAGATAGCGCCATGCCTTTTGATGGATCGACCCGAAACATGCTCAAAGCTAACACGAGCATTCATTCCGAACGCAGCATCACGCAAAAAAGGGCACTAGGCCGACACCCAATGGAAAAGGCCGGGCCGCGTGAAAAGCATGCCCGACCTTTGTCAGCAGATTAAGGGGTTTGTAAGCCCCCTCTCAAAACCCAATCAGGGTCTGGGTGGGACGTTGACTGCAGTTTTAGACGCTGGGCGATCTGCGCAGTTTGTGTGCCAGCGCAGCACGTTCGGGAAGCTCTCAAGTTCTAAGACATCACCTGCATTATAAGCAGTGAACAGCGCCCGGACCCACGGCCAGATGGCAATGTCGGCGATGGAGTATTCGTCGCCTGCAACGACCTCGCGCCCGTCCAGACGTTTGTCCAAAACGGCAAGTAGACGCTTTGCTTCATCGCGGTAACGCTCCATTGGGCGCTTGTCTTCGATGTCTTTGCCGCCATAGGCGTAGAAGAACCCAAACTGGCCAAGCATCGGTCCAAAGCCGCCCATCTGCCACATCAGCCACTGCATGACTTCTGCACGTTTCGACGGGTCAGTCGGCAGGAACTTCCCGGACTTTTCAGCCAGATAGATCAGAATTGCTCCAGTTTCCCAAAGCGGCAGCGGCGCGCCATCTGGACCGTTTGGGTCAATGATGGCCGGGATCTTGTTGTTGGGGTTCAGAGACAGATACTCTGGCGTGAATTGATCTCCATCCATGATGTTGATCAAATGCGCCTCGTACGGAAGGCCGGTTTCTTCAAGCATCGCCGACACCTTTACGCCATTTGGCGTGGGCAGCGAATAGAGCTGAATGACATTCGCGTCTTTGGCCGGCCAGCGCCGGGTGATTTCAAAGCTGTCGAGCATGACGGCCCTTTCCATATATAGCTGTTAGATTGGAAGACGCAGAGGCTGCGTCGATCACAGGTTCATATGGCGTGCCCGTGCGCCCCGTTCAATGGCTGCCGCATGTAAACGATCAATGCTGAGCTCGTAGCGGATTTCTTCAAGGATGCGAATCTCGGGCCCGTGCAATACGCCATCAGAGGCCGCAACGTCACATGCCAGCGCATAGGCCGTTTCCCACAGGTTTTCGGGAAGATTGTCGCGCACCAAGCCAAACAGGGCGTCCAGCCCATCTTCGACAGCAAATAGGTCAAAGACGGTTTGCGATACGGTTTTAAAGCGATCTGGGTCATAGGTGGCGAACACTGGAAGGTGGTTGACGATACGCTCGATGGTCAAAAGCTCGGCGGATGTGATTTCTTCATCCGACGCGGAAACCGCCATCATGACTGCAATCAGGCAGTCCTGAGCGGTTAGGGAATGGGGAATGTCTTGCACTTGGATATGCTCCTCTGTTGCGGTGCAGAATATTGACCCCGCGACCCCTACGCAATAGGGAGAGCACTTAGCGCAATTTGCGCGATAAGAAAGGAAAGCACATGTCCGAGATGCGCGACGCCGCGATGAGTTCGAAAGCCTGGCCCTTTGAAGAGGCACGCCGGGTGCTCAAACGTTACCAGAAGGGCGCGCCAGAGAAGGGATATGTGCTGTTTGAAACGGGCTATGGTCCGTCGGGCCTGCCGCATATCGGGACATTTGGCGAAGTTGCACGCACGACAATGATCCAGCGCGCGTTCGAGGTGATATCGGACATCCCAACCAAGCTGATCTGTTTTTCGGATGATTTGGACGGGATGCGAAAAGTGCCGGGCAATGTTCCAGACGCGGAAAGCCTGGAAGCACATATGCAAAAGCCGCTGACCAGCGTGCCGGACCCGTTTGGCACCCATGAAAGCTTTGGCCATCACAACAACGCCATGCTGCGCCGGTTCCTTGATACGTTTGGGTTTGAGTACGAATTCTATTCGGCCACTGAATTCTACGGCACGGGCCAATTTGACGAAGTGCTGAAACGCGCTGTCGAGAAATATGACGAGGTAATGGAGGTGATGCTGAAATCCCTTCGTGAAGAGCGTCGCCAGACCTATTCGATTTTCCTGCCGATCCATCCGGAAACGGGCCGCGTGCTTTACGTGCCGATGAAAGAAGTGAACGCAGAAAACCATACCATCACGTTCGATGATGAGGACGGCAAGGAATGGACGTTGCCCGTCACCGGCGGCAACGTGAAGCTGCAGTGGAAGCCAGATTTTGGCGCGCGCTGGGCCGCGCTGGAAGTTGACTTCGAGATGTATGGCAAAGACCACAGCACAAATACGCCGATCTATGACAAGATTTGCCGTATCTTGGGTCATCGTGCGCCCGAGCACTTCACATACGAGCTGTTTTTGGATTCGAACGGGCAGAAGATCTCGAAAACTTCGGGCAACGGGATTTCGATTGATGAATGGCTGACCTATGCGTCGACCGAAAGCCTGTCATACTTCATGTATCTTAAGCCTAAGACCGCCAAGCGCATGCATTTTGATGTGATCCCGAAGGCGATGGACGAATATCATCAGCAGCTGAACGCCTATCACAAGCAAGACTTGAAAGCGCAGCTGAACAATCCGGTTTGGCACATCCATGCGGGTGATGTGCCGATGTCGAACATGGTGGTTCCGTTCTCGATGCTGTTGAACCTTGCGTCTGTGGCACATGCCCACGACAAAACGCAGCTTTGGGGTTTCATCCAGCGCTATGCGCCGGACGCTTCGCCCGAAACCCATCCCGATCTGGATGCGGCGGCAGGCTATGCAGTGAAGTATTACGAAGACTTCGTGGAGCCCGAGAAGGTGTTCCGCCTGCCCACGGATCAAGAACGTGGCGCGCTGGAGGAACTGGCACATGCGCTGCGCGACGGTGACGTTGCGCTGGATGCGATTGCCCGTAAGAACGAGATGATGGGCAATGAAGATCCGCTTCCCGCGGTCGATTTCAGCTCGGATGAGTTCTTGCAATCGGTCGTCTTTGCGCTGGGCAAACTGCACGGGTTTGACAACCTGCGCGATTGGTTCAAAGCCCTTTACGAGGTGCTTCTGGGCGCCAGCCAAGGCCCGCGGTTCGGTGGCTTTGCAGCCCTTTACGGGGCCGAAGAAACGGCGGCCTTGATTGATCGTGCCCTTGCGGGTGACCTTGCGAAATAACGGACAATATGATTTTAAAACAAAGCGGTGCGTCATTCAGTTGACGCACCGTTTTTCGTTTTGAGGCCCCGCAACGCGCGCATGCGTTAAGCCCTGTTAAACCCTGGGCATTACCCCTTTCCGCGTATCTTGCCCCTGAATTCGCTGCATTGAACGGCTGGCCGTTTCGTCTGCGATCAATCGGGGCCTTGCGTGAATTTCGACCTGAAAGGGGTTTCTATGAACAAGGCGATAACCGATGGTGTGGTGTTCATGCCGCCAGAATTCGAAGATGGGCTTGATGTCTGGTCAAGCGAAGACGGCACCCCGGGCACAAATACATATGATGGTGCGGGCAATGCGGCCATTGTTCCGGCAGATCAGGATTTCGACAGCTGTCTTGAACTGTTCAAAGACCAAAACACCCAAACGCTTCGTTACATGGGGCAAACGCCGTTTGAGCAAGGGTGTTATCTACGGGTTCGCGCGAAGGTCAAAGCGATCTCGGGCCCACTTCCGTCGGTGCGCATTGCAGCGCGTCCAAGCCTGACAGGTGGGGGCCATGCGGGCGGTTATGTTGAAACCGGAGCGGTCGTTGCTTTGACCTCTTATGGTGAAGTGGTTGAGGTCTCAGCCATCATCGGATCGGGCAGCCGGTCCAGCGTGGATATGGTTTGGGGCGATGACGTCGCCTATGCCCATTTGGGGTTGGATCTGATCGGGTCTAACGGTGCTGCAGTCCGCATTGATGAGATTGTCATTGAGGATGTCACCGGGGCCTATCTGCGCGACATGATGGACTGGGTGGATGTGCGCGACTTTGGGGCGGCAGGGGATGGCGTTACCGATGACCGCGCTGCCTTTGCGGCGGCTGACGCTGCGTCTGCCGGGCGTACGCTTTTGGTGCCAGAGGGCATCTTTCATATCGGTTCGAACCTGACCCTGCATTCCGACATTCGGTTTGAGGGCACCGTCACGATGGCCGACAACGTGTATCTGTCCCTTACACGTTCCTTTGACCTTCCAACCTATATCGACGCGTTTGGAACCGAGCTTTTGGGCTTTCGCAAGGCGTTTCAGGCGCTGTTGCACTATGCCGATCACGAAACGCTGGACATGTGCGGCCGTCGCATTGATGTGACCGAGCCGATTGATATGCAGGCAGCTTATGCCACGTCGGATTCGTTTCTAATCCGCCGCGTGATCAAGAACGGGCAGTTTTACGTGATTGGAGGTGCGGCTTGGGATGATGAGGTTGCGACCTCGACCGCGCAGTACAACCCGGCCAACCCTTATACGCTGACAAACGTTGCCAACATTTCGGCCATCGACCCCGGCGCGATCATTACGGGGAATGGCGTTGGTCGCGAGGTCTATGTGAAAACGGTGAATGTTGGCGCCGCCGAGGTGGAGTTGAGCCAACCTCTTTGGGGTCCGGCCACCAATCAAAGCTACACGTTTACACGCCACAAATATGTGTTGGATTTCGGAGGGTTTGCGCAGGTCAACCGCATGAATATGGTTGAAGTGGAATTCCAGTGTAACAACCATTCCTCGGCTGTGATGCTGCCTCGTGATGGCGAAAACTTCGTTTTTCAGGATTGTTTCTTCATCAAAGCCAAGAACCACGCGATTACCTCAACCGGGCGCGGTTGTCAGGATCTACATGTGGATCGCTGTCAGTTCATTTCGGGCGAACAAGCGCTGGCTGCGACGGATCGTGTCTCGGTGGCATTTAACGTGAATGCCAATGATGCAAAGATCCGCGACAGCCGTTTCCAACGCATGGGACTGTCCATGATTTTTCATGGGTCCAACCACATCATCCAAGGCAACCACCTGTTTCAAGGGGATGACGTCAGTGATGGCCCGCGAACTCCGGGCATGGTGTTTACCTATGAAAACAACAACGCGGTGATCACAGGGAACTACATCGACAATTGTTCGATCGAATGGAACAACGAACATGACCAGAAGCCGGATTTCGGCTCCGAGTACTCGTTCGGTGGCATGACCATCGCAAACAACACGTTCCTGTGCATTGATGCGGCGTCTTGGTTTAAATGGATCCTCGTGAAACCATTTGGAACGGGCCATTATGTGTCAGGCTTACATGTGACTGGAAACGTGTTCCGTAGCGTTGCAGGCTTTGTGGACCGAGTTGATGGTGTGGTGAGCACACATGGAACCCTCGACGATTGGAGCATGCGTGATGTGACCTTCGAGAACAACGCGTTCGTAGGGATCACCCAGCGCACGATGTCCCCCGTGACATTGGAGTTTAACCAAAACACCGCAGCCAGCACGTGGACATTGGACGGGTCGGACTATTTCCCATTTGGTGGAAATGCGCGGACGGTCAGTTCTGTTGTGATCGAAGGGGCGCTTCGGGATGGGTCAAACAATCAGGTTTGGGACAATCCGCATGTCGAGGTTAATCAGGGGCCAAGTGCGGAACTTGCTGAACTGAAATGGTCCAAGCCCGTGCGTGGGACGGCACATGTGACGCTTCGGGTTGACCGGCCAAACTAAACCATACTCCGAAAAGGCTCGCCTCATGGTGGGCCTTTTTTTGATCCCCCTGCACGCATCTGAATAGCTATCTTCATTTTTCTTGATGCGGATCAAAGCGTGTCTCCGAACGCAATGCTAAAGGCAGCGTGGACAAATAAGGAGAGATGCGAATGAGTGTGAATCAGACCCGTACAACTGCGCCTAAAACTGCAGCCAAAGCTCCGGCGAAGCCGGCGAACGCCGCAGAGGCACAACCAGAAATTCAGGCGAAGCCTTTTCCCAGCGTCAGCGCAGACCAAATCCGCGAAACGTTCGAAAACGGTAAGTATCCATACACGACCAAGCTGGGTCGCAAGGAATACGAAACCGAAAAAGCGCTTATTCAAGCCGAGCTTTTGAAGGTTCAGCGCTGGGTTGGCGAAACGGGTCAGAAGTTTGTGCTGTTGTTTGAAGGTCGCGATGCGGCTGGTAAAGGCGGCACGATCAAACGCTTTATGGAGCATCTTAACCCACGCGAAGCCCGTGTGGTGGCCCTGAATAAACCAACCGACGAAGAGCGCGGACAGTGGTTTTATCAGCGTTACATCAGCCAATTGCCGACCGAAGGCGAAATGGTGTTCTATGACCGCTCTTGGTACAACCGCGCCGGTGTTGAACGTGTGATGGGGTTCTGTAATCCCGGTGAGTATCTGGAGTTCATGCGCCAGACACCCGAGTTTGAACGTATGCTGACACGCTCGGGCATTCGTCTTTACAAATACTGGTTCTCAGTCACGCGCGAAGAACAGAAACGTCGTTTTGACAGTCGCAAGGATGACCCATTGAAGCGCTGGAAGCTTAGCCCGGTCGATCTGGCGTCCTTGTCCAAATGGGACGACTACACTGAAGCCAAAGAAGCGATGTTCTTCTACACCCACACGGCCGATGCGCCTTGGACCATCATCAAGTCCAACGACAAGAAACGTGCGCGCCTTGAATGCATGCGTCATTTCCTGTCGACGGTCGAATACCCGGACAAGGATCACGAATTGGTAGGCCAACCCGATCCTTTGATCGTTGGCCAGGCCAGCCAGGTGATCCACAAGGCCGATCACATACTGGGCGCAAGTTTGCATCCAGAACAGCGTCGCGGCTAAGCGGACATTCGCGTAGAAAGAAATTGGGGCGCTTCGGCGTCCCTTTTTCATTCAAAACTTGTTGGGCAGAGGGTAGTGTTTGAAAAAAGTGTTGCCCAATCCATGCTATCTGGATTGCGCTGAGTAAAGCAGTACAGGTGATTACAATGCCCCTTTCCCGACGTTTCTTTTTGGCCGGTGTATCTGCCGCTTCCCTTGCCGCGTGTCGGTCGGGCGGGGTGGATCGCGTGGTGACATCTTCATCCCGATCTTCCTCGGGTTCTACTATGCGCGCTGCGCCCAATGCTGGGTTTGATGCCTGGGTGGGCGGGGCCAAAGAACGTGCTAAGGCGCGCGGTATCAGTTCCTCCACGATCAACAGGGCTTTTAAAGGCGTAGGCTTTCTGCCCGGCGTGGTAGAACGTGACCGCAACCAAACGGAATTTGTGCGCAGTTTCGAAGACTATTTGGCCATTGCAGCATCCGATGCGCGGATCGAAAAAGGCCGTGTGATGCTTAAGAAACATGCAGGCCTGTTGAGCCAGCTGGAAGCTAAATACGGTGTCGAGAAAGAGGTCATCGTCGCGGTCTGGGGCGTGGAAAGCCGATATGGGGAACGCCGCGGGGACGTGCCAGTGATCTCGGCCCTGTCGACGCTTGCCTATGACGGGCGGCGCGGAAAGTTTTTCGAAGGTCAGCTGATGGCGGCTTTGAAAATCCTCCAGAGAGGCGATATTCCAGCGGATCGCATGACCGGAAGCTGGGCAGGAGCCATGGGCCATACCCAGTTCATTCCAACCTCTTATCTGGCCTACGCGGTTGATTTCCGTGGCGATGGAAGACGTGACATTTGGTCGGATGACCCGACCGATGCGCTGGCGTCGACCGCCGCTTATCTAAGCCGGTCTGGCTGGAGGCGCGGTCAGCGTTGGGGCGAAGAGATCACAGGACGTGCCCCATCGGGCCGTGGACGTGTGGTGAAGCCTGCGGGTGATAACGGTCCGGTGTTTGAGGCCTATCACAACTACTCTGTTCTAGGTCGCTACAACAACGCGCAGAAATACATCATTGGTGTCGGGCACCTCTCGGACCGTTTGTCGGGGCGGCCCGCTTTGCGCGCGTCGTTTGGACCGGATGAACACGGGCTGACCCTTAACGATCGAAAGGCCCTTCAGCGCGGATTGACCAGCGCAGGCTTTGATGCTGGCGAGGCGGACGGCGTGTTGGGCAAAAAGACCTTTGCCGCGATCGAAGCCTTCCAGCGTGCACGTGGGTTGCCTGTGACCGGCACGCCAAGCAAAGCATTGCTGGCGATGCTATAGCCTTACCGCGACACCACTGTAGCAGGGGGCAAAGCTAAACCACCGCCAAGCATTGGCCAATTGTTGCTGGTAGCGCCATCAGTCTGTGCTTGCCGATCCGTACCACCGGGAATAGAGGTGGGGGATGACACAGGTAATGACTCTTCCTCAGCACATGCGCGCGGTACTGGTGCTTGGCTCGCCGCTGGTTGCATCGCAACTGGCGCAGTTCTCGGTGCAGATAACCGATACAATCATGCTGGGCTGGTACGGGGTTGATGAACTGGCCGCCGTGACGCTGGCCGGTACCTTCTTTTTCATTTTCCTGATCATGGGGGCAGGGCCCGCATTCGCGTTGATGCCGATGGTCGCTGAAGCCGCTGAAGCAGGGGACGAGGTCCGCGTGCGTCGCCTGACCCGTATGGCCCTTTGGGTATCGGTTGGCTTTGCGATCGCCGTATTGCCGCTTATGTGGTTTTCCGCCCCCATACTGCAGAGCATGGGGCAGGACGTAGAGCTTAGCCTGATTGCACAGGACTACCTTAGGATTGCAGGATTTGGGATGATCCCCGCTTTGGCCGTCATGGCGTTGCGCAGCTATTTGTCAGCGCTGGAACACGCCCGGATTGTCCTGTGGGCAACGGTTATCGCGGCTGTGATGAACGGTGTGATTAACTATGCCCTGATCTTTGGTAACTGGGGCGCGCCAGAGCTTGGCGTGCGTGGAGCAGCGATTGCATCGGTCACTATTCAGGTCGCTGCGGGTGTGGTCCTTTGGATCTATGCCGCGCGCATGAACCCCGAACAGGAATTGTTCCGACGTCTGTGGAAGCCCGATTGGGAAGCCCTTTCGGCGCTGCTGAAGCTTGGCATTCCCATTGGACTGACCACACTGGCCGAGGTGGGGATGTTCTCGGCCTCGACCATTGTTGTGGGGCTGATCGGAACCGTTGAACTTGCTGCCCACGGGATCGCACTACAAATCACGGCGGCGTTCTTCATGGTGCATTTGGGGCTATCCATGACCTCAACCGTGCGGGCCGGGCGTGCGCTGGGGCGCAAAGATGAACTGGGTCTGCGCCGTGGGGCGCTGGCTGTCACGCTGACGTCGCTTCTGTTTGGCGGGCTGACTGTTATCCTCTTCCTGGGTTTCCCCGCGCCGTTGATCCAATTGTTCCTAGATCCGGCCGAAGTCCTGCGCGATCAAATCGTGGTTCTGGGCACGTCGCTTCTGGTGGTTGCTGCGCTGTTTCAAATTGCCGATGGGGCGCAAGCCATTGCCATGGGCCTTCTGCGCGGTGTGCAGGATACCCGCGTGCCGATGATCATCGCCAGCCTAAGCTATTGGGTGGTCGGAATGGGCTCGTCTTACGTGCTTGGGATCACACTTGGGTTCGGAGCCGTCGGCGTTTGGTGGGGGCTTTTGCTGGGGTTGGTCTGCGCAGGCGCGTTCATGTCATGGCGGTTCTGGATGCGGTCTTCCCGCATCGGCAGCGCAAGCTAGTCCCGGTCAACACACATCCAGTGCGTTATTCTGACTTTCCCTTGATCAGCCTGTCAGCTTTCTTGCGCACAAGCATCGTGCGCAGGTCGTGCATGGCCAACAAAAGTGCGTCGGTTACCTGTTCCAAATCTTCGTCCGAGGCGCGCGCTTGCGCCCAGTGTGTTGTCAGGTTCAGATGGTCAACTGTTCGAAGGATGTCATCAATGTCACGCTGCGCCAGTTGTGCACGACGCTGTTCCATCCAGTCCGAAATGGCGGCCTTATCGGCATCCGTTAGGGTGCGGCCGCCGTTTGGTTTGACCTCGCCGTTTTTGACGTTCAAGACCGCAATCTGATCCAGCTCGATCCGGCGCTGGCGGTTTTCCGTATCAACCTTGAACACGAAGGCGCCGTTCTCACGGACGCGGAAATAATACTCGGGCAATACGGCGGTCATTGGAAACCTTTCGAATCGGAACGCAGGCTCTTCTACACCAAAGAGGCGCAGAAATCCTGAATGCGTGTACAGGCTTCCTTCAGTGCATCATCTGACGTGGCATAGCTGACACGGAAGTTTGGGGACAATCCAAAGGCCGATCCAAAGACCACAGCCACGCCTTTCTCTTCCAAAAGCGCCTTTGCGAAGACCTCATCATTGTCGATCTTCACACCACCCGCCGTGGTTTTGCCCAGACAGCCCTTGATCGATGGATAGACGTAAAACGCCCCGTCCGGCACCGGGCAGTCGATGCCCTCTGCGGCGTTCAACATCTCGACCACCAGATCACGGCGCCGCACGAACATCTTGTTGTTTTCAGGGATGAAGTCCTGTGACCCGTTCAGCGCCTCAACAGCAGCCCATTGACTGACCGAACAGGGGTTCGAGGTCGATTGCGATTGGATCTTGCGCATGGCCGCGATCAGCTTGACCGGGCCGCCAGCATAACCAATCCGCCAACCGGTCATAGCATAGGCTTTGGATACGCCGTTGCAGGTGAGTGTGCGATCATAAAGGCCCGGTTCGATTTCGGCGGGCGTCGAGAACTCGAAATCGTCATACGCAAGGTGTTCATACATGTCGTCGGTCATCACCCAGACATGCGGATGACGCATCAACACGTCGGTCAACGCCTTCAGCTGCTCACGGGTGTAGCCCGCGCCAGTCGGGTTCGACGGCGAGTTGAAGATAAGCCACTTGGTCTTCGGCGTGATGGCGGCCTCAAGCTGTTCCGGTGTCATGCGGAACCCGGTTTCAATCGGGCATTCCACCACAACAGGCTCGCCCCCTGCCAGCAACACCATATCCGGATAGCTGACCCAGTAAGGCGCAGGGATGATCACTTCGTCGCCGGGGTTCATCGTTGCCATCAGCGCGTTGTAAAGGATTTGCTTGCCACCCGTCCCAACCGAGATCTGAGCTGGTGTATAGTCCAATCCGTTTTCGCGTTTGAACTTTTCGCAGATCGCCTGCTTCAGCTCGGGCATTCCGTCGGGCGCGGTGTATTTCGTCTTGCCTGCATCAATCGCAGCTTTGGCTGCTGCTTTGATGTTTTCCGGTGTATCGAAATCCGGTTCGCCGGCCCCCAGCCCAATAACGTCACGCCCAGCGGCTTTCAGTTCAGCGGCAAGTGTAGATACAGCAATGGTCGGTGAGGGTTTTACGCGGTCAAGTGTCGCGGAGAGGAAAGACATGGCGGCCTCGGTTTGTATGTTGGTTACAATTCTTCTAGGGTGCGCCGCGAAGCTGATCAAGCATCAACAGGTGCCGGTTATCGACAATGTGTAAGGAGAGGCAGGCATGGAACAGACAGAAGCAAATGGTGATTGGTATTCGGAAGAAACCGCCACCTTCGGAGATCGTCTTGCAGCCGCCCGTGAAGCTGAAAGCATGTCGCAATCTGCTTTGTCGAAACGGTTGGGCATTAAGTTGAAAACCCTGCGTGGATGGGAAGAAGACCTGTCCGAACCGCGTGCCAACAAACTTCAGATGGTTTCTGGGGTCCTGAACGTCTCGATGCGCTGGCTTTTGACCGGCGAGGGGACCGGGGTCGAAGAACCCACCCAAGGTGAAGGGGACGCCCCAGAAGTTCGTGATCTATTGCTTGAAATCCGCGATATCAAAATGCAGATGTCGCGCTCTGCAGATCAATTGGGCCGTTTGGAGAAGCGTCTACGCAAACGGTTGGAAGGATAAGTCATGAGCGGCATTCCCTTTGATCAGTTGAAAGAGACCCCCGGTGCACATGAAGGCGAAACGCATGAACATCGCGTCAAGCGATTGGCCATGCGGTCGATGCGGCGTGGGATCAAGGAAATGGATATCATCCTATCGCGCTACGCAGATGACCATCTGCACGTGATGAGCACGCAAGAGCTTGATCTATACGAAGCGCTTTTGGGCGAGAACGATCAGGATCTGTATCAATGGGTATCGGGTCAGCAAGATGCGCCCGAAGCGCATTCCGAACTGGTATCCCGCATCGCCAGCCACATGCAGGCGCGCTAGTCCCACCCACATTTTCAGAAAATTGTCCTGATCTCTGTCAGAGCATGCCGACATATTTAACCGAATGTTCTTCTTTCGGTCTCAATAGTCGTCATTATAACGGTTCGGAGAGACGGATGAGCATGCATTCCCAGATTGGGCAAACGGAAAATCAAAGCTTTGTCCTGCAGTATCTCGAGGCTTTGGCGCTGGTTGAGCGCCTACACAGGTTGCTGCTGGATGTGATCAAGGATGAATTTGAACGGGTTGGCGTGTTGGAAGTGAACGCAGTGCAAGCGCTGCTTCTTTTCAACATTGGCGACAACGAAGTTACGGCGGGCGAATTGAAAAGCCGCGGTTACTATCAAGGGTCCAATGTGTCCTACAACCTGAAGAAGCTCGTCGATATGGGCTATATGCACCATCACCGCTGCGAGATTGATCGCCGCTCGGTCCGTGTGCGTCTAACCGAAAAAGGCCGCTCGATCCGAGATATCGTGGCGACCTTGTTTGAACGGCACGCCGATGGGCTTCAGTCCCGTGATGTTCTATCCTCGGATGGGATCAGCGACATCAATGGTTCATTGAAGCGCGTGGAAAGATACTGGACGGATCAGATTCGCTATATCTACTGAACGGGTTCTGGCGTTTGGGGGGCTGGGTTGGCGTGCGAGACCATAAGCCCCTGCAGTTCACGCAAGAGCTTCTTGGTCATCGCCTGTTCAAAGGCGTCGAAACTGGCGGCTTGAATGGCGAAGCTTCCAATCCCGTGCAAAACGACGGCTTCGAAATAGGATTTCAAATCACGCCCGCCGTCAGTGTCTCCAACGACCAGCGCATTCACAACGACGTTTTGAAACAGGCTGTTGGTTCGCACATCCTGTGGTCGCGGGCCGGAATTCGATCGTCCGTCCCCGGATAGGTCCAGACTATGCGCCCAGCAATCTGGCCGTTTCGCAAGTAACGCACCCCCAAAGACCATGGCGCGGCCCAATCCCGTGGATGGATCAGCGGGAACTCGGATCGTGCTGCGCAACCGGTCTGCAACCCTTTTGATCTCTGCTTCAGACGTCATTGGGGTCCAGTCTTGCACCAACCGTTGATGGTTGGGGCCGCTCCATTCAAACACACTGATGTCTACGCGGGTGCTCGCAAGCCCCAGAAGCTTTTCGACAACAGGAGCACTTTCAAGCGCGGCAGCAAGCCCATCCAGTTGCAGACGGTATTCACGCTCATCAACTGACCCGGACACATCCAATCCAAGCGCAAGGGCTTGTCTGCATTGGGTCTGTGCAATGCTTTCGGACGGGGCCAGACAGGTCAGCATGGCCAGGCAGGTAAAGAACACGGACGTTACCTTCGCCCCAGATTTCTTCACTCGGTAGACAGTCATCACCAGTGTCCGGTGTTTTCCATGCTTGCCCATGGTTCTTGCGAGGGAAGGGGCGTACCTGCTTGCAACAGCTCGACCGAGATATTGTCAGGTGAACGCACAAACGCCATACGCCCATCACGCGGGGGGCGATTGATCACCACGCCATTGTCCTGCAAGTGCTGGCACATCGCGTAGATATCCTCGACTTCATAGGCAAGATGTCCGAAATGGCGGCTGTCAGATGGCAACCCATCGTCGCCATCCCAGTTATGTGTCAGCTCGACCGGGCAATCAGGCTGACCGGGGGGCGCCATGAAGATCAATGAAAACCGACCCTCTTCGAAATCGGAATGCCGGATTTTCTCCAACCCCAGTAGTTCGAAGAAACGAACGCTGGCCTCAAAGTCCTTCACCCGGACCATTGTGTGCAGATAACGGATTTTCATTTGAGGCCTCCCAAAAGTTGCGGATCACTGGCGCCACCATAGCACCAACAGGGCCAAGGGGAAGCTAAGTCACATTTTCCGTCATATGGCTGTTTTTCCGAAGGCCACAACTAGATATAGTGGCCGGGCAGCCAACTTACGAGAGATTCGAAATGTCATTGAGCCCCGAGCAGCTAAAAGAAATTGAAGAGCAACGCGCCCAAACAGGCACCACCCGCCGCGCGATCAGCGAGGGGATGGAAAAGCACCTCTATACGGCGCATGAAGTGCTGGATCATGGCTTCGTGCGGGTCATCGATTATATGGGTGACGACGCCGCGATTTGTCAGGCCGCGCGGGTGTCTTACGGCAAGGGCACCAAATCGGTGCAGAATGACGAAGGTCTGATCCGGTATCTGATGCGCCACTGGCACTCGACCCCGTTTGAGATGTGCGAGATCAAGCTGCATGTGAAACTGCCCGTCTTCGTGGCCCGCCAGTGGATCCGCCACCGGACGGCCAATGTGAACGAATACTCGGCGCGTTACTCGATCCTTGACCGCGAGTTCTATATCCCGGCCCCCGAACACGTTGCCGCGCAATCGGTTGTGAACAATCAGGGCAGGGGCGCTGCGCTGGAAGGCGAAGAGGCCGCACGGGTTCTGGAAATCCTCAAGGCTGACAGCAACCGCGCCTATGACAATTACGAGGCGATGATCAGCGATGAAGGCCAAGAGGGACTGGCGCGCGAATTGGCCCGCATGAACCTGCCTGCCAACATCTATACCCAATGGTACTGGAAAGTTGACCTGCACAACCTGTTCCACTTCCTGCGCCTGCGCGCCGACCACCACGCCCAATACGAAATCCGCGTCTATGCCGACGCGATCTGCAACATCGTTGCCGACTGGGTCCCCGCCGCATACGGCGCGTTCGAGGATTACCGTCTGGGCGGTGCCAACCTATCTGGCCGCGCCATGGACTGCGTGCGCCGCATGTTGAAAGGCGAAGAGGTCACGCAAGAGACCTCTGGCATGTCGAAGGGGGAATGGCGGGAGTTTGAGGCCGAGTTGAAGGGGTGATGAACGGTCGGGGCGAAGCCCCGATCAGTTGAACTGGGGGATCAATTGAAGTGAAGAATGGTCACTGCAGGGCGCGGCCAATTGCCTGGATCGGTTAGTACATAGTGTCAAAGAAGCGTTCTATCCATCATCACTATGTTCCTCGAGTTTTGCAAAAGCAGTTTTGCTTTGAGAGAGCTTCACTATTCTACACCAAGAAAAATCCTGATGGGCGCTTTAACAGAGTTGAACGTAGGAACACGAAGTCTGTATTTCAGGAAAGAAACCACTTCACTATACTAGATGGTAACCTCGATCCATCCGACATAGTTGAAACAACTGTTTGGGGAAACGTAGATAACTATTTAGGTGAGTTACTACCCCAAATTGTCGGTATTGTGAGCAACGGTAAGGTCCCGCAACTTAGTTCTGAAGAGGAAGTGAAGTTTAGAGATGTCGTTACATTTCTACTTCGTCGATCCCCCGATTTCTCACGAGAAAGAAAGCAAGATAGCCAAGTAGGATTGGAGTTCTACGAAAGCTTAATTGAGTCGCCAAATTTCAGTGAGCTACCGTTTCAAGACCAAAGCAAGCTACTCGCTGAAAGTAACAAACTGCAAACTGTAACAGCAGTTGGTCGCTCTTTAAGGGCTCAGTCTCAAATCCGCCCTCTTGGACAAAAGGCCGATGACTACTTGTCAAAATATAGCCTTCGATGGGCATTGGCGCAGGATGCGGCTGAGTTCATTTTATCAAGCCGAATGATATATAGAATCGGTAACGGTGGCTCAAATGGCTTAGCCAACCCCAAGTCAGAAATGTGGTTCCCAATCTCACCTAAGGTGGCTGCGGTTTTTGTACGCGATGAAAATCAACATATTCCAATTGCAGCGCCAGTAGATTGGAATTTTATGTATGATATCAATGTTTTCGCATTGCGGAACTCGAATGAAGCGGCTTCTCATTCAAAAGAGCTTCTCGAATTCTATGTAGAGCAGAGTGAATTGCCGTCAAGTGAGTAGATACAAAACCCGTGTCTCACACCGGCTGTGCCCGACCCTCCCCGTCGTGCCGGAGGCACGCTTTCGGCGTGACAGGGCGCTTCGCACCCACCCAGGGTCAGGCGCAACCCTTTGCAGATGTTGGGTGATCGTGGCGGCGGGTGCTTCGCTCGCTCCTGAGGTCTAGCGCTGCCCTCTGCAAAGCCGCACCCCCAACCACTCCCCCAAAGAAAAACCCCGCCGAGTCTTCACTCTGCGGGGTTTCATAATTCCGGTGATCAGAACCGATCAATCGGCCAGTTCAAGATCCACAGCTGACGCGCGGCCGTCACGGCCCTCTTGCAGGTCATAGCGAACCTTTTGGTTGTCAGCGAGGCCCGTCAGGCCCGAACGCTCGACAGCCGAGATGTGTACAAACACATCGTTGCCACCTGCTTCTGGGGCGATGAAGCCGAAGCCTTTTGTGGTGTTGAACCATTTTACGGTGCCGGTTTGTTTATCGGACATATCCGTCTCTCCTTAGGTGATGTCCCTGCACTGTGCAGGGTCTTCGTCGTGCAGTCAGGTATCGTCCGACTGCATGAAAGGAGGCGGTAGATAGTTCTGTCTTACCCCTTTGACATGGGGCGCGGGGCGTCGAAAAGCAAGAAAAACCTTAAAAACGCCTGATTTGCAGCGGAACTCTGCATCCTTTCGTTTCACGCCATATGGGGTCATAAATGGCGCTGGTGGCACCATCAGGGGGCTGCGTGACAGGAATATGACAGGGGGCATCAATGCGCGTCTGGGGACTGAAAAATTGTGATACCTGCCGCAAGGCAGTGAAGGCGCTGGAAGGCGCGGGGCATGCGTTGGACTATGTGGATGTGCGTGCCGATGGCGTTGACCGCGAGGATCTGGAACGCTTCTTTGCGGCCTTTGGCGAGGCGCTGGTGAACAAGCGTTCAACCACGTGGCGCGGATTGCCGGACGATGAACGGGCCGGGGCTCCGGTTGCGCTGTTGGCTGGGAACCCAACCTTGATGAAACGCCCTGTGATCGAGGCAAATGGCGACTTGACGCTGGGTTGGGATGCAAAAACGCAAGCGAAATGGTTGGCGAACGGTAATTGATCCCTTATCTGGGATGAATGAGCAGGAGGAAAAACGATGCGTAATGCCGCTTTGGTTCTTGGTGTGATTGCAGGTGTTCTTGGCATGATCGTCGGGTTTTTTGGATTTGGATATACAGAGGCGATTGACCGGTTTGGCGAGCTTCCTGACTTGGCCGAGCAGGTGGACAACCCCGGCCGGGTTCGTGTGTTTGCACTGATCGCGCCGCTTCTGGCGCTGGCAGGTGGTGCGATGGCGCGGTCCGTGGCGCAGATTGGGGGCGGGCTGATGCTTGCGTCGGCTGCGGGGATGTATTTTGCCTTTGGTTACAACGTATTCACGATGTTCCCAATCGCACTGGCCGCATTGGGTGGCATTCTGGCATTGGCGGCGACCAAGCCCGACCCGCACTAAGTCACCCACGAAAATCTAAAAATTGAAGCGCCTGTGGAGCCAATCCGCAGGCGTTTTTTGCTGCCCTGCGGCGTTGGGTTTTCTGCACTTGCGTGACTAGAATTTGCATTAAAGGCCGATCGCGGCCAGTCTCAGTTTCATAAAAGAAGCGGAAAACCCGCTCTCAGAAACGGGCAAAGCCCCAGCGAACAGGGAAGTGAAATGACAGATATTAGTAACGCAGAGGCCCTGCGGGACCCCAACTACATGCCTCCATTGGGGCAAGCGGTGCCGCTTGGCATTCAACATGTTCTGGCGATGTTTGCCTCGAACGTCACGCCGGCCATCATCGTTGCAGGTGCGGCTGGCTTCGGCTTCGGGTCTAACTCACCAGATTTTCCGGTCATGCTTTACATGATCCAGATGTCGATGCTGTTTGCAGGCATCGCAACACTCATTCAGACGATTGGCATGGGACCCGTGGGGGCGCGTTTGCCCATTGTACAGGGGACAAGTTTTGCCTTCCTTCCCGTGATGATCCCGGCAGTGGCCGGTCAGGGCGTGGCCGGAATGGCGGGATTGATGACAGGCGTCATGATCGGTGGGGTGTTCCATTTCCTGCTGGGCACCGTAATCGGCAAAATCCGATTTGCGTTGCCGCCTTTGGTCACGGGGTTGATCGTTTTGATGATCGGTTTGTCCCTTGTGAAAGTCGGCATTCAATATGCCGCAGGTGGTGTGCCTTTGATGGGCAAACCTGAGTTTGGCAGCCTGAACATGTGGATTCCCGCACTGGTCGTCGTGGTGGTCACGCTGGCGATCAAGTTCTTCACACGAGGCTTCATGGCCGTCGCAGCGGTCTTGGTTGGTCTGATTGCAGGCTACGTCGTCGCCATGCTGATGGGGCAGGTGAGCTTCGGCAATGTCGGACGTGCATCATGGTTTGCGGTACCAACGCCCTTCAAGTGGGGCATGGATTTCAACGGCGCCATCATCATCGGCATGTGCTTCATGGCTGTAATTTCGGCGATTGAAACCGTGGGCGATACGTCAGGCATCACCAAAGGTGGCGCAGGGCGCGAAGCAACGGATGACGAGATTTCAGGCGCGACCTATGCAGATGGTTTGGGAACAGCTATTGCCGGCATCTTTGGCGGCCTTCCGAACACGTCGTTCAGTCAGAATGTTGGCTTGATCAGCATGACTGGCATGATGAGCCGCCACGTGGTGACCATCGGTGCGCTGTTCTTGATCGTTTGCGGGTTGGTTCCGAAAATCGGATCAATCGTATCCACAGTGCCAATTAACGTGCTTGGTGGCGGTGTGATCGTCATGTTCGGCATGGTTGCGGCCGCTGGTCTGAACATGCTGTCCGAGGTGACTTGGAACCGTCGCAACATGGTGATTTTCGCCGTGTCACTGTCGATGGGGCTTGGACTTCAGCTGGTTCCTGAAGCGCTTCAGCATATGGGCCGGACCTGGCAGATCTTGCTGACCTCGGGCCTGTTGCCCGCGGCCTTCTTGTCGATCGTGCTGAACTTGGTGCTGCCGGAAGAACTGGGCGAATAAAACCTGTCCTTTGAAGATCAAATGAGACTTGAAAAGATGCTCTCAAGCCTTTGACAAACCCCGCTCTTTTGAGCGGGGTTTCCTTTGTGTTGTTCGGCAGAAGTTGCTTTGGTGTTCAAACGTTCGCGTGCATCGGCCCCGACATGACGGATGATTGTTTTTGCTGCCTTTGGAGCGATTGTGCAGGAGGCGAGAAATGGACAGTTCCTTCGGCTAGCCGGTTCGGTTCTGACGAGGCGATAGCCTTGCCGCCCTGTGGAGGCCTAAGGATGGCGTTCCCTTAGGGGCAGCGATAGACATCCGCATCTGCATCATAGTGATACTGATGCGTGTGCATCATGTTGTTGTGGCCTCAGCGCAAAAGTTGGGATGGCGCTCGCGCGAAGCAGGTATATGGTGTTCACAAAGTCTATTTCCATGTATTGACTGAATGAGGCTGGGCTATTCGCCATCTATTTTGCTTCAAGCCGCCTGAGTGGGGGATCCATGCCAAAAGTTTTCCGGCGCCTTGTCCATTTCGACGATACCGCCCCTCGCATTCTGCGGAATGCCGGCTATCTCGGCCCCGATGGACTCAACTATATCCCGCTTGTTGCAACTGCGTTTTTGATATCTTTACGACCTACCACGATCGCACTATTGAAGTTATTTGACCGCTTGGGCTTTCTTACGATATTGGACTGCTGCCTGGTTGTCATTCGGCTGACTATCGAAGCTGTGGTTTGGGCGTTCGATCTTGGGATAAAAGCTTTTAGTGTCATGTTGCTTCTGCTCAATCTATCCGATGGTATCGTGGCTATTGCCCTGTCATTACAAGAGATTTCTCTGCGTGGGTATCGTAGCCTGAGAGGCCTATGGTATCTGGAGATGTGCTCTCTTTCGGAAAAGCCTGCCGCATGAGTAACGCAGGCCCGATAACCGCGAACTACTCCCCTGTCCGACAGGCGCCCACCAAGCGGTTGGAGTTGTATTTGGCAATCGCTACGGTTGCGTTATCGCCTATGAATTACCTTCGCCTTGACGTGGCCTATTTTACGGCCAGCGACTTGTTCGGGCTCATGACGTTGGTTGCTATGCTGCTCAACCGCAGCGTGCCGCTGCGTTTTTACGGGCCAGTGACGTCGCTCTGGCTCTTTTCGCTCATACTTTTTCTCGGCGGGTTACTTCTTAGTTCGATCGTACAGGGCAATCCTGTCGACGGCCTTGTTGTATTTATTCAGTATTTCTACTCGTTGATTGTAATCCCGATAATCATCTCTTGCCGACGTCTGGAAGAAACGTTTCTGCTGATGCGGGTGCTTATTTTTTCTATGGTAGCGATCATGTTGCATGGCATTTATCTGGTTACTTATGTGCCCGATGTTAGTCATCAACTTGTTTCGGGCAGTGGGCGTCTGCGCTCGCTTTTGGAGCGCGAGAATGCAGCGGGTGCCATGGCAGCTATCACGATCACATTTAGCGTCTATCTGCGAATGGTCGGGAAGTTCCCACTGAAGTATTTCTTACCGGTTATAGCTATCCTGTTTTATGGTTTGATGCTTACCGGATCGAATACTGGATTTGGCGCGACGCTCCTGGGGGTCGGCTTGGTACTTCTGTTGGTAGGAAGCATTCGCGCCATTCTTACTACGGCAGGTCTTGGGATTGCTTTCTATTTGATCGCTCTGCAAATTGGCGATTTGTTTCTGCCCGAAATCTTCCAAAAGCGCGTATTCGGCGCGCTGACTTCGGCGGATCTCGAGCAAGCGGGAACTTTTTCGGACCGGTATGAATTGATACAAGAGGCAATCCAGTTCTCTACTGAAACGGTGTGGCTTGGTCTTGGCGCTAACCAGTACCGGGTGTTAAGCGACCATGGTGCGCCGGTGCACAATTCTTACCTGCTGATTTTGTCAGAAGGCGGGCTCTTCTCATTACTTGGTTTTTGCGGCTTATTCTTCTCGGCGTCGGCGTTGGGAGTAAGTGCCTATAGATCGCGTGAGAGCCGGGCACACGGTGCCATCACACTGGTCACGGTTATTCTGTTCGCTCTTTTGCTGAATGCATTCGCACATTTTTACGCCCGTTTCTGGCATGTGCCGCTGGCAATTGCGATTAGCCTTAGTCTGCCGCGTGCTGCTTATTCAAGGTACCGGTAACGTCTGAGCTGGGTACCTGCTGCCATTTCGACTTGTTTTCTCGACGCTTTTGAAATTTCAAGTTCCCAAGCATCGTCATATCGCAAAGCCACGGGCCCTTTCATCCGCAGTCGGCTTCCCGCCATCTGGTGTGCGGGTTCAATTTTTGCGCCTTCTGAAATCTGCTTTGCAATTGCCGAGAGATCTGCGCCGATTGCCTCAGATATCCGTGTCATCTCAGTCAGCGGGTCGCGGGCAAGGTCTTCATATCGGACGCGAACCGAGTGTTCTGATGGAAGACAGGCTCGTAACTTCTCTGCGACGCTATTGTACATCCGCCATCTCAGAGCAGTTCGAAGGTATGGGCGTGGCACAATCTTCTTCTGCACGCCTTTCGCAACATCAAGGGGAAGTGTCCGGCCCATGGCATGCGCTACTGCGCGGGCGTCGCGAACCAGATGGATCACCCGCAGGTCAACATCTGGATCTTGAGCCAATGCAAGCGCCCGCCCGGGTGCTTTGGACGAGTCTAGAATGATGGGTTGCCCCGTCTCGGCGCGAATGGCCGAAAACATCGACCGTGATTGGGCGAGATATGCGTCGAGCTTTCTGCCCCCGATCATGCGAACAGGAGCATAGAGCGGCTCGATAGCGCGCTGCAGGGCAAGATAGTCGTCTGGATCACAATCCTTGGTCCAGCGCTCCATGACCGGTGCCCACACCTCGCAATCTCTCAGTCGATCACCGCAGGCGCAATACTCATTCTCTCTCCAAACATGTCGGCTCATGGCCGAGATCTCACCGGATCCGAATATCTCGGGGTGCATCCCCAACATGATATCGACCACAGTTGATCCGCTGCGGCCGTAGCCGGCGATGTAGATAATCTTTGATTTCATTCGAGTCCCCAGCGGCCGGTAAAGTGTCTTTAAAGTAGCCCGTTTCGCTGTCGACGCAGACTCTTTTTTAGGATAACTTACTAGATTATTGATCTATTGTTGAGTTTGGCAGTAATTACTAAAATAGTGGTTGGCGGAGCGCTCATGCGTGTCGCAACGGAACCGACGACACGTCTTGCGCTAAGCGACATACTTGAAGTCATTATCGCAGTCCTGTCGTTTTGTGCAAACAATGAGCGCTTTTTTTTGCGTTTTTCCTGAGGTCATTTTTTTGAACCAGTTGCGAATACTATTTCCTTTCATTGGAGGCAAAACCGTCGGTGGCAGCCATATTTCAGCCCTTAAACTTGTAGCTGGGTTGGACCGCAGCCGTTTCTCCCCAACTATTTTGTTGCATGACCTTGATGGAGAGGGGCCGGGACGGCTGGGAGAGTACATCCATTCATTGGGACTTGAATATCAGACACTGCCGGATGTCCCGATTATGTCCTCGTCGCACAGCACGACCTCAAGCCCGATTTCGGTTAGAACTTATCTTACCCGAACACTGCCTACTCTGCGGCGACTATTGGTGAAGGGTGGCTATGACATCGTCCACACCAACGACGGACGGATGCATGCCAATTGGGCCGCACCTGCGCGCCTCGCAGGTTGCCGACTGCTATGGCATCATCGCGAGGATCCAACGAGTTTTGGGGTCAACACCATCGCGCCCTTTCTTGCAAACCGAATTGCGACTGTTTCAAATTTCGCGCGCCCGTCCCGCCCTTTATTGCCTGTCAAACGGCGCACCCATGTCGTCCACAGCCCATTTGAATTCGATGAACAGCCTGATCGAGAGGCGGCTCGCGCCGCTCTTTTGCACGAGATCGGAGCTGGTGAAGAAGCGCTGCTCCTTGGTTTTTTTGGATTCTTGTGCCACGCAAACAACCAGTTGCCTTCGTTGAGGCGGTGGCGGAAACGGTCAAGGCACTCCCCGATCGGGATGTTCGTGGATTGTTTTTCGGTGAAGCTATCCTACCTCATGCGCCGCTTGACCGCGAAGCACAGGCATTGGCCGATCGCCTTGGGATCAGTGACCGCATCCATTTTATGGGCTTCAGACGGCCGATCGATGGACCGATGGCGGCGATGGACGCAACAATCGTGACAGCTCTGAATGAACCCTTCGGCCGAACGCTGATCGAGGCGATGTATCTGGGTGTACCGGTGGTTGCTACACGGCACGGTGGCAACATAGAAGCCATAGAGGACGGCCGGACAGGGCGGCTTGTGCCGGTAGGTGATGCGAGCGCCATTGCTGATGCGATTGTACAGCTAGAAAGTGATCCAGAATACCGCGCAGCCATTGTTGCTGCTGCCAGTGAGGATCTGGTCAGTCGTTACGGTACGGAGCGCCACATAGAACTGATCACCCAGATTTACGAAGATTACCTGACTTAAACGCCACTGGGACGGGTTCGTAGTATTCGCATCGGAGGGTTTATCGATGTGGAAAGGGGGGGCACGAATTGGTAACACCGCGCGTCGGGTGGCAAGGCCAACGAATAGGTTCGCCGAATTCCTTATGAGTGCATCCACATCGAACAGGCTGATCGCGTCAGTGAAGTAAGCGCCATCGCAGCTTTTAAAGTACCATTTCCTGCGAACTGATCACATTTCGTAGGTCAAACTGCGATCAGTAGTTCGTGCTAAAGCCAACCATATAACAAGAAAGAAGGCCGGGCTGCGAAAATGCAAACCCGACCTTTGTCAGTGACCCGAGAGCACCTGACAGGGTGCTCTTTTTTTGAGGTGAAGCCGGTTATCTGAGCTTTAACAGTCGATCCACCGACAGCGTACCCGCGCCTTTGAAAACGAGGATCAGAAGCACAACGACCCAGAACAGGCGTTGGTCCAGGATGATGCTGTCTGGAATGCGATCGAACCAAGCGCCCAAGGTCTCAGCATGTTCAATGCCACCGTGACCAAACAGGTCAGTGAGGCTTTGAACGATGACAAACCCGATCATACCAAGCGACGCCAGACGTGTGAACAGCCCGATTACGATCAAAAGCGGTAGGATGAACTCTGCTACGATGCCGGCAAAGACGACGGTCCAGTGGAAGAAACTAAGATCGCCGACGTTGTAGCTGGCGGCCTCCATCGCTTTGGGGAAGAATCTGTGCGTAGGCCCCCAGTGAGGGCTTGAAGATGCCAAGCAACCCAGGACCGACCTTGGTCAGGGCTGAGGCCCAGAAATACCCCAGCAGCGTGGCCGCAAAGGTGAATCGCGCCAGTAGCGGGAGGGCCTCGGGGGCTAAACGATCAGCCAGCCCGGCCAGCCGGTTGTGAATGTTAGCCAAGGCGAGCATGGCAATGTCCTTCCTTCTTCTTCAGTCGTCCCGGTCTATGCCGGTTATTGCTTGCGCCGCGATCAGGACCGTCAGCGTTTCAGTCAAATCGAAATTCGGTGTTTCAGATGTGGCAAGACCCAAGGCCGTCCCAAAACTACGCCCTTTCAAAAGGGAGCTGACAAAGGACGCAGCACCTTCGGGCAACAGGTAAGTATTGGGCTCAAATCCGATGCGCGAAATCAGGATGTCTTCGCCACCTGCCGATGGCTGTGGCCCGTCGGTCATATTGAAATCCCAAATGGATTTGGCGGGCCATTTTGCGCGCAGGACCTCGCAGGCAGGGGCCAGAGTAAGGCGGGCTTCCATCAGCTCGTGCTGGGTAAGGGCCGTCAGGTCTGCGGGATCGATCGGATCGGCATCGCCTGCGTGATAGGCGCGGCGCAAGGCCAGCTCCAACCGGGCAACATCGGGTAGATATTTCAGGTGCAGCGTGCCGGGGAAGCTTTCCAGAAAGCCCGGTAAGGCGGCCCCGTAATGCATCATCAATTGCGATGCCGGGGGATGGATGCGCAGATAGACCTTTGCCATCTCGCGGAAAAATTCGTCCCCCAGAAGCTTTGCCAGAACTGGAAAACCTGTCAGCATCGCCTCGGACAGGCTGTGGACCACATTGTTTCGATAAACCGAAAACCGTTTCGATGCCTGCTGACCATCCGGGTTCACCAACCCCTCAGGAACATCAGCCTGTGCATTCAAGATCGCGTTTCGAAAGTCGGTTTGGCTGACTGAAACGCGCGCCGAAGGCTGCGAAAGGGTATCTTGCGTCATGCCGGCACCTTTTGAATTTGCTTTGCCATCTGGGACGTGGCGCGTGCGGCTTCGCTTTCCAAAATGTCCCAGTCGGGAACATCGTTATCCCATTCGATCAGGGCTGGACGTGGACCACTGCGCGCGATGACATGGTCAAACAGCGCCCATACGGGTTCGTCCACCGGCTTGCCATGGCTGTCGATCAACAGCTTGCGGCCAAGCTCATCCGCATCTTCGTCGTGTCCCGCCAGGTGGATCTCTTCGACCAGCTCAAGCGGGTAGGCATCCAGATAATCCAATGCCTCAAACTCAAGATTGGTTGCCGAGATGAACACGTTGTTCACGTCCAGCAGCAAGCCACAACCAGTGCGACGCGCGACCTCGCGGATGAAATCCGGTTCTGACCATGTGCTTTCAGCAAATGCCAGATACGAGGACGGGTTTTCCAACAGCATCTTGCGGCCCAGAAGCTCTTGCACTTCGTTGATATGGGCGGTGACGCGGTTCAGCGTTTCGTTTGTGTAGGGCAGGGGCAGCAGGTCGTTCAGGAACGCGCTGTCATGGGTCGACCACGCCAGATGTTCTGAAAAGCTGGCGGGGTTAAGCCAATCGACCAGCTTTTTCAGGCGGGCCAGATGTTCAGGGTCCAAACGGGTCTCGCCCCCAATGGAAGCGCCGACACCATGTACGGAAATCGGAAAATGTTCGGCAAGGTGACGCAATTGCGCGATTTGGCGACCGCCATCCCCCATGTAATTCTCGGCGTGGATTTCTAGCCATGAAACGGCGCCAGGGGCGTTCAGAAGGTCTTGGAAATGCTGCGGTTTGTATCCAACGCCAGCGCCATCAGGAAGCGTTGTGTGATTGCGTCGATCCAGCATGTCAAAGCCCTTCGTATTTTTGTTTCAAGTGTGCTCTGGCCAAGCGATGTTGGCCAGAGCGTTTTCTTGGGATGAGCCAGCTATCCGTGCGGATTAGCCGGGCAGGTTCATTTCGGTCGCTTCCAGCGTACCCATGTGCTTTTTGCCGTCTGCATCGGTGATTTCCATGGTTTCGCACGAACCGGCCGGAACCAGTTTCCAAGCGTTACCCTGATAGTCTACGGTCGACGAACCGGCGCATGTGGTGCCGGGGCCAGCGGCGCAGTCGTTCTGACCTGCCAGCGAAACGCCGAAGCATTTTTCATTGTCTTCAGCAAAAGCAGGAGCAGCGTTGGCAGCTACAGCAGCGGTGACGGCGCCCAGGATGGCTACAGTTTTTTTCGACATCGAGTTTCCTTTCGGGTTTTAAATTCGATCCGCTTCGAAGCGGTAAGGGAAAGTTAGGCGGCGAAATGCGTTGTCTCCACTCACGAAAACGTGGATCACAGGCCTGTTAAGGCGACGTGATCGCTGTTCACGACCGTGTGAGCTTCGTGAGTAAGCGATTACACGCTCAGGGCCTGTAATTATTGGTATTCCCTAGGGTTAACCGCCTTGAGCTTTGTGCGTGCGCTCACAGATGTGTCAGGAAATGCTGCAATTGATTTCAGCATACCTCAGGTGGAAATTGCTTTTGTTACAACCTTCTGCGCTGCGGCATGAGCCGTTTCACCACGGATGTGAGCAATTGTAACGAACCATCGGAACAAAAAAACGCCCCCAAACACGAATGTGCGGGGGCGTTTAAGGCGATATTTTAAAAAAATCAGGTCAGGTCAGGCGCTGTTGCTTCGGCTGCAAGGGTGGTTGCGACCTCGTCCAGCGGCAACACTTTGGAATGCTTTTCGCCCAATCGACGCATCGATACACTGCCGTCTTCAACTTCTTTCATGCCGCACGCCAAGATCACCGGCACTTTGCCGACCGAGTGTTCGCGGACTTTGTAGTTGATCTTCTCATTACGGATGTCGGCCTCGGCACGGATGCCTTTGGCTTTCAATGCATCAACCACTTTATGCACATAGTCATCGGCGTCCGACACGATGGCGGCAACTACGACCTGACGCGGAGCCAGCCAGAAGGGCAGTTTGCCCGCGAAGCTTTCGATCAGGATACCGATGAAGCGTTCAAACGAGCCCAGCGTCGCACGGTGCAACATGACCGGGCGGTGCTTGCCGCCATCTTCGCCGACATAAGTCGCGTCCAGACGTTCGGGCAGAACGAAATCCACCTGATGCGTGCCACACTGCCAATCACGGCCGATGGCGTCGGTCAGAACGAATTCCAGCTTCGGGCCATAGAAAGCGCCTTCGCCGGGGTTCAATTCTGGCTCGATCCCTGCTGCACGGGTGGCCGACAACAGAGCGGCCTCGGCTTTGTCCCATACCTCGTCCGATCCGGCGCGCATTTCAGGCCGGTCGGAAAACTTGACCGAGAAGCTTTCGAACCCAAGGTCCTTATAGACGTTTGACAGGAACGAGATGAACTCGGCCGTTTCCAATTCAATCTGATCTTCGCGACAGAAGATGTGCCCGTCATCCTGTGTAAACCCACGCACCCGCATGATCCCATGCAAAGCGCCTGAAGGTTCGTACCGGTTGCATGATCCAAATTCGGCCATCCGCAAGGGCAGATCGCGATAGGATTTCATGCCCTGATTATAGACCTGCACGTGGCACGGGCAGTTCATCGGTTTCAGCGCGTTCACGGACTTCTCGCGGGCATGTTCTTCGTCCACTTCGACGATGAACATATGATCTTGATACTTTTCCCAGTGGCCCGAGGCTTCCCACAGTTTGCGATCCACAACCTGAGGCGTGTTCACCTCGACATAGCCGCCGCGTTTTTGCTGGCGACGCATGTAGTCCTGAAGCTCGGTATAGATCGTCCAGCCGTTCGGGTGCCAGAAGATCTGGCCGGGGGCCTCTTCTTGCATGTGAAACAGGTTCATCTCGCGGCCCAGTTTGCGGTGGTCGCGTTTGGCGGCCTCCTCCAACATCAGCAGGTGCTTTTTCAGGCCGTCTTTGTTCTGGAAGGCCACACCGTAGATACGCTGAAGCATGGCGCGGTCGCTGTCACCACGCCAGTAAGCCCCGGCCACGCTCATCAGTTTGAACGCGTCACCGGGCAGTTGGCCCGTGTGCTGAAGGTGCGGTCCACGGCAAAGATCCTGCCAATGGCCGTGCCAATACATGCGCAGCGGCTCGTCGCCCGGAATGGCCTCGATCAGCTCGACTTTGTACGGCTCGTTGTTGGCCTCATAGAATTTCACCGCGCGGTCACGTTCCCAAATCTCGGTCGTCACAGGCTCGCGCTTGTTGATGATTTCCTTCATCTTCGCTTCGATCGTGCCGAGGTCTTCGGGCGAAAACGGCTCTTCGCGGTCAAAGTCGTAATACCAACCATCTTTGATGACCGGGCCGATGGTGACTTTGACGTCCGGCCAAATCTCTTGCACTGCGCGGGCCATCACATGGGCAAAGTCATGGCGGATCAGCTCAAGCGCCTGCACGTCATCTTTCATCGTGTGAATGGCGATGGAAGCGTCCGCGTTGATCGGCCACTGCATGTCCCAATGGTCACCATCCACAGTGGCGGATATGGCCTTTTTAGCCAGCGAATTGGAAATGCCAGCGGCCACTTCAGCAGGGGTTACGCCTGCGTCATAGTCACGCGAATTGCCGTCAGGAAATGTAAGGGATATCTGGCTCATTGGCCTAGCTCCTCGTCGTTTTGGCGCCCACGGAACGCCCGGTTGCGGGTTATGTGTGGCTGCGTTTTGGCCTGCGCACGTCCCGAAGTCAACGGTGGCGTGGGGAAAATCGCCCTTGCAATCACGAGGGCTGGGGGCAAGATGCGGGCAGGAGGCTTTGATGCGAAAATTTGACGACATTCTGATGATGGCGGTCGAACACAAAGGCTCGTTCGAGGTGGTGCTGGGCGATATTGCAGAGCCGAAATCCACCGCCGAATTGGCCGCGATGGACGACAGTGCATGGTTGGCCTGTTTTGCGAAGGGAATATTCCAAGCAGGGCTGGCTTGGCAGGTGATCGTGAACAAATGGGATGGGATCGAAGAAGCTTTCCACGGGTTCGATATTGGTCGCTGTGCGATGATGTCCGATGAATGGTTTGATGAGCTGCTGGCCGACAAACGCGTGATACGCAGCGCGCCCAAGATCCGCTCTATTCAGGAGAATGCTGTGTTCATTCAGTCGGTTTCCGCGGAAGCTGGCAGCTTCGGACAGAAGATTGGCGATTGGCCTGTAGAAGATTACTTCGGGCTACTGGATTGGTTAAAAGCCAACGGAGCCCGCTTGGGCGGAAACACAGGTGCCTATGCGTTGCGGATGATGGGACGTGACGGGTTCATGATGACACATGACGTTGTGGCCCGGCTGGTTCATGAAGGCGTGATCGACAAGGCGCCGACCTCGAAAGCCGCGAAAGCGGCGGTGCAGGCGGCGTTTAACGACTGGGCGCAGGAAAGTGGGCGTAGTTTCACCGAAATTTCCCGCGTTCTGGCATATAGTATCGACTGAAAAAGGATAGAGGATTGACCGCGTATCTTGATACGGCGCAAGGGCGTCGAATTGCCTATGTGAAAACCGAAGGGGCCGAGGGGTATACTGGACCGACGATCCTGTTTTTGGCTGGCCTTAAATCAGACATGGAAGGCACCAAGGCTGTCGCGCTGGAAGCATGGGCCAAGTCGCAAGGGCGCGCTTTCGTGCGTTTCGACTATTCAGGACACGGTGCCAGCTCGGGCGAGTTTGCGGAAGGCTGCATCGGTGACTGGCATGAAGACACGCTTGAGGTCGTGGATAACGTGATCGACGGGCCGGTTCTGGCCGTGGGAAGTTCGATGGGGGGCTGGCAGTCGCTTCTTTTGTCACGCGCGCGCCCTGATCGCGTGATGGGATTGGTGACCATCGCCGCGGCCCCGGATTTCACAGAAGACGGATATTGGGCCGGATTTTCGGATGAGCAAAAGGCCGAGCTGGAGCGCGAGGGTTTCCTGTCGATCCCGTCAGATTATGACGAGGATTATATCATCACGAAGCGCATGATCGAAGATGGGCGTGATCACATGGTATTGCGGACCGCGCTGCGGTTGGACATGCCTGTACGCTTTCTGCAGGGCACCGAGGACACCGCCGTCCCGACGTCTCAGGCTGTGAAGCTGTTGGAACATGCAGAAGGTGAGGACATTCGCTTAACGCTTGTGAAAGGTGCCGACCATCGGTTCTCGGATGAGGAATGTCTGCGCTTGATACAGAAAATGGTGAAGGTCGTTCTGACCCGAGGTGAAGCATGAAGAACCTATTGCGAGGAGCCATGGGCTTGGCCGCAGTTATCGCGGCTGCTTTTGTGATTGGCCCATATGAGCCGGTCAATCTTGAAGTCCAGTTCGACGACGCAGCGATTGGGGCCGACCCTGACGCCTATCTAACCCGGCGTGAGGCGGTGTTTGATGATCTGATCGTGGGCGCCGAGAAGCAGATAATCTGGGCAGGTGAAGCTGGGCAGAAGACGCCGCTTTCGGTTGTCTATATCCACGGCTTTTCGGCCTCTCATCAGGAAATCAGCCCCGTGCAGAAAATGGTGGCTGAAGAGCTCGGGGCCAATCTCTATAACACGCGTCTGGCTGGGCACGGTCGCAGCTCTGATGCGATGGCTGGTCCGACTGTAAACGACTGGATGGTTGATTTTTCCGAGGCGATGGCGATCGGGCGCGCTATTGGGGATGAGGTCTTGATCATAGCGACCTCAACCGGTGGAACGATTGCGGCACTTGGTATGTTCGACGAACAGGCAGCGCAGGGGGTGAAAGGCATCACCTTCATCTCACCGAATTTTGGCATCAACCATGCTGCTGCGCCACTTCTGACCTTTCCGGCGGCACGCCATTGGTTGCCATTGGTTTCCGGCGCGACCCGTGGTTTTGAACCATTGAATGACGAACAAGCAAAGTTCTGGACCGAAAGCTATCCCACCACAGCGCTGATGCCGATGGCGGCTATGGTCAAAGTTGCTGCAAACTCGGGTTATCGGATCGTTTCAGTCCCCGCATTGTTTATCTATTCGAAAAACGATCAGGTGGTTTCTGCCAAAGCGACCGAGAAAGTGGCGAGTGGTTGGGGCGGCATCGTGCACCGGTACGAAGTTATGCCTGCAGCTGGACTAGATCCAATGGAACATGTGTTGGCGGGTGACATTGTCAGCCCAAATGGCACGGCCCCCACGGTTGAAAAAATTCTGGACTGGGCACGCGGGTTATAGCTTGCGTGCCTCATCTGGCCGGGTCACTGTCGGGATGAGGCAGAAAAATATAAGCGAGACAGTGATGCAAGAACCCTTGGTTCTGATCCCCGGAATGATGTGCGATGCACGCGTATTCGGGCCGCAAATCAATGACCTATCGCGGGATCATACCGTGATTGTTGCCGCACCCACACGTGGTGAAACCGTGCGTGAAATGGCGGCGTTGTTGCTTGAGGAGTTACCAGATCGGTTTGCACTTGCGGGCCTTAGCCTTGGCGGCATTGTTGCGATGGAAATGGCGCGCCGTGCGCCTGATCGCGTGAACCGGCTGGCATTGATTTCGACAACGCCCTTGTCTGACACTCCGGCGCAAGCCACGTGGCGCGAGCCGCAAATTGTGCGAGCAAGCGCGGGACGGTTGGATGAGGCGATGGCCGAGGCATTCCCGGCGGATTGTCTTGCCCTGACTGATGGGAAGGCTGCGATATTGGATTTGGTGTATCAGATGGCGCACGATTTGGGGCCTGAGGTTTTCGTGCGGCAAGCACGCGCGCTTCAACGTCGACCAGATGCACAACGTTCGCTTCAGCGTCTGAAAGTGCCGACTATGGTGATGTGTGGGGCGCATGATACACTGACCCCACCCAAGCGGCATGAAACAATGTCCGAGTTGATCCATGATGCAGAGCTTGTCGTTTTGCCGGATGCGGGGCATTTGCCGACGCTGGAGATGCCAGAGCATGTGAGTATCGGCATCAGGGCTTGGATGGATCTGCCACTACAGTTGCGGTGACACAAAAAAAACGCGCCGTCTGGCGCGTTTTCCGTTTTGAGGCTGTCTGTTAGCTTTACCCAACGACCTTTTTCAATGCGACCGGCTTGCCCTTCTTGGCAGCCTTTTTCTTTGCGGCTTGTGCTGCATGGCGACCAGCATTTTGGTCAATGAAGTCCAAAACCAACGGTCTGATATTGGTGCGCCAGCTTTTGCCCGCGAAAATACCATAGTGGCCGGCCCCTTCTTCAACGTGGCTGGCTTTTTTGTCATCCGATAGGCCGGTCAACATATCCAATGCTGCGATGCATTGGCCGGGTGCGGTTATGTCGTCTTTGGTGCCTTCGACGGTTTTCACTGCTACATCGGTGATCTTGCCGATATCAACTTTGTGCCCATCAACCATGAATTCATTCTTTGCGATCTCGCCGTGTTTGAACACGCGTTCAACCGTCGACAAGTAGAATTCTGCGGTCATGTCCATCACGGCCAGATACTCATCATAAAAGCGATTATGCTTGTCGTGATCCGACGCCTCGCCCTTGGCCACGCGCATGATCTGATCAGCAAATGCTTTTGAATGGGTTTCGGAATTCATGGACATGAAGCCCGCCAACTGCAGAAGGCCCGGATAAACCATCCGTCCAGCACCTGCGTATTTAAAACCAACGCGCTGAATGGCCATTTCTTCCAACTGGCCCATCGTCACACGACGGCCGAAATCTGTTACGTCAGTGGCCGCGGCGTCCGGATTGATCGGTCCGCCAATCAGGGTCAGAGTCTGAGGCTGTGCTTCGGGATCAATCTCGGCCAAATAGGCAGTGGCGGCAAGCGTCAACGGGGCCGGTTGGCAAACCGCGACAACATTGATGTCCGGACCGAGATTCCGCATGAAATCAACAAGATAGAGTGTGTAGTCTTCGACGTCGAACTTGCCTTCACTGACTGGAATGTCGCGGGCATTGTGCCAGTCGGTCACGTACACTTCCGCATCGGGCAGAAGGCTTGCAACAGTAGAATGTAGAAGCGTTGCATAGTGCCCGGACATGGGGGCAACCAGCATGATGCGGCGGGATTTTTCAGGGCGTCCAAGAACTTTAAACTGGATCAGGTCACCAAAGGGACGCTCGACCAGTTTTTCAACCTGAACAACATGGTCACGGCCATCTTCGGCAACAACGCTGGTGATGCCCCAATCGGGTTTCACGATCATGCGGTGGAAGCTGCGTTCTGCGACCTCACCCCATGCTGCCATCATTTGAAAAAACGGGTTCGGGACCAGCGACGTGGCCGGATAGGACCCCATTGCTGCAGCCGTAGCACCGAGCCACTGATTCGTGTTTCGGATGGTCTCCATCAGGTCGTAGGTCGCCATGTATCGCATGTACTGCCCCTATTTAGCCTTTGCATTTTTGTTTCTGCATTCGCATAGTTCTTAACATATGCGGTTTTTAATATGCTGCAACAGCGAAAAGAATAGGGGGGAATTCGTTATATGACAACAGACCAAAAGGTAACACCGCCCGATCAGACGCTTGAAATGACCGAGTTGGGAGAGAATCTCGCTAAGATCGAAGCGCTCTCGACCCGCCTTGGCGAGATCATGGCGAACCGCAAACCGGTGCGCTCCAGCCTTCAGGGTCCGGGGCAGGATTTCTACCTAAAAGCTGCCAGCTCGATGTGGTCAGACATGATGGCAAACCCAGCCAAGATGATTGAACAGCAGGCGGCATTCTGGGGAAAAACGCTGGAGCACGCCGTCGAGGCGCAGGCGGCTCTGATGTCTGGCGAGTTCAAAGCACCGGAAGATCCGGCGCCGAAGGACAGACGTTTCTCGAACCCCCTTTGGGAAACGCACCCGTATTTCAATTATCTAAAACGACAATATCAAATCACCTCGGGTACGATGGCCGAGGCGCTGGACGGCGTGGAAGGTCTAGATGCCGATGAACGCAAGCGGATGGATTTCTTCACTCAGCAAATGATCGACATGATGAGCCCAACGAACTTCCTTGGCACCAATCCCGATGCCATGGAGCGTGCGATTGAAACCAATGGTCAGTCATTGGTGGATGGGCTGGAAAATCTGGTCACTGACTTGGAAGCCAATGAAGGCGAGCTTTTGGTGAAACTTGTCGATGAAAGCGCCTTTGAAGTTGGCGGCAACATCGCCACCACACCCGGCGAAGTCGTTTACCGCAATCGGATGATCGAACTGATCCAGTACGCGCCGACAACTGACAAGGTGCACGCCACACCGCTGATTATCTTCCCGCCCTGGATCAACAAATTCTACATCATGGATTTGAAAGAGCAGAACAGCTTGATCAAGTGGATCGTCGATCAAGGCTATACGCTGTTTGTTGTAAGCTGGGTTAACCCTGATACATCCTATCGCGATGTTGGGTTGGGCGATTACGTCGAAGACGGATACATGGCGGCCATCCGTGAAGTGAAAGACATCACAGACCAGAAGAAGGTGAATGTCGTTGGGTACTGCATTGCAGGCACAACTCTGTCCCTAGTGCTGGCTTTGATGAAAAAGCGCGGTGATAAATCAATAAACTCAGCGACGTTCTTTACCACGCTGACCGACTTCTCGGATCAAGGGGAGGTCGGCGTCTTTCTTGATGATGATTTCGTTAGAGGCATCGAAGAAGAGGTTATGGAGCGCGGGTATCTGGACAGTTTCTTCATGTCGCGCACCTTTTCGTATCTGCGCCCCAACGACCTGATCTATGGCCCCGCGATCAACAGCTACATGCTGGGGAAAACCCCGCCAGCGTTTGATCTTTTGTATTGGAATGGCGACAGCACCAATCTACCGGCCAAGATGACGGTCGAGTATCTGCGTGGTCTCTGCGTAGGGAACGAACTCGCAGACGGCGGCTATGATCTGTTGGGCGAAACACTGTCATTATCGGATGTGGAAACGCCGATCTGCGCCATTGCCTGCGAAACGGATCACATCGCTGCTTGGAAGTCATCTTATCAAGGAATGCGCCAAATGTCGGGGAAGGATAAAACATTTATCCTATCCGAAAGCGGTCATATCGCCGGGATTGTGAACCCACCTTCAAAGAAGAAGTATGGGCACTACACCAACGAAGATTGGCCGGAAGCGCCTGAGGATTGGCAGAAGAACGCCAGCTTCCATGAGGGATCATGGTGGGGACGTTGGGACAAATGGTTGGCCAAAAAGTCTGGGAAAAAGGTGGATGCACGCGAACCGGGCGATTCGTCCCATCCGTCGCTGGCGCCCGCGCCGGGCACATATGTTAAGGCCGTGCCCAAGGATTAGTCCGTCATAAAAGCTTGGAAAGTAACAACTTAAAAGTGTTACATGCTGCAGTGCAGAAAAAGCTTGATTTGCTGCGCTGCAGCATTCATATTGAGTTCAGAAACAAAACGGCGCTTTCTCCCGGCGCCCCCGTTACTCTAGGAGCTTAAAATGACCAAGACTCAAGATTACACAAAAATGTTCCAGGACATGATGGCCAACTTCCCGCTGGACATGTCTGTTGCTCAAGACGCCTTCAAAAATCAGGCTGCTATGGGCGAGAAAATGACCAAAGTTGCTCTGCAGGCTGCAGACAAATCGGCTGAAATCTCGACCAAATGGACCAAAGAAACTTTGGCCAAAATGGGCGATGTTTCTGCTGCTAAAGAAGACGCCGCAGACTACACCAAAGCAATGACCGACTTCGCTTCGGCTCAAGCTGAGCTGGCTGCTGAGAACATGGCTGCTTTCGCTGAAGTTGCCAAAAAAGTTCAAGCTGAAACCGTTGAGCTGATGATGGCTGCTGGCCAAGAGATGGGCGAAGAAGCTCAGGCTGCTGTTAAGAAAGCCTCGGACGAAGTTTCGAAGGCTGCCAAAAAAGCAACCGCTAAATAAGCACTGGAATTCCTGCCGGGCACTCCTCCCTGCCGGCACCTTCCTGAAGGACGAGCCAATGGCTCGTCCTTTTTTGTTTTCTACCCCTGCAAGGAATTTGAGCAAAAGTCTTGCCTTTGCGGACCGCGCTGTTAGGCTTTTGCAGTGCAGAAAGGGAAATTTCTGCGGGGAGGTATTATGAACAAGTCTCAGGACGCTCTGCTGATCAAGCGCTATGCAAGCCGTCGGCTCTACAACACCGAAACGTCCGATTATGTCACATTGGATGATATCGCTGGTTTCATCCGCGATGGCCGAGAGGTGCAGATCATTGATCTGAAGTCAGGTGATGACCTAACACGCCAGTATCTGCTGCAAATCATCGCCGAACACGAAAGCCGTGGTGAAAGCGTTTTGCCTGTGGACGTGCTGACAGATCTTGTCCGGTCTTACACAAGTCAGGCGCAAAGCGTTGTTCCGCAGTTTCTGGCAGCCAGCTTCGAAATGCTGCGCGATGGCCAGTCCAAGATGATGGAAAACCTGGGTACTATGGGAAATCCCATGGCGAACATGCCGGGGTTTGAGGCCATGCAAGCCCAACAGGAAGCCTTCATGAAGGCGATGATGGGGGGCATGCCCGGCTCATCTGGACCTTCGCAAGAAGATGACACCAGCGAGAAGCCCAAAGAAGCCGCGGACAATGACGAATTGGAAAAGATCAAAAAGCAGTTGAGCGATCTTCAAGCCAAACTGTCCAAACTCAGCTGATCCAGGCAGCCAATATTCAAGCAAAAAGCCCGGCACTGACCGGGCTTTTCTTTTGCGTCAACGCAGGGCTGGGATCAGTAAGTCCGGATCAGTCCAACCAGCTTGCCTTGAACCTTAACCTGACCTTCGGGCAGAAGGCGGGTTTCATAGGCTGGGTTGGCAGCTTCAAGCGCGATCATATCGCCGTTCTTACGGAAGCGCTTCAACGTCGCCTCGTACCCATCAACCTGAGCTACAACGATATCACCATTGTCAGCGTGGCCAGTTTCGCGGATCACCACGACGTCGCCATTGTTGATTCCGGCATCGATCATCGAATCCCCTTTGACTTCAAGGGCATAGTGGCGGCCACCTGCACCAAGCATCGCACCGGGAACAGACACATGCTGTGCGCCATCGGTGATTGCTTCGATCGGCTCACCAGCGGCGATGCGACCCAGAAGCGGCAGTTCGTTTACGCTTAGCGCGTCCAATGGCAGGGCGCTGCCCGGCGTGCTTTCGGGGCGTCCACCTTCAACAACGCGCGGCTCAAACCCCGCACGGCCGGAGTTTTCCATGGTTTCGGGCAGTTTCACGATTTCGATGGCACGGGCGCGATGGGCAAGTCGGCGAATAAAGCCGCGTTCTTCCAAAGCCGTAATCAGTCGGTGAATGCCCGACTTCGAGCGCAGATCAAGCGCTTCTTTCATTTCGTCAAACGAGGGCGATACCCCGTCCTTCTGCATCCGTCTGTGGATGAATTCCAGAAGTTCCAACTGCTTTCGGGTCAGCATATGCGTTCCTCCGTCCTCGTTCATGGGCAGAGAACCCTGTCAGGCGACGAAAAATCACCCAATATTCATGGTTCAGCCCTTGGCCCTCGTTGCGGGGCGTTCAAGTGATGTTCTACCCATGTTCTCGATTTGTGTCAACATGGCAGCAGAAAGTCTGGACCGCCTGTTTAACTAAATCGATAGATATTCGATTACATCACCGCTGGAACGTGCAGGGTCGGAACGTGGTCGCACGGCCAATGCATTGGCCTGAGCCAGAACACTAAGAAGAGCACTGTCCTGGCTGTTGAAGATGGTGATCTGATCGCCATCTACGCGCGCGCGCATGTAGTGCTCGCGTGGGCCATTTTCGGCAATATCATCCTTCAGTCGCGCCTGACGACGCGGGGCCGCCGCTTCGCCAAGACCCAACATCGCACGAAGGGCCGGGACAAGGAAAACATGACCACACACCATCGAGGACACGGGGTTTCCGGGCAGACCGATCATAGTGGCGTTGCCCATGCGTCCTGCCATCAGCGGTTTTCCGGGGCGCATCAGGACTTTGTAAAAGCTCTGATCCATGCCCATTTCGGCAGCAACATCGCCAACGATGTCATGATCACCGACGGATGCCCCACCGATCGTGACAATAAGGTCGGCATCGGCGGCCAGTTCCAATGCCGTGCGCAAACTGTCTTTGTTATCGCGTGCGATGGGCAACATGCGGGCGTGACCGCCATTTGCTTCGACCAGTGCTTTCAGACCGAAGGCGTTGGAGGCGATGATCTGGTCTGGGCCGGGCTCTTCGCCGGGCATCACCAGTTCATCCCCCGTGGCCAGCAGAGCAACAATGGGTTTGCGTGCTACAGTCAGCGTGGGCACGTTCATGGCGGCGGCAAGTGCAAGGTCGGCTGGGGTCAAAACGCGTGGGGCAGGGATCGTGTCGCCGGGCGCGAAATCTGCACCAGCAGGGCGCACATGTGGTCCTTTGTCCAACTTACGGGCCAGCGTGATCAGGTCGCCTTTGCGGTCAACATCTTCTTGAATAATAACGCGATTGCTGCCGTCAGGCAGGGGCGCACCTGTAAAAATTCGCACGCATTCACCGGGACCTACACGACCGTCAAACCCATGCCCGGCAGCGCTTTCTCCAATCACGCGGAACATCGCTTCGGGGTCGGCTTCGACGCCATTCAGCGCGTAGCCATCCATAGCTGATGCCGCGAAGGGTGGTTGCAGACGGGTCGCGGTGACAGCGGTGGCAAGGGTGCGGCCGGCGGCCTCGACCAGCGGCACGTCTTCCGTTCCACAAGGCGTGACCAAATCAAAGATTGCGTCCAGCGCCTCGTTCACCGTGATCATCAGCTTGCCCCAGAATCTACCGTGTATGTTCCCGACTTCCCGCCTTCTTTGCGCAGAAGGCGAATGCCTGTGATCTCCATACCCTTTTCAGCGGCTTTGAGCATGTCATAGACGGTCAGACAGGCCACAGAGACAGCGGTCAGGGCTTCCATCTCAACGCCTGTTTGGCCGCCGGTTTTGACCGTGGCTGTGATGCGCACGCCGGGCAGATCGGGCTGGGGTTCAAGCACCAGCGCAACCTTGGTGATTGGCAGCGGGTGGCACAGCGGGATCAAATCGGACGTCTTCTTGGCCCCCATGATTCCGGCCAATCGCGCGACCCCCAGAACGTCACCTTTTTTGGCGGAACCAGAGGTCACCAACGCAAGTGTCTCGGGCGTCATTTTGACAAAACCCTCGGCCAAGGCGACGCGATCGGTCACGGCTTTGTCGGACACGTCGACCATATGGGCCTGACCGTCCGCGTCGAAATGGGTGAGGGGGCTTTTGTCGCTCATGCTGGCACCGGACCGGCAAGGATTGCGCGGGTTGCAGCCTCGACATCGTTCTGCCGCATAAGGCTTTCCCCGATCAGGAAGGACCGTGCGCCATGGGCGGCCATGTCAGCCAAATCCTGCGGCGTGAAAAGCCCGCTTTCGCACACCAGATGGCGTTCGGCCCCTGCCAATTTTGACAGGCGTCGCGTTGTGTCGAGCGAGGTTTCGAACGTCTTCAGATTGCGGTTGTTCACGCCCAGAAGCGGTGATTTCAAGATCGTCGCGCGTTCGAGCTCTTCTTCATCATGCACTTCGACCAGAACATCCATGCCCCATGAAAAGGCTGCATCTTCAAGCTCTTGCGCCTGTGCATCCTCAACAGACGCCATGATGATTAGGATGCAGTCAGCCCCCAGCGCGCGCGCCTCGGCGACCTGATAGGTGTCATACATGAAATCCTTGCGGAGCGCTGGCAGGGATACCGCCGAACGTGCGGCCACAAGAAACTCGTCCGCCCCTTGGAACGACGGCGTGTCAGTCAGCACAGACAGGCAGGAAGCGCCACCCGCCTCATAGGCTTTGGCCAATTCGGGTGGGTTGAAATCCTCGCGGATCAGACCCTTTGACGGACTGGCTTTCTTCACCTCGGCGATCAAGCCATAGCCTGTTTCGGCGTCTTTCATCAGCGATGCAGCGAAGCCCCGCGTGGGGGACGCTTCGCGGGCGGCTGCCTCGACCTCGGACATTGGGCGGTCGGCTTTGCAGGCGGCCACATGCTCAAGTTTGTAGGCTTTGATCTTATCTAGAACGGTGCTCATGAGACGGGTTTAAGTCCTTGAAGGGGCAGGGGCAAGTCAGGCGGCCGAAGTCAGCGCAGCCAGCGCTTCGATTTTGGCTTTGGCAGCCCCGCTGTCGATGCTTTGGGCCGCCATTTCGACGCCAGCTTTCAAGTCACTGACTTTGTCGGCGACAATCAAAGCAGCAGACGCATTCAGAAGGACAGCGTCGCGATAAGCAGACGCTTCCCCTGCCAGCAAAGCCCGGAAAGCCACTGCATTTTCCGCAGGTTCGCCACCCAAGATTGACGCCAGCTTGTGAACGGGCAGCCCCGCATCCTCGGGGTGGATTTCACGCGCGTGGATCTTGCCGTCTTCCAATGCCGCGACAGAGGTAGGTCCGGTGATCGAGATTTCGTCCATCCCATCAGCGCCATGAACCAACCACGCCTTTTCAGAACCCAAGGATTGAAGCGTTTCGGCCATCGGGAAGATCAGGTCAGCAGCAAAAGCTCCAGTCAGCTGGCGTTTGGCGCCAGCAGGGTTGGTGAGCGGGCCAAGGATGTTGAAGATCGTCTTACAGCCCATTTCTTGACGCACCGGCATGACATGTTTCATCGCCGGATGGTGCATCGGGGCCATCATGAAGCCGATCCCGACTTCATTTATCGCACGTTCGGCGACATCTGCACCGACCATCACGTTCACACCCATTTCGGTCAGCGCGTCCGCAGCGCCGGATTTGGACGACAGGTTGCGGTTACCGTGCTTTGCGACGGTGACGCCAGCACCTGCCACGACAAAGGCCGTCGCGGTCGAGATGTTCAGCGTGCCCATCCCGTCACCGCCGGTCCCGACGATGTCCATAGCGCCGACAGGAGCTGATACTTTGGCGCATTTCGCGCGCATGACAGCCGCCGCCGCAGCGTATTCAGCAACACTTTCACCACGGGCGCGCATGGCGGCCAGAAGCGCACCAATCTGTGCAGGCGTCGCGCGGCCTTCAAACAATTCTTCAAATGCCGCCTCAGCCTGCGCACGCGAAAGGGGTCCTTCGGTGGCTGCATAGATCAGGGGCTTCATTGCGTCGCTCATGCGGGCACCTTTGTTTTCTTCAAGAAGTTATCAAGCATCGCGTGACCGTGTTCCGACCGAATGCTTTCGGGGTGGAACTGCACGCCTTCGATCTCAAGCTCTTTATGGCGCAGCCCCATGATCAGGCCGTTGTCCAGCTCGGCGGTGATCTCAAGGCAATCGGGCAGGGTGGCGCGGTCCACGACAAGCGAATGATAACGCGTCGCCTGAAGTGGCGAGGGCAGACCTTCAAACACGCCTTTGCCTTCGTGGCGGACCTCTCCCATCTTGCCATGCACGATTTCGGGCGCGCGGATCACATCGCCGCCGAAAGCCTCGCCAATGGTTTGATGGCCAAGACAAACCCCGAAAAGAGGGATCTTTGCTTCTGCAGCCGCCATGGTCAGCGGCAGACAGATGCCTGCCTGCGCAGGGTCACATGGGCCCGGAGACAACACGATGCCGTTGGCCCCCATGCCCATCGCCTCTTGCACATCCAGCGCATCATTGCGGCGCACAACCACATCGGCCCCAAGCTCTCCAAAGTAATGGACGAGGTTGTAGGTGAAGCTGTCATAGTTATCGATCAACAGGATCATCTTGCGGCCTTTCGCCAAAGTTGTATCAGAAGGGGTTACGAACGGCCCTTGTCCGGCTATACATGGTCCAGGCAAGCGCCAAGGGTCAAGTGCGGCGCGGGATCAATCGAGTATTTGGGGGTAACAGCCATGGCAAAAGGCTTCCTTGCAGGTGTAATTATGGGCGGAGCTGTATCAGTTCTGGGTTTGGCCATTGTGTCACCCATGCTGCCGCCAATCAAATCGGCATCCATGAACGAGGTTCCGGTCGAGACACTATCTGACACCACCGAGCCCGCAGCGGATACGCCGCCGGTAGAAGAAACCATTGATGAGTCCGAAGCTGCGCCGTCGACAGATCCTGTTGACGAAGCACCGGCGACGGAAGAGGCCACTCCTAACGAACAGCCATCGGATTCCGAGCAAACGGCCCCAATGAGCACTGATGACGATGGTGGCACGGAAGAGCCCGCGACAACACCCCAACCAGTGGCGCCAGAGGTTGGCGCGGAGCCAGAAGCCGCTCCTGACGAGAACGCGCCAGAGGTATCTCAAAGTGAACAAGGTGGATTTGGAACAGCCGTTACGCCGATTGATGATCGTGCAACAGGCGTGACCACAGACCGCCTTCCCAGCATTGGTGGTGAAGGCGCAGTCCCTGATGATGCAACGCTAGACGACCCAGAAGAAGACACCAGCCCTGAACCCGTTCCCGGTCTGGCGCAAAGTGATCTATCGAATTCTCCGTTGGCGATTGAACGCAACGCCGTGCCCCATCCTGCGACAGATGGGCGCCCGCTGATGGCGATTGTCCTGAAGGATATGGGGGAAGCGCGCATGCAGTTGCAGGGGATAGACAACCTGCCCTTCGCGATCAGTGTCGTTGTTAACGTCAATGCACCCGATCTGGATGACGCAATCGCATTTTACCGCGATGCAGGAGCAGAGCTTTTGATTGAAGCGGATCTGCCACCCGAATCAACTCCTGCTGATGCCGAAGTGAATTTCCAAGTGCAGCAACCGAACCTGAACAAGGGGGCCGCTGTCTTTATGTCACCTGAAAGCGGGTTTCAAACCAACGCACCTTTGTCGCGCCAGATTGCCGAAATACTGGTTGTATCGGGGCATGGACTGGTTACGCGTCCTGAAGGTTTGAATACCGGTCATAAGAACGCTTTGAAAACTGGTGTTCCATCTGGTCTGGTCTTCCGTGATCTTGATGGCAACGGACAAGACGGCAAGGTGATCCGGCGCTTTCTGGACAATGCCGCCTTCAAAGCGAGCGTGGGAGATGGTGTAATCTTGATGGGACGCGCTGTGCCCGAAACACTGGCCGCGCTTATAGAATGGAACCTTGGCAATCGCGCGAATTCGGTTGCATTGGTGCCTGTTTCCACGGTGCTTCTGGGTGGAACCTGATTTCAGCGGCGGGGGATGTCGAAACCCTTTGGCGCGAGCGTGAACCCTTCGAATTGGAAGCCCGGCGAAACCGTGCAACTGACCAGAGTGTAGGCTCCGGTTGAACGCGCTGCCTGCCAATGGCCTTTTGGGACAATGATCTGCGGGGCCTGACCTTTCGCTAAGTCGGGTCCAAGGTGATGATCCACTGCAGGCCCCTGATCGCTTTCTGCCATGGATAGGATCAGCGGAGCACCGGAATGATAAAGCCAGATCTTCGGTCGCATCGACCCTGTGCCAGTGGCTGCTTTCCCCCTCTTTCAACAGAAAATAGATGCAGGTGCCCGTGGGCCGTCCATCACTGTCTTGATCCACCCAAGTCTGGCAATAATGCCCACCTTCTGGATGTGGTGTCAGATTTAGGTGGGTGATGATCTGGTCTGGAGTCATAGGGCGCTCATGATTTACTCAGGCTTGCTTTGAGTTCTACAAGGGATTTGCCCAGCCGAAACGGGGCGGCAAAGCTGACCATGCAAAGGGCGATCACTTGCCAAATCAGGATGCTAGCATGCTGCTGCAAGTATTCCCATTCGGCTTTCAATACTCCGACTTCTTTGACAAGCACGTCATAGCTTTGGGCCAAAACGTTGAAGTCACCGGTCACCTCGGGGCGTGATAGCGCCAGAGCAGAGGCGGCTTGTTTGGTTTTCTCATCTTGTGCCGCAAACACAAGGAACCGGTCGATTGAAAAGGCGTCAACATGATCGACGATGCTTTGCATCTCGGCGGCACGGTTTGTTTGATGCTCGCCAAATAGAAAACTTAACCCGGCCAATGGCGCGACGGATTGGGTAACCTCGATGAACAGGGGCAGTTCGGAATTCTTGGCGGTCGAGGCGGACAGAAACTCGATCTTCTCGCACAGCGTCAGCAGATGTGGGTCCGAAGCCCCTTCGCAATAGCGCAACCGGAACCGTGCCGCGTCCCCGTCAAAGGCACGCGTGACCGTATAAGCCACGTCAATTTGCCGGTCCAACCGCGAGCTATCAGACGTGTAAAGCCCGGCGATTATCGCCACCAAAGCACCAATCCCACCCAACAGCACCCAGATCAGGTCAGCCAATTTCCACATTTTGTGGCCGGGCGGTTTGCGAAACAAAAACAATGTGCCGAAGGCCCCAATGGCGAAAAGCATGAGCATGAGGTGAACTTGGTATTGCGCGATAAATGACATGAGCGGAGTTTAGGCGCTGGGCAGGGTAGGGCAACAGGGATGACGAAGATGTCATCCGATGACTGGTGGCGCAGACCCTTCGATTTCTAAAGATCCATTTCAAAGAAAAGCAATTGCCCGTCTGCGATATCGGGCACGTCTTGATAAGGACCGCGAGGTTTGAAGCCCATGGACAGGTAGAGTTTCTGTGCGGACACAAGCGGTTTGGAGGTGTCCATGAGGATACGCTTGTATCCCGTGTTGCGGGCCTGATTGATCAAAGATTCCATCAATGCGTAACCGGCACCTGTGCCGCGCGCGCTGTCCGTCACATAGACGCGTTTGATCTCGGCCGTGCCGGGGGCGAGGGCGTGATACATCCCGCATCCAACAGGCTGTGCGCCTTTCCATGCAAGCCGAATTGCGCCCGCCGGAGCAGCATGTTCATGTTCAAGATTGTCGACGATGCGCTGATATTTTTCAGCAGGATAGACGCTATAAACGATTTTTGCGTCAAACGGGCTGAGTGCCCGCAGGAACTCAAGGTATTCCCAACAAAGACGCCGAACCGCATCAAGCTGGTCCGGCGTTTTCGGGTCTGTGATTTCCAGCATGTCGGGCTCCTTTTCGGGAAGCCTAACATGTTTTCCGTTACTTCAGAATGCTGCGTCCAGCATACTCTGCCGTCGCGCCAAGGCTTTCTTCGATGCGGATCAGCTGGTTGTATTTCGCCAACCGATCAGACCGTGCAAGCGAGCCGGTTTTGATCTGGCCACAGTTGGTGGCGACAGCAAGGTCCGCGATGGTTGCGTCCTCGGTCTCGCCTGAACGGTGCGACATCACGTTGGTCATGCGGGCACGGTGGGCCATGTCTACGGCCTTCAAGGTCTCAGACAACGTGCCGATTTGGTTCACTTTCACCAGCATCGAGTTCGCAGCACCCTTGGCGATGCCTTCGGCCAGACGCTCGGGGTTGGTCACAAACAGGTCGTCGCCAACCAGCTGCACCTTATCACCGATGGCTTTGGTCAGAGCGACCCAGCCGTCCCAGTCGTCTTCGTCCATGCCGTCTTCGATCGAGATGATCGGGTAGTCATCACAAAGCGCGGCCAAATAGGCGGCGTTCTCTTCTGACGACAGCGACTTGCCTTCACCCGCCAGAACGTATTTGCCGTCCTTGTAGTATTCAGTCGCGGCACAATCGAGGGCCAGATAGATATCTTCACCCGGTTTGTATCCGGCTTTCTTGATCGAGTTCATGATGAAATCGAGTGCTTCGCGGGTCGAGCCGATGTTGGGGGCAAAGCCACCTTCGTCGCCGATGCCGGTCGACAGGCCAGCGGCTGCCAGCTCTTTCTTCAGCGTGTGGAACACCTCGGCACCCATGCGCACAGCATCGCGGATGTTTTCCGCAGCGACCGGCATGATCATGAATTCCTGAATGTCGATCGGGTTGTCAGCATGTTCGCCGCCATTGATGATGTTCATCATGGGAACGGGCAAAACGCGGGCCGACGCACCACCAACATATCGGTAAAGCGGCAGGGCCGAGGCATCAGCAGCCGCTTTTGCCACAGCCAGCGACACGCCCAGAATGGCGTTTGCACCCAGGCGGGCTTTGTTCGGCGTTCCGTCCAGTTCGCACATGGCGGCGTCGATGGCTTCTTGCTCGGTCGCGTCAAACCCAACCAGCATGTCGGCGATCTCACCATTCACCGCTTCGACAGCGGCCAACACGCCTTTGCCAAGATAACGCGCTTTGTCGCCGTCACGTTTCTCTACGGCTTCATGCGCGCCTGTCGATGCACCCGAGGGCACAGCAGCGCGTCCCAGCGTGCCGTCTTCCAAAACCACGTCCACCTCAACGGTGGGGTTGCCCCGGCTGTCCAGAATCTCGCGGGCGAAAATATCGACGATGGTGCTCATGTTAGCGCTCCCAATAAGAAGAAAACTTCAGTTGAGGCTCTTTAGCGCGTTGAGCGCGTCACGACAACAGGGCAGGGGAATGTTAGCGCGCGCGGGACTTCTGTTCGCGTAAGAACATGTAGATTCCGGTGCCAATGATGATGGCGGCGCCAAAATAGGTCCACTGGTCGGGTCGTTCGGCAAAGATCAGCATGCCAAGGATCATCGAAAAGATCAGCCGCATGTAGCGAAAAGGCATGATGATGGACGTCTCGGCAATTCGCATCGCTTGCACGATGGCGTAATAGCCCGACACGCCACAGACCACCGCGCCAAGGATATAAGCCCATTCAATGCCAGCGGGCATCACGAAGGGGTCATTGATCGGGGCGAGGATCAAACCGGCGGGAATGACAGATGCAAAGCCATAGAATGCCACGCTAAGCGACGGGATGGATGTGTCCATCTGGCGGGTCAGAAGATCACGCAAAGCGATGCCAAAGACCGCCGCAATGGGTAAAAGAGCAACCATCTGAAAGCTCTCACCCCCGGGGCGAATGATGATCAACACGCCGATGAAGCCAATGGTAATCGCGCTCCAACGACGCCAACCCACCTGTTCGCCCAGAAACAGCGCAGCGCCTGCGGTGATCGCAAGCGGGGTGGCTTGAAACACCGCAGCAACGGTCGACAGCGGGACAAGCGACAGGGCTGTGATGAAGAACATGGCCGACACGGCTTCAGAGGCATTGCGCCACAACATGATGGGTGATCGCATGTCACGGTGAACCAACGGCGCAAGCGTTCCGCGCTGCATATAGGTCATGATGGCAAAGGCAATCATCCCGCCCGCCCCCAGAAAAAGCAGCACCTCGGACACCGGAATGCCGCGCGACATCGATTTGATAAACACGTCTTCCCCGGCGAAAGCCGCCATCGAGAAGATCACTAAGATGATGCCACGAACATTTTGCATTGAAGGTCCCATTCACGCGTCAGGCGACAGAACCCGATAAAAGGATGCGCGACAAGACAGATTTTTGGATAGATGGAATCACGAAATGTGATGAGGTCGATCAGGGCTTCTTGCGGACGCCATACAACTCCAGTCGGTGGCCCTTCAATTCAAAGCCCAGTTTGGCTGCGATCTTTTCCTGAAGCGCCTCGATCTCGGGGTCCAGAAACTCGATCACCTCACCCGTCGACAGGTCAATCAGGTGGTCGTGATGATCGCGGTCCGCACTTTCGTAACGCGCGCGTCCGTCACCGAATTCATTCTTGACCAGAATTCCGGCCTCTTCGAACAGCTTCACGGTGCGATAGACGGTCGCCAGCGAAATGCGGTTGTCCACTGCGGCAGCACGCGCGTGCAGGCCTTCGACGTCGGGATGGTCATGGTGGGCATCTTCCAGCACGCGCGCAATCACACGGCGCTGCTCGGTCATGCGCAGCCCCATGTCTTCACAGCGTTTTAAGATGGATGCGTCTGACATCTGATCCTAGGTCCTTTGTGTTTTGCCTCTTATGCCGCGAAAAGATGGGCAGGCAAAGGGGTTACGTTAAATCCGTCGCCGGGGATTACATTCAACAGAGTTTGCACTAGAAATAGGTGGGGTCGTCATCTGTTTGGCGGGCAAGTCTGGGGTGACAAGGCGACAATACGTGACAGCTGACCAAAACATCAAACGCGCGCGATCTGAAGAGCAGAAGGCCGAACGTCAGGCCGCAATTCTTGCAGCTGCGCGTGTCATGATCGACGAGATCGGTTTTGATCGCGTGACGATGAGCGCTTTGGCCAAACAGGTCGGATTGGCGAAGGGTACGCTATATCTGTATGTGCGGACGAAAGAAGAGCTGTTCTTGCTGTTGTTCGTGCAAGCCATGGAACGAGTTGTGATCCGTTTCAAAGCCGAGGTTCATCCAGGTAGCAACGCGGCACAAATCGCGAAGGGCATTACGGAACAGGCGCAAACAACGCCGCTGTTCTTGCCGATGTTTGCGCGTCTGGTTGCCGTGATTGAATCGAACGTGGCGGATGAGCCTTTGTTCGCGGCCAAAAGACAAATGATGGCTCTGAGTGCGGAATGGGGCGCGCATTTGGCACAGGTCACAGGTGTTGCGCCGGATCGGATTGAAGCGCTGGCACATGCGATCATGATGGCCTTGCAAGGGGCGGCGCAGTTTGATCTGTCTTCCCAACGTGATCCCGCAGGCTTACCTGACGATATCCGCGATGCTTTCTCACGTTACGCGTTTGCACCCAGTTTTGAACCATCAGCCCGTCTGTTGCTTGAAGCTGCGATGGGCGAAGAGCCTAGCGAATAAGCTGACCAGACATCATGCGAACGGCCGATCCGGCCACGGTGACTTTTCCCGGTTCCGCCTGCAACTCGATTTGCGATGGACGCCCCATATCGTAGCCCTGATAAATGGTCAGGGTCTGAGGTGCGCCGCGGGTTTCGCATAAAAGTGCAGCCAGCGGGGCCGCAGCTGACCCTGTGGCGGGATCTTCGGGTATGCCGTCGAGCGGTGCAAACATGCGGGCGTGAAGCGCACCGTCGTCATCTTCCACCCAGGCATACACCGCAAAGTCGTGATTGCCGGGGAACTGTTTGGTTCCTTCGCGCATGGCGTCTGTGTTTGGACTTAGGGCCGCCAGCGTGTCACGGCTATCCAGCTGGGCATAGACAAAATCTCCGCCCAGTGACGCGATTTCCGGCTGACCGACGATCTGTTGCGCCGAGCATCCAATGGCGCGGGCCACAAGGTCAGCTGCCGGCTTACCTTTGCGCTCCAACGGCACCTCGGTCACGAAACTGGCTTGCCCAGCCGCAGCATTTGCGGGCAGGGGGCCGACGCCCAGCTCAAGCACCATGTCCGGGCCATGGCCCATTTCAGCCAGCATAACCGCCGTGCCGATGGTCGGGTGCCCCGCAAAGGGCAATTCCCGATTTGGTGTGAAGATACGAATGCGCGCAGTGTGTTTAGGATCTTCCGGGGGCAACACAAAGGTCGTTTCCGAGAAGTTGAACTCCCGCGCGATCGTTTGCATCTGGGTGTCCGAAAGACCTGTGCCATCCGGAATTACAGCCAGCTGATTGCCGCCAAATGGCGTTTCTGTGAACACATCATAGACGGCATAATCTCGCATCACATTAGCTCCGGTTCGCGGCCGATCCGCGTTGCTATTGGGGCAACTGTCAATCCTTGAACGATGATCGAGAAGATCACGACGATATAGGTTGCGGTCAGGATCAGCGGTTTCCATTCACTGTCGGGCAGGGACAGGGCCAGCGCAACCGAAATCCCGCCTTTCAAGCCACCCCAGGTCATGATCGGGATTACCCCTTTCGAGAAGCTGCGGAAGGGTTTGAGCAACATCACCGGCACCGCCACTGCTGTCAGGCGTGCGACCAAGGCCAAGGCAATTGCGAATGTGCCGGCCATCACCGCGTCCATGGTGAAGGCAACTGCGAAGACCTCGAACCCGATCATCAGGAACAGAACAGCGTTCAGAATCTCGTCGATCAGTTTCCAGAACGCGTCAACATAGTTGCGGGTCTCTTCGCTCATCCCATGTTTTGCGCCCACGTCGCCGATCAAAAGACCGGCACAGACTGCCATGATAGGGGCCGAGAAGTGCAATGCCACCGCCAGTTCATAGCCACCAAAGGCCAGCCCCAAGGTCAAAAGCACTTCAAGCGAGTAGTCGTCGATCCGACGCATAATGCGGAAGGTCAGCCAGCCAAGTGCGACACCCAGAACGGCGCCTCCCACGGCTTCTTGTAGGAACAGCATGACGGCACCCATGGCGGCACTTTCCTCGTGCCCGCCGCCATGACCCCCATGATGTGGAAAGGCCAGTCCGACCAACACAAGAAAGACCACATAACCCACACCATCGTTGAACAGGCTTTCGCCTGCGATCTTGGTTTCGAGTGTTTTCTGCAGGTTGGCCTCGCGCAGGACGCCCAGAACGGCAACCGGGTCGGTCGGTGTGATCAACGCGCCAAAGACAAGCGCGATCAAGATCGGCATGCCGGTGATCCAGCTGAACCCAACACCAACCACCACAGTGGAAAGGGCCACGCCCATTGTGGCCATCAAAAACACCAATCGCCACTGTTCCCGCAGGTCCGAGATCTTGACGTGCAGCGCGCCTGCAAACAGCAACAGACCCAGCATGCCCTCAAGCAGCGCGTCCGAGAAGTCGATGCTGGTTACTTGCGTGCGCACCTGATCCGCGACCCCCAAACCGGGCGCAACCAGATCCAGCACCAAGATCGCAATCGAGGCCGCAAGCGACACAACCAAAATGCCGATGGACGATGGCAGTTTCAAAAATAAGTAGTTGATGGCCCCAAAAAGGCCAGCAAGAACAATCAATAGCGAAGCAATTTGCAGAAAAGTCATTTTTGATCCCGTATGAATTCGCGTCACGTTGATGTGCCTCATAACATGCACATCGCGTGTGACAAACCTTGGAAATTGCGACCGATTTACTCAGTCCGGGACACGCAGCTTGGCCCAGACGGGCAGATGGTCGGACGCGATACGTGCAAGCTTGGACTGATCGACGCCCGCGTCGCGCAGCTCTACCCCTTTGGACGTCGCAACGCGATCCAATGCCGCCACGGGCCGAGAGGCATGATAGGACCGCCCCGGTGTGTGGATGTCGAAATGCACTTCCAGTGGTTCAAAACCACGGCGGGGGGACCATTCGTTGAAATCTCCAAGGATAATGGTTGGCAAGTCGATATGATCGAAGTGACCCGCCAGCGCGCGCATCTGCTGGTGTCGATACGGCCGTAGCAACCCCAAATGCGTGCCGATCACCTGCACCTTCCCGCCGATCCCAACCGAGACGGCGCCGCGTGGTTCCAATCCGGGCAGTTCAAGCGTGCGTACATCGTGGAACGTCAGGCCTTTGCGCACCAGAATTGCATTTCCATGGCTTCCCAAAGAAAGCCCGTTGGATGCAAAGGGAACGGGTGTGAAATCCGTTTCACTGTCGATCATCTTATAAGGCAGCGCGGTTGGGCGTTGACCCAAACGCCGGTCAGCCTCTTGCAAGACAATCACATCTGCATGCAGGTCGTTCAGGACATGCAAAATGCGATGGGGATCGCGTCTGCGGTCAAGCCCAATCGCTTTGCGCATATTGTAGGTTGCGATTTTCAGGTCCATGTCGAAAGTGCCGTGTGGCGAAGGTCAAAACTTATGCGTCATCAAATGATAGCGATTGCGCGACCGAAAGCCCATGCGTTCATAAAGCGCACGCGCGCGTTCATTGTCGTTGTCGACCTCAAGATGCATGGCTTTAATTCCCTGATCTGACAGGGCGCGGACCAAAGCGGCCAGCGCTTCGGACCCCATGCCGCGACCGCGCACTTTCTCGCGCACATAAAGCTCGTCCAGAAACACGTCGATGCCGCCGAACTCGATCGACCAGCCGAAGCTGACCGCCACGTATCCCACCGGGGCAACACGTGGCCCGATCATCCAGATGGCCCCATGTGGCGACCCTTCAAGCAAAGGCATCAGGGCGCCGCGACGAGTGTCGTCATCCTGTTCGATCCCTTCTTCGGCGTGAAATCCCGCCACAAGCGGCATAAGCCGATCCAGATCTTCTGGTGTTGCAAGGCGAAGGCTGCTCATAGGCGGGCGATCCTTTTGGTGAGAAGGTCAAAAAAGCCATCAGCATCAAGATCGCCAATGAATAGGGCATTGGGTTGGGCATCCGTGACGCCCCACCAGTCCGCAACCGTCATGCCCATTGTCAGCTCTGATCCGGTTTCGATCTGGACGTTCACATGCCGACCTGAAAACAGATCGGGTTGGATCAGATAGGCAATCACGGTCGGATCGTGCAACGGCGCACCTTCCGAGCCGTATTTGTGGATGTCGAACCGTTCGAAGAAATCCGTCATCTCGGCCACCGCGTGGCCTACATCACCGGGAAGGGCGCGAAAGGCGTCATTGCGCGCTTTGGTGACCAGCGCTTTGTGGGTCACATCCAGCGGCATTACCACAAGGGGCACACCGGATTGAAAAACGATGTCTGCGGCCTGGGGGTCTACGTAGATGTTGAACTCTGCCGTTGGGGTGACATTTCCTACCTCGAAATAGGCGCCGCCCATCAGGATGATTTCCTGCACGCGGTTTACGATATCCGGGGCACGCTCGAACGCGGTGGCGATATTTGTCAGCGGACCCAACAGGCACAGCGTGACTGTGCCGGGGGCCTCAGTGCGCAGGGTGTCGATGATGAAGTCCACGGCGTGCTGATCTTGAAGTGGCATTTTTGGGTCGGGCAGGTCGGGCCCATCCAGCCCAGTTTTGCCGTGCACATACTCGGCCGTAACCAGATCGCGCCGCAGAGGGCGATCGCAGCCTGCAAAAACTTTGGTGTCAGGTTTTCCGGCCAGTTCACACACGATGCGAGCGTTCTTCGCGGTCAAAGACAATGGTACGTTTCCCGCCACCGCGGTGATGCCCAAAATATCGACGTCTTCAGGGCTGGCCAGTGCCAACAGGATTGCGACGGCGTCGTCCTGCCCGGGATCGGTATCAATAATGATTTTACGCGTCATGACAGCCCTTTACGCGGCAAGTTTAATCCAAATGGGAACGTGATCCGAGGGCTTCTCGCGCCCGCGCACCTCTTTGTCGATCTGGCAGTCTTCCAGCATGTCCGCGCATTCTGGCGACAAAAGGAAGTGGTCGATGCGGATGCCATCATTGCGCTGCCATGAGCCGCGTTGGAAATCCCAAAACGTGTATTGTTCAGACGCGGGGCTGCGGGCGCGGAAGGCTTCGGTTAGGCCAAGGTTCAGGATCTTGCGCCATGCCTCGCGGCTTTCCGGCCTGTAAAGCGCGTCTTCCATCCAATCCTGCGGACGTGCCGCGTCTTCGGGTTGTGGGATAATGTTGTAATCCCCTGCCATTAGGAAGGGCATTTCTTCAGCCAGAAGTCCCTCAGCACGGGCGCGCAGCCGGTCCATCCATGCAAGCTTGTAATCGTATTTTGGCCCCGGAACCGGGTTTCCGTTGGGCAGATACAATCCGCAGATGCGCACGGCGTGATCGCCCACCACGGTGGCCTCGATATAACGGGCTTGTTCGTCCTCGTCGTCGCCCGGCAATCCGCGCGTCACATCCTCAAGCGGCAGCTTGGACAGAAGGGCCACGCCGTTGAAGCTTTTCTGCCCATGCGTTTCGACGTTATACCCTTTGTCTTCAAAGGCTTCGCGGGGGAAGTTCTCGTCAATCGACTTTATCTCTTGCAAGATCGCCACGTCCGGTTGGGCCTCGTCCAGCCAGTCCATAAGCGCAGGAAGGCGTGCCTTAATCCCATTGATGTTGAAACTGGCGATTTTCATAAGGCCTCCGGATGTCATTCAAACCTATGTAAGGGGCAACAGCCATGATGCACAAGCGCGCATCGGATCTAGGCTTGGTCGCGGCGGAAATCTGTCGGGAAGGCTTGAATGTAAATCGAGTAAACATATGTAGAGCCTGTCCATAGGAGAATTCTGATGAAACACATTTTATTGGCAGGGGGCTTTGCCCTGTCCACAACCGCAGCTTTTGCCGACACCAAGAATTTTGACGTGAACCCCTTTGATGAATTGCATGTCAGCGCCGGATTGCAGGTCGAAGTTTCTGCAGGCAAGGCGTTTGAAGTGCGGGCCGAAGGCAAGTCGCGTGGATTGAAGCGTTTGGATGTGAAACAGTCCGGAGACACCATAAGCCTAAGCCAATCCGAGAAAGGCTTGGCGCGGTTTTCACCATTTCTGAAAATGCAGGATGCATCGATTATTGTGCATGTCACTTTACCGGAACTGACCGAGCTTAAGGTGTCGTCTGGATCGCAGGTGTCGGCAGAAGACGGTTTTGCGTCCACATTTTCGGCGCAGATCAGTTCTGGTTCAGCGGTAGATCTGGAAGGGGTCAAGTCAGCGGAAGTCACCGTCAAAGTCAGCTCGGGCTCCTCTGCCACGCTTGATGGGGATTGTGATCGGTTGACGGCGGAAGTTTCGTCGGGGGCGGAACTGCGCGCCAAAGGACTGGAATGTGACACGGCCGACGCACAGGCCAGTTCCGGCAGCTCCATGTCCGTTCACGCAGATCAGGTTGAAGCACGCGCGTCGTCCGGTGCTCGTGTCGATATCTATGGCGCGGTCGAGGTATCAGCCGAAGCCAGCTCTGGTGGCCATATCAAGCGTCACGATTGAGCGATATGTTGTCCGGCGGCATGGGCGCTGGCCCATGCCCATTGGAAATTGAACCCGCCCAGCCAGCCGGTCACATCAACGCATTCGCCGATGAAATAAAGCCCCGGAACGGTTTTTGACATCATGGACTTGCTGTCCAATCCATCGGTGGACACGCCGCCCAGCGTGACCTCTGCCGTGCGATAACCTTCGGTGCCTGATGGGGTCAGCTGCCAGTCGGACAAGCGCGCAACAAGTGCCTCAAGAGCTGCGTCTGATTGGTCCGCAAGGCGCTGGGTCAGATCAAACTGACCCGCCCATTCGGTGGCCAGAAACTCCACAAGCCGCGCGGGCAGGTGGCGGGCCAATTCGGTGGACAATTGGTGGCGCCCCGCGTTTTGGCGCTGGGCGCGCATCTTGTCGAGCAGACCCATATTGTGGACCAGATCGATGTGAACGGCTTCCCCCATCTGCCAATAGGACGAGATTTGCAGGATCGCCGGGCCAGACAGGCCGCGATGGGTGAATAAAAACGCTTCCTCAAAGCTGGCGCGCTCATTCCAGACGCGCACGGGCAACGAAACACCCGCCAGCGCTGCGAACCGCCCATCGGGGAAGGTGAATGGCACCAGGCCTGCGTGCGTTTCGACAATCTCATGGTGGAATTGTCTCGCAATATCATAGGCAAAGCCGGTTGCCCCCATCTTTGGGATCGACTTGCCACCGGTGGCAATCACAAGGTTTTGGCAGGTGAGTGGTCCGCGCGATGTATCCAGCTGAAAACTGTCCTCAGTGCGCGTAACAGTGGCGACGGTTGTCGACAGCGCAAGTTCGGCCCCAGCGTCACGCAATCGGGACGTCAGCATCTCGACAATCTGGGTGGATTTTTCATCGCAAAAAAGCTGCCCCAGCGTCTTTTCATGCCATTTGATGCCCGCTTGATCGACCAACGCGACGAAATCCCATTGGGTAAAACGGGCCAGCGCGGATTTTTGAAAATGTGGGTTCTGGCTCAGGAAATTCTTCGGCTCAGCATACATGTTGGTGAAGTTGCTGCGACCGCCGCCTGAGATGCGGATCTTTTCACCCGGTTTCTTTGCGTGATCAATGACAAGTGTGGCCCTAGCCTTGGCGGCATAGGGTGCTGCAAACAGCCCGGCTGCGCCCGCGCCAATGATGATCGTATGCCAGTCGGATTTCATGGCCGCGTCCTAACGCGTTCTGGGGCCGGGGGGAAGAAAATTGCGGGTTCGGGGCAGTTTCTTAGATGCTGGTCAGAAGTTATTAACTTCAATCCTTCAAGTTTGAGGCAAATCGAATGCTTCAAAGGAAAGGCCGTTGCCATGGATCATCTGACACGCTCGCAATGCCAACACAGTCTGGATTTGCTGGTTGGTAAGGAAGACGCGTTTGCGCAAGCCTTTTTCCCGCTGCTTTTCCAGCGCGCGCCAGAGCTCCGCGTGCTGTTTCCAGCCGACATTGATGATCACGCAGTCCAGATGCAGCTGATTTATCGCATGATCGTCGCGTTTGTTGGGAAAGAGGTCAGCTTGACAGCAGGGCTGCGGTTGATTGGATTTCGGATGGCCATGCGTGGTCTGCATGCGGATCACTGCGAACTGCTTGCCAGCACATTAATTGGCACGCTAAAGCGCCAGCTTGGCAATTCGTGGCAAAGCGACTTCGCCTATGCATGGCGGATTGCGAAAGAAGACGCGTTGGGCGCAATGGAGGTTGGGGCCGGCCTTATGGCAGCCTGAAGTTCACATCGAGAATGATGTGCCACACCCGCACGAAGCGGTGGCGTTCGGATTGTCGATCACAAACCGCGCCCCGATCAGCTCTTCTGTGAAGTCGATCACGGCGCTGGTCAAAAAGGGCAGGGACACTTCATCCACGACCACTTGCTCGCCGCTGCCTTCAAGAACCAAATCACCTTCGGCCGGATCATCCAGCGAAATCTCGTACTGAAAGCCAGAACAGCCACCACCCTCGACCGCTACACGAAGGGCTTTGCCCTGTGCGTTTGCGCCGATCTCGGACAAACGCGCGAAAGCTCGTTCAGTGACTTTGGGGGGCAGGGTCAGGTCCATCGGGAATTCCGTTTCATGTTCACGCCAAAGGGAATATAGGTTGGCCAGACGGGCGCGACAAGACGTCCTGAACATCTGTGATGCAGACGGGACATCTGCATCGCTATTGCGATGACAGGCAGAAAGGGGCAGCCATGCTTGCCAGCTTTGCAACCCAGCCCGGTGGCAGCCGGGGGCGGCTTCATGCGGAAGCGGAAAGCGAATTTCGCGAGCCCTATCAACGGGATCGCGACCGGATCATTCATTCCTCGGGCTTTCGCCGATTGAAGCACAAGACGCAGGTCTTCGTGGAACATGAAGGCGATTATTTCCGTACGCGACTGACCCATTCGATCGAAGTTGCGCAAGTAGCGCGCACAATTGCGGGGGATTTAAGGCTGAACGGTCATTTGACCGAGGCCGTCGCGCTGGCCCATGACTTGGGTCACACACCGTTTGGACATACCGGCGAGGATAAGCTGGATGAGCTGATGGCCCCCTTTGGTGGGTTTGATCACAACGCGCAGGCACTTAGGATCGTGACCTCTCTTGAGCGGCATTACGCAGGCTGGGACGGGCTGAACCTGACATGGGAAACGCTTGAGGGGATCGCCAAACACAACGGCCCGGTGACGGGCGATCTGCCCTACGCGCTGGCTGACTACAACGCGCTGCATGATTTGGAACTGTCCACCCATGCAGGCGCTGAGGCGCAGGTGGCCGCATTGGCTGATGACATCGCATATAACAATCACGACCTGCATGACGGGTTGCGCGCGGGCCTTTTCACCATGGAAGAAATCTCTGAGCTGCCCATCGTGGGGGCTGCGATTTCCGAAGTGGACGGGCTTTACCCGAATCTCGATGCGGGACGGCGGCGGCACGAGGCATTGCGCCGTGTTTTCGGCGTGATGGTCGAGGATGTGCTGATGACCTCCAAGGCTTTATTACAAGAAGCGGACCCCAAAACCGTGGAAGACATTCGCGCACTCGGTCACCCGGTCATCCAGTTCTCGCCAGCTTTGTGGGCTGATTTGAAGGTGATCCGTCAGTTCCTGTTCACACGCATGTATCGTGCTCCGTCCGTGGTGGAAATGCGCACGCAGGTTACCGCAGTGGTCGGTGATCTGTTTGGTCATTTCCTAGCTCATCCAATGGAATTGCCTGATGAATGGTGCCGCGAGATCGAAGCCGCAAATGGGCAGACCGCTTTGGCACGGCTGGTTTCGGATTACATTGCGGGGATGACGGATCGTTTTGCCCTTCAGGAACACGCACGTTTGGGGTTGGACGGGTAGGGGGCTGCCCTGCATGTACATGGTCCGGTTGCTTTAGGATGTTCACAGCTAAAACGCGCCGTTGCTGGGTTCTACTGTCGCATCGCTTGACCTTTGGGGCCGGGGTGCTAGGAGTGCGCCTAAGAGAAAAGGACCAAACCCATGAACCTGTTTGCCGACATTCGCACGCTTGTGATCGACGCCCTGACCACCATGGTCAGCGAAGGCGCTTTGCCCGAAGGGCTGAGCTTTGACAACGTGGCTGTCGAACCGCCCCGCGATGCGGCGCATGGGGACATGGCGACCAATGCCGCGATGGTATTGGCGAAACCTGCCAAAATGAAACCACGCGACATCGCAGACGTTCTGGCGGGCAAGCTGGTGGAAGATGCGCGGATCGATGTTGCCGAAGTGGCTGGACCGGGCTTTCTGAACCTGCGTTTGTCAGCATCCGTCTGGACAGGTCTTGTCGAAGCCGTTCTTGCCGTTGATGGCTTTGGCCGGTCAACCGTGGGGGCAGGGCAGAAGGTGAATGTCGAATATGTCTCGGCGAACCCCACCGGGCCATTGCATGTTGGGCACACGCGTGGCGCGGTGTTTGGCGACGCTTTGGCCAGTTTGCTGGAACTCGCCGGGCATGATGTGACCCGTGAATACTATATCAACGATGGCGGCGCGCAGGTCGATGTGCTCGCGCGGTCAGTTTACCTGCGGTATCTGGAAGCTCACGGCCAAGAGGTTGCTTTCGAGGATGGCACTTATCCCGGCGATTATCTTATTCCTGTTGGCGAAGCGCTGAAAGCCAAGGTTGGCGATGCATTCGTCGGCAAGGGTGAACAGTTCTGGCTGGAAGAGATCCGTGAATACGCGACCGAAGCGATGATGGATCTGATCCGCGAGGATCTGGCGCAGCTGGGCGTGAAGATGGATGTCTTCTATTCGGAAAAATCGCTTTATGGCACAGGTCTGATTGAAAGCGCACTTGAGGCGCTGACCGACAAGGGCTTGATCTACGAAGGCGTGCTGGAGCCACCCAAGGGCAAGAAGCCCGAAGACTGGGAGCCACGCGAGCAGACCTTGTTCAAATCGACCGAGCATGGCGATGACGTGGACCGCCCGGTGAAAAAGTCGGATGGAAGCTGGACCTATTTTGCGCCTGACATCGCCTATCACTATGACAAGGTTGAACGGGGCTTCGACGCGCTGATCGACGTGTTCGGCGCGGATCACGGCGGCTATGTAAAACGCATGAAAGCGGCTGTGTCGGCGCTGTCAGATGGTAAGGTGCCACTGGATGTGAAACTTACGCAATTGGTTAAGCTTTATAAGAATGGCGAGCCGTTTAAAATGTCGAAGCGTGCTGGCACCTTCGTCACGCTGCGCGATGTGGTTGATCAAGTGGGCGCGGACGTGACGCGGTTTGTCATGCTGACGCGCAAAAACGATGCGCCTTTGGATTTCGATTTCGACAAGGTGTTAGAGCAATCCAAGGACAATCCGGTGTTCTATGTGCAATACGCACACGCTCGCGTCCGGTCTGTTTTGCGCAAGGCGCAAGAGCAGGGCGTGACCCTGATCAACACGCCGGATTTGCAGGATGAAGCCGAACTGGCGGTTGCCAAAAAGCTGGCCGAATGGCCGCGTTTGGTCGAGATCGCCGCGCGCACCCATGAACCGCATCGGATTGCCTTCTATCTGTATGAGTTGGCATCCGAATTCCACGCGCTGTGGAACCGCGGCAATGACAATCCCGAGCTGCGCTTCCTTCAGGATGGCAATAATGACTCAACGGCGGCGAAAATCGCCCTGCCGCGCGCAGTGGCCGTTGTCATTTCATCTGGATTGGGTATTTTGGGCATAACTCCGGCCGAGGAAATGCGCTGACAAAGGCGCCCCGGTTGGGTTCGAGTAGAGCAGTTTGACCGGTGCAGGGTGTGTAAAGAGCCATAAGGCCAAGCCCCTCAAATACCGGGTGTGAGGCAAAATGGCAGAAATGAACTGGGGTCAAGGCACCCCACATCCGGCGTATCAAAATCATCCTGACTATGGTCATGCGACCCGTCCTGTGGCCGCACCTACTGCGGCCCCAGCTGTCGGTTCTGCCTATGTGCATCCGGCGCATGGTGGTCCTGCGCTGCAGGCGCCATATGATCAGCCTGATCAGTATGGGTATCACCAAGATCCCGGCTATGCCGCACCTGCTGGCGGGGCTTCTGCCAATGGCAAAGCGGGAAGCCTGATGAACTATGCCGGGGCGGCTGTGTCGTTGGCTTTGATCGTTGGATTGGGCGTTTGGGGATACAAACTGGCCATGCGCGATGTGACTGGCATCCCGGTTGTGCGCGCGCTTGAAGGTCCGATGCGTGTTCAGCCCGTAAATCCCGGCGGCCAATCAGCGGATCACCAAGGTCTTGCCGTAAATGCTGTTCAGGCCGAAGGCGAGGCCTCGGCCCCCGCCGACCGTTTGGTATTGGCCCCTGAACCTGCTTCCCTGACCACTGAAGAAGACATAACTGCCGAAGTTGCCCGCGCGGATACAGACGTAACTGTCCCCGCAGCCGCTATTCAGGCCTATGTCAGAGCGCCCGGAGAAGAAGTTGATCCAGTTGCCGCGGCTTTGGCGATTGCTGAACAGGTCGCCGCGAATGCGCCCGTTCTGGGTGGCGACACCCCAGCACAACCGACCGAGGTCATCGCGTCGCTTGCAGCCACACCCGTTCCGACAGCACCCGTTGTTGAAGAGGCTGTTGCCGCCGCAGTGCCCGGCGTTAAAATCATTCCAGCCTCGGTCCCTGGCGTTAGCAAATCCTTGCGTCCTGCTCTTAGGCCATCGGATCTGAACACCAAAGTCGCGGCCACTGCGCCCAGCACCGCCACGACAGCCACCAAGGAAGTAGATCCTGCGACCTTGGCATCTGGTACACGGCTTGTTCAGCTGGGTGCGTTTGACAGTACAGAAGTTGCCCGCGAACAGTGGGACGTTCTGGCCACCCGTTTCGAGGATTACATGGGCGGTAAGGCCCGGGTGATCGAGAAAGCCCAGACAGGTGGCAAGACCTTCTATCGCCTGCGCGCGATGGGGTTTGCTGATCTGGCAGATGCACGGCGCTTCTGTTCAGTGCTTATGGCGTCCAAGGCCGCCTGCATTCCGGTTGCGACCAGATAATCATGTCACGCCAAGGCGCATATATATTCGGCTGCGAGGGCACGTCCCTATCGCGCGCCGAGCGTGACTTCTATGAGCGTGTGCAGCCTTGGGGGTTCATTCTGTTTGCCCGCAATGTTGAAACGCCAGATCAATTGCGCGCACTAACCAGCGAACTTCGGGGCGCTGTTGGGCGCGATGTGCCCATTTTCATTGATCAGGAAGGTGGCCGCGTTGCCCGCATGGGCGCGCCACATTGGCGTGAATGGCTGCCGGCTTTTGACCAGGTGAAGCTGAACCCAAGGGATTCAGTGCGCAGCTTATATGTTCGTTACCGGTTGATCTCTGACGAGCTTCTGTCCGTCGGAATTGACGGGAATTGTGCACCATTGGCGGATATCGCCACGGCTGATACGCATCCAATTCTGCGCAATCGCTGCTATGGGGAAGACGTTGTTAAAGTGGCCGAACGGGCCGCAAGCGTGGCGCAGGCCCTTCTGGACGGCGGTGTGCTTCCGGTTGTCAAACACATCCCCGGCCACGGTCGGTCGACGCTTGATACACATCTTGAGCTTCCACGGGTTAAAACCAAAGCGAAAGAGCTGGGCTGGTCAGATTTCATGGCGTTTGAGCCGTTGGCCGGTCTACCGCTGGGCATGTCGGCGCATATCATTTTTGAAGACATTGATCCGGACCTTCCCGCGACGCAAAGCCCAGACATGATTGCTCTGATCCGAAATAAGATTGGCTTTGGCGGTCTATTGATGACCGATGACATTAACATGCAAGCGCTGTCGGGGGCGTTGTCTGTGCGGTCGCGTGCGGCCTTAAGGGCCGGATGTGACATCGTTTTGCACTGCAACGGGGTGCTTGAGCAGATGGAAGAGGTCGCAGATGCCTGCGAAGATCTGTCTGGGGATGCACTTTCACGGGCAGAAACTGCGCTTTCGTGGCGCAAACCACCCGTTCCCATTGACATTGACGCTTTGGACGCCGAATTTCAGAGCCTGATGACAGGTCAGGCAGTGAAACAGGCGGGTGATGAGCGAAGCTGAAGAGTTTCAAGAAGATGCGATGTCAGTGTCCGAGCGGTTGGCCGCCGAGGCATTGATTGTTGACGTCGAGGGGTTCGAGGGCCCGCTTGACCTTCTGTTGACTCTGTCGCGCACACAAAAGGTGGATTTGCGCAAAATCTCGGTGTTGGAGCTGTCCGTTCAGTATCTGGCCTTTGTGGAACAGGCGCGTCACCTTCGGATCGAACTTGCTGCGGACTATCTGGTTATGGCCGCGTGGCTGGCGTTCCTGAAGTCGCGGCTTTTGCTTCCACCCGACCCAACCGAAGAAGGCCCGTCAGGCGAAGAACTGGCAGCCCACCTTGCGTTCCAGTTGGAGCGCCTGCAGGGCATGCGCGATTCCGCTGCCAAGTTGATGGCACGTGATCAGCTGGGTCGTGACTTTTTCGCCCGCGGTGTGCCCGAAGATGTGACCCGCGTGCGCCGGGTGACCTACACCGCCACGCTTCTGGACCTGATGCAGGGCTACGCCCGCATTCGCACCAAAGACGAGTTCCGTCCCTTTGTCATGGACCGCGACGCGGTGATGACGATGGAGCAGGCCTTGGACCGTATGCGTGGGTTAATTGGATATGCCGGAGATTGGACAGAGCTGACGTCCTATCTGCCCGAAGGGTGGGAGGTCGAACCGGCCAAACGCCGTTCGGCTATGGCTGCGAACTTTGCTGCCACGCTGGAAATGGCCAAGCGCGGCGAGTTAGAGCTTAGACAGGGCGAGACGTTCTCGCCCATTCAAATCCGCAGGAAATCGAATGACGGATGATGTGATTGGTAATGCGCCCAGTGATGGGCAAGACGAAGCCGCCGCGCGCGAGGAAAGCTTGTTTGAAGCCCCTCCGATGGGCGAACAGGAACGTATGGTGGAAGCCATCCTGTTTGCGTCGGCCGAAGCTGTCAGCGTGAAAGAGCTGGAAGACCGGATGCCACATGGCTGCGATGCGGCCGAGGCCTTGGTCTATCTGCGCAAGCGCTATGAAGGTCGGGGTGTATCGGTCGTGAAGGTGGGGGACGCTTGGGCCATCCGCACAGCACCTGACCTGGGTTACCTGATGCAAAAGGAAACAGTCGAGCAACGCAAGCTTAGCCGTGCGGCCATCGAAACCTTGGCAATTATCGCTTATCATCAACCAGTTACGCGCGCCGAGATTGAAGAAATCCGGGGCGTGTCCGTCAGCCGCGGCACCATTGATCAACTGATCGAGATGGAGTGGATCCGCTTTGGTCGTCGCCGAATGACACCGGGCCGTCCTGTTACTTTTGTGGTTACTCCGGGTTTCCTTGATCAATTTGGCTTGGAAAGTGCGCGCGACCTGCCGGGGTTGAAAGAACTGCGCTCGGCCGGACTTCTGGAAAGCCGTCCACCCCCTGGCACAATGCCTGGGCCTGTCAGTGACGAGGAAGAGGAAAGCGCAGAAGGACAGTCGGAACTGTTCGAGGATTAGACCTGTTGCGTTCGGATCGATCATGGCCCTTTTCGTAGGACAAGGTTAGACGCGTCTGATTTGATCCGCTAACGTCGTGCAAATGAGTGATCCAACGTCCCACGATGCTTATCGCCCGCCTGTAATCGCAGCTCTGATTGAAACCTCAGGCGTGTCCAAAGCGGCCCTTCCTGCAACGCAAATGCTGGTCTTGGCTATTCTGGCAGGGGCTTTCATTGGGTTTGGTGCAGCGGCCTACACAACTGTCATGACCGGGGTCGACACAAGCTTTGGCCCTGCGCGCCTTGTGGGCGGTATCGTGTTTTCCTTGGGGCTGATCCTTGTGATCATCGGCGGTGCTGAACTGTTTACCGGGAACGCATTGATGGTGATGGCGGCGGTGGATGGAAAGATCACACCGGCGCAGCTGTTTCGGAACTGGGGCATTGTCTATCTGGGCAATCTGATCGGTGCAGTAGGGCTGGGGATCGCTTTCGGATTGTCAGGGCTATTGGATGGGCCCGTTGGGGCCACAGCCGTTAAACTGGCCGAAGCCAAGGCGAACCTGACGATTATGGAAGCACTGGTGCGGGGCGCGTTATGCAATGCACTTGTCTGTCTTGCCGTATGGCTGACATTCGCCGCGCGCAGCGTCACCGGGAAAATCCTTGCAATTCTGTGGCCTATTTCCGGGTTTGTGCTGTTGGGGTTGGAGCACTCGGTGGCCAATATGTTCTTCTTCCCACAGGGCTGGGCAGCCGGGGCTAATGTGTCGGCAACTGCGGCGTTTTCAAATTTGTTTTACGTTACAATCGGCAACATCGTTGGTGGCGCGTTTGGCGTAGCACTGGCCTATCGGCTTGCCTATCTGGGCCCACGCCAAGCTGGCGACTAAAGCGTTCTACCGGAAATGCTTCGACAGTTTCAGACCTTGGCCCTGATAGTTCGACTTGATGTCGACACCGTAAAGGGCCTCGGGCATTTCGCTCATTTTTTCATAGACCAATCGACCGACGACTTGTCCGTGCTCAAGCACAAAGGGGGCTTCGTGGCAGCGGACTTCCAATACGCCGCGTGAACCCGATCCCCCAGCCGCGTCATAGCCAAATCCAGGGTCAAAGAAGCCTGCATAATGCACGCGGAACTCACCCACCATGGCAAGATAGGGGGCCATTTCGGCGGCGCAATCGGGTGGGATCGCAATCGCCTCGCGACTGACAAGGATATAGAAAGCGCCGGGGTCAAGGATGATGCGGCCCTCGGTGGTCCGGACCTCTTCCCAGTACTCGGACGGATCGTAATGGGCCAGTTTCGACAAATCCACAACGCCTGTGTGCCGTTTGGCGCGGTAGCCCACCAGATCGCCCTCGGCGGGCTTCAGGTCAACCGAGAATCCCAATCCATCTGATATCACCGGATCACCCGAAACAATCGGGTTGCGATCGTGTATGGCGCGCAGTTCTTCATCCGATAAGATCGTCTTTCCTTGGCGGAAAATGATCTGGTTCAGAAGTTGGCCGGGTTGGGCCACCACCGAAAAGCTTTGTGGGCAAAGCTCGGCGTAGAGCGGGCCGTCATAGCCTTCGGGTACGCGATCAAATTCGATCCCTTGATCGGTGATCACGCGGGTCATTAGATCGACACGACCGATCGAGCTTTTGGCACTGGCTGCCGCGGTCATACCTTCGGGCAGGTTCACGCGTTCCATCAACGGAATCACATAGACGCAGCCCTTTTCCAGAACGGCACCACCGGTCAAAGACAGCTCGTGCATTGTCAGCTCGGACAGGCGATCCGCCACAGTGGCGCCCTTGCCTGGAAGGAACGAGGCGCGCACGCGATAGGCTTTTTCGCCCAAGCGCAGATCAAGTGACGCGGGTTGGATCTGATCATTAAGAATCGGAGAGGACGCGGAAATTCCGCCTTCTGTGATCATCTGTTTGATCTGATGATCCGCCAAGACACCGGATTTCATGGCGTTCCTCCTTCGCCGCAGACCGAAAGACGGCCTGTTAGATACAAAAACACCCGCCCGAATGCCGGGCGGGCGGTTTTTGAATTGGTCGGGCTAGCAGGACTCGAACCTGCGACCTTCCGTCCCCCAGACGGACGCGCTACCAGACTGCGCCATAGCCCGACTGAGGCTCTTACATAGTGATTTTCACGGGCAGGGCAAGCGGGAAAAGCCGGGAAATCGCGCATTCCTTCCGATGAAATATCCAAGTCTCCGAAACGGATCTGCGCAAGCGTCATTCAGCCCGCCCATCATCAGATGGGCCAGGGGGCATTCGCGTCGCCAAATCCTTCAATCGTGCGATCATTCCGTCAACGGCACCTTCCGGCAACGCACCGCCAGAAGACTTAAGTGCGCGCAACTTGGACGCTACGGATGCTTTGGCTGCTGCGACAAACGCATCGTCCGCAACATCAGGTGAGATATGCGAGACATCGATGGCGACAGCCGGGGCGGTTTCCGTTTGAGCGTCCGCCGAGTCAGCAGGCGGCGTGTCGTCGGCACTTTTCACCTCAGGTGCTTCCAGCTCCTCAGTTGGTGTGACCTCGACTGGTTCCTCTTCGGTTTCAGCCTCCAATGTACTTTGATCTTGGGGCGCTTCGGCGGTGGCTTGAGGCGTTTCTTCGGCACGCTTGGAAAACAGATCAGCTGCAGTATCCGCTTCGGGCTCACTGGAGGAAACGGACTGGTCCTCAGCCTCTTCCGGTGCGTCGGTCAACGTGGGCGGAACGTCCTGATCGTGCGCAACACTCGCGGCCTCGGGCACTGTTTCCTGGCTATCCGCTTGAATAGGCGCCGAAGTTTCTGCCAACTTCTGCTCCGCCGGGGCGTCAACAGGTTGCAGTGCTTCAGGCTCTGGCGCGGGAACAGGTTTCTGCGGCTCCCGTTCGGGGGCGGGTGTCAGGGACACCACATTTGATCCATCCGGGTCTCGCAGATCATCGCTATCCAACGGGGGCGACATAGCCGCCACATGTTTGACGCCGTTTTCACGCAAAAGCTTCTGAACGCCACGGATGGTCATGCCATCCTCGTGCAAAAGCTTACGGATGCCGCCAAGCAATTCCATATCGGCAGGGCGATAATAACGTCGTCCACCTGCACGTTTGACTGGTTTTACCTGCGTGAAGCGGCTTTCCCAAAAACGCAGCACATGTGTGGGCACGCCCAACCAATCGGCCACCTCGCTAATAGTGCGAAAGGCGTCGGGTGACTTTTTGTCCATGTCTCTGCCCGTTCTTATCGTTGCTTTGCTTGTGGCGGTTTCCAGTCCACAAGCGGCCTATGTCAGCGCTTGTTTCCTGCGGCGACCCGGTCTTTCATCAGATGCGATGGACGGAAGGTCAGCACACGCCGTGGCAGGATCGGCACTTCTTCTCCGGTTTTGGGGTTGCGGCCCACACGCGCCGCTTTGTCACGGACCGAAAATGTTCCAAAAGAAGAGATTTTGACACTCTGGCCACTGACCAGTGTGTCCGAGATGTGGTTCAAAACGTTTTCTACCAATTGCGCGCTTTCATTGCGCGACAGGCCGACCTCGCGAAACACGGACTCGCTTAAGTCCATACGCGTCAAAGTCTTTTCACTCATATTGTCCCCCTGAATATATTTTTTTATTGCCCATTTATTGGCGATTGGACGCCGGGCGCGTTCAGATACTGTTGCGAAGCATGGAAGCTTTGAATTTCCGAGTCAATATCAATGACTTGCGAAAGCAGAAGCTTGCCGGGGCAATTTGGGGTGGAAAGGTCAGTTTGCAGTGAAATGCAATGATCTGATCCGTGCGTAGGGTGACGTTGGGGTAATTCGCAGCCTTACCAGCGCAGAACCACAGCCCCCCAAGCCAGTCCGCCGCCGATAGCTTCGGCCACCAAAAGATCGCCATCCTTGATCTTGCCTTCGCTGCGCGCGACCGACATGGCCAGCGGGATAGAGGCCGCGGACGTGTTTCCGTGATCCTGAACGGTGACAACAACACGATCCATTGGCACACCCATCTTCTTGGCGGTGCCTTGAATGATGCGGATGTTGGCCTGATGCGGGACGATCCAGTTGATATCGTCATCCGTTAGACCGGCTTTGTCCAATGCGGCCTCGGCCGTTTCGGTCAGTTTGCCCACGGCCTGACGGAACAAGGGGTTGCCCTGCATACGCAAGTGCCCCGAGGTTTGCGTGGTCGACACGCCGCCATCCACGTAGAGCATTTCGCGCATGCTGCCGTCGGAGTTAAGATCAGCAGACAGGATGCCGCGATCTTCGTTGGTGCCAGTGCCGTCTTGCGCTTCAAGCACAAGCGCACCTGCGCCGTCGCCGAACAAGACACAGGTTGCACGGTCTTTCATATCTAGAATGCGCGAGAATGTTTCAGCACCGATAACCAAAACACGCTTGGCTTGTCCTGACACGATCAATGCGTTGGCATTGGTCAGCGCAAAAACGAAGCCAGCACATACAGCCTGCACATCAAACCCAAAGCCGCGTGTCATGCCCAGTTCGCTTTGAACCATTGTGGCCACGGACGGGAAGGTCAGGTCTGGCGTTGAAGTTGCCAAAACAATTGCGTCGATGTCGTTAGGCTTAAGCCCAGCATCTTCCAGAGCACCGCGCGCAGCGTGTGTCGCCATCTGCGAGGTGGTTTCGCCTTCGGCGGCAAAGTGGCGGCGTTCAATACCGGATCGTGTGCGAATCCATTCATCTGTTGTGTCGACAATGTCTTCGAAATACGAGTTCGGAACCACGCGTTCGGGCAGATAATGCCCGACGCCTTTGACCACGGCACGAAGTGTCATTCTGGCTGCTCACCTTCCGGTTTTTTTGTTGTGGCATCTTGGCTTGGCGCAACTGCGGATGCAACCCGAGCTGCAAGCTTCTGATTAAAGCCGCTTTCACCCAAGCGGAAAGCCAGCTTGATGGCCGCTGACATGCCCGTCGCATCTGCTGATCCGTGGCTTTTGACGACGGTGCCGTTCAGGCCAAGGAACACGCCGCCATTGTTGCGGCGCGGATCGACACGTTTGCTGAGGCGGCGCAGTGACGTCAGCGCCAGCAAAGCCGAAACCTTCGATAGGATCGTTGCGTTAAACGCATCGCGAAGCAGTCCAGACACCAAGCTTGCCGTGCCCTCTGCGGTTTTGAGCGCCACATTGCCGGTGAACCCATCCGTGACAATGACGTCGACGCGATCAGACGGAATGTCGCCGCCCTCAATGAAGCCAATATAGTCGATATCGGCGCTCTCGGCGGCGTCGCCGATCAGCTCGTGAGCGCTTTTCAGCTCTGGCCGGCCTTTATGTTCTTCAGTTCCGACGTTCAAAAGCCCAACGCGTGGTCGCGCAAGGCCCAGCCCGTTGCGTGCGTAAGACGCGCCCATCAGGGCATATTGCAAAAGGTCGGTGTCGTCGGCACGGATATCAGCGCCCACGTCCAGCATCACATTGAACCCTTCTGGGTTCCGCGAAGGCCAGAGGCAGGCGATGGCAGGGCGGTTCACGCCGGGCAATTTGCGCAGGCGGACCATCGAAAGCAGCATCAGCGCGCCCGTGTTCCCGCAGCTTACGGCCACGTCGGCTTCGCCGTTGCGAACAGCATCAATGGTTGACCACATCGAGGTGTCCTGACCATTGCGCATAACAAAGCTGGGCTTTGCATCCATCGTCACGACTTCGTCGGCGTGACGAATATCACAGACGTCAGACAATCCTTTTGTCCGGGCGACCAGTTTTTCAAGTTCGGATTTGTTTCCATGCAGAATAAACCCGATATTCGGGTTCTTGTCTGCAGACAGCGCAAGACCGGCAACGACAGCTGCCGGTCCAAGATCTCCGCCCATGGCGTCGACCGATACGATTGTGCGTTTGGGGGCGTTCATTGTCATTTTTTATCCCATGCTCGGGGATTTTCTGACATGCCCACCCGCGCGGGGCAAGTGCCTTACGCTGCGTCCTCGTCATCCAGGTCGATTTCATCGGCCATGGCGACAACTTCGCGATCATCATAGTGACCGCAAGATGGGCAAACGTGGTGGGGGCGCTTCAGCTCACCGCAGTTCGAACATTCGTTCGGGTTCGCAGCAACCAGGGCGTCGTGGGCGCGGCGATTGTTGCGGCGCGACTTGGATACTTTGTTCTGTTGGACGGCCATGGTCTCAACCTTCGATTTTGGGGGCGCATGGCCCGTTGAATTCTGAGGCTTCGAAAAGCCGGTTATCTCAATCCGTGTCTGAGTCTCGGCGCCTCATACGCGTTTTGCGGGGCACTGTCCAACCCATCTTGTGGAGGAAGGCGGAAAATACTGGGATTCGTATTTCTTGCAAGGGCTGATTTGGGTGAATCTGCCCAATATGCCCTGTTTTTGCGCTGTAACCCGTTTTGTTCTGTGATCGGGCGACTTATTCGTCGTCGTTTTCCTTGTCGCCCGCCAGCTGGTCGCGCAGCGCAGACAGGCCCGCAAAGGGGCGCGCGTCTTCATCACGCATTGGCGTTACACCGGGGGCAGCGAAATTCTGGGCTGCAAGCTCTGCACCCTCAACCCGCGGAAACAGCGGCAACGCCAAGGCAAGGGATTCGATCATCACCGTGCCCAGATCAATTTCAGCCCCGAGGATTTCCAGTGATTCATCTTCGGGCATCTCGACCTCGTCACCCATCTCAAGCTCAGGCAAGTCGCGCACCCAGCGGCGGCTTACAGGCTCTTCTAAGCGTGTAGTCACAGGCTCAAGCGTCACCACGCAGTCCTGTACAACGGTCGCGCCAAGCTGGGCTTTAAGCTGCCAGTCCGTTTTGCCGCGCGCCGAAAGCGTCCCTTTGAAACGCAGCTTTCGCAGAGCGGGCAGACCAAGGTCTTCAGCGATGGCTTTGCAATCGGCGTCTGCGGGCACTAGTTCAAACTGTGTGTCCACACCAGTAGACAGATCAGAAATGCGCAGGACATGCGAATACAGGGGCGTTTGCTGGTTCGTTGTGGGTTTGTCGGTGCTCATTGACGTTTCTCCTGACCTTTAGCGGGCGGATATGGTGGTAATCCTCACCAACGAGAAACAAGATCAGTATCGTTTCTTGAACCGTGGCCATTCCTGCGATAAGCCGATACCCAGAAGCATGGGCAGAACGCAAGGGGAGCATATGTCTTATCTTACGGATGGGCTGAAGAAAGCTGGCAAGGCCGTCGCAATGGCAACGCTTGCGATCTCTCTGGCCGCCTGTGCAGCGACCTATCGCAATCACGGATATATGCCGGTGAAAGAGGATGTAGATCTTCTGGTTGTCGGCAAGGATACACGCGAAACCGTGGCCGAGGCCATCGGCAAGCCCGGTACTTCGGGGCTTTTGGCGGATAGCGGCTACTACTTTGTGCGCTCGCGATTCGAGCATTATCTTTACAATGCGCCGAAAGAGATCGACCGTGAAGTGCTGGCCATCAGCTTCGATGGCACTGGGCGTGTCGAGAATATTGAACGTTTCGGACTTGAAGATGGCCGCGTCGTCGTGCTTGAGCGTCGCGTGACCGAAAGTAACATCAAAGGTGTTAGCTTCCTGCGTCAGCTCTTTGGCTCATTCGGGCGCATCGACTTGGCTGAGCAACTTGGCGGTGGCTAAGGATTGCAGTCATCCAAACAACAAGGCGTCGGTCATCCGGCGCCTTTTTTGTATGGGGTGGGCTGTTGCCTGCCGCGACGCACGTTTTCGCCACGTCATTTGGATGTCATGTCTTGTCGGCACAACGGGTCGACCACATATGTTAACCCAAGCAGATTACGCCATTGGCGGAGGCACGATATGCCGACACTGAACACGCCCCGGTATCGGGCACGGTTTGACGAAACGCTCGCCGACATTCGCGCAGCACAAGCGTTGCGTCACAGATGTTTCCGTACGGGCGAAGGGTCGGACAGCGACCCTTATGACGAGATTTGCCGCCATGTGCTGGTCGAGGACCAAACCACTGGAAAGCTGGTTGCCTGTTTTCGCTTGATGCCGTTTCAGAACGGGCAATCCATCGGAGACAGCTACTCTGCGCAATTCTACGAGCTTTCAGCGCTTCGCGACTATTCGGACCCGATGATCGAGATGGGGCGGTTCTGTATCGACCCGGATGCACAGGATGGGGCCGATATACTGCGCGTCGCTTGGGGGGCGATGACGCGCTACGTGGATGCAGAAAACATTGGCCTGATGTTTGGGTGCTCATCCTTCCAAGGAACGGACGAGGCGAGGTATCTGGATACGTTTGCATTGTTACGGGACCGCCACATTGCGCCAAAACGCTGGCTGCCCCGTGTCAAAGCCCCCAAGGTTTTTCGTTTTGCGCAACGTCTACGCCGTAAGCCGGATGCGAAACGCGCCATGCTGGGGCTACCACCCCTGCTGCGCACCTATCTGATGATGGGGGGATGGGTATCCGATCACGCGGTGGTGGATCATGATCTGAATACGCTCCACGTGTTCACCGGAGTGGAAATCGCCTCGGTCCCGCCAGCGCGTGCACGCCTTCTTAGGGCCGTCGCGCCCACTACCTGAGTGTCTGCCCTTACATCGCCTTGACCAGATGCGCACAAGACCGTAACCCGGCGGCATGGCACGTGTACCCCTTCTTCAAATGAACGACATCGCCCTGACCTTTGGCGGCGATCCCATTTTCAACGGCTTGGACCTTGTGGTTCAGCCCGGTGATCGCGTGGCGCTTGTTGGGCGCAACGGGTCCGGCAAATCGACGCTTGTGAAGATCATGGCGGGCATGGTCGAACCTGACAGCGGAACCCGTGTTCTGTCGCCGGGCGTGACGGTTGGCTACATGGATCAACACCCCGATTTGTCTGCGTTTGAGACTTTAGGAGAGTTTGCAGCATCCGGACTGGAACCCGGAGAGGATTACCTTGTTGAGCGTGTGGCAGAAGGGCTGAAGATGCGTTTGGACACGCCGGTTGCGACTGCATCTGGTGGTGAACGTCGCCGTGCGGCTTTGGCCAAACTTCTGGCCGAAGCGCCAAAGCTGATGTTGCTGGACGAACCCACCAACCATCTGGACATTCAGGCGATTGAATGGCTGGAAAACGAGCTAAAGCAAACGCGCGTTGGTTTCGTTCTGATCAGCCACGACAGGGCCTTTTTGCGTGCCCTGACCCGTGCAACGCTTTGGGTTGACCGGGGCGAGGTGCGCCGACAGGAAAAAGGGTTCGAACATTTTGAAGCATGGCGCGACAAGATGTGGGACGAAGAGGATCAGAACCGTCACAAACTAAACCGTAAAATCAAAGCGGAAGCGCGCTGGGCGGTTGAGGGATCTCGGCGCGTCGCAAACGCAATCAAGGACGGTTGCGTGCTTTGCAGGATCTTAAGTCCAATCGGGCCTCGCAGATCAAACGGCAGGGTGCGGCCGAAATGGCGCTTGAGGCTGGGCCCAAGTCAGGCCGAAAAGTGATCGAAGCTAAAGGAATTTCAAAGTCTTATGGCGATAAGTTGATCCTAAAACCCTTCGATTTGCGTGTGATGCGTGGGGAAACCATCGCTTTTGTTGGACCGAATGGCGCAGGTAAAACCACGCTTCTGAAAATGCTCACCGGACAGGAAGGACCTGACACTGGCAGCGTGTCCTTTGGCACCGGGATTGAGATGGCGGTCTTCGACCAGAACCGGTCAACGCTGGATGAAAATGCCAGCCTTTGGGAAAACCTGACCTCGGACCCTGAAATGAGCATCTCGGGCAAATCCGATCAGGTGATGGTGCGAGGCAACCCAAAACACGTCGTCGGATATCTGAAAGAATTTCTGTTCTCGGATGAACAGGCCCGCGCGCCTGTGCGGTCCCTGTCTGGCGGTGAAAAGGCCCGTTTGATCCTTGCCCGTATTATGGCGCGGGAATCCAACCTGCTGGTGCTGGATGAACCGACAAACGATCTGGACGTGGAAACGCTTGATCTGTTGCAAGAGCTGATATCAGGCTTTGATGGAACGGTTTTGGTGGTTAGCCACGACCGGGATTTCCTGGATCGTGTCGCCGAGCGTACCATCGCGATGGAAGGGGACGGGATCGCCACAGCTTACGCCGGTGGCTGGTCTGATTATCGCGATCAACGGCTAGATGTGTCAGAGCCAAGCCCAAAGAAAAGCGACAAAGCCAAGCCCGTTCGGGAAGAGAAACCCAAGGAACAGAAGCCCACGACAGGGCTGAGTTTCACGGAAAAACATCGGCTGGAAGCGCTTCCGGGTGAAATCGATCGCTTGATGGCAGAGATCGCAAAGCTGGAAGAGTTTATGATGGATCCTGAGCTTTTCTCGAAAGAGCCGGTGAAGTTCAAGAAAGCGTCCGAGGGTCTGGCCGAACGCCAACAAAAGCTGGCGGCTTCTGAAGAAGAATGGTTGCTTCTGGAAGAGAAAGCCGAAACTGAAGGCAGCTGATTTTTAGAAGGGACCGGGGTGACCCGATCCCTTTTTATTCATTTGGTCAGTTGCTTACCGCGGCAAGTGAATGTTGAAACGCTCACGTATTGCAGCGTCGACACGCGGATCAAGAAGCGCCTGCGATGGCTCCGCAAGGATGGTTTCTTTGCGCGCGGTGGCCGCAGACACCAAGTCAGGTTTGCCCACTTCCGCCCATTCCTTGGGCGAACAACGATCCCCAAGGTTTGGATAGACATACTCTGTCTGCATCAGGCTCAGCGTTTGATCTGCACCAAGATAATGACCGGGACCTTCCAGACAAACCGACCGCATAAGATCCAGAATCTACTGCGTCTTCCGTCACCTCAATCCCGCGTATACAGCGCAATGCCTGCCCAATGATGTCGTCGCCCAAGATCAGACTTTCATGGCAGAACCCCAGAAGGGACGCATGCATGCCGGCAGCCTCATAGACCATGTTCAAACCCGACAGCCCCGCCATCACGTTCGAGCACATCTGCTCCCACCCTGCTTGCATGTCAGGAAGCTTGGAATCGCAAAACCCAGACGCAGCGCCACCGGGAAGCCCGTAGAACTGGTGCATTTGCGAACACCCTGCGGCAAGCAAAGCCTGTTCGCCCGACCCACCCGACATTGCGCCAGATCGCAGATCGACCACAAAGGGCCATGTGCCGAAAATAGCAGGGTGACCGGGCGAGATCGCGTTGACATAGACCACGCCTGCCAGACACTCTGCCACGGCCTGCACAATCGTGCCCGCCAATGTGGGGGGCGCGGTGGCCGTCGCCATACCGGCGGACAACAACAATACTGGCATGCCGGCAGCGATGACTTTCTCCATCACTTCGCAGCTTTCGGTGGCGAATTTCATCGGAGGCACCACAAAGCAATTTGAGTTCGACACAAATGGACGCGCGCGCCATGCGTCTTCACCCCCGGCCATCATGTGCAACAGCTCGATCCCGTCTTCGACAAAATCGGGCTCAGAGAAAGACACGCCGATATGTTTCTTCGTCCCGGTAACGCAGGCATAGATCGAGTTCAGATCCATCTCGCGATTGTCCAGAATGTCTCGGCAGACCATGGGGCGTTGCAGGAAGTGGATGTTGTCCAGCTGGTCCGCAATGCGGGCCGCGTTATGCAAATCTTGCACTGTGCTGTCGCGATATTCCTTGCCGTCTGGTTCGACCACATGCACCGCCGCCCCGGCCGTGCCATAGTGAACACGGTTGCCCGATAGGTTCAGATCATGTTGGGGGTCGCGTGCGCACAGCGTGATGCCCTTGGCTGCTTTGGCCAGCATGTCTTCGACCAATGCGCGTGGGAACCGTAGACGCCCGTCATCGCCCAGAATAGCGCCCGCACGGGTCATGATGTCGATGCCCGATGGCGGCGCATCTGCCAGACCGATTTGCTCAAGCGCATCCAGTGCCGCTTGGTGGATGCGTTCCATGCCTGCTTGTGTCAGGGGTTTGTAAGCGCCGCCCTCAAGGCCTGCGCGCACGGGGCGGGATTCTTTGGCCAACGGGGCCGCACGCAGCGCTTGTCGTGCCTGCCGTCCACCAGAGCGGCGTGAAGTTTTAGTTGTCATATGGATTTGTCCTTCCTGCTGAATTGTCATGTCCTTAGAAATGACTTCAGCAGGGGCGGCCTCGTGCCGCGCGGCCACGTTCTGCGCCAATGGTGCGCACAACGATCGAGATCTTCCAATCCAGTCGATCCATTTGTTTCCTCCACAGGTTAACTATTGGAGGCGCCAGCACAGGATTCTATCCCGTTTGCGTCATGGGAAATGACGTTTTTCGGATCAGGGTTGATGAATGTAACACGCTGCTATGACCAAGCAACGATCACCACAGCGGCGTAATGCGCAGCAGCCCCAAGCAATACGTGCACATGCCAAATCGCCCGATTAAACGGCCAATGATCACGCAAATGGAACAGCGTGCCGATGGTGAACAGAAACCCACCACCCACCAGTAAGATGAGCACCCCAAGACTGACACTGGCCAGAAGCGGGCCGATCATCAGAACGCCCATCCAGCCCAGCATGAGGGTCAGCATGAAGCCTGTACGTTCGAACCGGCACAGGAAGAAGAGCTTCAGCGTCATGCCAACAAGCGCGACGGTCCAGATCAGAGCCGCCCATGCCATGCCGGTGCCGCCCCCTATCCCGATCAGCGCGATGGGCGTGTAGGTGGCTGCAATAAAAAGAAAAATCGCCGCATGATCAAAGCGGCGAAGGACAGAACGGGCAGATGTGTGAAGGGTCATGTTGTAGGCGGCGGATAGGGCGAAACTGGCGACCATCCCGATGCCGTAGACAAGAAGTGGCGGAAGACGCCCCATATCCGCATCGCCTGAGGCCCAAAGGATCAACGTGATCGATCCGATCAGCGCGGCGATCACCCCAAACCCATGCACAACCCCGTCGGCCACATATTCGCGAAACGTGAAATGCTGCCCGAAAAGATGCCGATCGGGCAGAGTGTCAGTGTGTTGGGCAGTGCAGCTGTCCGATAGGTTTTCAGCGTGACGGCCCAGAAAATGTTCACGGAACTGATCCATGTGAATACCCTCTCTCGCTTGCCTCTAATATAAGGGGCGATACAGGCTTGGGTGTGCCGGGCTTTGGTCAATAAAATGTCAGTTGCCCGTGACACCAGCCTCTTCAAGATAGAGCATAGTCATGAAAATGTAAATATTTCCTGTGGTTACAGATCTTTTGTCAGTTCTGCCAAAACAGATGGGATGGTCATCACGTCTTCTCGCGTGCAGTTGAACTGTCCTACAGACACGCGAATGACGAACTGTCCATCGTGATGGGTCTGGGTCAGATAGATGCGCCCATCGCGGTTCACGCGCTCCAGCAGCTCTGCTGATTGTGCGTCGTCACGATAGCGAAAACTGAACAGTGACAGGATTGGGGGCGTGGTGATTTCAAAGCCCGGCAGGGCGGCGATGGCGTTGCTGGCCTCATTCGCCCAAGCGACGTGATTGCGGATGCGGGCGCGCAAGCCAGACAGGCCCTCGGCACGCAAGAGGAACCAGATTTTCAACGCACGGAAGCGGCGGCCAAGGGGTAGGGTCCATTCGTTGTAGTTCACAACCTCGTCCGCGCCCTGTGTTTTCAGATACTCCGGGCGCAGTCCCATTGCCCCGATCTGCGGGCCGGGGTCACGCAGGAACTGCACGGCACAGTCGAACTGAGCGCCCAGCCATTTATGCGGGTTGAAGATGATGCTGTCGGCGTCCTCGATCCCCGCCCAAAGGTTCCGGAACTCTTCGCAGATCATTGCAGACCCTGCCCATGCCGCGTCCACATGCACGGTCAGCCCGTGACTGTGGGCGACCTTGATGCAGGCGGCAATGTCATCACATGCCCCGATTGAGGTGCCGCCGACGCAAAGCACCACACCCGCTGGCTTGCGCCCGGCGTCTATGTCTTCGCGGATCAAGCGATCCAGAGCTTTCGGGTCCATCGACCACGTGGCATGTCCGGGAATGGTGGGCACTTTCACAAGGTTGTCCTGCCCGATGCCCGACAGACGCACCGCTTTATCAACGCTGGAATGGGTTTGCGCGCTGGCATAAATGCGAAGCTGCGGCGCGCCCGACAGGCCCTTGGTGATGCCCGTATGATCCAAAGCAAGCTCGCGCATTGTGGTTACCGCCGAGAACGTGGCGGTCGTCGCGCTGTCATGAATGGTGCCGGTGAAATCGGCGGGAAGCCCCATCCCGTCGCGCAGCCAGCGGATCACTAGATCTTCCATCTCATTGGCGGCAGGGGCGGTTTGCCACAGCATGGCTTGGGCCGACATGGCGTTTGCCAGCTGTTCGGCCAGCATCGAAGCGGGGGCCGCATTTGCCGGGAAATACGCAAAGAAGCGCGGGTGCTGCCAATGAGTCATGGCGTCAGGCACAAGGCGGGTGAAGTCGTCGAAAATGGTCTCTACCGGCTCGGGGGCTTCGGGAACCGGAGCTTCGATCTTGGACAGAAATTCACCGGGGGCCAGATCTGGGCGCACCGGACGGTCGCGCAGGCCCGCGTGATAATCGCGCGCCCAGTCGGCGGCTTTCTTTTGCCAGTCGGCCAGATCGTCATAGTTCATCACGGGCTCCCATAAATAACAGTTGCGATGTTAAATAAATGTAGCGGACTGTCAAGTTGCAAAAACCCCAGCGCTGGGCCGGGGTTTTCTTTTTGTACAGATTGGGTCCACAGACGTCAGGCCGCGCCCAATGCGGTGATGATCTGGCCGAAATCATCGGCCTTAAGGCTTGCGCCACCGACCAAGGCGCCGTCCACGTTGGACACGTCAAAGATATCGGCCGCATTGCTGGGTTTGACCGAACCGCCATAAAGAACGCGGGTGGAACGCCCGACACCTTCGCCGAACCGGCGTTCAAGGCGTGCGCGAATGAAGTCATGCACGTCGCCGATTTGGTCCAGCGTTGGCACCTTGCCGGTACCAATGGCCCAGATGGGCTCATAGGCAACGATAAGGTTTTCGCCGGTCACTTCATCCGGGATAGACCCGGCGAGTTGTCCGCCGATAATATCGAGCGTGTTGTTGGCTTCACGCTCTTCCAAGCTTTCGCCACAGCAGATGACAACCTTCAAACCAGCTTTGATCGCGGCTTTGGCCTTAAGCCGCACGTCGTGGTCACTTTCGTTGTGGTCTTCACGGCGTTCCGAATGACCAAGAATAACATGTGTCGCGCCCGCGTCTTTCAGCATCTGGCCCGAGATGTCGCCAGTATGTGCGCCGGTCTCGGATTGATGGCAATCTTGCCCACCAATGGCGATAGAGGGGCCCGACATCTCAGCCGCACGGTGGATCAGCGTCGCCGGGGGGCAGATCAGAATGTCGCAATTTGCATCTGCAAAGCTTTGCGCCAAAGCGCTCAACTCGGCCAGATTGTCCTGGATGCCATTCATTTTCCAGTTGCCAGCTGCCATCTTGCGCCGCATGTCGATCTCCCTTTTCAAGTTACGCCCGTTTTCCGATGCAGGGCACGAGGCGTCAAGCCCTGCGGCCATTTTGCGATTGATCCGTGGGGCCTGTGATGTAGAAGCGGACAAGTTTATCTGCGAGGCCCAAAATGATCCCCAGACTGGATGCTGCCCTGATCGATGCCCGTGACCCCGCCACGATGCAGGAGCTTCTGCGCGGCGTGCAAGAGGTTGGGTTTCTGACCGTTCACAACACGGCCATCAGCAACGAAGAACTGTCCGCAACAATCGCGATGTATCGTGATTTCTTTCACCAGCCCAAGGGCCTGAAGGAAGCTGTCAACATGGCCAAGACCGGTGCCAACCGTGGCTGGGGCGCTGCCGGAAGCGAACAGGTGGACCCGGATGCCAACCCGGACTTCAAAGAGGTGTTTGATTGCGGCTTTGAACTGGCTGCTGACGATCCTTTGCGTGCCGAAAACCTGTTGGTCTATGGCGACAACCAATGGCCAGAGCTTGAGGGCTTCCAAGAAGCCATCCAAGCCTACTATTCCAAAGCGCTGGGCGTCGCGATGGGTGTGCTGCGCGGTATTGCAGCCGCAATCGGCGAGGATGAGACCTATTTTGATGCAGCCTTTACCCGCCCCATGGCGCTTTTGCGTGGAAACTACTATCCGCCGCGCCCTGATTGGGCAGGGGATAAGGATTTCGGCATTGCGGCGCACACGGATTACGGCTGCGTGACGTTGCTGGCATCCGACGGTGTGGCCGGGCTTGAGGTTTTGGGGGCGGATGAGACTTGGTTGCCAGTTGATGCGCCCCTTGGGGATTTTGTCATCAATTTCGGCGAGATGCTTGAAATGTGGACCGAAACCCGAGTGAAAGCGACGCTTCACCGCGTTGTGGGGTCCGGGGATGAACGGATTTCAGTTCCGATGTTCTTCAATCCCAATCACGATACGAACGTGGCCCCTAAAGGCGCGGATCACGTCATTCTGGCTGGCGATCACATGAAGAAGCGGTTTGATGAAACCTATCTGCACCTGATGGCGCAGAACGCCTCTTAAAGCGCGTCCAGCGCGCGGCGGGCCCAATCGGTCGCAAGTTCGGGGTCGTCCAAAGCGTCTTCGGGCAAGGTCCAGTATCCCATGGTTTTGCCGCCCATCCCAAAAATGCGACTGCCCGCGTCGGCCATTGCGTCTGCAAATGCGCCTTTTGCCTTTAGGAAGACCTCGCCCTCGCTGGACAGGATCGCAAAGACCTGCCCGTCGCAGTAAAACGTGGCGCCGCCCATCATCTTGCGATGCGTCAGCGGACCAAGGCCGGAAAACAGCTCTTTGACGAAAGCGATGTCGCTGTCCGTGACAGCCATCAGAATTTAGGAGGGGCGTTCAGATCCGCGGGTGCTGCTGACAACGTGTCGTCGAATTTGATCGATTCACCACAGCCGCAAGCCTCGGTCACGTTGGGATTGTTGAACTTAAAGCCGCTTTCCAGAAGCGATACTTCATAGTCAATCTCGGTCCCGAACAGGAACATCTGCGCCATTGGGGCGATCATCACCCGTGCGCCACCTTGTTCGACCACCTCGTCATGGGCTTCAACGTCGTCCACATAGTCCATCGTGTACTCCATCCCCGCACAGCCGCCTTTCTTGACGCCAATACGCAGGCCTTTGTGGCCGTCTTTTTCCATCAGCCGGGCAATCTGAGCCTCGGCCGCTGGGGTCATGGTGATGGGTGATTTGCCGGGAATGCCGAACATATGTGTGATCCTTGTCGCTTGTCCCTAATTTAGGGAAGCCAAGCGGTAATCTCAAGCGGTGGAAATAGGGAAAGCAGTCCTTGGGTGGCAAAACCCGCCAGGATCGCCCAGCCGAAACTGGCCAAGGTGCCAATGATCACATATTCGGCAGTGCGTTGATCTCGGCTGGCAGTACCAAAGCGCAAGATGGATTTGGCAGCGATCAAGAAGCCCACACCAAGGGGTAGGTTGGCGAGGATCAGGACAAAGACCAATCCACGTTCCAACACACCAATGGTCCAGCCACCGCCCTTTAGCCCGTTGTTGCGGATGCGCATCGAATGCGGTTGCATAAGCAGCCCAACGGCGAACCCACCCGCGCGCGTGGCAAGGATAAACCCCGTGGCCAGCGCCATAAGGGGCAGGGCGGTGTCGGGCCATGTGCCCCAAAGCGTTGGGGCATAGGCGGCAAGAGCTGCAAGAGACAGCAGATGCGCCGCCTGATCCCACAGATAGCCCGAGAGTTTCCGAAACCCGCCAAACTGCTTCATCCAGTCGATGATCAGATGGACGAGAGCAAGCCCCAACAGCTCGGGCGCGTCATAGACGCCCAGCGCGGCCTGTGCGGTGATCAGCACGATCAGCGCGTGAAGCAGCAAGACCGGGAAACGGTGCTTGTTGTCGTTGATCCATTTGGTTTGGAACACGAAATCGGCCAGCACATGGGCAAAGAGGAGAGCTGTGAAGGTTTCAATCATTTTGGACCTATGGCTTCAATTTCAGCGAGAGAGAATAGAATAGCCTCGCTTCCAGCTCCGTCTAGTGCCTTGCTCACGGCCTGTCGGGTTTTGCCCAGAGAACGGGCAATTTGAGAATGGCTGGGCTGCTGAGCCGGTGTCAATGCAAGGAGCATTGCCGCAGATTGAGCGGGGGTCCAACTTTGTGAGATGTGATCCGCCAACGCAAATGCAGCACCAGTTGTTCCGCTCATCTGGTGATATAGTTTCATACTCGCGGCCGAATTTTTTAGTGCATCTAGAATTCGACCACTCGTAACAAATACTCCCTCCGACGCGGCATTTAGATCGGTACCCTGCGGAACCGGTCCCGCTTCCCCGTCAGCCACAGCCATAAACGTCGAAAACTCTTTTCCCTCACAGCGCAGCGCGGCTCGAAAGGCGAGCGCAGACCGCAAGGCCAGTTCCGGGCGGGCGAGCCTGACTTGCCACCCATCCCCGCGTTGCCGTGTGAAATGTAGATCTTCTCCGTGCCAATCGGCTTGAACCTCTGCCGAGACGGACAGCGCGTCGAACGCCCGTTCCAAATCAGCCGGCTTCATCTGGGTGGACCCGATGATGTCCCCGGTCAGGACAGCGATATGTGTGTGTTTGTCAGTCATGTTGCAACCATAATAGGTTGCGATTGTCGAAATGCAACCTTTTTTGGTTGCGTTTCACGTTGTGCAACCTTTTTCGGATGCGTTCTGCATTGCGCAACCCAAATAGGGTGCGCTGGGCGTTTACATAAAGCCCAGCTCCAAACGTGCTTCGTCTGACATCATTTCCATGCCCCAGGGCGGTTCCCAAGTCAGTTCGACATTGACCTGTTTCACACCTGCGACCGGTTCAATCGCTTCGACCAGCCAGCCCGGCATTTCGCCCGCAACCGGGCAGCCGGGGGCAGTTAGGGTCATGATCAGGTCGACCTCGTTCTGGTCATTGATTTCAATGGTGTAAACAAGACCAAGATCGTAGATGTTCACCGGAATCTCGGGGTCGTAGACCGTGCGGCAGGCGTCAACCACCGCATCATAAAGCGGGTGTTCTACGCTGGACGGCTTGATCAGAGGTTCCCCTTCGATCCGGGTATCGGCTGTGTTGGTCATGTCTGTCTCATTCTAATCCTGAGCAAACATATAGGGTTCACGCGTCCAGAGGTCCAGAGCCGCAATGTGCCACATGGTAAATAGACCAAAGAGATGCTAATATATCCACATTAAGAAGTCCGTATGGACTTCAGCTTTATATTGACGAAGAAGTGGCAAATTTTCGCCATAGTTGTAGGTCAATTCTGGCTGGACGACTAAGCACTTTCGATTGGTGCAATCGTTTACGGGTATAGGGGATTAAAAGGGGATCGTGGCGGCATGACCACGGATATTAAAGGCTCTTCTGGTAGAGGGGCTGTTGAAAAAAATCGGATTGATCAATTGTCGGAAGCGGCGCAGATGGTTCAGGACTTTACCTATGACCTTGCGGCCTATCTCGATCCAATTACGACAACTGAGTTGATGTTGACCAGCAGAAGGCTGGAACGTCTGGCAGATCGCCTTTCGAAAGAACCCGGTGTGCTGGCTGCGTTGTCCAAAATGGACGACGTTGGAGCAGGCACTGAGGGATAAGGCCGTCTGACAAAAGCTCTTGGCTTTCGGGCTGTGTTGGGTCACATCTCGGCCATGACTGATCAAAGCACGAAAAACTTCTCGTATACGCTCAAGGCGACTGATGGGCTGGCACGCACCGGCGTGATCTCAACGCCTCGTGGTGACATCCGCACACCGGCTTTCATGCCAGTAGGCACAGCGGCTACCGTCAAGGCGATGATGCCCGAAAGCGTTGCCGCTACGGGTGCCGATATTCTGCTGGGCAACACCTATCACCTGATGCTGCGTCCCACAGCGGAACGGATCGACCGTCTGGGTGGGCTGCACAAGTTCATGAATTGGGACAAGCCGATCTTAACGGATAGCGGCGGATTTCAGGTGATGAGCTTGGCAAGTCTGCGCAAGTTGACCGAGAAGGGCGTGACCTTCAAATCGCATATCGACGGATCCAAGCACGAGCTGACGCCGGAACGATCGATGGAAATTCAGCGCCTGTTGGGGTCGGACATCGTCATGTGTTTCGACGAATGCCCAGCACTGCCAGCAGATCGCGACCGGATTGCAGAAAGCATGCGCCTGTCCATGCGCTGGGCCGAGCGATCACGAGACGCGTTTGGGGATCGGCCGGGATACGCGCTGTTTGGTATCATGCAGGGCGGGCTGGAGCGTGATTTCCGCGAGGAAAGTGCGGAAGCTCTGAAGGCCATCGGCTTTGAAGGCTATGCCATCGGCGGTTTGGCCGTGGGCGAGGGGCAGGAGGCAATGTTTGACTGTCTCGACTTCGCGCCGGGTTATCTGCCTGAAGACAAGCCGCGCTATTTGATGGGTGTTGGCAAGCCAGACGACATTGTTGGCGCTGTGAAACGCGGTGTGGACATGATGGATTGCGTGCTGCCGTCACGTTCGGGGCGTACCGGTCAGGTCTGGACACGTATGGGCGTTCTGAACATCAAGAACGCGCGCCACCAAGATGATCCGCGCCCCATTGACGACACCTGCAGCTGTCCTGCCTGCTCCAACTACTCGCGCGCTTATCTGCATCACGTCTTCCGCTCGAACGAGATGATTTCGGGCATGCTGCTGACGTGGCACAACCTGCATTACTTCCAAGAGATTATGCAGGGCATGCGGGATGCGATTTCCGAAGGGCGTTTCGACGCGTGGGAGGCTGACTTTCACGCCGGGCGTGCCCAAGGGGATATTGATCCGCTATAAGGGGATATGGCTGAGCTTCTGATCATATGGCATTCGCGTACCGGGGGCAGTCAACAGATGGCAGACGCGGCCTTTGACGCGGCGCGCACTGAAGGTCCAGCGCGTATGTTGCGCGCCGAGGACACCCAGCCAGACGATCTTCTGGCTGCATCCGGGTATCTGTTCTGCGCGCCCGAAAATCTCGCCAGCTTGTCAGGGCAGATGAAAGAATTCTTCGACCGTTGTTATTATCCGGTGTTGGGCAAGATCGAAGGCCGACCCTATGCACAGATGATATGTGCCGGATCAGACGGGCAGGGCGCGGCGCGTCAATTGGCACGGATCGCAACGGGATGGCGGCTACGCGAAGTGCAGCCGGCATTGATGCTTTGCACCCATGCGCAGACGCCAGAGAAGATTCTCGCGCGCAAAAAACTGACCGATGATCAATTATCGCCATGCCGCGAATTGGGGGCCGCATTGGCTGCCGGACTGTCGTTGGGCGTCTTTTAGGGCGGCTTGGCCCGTATTTCCTGTGGATATCCTTTTCTGACGTCTTGTGGAACCTCGCACAGACCGTCACAATGCTGCGAAAGACTGGCCGACAGGTGGTTGAAACCCGCTGATCATACCCCCAGATAGGCGTGACCGGCCTTTCATCTGAAGGCTGACAATCCGGAGGCGATCCGAGCTGCCGCAAAGCGGGGCCGCATCACCTGCCCAATAACAAGGATTACCCATGAGTGAGCAACTGAGCCAATCCTTCCCGGTCCTCCCGCTGCGTGACATTGTGGTCTTCCCACATATGATCGTGCCGCTGTTTGTAGGACGCGAAAAAAGCGTTCGCGCGTTGGAAGAAGTGATGGCGGATGACAAGCAGATCCTGCTGTCCAGCCAGATTGATCCCGCCATTGACGAACCCGATGTTGAAGGCATCTACGAAGTTGGCGTCTTGGCCAATGTTCTGCAATTGCTGAAGCTGCCCGATGGTACTGTAAAAGTGCTGGTCGAAGGCCAGTCGCGTGTGCGCATCACCGACTATGTGGACAATGCAGATTATTTCGAAGCCTTTGCGGAAATCATTGATGAGCGCCCCGGCGACCCGAACGAGATCGAAGCACTTCTGCGCTCGGTTGGGGACGAGTTCGAGCGTTACGCCAAGATCAAGAAAAACATCCCGGAAGAGGCGCTGGCCGCCGTGTCCGAGACCCGCGCGCCCGATAAACTGGCTGACCTGGTCGCCGGTCATCTGGGTGTGGAAGTGGACCAGAAGCAGGAGCTTTTGGAGACCTTTGTCGTGTCTGAACGGCTTGAGAAAGTCTATGGCCTGATGCAGGGCGAAATGTCCGTTCTGAAGGTCGAAAAAAAGATCAAGACCCGTGTGAAATCCCAGATGGAGCGCACCCAGCGCGAGTACTATCTGAATGAGCAAATGAAGGCCATTCAGAAGGAATTGGGTGATGGCGACGAGGGCCAGAATGAACTGGCCGAGCTGGAAGAGAAGATTGAAGAAACCAAGCTTTCGAACGAAGCGCGTGAAAAGGCAGATGCTGAGCTGAAGAAGCTCAAGAACATGTCGCCCATGTCGGCGGAAGCCACAGTTGTGCGCAACTACCTTGACTGGATGCTGGGCCTGCCTTGGGGCAAGAAAAGCCGCGTGAAGAAAGACCTGAACAACGCTCAAAAGGTGCTCGACGCGGATCACTATGGGCTTGAGAAGGTCAAGGAACGCATCGTTGAATACCTGGCAGTGCAGCAACGCTCGAAAAAGCTGAAAGGCCCGATTATGTGCCTTGTTGGCCCTCCGGGTGTTGGTAAAACCTCGCTTGGGAAATCGGTTGCCAAGGCGACGGGGCGCGAGTTCATTCGCATCTCGCTGGGTGGTGTGCGGGACGAAAGCGAAATCCGCGGTCACCGCCGGACTTATATTGGGTCCATGCCCGGTAAGATCATTCAGGCGCTGAAAAAGGCGAAAACCACGAACCCGCTTATCTTGCTCGATGAAATCGACAAGATGGGTCAGGATTTCCGTGGCGATCCCGCCTCTGCGATGCTGGAAGTGCTTGATCCAGAACAGAACTCGACTTTTGTGGACCACTATCTTGAGGTGGAATATGACCTGTCGAACGTGATGTTCCTGACCACGGCGAACTCCTACAACATGCCCGGCCCGCTTTTGGACCGGATGGAGATCATCACGCTGGCTGGCTACACCGAAGACGAAAAGCGCGAGATCGCGACCCGTCACCTGTTGGCGGATACCATCAAGGACCACGGCCTGAAGCAGGGCGAGTTCTCGGTCTCGGAAAGCGCTTTGACGGATATGATCCGCTATTACACCCGCGAAGCCGGGGTGCGGAACCTGAAGCGCGAGCTTGCGAAACTGGCCCGCAAGGCGGTGACCAAGCTGGTGAAGAAAGAGGTCGAAAGCGTCGAGATCACACCAGAGCTTCTGGACGACTATCTGGGCGTGCGCAAACATCGTTTTGGATTGGCTGAAGACGCCGATCAGGTGGGTGTCGTAACGGGTCTGGCTTGGACCAGCGTTGGCGGCGATCTCTTGTCGATCGAAGCGCTGCGCTTACCGGGTAAGGGCCGTATGAAGACCACCGGGAAACTGGGTGACGTCATGAAGGAATTGATTGATGCGGCCAGTTCCTATGTCCGCTCGATTGCGCCTGAAATCGGTGTGAAGCCGCCCCAGTTCGAAAAGTGGGACATCCACGTGCACGTACCAGAAGGTGCGACGCCGAAAGATGGTCCTTCGGCGGGTCTTGCGATGGTAACATCCATCGTGTCCGTGCTGACTGGCATTCCGGTGAAGAAAGACATCGCCATGACGGGCGAGGTTACGCTGCGCGGTAATGCGTTGGCCATTGGCGGCTTGAAAGAAAAGCTGCTGGCGGCGCTGCGTGGAGGCATCAAGACCGTGCTGATCCCGGCAGAGAACGAAAAAGATTTGCGCGAGATCCCGGACAACGTGAAAGAGGGGCTGACAATCATCCCCGTAAGCCATGTGTCCGAAGTGCTGGAACATGCATTGGTGCGCAAACCGGAAGCTGTCGAATGGGATGAAGCGGCGGAAGAAGCTGCAGCCAAAGCCCTTGCGAAAGAGGCAGGAACCTCGGGCGCGACAGCGCACTAAAGCAGCTGATAAACTGAATTAAAGGGCGTGGCAGTGAATGCCGCGCCCTTTTTTGTTTTGCTTAGATAACCAGCTATCCGCCGCCGGCAGAAAACCGATGCGGGGACATGCCAAATGTTTCGCGGAATTGTTTTGAGAAGTAGGCGGCAGAATCATAGCCGCAGGCGATGGCCACATCGACAACGGGCATGTCCGTTTCCGCCAAAAGGATACGTGCCCGTTGAAGGCGCAGATCCTGAAGGTACTTCTTTGGGGTCGTGTTTAGGTGGTGCCGGAACAGACGCTCCATCTGGCGACGTGAAATGCCCAGCTCTTCGGTGACGTGATCCAGATTGACGCTGTCTTCCAGGTTTTCCTCAAAATAGGTCAGCACGCGCACCAGCTTGTCATTGCGCACCCCAATCGTCGCGGAAGTCGAGCTTTGTTGGCGATCGGTCTCGGACCTTTGAACCGTGTGAAGGCACATGTTCAGGACGGCTTGCGCCAGAACCGGGCCGTGCGTGTCATAGATAAGACGTAGGAACAGATCGGTCGCTGCGGACCCGCCGCCACAAGACATCACGCGATTGTCGATGGTGTATAGCTGCTCGACCGGATCAAGGTCCGGAAAATGCTCGCGAAATGGGGCGATGTTTTCCCAGTGCAGCGTAAACTTGTGCCCGCCAAGAATGCCCGCTTTTGCCAGAGTATACGCGCCTGTGCAAAGCGATCCGACCGTATGCCCCATACGCCATTGCAAGCGCACCCAGTCCGATACTTTTGCGGATACGGATTTTTCTGGCTGCACACCTGAACAGATGAAAACCCGGCTGTTTGGGGGAATGTCGCCCAAAGGCTGGTCGATCCCAATCTCGATCCCGTTTGAGCAGCGTACGTTTTCCCCGTCTTCGGACATCGTAGTCCAGCTGTAAAGGCTTTGCCCTGTTAGCTGATTGGCGATGCGCAAAGGCTCAATCGCCGAGGTAAACGCCAGCATTGATAGGTTATCCAGCAGCACGAAAACAATCGGCTCTGGGGCAACCTGTGAGGTGATGGCGACATGTGCGACGCCCTTTGGAACGACGGGTTTTGGCATGGTAAACCTACTAATCTGATGTGTGATCTTAGCGGGGTTTGAGCGCCAAACAAAGTGAAGCAGCGTCATGTTGCAAACTGCTTGCGTCAGAAATTAAAAAAAGTGGATTTCACCTCTTGCCAAGCCCCGGTGAATAGCGATATGTCGCGTCCCACGGCGGGTGATTAGCTCAGTTGGTAGAGCGCTTCGTTTACACCGAAGATGTCGGGAGTTCGAGCCTCTCATCACCCACCATTTACTCCCCAAACCAATGATCGCATGATGCCAACATCATGACTTATGCGTTTCCAGAGCTTTACGTTATTCGCCACGGCCAGACCGAATGGAACGTCGCGCGACGCCATCAGGGGCGATTGGATTCGCCGTTGACTGTGAAAGGTCAGCAGCAAGCCCGCGACATGGGGCAAATGCTTGTGCAAGAGCTGGCAAGTCTTTCCGACATTCATGCATTCAGTTCACCGCAGGGGCGGGCGCTTCAAACTGCAGAATTGGCACTCGCCTCAATCGGTTGGCCGGTAACGCAGGACGCGCGCTTATGTGAGGTTGCGTTTGGAGCGTGGGAAGGGCTAACGCAGGACGAGATTGACGCAGGCTGGCCAGAACAGGCGTCCTATGCGGAACAGAACCCAGTTGAATGGAATTTCTCGTCCCCTGGCGGTGAGGGGCTGTACGATCTGCAAGCCCGTGCCGACAGTTTTCTGCGCGACCTAACCGGGCCTGCGGTTGTCTTTACCCATGGTGTCCTGTCGCGCGTTTTACGGGCGCGCTGGCTGGGGTTGAACGAATACGACATGCTGGGCCTTCCGGGCGGGCAGGGGGTTATTTTCCACCTGAGTTCCAGCGGCGGGCATCGCGTGATCGAAAAATAATCTGAATTTCGCAAAAGGCCGCTTGACGCCCCCGGCGGCTGGGCCTAGAACGCCCAAACAGTCGCAAGACTGGCAGTGAGCGGTTGTAGCTCAGATGGTTAGAGTACCGGCCTGTCACGCCGGGGGTCGCGGGTTCGAGCCCCGTCAACCGCGCCACCACTGCCCGAAAGAAGCCCCGCCTTTGGCGGGGTTTTTTCGTTGTTCAGCCTGTCGATTTCACGTCACGAAAGTGGAAGATAATTCCGCAGATCACAGAGCTTTTTCCATTGACCAGTTTGTGACCTCGGGCTATTCACGCCGCCACGCGCGGTTGTAGCTCAGCTGGTTAGAGTACCGGCCTGTCACGCCGGGGGTCGCGGGTTCGAGCCCCGTCAACCGCGCCATTTCACCACATTTCGTCAGATGCTCCGGCCTGTTAGGCGGGGATGCTGTTGTGGCGAAACCTCTGGGATCAGGAGCTAAAAATGTCCTTCATCGACGAATTGCCGTTCTCACTGATCTTGGTTGCCTGTTTGACCTTGGGTCTTGCGCCCTATGCCCCGCCGCATATTTGGGAAAAGCTGGGCATGCTGTTTTCTGGCACGTTGACCAAACCCGTGGATATCTTTGATTTCCTGATGCATAGCACGCCTTGGATCGTACTGATCTTAAAGCTGGTCCGCATGAAGCGCGCATAAGAAAACCCCGATAGGCAGTGCCCCCGGGGTTTCAGTTGTTTTAGGATTTGGTGGTGATCAGGCGAGTTCATCCAGAATACGAGCCCAGCTGCGGATTCCTTTGTGGAAGCTGTTCAGATCATATTTCTCGTTTGGCGAATGAATCTTGTCATCATCATTGGCAAAGCCCACCAACATGCTTTCCATGCCCAAGATCGATTTGAAATAGCCTGCAATCGGGATCGATCCGCCCATGCCGGCAAAGACAGCTTCGCGCTTCCATTCGTCTGACAGGGCCTTCTGCGCGGCACTGAACTCGGGCCGTGTAATGTCCATGACGGCTGCGGGTGAGCCTTCCAGATCATTGTCCCAGACCACTTTCATATCGGGCTTCAGCTGTGCTTCGACATGGGCGCGCACGCGGTCACGCAGCTTGTCGGGGTCCATATCGCCCACAAGGCGGCAGGTGATTTTGCAGTGCGCCTCGGATGGGATCACGGTTTTTGAACCAACCCCGTTATATCCGCCCCAGATGCCGTTCACTTCCAGCGTTGGGCGCGCCCATTGCTGTTCCAGACACGAGCGGTCCTTTTCGCCATGGTTCATCGTGTAGCCAGCATTGTCCAAATAGGCTTTTTCGTCGAAGCCCGAGTTTTCCCAGCCTTGCAACTGCTGGGTGGGGGTGTCGTGAACGCCCTCGTAAAATCCTTCGACAGCGACCTGACCGGTTTCTTCATTGTAGAAGCTGGCCACGATACGGGACATCTCGCGCAGAGGGTTCAGGCCGGGACCGCCGTAGTGGCCCGAATGCAAATCCAGCTTGGGGCCGATCAGGGTGAATTCGTCTTTCAACATGCCGCGCAGCTGGCTGGAAATCGAGGGCACACCGGGGCTGACCATTGAGGTGTCGCAGATCAGCGCAATATCCGAGGTCAGTTCATCGCGATTCTCTTCCATGAAGGGGATCAAGGACGGAGACCCCGATTCCTCTTCACCTTCAAAGAAGATTGTGAGTTTTGTGGGAAGCGAGCCGTGCACCTCTTTCCAAGCGCGGCACGCTTCGACAAAGGTCATCAATTGTCCCTTGTCATCGGATGCCCCGCGGGCGCGGATGATCTTGCCGTTCGGGGTATCTTCGACAAAAGGCGCAAACGGATCGTGGCCCCATTTGTCCAAGGACTCTACCGGCTGCACGTCGTAGTGGCCGTAAAATAGAAGATGCCGGTCGCCATCCCCGCCATGTCCCACAACCATCGGGTGGCCCGGAGTGTCGCGTCTATCAGCCTGAAAACCAATGGTTTTAAGGTCATCCACCAACCAATCAGCAGCCGTAACACAGTGTTCAGCGAATGCTGGATCTGTTGAAATGGATTGAATGCGCAAAAGGTCGATCAAGCGGTCGACGGCATCGGGAAGGTCCGCGTCAATGCGGTCCAGGACTTTATCAAGCGACATGTGGTGTCTCCGGTATCGGGAATTTGGCCGGGAGCCTATCACCCTAACGGCCACTGTCCAGATCGATTGCGCGCGGGACGAGTTGTCGCGATGGTTCGGAAAACTCTTCCGTTTGAGATGGATCAATGTAAAACCCCGATCAGTCCCGATATATGGGGCGAGCGAACAGACGCAACATACGTTTTTTTGAATGTGTTTTGCGGGGGAATCCCTGTATAAGACTGCGCAGGGAACTGGATGAAACGGCCCGGGAGGGTAACTTGGACTATAATCATAAGCTGGACGAGGCGCTGGCGCGTCTACACGAAGAAGGCCGCTATCGCACCTTTATCGAGATTGAGCGCGCGAAGGGGCAGTTCCCCCATGCGACATGGCTTAAGCCCGATGGGTCCGAAGCGCCTGTCACCGTTTGGTGCGGCAATGATTACCTTGGGATGGGGCAGCATCCGGCTGTTCTGGACGCCATGCACGAAGCGATTGACGCAACAGGCGCTGGGTCTGGTGGGACGCGCAACATCTCGGGCACCACGGTCTATCACAAGCGTCTGGAAGCTGAGATTGCAGATCTGCACCAGAAGGAAAGCGCGCTGCTTTTCACCTCGGCCTACATTGCGAATGACGCCACACTGTCGACGCTGCCCAAGCTGTTCCCCGGCCTGATTATTTACTCCGACGCCTTAAACCACGCGTCGATGATTGAAGGCGTGCGCCGCAATGGCGGTTCCAAGCGCATTTTCCGTCACAATGATGTCGAACATCTGCGCGAGTTGTTGCAGGCCGATGATCCGGCCGCGCCTAAGCTGATCGCGTTCGAGAGTGTTTACTCGATGGATGGCGACTTTGGTCCGATTGAAGAGATTTGTGACCTTGCCGACGAATTCGGTGCGCTGACCTATATCGACGAAGTGCACGCCGTGGGCATGTACGGCCCGCGTGGGGCAGGGGTCACCGAGCGTGACAACCTTGCGCACCGGATCGACATCATCAATGGCACGCTTGCCAAAGCCTATGGTGTGATGGGGGGCTATATCGCGGCCTCGGACAAGATGTGTGACGCTGTGCGCTCTTACGCGCCGGGCTTCATTTTCACCACGTCATTGCCGCCCGCAGTGGCCGCTGCTGCCGCTGCTTCGGTGAAGCATTTGAAAACAGATCAGGAATTGCGCGACAAACATCAGACGCAAGCCAAGATTTTGAAGACCCGCCTGAAGGCAATGGGGCTGCCGATCATTGATCACGGGTCGCATATCGTTCCAGTGATCGTGGGTGATCCGGTTCACACCAAGCAGCTGTCCGATATGTTGTTGGAAAACTTCGGTATTTACGTTCAGCCGATCAATTTCCCAACCGTTCCACGCGGCACTGAAAGGCTTCGGTTTACGCCGTCTCCGGTGCATGGTCCGGACGAAATGGACAAGCTTATTCGCGCACTGGATAGCCTCTGGTCGCATTGTGAGCTAAATCGTGCCGAACTCTCTGCTTAAGCGGAAAGTTAATATACACAAATTTGCGTGATGTGTTACCTTCCCTCAACGGAAACGGTGGACCACGAATTGTTTCCTTGGGACAATGAGGCATCAGGAGCAATCGTATGATCGGGCGTTGGAGCACGTCTCAGGTCGAGGAGGAAGAACAACCTACTGGGTTTGATTCCTACGATGTCCTGCTTGGCGACGTTATGCGCGGTGAACGCGCAACGCTTGGAAAGTCCCTTTTGGATGTTCAGCGAGAGCTCAAGATCAAAGCCACCTACATCGCAGCTATTGAGAATTCCGACCCCTCGGCCTTTGCATCGCAAGGCTTTATTGCGGGGTATGTTCGTTCCTATGCACGCTATCTGGGACTTGACCCGGAATGGGCTTATTCGACCTTCTGTAAGGAAGCCGGTTTCGAAGTGGATCGGGGTAGTTCCAACGGCCTTATGAGCGAAAAGAAGGCTGATCGGAGACCTGAGCACCGCGGCGATCCCCTTTCCAATCCAAAGGCCAGCTGGGTTCCTAAGAAGGAAAGCGTGTTCACGGGTGTCGAACCCGGTGCGATCGGCTCAATTTCCATGCTTCTGTTGCTGATTGGCGGCCTTGGCTATGGTGGCTGGGCAATGCTGAAAGAAGTTCAGCGCGTTGATTTCGCCCCGATTGAACAGACCCCCGGAGTTCTGTCAGAGCTGCCTGATTTTGGCACTGCAACCTCACCCGTTGCCAGTGAAGAAACCGAAATCGCCTCTGCCGCAGGTCTGAATACGCCACCATCCGTTGAGGCGTTGGATCGACTTTATCGCCCGCAGGCCTTGGACGTGCCGGTAATGACCCATCGCGATGCACCGATTTCGACACTGAACCCGAATTCTGTTGGCGCTTTGGCGGGACTTCAGACCCCATCCTTGGAACTGCCGGAAGAAGCATTCCCCGAAAGCGCGACACGCTTGGCTGATGCGTCCAGCGCGAGCGTTCCCGAAAGCAGCGTGCAAGTTTTGGGCGCAGACGCCGCGGATGTCGCGGTCTTCGCAGTGCGCCCGTCTTGGGTTCGCATTCAAGCCGCAGATGGCAGCGTGATCTTTGAGAAAATCCTTGATGCCGGTGAAACCTACGTGCTGCCGAAGACCGAACAAGCCCCGGTCTTGCGGTCGGGTAATGCAGGTTCCGTTTACTTCGCCGTAAACGGGGCGGCTTATGGCCCCGCTGGGGATGGCCCATCGGTCGTCAAGAACGTGGCATTGTCACAAGATGCGGTGCTTGAGAACTTCGCTTTGGCCGATCTTGAAGGCGATGCCGACCTTGCGACCGTTGTGGTCGAGCTTCAGGCGACCGAGTAACCGCGCATTCTCAGATCTATTTTCGGGCGCGCCTTGTCGCCTCGGGGATGGCGGGTTATCTCTCACTCCAAGTGAACCCATTTGGAAGCCTGCACATGTCTCACAATCCCATTCGTCCGTGGCGTGATATCGAGCGTCGGAAATCCCGGCAAATCATGGTGGGGAATGTGCCCGTAGGGGGCGATGCGCCGATTGCCGTGCAGACCATGACCAACACCGACAGTTCGGATGTGAAGGCCACGCTGGGACAGGTTCTGGCCGCCGCCGAGGCAGGCGCAGATATCGTGCGCATTTCCTGCCCGGATGTGTCATCGACCACCGCATTGAAAGAGATCGTGGCAGAAAGCCCGGTGCCGATCGTGGCCGACATTCATTTCCACTACAAACGCGCCATTGAGGCCGCCGAGGCAGGGGCCGCCTGTCTGCGGATCAACCCGGGCAACATCGGGGATGCAGGCCGCGTGCGCGAAGTGATCAAGGCTGCGAAGGATCACGGTTGTTCGATCCGTATCGGGGTGAATGCCGGGTCATTGGAACGCCATCTGCTTGAAAAATATGGGGAACCTTGCCCCGAGGCGATGGTGGAAAGCGGATTGGAGCACATCCGTATCTTGGAAGACAATGACTTCCGCGAATACAAAATCAGCGTGAAGGCGTCGGACGTTTTCTTGTCCGCAGCAGCCTATCACGGCATTGCAGATGCAACGGACGCGCCCATTCACCTGGGTATTACCGAGGCTGGTGGCTTTGTGTCCGGCACGATCAAAAGTGCTGTTGGCCTTGGCAATCTGCTTTGGGCCGGGATCGGGGACACGATCCGTGTCAGCCTGTCTGCCGATCCGGTGGAAGAGGTGAAAGTAGGATTTGAAATCCTGAAGTCCCTTGGCCTTCGCCATCGTGGTGTAAACATCATCTCGTGTCCCTCGTGCGCCCGTCAGGGCTTTGACGTGATCAAAACAGTGGCCGAATTAGAAGGTCGTTTGGCGCATATTCACACCCCCATGAGCCTGTCGATCATCGGCTGCGTGGTGAACGGACCGGGCGAGGCACTGATGACCGATGTGGGCTTTACCGGCGGTGGCGCAGGGGCTGGCATGGTCTACGTGGCAGGCAAACAGGACCATAAGCTCGACAATGAAAAGATGGTGGATCACATCGTCGGATTGGTCGAAAAGCGTGCCGCCCAGATCGAGGCCGAAGCCGACGCAGAAACATAGACTATCGTATAGTATTTTAATGGACGCCTATTGATCCTTACCTATGGTCACCCCATCTAAACTCTGTCGCGCAGAACAGAGGATTTGAGCATGAAACGATTAACTGCATTTCTGGGTGCAGCCTGTTTTTCATTGCCTATCGCTGCTCAAGCTGAAGGCTTGAATGGTGTTTGGAAGTCAAAGGGTTACGGTCTGTATATGAGCCTAACGGACGATGGCGTTGTGCTGGATCAGGTCAGTGCTGGTGGCTGCGTAAAGCTCGGATCCTCGGATATTGAAGGTGGCAGTGATGGCCGCCTCCATGGCTCGGTAAAACTAACCGGCATGGGACGCTGGGCGGATACATTTGATTTCGATTTGGTTCCCAGCGGCGCGGATTTAGCGCTTGAGATTGGTAAGCTAAGCGAGATCACATTCAGCCCGGTTGAAACCTTACCACCGTCCTGCGAAGACCGTCCTGGCTGGGGTGCCTTAGAGAGTTTCGACATCTATTGGAGCTACTTCGACGAAAACTATGCGTTTTTTGAAGAACGTGGTGTCGATTGGCAGGTCCAGCGTGCGAAATTCCGTCCCGAAGTTGAAGGGGGGATAGGTCGCGGGCGTTTGTTCGAAATCCTAACTGAGATGACGCAACCGCTGAACGACGGGCACGTGTCTTTGCAAGCGATCCTGAACGAGGCTGAGTTCGGCGAAATCCCCGATTGGATTACAGAGATTGGTGAAGATCGTTTTGAAGGCATGGCGCGTGAATGGTTGAACATGGCCATAGACGGCAAGCCGACTAAGGCGGCGGATACCATCGCCTACGGCCGTACCGCAGATAATCTTGGCTATATGGCCATTATCGGCATGGATGGTGCGTTGCTGGATGAAAGCTCTGCGCGATTGGCCGCTGTTATGGATCAGGTGCTTGGGGATTTGGCCGGCACGGATGCGCTGGTGATCGATCTGCGCATGAACGGCGGTGGGGACGACCGTGTGGGGTATTATATCGCCGGGCGTTTCACCGATCAGGTTATCCCGGTTGGGACGAAGCAAGTTAAGGCTGCTGATGGCTGGCATCAGCTGATGGGCCTGCAGATTACGCCGACCAAAGGAGTGCACTATGAAAAGCCCGTTTATGTGCTGACCAGCGGCTTTAGTGCCAGCGCGGCCGAGACCTTTGCGCTTGCGCTGTCGCATTTTGAGAAGGTGACAATTGTTGGCGAACCCTCCAACGGTATCTTCTCGGATATGTTCTTTGTGGCGCTTCCAAACTGGTGGATGGCAACCATTTCAAACGAACGGTATCTGGACGCGCAAGGTCGCAATCACGAGGCAAAGGGCGTGCCATTGGACGTTGATGTCCCGATCCTTGCGTCGGATATTTTGGCCGGCAAAGATGCGGTGATGGAAAAGGTTCGGGGGCTGCACAGCGCAGACGATTGATACTTTCGCGGTACCCGGTCCCTAACGGATCGGGAACCGCAACCCGTCTTCCGTGATCAGCGCCCAACGTTCATTTGTTTGTACGTAAAGATCGCAGCGGCGTGATCCAGTAACAAAGGTGACGCAAATCACGCCGTCACCTTCGATGGTATAATGCCCAAGCCAAGTGCCACCTTCACCGTAAGTGTATGAATATTCGCCATTTTCAGAATATACACTTTCCCCGCCATCAAAGAAGGTCAGGGTGTGCCCTACGATCTGGTTGCTGATCTCATCTTTGGTCAGCGCGCGATCATCAGGGCGCGTGGTCCAACCGTCCGCAACCGCGAACTGTGGAAGCATCATCAAGCAAAGCAGGAATGGTCGTCGCAGCATGTGTTTCCCCGGTTGTGTTACGAAGCCACCTTGCGTTTCGGCGCGAGCCTAAACGCATTGGGTCTTCCGGAGCATAACGTGTGCGAAATGACGAAGGGGTAACAACCGAGTGAGCTGGATTAACCGAGGCGAGCGCGCCGTCCGCCGCGACGGCGTGTCAGTGTCGACTTGCGCGAGGGGAGCTCTTCCAGAACCGCGCGTCTTTCATCTTGCGACATTTGGGACCATGCGCCGATTTCGTCGATTGTGCGCAGACAGCCGGTACAGATGCGGGCCTTTGGGTGGACCACACATATATTCACACAGGGGCTTTCCACCTCGTCGCGTTTCCAGACGTCGTCGGTCATGTCAGGTGCCTCATCCGGTCAAGTACACCTTGAAGGATATACCCAGCAGCGACGTGATCGATGACCTCTGCGCGACGCTTTCGAGACGTATCCGCCTCAAGCAACGCCCGTTCAGCAGCCACAGTGGACAGGCGTTCATCCCAATAGGTGATCGGCAAATCGGTTAGTTTTTCAAGATTACGGGCGAAGGCGCGGGTGGATTGGCAGCGCGGGCCTTCTGACCCGTCCATGTTGCGCGGCAGTCCCAACACCAGCCCGCCCAGCTGCCGATCCTTGACGATTTCCAGCAACCGTTCCGCGTCCAATGTGAATTTCTTGCGTTTGATTGTCTCAAGTGGAGTGGCCACCTGCCGGAAACTATCCGACACGGCGACGCCAATGGTTTTGGTGCCCAGGTCCAGGCCCGCCACTGCGGTCATGGGGGGAAGGGACGCCGCGAACTCCTCAACGGTTTCGTAGATCACTGGGCAACCCCAGCTTGCGTCGCCGCGTCACGCACGGTGGCCAGCGCTTCGGGGTGGGCTGCAAAGATCGTCTGCGCCTCGTCCCAGATTGCTTGTGCGCGGGACGTATCACCGACCACACCCAGCACCGATATCAAACGCGCCCATTCTTCAGGCGTTCCACCTTCTGTGGCCAAACGCTCCGACAGGCGGGTGACCATGGATTGGATCATTGCTGCGCGATCTTCACCGCTCATGTCCGATGCCGCTTCGATATCTTCAGCGCTTGGGCCAGCAAGACCGGCAACCGGCGGGGCAATCGGGGCCTCAGGTGGCGTGTAGTTTTCACCGGCAAGGGTGGCCAGATCACCGATCTGATCGCGAATTGCGGGCCACCATTCTGCGTCAGCCGGGCCTTCTTCAAGCAACCCACGCCACAAGCGGAACGCCAAATCTGGGCGACCGTTCTGGGCAAACATCAAACCGGTATAGAACCGGGCAAACTGATGGCGGGGGTCACGCTCTAACGCGCTTTTCAACAGGGCTTCGGCATCTGGCGATATGAAACCACCGGCTGCGTTGATCATCAGCTCCGCCCGACGGGCATAGTCATCCGCAGTGGCCGCGTCGCCTTTAAGGTCAATTAGTTGCCCCATGGCAGCGTGTGCAGCGGTCAAATTGCCCAAAGCAGCTTCGTGCTGGGCTAGAAGGTCCAAGCCGCGCGGATCGTCTGGGCGTCCTGCCACAGCCTTACGCAGTCCATCGACAAGCTCTAGATAGTCCTGAGGCGCGTCAGCTGGCGGACCCGCCCAAGGGGGCATATCCGCTTCTGCCTGCGCTTGCGATGGACGACTCTCGCGCATTTCATTGCTCAGCTCAATGCGTTTGCTGCGTCCAAAGTCCGGCGCGCCGGGCACGCCGATGGTCAGGTAAAGCCCAAAGCTTCCGGCTGCCAACGCAGCAGCTACAAGACCCATGGCCCAACGGGTCAGGCCTTTGGGCGTCTCGGACGCGCGAATTCGGTTTTGGACAGCCTTGTCGGCCTCCAGCAAACGGCGCGAGATCTCGACCCGCGCGCGATCAGCGTCTTCTTTGGATACGGTGCCACGCGCAATATCACGGTCCAATTCAGACAGCTGGTCGCGATAGACCTTCATGTCCGAACTCATGGCAGCTTCGTCAGGGCGACTTTCCGGAGCGGCCGCCAGCATACGCCGTGCCAGTACAAGAATTGTAGCCAAGGTTGCTGCGCCAACAATGGCCCAGAATGTCCAGATTTCCATGTATTCTCCGCGCCTCTTCGCAACCTACTAGCCCACCCCATGTACTGCGCCAAGGGCTGTTACAAAACCCCAGATATCAGACTGCGACAAAAGGCATGCCAGGAAATTGGCGGGAAAAGCGCATTATGTCGTCTTTTTCCAATCAAATGACGCTGGGCTTTGATGGGATTTTGTCGTTTGGGCGTAAAACCGACACAAATCGAAACCCAAACAGGGGAATCGCATGCGACGTTATTCGGCATTTGCCATTGCGCGGGAAGCCGCGCGCTATCACAGCGGATGGGAACGGGCTTGGCGCTCGCCCAAGCCAAAGAAGAAATACGATGTTGTCATCGTGGGCGCGGGCGGCCACGGGCTGGCCACGGCGTTTTATCTTGGCAAGAACTTCGGGATCACCAATGTTGCGATCATCGAAAAGGGCTGGCTGGGCGGCGGCAACACGGGCCGCAACACCACCATCATCCGGTCGAACTACCTGCAAGACCCCTCGGCGGCGATCTACGAAAAAGCGCGTTCGCTTTACGAGACGATGAGTCAAGACCTGAACTACAACGTCATGTTCAGCCCTCGCGGCGTTATGATGCTGGCTCAGACCGAAAGCGAAGTGCGCGGATACGAGCGCACGGCGCATGCCAATGCGCTGCAAGGTGTGACGACCGAGTTCATTTCGCCCGAGCGCGTCAAAGAACTTGTGCCGATCATGAACATCAACGGCCCGCGTTATCCCGTTCTGGGCGCGCTGTGGCAGGCGCGTGGCGGCACGGCCCGTCACGATGCGGTTGCATGGGGCTATGCGCGTGCGTGTTCCGACATGGGCATGGACATCATCCAGAAATGCGAAGTGACCGGCGTGCGCCAAGAGGGTGGCAACGTCACCGGCGTTGATACGACCCACGGTCAGATCGACTGCGATAAGCTGGCGATGGTTGTTGCGGGCAACGCTGGCCATCTGGCTGATATGGCGGGCTTCCGTCTGCCGATGGAAAGCGTCGCCCTACAAGCGCTCGTGTCCGAGCCGATCAAACCCTGCATCGACGTGGTGGTCATGGCCAACACCGTGCACGGCTATATGTCTCAGTCCGATAAGGGCGAGCTTGTGATTGGCGGCGGCACCGACGGGTTCAACAACTACACCCAGCGCGGCTCGTTCCACCACGTGGAAGAAACCGTGCGCGCACTGGTCGAGACCTTCCCGATCATCTCACGTCTGAAAATGCTGCGCCAATGGGGTGGCATCGTGGACGTGACCGGAGACCGCTCGCCCATCATCGGCACAACGCCCTTGGGCAACTGCTTTATCAACTGCGGTTGGGGCACCGGCGGGTTCAAATCCATCCCCGGATCGGGCTGGGCCATGGCCGAGACCGTCGCCAAAGGCGAACCCGGCGCGCTGGCTGGCGCGTTTGGCCTGAACCGCTTCACCGAAGGGCGCTTTATTGATGAGAGCGTGGCAGCGGGGGTGGCGCATTGATGGTTACTCATCTGAAAACTGGCGTTTACGCTTCAGTTCCCAATCGTATTCCCAGCGCAGTTGCTCGACTGCGTAGGTATAGCCCATTGAATGCTCTGAGCATTTCAAAACAAGCCTATACAGCCGTCGAAGTTCGTGATTGGGGTGACTTTTCGCCCAGTTTAATTCGTTCTCAAGGTCGGACAATCTCGGCTTCCCTTCTAAGGAATCGCTTGCGGAATCGTTTCTGCAACCAACGTCAAGGCATTGGTTCAAATTCCCAATGCACACACTTTTGGAAGTTGTCCTCTGGCGCTTTCCCTAGGGAAAACCTGTTCATTTTGAAAGGAGTGCAGCCATGCTGATCCTTGAATGCCCCTATTGCGGCGTGATGGCCGATGAAACGGACCTGCATGGCGGCGGCGAGGCGCATCTGAAGCGCTATGGTCCCGGCTCGTCTGATGATGATTTCGAGACCTATTTGTTCCACCGCGCGAACCCCAAAGGCGTTCATTTTGAACGCTGGCGGCATGTCTCGGGTTGCGGCAAGTGGTTTCACGCGGCGCGCAACACCATGACGCTAGAGGTCTACGGCACCTATTCCGCCCAGACCTATGAGCCGCCCAAGGCGATCATCAATGCGGTCAAAAAGAAACATCCCGAATGGGAGGGCTATAAATGAGCACCCGTCTGGCAAATGGCGGTCGACTGATCGACCGCTCGAAACCGAAAAACTTCACCTTCAACGGCAAACGTATGAAGGGCTATGAAGGCGACACGTTGGCCGCAGCGCTTCTGGGTGAAGATCAGATGCTGATGGGCCGGTCGTTCAAATACCACCGTCCGCGTGGCGTTGTGGCCTCGGGCGCGGAAGAACCCAATGCCTTGGTCAATCTGGGGCAGGGCGGGCGTTTTGAACCCAACCAGCGCGTCACCACGACCGAGCTGTTTGACGGTCTGACCGCGACCTCGCAAAACCACTGGCCGAGCCTTGAGTTCGACGTGGGCGTGGTGAACAACTACGCCGCGCGCTTCCTGCCGGCGGGCTTCTATTACAAGACGTTCATGGCCCCTGCGGCCGCGTGGAAGCACGTGTTTGAACCGATCATCCGTAAATCCGCAGGTCTGGGCCAAGTCCCGACCGAAGCGGACGTGGATCGCTACGAGCATTACTATCACCACACAGACGTTATGGTTGTCGGCGGCGGTGTCGCCGGACTGGCGGCTGCTCTGGCCGCTGGTCGTTCCGGTGCGAAAACGCTGGTGATGGAGCAGACCCACCATTGGGGCGGACGTGCCCCTGTGGATGGCGGCGAGATTGACGGGCAGAGCGTTGACGACTGGATCGCGGCGACTTTGGCCGAGCTGGAAGGCATGAACAACGTCACCCTGCGCACCCGCATGATGGGATCGGGCGTTTATGACCACGGCTATGCGCTGGGGTATGAACGTGTGGCCGATCACACGCCGGGCGACGATCGTCCACGTCACCGTCTGTGGCGCATCCGTGCAGCCCAAATCGTGACCGCAACGGGCGCGATTGAACGTCCGTTGTCCTTTGCAGGCAACGACATTCCAGGCGTCATGCTGGCCGCGGCTGTGCGCGATTTTGCGGTGAACTGGGGCGTGTCCGTTGGTGACCGCACTGTGGTTGTCACCAACAATGACGACGCCTATCGCACCGCGCTTGTGTTGAAGGAAGCCGGGCTTGAAGTGCCCGTGATCCTTGACGCGCGCCCCGAAGCAACCGGCCCATTGGCCGAAGCGGCCCGTGCCGCTGGCATCCGAGTTGAGCCGGGCCGGGCCATCGCGAAAGTGAACGGTGGCAAGCGCGTCACCGGCGTCTCGATCTGCTTGCAAGCAGGCGAGGGATCGGCGCTGGAAGAAATCCCCTGCGACGCGGTCGCGATGTCGGGCGGCTGGTCCCCCGTTGTGCACCTGTGGTCGCATTGCGGTGGCAAGCTGAACTGGGTCGAGGCGCACGCGCATTTCCGCCCAGATCCTGACCGTGCGCCCACGGGCCATGATGGTGAAGCGTTTGTTGTGACCGCAGGTACGGCCTCGGGCGCGATGTCGCTGGCTGACACGCTGACTGATGCCTATGACGCAGGCAAGCAGGCGGCGAAAGAGGCGGGTGGTAAAGCCGTACGCAAGGCTGGTCCGAAGGCCGACGCGGAAGATGCGCAGCCTATGGCGCCCGTCTGGATTATGCCGCAAGGCGCGGGTCCGCAGAAGCGCATGAAGATGTGGCTGGATTACCAGAACGACGTGAAGGTTTCCGACGTGCAGCTGGCTGCGCGCGAAGGCTATGAAAGCGTTGAACATACCAAGCGCTACACCACATTAGGCATGGCGACCGACCAAGGAAAGCTTTCCAATATCAATGGCTTGGCGGTTCTTTCTGATGCGTTGGATCAAGAAATTCCAACCACCGGCACCACGACGTTCCGTCCACCCTACACGCCAATCAGCTTCGGGGCGATTGCGGGTGAAGCACGCCATGAAATCTTCCAGCCAATCCGTCGCACGCCGATGCACGAATGGCACGAAGAGGCAGGCGCGTATATGGAACCGGTTGGCCACTGGCGTCGTGCCTATTGCTATGCCAAGCCGGGTGAAACCAACGAACAAGCGGTACATCGCGAAGTTCTGAACACCCGCGAGAACCTCGGCCTTCTGGACGCGTCAACGCTGGGTAAACTGGTCGTCAAAGGCCCCGACGCGGGCAAGTTCATGGACATGATGTACACCAACATGATGTCGAACTTGGCTGTCGGGAAATGCCGCTATGGCCTGATGTGCTCGGAAAACGGGTTCCTGTCGGACGATGGTGTTGTTGCGCGCATCGACGAGGATACATGGCTGTGCCACACCACCTCGGGCGGGGCAGACCGCATCCACGCGTGGATGGAGGAATGGCTGCAAACCGAATGGTGGGACTGGAAAGTCTATGTCGCCAACATCACCGAGCAGCTGGCGCAAGTCGCTGTGGTTGGTCCGAATGCCCGAAAGGTGCTGGAAAAACTCGGTGGCATGGATGTGTCGAAAGAAACGCTGCCCTTCATGCAGTGGAAAGACGGCACGATCGGCGGGTTTGACGCGCGGGTCTATCGCATCTCGTTCTCGGGTGAATTGTCGTACGAGATTGCTGTTCCCGCCAGCCAAGGCCGTGCCTTCTGGGATGCGCTTTTGGAAGCGGGTGAAGAGTTCGGCGTGATGCCGTATGGCACCGAATGTCTGCACATCATGCGCGCCGAGAAGGGCTTTATCATGATCGGGGACGAAACCGACGGCACCGTGATCCCGCAGGATACTGGGGCTGAACTGGGCGATCTCGAAAAAGAAAGAAGACTTCCTTGGCAAGCGTGCACAACTGCGTAGCCACATGACCGATCCGACCCGTTGGAAACTTGTCGGGCTGGAAACGCTGGACGGTTCCGTCATTCCCGACGGCGCCTATGCAGTGGGCGAGGGCGACAATGTCTACGGTCAGCGCAACATGATTGGGCGCGTGACCTCGACCTATTATTCGCCGACGCTGAAAAAAGGCATCGCGATGGGTCTTGTGCTGCATGGACCTGACCGTATGGGCGAAGTGATCAGCTTCCCCACGGTAGATGGCTCCAACACGGTGATCAAGGCGCGGATCTGTGATCCGGTCTTCTATGACAAGGACGGGGAGAAGCAGAATGTCTAATGCTGTATCCGCACTCCAAGGTGCGTCGTTTGATGGCTATTGCAAAGTAGAAGAGGCCGGACTGGTCGGCATGATCACCTTGCGCGGCGACTTGTCGTCTGCGGGTATCGCCAAGGTTGTGAAAGCGGCCACGGGCGCCGCTATGCCGGGGCAGGGCGAGATTGCCGAGGGCAAAAAAGGCCGTGTTGGCTGGATGTCGCCAGACGAACTTTTGCTCATCGTAGATCACGCCGAGGCCCCGAAAGTGGTTGAGACCGCGACCAAAGCACTGGCGAAAGAGCATGCGCTGGTTGTCAACGTTTCGGACGCGCGCGCGGTCTATCGCGTAACAGGCGCAGCAAGTCGCGAAGTGATCGCCAAATTGGCGCCTGCTGACATGTCGATCATGCAGCCAGGTATGCTGCGCCGCTCACGCATCGCGCAAATCCCGGCGGCGTTTTACATGGAAGATGACGAGACCGCAGTTCTGGTCTGCTTCCGATCGGTCGCGCAATACGCGTTTGATCTGCTGAAAGACGCGGCCAAATCTGGGGGTGAGGTCTGGTAGACCTTCCCCCAGGCTCTCGGTGATATTGGCTTGCAATCAATGGTTGTTGTTGCCTAACTTCGCCGCATGCGTTTCATTTTAACGACTGTTTTCCTCGCCCTACTGCCAGCAATGGCTCAGGGTGAGATATTTCGGTGTAATATCAAACCTGATGGTACCGGCGATTGGATTCCAAAACGGCTGTTGATCGACCATAGTTCGGGGCAGGTTACAGCTGAAGTTTGGGGCCCGCTGATCAAGTATTTTGTTGGATCGCCAATGCCCGCTCGTGTCGTGGTTGAGAACGAAAAACGCCTGACTGTCGCGTGGGAAATAACACGTTTGACCAACCGCGCGGGGTCGGGGCGCCAGTACACACCGGCACTGGCATTTCGCGCAACACTTCTGAAGCCTTCGCTTCGATTGATCGTCAAATCCAAACCACGCGGCTACCCCAATGATTATCGAGGGGCAGGAGCCTGTCGGGTGCATTTAAAATCCTGATCACCTCATCTCGCGAGATAGAAACATGATCTACTGTGACACATTGCTGCGGTAGGGATTACCCTTCTTGTTTGGGTTGAAGTCGCTGCGATTTAAGGTAGATATGGGTGACGATTTTTATTTTTGAAGGGTACTGATTCATGAAGAATCTCGTTTTGAAAGCCGTTGCAACCGCCGCAGTTTGTGTTTTAGCAGTTCCAGCTTTCGCAACCACATATGAGTGCAAATTGAAGATGGGCAAGTCGGGTGGCAACTGGATGGGCCCCACCATGCACGTGAAGTACGACGAACAACGCGGTACAGCGACTGTGATTGATGGGGTGATCAATCACTACTATGGAAAACCGATTGAGGTTAGCCGGATCACAGACAACAACAAACGCGTCACGTTCGCCTGGAATGCACGCTTCGAAAGCCGCGCGGTGAACCGTCCCGGAGGTCGCAACTCGAACTTGGCTTACAGTCTGACAATCTTGAAGGCGAACATGAAAGCCAAAGTGCGTATGAAGCCTGTTGGGTATCGCAACAGCTGGAATGACAGCGGCGTGTGTGTTCGTAAGTAAGCCATCAAAACCTACCTACTTTTTACGATATGAGATCTAGTATGATGAATCTAAACATGAAAACCGCTTTGTGTGCGGTGTTTGCCATCTCGACGTCGGCATCGGCCGCGTTTGCAGTCAACTACAAATGTGAAATGAAAGAGAATTCGCTCATCCCGCCGCTTATCTTCATCATTGAAGACGGCGACCAAACATTCGCCTACGATGGATTAATCAAAGACATCTACGGCAAACCAATTCTGGCTAAAATTAGCGTCGATAACAACAAGCGCATGACCTATAGTTGGAATGTACATGGCGTGGTGGGAAAAAACTCAAATCGCGGAAACTCGGTTAATGGGAATATCAATTATCGCCTGACTCGTCAGAAGACGAGCGGTAAGGCTACCCTTCAGGGCAAGTTGGTTGGTTATGACAACAGTTTCCGTTCAAGTGGAAAATGCTCAATAACGAAGTAAAGATTGCAGTAGGCGGTGTGGTCCCTCTTGACCTTACCCCGCCTGCTGTCCCATCTAAGGGGCAACGGAAACACGCATGAACAGGGGGCCCAAAATGGCTTTTGAACTTCCCGATCTTCCTTACGCCCATGACGCACTTGCCGAACACGGCATGTCTGCAGAAACCATGGAATTCCACCATGACCTGCACCACAACGCTTATGTCACCAACGGCAACAAGCTGATTGAGGGCACTGAGTGGGCAAATAAATCTCTCGAAGAGATCATTGTTGGCACCTATGACGACAAAACTGTCGCGCAGAACGGTATCTTCAACAACATTTCGCAGCTGTGGAACCACAACCAGTTCTGGGAAATGATGGGTCCGGGCAAAGCGGCAATGCCGGGTGAGCTTGAAAAAGCAATCACCGAAAGCTTCGGTTCGGTTGACGAGTTTAAGTCGCAGTTCGCTGCTGCTGGCGCTGGTCAGTTCGGTTCGGGCTGGGCATGGTTGGTCAAGAACGCTGACGGATCATTGGCTGTCACCAAAACTGAAAATGGCGTTAACCCGCTGTGCTTTGGTCAGACCGCATTGCTGGGTTGCGACGTGTGGGAGCATTCGTACTACATCGACTTCCGCAACAAGCGTCCGGCTTACCTGACGAACTTCCTCGACAACCTGGTGAACTGGGACAACGTGGCTTCGCGCCTGTGATCGCTTGACTGGTTGAGCTAAGTTTTTCAAGGGGCGCCATTTTGGCGCCCCTTGTCATTTCAGACTGCAGAACAAGGATATGAAGATGAGTGAAGCTCGAAAAGCAGCCTGTCATTGTGGTGCCGTGACGTTCGAAGTGACGCTGAAAGAGGACCTTGCGACGGCGCGCCGATGTGATTGCAGCATGTGCCGGATGCGTGGCGCGGTGGTGGTGTCGGCGTCGTTGGATGGGATCAGTTTTACCAATGGGGAAGACAATCTGACCCTCTATCAGTTTGGCACAAAAACGGCGAAACACTATTTCTGCAAGACATGCGGAATCTACACGCATCATCAGCGCCGTTCCGACCCAAACGAGTTTGGCGTGAACGTGGCCTGTCTTGATGGGGTCAGCCCTTTTGATTTCCCCCAAGTGGTTGTGCATGACGGCGTAAATCACCCGTCGGACGGAAAAAGCGGTGTTGCCGGGGTGTTGAGATACAGCACCACATAGAATTTCGGCCCCTTTGAAACAGGAAAAGGGGCCGAAAGAAATTAGAGTGGCGCGAACTTACAGGTGAAATGCCGCATTAGCTTTGGCTCTTCAATGATTTTAAAGCCACGTATACTTTCGCGGATTTCCACAATCTCTTCAAAGGCTTCAATGATGTAGTCCGCGTGGCTTTGGGTATAAGTTCGACGCGGGATTGCAAGGCGTACCAGATCCATAGCTGCCGGTATTTCCGACCCGTCTGGTTGACGTCCAAACATGACCGTGCCGATCTCGCAGGAACGTACACCGGCAATTTCATACAAAGCCACCGCCAGCGCTTGGCCGGGATATTGGGTGGGCGGAATATGAGGTAACCAGCTGCGCGCGTCGATGAACACCGCATGGCCGCCTGCAGGTTTCACCACCGGTACGCCAAGTGCGTCCAGCCTTTCCACGATGTATTCGTTGGTGCGGATGCGATACCGAAGATAGTCTTCATCTACGATCTCGGTCAGACCCTGCGCCAGCGCATCCAGATCGCGTCCAGCCAATCCCCCATAGGTCGGGAACCCTTCGGTGCGGATCAGGTGGGCACGCGCCTGTTCAGCCAGATCGTCATCATTCAATGCCAGCCAACCGCCAATATTGCCAAAAGCGTCTTTCTTGGCGGACATGGTCATGCCATCAGCCACGGTGAAACAATCGCGGGTAACCTCGACGATGGATCGGTCCTGTTGCCCAGGCTCGCGTGATTTGATGAACCACGCGTTCTCGGCGAAGCGACACCCGTCGATGAAGAAGGGCTTGCCGTGGGCCTTGGCCGTGCGGGCAACCGCTTGGATATTTTCAAGGCTGACCGGTTGGCCGCCGCCTGCATTGTTGGTGATTGTCAGCATCACACAAGGAACGGCATCTCCGTGCTCGATCAGATAGGATTCAAGCTTGGCGATGTCCATATTGCCCTTGAAAGGGTGCAGAGATTTCGGGTCGCGCCCTTCGTCGATCACAAGGTCATGGGCCAGCGCCCCCGAGGCTTCGATGTTGCCCCGGGTCGTATCGAAATGGGTGTTTGAGGGGATCACATTGCCAACCCCGCCAAAGATGGCAAACAGGATCGCTTCGGCCGCGCGGCCCTGATGAGTGGGGATGATGTGTTTGAACGGGGCAAGGTTCTGCACCGCATCGCGAAAGCGGTGAAAGCTGGGTGAACCGGCATAGCTTTCATCCCCTCGCATCATCGCAGCCCATTGTTCTGCGGACATGGCCCCGGTGCCTAAATCGGTCAGAAGATCGATCAGAACGTCGTCCGAGTTCAGAGCAAACAAGTTGTAGCAGGCTGACTGCAAAAGCTTTTTGCGTTCGTCCCGTGTGGTCATGCGAATGGGTTCTACAGATTTGATGCGAAAAGGTTCGATGATTGTTTTCATCTTTAGGGCTCCATAAGAGGGCCCCCAAATCCTCGCAGCAACTCACATACACGAAGGGGCCCAGCGCCACGGTTGCCTGCTTTTGCAGACCGCGCTCAGCGCCCATCAAGTTGCGTGCACAGAATTCATATTCTGTGGTGTGTCGTCAAGCGCTGAGTGTCACTTTCAGGTGGTCCACTGCTTGGGCCACATCTTGCACAACGGTCACGAACTCTTTCAGGCCTTCCTCGGCAAAGCCTTGTACGATGACGTGATCCACCAGCCCGATCAGCGAGATCCCAGAACCCGTTTACGTTTAAAAGCAAGATGGGTTTCTTGTGCAGACCCAGTTGACGCCATGTCAGGATCTCGAAAAATTCGTCCAGCGACCCTGCGCCGCCGGGCAAGACCACCACAGCGTCTGAGTTCATGAACATGACCTTTTTGCGCTCATGCATGTTTTCGGTGACGATGAAGCTGGTCAGGTCTCGTTTGCCGACTTCCCATTTCAGCAAGTGTTCAGGGATAACGCCAAACGTATCGGCACCTGCAGCTTGGGCTGCTTGTGCAACTTCGCCCATCAAACCCACATCCCCGGCACCGTAAACGAGCCGCCAATCATTGGCCGCCAAGGCCTTGCCCAAAGCTTCGGCGCTGGCGCGATAGGCTGGATCGTTCCCCATGCGAGAACCGCAATAAACGCAAATTGATGCTGTATGTTGTGTCATGGGGGTCTCCGAGCCGAATATATCGTAATGATCTTTTGACCGGTGTTAGCGGTATTGTTAGGGTCGGGCAAGACAACGCGGCGCAAAGATCGCTGAAGGGGACGTTCATGGCTGGAAGTATCGGCGGCGCGACAGGCGCTGGCAAAATCTGGATTGGTGTAGGGGTTGCTTTGGCCATTGCCGCGGCAGCCTATGGCATCTTTATGCGCCCGGTCGGGGAATTGCCTGCAGTGGACGTGACCGAGGTCGAGGTGGCACCTTCTGGGGTCCCCGCGACGACGACGGACACTCCTGTACCCGAAGCCAGTGCTGAAAGCGCTGCGGAAGACGTTGCTCAGCCTAAGGCTGAGACAGCAGTTGTCCCCAAATTCGATGTTGTCCGTGTGGATCCGGAGGGCCGGACGGTTGTGGCAGGGCATGCCGCGCCGGGGGTGAGCCTACAGTTGCTTCTAAATGGTGAGCCGCTTGAAACCCTAAGCACAGATGCGTCAGGCAATTTCGTGGCGCTTTTGAATATCCCTGTAACCGAACCCGGACAGCTGAGCCTGCAAGAGGTTGATGGCGCAGGGCAGGTCAAGGAAGATCAGCTTGCAAGTGCGATTGTGATGATTGAACCAGTGACGCCTGCGACCAGCACGGTCACATCAGAACCCGCTGCCACGGATGAGACAGAAGGCACGGAAACGGTAGCAGAGGACGCAGCCGAAGTGCCTGCCGTTGAAGAAGCGACACCTGCACCTCGTGTGTTACTGGCGGATGATGAGGGCATCACAGTTCTCCAAGACAGCGCAGGCGATCTTACGGTGCAAAACGTGGTCATTGATGCGATTTCCTATGACGATGCGGGTGAAGTGGCTCTGTCTGGCCGCGCGACAGCGGGCGGGAACGTGCGCGTGTATTTGGACAATGAACCGGTTAAGACGACCACAATCCCCGAAAGCGGGCAATGGCGCTTGCCTTTGCCGGATGTCGCTAGCGGAGTGTATACCCTGCGCGTGGATGAGATCGCGCCTGATGGCTCGGTCACGTCGCGCACCGAAACGCCGTTTAAGCGCGAAGAACCTGCGCAGGTTGCCGCGATTTCAGATGCGGAAACTCCGCGTGAACGGGTCGAAGCGATTACAGTTCAGCCCGGCGCGACCCTGTGGGCCATCGCGCGTACGCATCTGGGCGAGGGGCTTTTGTATGTTCAGCTGTTTGATGCCAACCGGGAGCAGATCAAGGATCCTGATCTGATCTATCCGGGACAGGTCTTTGCAATTCCGGGTGAGGAATAGGCGCTTAAGCCTGTTCTGTGGACGCTTGCGCCTGGGCGCGCTTCGCACCCATACAGGCGGACACATCCGCAGCCCCTGCACAGCAGTCATTCAAGAGATACGCAATGACCTCCCCCAACGCAGTACGATCTGCGGCATAGATCACATGACGGCTTTCCTTGCGCGAAGTTAGAAGCCCGGCTTGCTCTAACTGTGACAGGTGAAACGACAGACCCGAGGCTGATACGTCAAGGGTCTGTGCGATATCGCCTGCACACAGCCCATCATCCCCCCGCGGCACAAGAAGGCGCACGATCTCTAGCCGCGTGTCATGGGCCATTGCAGACAGGGATTTCAGGACTCGACTCTGTTTCATAGTTCAAATATTGATGAAATATTGAAATGACGCAAGCCCCAATGGGTTCAACTGCTCAGCTTGCCCAAAGCCAGGATCACTATGTCTCCCAGCCGCATCACCGCTACCGAGCTTCCAGATGACAATTGGCGCACCATCCGACGGGTCGCGCCTTATCTTTGGCCAGATGAACATCCTTGGGTGAAACGGCGGGTTGTGCTGGCGATGCTGGCGCTTTTGCTGTCCAAGGTGATCTCGGTCGCGACGCCATGGTTTTACCGTGAAGCTGTCAATGCGCTGGCGGGTGAGGGATCTGATCCTGCATTCCTGATGGGGGCAGGGGCGGTGGGACTGACGCTGGCCTATGGCATGGCGCGTCTGATGACCAACGGCTTTCAGCAGTTGCGTGATGCGATTTTTGCCAAAGTCGGCCAACGCGCGCTTCGGCAACTGGCGTTGGAAACCTTCACCCATATTCACCGCCTGTCGATGCGCTATCATATCACGCGGAAAACCGGTGGGCTAAGCCGCATCATCGAACGTGGCGTGAAGGGGGTCGAGTTCCTGTTGCGGTTCATGCTGTTCTCAATGGGCCCTTTGGTCCTTGAGCTTGGCTTGATCGCGCTGATCCTCTTTATCACGTTTGATGTTTGGTATCTGGCGGTCGTGGTGGTCACGATTTGGGCCTATGTCTGGTTCACCTTCAAGGTTACGGAATGGCGTGTGCGGATCCGTAAGGAGATGAACGACCAAGACACGGATGCCAACCAGAAGGCCATCGACAGTCTTCTGAACTTCGAAACTGTGAAGTATTTTGGCGCTGAGAAGCGTGAGGCCGAACGCTATGACGTGGCCATGGCCGGATACGAACAAGCCGCGCTGAAAACCTCGTATTCCTTGGCGTTCTTAAACTTTGGTCAGGCGTTGTTAATCACCGGCGGATTGGTTGCCGTGATGGTTCTGGCGGCTGTCGGGGTCCAAAATGGCCAACTGACCGTGGGCGATTTTGTCATGGTCAACGCCTATATGATCCAGATCACAATGCCCCTGAACTTCCTTGGCACTGTCTATCGTGAAATCCGACAGTCACTGGTCGATATGAGCGAAATGTTTGATCTGTTAGAACAGCCGGCTGAGGTTAAGGATAAGGCATCTGCCCCGGGCATTGCGGTGAAGGGCGGCGCGCTTAGCTTTAAAGATGTGCATTTCGGATATGAACCCGAGCGCCCGATCCTGAAAGGTGTATCGCTGGATGTTGGTGCTGGAAAAACGGTCGCGATTGTTGGTCCGTCAGGGTCTGGAAAATCGACCATCGGGCGGCTGTTGTTCCGGTTCTATGATGTCAATGATGGCAGTCTGTCGATTGACGAGCAGGATGTGCGCGACGTGACCCAAGACAGTCTGCATCGCCAGATTGGCGTGGTGCCGCAGGACACAGTGCTGTTCAATGACACGATCTTTTACAACATCGCCTATGGTCGCCCCGAGGCGACCCGCGCAGAAATCGAAGACGCTGCCAGAGCCGCCAAAATCCATGACTTCATCATGGAACTGCCCGAGGGCTATCAGACGCAGGTGGGTGAACGTGGGTTGAAGCTGTCAGGCGGCGAAAAGCAACGTGTGGGCATTGCGCGTACTTTGTTGAAGAACCCGCCGATCCTTTTGTTGGACGAAGCAACCTCGGCCTTGGATACGCAAACTGAACGCGACATTCAGGACAGCCTGCGCGAGATGGGGCAGGGGCGCACGGTGATAACCATTGCACACCGTTTGTCGACCATCGTGGATGCCGACGAGATTGTCGTGCTGGACGCCGGAGTGATCGTCGAGAAGGGCACCCATGACGCGCTGTTGGAACGTGGCGGTCGCTATGCTGCGATGTGGGCGCGGCAGGCAAGTGAAGGTGAGCCTGACGCATTGGCGGGCTGAAACGACGAGCCATAAAAACGAAAAGGCGCGGTTTCCCGCGCCTTTTTCTATTCTGCTGCTTGCTTGCCGCCCGAAGGCTTAGGCTTAGGTTTCGGCCGCTTCGCCTTCGTCGCTTCGACAGCGGTTTCCTTTGGGCTTTCAACGGGCTCTTGCGCGACTGGCTGATCGCTGGGAACAACCTCTTCGTCCTCAAGCGTCCAGATCACTTCATGAAGTTCTTGCTTTTTCGCGGCTTTCTCAAGCATGCGATCACGCGCTGACTGACCCGAGCTGCGGGCAAGTAATTCAAGTAATGTGACCGAACGATAAGCTCCTGCGGATATCCAGACCCGCAAAGCCAGCATCGACGGTGTGAACACCAAGGTCAGCACAGTCGCGATGCCAAGTCCAAAGACGACAGCTGTGGCCAGCTGCTTCCACCACAAGGCGGTTGGGCTGTCGATCGAATAGCCACCGCCGAAGAAATCAAGCGACAGCCCAAACATCATCGGGGTCAGTCCGGCCATGGTTGTGATCGTGGTCAACAGAACTGGGCGAATGCGTGCTTCTGCCGTGCGGGTAATGGCCTCGATCTTGGGCATATGCCTTGAGTAGTCCTGATACGTATCGATCAAAACAATGTTGTTGTTCACCACAATTCCTGCCAGTGCCACGATCCCCGTTCCGGTCATGATGATCGAAAACGGCTGCTGCATCACCATCATGCCGATCAGAACGCCTGTGGTGGACAAGACCACCGCCAAAAGCACCAGAACCGAGTTGTAGATGCTGTTGAACTGCGCCAGCAGGATGATGAACATCAGCCCCAGCGCGCCAATGAAAGCCTGACCAAGGAAGGCCTGGCTTTCGGCCTCGTCTTCCTGATCGCCAGTCCATTCGTAGGAAATGCCTTCGGGCAGGCCTGTGGCTTCGATCCACTCGGTCAGTGTGGCAATCTGTACGGCTGGAGTTACTGGAGTGCGCGTCAGGTCCGGAGTGTCCTCCATGATCTTCGTTGCCTCGTTCAGCGTGACGACTTGTTCACTGCCATCCTCGTCTGTCAGGCGCACCAGATCGGCAACCACAGCAGCCTTAATGTCGTAGTATCGGCTCTGATCCACTCGGTCGATCTGCGCAAAGCTAGGAACCGGTTTGCGTGTCACGAAGTTCGACAGCGGCACCAGACCACCCGGCGTGCGCAGCCGCAACGTGTCCAGCGTGGACAAGACGCGGTCTTCTTCCGGAAGACGTACGCGGATTTCGATCTCTTCGTCCGAGCTGTCGACCCGCATCGTATCCAGCAAGATCCCATTGGTGATCAATTGCACCATGCCGCCCACGGTGGCGACGTTGGTGCCAAAGCGTCCAGCCTCGGCGACATCCACCTGCAGCTGCCAGTCGATGCCGGGCAGGGGCAGGGTGTCTTCGATGGCATTCAGGCCGGGGGTGGTTTCAAATTTCGCGACGGCTGCGGCCGTTGCAGCTTGCAAGGCGTCCCAATTGTCACCCTTCAAGCGTAGATGAACAGGTTTGGCTGAGGCCGGGCCACGGTTCAGGTTCAGAACCTCAATCCGAATGCCCGGAATGGTCTTCAGACGTTCTTCAAGACGCAGCATGACCGCGTCGCCGTCAAATTCTGGATCAATCTCGCGCGTGGTAAACGGAATGATCCCGAACAGCGGGGCATCCGTTTCGACAGACGGTCTGTCATCCCAAGAGACCAGCTCAATCTGCAATTGTCCCACAGTGTCGCGGGGGCCAGATGCGCCGCCAGTGTTCTGGTTCAACCCACCAGCGCCAGCAAATGCAAAGACGCTTTCGATGCCTTTGGTGCTGAGCGCGATGTCTTCAGCTTGACGCACCATTGCGTCTTTTTCAGAGATGCTCAGATTGCCACGTCCGCGCACGTAAACAATGGCTTGTTCGGGTTCACTGTCCGTGAAGAACTCTACGCCAAGGCTGTTGCGACCAAACGTGCTGAACGTGGCAGCAACAAAGCCCACCACCAGAACAATACTGACAACCGGCATGATCGGATTGCCTGCGATGAAATAAATCACGCGCCCAAAGGTGGTGCGTTGATATCCGCCATGCACGTGATCATCTTCGCGATGCCACGGCATATGCCAGTCAATCGATCCCATCGCGATCGAGGTCGCGGATGCCCCGATCAGGAACATCAGGGCGCCGGGCAGGATGGCCATCGCGCCCTCGAACGGGCTGGTGCCGCCGAAAAGGTATCCGGGATTAAGCAACTGAAGGGCGGACAGGAACAGAACGTAAGCCGACACAACCGCCAAGGGGAGGCGCACCCAAATTGGCGTGACGGACAAGGCGTTGGACAAGGTGCCAAACAACCGGCTGATGCGGCCCGAAACCCCACCCACAACGGGCAGATAAACAAGTGCCACCAGCAGTGATGCCGATAGAACATAGATCAGGGTCTTTGGCAGCCAGCCCATGAATTGACCTGGAATGCCCGGCCAGAACAACATGGGCAAGAACGCACAAAGTGTCGTCGCGGTTGAGCTGACAATGGGCCAGAACATCCGCTTGGCCGCCATCGTGTAGGCCTGCATGGGACCCACGCCCAGTTTGATCTTTTTATCTGCATATTCGACGACAACAATGGCCCCGTCGACAAGCATGCCGACGGCAAGGATCAACCCAAACATCACGATGTTCGAGATCGTAACCCCAAGCGCGCCAAACAATGCAAAGGTCAGAAGGAATGATGTTGGAATGGCAAAACCCACCAGCAGCGCCGGACGGGTGCCAAGCGCGCCCAGAACGACGATCATCACCAGTGCTATCGCTGTCACGACCGAGCCTTCCAACTGGCGCACCATGCTGTCCACGATGATGGATTGGTCATTCGACACGCCTACCCATACTGCTTGTTGCAGCTCGGGGGGCCAATCGGCGCGGGTTTCATCAACGATGCGCCGAACTTCGGCAGCTGTGCCGATCAGGTTGAACCCTTTGCGTTTCACGACCTGAAGCGCAACGGTGGTGTCGCCGTTGAAGCGGGCAGTGCCCTCGCGGTCCTCAAACGTCAGACGGATGGTCGCCAGATCGCCAAGCGTCACAACGCTGTCGTCATTCACTTTGATGGGAAGGTCATAAATGTCCTGCAGCTCATCAAAGGACGAGGGAATTTTGATCGCTGTTGATCCTGTTGGCGTCTTGATATCGCCCGCTGCAATCAGCTGGTTGTTGTTTTGCACAACCGAGATCAACTCGCCCGCTGTCACGTTGTAAGCCTCAAGCTTCAGCGGATCGATTTCGACCTCAATCATCTCATCGCGATATCCAGCAAGCGAGGCCTCAAGCACACTGTCCAGCGCTTCAAGCCGGTCTTGAAGATCGCGCGCGATCTGTACCAGCGTGCGTTCAGGCACGTTTCCGGTCAGGTTCACAATGATGATCGGGAATTCCGAGAAGTTGATTTCATTGACCGAATAGCTGTCATAGCCAGAAGGGAAGTCCCCTTCGGCGTTGTTCATCGCGTCCCGGACGTCGGCCATGACCTTGGTTTTGTCCCAGCCAAACTCGAACTCCAACGCGACGCCTGCATAGCCTTCGGCGGCAGTGCTCGACATGGTTTTCAGCCCGTCGACATCCGCCAGCTGGGTCTCCATCGGGCGAACCAGAAGCTGTTCGGCATCCGCGGCGGAAATGCCGGGGAAGGGGACAGAGACAAAGATCGCTGGGATTTCAATGTCCGGCTCGCCTTCTTTTGGAAGGCTGACATAGGCAATTGTGCCTGCCAAAACAGACAGGAACACGAAGGCAATAACCATTCGGGCCCGTTCAGAGGCCCAGTCAATGATTCCGGTCATAACCCGGCCTCCTGATAGGTGATGTCCAGTTCAGAGCCGTCAGTGACATAGTGATGGCCGATGATGATGACATCTGTTGCGTCACCCAGTCCGGTTACCCAGACGCCTTTCAGGCTGTCGCGCACAACCGTTACGGTTTTGAACCCAGCGGTTTGACCATCTGCAACAACACGCACGCCAAGATCTCCGTTATCGTCCAGCGTCAGGGCGCTTTGCGGCAAGAGATGCGCAGTGGTTCCCTGACCGTTGGCAATAATCTCGGCTGTCTGGCCTGCGCGCACGGGGGATTCACCCTCTGCCGGCTGGACCTCAACATCGACGCGGAAGGTGCGCGTCACGGGATCGGCCGTATCCGCAACAAAGGTGACTTTACCTTGAAGTGTCCGGCCCGATGCCAAACGCACATTTGCACCCAGCCCTGTGGAAAGCTGATCAACCAACAGCTCTGAAACAAAGCCTACAACCCGCACCGGATCATATTGCACCAAGGTTACGCATTGCGCGCCCGGCTGCAGCAATGTGCCAATATCGGCGGTATCTGTTTCAAGCTCACCTGCAAAGGGCGCGCGGATCTGAAGGCGTTCAATCTCGCGTTCAGCGGCGGCAACGCCGGCTGCGGCCGACTGGATCGATGCGTCTGAACTGGATGCCCCGGAACGGGCTGAAATGACACCAGCCCGCGCTGTTTCAACACCGGCGCGGGCGTTTGCAACGCGCGTGTCTGAGGCAAATCCGCCTTCAGACAGCTTCGTGGCGGCGGTCAGATTGATTGTGGCTTCATCCAAGCGGGCCTGAGCTTCGATCACGCGGGCTTCAGATTCGGGCGCACGCGCCTTGGCTTCGGCAAGACGTGCTTTGGCTTCAGCCAGACTGGCTTCGCGCGTGCCCGGATCAAGGCGACACATGACGTCCCCCTTTGCAACGCTTAGACCTTTGGAAAGCTTGTCCGAGATAACTTGCCCTGATGTTTCAGCGCGCAATTCGACACGGCGGGTGGCTTCGGTGCGCCCTCGAATAACAATGGGTGTTTCGATTTCGCGGGCCGTAGATTTCAGCACAACCACTGAAAGGCCAAGCTTGTCAGCCCCGTCAGCTTTCTGCGGGCTGTCTGCAACTTCCGTTGCGACCTTAGAAACGCCGGCGGCCTCATCAAGGGTGTCGCGTTGGAAAACAAGCATGAATAAGCCTGCAATGACCAGCACAGCTGTCAGAATAGGAAATAGACGCATGACCCCTCCTGGTGGGAAAATTTATGAAGGTAATGTTTTGCGACTGAACATAGGTGCTTGTGTTCGCGGTAACAAGTTCAGAGGTCGGATTTGATGATTGCCATTCGTGATGAATCGGATCGCTTTTGGCGCTTTGTTCACGGTTGCATTCTATGCCCCTTGGCAACGCTGCTTCGTTCGGGCAAAAGAAAGCGACTGAAATCGGAGGCAGGCGCCGTGAGCGACACAGATAGTTTCATCGAAGAAGTGACCGAAGAGGTCCGTCGAGACAAGCTTTATTCAATGATGCGACGTTATGGCTGGATTGCCGTTCTTGCAGTTGTCGCTGTTGTGGGTGCTGCGGCCTATAATGAATGGCGCAAAGCCAGTGAACGTGCCGCGGCCGAGGCTTTTGGCGACGCCATATTGGCCGCCGAAAGTATTTCTGAGCCCGAACAGAGAATCGCAGCGCTTTATGGTGTTGCAGCGTCGGGCGAACAAAGCGCCGTTTTGAACCTTCTTTTGGCAGCGGACACATCGGATCAATCCGCCGAGGCCCTTGGCAAAATCGCGTCTGACGCAAGCCTGCCGGATCATTTCCGTCACCTAGCCATGTTGCGTCTTGCCCAGTTGCAAGACGAGGCTGTGACGCTAGATGAGCTTCGGGGCATGCTTGCTTCGGTTGTTGTCGCTGGCGCGCCTTACCGCGTCCTTGGAGAAGAAGCTCTTGCCATTGCTGAACTGCAGGCCGGAGAAAATGAAGCCGCACTAACCCGCCTTCAGGCACTTTTGGTTGATGACGAAGCATCGGGGGCCTTGCGTCGCCGGGCTTCTCAGTTGATTGTTGCGCTAGGGGGCACGCCAGAGGCATCCTGATTGCCAGGAATATGCTGTAAGCCTTTGACGATATTTATATGAGATCCTTGGGGGATTTGTTGTGAAATTCAAATTGAGCGCCGCGCTTTTGACTTCGATGAGCATTCTGGCTGGATGTTCGACCCCGGAATATATTTTGCCGGGTGACCGCGAAGGTCTGCGCAGTCCCAACCCTCAAACTCTTGGTGAAGATGCTGCTGCCGACGCAATTGCGCAACGCGCCGAGACAGAACAAGAAGATGGGGCACGGCCGATCAGCCTGCCGCGTCAGGTGAACCACGCCAGCTGGACCCATTTGGCCGGATCACCGACCCATCAGGTACAGCATGCGGCTTTGTCCTCAACGCCTCAGCTGATTTGGAGCGCCCCGATCGGGCAGGGCAATGATCGCAAACACCGCATCACTGCTGATCCGATCGTTGCCAATGGCCGCATCTATACACTGGATAGCCGTGCACAAGTGGTGGCAACGTCGACCTCTGGCGCGTCCGTTTGGTCGCGTGATCTGACACCGGCCTCAGACAAGTCTGATGACGCGTCGGGCGGTGGTTTGGCTTACGCTAATGGCGTTGTTTACGTGTCCTCTGGTTTTGGGCTTGTGTCGGCGTTGGATGCCGCCACCGGCAAAGTGAAATGGCAACAACGTATGGATGCGCCGGGTTCGGGCGCACCGGCTGCTGTTGGTGGATTGGTCTATGTGGTCAGTCGCGACAACACGGCGTGGGCGATGGACGCTGCCACGGGCAAGGTGAAGTGGCGCCTGACCGGCACACCAAGTCAAGAAGGAGTGGTTGGCGTTTCGTCACCTGCCGTGACCGACCGCGTTGTGCTTTTGCCCTTCGCCTCGGGCGAGATCGTAGCAGCCCTGAAAAAAGGCGGCACACGCACTTGGTCTAGCTTGATTGCCGGGGAACGTTCGGGCCGTGCCTATACACAGGTCACGGATATCACCGGCGAACCTGTGGTGAAAAACGGCGTGATCTATTCCGGCAGCCCGGCAGGTCGCACTGTGGCCCTGAACCTTTCAGGCGAACGGCTTTGGACGGCGACGGAAGGGGCGACCAGCCCGGTTTGGGTCACAGGTGGCTCTGTCTTCCTTGTGTCGGATGAAAACGAGATTGTGCGCCTTGATGCGGAAACCGGCGAACGGGTCTGGGGCACGCGTCTGCCTTACTTCACCAAACGAAAAGCACGTAAGATCAAACGGATCCATGCCAATCTTGGCCCGGTTCTGGCGGGTGGAAAGCTGTGGGTTGCGTCGTCTGACGGGATCATGCGCGGCTATAATCCCGTGGATGGTACCCTGATTGCACAGACCGCTGTACCGGGTGGCGCAGCGACGCGACCAGTAGTTGTGAACGGTGTCGCCTATGTGGTTGCACGCGACGGCAAACTTCTGGCTTTGCGCTGACCGTAAAAGCGTGTATGCGGGGCGCTTGACGCAACCCGGAGTGCAAAATGAGCTTCACCCTAGCCATCGTGGGGCGCCCAAATGTGGGCAAATCCACCCTGTTCAACCGCTTGGTTGGCAAACGCCTTGCACTGGTCGATGACCAACCTGGCGTGACCCGTGATCTGCGCGAAGGCGAAGCGCGGTTGGGGGATTTGCGCTTCACTGTCATCGACAGCGCCGGGCTTGAAGAAGCCACGGACCAAAGCCTGCAAGGGCGGATGCGTCGTTTGACCGAACGCGCGGTCGAAATGGCGGATGCATGCTTGTTCCTTGTGGACGCGCGCGCTGGGATTTTGCCCTCGGACGAGGTGTTTGCTGACATCCTGCGTCGCAAGAACGCCCATGTCATTCTGGCCGCCAATAAGTCCGAAGGCAAAGCCGGGGAAGCCGGTTACCTCGAAGCCTTTTCGTTGGGATTGGGTGAGCCGATCCGCCTATCCGGCGAACATGGTGAGGGAATGGGCGAGCTGATGGATATCCTCCGCCCCATCTCAGAGAAATTTGAAGCGCGCGCCGCTGAAACAGCGCCCGAAACCGACGTAGATTATGATGAGGATGCGGATGACGGCCCACGCATGCCGACAGAAGAAAAACCTTTGCAGATTGCTGTCATCGGCCGCCCGAACGCTGGGAAATCAACGCTGATTAACAAGTTGATCGGTGAAGAACGTTTGCTGACTGGCCCCGAAGCCGGCATTACGCGCGACGCTATTTCGGTACGTTATGACTGGGGTGGTGTGCCTGCCCGGATTTTTGACACAGCAGGCATGCGTAAGCGTGCCAAGGTTCAGGAAAAGCTAGAGAAGCTATCCGTCTCTGACGGTGTGCGAGCGGTGAAGTTCGCCGAGGTTGTTGTTGTCCTGTTGGACGCTGCAATACCCTTTGAGCAGCAAGATTTGCGCATCGCCGATCTGGCCGAACGGGAAGGCCGCGCCGTCGTTGTCGCCGTGAATAAATGGGACGTGGAAACAGAAAAGCAGGCCAAGCTGAAAGAACTGAAAGAGGCGTTTGACCGCCTTCTTCCGCAACTACGCGGTGCCCCGCTGATCACGATCTCGGCCAAGACAGGTCGTGGGTTGGAACGTTTGCAAGAAGCCGTCATGCGCGCCCATGATGTCTGGAACCGTCGCGTGAAAACCGCGCAGTTGAACGGTTGGCTGGCTGAAATGGTATCCGCACACCCACCCCCCGCGCCGGGTGGCCGCCGTATTAAACTGCGGTACATGACTCAGGTTAAAACCCGACCACCGGGGTTCGTTGTGATGTGTTCGCATCCCGACAAGCTGCCGGAAAGCTATTCACGCTATCTGGTTAATGGGTTGCGGGAAGACTTCGATATGCCGGGTACACCCATCCGCCTGACCATGCGTGGACAGGGTGACAAGAACCCCTATAAAAACCGCAAGAAATCAACACCTTCGCGGTTGCGTAAGCACCTTGGAAAAGGACGCGCGGACGAATAATCCATGCGCTATCCGCACTGAAAAGCAGAAACTCCGTCCGTTGCAAAACGGGCGGAGTTTCGCTTTTGTGGGGAAAAAGACTCTCGGTTTACGTCATTCGTCTGTCATGCTGGGGCCATAGCATTCCGAAATCATACCAACACGACCGAGGTTCTCATGTCCCTTTCAATGACTCGTCGCGGTTTTCTGGCTGGATCAGCCGGTTTCATCGCGCTTCATCCTTACTCTGTCCAGGCGTCCACCAATCAGGCCCATTTGCGCATCATGGAAACGACGGACCTGCATGTTCATGTCTTTCCATATGACTACTATTCTGACCGCGAGACGGACAGGGTTGGCTTGGCGCGCACGGCTTCGTTAATCAACGATGTCCGGGCCGAGGCGACAAATTCGTTGCTGTTGGACAATGGAGATTTCCTTCAGGGAAATCCCATGGGTGACTACATCGCCTATGAACGTGGCATGAAGGAAGGCGACACCCATCCGGTTATCAACGCCATGAATACATTGGGGTTTGACGCGTCGACTTTGGGCAATCATGAGTTCAACTACGGTCTGGATTTCTTGATGAAGTCGCTCGCCGGGTCCGGTTTCCCTGTTGTTTGTGCGAATGTTGCCAAGAAATTGGGGGCCACGCCGCGCGAAGATGAAACGCTTTTGCCGCCTTATGTGATTGTCGAACGCTCTATCACCAATGGTGCGGGAACTACTCAACCTATTAAGATCGGCTTTATCGGTTTCGTGCCGCCGCAGATCATGAACTGGGATCGCCGCCATCTGGAAGGTAACGTACAGGCCCGCGATATTATCGAGGCCGCCCGCGCATACATCCCACAGATGCGCGAAGAAGGCGCAGATCTGATCATTGCCCTGTCGCATTCCGGAATCGGTGCTGCGGATCATAGCGATGGAATGGAAAACGCCTCGATCCCATTGGCTGCAATCGAAGGCATCGACGCGATCCTGACCGGGCACTCGCATTTGGTCTTCCCATCATCGACCTATGCCGATTATCCCGGGGTAGATGTTGAACGCGGTACGATTATGAGCACACCCGCTGTCATGGGTGGCTTCTGGGGGTCCCACATGGGTCTGATCGATCTTTTGATCGAACATGACGGCGGCGCGTGGCGCGTGGTGTCACACACGTCGGAAGCGCGCCCGATCTATAAACGCGAAGAGGATCGTTCGATTACAGCGCTTGTGGAAAGCGATGCGAAGGTTCTGGCTTCGGTTCAGTCCGATCATGACGAAACGCTTGCCTATGTGCGCCGTGCCGTTGGCAAGACGGATGCGCCTCTGCACAGTTATTTTGCGCTGGTGGCGGATGATCCTTCGGTCCAGATCGTGTCCAATGCGCAGACCTGGTACATCAAACAGATGATGCAGGGGACGGAACATGAAGGGCTGCCGATCTTATCGGCCGCTGCACCGTTCAAAGCAGGTGGGCGCGGAGGTCCGGACTACTACACCGATGTGGCGGTCGGGGATGTCGCGATCAAGAACGTGGCGGATCTGTATCTTTACCCCAACACCGTGCGGGCTGTTCGTATCAACGGTGCAACAGTGCGTGAATGGCTTGAGAGGTCAGCGAGCATCTTCAATCAAGTTGATCCGGGGGCCGAGGACGCCATCCTGTTGAACCCCGAAATGCCGTCTTACAATTTTGATGTGATCGACGGCGTGACCTATCAGATTAATCTTGGCCAAGCCGCGCGCTATAACCGGGACGGAGAGGTCGTGGCCCCGGATGCCCATCGCATCGAGAACTTAAAGTTCGGTGGTCAACCTATTGACGACGCACAAGAGTTCATCATCGCCACAAACAACTACCGCGCAGGCGGCGGCGGGCATTTCCCCGGGGCTGATGGGACAACCACGGTTTTCGAAGGCCCAGATACCAATCGTGATGTGATCGTGCGCTACATCGTTGAACAGGGCACGGTTAGCCCGCGGGCGGATGCAAATTGGTCCTTCACTTCGATCGACGGAACAACGGTGTTGTTTGAAACCGGACCTGCCGCGTCGAAACACATTGAAGGTGTCGAGGGCATGACAATCGAAGAGGTTGGCATGACAGAAAGCGGCTTTGCGCAGTATCGCATTTCGCTTTGATCCCAAAATTGAAAGGGCGGCCCTTTGGCCGCCCTTAATCGTCAAGTCTGACCTAAACCCGATCAGTTCAAATACGGCATTGGGTCCACAGGTTCCGTGCCTTTGAAGACAAGGAACTGGATCGCGTTGTAGCGGTTCTTGGTTGCCACAGCGATTTGCTGACCGCGTTTGACCTTCTGGCCTTTCTTCACCTTGATGCCCGCAATAAAGCTATAGGCCGTTTGCGTGCCATTTCCGTGGTCAATCACAACGATCTCTTCGCCTTCGACATCCTTTGATACCAAGCGCACGGTTCCTGTTGCGGCGGCTTTCACGGCCTCTCCGGGTTTGGCAGAGATCAGGATATAGCCAGCTTTCTCGGCATCAAAAAGGCTTGTGACTTTGCCGGCCACGGGCAGCGCCATTCTGGCAGAGCTTGCTTGCGTGCGTGTGTCCGACAGTTTCGGGGCAGTCGGCGCTTTCGGGGCAGGTTGCTTGACCTCATCCTTTGGAAGCGCCGCGGCAGCCGAAGGCGGTGTCGGTGTAGCAGACCCCTGACCAGGTTGCGAAATCCGGGTTTCTTTCACCGGTGCGGATACTTTAACGGGGATCAACAGGTGCTGCCCCTCGCGAACGGTCAGGTTGGAGCCCAATCCGTTCCAATCGGCAAGGGATCGTACGGATACGCCGTAGTTGCGAGCAATCGAATAAGCCGTTTCGCCACGCTGAACGCGGTGGCGGACGGGTTGCTGGCCTGACACTGTCGGAGCGGTTGTCGCATTGGATGTGTTGCCAGCGCGGTCGATCGCATCACCTGCCAAAGTGCTGATGTCAATCTCGCCGTCAGGCTTGATGACGCCTGTCGTCGGTTCAGCCACACGGCGGGGCAGAGCCAGAAGCTCTCCATCGCGCAGGGGGGCGTCCAGCGCCAGACCGTTATAGCGACCAAGTTCCGCAGGGTTCATGCCGATCCGTCCCGCAACTTTCGCAACGGTGTCCCCACGTTTGGCCAAAGCGACCTGATAGCTGGGGTATGAGATCACGCCGCGCGCATCAGGCTTTGGCCGTTGCGCAGTGCCGACAGATTGGGCGGCTTGGCTGGTCGAAAGGTCGCCACCCGCAAGTCCCCTGAAATCCAGATCGAAATTGTCGCCGCAGGCGCTTAGGGCCAGTAGTGACCCAAGTAAAACTGTTGTACGCGTTTTCGCCCCGGTGCGTGTTTCGGCACGGGGTTTCAGGCACGCAATTGTGCTGTGGAGTGGCATTGCTCGTCTTCCTCAATCCATGGGCCTGTTTTTCAGGCTCTGCATGTGACCCTTTTCGGGCCTTGTTATATTCTGGCTGGGGTATCCCAACCTGATCCCGCCGTCGCGGGGAAAATTGCTATTCGCGCCCCAGCCCTTCCAATAGGGGAACAAACCGCACCGGCAAAAGCTCGTCATAGTCGAAACCTGTTTCGGTTCTTGTGACCTTTATCAGGCTTTGAACAGTATCAGACTGACCTACCGGTACGATCATGATACCGCCAACGGCCAGCTGCGCCAAGAGCGGACTGGGTGGGTCCTCGGCGGCGGCGGTGACAATGATGCGATCAAAGGGGGCCTGATCGGGCAATCCACGCGATCCATCCCCGGTAATGGCGGTGATATTGTGCAAATCCATCTCTTCGAAAAGTTCGCGGGCTTCGGCGACCAGACGACGATGGCGATCAACCGTGTAAACGCGGCGTGCGAGCTTCGACAGGATGGCGGCTTGATATCCAGACCCGGTTCCAAGTTCCAACACTTTGTCGCGTGGCGAGATGTTGGCGGCTTGCGTCATCAACCCGACAACTGACGGCTGCGAGATGGTTTGTCCGCAAGCAATCGGCAGGGGCATATCTTCATAGGCGCGTTTGGCAAAAACGCCACGCACAAAGGGGCCGCGGTCAATCTCTTCCATAGCCGACAGAACGCGCGGGTTCGTGACGCCCTTCGAGCGCAGGGCGAACAGAAACTGCATCTTTTGCTCAGCGTCCCATGCCACCTGTGTTTGTCCGTCTGCCTGGTTCATGCAAACAGATCCTCAAGTGCCGATAGCCTGTCATTGGCGGTCAGATCGGCCCGCATCGGGGTGACTGAGACGTAGCCCTCAAGGTTCAGGGTCAGGTCCATGCCGGGCTCGGACGGGTTTGCTTGCGGTCCACCTTTGATCCACAGGAATTTGCGGCCAGACGGGCTGTGATGGGCTTGCGTCCCAAAGAAGGCGTCGTGGCGCCATCCTTGTGGTGCAGCGCGCACCCCTTTCACAAGATCAGCCCCAACCGGAGGGAAATTGACGTTGTAAAACAAAGGATAGTTCGCACCTTTGTCCCAAGGCCCAGCTTCGATCAGCTTTTGTACGATTTCAGGCCCATAACGTTCGGCGGCTTGGAATGGGCTGTCCAGTATCCTTGGTGCCCACGCCCATATATTGCGACAGAGCAATGGCGGGCAGACCCTGAAGCGCGGCCTCCATCGCAGCACCCAGTGTGCCGGAATACAGCGCGTTTTCGGCCGAGTTGTTGCCCCGGTTCACACCCGAGATCACAAGGTCAGGGCGTTCTGGCATCACGTCATAGAGGGCGGCCAACACGCAATCGGCGGGGCTGCCCTCGGCCGCAAAACGTCGGGGTTCAAGTTCGGCGATCATGAACGGGCTGGTGTATGAGATACAGTGCCCAACGCCGGATTGTTCGAACGCGGGGGCAACGGTCCAGATCTCGGCTTTTTCGCCCGCCAGATCCTGCGCGACTTGATTGGCGATCGCTTCCGCGACGATCAGCCCCGGCGCGTTAATCCCGTCGTCATTTGTGATGAGGATACGCATGATCCGCCCTTTCCGCCGTTTGGCCCAGTGTTTTTGGGCCGTTGGCAAATCAATAGGGCAGCTTGGAGCGTGCGGCAAGCACAGCGGTCCAATCGACGGTCAGGAAAACGGGGGCGTTGCGATCAAGCCAGCCCGGCGTCAGTCAAAATGCGTTTCGCTTCGGCGTCTACGGGGGCAAGCGTGCTGCGATCTTCACCGGGGAAGAACCGGCCCCGCATCGATGTGGCAAGAGGTTTGGGTTCGGCAACAACAATGCGCGGTCCGATATTGGCGTTTTCAGCCGCCCAGCTGCGCACCATCGCGACCTGAGCCGCTTTGGTGGCGCCGTAGCCTGCAAAGAACTTCTGGCCTGCATGATCATCCGCAAAGAACAGCGCCGTGCTGTCATCTGTCATCAACGCATTAACCATGAAGATCAAATTGCGTGTGGCTTCGACATTTGTATTCCACGCCTGCGTCCAGCCTTTGTCGTCCAGATCAGGCGTCGGCATCAGGGCAGGGCCATAGATGGCGGTGTGCGCCCAGACGTCAATCGGTCCCCAGCGATCATGGATCGACCGACACAGATGCGCCATCGCGTCTTTGTTGGTGATGTCCATCGGCGCCAGAGTGGCGGACCCTCCGGCGGCCTTGATCTTGTCATCCAGCTCTTCCAGCGCACCTGTGGTGCGGCCCACGGCGACAACGTGATGCGTTTTGGAAAGCTCCAGCGCCAACGCGGCCCCAAGGCCACGCGATGCACCGGTAACGAGGGCGATTTTCTGTGTATCAGTCATAGGGGCGACTTAACGTTGTCCAATTGAAATGTCGAGTACGTGAGCCCCTTATGCATCTGAAAGATGCGGGCGAAAATCATTTCCGGTTTTAGCGTAGATATCAAGAAGGGTGTCAAAGCTGATCCCGTCGTTCTGCGTGTCGAAAAATGCATGGCCTTCCTGAACCCACAAAGTAGGGCGCTGCCCATTGTCGCCGGGCGTCATGTTGCATGGTAACGGGTCGGTACTTTCAAAGCAGGGCAGGCTGTTTGCAAGCCATGAAAAAGCACCCTCGAACTTTGCTGTTCCACGCGCGTCTTCAAGGTAACTGTCCAAGCTCTCGTCACTTAGTGATCCCCAGCAGCCGAATCCAAATTTTTCGTCGGTGCCTTGAATGGGAAGATACAGAACAGATCGGACGAAGTTGTGCCCAGCAAATTTGCACAAGTCGGTTCCAAGGCGATCATCGCCAACGACCAGCTCTTCTTGGCCGCTTTCCTTGCGGTTTCCGTACGGCCATGGATCGGGGTGATCGAAGCCGATATCAAAAATGCCCGAAAAGCTTTGGTCGCAGCAGGGGCATTTATACGCGCTGTCGTTGAAACGCTGCCAGCGAGGATTCTTTGGACAAATCCTCGTTTCGGTTCTGACGGAAGCGTTCCAGAAACTTCACTATTCCGCCGCCTTGATCTCGAACCCTTTTTCGATCTGGTCGGCAGGTGTCACCGGGTATTCGCCCGAGAAACATGCGTCGCAGTATTGTGGGCAGTCGTTCTTGCGGCCTTCCGCTTCGCCAACAGCACGGTAAAGCCCATCCAGAGAGATGAATTTCAGGCTGTCGACCTTCAGATGTGCGCACATCTCGTCTTCGGTCATTTGGGCCGCCAAAAGCTTGTCGCGGTTGGGTGTGTCGACGCCATAGAAACAAGGCCAAGCGGTGGGAGGCGAGGCGATGCGGAAGTGGACTTCCTTGGCACCTGCATCCAGAAGCATGTCCTTGATTTTGCGGGTTGTCGTACCGCGCACCACGCTGTCATCGACCAGAATAACACGTTTGCCGCGGATCAAGGCGCGGTTCACGTTTAGCTTCAGGCGCACACCCATGTTTCGGATTTGCTCGGTCGGCTCAATAAAGGTTCGGCCCATATACTGGTTGCGGATGATCCCAAGTGCATAGGGAATGCCGCTTTCCTGGCTGTAGCCGATGGCCGAGGGCACGCCGCTGTCCGGGATCGGGCAGACCAGATCGGCATCGACCGGGGTTTCGCGGGCCAATTCTACGCCGATCTGGCGGCGGGTTTCATAGACCGAACGGCCACCATAGATGCTGTCAGGGCGCGAGAAGTAGACATGTTCAAAGATACAGAACTTTGAGGGCTGCGGACGGAAAGGAAACGTGCTGTCGACACCTTGATCGGTGATGACCACCATCTCGCCCGGTTCAATCTCGCGAATGAAATCAGCCCCGATGATGTCCAACGCACAGGTTTCCGATGACAGAACCCAGCCTTCGCCCAGCTTGCCCAGAACCAGCGGACGAACCCCATGCGGGTCACGCACGCCCATCAGCTTGGTGCGGGTCATAGCCACGACCGAGAACGCGCCTTCGACACGGCGCAGTGCGTCTTCCATGCGTTCAGGAATGTTGCGTTGAAGCGAACGGGCCATCAGGTGGATGATGCATTCGCTGTCAGACGAGCTTTGGAAAATCGAACCGCGTTCAATCAGTTCTTTGCGCAGGGCGTCGGCATTTGTGATGTTGCCGTTATGGGCAATGGCTGCCCCGCCCATCGAAAACTCGCCAAAGAAAGGCTGCACGTCACGGATGACAGCGCCTTTTGATCCGGCGGTGGAGTAACGCACGTGGCCAATGGCAAGTGGACCCGGCAAAGTCTCCATCACGCTGGCTTTGGTGAAGTTATCGCGCACATAGCCAAAGCGACGGGCAGAATTGAAGCCTTCTTCGGGGTCGTGGCAGACGATGCCGCCTGCTTCTTGTCCGCGGTGTTGCAGGGCGTGAAGACCAAGGGCCACGAAGTTCGCGGCGTCTTTCAGGCCGATGACACCAAATACGCCGCATTCCTCCTTTAGCTTGTCGTCATCAAACGGATGCGCAAATGGCATGGTTGAAGGGCAGGCAGGCGAGGTGTCGGACATGGACGGCAGTCTCCGATTCCGTGGCGTTGGGCTTCTCTTAATGGACAGGCTGCGCCATGTCATCAAACTATCACAATCCCTGTGCGTTTTATCTGGCCCAGAATGAAACAACGCGCCCGAAGGCGCGTTGTGAGTGTATTAGCTGCCGGTGTCTTCGGTGCTTGGCGTGCCGCCCGAGCATGATCCGACCAGCTCTTCATATTTTCCGACGATCCAGCCGGGGGCGTCCTCGGGGATCTGTTCGTTGATACGATCCTGCGTGCGCGCAAAGATCTTGGCGGTGCGGCTGTCATCCACCATTGGGATCGTGTCCGTTGTGACGATGCGGTCATAAACAACCAAGGCAATGGCGACCAGCACCAAGCCGCGTGCGACACCAAAGATAAAGCCAAGCGCCTGATCCAACCCACCAAGGGCCGAACGCTGTACGGCCGATGAGAAGAGCGGCGTAAAGATCGACACCACAACCAGCGCAAGTGCGAACACGCCGGCAAAGGCTGCGATCATCGACAATTCACAGCTGTCTGAAATGAAGTCCTTAAGAACCGGGATCTCTTTGATCAGCGGCAATGCGCGTGGCGCAAAAATATAGGCCAAGACCGCAGCGGCGATCCAGCCGAGGATTGACATGCCTTCCCGCACGAAGCCGCGCGAATAGGCCAAGATCGCCGAGATTAGAATGACCGCGGCCACGATCCCGTCAATCAGTGTAAAACCTTCCATCTTCGTCACTTCGGTTCGGGTCTAGGCCCAATACCGTCCCTGTTGTCGGGCCTATCCGGCCCCAAAAATATCTCCGACGAACCCGGTTAGGTCCGACATCTTCTGAATGTTCAGCCCGGATTCCCGAGCCTGTCTTGCTGCGCTCTGGCGCGATGGCTGACGTGAAACCAAGTTTTTGCGCTTCTTTCAACCGGTTTTCTGTCTGTCCGACAGGCCGTAACGCCCCTGATAGACTGATTTCGCCAAAAACCACAGTCTCTTTGGGGATCGCGGCGTCCTCGCGGGCAGAAAGTAGCGCCGCCGCCACAGCCAGATCTGCGGCGGGTTCGGTGATCTTCATGCCGCCCGCGACGTTCAGGTAAACATCAAGGCCTGCAAATGGGATGCCACAGCGTGCTTCGAGTACCGCAAGGATCATCGCCAAGCGCCCTCCGTCCCAGCCAAGAACGGAACGCCGGGGTTGTGAATGCGGCGACGGCGCGACGAGGGCTTGGAATTCGACCAACACGGGCCGAGTGCCTTCAATACCAGCAAACACGACCGAACCAGGGGCCGGGTCTTCGCGGTCTGACAGGAAAAGTGCCGAGGGATTTAGGACTTCGGACAGCCCTTGCCCTGTCATCTCAAAAACGCCGATCTCATCTGCTGGACCGAAGCGGTTCTTGACCGCGCGCAGGATGCGGAACTGGTGGCCACGTTCGCCTTCGAAATAAAGCACTGTGTCGACCATATGTTCGACCACGCGTGGACCGGCGATCTGACCTTCTTTCGTGACATGACCCACAAGGACGACGGAAATGCCGCGTTTTTTTGCAAATGTGGTTAGTTCATGTGCGGCCGCGCGCACCTGACTGACCGATCCGGGAGCGCTGTCCACATTGTCGGCCCACATGGTTTGAATCGAATCGATGATCGCAAGGGCAGGGCGCTCGTTGTCCAATGTGGTCATGATGTCGCGCAGATTGGTTTCAGCAGCCAACCGGACCGGCGCGTCCGTAAGGCCCAGTCGCTGGGCGCGCATACGGACCTGTGCGGATGCTTCTTCGCCAGAAACATAAATAGTGGGCAAGCCTGCCTGCGCGAAGCGGGCAGCCGCTTGCAGCAGAAGTGTCGACTTCCCGATACCGGGATCACCGCCCACCAAAATGGCCGATCCGGGGACAAGCCCGCCGCCTAGAACGCGATCCAGCTCTCCCATGCCGCATTCCGTGCGGGGCGGGGGAGCTTCTTCGGTCGATAGATCGGTCAGGGTGATCGACGCGCCACGCTTGCCACCCAAGGATTTCGAGGCAGGACCCGCACTTAGCGGCGCATCTTCAACGATCGAGTTCCATTCGCCGCACCCTTCGCAACGCCCCGACCATTTCGAGGAACTGGCCCCGCAGGCCGAACAGGTGAAGATTTTTTGTGCTTTTGCCATTCGGAATTTCTGCCCGGTTGGTGCGCCTTGCGCAAGGGGTTAGGCGGTTGCGACGTCAGGCTTTTTGACGTTTCGCGGTGGCAAAGCTGATTGCGATCGAGGTCAGCACGCAAGCGGTGAACAGATAAAGCCCCCAACCGGTCTCGATCTTGGCAAGTCCGATGCCTTTCACCAACACGATATAAAGCGCGATCAGGAAGATGTCGGCCATCGCGAGTTTTCCAAGGACGTTGAACACAGGCAGCATCTTGCGTCGCATCATGCCGAACTGGATCAACGCCAAGCCCAGCACTTTCATGATCGGAGCAAACACCGCAAAGAAGGTGACCAGAAGCGCGAGGATCACGTCCGTATCCCACAACGCTTGCAAGCCCGAGATCACGCTGACCTCTTTCAATCCAAACAGCGGCAGGTTGATGCCCGCCCGCATAAGCGGCGCGAACCACGCGATGGGGAAGGCGATGAGAAGGGCGAGGTTGAGGTAACGCATGTTCATAGGTTTTATGAAAGTGCTCCTGTGTCACTTCTCAAGTTGGAGTTTGGGGGAGAAACTCAAAAGTTTTCCCGCTTGTGGTTCTTACCGCACAGCCTCGATCGGTCCCTCAGCGCTGCCTGAAATGAACTGTGCCACATAAGGGTCGCCCGAATTGTCCATGTCTCCCACGGGGCCGGTCCACTGGATTTTCCCGTCATGAAGCATCGCCACATGGTCCGCAATCACGCGCACGGATGACATGTCGTGGGTGATGGTCATGGCGGTGGCGCCCATCTCTACCACAATCTCGCGGATCAGGTCGTTGATGACGCCGGACATGATTGGGTCAAGGCCGGTGGTGGGTTCGTCAAAGAAGATAATCTCGGGCTCAGCTGCGATGGCGCGGGCAAGGCCTACGCGTTTTTGCATGCCGCCAGACAGCTCGGCAGGAAACAGGTCGGCGACGTCAGGAGTCAGGCCCACACGGCGCAGTTTTTCGATTGCGATTTCGCGGGCTTCTTCTTTGGGCTTGGCCAGTGAGCCACGCAATAGACGGAAGGCGACGTTTTGCCAGACCGGCAAGCTGTCAAAAAGCGCGCCGCCTTGGAAGAGCATGCCAAAACGGGCCAGAAAGGCGTCACGCTCGACCTTCGACGTGTCTTCCCCGTCTAGTGTGATTGAGCCGCTATCTTGCGTCATCAGACCCAGAACGCATTTCAAAAGCACGGATTTGCCGGTGCCAGAGCCGCCGATGATCACCATGCTTTCGCCGCGGTTGATGGTCAGGTTTACCCCATCCAAAACACGTTTCGGGCCAAAGGCTTTGTGGACGTTTGTAAGTTCAATCATGTGGCAAAAAAGAAGCTCGTGAGAAGGAAGTTGGCGGCAAGGATCAGAACGGCTGCGGCCTCGACCGAAGTTTTTGTAGCACGACCGACGCCTTGTGCGCCACGGCCCGATCGCATGCCGTGATAGCAGCCCATGACGGCGGCGATAAAGCCAAAGGCCGCGCCTTTGATCAGCGACGACACAATGTCCGAGGTCTCAAGGAAGTTCCACGTATTGTTTAGATACGGGCCTGTGGCGAAACCAAGTTGTTGGGTGCCCACGATGAAGCCACCCATGATGCCGATCACGTCCCCGATGCCGACCAAAAGCGGGACGACCAGTGTGGCGGCCAGCACGCGTGGGGCGGTCAGGTATTTCATTGGGTGGGTCGATAGGGTGACCAGTGCATCAATCTGCTCGGTCACTTTCATAGTGGCGATTTCGGCTGCAATCGAGGATGTCACGCGTGCCGCGATCATAAGGCCGACCAGAACCGGGCCAAGCTCGCGCACCATGCCGATGGCAACGATTTGCGGCACCACGGCCTCGGCCGAGAAACGTTGTCCTCCCGAGTAAATCTGAAGCGCCAGCGCCGCACCGGTGAAGATTGCGGTCAGGCCGACAACAGGCAGGCTGAAATAGCCGATGTTCAGGATCGCGGTCAGAAGCTCACGCGGATAGAAGGGGGGGCGGACAATATGGGCGATACATTGGCCCGCGAAGATAGCAACGCGCCCGACAAGGGCCAGGAACCCAAGCGTCACGCGCCCTATCGTGGCCAAAGGTTTGGTCAAGGCGTTCATGTGCGGCCCCTAGAATAGTGGCGGTCATAGCGCGCGCCCAGTTGGGTCAAGACTTCATACCCGATGGTGCCAGCTATTTCAGCCAGATCATCAACGGTCTGTTGTTTGGACAGCATTGTTAAAGATTTAGGAGTGTCACGAATGTGGGTGATGTCGACGCAGATCAAATCCATCGAAACGCGCCCCAAGATCGGACAGGGCGTATCTTCGTGAAACATCACGGCATGGTTGGACAAATGCCGGCTTAGTCCGTCTGCATAGCCGCCACAAACGGTGGCCACGCGGGTCGGCTGTTCAGCTTGCCAAGTATTTGAATACCCGACGGTTTCGCCCTCGGAAAGATCGCGGATTTGAACGACCGGAAGGTCAAGATGGACGACGGTTTGTGCGTCTTCGAAGGGCAAGCCACCGTAAAGACCGATCCCGGGGCGGGTAAGATCGAAGTGATAGTCCGGCCCCAGAAGGATGCCGCCCGTGGCAGATATACTGCGCGGAACGTCGATCCCGTCCGTCATGTCGTGGAAAGCCGACAGTTGCTGATGGTTCATAGGGTGATCGGGGTCATCCGTACAGGCCAGATGGCTCATGATCAGGCGCGGGTGTTGTGCCAGAAGAATGTCGCGCAGGGCGGCCCATTCGCCGGGCTCCATCCCCAGCCGGTTCATTCCGGTGTCCAGCTGAATGCCAAATGGGTGACCGGGCAGGGCTTCAAGGTGTCGTGTGACTTGTTCAACCGAGTTCAGCATGGGCACCAGCCCAAGGTCGTGGATCATATCAGTGTCGCCAGACATATGGCCTGAAAACACGCTGATCTCAGGGCCGGGACCAAGTGCTTCGCGCAGGGCGGCGGCTTCCTCGGCGACGGCGACAAAGAATCGACGCGTGCCAGCGGCCGCAAGGGCACGGGCAATTCTGCCAGAACCCAAGCCGTAACCATCGGCTTTCACCACCGCAGCGGTTTGCACCTCTGCGCCGCTCATGGCATCCAGTGAGCGCCAGTTTGCGACCACTGCATCCAGATCTATTGTTAGTCTGCCCGTACTCATAAAAGGGTTTTTGACGGGGTGGTGGCTCAGGTCAAGGCAAAAAGCAGCACATGTCGTTCTGCGTGCGGTTTTCCCCCGTGGTCATCCAGTCGTTATCCCGCCAAAACTGTCTCGATATGACTGGAGTTTTCGAGGGTTCGGTGTACCGGACAGCGGTCAGCGATTTCCAGCAGGCGCTGGCGCTGGTCAGCATCCAATTTGCCCGTCAGATGGATCTCACGGCGAAATGTGTCGATCCGATTTTTTGCACCGGTTTCAGCATCTTGCGCGTGCACTTTGTCATGGCTGACCTCAACCCGGACATGTTCCAATGGCCACCCTTTTCGCCGGGCATACATCCGTATGGTCATCGAGGTACAAGCCCCTAACCCCGCAGACAAAAACCCATAGGGCGACATGCCTTTGTTGGTGCCCCCATAAGCGAGGGGTTCGTCAGCGAGTGTGTGGTGATTTGGTCCTGATTGAATGTCCTGAAGGAACCCACGTGCATCGGCTTCGGACACGCGAACGATGCCTTCGGGGGCACCGGGCGGCGGGGCCGGGGGTGTTAGGTTGATGTATTTCGTGGCCCAGGTCGCAATGACATCAGCAACATATTCCGCGTCCGTGGCGCGGCTGATCAGATGATCAGCATCATCCAGTGTCACGAAGCTTTTGGGGTGCTTGGCCCCCATGAACAGGGTGGCAGCATTGTCGATCGAAACGATCTGATCGCGCGGCGCGTGCAGAACCAGAAGTGCGGCATCCAGAGTTTTGAGCGCGTCCTCAAGCTCGGTGCTTTGCACGTCCTCGACAAACCCCGCGCTTATGCGGAAAGGGCGTCCACCCAAACACACTTCGGATGAGCCATCAGCGTGGATGTTGCTGAGCTCTTCTGCAAAGTTTTCAATGACATGAGACGGATCAGCGGGTGCGCCGATGGTGACGACACCCTGAATGCCGCTGAGTTCCGGCGCGGCTTTGATAACGGCTGCTCCGCCAAGGGAATGCCCGATGAGTAAGCTGGGGGGAAGCCCGCGCGCGCTTAGGGCTTGGGCTGCGTTTTCCAGATCACGCACATTCGATGTGAAACTCGTATTCTCGAAATCACCATCAGAGTGACCAAGGCCGGTAAAGTCGAAGCGAAGCACGGCAATGCCAACGGCCGCAAGGCGCGCAGAAATACGACGGGCCGCTGCAATATCCTTACCGCAGGTGAAGCAATGGGCGAAGAGCGCCGTGGCCAGATGTGGACCGTCCGGAAGGTCCAGACGCGCGGCCAAATCATGTCCGGCATGACCTGGGAAAGTGAACTTTTCAGTCGGCATGTGGGCTCCTGTCGCGGTCGGAACTACAGACTGGCCAGAAACTGATTGTCTGGCCGCGCAGTTTTGATGGTTTGATTGGCTCCTCAGAAGGTGGCGAAGTAGGGACATATCGACAAGAGCAACGTCGAATTGTTCACGCAAGGGTGATGAGTTGTTGGTTCCAGTGAAAGCGACATCGGAAAGGACTTGCGCGTTTCACGTGCGCTGCGCAAAGTCGCTGAAGACAATCGAGGAGTTCTCAAATGGTCGAGATTTGCCAGGAATTTCTTCCGATTCTGCCTTGGGCGGATCCGAAAACTGCGCGTCTTCCAGGCCTGAATCCCGTTGAACCGGGTCATTGGTTACAATTTGATGACGCCTATAGTGCACAAATGCAGCACAGACTGTTTCTGATGCGTGAACATGGCAAAATCACCCATAGGTTGAGCGATATGGCGCTGCCTGCCGCCGAAGAACTTCTGGAAGAGGTTCTTGTGGAATTATCTGGGATGGACGGATTTGATATCGCCGAAAACACTGTGACCTGTCCGGATGGTCGGGAGGTTGTTATTGATCGATCCTTACCGTTGCTAACACTTGGCGCAATGGTTCAGGAGGATTTTGTCATCCTGCAAAAGCAGGGTGATGAACACGTAATGACAGGCGCGATTCTGTGTTTTCCTGCGAGTTGGCATATCGACCAGAAGTTCATGAAACCATTGGTAAAAATTCACAGTACTGTGGATGAATACACACCAGATGTTGCCCGCCGTGTTCAGCGATTGTTTGATTGCATCCAGGTGTCCCGTCCCATGTGGCGGGCAAACTATTTGTGCTACAATGATCCCGAACTGTTCCAGCCACGTCGTGAAGAGGAGCGACGAAGCTATGATGCAGCCAAACCCAGCTGGCTTCGGGTCGAGCGTCAAAGCATGAAGCGCTTGCCCAAAACACAAGCCGTTGTGTTCTCGATCCATACATATGTGCTGCAAGAGAAAAAATTAAGAAGCCTTGGGCTGTCTCTACCGATAGAAGAATAATTAACAATACGATGCTATTAGCAGAATCCTAGGTGCTTGAAACGGCCATATTTCAGCCCTATTAGTATGACAGATCAAGGTCGGGCACCCGGCGGTGTTTTTTTTGATCAGTGAGAAAGTAAAGCGGGAAAAACTATGAAAAAACTATCTTTGGTGATTGCAATCACCGCCTCAGGGGTGATGGCAGGCTGCGTCAGCAAAACAGCATATGAGAGCAACCCTGTGCAAATTCAGACGCCAAAAGGCACCGTAACTTGCCAGCTGTATACGCGCGATCGCGTTCAGTGGGACGAGTCGATTGCAGTGCCATCGGGCATGACGAAAGCCGAGGGTGACGCTTACTGTATTCAGGAAGGCCATCGCCAGTATCGTGGCGCGCATAATAGCGTACGCACGGTTCCGAGTTCCTGATCTAAGAAGCTTACCTGATTCAGTCCTTGCTTGAGTAAGGAGCTGAGTTTCGGAAAAAGGCGCCTTGCTGGGCGCCTTTTTGTTTGGGAATGCATTACTTCTTGCAACAGGCGCGAAACGAAAAGGGCACCCGATTGGGTGCCCTTTTGTATGATTTTCCGAAGTCTTAGCAGCTGTAGTAAAGCTGATACTCGACCGGGTGGGGTGTGTGCTCGTAGGCGTAGACCTCTTCCCATTTCAGGTCGATGTAACCTTGGATCTGGTCTTTGGTGAACACGTCGCCAGCGGTCAGGAAGTCATTGTCTGCTTCCAGAGCACCCAAAGCTTCACGCAAGGACACGCAAACAGTTGGGATGCCTTCCAGCTCTTCCGGTGGCAGATCGTACAGGTTTTTGTCCTGAGCGGGGCCTGGATCGATCTTGTTCTTGATGCCATCAAGGCCAGCCATCAGAAGCGCTGCGAAACACAGGTAAGGGTTCGCTGCGGGATCGGGGAAACGAGCCTCAACGCGCTTGGCTTTCGGGCTTTCCGTCCACGGAATACGTACACAACCCGACCGGTTCGAGGCCGAATAGGCGCGCAGAACGGGGGCTTCAAAGCCTGGGATCAGGCGCTTGTAGCTGTTGGTCGACGGGTTGGTGAAAGCGTTCAGCGTCTTGGCGTGCTTCAGGATGCCGCCGATGAACCAGATCGCTTCTTGGCTCAGGTCAGCGTATTTGTCGCCAGCGAAAAGCGGCTTGCCGTCTTTCCAGATCGACATGTTCACGTGCATGCCTGTGCCGTTGTCGCCTGCGATGGGCTTGGGCATAAAGGTAGCCGTTTTGCCGTAAGCATGCGCCACGTTGTGGATGATGTACTTGTATTTCTGCAGCTCGTCAGCCTGTTTGGTCAGGCTGTCAAAGATCAAGCCCAGCTCGTGCTGGCAAGACGCCACTTCGTGGTGGTGTTTGTCGGTTTTCATGCCGATGTTCTTCATCGTGGTCAGCATTTCCGAACGCAGGTCTTGTGCGTCGTCAATCGGGTTCACGGGGAAGTAGCCGCCTTTGACGCCGGGACGGTGACCTGTGTTGCCCATCTCGTATTCAGCGTCCGAGTTCCAAGACGCGTCAACCGCATCCACTTCGAACGACACTTTGTTCATGGTGTTCGAGAAACGAACGTCGTCAAACAGGAAAAACTCAGCTTCCGGACCCATATAGGCCACGTCGCCGATGCCCGAAGACTTCAGGTAAGCTTCGGCTTTCTGCGCGGTGCCGCGCGGGTCACGACCGTAGGATTCCCCGGTGTCAGGCTCAACGATCGAGCAGTGAATGCACAGTGTTTTTTCCGCATAGAACGGGTCGATATAGGTGCTTTCGGTGTCGGGCATCAGTTTCATGTCCGAGCTTTCGATCGACTTCCAGCCGGCAATCGACGAGCCGTCGAACATAAAGCCTTCTTCAAGGAAGTCTTCGTCAACAAGGTCGCAATCCACGGTCACGTGCTGCAGCTTGCCGCGTACGTCGGTGAAGCGGATGTCGACATACGCGATGTCGTCTTCCTTGATCTGTTTGAGTACGTTCTGAACGCTCATATCAGTATCCTTTGGTTCGTGTCTGTTCGTTTTGGTCAAAGAGCATCGTCGCCGGTTTCACCGGTGCGGATGCGAATGGCTTGTTCTACGGGCGAGACAAAGATTTTGCCGTCGCCGATCTTGTCGGTCTTGGCCGCGTCGATGATCGCCTCGATGGCGTCTTCGACCTGATCGTCGGGCAGAACGATCTCGATCTTCACTTTGGGCAGGAAGTCGACGACGTATTCGGCGCCGCGGTAAAGCTCGGTGTGGCCTTTTTGACGGCCAAAACCCTTCACCTCGATCACTGAAAGACCTTGCACGCCGATATCCTGCAGGGCTTCTTTCACTTCATCCAGCTTGAACGGCTTGATGATGGCTTCGATCTTTTTCATCTGCATCCCTCATGTGGTTGCTCGCGTTGCGACCCAAAGACCACTTTCCTATGGGCGCGACAATTGGATAGGCTGACGCAGGGCGGTCAATTTCGACCGATTTCCGGGCTACTGCATAAAAATTAGGCAGTTGGTTTAAGAATTGAGCATTTGGCGAAAGGTGACCCATGACTGAATTGCTGACAGCGGCCCAAATGAGGGCGATCGAGCAAGCGGCCATCGACTCAGGTGAGGTCACCGGGCTGGAGCTGATGGAGCGTGCGGGCAGGGGCGTGGTCGAGGCGATTTTTGAGGAATGGCCCGAGCTTGCCAAGACCTCTCACAAGGCTGTGGTGCTGTGCGGTCCGGGGAATAATGGCGGCGACGGGTTTGTGGTCGCGCGTTTTCTGAAAGAGTGGGGCTGGGAGGTCGAGGTGTTCCTCTATGGAGACGCAGACAAGCTGCCCCCGGACGCACGTGTGAACTATGAGCGGTGGTGTGAGTTGGGCGGCGAGATTGTTGGTAAAGCGCCTGATGCATGGGAATTGCGCAGACAGGGTTTTGATCTTGTGATTGATGCGGTGTTCGGCACCGGGTTGTCGCGTCCGCTCAGTGGTGAGGCAAAGGTATTTTGCTTAGAGATGTTTAAGCTTGGGATTGATGTGGCGATTGATGTCCCATCCGGCTTTTGCGCAGACAGCGGTAAGTTTATGGATGAAACACACGACTATAGTGATGGCCCGTTGGGCGTAGGCCTTATCGTCACCTTTGAGCGTAAGCGAGTTGGGCATGAATTGAGTATTTTATCAGATCAAGCCGACGCTCTAAAGGTTCAGGAAATCGGGATATCCAACTTCGTTCCATCCTCACGTAGAGATTATTCCATTCTCTATGAAGCTGGAAGGTCTCGCTCTAGGGCGGCACATAAACACGTGTATGGGGTTCTTGCGGAGAGGCCTTGCCATAAATACTCTCACGGCCACGCGCTTATTCTCTCTGGCCCTTCCGGCAAAGGCGGTGCCGCACGTCTTGCGGCCCGTGGGGCGCTGCGTATCGGGGCAGGGCTTGTCACCGTTGCCCCCACACCCGGCGCGCTGCAAGAAAACGCGGCGCGGTTGGATGCGATTATGTTGTCTCCGGTTGGGGATGCGCAGACGTTGGAGGCTGTGTTGGCGGATGAACGGCTGAATGCGCTGTGCCTTGGACCGGGTTTGGGGCAGGAACGCGCGCGGGATTTGGTGCCGGTTGCTTTGGCGGTGAAGCGCGCGACAGTGCTGGATGCGGATGCGTTGACGGCGTTCGCGGACGATCCGTCTGTGCTGTTCGACATGTTGCACGAGTACTGCGTACTGACACCCCATGCAGGAGAGTTCGCGCGGTTGTTCCCCGACATCGCCGAGAAGCTGAGTGCTCCCGCCACCAAAGGTCCAGCCTATTCCAAAGTGGACGCGACCCGAGAGGCCGCGGCGCGGGCAGGGTGCGTGGTGCTGTTTAAGGGGCCAGATACGGTGATTGCTGCGCCTGATGGCGCATGTTCGATCAACTCTGCCGCCTACGAACGGTCCGCTCCTTGGCTGGCCACCGCTGGATCAGGCGATGTGCTGGCGGGCTTTATCTCCGGGCTGCTCGCGCGGGGTTTCGCTCCGATGCAGGCGGCAGAAACCGCCGCGTGGTTGCATGTGGAATGTGCGCTGGAGTTTGGACCGGGCCTGATCGCCGAAGATCTGCCGGAACAATTGCCCGCCGTCTTCCGTAAACTGGGGGCGTGAGCGCCTGATTCTGGGTCTTCCGCCGGGCCTACCTGCCGAAAGAGTAAGAAATTGCGCAAACTCCCGCCGTATAAGGGCGCTTTTCCTCTCGCATCCGCTGCGCACTGGTGCTAGAAGGGCGCGAATTTGGACGGCCCCGTCCTGAAAACGTGGGCCGTCCTCGGTTTTAGCGGGTGTGGCGGAATTGGTAGACGCACCAGATTTAGGTTCTGGCGCCGCAAGGCGTGGGGGTTCGAGTCCCTTCACCCGCACCAAAATTGAAAGAAGGACGAGACGATGCAGGTCACCGAGACGCTGAACGAAGGTCTGAAACGCGGCTATAAGATCGTGGTTCCTGCCGCTGATCTGGACTCCAAAGTCAACGAAAAGCTGGTTGAAGCCCAACCCGAAGTCGAAATGAAAGGCTTCCGCAAAGGCAAAGTGCCTATGGCGCTTCTGAAAAAGCAGTTCGGTGAGCGCCTGATGGGCGAAGCCATGCAGGAAGCTGTTGATGGCGCGATGAACAAGCACTTCGAAGAATCGGGTGACCGTCCGGCGATGCAGCCTGACGTGAAGATGACCAACGAAGATTGGAAAGAAGGCGACGACGTTGAGATTGAAATGTCGTACGAAGCCCTTCCCGCGATCCCTGAGGTCGATCTGAAAGGCATCAAGCTGGAAAAACTGGTCGTGAAGGCCGGTGAAGGCGAAGTCGACGAAGCGCTGGCCAACCTGGCCGAGACCGCTCAGGACTTCAAAGATCGCAAGAAAGGTTCGAAATCGAAAGATGGCGACCAAGTTGTGATCAACTTCCTTGGTAAAGTAGACGGCGAAGCCTTTGATGGTGGCGCTGCTGAAGACTACCCGCTGGTTCTGGGTTCGAACTCGTTCATTCCGGGTTTCGAAGAGCAGCTGGTTGGCGCCAAAGCTGGTGAAGAAGTTGAAGTTAAAGTAGCTTTCCCTGCCGAATACGGTGCGGAAAACCTGGCTGGCAAAGACGCTGTGTTCGAATGCACAGTGAAAGAAGTCAAAGAGCCTGTCGCCGCTGAAGTAAACGACGAGCTGGCCACCAAGTTTGGTGCCGAAGATCTGAATGCTTTGAAAGCGCAGATCGGTGAGCGTCTGGAAGCTGAATTCGCAGGTGCTGCACGCGCTGTTATGAAACGCGGCCTGCTGGACGAACTGGACAAGTTGGTTGATTTCGATCTGCCACCGTCGCTTCTGGATGCAGAAGCTGGCCAGATCGCACATCAGCTGTGGCATGAAGAAAACCCGGACGTGCAAGGTCACGATCACCCGGAAATCGAAACCACAGACGAGCATAAGAAACTTGCCGGTCGCCGCGTGCGCCTTGGTCTGCTTCTGGCCGAACTGGGTCAGAAAGCCGAGATCGAAGTCACCGACGCTGAGATGACGCAAGCGGTTATGAACCAAGCCCGTCAGTATCCGGGTCAAGAGAAGCAATTCTTTGAATTCGTTCAGCAAAACCCGCAGATGCGTCAGCAGTTGCAAGCGCCGATCTTCGAAGACAAAGTTGTCGACTATGTCTTTGAGCTGGCCAAGGTTTCTGAAAAAGAAGTCTCGAAAGACGATCTTCAGAAAGCTGTTGAGACTCTGGAAGAAGAATAAGAACGGATCATTCGTTCAAACGAAAAGGCCGCCCAGTGGGCGGCCTTTTTTGTTAGGAACGTCGGATTGAGCTTATCCGGGGCGCAGTCCTGTTTCGACCAGCAGTCCCAGCCGCTTAGCCTCGTAATAATAGCCGCGCGCATACCATTTCATCGCGCCTTCAATGCTGCCGCCAGATACGAGGTACGCACCTTTCAGGTACTTTCCTGCGTATTTCAGGTTCACATCGGGGTCCAATAGCTCTTTCGCCGGGCCACGATGGCCCATGGTGCGCGCCGTTTGGGGCAGGATCTGCAAAAGTCCCCAATAGGGCCCGTTGCGCGCCCAGGGACGGTGTGTGCTTTCGCGCACAGCTTGCCGGTGCACTAGTTCGCGTGGGATTTCGTAATGGTCGGCCCATTTATTGATCAGCGCGCGCAGCTCTGGCGTTTCGTTGGGGTAAAGCGGTGGGTTGAACGCATCACTGGTTTTGATGCGTGTCGGTGGCTCGTCTTTCTTTCGCCTAGAACAAGCACTTACTGAGACTGCGGCGAGTGAAAGAATTGCATAGCGTCGTGAATAATGTGTCATGCGCGCGAGCATAGGTGGGGATTGAGACGCCGGGTAGGGGCTTTGTGAGCGTCGGCGAGGGCGTGCTTATCTAGGGTTCTAGCCATCGCGCCCTGGTTCGTTCCGATCATTGGATAACAATGCAATTTTGTTGCCTTGTGGGTCGCGAAGGTAGCCCACGTAGAAGTATGGCCCATACAAGTCACGAAAGCCCGGTTGGCCTTCGTCAAACCCGCCTGCGGCGAGCGCGGCAGAATGAAGCGCACGCACCTGTTTCTGACTGCGCGCTTTGAAAGCAATCATCGTGCCGTTCCCTGCCGTCGCTGGTCGACCATCAAACGTCAGCCGAACGTAGAGCGTTGTGGACGGGGCGGATTGATCGGGCAACGTAAACCCCAGCCCCTCGTCGCTTTCTTCTATTTCATAGCCAAGAGGGGAGAGGACTGCGGAGTAAAACCGTTTCGCGCGGGCTATGTCATCGGCCCCGACCGTGACGTAGGAAATCATCTGCAGTGATCCTTCTACAAACTAAACTGGTGCAAGAAGGTTAGGCCAAAACGGCCAGCCTGCACAAATCTGTTCACAAATAAACGCGCGTACAGGAGTGTTTTACACATCGGGTGCGCCAAATGAAAAAGGCCGCCCCAATTGGAGCGGCCCTTAGGATCTTGTATCGAAGGAAGATTACTCTTCTTCTTTGGTCTCGTCCGCTGCAGGAGCGTCTTCGACGGCTTCGGCCAGATCATCATCTTCCGATGCGGCTGCGCCGATATCGTCAAACAGTTCTGCAATCTCGAACTCGGCTTCAGCTTCTGCTTCAGCGGCCAGTTCTTGGATCGATTTGCCCGAAGCCTGCAATTCGGCTTCTTCGACCGAGCGTGCCACGTTCAGGCCAATCTCGGTTTCGACCTCAGGGTGCAGACGTACAGTGACAGTGTGCAGGCCCAGCTCTTTGATCGGAGCAGTCAGGATGATCTGCTTCTTGTCGACGGTGAAGCCAGCTTCAGTCGCGACATCAGCGGCGTCACGTGGAGAAACAGAGCCGTAAAGCGCGCCAGCGTCCGAGGCCGAGCGAATCACGATGAACTGTTCGCCGCCCAGCTTTTCAGCCAGTGCGTCAGCTTCTTTCTTGGTCTCCAGGTTGTGCGCTTCAAGCTGCGCTTTCTGGGATTCAAAAGAAGTAATGTTGGCCTGAGATGCCGACAGGGCTTTGCCCTGGGGCAACAGGAAGTTGCGTGCGTAACCAGGCTTAACGTCTACGACGTCGCCCATTTGGCCAAGCTTGGCTACACGTTCCAGAAGGATAACTTGCATTGATCAGGTCCCCTTACTTAACGGCGTAGGGAAGCAGAGCAAGGAAACGGGCGCGCTTGATAGCACGGGCCAGTTCACGCTGCTTCTTTGCCGAAACGGCGGTGATACGCGAAGGAACGATTTTGCCACGCTCAGAGATGTAGCGCTGCAGAAGACGAGTGTCTTTGTAATCGATCTTCGGTGCGTTGTCGCCCGAGAAGGGACATACCTTGCGGCGACGGAAAAACGGTTTAGCTGCCATGAGTTAGACCTCCGATTAACGGTCACGGCCACGGCGGTCGCCGCGTTCGTCACGTTTTTGCATTTGGACCGACGGGCCTTCGGCGTGATCGTCGACTTTGATCGTCAGAACGCGCATCACATCGTCATGCAGGCGCATCAGGCGTTCCATTTCCTGAATGGCGACCGACGGAGCGTCGGACTTCAGGAAGGCGTAGTGGCCTTTGCGGTTCTTGTTGATCTTGTAAGCCATCGTCTTGACGCCCCAGTACTCGCTGTCAACGACTTTACCGCCGTTGTCACCCAGTACGGTGCCAAAATGTTCGATGAGGTTCTCAGCTTGCGTGTTGGAAAGATCCTGACGCGAGATGAAGACATGCTCGTACAGTGGCATGTGAACTCCAGTTCTATTTTCAAGCGCGCTTCAAAGAATGGGCCAAAACCTTTCCGCGACCCATCCACGAGAGGCAACGCGGTTCATTCACTTACGGAAAGGAAGGTGCCTTATACACGCTTGGCCGGACTGCGCAAGGCGCTTAAAGGGCCTTTTGGTGGGGCGCAAAAAAGGGGGTTGGCAACAGTTTGCGCAAATTATGGCCCTGTATTGACCCATGTGACGCCCAATTTCCGTCACACTTCAGGTGGATCAATAGTTAACTGCCCTGAACTGGGCGAGAATTATTGGTCCGGACGAGCTGCTTTTGTCCGAGCTGCCCTTACTAAAAAGAAAGTATTGTCCCATGACGATGGTATCACCTCTTCCTAAGTCTGGCGCGGAAACATCAAGTTCGGCGCAACCTGTTTTACTGAGCCCTGCTCAGTGGGGATATTCTTTGAATGATCAGATGAACGGGAAATCTGGGGATTCGATCACGCGGGCCTTTAGCCGGATCCTTGGGGTAGCACTGGTCATTTCGTCCATCGGTCTATGGGTTGTGCCAAACGCGCCTGGAATGGGGGATGCGGTTCTTCTGACTATGAAGCTTGGGTTGACCTGCCTGTTCATCGGTTTGGGTGGCTTGCTTTTCCTTTTTGGTAGGGACCGTGGGGCGTCTGTTACACAAGTTGATCTGTATAACCGCACCATTCGTCGCGGGCGGATCGTAGACAACAACGCTTTCGAAGCCGAAACATCTGTTCCTTTCGAAGACGTGAAAGGTCTTTTGCTATCCTCTGACGATCGTGCAGGGGCAGATCGCGACGCCACTATGGCCACATTGTATCTGCGTCTCGATGATGGCGAAGAGAATATGACGGCTGTCGAGGTTCTGAAAGGTCCCGAAATTCTGCTGCGTCCTATCCGTGAGCGCCTACTGCGCGATCTGAAAAATGACCGTGGTGGCCTTCCGTTGCCGAGCTTTGAAAGCCGCAAAGCGTCTAGATATTCCGTTGCTGGACCCGGCCTGGCCTTTCAGGCGGCCTGATCCGCAAGGGATCACCCCCAAACAGTTTGCACAGCGCCCCGTCGCGGGGTATCCCATTCCCTAACGCCAATGGCATAAAGAGGAGGGTGCATGAGCCGCGCATTCGTATTTCCCGGACAGGGAGCCCAAAGCATCGGGATGGGGAAAGCCCTCGCAGATGCATATCCCACCGCAAAAGCTGTCTTCGACGAAGTTGATGAAGCACTGGGTGAAAAGCTTTCCACGTTGATTTGGGAAGGCGAACAAGACCAACTGACCCTCACACAAAATGCCCAACCTGCATTGATGGCGACATCACTGGCCACCATGCGTGCGTTGGAGGCGGAAGGCGTCACCATCGAAGCCGCATCCTTTGTTGCGGGACATTCGCTGGGCGAATACTCGGCGCTGGCCGCGGCTGGGGCATTGTCTGTCGCAGATACAGCACGTCTTTTGCGAACGCGCGGGAAAGCCATGCAAGACGCCGTGCCGGTTGGTGTGGGCGCTATGGCTGCTATTTTGGGGCTGGATTTTGACACGGCTGCTGACGTTGCATCTGAGGCGGCACATGATCAGATCTGCCAAGCGGCAAATGACAATGATCCGGCTCAGGTTGTGGTTTCCGGCCACAAAGAAGCTGTTGAGCGTGCGGTTGAGATTGCCAAAGGCAAAGGCGCGCGTCGTGCGGTTCTGTTGCCCGTAAGTGCTCCATTCCATTGCGCTTTGATGGAACCTGCTGCCGAAGTCATGGCTGAAGCTTTGGCGCATGTTGAAATGAATCGCCCGGTTGTTCCGCTGGTTGCCAACGTGCGTGCGGTCGAAATCTCTGACCCGGCTGTTATCCGATCTTTGTTGGTCGAGCAGGTCACTGGATCGGTGCGCTGGCGCGAAAGCGTCGCTTGGATGGCCGAGCATGGTGTGACCGAGATCTGGGAGATCGGCGCAGGTAAAGCCCTGTCTGGCATGATCAAGCGGATCGACAAGTCGGTCGCAACCCGTGCGATTGGGACGCCAGAGGATGTTAAAGCTGCGATCGAAGCGGGTTAAGTCCAAATGATCAGCCTTAGACGACTTCTTTATGGTGCTGGCGGCATCGCGGTTCTGGCTGTGGGGCTTGCCTGCACGACCCCGCTTGGCGAGGTCGCGACCGTCATGGCTTTGAACCAAATCGAGACCACCAAGTTTCAGGTTGAAGGTGACGTTCTGATCATGAACGGCGAAATCAACTCTAAGACCTTGGATCAGTTTGAAAATATCATATCGGCCAACCCAAACATCAAAACCCTTCGAGAGGTTGATGTGCCGGGATCGCTTGATGATGACACCATGATTCCGCTGGCATATCGCGTGCGGGAACTTGGTTTGAACACAGAGCTTTTGGCGACCAGCAAGATCTACTCGGGCGGTGTTGACCTGTTCCTTGCAGGTGTAAAACGCGTCGCCACCGAAGGGGCCGAGATTGGCGTGCATTCTTGGTCGGATGGCATGAAGGAAGCGATTGAATATCCAAGGGATGCCCCTGAACACGAGGCCAATCGCGCCTATATCGAGAAGATGCTTGGCGATGATGCCTTCTATTGGTTTACCATCGAGGCAGCCCCTGCAGATGACATCCATGTCATGACGCGGCAGGAAATCGAAAAATATGGTCTATTGACCGAACCGATGCGCAAAGCGCAGTAGGATACAGGAGAGCAAATGTTTGATCTTACAGGTAAAAACGCACTCGTAACGGGCGCTTCGGGCGGTATTGGTGGTGCGATTGCAAAAGCGTTGCATAGCGCTGGTGCAACCGTAGCGCTGTCGGGCACTCGGGTTGAACCGTTGGAGGCGCTAGCTGCCGAATTGGGTGATCGCGCGCATGTTCTGCCGTGTAACTTGTCCGATGCGGAAGCCGTTGATGCGCTGCCGAAACAGGCGGTCGAAGCCATGGGATCGGTTGATATTCTGGTCAACAACGCGGGTATCACACGCGACCAGCTGTTCATGCGTCTGTCGGATGATGATTGGAATGATGTGATCAACGTCAATCTGACGTCGACCATGCGCCTGTGCCGTGGTGTGATGCGCCCGATGATGAAGGCGCGTTGGGGCCGGATCGTCAACATTGGCTCGATTGTCGGGTCAACTGGCAACCCCGGGCAGGTGAACTACGCGGCCTCCAAGGCGGGCATGGTTGGTCTGACCAAGTCTATCGCATATGAAGTTGCCAGCCGTGGCATCACCGCAAACTGCATTGCGCCCGGCTTTATTGGCACTGCGATGACGGAAAAACTGACAGATGATCAGAAATCCGGAACGTTGGCCCAAATCCCGGCTGGCCGCATGGGATCCCCTGAAGAAATCGCAGCAGCAGTTCTGTATCTGGCTTCAAATGAAGCAGGATACACCACCGGAGCCACCATTCACGTGAATGGCGGAATGGCGATGCTGTAGCGGCGCAGGGCAGGGTCGGCGGAAAAATGACCGTGCCCTTGCACCGCGAAAGCGTTTGCCTATCTTATGCGATGTGCTATAGGCGGCGCAGGTTTACCCCGACAGCCTAAATTAGGTGGGGGTTTCGGCGTTACGCGCTGGAAACTTAACGGCCCGGATCGGGTCAAACGAAAAGGGCTATGCCCTGAACTAACGTGAGGATTTATCATGAGCGACGTCGCAGATCGCGTGAAAAAGATCGTAGTTGAGCACTTGGGTGTTGAAGAGGACAAGGTCACCGAGACCGCCTCGTTCATCGACGACCTGGGCGCCGACAGCCTGGACACCGTAGAGCTGGTTATGGCTTTCGAAGAAGAGTTTGGAATTGAAATTCCTGACGACGCTGCCGAAACCATTCAGACTTTCGGCGACGCTGTGAAATTCATCACAGAAGCTTCCTGATTCATCAGGACGCAAGAGTTTCTAAAGCGGCCTACCATCGGGTGGGCCGCTTTTTTTATGGAATTTGGCTTTGTCGCCGTTTTCGGTGCGAATTGAGCCGAATTTAAGCGCTCATGCTAGGTTGTGTTAAACTTCACTAAACCATCAAAGGTTTGGCGAAGGAAACGCTCCATGATTATCTACCCAACACTTGAATTGCAGAACGGTCGTTGTGTGACGTTGCACCGTGGCCGCCTTGAAGAGCCATCAATTTGGCATGTCGATCCCGTGGAAACTGCACAAGGATTTGCCGACGCAGGTGCCGAGTGGATCCATGTGACCGATTTTGATGCCGTGGCCGGTGAAGGCGACAATGCCGAGTTGATCGAGACGATAATTAAATCGGCCGGGTGCTCGGTGCAGGTCGCAGGCGGGATCCGTACCCGTGACATGGTTGAAATCTGGATTGAGAAAGGCGCAGGACGTGTTGTTCTGGGAACCGTGGCCGCGCGTGATCCAGCCATGGTGAAAGAGCTTGCCAACCGGTATCCCGACCAAATCGTTCTGGCCGCAGATGTTTGGCAGGGGAAACTGATGACCGACGGGTGGCGAAATCCTGTTGCAATGTCCCCGGAAAGCTTCCTTGTGTCCTATGCGGATGTACCGTTGGCAAGTGTGCTGATCACCGATATCGACAGCAATATCGAGCAACCTGACGCGCAATTGGGGCTTCTTAGTTCACTTGCGGGCGAAACGAAGCATCAGGTTATTGCAGCCGGTACGGTACATGAATTGGACGATGTAGCGCGTCTGAAATATGTGCCGAATATTGCGGTCACCCTGATTGGGCGGGCTTTGTTTTCAAAAAATGTGGATTTGAGCGAGGCTTTGGCCGTCGCGCGCCCCACACCAGAACCAAAAGCAAAGTTCATCTGATACTTTGCGAAACGGATCTGTTGGCCAGAGAAGGAAACAGGTTTTAGCCTGCCCCTGGCCAACAATCTCTGGTGTGAGGTTGTTTCAAGATCATAGGCGGGCATCCACCTGTGATCGGATTCGGCTTGCCCCATCATACCTAGGCGCGCTATCACCGCCGAGACATTTGAAAACCTGAGAAAGGGCAACAGAATGCGTCGAGTGGTTGTAACAGGATTGGGTATGGTTTCTCCGCTGGCATGCGGCGTTGAGGAAACATGGAAACGCATTCTGGATGGACAATCGGGCGCTGGCCCGATCCAAAAGTTTGACGCTTCGCGCGTAACCACAAAATACGCCTGCGAAGTGCCTTTGGGCGATGGTTCAGATGGAACCTTCAACCCAGATGATTGGATGGCGCCGAAAGAACGCCGGAAAGTCGATGATTTCATTCTCTATGGTCTTGCCGCTGCCGAAATGGCTGTGAAAGACGCCAATTGGTTGCCTGAAGACGAAGAAGGCCAGCTGCGCACGGGTGTGATGATCGGATCGGGTATTGGGGGGCTGTCGACCATTGCTGACACCTCGATCCTGCTGAACGAACGTGGACCGCGTCGCGTGTCGCCGTTCTTCATTCCGGGGTCGCTGATCAACCTGATTTCGGGGCAGGTCTCGATCAAGTTCGGCTTTAAGGGGCCGAACCACTCGGTCGTGACGGCCTGTTCCACTGGCGCACATGCCATTGGAGACGCCAGCCGCCTGATCCAAACAGGTGATGCGGATGTGATGGTTGCAGGGGGCGCTGAAGCGGCCATCTGCGAACTTGGCATCGCGGGCTTTAACGCCTGTAAAGCCCTGTCCACGAAGCGCGAAGATGACCCGCAAGCCGCAAGCCGCCCCTATGACGAAGACCGCGATGGGTTCGTGATGGGCGAGGGCGCTGGCATTGTGGTTCTGGAAGAATATGAACACGCCAAAGCGCGTGGTGCGAAAATCTATGCCGAAGTTCTTGGCTATGGCCTGTCGGGCGATGCTTATCACATCACAGCGCCGTCCGAGGATGGCGACGGTGGCTTCCGTGCGATGCAGGCCGCGCTTGGCAAAGCTGGGCTGGAGCCGTCGCAGATTGACTATATCAACGCGCACGGTACATCGACCATGGCGGATACGGTGGAATTGGGTGCTGTGGAACGCCTGTTGGGTGATGCGGCTGACACGGCCACTATGTCCTCGACCAAGTCTTCTATCGGCCACCTTTTGGGTGCTGCAGGCGCAGTCGAAGCCATCTTCTGCGTGCTTGCCCTTCGCGATCAAATCGCGCCGCCGACCATCAACCTTGATAACCCGGCCATCGCGCCGCGTCTGTCGCTGGCTGCAAACAAGGCCGAGCCGCGCGAGATCAACATTACACTGTCCAACAGCTTCGGCTTTGGCGGTACAAATGCGAGCCTTGTTTTGGGTAAGGTTGCTGACTGATGTGGCGCAATATCGCTTCGAACGCGCTGAGTCTGTTCATCGTCGGCCTGATCGTCGTTGTCGGTGTGATTGCATGGGGCAAAAAACAGTACACAGCTGAAGGCCCGCTGACAGAAACGATCTGCTTGCGGGTCGAGCGTGGAAGCTCGTTTGGGCGGGTTGCGGACAATCTTGAGGCGCAGGGGGCGATCTCGAACGCATCGATCTTCCGAATTGGCGTCGAATACTCTGACAAATCCAGCGCATTGAAAGCGGGATCTTTCCTGGTTCAGGAAGGTGCGTCGATGGATGAGATCGTGGACGTTGTCACGCGTGGTGGCGCGTCGACCTGCGGCACAGAAATTCTGTATCGTGTGGGCATTTTGGCGGCCGTCATGCAAGTCCGCGAGCTGGACCCAGCAACGCAGGACTATGAGATCACTGCAGAGTTCAAACCTGCTGAGCTTGAGGGCGACGCCCCGGCCGCGTACGTCGAAAAACGTGCCGAAAGTGATACACGGTTTCGAATTGCTTTGGCGGAAGGTGTGACCAGCTGGCAAGTTGTGGACAGCCTGAGCCGGGCTGATTTCCTGTCGGGTGAGGTGCCAAGCATCCCTGCGGAAGGTAGCCTTGCGCCGGACAGCTATGAGGTGAAGCTGGATTCCGATCGGGCGGGTCTGATAGCGAAAATGCAGGACGCTCAGGTTGAGATTCTTGCGGACGCTTGGAATGCGCGGGCGTCAGATTTGCCTTATGCCAATGCCGATGAAGCGTTGGTTATGGCGTCGATTGTGGAAAAAGAAACGGGCTTGGCGGAAGAGCGCCGTCAGGTTGCCAGCGTCTTTGTGAACCGATTGAACAAGAGCATGCGCCTGCAAACGGACCCAACAGTGATTTACGGGATCACCAAGGGGCAGGGCAGTCTTGGCCGTGGTTTGCGCCAAAGCGAATTGCGTAAGGAAACGCCTTACAACACTTATGTGATTGATGCTTTGCCACCCACACCGATTGCCAATCCGGGCCGGGCTGCGATCGAAGCCGCTTTGAACCCGGACAGCACGCCTTATCTGTTCTTCGTAGCAGACGGAACGGGTGGTCACGCCTTTGCCGAAACGCTTGCCCAGCACAACACCAATGTGGCGGAGTGGCGCAAGATCGAGGCAGAACGCGCCAATCAATAGGTTTCCAAATTGTGACTTTGGCGCGCGGTCCCCGTGCGGTGCGTTTTGACCGATCGCACGGTCCAATGTAGTCTCTGACATACGCTAGAAGACGTGAATTCACGGCCTTGGGCACCTGCCTGGGGCCGTTTTTTCATGTCGCTTGTGCGGACAAGAGCATGAGAGGCAACAACAAAAAACATGACAATTATCACGCCCTTGGGGAAGGACGCGGCTTCGGAGGATTACCTAAAGATCGCGGACTCGTTTTTTCTACGTGTTTTGAAAGAGTTGGATCGCCAGTTGTCGGCGGCAGAAACAGCTGGGTGCGAAACCACACCTGAATTGGCGAAAGCCATGACGGAAGTGCGCCGCGCCATGCAAACGGTATTTGAGGAAAGGAAACGTCTTGAACAAAGTGGTAAAACCGACTTTGGCGGGGGACGAGCATCAGAGCTCAACCTTGCTCAGGCCCGAGATGAAGTCGGGCGCCGATTGGCTTGCCTGCGCGACGCAAGATGAGCGCGAAGGCTTCCTGAACGATCTGAGTGACGGTGCGCTGATGGCGCTTCCGTATCTGTTTGAGTTCTGGGCTTTGGATCACCAATTGCCGCCCGAGGGGGATTGGCGCACATGGGTGATCATGGGCGGGCGTGGCGCGGGGAAAACCCGCGCCGGGTCCGAATGGGTGCGCGCAGAGGTCGAGGGGGCGGGGCCATTGGACCCCGGCCGCTCGCGTCGGGTGGCCTTGGTGGGCGAAACCATTGATCAGGTGCGCGAGGTGATGGTGTTTGGCGAAAGCGGCATACTTGCGTGTTCACCGCCTGACCGTCGTCCCACATGGGAGGCTGGCCGCAGACGGCTTGTCTGGCCCAATGGGGCGATTGCACAGGTCTTTTCAGCCTATGAACCAGAAAGCTTGCGAGGCCCGCAGTTCGATGCGGCTTGGGTGGACGAGTTGGCCAAGTGGAAAAAGGCCGAGGAAACGTGGGACATGCTGCAGTTCGGTTTGCGCCTTGGTACTCTTCCGCGTCAATGCGTGACCACAACGCCGCGCAATGTGGGGGTGTTGAAGCAAATCCTGAAGAACCCTTCGACCGTGACAACCCACGCGCCGACAGAAGCCAACCGTGCCTATCTGGCGAAAAGCTTTCTGGACGAGGTGCGCACGCGCTATGCCGACACGCGACTTGGACGGCAAGAGCTGGACGGCGTGCTTTTGGAAGATACGGAGGGCGCGCTGTGGACCATGGCGATGCTGGACAAGCACCGTTTGGGGTCGGAAACGCCCGTGCTTGATCGGATTGTGGTTGCGGTCGATCCGCCTGTGACGGGTCATAAAGGCTCGGACGAATGCGGGATTGTTGTGGCTGGTATCTTCGCCAAAGGACCGCCGGGCGATTGGAAAGCTGTGGTGCTGGAGGATGCCAGTGTCTCGGCCGCCAGCCCGTCGGAATGGGCCGAAGCCGCGTTGGCGGCGATGGAGCGGCACAAAGCGGACCGTTTGGTGGCTGAGGTCAACCAAGGCGGCGACCTTGTGGAAAGCGTTATCCGCCAGATCGACGCGACCGTCGCTTATAAGGCGGTGCGCGCCACCCGAGGGAAACATGCACGGGCCGAGCCTGTGGCGGCTCTGTACGAACAGGGGCGGGTATCCCATGCGGGTGGGATGGCACAGCTGGAAGATCAGATGTGCCGAATGACCAACAAGGGTTTTGAAGGCAAAGGCAGTCCTGACCGCGTTGATGCGCTGGTTTGGGCCCTGCATGAGCTGATCATCGAGCCCGTTGCATCCTATCGCCGCCCGCAAGTGCGCACGCTTGGTTAAAGAGTTTTTTAACCCTCAATGGCAAAGTGCAAAACATCGAAAGGCGGGGCCCAATAGCCCACCCGGCAAACGGGCCCTGACCTGATCACCTGATGACGAGATTGACCGCTCGGGATGTGCGACCACGTGCACCCGGACAAGGAAGGTTTGCCCGGTGCCAGCCGGAGAACCGAAACCAAGGAGCCAAGGCGCATGGTATTTGATTTTCTCAAGCGAGGCGCAGATGACGCGAAGGCAGAGATGCCCGGCGAAGCAAAGGCATCAGCCACAGGGCCTGTCATCGCGTATGGCAATTCGGGCCGCGTGGCCTGGAGCCCGCGTGACACGGTTAGCCTGACCCGCAGCGGCTTTTCGGCCAACCCGGTCGGCTTTCGCTCGGTCAAACTGATCGCAGAAGCTGCCAGCGCGCTGCCTTTGGTTTTGCAAGATGACCAGCAACGCTATGATATTCACCCGCTTTTGGACCTTCTGGCACGTCCGAATGCCGCGCAGGGCCGCGCAGAGTTGTTCGAGGCCTTCTTTGGTCAGCTTCTGTTGACGGGGAACGGCTATCTTGAAGCGGTACCCGGCGAAGATGGCGCCCCAAAAGAGCTTCATGTGCTGCGTTCAGACCGAATGGCACTGGTGCCCGGCGCGGATGGCTGGCCGGTCGCCTATGACTATACGGTGGGCGCACGCAAACACCGTTTCAATGTCGGTGAGGGTGCTTCCCCGATTTGTCACGTGAAAGCCTTCCACCCGCAGGACGACCATTATGGCCTGTCCCCGTTGCAGGCGGCCGCGACAGCGATTGATGTCCACAACGCTGCAAGTCGCTGGTCCAAAGCGCTTTTGGACAATGCGGCACGCCCTTCAGGTGCGATTGTTTACAAAGGTGCTGATGGGCAGGCGCAGCTGAGCGCAGATCAATATGACCGGCTGCTGTCCGAGATGGAAAGCCACCATGTTGGGGCGCGCAACGCAGGGCGACCGATGTTGCTTGAAGGCGGGCTGGATTGGAAGCCGATGGGGTTTAGCCCCTCGGACATGGAATTCCAGAAAACCAAAGAAGCCGCGGCGCGTGAGATCGCGCAGGCCTTTGGGGTGCCGCCTATGCTGATCGGCATTCCAGGTGACGCCACTTACGCCAACTACCAAGAGGCCAGCCGTGCGTTTTATCGCCTGACCGTTGTGCCACTTGTCAGCCGCGTGGCTGCCAGTGTTGGCCACTGGTTGGCGGGGTACTCGGGCGAGGCGGTGAAGTTGAAACCGGATCTAGACCAAGTGCCCGCTTTGGCTGCGGAACGCGATCAGCAATGGACCCGCGTGGCCGAGGCATCATTCCTGTCGGATGCGGAAAAGCGCAGCCTTCTGGGCCTGCCGCCACTGGCACAAGATTAATGAGAAAGGGCGATATTATGGGTGATTATCACACCGATTTCGGACTGGAGCACAAGTTTGTCAAACTTGGTGAGACGGTTCAAACCGCCGAGGGCATTCAAATCGACGGTTATGCCAGCTTCTTTGAGCAGGTGGACAATGGCGGCGATATCGTGGCCCGTGGCGCCTATGCCAAGTCTTTGGATGACCTCAAGGCCAAGGGACGCGGCGTCAAGATGCTGTGGCAGCACGACCCGGCACAGCCCATTGGGGTGTGGGACGAGGTGCGTGAGGATGCAAAAGGTCTTTACGTCAAAGGCCGCATTCTGGGTGACGTTGAAAAAGGTCGCGAAGCGGCGGCACTGATTGAAGCCGGTGCGATTGACGGGCTGTCCATCGGGTATCGCACCAAGAAATCCACAAAGACACAACAAGGCCAACGGCTTTTGACTGAATTGGAGCTGTGGGAGGTGTCGCTTGTCACGTTCCCAATGCTTCCAACGGCGCGGGTGGGGGCAAAAGACGACACGTCAATTGCTCAGAATACCACTCTGCGTGAACTGGCTGCGACCATTGAGGATGCACGCCTGATGCTGGCCCGTAAAGCCTGAGCCAGCGATCTGAACCCCTGAAAAGGACCCAATTATGAGCAAGAAAGAGACAAAGGCTCAGGGCCAGTCGGCCGCGCCCACTGGCTTGGCTACAGGCCCAAATCCGGCTGCCGAGGTGAAGACCGCATTGGCTGGTTTTATGAGTGATATCAATGAGTTTCACGACGACATTTCGACTAAACTTCAACAACAGGAAGAGCGACTGACCATGCTGGATCGCAAATCTAACACCATCGCGGGCCGCCCGCACCTTTCCGCCGCTGCCGATCTGGAAGCGCCCCATCAGAAGGCTTTTGAGGCCTATGTCCGTTCGGGTGATGATGACGCGCTGCGCGGCATTGATCTGGAAGGCAAAGCCATGTCTTCGGCCGTGGCAGCTGATGGTGGTTACCTTGTGGACCCGATCACTGCTGACACCATCAAAGGTGTTCTGAACAGCGCCGCTTCGCTGCGTTCGGTTGCCAATGTGGTAAACGTGGAAGGCACTGCCTATGACGTGCTTATCGATCAAGGCGACCTGATCACCGGTTGGGCTTCGGAAACCGGTTCGACAGCTGAAACCGGCACCCCACAGATCGACCGTATTTCGATCCCGCTGCACGAGCTGTCGGCCCTGCCGAAAGTGTCGCAACGCTTGCTGGACGACAGCGCTTTTGACATCGAAAGCTGGCTGGCTGGTCGCATCGCCGACAAATTCTCGCGCGCAGAAAGCGGTGCGTTCATCAATGGTGACGGTGTTGAAAAGCCTGTGGGCATTCTGAACCACGCCATCGTCGATAATACCTCTTGGAGCTGGGGCGATCTGGGCTATGTGGCCACGGGTGAAGCTGGTGATTTCAACGCGACAAACCCAGCTGACGCGATTTTCGACCTGATCTATGCCCTGGGTGCTGATTATCGTGCCAATTCGGTCTTCGTGATGAATTCGAAAACTGTGGGTGCCGTGCGCAAGTTGAAAGACGCTGATGGCCGCTTCCTGTGGTCGGATGCCACCGTTGCTGGCGAACCTGCCCGTTTGATTGGCTACCCGGTTCTGGTCGTCGAGGATATGCCCGACATTGGTGCTGACAGCCACTCGATCGCATTTGGTGACTTTGCTGCGGGTTACACCATCGCAGAACGTCCCGACACGCGCATCCTGCGTGACCCGTTCTCGGCCAAGCCACACGTCCTGTTCTATGCCACCAAACGTGTTGGCGGCGACGTAAGCGACTTTGCTGCGATCAAGCTGCTGAAGTTCTCGGTCTCTTAAGAGATGAACCTGATCCCGTGACATCCTGACGGATGTTGCGGGGCAGGGCGCGCGCCGGCCAATCCCGTGTTGTCTAGCTGCTCCCCCTCCGTCCGAGCAATACGGACGGCGCGCGCCCACCCTTTTGAACATGACGTGAGGGGCCCGAATTTCGGAGATGATCCATGATGTTAGTCGAGCAGACCACAGTGCCGGGCACGGCCATTCCGGTCGCCCAATTCAAGGACCACCTGCGGCTGGGTACCGGGTTTGCCGATGACGGGGTGCAAGATCAGGTGCTGGAAACCTACCTTCGGGCCGCAATGGCCGCGATCGAGGCCCGCACTGGAAAGATCCTTCTGTCGCGCGAGTTTACCTGGACCCTGACCGCTTGGCGCGATCTTGCGTCGCAAGCATTGCCGGTTGGTCCGGTCAGTCAGGTCCTCAGCCTTGAGATCCATGATCGTCTGGGCGGCACTGAAACCATTGATCCGGCCCGCTTCGCGCTGGAGCAAGACATGCACCGGCCGCGCCTTGTGTCGACTGGCCTTTGTTTGCCAGCGATCCCAGTGGGCGGACAAGCCGTCATTGGGTTTGAAGCCGGGTTTGGTGCCGCATGGTCCGACCTGCCTGCAGATCTTGGGCAAGCAGTGATGCTGCTGGCGGCCAGTTACTATGAGAACCGGGCGGATGCCGGGGGCTCAATGGGGCAAGGTGAATTTCCCTCTGTGATCTCGGCCCTGCTGCAACGCTATCGCACCGTGCGCCTGTTTGGTGGTGGGGGGGCAGCATGAAGCGGCCCGTCTTAAACCGAAAACTGGTGTTGGAAGAGCCTGTGCGCACAGCAGATGGTGCAGGCGGCTTCACACAAAACTGGCAAGCGTTGGGTCAGGTCTGGGCCGAGGTTAAACCCGGCTCTGGACGTGAACGTGCGGCGGGATTTGCGACCGTATCGTCAATTGCCTTTCGCATCACGGTGCGCGCTGCACCTGATGGGGCGCCGTCCCGTCCAAAACCCGATCAGCGGTTTCGCGATGGCTCGCGGATCTTCCGCATCCTTGCGGTCACAGAAGCGGATGCGGGCGCGCATTTCTTGACCTGTTTCGCACAAGAGGAGGTGTCGGCATGAGCTATGGCGTTTCAGCTTCGCTTCAACAGGCCATCTATCAGCGGCTTGCTGCGGATGTGACCCTGTCCACACTGGTGGCCGGTGCGATTTATGATGCTGTCCCCGCAGGGATCATTACAGGCACCTATGTCAGCCTTGGTCCCGAGGATGTGCGCGAGCGGTCGGACAAGACCGGTCATGGCGCGCTGCACGAGGTCACGGTCAGCGTGGTCACGGATGCGGCCGGGTTCCAGGCCGCCAAAGAGGTGGCCGCTGCCGTCAGCGACTCGTTGGTCGATGCCAGCTTGGTTCTGGCACGCGGCAGCCTTGTTTACCTGAATTTCCATCGTGCGCGGGCGCGGCGGGTTGAAGACGCGGATGTGCGTCGCATCGACCTGATCTTCCGCGCACGTGTTGAAGACAATTAAACCTTTCAAAACGGAGTGATCCTATGGCTGCGCAAAACGGCAAAGACCTTCTGATCAAGCTCGATATGACCGACACCGGCGTATTCGAGACCATTGCAGGCCTTCGGGCCACGCGCCTGAGCTTCAACGCGGAAAGCGTTGATGTGACCAGTCTGGAAAGCACAGGCGGATGGCGTGAACTTCTGGGCGGAGCAGGCGTGAAATCCGCATCAATTTCAGGATCGGGTGTGTTCAAAGACGCCTCAACAGATGAGCGGGCGCGTCAGATCTTTTTTGACAACGAAGTGCCGAACTTCCAAGTGATTGTGCCCGGTTTTGGCGTGGTTGAAGGTGCGTTCATGATCACCTCGATTGAATATGCGGGTTCGCATAACGGCGAGGCGACATACGAGCTGTCGATGGCGTCGGCCGGTGAACTGACCTTCACGGCGCTTTGATCATGGCCAATCCCTGGACAGGCGAGGTCGCCCTGGTCATCGACGGCACGTCCCACGTGTTGAAGTTGACGCTTGGTGCATTGGCCGAGCTGGAAGAGCAGCTGGGAGAGGCTTCAATCGTATCGCTGGTCGAACGGTTTGAAAGCGGAGCTTTCTCAAGCCGGGATGTTCTGGCGTTGATTGTCGCGGGACTGCGTGGCGGTGGCTGGGCTGGCACTTCGCAAGACTTACTTGCCGCCGAAATCCAAGGCGGACCCGTCGAAGCTGCAAAGGCCGCAGGCCTGCTGCTGACACGCGCCTTTGCCCTGACGCCAGGGGAAGACGCGTGTGGCTGATGCCACGGGGTTCGACTGGCCGGGGTTGATGCGCCTTGGTCTTGGAAAACTGGGACTGCGCCCGGAAGACTTCTGGGCGCTGACCCCGATCGAATTGGCTGTGATGGCCGGGCTAGAGGGGCAACCCGCCACGTGCCTGCGATCTCGGCTCGATGAGCTTGCCCGTGCGTTCCCTGATGAACCACGTGGCCCCAACGAAAGAGGCATGTGATGGCTGGATTGGACAGTATCGACGGTTTCGAAGACCAGATCGACGCTTTGGAAGCAGCACTTGGTGGCGCGCAGCAAATGACCGCTGGGTTCATCTTCGAGCTAAAGGGCATGCATTCGACGGTTTCGGATCTGAATGCGGATGTCAGCACTTTATCTTCGGGCATTTCATCTGGATTGCGCCGTGCGTTTGAAGGCTTGGCCTTCGACGGCATGAAGCTGTCAGATGCGCTGAAAGAGGTTGCACGCTCGATGACCGATGCGGCCTTTAATGCCGCCATCAATCCTGTAACCAACCATTTCGGAAACATCCTTGGGCAAGGCGTTGGTGCCATCACCAATGGATTTCTGCCTTTTGCCGATGGGGGCGCCTTCGCCCAAGGGCGCGTCATGCCGTTCGCCAAGGGGGGCGTGGTATCGCAGGCGACGTCCTTCCCGATGCGGGGCGGAATGGGCCTGATGGGTGAGGCGGGACCGGAAGCCATCATGCCGCTGAGCCGCGGGGCTGATGGCCGGCTTGGCGTGCGCACGCAGGGCGGCGGCCAGCCGGTGAATGTCACCATGAATATCTCGACCCCGGATGTTGAAAGCTTCCGCCGGTCGCAAAGTCAGATTGCCGCCAATGTCCAACGTGCATTGGCGCGTGGTCAGCGTCATCGCTAACCACCTGTTTTCCCGATCTTAGGAGGGTTCCACATGTCTTTTCATGAAATTCGTTTCCCGGCCAATCTGAGTTTCGGCTCGGTTGGGGGTCCCGAACGGCGCACCGAGGTGGTGACGCTGGCCAACGGGTTCGAAGAACGCAACAGCCCGTGGGAGCATTCGCGCCGTCGCTATGATGCGGGGATCGGAATGCGGTCTTTGGATGATGTGGAGACTCTTATCGCGTTCTTCGAAGCGCGCCGTGGGCAGTTGCACGCGTTCCGCTGGAAAGACTGGTCAGACTTTAAAAGCAGTCTGCCCTCGGCAGAGCCTGCTTATACGGATCAGATTATCGGTTGGGGTGACGGTACAACCACCGATTTCCAGCTGATTAAGACCTATAGGTCGGGAACCAATACCTATGAGAGGCCAATCCAGAAGCCGCTTGAGGGCACGGTGAAGCTTGGGCTGAAAGGTGACCCTCAGATTGAAGGGACACAGTTTAATGTCGATCTGACAACCGGGCTGATCAGCTTCGTGACAGCTCCGGAAGATGGGGCCGAAGTTACAGCCGGCTACGAATTTGATGTGCCTGTGCGGTTCGACACCGATCGTGTCCACACGTCGGTCGCGTCGTTCCAAGCGGGTGAGGCGCCCAATGTGCCTGTGGTCGAGGTGCGTGTCTGATGGTGGTCTCTACAGAACTTCAGGCGCATCTCAGCGAAGGCGTGACAACAATTGCGCGGTTGTGGAAGGTCACGCGACGCGATGGTGCGGTCTATGGGTTTACCGATCACGATCTGGATATCCAGATGGAGGGTGTGACCTATAAGGCCGACACCGGAATGACGGCTCAGGCGTTAAGCCAATCCACGGGGCTTTCGATAGACAACACCGAAGCGCTGGGTGTTTTGTCCACTGATGCGATCAGTGAAAAAGACATTCGCGCAGGACGCTATGATGGGGCCGATGTCGAAGCCTGGTTGGTGAACTGGAAAGATGTCACGCAACGCTATCTGCGGTTTCGCGGATCAGTGGGTGAGCTGGCGCGTGAGGCGGGCGGTTTCCGGGCAGAGCTGAACGGGTTGAGTGAGGCGATGAATCAGCCTCAGGGGCGGGCGTATCAATCACAGTGTTCCGCCGTGTTGGGAGATGGGATGTGCCGGTTCAATCTAAGTCAGAATGGATACTCGGTTGAGCTGGATCTTATCAGCAACGATGAAGAGACCGTGTTTCGGTTCGGTGACATGTCGCTTTATCCAAAGAATTGGTTTGTACGCGGTCGGTTTGAAGTTTTAACCGGTGAAGCCGAAGGGCTGAGCGGGATCATCAAAAATGACGCCAGGGGTGAAGACGGCGCACGGACCATCGAATTGTGGGAAGCGTTGCGGGCCGTCATGCTGCCCGGCGATCGTGTGCGGTTAGAGGCGGGCTGTGACAAACTTCCCAGAACGTGTCGAAAGAAATTCAGCAACTTCCGGAATTTTCGTGGCTTCCCAGATATCCCCGGTGAGGACTGGCTGATGTCCTATCCCGTACCACATGAACGCAATGATGGTGGCGATGGGCGCGAAACGTTGGACATTCAAGGTTTGATCTTTGGTGACGATGATGACAACCCGTTCAATCCGCTTTCCGGAGCCTGATATGACGCAGGCACGGGATATGATTTTAAGCGAGTTACAGGCGTGGCTTGGAACACCCTATGTACATCAGGCCTCTCAGAAAGGGGCGGGATGTGATTGTCTTGGACTGGTGCGTGGTGTTTGGAGGGCCGTTTTGGGGCATGAGCCTGTGAGCGTGCCGCCGTACACGTCGGATTGGTCCGAAACTGATGGGCAGGAGGCGCTTTGGCAGGCGGCGCAAGCTCATCTGATTTCCAAACCTCTGGATGCAAAGCAACCGGGCGACATTCTGCTGTTTCGGATGCGATCTGACGCGGTGGCAAAACATCTGGGGTTCGTGGCCAGCACTGGGCCAGCCCCTTCCTTTATCCACGCTTATAGCGGTCATGGAGTGGTGGAAAGTTCGCTTTCCACCCCATGGGAACGCCGGATTGTGGCGTGTTTTGAATTTCCTGAAAGGACAAGCTGATGGCGACGATACTTCTTTCTGCGGTAGGTGCTGCGGCTGGGGCCTCGATCGGGGGTGGGATCCTGGGTTTGTCATCCGTGGTAATCGGCAAAGCGATTGGCGCCACGCTTGGGCAGGCCATCGATAATCGTATTCTCGGGCAGGGGTCAGAACCGATTGAAACGGGCCGCGTTGATCGGCTGCGCTTGAGTGGTGCTTCAGAGGGCACAGCAATCCCTATGATTTACGGTCGTGCACGACTGGGTGGTCAGGTGATCTGGTCCACACGTTTCAAGGAAAATGTCACGACGACTGGTGGCGGCGGCGGAGGCAAAGGGCCCCCCAAGCCTCCGGAACCCGAAATCACGACCTATAGCTACTCCATCAGCGTGGCCGTCGCCCTGTGCGAGGGGCAGATCACGCGTCTGGGTCGGATTTGGGCGGACGGAAACCAGATCGCGAAGAAAGATATGAACATTCGGATCTATAAGGGAACCGAAACTCAGCTGCCGGATTCCAAGATAGAAGCGGTGAAGGGCGCGGGGAAAGCCCCGGCCTATCGCGGGATCGCCTATGTGGTGATCGAGGATCTGGATCTGACGCCATTCGGCAATCGTGTGCCGCAGTTCAGCTTCGAAGTATTTCGACCAGAACAGCCATTCCAAGACAAAGAGGTCGCACGTGGCACCCAAGCCGTGGCGCTGATCCCTGGAACGGGTGAATACGCGATGGCGACGTCTGCCGTGCATTATGATGGCGGGCCGGGTGTCAGTGGTGGGTCAAACCAGAACAGCCCATCGGGACTCACGGATATTGTGACATCCTATCGTCAGATGCGCGAGGAACTGCCCAACTGCAAGAATACGGCGCTTGTCGTGTCTTGGTTCGGGGATGATCTGCGCTGTGGATCGTGCCAGATCCGCCCGCGTGTTGAACAAAAGCAGATGGATGGCAAATCCATGCCATGGACGGTCAGCGGCATTTCACGGTCGCAAGCGGGGCTGGTGCCGCGCGATGATGACGACCGCCCAGTTTATGGCGGCACGCCTACGGACCAATCGGTGAAAGAGGCGATTGTTCTTGCTTCACATCTCGATCGAAAAACGACGTTCTATCCCTTCATCTTGATGGAACAGATGGATGGCAACAGCCTGTTTGACCCGTGGTCGGCGCAAATCGGGCAGCCCGAGCTGCCGTGGCGCGGACGGATTACAACCACGCTTGCACCTCATCACCCAGGTTCACCTGATGGTTCGGCCGCGGCGGTCTCGCAAGTTGCGGCGTTCTTCGGGAATGCGCAGCCCAATGACTTTACCGTCACCGCGAAGGGTGTGAATTACACCGGCCCGAACGAGTTCTCGTATCGTCGGTTTATCCTGCACTATGCGCATCTGTGTAAATCGGCGGGGGGTGTTGATGCATTCCTGATCGGATCAGAGCTGCGCAGCTTGACGCAAATCCGAGGACCCGGAAACAGCTTCCCAGTTGTTGATCAGCTGATGCAGCTGGTTGACGACGTAAGGGGTATAATGGGTGCAAGTACCAAGATCTCTTACGCGGCAGACTGGTCCGAATACTTTGGCTATCACCCACAAGATGGTTCTGGGGATGTATTCTTTCACCTCGATCCAATTTGGAGCCATGACGAAGTCGATTTTATCGGCATGGACAACTACATGCCGCTATCCGATTGGCGTGACGGCTTTGACCATGCGGATGCGCACTTCGAAAGCATCTACGACCTTGGCTATCTGCAATCCAACATCGAAGGCGGTGAGGGGTTTGATTGGTACTATAAAAACCCGGACGCCCGAGAGCTGCAAATCCGCACCCCGATCACCGATGGGGCCCATGGCGAGGATTGGATCTATCGCTACAAAGATCTGCGCGGATGGTGGGAAAGCTCGCATCACAACCGTGTGGGGGGTGTTCGGAGTGTAACGCCAACTAATTGGTTGCCTGGATCAAAGCCTTTCTGGTTCACAGAACTGGGATGCGCGGCGATTGATAAGGGCACCAACCAGCCCAACAAGTTCCTTGATCCCAAAAGCTCGGAAAGTTCCAAGCCGCGCTATTCGAACGGGCGGCGTGATGATCTGATGCAAGCGCAATATTTGCGTGCGATTTATGGATATTGGAAGAAAAACGCCAACAACCCGGCGCATTCGGCAACCGGCATCAAGATGCTGGACATGTCACGTGCGCATGTCTGGGCTTGGGATACACGACCGTACCCGCAATTCCCGAACCGCAAGGGGTTGTGGAGCGATGGTGGAAACTATAGCCGGGGACATTGGTTGAACGGGCGGGCGTCTTCACGATCACTGGCATCAGTGGTCAGCGAAATTTGCGAACGGTCCGGTGTGACGCGCTACGACGTGTCCAAACTGCATGGTTTGGTGCGCGGGTACATTGTTGATCAGATCAGCGGAGCGCGCGCAGCGTTGCAACCATTGATGTTGGCCTATGGATTTGAGGTGGCTGAACGTGAAGGCGTTTTGATCTTCTCGTCACGTACTGGGCGACCTGATCAGATCCTTGATCCCGAAAAGATGGCGCTGTCGCCAGATCGCGAGACTACTCTTGAACGCGTTCGTGCGCCCGAGGCTGAAATCGCGGGCCGTGTTCGCCTGAACTATATCGAAAGTGGCGGTGACTATGACATTCGGGCCGTCGAGGCGATTTTCCCGGATGAGACAAGCTATACCGTTTCGACATCGGAAATTCCCTTGGTCCTGACACGCACAGAAGCGCGTGTGATCACCGAGCGTTGGTTGTCTGAAGCACGTGTGGCGAGGGATTCTGCATCCTTTGCTTTACCGCCGTCGGAATTGTCCAAAGGGGCAGGGGACGTTCTGAAGCTGGAGACCGAAGCCGGGACCGAGCATTTCCGCGTCGACCATGTCGAACATGCCGGTGTGCAGAACATCCGCGCTGTACGTGTAGAGCCCGGGTTGTTTCTGCCCTCGGATAGCATCGAGCCCGCCCCAGCGGTGAAGCCGTATGTCCCACCTGCGCCGGTCTTTCCGCTGTTCATGGATCTGCCGCTGCTGACCGGGGACGAGGTGCCGCACGCACCACATGTAGCAATCACGGCTGATCCCTGGCCGGGGAATGTGGCGATCTATCGGTCAGCCAATGACAACGGCTATCGACGCATTGAACGCGTTCTGTCCCGGTCCATTATTGGTGTAACCGAAACGGATTTGTTTGCGTCGCCGTCGGGCCTGTTGGATCAAGGGGCCGCATTACGGGTGAAACTCGCCTCTGCTGCGACGCTATCCTCGGTGTCTGTTGATGACATGTTGAACGGGGCCAATGTTGTCGCCATCGGGGATGGCAGCCCGGACAATTGGGAAATCCTGCAATTTGCCACGGCTGATCTGGTTGGCGAGCAAACCTATGATCTGAGCGTGCGTTTGCGTGGCCAATTGGGCACCGATGCCACCATGCCCAGTATATGGCCTGCGGGAAGTTATCTGGTGGTGCTGGATGGCACCCAAGACCAGATCCCCTTGGCGTCGTCAGCCCGTGGCTTGAACCGCCATTATCGTATCGGCCCTGCGCGTAAGGCCTATACAGATGCGTCCTATCTGCACGAGGTTATGGCCTTTAAGGGAATTGGCCTGCGCCCCTATGCGCCTGTCCACCTGGTCGCTCAAGATCAGGCAGGGGATCATCAGCTCAGCTGGATCAGGCGCACGCGGATTGACGGAGACCCTTGGGGGGATGTCGATGTGCCAATGGGGGAGGTGGACGAACGCTATCGTGTTCGGATCATCGACGGGGGAACCGTAAAGCGCGAGCTTATCGTGACCGCGCCAAACTGGAGCTACGATGCCGCGCTCCGCACTGCTGATCTGGTTACGGGCCCCTACGCCATCGAGGTTGCCCAACTGTCCGAGAAATTTGGGGCGGGTCCTAATGCCCGATTGGAGGTTGATCTGTAAATGCGCCCGGTTCTGCCCGGTGACGCAATTGCCGCGGCCTGCGCACTTTTGGTGCTTGGGCCGCGCAAACGACCTGGCGCGATGCTTTCGATGTTGCATCGCGCCGATGCGGCAGATCGGTATCGCCTTGCGCTGGGCCGGCTGCATCCGCGATGGGGAAATGGAAGTCTTGGATCGGTGGCCATGTCGCTGCCACGTAAACCAGAACCCTTGCATGATGATCCTGACTTTCTGGATTGTTTGCTGACTGTTTACGCCGCACTCAAAGCCCGACACACACGTTTCATCCAGAGGCGCAGCTGACGCATTTCGGGGCGGTGGGATCAAGTTCTAGCCGCCCCAGTGCGATGTTATCGCCGCAATCCTCGCAATACCCGAACTCGTCTTCGTTGATCCGCTCAAGAGCCATCAGAACCCTTTGGCGCTGGGCCATTCTGCGCGCGCCAGTGGCTTTTGCCATCGCTTGATTTTGCAATGCATCCATGCGGGAAAGCCGTCCAACAGCCTGCTGATCCAGCTCAACAATCTTTTGCCCGTCTTGGCCAAGCGCATCTTCCTGATCCAGCTCATCCAGCTTGGCCAATAACAGCGCCTTAAACCGTGTGATCTGGGATTCATTCATCTTTGCAATCTTTCCCATCAGGGGTTTGCGTTTGGAATTCAAATCCTATCTGGTGTAATGTATTCGTTCAACGCGAGGAGCAGACATGGCTGAGAAACGTGCGATTGTGACCAAAATTGATCCTGTCTGGGACCGGATCACCAGCGAGGCCAAGCAAGCCGTGGCGGAAGAGCCGCTGCTGGGTGGTTTAGTTGGGGCGTGTGTGCTTCATCACAAGACGCTTGAGAAAGCCCTGTCTTACCGGTTTGCGGCCAAACTCAGCTCAAATGAGATGAGCATGGTGCTTTTGCGTGAAATTGCTGACGAAGCTTATGACAGTTGCTCTGAGCTGACGGAAGCTGCGCGCGCTGACATTACGGCTGTGCTGGATCGTGATCCGGCCTGCCATCGCATGTTGCAGCCCTTGCTTTACTTCAAGGGCTTTCAAGCGATGCAAGCCTATCGGTTGGCGCATTACCTTTGGAAAGAGGGCCGCAAAGATCTGGCCTATTTCATCCAGATGCGCTGCTCTGAAGTGTATGGCATTGATATCCATCCCGGCGCACGTATTGGCCGTGGCATCATGATCGACCACGCCCATTCGATAGTGATTGGGGAAACGGCTATTGTGGGCGACAATGTCTCGATGCTGCATTCCGTCACCTTGGGCGGTACTGGTAAGGAAGACGAAGATCGTCATCCCAAGATCGGAGACGGTGTTCTGATCGGGGCCGGGGCCAAGGTGCTTGGAAACATCAAAGTCGGAGAATGCTCGCGTATTGCTGCAGGGTCTGTGGTGCTTGAAGAAGTCCCGCGCAACAAAACCGTGGCAGGCGTGCCCGCCCGCGTTGTTGGCGAGGCAGGATGTGACCGCCCTGCAATGAGCATGGATCAGACGCTTATCCAATAACGCCTATTCAATAGTCGGTGTTCCGGCCGGTGGCATGACTGCCATCGGCGGTTTTTCGCAGACTTGAGGTATATCAATGTATTGCCAGATGGATTTGATCTATAGGGGCCATGTGAAAACCTGGGAGACCCCGAAATGAAACAGATCTGGCTTGCCACCGTCGTGGCATTTTCCGCAGTGTTTCTTGTAGCAGTCGCCGGCTAACTGTTGTTTTGAAGACCTGAACCACGGGTCAATTCATCACAGCAGATAAAGGCAGACTAAAGACTGCAAAGACGGTCGGAACACAAAAAGGGCGACGCTTCCAGCGCCGCCCTTTTGTAATTCTGGCTGCTACCCTCAGGCCGAAAGCTGGTCGTAAGCCTCCATAGCGCGTGCGCCATACATATAGCCGGGACCGCCCCCCATCATGATCGCAACAGCGACGGTTTCCGCAACTTCTTCACGGCTGGCGCCAGCTTTGATCGCGGCACGCACGTGGAAGCCGATACAGTCGTTGCACTGCTTTGCAATGCCGATCGCGATGCACTGAAGTTCTTTTTCTTTCACCGACAGTGCACCATCCACCATGGCGGCTTTGTGCATGGCACGAAAGCCATTGGCGCCGTCAGGGTGCACCTCTGCAAAAGATTTGGTGTTCGCTGATGTGTTGTCCAGTAGGGCTTTGAAGTCCATTGAGTATCTCCGAAATTATCTGTTCGGAAAAGCAAATGGCCCAAGGCGTGGAAGGTCGCCTTGAGCCATGTCAATAGATCGCAATTTTAGAATGTGACGTTACGCCAGCATCGCCATCGGGTTCTCAAGATTGTCGACAATCGCGTTCAGCAGGTTCGCACCAACCGCGCCATCAATCACACGGTGATCAACGGACATGGTGACGCTCATCACAGTGGCGACCGTCAGCGCGCCATCTTCGCCGACAACAGGCTTTTTAACACCTGCGCCTACGGCCAGAATTCCGGCGTGGGGCGGGTTTACGATGGCGTCGAAGTTATCGATGCCAAACATGCCCAGGTTTGAGATTGCAAAGCTGCCACCTTGGTATTCGTGCGGTGCAAGCTTGCGCTCACGTGCACGGCCCGCCAGATCTTTCATCTGGATCGACAGGCTGGACAGTGATTTCTGATCAGCATCCTGCAAGACGGGTGTAAACAGCCCGCCTTCGATGGCGACAGCAACTGCGACATCCGACGCTTTCATCTGCAACACACGGTCGCCAGCCCAAACAGCATTGGCTTCGGGCACCTGTTGCAGCGCAAGAGCCACGGCTTTGATGATGAAGTCATTGACCGACAGCTTCACGCCACGCGCTTCCAACTGCTTGTTCAACTGACCGCGGAAAGCCAGAAGCGCATCCAGCTTGATGTCGCGACGCAGATAGAAATGCGGGATGGTCTGCTTGGCTTCCGACAAACGCGCGGCAATGATTTTGCGCATACCGTCAAGCTTGACGTCCTCATACTCGCGGTCCTGATACATCGCAGCCACCATATCGGCCGAGGGGCCGGTGGGCGCCGCTGCAGCGGCAGGTGCGGCTGCCAGAGCCGCAGCAGGAGCCGCCGCAGGGGCAGCTTTCGGAGCAGCGGTTGCACCTTCCACATCAGCTTTCACGATCCGACCTTTCGGACCCGATCCGGTGATTTGTGTCAGGTCCAGACCCTTGTCAGCCGCAATACGTCGCGCCAGAGGAGAGGCGAAAATGCGTGCACCATCAGCCGCTTGCGGGGCAGGGGCTGCAGGAGCGGGCGCTGCTGCAGGTGCTGCTGTCGGGGCCGCAGGGGCGGCCTCAGCTTCGGCAGCTGCAGGTGCTGCGGGTGCGCTGGCGGCAACGTCACCGACCTCTTCACCTTCTTCCACAAGGATGGCGATGGCTGTGTTCACCTTCACCGCTTCAGTGCCTTCTGCGATCAGAATTTTGCCGATGATGCCTTCATCAACAGCCTCAAATTCCATCGTGGCTTTGTCGGTCTCGATTTCGGCCAGAAGATCGCCAGACGCAACCTCGTCACCTTCTTTGACCAACCATTTGGCAAGCGTGCCTTCTTCCATCGTGGGCGACAGGGCGGGCATGAGAATTTCGATAGCCATGTGTCTGTCTCCTTAGCGATACGTTACGGCTTTGGCGGCTTGGATCACCTCGGCGGTGGTCACAAGTGCAAGCTTTTCAAGGTTGGCGGCGTAAGGCATTGGAACGTCCTTGCCGGTCAAGTTGATCACCGGAGCGTCCAGATAGTCGAACGCGCGTTCCATGATCGACGCGGTGATGTGGTTGCCGATTGATGCAACGGGCCAACCTTCTTCAACTGTGATGCAACGGTTTGTTTTCATGACAGAATTGATCACCGTGTCATAATCAAGCGGGCGCAGGGTACGCAGGTCAATCACCTCAGCTGAAATACCGTCTTCAGCCAGCGCGTCGGCAGCTTCAAGCGCGTATTTCATTCCGATGCCAAAGCTGACGATTGTCAGATCGGTGCCTTCGCGCCAGATGCGTGCTTTGCCGAAGGGGACGGTATAGTCATCCATCACAGGCACGTCGAAGCTTTGACCATACAGCAGTTCGTTTTCCAAAAAGACCACTGGGTTTTCGTCACGGATTGCAGATTTCAGCAGGCCTTTTGCATCCGCTGCCGAATACGGCATTGCCACATGCAGTCCGGGGATCTGCGCATACCATGCAGCGTAATCCTGACTGTGCTGCGCCCCAACACGGGCAGCGGCACCATTGGCCCCACGGAACACGATGGGGCAGGACATCTGGCCGCCCGACATATAGCGTGTCTTGGCGGCGGTGTTGATGATGTGATCGATCGCCTGCATGGCGAAGTTGAAGGTCATGAACTCGACAATCGGTTTCAATCCACCCATCGCAGCGCCCGTTGCAAGACCGGTAAAGCCGTGCTCGGTGATTGGCGTGTCGATCACGCGTTTCGCGCCGAACTCTTCCAGCAGACCTTGGCTGATCTTATAGGCGCCTTGGTATTCCGCTACCTCTTCCCCCATCAGGAAGACGGCGTTGTCACCGCGCATTTCCTCGGCCATCGCGTCGCGCAAAGCTTCACGCACTGTGGTCGACCGCATTTCGGTGCCTTCCGGAACTTCGGGATCGGCTGCGATAACAGGTGTGATCGGCTGGGCCGCAACAGGAGCCGCTGCCGCAGGGGTAGGTGCCGCAGGGGCAGGCGTTGCAGCGGGCGCAGGTTCGGCGGCCACGCTTGCGGCAGGCACGGCATCCGCGCTTTCACCGTCTTCAAGCAAAACCGCAATCGGCGTGTTCACTTTCACACCTTCGGTGCCTTCGGCGATCAGAATTTTGCCGATGATGCCTTCATCAACAGCTTCAAATTCCATTGTGGCCTTGTCGGTTTCGATCTCGGCCATAATGTCACCAGAAGCGACCTCATCACCCTCTTTTACAAGCCATTTTGCCAGTGTTCCCTCTTCCATCGTGGGGGACAGGGCGGGCATCAGTACTTCAGTAGCCATGTTGTTCTCTCCTCTGTCCGGGATCAGGCGTAAATATCGGTCCAAAGCTCTTCAAGTGCGGGCTCTGGGCTGGTTTTCGAAAACTCGGCGGCATCATTCACGACCGCTTTGATCTCTTTATCAATGGCCTTCAGGTCATCCTCAGAGGCGTGTTTGCCTTGCAGCAGAAGTTCACGCACATGATCAATGGCGTCACGTTCTTCACGCACCTTCTGGACCTCTTCCCGGGTCCGATACTTGGCCGGATCCGACATCGAATGACCGCGGTAACGGTATGTTTTCATTTCCAGAATGTAAGGACCTTTGCCCGCGCGGCAATGCGCAGTTGCGCGTTCACCTGCGTCTTTCACAGCCAAAACGTCCATGCCATCGACGGCTTCCCCGGGTATGCCAAAGGCCGCGCCTCGGGTATAGATATCTGGGGTTGAGCTGGCACGCTGTAGCGAGGTGCCCATGGCGTATTGGTTGTTCTCGATCACATAGACGACCGGAAGCTCCCAAAGGGATGCCATATTGAAGCTTTCGTAAACTTGGCCCTGGTTGGCTGCACCATCACCGAAATAGGCAAAAGTGACGCCGCCGTTTTCCAGATATTTATCTGCGAAGGCCAGTCCGGTTCCGATGGGCACCTGCGCGCCAACAATGCCGTGGCCGCCATAGAAGTGCTTCTCGGTCGAGAACATGTGCATCGAGCCACCTTTACCGCGCGAATAACCACCTTCGCGGCCTGTCAGCTCGGCCATGACGCCTTTCGGGTCCATACCGCAGGCCAGCATGTGGCCGTGATCGCGATACGAGGTCAGACGTTTGTCGCCTTCCTTTGCGGCGGCTTCCAGCCCAACCACAACGGCCTCTTGTCCGATGTAAAGGTGGCAGAACCCACCAATCAGGCCCATGCCATACAACTGGCCGGCCTTTTCTTCGAATCGACGGATAAGCAGCATTTCGCGATAATGCGCAAGCAGCTCTTCCTTGGATGTGTTTGATTTAGCGGGCTTTTTCTGGGCGCTTTTACGGGCGGCCATATGGCGTCCTCCTCCTGGCGACAGCTGGCATCTGATAATAGTTTAGTGTTAAACTATCTTATACAGCCTTCACCCTTTCGGGTCGACAAAAACTTGACCATCCTTGTGACGGGCAGGGTTGCACGGCACGCAAGGCTGGCATTTACGTTTTAAAATAAGGGTCTAGGGATCAGTAAGGATCAGCGCAGGACAACTTCGTCTGCACGAACGACGCCAAGCACATTGCGTGCTTGTTCGTCCAAAAGGTCCAGATCAAGGAAGTCATCGGACAAGCGTTTGGTCTTATTACGCAGCTGAGCGATCTGAGCCGAGAGCGCATCACGTTCTTTTAAGAACGTTTGCGTCTCGGCCTCGATCTGAACGCGACGGAACAATCCATAGTCGCCCTGCACACTGGCAAACGTGAAGTACAAGCCAAGGCCAACAGCCCCGACAAAGTAGACAACTCCACCAATTCCAGCTTGTGCGCGAGGTGCGCCCATAGGTTTCCCGCCTGTATGTACTGCCTCTTGCCCGCCTCTTAGTTGGGCGGTGCACAAAGACTATGCCATAGGTGATTCGGCTTGTGAATCCCAAAAACGAATCGGTAGCGGTTTTTTTCCGATACGCCGATGACGAAACGGGGCGTCAAAACGAAAACAGCCCACCAACTAGGGCGGGCCGTTTGAAATTGTCTTTTAGTGCCGACGGTTTAACCAGCAATCGACGCTGTGTAGATGCTGTCGATCGTGTCCGCGATAGTGCTGTTGAACGTATCGTCGCTTTGCTGCGCCGAAAGACCTTCGGTCAACGCGCGCGAGAAGCTGGCGATCATGCCCGAGTTTTGTTCTAGGCGGCGGTTGGCTTCTTCGCGCGAATAGCCGCCCGACAGGGCAACAACCGACGCGACGCGCGGGTGATTGACCAGCGCCTGATAGTGGTTTGCAGCTTCTGGCAGGGTCAGTTTCAACATCACGGTCTGGTCGTCCAACAGGGCATCCAGCTGGGTTTTGATCTCGCCCACAAGGATGTCTTCCGCAGCTGCTTTGTCGGCGATCGAGATCGTCACTTCAGGTTCGATGATCGGAACAAGCCCGTGACCAATGATCTGCTTCCCAACTGCAAACTGCTGGGCCACGTTGGCCTTAATGCCGTCTGCATTGGCCGCATTGATCACCGAGCGCATCTTTGTGCCAAAAACACCGGCTTTCACAGCGCGTTCGCACAATGCATCCAGTTCTGGCATCGGCTTCATAAGCTGAACGCCATTTTCTTCGTCAGCCAAACCTTTGTCGACCTTCAAAAACGGCACGACGCCACGTTCTTCCCACATGTAGGTGGCGGTGGGCTTGCCGTCGATTTCACGGTCCATGGTCATCTCAAACAGGATCGCGCCGACAACCTTGTCGCCAGTGAAAGCCGGGGCCTGAGCGATACGCGAGCGCATGGCGTGGATCAGGTCGTACATCTCGGCGTCGCTGGAATAGGCGTCTTCTGTGATGCCATAAAGGCCCAGTGCCTTTGGGGTCGAGCCACCCGACTGGTCCAAAGCTGCGATGAAGCCCTTACCGGCTTTGATCTTTTCCATTTGTGCTTGGTTCGGCATGTCGATCCCACGTTCTGAATAAAGTAAACTGTGCTTGTTCATAGGCGAGGGAGACGGGGCATGCAATTCTGCTGGCGCTAACGGCGGTGCAGGAATTTGGGTGGAGGGCAAGGTTGGATGAAACGGTTAGGGCCTTGCCCTCCGGACGACGGGCGCGGAGGGGATTGGGTTGTCTGAGGGAACCAGACAGAACCGCGCGCGTGCGTTTGGGTGTCTTTATTTGGTCAAGATCAGCTTTCCGGCGCGTGTGATCGTCAGGGTGTAGACCATATCATTCAGCTTGATCCGTGCGGTTTTGCCAAAATCGGTCAATTGCAACGCGTCATGTTCTGGTGGGATCGTGCGCAGTCCATTGTCGAATGCGGTGCTGGAAAGGGGGGCGGTCATGTGCGGTCTCCTTCGATGGCAGCCTCGATCCATGCGGCCAAAGCTTTCAGGCCGGGGATGAAGGGCACAGGGTGGGGAATGTCAGATTGGGCCGTGTTGGACCCGTGGAAAAATTCTTTCATCGTCGCGCTCCTGATATGTGGGGCAGGTGTTCTGCCTCTCAGGTCTCCGGCTGATCGCATTGAAGATGTTGCGCGACTGGCTGATAGGTATAACCTACTAAAATACTCAGAAAATAGTCAAGTGGTAACCCGCAAAGAAAAACGCCCTGCAAATCTCCTTGCAGGGCGTTGATAGTATTGAGTATTTCTGGTGCGCTTTAGCTAAGAGCCGCAACGCCCGGCAAAGTTTTGCCTTCCATCCATTCCAAGAAAGCCCCGCCTGCGGTCGAGATATAGGTGAAGCGTTCGGCCGCACCGGCTTTGTTCAGGGCGGCGACGGTATCCCCACCACCTGCGACAGAAACCAGATTGCCTGCCTCTGACAGCTCGGCCGCTTTCAGCGCGGCGGCGTTGGTTGCGGTGTCAAATGGCTCGATCTCAAACGCGCCAAGGGGGCCGTTCCAGATAAGCGTTTTTGAGTTCTCAAACGTCTCCACAATGCGGGCCACACTGTCGGGCCCGGCATCCAGGATCATCGCATCTTCGGGGCACGCATTCGCCGCAACGGTTTCGTTCGCCGCATTTGCAGCAAATTCACGCGCGACAACGACATCGGTAGGCAGAATGACTTCGCACCCTGCAGACTTTGCCTTGGCCAAAATCTCGGATGCCGTATCGGTCATTTCGTGTTCGGCAAGTGATTTGCCGACATTGATGCCCTGCGCGGCAAGGAAAGTATTTGCCATGCCCCCACCAATGACCAAATAGTTAACTTTTTCGACAAGGTTCCCCAACAAGTCCAATTTGGTCGAGACCTTGGCCCCCCCCACAACAGCCACCACGGGGCGTTCGGGTTCACCTAACGCGGCCTCAAGCGCGGACAGTTCTGCTTGCATCAAGCGCCCTGCGCAGGACGGCAACAGGCGTGCAATCCCTTCGGTTGATCCATGCGCGCGGTGGGCTGCCGAAAAAGCATCGTTGCAATAGACATTTCCCAAAGCCGCCAAGGCCGCAGCAAACGCCCCATCATTTTTAGGCTCTTCAGCGTGGAACCGGGTGTTTTCCAGCAGCAAAATCTCGCCTGCCTCAAGCGCTGCAACGGCTTGCTTGGCTGGACCGCCAATGCAGTCTTCGGCAAACTTCACCGGCATTCCAAGTGCGGCTTCAAGGGCAGGGCGCACAATGGACAGGCTCATCTCAGGCACGCGCTGTCCCTTGGGGCGGCCAAAATGCGCCAGCAAGACGGGTTTACCGCCAGCCGCCAAGATGTCGCGGATTGTGGGCAGGATACGCTGGATGCGGGTGTCGTCAGTGACCACGCCGTCCTTCACAGGCACGTTGATATCTACGCGGGTCAGAACGGTTTTGCCGTTCAGTTCCATCTCGTCGAGTGTCTTCCAGGCCATTGGTCCCTCCATCAAGTGTTGGGGGTGTTGCACACCAAAAGTGCGCGCTGGTCAACAGGTGCGGGTGAAAATGAACAGACTGGCCCTTTCATCTTTGGGCATGCGCGCATAGTTTGGCGGCAACAAAGACACTCCAAGTTTAAAGGAGGCCCAGATGGCCGAATATAAAGATCCCGAAAACACCATCCTGATGGAACTCAAAAACGGCACCGTCGTCATCGAGTTGATGGCTGATGTGGCACCGAAACATGCTGAGCGCATGAAAGAGCTGGCACGTTCAGGCGAATACGACGGCGTTGTGTTCCACCGCGTGATTGATGGGTTCATGGCCCAAACCGGCGATGTGGCCAATGGCAAAGACCCGATGAGCCTGCGTCGCGCCGGCACCGGTGGCTCGTCCTTGCCGGATCTGCCTGCTGAGTTTTCAAAACTGCCCCACGATCGCGGCACTTTGGGTGCAGCACGCTCGCAGAACCCGAACTCGGCCAACAGCCAGTTTTTCATTAACTTCAGCGACAACCACTTCCTGAACGGTCAATACACTGTCTATGGCCGTGTGACTTCGGGCATGGAGCATGTCGACGCAATCACCCGTGGCGAGCCGCCAGCAGAGCCGGATCTTATGGTGTCGGTCAAGGTGGCTGCAGATGTCTGACGGCAACTACACTCCTCGGGACCGGCGCACATTCATTGTGGCGTTTCTGGCTGGGGTGGCTTTGGTTGTGGGCTATGCGATCTATGCGCTTTGGCCCGCTTCGCCACCCGAAATGGATCAAGCCGTTGTTGGGGATGCGCCCAAGGTTGAAATCACGGTCGCTGGCGTTGCCAATGGCGTGGTTGAGATCACATTGCGTCCCGATCTGGCCCCCAAACATGTCGAACGGATCGTCACGTTGGCCAAAGAAGGCACTTATGACAACGTGGTGTTCCACCGTGTCATCGACGGCTTCATGGCCCAAACCGGTGATGTCGAATTTGGCAAGGCTGACGGGAACGGAGGCCGCGCAGGTCAGGGCGGGTCGTCCTATCCCGACCTACCGGCCGAGTTCAGTGATGAGCCCTATGTGGCTGGCACGGTTGGCATGGCGCGTTCGCAAAGCCCAAACTCGGCCAACAGCCAGTTCTTCATCATGTTCGCACCGGGCGATTTCCTGAACGGGAAGTACACGGTGGTCGGACAGGTGACGAATGGCTTTGACGTGGTTCAGGCCATCAAACTTGGTGAAGGCCCGAACGGAGCCATGATTGGCACACCCGACGTCATGACCTCGATGCGCGTGGTCGAATAGGCCCCGCGCACGATTGCTCAAACCCCCGTGAGGGGGGCTATGGGGCCGCTTCTTTCTCTGTCAGGGTAAGTCCAACAGATGAAAAAGGAGCGGCCCCATGCGTATTTTGATGACACTGATCGCGATCGGGGTCGGGCTGTGGGTGCAGGACGTCCGAGCCAATCCGGCAAACTGGGAACGTGAATTCCCGAAAACTGATTTCTCACGATCCGATGTGGGGGACTGGAACGAAATCTTGTCCGGTGGCCCTGGTCGTGATGGTATTCCAGCGCTCAGCGCCCCGGCGTTTCGCAAAGTCGGCAGTGAAACACGAATTGGCCCACGTGAACCCGTCCTGACTGTCGAAATCGCAGGCGCAACCCCGCGTGCATATCCCCTGCGCTATCTGACATGGCATGAGATCGTGAACGACACGGTCGGTGGCGTGCCGGTCGCGGTGACCTTCTGCCCCTTGTGTAATTCTGGCATGGTGTTTGACCGCCGCGTTGGTGGGACTGAGCTGACATTCGGTGTTTCAGGCAAGCTGCGCAACTCGGACATGGTGATGTATGACCACCAAACCGAAAGCTGGTGGCAACAAGCCTTGGGGCAGGGGATTGTCGGGGCACATACGGGCACGCAGTTGAAGCAACTTCCGGCCTGGATGGAAAGCTGGTCCGAGTTCGCCAGCCGCAATCCAGACGGGCTGGTCATGGATCAACCCGATGCCCGCCGCCCTTATGGCCGCAACCCTTATGCGCGCTACGACAGCCGCGATCGCCCTTATGATTTCTTCACCGGGGAACAGCCACCACACGGCGTGCCAGCCTTGGCCCGCGTGGTCCGCGTTGGGGAACGCGCTTGGCCGGTGGAACGTTTGTCGAATGAAGGCGAGATTACTGAGGCCGGCGTGACGATCAGCTGGGCTGCCGGGCAGGCCTCAGCCCTAGATGCATCGCAAATCGCGAAAGGCCGGGATGTCGGCACCATTCGCGTACGTGACGCAAAGGGCAGGGATGTCCCGCACGATGTGCTGTTCGCCTTTGCGTTCCACGCGTTCTGGCCAAAGGGGAAGTGGATGCTGGGGCGCTAATGCCTAGTCTCCATGTAGCTGAAGCGTGATGGAGTGCCAAACCCAAGTGAAATGTGGAATGTAGTACTTAAAGCCTGTTGCGCTTACATTTAGCGAGACCTGAATGTCATTTTTGTTTTGGCGAACCTGAACTGAGGTGATGTCATCACGATGGATGACAATCCCCGCTGGCAACACACGAATGTCGTTTGGGCCTACTTGGATAAATTGGACCTTCTTGCCGCATAGCCAGACGGAATAAGTCCAAAGCCCGACGGCTACAGTCATGAGGAGAAGCTTCAGGTATTCAGGATCATTTCCCAGATACATGCTCAAAAAGACGACAGGAATGAGCGGAATAACTACTGCGACCAACCAGAACAGAACTTTGGTGGGCCGAGTTCTCAGCCGGTAACTTCCTTGGTGTTCTGAAAAGAAAGTCTCGACGTCAACTTTGTCGTAAAACCACATGAAAACCGCTTAACCGTTCCCACGCCGGGTGAACATCGCGGCATCTTCGGCTGCGCGCCGGATGGCTTTGGACTTGTTCACGGTCTCTTCGTACTCGGCTTCTGCATCGCTGTCATAGACCACGCCACCGCCGGCCTGAATATAAAGCTTTTCGTCTTTCACTACAGCAGTCCGCAGCGCGATACACATGTCCATGTCACCGCCCGCGCTGAAATAGCCCAGTCCACCGCCATAGATGCCGCGTTTTTCTGGTTCCAGCTCGTCAATGATCTCCATCGCGCGCACTTTCGGAGCGCCTGACACGGTGCCCGCTGGCATACCTGCCATGAAGGCAGACAGGGCGTCTTGATCGTCGGCCAGCTCGCCCACGACATTTGAGACGATATGCATCACGTGGCTGTAGCGTTCGATGATGAACTCTTCCGTGGGGCGGACAGTGCCGATCTTGGACACTTTGCCTGTGTCGTTACGGCCCAGATCCAGAAGCATCAGATGTTCTGCCAGTTCCTTCTGGTCGGCCAGAAGATCGGCTTCCATCGCCTTGTCTTCCTCGGGCGTCTTGCCTCGTGGGCGGGTGCCTGCGATGGGGCGGATTGTAACCTCTCCATCAAAAACGCGCACAAGGATTTCGGGGCTGGCGCCCACGACCTGAAAGCCGCCGAAATTGAAGTAGAACATGAAGGGCGACGGGTTGGTGCGACGCAGGCTGCGATAGAGCGCAAATGGCGGCAGTGGAAAGCTTTGCGTCCAGCGTTGGCTGGGGACGACCTGAAAGATGTCGCCCGCACGGATGTAGTCCTTGGCCTTTTCCACGGCGGCCAGATAGTCGGGTTTGGCAAAATTGGAAACCAGCGGTCCAAGTTCCTGCGCTTCGCCCAGATCGCGGCTTTCGCCCGGGGGCGCACGGTCCAAATCGCGCAACGCGTCCATGACGCGCTCAGCGGCCTGCGCATACGCTGCTTTGGCGCTAAGGCCAGAGCTGACAAACGCAGGCGACACCAGCGTCACGTCACCCTTTACCCCATCCAGAACAGCCACGACAGATGGGCGCATCATCATCGCATCCGGCACACCCAGAGGGTCCGGATTCACGTCAGGCAGGTGTTCGACCAGACGGATCATGTCATAGCCAAGATAGCCAAAAAGCCCAGCTGACGCTTGCGGCAGGTCAGTGGGAAGATCAATTGCACTTTCGGCCAAAACAGACCGCAGGGCATCCAGCGGATCACCCGGCATGTCTTCGAACGCCTCTGCATCGAAACGCGCCATGCGGTTGATGCGGCTCACCTCGCCCCGGCAGTCCCAAATCAAATCGGGTTTCATGCCCACGATGGAATAGCGCCCGCGCACCTCGCCCCCGGTGACACTTTCCAGCATGAAGCTGTCACGCCGCGCTTCGGTCAGCTTCAACATCAGGCTGACTGGCGTGTCCAGATCAGCAGCCAGACGAGTGTAAACCACCTGGTTCTTGCCCGCTTTCCAGCCGGCTTCGAACTCTTCAAACGTGGGCGTAAGGGCCATAAGATCTCTTCCCGGTCAGGCTGGTTACTGGAACTGAGCGTTCACAGCGTTGATCATGGGGCGGTTCAATTCGATACCCGCCTTGGTCTGGATAGCACGTGAAAAGGCATTCTCGATGTCGATCGCGATTTCTTGCGCAGTTTGCGCTGCAAAATTCGCTTTGATCGTGGTGGCTTCTTCACCGTTCTGATCCGCAGGAACGATCGCATCCAGACGCACAATCAGCACTCCGTCGACGGACGGAACCACTTGCCATGTACCTTCATTCATCTCGAACACTTCTGTCATGAAGGCAGGCGGCGTGCCTTCGACAAAGGCGTCGCGTTCTTGTCCCTCTTCGACCACTTCGGTCAGACCCGATGACGCAAGGCTTTCGCCCCCTTCCAAAGTGGGGATCATCTCGCGAGCTTGTTCAGCCAGCAATTCAAGACGTTTCTCAGCTTGCCATCCGGTCAATACGGCCTCAGCAACTTCAAATTCGTCTTGGACGCGCGAAGGCTCCAGCGCATCCAGACGGAGTGCAAACACACCGCCATCTGACATCAGAGTGATTTCCGGGAAGTCCCCTTCGCTGGCTGCGGAGGCCGCGTCGCGGAAGGCTTCATAGGCTGCGATCCCGTCGCTGCTGTCGGCCGTCCAGTCGATGCTGTCCAGCACCATGTTGTGGCTTTCGCTGATCTCTTCCAGCGTAGCGCCGCCGGCCATCAGATCATCAAGTTCTGCAACCATATCGCCCACACGACGACGCGCTGCATCAGCGGCCAGTTCTGAATTCAGGCTGTCACGTACATCTTCGATCGGCGTGTTTTGCGCCGACAAGATGGCGTTCACACGAAACAGGGCAGGGCCAAGATCGGTCGGAAGCGGGCCAACAATGCCCGGCTCTTCCAGCGCGAAGATGGCATCCCCTGCGGCACCAAGTTCGGGCTTGCTGACGTCACCCAGATCAATATCAGAAAGCTCCAACTGGCGCTCGCTGACCATATCCTCAAAGCTGGTCTCACCAGCGGCAATCGCATCGGCGCTGGCTTGAGCTTCTTCTTGCGTTCCAAGAACTAGACGTTCCACCATTCGGCGCTCGGGCTGGTTGTACTGTTCGTTGCGCTCGTCATAGAGCGCTTTGATCTGTGCCTCGTCCACTTTGATTTCGCTGACCAAGGACTGCGGGTCCAGCCACGCATAGGTGACCTTTTTGGTCTCAGGCAGGGTAAACGACGCGGGGTTCGCGTCGTAATAGGCTGTCAATTCTTCTGCGGTCGCTTCGGGCAGCGCTGATTCCAAACGCGCCACCGGCAGTTCGGCCCAAGTGAAGTTCCGGGCTTCGCGCGCAAACCCATAAAGCGTGTTCACGTAGCTATCGTTTGCTGTGACACCGTTCGCCACAGCAGCCTGCAGAATTTGGCGGCTTACTTCGGCGCGCAGCGTTTGTTCAAAACCCGCGGCGGTCAGGCCGGATTGCTCCAGCGCAAAGCGATAGCTTTCTTTGTTAAACTTGCCGTCAACACCCGCAAAAGCCGGGATGTCCACAATGCGTGCGCGCAGCTGATCATCGCCAACCGAAATGCCAAGCCGTGCCGTTTCATCTTCTAACGCGACGGACGAGATGACGCGCGACAGAACCTGCTGATCAACGCCGAAAGCTTGGGCTTGTTGCATGGTCAGACGCTGGCCGGTTTGTGCCTCGAAAGCATTCAGTTCCGATTGCAATTCGCGCGAATAGCGGCGTGCATCGATTTCGGTGTCTCCCACCGTGCCAATTGACTGGCCGGAGCCGCCGAAATTCGTTGATCCGAACCCCACCAGTCCCACCATCACAAGACCCATCAAGATCCAACCGAAGGTACGAGAAGCCTTGCCAGTCGCCATGCTAGAAATCCTTTTGTTGCTTCCCCCATTTTGGGGCGCAAAGAGTTGTCTGAAGGTTTGTAGGTGAGCCTGACGGAATTGCCAAGCCGCGATGCATCGAGATTTCAGGTCAGGATGGCTGAAGAGCCTTTAGCCGGCCTATAAACTCACCAATGCCCGCCCGATCAATATTGGCAAAAGCAACGCGCATGTGCTGTGCCCCAGCTGGATCATCCTCTGGTGTGAACATCGTTCCGGGCAAAGCTAGGACCGAGGCTTTGTCGACCAGCCAAGGGGCCAATTGGTCCGACGTCTTGCTGAACGGGTGCTGTACATAGGCAAAATACGCGCCGCATCCCTTCAGTTTCCAGCCCTGTGCTTCCAACGGCCCAAACGCATCACGCATGGCTTGTGCGCGCGCCAGAATCTCCAACCGTTCCCCGGCCAGCCAATCATCCAGATTGCGCAGACCCCAAAGGGCTGCGTGTTGGCCCAACTGGGCAGGGCAGATCGTGACCGAGTCCAGAAACTTCTCAACTTCAGCCAGACGAGCAGGCGCGGCGACAATGGCCCCCACGCGATGCCCCGTCAGCCGGTATGATTTCGAAAAACTGTAAAGCTGGATCACGGTGTCATCCCAATCCGGGTCCGTGAACAACTGATGTGGCGCGCCGTCCTGCGAATGGAAGTCGCGATAGGTCTCGTCGACGATCAGCGCGATATTATTTTCGCGTGCCAAATCCCGAAACGCCGCAATCAGGTCCGCAGAATACTCAACACCCGTTGGATTGTTTGGACTGACCAGCACGATCGCCCGTGTGCGCGGCGTGATCAGTGCTTTGGCCTGATCAGGATTGGGCAGAAGGTCGTCCCCTGTGGGCAACGGAACCGCGCGGATTCCACCCATGTCGAGCCACATTTTGTGATTGAAATACCATGGGGTTGGAATAATGACCTCATCCCCCGCAGCGGCCAGAGTTGCGATGCTTGCCGCAAAAGCCTGATTGCAGCCCGACGTGATGGCCACGTGTTTGGCGGTGACATGCGCCCCATAATGACGGTTGATGTTAAATGCCAGCTCGTCGCGCAGTTCGGGCAAACCCAAGACCGGGCCGTAAAGATGCGCTTCTGGCCGGGTCAGGACCACCTCGGCCATGGCAGCACGCATCGCATCGGGGGGCGGAACAACCGGCGCGGCTTGTGAGACATTGATCAACGGGCGATCTGACGGAAAGCTCTTCCCCTCAACCCAACGCCGCGCCTCCATCACAGGGGGGGCAGAGGTGGCGGTTAGATTTGGGTTTATGTGGCGCATACGAAGTCTCGCTCGGGATGTTGTAATCCAACGTTAGCAACGCAAGACCACAGTCGCAATCGGCCGATGGAGATATGGATGCGGGTGGGGTCTGCTTAGCGGACAAAGCTGCCATTGATACTCTTGAAACGAATGACTGTTTTATACTCAGCCTGTCATCACAGCGTCAGGCATAGAATTGCGAATTGTAGCTTTGAGCGTGTCCAGCGCTGTATCCATTTCTTCGGCACTCCATTGAACCCTAAACGCGTGCTCTACATCAAAGTGTGGTTTTCCGTCACTATCTTTCCGGTGGAGATAAATCACGGGTTTTCCAAGCCCTTCCGCCATGCCAGCTTCCCAGTATGCGCCAAGGTTACTATGCGTTAACTCCACCAGCAAGAAGCGCGCTTCTCTGATCTGTAATTTCATGCGCGTGTCAATCAATCCCGCTTCGGGTTTGTCGTCGACCCTCTCTAACTCGTACCCTGTTTGTTTCACTGCAACCCGCAGTTTCGGCAACCAATCTGCCTCAAGGTCTGGTTTGCCAAATGGCATCGCGATAAACGCCTTACGGCCAACACTATGATCTTCCAAAATGCTCTCGTACTCTATCCAGCCTGCCACTGTGAGAGCTGCCGTGATCTGGCCCGTCGCACCTACTTGTCCGTCAATAAAGCCCCGATAGTGAAGATGTTTTCCAAGACCTACGAGGCCTTGTCTTGTCTTGCAGCCTACCTTGAATTGAACTTCTTCTGGTGGTAAACTGAAAGTTGGCCCCGGTTCACCGACAGTGTCTCCCATCACCCTTAGCAAGTTGGCGAGCTGAGCAGTGACATTCGGAAAATGTGGTTCTTCTTTATGCTTCTGAAGGATGTCAGATGTGAGCATTGGGCTGCGACCGAGGCGCTGTTGCTCCTGAAGCCAATGACTCAGGGATGCTGCAATGTTGGGAATTTTTGAAAGCTCTCTGTTATTGAGTATCGAAACGGCAGTCCCTGAAACTTTGAAATCACCACAACAGCGACAATCGTAGTGTCGGTAATCGCCACTTGCGGGTCTTTCTGTGGCCGTCGCACTTCCACATACTGGGCAGTTTGTTTGATCTGACACTTAACACTTTTCTCCCATTGGTTTGCTGATAAGGCCACAAAGAACACCGTACAGCAACAGTAGCAACAGCCTACAAAGACTTGTTTTGGCGGCCCAAGAGGTCATTTCTAAAGTCAGATTTCGTCGTTTCTCGGCCTTTTATTGAAAGTGCAGCATCGGTCAGAATGGGCTCTAAGCGGCCCTTAGAGCAAATACGAATCTCTAGGCAGAAGGTCTCTCTATGTGCCGAAAAAAGAGCGCCATTGGGGCGCTCTTTTGGAGGATATATTCTGGTGGTTCAGCCTTCCAAAACCACCAGCGCATGTCGCTTTTTGCCTGCGGACAGTTTCATCGGTTCGGACAAGTCACCAGCACCAACCATCATGCCAGTCTCGGTCAGGGCCGCGTCGTTTACCTTGGCACCATTTTCGGCAATCAGGCGTTTGGCTTCTTTGCCCGATTTCACCAGCCCAGATTTCACGAAAAGCTGGATGATCGAGATGCCGTCGCCCAAATCATCCGCGCTGAGCGTGACGGTGGGCAGATCATCCCCGGTGCCGCCTTTTTCAAACACTTCGCGTGCGGTGGCTTCGGCGGCTGCGGCAGCGTCGGCCCCATGCGCCAACGTGGTTACTTCGTTCGCCAACACGATTTTTGCGTCGTTGATGGCTTGGCCTTCCAACGCGCCAAGGCGGTCACATTCCTCAACCGGCAGTTCGGTGTAGAGCTTCAGGAAACGGCCAACATCCGCATCCGTGGTGTTGCGCCAGAACTGCCAGAACTCATATGGCGACAGCATATCGGCGTTCAGCCAGATCGCACCGTTCAGCGACTTGCCCATCTTCTTGCCGTCTGACGTGGTCAGAAGCGGCGAGGTCAGGCCGTAGATTTCGCTGTCCAGAACACGACGGGTCAGGTCGATCCCGTTCACGATGTTGCCCCATTGATCCGAGCCACCCATCTGCAGCAGACAGCCATAGCGGCGGTTCAGCTCAAGGAAGTCATAAGCCTGCAGGATCATGTAGTTGAACTCAAGGAACGACAGGCTTTGCTCGCGATCCAGACGTGACTTCACGCTTTCAAAGCTCAGCATCCGGTTGACCGAGAAATGACGCCCAATGTCGCGCAGGAAATCGAGGTAGTTAAGCCCATCAAGCCATTCGGCATTGTTCAGCATAAGCGCCTTGTTCGGCCCCTCGCTGTCATAGTCGATATAGCCTGCGAAGACCTTCTTGATACCCGCGATGTTGTCATCAATCTGATCGGGCGTCAGCAAAGGCCGTTCGTCGGCGCGGAAAGACGGATCACCCACTTTCGTTGTGCCGCCACCCATCAACGTGATTGGCTGATGGCCGGTTTTTTGCAGCCAGCGCAGCATCATGATTTGGATCAGCGACCCAACATGCAATGACTTGGCCGTTGCATCAAAGCCGATATAGGCGGGCACGACACCTGCAACCAAAGCTTCGTCCAGCGACTGGTAATCAGTGCAATCGGCCAAAAAGCCGCGCTCGATCATCACACGCATGAAGTCGGATTTCGGGTGGTAGGTCATCGTTTTTCAGTCCATCCTGTGAATTGTGGCTTTCCGTATAGACGCGGGGCGCGCAAAGGAAAAGAGCGTGTTGGAGGCTAGTGTGAAACACGAGCTTGAAAACGGCCCAATCTGGGCCTTGGGAATGATGTCGGGCACGTCACTGGATGGCGTGGACGCGGCCTTTGTTCAGACCGATGGAAAGCAAATCTTTTCATTTGGGCCTCATGCGTATCTTGATTATTCGGATGACCAGCGCGGGGTTTTACGCGCAGCCCTTGGGCAGTGGCAGGATGGATCAGAGGTTGCCGCCGCCGCGCAAGTCGGGGAGGCCGCACATATCGCGCTTGCCCGTCAGTTGATCTCTGATCGAGCACCAGCGCTACTAGGGTTTCACGGCCAAACGCTGGCGCACGACCCCAAAAACCACCGCACGCATCAAACAGGGGACGGGCAGGTGTTGGCCGATGCTTTGGACGTGCCTGTCGTGTGGGATTTTCGCAGCAAAGATGTCGCTGAAGGTGGTGAGGGCGCACCGCTCGCGCCGTTTTTCCATCATGCCTGTGCGCGCTTCATTGGCGCTGACACCCCGTTGGCGTTCCTGAACCTAGGCGGCGTGGGAAATGTCACATGGGTTGATCCGCGCATTGATGCGCCCGAGGCCCCGAATGCCTGCCTTGCCTTTGATACCGGTCCAGCCAATGCGCCGATCAACGACCTGATGCTGGTGCGCAGAGGGGAGGCGCTGGATCGGGACGGTGCACTGGCCCTGAGCGGTAAGACCGATGAACGCCTTGTGCAGAAGTTTCTGGATCACCCCTATTTCAAACGCCTGCCACCCAAATCCCTAGACCGGGATCAATTTCCGGATTTGTCCGCAGCCGTGGCTGACCTGTCGGACGCCAATGCCGTGCGGACACTGGTGGCCTGCGCGGCCGAGGCTGTGGCGCAAGGCATGGCCCATTGCCCGAGCCGCCCTGAACGGGTTCTGGTGACCGGGGGTGGGCGCAAAAATGCAGCGTTGATGCAAGAGCTTTCAACACGCCTATCCCTGCCGGTGCAGGATATTGATGAGACAGGGCTTGATGGCGACATGCTTGAGGCACAGGCTTTCGCTTATCTGGCCGTGCGCGTGGCGCGCGGTCTGCCAACCTCGTCCCCGACAACAACCGGGGTTAAGCGGCCAACCTGTGGGGGCAAGATCGCGTACCCGCCCCGGACTTAGGTGCGGGCCACAGTTGCCTTATCAGCATAGAACGCCAGATAGCCTTTGATCTGTTCCAGATCTTCGATAGGCGCATCATAAGACCACGCAGCATCCTCGATCAAAGTGGATTTCGTCTGGATCGAGAAATGCCGCGCCTCGCCCTTGTACGGACAAGTGGTCACGGTCTTGCTGCTATCCAGAAAAGCCATCGCGATATCTGCGCGCGGAAAGTAGATCACGGGTGGAAGATCGCCTTCGCGAAGTTCAAGCGCGTCGCGGCTTTCACCAATCACAGCACCCCCAGCACGAACGGTCCATTTGCCTTCTGCGGCGCGTATATTGATATTATCCGACATGGTTTTCTTTCTCCGGGCGACTTTGGCAGCAGACTAACAGAACTTACGTGAAAAGCGCGTGTCAAATGGGCGCACAAGCCGATTGAAGCCATTTCGACGCTGCGTCAGTCACGTGATCGTTCAACAATTCCAGTGTCTTGGCGTGATAGGTGTTCAGCCAATCGCGTTCTTCCCCAGACAGCATGTCTTTGACGATCAATGACGTGTCGATCGGCACAAAGGTCAGCGTTTCAAGGTTCAACATGTCGCGTTCGCGATCGCCACCGAGTGGCGTTTCAGCCTCTTGCACCACCACCAGGTTCTCCAACCGAATGCCGAAAGACCCGTTGCGATAATAGCCGGGCTCGTTGGACAGGATCATGCCGGGCAGAAGCTCAATATCCGAGATGTGATTGAACCGCGCGGGTCCCTCGTGCACGGAAAGATACGCCCCAACACCGTGGCCGGTTCCATGGTTGAAATCCAAATGCGCGGCCCAAAGGGGATAGCGAGCGATCGGGTCCAGATCGCGGCCAGTGCGACCACGCGGGAAGAACGTCCGGGACAGGGCGATCATGCCTTGCAGAACGCGGGTGAAACAGCGTTTCTCGTCTTCTCCAACTTCACCCACGCGCAAGGTGCGAGTGATGTCGGTTGTGCCGTCGCGATACTGGCCACCGCTGTCCAACACCACCAAGTTTCCGTCTTCAAGCTGCCGGTTGGTGTCTTCGGTGACGCGGTAATGCATGATCGCACCGTTGGGACCCGCACCTGCGATAGTCTCAAACGAGATATCCATCAATGCGTTCGAGGCGCGGCGCTTTTCCTCAAGCCGCGTGACCAAATCAATCTCGGTCAGAGTGTTTTTGTCGCTTGCGTTGAACCAGGCCAGAAACTCGACCACAGCGGCGGCGTCGCGCAAATGTGCTTGCCGCGCGCCTTTCAATTCGGTGGGATTCTTCTGCGCTTTGGGCAAGATGGCGGGATCATCGGCCCAGTCGATCGGGATTTTCCGATCCGTCAGGATTTGCCAGATCGCATAGGGGGCCGTTGCTCGGTCGACCCGAACAGGGCCCTCAAGCTTGGTCAACGCCGCCGAAAACGTGCCAATGGGTTGAAGTGTGACGTCGGCATCCCAATTTGCCTCAACTGTACGGCCTTCAGTTGCAAAAAACTGGACCGAGGCATCATCACCCAATAGCGCAAAACCCTGCACAACCGGGATGCACGGAATGTCATTTCCGCGGATGTTCAATAGCCACGCAATGCTGTCAGACAGGGTAAGAACCGCAGCTTTCTGCCCTTTGGCCAACAGCTCGTCCGCCAGTTCGCTGCGTTTTGCTGCACTGGATTGACCCGCATATTCAAGCGGTTGCTCGATGATCTTGCCACTTGGAGGGGCAGGGCGGTCTTCCCAGATTTGGTCAACCAGATTGTCCGTGGGCACCAGAGTAACTTGGGTGCCGTCCAGAGCTTTCTCGATCTTCTCGATCTCGGATTTTGTGTGAAGCCAGGGGTCAAAACCGATCCGGGCCTTTTGCCCTTCAAGCTGATCACGCAACCAGTCACCGGGCTGCACTTCGGGCCAGTCAACAGGGGTGAACGCATCCATGTCCGCCTGTTCACGCACCTGAACGCGATAGCGACCGTCAACGAAAATCCCAGCGATGCTTTTCAAAGCGATGCAGAATCCCGCAGAGCCTGTGAACCCCGTTACCCAAGCCAGTCGGGCATCGCAGGCCGCAACATATTCACCCTGATGCGCATCGGCGCGCGGCACGATGAAGCCATCCACACCTTTCAATCCCATCGCCCTGCGCAGACGGTCCAAACGGGCGGGGCCACGGGTTGGGTCGGCAGTGTTGGTGAAGGTCTGGAACATCGGGGTCTCCAAAAGATCGGGTGGTCAAAATAGGATACGCCCGCGAAAGGCGGGCGCGTGTTGGGGGCAACATGACGTGAAAACGGCGCGGTGGAAAGGGGGGTAAAGCGTTTCAGTCTTAACCTGACACGGGGAAAAACTAAACCACGTCGCGAGATATCAATATTGCATGCGTTTCGGGACAATCTTGTGCCGCAAGTTTGTCCCGATACGCTTTACATGGCTTTCTTGATGCCCATGATGCGGGCTCGGGCGCGTGGGTCGCTGTCAAACAGCGCGGCCAGTTGTTCCGTCATGGCACCCGCCAGTTGTTCAACATCGGTGATCGTCACGGCGCGGTCGTAATAGCGCGTCACGTCATGGCCGATACCGATGGCCAAAAGCTCTACCTGTTTACGTTTCTCGACCATGGCAATCACGTCGCGCAGGTGTTTTTCCAAGTAATTCGCGGGGTTAACGGACAAAGTTGAATCGTCCACCGGCGCGCCATCGGAAATGACCATCAGGATCTTACGCTGCTCGGGCCGCGCGACAATCCGGCGGTGCGCCCATTCAAGCGCTTCGCCGTCGATGTTTTCCTTCAGAAGGCCCTCTTTCATCATCAAGCCAAGATTATCCCGTGTGCGGCGCATGGGGGCATCGGCTTTTTTGTAGATGATGTGGCGCAGATCGTTCAGACGACCGGGCTGCTGAGGACGCCCTTCAGAGAGCCATTTTTCACGGGCCAACCCGCCTTTCCACGCACGGGTGGTAAAGCCCAGAACCTCGACCTTCACCTGACACCGCTCCAGCGTGCGCGACAGCACGTCGGCACAAATCGCGGCGATTGAGATTGGGCGCCCACGCATAGACCCGGAGTTGTCCAACAACAGCGTCACAACCGTGTCGCGGAATTCGGTGTCTTTTTCTTGCTTAAAGGACAGGGGCGTCGTGGGGTTCGCCACCACACGGGCCAAGCGGCCTGCGTCCAAAATGCCCTCTTCCAAGTCAAACAACCACGAACGGTTCTGTTGTGCCTGCAGACGGCGTTGCAGCTTATTGGCCAAACGGCTGACAGCGCCCTTCAGGGGCTCCAGCTGTTGATCCAGATAGGCACGTAGGCGTTCCAATTCGGCAGGTTCCGCCAAATCCTCGGCCATAACCTCTTCATCATGATCGCTCAGATAAACGAGGTAATCCGGGTCCGCATCCGACGCAGGCTGTGGGGCGGGCGGCTCAATCGGCGCATCCGCGTCCGGCATCTCGGCCTCTTCGCCCACTTCATCCTCGGCCATGTCATCAATGGTGACCTGCGCTTCGGAGGGGTCCATCTGTTCGTCCTGCGAACGCTCTGGGTCAGCCTCGGCTTCTTCGTCATCCGGTGACTGTTCCGAATTCGGATCGTCCTGCGCCTCGTCGTCTTCGGGCTGCGCTTCGTCTTCGTTCTCGTCGTCCTCGCCATCCGGGTCATCGCCCAGCTGATCGCCATAGCCCAAATCTTCGATGATCTGGCGTGCGAAACGGGAAAACGCCTGCTGGTCTTCCAGTGCGCCGGTCAGGTCGTCCAGATGCTCGCCGCATTGCGCTTCGATAAAGTCGCGCCACAGACCCATCACGTTGTCGGCGGCTGGGGGCAGATCACGCCCCGTCGCCAGATGGCGCATCAGATAGCCAGCAGCAACGGGCAGGGGGGCGTCTGCGGGGGCGGTGATCTGGTCATAGCCAGCCCGGTCAGCCTCGTGCCCAATCTTGGCGTCGATATTGCCAGCGGTGCCCGGCATGTCGCGTGCGCCAAGCGCCTCGCAACGGGCGGTTTCCATCGCCTCGTAGATGTCGCGCGCCATGTTGCCCGCAGGGGCGTATTTCGCATGGGTGGCATCGTTGTGATAGCGCAGCTTCATCGCGTAAGCGTCCGCCGTGCCACGGGCCAACAACACCTCGTCGCGGGTCATACGGCGCGTGACCTGAGGCAGGCGCACCGCCTCGCGGCTCATGCCTGACGGATCGACCGTAAAGCTGACCGACAGTTCCGGCTCGTCTGCAAGCGTCTTCGTCGCTTCAGCCAGCGCTTTCTTGAACGGATCAGCAGGGTTGTCGGATGGTTTATTCATTGAGATGAAAGCTCCCATTTACCACTCGAACATACGGCAATTGGGTTTTGCTTCCAATTCTCGTAGCAAAGTAGGACTTCCTTTTTTAGATGTTTGCCAACCTGTTCAATGAATGATTGAACCGCGTGCATATCGTCGGGTGAGGATATGTCTTTTGGATCAATATCCATCTCAATTTCATCCAGCGAAAAGAAATGACAGATGACATTCAGCCCCTTAGCAAGCCGAATGCGAAGATAGACCGGGCCTGTAGTTTGTACGTGGTGCACCGCTTGTTCACTTCGAAAGGACTCAAGTTTACCGAATGGCTCACTCAATTCACATGCAAATCCCAATTGTTTGAGCATCTGAATCAATCTTTCCCAGTCGTCGCCGGTGGTGTTTTCTACATAGATATCCCTAAGAGAACCGTCCGGCACCATTTCTTGAAGCAAGCGTTCTGTAAAGGGGTGGTTCATCACCCCAAGCTCATGCTCACTGCGCTCTCCGGCAGTTCCTCGTCAAAGCAACGCTGATAGAACTCGGCCACGGTCTGGCGTTCCAGCTCGTCACATTTGTTCAGGAAAGATAGGCGGAAGGCATAGCCGACGTCGCGGAAAATCTGAGCGTTCTGCGCCCAATTGATAACGGTCCGTGGGCTCATCACAGTGGACAGATCGCCATTCATAAACGCCGTACGGGTCAGGTCCGCGACGGTGACCATCTGGCCCACGGTTTTGCGTCCAGCTTCGGTGTTCAGGAACGGGTTTTTCGCCAGTACGATGTTGGTCTCGGCGTCATGTGACAGATAGTTCAACGTGGCGACCAGCGACCAACGGTCCATCTGCGCTTGGTTGATCTGCTGCACGCCGTGGTAAAGCCCGGTTGTGTCGCCCAGACCGACGGTGTTTGCGGTGGCAAACAGGCGGAAGGACGGGTGGGGGGTGATTACTTCGTTCTGGTCCAGAAGGGTCAGCTTGCCGTCATGCTCCAACACACGTTGGATGACGAACATCACGTCCGCGCGGCCCGCATCGTATTCATCAAACACAATCGCAGTCGGGTTGCGCAGCGCCCAAGGCAGAATGCCTTCCTGAAACTCGGTGACCTGCATGCCGTCTTTCAGCTTGATCGCATCCTTACCAATAAGGTCGATCCGGCTGATGTGGCTGTCAAGGTTCACACGCACGGCGGGCCAGTTCAGACGGGCCGCGACCTGTTCGATGTGGGTCGACTTCCCTGTGCCGTGATAGCCTTGGATCATCACGCGGCGATTGTGCGAAAAGCCTGCCAGAATGGCCAGCGTGGTGTCGGGATCAAACTTATAGGTGCTGTCCACCTCGGGCACACGACTGGTGCGGTCGGCAAAGCCTTTGACCTTCATGTCGCTGTCGATGCCGAAAACCTCGCGTACCGAGATATCTTCGGTCGGTTTCGCGTTCATGTCCAAGGTGCCGTCTGCCATCTAAGTGATCCTTCTTTCGCGCGCTGCGCACTCTGTCGCAAATTCTGGAAACGTGATGCCCGATGATGCGCGGTCGTGCAAGGGGAAGGAATGGGAAAAGGTGACGCCGGGCAAAGCTGGCCTTAATGACGTTGCGTGTCTGGTCTGAAAACAAATCAGGGTGCCGAAATGGGCACCCTGAAAACTGTATCGAGGATTAGGTGATATTACCTAAAACTACGGCTTTCCTTGATCTGATCCCACGCCCAGCGAACTTCCTGCAACTGATCCTCTTGGCTGCGATCGCCGCCATTCATGTCAGGGTGTAGGACCTTAATCAGCTTCTTGTAAGACTTGCGGATACTCGGCCTTGGTCCAATGATCTTTGGCCTCAAGAATGTCGACGGCGCGGCGTTCTGTGGGGGGCAGTTTACGGGTGCCGGTGATGGACTTGCCGGGGTTTTGCGTGGCGTTGTCGCCCAGAACCTGATGGGGGTCGTCCACACCCAGACGCGCCCAAGCGCGTTGTTCATCTTTGGTGCCCAAGGGCTTCGTCTCGCGTTCCCACACGCGATCCTTTTCCATCTGCGCGTTCATTTCCTCTTCGGTCGACCCATCAAAGAAATTCCATTTCAGATTATATTCACGCACGTGGTCTTTGCAGAACCATTTGAACTCGTCCAAATGATCGGGCGAGCGCGGCGCACGGTATTGGCCCGCCTCTTGGCAGCCATCATGTTCGCACACGCGCTTTGAGGTTTCAAAGGCACCAGACATGCCACGCTTGCCGCGTGGATTGCGCTTTTTGGCCGCTGAGACCGACATGTCAAAACCAAAGGGATCATCGTTGGACATCGTAATCTTCTCTTTTCAACTCGGACCCGAGAGTTTACTGCTTTTTCACCGGGTTTGAAGAGGGTAGTGCGAAGAAATGGACCGAAAAAGCCGAATTCACCAGGCGCTTCAAGACGCGTTCACCCCCGAACACCTTGAAGTTGTTGATGAAAGTGAACAACATATCGGCCACGCCGGGTATCAAGAAGGTGGTGAAAGTCATTTTCGCGTAATCATTCGTGCACCGCTTTTTACTGAAATGTCACGCATTGCACGCCATCGGGCCGTTCACAAAGCCTTAGGCGCAGAGCTCGTGGCCGAAGATCCACGCCTTGGCGCTTGAAATATCAGGATAAGACAGGCTTACGGATCGTGACGTTCGATGCTGGGTGCCGTATCGGCAGCCTCATTCGCATCGGTCGCTGATGGCAAGGTCGGAGCAAAGCTCTCTTCGTGGGTTTCAACCGTTTCATCCGTTTCAGCAAGCGCGGTGATGGCCGCGAAATCCGCATCTGCTTCCGTTTGGGCCGAGGGTTCCTCAACCGCGCGGCGAAACACCAGCATGTTCTGGTAAACGGTGGTGCGCCCAGTCAGGCCCGAACGCTCTTCGCTGGGCAAAGTGTCCGTGCGCAGGTATTCCCAGCCTTCCTCAGCAGCTTCGTTCAGCACATCCTGCATAGCGTGGGCAAAACGAGCTTCAGCCCCTTTAACGCCGCGGGCCTTCTTGCCTTTGCGGGGGGCGGGGATCACCTGATATTCGTAGCTTGTCATGGGCTGACCTTTTCATGAAGTCCGGTAGTGGGCGGTATTAAAGTGTTTCGTTCGTTTGTCCAAGAGGGCGATCCGCAAGCGGCGGATTGCCCCGGTTCACTTTAATTGGCCAGTATTGGCTGGGCGTCTTGTTTCAGTTCGATGGCTTCGGCGCGACTGAGTTGTTCACCTTGTTTGCGCTTTAACAGAACCTCGCGGGCGCGGGCGTATTCGTCGCCTTGCCAGAAGATCAGGCAGCCGTTGCAACCCTTGCCGCAACATCCATCGGTGCCGACGCGATTGGTTTTCAGACGTGTCTCACGCCCATCTTCCGCGATGGCATCCGACAGCTCGTCACGACGTTTCTCATACGCTTTTGGGTTCTCTTTCCCAGAAATCTCAAGTCCTTGGGTCAGCTTATCAAAACGAATGCGTTTCCACTGCTCATCTGTCAGCGCCTTTTCTTTGCGCATCACGGAAAGGGCTGGGAAGCGGGCTTTCAGATCGTCCAGATCCTCGTGATCGAATAGGGCGAACGGCACGCGAATGGTGGTCTTGGTTCCGCCTTGCACAACCTCTTTCATGTCGCCCGTTTCGGCGTCCTCAAAATCATACATGCGCAACAGGACGGTTTCGCGCGCGATAGGAGAGATGAACTCCAACACTTCGCCCGCTTCCAGTTTGTTCTTCACTTCGATGAGGAACGCGTCTTCGGTCACTTCGCGCACAACGCCTGCGTATTCCCACTGCGCCAAAGATGCGGTGTGTTCATAGTCGTGGGAATAGTTGGTCAGGCGACCCTCGTGGAAGGCCAACGTGTAGCCGCGGTTTCCGACGGCCTCAAGCTCGCGCATATAGGGCTTCGGATCCCAGTTTTCCGGGTCTTCGTAATAGTCGTCGATGGCCATGCGATAAGCGCGGGCGACGATGGCACAGTAGTATTCCGACTTGCCGCGGCCTTCGACCTTCAAGCTGTCGACGCCGATCTTCAGATACTCATCCAGTTTCGGCATGATGCAAAGGTCGCGGGAGTTCAGGATGTAGGATCCACGGCCGTCTTCTTCGATCGGCATGAACTCACCCGGACGACAGCCTTCTTCCAGCAAAAATTCAAAGAGATCAGCGTTTTCCTCGGTGATGTTCAAGTCTTCGATGGTGCCGTCTTTCAGGCGCATACGCACGCCATAGTTCCAGCGGCACGAGTTCGCGCAGTTGCCTTGGTTCGCCCCGCGTTCCGACATGAAGTTGGACAGAAGGCAGCGACCTGAATAGGTCATGCACATCGCGCCGTGCACAAAGGCCTCAAGCTGTACGTCAGGGCACTGCTCGCGGATTTCGACCAGCTCGGGGTAGGACACCTCGCGCGCTAGAACGACCAGTTCCGCGCCTTGTTCTTCCCAGAATTTCACCGACAACCACGAACAAACATTGGCCTGCGTTGAGATATGAAGCGGCAATTCCGGCGCATGGGTGCGCACGTATTGGAACACACCGGGGTCAGCGATGATCAGCCCGTCCGGCTTCACGCGGCGCACGGTTTCGATATATTCAGCCAGCTTTGGAATGTCTTTGTTGTGGCTGAAAAGGTTCAGCGTCAGATAGGCGCGACGGCCGTGGGCGTGGCAGAACTCCACCCCTTCGATCACGTCTTCCAAAGAAAACTGCGATTTGGTGCGCAGCGACATATCGGGCGTGCCCAGATAGACGGCATCCGCGCCATAAAGCACAGCCATCTTCAGTTTTCGTAGGTTGCCCGCAGGCATCAAAAGTTCAGAGCGTCGTTTCGTCATATCATCACCCATGTGTTCGCGCTTCAGGGTTGCTAAGAAAATGGCAAAGGCCCCAGACAGGGGCCTTCGTCACAAAATATCGTTTGAAATCAGAGGCCCAGCTTGGCCGTCACGATCTCGTTCACTGCTTTCGGGTTGGCCTTGCCGCCGGTGGCTTTCATCACCTGACCGACGAAGAAGCCGACCAGTTTCGGGTTCTCTTTGGCTTTTTCGACCTGTGCGGGGTTCGCCGCAATCACATCGTCCACGGCAGCCTCGATGGCGCCGGTGTCTGTGACCTGTTTCATACCGCGGGCTTCCACGATGGCAGCCGGATCGCCACCTTCTGTATACACGATTTCAAACAGGTCTTTGGCGATCTTGCCCGAGATGTCACCCTTGGTGATCAGTTCGATGATGCCGCCCAGTTGCTCGGGGCTGACCGGGCTTTCCGTGATCGAGTGATCTTCTTTCTTCAAGCGGCCAAACAGTTCGTTGATCACCCAGTTGGCGGCCAGCTTGCCGTCACGACCTTCAGCGACCTTCTCAAAGAAAGCGGCGTTTTCAGCTTCGGCAGTAAGGACGCCCGCGTCATATTCGGACAGGCCGAAATTGGTCACAAAGCGTGTTTTCTTCTCATCGGGAAGCTCGGGCAGGGATTTGGCGATATCATCGACCCAATCCTGTTCGATCTCCAACGGCAGAAGGTCGGGGCAGGGGAAGTAGCGATAATCATGCGCTTCTTCTTTCGAACGCATCGAACGGGTTTCGTTCTTATCCGCATCATACAGGCGAGTTTCCTGAACGACCTCGCCGCCGTCTTCCAGAATGGCGATCTGGCGCTTGGCCTCATAATCAATCGCGGCCTGAATGAAACGCATGGAGTTCATGTTCTTGATCTCGCAACGCGTGCCCAGATGGCCGAAGTCCTGCGTTTCCATGTATTTCTCGTGCTGGCCCGGACGGCAGACGGATACGTTCACGTCTGCACGCATGTTTCCGTTTTGCATGTTGCCATCGCAGGTGCCCAAATAGCGCAGCAGCTGACGCATCTTGGTGACATACGCCGCAGCCTCTTCAGGGCCACGAATATCAGGGCGGCTGACGATTTCCATCAGAGCAACACCGGTCCGGTTCAGGTCGACGAATGACATGTTCGGGTCCATGTCGTGCACAGATTTACCCGCATCCTGTTCCAAGTGAATGCGCTCGATACGCACCTTGCGGGCCACACCGGGGCCCATGTCCACGATCACTTCGCCTTCGCCAACGATCGGGTGGTAAAGCTGCGAAATCTGGTAGCCCTGCGGCAGATCCGGGTAGAAATAGTTCTTGCGGTCAAAGGCCGAGAACAGGTTGATCTCGGCTTTCAGACCCAAACCCGTGCGCACGGCTTGTTCAACGCAGAACTCGTTGATCACGGGCAACATGCCGGGCATGGCGGCGTCCACGAAGGCCACGTTCGAATTCGGCTCAGCGCCAAACTTGGTTGATGCACCGGAAAACAGCTTTGCGTTCGAGCTGACCTGAGCATGGATTTCCATCCCGATGACCAGTTCCCAATCGTCTTTGGCCCCGGCAATCACTTTCGGCTGAGGGCTTTCATAAGCGAGATGATCAAGCATGTGCGTTTTCCCAAGTGTCATAACCTTTCCGGGTTCTAGTGGAGCGGACGAAAAGGGGCAAGAGGGCAGGCGTAGGAGATCTTTGCATTGAATGCTGGAATGCTGCACTGCAGCAAGTAGATCACTAAACCGGGGGTAGTATTCCACGCTTGTTACTGAGCGGTGTGCATAGCAGCTTTGCAAACAAGGCATATCAGCGAATTTTGGCCTATTGCTGCAGCGCCGCAATTGCGGGGTTGCAGAGTGCAAGTAACATCCCTATTTCACCCCGATCGGACGAGTGGGAACGTTTGTGACTGACGTAGGTGGGAAGATGAAACGGATTATGATGGGCCTGGTGGCGACGGCATTGCTGTCAAACGCTGCACACGCCGAAGACTTTTTTGGTACAAGCGCTGCACGCCAGCCCGTGCTGACAATGAAGTGGGATGAGAAGCCGCATGCGAAGGCATGGACGGACGCTACCATCGCTGCTCTTGAAAACCATGGCACGGCTTTGTCGCAAAGCATCCCTGCAGATATTGCTGACTGGTGCCCTGACTACGAAAACCAAGACGAAGCAGGGCGCAACGCGTTTTGGGCTGGGCTTCTATCGGCATTGTCCTTCTATGAAAGCACATGGCGCCAAACTGCAGTTGGTGGTGGGGGCAAATGGTACGGGCTTGTACAAATTCTGCCCGCTACAGCGCGCGGTTATGGCTGCGAAGCACGGTCAGGCGAAGCACTGAAGAACGGTGAAATGAACCTGAGCTGCGCCGTCCGTATCCTGTCGGTCACCGTCCCTCGGGACAACGTGGTGTCACGCGGCATGAAGGGCGTTGCTGCCGATTGGGGCCCGTTCCATTCCAAGCGCAAACGCGAAGGCATGCGCAAATGGGTACGTGAACAGAACTATTGCAAAGCCAGCTAACGGCTTTGCACTCTAAGGCCCATTCCCATTTTCACGGGTGGGGATAGGGCGTTCCCCGTGCCCTATCCAGCTACGAAATCCGGAACGCCTTTTTCAGGTCGGCCAACGCATCCGACTGACGATCAGACAGACCTCCGGATGCGACAGCGGCTTGGTTAAGCACAGACATCAAGGGCTGAAACGACCCAGCGCCATCCAACTTGTAGATGCGTCTGCCGATGCGGGTGATGGCCTGATCTGGTGATCCGCATTCATTCACCAGCCAGCGCCCATAGGTCAAAAGCTCTTCCGCGTCGTTTGTTGTCAGCTGATATTCCCGCCCCAGCGCGGCGATGCTGGCGTTTTGAGTTTCGGACTTCGGCAGGCCGTCCAGCTCGATAAAGGCGGCAGCAAACCCTGCAACCAGCTCCTCAGGATGTTCACATTGCTCAACCGGATGGATGTTGGCTTGTCGTTTGAACTTCATACGGCGGGGCGCGCGGCGCGCTTCCCCAGCGATTTCAACCACATCTTCAATGGTGCCAACCGCACCGCGATTTCGAATGTAGTAGAAAATTCCGGCAACGATAAGCGTGCCAAGTAGTCCAAGAATGGGCATAAAAGAAAACCTTCACTGATCAAATCTGCGGACAGAATGACTAGTGAAGGTTGAAAAGGTCAAGCTTATCCGTTCAGGATCCGCCCCAACATTTCCTGACTGTCGCGGCTGATGCCCTTGGCATTCAGCATACGCTCGATCTGGGCTTTCATCATCGCTTGACGGTCGACGTCATAACGGTGCCACGTCTCAAACGCGGACGTCATTCGGGCCGCGATTTGCGGGTTCACGGGGTCTAGTTTGATCAGCCAGTCCGCCCCCAGTTCATAGGCTTTGCCCGAACTGTGATGGAAGCCCGCAGGGTTCATCGCCAGTGCGCCGAACAGGGCGCGGAAGCGATTGGGGTTTTTCCAGTTAAAGGCGGGGTCTTTGCAAAGCCTTTCGACCACCTCTACCGCATCATCGGGCGTCGCATGATACACTTGAAGCGAGAACCACTTGTCCATCACCAGATCGTCGTCTTCGAACTGTTTGCGGAACGCGGCAAGGGCTGCATCGCCTTTCTGGGCTTGAAGCAGATACCCCAAGGCTCCAAGGCGCAGGGTCATGTTGTCGGCCTTGTCATACAGCGCTTGTGCTGCGGCCCCACCATCCAAACGGTTCAGCAAGTTCAAAAGCCCAAGGCCAAGGGCGCGTTTGCCAGCCTGTTCTGCACTGGGTGCAAACGGCTCGGTCACGTCCATTTCCGCCATCATGCGGGGCAGGTGGTCTTGCAGATGTTCCGCCATCGCTTGCCACAACGTTTGCTGGGCGCGGTAGATTCTTTGTGGGTCGGGTGTGATGCCCGCATCAAACAGGGTTTGGGCCAGGTCATCTTGGCTGGGCAATCCAAGCGTCAAGGCACGGAAGGCTGGGTCCAGACTTTCATCACGCAACATTACAGTGATGGCGTCTAGGTAAGCCTCGAGCGGTGCATCCTCACCTGTCACCATGGCCACCAACACGTCTTTGGCAAGCGTGCGACCCGCCTCCCACTTGTTGAAGGGATCGGTGTCATGGGCCAGCAGGAACGCGCGTTCCTGCGCATCGCTGTCACGTTCCAAGATTACTGGAGCCGAGAAATGGCGCAGGATCGACGGCGTGGGCCGCGCCGATAGCCCATCAAAGGTGAAGCTTTGCTGCGCTTCGGTCATTTCAAGGATTTGCGTTTTTAGCACCTCATCCCCGTTTGGACCAATCAGACCAACCGCGATGGGGATGTGTTGGGCAAGCTTCTCATCTTGCCCCGGCGTTGGCGGTGTTTCCTGTTTGAAATGAAGTGTATAGCTTCCATCCTTGAAGTCATCAGTCACGCTCAGACGCGGTGTTCCGGCCTGCTTATACCAGCGGCGGAAATGGGTCAGGTCGCGCCCGGTGCTGTCTTCAAACACCTTCACCCAATCTTCGATTGTGGCGGCTTCGCCGTCGTGGCGTTGGAAATACAGATCAAGCGCCTTGTCATAGGCGTCGTCCCCAACCAGCGTCTTCATCATGCCAATCAGCTCGGCACCTTTTTCATAAATAGTCGCGGTGTAGAAGTTGTTGATCTCGACAAAGCTGTCGGGCTGAACTTGGTGCGCAAGCGGGCCATTGTCTTCGCGGAATTGACGGCCGCGCAGGGCAATCACGTCATTGATCCGGCACACAGCCTTGGACCGCATGTCGCCCGAGAACTGCTGGTCGCGAAACACGGTCAGCCCTTCCTTCAGGCTTAACTGGAACCAATCGCGGCAGGTGATCCGATTGCCAGTCCAGTTGTGGAAATACTCATGCGCAATGATCGCTTCGATCCGTTCGAAATTCGCATCGGTCGAGGTGTCAGGGCTGGCCAACACGGCAGAGGTATTGAAGATGTTCAGCCCTTTGTTTTCCATCGCGCCCATGTTGAAGTCAGACACGGCCACGATCTGGAAAATATCCAAATCATACTCGCGGCCATAAACCTCTTCGTCCCACTTCATGCTGTCTATCAGGGCTTGCATGCCAAAGGCGGTTTTACCTTCATCGCCAGGACGCACCCACAGCTTCAGGTCAACGTCTTTGCCGGACATGGTGGTGAAGCTGTCATCACGCGCCACCAGATCGCCTGCGACCAAGGCAAACAAATAGGCCGGTTTGGGCCATGGGTCATGCCATTCGGCCCAGCCGTCCCCCGATGCGGTCGGGTTGCCGTTGGACAGAAGGACCGGATCAGTTCCTTCGATGCGCACCTTAAACGGGGCCATCACATCCGGGCGGTCGGGATAGTAGGTGATGCGGCGAAAGCCTTCGGCCTCGCATTGGGTGCAATACATGCCATTGGACATATAAAGACCGGACAATGAGGTGTTGTCTTCGGGGGCGATCTCAACCTCGGCTTCCCAAGTGAAGGGCGCATCGGGGACATCGGCGGTCAGGCCTTCATCGACAAATTCCGGCGTGATGTCTGTCCCGTCAATGGACGCGCGGATCAACGTAAGCTCTTCCCCGTGAAGGAAAAACTCTTTTGACGTGGCATTCGGATTGGGTGTGAATCGGATTTTCGAAATCACGCGCGTAGCTGTTGGATTCAACAAAAATTTCAGCTCGACCGTTTCGATCAGAAAGGCGGGCGGCGTGTAGTCTGCCAGATAGATCGGTTGGGGTGCGGCGTCTTTCATGTGATGTCCTTCATAAATGGGGCCAGACCCGAAACCTATGCGCGCAGGCCGAGAGCCGCAAGTGCTGGCAAGCGGTGCTGCTGGAGTTCGGGCAAGCTTAGTTTAAGTGGCATCAAAATAAACGTACTTGCGGTTTTGTTTCGCATAGGAAACTCTATCTTTCGACACAGAATTCAAAAGGGGATCGGCATGAGTGACTACATTGAACGGGCGGGGCTTCAAGTCCATCGCGAACTGGGCCGTTTTCTGGAAACACGCGCTTTGGCCCGGACGGCGTTGCGCTATGACGATTTCTGGGCGGGCTTTGCCGCGATCCTGACTGATCTGGCCCCAAAGAACCAAGCGCTTTTGGCTAAGCGCAAGGACTTGCAGGCGCAGATTGACGGTTGGCACAAAGCGCGGGCAGGGCAGCCCCATGATGCGGATGAGTATCGTAGCTTCCTTGAAGAGATTGGTTACCTCGTCCCGGAAGGGCCTGATTTCTCGATCGAGACCGAAAATGTCGACCCCGAGATTGCCATGATCCCCGGTCCGCAGCTGGTCGTGCCGATCATGATCGCGCGCTATGCGTTGAATGCGGCCAATGCCCGTTGGGGCAGTCTGTATGATGCGCTTTATGGCACCGATGCGTTGGGCGATCTTCCGACGGGTAAAGGCTATGACCCGGTGCGTGGGGCGCGTGTAATTGCGGCCGCAAAAGGGTTCCTTGATGCGGCATTGCCTCTGGCCGATGGCAGTTGGTCCGAGGCGGTGATGATCGGGAAAACCCCACCAGCGCTGGCCAATCCGGCGCAGTTTCTTGGCGGTCGTGATGGCAGTTACTTCTATGAAAACAATGGATTGAGAATCGTTCTTGAATTTGATGAAACAAGCCAAATTGGCGCGACCGACCCCCTTGGCCTGTCTGATGTGAAGCTTGAAAGCGCCATGTCTGCGATAATGGATTGCGAAGACAGCGTGGCGGCCGTGGATGCCGAGGATAAGGTTCTGGCCTATTCAAATTGGCTTGGGCTGATGGATGGCTCTCTGACCGAGGAAGTCATTAAGGGTGGCAAGTCGTTCGAACGTAAGCTGAATGACGATCTTGTTTTTGACGGGCCGGATGGGGAGGTGACCCTGAAAGGTCGCGCCTTGATGCTGGTACGCAATGTGGGTCACCTGATGACCAACCCGGCCATTCTTTTGCCCGACGGCAGTGAAGTGCCTGAGGGGTTGATGGACGCGGTGATCACGACGCTTTGTGCCATGCACGATCTGATGCGCGAAGGTGGCAATTCGCTGCACGGCTCGGTTTATGTGGTGAAGCCCAAGATGCACGGACCCGAAGAAGTGGCCTTCGCGGACGAGATTTTCACCCGCGTGGAAAGCCTGCTTGGCCTGCCCGCAAACACGGTGAAACTGGGCATCATGGATGAGGAACGGCGCACCTCGGTTAACCTAAAGGAATGTATCCGGGCTGCAAAATCCCGCGTGGCATTCATCAACACCGGTTTCCTCGACCGTACGGGTGACGAAATTCATACGTCAATGGAAGCGGGCCCCATGATCCGCAAAGGCGAGATGAAAAATGCGCCGTGGATTGCGTCTTATGAAGATCGCAACGTGGATATCGGGTTGGCCTGCGGGCTGAAGGGCAGGGCGCAGATCGGCAAGGGCATGTGGGCCGCACCTGATCGCATGGCCAACATGCTGGATCAGAAAATTGGCCATCCTCTGGCCGGGGCGACTTGTGCATGGGTGCCAAGCCCGACGGCGGCGACGCTGCACGCCACGCACTACCATCAGGTTGATGTGTTGGCGCGTCAGGACGAGCTTGCAGAAGGTGGCGCGCGTGGCACGTTAGAGGACCTGCTGACGATCCCAGTCGCGAAAGGTGTGAACTGGTCGCCGGATGAAATCCGAGAAGAGATCGAAAACAACGCCCAAGGCATTCTTGGCTATGTGGTGCGTTGGGTCGATGCGGGTGTGGGGTGCTCGAAAGTGCCAGACATTCATGACGTTGGCCTTATGGAGGATCGCGCGACCTGCCGGATCTCAAGCCAAGCGCTTGCCAATTGGCTGCATCATGGTGTGGTCTCTGAGGATGAAGTCATGGCCGCAATGCAGAAGATGGCCGCAAAAGTGGATGGTCAAAACGCGGATGATCCTTCGTATCAAGCAATGGCACCGGGTTTTGACGGTGTTGCGTTCAAAGCGGCCTGCGACCTTGTGTTCAAGGGACGCGTGCAGCCGTCCGGCTATACTGAACCGGTGCTACATGCACGGCGATTGGAAAAGAAAGCCGAAGGATAAGGCCAAGATATGGACCGGATTACGTTGGACGCTGCCCGTGTCATGATTCATGACACGATGGCTTATGGGCTTGATAAGGGAATGAAGCCGCTTACGGTCATTGTGGTCGACGCGGGTGGGCACGTGTTGGCCTTTGAACGCGCAGACGGCGCTCCCCCCGGAAGGTTTGATATCGCCCGCGGCAAGGCCTATGGAGCCGTGATGCTGGGTCTTGGCGGCACAGCGCAGCGCGAGCGGGCCGAGGCGCAATCCTACTTTATGACTGCAGTCGGCGCTGCCTATGACGGCAAGCTCATCCCGGTACCCGGGGGCATTTTGGTGCGCAATTCATCGGGTGATGTGATTGGTGCGGTTGGTGTCACAGGCGATACTTCAGAAAATGATCTGGAAGCTGGGACTGCCGGGATCAATTCCGTCGGTTTAACCGCCGAGGGGTGATCGCGCCGCATCACGGTGCATTGATCTGACGCGCAATGGTTTGAACTTCGTCAAAAGCTGCATTACGTCATTGATATACACATATACGCCAAAGGCATATGTCTTTTGGAAAAACAGTAGTCGGAGCAGACATGAAGCGACCTATCGTCGGCATTATTGGTAATTCCTATCTGTTAAACGATCACTATCCGACCCACGCGGGCGGTACGATGAACTCCGAGGCCGTGTCGCAGGTGTCCGACTGCTTGCCATTGATCGTCCCAACCGATCCGCACTTCGTAACGGTCGAAGAGCTTTTGGAAACCTGCGACGGGTTTCTTTTCACAGGTGGTCGCCCGAATGTGCATCCCGAAGAATACGGCGAAGATGAAACCGAAGCGCATGGTGAATTTGACCGCTGTCGGGATGCGATCACTTTGCCCTTGATCCGTGCTTGTGTGGACAGGGGTCAGCCGTTTTTCGGCATCTGCCGCGGGTTTCAAGAAGTGAACGTCGCCATGGGCGGCACGCTTTACCCCGAAATCCGCGAACTGCCCGGTCGTATGAACCATCGCATGCCGCCGGATGGCACGCTGGATGAGAAATTCGCCATCCGTCATGACGTGCACTTCGATGAAGGCGGTGTGTTTCATGGCATGTTGGGCAAGACCGTGCGAACCAACACGCTGCACGGGCAGGGGATCAAGACCTCTGGCCCGCGTGTGATCATCGAAGGTCACGCCGATGATGGCACACCCGAGGCGATTGTGATCAAAGATGCGCCGGGCTTTACGCTTTCCGTTCAGTGGCATCCTGAATACATGGCGACTGAGGATCCGGTGTCCCGCGTCCTGTTCAAAGCATTTGGGGATGCGGTGCGTGCTTGGGCGACACGCGAAGTCCGGGATCACAACCCTGTGACCTAGTTCCTATTTGATCTGGCGCTTATTGACCTTCCCCCTGCTGGAACCCGTATGGCCTGTCCTAATGAGGATTGGACAAGGAAGCAGGGCGCTATGAAGCCAGCATATGTTTTGGGGATAGCCGGGCTGTCCGGGGCGGCGTTGATTGCGTGGTTCGGACTTGGGTCCCAACCTGCCGTGGAAGAAGTCGCCGGCAGCGATCTAGAGGCCACGCCCCTTGAAATGGTTCAAGTGACATTGCCCGAACTTAGCGACGATCTTGCGATCGGTGCGCGTGCGTTTACGGCCAAATGTGCCGCATGTCACGGGCCATCAGCAGGAGGTTTGGAGGGATCCGGCCCACCGCTTATTCACAAGATTTATAAATCATCCCATCATGGGGATGCCGCATTCTTCCGCGCAGCCGAGCTGGGCGTGCGTGCGCATCATTGGCCCTTTGGCAATATGCCCCCGGTCGATGGCATCACACGTGCTGAGATAGGTGAGATTGTGAAATACCTGCGCGTGGTCCAGCGGGAAAACGGGATACTCTAACAGAAAAGGGCCCCAACTTTGTGGGGCCCATTTCTTTAATAAGCTTGGTTGAAACCTAGCGCGTCAGATCCAACACGCGCGCCTCATAACCTTTCAGAACCATACGTGCGGTGTCACCGTACTGGCGCGGTTCACTGCGCAGTTCTGGGAACAGCGTGAACAATTCCGTGCGGGCTGCATCATCAATGGCACCCAAGCCCTGGTGGCCAGGGTGGAAGCTTTCCGTCGCAGCACCATTGGCAAAGATCACCTGATGCTCATCGAACATGATGTGGAAATACGTCACCTGATCCACGTCGGCTTGCGTCGCGCACCCGCTGTGCAGCAGATGAACTGCCGGGATCATAACCTCTGGCTGGGCAAACAGCAGGTTGGCCTGTGGCCCTTCATAGACCATGCGGTGTTGAGGCGACACGATCAGAGTACTGTGATTGCCAAATGCCCCGGCCTGAATGCGAATGGGAGCCAAACGTCCAGCGCCGACCGTTGATTTCTGGCCGATCCAGCGAATGGGCTGAAGACCTTGGTCGCGTGTGACCACCATGTCGCCAACCCGCAGGTCCTGCACAGGGCGCTCACCGTGATCTGTCAAAATCATGCTACCGGTCGTGAAGCAAATCACGTCACGGTAATCCAGATCCCCACCTGAACCCAAGTCGCCATCTGTATCGGGCAAGGTAGAGTTTCCCGAGCCGTCGATATCGTCGTCATTTACGTCCCATCCAACAACATCATCGACCACATCCTTGATGCCGTCACCATCGGCATCACCCGAGGCGTCGATTTCTGCTTGGGTAAAGCCGTGACCAGCTTCGTCGGTGTCCGAGATACCGTCATTGTCACTGTCAGTGTCAATATAGTCGGCAGTGCCGTCGTTATCTGTGTCTTCTGGGGTTAGACCGTTGGACCCCGCAGCACCCGTTGTCGGCGTGGCGTCATAGGCATCATCCACCCCGTCGCCATCGGCGTCATTACCGGATGGCGCAACGTACCCAGCGGTGCTCTGAGCCTCGACGTTGTCGGTGATACCGTCATTGTCGCTGTCCAGATCAAGATAGTCGGCGATCCCGTCGCCGTCAGTATCTAGAGCATCAATATCGAAAGTAAATGTCGCTTCACTTCCAAAGTCTTCGTATCCCGAACTGCTGATCGGGTTGCCGCCATTGTCGAGAACGGTCGTGCCGCCAATAGAAAGTGAGAAACCTGCGTCAGAATTGGTGTCGCTTCCGGTCCAAGACAGACCATCACCAAAAGTATCGACCACGCGGAAGGTGTAATTCGAACCTGCGGGAACATCGACATCCCAAGTTTCCACGCCAGATGAAGTTACTGCACCCGAGGCGACAACATTTCCATTTTCATCGACGATTTCCCACGAGTTTTCTTCGCCTGCGGGTCCCGAATAGTAGTCGCCATCGAACGTGACGGTCATCGTGGTGTTTCCACCACCTTCGTCTTCATTCAGGATACCGTCGCCGTCGATGTCTAGGTCGACTGAATCGGGTACGCCATCGCCATCGGTATCTACGGAAGATTGTTGAAAGCTAACCGGAAAACGGTCCGCGATCGTGCCATAAACATCTGTGCCGTTAAAAGGTGCCGCTGTGCCCAATTCAATCGAGGAAATCGGTTGTGCCTGCAGCGCATTTGAGTAACTGCTTGGACCTGATGTGGGGGGCATCAGGTACAGATTACCGTTCGTGTCCTGTGTGACGATGGCATCTACCGTCGCGGTCGAGCCGTCTTCATAAGTGATGACGGTGTTCTCATAAATCATCAGGGTGTCGTGGACCTGCGCCGCGCCGCCGTCGATCGAGAACGTCTCGTTCGCTATCGAGTTGTTTAAATCATAAAAACTTAAATCCTGACCACCAGTATAAGGGGAGGTGTTGTCAGGGCTGAACGTCGCGATGTGATCAGATAACGGATCACCGGTAGAACCGAAAACCAAGCTTTCAAGCGCAGTAGCGTTTTCTGCTGTCAGGTTGCCTTCAACGGTATCGATTTCCGGTGCGACGCCAAGAAAGATTACTTCGAATGTAGTGGCCATGTCTTTCCCCAGTCTCGTTCAATCGTTACGCTTGCCTTGGTTCGACTGAGTGATGTCGAACGCGACAAATTTGTTGGTCATCCACACAACCAAAGTTACTGCTCATTTCCTATCCCAATGGTTAATAAGCCACTGAGTCTAACAATTGGATACTTATGACCGTCTGAATGAGACAAATTCAAGGCGAAGATGAAACAAATTGCATGTAAATAAGGGGAAAATGTGGGCAAAGGTAACCCATTGTTTACCAGCCGTAAACCGAGGGTGGAGAGGCTGGTGTAGATCTACGATTTAGGCGCGATAACCCATTCTATCTCTGATTCATGAATCGCTTCAAGCGCGCCAATCCTTCGCGGATGTCATCAGTCGATCGCGCATAAGAAAACCGAAGGGTTTGGTGACCGCGGATAGGGTCAAAATCTAGTCCCGGTGTCACGGCCACATCTGCTTTCTCAAGGATCTCAGCGGCAAATGCCCGGCTGTCATTTGTGTGCTCACTCACATCTGCATAGATGTAAAATGCGCCATCTGGTGGGGCGATTTTGTCAAATCCCGCTTTGGGCAGCTCTTCCAGCATAAGCTGGCGGTTGGTGCGATAGGTGGCCAAATTCGCATCCAACTCGTCGCGCGCCTCCAAAGCTGCCAACGCGGTGATTTGGCTGGCATGTGGTGGACAGATAAACATGTTCTGCGCCAGACGTTCGATGGTGCGGATGTGATCCTCGGGGACGATCATCCAACCAACGCGCCATCCGGTCATCGAGAAATACTTTGAGAAACTGTTGATCACGTAGATGTCATCCGACACTTCCAGCGCGGAAACGGCACGATCCTCATACTGAAGGCCGTGGTAGATTTCGTCGGCAATGAAGCTGGTACTCTTGGTCTGGCACGTGTCGATCAACCCCTCAAGTGCGGCGTGATCCAGCATTGTGCCGGACGGATTAGCAGGCGAGGCCGTGATCAGCCCAGCCAGCCCGTCTGGGATGTCTTCGGGCACAGGCTGCAACCTGTTTTCGGGGCGCGTCTGAAGGCCAACGGGCTGCAAGTTCAGGGCTTTCAAAATTTGACGATAAGAGGGGTAACCGGGTTCCCCCAATCCGACCTTGTCACCCGCTTCAAACAACGCGGTGAATGCCAGAATGAAAGCGCCAGAGCTGCCCGGTGTCACAACCACGCGTTCTGGGTTGAGATCGATATTATACCAATCTTTATATAGCTTTGCGATGCCTTCTCGAAGTGCTGGAAGGCCAAGGGCGACGGTGTAACCGAGGGCGTCTTGGCCCATCGCTTGCGTCAAAGCCTGACGCGCTTTCAACGGGGCCGGTGTGGACGGCTGACCGACCTCCATGTGGATGATATGGCGCCCTGCGGCCTCGGCGGCGCGGGCAGCTTCCATCACATCCATCACGATGAATGCATCGACATTCCCACGGTTGGAACTTTTCATAATCTGCCCTTTCTTCCCACCAAAGCTGCGTGACGAAATGGCCAAGGAGCGCTCTGAGACATGTCTTGCCACCTGAGCACGTAATCGAAAAAGATCAGCCCAAGCTTTGGGGCGGATGGGTGCCCGTCCTTCCCCCAGAAGTCAATGCGCCAGAATGTACCGATTGCTGCGTCACATCGCAGGCAATGGTTGGCAGTCTCGCGTGTTTGGCTTACATCGTTTGCAACACAGTTTTACTTTGCCCGTACCGGGTGCTTAGACAGGAAATGACCGCCAATGAAATTTGCTTTGCCACGCGCCCTGCGCCTTGCCACCATGACCGCAGTTCTTGGCCTGGCCACGGCCCTTCCGGTTTCAGCGCTGGATCTTGGAGCATTGTCCGATGATGAACGCAATGCTTTCCGGGACGAGGTGCGGGCCTATCTGCTGGATAACCCCGAAGTTCTGATGGAAGCCTTCGCCGTTCTTGAGCAGCGCCAGGCGGAAGCTCAGGGTCAGCAGGATAAAGATCTGATCTCTGTAAATGCTGACGACATCTTTAACGACGGCTATTCCCATGTCGCAGGAAACCCAGACGGGGACTACACGATTGTAGAGTTTGTGGACTACCAATGTGGGTACTGCCGAAAGGCTTATGACGTGCTCAAAGATCTACTTGAAAAAGATGGCAATATCCGATTGATATTAAAGGAATTTCCGATCCTCAGCGAAGCCAGTTTGTTGTCTGCCAAGTTCGCAATTTCCGCCCAGCAAAAATTCGGCCAAGAGGCCTATGGAAAGCTGCATGATGAGCTGATCGCCGTGCGCGGCAATGTGACCGAGGACCGTTTGATCGAAGTTGCAAATGAGCTTGGTTTGGATGGCGCGGCAATTGCTGCAGGCATGTCCTCGCCTGAAGTTGACCGAGTTCTGAAACAAAACCGGGATCTGGGCAAACGCCTCCAGATCACCGGAACGCCTGCCTTTGTCATGCACAACACGATGGCACGCGGTTTCATGGAACTGGATCAAATGGAATATATGGTATCGCAAGGGCGCGCCGCACAGTAAGTTGATCGCAGACAGAAACAATCAACAGTAAGTTGGGATTGATGGCAGGATCAAATCATTGGGGCTGGGGTCGCTGGCTGGCGGCCTGCGTGTTTGCAGGGCTGCTTCCTTTCACGGCATGGGCTGACAGCGATCTGGCCCCCAAGACGTCTATCCTGCCCAAACCCCGCCCGGCACTGGCTGCTCAAGCAGATCAAGACATTGGGGCAGGGGATAGCAAGGTTTCGGACAGCGCCCCCTTGGTTGTCACAGCCAATTCCCCAACAGCCCTTAGCGGTCTGGCCTATGTCGCTAACGGAGGCGTCGCGCTTTCGGATCGTTGGCGCGGTGTCGCGATCGAAGTGCCAATGACGCAAGCCATTCCTTGGCGGGTTTTCACGCTAGACAACCCCAAGCGGCTTGTCATTGATTTCTCGGAACTGGATTGGCAGGGGTTAGATATTCCGAACCTTCTGTCACAGGGCGATTGGTTCTCAGATATTCGTGCAGGGCTTTATCGCCCCGGCTGGACCCGGATCGTCTTTGGGCTGTCCGCGCCGTATCAGGTCGTTTCCGCCGGGCTTAAAACGCAAGATCAGTCAGCTGGAACGTCTGCCCAACGGGTTGAGGCTGCACGCTTGCGGATTGAACTGACAACCGGATCGCCAGAAGAATTTGCGGCTGCAGCAGGCGCGCCAAAAGATGCTCTGTTTGATCGTCCAGCCCGTCCCATGCCGTCCCCCAAAACACGTCAGCGGGGTTTTGGGGATATCACGGTGGTTCTTGATCCCGGCCACGGGGGGATTGATCCCGGTGCCGAACGCGGTGGCGTGGTCGAAGCACATCTGATGATGAGCTTTGCACGAGAGCTGAAAGAAGAGCTGCTTCGAGCCGGCGGATTTAACGTCGTGCTGACACGCGATGCAGATGAATTTGTACCGCTTGAGGAACGTGTAACAATCGCACGTAGGGCAGGGGCTGATGTGTTCTTGTCGTTGCATGCTGACGCGCTTGCACAGGGCCGCGCGACCGGAGCCAGCGTATACACCCTGTCGCAAGATGCCTCTGACGAGGCATCGCGCAAGCTGGCCGAACGGCACGACAGAAGCGATATCCTAGCAGGCGTCGATCTGTCCCAGCAGGGGGATGCTGTTGCTTTGGTTTTGATGGATCTGGCACGAACCGATACCGCGCCACGCTCGGAAATCCTTGGCGGACAGTCTGGTTGAGGGCATCCACAGCGCCACGGGATCAACCTATAAAACGCCGCGCCTGCAAGCTGGGTTTTCAGTTCTGAAAGCGGCCGACATCCCGTCGGTTTTGATCGAGCTTGGTTTCCTATCATCGGAACGTGACCGTGAACGGCTGACGTCGCGGGAATGGCGGGCGGATGCTGCACGTGGGATACGTGAAGCGCTGCAGTATTGGGTGCTGCAAGACGCAGGCAAAGCGGATCTTCTTCGCCAATAGGCCTTATTTACAAAAGAAAACGGCCACCGCATGGGGTGGCCGCATCCGTTGTATTCTTAGGCTGTCAGGTCATAGACCCTTGGCGCGATAGCTGGCCGCGATACGCTCAATCGACACGATGAAGGCGGCCATGCGCAAGTCATCAACGTCATCGCGCGAATGCCAGACTTCGCGCATCGCCTGATAGGCCGTGCGCATCGTGTCATCCAGACCCGACCGCACCAGCTCCAGCTCGTCAGCACCGCGCAGATACTTGTCTTTGAACGCCGGTGTCATAGACCAGGCATCCCCCAGATACCGGTCAAGACGCTCAAGCTCGTCCACCACAAGTTGGTGGCGGGCTTCTTCTTGACGACGCTGCATGCGACCAAATCGGATGTGGCTTAGGTTTTTGACCCATTCGAAATAGGACACCGTCACACCGCCTGCGTTGGCATATAAATCAGGGATGATCACTGTGCCTTTGTCGCGTAGCACCTTGTCCGCGCCAGATGTAATCGGGCCGTTCGCCGCTTCGATGATCAACGGGGCTTTAACACGATCAGCATTGCTCAAGTTTATGACGGCTTCGAGGGCCGCGGGGATAAGAATGTCGCATTCAACCTCGAGCAGCTCGCTGCCGTTCTCGATATATTCAGCGTCCGCAAAGCCCTTTACGCCGCCATGGCCCGCGATCCAGTGGTGGACCGCTTCCACATCGAGGCCCTTTGCGTCGAACAACGCGCCGTCACGTTCGATGATGCCGATGATTTTTGATCCGTCCTCATGGGACAGGAACTTGGCGGCGTGATAACCAACGTTACCAAGGCCTTGAACAACGATACGTTTGTCCTTGAGTTTGCCGGTCAGATTGGCTTTCTTGATGTCTTCCGGGTGCCGGAAGAATTCACGCAATGCATATTGAACACCGCGACCTGTGGCTTCAACACGCCCCGCAATACCACCCGCATGTGGCGGCTTGCCGGTGACACAGGCCTTGGCGTTAATGTCAGTGGTGTTCATGCGTGCGTATTGGTCGGCAATCCAAGCCATTTCGCGTTCGCCGGTGCCCATGTCCGGGGCAGGGACGTTTTGTGACGGGTGAATTAGGTCACGTTTCGCAAGCTCATAGGCAAAACGGCGGGTGATCAGCTCCAACTCATGCTCTTCATACTGGCGTGGGTCGATGCAAAGACCGCCTTTTGATCCCCCGAATGGCGTTTCGACCAGCGCGCATTTGAAGGTCATGAGCGAGGCGAGGGCTTCAACTTCGTCCTGATTGACGCCAAGTGCATAGCGGATACCGCCTTTAACGGGTTCCATATGCTCCGAGTGGACGGAGCGATAGCCGGTAAACGTCTGAATCTCACCTCGCAATCGCACGCCAAAGCGCACGGTATAAGTTGCGTTACAAACTCGGATCTTTCTCTTCCAAGCCTGAAGGCAGGTTCATAATGGAGGCAGCCCGGTTGAACATCAGTTCAACGGATTCTCGAAAACTCGGCTCATTCGTAAGGGACATTTTGTACCTCTGTACAGGTTGTGCTTTTAGTTTGCTGCAATGCCGCAGAATCGCTTTGAGCTGCGACAATACAGCACAGAGGTTAGGAGGAATTGAACAAAGTTCCACCCCATAACAAAGCCGACCAGATGGTCACGGATAATGGTTAAGTGTTTCCAATCAGGAAACGAGGTGACATTTGCACCATTATTCACGGTTGATTCATAAACAAAAATAGACCTTTAGTGACCTTTGTGATGATTTTAGTTTCAATGACCACAGGCACGCCTTACTTTTGACACAGGGAAATTGTTGCTTGGCACCTGCTTAATAGTGGGTGCGAGTGTCCTGTGGGTCGCAAGAATGCGACTGGGAAGGTAAAGAAATGGCTCATATTTCGGAGCGTAAGAGTATGTTTGAATCGGCTTTCAAAAATAGGCTGGCGTTTCGCCGGCCATTTTCGCGTGTTAAAACCTTCGCGTCTGATGAAGATGGCGCGATGCTTGGCTTCTCAATGTTGATTTTCTTAACCATGCTCATCTTTTCCGGCTTGGCGATTGATTTGATGCGGCACGAGGTTCACCGTTCGCGGGTTCAGGCTACAATGGATCGCGCACTTCTTGCAGCCGCTCATCCCGATCAGGAAACCGACCGTAAAGAAGTGGTATTGGACTACTTCAAGCGTGCCGGTCTTGATGGGATTGTAAAGAATGAGAACATTAAAGTAGAAGTTGCATCTGACGGCACAAGCGTCTCGGCTAAGGCAGATAGCTGGATTCATACGCCATTCATGAAATATGTTGGCGTTAGTAGCTTGCCCGCCCCTGTCGGTGGTGGTGCTGCGAAGGTTAACCAGCTGACCGAAGTCTCATTGGTCGTCGACGTCTCGGGATCGATGCGGAATAACTCTGTTAATGGTGTTCCTAAAATCGAAGAACTGCGCGATGCAGCTACAGAGTTTTCGAACTTACTGCTTTGCAACCCGAATGATTCAAGTTCGCCAGCGGATTGGAGCACATGTCCGGTTCAATCCAACAAAACATCGATAACGCTTGTCCCTTATTCGTCTCAGGTTTCGGTCGGGTCAAATCTGCTTAGCAAGTTCACGGTAACTGACACGCATGATAAGTCATCCTGTGTCACTTTCGGAGCGGACGAGTTCGATGATGTTGGCATTTCGACGACAAGCACCATTCATCAAACTGCCCAGTATGTAGGTGGGGGTCAGCGGTATCTTAATAATCGCTATTGGTTTAGCAACAGTGGTTGGGTAGAGCCTGATCCTGCCAGCGCGCAGTGGTACGAAACCTACTGGAGCTGCTTTACAGCACCGTGGCGTGAGATTGTACCGTTTGAAAACTCGCCAGAAGACTTGGCGGACGAGATTGACGATCTGCAAGGGTTGGGCGGTACTGCAATTCATGTGGGTATGAAGTGGGGCACGGCGCTGCTGCATCATGATGCAGAACCTGCGATCAATTCACTGATCACAGATGATAATTTGGTGCATTCCAACTTTCTTGGGCGTCCTTACAATCCGGCCTCAACAGCATCGACCAAATTCATCGTGCTGATGACAGATGGAATTAACTCGAGTAACGCAACGCTGAAAGACAATTTCCGTACGGGCGCATCACCGATTTGGTACAATTCGGAGACCGACGTTATGTCGATCCTCGATGACCGCGACACACCAGAAAACTTGGCGGATGACCGGTGGTATTGGTTTAATCCCAAGAACACCAACAACAATGGACGTACAACGCCCTATGGCCTATGGCAGACCCGCCCGTTCGGGCATGAGGGTGCCAACGATTGTTTCGATATCAATAATGATGGTCATGGTGAAGTTTGTACACCTACACCCCCATCGGAAAGCTTTGTAACCTCGTATACCAAACGTCTCGATTGGAAAGAGTTCTGGCAGAGCGGGTATTCCTGGCGGATCTTTGATAGTTTCCCGCATATCGGAAACGAGATCGGAACTCCGGGAAGAAGTACTGGTGGTGTTTTCCTCTCCAACGCGGCTGACGATCGTTACCTGGCGGATGGATTTCCGAACAAAGCTGTTGGCGATAATTGGATGAACGTTGACCAACTTCTGATTGATCAGTGCGATGCGGCGAAAGGCGCTGGCATGAAAATCTATGCAATCGAAATGCAAACTGGGGGCGCAACGAGTGATGTGATGTTCGATTGTGCTTCCGATATCAACGGCGAACGACAGCACTATGCGGTAAGTGCAACTCTAGATCTGTCGACCGTGTTCAACAAGATTGCAGAGGACATCAACAAACTAAGGTTGACGCACTAAACGCCACTGGTTCGACCAAGTCAGAAATCTTGGTCACGCTAGCTTTAAGAGTTTAAGTTTAAGAGGCACAGAAAGTGATATCGGGAAATTCCATAAGCAAACGCCGTAAGATGCGCCAAACTTGGTGGCGGGATCAGTGTGGCACCTCAACGATTGAGTTTGTCATGTGGTTCCCTTTGTTTATCACTCTGTTTATGACCTCGTTCGAGTTAAGCTATTATAGCCTGCGTTCAGTTGTTTTGGAGCGCGCCGTAGACTTGACAGTACGAGAACTTCGTTTGGGCATTAGGCGCCCACAAAACACTGCTGAGTTTAAGACTTAGGTTTGCGAAAAAACGCTTTTAGCAAAAAATTGCGAAGAAGATTTGATGGTTGAGCTGACCTTGGTCGATCAGAATTCATGGAACCTTCCAAGAGGGCAGATGAGTTGCATTGACAGAAATGATCCCATGCAAGTTCCTCCAGCCTTTGGATCTGGTGGTGGAGGCGACTTGATGCTTTTGCGGATTTGCTGGCTAAAGCGGCCTTTCTTCGCAACTACGCCTTTTGTGATGGGTTTGCCGCGTGATTCTAACGGCGAAATCGCGCTGTCTGCGGTTACCACCTATGTGAACGAGCCATGATAGGGACAAAAATGATGAGTACTCCTCAGGGCAATTTGAGCAATGATTTGTTGCAGCGCGTCGGACAACGTATGGCCGACTTTGTGCGCTCTGATTCCGGAACGGTGACTATGGAAAGTCTTATCATCCTTCCGATATTGCTTGTTGGCCTTCAGGCGACCTATGCATTTTTTGAAGGCTATCGCCATCAAAGTCTGGCGTTGAAGGCCAATTATGCGGTCGCAGATTACTTGTCGCGCACCCATGCTTATGATGACAGTATTGTGGCTGGTTTGGATGAGTTGTTCGAATACATGACACGCACCGCTGACGACAGCTGGGTTAGAGTGACCGTGGTTGAATGCAAACGGACAGCGAATAAGTGTAACAACCTCATTCCTCGGCGTATTCACGTTCCACAAGATGGAAATCTTGTTTGGAACTCTAGGGCAAGTAATGGTGTTCGGCCGCACAATACAGCGAGAATGCGCGACCAACTCTCCTCCTACATTCCCAAGATGTATCGTGGTGAGCATCTGATTGTGGTTGAGACTTCAGCCAAGTTCCGGCCCACATTTGCTGGCCGGTGGACGGGAATTCATTCACCTGTATTTACCAATGTTACGGTGACCAGTCCTCGTGAATATGACACGCTGTGCCTGCGCATTGGGTCCGTCACGTGTCCGGTCCCTACAAACTCGTAACGACCATAGTCATTTGTCACAGCCGGTATGAGTTTAGGGCCGCTTTCTGTGCAAATCTGAACGAACCTGTGTTCACTTGTGCAAGTTGCGCGTTTGTGCGCGGACAACTAACTTCCTTTCATTCAAGATGACCAAGGAAGTGAGGATCTTATGTCCATTCGGCCCGTACTCTCCGCCAGCCAGTCTCAGCCAACGTTGGAAGGGGCAGGGGTGCATCTGCACCGTGCCTTTGGGTTTCAAGAACCCGAGGCTTATGATCCCTTTCTGCTGTTTGATGACTTTCGCAATGATGATCCGCGCTTGTCGGACAAGGGTTTTCCTTGGCACCCACATCGTGGGATCGAAACCATCACGTACGTTCTTGCTGGGGATATCGAGCACGAGGACAGCCTGGGCAACAAAGGTGTTCTTGGGGCGGGCGACATTCAGTGGATGACTGCGGGCTCTGGCATCATGCACCAAGAAATGCCGATCGCGAACAAACGCGGGCAAATGCACGGGTTTCAACTTTGGGCCAATCTGCCGCGCGACCTTAAGATGACCGCGCCGAACTATCAGGATGTGCCAGCGGTCGAAGATCCCGGTGATTGAGGAAGATGACGGCACCAAGGTCCGCGTGATTGTGGGTGATTTCTGGGGTCGCTCTGGCCCGGTAGATGGGATTGCTGCCGATCCATTGTATCTGGATATCAGCGTGCCAGCGGGTGTGACCAAAACCTTTCCCGTAGACACCCGCCGTCAGGCCTTTGCTTACGTCTTTGAAGGGGCAGCGGCTTTTGCCCATGCAGCGCCGCCGCAAGGCGTGTTGTTAGAAAAGGAAGTAGCAGGGCAGGAGGTCAACATCCGCGATCTTTCGGGCAACCGCACTGTGATCCGCTTTGGTGCGGGCGACGAGGTGCGCGTGCAAGCCGGTCCCGAGGGGCTGCGCTTTTTACTGGTTGCCGGTGCCCCAATCCGCGAGCCCGTGGCCTGGCACGGCCCCATCGTCATGAACACCAAAGACGAGCTGCAGCAGGCCATGAGCGATCTGCGCAATGGCACATTCATCAAACCCGCGCACTAAGGGACAGCGCCTTAAAGGAGTGTCGCATTTCGATTTGATGATGTCGGACATTGCATAAACCTGACGAATTGTTACAAGGACAGCAATGCTGCCTTTTTGTTTGGGAACCATGGCCAAACTGCTCAGACTTCTTGATATGCCACCTGTATGGTTGATCGCCTTGGCTGCGATCGCTTTCGGTCTGGATCGTTGGCTTCCCGGTCTTGGGTTGGGCTGGAACGGGTCCTATTGGCTTGGAAACGGTTTGATTGGCTTGGGTCTGGGCGCGATGGGCTTGGCCATGTGGGAATTTCTATCCGCACGCACAACGATAATTCCGCGCCAGATCCCGACATCTTTCCTGCAGACAGGTATCTATCGCTTTTCCCGCAACCCCATTTACTTGGGGGACGCGTTGATTTTAGCGGGGCTGATCCTGCGTTGGGATGTACTCCCGGCGTTGATTTTGGTTCCCTTGTTTACAAGAATCATCACAGCTCGGTTCATCATCGGAGAAGAGGCCGGGCTGACCAGACTGTTTGGTGACGAGTTTAAAAATTGGGCCGCGACGGTGCGTCGTTGGCTATAATTTGCTGCAAAGCGGCATTGAACCGCGACCTGCTGTCGCGTATTGAAATAAAATTGTCGCAGCAGGCGTCGAAACGATAGCTTCTTGCGCAGTGGATGCGTATAGAATGCGCCATGAAGCCGCCGGGGCCGAGGGGGAAACCCCTCGTTCGGCACACGACGGGAGAAGGAAGAGACTGTGAAAATCGGTGTACCCAAGGAAGTTTTCGAGGGCGAGAACCGGGTCGCAATGACCCCGGAAAGCGCCAAGATGCTGCAAAAGCTGGGCTATGACTGCGTGATCGAGACCAAGGCAGGCTTAAATGCCGGCTTCTCGGACGCGGTTTATAAAGAAGCAGGTGTTGAGGTCGTAAAGACCGCCGCCGCGCTTTGGAAAGCGGCTGACATCATCGCCAAAGTGCGCGAGCCAAACAATACAGAGCTGAAGCGTTTGTCTGCGGACAAAACCCTGATCAGTTTCTTCAATCCAGGCGGCAACGAAGACGGCATGGAGAAGGCGAAAGCCTCAGGTGCCAACGTCATCGCCATGGAAATGGTGCCGCGTATTTCGCGTGCGCAGAAGATGGACGCTCTGTCATCAATGGCGAACATCGCGGGTTATCGCGCGGTTATTGAGGCGGGCAACAACTTCGGTCGTTTCTTCACCGGTCAGATCACCGCGGCGGGCAAAGTCCCCCCTGCGAAAGTTCTGGTTGTTGGTGCAGGTGTGGCTGGTCTGGCTGCCATCGGGACGTCCACATCCTTGGGCGCTGTCACCTATGCATTCGACGTGCGCCCCGAAGTGGCAGAGCAAGTTGAATCCATGGGCGCCGAGTTTGTTTACCTCGACTTTGAGGAAGAACAGCAAGACGGCGCGGCGACAGGTGGCTACGCTGCCGTGTCTTCACCTGAGTTCCGCGAAGCCCAGCTGGCAAAGTTCCGCGAATTGGCTCCTGAGGTCGACATCGTCATCACCACGGCCCTGATCCCCAACCGTCCAGCCCCGAAGCTGTGGCTTGAGGATATGATCAAGGCGATGAAACCGGGCTCGGTCATCGTTGACTTGGCGGCAGAGCGTGGCGGCAACGCCGAAGGTACAGTTCCAGACGAGAAGATCGTGACCGACAATGGCGTGACCATCATCGGCTACACCGACTTCCCGTCGCGCATGGCCTCGCAAGCGTCATCGCTTTACGCCAACAACATCCGTCACATGATCTCTGACCTGACGCCCGAGAAGGACGGCAAGGTCAATCACGACATGGAAGATGATGTGATCCGTGGCGCGACCGTGACCCATCAGGGCGAGATTACGTTCCCACCGCCACCCCCGAAGGTGCAGGCGATTGCAGCCAAACCCAAGGAAGTGGTGCCGGAACTGACGCCGGAAGAAAAACGCGCCGCCGAGGTGGCCGCGTTCAAAGCGCAGACCAAACAGCAGGTTACACTGCTGGCAGTCGGTGGAGCACTGATGTTGCTGCTGGGACTTTATGCACCAGCCAGCTTCATGCAGCACTTCATCGTGTTCGTCTTGGCTGTATTCGTAGGCTTCCAGGTGATCTGGAACGTCTCGCATTCACTTCACACACCGCTGATGGCTGTCACCAACGCCATTTCGTCGATCATTATTCTGGGCGCGCTTATGCAGATCGGATCGGGGAGCTTCCTCGTTATCCTTCTGGCCGCGGCCTCGGTCTTTATGGCCGGGATCAACATCTTCGGTGGCTTTCTTGTAACACGGCGCATGCTTGCCATGTTCCAGAAATCTTAAGGGGGTAGGGATCATGGAATTTGGTTTCACCACAGCTGCATATGTTGTTGCAGCAGTTCTTTTCATCCTCTCTCTTGGCGGTTTGTCGGGACAGGAAAGCGCGAAACGCGCTGTATGGTATGGCATCGTCGGCATGGGTCTGGCGGTTGCCGCAACCCTGATCGGCCCCGGTTCGGGCCTGTGGCTGTTGTCGATCCCGCTGATCGCTGCGGGTGGCTTCATTGGTTACCAGTTGGCATCGAAGGTCGAGATGACACAGATGCCAGAGCTTGTGGCTGGCATGCACGCGCTGGTCGGCCTGGCCGCTGTCTTCGTGGGCTTCAACGCGCATTTCGAAATCGGCAACGCGGCCGAGGCCTTGGCCGCTGGCGGCGATGCTGTCAAAGAGCTTGGTGCCTTTGGCAAGCTGATCGCCAAGAAATCCGCAGTTGAGATCAGCATCCTGTTGGTTGAACTGTCGCTGGGTGTCTGGATCGGTGCCGTAACCTTCACGGGTTCGGTCATCGCCTATGGCAAACTGTCGGGCAAAGTGACCTCGTCGGCTGAAAAGCTGCCCGGCGGTCACATGCTGAATGCGGGTGCTGCGGCACTCTCGGTCATCTGCCTGATCTGGTATCTGAACACGGCAGCATTCCTGCCGCTGATGATCCTGACCATTGCGGCGCTCTTCATCGGGTATCACCTGATCATGGGCATTGGCGGCGCAGACATGCCTGTCGTTGTGTCGATGCTGAACAGCTATTCAGGTTGGGCTGCTGCGGCCATCGGCTTCTCGCTCGGCAACGACCTTCTGATCGTTGTGGGTGCGCTGGTTGGCTCGTCTGGTGCGATCCTCAGCTACATCATGTGTAAGGCGATGAACCGTTCGTTCGTCAGCGTTATCCTTGGTGGCTTTGGTGGTGGTTCTGATGGTCCGGCCATGGAAATCGAAGGCGAGCAAATCGCCATCGACGCCGATGGTGTTGCCGCTGCGTTGGATGATGCAGACAGCGTTGTGATCATCCCCGGCTATGGTATGGCTGTGGCGCAAGCCCAGCAAAACGTGGCCGAGCTGACACGCCGTTTGCGTGCCAAAGGCAAGAACGTGCGCTTTGCGATCCACCCGGTCGCGGGTCGTCTGCCCGGTCACATGAACGTGCTCTTGGCGGAAGCCAAAGTGCCTTACGACATCGTGCTTGAGATGGATGAGATCAATGACGACTTCCCGGAAACGGATGTCGCCATCGTCATCGGCTCGAACGACATCGTGAACCCAGCTGCGCAAGAAGACCCCAACAGCCCCATCGCCGGTATGCCGGTTCTGGAATGCTGGAAAGCCAAGCAGGTCTTCGTGTCGAAACGTGGTCAGGGTACCGGCTATTCGGGCATCGAGAACCCGCTGTTCTTCAAAGAGAACACGCGCATGTTCTACGGTGATGCCAAGCAGTCGCTGGACACGCTTCTGACGCTGATCAACTAAGCGCAGAGCAAGCTTCGAAATGAAAACGCCCCCGGTTTCGGGGGCGTTTTTTCGTTTGATCCGGTGTGTGGGTTCATCAGACCCCAGTGGCTTTGTCTTGTGTCAGAAATGCGAGCCCCACTGAGGGTGCACATCATCGATGATCAAAGCATGGGTGTGCTTGCGATGGCCTTTCAGATGGGGATGGTCCAATGGCAGATTGTCGTGGGTATGCGTGATCACGACCGGATCGTCTGACGGCCAGACCCGACGCGCGAACGTGATTCCAGTGAACGCCAAAGCCGCGAGTATGAACAGGGTTGGGACGGGTCCCAGTCCGGTCATTAGCCATCCCGACAGCGGGTAGGTAATAAGCCAACAGGCATGGGACAACGCGAACTGGGCTGCAAATATGGCTGGACGATCTTCGGTATGGGCCGAACGAGCCAACAGCCGCCCGGACGGCGTCAGGACTGTTGAATAGCCCAGGCCAATGACTGCCCACGCAATCAACATAGATCGCCAGCTGAGCCCCCAAATGCTGATCACTGCACTGAACCCGAACAGGGCCAGAACCATCAGACTTGCTCCTGTCAGCATCAGCGGACGCTCGGCCCATTTATTCAGCGCTTTGGGTAGAATGAAGGCGGCGATCATGCTGCCCAGTCCAAATGCAAACATGCTCCATGCAAGGGCTGCTTCATCCAAGCCAAGCTGGCTGCGCACCAAAACCACCGAGTTGACCAGAACCATGGCCCCAGCGCTGGACACAGCAAGGCTCAAACCCAAAAGCCCGCGCAGGCGTGGGGTCGCCAGATAGATGCGGATGCCGCGTGTGGTGCGTTCATAAAACCCATGCGGGGCGGAAGGCTTTGGGTCAGGCAAACGGACAAGAACGATCAACAGCGCAGATATTGCGAAGCCCAGCACAGTGCCAAGAAACAGGTTGCTGAAGCTCATCACTGTTAACAGCAAGGCGGCAAGGGTTGGCGAAAGGATGTTCTCTAAATCATAGGCCAATCGCGACAGCGACAGGGCCTTGGTATACTCGGCCTCGTCCGGCAAAACATCTGGAATGGTCGCTTGAAATGTCGGTGTAAAGGCTGCCGATGCGGACTGAAGCAGAAAAACCAGCACATAGACCTGCCAGATTTCGGTTACGAAGGGCAGGCATAACACAACGGCCGCGCGCACGAGATTAAGGGCCACAAGCAAGGCGCGCCGGTTCATCCGGTCGGCAAGCGCACCCGCAATCGGTGCCAACCCAACATAGGCAATCATTTTAATCGTGAAGATCGTTCCAAGAATGATCGCGGCATTTGCGCCTGCAAGATCATAGGCCAAAAGGCCAAGCGCCACTGTTGAAAGCCCGGTGCCAAGCAGGGACACGACCTGCGCCAGAAACAAATTGCGATAGACGCGGTTTCTTAGAACTTCAAACATGGCGGCTCATAGATATCGCGTGATGGATTTAAGCTCGGCTACCGCGGGCGAGGTTTCGTCGCCAAGGCAATGATCCAGATGGTCATGGATCAAGGCCTGTTTCGCGTTGCGAATGGCGCTTTCTACGGCCTGCAATTGCTGGGCCAGATCAACACAAGGTCGGCCTTGTTCAATCATCTCGATCACCGATTGAAGATGTCCGTCTGCACGTTTCAGCCGGGCTATGATCTTAGGGTGACTGGTGTGGGCATGTGGTTTTTCCATATGCAGACGGTATCCTCCTGGGGGGGATGCATCAACCTACATCATCGTGACGATGGTGATTTGTCCCAGTTCCGTGATCGCGTCGGTTTCGCTTTTCACGGTCCCGACAAGGGGGTATGCGAAGCTATGAACCCAAGTCGTGGCATCTTTCTGAAGCTCGGATCGGTCTGCTTTTTCATGTCCATGCAGGCCATGGTGAAAGCGGTGACCATCGGCATTCCACCGGGTGAGATCGTCTTTTTCCGCTCGATCTTTGCGCTGCCCGTGATCTTCGCATGGCTCGCCTACGAGGGCCGGTTGGATTCTGCACTGCGCACCCGCCAACCTTTGGCGCATGTCAGCCGAGGCACCGTTGGCGTGATGGCGATGGGGTTGAATTTCACGGCAGTCGGTTATCTGACATTGCCGGATGTAACGGCCATTTTCTATGCCTCGCCCATCATCACAGTCGTGCTGGCTGTGATATTTCTGGGCGAACAGGTGCGTTTGGTGCGCGTGTCGGCGGTGCTGGCCGGACTGGTGGGGGTGATGATCATCATGTGGCCGCAGCTGTCAGGTTGGGGCGCCGGTGATGATCTGAAAGCCTTTGGGGCAATGCTGGCGCTGTGTGCGGCTTGTTTTGTTGCGGTTGCGAAGATCCTGGTGCGCAAGCTGGTAGGGATGGATCCGCCCTCGACCGTGGTGATTTACGCGTCCCTGACCGCGATCACGCTGTCGCTTCTGTCGATCCCGTTTGGCTGGATTATGCCCACACGGACAGAGTTCCTTTTGCTTCTGGGGGCAGGGCTGGCCGGAGGGGTCGGGCAGCTTATGCTGACCACCGCCTATACCCACGCCGAAGCGTCAACGATTGCCCCCTTCGATTACTCCTCGATGATCTTTGCTTTGGCGTTTGGATATCTGTTCTTTGGCGACTTGCCGACGGTGCAAACAGTGATCGGTGCAGCCATCGTCATCACAGCGGGAATGGTGATCATTTGGCGCGAAGGTCGCTTGGGCAAGCTCAGCTCTAAGGCGCGTGCGGTGCAAGCGCCAAGCGGGTGATTGCCGAAAAGCTGAAAAGCAGACGTAAAATCACTGGAAATGTGGGGAAAACCCAACTATCCTTACCTCAATGCTTCGCGTAAGACGGGCACACAGGCGCCGGCACCAATAACCCGCAAAGGGATGGGCCGGTTTTTACGAGCGGTACAGAAAATTGCAGGCGGTTATTCATGACTGAGATGGTGTATGGCGCGATCCCCGCACAAAGCGGCGATCCCATTCTTCCCCGTTGGTGGCGCACAATCGACAAGTGGTCGGTCTCGTGCATCCTGATCCTTTTTGGCATTGGTATTTTGTTGGGGCTCGCCGCCTCACCGCCGCTGGCGGAACGAAACGGGCTTGGATATTTCCATTATGTCGAGCGTCAGCTGATTTTCGGCGTCGCCGCGCTGATCACCATGTTTGTCTTCACCATGATGACCCCGCAGATGGTGCGCCGTCTGGGCGTGCTTGGATTTATTGTGGCGATGGTGGCTGTGATGCTTCTGCCGGTGTTGGGCACTGATTTCGGTAAAGGGGCCACGCGCTGGTATTCGCTTGGCTTCGCCTCGCTGCAGCCGTCTGAGTTTTTGAAGCCCGGTTTTGTCGTTGTGTCTGCGTGGTTGTTGGCTGCCAGTCAGGAAATTAACGGCCCGCCCGGACGTGCAATGTCCGCGGGACTGGTCACCGTAATTGTTATGTTTCTGGCTATGCAGCCGGATTTCGGACAGTCGGCGCTGATCTTATTTGGCTGGGGTGTCATGTATTTCTTGGCAGGCGCTCCGATCCTGTTGCTTGTAGGCGCGGCTGGATTGGTCGTTCTGGGCGGCACGTTTGCCTATCACAATTCCCAACACTTCGCGCGACGGATTGACGGGTTCCTGAACCCCGAGGTCGACCCAACAACCCAGCTTGGATATGCCACAAACGCAATCCGTGAGGGCGGGTTCTTTGGTGTGGGCGTGGGCGAGGGACAAGTGAAATGGTCCCTGCCAGATGCGCACACGGATTTCATTATTGCGGTCGCCGCCGAAGAATATGGTCTGCTTCTGGTCCTTATCATCATCGCGCTTTACGCAACCATCGTGGTGCGCAGCTTTCTGCGCCTGATCCGCGAGCGGAACACGTTTATTCGGCTGGCAGGCTCTGGTCTGGCCGCCATGTTCGGCGTGCAGGCGTTGATCAATATGGGTGTAGCAGTGCGCCTGCTGCCCGCGAAAGGCATGACCTTGCCCTTTGTCAGCTATGGCGGCTCGTCTTTGATCGCCGGGGGTATTGCGCTTGGCATGCTTTTGGCCTTTACCCGCACGCGGCCGCAGGGCCGGATGCAGGACGTATTTGCAAATAGGCAAGGCAGATGACAACAGAACAACCGCTTCTTGTGATTGCTGCCGGTGGGACCGGCGGCCACATGTTTCCCGCGCAAGCGTTGGCCGAGGCGATGTTGCGCAAAGGCTGGCGCGTTAAGCTGTCAACGGACGCGCGTGGTGCGCGCTATACAGGTGGCTTTCCACATGTTGTCGAGATCGAGCAGGTAAGCTCGGCCACATTCCAGCGCGGTGGGATCTTGGCCAAGGCCTTGGTGCCATTTCGAATTGTGGGCGGAGTTGTCGGCGCTGTTTGGAAAATGCGCCGCGACCGACCCAATGCCGTTGTGGGGTTTGGCGGGTATCCAACGATCCCCGCGCTTGGTGCGGCAAAGCTTCTGGGCTTGCCGCGTATGATTCATGAACAAAACGGTGTTCTGGGTCGGGTGAACACCCTTTTCTCAACCCGCGTTAACCGCGTTGCCTGTGGCACTTGGCCCACGGACCTTCCGCAAGGTGTGGAAGGTGTTTACACCGGCAATCCGGTTCGTAGCGAAGTCATGGCCAGACAGGGCGCTGGCTATATCGCGCCGGGCGATTATCCAATGTCGGTTCTTGTCATCGGTGGATCGCAGGGCGCGCGGGCACTTTCTGATTACGTGCCGGCAGCACTTGCCAGCCTGCCCGACACGCTTCGCCGTCATATCTCGGTCAGCCATCAGGCACGGGACGAGGATATGGACCGGGTCAGCGCTTATTACCACGAACATGGCATCCGCGCGGATGTGCAAAGCTTCTTTACCGATATCCCACGGCGGATGTCCGAAGCTCAGCTGGTGATCAGCAGGGCGGGGGCATCGTCAGTTGCCGATATCTCGGTCATTGGGCGCCCGTCGATCCTGATCCCACTGCCGACTGCGACGGATGATCACCAATCCGCCAACGCGCGTGGGTTGGTGGATGCAGGCGCTGCGATTTTGCTGCCAGAAAGCATGTTGAATGCTGAAAGTCTGGCAGAGCAGGTGGCACTGGTTCTTGAAAACTCCGACGGGGCCGAACAGATGGCGCGCGCAGCGATTTCACATGGCCGCCCGGATGCAACGGACGCGCTTGTGGCATTGGTCGAGGATTTGGCCGCGCAAGGTTAATAGTTACCCCGTGCCAAACGGGGATGAATTTGAAAGGTACTAAGATGAACGCAGCAGCTACCAAGCTTCCTACGGAAATGGGCAGAATTCACTTCGTGGGCATTGGTGGTATTGGCATGTCGGGCATCGCCGAAGTGCTGCTGAACCATGGCTATCTGGTGCAGGGTTCTGATCTGAAAGAAACCAAGATCACGGATCGCCTGAAAGATCTGGGGGCCGAGATCTTTGTGGGTCAGCGGGCCGAAAACCTTGAAAACGCTGAAGTTGTTGTGATTTCTTCCGCCATCAAGCCGGGTAATCCCGAACTGGACGCCGCGCGTGCCCAAGGGCTTCCCGTGGTGCGCCGGGCCGAGATGCTGGCTGAACTGATGCGCCTGAAATCCAACATCGCCGTTGCGGGCACGCATGGCAAAACCACCACCACCACGATGGTCGCAGAACTGCTGGTTAAGGGGGGCATTGACCCCACCGTGATCAACGGCGGTATCATCCACGCTTATGGCTCGAACGCCCGCATGGGGCAGGGCGAATGGATGGTTGTGGAAGCGGACGAAAGCGACGGCACCTTCAACCGTCTGCCCGCTACGATTGCCATTGTCACCAATATCGACCCCGAGCATATGGAGCACTGGGGCGACTTCGATACGCTACGCCAAGGTTTCCTCGATTTCGTATCGAACATCCCGTTTTACGGTCTGGCCGTCTGTTGCACAGATCATCCGGAAGTGCAGGCGCTTGTGGGCAAAGTGACCGACCGTCGCGTCGTCACCTATGGCTTTAACGCGCAAGCAGATGTGCGCGCCGTGAACCTGACCTACAAGGCCGGCGTGGCGCATTTCGACATCGAACTGAACCACGAAGGCACGCGCATTGATGGCTGCACGCTGCCGATGCCGGGGGATCACAACGTCTCGAACGCGCTGTCTGCCGTGGCCGTGTCGCGCCAACTGGGAATGAAGCGTGATGAGATCCGGACCGCACTTGCCAGTTTCGGCGGCGTAAACCGTCGCTTCACCAAAGTGGGCGAAGTAAACGGCGTCACCATCATTGACGATTACGGCCACCATCCAGTTGAAATCGCAGCGGTCCTGAAAGCCGCGCGGCAGGCGACCGAGGGTCGTGTGATCGCCGTGCACCAACCCCACCGCTTCTCGCGCCTACATGATCTGTTTGAAGATTTCTGCGCTTGTTTTAACGAGGCTGACGTGGTCGGCATCGCGGATGTTTTCGCCGCTGGTGAGGACCCGATCGAAGGCGCGTCGCGCGATGATCTGGTGGCAGGACTAGTCCGTCACGGCCATCGTCACGCAATGGCCATCGAAAACGAAGACGCATTGACGGCTCTGGTCAAGGAACACGCAGAACCGGGCGACATGGTGGTTTGCTTAGGCGCAGGTACGATCAGCGCATGGGCGAACAACTTGCCAGAGCGATTGGGATAATCGCGCCTCACGCGACGGCGCGCTTGAACCGCTTGGTGATCCATGGTGATCTGCAGCTAACGCGCGCCAAGTTGGCTTGAGGTAACACCATGAAACCCGCCCCACTTAAACGAAATCTCGGTCTTGGTCTTTTGACCATGTATGGCGTTGGCGTCATGGTCGGGGCTGGGATTTATGTGCTTGTCGGCGCTGTCGCGGCCGAGGCAGGTGTCTGGGCGCCATTGGCCTTCTTACTTGCAGGGCTGATCGCGGCACCGTCTGCGCTGAGCTACGCAGAGCTTAGCTCGCGTATTCCCGAAGCCTCGGGTGAAGCCGCGTATGTTGAAAAGGGGCTGAACAGCCACCTTCTGGCCGTGCTGATCGGTCTGGCCATTGTGGTCGCTGGAACGGTATCCGCCGCAGCGGTCCTGAGGGGAGGGGTCGGGTATCTGACCGCCCTGGTCGACATTCCCAGTGAATGGGCCATCATTGGCATTGGGGCCGCACTGACCCTTGTCGCGCTGATCGGTGTCTTAGAAAGCTTGTCGCTTGCAGCGCTTTTCACGGTGATCGAGGTGCTGGGGCTGATCGCTGTCATTTATGCTGGATTCACCGCAGACCCGGTGGCGCAATTCGTCGAGCTGCCCGAGATTTACTGGCCTGGCGTTGCTGGGGCCGCCGCGCTGGCCTTCTTCGCCTTCATTGGGTTCGAAGACATGGTGAACATGGCGGAAGAGGCGAAGAACCCAACCTATGTCGTTCCCCGTGCCATTCTGATCGCGCTGGTCGTCACCACATTACTCTATGCGCTGGTGTCGTTCGCGGCTGTACGGTCTGTGCCGGTTGATGCGCTTGCCAGTTCGGATCGCCCGCTGGTGCTTGTGTGGGAAAGCAGCTTCACGATGTCGCCTGTGGTGCTTGGTGCCATCGCAGTTGTGGCAGCGCTGAATGGAGTACTCGCGCAGATCGTGATGGCCGCGCGGGTGCTGTTTGGCCTTGGGCGAAGAGACAAGTTCTTGTCTGTTTTCTATCGCGCGCATCCCCGTTTTGGGACGCCCGTTCTTGCGACACTTCTATTGGGGGTCGGGGTGATATCGGCGGCTTTGATGTTGCCAGTATCTGAATTGGCCACCGTGACCTCAACCGTTCTTTTGATTGTTTTTGCTGTGGTCAACATCGCGTTGATCGCGTTGAAACGGAAATCACCGGACGCGCCATTTCGCACTGCGGTTTGGGTGCCATGGCTTGGGCTCATTGGCGCAGTTTTGGCGCTTGCGGCCTCATTCATGACAGGGGTCATGAATTGAATACACCTTTGATTGTAGCGGCCCTGTGGGTCATCGCGGCGACGCTTGTCGCCTTGTTGCCAATGCGGATGCAGTTCCCGCCGGGGATCGTCCTGCTTATTTCAGCGCCCATTCTGATTGTCTGGATTGGGGCGACCAACGGTTGGCTCTGGGCCGCCGTTGGATTGGCAGCGTTCCTGTCCATGTTCCGACGCCCCCTGTGGTATTTGGCGCGTAAGGCGGTAGGGCGGGTATGACGCTGTCGCTTATCCTTGCCTGTCTGTGGATCATAACCGCGCAGATTATCGCGCTGACCCCTTCGCGCGATCACCATTGGCGGGTGGCTTACGTCTTGATTGCCGTGGGCATTCCGCTATTGGGTTACGTGATTTACGAGAATGGCCCATGGGTTGGGCTTTTGGTTTTGCTAGGTGCGATGTCGATCCTGCGTTGGCCAGTGATTTACCTGACCCGCTGGCTAAAGAAGAGGTAACCCCATGGCGCGTCCTGACCAGATAGATATTCGCGGCAGCCTGATGGCCGATAAAGATCTTTCAGGGCTGACATGGTTACGTGTGGGCGGCCCCGCAGATTGGCTTTTCATGCCAGCGGACGAAGATGATCTGGCGCAGTTCTTGTCTCAGCTGGATGCGGATATTCCGGTGTTTCCTATGGGCGTTGGATCGAACCTGATCGTGCGCGACGGCGGCATCCGGGGTGTTGTGATCCGTATGGGGCGTGGGTTCAATGGGGTCGAAATTGACGGGCAGACCGTCACTGCCGGAGTTGCTGCGCTGGATGCTCAGGTGGCCAAGAAGGCCGCATCTGAAGGTGTGGATCTGACCTTTTTGCGTACCATTCCGGGTGCGATTGGGGGTGCGGTTTGCATGAATGCTGGCTGCTATGGCGCTTATATTGCTGATGTTTTTGTGTCTGCCACGGCGCTTACTCGGACGGGCGAACGCGTGACGCTAACCGAAGATGATCTAAACTTTCAGTATCGGCAAAGCGATCTGCCTGACGGCTGGGTTCTGACAAGCGCCGTTCTGAAAGGTCCGTCAGGTGATCCGGATGAGCTGACCGACCGGATGGAGGCGCAGCTGGCCAAACGTGACGAGACGCAACCGACAAAAGACCGCACGGCGGGGTCGACCTTTCGCAATCCAGCAGGTTTCAGCTCAACCGGACGCGCGGATGACAGTCACGAATTGAAAGCGTGGAAGGTCATTGACGAGGCCGGAATGCGTGGTGCCACACGGGGTGGGGCGCAGATGAACCAGATGCATTCGAACTTTCTGACCAACACCGGCGGGGCCAGTGCTGCGGACCTTGAAGGATTGGGCGAAGAGGTCAGAAAAAAGGTTTACGAACACAGCGGCATAGAGCTAGTATGGGAAATTAAGCGCGTAGGCGAACCGGCGGCAGAATAAGCCGGGCGCAACATCGCAAAAGACACGGCCAAAAAGGCCGGAGATTGAGGGGTCGGGCAGGCCCTGATAGCCGAAAACTAGACGCAGAGAACTGCGCAGATGATCGGTTCGGGGCGGTACGCCTCATGACATAAAACCGTGGTTACACGGATTAACGCCGGAAACGGCAAGGCATTTTGGTCGCGTTGCGATCGGGTATGAGGCAGTGCAGGCATGTCGGAGCAGTCCGTCAGCAAAGTAGTTGTATTAATGGGTGGCCCCTCGGCTGAGCGTGATGTCTCGCTGAGTTCGGGTGAGGAATGCGCGAAGGCCTTGGCCGATGAAGGTTTTGAGGTCGTTAAAATCGACGCGGGCCCCGATCTGGCAGAGCGTTTGAAAGCTGAAGCCCCTGATGTTGTGTTTAACGCATTGCACGGACGCTGGGGCGAAGATGGTTGCGTTCAAGGTCTGCTTGAGTGGCTGCAACTTCCCTACACACATTCCGGCGTTCTGGCCTCATCCCTTGCGATGGACAAAGAGCGGGCAAAGGACACGTTCCGTGCCGCCGGGCTTCCCGTGGTTGCCAGCGTTCTGGCCGACAAGGACGAGGTTCAGGCCCGTCATGTGATGGAGCCACCTTACGTGGTGAAGCCCTATAACGAAGGCAGCTCGGTCGGGATTTACATCGTCTGCGATGGGGCGAACACGCCGCCGAAGCTTGACGCAACCATGCCCGACACAGTGATGGTGGAAACCTATGCCCCGGGGCGCGAGTTGACGACCACGGTGATGGGCGATCGGGCGCTCGGCGTCACCGACATCATTACGGATGGTTGGTATGACTACGACGCGAAATACGCAGAAGGCGGATCGCGCCATGTGATCCCCGCTGACATTCCTGCTGATATCGAAGCCGCCTGTCTGGATTATGCCGTGCGCGCGCATGAAGCGCTTGGGTGCCGCGGTGTCAGCCGCACTGATTTCCGCTGGGACGAGGCGCGTGGGCTGGATGGTCTGATCATTCTGGAAACCAACACGCAGCCCGGAATGACGCCGACCTCATTGGCGCCAGAGCAGGGCGCGCATCTGGGCTATAGCTTTGGCCAGTTTTGCGCTTGGATGGTGGAGGACGCGTCGTGCAACCGATGACCTCTTCCCAACATGACAAACCCGATGCACAGCGCCGCGATCCAGCGCCGTCGCGCCTGGCCTACAAAGCGCATCGTTTATGGCTCACGCCGGTGTTTCGCGCGTTCCTTCGTGTTGGCGTGCCTGTTTTTGCAGTGCTGATGGCCACGGGGTGGTATTTGTCGAACCCGACCAACCGCTACGCGATTGGCGAAAAGCTGACGAATATGAAGCGATCGGTTCAGGAACGGCCCGAGTTTTTGGTCAAGCTGATGGCCGTCGAAGGCGCAACGCCGGTTGTCGATAACGCGGTTCGCCAGATCCTTCCCATTGATTTCCCCATCTCCAGCTTCGATTTGGATCTTGAGCGGATGCGCTCTGAGATCATGAAGCTTGACGTGATCGAAGATGCCGATCTGCGTATCCGTCCGGGTGGCGTGCTGGAAGTGGCGCTGACGGAAAGACAGCCCGTGATCCTTTGGCGCCATGACGGTGTCTTGGACATGTTGGATGCAGGAGGGCATCGCGTTGCCAGCCTGCTGGATCGCAATGCACGCTCCGACTTGCCGCTTATTACTGGGGCAGGGGCGTCCGATGCCGTTCCCGAGGCGCGTGAACTTCTTAATACGGCTGGTCCGTTGCGTGGTGATTTGCGTGGTTTGATCCGCGTGGGCGAACGCCGCTGGGACTTGGTCTTGAAAAGCGATCAGCGCATTTTGCTGCCATCCGAAGCCCCTGTGGCCGCGCTTGAACAAGTTATTGCCTTGCATCAGGCGCAAGACCTGTTTGGTCGCGACCTGAGCGTGATTGATATGAGAAATCCCCTAAGACCGACGCTGCGTCTTGGCGAAACCGCCATGACCGAACAGCGACGTTTGCGTGGAATACAGATTGAAGAGGTTTCCCAATGACCGATATTTACAGCCAGCAACGCGCCATGCGTGCCATGCGCGAAGCCGCCATGCAGCGCGGTGTCATTGCCATTCTGGATATCGGAAGTGCCAAAATCGGGTGCCTGATCCTGCGGTTTGACGGTCCTGATCAGTTTCGTGATAGCGACGGTGTTGGGTCGCTGGCGGGGCAAAGCGCCTTTCGTGTGATTGGCGCGGCCACCACCCGTTCGCGCGGTGTACGCTTTGGTGAAATTGACGCCATGGCCGAGACCGAGCGCGCCATTCGCACCGCCGTTCAGGCTGCGCAAAAAATGGCCAACATCCGCGTAGATCATGTGATCGCCTGTTTCTCAGGCGCGAACCCGCGCAGCTATGGTTTGGACGGCGTGGTCGAACTGGACGGTCGTGCGGTGACCGAAGATGATGTTGCGCGTGTTCTTGCGGCATGTGACATGCCTGAGATCGGGGATGACCGCGAGGTGCTGCACGCACAGCCGGTTAACTTTGCTTTGGATCATCGCTCTGGACTTGGGGACCCACGCGGGCAAATCGGAAACCGATTGGCCGCTGACCTGCATGTGCTGACGGTCGACAGCGACGTCATTCAGAACCTGCTTTACTGTATCAAACGGTGCGATCTTGAGGTCGCGGGGCTAGCAAGCTCTGCCTATGTCTCGGGGATTTCGGCGTTGGTCGAAGACGAGCAAGAGCTTGGTGCGGCGTGTATTGATTTAGGTGGTGGTTCAACTGGACTGTCTATCTTCATGAAAAAACACATGATCTATGCCGACTGCGTGCGGTTGGGCGGGGATCACGTGACATCGGATATCTCAAAAGGTCTACAGGTTCCGCTGTCCACGGCGGAGCGGATTAAGACTTTTTACGGCGGCGTCATTGCCACCGGAATGGACGACCGCGAGATGATCGAGATCGGCGGAGACACCGGCGATTGGGAACATGATCGCCGCACAGTCAGCCGGGCCGAGCTGATTGGCATCATGCGTCCGCGCGTCGAAGAAATCCTGGAAGAGGTCCGTATGCGCCTTGATGCTGCTGGGTTTGATCACTTGCCCAGCCAATCCATTGTGCTGACCGGCGGCGGAAGCCAGATCCCAGGCTTGGATAGCCTCGCGCCGAAGATCCTTGGACAGAACGTCCGCATTGGTCGCCCGCTTCGGGTTCAGGGTTTGCCACAGGCCGCCACCGGGGCAGGGTTTGCTTCAGCTGTTGGGCTTTGCCTATTTGCAGCGCACCCGCAGGATGAGTGGTGGGATTTCGAAATGCCGGCAGAAAGCTACCCGGCACGCAGTTTCCGCCGGGCGTTCAAGTGGTTCAAGGACAATTGGTAAGCATCACGCGAAACCACAATATCCTGTGCTTTCGGCGAAATCCTGCTGAAACAGCCAACATTTCCTCAATATTTTGCGGTTTCAGGCCCCTTTTGGGCGTGACGACCCATGCATTTTTGAGGTAACATGGATGAAAGAGGCAGTTACCGGCGATTCAGTCGGAATAACAAACATAGCAGCCGCCTTCGGGGCACATCGAAGCGGCGAGGACCTAAACAGGCGGAAAAATCATGACTTTGAACCTTACCATGCCCGGTCAGGAAGAGTTGAAACCTCGTATCACGGTGTTTGGCGTAGGCGGTGCTGGTGGCAACGCTGTCAACAACATGATCGAGAAGGAACTCGAGGGCGTAGAATTTGTAGTGGCCAACACGGACGCGCAGGCATTGCAGCACTCGCGCGCCAAAGATCGCATCCAGATGGGTGTGAAGGTAACCGAAGGTTTGGGCGCCGGTGCGCGCGCAACTGTCGGTGCAGCCGCGGCTGAAGAAAGCATTGAACAGATCGTAGACCATCTGGCGGGGGCACATATGTGCTTCATCACCGCCGGTATGGGCGGCGGCACCGGCACAGGTGCAGCCCCGATCATCGCGCAAGCGGCCCGCGAACTGGGTGTTTTGACGGTGGGTGTTGTCACCAAGCCGTTCCAGTTCGAAGGCGCCAAGCGCATGCGTCAAGCCGAAGACGGTGTTGAAGCCCTTCAGAAAATGGTCGACACGCTGATCATTATTCCCAACCAGAACCTGTTCCGTCTGGCCAACGAAAAGACAACGTTCACCGAAGCGTTCTCGATGGCAGATGATGTTCTTTATCAAGGTGTTAAGGGCGTAACGGACCTGATGGTTCGCCCCGGTCTGATCAACCTCGACTTCGCTGATGTCCGCGCTGTTATGGATGAGATGGGCAAAGCCATGATGGGAACCGGTGAAAGCACGGGCGAAGATCGCGCGATCCAAGCGGCCGAAAAAGCCATCGCCAACCCGCTTCTGGACGAAATCAGCCTGCGTGGCGCAAACGGTGTGTTGATCAACATCACCGGTGGCTACGATCTGACATTGTTCGAACTGGACGAAGCAGCCAACCGTATCCGCGAAGAAGTGGACCCGGACGCCAACATCATCGTTGGTTCGACTTTGGACGAAGGTATGGAAGGTGGGATGCGCGTTTCTGTGGTCGCCACAGGTATCGACGCTGCTGAAATTCCATTGGAGGTCCCAGTGCCGCGTCGTTCGCTGGCCCAACCTTTGCAGGCACCACATGATGTGGAGCAGAAGATGGAAGCCGAAGCGCCTGCCGCACTCGCAGCAGCAGCTGAAATCGATGCAGCAATGCCTGTGACCGAGGAAGTGGCCGAAGCTCCGCAAGAGCCTTCGCTGTTTACCGAGATGGAGCAACCTGCTGCTGAACCTGAAATGGATCACAGCTTCCCTGCTGAAACGGCAGGTGGCGATGTTCCTCCTCCGGTGTATCAGCCGCGTGAAGAAGAAGCGTATGAGCAGGCCACTGATCCGCGCTTCGACAGCGAACCTGCCGTTGCGCAGTTCGTAGCACCTAAGGCTCCGACCCCGGGAACTCCGTCTCCGGAAGCGATGGCGCGTCTGCAAGCTGCTGTGCAGAACCAGCCGCGTGCTGGTCAGCCGGCGCAGCCCGCAGCACCTGCACCGCAGGCCGAAGCGCCTGCGTCTCAGGAAAAGCCGCGTTTCGGTATCAACTCGTTGATCAACCGGATGACAGGTTCGGGCGCTGCTGATAGCACCGCGCGATCGCAGCCACCGGTACACAGCGAACAGCCCGTTCAGCATCAGGCCCCCGCGGCTGATCCTGAGCAGGAAAAAGTTGAAATTCCGGCCTTCTTGCGTCGTCAAGCCAACTAAGCCGGAATAAACTTCAAAGAAATCAAACCGCTGCGCAGAAATGCGCGGCGGTTTTTCTATTGAGGTCGGGTTATTCTGGGCGGTCGCAAGTACGGAATGCCCCATTAACCTTGAATTCGGAAAACTCAGCGAATGATTGCCCGTTTTAGAGGTGATGCTACTGCGGCATATGAAAGCTGAGGTGGTGATTAATATTGAATAATAACAGTGGGGTAGGCCGCAATTTGATGCGCTCAGGCGGATTTTTGCCAAGCCTGTGGCACATGTTACAAACCGTTACAGAGGTTTGAATTGAGATTAACGCCCGACAAGACTACCCAGTAATGCACCAGTCGAACGCGATTGGTGCGCACCCGAAGGGGCGCAAAAGACAATAACGCGGAGCGGGCCATAGGCCAGACATCGCGACCGAACTGAGGCAAAGAAAGAGGCGTCACGTGCAAACCACTGTAGCCAGCACTGTCAATTTCAACGGCACCGGATTGCATTCCGGACGACCCGTGCGCATGAAAGTGCAGCCGGCTTCGGCAGAATATGGCATTTGGTTCAAACGCATCGACATCGAAGATCGCGACAATATGATTGCCGTACATTGGGCCTCTGGTGTGCCGTCGCCTTTGTGCACATTGATCCGCAACGAAGCCGGTGTTGAAGTCCAGACCATCGAACATATCATGGCGGCCTTGGCCGGTTGTGGCATTCACAATGCCTTGATCGAGATCGACGGCCCCGAAGTTCCAATCATGGATGGCAGCTCGGCCAGGTTTGTGGATGGTCTGATCCGTGCAGGCCAGCGCGAGCTGACAGCGCCTGTGCGCGTGATTGAAGTGCTTAAACCGGTTGAGTATCGCGAAGGTGATGCTTGGGCGCGACTGGAACCGTCGGATGGTTTCTATATTGATTTCCACATTTCATTCCCAGATGCCGCGATCGGCACGCAGGAACTGAGCTTGGACATGTCCAACGGTAATTTCGTACGCGAGCTGTCGGATTGCCGGACGTTCTGCCGTCAAGCGGATGTGGACGCGATGCACAAGGCGGGATTGGCCTTGGGTGGCACCTATGAAAACGCCGTGGTTGTGGACGGGGACGCCGTTCTGTCGCCCGGCGGACTTCGCCGTATTGACGAAGCCGTTCGCCATAAGATGCTGGATGCATTGGGGGATTTGGCTTTGGCTGGGGCGCCTTTGCGCGCACGTTACACAGGTCATCGTGCAGGCCACGCCATGACAAACAACCTTTTGCGAGCGTTGTTTGACACTCCGGATGCATGGCGTCTGATCGAGTGTGACAGCTCGACCGCCCGCAGATTGCCGGGGGTAGGTGTGCGGTCTTCAGATCTGCCAATGTCGGCCTGATCCTCGAAGATTGTGGATTGTAGAACGGACAGAGACTTCGGCCAAACCCGAAGATCGGACCCGGAAATAGTCACGTTCTGGATAAACTATTCGAACATGGGTGAAATTCGGTGCGCAAACCATTTTGCCTTGAAAAATTCTGTGCTAGGAATCGCTGGAAGATGCCGAAATTATTCTATCGGCAGAGAACAGTTGGGGTAACACCGGTTATGATCCGCGTGAAATTGGGCAAAACCATCAGCGTTGCACTGGTATCTGGGTTGGTTCTTACCGGCTGCGGAGGTGGCTCTGGCAGTTTGGGATTCGGAAGCCTAGGTGGAAGTTCTGGATTCGGCGGCGGTGGGACTGCTGCCGGTGGTGGGATCTTCGGCAGCCGTGTTGAAAAACGCCCCATTGATCAATGGAGCGCCGAAGAAATCTTCAAGCGCGGCGAATATGATCTTGAGGGCGGTGACCCGTCAGAAGCGGCCAAATGGTTCGGCGAGGTCGAGCGCCTGTATCCCTATTCAGAATGGGCCAAGCGCGCTTTGATCATGCAGGCGTTCTCGCATCACAAAGACAAAGAATACGAATTGGCGCGCGCAAGTGCACAGCGCTATATGGATTTCTATCCGGGTGACGAAGATGCAGCCTATGCCCAGTATCTTCTGGCGATCAGCTATTATGACCAGATCGACGAGATTGGGCGCGATCAGGGTCTGACTTATCAGGCGCTTCAGGCTTTGCGCGTGGTGATCGAACGCTATCCCGATACTGAATACGCCAAATCGGCAATTCTGAAATTCGATCTGGCCTTTGACCACCTTGCCGCCAAGGAAATGGAAATCGGCCGCTACTATCTGAAACGCAAGCATTACTCGGCTTCGATCAATCGGTTCCGTGTTGTTGTTGAGCAGTTCCAGACCACCACGCATGTGGCTGAAGCGCTGCATCGCTTAGTCGAAGCTTATCTGTCGCTTGGTCTGGTGAATGACGCGCAAACTGCGGCTGCTATTCTTGGCCATAACTTCCAATCGACTGAATGGTATCAAGACAGCTATCGCTTGCTCACCAGTCGTGGTTTGAAGCCGGAAGCCAAGGGCAACAGCTGGCTGCGCCAAGTGCACCGCCAGATGATCAAGGGCGAGTGGCTCTGACCGTGTCGGGCCGCATGGCCTGCCAATCGGTTTTCGGGCCGAACGCTGACGGGGCATAGTATGCTGCGGTCTCTCGATATTCGGGATATGCTTATCATCGACCGGTTGGAGCTTGAGTTCCAACCGGGTTTAAACGTGCTGACCGGGGAAACCGGGGCGGGTAAGTCGATCCTTCTGGACAGTCTGGGATTTGTGCTTGGCTGGCGCGGGCGTGCTGATCTGGTGCGCTCTGGTGCCGAGCAGGGAGAGGTCGTCGCCGTTTTCGATCTGCCAGCAACTCATCCAGCGCGCGACGCTTTGGACGAGGCGGGCATCCCAGTGGAGGACGAGCTTGTCCTGCGCCGTATCAACCGTTCGGACGGGCGCAAGACGGCTTGGGTAAATGACCGCCGCGCCAGCGGAGAGGTTTTACGCGCCCTTTCAGATACGTTGGTCGAACTTCATGGGCAGCAGGATGACAAGGGGCTTTTGAACCCGCGGGTTCACCGGCTTTTGCTGGACGAATTTGCGAAACTTGGACCTGATGTTGATGGCGTGAAAGCGGCTTGGCGGTTGGTAGCAACGGCTACCAAGGATCTGGACGAAGCACGCGAACGGATCGCCGCAGCGCAGGCGGAAGAAGAATTCCTGCGTCATTCTGTTGAAGAACTGGATGGGCTAGATCCGCAACCCGGCGAAGATGCAGAACTGGATGCGCGCCGCCGTTTGATGCAGGCATCTGAACGGATCGGGGAAGATATCTCGCGGGCGCATCAGGCACTGGGTGTAAACGACGGGGCCGAGGCCCGATTGGGCGACGCACTGCGCTGGCTGGAAGGCGCTGCGGAACAGGCAGGCGACATTCTGGACGCCCCAATTGCCGCCCTTGGGCGTGCCCTTGATGAAATGGGCGAGGCCGCGTCTGGGGTTGAGACTGCGATGGACAGCCTGTCGTTCAACCCGCATGAGCTGGAGCAAGCAGAGGAACGTTTGTTCGCAATCCGCGCCATGGCGCGCAAGCATCACACCACTCCGGATGAACTGGGCGTTTTCGCCAACGAGCTAAGGGTGCGGCTGACTGCATTGGATGCGGGCGCGGATGAAATCAACGCGTTAGAGGTGGCTCTGGCCACTGCGCGATCGCAATATGATCGTGCGGCTTCGGGTCTGTCGAAAGCGCGCCACAAAGCTGCGTTGAAGCTGGACGAAGCGATGGGGGCGGAACTTGCGCCGTTGAAAATGGAACGCGCGGTATTCACAACCCAGATATCGCCGTCCGATCCCGGACCCGATGGAATTGACGCAGTGACGTTTACTGTGGCCACCAACCCAGGTGCGCCATCGGGGCCTCTGAACAAGATTGCATCAGGCGGGGAACTAAGCCGTTTCCTGTTGGCCCTAAAGGTGTGCCTGACCCGAGATGCCACCGGGCTGACCATGATTTTTGACGAGATTGACCGCGGTGTGGGCGGTGCAACTGCCGACGCTGTTGGGCGCAGGCTGGCCGATCTGGCGGCGTCGGGCCAGGTGTTGGTCGTAACCCACAGCCCTCAAGTTGCGGCCCTTGGCGGACACCACTGGCAGGTCAGCAAATCTGTTACGGATGGGATGACGATTTCGACAGTGTCGCCTTTGACCGCAGGCGAACGCGTGGACGAGATTGCGCGCATGATCTCGGGCGACACAGTAACGGACGCGGCCCGCGCCGCTGCGAAAGAGCTGCTGAGCGGTTAAGGCTGAGGCACCAATTTGCCGGGGTTCAGGATGTTTCCGGGATCCAACATGGCTTTTATGTCGCCCATAACAGCCCAGCCGTCGCCGTGTTCTTCTTCCATCAAATGCAACTTACCCATGCCCACACCGTGCTCTCCGGTGATGGTCCCGCCAAGCGCTAAGGCACGGCGGCTCATCTGTTCGGCAAGCGATTTCGCCGTTTCCATCTCTTCAGGGTCGGCTGGATCAATCAGCAGAATTGCATGAAAATTCCCGTCACCTACATGTCCCAGAATTGGGCCGGGTAGGGCTGAGGCTTCAATTTCCGCACGGGTTTCTTCAACAGCTTTCGCCAGTTTCGAGATCGGGACGCAAATGTCTGTCACCAGCGCGTGGGCACCGGGGCGCAGGCTTTGAACAGCATAGAAAGCGTGATGGCGGATTTTCCAAAGCGCGTTTCGATCTTCGGTTTTTGATGCATGCTCATACCCTGTCGCGCCGAAATCCTGGCTGATCTCATCAAATATGATGCTGGCCTCGTCCACGGACGTCGGGCTTCCATGGAACTCCACAAGAAGATGTGGGCATTCGGTCATCTCGGTTCCGGCATAACCGTTAAAGGCGCGCGCGGTTGCGTCATCAACGAACTCGATCCGTGCCATGGGAATTCCCATCTGGATAACCTGCTGCACGGCCCCTACGGCAGAGCCCATATCCGGAAAGGCGCAAATACCTGCGCGGATTTCTTCCGGAACCCCATGCAATCGGAGTGTCAGCTCGGTGATGACTCCAAGTGTTCCTTCGGACCCTAAGAAAAGCGCCGTAAGATCATAGCCAGACGACGATTTGGCCGCGCGTGATCCTGTGCGGATGACCCGCCCATCCGCCAACACAACGGTCATCCCCAATACGTTTTGCCGCATAGAGCCATAGCGCACAGTTGTCGTGCCAGAGGCGCGCGTGGCGGCCATTCCACCTAATGTCGCATTGGCGCCGGGATCGACGGGAAAGAATATGCCAAGATCGCGCAATTCATGGTTAAGCTCTTCGCGGGTCAGACCGGCTTGTGCCTGCACAATCATGTCGCCGGGATCCTGCCGAAGGATGTTATTCATCCGTGTCATATTCAGACAAACACCGCCTTTGGTGGCGCTGGTATGCCCCTCTAATGACGTGCCTGCGCCATAGGGGATCACCGGTAGGTTGGCCTGGCTGCAGATTTTTACGATCTGGCTGACTTCACATGTATTTAAGGGCCAAACGACGATATCGGGTGGCGCGGGGGCAAAATATGTCTCAGAACCGCCATGCTGTTCCAGAACAGGCTTGGACCGGCTGATCCGATCGCCTAGAACTGACGAAAGCTCGGTTAACGCGGTGTCGATGGCCATCCCATCCTCCCCTGAAAAACCGGAACAACTTATGGTAAATGGTGGGCCTTGGGAAGGGTTCTATACGCGCAGCACAATGATAAAACAGATAAAATTGATAATGTTTAAGCGCGCTCGAAACCTTGGCGTGAAAGCCAATGAGGCTTGGGGACTTTTGATTGAAAAAGGACCAAGCCAGATACAGTTTTGGCTGATCGCTCTGATCATTGGCGTGGCGTCGGGTGCTGCGGCGCTTGGCTTTCGCAAGGGGATCGAAACCTTGCAGGCGGCGCTCTATGGAACCGAAGATCTGGCGCATTTGCACAGTTTCGCCGGGACATTGCCATGGTATTGGATCTTGCTTCTGCCGACCATTGGCGGGCTGATCGTTGGGATTATTCTGAACTGGTTTACCCATGATGGACGCGTACGCGCGGTCGCGGACGTGATCGAGGGCGCTGCCCTTTGGGACGGACGTGTTGAAAAGCGCGCTGGCCTTGGGTCGGCGCTGGCATCCCTTGTCACGCTCAGCACGGGTGGTTCAAGTGGTCGGGAAGGGCCTGTTGTGCACTTGGCGGCCGTCATCTCAAGCTGGATTTCGGCACGTATCAACGCCAACGGCATCACAGGACGAGACCTATTGGGCTGTGCTGTCGCGGGCGCGGTTTCAGCCAGCTTTAACGCCCCGATTGCCGGGGCATTGTTCGCCCTTGAAGTTGTTTTGCGCCATTTCGCAGTGCATGCATTTGCCCCGATCGCCATTGCCGCAGTCTCTGGAACAGTAATCAACCGCCTTGAATACGGCGATGTGACCGAATTTATCCTGCCTGCCGAAGGAAGCTTGGCATTCTACGTTGAACTGCCCGCCTTCCTGCTTCTGGGTTTGGTTTCTGGCGTGGTCGCCGTGATCCTAATGAAGTCGATTTTCTGGGCCGAGGATCTTGGCAACAGCGTTCAGGATCGCTTGCGCCTTCCACGTGTCCTGCGTCCGGCAGTGTCCGGTTTCATGCTGGGGGCGATTGCCATCTGGTTTCCCCATATCATCGGTGTTGGGTACGAAACGACATCGGCTGCCCTGACAGGCAGCCTGACAGCAACGGCGGCGATCATCTATGTTGCTGTAAAGGTCGCTGCGGTTGCGATCACCATGGCGGGCCGCATGGGGGGCGGAGTGTTTTCACCCGCCTTGATGGTCGGCGCGCTGACGGGCCTTGCGTTCGGGATCATCGCAACGGCAATCTTCCCCGATGTCTCGGGCTCCGAGACGCTATATGCGCTTGCAGGCATGGGCGCGGTGGCCGCTGCCGTTCTGGGGGCACCCGTTTCGACCACTTTGATCGTGTTTGAATTGACCGGTGACTGGCAGACCGGAATTGCTGTGATGGCGGCCGTTTCGCTTTCAACCGCACTGGCCAGTCAAATGGTGGATCGAAGCTTCTTCCTGACCCAGCTAGAACGGCGCAACATCCATCTGGCTGCCGGTCCGCAGGCCTATCTGCTTTCAACGGTGCGCGTGGCGCAGGTTATGCGTGACCTTGAACATGCCCGCGCAGCAGGCGAGGAACATTGCTGGGAACTGATCGAGGCCGGGATCTATGCAGACGGAAACACCACGCTGGAAACCCTGATGCCTGTTTTCGAGCGGACAAATGAAAGTTTCATCCCAGTTGTCACCTTGGGGGGCGAGGGCGATCCGCCCGAGCTTTGGGGGGCAGTGTTCCATGTGGATGCCTTGAAGGCATTCAATCGCGCTCTTGCGGAAACCGCCGCCGAGGAACACTCGTAACTTACGATGCTGCGATCACGTCAGAGCGCGTGACAGGGCGCAAAAGGCCTCCACATCAATCTCTTCTGCGCGCGAAGTTGGCTTGATCCCAACTGACGTCAACACATCCTCGATCTGAGGATGCAGGCCTTTTAGTGATGCGCGAAGCATTTTGCGACGTTGCCCAAACGCCTTGGCGACAACGGCCTGCAATTTCTTAGCGTCGGCCTCGAACCGCGGGGCTGGTAGCGCCTCAAAATGCACCACGGCCGAATGAATTTTCGGGGGCGGAGTGAAGGCTTCGGGCGGCAATTCCATGACCACACGCGGATCGGTGCGCCACTGAGACAGAACAGCCAGACGTCCGTATTTTTTGCTTCCGGGTTGCGCGACGATACGCTCTGCCACTTCTTTTTGAAACATCAGTGTCAGGCTGGACCAAGTCGGGGGCCAGCTTGGCGGGGTCAACCAGCGGACCAAAAGCTCGGTCCCAATGTTGTAGGGCAGGTTGGCGATAATCCGGATCGGCGGTGTCAGATGTTCAAGCGGGTCCAGTTCAAGCGCATCGGCATTCACGACTTCAAGTCGCCCCGGATAGGCCGCTTGGATCTCGGCCAACGGCGCCATGGCGCGGCTGTCTTTTTCGACGGCCAGCACCTTACGCGCGCCTTCGACCAGCAAACCACGGGTCAAGCCACCGGGGCCGGGTCCGACCTCAAGCACATCACAGGCTGACAGATCACCGGCCTGGCGGGCAATCTTGGCGGTCAGATTTAGATCCAGGAGAAAGTTCTGCCCCAGCGATTTCTTTGCGATCAACCCATGTGTGTTGATCACCTCGCGCAGCGGTGGAAGGCCGTCGATTTGGCTCATGTCTGGCTCTCCTGTCGGCGGGCCAAGCCCATTTGATGTGCCATCCGCAACGCGTTGACCAATGACGTGGCGTCTGCGGTGCCGGTTCCGGCGATGTCGTATGCGGTTCCATGATCGGGCGATGTACGCACGAAGGGCAGGCCGAGTGTGACGTTGACGCCCCCCGCGAAATCTATGGTTTTGATCGGGATCAGCGCCTGATCGTGATACATGCAGATCGCCGCGTCATAGCCTGCGCGCGCGCTGGTGTGAAACATCGTATCTGCGGGCAAGGGACCCATAAGGTAGAACCCTTCGGCGCGTAGCTTGTCCAAAAGGGGGGCGATCATATCAATCTCGTCCATCCCCATCGTACCGCCTTCCCCCGCATGAGGGTTCAGGCCTGCCACCGCAATGCGCGGCGCGGGAACGGCGAAATCACGGATCAGGGCGGCATGTGTGGTGCGGATCACTTGTTCCAGTTTGCCTTTTGATAGCGTCTTTGGAACCTCGGACAGCGCGATATGAATGGTTGCCGGTACAACCCGCAGCTCATCACAGGCCAACATCATCACAACATCCGCATCCCCCGCCAGATGCGACAGAAATTCGGTGTGACCGGGGAAGGCAAAACCGGCCCCATCTTTTAGGGCTTTCTTGTTGATCGGGTTGGTGCACATCGCCAGTGCCTGCCCATTTTGGGCCATGTCCACGGCCTTCGCAATCACGTCGATCACGGCCTGAGCATGATCGGCTTGCGCCACGCCCGGCGCGCGTGCGGATTTGAAATCATGCGCCAGAACAGGAAGGGACGTGGCCGCTTGGACCTGATCTGGATGATCGATCTGAGTGAACGCCACACCATCAGGAAGATGGCGCGGATCGCCGATCAGAAAGAAAGGGACTTCGCCATGAAGTATGCCGAAAGCCTTGGCGGCAATCTCGGGCCCGATACCGGCAGGTTCGCCCATGGTCAACGCCACGGGCGGAACAGTGCCAGACACGCGGCGATTGCCGGTCATTGGGCGTCATATTCCTCGATAAACGCGGCGGCGCGCAGTTCTTCCAGATAGGCTATGGAGTAAGACTGAAGGCGTTGGTTTTGCAGACGTACGCGCAATTGATCGCGGCTGACCTCTTCCGGCAAGTCGCGGCTGCGTGAACAAAGCATCAGGAAAACAAGGCTCTGACCGTTGGAGGATGTCAGCGCGGTTGAGGCTTCACCCTTGTCCAACTGGGCAAGTTCGACAGCATAGCGCGTCGGAAGCTCTCCGATGGAAACGGCTTCACGCTGAATTTGGGCTTCGGTCGAGCCGGGGAAAAGGCCAAACAGGTCATTACAGCTGTCAGCCTTGGACCGAATTTCGGCCGCTTGGGTCAGTGCCTCAGTGCTACGTCCGCCGGGGATCATCAGGGCAGCGTACTCAACAGTGACGTCTGTTGGGGTTGGGCGATCAAGCTCTTCAATGGCACGCAGTTGAAAAACCGCAACACCGTTTTTCACGGGAACCGGATCGGTCACGTGGCCGGGTTCCAACGCAACAACTTGCGCGGACACCGCAGGGGGCAAATCCGATATTTCCATCCAGTTCAAACGGCCCGAACGCCCACGGGACGGCGCAACCGAAGACTGACGCGCAGCAGAGGCAAAAGCCCCCAGTGTCGTGATCTCGGAAAGCTCAGAAGCGCGCGCGTTCGCGATCTGCATGGCTTGAGGGTTCTGGGCGGGCAGAATGATTTCCGACAGCAAAACGCGTACATTTTGTCCAGGAGCAGTCAGAGACAATTGGCGATCAATCTCGTCTTCAGTCACGTTGACGCGACCTTTCCAGCGTTCGCGCACAACAGTCCGCCAAGCCAGGCCGCCAGATACGAAGTCGCGGAAGGTTTCCGGTGCGATGCCAGCCTGAGCGATAATCTGGTTGAACTCTTCGGCCTTCAGGTTGAAGCGACCTGCAAACTCTTCCATCCCAGCCAGAACTTCTTCGGCCGTTATGCTTACACCAGCAGTTTTAGCTGCTTGCCTTTGAAGGGCTTCGTCGGTCAGCTGTTTCGCCGCCAGTTCTTGCAGGTTTCCGGGGGCACGGAGCACAGTCAGGAAAGCTATGCGCTGAGATAATTCATAGGCTGTGATGACACGGTCATTGACCTTCTTTATCGGGGCGAACAGGTTTTGCGCCTGTGCTGGAGCTGCGCCCAATCCAACGACTGAAACCAATCCAAGCATGACGCCTGTTGCAGCGCAGGTCCAAGCCGAAGCGGTCGATTTGCGCGGGGCGCGCAGTGCTTTTGATTGGCGAAGAAATCCCATAGGTCTTTTCCTGTCTCGCATGAAGCTCGTATCCTCTGACCTTGGTCTATCGCGTTCAATTCGCTTTGTCTTTAGCTGCGACATTTATTTACCGTCGCGCCACGGCCACTTCCGAAACCGATCAATTCGAATTGCAGACCAAAATCCGTTGTTGGCTCTACATTAATAGAGGTTGTGAAGCGACGCGAGAGGGAAAGATCAACTGAAAGACATTCATTTCGGTATTCGACACCGAAACCAGCACGCGTGGCCTGTCTTGCCTCAACGTCAAAGCTGCCGTCAGCCGAAATCGTCCAAAAATCACCAATCCTCCAAGCGCTGTCCAAGCGAAGCTCATGGGTCGGTGTTGGGCGCTTCTCTGCGATGTCTTCGATGACCCAGATATGGGCGGCTCCCAATTGGAATTGATCAGTTAGCCATGCAGCGCGGGTTTCGGATTTGGTTAGCCCAAAGTCATCATCCAACAACGCACGCCCTTGGATCGAAAACTGCCCGCCTAGATTGACCGCAGCCCCCAAAAGCCAATCCGATTGCTGACCGGCAAGTCCGGACGCGTCGGTAAACTGTCCCAAATCAAGATCGTGGAAGACGCGACCCGCAGCCAGTGAGAAGCTCCAACCAGATGGGGAACTGCGTGTCCAACTTAGACCCAGAGCTGCGCGAAGGCCTTCTTCGCGCCGATCGCTGCCGGGAAAGCGGCTCAGATCAAACAGGTTGCCTTGATCAAATTCGACGAATTGGCTGTCTTCATTGGGGATGTCCGCGCCCACCTGTTCAGACCAAGCAAGTGCTGCGACGGGCTCAAGTATATCCACGGCCCCGTTACGAGAAACGCGTGACAGCGGCCAACGCAGTGTCAGACCTGCTGATGGTGTCACAAAACTCTGTTCTGTTAGATAGCGACTGTCTTGCTCAATCCAATAAACATCGGCATCCAACGCGGCCTGACCTTCGATCAGCAAACCAGCCGGACCTATCCAGTCGCGCCGCCACTCCAGACCAGCCCCCATTCGTGCGACGTCACGCCCCAATACATCCAGCTTACTTTCGCGGAAATGCGCTTGCCACGATAGGTTGGTGCGCAATTCGCCTCCAACAAATCCACCGGGGTGAAAGCGGCGCTCATAAAACGCATCAATTTGTGCGAAGGGCAGTTGGTCTGAGATTGGAAGCTCGGATGCGCGCAACGTGTCATAGCGGGTGATGCCGGCAAATGCGAATTCATCCCGGCGGGCACGCATGACTGTGATGGCGTTCCGCAAACGGTCTTGATCGGAATACCCGTAGTCCAGCAAATATCCGGGGTCCGAGACCTCTTGCAGTTGGAAGGACAACACGAAATCGCGCGGCAACTGGAATTCGCCCTCACCAAAGACATAAAAGCGCGTTTTGTTTTTCAGAACGCTGTCTCGGCTGACGGCGCCCTCGACAAACAGATCACCGTTGCGAAAGGCCTGTCGGTACTTCAGTTCAAGTGTGCGGGTTTTATCGGCAACGAAAGGTGTAACCGTTACATCCGCATGATCTCCGAGCTTCAGGAAATACGGCGTGGCCAAGCCAAATCCAAGGGTCGAATTCGTGCGGATCTTTGGCGGCAAAAAGCCAGAGGCGCGTTTCAGCGTAGGATCGGGCAGGCGCAGGCGGGGCAGATAGAAGATAGGAACATCCGCAACCCGAAGCTGCGCCCCGTGGAAATAAAGCTGCTGCTCTGCCTCGTCATGCACAACGCGATCCGCCCGGATTTGCCAAAGCGGGACCGGGTTTTTCTTACACACATGGCAAGAGGACGCCACGACGCGGGAAAGCTGCGTATAGCGGTCTTGAACGCGGTTAATCTGGGCGGCGGCTATCTGAAGCTGCTCATCCAAAACCAGCCGCGCACTGGTCAAGATACCGTTTCGAAGATCGGCGGACAGTTGAGCCTCATCTGCCACCAAGATCGTGCCGTCGGGACGCGTGATCGTAATAGGGCCGGTGATGTTCAGCGTATCTGTCGCTTTGTCATAGCGGACGCGGGTTGCCGTCAGACGAGAGCCGCCAAACAATACAACAACATTGCCTTCCGCCACCAGCCCGCCATTTCCATCCACACGCACGTGGTCTGCAATAAGGCTGGCGGTTTGTGCACTCGCTGCGCTGATGGGCAAAGCAAAGGTTGCACCCGCACCAGCCAAAAGGGCCAAGGCAAAACGCCCTGCGCGCAGGTGCTTTGACAAATGTTTCATCCGTCCTCCAGATGCAAAAGGATACCCATAGGCATCAGGATCGCGGCGATAGGGGGGGCCCATGCTGCCAGCCAAATCGGGATCTGGCCGTTGTCACCAAGGATTTGTGCAAAGTTGCGAATGAAATAAGCACCGAAGCCCATCATCAATGCAAATAGCACCATAACGCCTGTCCGCCCAAAACGGGTGTGACGCATGGTGAAGCCAGCGCCAATCAGAACCATAGCAACCAAAAAGAACGGCATCGCCAGTTCCATATGCAACCAGACGCGATGCGCGCGGGCTGAAAACCCTGCGGCTTCAAGTTGCCGAATGAATTTGGGCAGGTCCCAAATGGGAATGGCGCTTGGTTTGCCGAAGCTGTCACGGATCTGTTCCAGTGTCAGATTAGAAGCCAGTGTGAACATCGGGTATTGAATGGCCGTGGTTTCTGGATTGTCGTCACTGACCAAATCCCAGACTTTAGCACCGCGAATTGCCCAGTACCCGGGTTCGAGCCGCGCGCTGGCAGCCTCGATGCGAAGGGTGGGTGGTCCCTCTGGTGCAAAGGAAAAGAAAGTGACGTCAAAAAGTTCGGTCCCCTCAAGGTTGGACCGATCCGCCCGGATCACTGTTTGGCCGGTCTCATTCCCTTGTCGCAGCCAGACACCATCAGAAGCAATCGACAGAACCGACGCCCCGCCACCTTCATATTGTGCCGCAAGACGCTCGTATTTCTTGGTGGTTCCAGCAGCTATCGGGTTGCCAATGGCGACCGCAAGAATGCCAAACAGAAACACCGTCAAAATGGGTGAAATCAGTGTCATCAGTGCTGACCGACCTGCCGCACGGGTCACCACCATTTCCGAGCTGCGTGCAAGACTAAGAAACATCCAAACCGTCGACAAGATTACGATCAAGGGCAGAATGCGATACATCCAGACCGGGGCATTCAGAAGTGTCAGGCCAAGCACATTCGTGAACCCAACCGACCCGGCATCAAATCGGCGCATGCCTTCGACCATGTCCAGCAAAACAAAGATCATCGCCAGCACGAAAAGCATGCTGAGAAAGGCGCGTAGAAAGCGACGTGCGATATAGAAATGCAACTTCATGCGCTGGCCTCGGATATCTGACGGCCACGCTCACGCAGGGTTCGGCGTCGACGGCGAAGGTCTGAAAAGGAAGGTCGTGTGGCAAGGAAGAGGACCGCAAGATTAAAGACAACACCAACGGCAGCTGCGACATATACCAGCCAAACTCCACCTTCTGTTCTGCGTGCCAAATCAAGCATGGTGTTGTCCAAAGATTGCAGCAATGCGACGGATGCAAGGGCCAACACCACCTGTCGCCACAAGCCAAACCGGCTGAAACCAGCGACAATCAGCATGGAAAACCCAGCCATTGCCGTGACAATGGAATAAAGTGCCTGCGCATTTCGAAAATGACCTTCGGCCCGTAGAGCCGCGCGTGTTTCACCAAGTTCCTTAAGTGTAGCAGCCGGCGGGTTAAGCAATTCGGGTGTGTAGACTTGGCTTAGGCTACGCGCACCTTCAGCTGTGCCCGTCAGAAGCGTCGCGATATTATAGGTGAAATCCTCAAATCCGGTGGTCGTCAGGCGCTGGCTTTCAATGTTGATCACCTGAGCCAGACCATCAAACATCACAAGGCGCGGGCCAAGATCTGTCTTCACGATCAAGGCGCGGCGCGCGGTATAGGTATAGTGCTGTTCGTCATCGCGTTCATCTGACAGGAAGATGTCAAAAAGCTCACCCGCTGGGCTGATTTCACGGATGTACAAGGTGATGCCGTCAGCGGGATGGACAAAAGTCCCTTCCGTCAAGAAGCGCGCTGTGACGTTCTCGGCGATCTCGGCCTGACGTTCTGCAAAGCGCAACTGGCTCATCGGGACAAGGATATGCGTAAGAATAAGCATGAATACGGCGGTCAGGACACCAAAGACCAACACGGGGCGCGCCAGCCGAAATGGTCCATATCCTGCAGCCTGTGCCACAACCAATTCGCTTTCAGAGTTCAAACGGTTGGTGACCGAAACCGCTGCTGCGAAAGAGGCAATCGGGATGATGAAAACAATCACGCCGGGCAAGATCATGGCTGAGAATTCCAGGAACACCAGAGCGGTTTGACCATTGGCGATCAGCTGATCAAACAAGCGCACGGCCCGGTTCACCCAGAAGAGCATAACCAACACAAGCCCGTAAAAGCCGAACAGCACCACAAGCTGCGACAGCATATACCGGTCGAATCTGGCCACGTTTCCCCCTGAAAACCCAACATCTTGTGGTTTGGTTTCTAAACCATCCGAGGGACGGGGAAAACTGCTATCTGGTCAAAGTCGCAGCAGGCCGCTACCAATGGCAGAAACCTGCCAGAAAAAGGACCAATTATGACCTCTCCGATCCTTCCAAGTTTCACCGATATCAACCTTGATACGATTGGCACGCATTCTGGCCGCATAGTTGTGGTTCTTGCAGAGCCCGGCAAGCTGCATCCAGCTGCCCGGCGTGTAAACAAGCTGATGCGCGGTGCCCTTGTGCGCTTCGCCGAAAGCGACGCGTTTGAAAAAATGAAGGATGGCGAAACGCAGGACATCGCTTGGCCAACTGGGCTTCAGGCAGAAGCTGTACAAGTTGTACGTTTGTCTCCGCGAGCCGACGACGATGTTGCGCGTAAGGCAGGTGGAACGATCGGCAAGGCATTGTTGGGAAAAGATGTTTTGGTTCTGGCTGGGGCTTTGAAATCAGCAGATGAGCTGGCGTTGGGGGCAACGCTCCGCGCCTATGCTTTTGATGATCATCAGACGAATGAAGATGCGCCAGAAGGCGGCAGCTTGACGGTGATGGTTTCAAAACCAGAAAACTTTGAGACGACCCCAGACAGCATCAAGGCGCTGTCAGAAGGCGTGTTCTTCACACGTGATCTGGTGAACGAGCCTGCCAATGTTCTGACCACCACAGAATTCGCCGATCGCTTGATTGCACTTGGCGATCTTGGGGTGAATGTGAAAGTTCTGGAAGAAGACGAACTGGACGCCCTTGGCATGCGCGCACTACTTGCCGTTGGGCAGGGGTCGGAAAGCCCCTCGAAAGTGGTCGTGATGGAGTGGCTGAAGGGTGAAAAAGGTGCGGCTCCGCTTGCGCTGGTCGGCAAGGGCGTTGTCTTCGACACAGGCGGCATCAGCCTGAAGCCGGGTGCGGGTATGGAAGACATGACCATGGATATGGGTGGCGCTGGCACCGTATCGGGCGTCATGAAAACGCTGGCTTTGCGTGGTGCAAAAGCCAACGTGGTTGGTCTGGTTGGACTGGTTGAAAACATGCCAGATGGGCGCGCGCAACGTCCCGGTGATATCGTGAAATCCATGAAGGGCGACACGATCGAGGTGATCAACACGGACGCCGAAGGTCGGCTTGTTCTGTGTGACGTGATGTGGCACGCGCAAGAAGCATATAAACCTGCTGCAATGGTGGATTTGGCCACGTTGACGGGGGCGGTCATTATCGGGCTTGGGCATGAAAACACTGGCGTTTTCTCGAACAATGACAAGTTCTGCAATGGGTTCCTGAAAGCGGCTGAAGCAGAAGCAGAGGGCGCGTGGCGGCTGCCGATGGGCCCGGGGTATGACAAGCTGATCAAGTCCCACAAAGCTGACATCAAGAATGTGGGTGGTCGCGCCGCTGGCTCCATCACAGCCGCGCAATTCCTTGGTCGTTTCGTGAAAGAGGATCAGCCTTGGATTCACTTGGACATCGCGGGCACAGCGCAGCTGTCCAGCGAAAGCCCGCTTGCACCTAAGGGCGCGACTGGTTGGGGCGTGTTGGCTTTGAACCGTATGGTGAAAGACCAGTACGAAGGATAATGCGATGAACGACGCTGCGGAGACCGAGATTGAGGAGAAAGGAAAAGGCGAAGTCTTTTTCTATCACTTAACTCGGTCACCGCTTGAAGCGGCCTTGCCGATGCTTCTGGATCGGAGCTTGCAGGCGGGGTGGCGCGTTTGTGTGCGTGGTCCGAACGAGGATCGCCTGAACTGGTTGGATGAGCGTCTGTGGCTTCATCCCGAAGACGGTTTCTTGCCGCATGGAAGGGCCGGAAACGCGCAGGATGCTTTGCAGCCGATCCTTCTGACAACTTCTGACGACATTCCAAATAATGCCGATGCACTTATGTCCATCGAGGGGGCTGCGATCTCGGAATCCGAGATGCGAGATCATAAGCGCGTTTTTGTGGTGTTTGATGGCAATGATGCCGATGCGGTTGCGCATGCCCGGACACAGTGGATGGCTGTGAAACAGGCGGGTGTCACGGCGAAGTATTGGAGTCAGGAAAGCGGGCGCTGGGAAATGAAAGCCAGCACAGAACCGGAAGACAGCACTTAGCGCGGCACGGCTATCGAGTCAGGACAAGCTTGTCGCGGCGGATTTCAATCTTTTCAAACCGTTGCAGGTAATCATTGCCAAGAAGGGAACCCGGCATCTCGCCTTCGTTCACCCAAACTTCAACGCCGAAATCCTGAATGCCCAACAGCTCTACCTTCGCAATGTGCGCAGGGGCTGTACGAACTTCGCCATTCGCGCTCATCGCGCGGCCGTAAAACCGCAATGCGTTCATTTCGACGCCAGCGCGGGCAGCGTCTTCCTTGGTCAGGACGATATTGCTGGCACCTGTATCCACAACGAAATCAATGGGTTGACCGTTCATCGACAATGTCACGTAGAAGTGCCCGTCAAACGCGCGTGGTAAGACAACTTCCCCGGTGTCTTGTACAAGGCTTTGGCGTGGCGCGATGTCGTCGCGAACATCATTCCACAATCCGACGCCTGCTAGAACACCAAGAAAAATCAAACCCCAAATTAGAGCGTGACGCAGGTTCTGCCCCAAATTCGCGCGTTGTTCGGCCACAAAATAACCGCCCACTGCTGTCAGCAATAGTACAAGGTATGCGATTCTGGCGAAGTCGTCTCCGGTCATGGAGTAGATATAGGAACCCGTCATCAGATTGTCACCGGGGCAGGGTGCCACGTCATCCCATCAGGCCGAAATCACGCAATCCTTCCAGAACAAACTGAACCGCAAGGGCCGCCAGAAGCATACCCAGAAGACGCGTGACGACTTTAATGCCGGTTTCGCGCAAAAGGCGTTCCAGCAAGGGGGCTGCGTTGAATAGGACAAAGGCGATCAGCAGAACAAGCGCCATCACAACCAGTGCCAGACCAACACTGGCAATTCCATCACCTTGACCAGCCAAAAGGATCACGGTGGCGATCGCGCCCGGTCCGGCGATCAGAGGCATGGCAAGTGGAAAGACAGAAGGGTCGTCGTCGCTATCAGCCTCTTCCGACTGGTCTTTGCGGCGTTGGGTGCGGCGTTCGAACAGCATGTCCAGCGCGGTCAGCAAAAGCAGGATGCCACCTGCGATGCGGAAGGCCGGCATCGAAATCCCAAGGAAGTTCAGAAGGCTTTCACCAAGGAACGCAAACAATGTCAGCAAGACACCGGCCACGGCGCAAGCACGGATGGCGACGCCACGTCGTTTCGCAGTGCTCATCCCTTGGGTCAGCGCCATGAAAAGGGGCGTAATTCCAATCGGATCCATCACCACAAACAAAGTGACAAACGAGGGTAGGAATAGTTCAAGTTCCAAGTCTAACCCTCTGCTTTTTCGAGTTTACTTTGAGCGCGAAGCCAAAGGTCCTCTGCGCGTTCCAGTGCCTCGTGTACCTCGGCGTGTTTCTTTTGCCAGACAATAACCTCGTCCTTGCGCTCAGGCTCGTAAAGCTCGGAATCTGCCAATTTGGAGTTGAGCTTATCGCGCATTTCTTCCAGCTTGGTCACACGGGCTTCGGCCTTGCGCAGATCGGCACGCAGGGCGAGGATCGTATCGCGATCCGCGCGTTTGGGCTTGGCTTTTGGGGGCTTCACTTTCGCAGGCTTCTTATCGTCGTCCGAGGACAGAAGCATCTTGCGATAGGTTTGCAGGTCTTCCTCGTACGGGTCGACATGTCCATTTTTTACAAGCCACAGACGGTCCGCCACCATCGATAGCAAATGCATGTCGTGGCTGACCAAAATCACAGCCCCGCTATAGGCGGTCAGCGCATCAACCAAAGCTTCGCGGCTTTCGATGTCCAGGTGGTTGGTCGGTTCGTCTAGGATCAGCAAATGTGGGGCAGGCAGTGTGGCCAAAAGCAGCGACAGACGCGCCTTTTGGCCGCCCGACAGGCGTCCAACCTCGGTATCCGCTTGATCTGGACCCAGTCCAAACCCAGCCAGCCTTGCGCGTAGCTTGGCTTGTCCTTCAGCAGCGCGTTCCCGCATCAAATGTTGCAGGGGCGTTTCGTCAACATACAGCTCGTCCACCTGATGCTGAGCAAAGAACCCGATACGCAACTTGTTCGAGGACACCATATTGCCCTCCATCAGGTCCAAACGACCTGATAACAGTTTGGACAGCGTCGACTTCCCTTCGCCATTTCGTCCCAGCAAAGCGATGCGGTCGTCTTGGTCAATGCGCAGGTTCAGATTGCGCAGAACAACGGTCTCGCCATAGCCCACAGCCGCCTTTTCGGTGGCGATGATCGGCGGCGAAAGCTCCTCTGGTTTGGGGAAGGTGAACACGGTGCGCGCCGCGTCCTCGGGCGCGCGGATGGTTTCCATCCGTTCCAACGCCTTAACACGCGATTGCGCTTGTTTCGCCTTTGATGCTTTGGCTTTGAAGCGATCCACAAACGCCTGCAAATGCGCACGCTGTGCGTCTTGTTTCTTGGCTGCCGACGCCAACAGCGCGCGCTTTTGGGCGCGTTGTTTGGCAAACATATCGTAGGTGCCCGTGTAGTAAATCAGGCCTTTGTCCTCGAGGTGCAAAATGCCCCCAACAGATCGGTTCAGAAGCTCGCGGTCATGCGAAACGATCAACACCGTGTGCGGGTATTTAACCAGATACGCCTCAAGCCACAGCGCGCCTTCAAGGTCCAGATAGTTGGTCGGCTCATCCAAGAGCAACAGGTCAGGCTCGGAAAACAGCACGGCTGCCAGAGCCACACGCATACGCCAACCACCCGAGAACGCCGAGCATGGCATTTGCTGTTCCTGATGGGTAAATCCAAGCCCCTTCAGGATCGAGGCGGCTCGCGCCTCAGCCGACCACGCGTCAATGTCAGTCAGCCGGGTCTGAACCTCGGCAATACGGGTCGGATCGGTGGCCGTTTCCGCTTCCTGCATCAATGCTTCGCGTTCCGTGTCCGCGCGCAGAACCGTGTCGATCAGTGACACCTCATTGCCAGGCACTTCTTGGCTGACACCACCGATTTTCCAGCCCTTCGGGAGCGAAACCGAACCGGTGTCCAACACCATCTCGCCGCGAATGATCTTAAACAGCGTCGTTTTGCCAGAGCCATTGCGCCCCACCAGGCCCACTTTGTGACCCGTCGGAATGGTGACCGAGGCATTTTCAACCAAGGTGCGACCAGAGATAGAATATGTGATGTCTGAGATTTTAAGCATAGGAACCCACATGCCTGAGCAATGCGGGGGCGTCAATCGCGGCTTTTCAAAATGATCCACCCATGGTACGGGGGCGCAAATCACACGTGCATCGGGGCAGGGGTCCCGTTGCCTCAAACGTAAAAGGGACCATCATGGCCATTCAACGTACATTCTCGATCATCAAACCCGATGCCACCAAACGCAACCTGACTGGCAAAATCGCCGCGAAGTTCGAAGAAGCTGGCCTGCGCATCGTCGCATCTAAGCGCATTCAGCTGACCTTGGCACAAGCTCAGCAGTTCTATGGTGTACACGCTGAACGCCCCTTCTTTGGCGAACTGTGTGAATTCATGATCTCCGAGCCGATTGTTGTTCAGGTTCTGGAAGGCGAAGACGCCATTGCCAAAAACCGCGAAGTTATGGGCGCAACCAACCCGGCCGACGCGGACGCAGGCACCATCCGTAAAGAGTTCGCTCTTTCGATCGGCGAAAACTCGGTCCACGGTTCGGACGCCCCGGAAACCGCAGCAGAAGAAATCGCATTCTTCTTCTCGGGACTTGAACTGGTCGGCTAAGCCGATCTGTCAGATTTAAGAAAGGCCGCTCGGGGAAACTCGGGCGGCTTTTTTTACGCTTTACCGCGGCCGTATCCCAATCTCATCCAAAATGGCTTCCATCTTATCTTTGGGGGGCTTCTTCGCAGCGGCCTCGGCCTTTAGCGCGTCGAACTTTACGCGCAGGGCGTCTTTTTCTTTACCCTTACAATCGTTCCAAGGGCGTCCTTGTAACCCCATCACCATCGCGTAATAGCCAATGAAATGAGGTCTCGAACCTGTCGCCAGCAACCGTCGGTATCCTTCATCTGCACCAAGTGTGCGCAGCTTTTCTGCTGTGTGAATGCCCGCGCGGGCAAACACCGCGTCTGAGGCCGGTCCAAGATTGCGGATGGTTGATACAGGATCGCTCATGTGCCGAGGCTACTCGGTACAGAAAAATTCTTAAACCCGTATCGTGCGCAGATAAGCGCATCTGGTTCCTATTGGATCACTTCTTCGCTGCCTCTCCCTTCGGTCGAACGCGAAAAGCGATGCTCAATGTCTTTGCGTGAACCAGAAACGCTTTAGATGCTGGCCCAATCGGTAAATAGAACCGTCGGCTCTTTCGGCTCGTCCGTGCGGGTGCGATCCCGCTTGGGCGGTGCCTTAACGTGCACATAACGTGCGCCGCCAGACGGTGGTTTTTGCTTATCTTCGGTCTTTTCCCCAGCCATTTTCTTGCTCCGTTACTCATTCAAAAACGCGTCAGAATAGACGCATAAAATTCCCCACAGGAGCCTTTCGGCCTTCACATGTTAACATATCGTCGCGCAATATTCGTAAAAAATTGAACACAAATTGTTTCCAAAGTGAAAAGGTGTGGCGGCGATGCGACAAGTCGGCTGTCGCAAGGATCGCGCGGTTTGAGGCAACGCTTCTCGATTAATGCTATGGGAATTTTGTGTAAGTCACTGACCGAAATAACAAATACGACTTAGTAGTCGCGTTCGTAATAGAACCCGACCCCGGTGTCGCCATCTGACCCCAACGTGCCCCGTGCTGTAAGGGACGGCGTGATCGTCAGGTTCAAATTCACTTCGGCCTTTCCCTCTGCGCCGACAGTGACGTCCGTATAGATGTTTTCCGAGATGTATTTGCCCGCCCGGACAGACGCCGCGCCGGTTTCATCGGTCGTTACATCCAAATCATCCAAAGCAAAGTTGTTGCGCAGTTTGCCAAGCACGCCTTCACCACCCTTGCCCGCCAGAGTGCGGACGGCCGCTGCAAGACGTATGGCTTGAATGGCTGAGATCTGAGTGATGTCTTTACCAAACAACAAGCGCGCCAGCACCTCGTCTTCGGGAAGGTCTGGTGACGAGGTGAAACTGATCTCGGGCGACGATGCTGGGCCGTCTACGCCGATATACACGTCCGCGTCTTCAGCGCGGGCTTCGGCCAAGAAATGCAGATACGGATTGAAGTTGCCTTGAAGGCTAACATCGCCTTCGGTCAGCGTCAGACGCTTGCCCAGAATATCCAAACGGCCCCGGATCAAGTTGAACTCGCCTTGAGGGATCACATTTGCGCTGGTGCCTGTGACGCGCAGCGCGCCGCCAAGCTCTGCATCCAAGCCACGGCCTCGCACGAATAGCTGCCCGGGCGCATTTAGCGTGATGTCCAGCGGGTAGGGGCGTCCGGGGGCTGCTGAAGCGGGTGGGACCATAAGCCCTGCAAACTGTCGCGTCTGTCGAACCGCTGCGGGTTCACCCACATGGGACAATCCCTCCATCACGGGCAAAGCACCGGCCGTGGTTTCTGGCACGCGTATTTCGGTGCGGCCAAGGGTTAATGCCGCGCGCAAAGTCGCGCCACCTTGTAGGGGCCCCTGCAATCCGGCGGTTCCATTCAGTGTGGTTTCAAAAAGCTCTCCATCCGTCAGGCGCAATTGGTCCAAGAGGATGTTCAGATTGGCTTGCATCGGTGGGGCCAGCCCAATGGTGCCAGTGGTCGCGACGCGTCCACCTGCTGCGATTGAGCTTTGAATGTCCAGTGTGGCTTGTCCGCCCGACAGCGACACTTGTCCGCTGTTGATATCGATGGACTGCCTTAGACGAGGCAGCGCGACACGTGCGTTCTGGGTGGTAATTGTCCCGGATACGGAAGCCAGTACCAAGGGGCCACGAAGCGCAAGATCGTAGCTTGCAGTCCCTGCGGCGAGACGGGGTTGGATGGCGGAATTTGCCAGCGCCAATGGGGCAGAACCTGACATCGCCAGATCCGCCTGAGAGGCATCGGATTTCACCGACCCTGTAACGTGCGCGTTTACACCTGCCGGTCCCGTCGCATTGAGCGAAAGGCGCCAGTTGTCGCCGTCCAGCTGGGCATTTCCTTCGGCATGGGCGGGACCGGACATGCCCTCGGCCAAAAGCCCAACATCAGTGACGCGTGATTGGAAAGCGATGCGCGTGCTGCCATTGGATGGCAGGCCTTCGGCGTTTAGGTCTAAGGCAGCGCTTCGAAAGGTCAGGCGATCCAGAAGCACGGGCGCGTCACCTTCACGATGGGCGGTTAGGGAAAAACTGCTGGCGCCGCGAAGTATCGCGTCAACTTGCGCAATGCCGGTGCCAATCGATTGTCCTGATCCGCTCAGGTCTATCGTGAACGCACCGCTTTCAGGCTGCATTTGCCCTTTGGCTTCGAATTTCATTCCACCAGAAACTTGGCGCTTGGCGATCCCGCGATATGGCGCAAGCGATGCGACTTGACCCCGGGCTGTGCCTTCGACGTTATCAATTATACCGTCAGCTAATCGAACAAGCGCAGCTGCGTTGACGGAGGTTTCACCGGGGGCCGTCAGGTCCGCATCCAACTGCCAATCAATGCCCCTCTGTTGGGCTGTCGCAGTCAGCCGGGCCGGACCGCGCATGCTTGCCTCAACTGCACTTGCATCGGGCAGATCCAAAGTGATCTTGGCGAAAGAGGCATCGGTTTTGAGATCTGCAGTTGCTGAAAGCTGTGCCTTGTCCGTGGTCAGATCAAACAGCTTTACCCGCGTGCCGTTGGTGTCCCTTACTGCTTTAAGGGCCAGTTCGCTTTGTCCGCCGATCAGTCGATCAAGCTCTGGCTGGTTCACACCGATACCCGCTCCCGTGCCATTCAAACGGATATCAAACGCGCCGGCCAACAGGTTGCTTTCGCCCTTTGCTTCAAGGGCGACCTGACCGGAAAGGGGCGCGCCAATGACACCAGAGAACCGCGACAGGTCACGGGCTGACAAACGTAAACTATCGCTGCGCGCAACAATCCCTTCGGCGAAATCAGACAGGCTTAGCGCGCCTGTAAGGTCATAATCTGCGCCAGCAAGTTTGAGGTCTGACAGGGCAAGCTTGCCATTGTCCTGCCAGTCAAACTGAACCTGTCCCAACACGTCCGATCCAATGGCCGCGGCCAGTTCCGGGCTTTGAGGGAAAACACCGTTCACATCAAACCTCACGTTGCCATCTATCAATGGGGTGGCCCCAGAGGCTGCCGCGCGAAGCTCTCCCGTTCCATTCAGTTTGGCGGTCGTAATTGTAAGGTCATCGCGCGTCAGGCCCGATAGGTTGGCGGTTGCGGTCCACTGATCACTGACGCTTGCGTCATAGTTTGCTTTCAGATCAACGGATGACACCTGTGTGCGATCACCGGCGATGGGCAGCTGAACAAGCCCGCCATCCTGTGACGCGATTTGACCTTGAAGGGCAAACCGTTCTGGCCAACCGCCGGGGGACAGAACCAAATCACCCTGCAGATCCAGCGATGCGGACTGCAAAGACAAGGCATCGATCCGGGTCGACCCGTCCGTCTGTTGAACAGCACGCGCCTTCAGATCGACGCTGTCACCAAAGAAGCCATGATAATCCGCATGCAACAGCGCCGTAATGTCGCCAGATAAGTCCAGCGCATATTGCCGCTCGGGCGTGGTTGCGGGTGTTTCACCTTCGGCCAGGGCGCGCTCAAGAAGCGTGACTTGTCCGTTTAGTCGGTCCTGACCATCGGTTGCCAAGGCGATGTCAGCCGTAAACTCTGACAGGGGACCGGTCCCCTCGATCATCAGGCCAACGGAGGGCTTATCAGGGATGTTCAAAAGGTTTGCTGCAATCCCATTGGCCTGTTCTTGCAATGCCAAAGACAGCGACAGAATCCGTTCGATATTGTCATAGCTGCCCGACAGTTTCAGATCGCCGTTTGGACCATCTAGCCGCGTAATCTGTAGAACGGCATCCCCTTTGCCAGAGGCCAAAGATGCGGAGCCTTCAAGTGATAGCGTGGCAGCGGCACCTATAACGGTCTCGCCTAAGATCACGCGTTTTGCCCGAATGACGCCGACGTTCAGAGAAACAGGAAGTTCGGGCAACGAGAATTCGGTCGCTTCCGGGCTGGGCAGACCCGGTTCCGGGATTGGCCTGCGCAGTAAGTTAATTTCATCGGCTTCTAAGGCATCAATGTGAACGTTGCCGGTTAACAGGGCGCTGCGGGTCCACGTAAGCGTCAGACCCCGCATGCTCAGCCAAATACCTTCGCCATCGGCGATGGTGATTTCGTCAACGGTTGCTTTCGAATTGAACGCACCCTGAAAGCCAATGATCCTGATGTTGCGCCCGGTATCTGACAAGTTGTCTTCAAGAAAGGCCTGCAAATAGCCACGATCATCCTCGGACGAGGCGTTCGTGGATTGGGACAAAGCTGCGATTGGCAGGATAACAAGCGTCAGAAGGGCCAGAAACAAACGTTGGATCATGATCAGAACGCCTGCCCAATACCAAGATAGATTTGGACACCATCGCCAGTATCGCCAGAAATCGGACCAGCGACGTCCAAACGCAGCGGACCAATCGGTGTTTTGTAGCGCAGGCCCAATCCAGCCCCAGCGTGCCAACCACCATCGCCAGCAAACAAGCTGTCATCGCTGACATGTCCTGCATCTGCGAAGGCAACCACACCAATCGTATCTGTGATCGTCGCGCGCAGCTCTGTCGATACGGCCAAGTAGGAACGCGCGCCGCGTAGATCACCATTTCCAACCGGAATACCCAGTGATTGATAAGGCTGCCCACGAACCGAGTTCCCGCCGCCCGAATAGAAAAGATATTCCGGCGGGATGTCTTTGACATCGTCGGAATAGACCGTGCCGGCCTGCATCCGTCCGGCCAGGACGAAGCGGTCGCCTGCATCAAGCGCACGATAGGCGCGCGCGTCCACATAGGCGCGTGCGCCGCTGCCGCCCTCGTTCAGGGAAAGGAACGGCGTAACCTCAGCGCGAAGAAAGCTGCCCGAGGTCGCATCCAACAGGTCATTGCGCCGGTCCCAAGTCAGACCAATGGGGAGCGTCAGGTGAAAGAACTCGCGGTCTCCGAAAACGTCGGTTGTTTCTGAGTAATGAATACCCACGCCAATCTCGCCGGTCAGTGTCTCTGAAAAGATACGGGTCATCCCAACACCCAGATCCACATTGCGCGAGATATAGGCCGGTTCATCTTCGTAGGCTGCTGTGGCATAGCCAAAAGCGGTTGTATCAGGACCAAAGGTTGCGGGCTGTTCCAGCCGCGCGCCCAGGCGATAGTCGACCCCACCGTGCTGTCCGCCAATGCCGGTTATTTCGCCATCCACACGAAAACGCTCGGCCCCGCCAAAGAAGTTGCGATGCATCCAGAATGCAGACACGCCGACGCCCTCAAGCGATGAAAGCTCTGCGCCGACGCCAAACCGTCGCGGCTTTTCGTCGGCAAGCGCCAGACCCACATCAAGTGTGTTGTCCGGGTTTAGGGTGTCCGCTTCGCTTAGCGCGACGGATGAAAACGCCCCGGTGCGACGCAGGCGATTTGCGACAACCTCAAGCGCGTCCGGCGAGAATGTCGTCCCAGTGGGGAAGCCCGCGATGCGCGCAATGCGATCTGATCGTACGGCACTTTGGGTTGTTTGTGTCATCCGCCCAAAATGCACCTTTGGTCCGGGCGAGAACTGCAGGTCGGCGGACAATTGGCTTCGGTTGTGGTCGGCGGTGATCTTTTGACCGGTCAGATTGGCTTTTGCGTGTCCTGCTTGTCGCCAAGCAAGATGCGCTGCATCCGCCGCAGCTTGGATTTCTGTGCTTTGTGCCGGTGCGCCTGCTTTAAAACCATCGGGCAGGGCGGTGCCGGGGGCCAAGGGCGATACGCGGGCCTGACCGAAGGTGAAGGCCGCCCCGGGATCGACCGAGACTGCGACCGTGTTTATCTGCTGAGGCAGCTTGAAAACGGGGATCAACCCGGCCTCGCGCCCGTCGACCCTGACGTTGACCACGCCGCTGTAGTAGCCATGCGCATATAGAATTTCGGTCAGGCGACCATATTCGGCAAGGGCTGCTGCCATCACGTCGCGCGGATCAGTTTCACCGTCATTTTTGGCGGTCTGAACTAGGGATGCTGCTTCAATGGCTGATTTCAGATCGTCGTCAGATCCCAGAACGTTGATCTCGACAGTCTCAAGCGCAAGCGCTGCCTGACTGCAAACAGCCAGCGCTGCCGATAGGTAAATCCGTCGCCAAGTCGGCGCCAAACTTGTCTTTCCCACACCCAGGTTCCTTGTGAGCAATAAAGCATCTAGCAATGTATGGAAGCCTACCCCGTCACCCGGATATGCACCACCGGAAACGCGCCATAGGCAGCTTTCCGCCTTGGGCGTAGGTTAAGCGCGCAGCGCGGTGTCAAACAAGCGACCGAACTGGGGCATCCTGTTTTCAATTCCTGCCAGTCTTAACATGTGCCACGTCAGGGCGATATTGCTGGACAGCACAGGGATGCCAAGTTGAGCCTCTAGCTTGGGAACCACGGACAGACAGCGCAGATTGGTGCAAGATATCAACAGCGCGTCGCACGGCGCATCTTTGGGCGCAGCTTGCGCCACACGCATGCTGGCGTCATAGATTGCGTCCTCGGATATTCTGGCGACGACCCGGTCATCTCCTTCTTCAAATGATCCGCCTGAAGTGATCGTAAATCCAGCGTTTTCGAGCTTGCCGCGCATGCGCTGCGAAACTTCGGGCACATACGGTGTGACAAAGCCAAGGTTAACCACGCCAAGACTGTGGCCCGCCGCGATCATGGCCGCCAAGGGATCGGTGACCTTAACACCGGGGCGTACGCTTTGAATGGCTGCGGCGACCTTGTCGGACCCGATCACGGTCGAGGCTGACGTGCATCCATATCCGATCACGTCGAAATCCAGCGCAGGCGGCAGAAGTTGGGTTGATGCGGGAAGATCGTCCAGCATTTGCATCAGCGTATCTGGGCGAACTTCGCTGACCATCGGAATGCGGCTGTGATAGCGCGCGACGCCGTCGATATCTGTAAGGCGCGCGAACTCGGCCTCGAGCGTTTCATCCGTTTCCAGAACGATCATGCCCAGATTGGCCCGCGTTCCAATGCCATCATCTGTGTCAAAGTCGAGTTTCAGCATATTGCCCTCAGATCACCGGAAGGTCGGTGGGTGCTCGGTCTGTAAGAAGCTGAGCCCCGGTTGCACGCACAACGATGTTTTCTTCGTGAACCATGATACGCCCGTCACCATAGGACAGCGAAGGTTCAAGCGTCAGCACCATGTTCTCTTCAATCACAGTCTTATCAAATGCAGCATGTGACGGCCATTCGGTCAATTGCATGCCAAGCCCATGCCCCAGACGTCCGATATCTCCACCCTGATCATCAATCTCGGCGATCACGGACTGCATGGCGTGAAACAGCTCTGCACAGGTGTTGCCCGGACGGGCGGCTTGGATCCCGGCCTCTGTCGCGCGCCACAGAACATCATATGCACGCTTTGAAAGATCGTCGGCCTGACCAACAGCCCAGTTGCGATCAAAATCGCAGTAATACCCATCCCATGTGGACCCCGTGTCCAGCATGAAAATATCCCCAGTTTGTAACGGGCGCGCAGAAGGCGGCGAGATCACATCGTGATATCCCCCCTGATCAGCGCCACCGACCAAATAGGGCACATTATCCGCCCCGTGATACATCGCCTCACGTCGAAAGAGCCGGAACAGATCCTCAAAGGGCAGTCCTTCGCGGGCCAATGTCGGGACCTCGGCAAACACCCGTGATCCGATTGCGCAGATGTAAGAGAGCTTTTCAATCTCAGCCTCGGATTTCACCATGCGCAAAGCGCGCACCAATCCGGTTGCATCTTCAACCTGAAGACCGGGCAATCCCGCCATCAGGCGTTCGTAATCCCCCAAAGGCATACGAAGACCGGTCTCGTGCCCTTTCAAAACGCCAAGCCGCCCACCGGAATTGGCAAGCGGTGACAGAAGCTCCGTAAGCAAGCTGATGCCGTCATCCGTTGGGGCAGGGGCGCTCCAGGTGCGGATGTCTTCCACCCAAGTTTGATGCATAAGAGCCGCGCCAATTTCGGGAATGATAGCGATGGGTTTTCCCTTTGCGGGGACAAACAGGAACCAAGGCCGTGTCGGGCTTTGCCAAAAGAGAGTATGGAAGCCGCTAAAGTACCGGACCTCAGGCTCGGTCATCAAAAGAAGCCCGTCCAAACCCTGAACCGCCATCAAGGCCTGCGCTCTATCAGTGCGGGCTTGGTATTCTGAAACCGCGAAGCCCCGAACCGGGGTGTTGCCAACCTCAGACATGATCTGCCCCTGCCATAATCGCTTTGAAGATATCGGGGTCGGTGACGCCTTCAGATCCAATCAGCAACACGCGAGAATTTGCGTGCAATCCCAGAGCGTCTGACAGCGCGGAATCTTGTCGCGCTGCGATCACCGCAGCCAATCCCGCCACAGCGCTTTCGCCCGCTTCGACGGCTGTATCGCCGGTCTCACTATTGGCCAAAAGACGCACGGTCGGGGCGACGATGCTGTCAGGAATGGTCAGAAAATCGCTGGCTTCTTCCGCCAGAATTTCCCACGCCATTTCGGATGGTTCGCCGCAGGAAAGCCCAGCCATAATGGTTTCTTCAGCAATCTCGAACGTGGTGGGCTTGCCCTGCTTGGCACTGTCGAACAAACAGGCAGCCAACTCCGGCTCGACGATCACAACGCGCGGTGCTGCGTCTTTGTAATACTGCCGAAGACCTGCTGCGACCGAGGCCGCCAACCCGCCAACGCCACCTTGCAAGAAGACATGTGTGGGCGGCTCATCCAACGCATCGCAAGCTTCACGCGTCATCACGCCATACCCGGCCATCACATCGCGCGGCGGCTCGGTATATCCCTCCCACGAGGTGTCGGACACGACAAACCACCCATTTTCTTCCGCTTCAGATTTCGCCAGCAAGACGGACGCGTCGTAATCCCCTTCGATGCGGATGACGTCAGCCCCCAGATCACGCATGGCGCTGGCGCGGCCTTCGCTGACTTCCGCATGAATATAGATGCGGCACGGGGCCCCAAAGCGCTGACAGCCCCAAGCCAATGAACGCCCGTGATTGCCGTCAGTCGCGGACACCAACGTGATCCCGGCGCAGGCCGCGCGATGATCGCCATTGCGGATTTCTTCCAAGCTGACCGTACGACCCATCTGAGCACTGAGCTCGCGTTGCAAAACACGAAGGGCGGCATAGGACCCACCCAGCGCTTTGAAGCTGCCCAACCCGAAACGGGGCCCTTCATCCTTGTAGTCGATCCGCGCCACGTTCACTTCCTTCGCCAGACCGGACAAAGACACCAGCGGGGTAGGGGTGTAGCCCTTCCAAGCCATGATCTCGGAGCAGGCATTGTCGAAATCCTGTTCCGAAAGCACGCGAAACGCGGCTTGTGCGGGTTTGGGGTTTCCGGCGGTGTGCCGCAGCACGGCCGCGTTGAATACGTCGTTCATTGTTAGTCCTTTCGCACAGGCAGGCGATCGCGCACCAGTTTTGTCCAAAACGTAGCCCCAATGGGCAGAAGGTCGTCGTTAAAGTCGTAGTCCGAGGCATGCAGCGGCTGGCCATGGGCCCCATCGGTGCCGTTGCCCATCAACAGAAAACAACCGGGGATAGCGGCGGTGAAATGGGCAAAATCTTCGGAAAAGCTCATCGGTTGTCGATCCGGGATCACGTCAAGATCTGCGGCGTTTGCCGCACGCACAACTGCTTCGGTTGGCAATTCGGCGTTGATCGTTTCAATGAACTCGGTCTGAAAAGAAACCGTCGCGGTGATGCCATGTGCCGTGGCAATGCCATCGGCGATCTGGCGCATCAGCACTTCGACCTTGTTACGATCCTCGGGCGCGCGGGCCCTGACATCGCCTTTCAGGATGGCTTGCCCCGGTAAAACATTGCGCTGCCCATCGGTCAGGAATTCAGTCACAGAAACGACCACGCCTGCGCCGGGCGCAAGTTTGCGCGCAACGATCGTTTGCAGGGCCAGCACCAGCTCGGCCCCCACCGTAATCGCATCAACGCCCACCTGTGGCATGGACGCATGTCCGCCTTGACCATGCACTGTAATCTCGAACAGGCTTTCGCTGCTGCAGATCAAACCCTTGCGGGTCGAGACTTCGCCCACCGGGGCGCCGGGCAAGTTGTGAATGGCATAGACCTCCTCCATCGGAAATCGTTCCAAGATGCCTTCGTCGATCATGGCCCGCGCACCGAGCCCGTGTTCTTCGTTCGGTTGGAACAAGAAGATCACAGTGCCGTCAAAGCCACCCTCAGAAGAAAGCTTTTCGGCCGCCCCAAGCAGCATGGTCATATGCCCATCATGCCCGCAGGCATGCATCACGCCGGGGTTTTGCGACACGTAATCATGTGTTGAGGTTTCCAAGATCGGCAACGCATCCATATCGGCCCGCAGCCCGATTGCGCGATTGCTGGTGCCTTGTCGCAAGATGCCAACGACACCAACGCCTTCATGCACCTCAATCCCAAGGTCTCGCAGATGTTTCGCGATAGTCGACTTGGTGTTGTCTTCCTGAAACCCCAGTTCAGGCGTGCGATGAAACTGTCGCCGCATCTCTGTCAAATGATCCAATCTGCCAATCCTTTTGACCCGTGTTGAAGCCATATTAGAAGGACCATCCGGGTGATTTGCATCGAAATATGCATCCAGTGTGACGAATATTATTGCAATCCCTCAAATTCGAGAGGAAATTCAGAGCATGGATGACAAAGACCTACAGATTTTGCGCTTGGTGCAAGGAAATGCCCGTCTGACCGCCGAAGCGATCAGCGAAGCCGTTGGCCTGTCCCCCGCAGCGGTCCAGAAACGGCTGAAGAAGCTGCGCGAAACTGGCGTGATTGAACGAGAGATTGCAGTTTTATCCCCCAACAAGTTGGGCCGAGAGCTCACAGTGGTTGTTGAGGTCATTCTGGAACGCGAGAACCGGCAACAACTTGATGCTTTCAAACGCAAAATGCGCAACGCGCCTTCGGTTCAGCAATGCTATTACACAACGGGTGAGGCTGATTTTTTACTGATCCTAAACGTGCGTGACATCAAGGAATATGAAGCCTTCACCCAAGCTTACTTCTTTGATGAATCAAATATCAGCCGGTTTAAAACGTCAATCGTTATGGATCGGGTGAAAAGCTCTTTGGACGTTCTTTAAGACCACGCCCGGACGGGCTGATGAAGCAGTGAAGAACGGTTTCAGAAGGATTTCGTCTGATCAGTTAACCCTTGAATTTCCATTCGACGCAGGGTTTGCGTCCATTCAGCATGTAAGCGATTGCCTGCAAGATGATACCGTTCGTGTTCACGTCGCTGTAGGCCTGAATTGAATTGCCAGCGACCGAGAACACCCCCGGACTGAATCCAAGCGAGGTGATTTTTGCGTTTTCTCGGGTGTGTGCGAGCAGCAGGTCGTTGTATTCGCTAGGTCTATAGACGTTCCACAGGAATGCTGCTTTGCTGTTCAACATGTCAACGATCCGGGTGAACCCCTTCGTCTTGAAGCGAGGAGAAGGATCTAGTGTTTCATAGGCCCACTGGCCCTGGTCTTCCCCAATTTGAAACCCTTGGTATACGAACCACGGTTCGCGATTGATCGGACCCTCTGAAACGCAGACCAGTTTTCCGGTCGCGCGGTATTCCTCGATCTGAGCTGCGTAAAGCGCATCCGATGCTGCGCGGGCCAAGTTGGATGCGCCCAGTTCGACGGCTTCAAGCAGGTGCGGCTCTGTGCCGATCGGGCCAAACTCTGCAATGTCGTGAAGGACGTGGACGCCTTGGTCGAATGGCGAGCCAGGATTTGGTTCCGAATAAGGTGATTTTACCGGATACCCCCAAAGGCCAAAACCCCGCGCGATATAGCCTGCGTAGTTGGAACGATATGATGATACCAAACTTGTGCCGCGCACGGTCAGGGGAACTCCATCCCGGATGGTTTCAACAAGATCCCAGCCTTTAAGAATACCACGGATTCCAAGGTCCTTATCCGTGTAGTTTTCAAGCAGGTATAGCGCGGTCAACAGCCTTGCCGTGTCGCTGGCATTGTATTTATCAATGCCGACGGCTTTCCCGTCGGTGGATGTCAGGCCTTTTGGAAGTCGCAAGCCATTGTTGTCAGCCGTTGCCAACCCTTCAAGAACCGCCTCTGTTCGCTTAGCAAATTCTGCGTCGTTCAATATGCCAATGTTATGCGCGCTTATGATGGCGAGCACCTGAGAACCAGTGTCCCACATTGTGCTGAACTGATAGGATTGAATCTTGCCTTCGTCGAGCCAAGCTGTTGCTGGCACCAAACCACTGTCAGGGTTTGTCAGATGATCGAAGTAGGACCAAGCCAATTTTGCGTCTTCGATCAACAAGGCGCGTTCAGTGGCGTCTAATTCGTCCGCGTTCTGGCGGACAGGCCAGCGCCGAGCAGCACGCAGAAGCCTGGCGGGCTCGCTCTTGACCGAAACGGCCTCTAGGTATTGCGCCACATCTAGGACATTGAACTCATTGGAGTTTCCAAGTTTTGAAAGCTCGTCCGCTAGTGTGCTCGCATCGCCTTTCTCGCTGAATTCCTTTTCTTTGATCAGAAGCACAACATCTTCAGCGGGTGAGGTTGCTTCCTCAATCCACGTTTGGAGTGTGTCCATAGAAGAAATGGAATTGCTACCGTCAAGCACAAGTGACGTGCGAACCTGCAAGGCGCCGTGGGCATCAAACCCAGAAACCCGCATTTCATCGCGTGACAAGTTAAGGATGACCTCAAACCCTGCATGCTTATCTTCAGTTTCAGAGCGGCCGTAACTTTCACCAATCGCCGCACATGGTGTGGGCGTGACGGTGTTCTGCGCCGCATCTGGCGTAATGCCTTGGAAAGCTTGATACCTGGCTTTTTGCCACGTGTTGTCGTCCGTCGCCGCGACCATAAAGCAGTTATGCGGCATCTGCGCGTTAGTTGCTTTTGACGTCACGCCGGACATCTGATCCGCGCCCTCAAGCGGTTGGTTGATCTCTGTAAATGGCACCCCAGCCGCCGAAAGTATTGCGCTGAGCGAGGCTGCGGAGCTGACGTTTTTGTCTTTCTGGATGCAAACCACTAAGTGGCGCGCGAAGGCGTCACCTGATCTGAACCTCAACTCAGATGGCAAGATGAGATAGGTCCGGCTGGTGGTCAGGTTTTGTCGAAACGCGTCTCCGAAGATTGCGCCTTGTTCAAACAGTTCCTCATCGCTTTGCGCAACGGTATCAGAGTAGTTCAGGGAAAAAACAACGGGCCCGTCGTGGAGCGTCGCCCTGGAGATTGTCGCGGAAACTTCCTTACCGGATGGCGACGGTGGAAAGCCCCATCCGCCGTTTGTCTGCTGGGTGCCGTCGGTGTTTCGCCAGATCTCAGTCGGCTCACCGGAGTCTGAAAGCAGGATGGAAGTTAAGACACCAGCTGATCGTAGCCCTTCTATGGTTGGGACCTCGCCACTTGGGCGTCGGGTCACAATTGTCTGCGGAACGGTCGCGGGCGCCTCTTTGCCGGTGGCCTCAGAAAAAGCTCGCCTGAATTGGTTCCGCGCTACGCTCGCGGATCGCATGCGTAGATACGCAGGTTGAGAAGAGAGATCGGGCAGTTCAAGGGCCAGATCAATCAATCCCGGGTAGTTCTCTAACATCGACGAGAACAGCTTCATTAAGCCAGCGGTGGCACTTGATGTGCCCCATTCTTCGGAAGCGAATGAGATCGCAATGCACACTGGAGTATTCTGAGAAATGATCGGATCAAGGAGCGAGAAAAGCCCAGACGGCGAGGTGTTCGGCGTCACACCATTGATGAGCAAAATACCTGGGTAGGTGTTTGTCGATCCTGCCGCCTGTAAAGGCGGTGAAAGCGCAGCCGCTCCGCTGACAACAATGCGGGATAGAAATGTACGGCGATCCATTTTTTCACCTCTATAACGGCCTAGTTTAGCATTGCAGTTCTACATACAACGGCCAACAACCAAGTTGCCGCACCTCGTCGACCTGCGACAGTATACGCATTTCGCCCACTCAGTGAGCGTGCCATACTTCATATGAAGAGCAGCATGTTTAGTCGGCACGACCTGGGGAACCGAATTTGAAGAAGCCCAAAAAGACCGAAGGCGAAACCTCGAACAAACCAGTATTTTTTGATCCCACATCCCATCGGCTTGTGGTCGTTACTGTTTTTTCAGCCGTTTTCCTGGTTTTCGGCTTAGTGTGGTTCGTTCTGTTCTTTGCGCAAATGTTGAATTCGGAACTTCCATCGAGTTCCGTAGAAGCCGCGCCAGAAACCGTTGATAGTGGCTTGGACAAATTCATGTTGCCTTCCCCAGACGGTCAGGGCGATCCTCTGACCTCTTCGTCGAATGTCACGGAGGCCGTCAATTGGACGGAGACATTTAAGGACTACGCGCCATTAGAGGGCGAACTAGCGCTGCGGCGGGATGTTCAGGATACCACAGTGCGCGCGTATGTTCCCTATTGGTCTATCGCAGGTTTGGCGGAAACGCGTGCAAACATTGCGGCAGTTGATGTCCTGATGCCGCAATGGTTTTTACTTGATCATCAGCTCGGTGAAGTTACAGAACTTCCCAACGTCCAACGCGACAAACTTCAAGACATTTGGTTGCAGAACAAAAATCGCGTCAGACTTGTTCCTGTTGTGACTTCCGGTTTCAACCAAAGCAATGAGGGGGCAGGGTGGTTGGCTGCTTCCAATCAGAAAACCGACCTCATTCAAGAGATGGCCCTTTTGGTTGAGGGTAACGGATTTGATGGCCTTTGCCTCGATTTCGCCGGAGCGGATGCCAATGAAACCGAAGCCATAGTCGCGTTTTCTTTGGCGTTGAAAAAAGAGTTCGATTTTTCAGGAAAAGAAAGCTGTATTATCGCGTCAATTGACGACGGGCTGTTACAACATCCGAAAGCTGCGGATCTGGCGGATAGCCTTGTTGTGTTGGCCTTCCAGGAACCTGGCCCATTTAGCGGACCTGCGCCGCTTTCTCCTCAGGATTGGTACGTTGAAAGACTGACGGCGCTGCAGGATGAGATCCCTGCAGAAAAGCTGACAATCGCGCTTGGCAGTTTTGGTATGGAATGGACCAGTGGACAGTCCAACCCTGACTACTTGACCTTCTTTGATATCACCGAGGCCGTGGCCAAGCACAACGGTTCCATAGAGTTTGACCATAGAAGCCTGAACTCGGAAGCTTCATTTTTGGATGCTCAAGGACTGCGGCATCAGATTTGGTTTCTGGATGCATTGAGTGCCTATAACCAGCTAAGACAAACCCCTCTTGAGAAAATTGGTGGGGTGGCAATCTGGCCCGTAAACGGAGGGGACCCCGGAGTATGGGAACTTCTTTCCCCCACGGTTCCAGATCAGAGTAATCCCCAGAGTGCCTTAAAGAAAATCGAACTGGCCTCTCACGTCAAATACGTTGGGGACGGTCCGCTTCTTACGGTTCAAAACCCTGCTGTTTCAGGATTGCGGAGCTTGGAAACTGATCCGGAAAGCGGCCTGATAGTTGATGCCAACTACATAGACCTTCCCCATCCGTTTACGATCTCGTTGAGCGGTGCTTTACCGAAAAATACCGCAATCCTTACTTTCGATGATGGACCAAGCAAAAAATACACGCCGCAAATACTGGATATCCTGAAAGAATATGACGTTCCGGCGGTGTTCTTTGTTGTTGGTGACCGCGTTCAAAAAAACCCCGAGATCGCCCGACGTGTCGTTGAGGAAGGTCATGAGCTGGGTGTGCATACTTACTACCACCCCAACATTTCTGAAATATCCGAACTGCGCCTTAAACTGGAACTCCATGCGTCGCAGGAGCTGATCGAACACATCTCGGGGATAAACACGAACTTGTTCCGCGCTCCATATGGGTTCGATGAGAACCCAGAAACGCCGGATGAGGCGAGAGTTCTTAGTCTGATATCGAACGAAAATTATGTTGTCGTCGGCATTGAAATCGACTCGACTGATTGGACCCGCCCCGGCGCGGACAAAATCGCTGAAACCGTCACCGACCTCATTCAGGAAAATCAAGGAAATGTAGTCCTGCTTCACGATGCAGGCGGTGATCGAAAGCAGACGGTTCAGGCGCTTCCAAAGATTATCGAGGCGCTTCAGAAAGAGGGGGTGTCCTTTGTCTCTTTGGCGAGTATCTCAGATCGATGCGCGCCCCAAAAGCCTTGCAGCGAGGTGAAAAGAGAAGACCTAGTTCGCGACACGTCATTTTGGCTAATGAGAACACTGAACTCCGCTTTGACAGCAATTTTCTTTTTCTTAATCACAGTCGGTATCATTCGATCACTGACGATATTGGTACTTGCACTGATAAAGGAACGGCGCGTGCACAAAAGCGGTGAGGCGCGATTGCCTGTCTCCGTTTTGATCCCTGCGTATTGCGAAGAAACGGTCATAACCAAGTCTGTGACATCTGTGCTTGAATTGTCCTACCCGATCGATCAGGTGATCGTCATTGATGATGGTTCCACGGACGACACCGCTAAGGTGGTTATGGCCAATTTCGGATCTGATCCCCGTGTTCGTCTTGTCACACAAGAAAACCAAGGCAAAGCAGAAGCGCTGAACCACGGGATGAGGCTGATCAAAACGCCCGTGTTCGTCGCCATTGATGCCGACACCATTATTTCTCCTGAGGCAATTGGCCAGTTGGTCAAGCATTTCAACGATGAAACAGTCGGAGCCGTTGCAGGTAATGTCAAAGTCGGGAACCGTTGCAATTTGCTGACCCGCCTTCAGGCGATCGAATACATCACCGCCCAAAACCTAGATCGAAGGGCCTTTGAAGTTATCAATGGCATCATGGTCGTGCCCGGTTCGATCGGAGCTTGGCGGAAGGCAGCCGTGCAAAGCTCTGGTGGCTACACGACCCAGACCATTGTAGAAGACGCGGACCTCACTGTTTCAATGGTCCGCGCTGGCTATAAGGTTGTATTCGAACCTAAGGCGCACGCATTTACCGAAGCCCCTGAGACAATCCCACAGTGGATGAGGCAGCGGTTGCGCTGGCACTTTGGGATGCTACAGGTTGCATGGAAGCACAAATCCGCATTTCTGGAGCGCCGCGTCATCGGAATGATTTCGATCCCGGATTTGGTTTTGTTTGGGGCCGTGTTTTCAGTTTTCGCGCCCATCGCGGACATCGTGGTGATCGTAAATCTGTTCGCTCTGGCCGACCAACTCTCTGATGCGTCTTGGGCATCGATGCAAAGCACCTCTGTCCTTGTCGCAATTGCCTATGTTGCCTATCTGCTCTCGGACCTCGTACTGGCGACCATAGCGTTTGGCCTCGAGCCAAAAGAAAACAAGCGACTACTGCCTTGGGTCCTGACCCAGAGGTTCTTCTATCGCCAAATTTTTTGGATGGTAGCCCTTCGTTCGATTGCGCGGGCGATGACGGGGCGTTTCACAGGATGGCGCAAAATCACTCGGACGTCGTCGATCAACCCAGTTCATACGCTTAGTCTGTCCCGTGCACATAGTAGGAATGTGTCCACCGACCGGATTTCAGGTCAGGACAATTAATAGGTATCAAAACTGGTCAGTTGCAGGTTTGGAAGCTCACCGCGCCTGAGCCGGATCCGAACCTCTGCATGGTGTGTTTCTCAATATCGATAAGGAAACCATCACCACCCAGATTGTTGGTGCAACAGCCGTTGCAATCAGCGTCGGAACACAGATCCAGCACTTTGACGATGATCTCCTGACCGTTTTTTCGCAGTCGCAGGTGCTTGCCTCCGAACTTGCTCCAATGCTTCTGATGCACGGCGGCAATATTGGTCTTTGCCACCCATTTCTCGGATTTTTTGCCCTTCACACCGTAGAACTGGCCAGCCCATTTGCAGCCATTATACTTGACGCATTCCTCACTGCCTGGGTCCGGGTAACTTTCATAGTTGGTCAAAGCTGCGCTTTGCCAATTACCTTCGCAGGTCACCTTAGCCAGCGCCGATTGCGCAAAAAACAGTTGTGTAATGAACAAGATCGACAGAGCTGCCCTCAACATCGTCATTTCGCTCTCCTCAACTCGGGAACTTTGACCGTTCCCTTGGCTCGAATTCGATAGTGGAAGATCGACCGCTGGTCATTCTTCCAGTAGGCTACAGTGCAACGCCTGCATCGACCGCAGTGGCCAGAAAACGTGCAAAATAAATTCAACATCGCTAAAGCCTTCTCGGCTTAGGATGCAAAAAATCGATATAGGTACGCCCATCTTGTTTTGCGACTTTTCAAGCAGGTATTTTTGCCGAAACAGACACAATCCACGTCAACTAAGTTGTATTTGTACACGTATATTGTGTTTATTTTATGGATTTCAATTGAATGGATGACATCGGCAATTCTCCTCTCAATCAGGGGCGAACCAATCGCGCTGGACCAAGCAGGTAAAACGATTGTCCTCGTTGAATGTATGGCGCGGAGGCTCACGTGAAGCCCCTCAAGGCAACCGCGTTTCCGGAATGTATGGACGCGACTTTTCGCTAAATAATTCAGAGAGATGTTTGAATAAATAAGGCCCTCCGCAAACTATTGCGAAAGGCCTTATTTATATGGCTCCGGCGGTAGGGATCGAACCTACGACCAATTGATTAACAGCCGGAAAAACCGGGTTTCTCCGGTTTTCGCCAGAACGCGCCCGTCTGACATAAGTGGCTGACACTGAACGATAATTATTGACGAAATCCACGCTGAAGATTCATTCAATACTCTATGAAGCGCTGCACAGTGCTTCCGTAATGCTTCCGTAAACCGGAGCAAGGGAAGCCAATTGGAGAGGGCGGAACATGGTGAAATTGACCAAGCGGTTTGTGAATGGGTTGGAACCTGAAGCGCGGGACTATCTTCTCTGGGACGATGATCTTGCCGGATTTGGTGTGCGGGTGTTTCCTTCGGGGCGGCGGAGCTATCTTGTGCAGTATCGGGCGGATGGTCGGACCCGACGCCGCTCAATCGGGCAGCATGGCGCATTAACCGCAGAAGAGGCGCGCAAAGAAGCGCGTAAGCTGCTTGGAGAGGTCGCTAAGGGGGGAAATCCCTCGGAGGAACGTAAGAGCCGCCTGCAAGCTCCTACTGTGGCCTCGCTCTGTGATCGGTTTCTTGAAGAGTATGCGGAGCATCACTGCAAACCTAATACGCGAAACGGCTATGAGATCGTCATTCGCCGTTGCATTCGCCCCAAGTTGGGTCCGCGAAAAATCATAGATGTGACCCGTGCAGATATCGTGACGTTTCACCATGAGCTGCGCGAGAAGCCCTATATGGCCAATCGCGCAGTTAGCATCCTATCGAAGATGTTCAACTTGGCGGAGGATTGGGGACTTCGCAGTGATGGGACCAACCCGGCCCGGCGTATCAAGAAGTTCAAGGAAGAAGAGAAGAAGCGTTATCTAAGCGATGATGAACAGGGTCGCCTTGGTGGCGTGCTTTTAGATGCGTTGGAGCAAGGCGAGGAAAGCCCCTATGCGGTTTCTGCGATTTTCTTGCTACTCCTTACAGGTTGTCGCCTTGGGGAAATTCTCACCTTGCAATGGGATCATGTCGGGCCGTTTCACTTAGAACTGCCAGACAGCAAAACAGGACGTCGGCGTATTCCTTTGCCAGCAGAGGCTCGCGAAATCCTTGGTTCATTGGAGCGGGTGCCGGCAAACCCTTACGTTATCGTCGGAGTGGTTGAAGGGCAGCACCTTGTGAACTTGCAAAAGACATGGCTGCGTGTCCGCAAGAAAGCTGGGATTTCTGATGTGCGAATGCATGATCTGCGACACACCTACGCCTCTGTTGCGGTTATGAACGGTGTTGATCCGTTCATGCTTAAAGAAATCTTGGGTCATAAGAGTTTGCAAACGACATTGCGATACTCACATTTGGCAGACCATGCTGTGCAAGCTGCGGCTGGATCAGTTGCCAGTCGGCTAGCTGGTGCGCTTCGCCAACGGGGTGGAGCGACTGCCAATCCCAAACTTCGCGTTGTGTCGGGTTAACCCACCGAACAGGGAGGTGGGGCAGGTCATTCGGACGCTTGGTGCTTGGTCTGGATGGGTCTCTTTGTGTCCGAGGGCGTAACGTTACATTACATAGGGATTTAACTGGCAGAATTTTCGCTACATAAGGTAATCTAAAGGCACCTAGTTCTAAACCCGGTTGAGATTACTTTGTCCCCCTTTGAAACGTCACTTCTGATCCTCCTTTGGGAAAACGCTACGCCATCCCAAACAGCCCCATTGTCATTCCTTCCGTCAGATTGCCTGCCCAAAGGAAAAACACACGCTGATTTTGCCAAGCCGAAATTTACCCTTTCTGCAATGGTCGCTAATCTCGAGTCGCAAGCGGATGCGAAGGAAGCTGCGAATGGCGATCCCTTGGCTATTCTAAGTCAATCGGTTGCCGAAACGAGCGCTCTTGATCACGATCGCAACCGGTTAACCGAAACCGGCAAAGAACGGCTATTGCAGTCGCTGGCGGCGGGTAATGTACTTGCTTTGGGATTTGAACACCCTCGAAAGCGTCAGGATGTGCCGATTAAGCTGGAAGCTTCGGATTTTGGCGGTGCTGCGCGTTTTCGCTGGGATTTAGGCACCTTGCGTTCGCATGGCCTACATACCTTAGAGGTCCGCTTTATATCGGCAGAGCGAGCGGAGAGAATTGCCAAGAAACTGCATGCTGAAACTCTTGAGCGTTCAGGCGTGAAGTTTGCTGAGCCTGCCAAACCCGTTGGACGCCCCACAATCAAACCTCAGATCGAAGCAGCTTTCAATGCGCTTTTGAAAGAGGGAAATGTCGATACTACAGCGCCAATGAAAAGAAATTATATTCTTATAAGACAGTGGCTTGCAGTGCATTGCTCAGAAGCAACGGTAACGCCTGACACGCCGAATGATGAAACCATTCGACGCATCATACAACCCCTCTATGATCAGGCCAAAAAACAATAAATTCGGTGCCATTTTATTGTTGTTTTTTGTGGTTCAGGACTTCCGCAGAACAGAGACATCAAACGTTTCTAAGCGGAGAACATGAAAATGAACTACTCAACACAAATCCTCAAAGCTGCCGACAGTGATCTCGATCAACTGATGGACGAACGCGAAGCAGCATCGATCCTTTGCTACTCGGTACGTGCTTTGCAGAATTGGCGTCATCGCGGAGGCGGGCCAAAATTCGTGAAAGTGTCGGCGCGCTCAGTGCGATATCGTCGTCGCGACCTTCTGGATTGGGTCGAAGCACGCATTGTTACCAATACCTCTGAATGACGCGAAATGAGGTTCTGATATGTCAATTCAAGACGGCACCAATTCCAGAGCACCACGAAGCATAGGTTCCGTTTTGTCGGATGTGCAGGGCAGGGGCCAAAGCAAAGCTTTGAGCCCCAGCAGCAGGAGCAAGGCGGCGAGCTACTCAGAGGTGAAGCAGGCCTGGGCGGAGCAAGTTGCTGCCGACAAGGCATTGACAGGGATCGCCCTGCGAATAGCTCTCGCATTTCCCAAGTGGCTCAATCGCGAAAGCTTGCTCGCATGGCCTGCTCAATCGACGCTTGCCGAAGTGATAAACTCGCAAGTGCGCAGTGTTCGGGCCGCTCTCAAGCTCATGGAGGAACGAGGGCACTTGGTCTGCGTAAGCGAGTTTCGTGGAGGTCGGCAGACAAATCGCTACAGGATTGTTTAGCAGGAAACGGAAATCACGCCTGTCCTATATGATCACGGATCGTTTGATCCGGTCAGAGAGGTTTCAGAGGACAGGAGTGAAGGGATGCCTCCATCCCGTCCGAGCGGTTCTCCAAATACGGTCTGCGCGGACCGGATCAAACGAGGAACACCTGAAAGAACACAAGAATATACAATGATGCGCAGAACGCTACGGGTGAAGAGGGGCAGCTAAGACCGCGCGTAACTCCCCAGAGAGCAGTTGAGATCATGCGTGAAGTTATGGGAGAAGACCGGGTGTCTGAAACCGGGTATTTGAGCAGAGAATGAAAGACGAAAAAGATCAAGTTTTGACACATTTTCAAGCAGAGGTGATCTTAGGTGACGAAGGGTGTTGAGCCGTCATACGCTGCATTCCTCGCTAAAGTCTGCATGCGGACCTATTTAACGTACCGTGCAATACTTTGCTTGTCCGGTTCTGCGTCGCAGGGGTCACATGATAAGACCTTAGTATCTCGGTGAATTGAAGACTGGGCCTCGGAGAGTTGCCACTCTTTCAACTTTGAATGCGGCTTTAACTGGTTGAAAAATTTTGAAATCTCCCTATATAGAAACAATACATGAATGCGAATTCTAATCGAGCGGGCAAGCAGCCTGCACTAGAAATCGCAGTGTTCCATCAAGAAAATTCAGACGTCCCGGCGAAATCGCCGTGATTTTTGGGAAAGGTGCCGATGACCTCGCGCACGACGACCACTGTGGTGGCGTTTGCTTATCCTTTCGAACTGGCCGGTTGTCCCGGCACATTGCCTGCAGGGCAATATCAGGTCATCGCTGAAGACGAACTTATCCAAAATCTGAGCTTTGAGGCGTATCGAAGAACCGCGACCTTTCTGGTGAAGAAAGGCCAAGGTCTTACGCAACACTTTCCAATCCGCGAGGCGGACCTCGATTTGGCTCTTGTCACGGATCGCGCCCTTTCAGAACAAATTCATGACAGCGTGGCGGCGCTTCCTCCGCCGGAGGATAAACTATGAATGACTTTAAATGGCTTAAACCAGGAATATATGGTTTCGTGGTCGGCGCAATTGCGATCCCGATGATCGGATTCAGCTGGGGCGGATGGCAAAGCAGTGGCGCCGCAGATAAAGCGGCTAGAGCTTTCGCCAACGATGAAATCACCCGCTCGATGGTGCCGGTCTGCTTGGAAATGGCCGCCAGCGATCCGCAACGGCTGGTCAAACTGGCCGGACTTAAGGCCACAGCAGGTTTCACACGACGCAGCGCGATGATGGCCACCGGATGGGCAACCGTACCCGGGTCCGATACACCTGATCGGAATCTGGCAGAAGCCTGTATCGAAGGAATTGACCTTGATGCTTCGTAAGGCTGGCCCCATACCCGGTGAGGGTGTGGCTGGTGATTGCGCGGACACACGTTCGAGGCAACAGGGGTTCTTTGCGAGGTTCTTTACGCGTCGACGCAAGTCAGGTCAAAAGAGCAACTTGTTACGAACAGGATATGCACTGAGTTTGGTATTGTCGGTTTTCGCGACCCAGGTTTCCGCACAATCTACAGCCACATCCATTCCTGAAAACGCCCATGCCAAGAGATATGGCGACGGGTGGGAATGTGATGTTGCCTACAGGCCCGACGGTGATCAATGTGTCGCCGTTGTCATTCCCGAAAACGCCTATGGCATCAATCACGCCTATGGCAAGGGATGGGAGTGCCATCATGGTTTCAGAGAAACCAACGAAACAAATTGCGTAAAAGTTGTCGTTCCCGAGGGCGGATACCTCGATTCCCTAGGAGAGCGCTGGCGCTGTTTGCGCGGGTTCGAGAAGATGGAAGAGACCTGTCGCAAGATTGTTGTACCCCCACATGCTTATCTCGAACGCTCTGTTTATGGAACGGAATGGCATTGCGATCGGGGGTTTACGGCCAGCGAAGGCAAGTGTGTTGCCATCGACGTACCCATGAACGGTTATCTGAATCCACGACGCTATGGGAAACCTTGGGTTTGCGAGCGTGGCTTTTTTGAAAACGAACAAAGGTGTGATGCGGTCATCGTCCCCTCGAACGCTTACTTCGACGGCTCATCGTCCAACTCTAGATGGGTGTGCGAGCGTGGATACTCGAAAGTCAATGACGGGTGCGAACTAATTGTTTTGCCCGAGAATGCGCATCTGGACAACGCAGGCAACCGCTGGACCTGCAATCGAAATTTTCAGCTCAAAGAAGGGCGTTGCGTACCGAGGCGCTAGTCTCAGGTGCTGCCGACCGTTCAAAAAGGAAAAATCATGGATTCTACAAACCTCAAACCGAGATCGCCTCTGAAAAACATCCGCGTTGCCCAAGGGCCACCAGCGGATACGTCAGTAAGCTCAACTAACGTAATCGACACACCTGTCACGCGCGCGCCTTCTGCCGTTGTGTATTGTGAAGGTAATTTCGCAAAAATCGACGGAAAGACCGCAAATGGACTCGTTCGGCATTCTCAAGCCTATCGTATTCATTCGGTCATCGACAGTGACAAGGCCGGACAGGACAGCGGTATTGTTCTAGATGGAGCCGCCAACCACATCCCGCTGTTTTGCGATCTGAAAACGGCAGTTTTCAGTGGATTAGAGGTTCCAGACACGCTGATTTACGGCATGGCCCCGTCGACTGGCAAGCTGTCTGCCAAGGATCGCGAAGTCATCTTGGATGCCATCGGCTTCGGTATGAATATTGTCAGCGGCCTGCACGAATTCCTAAGCGACGATCCGGAAATCAAAGAGGCTGCCAAATTAGGCGAAGTTTCGATCCGTGACATCCGAAAACCGCGACCGGCCAAGGATATGCGCTTGTTTGATGGTTCAGTGTCGCGTGTCAACGCCATCTGCATTGCCGTCATGGGGACCGATTGTGCAATCGGCAAGCGCACAACGGCAACCGTTCTGGCCGAAGCTTTAAATGCAAAAGGCGTCAAAACCGTGCTGGTTGGAACAGGCCAAACAGGGCTGATGCAGGGTGCCCGACATGGGATCGCAATGGATGCTATCCCACCACAATTCTGCTGCGGTGAATTGGAACGAGCAATCGTCGAAGCCGCTGATGCAGAAACCCCGGATGTCATCTTGGTTGAGGGTCAAGGCGCACTTAGCCATCCAGCATTTTGCACGTCAGCCTTCATCCTGCGGGGAAGCCAACCTGATGCTGTTATCCTTCAGCATGCACCCAAGCGTGATTTTCGCTGTGATTTTCCCGATATGGCGATGCCGACCCCTTCGTCGGAAATTGCTCTGATTGAAGCCTTTTCGGACACCACGGTGATCGGGTTGACGCTGAACCACGAAGGCATGTCCGACGACGAGATTGATGGGGCGATTTCGAGGTATTCCGACGAACTGGAGTTGCCCGTCACCGATGCTCTTGCCCGTCCGGTCTATGATCTCGTTTCGATGGTTCGTGATGCATTCCCAGTGTTGCACCCCCGCCGCAGTTCGGGACAGTTATGACCGCCACGCCCCGCATCGACGTTGAGCTTGATAAAGTTCGCCACAACACGCGCATACTGGTCCAGCGGCTTCACCCGCTTGGGATCAGTGTGATCGGCGTTACCAAGGCGGTGTGTGGGCATCCTGAGATAGCCAAGGCCATGCTTGATGGCGGTGTTAGCGGCTTGGCCGACGCACGGATTAGCAATGTTCTAAGAATGAGGCGGGCGGGCATCACGGCCCCCATCGTGATGATACGGCCGCCGATGCTCAGCCAGATTTGCGAGGTAACAGACGCTTGCAGTTCAAGCTACAACTCCGAATTTGAAACGATCGCGGCCTTAGGCGCGGCCGCGCATCGGGAGGGAGAAACTCACGGCGTTATTTTGTTGATCGAGATGGGAGACCTTAGGGATGGAATTCTGCCTGATGATCTGAGCGCGCTCGTGGCCCGGATTGTCGATCTGCCTGGCGTTTCCTTGAACGGAATAGCAACCAACTTTGCCTGCCTTGGACGAAAGGAACCCGATCATTGCACGATGGCAACCTTCTCTGCCCTCGCCGATGAAGTCGAAGGCGCGCATGGGCCTTGTATGGAAGCTGTTTCCGGCGGAAGCTCGGCAAGCCTGCCTTGGGCTCTGGGGCCTTTCAAAAAAGGGCGCATCAATGAACTCAGACTGGGTGAGGCGATCCTTTTGGGTGTTCATCCATTAACGGGAAATCCAATCCCCGGACTGCATACGGATGCATTTTCAATCAAAGTTGAAGTGATTGAAGCAAAAGTCAAAACTCTATCTTGCAGCAACTCTCGTATTTCTCCGGAAGTTCCATCGCTGCGATTGGTCCCCGATCACGTTGAAAGCATCCGGGTAAACCTCGCCATCGGGTATCAGGACACTGATATTGCCGGACTAAAGTTCCCAGAAGGGATTGTGCTGGCGGGGGCAACAAGCGACCACACCGTCGTAGAAACCAAAGATCGCGGCTTGCGACCCGGAAATGAAGTAAACACACAGCCAAATTACAGTGCACTGATGCGCGCCATGGCCGCGCCCGACGTTTCAGAAGTCATGCATAGCGCATACGATGTATCGTCACGCGGGCCGAAGCGTAACACTCAACCAAAACTGTCCCTGGTCGCAATTGATGGGGGCTTTGAATGAAGAAGAAACGTCTGATCAGAAACCCGGCCATTCAAGCCGCCAGCGACGTCCCCAAAAAACGCCGTTGTTTACGCTGTAGTGGGTATTTTGAAAGTGATAGCTTTGGCAACCGCATTTGTGGCCAGTGCAAGTCGACGACAGCTTGGCGCAATGGAGTTGCATTTGCTCCTGGAACGTCTAGCCGGCGCTAACTCAACGGGAAAAAATCTACAAAGGATGCGGGTCTAAAACACGACCTTAACCAAAAATTGAGTTTGATAACCGGTTGTTGTTAGCCTCGTTCCGTACGAGGCAGACTTTCGCGCTTATATCAGTATTTGGCATATCGGGCTCAAATCAGCCCTACGTTTTGACCGTCGTAAAGGTGGCTAATTGAAGTGAACCATGAACAATGTTTGCAGTAGGATTTAGTTTGTAGGAAATGTTGCGACAAATTTACAACGTGCTTTAAAGGTCGCGATGCTTCCGTAGCGCTTCCGCGGCTCAAATTAAACCAGTCGCCCTAAAAGCCAAAAAACCTTCAAGCTATTGAGCTTGAAGGTTTTTTATGGCTCCGGCGGTAGGGATCGAACCTACGACCAATTGATTAACAGTCAACTGCTCTACCGCTGAGCTACGCCGGAACATGTGGGGCGATATAGCAAGGGCGATTTAGGGCCGCAAGAGGCGAATTTACTTTTTTTCATCCGACATTCGAAAAACAGCATTTGCTTCAAGCGCGGGTGTTGCGAAGACTATTCCGCGCGTGGCGAGGTCGATCAGATGGGCGAAGACGTTGCGCTCTGCGGCAGGGATTAGGGCAACCGGAGTTTCCTTGTAGATTGCGCGGGTTAAGGCGGGAATTGTTGTCTCTTTCAGCTGATCTAGAGTGGCCTGGATCTCGGCTTCGCGAGACTGGCGATGGTTGATCAGCCAGTCCAAACGCTCTTTGGGGGTATCGATAGGGTTCCCATGTGCCGGGTAATAGGCGCGGTCTGATCGGGCCACCAGCTTTCGGCACGAGGCCATGAAGGCCGTCAGATCCCCATCTGGCGGAGACACTAGGGAACTGGCCCATTCCATGATGTGATCACCAGTAAAAACAACGCCTTGTGCGGCAAAGCTTAAGTGGTTGGCAAAATGGCCGGGAGTCCAAATCGCCTCGACCTCGACACCACCGGCTGTGAATTTCTCACCGTCTTCAAGGCAGATGTCACAGGTAAATTCAGCGTCCACGCCTTCGCCACCAGACGACAAGCCGCGCGCCACAAGATCGCGCATGACATCGCTTCGCCCCGACAGTGCATCGCCATACGCCAAGACCGGAGCGCCGGTCGATTGCGACAGCAAAGATGCAAGGGGTGAATGATCCAAATGGGCATGAGTCACAAGAATCTGTGTGACGCGTTCCTTTGGCTCAAGGCCGTCCAGAATTGCCTCTAGGTGATCCATATCGGCGGGACCGGGATCAATCACCGCAACATCACCTTCGCCCAGCACAAACGTATTGGTGCCCCAATAGGTCATCGGCGATGGGTTTGGCGCGATAATTCGGCGGATGCCGGGTTCCATCTGCTGCATGATACCTGCAGGCGGGCGCTGTGCGGGATCAGATGTCATTCTTGACGCTCCTAGGCTGTCGTTTCGTCATTCCTGACGCCGCACCCTTCGCTTGGCAAGCGCGTCGCCGCGTCATAGGGTCGGGCCATGATGCAGAACAATCGTCCAAACCGCACAAAGTGGCTCGATTTTGCGTGGCTTAAGCAGTTTATGCCACGCAGTCTAAATGGCCGTGCGGCGCTTATTCTTCTGGTCCCGATTGTCACGCTTCAACTGGTTGTTTCAGTTGCGTTTATCCAACGGCATTTCAACCGGATCACAGTTCAGATGACAGAATCTGTTGTTGCTGAAATCGCGCTGCTACGAAATGAGGTGGGCAATGCCACATCGTTGGAGCATGCAGTTGCGCAGGCCGGGCGTATTGCCCAACCGCTTTCAATGCGTGTCGAACTTCCCGCTCCTGAGGTTTCAACGCAGGTGAGGCTGCTGGATTTCACCGGTCCGCGGGTTTTGCGCACTTTGCAAACCGGTTTGCCAGAATTGTTGGGCGCTGATCTTGTGTCAGATCGGGAGAAGGTCACGCTCGCGCTCCCCACCAAGTATGGCATCATGCAGGTTGAGCTGCCCCGCCAGCGCGTCTCGGCGACAAACCCGCATCAATTGCTTGTTTTGATGGTTGTCGCAGGGTTCTTGATGACGCTGATCGCATACTTATTCCTGCGCAATCAGTTGCGACCAATCCGTCGCCTTGCGCGTGCGGCTGAGGCGTTCGGGAAAGGGCAGGTGGTGAAATACAGGCTGGCAGGCGCAACCGAAGTTCGTGCAGCTGGCAAAGCGTTTCTGGACATGCGGTCCCGAATTGATCGCCAGATCGAGCAACGTACGTTGATGCTGTCCGGCGTCAGCCATGATCTGCGAACGCCCTTAACGCGGCTTAAATTGGGTCTGTCGATGATTGAAGATGATGCGCGTGAAGATTTGGAACGCGATGTCGACGATATGGAGCGGCTGGTGGATCGTTTTCTGGGCTTTGCGCAGGCCGAGGCGCTGGAAGACGCGCCAGAACCTGTTGATCCGGTCGCGTTGGTGCATCACTTGGCCGAGAATGCGCAACGTGCTGGCATGAAGGTCACATTGGGAGAGCTGTCTGATCCCGGTGAACGTCCCCTTAGGCGCGCTTCGCTTGAACGGGCTTTGGAGAATCTTCTGGGCAACGCGACGCGTTATGGATCGCAGGCGCGGTTTTCTTTGGTTACTGGGCGCGGGGATCTGCGGTTCGTGATTGAAGATGACGGACCGGGGATTGCGCCTGAAGACCGCGAAGAAGCTTTGAAACCATTTGCGCGTTTGGACAAATCCCGCAACCAGAACAAGGGGTCTGGCGTGGGTCTGGGGCTTGCCATTGCCAGCGACATTGCACGCGGACACGGCGGACATTTGCGATTGGGGGAAAGCGCGGATATGGGCGGCTTGAAGGTCGAGCTTGTTCTTCCGCTTTAATCCCCGACCGTCAGGTCGCAAACTGACAAGACAAGATCCCAGAGGCGTCGTTTTCTAATGCTGAAACGTAGGAGCACCCCATGACGCTAACCGCCCCCATACCCAACATTGCCCATTGGAATGAACGCGTTGATATCGCTGCGGCCTTCCGTTGGACAGTACGGCTGAACATGCACGAAGGGGTGGCCAACCATTTCAGCCTTGCGGTGAATGACAGCGGCACAAAATTCCTGATGAACCCCAACCAGATGCATTTTGCGCGCATCCGGGCCTCGGACTTGCTGGAAATCGACGCCGAGGATCCGTCTACTATGGATCGTCCCGACGCGCCCGATCCAACCGCGTGGGGGCTGCATGGTGGGGTGCATCGCCATTGTCCGCACGCACGCTGTGTGATGCATGTACATTCGATCCACGCAACGGTTTTGGCGTCTTTGGCGGATAGCAATCTGCCACCAATCGATCAGAATTGCGCGACGTTCTACAATCGCTATGTGATCGACGATGGCTATGGTGGGTTGGCGTTTGAGGATGAAGGCGCGCGCTGTGCCGCGATGCTGACGGACCCGAAGGTCAAGGTGATGATCATGGGCAATCACGGCGTACTGGTGATCGGAGACAGCGTCGCCGACACATTCAACCGGCTTTACTATTTCGAACGCGCGGCCGAGACATATATCCGAGCGCTGCAAACCGGCCAGCCTTTGCGTGTGTTGTCTGACGAGGTCGCTGAAAAGACGGCGCAAGAGCTCGAGAACTACCCCGAACAAGGGGATCGCCATATGGCGGAACTGAAGGCCATTCTGGACGACGAAGGCAGCAACTACGCGACTTGAGCGTGTGTTTGGCGCCTTCGCCGTTTGCTTTGATTATAAGGTGGCTCGGTCCTAATCGACCTTAACCACCATTTTCCCAAAGCTCTTACCAAGAAGCAGATCATTAAGTGCTTTGGGCGCATGCTCAAGCCCATCGACAACCTGTTCTTTGTATTTGACCTTTCCCTCGGCCAACCAGCCCGTCATGTCCTTAGCAAACTCTTGGTAGGTGCTCAGGGGGAAGCTGTCGAAAATGATGAAGCCTTGCACCTTCACTTTCATTCTTAGAATCGTGCCCATGATGGCGGGGCCCATATCGGGGCCATCGGGAAGACCGTTTAGGTTGTACCATGACACGACACCACAAACGGGCATACGTGCGAAGGGGTTCAAAAGAGGCAACACACCATAAAGCACCTTGCCGCCTACATTTTCGAAGTAGACATCAATGCCGTCGGGGCAGGCGGCGGCAAGCTGTTCAGCGAAGTCTTCAGCCTTGTGATTGATACAGGCGTCAAAGCCCAGATTGTCCACCACATGCGCGCATTTCTCTGCGCCACCCGCGATTCCCACCGCCCGGCAGCCCTTGATTTTTGCGATCTGACCGACCGTGGCGCCAACTGGGCCTGAGGCCGCTGCAACCACGACGGTTTCGCCGGGCTTTGGCTCGCCGATCTTCAATAATCCAGCGTAAGCGGTGTAGCCTGGCATGCCTAGAATACCCAATGACCATGAGGGGTTAGCGGGTGATGCGCCAAGATTGATCACTTCGGTGCCATCAGAGACGGCATAGTCTTGCCAGCCGCTTCCAGCCAGAACGAAGTCACCCGCCGAATACCCATCAAGATTTGAAGACATCACCTCTGCAACGACCTGACCGGTCATCACGTCATCAATTCTCACAGGCTCAGCATAGGATTTCGCATCGTTCATACGCCCGCGCATATATGGATCGAGCGACAGGAAAACTGTGCGCAACAGCATCTCACCATCCTTCGGGGTGGGAACGGCGGTGTCCTCAAGACGAAGCGTGTTTTGATCCGGAAGCCCGTTGGGGCGCTCTGCCAAGACGATGCGGCGGTTGCTGGATGCGGTTTGTGGCATGAAATGCTCCTGTCAGTGTAACTGTAGTGTAACCCGTTATGGACCATCACTACGAGCGGATTGTCATCTATGCATTTGCCCCAACTGCGGAAAATGGCTCGTGAAATGCGTATAGCGGATGAACTTCAGGAAAAGATGGTAGGCCCGGAGGGATTTGAACCCCCAACCAAAGCGTTATGAGCGCTCTGCTCTAACCGTTGAGCTACAGGCCCACTGTTTCTCTCGGTGCGCCATAGCTAGCAAACTGGCGCGCAGCGTCAAGCGGGGCGTGGACTCTTAGCGTGCCTTAAGTTATCGGATGCGCAGATTTCTTTAGGCGCCATCCGGGGGATAGACATGAGCGACGGCAAGAACGGTATCACTTATGCGGATGCAGGCGTGGACATCGACGCAGGCAACGAACTTGTCGAGCGGATCAAACCCGCCGCAAAACGCACCAATCGCCCCGGTGTGATGGCTGGTCTGGGCGGTTTCGGCGCACTGTTTGATCTGAAAGGGGCTGGTTTCACCGATCCGGTTCTGGTTTCGGCAACAGACGGTGTTGGCACCAAGCTGCGCATCGCAATTGACACCGGCAACGTGGACACGATCGGCATCGATCTTGTGGCCATGTGCGTGAATGACCTTGTCTGCCAGGGCGCTGAGCCATTGTTCTTCTTGGATTATTTCGCAACGGGTCGTCTGGAGACAGACAAGGCCGCGCGCATCATCGAAGGTATCGCCAAGGGCTGCGAGCTGTCGGGCTGCGCGCTGATCGGTGGGGAAACCGCCGAGATGCCGGGCATGTATGAAGACGGCGATTTTGACCTTGCTGGATTCTCGGTCGGTGCGATGGAACGCGGTGAAGATCTGCCCAAAGGCGTGCGCGAAGGTGACGTGCTGTTGGGGCTCGCGTCCGACGGGGTGCATTCGAACGGATATTCGCTGGTGCGCAAATTGGTTGAAGTGTCTGGCCTTGGTTGGGATGCGGACTGTCCTTGGGATGCTGAGATCACGCTGGGTGAGGCGCTGTTGGCCCCAACCCGTCTGTACGTTCGTTCCACACTGGATGCCGTGCGGGATGGGGGCGTGCATGCGATGGCCCATATTACGGGCGGTGGTTTGACCGAAAACCTGCCGCGTGTATTGCCCAAGGGGCTTGGTGCGCTGGTCGATCTGGACGAATGGGAGTTGCCCCCAGTCTTCAAATGGTTGGCTGCAACCGGCAGCATGAGCGAGGCCGAAATGCTGAAGACCTTTAATTCAGGTCAGGGCATGGTTTTGGTGGTTGATGCAAAAGCCGCCAAAGAGGTGACCGAGCAGTTGACCAACGCAGGCGAACGCGTGACCCGACTTGGCCGTATCCAAAAGGGCGAGGGCGTCAGCTATCTGGGAACGCTCGCGTGAGCGACACCCCCAAGAAACGGGTAGCCATCCTGATTTCTGGGGGTGGTTCTAATATGGTGACGCTGGTCAACTCTATGACCGGCGATCACCCGGCACGGCCCTGTTTGGTTCTGGCGAATGTACCAGATGCCGGTGGGCTGGCCAAAGCCGAAGCCATGGGTATTCCCACCGCAGTCGTTGATCATCGGGACTTTAAGGGTGACCGGGAAGGCTTTGAAAAAGCTTTAAATTCCAAGTTGGATGCCGCGCAGCCAGATATTCTATGCCTTGCAGGGTTCATGCGGATTTTAACCCCCACCTTCACCGGTCATTGGGCGGGGCGGTGCTTGAATATCCACCCGTCGCTTTTGCCGAAATACAAAGGCCTCCACACGCATCAACGCGCACTTGATGCCGAAGATGCGGAAGCAGGCTGTTCCGTGCATGAAGTCACGGCTGAGTTAGATGGCGGCCCGATCCTTGGACAGGCGCGTGTACCTGTTGAAGCGGGCGATACTTCTGACAGTTTGGCCGCACGCGTGCTGGTGCAAGAACATCTCCTGTATCCAGCAGTGTTGCGGCGGTTTGCTGACGGTGACCGGACGCCCGTTTTACTACCGTGAAACGGACAGAATGGCTGAGCAGCGCCGTGGGCTTCCCTTTCGTGGAATTTCCTCGTAAACCCGTGCAAAGCCCTAGTTTGGTGCGGTAAAGAGCAGGTAGACTTTTTATGATCACGATCACGACGACCGAAGCGCTGGAAGAATTCTGTATCCGCGCAACCTCGCACCCTTATGTGACCGTCGATACTGAATTTTTACGCGAACGCACCTATTACTCGAAGCTATGCCTGATCCAATTGGCCGTTCCGGGTGACAACGATAAAGACGCCGTTCTTGTGGACCCACTTGTCGATGGTCTGTCGCTTGAGCCGCTTTATGAGCTGTTTCGTGATGAACGCGTGGTCAAAGTGTTTCACGCAGCGCGTCAGGATCTTGAAATTTTCTTTGTTGAAGCGGGTGTTTTCCCGCGTCCATTGTTTGACACTCAAGTCGCTGCGATGGTCTGTGGCTTTGGGGATCAGGTCGGATATGAGACGCTTGTGCGCAAAATCTCGCGCGAGCAGATGGATAAATCCAGCCGGTTTACCGACTGGTCGCGCCGCCCATTGACCGATGCGCAGATGAAGTACGCGCAAGGTGATGTGACCCACTTGCGCGGTATTTACGAACATCTGGCGAAAGAACTTGAAAGCTCGGGTCGTGCCCACTGGGTTCAGGAAGAGCTGGCCGGTCTGACCGATCCGGCGACCTATACCATTCATCCTGAAGACGCATGGAAACGTTTGAAAACGCGCACGAATTCCGGGCGTTTCCTTGGTGTGGCGAAAGAACTTGCCCGGTTCCGGGAAGGCTATGCTCAAGCCCGGAACGTCCCGCGTAACCGCGTGATGAAGGACGATGCGTTGCTTGAGCTCGCGTCGACCAAACCACGCAATATGCAAGATTTGAACCGTTCGCGTTTGCTGCTTCGCGAGGCGCGCAAAGGCGATATCGCTGACGGTATCTTGAAAGCAGTCACCGTGGGAATTGAGCTTCCAAATGATCAGCTGCCGAAAGTGTCAGACCGGTCGAAAGAGAAGCTTCAGGTGAACCCAGCATTGGCCGATCTTCTGCGTGTGCTTCTGAAGGCCCGTTGCGAACAAGAGAAAGTCGCCCAGAAACTGATCGCATCAGCCGCTGATTTGGACGCTCTAGCCGCTGGAAAGCGGGACATGAAGGCGTTGACCGGTTGGCGTGCAGAAGTCTTTGGCGACGATGCACAAAGACTGTGTGACGGTAAACTAGCACTTGCTGCCAAAGGGCAGCGTGTCGAAGTGTTCGAGGTTTAAGACCGGCTTAACGACGGGCGGAACGGCTGTTGTTGGTCCCGACGACGCGAATTGTCCGAACGCCTTGCAGCTTCGTATCCGACACGAAATGTCCGACATAGACTTCACGTTGCTGAGGGCGGCCAGTTTGGGTGCGGTAATAGGGTTCGGTGATCCGGAACATATACGTCAGAACACCATCCTCGGCGCGCTCAAAATTCTCTGCAACAAGTTCGGCGTTCCAATACCCAAGACGCGGTGGCAGGCCTTTTGCACGAATGATCGCGCCGCCCTGCGTGCGTAAGATCTGAAGGTCGACAACCTGAGTCACAAGCCCGCGATTTTCCTGATCTTCCAGAAATCCGCCTTCAGGAATGATCGCGACTTCCTCAACACCATTGGAGTTGAACCAGCTAAACGGGTTGAGGTTTGTATTTCCTCCACACGCAGTCAGCGTCACTACAAGCGCGGACATCAGGGCAGGGGCAGCAAGTCGGCGGAAATTCATGTCGGTTCCTCTTTCTCTGCCCAAAGGGTTAGCCCATGTCGGGGGTTTTGAAAAGACAGCAATCTGTTCTGACACTGGACCTTTTTGCGCGATCGTCTTAGGTCAGGGAAGAAAGATGAAAGTGATCCCCCATGGCAAGCCCAGCATTTGAAGAGATTGTTGAGGATTTCGAGTTCCTGGACGACTGGGAAGATCGTTATGCGACTGTGATCGACATGGGTAAATCGCTGCCTGATATGGACCCGGCACTGAAGGTTCCGGCCACCAAGGTTGAAGGCTGTGCCAGTCAGGTCTGGTTGCACCCGGAAATCGCCGACGGTCGCTTTCAGTTCTCGGGTGACAGCGACGCAATGATCGTCAAGGGACTGATTGCAGTATTGTCTGCGCTTTACACTGGGGTCCCGCTGTCCGAGGTCGCCAAAGTCGATGCAACAGCTGAACTGGGCCGGCTTGGGTTGAATGAACATTTGTCATCGCAACGCTCAAACGGCGTTCGTGCGATGGTCGAACGGATCCGCCACTATGCGTCGGAAGCGGCTTAACTGTGGGTCAGCGCCTCTAACGACGTCGCCAGATCGCCATACCCCGTAAAACAACGCTCATATGACAGCCCAAGACGCTTAGCCGCGTCTTCGGCCATTTGGTCCAATTCGGGATTATCCGACTGAGCCAGATACATCAGCTTGGTGTAGTGGCCGAAATACATGTCCCGAAGCTGCGGGTGCCTGTCCAAGCCCAAAGGCTTGATCACGAAGTTTTCAAACCCTCGGGCCAGAAAGTCGGTCAGGTAGAAGACATCAATCTCGCCTTCAGTGCGTTTTTCGAAAGCATCGTTGCCCTCAAAGAACGAATAACAATGCGGCCCGCGGATCATCGTGATGCCCATCTCGTCGCAGATCGCGTCAAGCTGGCCCCCGGTTCCACAATCCGCATAAGCCAGAAACACCTGATCGAAATCCGCTTGGTGCTTGTTCACTGCGTCTCGCACGGCGTCTGGAGATCTTTTCAGGCGTGTTGTGCAAGATCGCGGGCAGGCAGGTCAGGCTCATGTGATCCCAGCCATTCAGGCGGATCAGCGCCAGAATTTCATTTGCCAATGCGCCACAGGCCAGGACCAAGACCGATCCCTTGGACTGGGTCAGTGCCAGCCCATCTTGTGTCAGAGTATCATCGTTCACGTTCATTTCTCGGTCCTTCCTGAAAGGGCGCGCCAAGCGATCGAGGCCAGCATGACCAATGGTAACAGCGCCATCGCGACCTGCCCATCCAGCTTACCAGAAGCAGCAGCCCAGCCGGCAACCAATACTGTCAGGCCACCAGACGCGATCACCAAGGCGATCAGAAAAATGAAACGAGATTTGCTCATCTGTTCAATCTGGGGACTGTGCGGGCAAAAGAAAAGGCCCCACCGCATGGCAGGGCCTTTGTAAACGTGTTTCGCAAAGACTTAGCCTGCGGCGAGCTGGTTGTGCTTGCGCGCCATGTATTCTTTTGCGGTTTCCACAGCAACGGCTGCGTCGCGGCAATAGCTGTCTGCGCCAATGGCCTTGCCGAACTCTTCGTTCAGCGGAGCACCACCAACAAGAACGGTGTAATTGTCGCGGATGCCTTTTTCGACCATCGTGTCGATAACCACTTTCATGTAAGGCATTGTGGTGGTCAGCAGGGCGGACATGCCAAGAATGTCGGGCTCTTCTTTTTCAAGCGCTTCAAGGTAAGCATCGACCGCGTTGTTGATGCCAAGATCCACAACGTCGAAACCTGCGCCTTCCATCATCATCGACACAAGGTTCTTGCCGATGTCGTGGATGTCGCCCTTCACAGTGCCGATCACCATCTTGCCCATACGCGGTGCGCCGGTTTCAGCAAGCAGAGGTTTCAGGATCTTCATTCCGGTTTTCATGGCATTCGCGGCCAGAAGAACTTCGGGCACAAACAAGATGCCGTCACGGAAGTCGATGCCAACGATTGTCATGCCACCAACCAACGCATCGGTCAGAACTTCATAGGGCTGCCAGCCGCGTTCAAGCAGGATGTTGACACCTTCTTCGATCTCTTCAGCAAGACCGTCGTAAAGGTCGTCATGCATCTGCTGCACCAACTCTTCATCATTGAGTTCGCTCAGGATGATATCTTCTTCTTGATCAGACATGTGCGTCTTTCCCTGGCTAGAGGTCTGTTTCTTATTCCCTAATGCGGCAAGATGGCGCGTTGGGTCTGGACAATTTGCGACATGGAGTGCCCTGTCACCGACCTGTTGGCAAATGAATTATATGCGTAAGAAACGTGAATTTCATTTGATTGTTCTGCAAATGTTCTTATTTTGATCTCATGGATGAGGATCGTTCCGACAGAATTGACGCTGAGTGTCGACGTGGCCGGGGGGCAACCTCGAATGCCACGGGTCGATTCGAGGGTTTTCAACGTGTTCGCGTGGAAGATGGCTGGACGGAAGAGCCGCTTCCCCCGTTCCGAACCGAGGTGTCAATCGAGCGTCCAAAGTCAGTTATCTCAAAAAACAGCTCGCCCGATTTGCGGTTTGATCAGTCTCTGAATCCATATCGTGGTTGCGAACACGGGTGCATTTATTGCTATGCGCGCCCGACCCATTCCTGGCTTGGATATTCAGCAGGGCTGGATTTTGAGACGCGGTTGATCGCACGGCCCGATGCCGCCAAGCAGCTGGAAATCGAATTGCGGCGCAAGGCGTATCGCGTGGCACCGCTGGCGTTGGGAACCAACACCGATCCCTATCAACCCATCGAAGGGCGTTACCGCGTTACCCGTGAGGTGCTTGAGGTGCTGGAGCGGTTTCAGCATCCTGTCTTGATCATAACAAAAGGCACGTTGATCGAGCGGGATCTGGATATCCTGTCTCGTATGGCGGCCAAAGGTCTGGCGCAGGTTGGCATTTCGATCACAAGTTTGCAGCCTGAGCTGTCCCGCAAGATGGAGCCTCGGGTACCCAGCCCGAAGCGGCGTCTGCAAATGATCGAACGCTTGTCCGGGGCAGGGGTTCCGGTGCGCGTCATGGTGTCTCCGGTCGTGCCAGGACTGACGGATCACGAGCTGGAACCCATCATGCATGCCGGGCGCGAAGCTGGAGCGGTGGCGGCCAGCTACATCCTTTTGCGCCTTCCCGGAGAGGTATCTGAGCTGTTTCAGGACTGGTTAGAGGAGCATTATCCTGATCGTGCGGCGAAGGTCATGAACCGCGTGCGCGAGATGCGGGGCGGGCAAGACTATCAATCAGAGTTCGGTCAGCGCATGGTTGGCCGCGGTGTTTTTGCCGAGCTTTTGAAGCAGCGGTTCCAAAAGGCCTGCCAGCGGTTTGAACTGACGAAGCTGATGCCTGACCTGCGTCGCGATTTGTTTGAACCACCAATCGCGCAAGGCGATCAGTTAAGCCTGTTTTGAAATAGGGCTGGGCAGGTATTCCTGATGCGAAAAAGAAAAAGGGCGCTCGACCTGCGAACGCCCTTTGATATTGAAAGTGCCTTTAACCGCGGCGACGGCGATTGCGGCGTGCAGGTTGCGCTGCATCATCCCCAGTGCCATCCGACGCCGATGAAAACCCACCAATCGCTTCCGAGATTTCGTCCAGAGTTGGGCGGCTATCGCCTCTTGGACGTGTCTCAAGTGCTTCGCGCATGGATTTCAGGTGCTCAGGCGTTGTGCCGCAACATCCGCCGATGATCTTAGCGCCGCAATCACGCGCAAGCACGGCGTAGTCAGCCATCAGCTCAGGCGTGCCATCATAGTGGATATGACCGTCGACATATTGCGGGATGCCCGCATTTCCCTTCGCAATAATAGGCCGTTCGGTGCCTTGTGCCGCGAAACCAAGAACGGTTCGCAGCAGGTCGGCCGCGCCAACGCCGCAGTTTGCCCCAAAAGCCAAGGGGGGATTGGGCAATGTTTCGACCATCTTGGCCAGATCGGCCGAGGTCAGTCCCATCATTGTGCGTCCGGCGGTGTCAAAGCTCATCGTGCCACACCAAGGCATTCCGGTCAGCTCAGCCGCGCGAGCGGCAGCTTTGTATTCTTCAGGGGCCGAAATGGTTTCGACCCAAAGTACATCAGCGCCGCCTTCTTTCAGACCCTCGGCTTGTTCGTGGAACATCTCGACCGCGCCATCATAGGTCAGCGATCCCATCGGCTCCATAATTTCACCCGTTGGACCAACAGAGCCTGCCACGATCACAGTCCGGCCAGATGCATCGGCGACTTCGCGTCCAAGTTCAGCGCCAACGCGGTTCAATTCGCGCACGCGATCTTGCGCGTCGTGCAGTTTCAGGCGCGAGGCATTGCCGCCAAAAGTGTTGGTCAGAAAAATATCCGATCCCGCTTCAACGGGGCCACGATAGAGCGCGCGGATATTGTCAGGTTTGTCCACGTTCCAAAGCTCGGGCGCATCGCCCGACGTCAGGCCCATATTGAACAGGGTCGTCCCGGTGGCGCCATCCGCCATCAGCCAGTCGCGTTCGTTCATCAGTTTCGTCAGGGCATCTGTCATGGGTGTCTCCGTTCACCGCGGGTCTGCGCGCTACCTGCCACGGAACGCCCGCGTGTGCAAATGCAATGCATTCATGTTGCCTTTGAGCCGAATTCACAATGCGCCCGGCGTAAACAATGAGAGAGGTTGTTTGAAATGGCTCTAGCAACGTTTGGAGCGAACACCGATCCCAGCTTTGCGACAGATTTCCCGTGTCACATCCAAAGCGCCAAAGGCTAGAGAGATCCGTGAGGGCGCCGCCGCATAGAGGGTTTCCCAACGCGGTGCGAAAGAGGATTTGAACTGGCGCAATCCGGCAGCACCTGTGATCTGATCCAGCTTAAGCCGTGCGAGATGGAAAACCCAAGGCTCATGAGGTTGGTCATCAAGCGGAACGGCGGCCAAGGAGAGGCGCGTGCAACCTTCCCCACCTGCCTGAGAAATTGCGAATGCCAGCAGCGCATGCATCGTACCATCGGGCGCATCCGGGCTCATACGCATCAAATCCAAGGCTTGCTCTGATGCGTTTTCATGCAATGTCAGAAAGCCGATCACCTCGGCATCTCGTCTGGCCAGATAAACGCGGGCATGGGGCAGGTGGTCTGGGTGCCATTGCCCCATCGAAAACCCACGTTCACCGCCGCGCAGGCAGCGCCATTCATCTGCGATCGTCTGCATTTGGGACAAGGGCAGGTCTGCGCCGGCCTCGATAATAACAAGCCCCGCTATTTCTGCCTGTCGAAGCTTTCGGCGCAGCTGCCGTTTGTTCGAACCCGACAGAGTGAACTGGGTTGGGTCAATCCAGCCTTCGCGGGCGATGGGCAATACCTGCCAACCGGCTTTGCGTGCGGCAACTGCCCAGCGTGGCCCGGCCTTGTAAAGGAACGGGGACAGAAAACTGCTCTCAGCCAGTGCCTTCAGCGATGTCAGCAGTGTTTTTTGGCTAACCTCTTTGGTCAATGGGTCGGACAGAACCAGTAAGCTTTGGCTCGACGATGCCCCCATCGCAGATGGTCTGCCGTGTTCATCGGTGAGCAGTGACAGCCGACCTTGGCGCAGCAGGCCAGCCTCGGCTCTCGGGGCTTCTGTGATGGTTTTCGCGATATGAGGCGGCAAGATTGGGGCGGATTTAAGGGACTGTATTTTTGCACCTTTATGGGGCACAGCGTTCATGTGCTTTTTATTGGGACCGCGGATCACGACCAACGCAGCGATTGCCGCTGGAAGCGCGTAATAGATGGTGCGAAACGCTAAAATGGCGGCCAAGAGCGGCTCGGCATCAAGCGACGGAAGAAGCGCCAAGAGGGTAAGCTCAAACGCCCCCATGCCGCCGGGGGCGCTGCTGATCAGGCCCGCGCCCAAGGCCAAAAGGTATGCGGCAATCAGCGGCAGAAGGGCAATGTCACACCCCTCGGGCATAACCATCCACAGTGCGATCCCCGCCGCAGCCGTATCGACCAGCGCCAATGCAAGGAAAGCCCCCATCGCCTTAAGGGGCGGTATATGCAGCGCCATCATGGCAAAGGGACGAAATACGGACAAAGCTGCAAACACCATCGCGATCCCCAAGACGGACCATGCAATCCAATCCGCCCAGGGAGTTATCATAGGGACGGTGAGCACGATGAGGGCTGCAACCACGGCCCATGCGGAAAGAAAAGAGACTGCAACAGTGGCTGAAATTCGTACGGCTTGAAGCGAAGACAGCTCTGGCAGCATGCGCCAGCGCACAAAGGCTGACGAGACAACCCCAAGCCCAACAGTTTGGGACAAAGCGATTGCAGTGATTCCTGCACGTTCAGCCGTTTTGGACGACACGCCCGTTCCAATCAGGCGATGGACAACACCATCATAACGCCCAAGCGCCCAGAACGAGATTGCAGAAAACACAGCGGCCCCAATCCACTGCGAAAGCGTAACGGTTTTGAGGGAGGCGTAGATATAGGCGACATCCAATCCGTCGATGCGCTGCCACAACAAGACCAACAATCCAACCGTCAGCCCAAATGGAAGAAGTTGACGCAACGCCGTGCGCCGAAGATCCAGCCCGCTTTCCGCACTGCGCGCCATCGCTGTGGTAAAGCCACGCTTTTGACCATTTACTGAACTGTCTTCCACGTATTTCTTCATCCCGCGTCCCACCCATCTTGGCCATTGGCCCGGGACAGTATTCTGCGATGCAACGAAAAGAAGTCTTAACAGATCCAACTTTAAGGAAATTCTCGGCTAGGAGCGATCACACATTTATTGATCGTTTCAGCTCGAAAAAAAGGCGCACCTGACAGGTACGCCTTTAAAGTCAAAAAACGAGGAGGCCGATTAGCCTTCGTTCATGATCTCGTGTTTGGTTTGGGCCAGAAGCTCGGCGCGTTTGGCGCGAACTTCGTCTGCGCTGACGCTGCCCAGATCGCCGGTTACCTTGCGCACGACGTCTTCGTGGCCGGCTTCTTCAAAATCCGACACGATTACTTCGCGGGCGTAAGCTTCGGCGTCATCACCGGTTTTGCCCATCTTCTCAGCTGCCCAAAGCCCAAGCTTCTTGTTTGCACGGGCCTCGGCCTTGAAGATCATTTCTTCATCATGGGCAAATTTGGCTTCAAAGGCGCTTTCGCGATCGTCAAAGGTGGTCATGGTTATCCCTTGTCTTGGTCTTGCAGCTGATCAAGCAGATGCCTGCAGCCGCGTTCCTGTCTGATATGCCAATCACAAGCGCGTATCGCAACCCCGCTAGCGCTCTCACAGCGGTGATTTCCTGTATTTCTTGATTCAGTGGGTGATATTCTTGCCCCTTTTCAGCCTTTCCCGTATAGGGCGGGCAACGGCGGAGACTCGCACGGGCAGGGGGCTCGTGGCGAAGGTGACTGCCAAACTTGACGCGGGGGATCCCATGGCACGGCGCAAGAAGCTTTATGAAGGCAAGGCTAAGGTTCTTTACGAAGGTCCCGAGCCCGGAACACTTGTTCAGTATTTCAAGGATGATGCGACTGCGTTTAATGCAGAGAAGAAAGACGTCATTGAAGGCAAAGGCGTTCTTAACAACCGTCTTAGCGAGTTTTTCATGAGAGGTCTGACGCAGATCGGCGTCCCGAACCACTTCCTGAAGCGCTTGAACATGCGCGAGCAACTGATACGTGCTGCTGAAATCGTGCCGCTGGAAGTGATTGTGCGCAACTATGCTGCCGGATCAATGGCAAAGCGGCTTGGGTTTGAAGAAGGCATGCAGCTGCCACGCCCCATCGTCGAGTTTTCGTATAAAGATGACAGCCTGGGCGACCCGCTGGTGCCCGAAGAATACATCGTTGCCTTAGGCTGGGCGTCCCAGCAGGACATGGACGATATTGTTGCAATGGCGCTGCGCGTGAATGACTTCATGTCAGGCACCATGTATGGCGTTGGCATCAAGCTGATCGATTTCAAAATCGAATTCGGGCGCGTTTACGAAGGTGACTACCAGCGTCTGATCGTCGCCGATGAAATTAGCCCCGACAGCTGCCGACTGTGGGACATCGAAACCGGCCAGAAGCTGGATAAAGATGTGTTCCGCCAAGACCTTGGCAACCTGAATGATGCTTATACCGAGGTTGCGCGCCGCTTGGGGGTTTTGCCCTCGAATGTGACGCATGCAGCCACCAAACCGACCCTGATCAACTAAGGAATTGTGCGCATGAAAGTACGTGTTGATGTGATGCTGAAAACCGGCGTTCTGGACCCTCAGGGCGAGGCTGTGCGCCACGCGCTTGGCAATCTGGGTTTCGAAGGTGTCGAAAAGGTTCGTCAGGGCAAGGTGATCGAGCTGGACGTGGCCGAGGGCACCTCGGAAGAAAAGATCAAAGAGATGTGCGAGAAGCTGCTCGCCAATACTGTGATCGAAAACTACGCCATTCAGGTGCTGTGATGAAGGCGGGCGTAATCGTATTTCCCGGCTCAAACTGCGACCGCGATCTTGCGGTGGCGTTCGAGCAAGCCGGTGCTCAGGTCCAGATGATCTGGCACAAGGAAACTGAACTGCCAGGTGATCTGGATATCGTCGGCATTCCTGGCGGGTTCTCATTCGGTGATTATCTGCGTTGTGGTGCGATCGCCGCGCAATCCCCTATCACTCGGTCTTTGATCAAGCACACCGAACGTGGTGGCTATGCGATGGGCATCTGCAACGGATTTCAGGTGCTGACCGAAACCGGCATTCTTCCCGGTGCGTTGATGCGCAATTCGAACCTGAAGTTCATCTGCAAACCCGTTGGTTTGAAAGTGGAAACCACGGATTGTGACTTCTTGTCAGGCTATGAGGTTGGGCAAGAAATCACGGTCCCGGTTGCCCATCATGATGGCAACTACAACGTGACGGATGAAAAGCTTGCCCAGTTGCGCGCTGAAGGCCGTATCGCATTTACATACACCGACAATCCCAACGGCTCGACCGGGGATATCGCTGGCGTAATCTCAAAGAACCGTCGTGTTCTTGGTATGATGCCGCACCCGGAACGGTGCGTGGACGAGATGCATGGCGGAACCGATGGGGTGGCAATGTTCCGCTCGTTGGTGGATAGCGTCGTTGCGGCCTGATTGTGATGGGGCCTGAAGCGCCCTATCTTTCCCCTATGGGGGACGAAACCACACACACGCCACTCAGCCCGCGGCCTCCGCGGCCGGGGGTGAGCATGAGGGCGCGACTGGTGCTGATTGCGCTGATCACGTTGGCCGTGGCAGTTGTCTTTTTTTCCAACAAGCTTCTAACCGAACGTTATACTGAAACGACCCGCAACCGCGCCGAACTGCGTGTTGCGCTCTATTCCGGTAACCTGATCAGCGAATTGCAGAGAAACTCGGTCGTGCCGCTGCTTTTGTCGCGTGATCCGGCCTTTATTACTGCTCTTAACAGCTCGGATTTCTCGCAAAGTACGGCGCGTCTGATTTCTTATCTGGATGAGATCGAAGCGGCGTCCCTTTTGCTGCTTGATCGTGATGGGCGCGCTGTTGCGACGACGAACCGCGAAATTCTTGGCTCGCAGCACCGATCGGACCCGTATTTCATCGAAGCGCTTCGCAGCAACGATACCGTATTCACAACGGTTCAGTCCGAAGCCGGACAATATGTCTTTACCTATTCGCGTAAGATCGAGCTGGCCGGAAAAACGCTTGGCGTGATCGTGGTGGGCGTGGACTTGCGCAAGTTTGAAACCAGTTGGGCTGGGATCTCGGACGCGGTGCTTGTGACGGACAGCGAAGGCAATGTCATCCTGTCCACAGAACCGCGTTGGCGCGGCAAGCCTGAAGGCGAGGCGCTGGCCACGATTTCCGCCACCGAAGCCATCCGCCGATCTGCACGGCAAGCCATTGACTGGTCAGGGCTTCCCGCCGAAGTGCTCTATCTTGGCGAAGCGGTCATGCGTCACGAAACACGTGTTCCGTTTCAGGGATGGCGCATGACGTCATTTACATCCTACGCATCGGTGCGTGAGAAGGTGAACGCGGTTTTGTCCTTGGAAATCATGGCCTTCGCTATGATCCTTTCCTTCCTGTTCTACTTGATAAGCCGCCGAGCGCAGTGGCGCAGCGCTGAGTTCGCGCAGGAATCAGCAGAGCTTCGCCAATTGAACGTCGCCCTTCAACGCGAGATTTCCGAGCGTAAGCGCGCCGAAGAAAACCTACAGGTTGCAGAGCAAACCTTGGCGCAAAGCTCAAAACTGGCCGCCTTGGGCGAGATGTCGGCGGCGGTTAGCCATGAACTTAACCAGCCTCTTGCTGCGATGAAGACTTATCTGGCTGGTGCGCGTTTACTATTGCAACGCAAACGCCCGGATGAGGCTCTTTCAAGCTTTCAGCGAATTGATGATCTGATTGGGCGTATGGGGGCGATTACCCGTCAATTGAAATCCTATGCGCGCAAAGGGGGCGATACGTTCGAACCAATGGATGTGCGTGATTGTGTTTCGTCGGCTTTGTCGATGATGGAGCCGCAGCTGAAACGGCGTGAAGTTCGCATCACGCGCAATATTCCGCGCGATCCGGTCATGGTTATGGGCGATCGGTTGCGTTTAGAGCAAGTCCTGATCAATTTGCTGCGTAACGCACTGGACGCGACCAAATCTGTCGACCTGCCTCAGGTCGACATCATTGTCAGTCTTGGCGACTACGCGCTGATCACGGTGCGTGACAACGGAGATGGTGTGAACGATTTGGACAGTCTTTTTGAACCCTTCTACACAACCAAGGCCCCCGGTGATGGGGTTGGGCTGGGGCTGGCGATCTCGTCCGGCATTGTGTCCGATCTTGGTGGACGCCTGACTGCACGAAACGGTCAGGACGGAGGGGCTGTATTTGAAGTCGAGCTTCCTATCTTGAAAGAGGAAGACGCCAATATTGAAGCCGCCGAATAGCGGCCAAGACAAGAATCGCACAGGAGAGCGACATGGCACAGGCAATAAAAATTGCGATCGTCGATGACGAACAGGATATGCGGCAATCCATTTCCCAATGGTTGTCCTTGTCAGGGTTCGAAACCGACACGTTCCCGTCAGCGGAAGATGCTTTGAAAGCCATTGGACCCGAGTATCCGGGCATCGTGATTTCGGACATCCGTATGCCCGGTATGGATGGGATGGGCTTCCTGAAAAAGCTGATGAGCCAAGATAGCAGCTTGCCTGTGATCATGATCACAGGCCACGGGGACGTGCCCATGGCTGTCGAAGCGATGCGCGTTGGAGCGTATGATTTTCTGGAAAAGCCCTTTAATCCTGACCAGCTGACCAAGCTGGTGAAGACTGCATCGCACAAGCGCCGCATGGCGATGGATGCACGCGCCCTACGGCGCGAGCTGGGCGATGGCAACACGATCATGAAAAAACTGATCGGAGCCTCTCCGATCATGTCTCGCCTGCGTGAAGATATTCTGGATATCGGCCAATCGGACGGCCACGTGTTGATCGAAGGTGAAACAGGCACCGGTAAAACCTTGGTGGCACATGCGCTTCATGCGGTGGGGGCCAAAGCGGGTAAACGTTTTGTCGTGACCTCATGTGCCGGTGTGGATGAAGACGAGCTAACACGCCGTTTGTTCGGCCCGATTGACGAAGGTGGCGCGATTCCATTGGTGGAAGAAGCCCGTGGCGGCACCTTGGTGTTGGAAGACATCGAAGGCATGCCAATGGACCTTCAGGCGCGGCTTTTGACGTGGATGAACGATCAGGGATCGCCTGCCGAAACCCGTGTGGTCGCGATTTGTAACCTGCAAGAACAGGGCAAAACTTGCGAAGACTGTTTGCGCCCCGATCTGTTCTATCGCCTTGCTGCGATGAAAATCACGCTGCCACCGCTTCGTCAGCGTGGTGAAGATATCTTGATGTTGTTTACGGTTTTCGCGGATCAGTTTGCCGATGAATATGGTTGCGCCGCTCCGGGTGTCAGCGCGCAGGAAGCCGCACAGCTTCTGCAAGCGCCATGGCCGGGCAACATTCGACAGCTTGAAAACATCGCGGAACGTGCCGTGCTTCAATCGCGTCGTGGCTCTGGCACGATCTCATCGCTTCTGATGTCGGATCACGATGAGGTCCAGCCCGTCATGACGACCGAAGGCAAGCCCTTGAAGGAATACGTGGAAGCTTTTGAGCGGATGCTGATCGACAACACGATGCGTCGTCACAAAGGGTCGATTGTTGGCGTGATGGATGAGCTTTGCCTGCCACGCCGGACATTGAATGAGAAGATGGCCAAATACGGACTGCAGCGCTCAGATTACCTGAGTTAACGCGCGGGCTTGGACTGACTTGAAGAGGGATGCCGGATCGTTTACGCTAATCGTTGCGATGTTAAGCAATGGAGGGCGAAATGCCGGCATCACCTAACAAGCTCAAAAGACACTTGGCAGGAAAGAACCTTCAGATTGGCCTTTGGCTAAACTTGGGGGACGTGTCCGCAACCGAAATTGCTGCGGCTGCTGGATTTGATTGGTGTCTGATCGACGGCGAACACGCGCCCTATGATCCCGTCACCATCCAAAATCAGCTGCGCGCAATGGCTGCGTTTGACAGCGAACCTGTTGTCCGCGTCCCTGTTGGTGAAGATTGGATCATCAAGCAAACCCTTGATATTGGGGCGCAAAGCTTGTTGGTTCCGATGGTGGATACGCCGGAACATGCGCAACAAATGGTTGCGGCTACACGGTATGCACCTGAAGGACGGCGTGGCATGGGGGCTGCCGTAGCACGGGCATCTGGCTGGGGTCGCAATGCTGACTACGGTGCGAATATCAACGATGAGATTTGCTTGATCGTGCAGGCCGAAACCCGTCTTGCAATGCAGAATATCGACCAGATTGCAGCCGTCGAGGGCGTGGATTGCGTCTTTATTGGCCCGGCGGATCTTTCCGCTGATATGGGCCATCGCGGCAATCCCGGCCATCCTGAGGTGAAAGAAGCCATTGCCGATGGCATCGCACGCATTCTGGCTGCCGGTAAGGCTGCAGGCATCTTGCATTACGACAGTGCAAACTATGCCTATTATCGTGATCTGGGTGTGACGTTTCTGGGGGTCGGGTCCGAGGCCTCGTTGCTGCGCGCTGCAGTTCAAACAACGCTGCAAGACGCCAGACGGGCAGTTTCGGGCTAAGCTCTCGTAATCACGTGCGACAATGCAGCGCCAAGGGGAGGCTTTAGATTTGCCAGCGCGCGCGCTACATCGGGAACAAGCCGAAAGGACTCAGTATGAGCAAAACGCCCCATTTTCCGCCTCCGCCCCCCATTCCTGAGAAGACCCGCCTGTTCCAACGGACACCTCCAGCGATATTCCCACCAATTATGGGACTGTTCGGGCTGGGCCTGGCATGGCGCAGGGCCGCTGACGGTTTTGGCGTTCCAGGGGCTTTGGGCGATATGATCCTTGGGGCCGTAACTCTGCTTTACCTTTTTGCTATAGCTGCTTATGCGGCAAAGTTCATCCAAAGACCCGCCACTTTCTTTGAGGATCTGAAGAATCCTGCCGGGGCGTGCGGGCATCATTGCGATGGCTTTGTCTGGGTACCTTTTGGCGGCCACAGTGGTTCCTTTTTCAACGCTTTTGGCGGGCGTAATATTCGGCTCGGCGCTGACTGTGCATGTGATTGTGGCGCTGCGCGTCGCCTATACTTTGATCACCGGCCCGGTCGAAGCGCGATCGGTCACACCGGTCTGGCATCTGCTATTCGTGGGGTTCATCATTAGCCCGCTGGCGGCTCAGCCTTTGGGGCTTCACACCTATTCAACCTTTGTGTTCTGGGGATGTCTGGCCATTGCGCTGGCAATCTGGGGCGCAAGCCTTGCGCAGTTTGTCCGTGCAAGCGTGCCCGCGCCCCTTCGCCCACTTCTTGCAATTCATCTGGCCCCGGCAAGCGTGTTGGGAACGGTAGCTTTTCTTGTTGGGCAGCCGCTCATGGGTATATTGCTTGGCCTTCTGGCCGTGCTTATTTCTGCTGTCTTGATCTTGCGCGTACGTTGGTTGACCGAGGCTGGATTCAGCCCGCTTTGGGGGGCGTTTACCTTCCCGCTTGCGGCCTTTGCGACGCTGCTTCAGATGCTGAACCTAGTGGTTACGTCGGACATGTTGCGCATCCTGTCAGGCCTTGTGCTGGTGGCGGCCACACTGATCATCCCACCGATTGCCTACAAGGTGCTGATGATGTGGTCCAAAGGCGTGCTGGCAGTGAAAACCAACGCGGCCCAGGCTTAGTCTTTGGCCTGATCCTCAAAAGCGGGCAGGGTGGCTTGGGCTTTCTTGGTTAAGCTGCCCCGCATCAACGCGTAAGAGCGATGGATGCGGTGGGTCAGTTCATCCTCGCTCGCATCAAAGGGCAGATTCACCCAAGAGCGGTGAAAATAAGGGGCTTTTACGCCTACGCCAGCCTCAATTAGCATGGCTGCGGTCTCAATATCCGGGGTTTTCACGGAAATGCCGGGCGTCTTTGCCCCGATCGCCGCAAAAATCTTACCGCCAATTTTCCACACATCATGGCCGGGGCCGAAGGGTTCGGACCACTCTGCACCCGGAAGCGCGTTACACATTGCTTTCACTTGATCTCGTGTCATGGCGTCACGCTAACAGGCTTGGCAGATGCAGGGAAGGGTGCTAGCGTGCGCGACATGAAACGGACAGTAAAGCCCTTGGGCATCACTATTATTTGCTGCATTACCATCTGAGATACTCAGGCGGGCCGTTCTTCTATTCCATACATGTCAGGAACTTGGTAAGCCCGCACGGGATAATTCTGTGGGAACACATGTGCGCAGACTTGCGAGGACTACATGACGGATATTAAGCTTTACAACACGATGGCGCGGGCGAAGCAGGACTTCACTCCGATCGACCCCAACAACGTCCGCATGTATGTCTGTGGGCCGACGGTCTATGACCGCGCCCATCTGGGCAACGCGCGCCCCGTGGTGGTGTTCGATGTGCTCTATCGCTTGCTGCGTCATGTCTATGGTGACGATCACGTGACCTACGTGCGCAACTTCACCGATGTGGATGACAAGATCAACGCAACCGCCCTGCAACGCAAAGAGGCGGGCGCTGAAGGCACGTTGGAAGAGCTGGTCCACGAGCGCTCAAACGAAACCATCGACTGGTATCTGAACGACATGCGCGCGCTTGGTGCGATGGACCCTGACCAGATGCCCCGCGCGACCGAATTCATCGGACCGATGGTTGCAATGATCGAGGACCTGATCGCCAAGGGGCATGCGTACGAGGCCGAGGGCCACGTGCTGTTCGCAGTCGAGAGCTATGAAGATTACGGCACACTGTCTGGCAGATCCATCGATGATATGGTCGCCGGTGCACGGGTCGAGGTCGCGCCCTACAAACGCAATCCGATGGATTTCGTGCTTTGGAAACCGTCCACGGATGATCTGCCCGGTTGGGACAGTCCGTGGGGCCGAGGCCGTCCGGGCTGGCATATCGAATGTTCCGCGATGAGCCACGATCTACTGGGTGCGTCATTCGACATCCATGGCGGTGGCAATGACCTTCAGTTCCCACATCATGAAAACGAGATCGCTCAGTCAAAATGCGCGCATCCCGATGCTGGCTTTGCGAATTACTGGCTGCACAACGAGATGCTGCAGGTCGAGGGCAAGAAGATGTCCAAGTCCTTGGGCAATTTCTTCACCGTGCATGACCTGCTGGAGCAAGGCGTCCCGGGCGAGGTGATCCGCTTCGTGTTCCTTGGCACGCATTATCGCAAGCCGATGGATTGGACAGAGAAGAAACGGGTTGAGGCGGAGGCGACGTTACGCAAGTGGTATAGGCAGGTTGAGGGTTCTGACCTTCCCACCCGAGTTTCAGAAAGCGTGGAAATTGCACTTTCGGACGACCTGAATACCCCGAAAGCGATTACCGCGCTGCATGGCCTAAGTGATTTATCGGAGCTCTCGGGTCTCAAGGGTGGAATGCAGGTATTGGGGTTGTGGCGCGGTTCTGTTCCGGATTGGGCTGCAGCGCCTACGATAGATTTTTCCGAGATATCCGCACGCTTTTTCAGTTTGCGCGAGCAAGCTATTGAGGAAAAAGACTTCTCGAAAGTTGATAAACTCAAGTCCGATCTGGTTAGTGCCGGAGTGGAGGTTCAGATAACCAAAGATGAAGTCGTTTTGATAGCTGGGCCAAATTTCGACCCCTCAAAACTGGAGGGATTGTGATGCCTTTACTCACTAAGGACAGCGCCCGAGCCTGGGTGGGTGCGAAGCGCCCTCCCGCGGGGAGGGTCGGGCGCTGCCCGGTCTATCATCCGGGCGACGGAGCTATGCTATGACCGAACGCCTCTATCTCTACGACACCACGCTCCGCGACGGCCAGCAGACCCAAGGGGTCCAATTTTCGCTCGCTGAAAAGCACCAGATCACCGAAGCGCTCGACGCGCTTGGGATCGACTATATCGAAGGCGGCTGGCCCGGTGCGAACCCGACCGACAGCGACTTTTTCGACGCGGCGCCCAAGACCCGCGCGACCTTCACGGCGTTCGGTATGACCAAGCGGGCAGGGTACTCGGCTGAGAACGACGACGTGTTGGCGGGCGTGATGAATGCGGGTACCACGGCCGTTTGTCTGGTGGGCAAAAGCCATGATTTCCACGTCACCACCGCGCTGGGAATTACACTGGAAGAGAACGTGGAAAATATCCGCGCAACAATGGCTTACATGGTGCGCGAGGATCGCGAGGCGCTCTATGATGCCGAGCATTTCTTTGATGGCTACAAGGCCAATCCGTCTTACGCGCTGGACTGTGTGAAAGCTGCATACGACGCTGGCGCGCGCTGGATTGTTCTGTGTGACACCAATGGCGGCACCCTGCCGCACGAGGTGCATGACATCACCAAAGCCGTCATCGCGTCGGGCATTCCCGGCGATCACGTTGGCATCCACACGCATGACGACACGGGCAACGCCGTGGCCTGTTCGCTGGCGGCCGTCGACGCAGGTGCGCGCCAAATCCAAGGCACTCTGAATGGGCTTGGCGAACGTTGTGGCAATGCAGATTTGGTCACTCTGATCCCCACGCTGTTGTTGAAAGAGCCGTACGCCAGCCAGTTTGAAACGGGCGTCAGCCGAGAGGCTCTGGCCGGTCTGACCCGCGTGTCGCGTCAGTTGGATGACATCCTGAACCGGGTGCCTGATAAATCAGCGCCCTTCGTCGGCGCCTCGGCCTTTGCGCATAAGGCGGGGCTACACGCGTCCGCGATCTTAAAAGACCCGACCACATACGAACACATCCCGCCCGAAACCGTGGGCAACACGCGCATTGTGCCGATGTCGAACCAAGCGGGGCAGTCCAACCTTCGTGCGCGTTTGGCTGATGCGGGCATCGAGGTCGAAAAAGGTGATCGGCGCCTTGGTGACATCCTGAACCGCGTGAAAGAATTTGAAGATCAGGGATACGCTTATGACGGGGCGCAAGCCTCGTTTGAGCTGGTGGCGCGCGACGTTCTGGGTCAGTTGCCGCAGTTTTTCGAGGTGAAACGCTATAAGGTCACCGTCGAGCGGCGCAAAAACAAGCGCAACAAGATGATCAGCCTGTCCGAGGCTATCGTGGTTGTGAAAATCGGCGATGAAAAGAAGCTGTCCGTCAGTGAAAGCATGGATGAGCGTGGCACGGATCGCGGTCCGGTAAACGCCCTGTCGAAAGCATTGGCCAAGGATTTGGGGCCATATCAGGCGATCATTGAAGACATGCAGCTGGTCGATTTCAAAGTACGCATCACCCAAGGCGGGACCGAGGCGCAGACCCGCGTGATCATCGACAGCGAAGACAGTGCTGGGCATCGCTGGTCCACCGTCGGGGTCAGCCCGAACATAGTTGATGCCTCGTTCGAAGCGTTGCTGGATGCGATCACATGGAAGCTTCTGCGTGACGGGGCCGCTCCGGTATGAGCGACGCCTATGATCCCATCGCTGCCTGCGCTGAACAGGTCTTTAAAGGCGACCCGGATCGATTTCTGGCAACGATGAGCGGTTCACTGGAAGAGCGTAAACGCTTGTTCCCGCTTTATGCATTTAACCTTGAAGTCGCGCGCGCGCCTTACATGTCGCAAGAGCCGATGATCTCGATGATCCGTCTGCAATTCTGGCGCGACGTGGTGACCGCGGCCACTGATGGCACAGAAGCGCCACGGCATGATGTGGCGACGCCGTTGTCAAAGTTGATCATCTGGGGGGATATGCGAGCCGAACCTTTGCTGCGGATCATCGAAGCGCGCGAGGGGGAAGTGCAGGGGGATCGCCCGCAAAATCTGGATGATATTTGCGCCTATCTTCGTGCGACCTCGGGTGCATTGATGCTGGCAGGTGGTCAGCTTTGCGGCATGACCGAATTTGCAGGTGATCACGAAGTTGATACAGCCTTGGAAGATCTGGGCGAGGCTGCGGGAGCGGCCAATTGGCTATTGGCGCAACCTGCTTTGAGCCAAGCGGGTCGTGGTCATGTCACACCAAGCGAAGATACGATCCGTCAGCTATGTGACATGGGTTTGGAGCAGTTCAAATCCGCCCATAAAATTCTTGATCGCCAAGGCAACCCCGCATTGCGTAGCGCATGGCGGGGGCGGTCGATTTTGGCGCAAGCCGCCAAGCAACCTTCTTTGGTTGCAGAAGGTGCTCTTGGCGGCGCCGAATTCACCCGGCGCGGCCATATGTTGTGGTTGGGCCTGACCCGTCGTTGGTGACGCCACCTGCCAGTCTTTTACCCGATGTGCCAGCGTTGATTCCACCGACGCAGTTCCATTTTCGCAGTCTTGACCCGATCGCAATCACGCTGCCGTTCGGTGCGGATCGTAGGTTTCTGACCTTCGGAATGACGGTCCATCCGAGTTGCGGTTCGGAATGAAGATGAAAGTATCGAGAGCATTGGCGTTCTCCTTCTCAATGTGTTTCTGCACTTAAAATAAGCTTGAAATGCTCTTTCAGGCAAAGCAGTATGATTTCCATAGTGTAAGTTGAGGTTACATAATGGATTGGAGATCTCTGCCGTCCTTGGCCACGTTGCGCGCTTTCGAAGCCGCAGCGCGCCATCAGAACCTAAGCGAGGCTGCACGTGAACTGAACGTCACCCATGCCGCCATCAGTCAGCACGTGCGCCGGCTTGAGGAAGAACTGGGCGAGGCGCTTTTGATGCGACAAGGTCGGGGAATGGCGTTGACGGATGCGGGGCGTTTGTTGGCGGATGCGCTGAGCAACGGGTTTACAACAATCAAAGACGGGGTCGACCAAATCAGGCAGCGCGGTTTGGACAGGGCGGTCCAGATCTCGGTGACGCCTGCATTTGCATCCCATTGGCTGATGCCACGGATCGGCGCGTTCTGGGCTGAGTTCCCTGAGGTCACGATCAACATCAACCCCAGCATGGAATTGATTGATCTACGCCGGGATGGGGTCGACCTTGCGGTGCGCTATGGCGACGGAAATTGGCCGGGGCTTGAGGCCGAGCTTTTGACGGATGGCGAATTTGTGGTCGTGGCACACCCGGATCTTGTGCGCGGGCGGCAGGTGGGCAAACTTTCGGATTTGGTTGATCTGCCGTGGGTTATGGAAAACCACATGATGGAACGCCGCCGCATCGTGGAAAAAGAAGGCATTGATCTAAGCGAGGTTGCTCTGACAACCATGCAGACCAGCGGATTGGTCATGTCTGCTGTCACGGCCGGGCTTGGTGTCTCTGTTCAGCCGCGATCTTTGGTGGAAGCACAGGTGGCGGCGGGAACCGTCGTGTCACTTCACCGGTTCACGCAATGCGAGCTGGGCTATTACATCGTTACCAGACCGGGTGGTTTAACCCAAAACGCCGAGACGTTTCGAAAGTGGTTACGGCGTAAAGGGGCTGAGGTCGCGCATTAGCCGGATGGTTCAGCACTCAAGGTCAAACACGATGATGCCGTCGGCACCTCCGACGCACAGCTGACACAGGCGTTCACCCAATGCGTGATGCGTGGGATGCTCCGCATAGTGTTTTTGCGCAGACTGTTCTGAAAATCGAATGACGAAGCCTGCTTGGAAGGCCTGAGATTTCCGTTCAAAATCACGGTTGGGACCGTATTCGAAGCTTAGTACGCCTGGAAAATCCGCACATAAATCTGCAAGGCCCTGCAGGACATTTGATGTTTCGGCTGGATCGGCGTCGGGGCGAATTTGGCAAAAGACGCAATGGATAAACATTTGTTTTCGCCTATCAGTAATCGGTTACGAGGTCAGCGCCGCCGCTTCAGCCGCCAGTTCACGGATTCCGTCCCAATCCCCAGCTTCCACAAGGTTCCCCGGTGCGACCCATGATCCGCCTACGCAAAGCGTGTTGGGCAAAGACAGATAGTCCATCGCATTCTTCAGGCTCACGCCGCCGGTTGGGCAAAAGCGGATTTGGGGCAGGGGCGAGGATAAGGATTTCAAGAAGGGCACACCGCCAGCGGCTTCTGCCGGGAAGAATTTTTGAACGGTATATCCGCGCTCCAACAAGCGCATGCTTTCGCTGGCTGAGGTCGCGCCGGGCAGAAGTGGCAGATCGTTGGCTTCGCAGGCGTCAAGCAGGCGATCCGTTGCGCCGGGGGAAACACCAAAGGTTGCGCCAGCTTTCTTGGCGCGCTCAACATCATCTGACGTCAACAACGTGCCGGCGCCGACCACGCCCCCGTCAATCTGCGCCATCTCAGCAATCACATCCAGCGCGGCCGGTGTGCGCAAAGTCACTTCCAGCGCAGGCAGTCCCCCCTTTACCAAGGCGTCGGCCAGAGGCGCTGCATGGGCCACTTGTTTGACCACCAACACAGGCACAACAGGGGCCAGGCGGCAGATTTTTTCAGCGGCATCACTTGCCATTTCGGGTGTCATATCAATCAGTTCCTTATGAGATCGACGAAGCGCCTTCGGTTGCCGGGCGTGCGGCCCGACGGAAGGTTTCGAAAAGTTCGCGGCCGCAGCCATCGTTGTTGTCGCTGAGATCAACCTGAGCCGCCGGACGGTCGATTGCGCCCTCGGTCAGCACTTCCAAAGTGCCGTTGGTGGCATCAAGGCGAATGATGTCGCCATCTTGGATACGCGCAATTGGCCCACCATCAGCCGCTTCCGGGGCCACGTGAATGGCTGCGGGTACTTTACCCGATGCGCCGGACATGCGCCCATCGGTGACAAGCGCAATGCGCTGACCGCGTGATTGAAGAACGGATAGAACCGGGGTCAGGCCATGCAGCTCGGGCATTCCATTGGCGCGGGGGCCTTGGAAGCGTAGAACAAAGATGATGTCGCCCTCAAGCTCGCCAGCTTTAAAGGCTGTTTTGACGCTTTCCTGATCGTGAAAGATCCGCGCAGGGGCTTCGATGATATGCCGGTCTGGGTCCACAGCCGATATCTTGATCACTCCTTGTCCCAGATTGCCTGACAGTTGCGCCAAGCCTCCGGTTTTCTGGAAAGGGTCGCTGGCAGGGCGTAGGATTTTGTCATTCAGGCTAGCGCGCGGGGCAGGTTCCCAACATACGCGATCGCCATCAAGCTTGGCCTCCTGTGCATAAGCGCTCAGGTCACCTGCATTGGTGGTGGCGTCGGGGTGCAGCAATCCTTCTTCCAAAAGGTTGCCGATCATATAGCCCAGACCGCCTGCAGCATGGAAATGGTTCACATCCGCCAAGCCGTTTGGATAGACACGCGCCATTAGTGGCACCAAGGCGGAAACGTCTGCAAAATCCTCGAGCGTTAGGATGATCCCGGCGGCGCGCGCCATCGCAGGCAGGTGCAGCACAAGATTTGTCGAACCACCCGTGGCCATCAGTCCAACCAGCCCGTTCACAAAGGCTTTTTCATCAAGCACATGTCCAACGGGCGTAAACTGTTCGGTTCCGTGGGCGATCTCAAGCGCACGCCGTGTCCCTTCCGCAGTCAAAGCGTCGCGCAAAGGTGTGTGCGGCGTGACAAAGGATGAGCCCGGTAGATGCAGCCCCATGAACTCCATCAGCATCTGATTGGTGTTGGCTGTGCCATAGAATGTGCATGTGCCGGGGCCGTGATAGGCGGCCATTTCAGAGGCCATAAGTTCTTCCCTCGTGGCATCTCCGGTCGCAAATTTCTTGCGTGTCTCGGCCTTTTCATCGTTCGAGATGCCTGACGCCATTGGGCCCGCAGGCAAAAACAAGGTTGGGATATGGCCAAAGCTGGCGGCGGCAATCATAAGGCCCGGGACGATCTTGTCGCAAACACCAAGGTAGAGTGCCGCGTCAAAGGTGTTGTGGCTCATCGCCACTGCGGCAGCCATGGCAATCACGTCGCGTGAAAACAGGCTTAGTTCCATCCCGGTTTCACCTTGGGTTACACCGTCGCACATCGCGGGCACACCACCGGCCACTTGCGCCGTTGCCCCTTCGTCGCGGGCGATGCGTTTGATTAGGTCTGGGTAGGTCGCAAAAGGGGCGTGGGCCGACAGCATGTCGTTATAGGCGGTGACGATGCCCAGATTTGGCGCACGACCCTTGGCAAGTGTCGCCTGATCCATGCCTGCGCCGGCATAGGCGTGGGCTTGACCCGAACAGCTAAGATGCGCGCGGCGGGGGCCTTCGTCGATCGCACGCGAGATCTTCTTGAGATAAGTGGCACGACTGTCGCGCGAACGTTCGGCGATGCGATCCGTGATGGCGGTAAGGGTCGGATGGGTGGCCATGTGGTGCCTTTCCAAGTGCATTCGATTGCGCGATGCGATCAGGTTATCGTCTTTGCGCCTCTGATAACAGCAAATGGTAGCGCTAACAATAGTCAGTGTTGCCGTTCGGAAAGATTGGTCGAAATTCACCACAGATATTTAAACAAGTGGACTTGGATCTGCGAAGGGCTGCAATTCGCCTTTCCGTTACTGCTGCCACAGGGTAGGGAGGGTCCAACATCCAATCAAATATGGCAGAACCTCTGATGTCTGAGACACCTGAAGACCACACTGACCGCCCCGTTATTCGTCTGAAACCCAAAGCCAATGCGCGGGCCATTCGTCACGGAGCGCCGTGGGTTTATGACAACGAACTGGTCACAGATCGTCGTACCAAAAAGATCCCGGCTGGAAGCATTGCAACGCTTGAGGATGCCGGCCGTGACGTGATTGGAACCGTCGCGGTCACGCCGGAATCGCGTATTTTCGCCCGTATATTGGAACGTGCGCCTGATGTTCAGATCAACAGCGATTGGTTTGAGAAAAAACTACAATCTGCGCTGGATCACCGAAGTCGCTTGTATGACGAGCCGTTTTACCGGCTTGTCCATGCCGAGGCCGACGGGCTGCCCGGCGTCATCATTGATCGGTTTGGCGATGCGGCGGTCATTCAACCGAACGCAGCATGGGCTGACGTGCATCTTGGTCTTTTGACCAATGCCTTGGCGAAGATCACGGGTGTCACAACCATTTTGAAGAATTCAGCGGGCCGCGCACGTCAGCTTGAAGGTCTGGACGCTGAAAATGCAGTACTTATTGGGGATGCCCCAACTGCTCCGGTCCATGTGTCGATGAACGGGGCCACCTATCTGGCGGACCTTACCGGAGGTCAGAAAACCGGCCTGTTTTATGATCAACGCCCCAACCATGCGTTCATGGCCAATCTATCCAAAGACGCCCGTGTGTTGGACGTGTTTTCCCATGTCGGAGGGTTCTCACTGGCTGCACTGGCTAACGGCGCGTCGTCCGCCTTGGCCGTGGATGGATCTGCACCTGCTTTGGCGCTGGCTGAAGGCGGGGCCGACGCCATGGGCGCCTCAGATCGCTTTTCGACACGTCAGGGCGATGCGTTTGATGTGTTGACCGCACTGAACGAAGAGGGCGCGCAGTTTGATGTGGTCATCTGCGATCCCCCTGCATTTGCGCCGTCAAAACGGTCGTTGGAAGCGGGGCTTCGTGCCTACGAACGCGTGGCGCGATTGGCTGCGACGCTGGTTGCGCCCGGTGGCTATCTTGGTCTGTGTTCGTGTTCACACGCTGCCACGATCGAGAAATTTCGCAACGCGTCGATCCGGGGTATCGGACGCGCGGAACGCAATTCTCAGCTGATCCATACGGGCTTTGCGGGCGCGGATCATCCGATGCATCCACAACTGGCAGAAAGCGGCTATCTTAAGTCGATCTTCTTCCGGATCATGCCGTGAAAGTCCTGATCGACGCCTGTGTTCTGTACCCAACCGTCATGCGTGAAATGGTATTGGGCGCAGCCGGGCATGGGTTGTTCACGCCGCTTTGGTCCCCCCGCATCCTTGAAGAATGGGCCCGTGCAACCATCAAGCTTGGGCCAGAGCAAGAAACCTTCGCGCGCGGTGAAATTGCGATTTTAACCGCGCGTTGGCCCAAATCCAGCATCAAGCCGAACGACGGTGTCACAGCGCGGCTTTGGCTGCCCGACCCCAACGATATTCACGTGCTTGCGGCTGCGATCACTGGTGGGGCGGACGTGCTGCTGACGATGAACAACGCAGATTTCCCACGTCATACACTTGCTGAAGAAGACCTGCGTCGCGACGGACCGGACCTGTTCTTGCGCAACCTCTTGGATACGCATCCAGAGCAAATCCAAGAAGTTGCTGAAAAGGTGCTGTCACAAGCGATCACGCTGTCTGGAGAAGACTGGACCATGCGTCGTTTGATGAAAAAAGCGCGTTTACCACGATTGGGAAAGGCGTTGGAGCCCGCAAGCTAGCTCCACTCTGCCTCATTTTTTTCAATTGCTGCAATCCGTTCTGCGGATTTTGGATGGCTCATCAGCCAGGCGGGCATGACACCAGATCGCGATTTGGTCAGCGTATCGAGCTTATCAAACAGGCTTTTCTGAGCATCTGCCCCAATGCCTGATTTGATCAGCAAAGCCGTGGCATAGGCGTCGGCTTCGTACTCGTCGCCTCGGCTTAGCCCAGCGGCCACCAGTTTGGTCAGTATCCGGGCGATATACACGCCAGCTCCGGGCAGAAATCGCGAGATCATCATGGTTAACACGGTGCGCAACGCATTCTGACCCGAAAAGTCGATCATGCGTTTTCGCGCGTGGCCCAAGGCGACATGCCCCAGCTCGTGCGCGATCACGCTGGCCATTTCGTCCGCAGTGACCCGGCCTTGTCGATATTCATCATAGAACCCGCGGGTAATAAAGATCCGTCCATCGGGGGCGGCCAAGCCGTTTACGGGCTGAATTTCATAGATGTGAACGGGGATGTCCGCCAGATCCAGCGTCTTGGCCATCTGGTCGGTTTTGGCTTTCAATACCGGATCTGCCAGCCGGGTAGATTTCGCATCTAGCTCGCGATGGGTGCGCCAGACCGAGAACCGGTACAGGATCAATCCATAGATCAGTGGCAGCAGGATGGGCAAAAGCTTGGTCATACCGCCTATATGGTGGCAAATCACAAGCGATGAAAGGGGTTAGATAGCTGGGCCTGATTTTGCCGCCACCTTGAAGCTTTGTCTGTCTTTTGCGTGCATCATGGCGCGGATCCAAAGAATTGCACCCGCTGCGATCACCAGCGCGGCCAACAAACCCGCAACGTTGCCCATCAGGCTGGCAAGGCTTTCGATCCGCGATGCGAACCCATAACCCAATCCGATATAGAGCGTGACCCAGATGACCTCGCCCAAAAAATCCCAGATTGCAAAGCGCACCCAGCCCAAGCCGGTCGCGCCTGCCGCGAAATTCACCCATGGCCCTAAGGGCGCCACCGCCCATGTCGACAAAAACACGCCAATACCGCCACGGCGTTCGACAAGGTTTTGAGCCTTGTTCAACACGGCTTTTCGGGCTGGCGTTCGGGTGAGTTTTTCCAACGCGGGCGCGCCGCCAATCCGTCCAATCGCAAAGCCCGTCTGATCCCCAATCACAGCCCCGGCAAACGCAGCCGCAACAACATTGGTGAGTGAAAGATCACCTGCGGCGGCAAATGCCCCTCCGGCCAGCATCATCAGGGATGTCGGGATGGGAAGCGCGAGGCAGGATAGAAAGGCCGACGCAAACACGACCCAAGGGCCATAGTCGGATAGCAGCGTGAATACCAACTCGGTCGTGATCATTGTGCTTGATCCGTGTCGGGCGATGTTGTCCGGTGATCTTCAATGGCCAGCTCGATCTCATTGATCAGAACTTCGACAGACACTCCTTTGATTTCGGCCAAACGCTTTAAGTTGCGGTGCTTTGGATCCTCTTCTCTAAGGGCTAGAGCATCGAGCATCACATCGCGGGGCACCTGCCAAGAGAAGGCAATGTAACGCGGTGTCATCCAGCCCGCGATGGGTTGGTCGATATGGGCAGGGTCGCTCCAATAAACCCAGCTTGTGATCGAGCGCACAGCAAAGAAGGCACCGGCGGTTAGGGCAACAGCCAGAACCACCGTTGCAATGGGCGCTGCGGTCCACATGCGTCGGATTTTGGAAATCATGATCACGCTCCTTGTGCCCACCTTAAACGGTTGGCGCTGGTTTTTCCGTCGACAATCTATGCGACATTTCGCCGGGTTCCGCACAAGCCAAATCTCTGTGGATATGCCCACAAGACCGCGCCAAAGGAAAAGCTCTATGTCAAAAGCCCGCTCAATCTGGATGTTTCGCAAGATCGCCTCGGTCGAGGGATGGAGCTATCTGTTGCTCTTGTTCATCGCGATGCCGCTGAAATACTGGGGCAATATGCCGGATCTTGTTCCTTTCGTCGGCATGGCGCATGGCTGGTTGTTCATCGCGTATATTGGCAGTTTGATCTTTGCCTCAGCCCATGGCGGCTTGTCTATGGCGCGGGTAAACTGGGCTATATTGGCAAGCCTTCTTCCCTTTGGCACCTTCGTGCATGATCCCTATCTAAAGCGGGAAGAGGAAGCTGTGCGTTTGGCTGACGCGACGCCTTAACGCCCCAATTCTTTCATGCCGCGTTCAATCCCGTCGATGGTCATCGGCACCATGCGGTTTTCGAAGATCTGGCTGATCATCTGGACTGATTGAGTGTAGCGCCAATGTGTTTCGGGCAGGGGATTGATCCACATATTGTCCGGCCATTGCTCGCGGGCGCGTTCCAGCCAAACTTGTCCGGTTTCGTCATTCCAGTGTTCGTTTGCCCCACCACGATAGGCGATCTCATAAGGGCTCATCGAGGCGTCACCGACGAAGATGCACTTATAGTCGGACCCATAGGTGCGCAAAACCTCCCACGTGGGGGTCTGATCATTCCAACGTCGCCCATTGTCACGCCAAACGCCTTCGTAAAGACAGTTGTGGAAATAGTAGTATTCAAGATGCTTGAACTCGGCGCGGGCGGCTGAAAACAGCTCTTCCACCATTTTGATGTAGGGGTCCATTGAACCGCCAACATCAAGAAATAACAACAGCTTAACAGCGTTTCTTCGTTCTGGTCTGGTCTTTACGTCCAGATATCCATGTTCGGCCGTGGCGCGGATGGTGCCATCCAGATCCAGCTCATCATGTGCGCCATCACGCGCCCAGTTGCGCAGGCGTTTCAAGGCGACCTTGATGTTGCGGGTGCCCAGTTCGACCGAGTCATCGAGGTTCTTGAACTCGCGCTTATCCCAGACCTTCACGGCCCGTTGATGCCGCGAGCGATCTTGCCCGATGCGCACCCCTTCGGGGTTGTACCCATAGGCCCCAAACGGAGAGGTGCCAGCGGTGCCAATCCACTTGTTGCCGCCCTGATGGCGACTTTCTTGTTCCTTCAAACGCTCTTTCAGCGTCTCCATCAGCTTGTCAAACCCGCCCAAGGCCTCGACCACGGCCTTTTCTTCGGGGGTCATGAACTTTTCGGCCATCTTCTCAAGCCATTCCTGTGGAATGTCGACGGCCTCCAACATCTCGTCCGAGGTGATGGCTTCAAGCCCTTCAAAGCTGGCAGCAAATGCGCGATCGAACTTGTCCAGGTTTCGTTCGTCTTTCACCATCGCGGTGCGCGCGAGATAGTAAAAGCCCTCAATGTCATAGGTGACCAGCCCGGCCTTCATCGCCTCAAGGAACGACAAGTATTCCCGTAGTGACACCGGCACGTTGGCTGCACGCAAGTTTTCAAAGAAGGGCAGGAACATAACAGAAAGCTCTTAATAATCGGCAGGAACCGTATTCAAAGATGGCCAAGATTGCGTTCGCCAATGATCAAAATGAAAAGAACAATCAACGCGAGGCCAATGCCATAAACAGCGCCATACTGCGCCATATCCAGCCGATTGCCGCCCCGCTTTTTTGCGCGCAGTGCGCCGAAAACAGCACCCAAAACCAATGCAACAATTACGACCATCTTCGCATCCTCGGCTAAGGGGGCCATGCAGGTATGGCCCGTTCATCATGCCTAACCTGGTGCGATGGCTGCGATTTCCTGAAGCCGCGCTCCAACTTGGGCGTTTGAGCCGAAGCCATACCGCGCCCAGCCAAGACTGTCGAGCCGTACGCGCTGTGCTTCATCAATTCTTCCCATATGCTCCAGAGCCTCGGCTTTGATCATCAGCAAGGTTGCTAAAAGAGCTGCATTCTGGGCCTGTTTCACGGCTGGAAGATGGCGGTTGATGGTTGCCACAGCCTGATCGGCATGACCGGCGGACAAGGCATAGGCCGAAAGCTGAACGCCCATATGTGCGGCATGAAGCTCGGTCCCGCTGCGCGATAGGTATATCGCCTCGGCTTCGCGGAAGGCTGCAAAGGCGGCTTGGCTGTCCGTTTGCATGCTCAGGCGGCCCTGGGCAAACAGGCTGAAGGCAAGGCGTGTGTCCTGCCACCCGCGCTGACGCGCTATCGACACAGCGCGCTGTGCGGCGGCTTGGCGGGTAGGCTTGGGTTTATGCCGTCCCAGAGCATCAACAATCGCTTGTTTCCACGCGCCCGGAGAGCCCGGTGTGATGCGCGGTGTGCCTGTTCCACCCGCGGGATTGAGGCGTTCAAGCACGGCGGGCAAGCGTTGGGCAACCTCGGCTTGCGATAATCCCGACTGAAGCTCTGGCGCGTAGTAGGCGCGCAGGATCAGCATGTCGAAGCCCGTTAGAACTGTGTGGAAATTGTCATCATTGAAGACGCTATTTTCCAGCCGATATAGATCGTTCACCGGCCCAATGGCCTGCGCAATTTCTTCATGCAGACAGTCCCGCATTTCTTGCGGGCTGACATCAGAGGGCAAAAAGACCGACATTTTGGTGCGTTGGCGCAGTTTGGTCCAATCGGTCAGAGCGGTACCGCGTGCGCGCAGATACTCACCCCAGCCCGAGACATTGGGCGCGACAAAGCAGGCCGCATGTGGGACGTGCTTTTGAAGTTTGCGTTTCGGGATCATCTCAACCGTGATCAGGCCAGATGCGCTGGCACTTCCGCGCCTGATGTTTATCCCAGCTTCACGGCGCAAACGTCCCAAAAGCCGTTCCAAATCGGCTTGCATCTGCTGCGGGGCCTGACCCTTTACGGCGACTGTAATCGGCGTTTCAAAGCGGGACAGAACGGGCAGGGTACGCCCGCTTTCTAGCTGGAAGCTCAGATCAAGAAAATCCCCCATAATCAAACTGTTGGCACGGATTGGTGCGCTTGATTTGGTTCGGGAAAAGGCTTTCATTGGGGGCAGCTGACTTGGCAGTCTGATGGTTTGTGTAACAACGGCTCCGCCGCCAGAGCCACGCTGAACGGCTTGCTGCGGATCGAACCCCGTTTCCTTTGAGATGGGGGCGACGCACGCCGCCAACCCCAGCAACGCAAGGGTGATCAGTGAGACGCTGACTTGAGACCGCATACTCGGCTCCTTCCACAACAATGCAGTCCCGCAAATGAAGGCGGTGTCCTGCCGGCGTGTTGTGTTGAAGAGAGCGTTTTGGTGAATGCATACAAATGGAACCCGGATTCTGAAATCAGGATCCAAGGTCAGGCCGCACATTTCGTGCAGGCCTGCGACCTCGTCCGGGTGGCACCCGTACAAGCTCGCTCTCGTTCGAAGTGATATCCAGAAAGTCGGCAGGGGCGGTTTCACGTACCCCAAAGCCTCGTTCTAACGACAAACCAGCCATACAACCTTCCCACGGGTTGCAGAGCGCCGGATCGTCGCGCGATATCAGCGTTCGAACGGAAATGTAGGCATTGTTTCCCATAACAATACAAACACACCGTTTTTATGCCCCCCCAGGCAAGCTTCGACCCTACTGCAGGGGCGCAGTTGGACCAAGGTAAACCGTCGATTTCCATGCGTGATCGTTCGGAAAAAGCAAAACAGGTCAATATGTTGTGGGACGCTGTTCATCACACACTACGCCAGCGGTCAGCCATAGGTGCTTATACAGCGAATCGCTTACGACTGCTGTTGTGCTGGTGACGTCACCAAATATGGGTCGTGGCGTTGGGGCTTAGCGCCCGCTGCGCGCCATAAAGGCCAACCGTTCGAACAGGTGGACGTCCTGTTCGTTTTTAAGCAATGCGCCGTGAAGGGTTGGCAATGCATTGGCCCCGTCGCGCTTCAGCTCTGCTGGGTCAATGTCTTCAGCCAGCAACAGTTTCAACCAATCCAGAACTTCGGACGTTGACGGTTTTTTCTTCAAGCCGGGTTGTTCACGGATTTCATAAAACTGGGTCAGTGCTTCGGTCAGAAGGCGGGGTTTGATCCCCGGGTGATGCACTTCAACGATTTTTGCCAACGTATCGGCATCAGGGAAGCGAATGTAGTGAAAGAAGCAGCGGCGCAGGAAGGCGTCCGGCAGCTCTTTTTCGTTGTTCGACGTGATGATGATAATCGGGCGGTTTTTGGCACGGATGGTCTCGCCCGTCTCGTAGACGTGGAATTCCATTTTATCGAGCTCTTGCAGCAAATCGTTCGGGAACTCGATATCCGCTTTGTCGATCTCGTCGATCAACAGGACAATGCGCTCATCCGCCTCGAAGGCGTCCCAAAGCTTGCCGCGTTTGATGTAGTTTTTCACGTCATTCACGCGCTCATCACCAAGTTGGCTGTCACGCAACCGGCTTACGGCATCGTATTCGTAAAGCCCTTGCTGCGCCTTGGTGGTGGATTTGATGTTCCATTCGATCATCTTGGCACCCAAAGCGCTTGCAACCTGCAAAGCGAGCTCGGTTTTACCCGTGCCGGGTTCGCCTTTGACCAGTAGAGGGCGTTCCAGAGTGACCGCCGCGTTTACCGCGATTTTCAGATCATCGGTGGCGACATAACTGTCGGTTCCATCAAAACGATTGGTCATTCTTATCCCTCACATCAGGTTCGTGCGATTTGGGTGAGGTAACCGTCACGTCGCATTTTGGCAAGGCCAGAGCTTTCTGACACAGCGATTGATGGTTGAAAACTTGGGGTGCACCCGGTTTGCCGACAAAAACGCTCATAGGTTAAGTGAAAGATGTCATGCGCTATCAGTGTCTTAACCAATGTGACCGGCCAACACGCGATGGTTGGGTTTTTCATACGTGACATTCCCTGTTAGCGGGTGTAAACGAGCGCCATAAAGTAGCGGGCGTCCACTGCCGAGAGGGTTCGACAGGGACCGTAGCCCGGAAGAAGAGGGAGTTGGTATGAAAGCCGAGACTTTCCTGCCCGACGATTATCGGCCAGCCGAAGATGAACCATTTATGAACGACCGGCAGATGGAGTATTTCCGCCGCAAGCTTGAAGCTTGGAAGGCCGAATTGCTTGATGAAAGCCGTCACACAATCGAAGGTTTGCAAGGCAACACGCGCAATATCCCTGATATTGCGGATCGTGCGTCTGAGGAAACAGATCGTGCGCTAGAGCTGCGCACGCGTGATCGTTCGCGCAAGCTGGTTGGCAAAATTGATCAGGCTTTGCGCCGTATCGAAGAAGGCGAATATGGCTATTGCTCGGAAACGGGTGATCCAATTTCGCTGAAACGACTGGATGCACGTCCGATCGCCACGCTGAGCCTTGAGGCACAAGAGCGCCACGAGCGTCGTGAAAAGGTTCATCGCGACGATTGATCTTTGGTCGGGGCATGAGAATTTGTCCCGGTCACGGTGCAATTTGCCACGGTGCAATTTGTCACGTTACACCAAATAAAAAACCATGTCACAAAGGCGGCGGGCTCTCTGTCGCCTTTTTGCTTTGGTAGGGTGCAAACAGAGTTACCGCCTGCGATACGGACCTGAACAGGGACAGAGGTAAAGCATGATCACAGATCAGCCGATCACCATTCTGGGCGCTGGTATTGGCGGACTGGCTGCAGCAACTGCTCTGGCCCAGCGCGGCGCTACGGTGACGGTCCTTGAACAAGCCCCCGAGATCACCGAGGTCGGCGCTGGTCTGCAGATCAGCCCCAATGGCGTAAGAGTACTTGATGCCCTGGGCCTGGGCGATAAAGCGCGCGCGGGTGCTACGCAAGGGCAAGGTGTCTGGCTGCGTGACGGGATGTCAGGCCACGGCGTGCTGGATCTAAATTTTCGGAAGCTGAAGCCAAAAGATACGTTCCTGCTGTATCACCGCGCCGATCTTCAGAGATTGCTATATGATGCAGCGCTTGAAGCAGGTGTGACGATCCAATGTGGTCAGCGCGTTTTGGCCGTTCAGCCCGGTCAGGGTGGCACCTTTGTAACCTTGGACGGTGAAGCCCCCCAAAACATGGGCTTCGTCGTCGGGGCAGATGGCCTGCATTCTGTGATGCGGCCCGCGTTGAATGGCGCAGCTTCTCCAAAGTTCACGGGTCAGGTGGCATGGCGCGCATTGGTGCCCGCGACCGGGCGCGAACAGGCCGAAGCCACAATCTTTATGGGACCGGGGCGCCATATGGTGACCTATCCGCTTCGTGATGGAAGTATCGTCAACATAGTCGCTGTCGAAGAACGTAGCGACTGGGCTGAAGAAGGTTGGTTCCATCAAGATGACCCCGCGAATTTGCTTTCTGCGTTTTCGGGCTTTTGCGATGATGCGCTTGCACTTCTAGAACGGGTCGAGACTGCGCATGTCTGGGGGCTGTTTCTGCATCCCGTGGCGGCAAACTGGCATCAGGGACAGGCGGTGTTGCTTGGCGATGCGGCGCATCCCACCTTGCCTTTCATGGCGCAAGGGGCCGTGATGGCACTTGAGGATGCATGGGTGTTGGCAGATTGCCTTGATCGCTATGGGTTGGAGCGCGGCCCGTCCGAGTATCAGGCCTTGCGAAAACCGCGCACCGAAAGAATTGTCGCCGAGGCATATAAGAATGCGCGGAATTATCACTACAGCAACCCAGTGCTGCGCAAAGCGGGCCACTCGTCTTTGCGCCTTGCAGGGCGGTTTGCGCCGCAGATGCTGATGCGCCGTTATGACTGGATCTATGACAAGGATGTCACGCGCGCGCCCTAGTCGGACAATAGATCATCCACTTTGTCGCCAGAAATCCCGCGGCCAAGCCGATTGAAGTCGCCCGCACCAAACATGTCCTGTGCGGCATCGTAAATCACTTTATGTGTGGCGCGCGCCAGCGCAGACCCAAGCGAAATCCGTGCAACTCCTGCTTTCGCAAAATCTGCACGGCTATGCGCGGTAAACGGGCCAGCTGCCAACGCGTTCACGGGAAGGTCGGTTGACGCACAAATCGCCGCTTGATCCTGAAGCGTGCCGGGCAGGGGAATGTACAGACAATCCGCTCCGGCCTCTTCATAGCCTGCGATCCGTGCCATAGCCTCGGCCAAGTCATACCGTCCGTTCATCACCCCATCTGCGCGGGCGACCAGCACAAAATCTCCGGGCAGGGCGCGGGCTGCAGCGCTTGCTGCGCGGATCCGCTCAATCGCCAGATCACGCTCATACGGGGTTGCAGCAGGCAGCGCCGTATCCTCGATCGAGATACCAGCAAGCCCGGCCTCATAAGCCAGTCGCACGGTCTCCGCGCAGGTCTCTGGCGCATCCCCAAACCCATTTTCAAAATCGCCCGAGACTGGGACGTTCACAGCCGCAACCAAATCTTCTGCATGGGCCAGTGCTTCATCCCGCGTGACATGCCCCATGTCAGGACGACCTATAGTAAATGCGTGCGCCGCGGATGACGTGGCAATGGCTTCAGCGCCCAGACTGGCCAACATCTTTGCGCTTCCGATGTCCCATGCGTTGGCCAGAATGAAGGGGTTGCCTTTTTGGTGCAGAGCGCGGAATTGGGTACCGCGATTTCGATCTGTCATGCGTGTTCTCCTTCAAGTGCTAACTCACCAGCAAAGCGGATCAGCCGCTCGACCGCTTCCAGGAATCTTTGGTCTTCGATTGTCATTGCGATGCGGATATGCCCAGCGGCTGCGCGCCCGAAGCTTTCACCGGGCATCACCGCGATGTGTTCTTCATCCAAAAGGCGAAGGGCAAATTCCTCGCCGGACAGCCCTGTCGCCCGAATGTCGACCATCAGATACATCGCCCCGCCGGACGGGATAAGCTTGGCCGCATCTTGCCCGCGAAAAAGATGCGTGGCGGCATCGCGTCGGCGTCGAAAGGGTTCAGCGATCTTTGCTTCAAAACCTGCACCTTGTTTCAGTGCGAACAGCGCGGCGTCTTGGATGAACCCAGCCACACCGTAATTGGTGTTGATGGCAAGCGTTGCCAGATGAGCGATTGCTGCTTCCGGTCCGACGATCCATCCCAACCGACTGCCTGTCATGGCGTGGCTTTTGGACATTGACCCAACAACCAAGGTGCGTTCTGCCATATCGGGCAGGGCGCGCGGGCTTTGATGAGCCCCGGACCAGACCTGACTGTCATAAACCTCGTCCGAGATCAGCCAGAGGTCTTCACGCTGGCAAATCTCGGCAACGCCCTGAAGGCTGGCGTCGGAATAGATCACGCCTGTGGGATTGTTTGGTGTGTTGATCAACAGGCTTTTGGCACCCTTGGCCGCGTTTCCCAAGGCCGCAAGGTCCGGTTGAAACTCTTCTGACGACCACGCCGGAACAGAAACAGCTTTCGCACCTACGGCCCGAACTGTGCCGGGATAGGTGGCGTAATGCGGATCAATGAAAAGCGCGGTGTCGCCTTCGTCACAGACCGCCATATGGGCTGCAAACAGCGCGGCCTGCCCACCCGGCGTGATCAGGACATTGCTGCGGGTTGTCACCACGCCACTTTGCGCTTCAACCCGTGCGGCCACAGCGTCGCGCAGGGCAGGCGTGCCCGGAATATCCGCATACCCAGTGTGGCCGCCCAGCGCAGCGTCGTGCATCGCCGTCAAGATGGACGGGTCCGTGCGGATGTCATGTTCGCCAATGGTAAGCTCGGTCACATCGACACCGGCGTGTTTCATGGCGCGCGCTTTGTAGAACACGCCCCAGCCGTCATCGCCTCCGTCCAGAATGTTTTGAATGCGCGTTGAAAGCTGCATGAGCGCCCCCGTAAATTATCGATCTCGCTTCAAAGGAGCCTTCGCGCCACGGCTTTGTCAAATCCGGAAATCAGTTCGCAGGCCACGGATCGTGGAAAACAACGTAAGAAATCTATGCTTCACGGCAGAAAACGCATCTGCCCCCTTTCCAAATGCCCCAACCCATGAGATAGGGACGTGTCAAACGAACACTCCCGAGGAGATAGCCCATGGAGATTCGCGAGGCGCTCACTTTTGACGACGTCCTTCTGGTGCCGGCCGCAAGCAATGTGCTTCCGTCCACTGCTGACACAACCACGCGTGTGACGCGTTCTATTGCCCTGAACATCCCGCTGATGAGTTCGGCAATGGACACGGTGACCGAGGCGCGGATGGCCATTGCCATGGCGCAGGCTGGCGGCATGGGGGTCATTCACAAGAACCTTGATGTAGAAGAGCAAGCCCGCCAAGTGCGCCGGGTAAAACGCTTTGAAAGCGGGATCGTTTATAACCCGATCACGCTGACCGCTGATCAGACGCTTGCGGATGCCAAGGCCCTGCAGGAACGTTACCGCGTGACGGGCTTCCCGGTGGTCGATGACAAGGGCCATGTTGTTGGCATTGTGACCAACCGCGATATGCGCTTTGCGACATCTGATGACACACCCGTCAGCGTCATGATGACCTCGGACAACCTTGCAATGCTGCAAGAACCGGCCGAGCTGGAAGAGGCGAAAAGCCTGATGAAAGCCCGCCGGATCGAGAAGCTTCTGGTTACCGACGGAAACGGCAAACTGACCGGGCTTTTGACTTTGAAAGATACAGAACAGGCCGTTCTGAACCCAACTGCCTGTAAGGACGATTTGGGTCGCTTGCGCGTGGCCGCGGCAAGCTCGGTCGGAGACAGCGGTTTTGCCCGGTCTGAAGCGTTGATTGATGCTGGCGTTGATATTGTGATCATCGATACGGCTCATGGCCATTCGGCAGGTGTGATCGAGGCGGTGAAACGCGTGAAAGCACTGAACAGCGACGTTCAGGTCATCGCAGGCAACGTTGCCACCGGTGAAGCGACACGCGCGCTGATCGAGGCCGGCGCGGATGCGGTGAAAGTGGGCATTGGCCCCGGCTCGATTTGTACCACGCGCATGGTTGCGGGTGTGGGTGTGCCCCAGCTGACGGCCATTTCGGATTGTGCTGAAGCCGCAGGTGACGTGCCAGTCATCGCAGATGGCGGTATTAAGTTCTCAGGTGATTTCGCAAAAGCCATCGCAGCCGGCGCAAGCTGCGCCATGGTTGGGTCGATGATTGCAGGTACCGATGAAAGCCCGGGTGAGGTGATCCTTTATCAAGGCCGCTCGTTCAAAGCTTATCGTGGAATGGGATCGCTGGGTGCCATGGCGCGCGGCTCGGCTGATCGCTATTTCCAGAAAGACGCCGCATCCGACAAGCTCGTTCCTGAAGGGATCGAGGGGCAGGTGCCCTATAAAGGTCCTGCGGGCACGGTTGTTCACCAACTGGTGGGCGGCTTGCGTGCAGCCATGGGCTATACCGGCTGTGCAACAGTCGAAGAGATGCGCAAGAACTGCCGCTTCGTGAAAATCACGGGTGCAGGACTGAAGGAAAGCCATGTGCATGACGTGCAAATCACGCGCGAAAGCCCGAACTATCGGATCGGCTAAGCCTATGATGATCGGGATCCGCCCATGACGCCCGGCGCGCGCGTTGCAGCTGCCATTGAAGTACTCGACAGCTATTTGTCGGGCACGCCTGTTGAACAAGCTCTGACCAGGTGGGCGCGCAATCATCGGTTTGCCGGTTCCAAAGATCGTGCCGCCATTCGCGATCATGTGTTTGATGCTGTGCGGCGTTTGCTGTCGTCTCAGGCGCTTGGGGGTGGCACGGATGGCCGGGCCACAATGATCGGGCTGCTGCGTGGGCAGGGTCGGGATCCGTCAGAGCTTTTCACGGCAGAAGGTCACGCACCTTCACAGCTTACACAGGATGAGCTTTCCTTTACGGGTGAACTTGATCGTGCGCAGCAGCTTGACTGCCCCGCGTGGTTGCTGCCCCTGTTTGACGAAAGTCTGGGCCCCAAAGCTGACGACGTTTTGGACAGCCTGCGTCAGCGGGCACCCGTGTTTGTAAGGACAAATCTGGCCCGTACCAGCCGGGATGACGCGGCCAAGATGCTGGCGGAAGATGAGATTGGGTCGCAGCCAAATGACCTCTCTGAAACCGCGCTTGAGATCATTGAAAATCCACGCAAAGTCAAAGTGTCACGGGCCTTTCTTGATGGATATGTCGAGATGCAGGATGCAGCCTCTCAGGCTGTGATCGAGGCGTTGAACATTCAACCCGGAATGCGGGTATTGGATTTCTGCGCGGGGGGTGGCGGTAAAGCCTTGGCAATGGCGGCCCTTGGGGCGGATGTCACCGCACATGACCTTTCGTGGGAGCGGATGAAGGACATCCCAGACCGCGCTGAGCGCGCAGGTGTCTCAATCAAGCGCGTTCGTCCAGACGATTTGAAGGATTTGCCCCCTTTTGATCTGGTGCTCGCGGATGCGCCATGTTCCGGAAGTGGATCATGGCGGCGTGCCCCTCATGGCAAATGGCTGCTTACACCTGACAGGCTTGCGCAGATCCAGACTGCTCAGAAGGATATCCTTGCCAGCATGCCTGATTACATCACACAGGACGGTGTTTTGGCTTATGCCACATGCTCGGTCTTGCAGTGTGAAAACGGGGAGCAAGTGCAGGGCTTCTTGACGGATCAAAGTGGTTTTCAACTGATATCAGAGCGTCAGTTCACGCCCTTGGACGGTGGGGACGGGTTTTATTTAGCCCAACTAAAACGCGGATAGCACTTGATAGCATCAACTTAAGGTTGCTAACGTTTCTTTGTTAATCAGAGCTTAACTCTCTTCTTCCAGAAAAGAGCTCGATACAAAGAAAGAAAAGCCGTGCACACAACTGCTTTCACCTCGCACCCGTTTACGCTTGCGGCCAATCGTCTGGCTCCGAAAACCTTTGCATTGTTGCTGATTGGCGCTGCAATGCTTGGGGCGTCGTGGTTTGTCGTGATGCCAGTGATCGGGCTTGGTCTGGTTGTAACCGGACTGACTTTTGTCTGTTTGGCGGTGATAGTGCGGTTGGTCTTCATTTTGCAAAAACTGCAACGTGATCGCTTGATGCACCTAATTACGGATGTCGTCGAAAATGACTCGGTTTCAGTGTGTCTGACAGACCCTGATGGGGCCGTTCTTTATAGAAATGATGCCGCAAGTCAGCTTTTGGCGCCTCAGGATGATGATGTCCTGTCGGCGCAGCTGTCTGACCTGTTTGTCGCCCCCGCGTCGGTTCTTTATCGTCTGCAAGCCCGCGCGCAAGCCAAGGGGTCCGCAAGCGAGGACGTGAGCTCTTCACGTGGATTGATACGTGTATCGGCCCATCTTGTTGAGGGCCGGGGCTATCTGTGGCGGTTTGAAAAACTGACGGACCGAGGGGCGTTTGGCCGCGCAGGCGAAAACATCAACTTGCCGATGTTGAAGGTCTCAAAGACCGGGACAGTTCTTTTTATGAACGACGCCGCGCGTGACCTTTTGGGCGGCCGCGAAACGACAATTGATCGGATTTTCACGGAACTTCCAGTCCAACCCGGTACAATCATGCTGGTGTCCGGCAGGGAAGGCCCGGTTCCAGCATTGATCTGGGAAGTTCCGGTCACGGCTGGGCGACGTGAGATTTATTTGCTGCCACCAAACTCAGCCCCCGAGCTGTCATCAGAAGAATGGGCGTTTATCGATGGCCTTCCAGTTCCCTTGCTGAAGCTTGATGTTGGGGGGCGTATCACCATGGCCAATCGCCGCGCGCGCGATTTATTGGGTGATGACGACGCGATTGGGTCGCTAATGGCTGATCAGGTTGAGGGGTTGGGGCGATCAGTCACGGAATGGCTGCGCGAAGCACATGCCGGCCGGCATCTTGGCCGATCCGAGATTGTGCGTGCTACGCGGTCGGACGATGATGTCTTCATTCAGATATCGTTGGCACAAATTACCGAAGAAACGGGCACGGCGTTGGTGGCGGTTTTGCAGGATGCGACCGAACTGAAATCTCTGGAGGCGCAATTTGTTCAAAGCCAGAAGATGGAGGCGATTGGGCAGCTCGCCGGGGGTGTTGCACATGATTTCAATAACTTGCTGACCGCAATCTCTGGGCATTGTGATCTTCTGATGTTGGGGCGAGACGAAAAGGATCCTGCCTATTCGGACCTTTCCCAGATCATGCAAAACGCCAATCGGGCTGCGGCGCTGGTCCGGCAATTGCTTGCCTTTTCGCGCAAGCAGACACTTCGACCGGAAAAGCTTTTGCTTACAGATTCCCTTTCCGATTTGACCCACCTTCTAAACCGGCTTGTGGGCGAGAAAATCAATCTCCAACTTGACCATGACGCGGCACTTTTGCCAATTCGTGCGGATCGGCGTCAATTGGATCAGGTGATCATGAACCTTGTGGTGAACGCCCGCGACGCAATGGAGCGGGGGGGGACAATTCGCGTGGAAACGCGCAATGTGATTTTGGAAAGCGCGCTTCAAAGGGATCGCGCCAATGTGCCCTCTGGCGACTATGTCACCATCCGTGTGATCGATCAGGGCACGGGCATTCCGGCAGATAAGATTGCTAAGATTTTCGAGCCATTCTTTACAACCAAGAAAGCAGGGAAGGGCACGGGGCTGGGTTTGTCTATGGCCTATGGGATTGTGAAGCAGATGGGTGGGTACATCTTTGTGGATACCATGCCCGAGCAGGGAACAACCTTCACTCTCTACTTTCCAGTCAGCCGCGACAGTGACCCGGATGAGGTGTCTTATGACGCTGGGGGTGATGCAAGTGATCCAACAGTTGAGGCGGCATTGCTGACGGGTCAAATCGTCGACTACGATACAGGCCCTCCCACAAACGCGACAGAGATACCGAGGTTCATGAATACTGTTCCTCCTCAACAGGCGACAACACCAATTGGGGACGCGGCACCCCTTCAAACGGTGCCCCCGTGCGAATTGGAAGCCGAAGACAGATCCGGTGGAATTGTGCTTTTGGTGGAAGATGAAGCGCCGGTCAGGGCTTTTGCGTCGCGCGCACTTCGGATGCGCGGCTATACGGTGTTAGAGGCTGACTGTGCAGAACAGGCCTTAAAGACGCTTGAAGATACGGCTTTGAAGGTGGACGTGTTTGTCACGGATGTGATCATGCCCGGCATGGATGGTCCAACATGGGTGGCGAAGGCGTTGGAAGATCGGCCCGACGTGAAAGTTGTGTTCGTATCTGGCTATGCCGAAGATTCGGTATCGGATCACCAAGCTCGCATTCCGAACTCGGTTTTCCTTCCTAAACCGTTCTCACTGACCGAGTTAACAGCGACAGTTGGTGAACAAATTCACTGAATTACTGACTTTTCTTTGCAGGTTTTTCCAAGCCAATCATTATCATTAGTCATTGATAAAATAGGCTAAATGCCGGTTTCTTTGGCTGATTTCATGGCTTGGTTCTGGCGTTAAGAACTTGGTTACCAATCCGACATAGAATAATATTCAATGAAAACTTTACTTGAAATGTTCTCATTATGTACTCATACAGGGTGCTAGAACAAGACAAGAACAACCCTTTGATTGCCGCATGCAGGCGGGTATGGAATAAGTGAGGGCAGGACATGGCAATAGCGGATATTTTCGAGATGAAAAAAGACAGCGACAAGCAAAAGGCGCTCGATAGCGCTCTGGCCCAGATTGAACGCCAGTTCGGCAAGGGCTCGATCATGAAACTTGGCGCGGATAATCCGGTGACCGAAATTGAATCGACGTCGACCGGCTCATTGGGGTTGGATATTGCGCTTGGAATTGGCGGCCTGCCCAAGGGGCGGATTGTCGAGATATATGGCCCTGAAAGTTCGGGTAAGACGACTTTGACGCTTCATTGTGTTGCGGAAGAGCAAAAGAAGGGCGGGGTTTGCGCCTTTGTAGATGCTGAGCACGCGTTGGATCCGCTTTATGCCAGGAAACTGGGCGTTGATCTGGACGAGCTCCTGATTTCGCAGCCTGACACTGGTGAACAGGCGCTTGAGATTGTGGATACACTCGTGCGTTCGGGCGCGGTGAACATGGTTGTGGTAGATTCCGTTGCTGCGCTGACACCGAAATCTGAACTCGAAGGTGATATGGGTGACAGCAATGTTGGCGTGCAGGCTCGGTTGATGAGCCAGGCAATGCGCAAATTGACCGGTTCAATTTCGCGCTCCAACTGCATGGTGATCTTCATCAATCAGATCCGGATGAAAATCGGCGTGATGTTTGGCAGTCCGGAAACCACTACTGGCGGCAATGCGCTAAAATTCTATAGCTCGGTTCGTTTGGACATTCGCCGCATCGGCGCGATCAAAGATCGGGATGAAGTTGTTGGCAACGCCACGCGTGTGAAGGTCGTCAAGAACAAGGTGGCCCCGCCGTTTAAACAGGTCGAGTTCGACATTATGTATGGCGAAGGTATCTCAAAAATGGGCGAGCTTTTGGACCTTGGTGTCAAAGCTGGCGTGGTCGAGAAGTCTGGCGCTTGGTTCAGCTATGGCGACGAACGCATCGGGCAGGGGCGTGAAAATGCCAAGACCTACTTGAAAGAACACAACCGCACAGCGCTTGAAATTGAAGACAAGATCCGCGCCGCTCATGGGCTTGATTTCGATATGCCCGAGGCCGAAAAGAAAGAAGATGATGACGGGCTTCTTGAGGCTTGATTGCATCTGATAATTTGATCAAAGGATCGGCTTCGGCCGGTCCTTTTTTCGTTGAGAAGAAGAGACATGGCCTGTGCTGTGGACAGCACGCGCGTGCAGGGGTAAACGAAAGCAACAGCGCATAAAAGACGAGATGAGAATGGCCAGCCTCAACGATATCCGTTCAACCTTCCTGAACTACTTCGAAAGCGAAGGGCACACGATCGTGGACAGCTCTCCGCTTGTACCGCGCAATGATCCGACGCTGATGTTCGTGAATTCGGGCATGGTGCAGTTCAAGAACCTCTTCACTGGGGTGGAAAAGCGCGACTATGTACGCGCGACAAGCTCTCAGAAATGTGTGCGCGCGGGCGGCAAGCACAATGACCTGGACAATGTGGGTTACACAGCGCGCCACCATACATTTTTCGAAATGCTTGGGAATTTCAGCTTTGGAGATTACTTCAAATCCGAAGCCATTCCGTTTGCGTGGAACCTGATCACCAAGGAATTCGGCATCCCGAAAGAGAAGCTTTATGTCACCGTTTATCACACGGATGACGAAGCTTATGACATCTGGAAAAAGCTGGGCGTTCCGGAAGAACGGATCATCCGTATCGCCACGTCGGATAATTTCTGGCAGATGGGGCCGACCGGTCCTTGCGGTCCGTGCACCGAGATTTTTTACGACCATGGCGAACACATCTGGGGAGGCCCTCCGGGCAGCCCGGAAGAAGATGGCGACCGTTTCATTGAAATCTGGAACATCGTGTTCATGCAAAATGAACAGTTCGAAGACGGTTCGATGGTCGATCTGAAAATGCAGTCGATTGACACCGGCATGGGGCTGGAACGCATCGGGGCACTGCTGCAGGGAAGCCACGACAATTACGACACTGATCTGTTCAAAGCGCTGATTGAGGCGTCGGCCCATGCGACCGGCGTTGACCCTTTTGGGGACAAGAACGTGCATCATCGGGTGATCGCGGATCACTTGCGCTCGACCTCCTTCTTGATTGCGGATGGCGTGATGCCGTCTAACGAAGGCCGAGGATATGTGCTGCGTCGCATCATGCGCCGCGCCATGCGTCATGCGCATCTCCTGGGGGCTAAGGACCCGGTCATGCATCGTTTGGTGCCGGAACTGGTGGCGCAGATGGGGCAAGCTTACCCTGAGCTTTCTCGCGGTCAGGCGATGATTGAAGAGACGCTTTTGAACGAAGAAACTCGGTTCAAGAAGACGCTGGATCGTGGCTTGAAGCTTCTGGATGATGAAGTATCGAACCTAACAGAAGGCGCTGACCTTCCGGGTGAAACTGCCTTTAAACTCTATGACACCTATGGCTTCCCGCTGGATTTGACGCAGGATGCGCTGCGCGAAAAGGGTCATGGGGTAGATCAGCCGGGCTTTGATACGGCGATGGAAGAACAAAAAGCGCGTGCGCGTGCGGCGTGGTCCGGATCGGGCGAAGCAGCTGACGCGACCATCTGGTTTGATATTGCAGAAGAACACGGCGTGACCGAGTTCCTGGGCTATGACACCGAACATGCTGAAGGGCAGGTTATGGCGTTGGTCCAAGACGGGAAACCATTGGACGGCGCAAAAGCAGGTGACGAGGTGATGATCGTCGTAAACCAGACGCCGTTCTACGCTGAAAGCGGCGGTCAGGTCGGGGACACAGGTCTGATCCGCACGGAAAGCGGCTCGGCCCATGTAACCGACACCAAGAAAGTGGCCGACGTCTTCATCCATATCGCCAAAATTGACGAGGGCGAGATCACCAAGGGGCAGGGCGCCGAATTGGCCGTTGATCATCTGCGTCGCGGTGCCATTCGCGCCAACCACTCGGCCACGCACTTGCTGCACGAGGCGTTGCGCAATGAATTAGGTGAACATGTTGCCCAGCGTGGGTCGTTGAATGCGCCGGATCGTTTGCGCTTTGATTTCAGCCATAGCAAGGCAGTAAGCGCACAAGAGCTTGGCAATATTGCGCGTGAAGTGAACACTTACATTCGCCAAAACTCGCCGGTTGAGACACGGATCATGACGCCGGACGATGCGCGCGACATCGGTGCGCAAGCGCTGTTTGGCGAGAAATACGGTGACGAAGTGCGCGTGGTCTCGATGGGGCATGCGGCGACCGGCAAGGGCACTGGGGGCGAGACCTATTCGATCGAGCTGTGCGGTGGGACCCATGTGAAACAGACCGGCGACATTGGCATCTGTGTGATCCTGTCCGAAGGTGCGTCAGCGGCCGGCATTCGTCGGATCGAGGCTTTGACCGGCAAAACTGCAGTGGCGCATATCGAAGCTGAAGCCACACGTGGGTCCGAGCTTCAGGGCATGTTGAAAGCCAAACCGGACGAGGTCGTGGACCGCGTGAAAGGTCTGATGGACGAACGCAAAGCGCTGCAAAACGAGATTTCATCGTTGAAGCGCGAGCTGGCGAAAGCTGCCGGAGCAGGTGCAGAAGCGAAAGAAATCAATGGCGTGAAATTCCTGGCCATGTCCATTTCGGGTGTCGGCGGGAAAGACCTGCAAGCGCTTGTAAACGAACAGAAAGACACCTTGGGTTCCGGCGCGGTTTTGATCATCTCGGACAATGATGGCAAGGTTGCCGTCGCTGCGGGTGTCACATCCGATTTGACGGACAAGCTGTCGGCGGTTGACCTTGTAAAAGCTGCTGTACCGGAGCTGGGTGGCAAAGGGGGCGGTGGACGTCCCGAACTGGCGCAAGGTGGAGGTGCGGATGCATCCAAATCGGCCGAGGCGATTGCAGCAGCAGAGGCTGCCATCACGGGCTAAACCGCCCTTTCCAAACACAAAAAGGCCGCGTATCGTTTGCTCGATACGCGGCCTTATTAGTTGGAGAACTGCCCATGCCTGCCCTTTGGATTGCCCATGTTACCGTTACGGATGAAGAGGCCTATGGAAAATACGCCAAGCTGGCTGGGCCCGCGATTGCCAAACATGGCGGACATTTCATCGCGCGCGCAGGGCGCTATGTTCAGTTAGAGGGCAAAGATCGGCCGCGCAATGTCGTGGCAAAGTTTCCAAGCGTCGAAGCCGCCGAGGCTTGCTATCACTCACCCGAATACCAAGAAGCACTGGGCCATGCGCGTGGAGCATCTGAGCGGGAATTGCTGGTTGTAGAAACGGATGAGTGACGCACTGCAACTTATTGAATGGAAATAATAAAGGGGCCTTTCGGCCCCTTTGTCATTCTTGGATATCAAACGCTTTACTGTGCAGCGCGCGCCTGACGTTTCCGCTCGTGCGGGTCAAGATAGCGTTTGCGTAGGCGGATGTTTTCGGGTGTCACTTCGACCAGTTCGTCGTCGTTGATATAGGCAATCGCCTCTTCCAAGGAGAGTGTAACCGGCGTGGTCAGGCGGACCGCTTCGTCGGTGCCTGAGGCGCGCACGTTGGTCAGTTTCTTACCTTTCAGCGGGTTCACCTCAAGGTCGTTTTCACGGCTGTGTTCGCCGATGATCATGCCTTGATAGACATCAACCTGCGCGCCAATGAACATCTTGCCGCGATCTTCAAGGTTCCACAGCGCGAATGCCACCGATTGTCCGTTCTCCATCGAGATCAGAACACCAGCGCGACGACCGGGAATAGAGCCTTTATGTGCAGTCCAACCGTGGAAGACGCGGTTCAGCACACCGGTGCCGCGCGTGTCGGTCAAAAACTCGCCGTGATAACCAATCAAACCGCGTGATGGCACATGCGCGATGATACGCGTTTTGCCAGCGCCAGCTGGTTTCATTTCGACCAGCTCGCCTTTGCGCGCACCGGTCAGCTTTTCAATCACGGCGCCGGAGTATTCGTCATCCACATCGATTGTGGCTTCTTCGACGGGCTCCATGCGGACACCGTTTTCTTCTTTCATGATCACCTGCGGGCGCGAGATCGACAGTTCGAACCCTTCGCGACGCATGTTTTCGATCAGAACGCCCATTTGGAGTTCCCCACGGCCTGAAACCTCAAAGGCTTCGCCGCCGGGGGTGTCTGCGATCTTGATGGCGACGTTCGATTCCGCTTCTTTCATCAGGCGATCACGAATGACGCGCGACTGTACTTTTTTACCGTCACGGCCCGCCAACGGGCTGTCGTTGATGCCGAAGGTCACGGTGATTGTGGGCGGATCGATCGGCTGGGCGTCAAGCGGCGTATCGACCGCCAGCGCACAGATCGTGTCGGCCACAGTGGATTTTGACATGCCTGCAATCGAGACGATGTCGCCAGCCTGCGCTTCTTCGATATCGGCCTCTTCCAGACCGCGGAACGCGCGGATCTTGGTGACGCGGAATTGTTCGATCTTTTGACCGATACGGCTGAGGGCCTGAACAGTGGCGCCGACTCTCAGCGTGCCGCTTTCAACACGACCGGTCAGGATACGACCCACGAACGGGTCCGCACCCAGCGTGGTGGCCAGCATACGGAAATCTTCGCCCTGATGCGCGATCTGCTTGGGGGCAGGGACGTGGTTGACGATCAGGTCAAACAGCGCGTGCAGGTCTTCGCGCGGTCCATCAAGTTCGTGATCTGCCCAGCCCGAACGGCCTGAAGCATACATATGCGGGAAGTCCAGTTGGTCTTCGGTGGCTTCAAGGTTTGCAAACAGGTCAAAGCATTCGTCCAGCGCGCGGTCGGGTTCGGCGTCGGGCTTGTCCACTTTGTTCAGGACTACGATCGGGCGCAGGCCCAGCGCCAACGCTTTCGAGGTTACGAACTTGGTCTGCGGCATCGGGCCTTCAGCGGCGTCCACCAACAGAACAACGCCGTCAACCATCGACAGGATGCGTTCAACCTCGCCGCCGAAATCGGCGTGACCGGGGGTGTCCACGATGTTGATACGTGTGCCTTTCCATTCAACCGAGGTCGGCTTGGCGAAAATCGTGATGCCACGCTCGCGTTCAATCGCGTCATTGTCCATAGCGCGTTCGGCAACGGCCTGGTTTTCCCGGAAGGCTCCGGATTGTTTCAGAAGTTCGTCAACAAGGGTTGTTTTGCCGTGGTCAACGTGGGCGATGATCGCAATATTGCGCAGGTCCATAAGGGCCACCTTCGAATGAAAAAGGGATAAGTTAGGGCGCGCATAGCCCGGTTGCGGCATGATTGCCAGTAGAAATGCGTTTGGGTGCGGGTATTTCGCCTGTTCAGTGTTGAGCGGACTGCGAAAACAGGTGAATGACAAGGATCCCACCCAGGATCATGCACAGCCCCAGTATCGCAGGCGCGTCTAGCTTTTGGCCAAAAAGGGCATAACCAATGGCCGCAATCAACACGATACCCAAGCCCGACCAGATGGCATATGCCACCCCAACGGCCATGTATTTCAACGCCCATCCCAGCAAAATGAAGCTGATCGCATAGGCCACCACCACGGTTAACGAAGGCCACAGGCGGGTGAACTGCTGACTTGCTTGAAGCGCAGTGGTGCCAATGGTTTCCGCAATGACGGCCAAGATCAGAATGAAGTAGGGCATGGGGCGGCTTTCGTTTGAGGTAGGATAGGGCAAATCCAGCGGATCAATCTGGCCCTAAAGCGACAATTCAGTCGTTTCCTTCAGCTCTTCCATCACAAAACTGGCAGAGACATCGCTTAGGTCAACCTTCTCGATCAATCGTTGATACAGGGCGTCGTAATCCGCCACGTCGCGCACGCGCGCATGGATAAGGTAATCCAAATCGCCGGTCATCCGGTACGCTCCCAGTATCTCCGGCATCAGTTTGACGGCACGAGAGAAACGCGTAAGCCATTCCGGCGCGTGGTTCGACGTGCGAACCTGAATAAATACTGACAGGCCCAACCCAAGTTTTTGCGGATCAAGAAGTGCGACCCGTTTGCGGATCAACCCGCTTTCTTGCAAATTTCGCACGCGTCGCCAGCAGGCGTTACGCGACAAGCCAACACGCGCCCCAAGGTCTTCCAGACTTTGGTCCGCGTCGTGTTGCAGCGCGCTCAGTATTTTTCTGTCAATTGCATCAATGTTTACCATAAATGTAGAATAGTGAGATAAAATCACAATAACAACCTGTTTGGCCGCAACATTGGGAAGTTCTCTTGCCGAAGTTAAGTATTCTGTATGTACGCAAACAGGAGACACCAAATGATCAACCGGATTTTCATCGAACATCCCCAGTCGGTCGACGAGACCTATTTCCAGCATGCCCGCTTTGCTGCGACATTCAGCTTTTGGCTCTTTCTGGCGGCGGGGGCAGCGCTTATACACGCGTTTATTCCGGCGGCATTTGAGAAAACAGGCAGCCGCATCATCGCAAAGCTTTATGCAAAGACCCATAACCGGGGACAGTAAGGGGGCTTTATGTGCCGTTGGGCCGCCTATCTAGGTGAACCGATTTTCATGGAAGAGGTCGTTGTTCAACCCGGCCATTCCTTGATCCAGCAAAGCCAAGAGGCAGAAGAAGCCAAAACTGCTATCAATGCGGATGGGTTTGGTGTGGCTTGGTACGATCAAAGGCCAGAACCCGGGCTGTATCGTGATGTGCTTCCGGCTTGGTCTGATCCCAACCTGCGTGCCATTGCGCGTCAGGTGAAGTCTCCGTTGTTTCTGGCGCATGTTCGGGCATCGACTGGGTCAGCAACCAGCCGCAACAATTGTCACCCTTTTGCCTATGAGCAGTGGAGCTTCATGCATAACGGGCAAATCGGAGGCTTTGAGCATTTCCGCAAACAGGCCGACATGTTGATCCCTGATGCGCTGTACAGCCAGCGTAAAGGTGCGACGGATAGCGAAGTTCTGTTCTTGTTGGCGATTGACGCTATCGGGCAGGGGGCTGACGTGCCCCAGGCGTTAAAGCACGCGACGGGCGAGATGCTTGCCCTGTCTCGCGCTCACGGCTCCAGCCCGCATTTACGCCTGTCTGCGGCAATGTCGGATGGTCGGTCGCTATGGGCAGCACGATGCGCGTCAGATCAATATGCGCCTTCGGTTTACTATCGTTGGTCCGAAAGCCGTCAGGGCTGGGCCGTGGTGTCAGAGCCATTGGATCAAAGCGAAGGGGGGTGGATCTGTCTTCCGCCCGGTCACATTGCGCAATTCTATGGACGGGATGCCGAGGTCACGGCCTTTCAGCCATGACCTGATGCTGTTTAGGCGTCTTCGTTCTGCGACCACTCCGGCTTGCGCTTTTCGATAAAGGCCTGAATGCCTTCTGCCGTGTCGCGCAGCATCATGTTCTCGGCCATAGCTTCACCTGCGAAGTCATACGCCTCTTCCAAGCCCATCATAGCTTGATCGTAGAAGGCAGATTTGCCGATTTTCACGGCAGCGCCCAGCTTTGTTGCCACAGTAGTCGCCAGCTCATCCGTTGCGGCGCGCAGGTTTTCATGCGGGACAACGCGGTTGACCAAGCCAACCTCTCGGGCGCGTTCGGCGTTGATGAACTCGCCCGTGGTCAGCATTTCAAACGCGACTTTGCGAGGGATGTTGCGTGACAAAGCCACCATGGGGGTCGAGCAGAAAAGCCCGATATTCACGCCGTTCACGCCAAACCGTGTGCCTTCAGCAGCGACGGCCATATCGCAGGTGGCCACCAATTGGCAGCCCGCGGCGGTGGCAATTCCATGAACCTCGGCGATGACAGGTTGGGGCAGGCGAGGGATCAAGGTCATGACTTCGGCGCAGCGGGCGAAAAGGTCCGCGAAGTAAGCGCGCCCGCCATCCTCTGCCGCGCGTCCGGCTGTCATTTCTTTCAAGTCATGGCCCGCGCAGAACACCTTCCCTGCACCGACAATCACGATGGCGCGAATGCTGTCATCTTCAGCCAAGGCCATCAGCTCTGCCTTAAGCGCGGCCAGCATTGCATCAGACAGCGCGTTCAATGCGCCGGGGTTGTTTAGTGTCAAACGCGCAATTGACGCTGCGTCCTCGCGGATCAGAAGTGGTTCTGCCATCTTGTCCTCCCATCATGTCCGGCCCACGATAGGCGGGAAGTGACATAGGGGAAACCATGCAGTTGAAAATGACGCAACGTGACTTGCAGGCCTTTCTGCAGACCGAGTTTCCGCAAGTGGCGGATGATTTCGAAGTGGCCGAGGTCGCGCCGATGCGGGCGACGATCCGCAAGCGCATTGGTGACAAGCATCTGCGGCCCGGTGGAACTGTGTCCGGACCAACAATGTTCGCTTTGGCGGATGTGGCTATGTACCTTGCGATCCTTGCCATGATCGGTCCAAAGGCATTGGCCGTGACCACCAATTGCTCAATTGATTTTATGCGCAAACCGGCATCTGATGCGGACCTTCTGGCCCATGCGACATTGCATAAGATGGGACGGGTCTTGGCTGTTGGGGATGTCTTGATTTTTTCGGAAGGCGATGATCGCCCGGTCGCCCGTGCCAGTTTGACATACTCGATCCCACCCGAACGGGCTTGACCCCCAAGGGGGAAAAGCGCACCCATAAGGGGATTGCAATATGTCCCCGAGGTTCTGATGAGCACCGAAACTGACCCCCAAGACAACATGCCCGCTGAGTTTAGCCGTCTGGCGCATTTTCCCGTGACTTTTTTCGCCATCGTGATGGGGATCATGGGTCTTACATTGGCTTTGCATGCGGGCGCACCGTCCATGCCTATGTTGGTAAACGCCTCGTCACTTGTGCTGCTGATTGGTGCGGCGATCATGATCATCATTTCAATGATCTATGTGGCCAAAGCGCTGCGGCATCCCGGAATGGTGATCGAAGAATGGCACCATCCGGTGAAATTGGCGTTCTTCCCAACAATCTCGATCTCGCTTCTGTTGCTGGCTACGGCCACCCACCCGCACAACGAAACGCTGGCAGAGTGGATTCTGGCTTGCGGGTGTGGCGGGGCAGGGTGTGTTGACGATTGCCGTGATTTCGGGGTGGATCAGTCACCGGTCTTTCCAAGTGGGTCATCTGACACCTGCATGGTTCATTCCAGCCGTGGGGAACGTGATTGTCCCGGTTCTTGGGGCTCGGATGGGGTATATCGAGACGTCTTGGCTTTTCTTTTCAGGCGGGATGCTGTTCTGGATCGTGCTTCTGACCTTGGTGATGAACCGGCTTATCTTCCACGATCCAATTGTCGCACGTTTGTTTCCCACAATGGTGATCTTGATCGCACCGCCAGCCGTGGCGTTTCTGGCCTATGTTTCGATGACCGGAGAGGTTGATGGTTTTGCGCGGATTTTGCTGAATGCGGGCTACATTTTTGCAGCCCTCGTGGTGGCGCAGGTGCCGCGTCTTGCGAAATTGCCCTTTGCGCTCAGTTGGTGGGCGCTAAGCTTTCCCATCGCTGCACTGTCGATTGCCTCTTTCCGCTTTGCTCAACTTGATGGGTCGCGGGCGCATGAACAAATTGGGTTTTTACTGCTGTTGGTGCTTTGTGGGGTGGTTGCTGGCCTGATCTACAGGACCGGTAAAGCCATCGCTCGTGGTGAGATTTGCGTACCTGAATAAAAAATGGCCGGGGAAAACCCCGGCCCAGTAAGAGGTCCGTTTAGGTATCAGTCACGCCAGAAGGGCTTTTCCGACTCAAACTGCGCATCGGTTTTCGCGACACCAATATCCTTGCAAAGATAATCTGGTAGATCCTTCAGCGCCTGTCGTGTGCTAAGTCGCACGCGCCATTTGGTGATGGTCACAGCGACGACAAGGGCCAGTTCCGCAATGGCGGGCAAGGGGCGTTGTGTGTCTAGAAAGGCGAGCCGGTCGTGCCGGTACGTGTTTCCGTGTTCCATCTTGAACTCCAAGAATTGTATTGATACAAAATGACGTTAATGTCATAACGTATTGATACAAACCGAACGCGTTACGCACAATTGGAACATTGTTATGGGTACAATATTTTCAGCCGAGCTTTTAGGCGGGCAGGGGCCAAAATACCGACGGCTTGTAAATGGATTGGCGGACGCCATCAAAACAGGCGCTTTGCCAGAAGGTGAAAAGCTCCCCCCTGTGCGAGAGCTGGCGTGGGAGCTTAAGATCACCCCAGGAACTGTCGCACGCGCCTATTCGATCCTTGGGGATGAAGGCTGGGTTTTGGCGGAAGTGGGGCGTGGAACCTATGTCCAGCCCATGAAGGACCTCGCGACCCCACGACCTGCACGAGGTATGGGGTATGTGAAGCGCCAAGAACATGCGTTGCACAACGAGCCTGAGACGGATTTCCTGTTTGCCCCGCGCTTGCCAGATGTCGGACAGGTCAGCATCATCAGGGATGCAATCAATGCAGCGGCCGACCTGCCAGATACGCTTTTGCTGCGCTATCCATTTCACGGGTCACAAGCATACCTGCGTGAAGCATTGTTGGACCACATCCCGGAAAGCGAAAGGGGTGGGCTAAGCGCGGAAGACATCGTTGTTACAAATGGTGGGCAGAACGCGATCATGCTGTCGATGCAGACCTTGCTGGCCGAAGGTCCGCGCGTTGTCATGGTCGAAGAGCATTCATATCCGGGGCTAAGGCGCGCTGTTGAGCTTTTGGGTGCGAAGGTCGTGGCAGTACCGATGGATGACCGCGGAGTGGACCCGCAAGCGTTGGAGCATGTTGCGCGCAGTTCGCAGGCCAGTCTTCTGTTTACCATGCCGGAGGCACATAATCCGACCTGTCGCGTGACGGACGAAGCAAGGCGCCATGAGGTTGCAGATGTAGCGCGAAAGCTTGGCTTTCATGTGGTGCAGGATGATTGCTATCGATTGGGGCCGGCGCGTGCGCCCAGCTATCGATCTATGCTGCCTGAACAGTCTTGGTTCATTTCATCATTCTCGAAAACCATATCGCCTGCGCTTAGGGCTGGTTACGCGGTTACGCCGTCTAACTGGTCGGGTAAATTGCGGCGGGTGGTGGATGTGAACTATTTTGGAATTTCATCGCCAACGGCTGAGATTTTGTACCAAGTGCTAACGCATCCCGATCTTGCACAGTCCATGGCCGAGATGCGCCGGAGAAACCGGGAATACATCGAAATTGCAGTGAACATGTTGGGCCGGTTCGAATTGGGGTGGAGCCATGATGTCCCGTTCTTCTGGCTTAAGCTGCCCCTAGGCTGGCGTGTTTCGAACTTCTGCCAGAAGGCTGAAAACAAGGGTATTCGGGTGCGCCCCGGGGATGATTTTGCTTTGCGCGATGGACCATCCCCGCAAGCGGTCCGCATTTCGGTGAACGGGCAGATGCCGTTGGATCATTTCCGGTCCGTGCTGTCTGAACTGGTCGAGCTTTTGGACAATCCAACGGATACTTTAAGCGCATAAGGGCTGACTCGCAGTGATTTGATGTGGGGTAAAATAATACCTTATTTGCAACCTATTGATAATGAACGATTTAATAGACCATACTGCGCTTGACCCGCCGCGCAAAACCTCTAAAACCAGCCCATCCGAAACCCAATCAGGGCTGAATCAATGAAAACCTTCTCTGCAACGCCTGCAGATATCGACAAAAAGTGGATCATCATCGACGCCGAAGGCGTTGTTCTTGGTCGTCTGGCATCGATTATCGCTATGCGTCTTCGTGGCAAACACAAAGCCTCGTTCACGCCGCATATGGACATGGGTGACAATGTCATCGTGATCAATGCGGACAAAGTACAAATGACCGGCAAGAAGCGCACCGACAAAGTGCACTACTGGCACACCGGTTACCCGGGCGGCATCAAGTCGCGCACTGCGGGTCAGATCCTTGAGGGCAAATACCCCGAGCGTCTGCTGACCAAAGCGGTTCAGCGTATGCTGCCAGGTGGCCCTCTGAGCCGTCAGCAGATGACCAATCTGCGCATCTACGCCGGCGCCGAGCACCCCCACGAGGCCCAGAGCCCCGAAGTGCTGGACGTCAAGTCGATGAACCCCAAAAACACACGTGAGGGCTGATCATGACTGAAGAGATCAAATCACTGGACGAGCTTAACGCCGTCGCAGAAGGCACCGAAGCCGTTGTTGAGATTGCAGCCCCCCGTGAGCCCGTCCGTGACGAGCTGGGTCGTTCTTATGCCACCGGTAAGCGTAAAGACGCGGTTGCCCGCGTTTGGATCAAGCCGGGTTCCGGCAAGGTCACCGTGAACGGTAAAGAAATGGACAAATACTTTGCACGCCCGGTGCTGCAGCTGATCGTTCGTCAGCCTGCACAGATTGCTGGTGTGGAAGGTGAATTCGACGTTGTTGCCACCGTTAAAGGCGGCGGTCTGTCGGGCCAAGCTGGTGCCGTAAAGCACGGGATTTCAAAAGCTCTGCAGCTTTATGAACCCTCGCTGCGTGGTGCCCTGAAAGCTGCTGGCTTCCTGACCCGTGACTCGCGTGTTGTTGAACGTAAGAAGTTCGGCCGCCGCAAAGCGCGTCGTTCGTTCCAGTTCTCGAAGCGTTAATCGCTGGACAACAAGTTTTGGAAGGGGCTGCCGGTTCGGCGGCCCTTTTCTTTTGTGGGCTTTGAAATCCGGCTCATTTCGTGTTGCGAGGGGCAGGGGGATGGCCTATATCCGCCTGAGGCACCCGTAGCTCAGCTGGATAGAGCGCTGCCCTCCGAAGGCAGAGGCCAGAGGTTCGAATCCTCTCGGGTGCGCCAGTTTTCCAAATAATCAAAGATCCTATCCAAATCAGTCACGCGAGATGGAGCAGTGTTTCCAACATGAGTTTATCAGAAGAAGATCGAAAAAAGATCATTAAGTGGGCTCAGCAACATTCCGAGATTGTCGAAGTTTATCTGTATGGTAGCCGTGCTCGCGGAGACAACAGAGAAGACAGTGACATTGATCTTGCGCTAGTTATGCGAGCTACACCTGGCACAAACAGCGGGTACGGCACTTGGTTTTTCTGGCACAAACGTTACAAAGAAGCACCGGATCTTGTCCTGGGACATCAGCCGCATTTAGAGTGGTACGAAGCGGATGCTGGTCTGGATTTCGTTGGGCCGGGCGTTCAACGGGATGGTGTCTTGCTCTTCCGTAGAGAAGATTAAGCAGGACGGCTCGTTACTCTTAAGATAACAACGTCCATTTGGACCTTTGTTCTTAGAACTCCAGTTAGCATTCACACTCTAGTTGCGGCTTAACTCTCGCGATACCGGTCCACAAAATTCCGTAGAATTTGCGCAGGGGCATGCACATTTGCGGCATGTACCATGTCGATCAGCACGTCGGCCTCTTCCGGTGGGAAATAGCCGTGGTGCTTGTAGATGCCAATCCGTGTCTCAAAATTATGCGCGTCGGCCTCTGGGTGGAACTGTGTGGCATAGACATTCTGGCCATAGCGGATCATCTGAAACGCGCAGGGCGCTGAGGTGACCAGCTGCACGCAGCCGTCAGGCAGGTGTTGCATGGCTTCCTTGTGCCCGACGAAGGCTTCGAACGCGTCGGGGATGCCTGACAAAAGCGGATCATCCTGACCTTCTTTGGTCACGCGGCACGGGCTGGCGCTGACGGGTTCTCCGAATTGATCTTTGGAGACCGATCCAGCTTCAAGGTGATGACCAAGAATGCCAATTCCGTAGCAGCAGCCCAGAAAGGGGATGTCATGGTCGGTGATCTGAGGCATCAAGGACAAGCATTCCGCTTCGATCTTGGCTTCGATCATGGATTTCTTTTCCGGCGCGTCCGACACACAGCCGGGTCCGCCGCCAACAATGACGCCAGCATAGTTGGACAGGTCCAAGTTGGCCGGAATATCCTCTTGATCCAGTCGAATGCGATGCACTTCGTCCACCGCAAGACCGCCTTTTGACAGAAATGCTTGGAACTCGTCATCCGAGGCATCGGTCTCGGGGCGCAGTTGTAGGATCAAGAAGGGTTTCATCGGGGCCTCGCCTTGCGTTCGGGACTTGATGCCAAAGCGGGGCAGGCGGGTCAACACCACCCCAGACACAAAAAAAGCGCCTGCGCGGCGCTTTCTTCAACATCAATGTAAGTTGGGCTTAGCGGCCCCAAGTACGAACCACGCCGCAATCCATATGCACGAAGTTCGAGCCAGAGTATCGTCCGACACCGCCACCACGACAGGCAACAGCAGCTTTGAACATCTGGTTGACTGAGCGCGACTTCAGGCGAAGATCAGCGGCCTGACCTTTCATATGAAGCGAGTTCTTCGCCACACCGCGAGAGCGGGAGCGAAGCATTGCGTTGGTCTTGGGCGAACGATAGCCCGAAAGCATGGTGTAGGGTTCGCGAACATCCATCAGGCCATGTGCGGCAGCCATGATGTCGACGGTGCGGGTGTCGATTTTGATCGACGTGTCCGTACGCCAGTCACGCATGAAATGGTTGATCTCTTTCAAGGCGTCTTTGATGTATTTGCCTTCAATCCAGTAGATCATGTTGATCGTTTCACCGGTGCGGCCAGAATACATGGCCAGACGGCGAACATCGCCGCCACCGCGTAGGAAGCCAGCTGCATTGGCATACATGGGGGCGGTTGTCACTGCGGTGGCTGCAAATGCACCCAATAATCCGCGTCGTGTAATGCCCGATTTCAAGCCGTTCGAAGTCCCGTAGGTCATAGTCGTAGCGTGTCCCGTCGCTTGCCTGTCTTCAATCCCGTGTGACTCTGTGGTCAGTTCAGGTGTGTGTGCCTATACCCCAGGCGTGCCTTCTTATGGCACAACTCGAATCGTGCGCCAAGTAGAGTTTTCAGTCGCTTAACGGGTTCAAGAAAAATCGGCAGGAATTTGCTGAAATTCCTAAAACTCTGGTTAACCGTGACCCCTTCGCTGCATTTCGGAAAGATTTGGTAAGGATATCCAGGAGTGGTGGCAAAAGTTATTCACAAAACCACCGGGAGTTTTCTTTATTGTGAATAGACAGTCGGTCCGAGATGTTGGAATACTGTTTTTCAGCACGATTGATATCATTTCGGACATCACATGACGAAAACATTGCCTACGCGGACACGTTCGCCATTTTTGACATTTGCATTTGCAGCCATTGGCGCTGTGACGTTCAGCTTCAACACGCCTTCAGTCGCCACGGCGCAAAGCTCTGTGTCCGCCTTTGCACAATCTGTTGCGGAAGCTGCGGCGCGTAACAGCGAGGTCGCAGCGTTTTATCGTGCAAATGCATACCAGCCGATTTGGACAGGTACGTCTCAGGCTGATTTGGCACGGCGCCAAGCGCTGCTTGCGGCACTGGCAGGGGCCAGTGATCACGGATTGCCGGCTGTAGATATTGAAGACCTGAAAAGTCGAATGGCAAATGTCTCATCGGTTCGGGAACTGGGCGCGCTTGAGGTTGAGCTGTCCAAACTGCTCGTCTCTTATGCGCAAGGCGTCAATTCGGGCATCCTGAAACCCTCGAAAGTCGACAGCGGGATCGTACGGAAAATCGATCGTATAGATGGTGCCGAAATTCTGTCAGCATTTGCTGGGGGTACACCTGCACGGTATCTGAAAACGCTGCCGCCAACGAACGCCGAATACGGCCGACTGATGCGCGAGCGGTTGCGCCTTGAGCAGCAGCTTCAACACGGTGGCTGGGGCGAGGTTGTTTCGGCAAAATCTCTGAAACCCGGCCAAAGCGGAAATGAAGTAATTTCGCTTCGTAACCGATTGGTTCGAATGGGTTATTTGAACCGATCTGCAAGCCGAAGCTATGATGCATCCATCCAGAAAGCCGTGCAGCAGTTTCAAGCGGATCACGGTCTGAATGATGATGGCGTTGCGGGTGCGGGGACCATCAAAGAAATCAATGTCTCGCCTGATAAACGTCTGTCGTCGATCCTTGTGGCGATGGAGCGTGAGCGCTGGACGAATTTTGAGCGCGGACAGCGTCATGTCTGGGTGAACCTGACCGATTTTACTGCGAAAATTGTGGATGGCGGAAGCGTCACGTTCCAAACGCGTTCGGTCATTGGTAAGAATATTTCTGATCAACGCAGCCCCGAGTTTTCGGATGTGATGGAATTCTTGGTGATTAACCCCACATGGAATGTGCCACGCTCGATCGCAACGAAAGAGTATCTGCCGATGCTCAAACGCAATCCAAATGCGGTCAGCCATCTGAAGCTGATCGACAGCCGCGGGCGCGTTGTGAACCGAGGTGCCGTAGATTTCAAAAGATTTACCGCACGCAACTTCCCTTTTGCGATCAAACAACCGCCATCTTCGCGCAATGCGCTGGGGCTTGTGAAGTTTATGTTCCCAAACAAGCACAACATTTATTTGCACGATACGCCGTCGAAAAGCTTGTTCGCACGGGAAGTGCGCGCCTTCAGTCATGGCTGCATTCGTCTTAGCGACCCGTTTGACTTTGCCTACGCTCTTTTGGCGAAGCAAAGCAGCGATCCAAAGGCGACGTTCCACAAGGCGCTGAATACGCGTAAGGAATCACGGATCAACTTGGAACAGCCCGTGCCGGTGCACCTAGTTTACCGTACAGCGGTCGCACCAGCGAAGGGGCGTGTAAACTATCGTCGCGACATTTATGGGCGAGATGCGAAAGTTTGGACGGCTTTGCAGAATGCTGGGGTAGCACTTCGCGCCGTGGATGGTTAAATCCTTTGGATACGGTAATCGGGCAAACCGGCTTGGTACTATCAAAGGAACGCTGAATGACATTCACCCTTTCAGATATCGCGGCCTCACTTGGGGCTAAATTTCAGGGCGATGGAGATATTGCCTTGTCCGGCGCTGCCGAGCCGCAGGACGCTGGGCCGGATCAGCTTGCTTTGGCGATGGACCCCAAATACGCAGACGGGATCGCCCAAGGGCAGGCCCGTGCCGCCCTGTTGTGGGAAGGTGCTGACTGGAAGGCGCTTGGCCTGGACGGTGCGATATGCATGACACGCGGGAAAACCGCGATGCCACTTCTGACCCGAGCACTTGATCCAGGACTTGGGATTGTTCAAGGTATACACCCTTCTGCGGTGGTGGATGAAACCGCTGAAATTGGCCGTGGTGCAAGGATCGGTCCACTGGCGGTGATCGGCGAGGACGTGAAGATCGGAGAGAATGCACAGATCGGAGCGCATGCCTCGGTTGGCTATGGAACCGTCATTGGCGATGACTTGATCCTACATCCTGGCGCACGCATCGCGCATTTGTGCTCCATTGGGAACCGCTACACCGGCCAATCGAACTCGGTCGTCGGTGGTGATGGGTTTTCCTTTGTGACGTTGGACAAAGAAAGCGCAGTTGAAAGCCTGCGTGGAAATATGGCCGAAGGGGAAACAGCAGCCTCGGTCGAAGGCAGCGCCCATTGGGCTCGCGTTCATTCGTTGGGCGGGGTCGAGATCGGCGACGACGTGGAGCTGGGTGCAGGGTCAACCATCGACCGCGGCACCATCCGCGCCACCCGTATTGGACGTGGCACCAAAATCGATTGTCAGGTGCAGGTCGGGCACAACGCCGAAGTGGGCGAAGATGTCATGATGTGCGGCAATGTGGGCGTGTCCGGATCTGCCAAGATCGGCAATCGCGTTGTATTGGGCGGTAAGGTCGGAGTCAGTGACAATATCTTCATCGGGGATGATGTGATTGCTGGTGGTGGGACCAACATCTACACCAATGTTCCAGCCGGTCGTGCCGTATTGGGCAGCCCCGCTGTGAAAATCGAAACCGAGATGGCCATTCGTCGCGAATTGCGCCGCCTGCCACGCTTGGCCGAGACGTTACGTGAGCTTCAAAAAACAGTTACAAAACTCGTAGACAAGGACTAGATATTCGCCAACGCGAAAGGAAACCACATGTCTGACAGTATTCAGAACCGCGTCATCGCCATCATCGCAGAACAGGCCGTGCTTGAACCGGGCGATGTAAATCTAGGCCAAACATTGGAAGATCTGGGCATCGATAGTCTGGGGCTGGTGGAAAGCATCTTCGCCATCGAAGAAGCCTTTGATATTTCAGTACCTTTTAACGCCAATGATCCGAAAGACAGCGAGTTTGATATCTCATCCGTCGCTGCGATCATCCGCGCTGTTGAGGGCCTGGTCGCGGACCAAGCCGCGTAAGCAAAATGAAAAGAATAGTCATTACAGGTCAGGGCACGATCAATGCACTTGGCCGAAATGTGCCTGAAACGCTAAATGCGATGCGTGAAGGCAAGTGCGGAATATCGGATCTTGAGTTTCAGGACGTGGAGCGTCTGTCGATCCGAATTGGGGCGCAGGTAAAGGGCTATGAGGCGGAGAAGACATTCAATCGTCAGCAGATCGCGCTTTATGACCGTTTTACACAGTTCACTCTGATCGCCGCACGCGAAGCCATCACGCAATCTGGGCTTGCATTCTCGGGCGAGCTTTCTGCGCGATCTGGCGTGGTATTGGGCACGTCGGGCGGGGGTATGAACACGCTCGATGAAAACTATCGATCCGTCTATGAGGACGGCAAAAACCGAGTGCATCCTTTTGTCGTTCCCAAGTTGATGAACAACGCGGCGGCCAGCCATGTCTCGATGGAATGGAACCTGAAAGGTCCAAGTTTCACTGTGGCGACGGCCTGCGCAAGTTCCAACCATGCGATGGGGCAGGCAATGATGATGATCCGGTCAGGTATGGCGGATGTCATGATTGCCGGCGGGTCCGAAGCCATGTTGTGTTTTGGCGGGATCAAAGCGTGGGAAGGTCTGCGTGTGATGTCAAAGGATGCGTGCCGACCGTTCTCGGCCAATCGCAACGGAATGGTGCAGGGCGAGGGGTCAGCCGTCTTTGTGTTCGAAGAATACGAACATGCCCGCGCCCGCGGGGCCGAGATCTTGGCCGAAGTGGTTGGCTTTGCCATGACCTCTGATGCGGCCGACATTGTGATGCCTTCGAAACAGGGTGCATCACGGGCCATTACCGGTGCCATGCGGGACGCCTGCATGAACCCCGAGGAAGTCACCTATATTAACGCGCATGGCACGGGCACGGCCGCCAATGACAAAACCGAATGTTCGGCGGTTGCGGATGCGTTTGGTCATCATGCGGATGATTTGATGATTTCGTCGACCAAATCGATGCATGGTCATTTGATCGGCGGAACCGGCGCGGTAGAGCTTCTGGCCTGTATCATGGCACTGCGTGAAGGCGTTATCGCGCCAACGATCGGCTATGAAGAAAGCGATCCGGAATGTGCTTTGGATGTGGTGCCAAATGTGGCACGCGATGTGAAGGTCGACGCTGTCCTGTCCAATGCATTCGCATTTGGGGGATTGAACGCGGTCTTGGCGTTGCGCGCGTTCTAAGAAGTCAAAACCTATCGCCAAACAAGAAACGCCGCCCACAGGGCGGCGCTTTAATTTCCAAGACCAGTGGCTTATTGCGCAGCAGGTTTTGGCGCTTTCAGCTCATCATAGCCAGCGGTGAAGCCCGACAGGGACATCGAAAGATTAACGCGCTGATCAGGTGCCGCAGCCGGTACGATGGATACAGTCGCTTTCGCACCACCTTTGAAGCCCGAAATCTCAGCAGCGGTGAAGCCGATATTGGCGACGCAACCCTGCTGTGTGCAGAAACGGAAGGGGTAACGGCGGCCTTGCGCGCCATCTACGGAAATCGTCAGCTGCTGCGTTAGCAGCGTTTCAAGCGGAACCACAACAGTGGCACCTGCAACAGCTTGTCCACTTTCAGGCAATTTGCCCATTGAAATCTCAGCAACTGGGTTGCCGGTTTCGTCTTTCAGCAGTTGATATAGCTGACACGGATCTTCACCACGACCTTCCGGCAGCACGATGCATTTGCGTTCCCAGTCGCCAGACACTTTCTCGACATAAGTCTGTCCGGGCTGACGTTCGCCGTCTACAGGCTCTCCAAGATCAACAAGAGGCTGCGTTGCCGGTGCTTCTTCTGTTTGGGCTTCTTCAGTGGTGGTTTCGGTGTTTTCCTGCGCGAAAGCCGCAGTGCCCATCGAAAGCGCTGCAATCAGCGAGAGGGATTTGATCAGCTCGATCTTCATGATCTTTCCTTGTATCGAAATCAGTTTTTGTTGTCGGTTGGATAGCATGACGTAAAAGTCGTGTCAGGTGGAAATGCTTATTCTAAGGGCGTTTTCATCGCATGACGGAAATGTTGGCAGCAAGTTGCCGATTGTCTGCGTTCTTAAGTGAAGATTTGGAGTGAAATCACGTCTGGTTTGAGGGTAAGGCAGGGGCAAAAAAGTAAAGAGACCCGCTATCGCGGATCTCTTCAAAATTTCTCTCCCTGCCGGACTGACCGGCTTATGGCTGTGACGCTATGTCACTTGTAAGGACCGGTCAAGACACATTTTGACGTGTAATCGACATTATTTTGACTTTCTACCGCGCGCCAATGGTCATTGGGGTGCAATTGGCTAAGTTACTGAATGTGTTAAGAAAACCGCGCCCGAAGGCGCGGCAGTCTGACAGGGAGGAAGTATTCCCACGCCAAAAGGGCGTCCGGGAATGAATACAGTATGGTCTGTAGTGGTTAATTTAGTATTGTCGCGAGCAAGAATATTAAAAAGCCCAGGAGACAGGCAAAATGAATGGTACGATTTTTATCGGTGGTGGCGGCGAAAACTACGGCGAAAAACAGGGACTTTTGCTGAAATATGCCAACCGCCACGGGCTTGTGGCTGGCGCTACGGGTACTGGTAAAACCGTAACCCTTCAGATCATGGCGGAAAGCTTTGCGGCCCAGGGTGTGCCGGTGTTTCTGTCTGATGTAAAAGGCGATCTTTCCGGGTTGGCGAAGGCAGGTACTGAAGGGTTCAAACTGCACGAGGCTTTCACATCCCGCGCCGAAAAAATTGGGTTTCCAGACTACAGCTATGACGCATTTCCGGTAACCTTCTGGGATCTTTACGGCGATCAGGGCCATCCGGTTCGCACAACAGTTTCTGAAATGGGGCCGCTTTTGCTGTCCCGTCTGCTGGAACTTTCCGATGCGCAAGAAGGTGTGTTGAACATCGCATTCCGCACCGCTGACGAACAAGGGCTTCCACTGTTGGATCTGAAGGACCTTCAGGCTCTTTTGGTCTGGGTGGGGGAAAACGCCAAAGACTCTATCTCTGCGTTATGGCAATGTTTCGACCTCGTCGATCGGGGCCATTCAACGGTCTCTTTTGGTTCTGGAGAACCAAGGGGGCCATAAGCTTTTTGGTGAACCGGCGTTGGAACTGTCTGACATCATGCGCACGGATGCAGATGGTCGTGGCCGGATATCGATCCTTGCGTCTGACAAGCTGATGGGGGCCCCACGGCTTTATGCGACGTTCCTTTTGTGGCTGCTGTCAGAATTGTTTGAAGAGCTGCCCGAGGTGGGTGATCCAGACAAACCAAAGCTGGTGTTCTTCTTTGATGAAGCACACCTTTTGTTTGATGATGCCCCAAAAGCGCTGGTTGATAAGGTTGAGCAGGTCGCCCGCCTGATCCGGTCCAAAGGCGTTGGCGTTTATTTTGTGACCCAGAACCCGGCAGATGTGCCCGAAGACATTCTGGGTCAGCTTGGCAACCGGGTACAGCATGCGCTGCGTGCATTCACTGCTAAGGACCGCCGCGCCCTGAAGCAAGCGGCTGAAACTTATCGCGACAACCCGCGGTTTTCGACCGAAGACGCCATCCGTGAGGTTGGTGTGGGCGAGGCTGTGACCTCGTTTCTGGAATCAAAGGGCGCACCGGGCGTGGTTGAACGTACGTTGATCAGACCGCCTTCGTCGCAACTTGGTCCCCTTGAGGCCGCTGAACGTAAAGCGTTTATTGATGCCTCTCCGATCGCTGGGAAATACGAAACGCTTCATGACCGCGAAAGCGCCTATGAGGTTTTGACCAAACGGGCCGCTGACGCCGCGAAAGAAGCCGAGGATGCGGAACGCCGCGAGGAAGAAGCAGAAAGCGTGGCCGAGCGCGAATACCGCGCAGGGCGCCGCTATTCGGGCAACAAAGTCGGGCGCTCGACCTCGCGCAGAAAGTCATCCTCTGGCGGGTTTGGCAAAGCCGTGACCAATGTCGTGCTGAAAGAGCTGAAAGGCACCACAGGCAAGCGCATCGTGCGCGGCATTCTGGGATCGCTGTTTAAGGGACGTTAAAGGCGCGCGCGCACCTATCGCAAAGTGTAGGTGCGCGTGTTTCCGTCTTCACTGACCAGCGTTGCCTGATCGCCGTCGATCTGGACATTAAGACATCCGCTTGTGCGCATCGGCTCGGGCGTAGGCTCGGTCAGGGTGCGGCAGTATTTGCCGTCCTCGATTGTCCACGTACCACCAAACTGGAACTTGTCATTGCCGCCACTGATCGTGCCATCAGTTTCAAGTTTGATCGCAAGGCCGCTTTTGCCAACAAAAGATTTCCCCGCCAAATCGTGAAACAAGGGGTCCTGCGTATCGCTTTGGGCCAGAACGGCAGGTGTGACTGCCAGACATGCGCAAAACGCTGTGGTCAGTTTAAACGGTGACATGGTTGATGCTCCGATCTCAATTCGAGTTAACTTACCTAACCGCTTTCGGGCGGTCAGATGCAAGCGAGATGTCAGCGACAAACCCGCGCATCATGCGACCTTATAGAGGGCGGATCTTCAGCCGCTCAATCCGGTTGCCAGCACGTTCCGTGACCTCGAAGCGGAAGCCGTGGAAAGAAAACACCTGACCTTCATTGGGGATCATCTGTGCTTCGTGAATGACCAAGCCTGCAATGGTATTTGCTTCCTCATCGGGCAGCTCCCAATCATTCGCGCGGTTCAGGTCGCGGATGGTCACACCACCTTCCACCATGAAGCTGCCGTCATTTTCTGACTTGATTTCGTGCTCAGATTCGACATCGAATTCATCCGTGATTTCGCCCACGATCTCTTCCAGAATGTCTTCCAGCGTGATTAGGCCTTCAAGCGATCCATATTCATCGACGACAAGCGCAAAATGCGTGTGGCGCTTCAGAAACTCGCGCATCTGATCGTCCAAAGTTGTCGTCTCGGGGATGAAATAGGGTTCCATCGCGACCTGAAGAATATCGAATTCTTCGATAATTCTGCCTTCGCGTTGAAACGCATACATGGCGCGGCTTAGGTCTTTGGCGTGTATGACGCCAATGATGTTTTCGGGTTCATCTTTATAGATCGGATGGCGTGTGTGACGGGATTCAAGGATCTGCTCCAACACCTCAACAGCGGGGGCTGAGATGTCGATCATTTCGATCTGGCTACGGTGAAGCATGATCTCTTCCACAGCGCGGTCGCCCAGATCCAAGGCTCCCAGCAACCGGTCGCGGTCTTCTTTCTCAACAGACCCTTCCGAGTGGCCAAGGGCGATTGCGCCCATGATCTCTTCCCTGACTGCAAGGATATGACTGTCCGGGTCGATTTCCACACCAAACAGACGCAGCACACCGCGCGTGATGGCCCGGACTGCCGATACGATCGGCGCGAAAACAAGGATGATCAGCGCAATGGCCCCCGAGGCTTTCGCCGCGGCAGTTTCCGGACGCGTGATGGCGTAGGTTTTGGGCAAAACCTCAGCAAAGATAAGCACCAGCAACGTCATGACCAACGTCGCAAGTGCCACGCCGCTATCGCCAAAAAGCCGTGTGAACAGGGCAGTGGCAAGCGAGGCCGCAAGGATGTTCACAAGGTTATTGCCCAACAAGACAGACCCGATCAGGCGTTCGTTGTCCTCGGTGATGTCCAAAGCGCGTTCAGCGCCGCGATCACCTTTGTCAGCACGCCTGCGCAACTTACCACGCGAGGCAGCCGTCAAGGCTGTTTCAGAGCCCGAGAAAAAGGCAGACAGCACCAAAAGCGCAGCAATCGACGCGCAAGAAATCCAAAAACCGCTGTCCAAATCCATCAAATTTCTCCTTTGTTGCCACATCTTATGGGCACTTGTGCCGGGGCTTTCAAGTGAGCGGTGTCATTGCCGCGGAAAAGCGAAAAGGCGAAAGCTTGCGCCTTCGCCTTTTTAGTTGCCGTGAGTGGGCAGGTTTATGAGGTGATGTCGTAGGCGCGCTCGCCGTGAGCGGACAGGTCCAGCCCGTTCACTTCGCTTTCGAGGTCGGCGCGCAAAGGTGTGATCGCTGCGGTGACTTTGATCAGCACATAGGTGATCACGAAGGTGAAGACACCTACGATAAGAAGCGCACCCATTTGCGAAACCCACGCGCCTTGTCCGAAAACGGCAATCATGATCGTACCGAAGATGCCGCCGACACCATGTACGGCGAACACGTCCAGTGTGTCGTCAATCTTTAAGGTGTTGCGCACAAGGTTCACGGCCTCTTGGCACAGGACCCCAGCGACCGCACCGATGATCAACGCTTCAATCGGCCCAACGAAGCCCGAAGCCGGTGTGATCGACGCTAGGCCTGCAATCGTACCGGTGACGATGCCAACAAGGCTGGATTTGCCAAACTTGATGCGTTCATAAAGCGCCCATGACAGCGATGCGGTGGCCGCCGAGATATGCGTGACCGTGATGGCCATGGCTGCTCCGCCATCTGCGGCCAGCTGAGAGCCTCCGTTAAAGCCAAACCAACCGACCCACAGCATGGCTGCGCCCACAAAAACCATCCAAGGCGCGTGAGGCGGGGTGGTGCGATGTTTGCGCGGACCAAGGGCCACAGCGATCATCAGGGCAGCAATGCCTGCAGTTTCGTGCACAACGATGCCGCCAGCAAAATCGCGGGTGCCAACCTCGCCAAAGATACCGCCATCTGCCAGCGCGCCGCCGCCCCAGGATCCAATGCACCACGGGGGCGTAACAAAGAAGCATCCAGAGGGACGAGAAGGTAAGGACAAAGCCGAACCCCACACGCTCTACATAGGCACCAACGATGAGGGCAGGGGTGATGATGGCAAAGGTCATCTGGAAGGCAAAGAACAGCACTTCGGGAAGGCTGCCTGACAGGCTGTCAGCTGTGACACCAGTCAGGAACATCTTGTCCAGCGATCCGAACCAGCCATGGGTCGCGTCCCCAAAAGCAATTGTGTATCCGAAGGCCAGCCATAGGATGCTCATCAAACACGCGATGGCATAGACATGCATGAACACGCTCAGCACGTTGCGCGCCCGTACAAGGCCGCCATAAAACAGCGCCAATCCCGGCAATGACATGAACAGCACCAGTGCCGTTGCTACGATGATCCAGGCAGTATCTGCGCCGTTCATAATTCACTCCTTGGTTTTCAGACCGTTGAAGTGGGTGTGATCGAAAATCTGGCGCACTACATCCAGAACGCGCTTTTCATAAGCACTGAACGTGCGGAATTTCTTATCTGCTCAATATTTGGGCGTGATGCTTAGGTGAATGCGCGGTGATTGCGCGCTGTAAAAATACTCTAGGGCGTGTTGGAAAGCGCAACTGCCCCTTGGTTGAGCAGCGAAAGCGCATGGAATGCGGCGGCTTCACGCACCTTGTCACGTCCGATCGCGCCAAACTCTTGCGTTTCGACATGAATAACGTCGCGATAAGCAAGGCCAAAGCAAACGCGGCCTTCGGGCTTGTGTTCAGATCCGCCTGGTCCGGCGATGCCTGTAATCGAAACGGCGATATCCGCTGTGGAATGCGTCAACGCTCCCGCAGCCATTTCGCTTGCGACCTCTTCTGATACTGCGCCAAACGCGTCCAAGGTTGCGGTTTGAACACCAAGCATGTCCTGCTTGGCCGCGTTCGAATAGGTAATGAAACCGCGATCATATACGTCCGAGCTGCCCGGAACCTCGGTCAACCACGCGCCAACAAGACCGCCGGTGCAGCTTTCCGCTGTGGCAAGTTTAAGGCCGTGAGTGCGGCAAAGGTCCAGAAGGGCGGCGGCATTGCTCATGCAAACAATCCATGAGCCGCATAGGCTGTCACAACCACAACAATGGCAGCAGCCACGCCAGCATAAACATCATCCATCATGACGCCGGTCGCATCGCCGCGCCGGTCGGCCGTGCCAATCGGGCCCCATTTGGTGATGTCAAACAGCCGGAACGCAAGAAAGGCAACAATCCAACCGGGATAGAGCGCAAGGATGTCCACGCCCATCATGCGGGCCCCGAAGGAGACCGGGAACAGGGCAATCCACATGCCGACTACTTCGTCGATCACAACCTCGGACGGATCGTGGTCGGATTTGCCCGCTGTGTAAGCTTCGGTTGCTTTTACACCAATCAGATAGGCCGCAATGCTCGCGCCAGTCAGCGCGATTGGGCCGCCGATCAAATGTAGAACCCATGCGGCGGGCAGGGCGGCAAGACTGCCCCAAGTGCCGGGCGCGGGTCGCATCAGGCCCGCGTAAAAGAAAGTCGCAATCAGTTTGGCGGTTGAAGGGCTCATGTCACGCTCCGATCAAAGTTGCCGTGGCCATCGAGGCTATGCCCTCGGACCGTCCAGTAAAACCAAGCCGTTCGCTTGTCGTGGCTTTCACGCTGATCCGGTCTTCGGTCAGCCCCATGATTTCGGACAATGAAGCGCGCATGGCCTGCGCATGTGGGCCGATCTTGGGGTGCTCGCAAATCAAAGTCACATCAACATTCGAGATGCGATAACCGCGTTTGGCCGCCAGATCGACCGCATGGCGCAGGAATATGTCGCTGGCAGCCCCTTTCCATTGCGGGTCAGAGGGCGGGAAGTGCTGTCCAATGTCGCCATCTGCCAACGCGCCATAAATCGCATCGGTCAGCGCATGCATCCCAACATCGGCGTCAGAATGCCCCTTTAGTTTGCGGTTATGCGGGATTTCGACGCCACATAGGATCACGTGATCCCCGTCTTCAAACGCGTGAACGTCATATCCACTGCCTACCCGAACATCCATCAGGCTCTCCTTATCGTTCTGTTCGCGCTGCAAAAGCAGGCGCTCGGCCCGTTCAAAATCTTCGGGTGTCGTAATTTTCAGGTTCTGTTCATCGCCGTCTACAATGGTGACATCCAGATGAGCCGTGCGGGCAACTTCAACGTCATCGGCGGCGTTGCCGGGGTGCGATTGATGCGCAGCCAGTATTTCGGCAAATCGGAAGCCTTGTGGCGTCTGCGCACGATAAAGCCCGCTGCGATCCTGTGTGCCCATCACTTTCTGATCCGAACCGCGCCACAAAGCATCTGTCACCGCAAGGGCAGGTGCCGCACCGGGCGCGGTGTCCAGCGCTGCAATGACGTCATTGATCACTTTGGATGAGACCAGCGGGCGGGCAACGTCGTGGATCAAAACAAGGTTTGGAGCGTCCTTGGCTAGTGCTTCAAGCCCAGCGCGGACACTGGCGTCTCTCGTTGCGCCCCCATGCACCAAAGTGACACCATCAATTGATGCAGCAATCGCTTCGTCATCGGGATGGATTACAAGAACCACACGCGAAATACTGGAGTGATCGCGGAACGCTTTCACGGTATGAGCCGCGATCTGATCCCCCGCGATCCGTCGCCATTGTTTTGGCATTTCACCGCCTGCGCGCATACCTCGCCCGGCGGCCACGATGATGGCTGCTGTATTCATGAGACTTGTTTAGGCTTTGCTCAGTGGAAGAACAACAGCGCTGTCATGGGCGACAAAAGCGCCTAAAAAATAAGCATAATGCAAATCTGATGCTCGAACCTCGTGCATATTGTTGATATATATTAGGGCGTCAGTCCAATCTGACCGCACTGCACAAGGAATAAGCATGTCCCTTTCCGTCGGACCACTTCAATTGGAGACGCCCGTGATTCTGGCCCCCATGGCTGGGATCACCGATTTGCCGTTCCGCAATCTGGTTGCAGGTTTCGGGGCAGGGCTGGTGGTTTCTGAAATGGTTGCCAGTCAGGAAATGGTGCAGGCCAAACCTGGCGTGCGCGAGCGGGCAGAGCTTGGGTTTGGATTGGACAAGACCTCGGTACAACTGGCAGCGCGGGATGTTTACTGGGCGGGCGAGGCTGCGCGCATGGTAGAACAGAACGGCGCACGGTTGATTGACATCAATATGGGCTGCCCCGCGCGCAAAGTAGTGGGCGGTATGTCCGGATCGGCTTTGATGCGCGATCTGGATCATGCGCTTAGACTTATCGAAGCGATCGTGGGTGCTGTCAGTATCCCAGTCACGCTGAAAACCCGTTTAGGCTGGGACGACAACAGTTTGAACGCGCCGAAGCTGGCGCAGCTCGCCGAAGGGGCGGGCATTCAATTGATTACGATACATGGACGCACGCGCTGCCAGTTTTACAAAGGTACGGCGGATTGGGCAGCCATCCGCCCCGTGAAAGAGGCCGTGTCGATCCCTGTCATTGCCAATGGTGACATCGTAAACAGTGGTACCGCGCGGCAGGCCTTGGCGCAAAGTGGCGCTGATGGGGTGATGATCGGACGAGGGGCGGGCGGCCGACCCTGGCTTTTGGCGCAGGTCGCGCATGATCTATACGAGGCACCGGCCCCTACGATCCCGCAAGGCGATGATCTGATCGCAATGGTGATTGACCACTATCACGCCAGCCTCGATTTTTACGGACCTGAACTGGGTGCGCGGGTGATCAGAAAGCATCTTGGGTGGTATATGGACGAGGTCAGATCTGACCCGGAATTGCGCCGTCAACTCCTGTCCTCACGTGACCCGGTGCAGGTTGTCGATCTTCTGCCCCGCGCCTTAAACCCAGTGAACGAGGCCGCATAATGCAGGATGAACGTCTCTGGTCCGTATTACCCGTTCCAACGCTAGAGCTGGATGAAGCCGGGCTTGTGTCCCGCGTAAATGGGGCGGGTGAGAGTTTTCTGAACATGTCTGAGCGCCGTTTGACAGGCAAGCACCCCAATGTGGCATTGGGTTTGGCACAAAAGCTGGACGACATGCTGGAACGGGTTCAGCGTACCGAAAGCCCGCTTTTTGTGGATGGTATCAATTTACGCCTGTCTGATGGTACCCAGCGCGAGGTCAGCTTGCATATCGCGCCGCTCCCAGCATCTGACACTGATCCGGCCGGGATGATCATCATGCTGCATTCACGCAGTGGGTCTGATGCGCTTGGGCAGGTCCAAGCACCCAAATCCGCAGCGCGTCAGGCGATCGGAATGGCTGAAATGCTGGCGCATGAAATCAAAAACCCACTGGCCGGCATTTCGGGTGCAGCACAACTGCTGTCGATGTCTCTGTCCCCAGAGGATCAAGAGATGACCGATCTGATCGTAGCAGAGACACGGCGAGTGGTCGCGCTGTTGGAACAGGTGGAACGTTTCGGCGATCTTCGCCCTCCTGTTCGCCAACCAACAAATATTCACGACCTGCTAGATCGCGCACGCGCTACGGCCCGGTTGGGTTACGCGTCAGGCGTAACATTTTCCGAGCTTTATGATCCGTCGCTTCCTGATGTTTTGGTGGATGCGGATCAGATTCAGCAAGTATTCTTGAATTTGATTAAAAATGCATCAGAAGTCACTAATAATGAAGGAAAAATAGAGTTTCGAACATTCTATGACAGTGGCTTGCGCGTGCCTCTTGCAGGTGGGGGGCAAGCACATCTTCCGATACAGGTTGAGATCATTGATGATGGCCCCGGTTTGCCGCCCGACATAGCTGACAATGTCTTTGATCCCTTTGTGTCAGGCCGCGAAAACGGAACTGGGCTTGGATTGGCATTGGTCTCCAAGATCGTGACAGATCATGGTGCTTTGATTTCAGTTAACAGCGTGCCCGGTCGCACGGTGTTCAGGATCAGTTTGCCGGTCGCAAAGCCGGGATCGGACCGCAGTGAACCACCCCAAGTTAGCCCGCAAGGAGACGAATGATGGACGGAACAGTTCTGGTAGCAGATGACGACCGCACAATCCGGACGGTGCTGACACAGGCCCTGACACGGGCGGGGTGCCGCGTTCATGCGACGGGCTCGATGCAGACATTGATGCGCTGGGTGGAAGAAGGGCGGGGTGACGTCGTGATTTCGGACGTGGTCATGCCGGACGGCAACGGGCTTGAGGCGTTGCCACGCATTTTGAAGCTGCGCCCCGACCTGCCTGTGATCGTGATTTCGGCCCAGAACACCATCATGACCGCCATTCAGGCGGCTGAGGCCGACGCCTTCGACTATTTGCCCAAGCCCTTTGATCTGCCAGAATTGATGAAGCGCACCGCGCGTGCGCTTGAGCGTAAACGTGTACGTCCATCCGAACCAGATACCACCGCAATCCGGCCCGCCCGCGATGTGGATGACTTGCCTTTGGTGGGTCATAGCCCGGCCATGCAAGAGCTCTATCGCCTTGTTGCGCGGGTTTTGAATGTCGATCTTCCCGTTCTAATCACCGGGGAAAGCGGTGTTGGTAAGTCTCTGATTGCGCGGGCATTGCATGATTTTTCGGACCGGGGGGAGGCCCCTTTCATCATCGCCTCACCAGATGATCTGGAACGATCAGAGGCCGTTAACTCGTTGATGTCGCGGGCCCGTGATGGCGTCATTCTGTTTGACGGCATTCAAGATTTGAATGACACCGCGCAAGGACGACTGGCCCGGTTGCTGGACACGGCAGAAGCAAACAACACGCGGGTCCTGTCCATTTCGCAGGGTGATCTTGCAGTTGAGGCGGCGAATGGGCGGTTTCGCTCTGATCTTTACTATCGGCTTGCTGGGATCGCGATCCCGGTGCCGGCTTTGCGCGACAGGATTGAAGACATTGTTGGTCTTGCCGCACACTTCTTAGCGCGCGCTGAACAAGAGGGCATGTCACGAAGACAATTGCCCGAAAAGGCGGCTTCGGCGCTGCGGTCCTATTCTTGGCCTGGAAATGTAAGGCAGCTTGAAAACTTGATCAGTCGGTTGGTGGTGACGGGTGTTGAGGAACAGATCTCGGTTGATGAAATCGAGACAGCACTTGGTGGTTCCGCTGCACAATCCAATGCTATTCATCAAAGCTCAGGCGGCACTGTGAATTCCGACGCGCGCCTTGCGGATACGATTGCGCAACACCTGCAACGTTATTTCGATCTACATGGTGGCGCGCTGCCTCCTAACGGGCTGTACCAGCGTATTTTGCGGGAAATGGAGCTTCCTTTGCTGGAAATCGCATTGGACGCCACGGGCGGAAATCAAGCTAGATGTGCTGATTTGCTTGGCATCAACCGCAATACTTTGCGCAAAAAGATCACCGAATTGGGAATCGAGGTGACACGCCGCCGTAAGTTGATGTAAAAGGGCAACATAGCGTGGCATTCGGGCACAAGATCCGATTCACATAGGTGGTACCTGTTCGCTTGAGGCGGTGAACAGAATTTTTACAGGGTGAGCACAGTGGCGCAGCGCGCGGTGCGGAAATCGAATTACGAGCGTTATTTGTCCTTGCGTCGCTGGCGCAGGTACAGTTCTTATGGCGCATTTGGAATGATTGTGTTGGGACCGGTTTTGGCGGTCACCACTTTCCTTGTGCTTGGCCCCTTCGCTCAGGGCGCGGACAGCAAAGCGCTCCGGCTGATTCTTCTGGCAGACATTATCTATGTGATCTTGGTGGCGGGGCTGGTGATGACTGGCGTCGGTCGCATGATCGCAGCACGCCGCAAAGAAAGTGCTGGGTCGAGGCTGCACTTGCGTCTGACGGGTGTCTTTGCCGTGATCGCGCTTAGCCCAACTATCCTTGTGGCTATTTTCGCGATGCTCACGCTGAATATGGGGCTTGAAGGGTGGTTCTCAGATAGGGTTCGCACCGTGGTCGGCAATTCTCGTGCTGCGGCTGAAGCTTATAAACAAGAAAGCCGCGATGGGCTGGTCCAAGATGCACGCGCAATTGCTGCGTTTCTAGAGCTGCAGCGCCAATCGCAACTGTTGCTGACAGACGCAGAGCTGGGTCAGTTCCTGAAGCAAGCACAAGAGCGTATTCAACGCGGCCTGCGCGAGGCTTATGTGATTTCAGGCGACGGCACGATCCGTGTGCGCGGGGCCAGATCCTACTTGTTTGACTATGAACAACCAACTCCTGAACAGTTTGCCAAAGCTGAAGAAGGTGAGGCCGTCGTCATCGAGGACTGGATGATCAACGAGTTCCGAGTGTTGATCCGACTAAGAGAGTTCACCGACCATTACATTTTGCTAACACGCGACGTGAACGGCGACATTCTTGATCTTGCCGACGAAACGCAGGAAGCCGCACGCGTATACAATCAACTTGAATCGCAACGCGGACAGCGTCTGTTCCAATTTGGCCTTATTTATCTGGGCTTTGCGGCTATTCTGATCCTTGCCGCGATTTGGATGGGGATGTGGTTCGCCGAGCGTTTGTCGCGCCCTGTTGGCCGTCTGGCCAGTGCGGCCCAAAGGGTCGGTGCAGGGGATCTGGATGTACGTGTCATCGAGGAAGAGGGTGATGACGAGCTTTCGATGCTTGGGCGTTATTTCAACCAGATGACAACCCGGTTGAAGGGGCAGCGCGATCGGCTTTTGGAAAACACCGAACAGATTGAACGACGCCGTCGTTTGTTTGACAGCGTGCTTGGCTCGGTTACGGGTGGTGTCATTGGTTTGAATGCGGACGGGCAAGTGGCGTTCCTGAACCGAGCTGCGGAACTGCTTTTGGATGTACGGGACGAAAACGGGCAAGAGCATGATCTGTCGCTTGTTGTTCCTGAATTTCAGCCATTGTTGGACGCTGTGACACGCGATGGTCAGCAAAGCGCCCAACAAGAAATGCGTCTGACGCGGAATGGGAAGCAAGAAAACCTGCTGGTGCGTATCGCCATGCGTCGCAACGACGATGGTGGGCTTGAAGGCTACGTGATCGCGTTTGACGATGTGACCGACCTTGTGTCGGCACAACGTATGGCGGCCTGGGGCGATGTGGCCCGAAGAATTGCCCATGAGATCAAGAACCCACTGACCCCGATCCAGCTGTCGGCTGAACGGATCAAGCGCAAGTTTTCCCTTGTTGATGGCGTGGATGTGGAGGCATTGGAGCAATACACAGATGTGATTGTGCGCCAGACAAACGACCTTCGACGCATCGTGGACGAGTTCTCAAAATTCGCCCGTATGCCTGAACCGGAACGGCGTGAAACGGATTTGACGAAGCTTCTGAAAGACATTGTACTGTTGCAGGATGCCGGTCAGGAAGGCGTTCGGATCGAAGCAGAACTTCTTGATCACCCAGTCTTGATCGAGATCGACCAGACCATGATCGGTCAGGCTTTGACCAACCTGATTAAGAATGCAGGAGAGGCTATTGAAACCTTGTACGAAAATGAAAAGCCAGACGGGCATAAAGCAGAGATAAAAGTCGCTATGTCCGAGGGTGAAGGCGGTGTTGTGATCACGATCGCGGACAATGGTATTGGTCTTCCAGAAGACCGTGCCAGACTGTTTGAGCCTTACGTGACAACACGCGAAAAGGGCACCGGTCTGGGGCTGCCCATTGTGAAGAAAATTATCGAAGAACATGGCGGGCGGTTGAGCTTGGAAGATGCCCCCGTCTTTGAAACAGAAAAAGCAAACGGCGGCGCACATTTTGGCGCGATGGCACGCATTTTCCTGCCAAAGAGCACTGCAGGTGGTGATGCCAATGTCGTTAAAACAGGAGACCCCACATGAGCGATATTCTGATTGTTGATGACGAACGGGACATTCGTGAGCTGATTTCCGATATTTTGGAGGATGAAGGCTTTTCGACCCGGCTTGCAGGCACCTCGGACGAGGCGGTGGCACAGGTTAAGGCAGAGCTGCCTTCGTTAATGATCCTAGACATTTGGCTGAAAGACAGCGCCATGGATGGGATCGACATCTTGAAGATGGTGAAACGCGAACACCCTGAAGTTCCGGTGGTAATCATTTCCGGTCACGGAAATATCGAAATCGCCGTCGCTGCGATCAAGCAAGGCGCTTACGACTTTATCGAAAAGCCCTTCAATATTGATCAGCTAATGGTTGTGATCACACGGGCGATGGAAACCAGCCGCCTGCGTCGTGAAAACACAGAGCTTAAGCGGCGCGATAGCTTCCCATCCGAGATGGTTGGACAAAGTTCGGCCTTCAAGGCATTGAAATCTAATCTTGAAAAAGTGACCAAATCAAACGGTCGTGTGATGCTGACCGGCCCGGCTGGTGTCGGGAAAGAGCTTGCCGCCCGCTATATTCACGCGAATTCTGATCGTGCGTCAGCGCCCTTGGTTGTCGTCAATTCGGCCTCGATCGAAGCGGATCGTATGGAAGAAGTTCTGTTTGGCCGAGAAAGCGAAGAACGTGGGATCGAACCGGGATTGCTGGAAGAGGCCAATGGCGGTGTCGTCTATTTCGACGAAGTTGCCGACATGCCAGTTGGGACGCAGTCCAAGATCCTTCGCGTGTTGGTCGATCAACGGTTCCAAAGGGTAGGTGGTGCAGACAAGGTCTCGGTCGATTTACGGGTCATATCCTCAACAAGCCGTGATCTGCAGAGTGAGATCGCAGCTGGAACCTTTAGAGAAGAGCTGTATCACCGTTTGAATGTGGTTCCGATTGCGGTGCCGCCGTTGGATGAACGGCGCGAGGATATTCCAGAGCTGGCTGCACATTTCATCACGGTGTTTAACGCCGAACAAGGCTTGCCCCTGCGCGATTTGGCTGAAGACGCTCAGGCGATGCTGCAAACCATGCAATGGCCTGGGAATGTCCGCCAACTGAAAAACGTGGTCGAGCGGGTGTTGATCCTTGGTGACGGCACGGATGAAATCGCTGCTTCCGAACTTCCGGGGCAAGAAGCGTCTGCAGACGAAGGGGCCGATCAGGCGATTGTCGTCTCTGGGGCTTTGGCGATGATGCCGCTTCGCGAAGCGCGCGAAGCGTTTGAACGCGAGTATCTGTTAACCCAGATCAACCGTTTCGGCGGCAATATCTCGCGGACTGCGAATTTTGTCGGAATGGAGAGATCTCGCCTTGCACCGAAAACTTAAGTCGCTTGGTGTTGTCACTGGGTCAAAAGCTGGGGCTCGTATGGCCTATGTTGCTGGCGAAGAAGAGGAATCCGCTGAGGCGTGAGCATATGGTGACACCTAGTCTCCCGGTAACACACGACGCGGCCGGGCATTGACCCTTTCGCGCCCATCTGCCATCCCTTCAAAGGAGCTGCGTGACTGTCAGGCGTGGTTGAAGCGGTAGGGCGTTCCAAGGAGGCCGGATGAAAGTTATCATTTGCGGTGCAGGGCAGGTTGGTTGGCAGATTGCCCGCCATTTGTCGGGCGAAAAGAACGACGTCACCGTTGTAGACAACAACCCCGAACTTGTGGCCCGTGCGACTGATACCTTGGACGTACAAGGGATCGCCGGTCATGCGTCGCACCCGGACGTGCTGGATCGTGCCAATGCGCGCGATGCCGACATGATCATCGCCGCGACCTATTCGGACGAAGTGAATATGGTCACCTGTCAGGTGGCCCATTCGGTGTTTTCGATCCCACGCAAAATCGCGCGCCTGCGGTCGCAAAGCTATCTGGATGCGATCTACGCGGATCTCTATCGCCGCGATCACCTGCCAATTGATGTGGTTATCAGCCCTGAACGCGAAGTGGCCGAGGCTGTCCTGAAACGCATTCAGGCGCCATCCGCCTTTGATATTGAAAGCTTCCTTGGGGGGAAGGTTCAGCTTTTGGGCATTCAACTGGGCGAAGATTGCCCGGTAATCAACACGCCGTTGCGCCAGCTGACGGACCTTTTTTCGACGCTCAGTGCAATTGTTGTTGGTATTCGCCGCGACAAAAGCCTGTTTGCGCCCGAGCCGGGTGACCAACTGTTCGCGGGTGACCAAATCTATGTCTTCACCCGCAGCGAAGACGTCAATCGCACGCTCGAAGTATTTGGCAAATCCACCCGCCGTCAGGAACGCGTTGTTATCCTTGGGGGCGGCAATGTTGGACTTGCGGTTGCGCGCGAGCTTGAAACCCGCACCGACAGGATCCGCGCAAAGGTCATTGAGCTGGATCGCGGTGTGGCCGAACGGGCTGCAGATACGCTTGAACGCACCGTCGTTTTGCACGGCGACGGGATGAACCGCGAACTGATGAAAGAGGCGGGCGTACCCCGCGCTGATGCTATTTTAGCGGTCACCGATGATGACAAGGTGAACCTGCTGGCGTCAGTCCGGGCGAAGTCGGAAGGCTGTGCCATGTCCATTGCTCTTGTGAATGATCCGACGCTGGTTGGATTGATGGAGCCATTGGATATCGATGCCTACATCAACCCGCGCACCCAGACTGTCAGCTCGATCCTGCGTCACATTCGGCATGGTAAAGTCCGCGAAGTCTATTCCTTGGGCGACGCTGAGGCTGAGGTGATCGAGGCTCAGGTTTTGTCGACCTCTCCCATCGCTGGCAAGGCAATCCGGGACGTTGATTTTCCCGAAGGCGTGTTGGTCGGAGCGGTCATGAAAGGCGAAACCGTGGTGAAGCCCACAGGCAAAGTCAGGATCGACGAGGGCGATGTGGTCACATTGTTCTGCATGGCCGCCGATGTGCCGGAAGTTGAACGGTTGCTGCAGGTTTCGATCGATTTCTTCTAGGATCGCCATATGCTGACGCAGATCACCAAATTGCCGCTGCTTGTCATCCTGATGGGGATCAGCGTGCTGACCATGCTGATGCCAGCGGGATACGCTTGGACGGTCGAGGAATACTATCAGGGGCGTGTGTTTCTGTATGGTGCCCTGCTGTTTGGTTTCATAACCTTCTTTCTGGCCATCGCCATGGCAGACCGCCCCAGATCTACACGACACCGCCGCCACTTGATGGCGCTATTGGGGCTATTCGTTTTGCTGCCGCTTATGTTGGCGGTTCCCTTCCATCAGGCCGTGCGAACAACCAGCTTTCTAAACGCGTATGTCGAGATGGTGTCGGCCCTGACCACAACGGGTCTCACCCTGTTTCCAGACGCAGACCGTTTGCCCAAATCATTGCATCTGTGGCGGGCTCTGGTCGGCTGGATGGGCGGCTTTTACATTTGGGTGGGCGCGATTGCCATTTTGGCCCCAATGGCCTTGGGCGGGTTTGAGGTCCGCACGCGGTTTGGGGCGCGCGGAAGTGCGCTCGATACCCGGTTGGGGGCAGGGCACAGTCAGATCACGCGGGTTGCAGATTTCTCGGATCGGATCAGAACCTACGGCGTGCGGCTGTTGCCGATCTATGCTGGTTTGACAGCCGCTTTGTGGGTCGGGTTGGTCATCGCCGGTGAAAGCCCGTTTGTCGCGCTGTGTCACGCCATGTCGACCCTTTCTACAAGTGGGATATCCCCTGTGGGCGGCCTGTCCGGCGGGGTCGCGGGCTTTGGCGGCGAGGTGATGATCGCTGCATTTCTAGTCTTTGCAATCTCCCGTCAAACCTTTGCCAGCGATATGAACACCAGCGAACTGCCGTCTTTGTGGAAGGACCCTGAAATTCGACTGGCCACCGTGATCACCGTGGCACTGACGGGATTTCTGTTTCTGCGCCATTGGGTTGGTGCCTATGAGGTCGATGAGGAACTGAATGTCGTTGCAGGCCTTACCTCCCTTTGGGGGTCTCTCTTTACCGTGCTGTCCTTCCTCACAACGTCTGGCTTTGAAAGCCAGGCTTGGGAGGCAAGTGGAAACTGGTCTGGGCTAAGCACACCGGGCCTTTTGTTGATGGGGCTGGCCTTGATTGGCGGTGGCGTTGCGACAACAGCGGGCGGGGCAAAGTTGATGCGTGTCTACGCGCTGTATCTGCACGGACTTCGCGAGATGGAGAAGCTGGTTCATCCGTCTTCGGTAGGTGGGGCAGGAACCGAAGCCCGCCACTTGCGTGGGCGTGGCGCATATATGGCCTGGGTTTTCTTTATGCTTATGGCGTTGTCCGTGGCACTTGTGATGGCATTTTTTGCACTAACGGGGCAGGACTTTGAAAGTGCGGTTATCCTGTCGATTGCTGCCCTGACAACAACGGGTCCTATCGTGAATGTCGCTGCGGTTGATCCGCTGTCTGTCGTAGATCTTTCCAGCGCTGCAAAACTAGTTCTGACCGGGGCAATGATTTTAGGACGGTTGGAAACACTTGCCATTATTGCACTTTTAAGCCCTGATATATGGCGTCGATAGAAAGACGTGCTTTTCCAGCGTGTTATTTGCCCTGTTGTTTACATGCCATACCCCATCTAAGGCGGCGCAATTTGGGGGTGGAAACACCCAAACGAGCAGTTCATAGTGTCTATTAGGTGAAATCCCTGCCGGGAAACGGCAGCACGAGAAAAAAAAGGCAAAAAACGATGGCTGCCGATAAGCAAAACCTACAAGACGCATTCTTGAATCATGTCCGCAAATCGAAAGTTCCTGTGACGATCTTTCTGATCAATGGCGTGAAGCTTCAGGGTGTTATTTCTTGGTTCGACAACTTCTGCGTACTATTGCGCCGTGATGGGCAATCTCAGCTTGTGTACAAGCATGCGATTTCGACCATCATGCCGGGCCAACCGATCAATCTTTATGACGGCGAAGAAAGCTGACAGACCTCATTGAACAAGAGGAGAAGGCCACCCGCGCTTGGGTCCTTCACCCGGAACTGACCTCAGACTCCAGTCGACGGGCTTCGGGCCCGGCGTTGAATGAAGCCGTGTCCTTGGCCTCGGCGCTTCCGCACCTTGAGGTGCTGGGGTCTGAGGTTGTGCGCCTGCGCGATCCCCATCCCGGCAAGCTTTTTTCAAAAGGAAAGCTTGATGATCTGAGCCAGCGCCTGAAAGTGGCCGAGGTTGACCTTGTGTTGGTTGATGGTCTTGTCAGCCCGGTTCAGCAGCGCAATCTGGAAAAAGAATGGGATGTGAAAATCCTTGATCGCACGGGTCTGATCCTCGAGATCTTCTCGGATCGTGCGCGTACCCGTGAAGGCGTGCTGCAAGTTGAAATGGCGGCGCTAAGCTATCAACGCACCCGTTTGGTGCGCGCTTGGACCCACCTTGAGCGCCAGCGTGGTGGTCTTGGGTTTGTTGGTGGACCCGGCGAAACCCAGATCGAGGCTGACCGACGCGCCATCGACGATCACATGAACCGACTGCGTAAGCAGCTTGAAAAGGTTGTTAAAACACGTGAACTGCACCGTGCAGCACGGGCCAAAGTTCCGTTCCCGATTGTGGCCCTTGTGGGTTATACCAATGCGGGGAAGTCGACGCTGTTCAATCGAATGACGGGCGCGAAGGTGCTGGCCAAAGACATGCTTTTTGCCACACTTGACCCAACCATGCGCCAAATTGAATTGCCTGCGGCCGGGAAAACACCTGAACAAGGTGGTGGGCGTAAGGTGATCTTGTCCGATACGGTGGGGTTCATCTCTGACCTGCCAACCCAGCTGGTCGCCGCTTTTCGCGCCACACTTGAAGAAGTGCTGGCCGCCGATCTGATCCTACACGTGCGCGACATCAGCCATGAAGGCACGGACGAACAGGCGCGCGATGTGGAAACCATCATGGCCGAACTTGGCGTAGATGAAGAGACCCCACAGCTTGAGATCTGGAACAAGCTTGATCTACTGGACGACGATGATGCCGAGGCTCGCCGTAAGGAAGCTTCGCGGTCAGATCATATCCTAACGCTTTCTGCGATCACCGGCGAAGGATTTGATGATCTGGTCTCTGCCATCGACGCAGCGCTTGATGAGCCACGTCGGACCGAGATTCTGCAATTGGCGTTCTCTGAAGGTAAGAAACGCGCATGGCTTTTCGAAAAAGGCATCGTTGAGGATGAAGATCCAGGGGAACAGGGTTGGGCCGTCACGGTTACATGGACTGACCGGCAAGCCGCTGAATTCGCCGCACTCTAATTATTTTGTCCCCAAACGAACGAAGACCATCCCGAGGGATGGCCTTCTGGCCGTGAGTGGCCACATCGTCCAAGTTTGGGGACGCGCTAGATGGCGTTATGGACGACGATCTGCTGGAATGGGATCTCGATCCCATCTTTCCGGAATTGCTCGTAAATAGCTTGGGGTAGGCTGTATTTGACGTCGAAGTAATGCGCACCTTCGGTAAACGGACGCACAAGGATATCAACCGAAGACGTATTCAGCGTTTCCACTTCAACGAAGGGCGCTGGTTCAGACAGCACATGTTCATTGGCTTTCAGAACTTTGGCGATCGAAGCCTTCACCTTTTTGATGTCACTTCCATAAGCGACCGAGGCAACCATATCGACCCCGCGAATAGAGTGGTGTGAGTGGTTGGTGATCTTGGTGCCCCAGATCTCGGAATTGGGGATGATGATGTGCTGATTGTCAAAAGTGATCATGTCTGTGGTGAACAAGGTAATTGAATCTACCTTACCGAAAGTGCCTGCAGCTTCAACGAAGTCACCTACTTTAAAGGGGCGGAACATGATCAACATGATGCCCGCAGCGAGGCTGGACAGGGTACCTTGCAGTGCCAACCCAACAGCCAGACCGGCTGCACCAAGGATGGCCACAAGAGATGTCGTTTCAATGCCGAAGCGATCAAGAACAACCAATCCTGCGAAAACCAACACCGCATATCGTGCGATGGAACCAAGGAAGTGGAATAAGGTCTCGTCAAGTGCCTCGTGGCTTTTACCAAAGCCGATGACGAGCCGCTTAACCAAACCGGCCACCCAATAGGCCGCGACGGCGATAACGACGACGTAAAGCACGTTCATTGCATTGGCTTGAAGCCAGCCCATTCCCTGAGAAACGTTGTCCATTCCAAATCCTTTTCGATCTCTGTGTTCGTGTTCTAATTGAAGATCGAGAATCTGAATAAGGGGAAAAGAATGGCCATCGTAACCCGAGACGGTTTTTAATCAGGGCTTAGGAAGCAGACGTGTGACGCCGACGGCTGCAGCTTTGGCAAGCTCTGGGTCCAATGACATTGGGGTGAATTCTCCGCGCCGCCACAGTTCCCCAAGATCATCATAGTGCCGGGACAGCGGGTGACCCGATTGGCCGGTCGAGGTGACGAACAGTGAACTGTCTGGATCCGAGAAGTCATAGATGCCGCGATAGCCTGCGCCATGAACGTTCTGGAAGGGGTTTTTACCGGTGCCTGCCGTCAATCCGCGTAACAGCGTGTTGTCACCGCCGGATGTCGACTGGCGGATGTTCACAAACCATTTCAGAAAGGGCACGTCACCCAGAACGGCGTGTTTGTGTACGGCTTGGTGGTAGTCGCCCCAACGCAGGCTTTCTTGTTTCCCCCCCGCATTCTCGGACAACCACAGCAAAGCATCATCCAGCGCAACACGCGCGATATCCGTGCAGGTTTCGGTTGCAGCGGATTGGATGACATCACACCAAACGGATGCGCCTTCGATATCGCGATATACGCGCTCCACGAACAATGGGTCGACATGTGTGAACGCTTCGGCCAGCGGTCCAAGTTCATCCCGGATCAATCGGTTTTGAAGGGCGCGTATCCAAGCCGAATAGATCAGAGGCTCGGGCATGTGTTCATTCATTTCGCCGTTCCAGTTGGCCAAAAGCTTCAACGCATCCTGCCGATCGCGTTCGGAAGTTCCTGCGGGTGCGGCTTCGCCGGTGAACCATAAATCGGCGCCAACTAGTGGCAACAACGTGCGTGCGGTCACGGAAACACTGTCCAGCTGAGCTTCGATAAAGCTGTCACGCGTATGAACTTCGCGGGCTTGCATAAGGCGTTTCCAACGCTGAATCCGTTGGCTGTCACCCCAGTTAAAACTCATATGTGCCGGGAAGGGGCGATCAATGATCTTGTTGTTGGTGTTCCCTAAAATCCCGCCTGAGGGCTGAACAAATTCAGGATTGGCGCTATAGCTCAGGGCTGTTCCCCACAGGTTTTCCTTGTTCCAGGCGGGGCTGGGGATACGCCCTTGGGTTTGGTGCCGAAGGTCACGACCAGGCATCTGACCGATGACTTTCATCGCAATCGTATCGTGATCCGCGAGTGTCAGTGTAAGGCTTGGGGACACGTAGTCCGCTGTCGCCGCAATACCCTCCATCACAGTCTGAGCGTGCATGAGTCCAACCCCTGCGCTCATTGACCTGTCTTTCTCGGTCAACAAGGTCCAAGACAGCGACATGGCATGCCCGGGAGGGGTAATCAGCCCCAGCCCATACATCTCGGCGGGAAGAATGGGACCGTTGGGGGACCATTGCATGGTCACGGTGACGGGGGCCTCGTCCTTAATTCGCAGGATCGTCGGGCGAGTGATGATGGGTGAAAAGCCCTTTGGCGTCTTCACCTCGTCCGGGTTTTCCGGGTTCAGTTTTTCAAGGTGAAGATCCTGATCGTCCAGGTAAGACGAAGTAATTCCGTAGCCAAAGCCCTCGGACCGGCCCGCAAGGATAAGCGGCATTCCGGGGATCGAGCCGCCAATAATACCGCCAGAACTCAGCTCTAGACGGGCAAGATACCAAATGGCCGGGGCGCTGAAGCCAAGATGTGGATCATTGGCAAGCAAGGTTGACCCGGCTGCCGAACGAACTGGTGCGGCCGCCCAAGCGTTTGATGCCCCTGCAAAGCCACGCTTTGGACTAGGCCACATCGCCGGGCGGGTTTGGTTGGGTGCATAGGTGGCGAAATTTGCCCGCGGGCCATCGAATAGCGACGCATAGTCGGGCAGGGCGGCAACGCCTTTTCCCGGCATGTCAGGAAGGATGTCCTTCACACGTTCTTCTGGAAGAGCAAGGGAAATGCGGGCGCGCAGGACTTCGTCTTCAAGCTGCCCCGACAGCTGCACTCCCATCAGTTTTAGGATGGCAAGGCTGTCTGCGGGTTGCCATGGCGAGATCTCGTTTGAGAACAGGAAGAACTCGGGCGCGCCGCGTCCAAGTGCTTCGGTGTTCACACGCGACAGATAGGCATTTACGCCCGAGGCATAGGCATTTAAAGCGACCTTGGTGTCTTCGTTTTGAAACTCCAACGAAGATCGCGCCAAGTTATAAAGATCCAGACGTCTCATCAGCTCGTCTGTTTTTAAGGTGCGTCTTCCGAAGACCTCAGACAAGCGTCCCTGAACAGTGCGCCGCATCATCATCATCTGCCACAGGCGGTCTTGTGCATGGACATAGCCAAGCCCAAAAAACACATCGCTGTCATTTGCACCCATGATGTGCGGAATGTTGGCGTTGTTGCGTATGATCTCGACCGGTGCGGTGATGCCGGGCGTCTGGCGGGTGACGTCATAATTGGGTAGGGATTGCGAGGCCAAGTAATAGACCATCGAGATTGCCAAAACAGCCAGAACCAACACGGCGGCAACACCGCGGATCAGCCATAAAATGAACTTGCCCATGCCCTAACCTAACTTCCGTCTCTGACGCATGAAACGCCCGTTGACCTTGCCTTCGCCAGCGGTAACTACTGTGACCTAAGACAGATTACAACGAAAGGGTCGCGAGATGGCAAAATGTGCGTTTTTAGGCTTGGGCGTAATGGGATATCCCATGGCCGGGCATCTGGTGGCTCAGGGGCACGAGGTCACCGTCTACAATCGAACCGCCACCAAGGCTAAGGCTTGGGCCAACGAACATGGCGGCAAACGGGCTGCGATCCCGCGCGAAGCATCCGCGGGCGCAGATTTTGTCATGGCGTGTGTCGGTAATGATGATGATCTTCGGTCGGTGGTGTCAGGAAGTGACGGCGCGCTGGCGGGCATGTCAGAGGGCGCGATATTTGTAGATCACACGACGGTTTCAGCCGCCGTGACACGCGAGTTGTTCGCTGAGGCGTCTAGCAAGAATATCTCGTTCGTAGATGCACCCGTTTCCGGTGGTCAGGCCGGCGCTGAGAACGGTGTGTTGTCGATCATGTGTGGCGGGGACGTCGATGCGTACTCGGCCGCTGAGCCGATCATGCAAAGCTATGGCCGCACGGTAAAACGTCTTGGAGACAGTGGTGCCGGTCAGCTGACCAAGATGGTCAACCAGATCTGCATTGCCGGATTGGTTCAGGGCCTGTCCGAAGGACTGCATTTCGCTGAAAAGGCCGGTTTGGACATTCGCGAGGTCGTGGACGTGATCCAAGGCGGGGCGGCGGGCAGCTGGCAAATGGTCAACCGACATGAAACCATGGCCGATGATCACTTTGACCACGGGTTTGCCGTGGATTGGATGCGCAAAGATCTGGGAATATGTCTGGACACTGCAAACGAAAACGGTGCGAGCTTACCCGTCACCGCGTTGATTGATCAGTTCTATAAAGATGTTCAGAAACTGGGTGGCGGACGTTGGGACACATCCAGTCTGATCAAACGCTTGCGCGCGTTGGATTGATAGAATTCAACAAAGAAAAGGGCGGCACATGGCCGCCCTTACAACTTGAAAATCGCGCAATGGATCAGGGAATGATCCGCGTGTATTTGGCCCCTTCAATCGACGCCCCGGCAATCAGACCGGTTTGTCCGAACACCACAGCGACGACGGGTGATGATGCCGTAATCGTATCTGCGGTCAGACGGTCACCTTCGTTCTGGAAGGCGTATTTGATGTCAGCAGATGCAACCCAGCCTGCATCGGCGCGGAAATCCTGAAGCGCTTCGTCGGTCATGAAGAACAGGACATGAGCAAATTGCTGTGCGCCGATCTGCAACCCTGCACTTGCTTGGGTAAGCGAGTAGTAGTCAACCGTCACGTCATTGATACGCAGCGCACCGCGCCCGTAAGCCCCGCCAAGACCAAAGCCAGCTTCTGTCACCAGCGGCATGATCAGTTGGCCCGTAGATTTCTCGGCCAATTGCCGTGCGCCGGGATAGCGGTTGTACAGGTATGCCAAGGTGCTGTCTGCGCGCGCATCGATCCGTGCGCCGCCACTTGATCCAATGCTGTTGTCGCAAGCTGCAAGTGCGACGCCAGCGCCGCCGACCCCGATCAAAAAGCCACGTCGAGAGATATCTGATGTTTGCATGTGTTTGCCTTTGTGCCTCATGCTGGGTCGCTATACCGCCTCGGCACAGTTCGACCTGGTTGCTCGAATGCGGATCTTTGTCCGCTTTGGCACAAAATATAGCGGATCACGCCAAGCCTGTCACCCAGAAGTAAAGAAGCTTGCGATTTTCTGCCTGTCTTTGAGCAGCTGATTACCGAGCTGCCAAGATGCGGGCCATACGCGGTGCAAAATAGGTGAGGATTCCGTCGCAACCTGCGCGTTTGAAAGCCATTAAGCTTTCTTCCATAACCTTGTCGCCATCCAGCCAACCGTTCTGCGCAGCGGCCATCAGCATCGCGTATTCCCCAGATACTTGATAGGCAAAGGTCGGCACCCCAAAGCTGTCTTTCACGCGCCGACAAATGTCCAAATACGGCATGCCAGGTTTGACCATGATCATATCGGCACCTTCTTGAAGATCACGCTCAACAAGCCTCATGGCTTCGTCGCTGTTGGCGGGGTCCATCTGATAGGTTTTCTTATCGCCTTTCAGCGCGCCAGAGGCACCAACCGCATCCCGGAATGGCCCATAGAAAGCGCTGGCGTATTTGGCGGTATAGCTCATGATCGTCAGGTTATGATGGCCCGCGGCTTCAATCGCGGTGCGGATTGCGCCGATCCGGCCATCCATCATATCTGACGGGCCCAGGATATCAGCGCCAGCTTCCGCCTGCGCCAATGCCATTTTCACCAAAGCCTCGACTGTCTCGTCATTCACGATCTCGCCGCCTCGCACAATGCCATCATGGCCGTTGGCGTTATACGGGTCCAATGCGATGTCGGTCATGACAGCGATGTCGGGTACAGCAGATTTAATGGCGCGGATCGCACGGTTGGACAGGTTGTCCGCGTTCCATGCTTCCTCACATGCCTCAGTCTTCAGGGCCGGGTCGGTATAGGGAAACAGGCAGATTGCCGGAATTCCCAACGCAGCTGCTTCCCGAGCAGCTTTTACAACCAAATCCACGGATTTACGTGTCACACCGGGCATCGAGGGTATGTCTTGCTCGACATTCTCACCCTCAACGACAAAAACCGGCCAGATCAGATCCGAAGCGCTCAGCGTCGTTTCCCGCACCAAATCGCGCAACGCCCCCGAGGATCGCGTGCGGCGCAAACGAAAGGCCGGGAAGGGGGCTACGGTGTTGGGCTGAGATGTGCGGCTCACGTGGCATTCCTTGGCTATGCCGCGACCGGAGCCCGGCAGTTTGTTTTGCTCTAAACTTCCTGCCATGTGGCTGGTGACATCACAAGTCTGCAATTCCCGGAAATTTACCCTTTTGGCGCTGGAACCCACCCCGGCCCGTCGCTAGGGTGGTTCAAACTTGACCACAGATAGGGGAACAAGGTTTGGACATCTACTCTACCGTTTTCGAGATTATCGATATGCGGTCATTTTCCAATCTGTGGTACTGGATTGCGCTTGCCGTGACTTGGTCAACGGCCAGTCACTGGATCATCGGGGTCCCCTATGACCTGGTGCACCGCGCCGCACGTCATGAAGGGCAAGCTCAGGAAGATCTTGAGGCAATTGTTCGGGTGAATTGTAATCGAATGCTGTCGATCTCAGAGAAGTCCGGATTGTGGTTGATGCTAACGGCGTCGGCCATGCTGTCGTCGCTTGTGACGTTAGGAGCTTGGTATGGAATTGAATTTGCACAAGCAGTTCTTCTGTTAATTCTACCGATGATGTTCGTCGCGTTTCTCTCTGTACGTACTGCAATTGTTATCGACCGCGAGGCGCTTTCTGGTGGATCACTTCGTGATCGGCTGTCCCGCCTTCGCCTGATAATACAGGGCGTCGGTATGATCTCGATTTTCGTAACTGCATCTTGGGGTATGTTTTACAACCTCAGCTATGGCGCATTGAGGTAACCGTTACACTCTCAGGCCCCTTGCATGGCCCCAATTGCAAAGATACATCCGCCGCATGGACAAGCTTATACTTTCTGGCGCCCCCGAGGGCTTCGACGCAACCCTTTTGGTGAAAGAGCTGGACCGCAATGGCGGACCTGTTGTCCACGTTGCGCGTGACGATAAAAGACTGGCTGCGATGCAAGCTGCATTGGCCTTTTTTGCGCCGGATGTAACCTGTATTTCGTTCCCCGGTTGGGACTGTCTTCCCTATGATCGGGTGTCCCCGAATGCGGATGTGTCTTCTGCGCGTATGGCCACGTTGGCAGGGTTGGCCACTGGGCAGATTTCTGGCCGTTTCGTTTTGTTGACCACGCTGAATGCCGTGACGCAGCGCCTTCCGGCGCGCGCTGTCTTGGCTGAATCAAGCTTTACGGCCCAAGTTGATCAGCTGCTTGATGTCGACGTTCTGCGCGCGTTTCTGGTTCGAATGGGGTTTGCGCAGTCTCCGACCGTGATGGAGCCCGGAGATTTTGCCGTTCGTGGCGGCATCATTGATATCTTTCCCCCCGGCGAAACCGGTCCGGTTCGGTTGGATTTGTTTGGCGACGTTCTGGATGGCGTGCGCCGGTTTGATCCTGCAACCCAACGGACTACGGATAGCTTAAAAGGGATCGAATTGGCCCCTGTGTCCGAGGTTATACTGGACGAAAAGGCAATTACGCGGTTTCGCCAAAACTATCGAATTGAGTTCGGCGCAGCGGGGTCAGATGACCCGCTTTATGAAGCGGTTTCCGCCGGGCGAAAGCATCAGGGCATAGAGCATTGGTTGCCTTTCTTCCACGAAGAGCTGGAAACTCTGTTCGATTATCTGCCGTCCGCTTCGGTGATGCTGGATGATGGATTAGAGCCCGCGCGGCTTGCCCGTTGGGACGCCATCACCGATCAGTATGAAACGCGCAAAATCGCGATGAACGCCAAGAACCGGATGGACAGCGTTTACAAGCCGTGCCCCCCTGATCTTCTGTATCTCGACGATCCCGCTTGGGCCACTGCGCTAGAAGGCCGCCGCGTGGTCCAACTGTCAGCATTGCCACAGCCCACGGGTGCAAGTGTCGTGGATGGTGGGGGGCGTATTGGACGCAATTTCTCGCCCGAACGCCAGCAGGAAAATGTAAACCTTTTCAAATCTCTGGCAGATCATATTGAGGCAAAAGATGATGAGCCTGTCATCGTGGCGTCTTATTCGGAAGGGGCGCGCGAACGGTTGCAGGGATTGCTGTCTGATGAAGGTGTGATCACAAACACTTTGATCAAGACCTTCCGTGATGTGCCTGACAGTTCGGGTGGCATCTATCTTGCGGTCTGGGCTCTGGAACATGGGTTCGAAGGCCCCGGCCTGACGGTGGTTTCTGAACAGGACGTTCTGGGCGATCGCCTGATCCGTGCCCCCAAGCGCAGGCGCCGCGCTGAAAACTTCCTGACCGAGGCGCAAAGCCTGTCGCCAGGGGACCTTATTGTTCACGTCGATCACGGTGTCGGCAAATATAATGGGCTTGAAACCGTCACTGCGATGGGGGCACCGCATGAATGCCTTGCATTGGAATATGCAGGCGGCGACCGTTTGTTTGTCCCCGTTGAAAACATTGAACTTATGTCCAAGTTTGGTCAGGACACAGGACTGCTGGACAAGCTGGGCGGCGGGGCATGGCAGGCGAAGAAAGCCAAGCTAAAGGAACGCATTCGCGAGATTGCGGACAAGCTTATCCGGTTGGCCGCTGAACGTGAATTGCGAAAAGCCCCATTGTTGGAAGCACCGCATCACGCTTGGGAAGAATTCGCGGCCCGTTTCCCATATCAAGAGACAGATGACCAAATGTCTGCCATCGAGGATGTCATTGAAGACCTTGCCTCGGGGCGCCCAATGGATCGATTGGTTTGTGGCGACGTTGGATTTGGTAAAACCGAAGTTGCGATGCGTGCGGCTTTTGTCGCGGCCATGTCCGGTCAGCAAGTTGCTGTGATTGCGCCCACAACGCTTTTGGCGCGGCAGCATTTCAAAAGCTTCTCAGAGCGGTTCCGGGGTTTTCCCATCAATGTGGGCCAGTTGTCGCGCTTTGTGGGGCAGGCCGAAACAAAGCGCACCCGTGAAGGCATGTCCCGCGGGACGATGGATATCGTTGTGGGTACGCATGCGTTGTTGGCCAAAGATGTGCGGTTCGAAAACCTTGGTCTTCTGATCGTAGATGAAGAACAGCGCTTTGGCGTGACCCACAAGGAGCAGCTTAAAGAATTGCGGTCTGACGTTCATGTTTTGACTCTGTCAGCCACGCCCATTCCCCGAACGCTTCAAATGTCATTGTCGGGCGTGCGTGATTTGTCGATCATCGGAACGCCTCCGGTCGATCGCCTGTCGATCCGAACTTACGTGTCAGAGTTTGACGGCGTCACCATCCGCGAAGCCCTGCTGCGCGAGCATTATCGCGGCGGTCAAAGCTTCTATGTGGTTCCGCGCATTAAGGACCTGCCGGACATCGAAGCTTTCCTGAAAGATCATGTGCCTGAGGTCAGCTATGTCGTTGCGCATGGGCAGATGGCGGCTGGGGAGTTGGACGACAGGATGAACGCCTTTTACGATGGCAAGTTCGACGTTCTGTTGGCGACAACGATTGTGGAAAGTGGGATCGACATCCCGACGGCCAATACGATGGTTGTGCATCGCGCAGATATGTTCGGTCTTGCGCAGCTGTATCAGATCCGGGGCAGGGTGGGACGCTCAAAAACACGCGCCTATGCCTATTTGACCACCAAACCACGCGCACCTTTGACGCCGACCGCACAGAAACGTCTGCGGGTCTTGGGATCGCTTGATACGCTTGGCGCAGGCTTCACGCTGGCCAGTCAGGATTTGGACATCCGGGGGGCTGGCAACCTTGTTGGTGAAGAACAATCCGGACAGATGCGTGAAGTGGGCTATGAGCTTTACCAACAGATGCTGGAAGAGGCGATCGCCAAGATTAAATCCGGCCAGTTGGAAGGCTTGTCCGAGGCTGATCACAGCTGGGCCCCGCAGATCAATCTTGGCGTTCCAGTATTGATCCCAGACACTTACGTGCCAGATTTGGATGTGCGTTTGGGCCTATATCGTCGTCTGTCGTCCTTGTCCAAGAAGGTAGAACTGGAAGGGTTCGCAGCCGAGTTGATTGACCGTTTTGGTCCGCTGCCAAAAGAGGTGAACACCCTTATGCTGGTCGTTCGCATCAAAGGGATGTGCAAACGCGCGGGCATTGCCAAATTGGATGGGGGTCCGAAGGGCGCAACCATCCAGTTCCACAATGACAAATTTGTATCTCCTGTTGGGTTGGTTGAGTTCATTCAGGCGCAAAACGGTATGGCAAAAGTGCGCGACAACAAGATCGTTGTGCGACGGGACTGGCGTAAAACGTCTGACAAAATCAAAGGTGCTTTCTCGATCGCGCAGGATCTTGCGGTGAAAGTCAAAGAAGCGAAGGCCCAGCAGGGCAAAACTTCTTAAGTCGTCAGACTCAATCTGGTTGTGCTGGCACGCTATCATGCAACGAAACCTGACTGTATTTCCCGTATGATTGGGGGGCATGCTTTCCGTGGGGTCGCCGGCAATGTGCAACCCGATGTGCAACACCTCGCAAACACCCGGTTTCGCGCTTTGACAAGACGGGTTTGACGCCTTATCCACGTCACTAATGGGATGTCTAAAGAAAGATAGAAATATGACATTTTTTGAGGGGGCGAGCAGCGCGGCAGGTACAGCCGCAGTAAAAACGCTCAAAGGTCTGGCAAGCTGCAGCGGACTGGCTATTTTTCTAGCAATTTCAGGGGTTGCTGCCACAACTCCGGGACCAGTTCAGGCACAGGCTTATTCGTTTAACAAAGTTGAGATTGAAGGAACGCAGCGGATCGAAGCTGCGACCATTCTATCTTATCTGGGAATTGCTCAGGGCGAGACTGTCAGTGCAGCACAGCTGAACGACGGATATCAACGCCTTGTTGGCTCAGGTCTTTTTGAAGATGTGCAGATTATTCCCCGCGGGAATGTTCTTGTCGTCAAGGTTCGCGAATACCCAACGATCAACGTTGTGTCTGTCGAGGGGAACCGGAAAATCAAAGATGATGTGTTTGAGCCTCTATTGAAGTCTCAACCGCGTCGGGTGTTCAGCCCGGCAACGGCAGAGCAGGATGTGCAAACCATTGTTGAGGTCTATCAGGCCCAAGGTCGCTTGGCGGCGCGGGTTACACCAAAAATCATCCGTCGCTCGAACAACCGCGTTGATCTGGTTTTTGAGGTGATCGAAGGCAAAAATACCGAAGTCGAGCGCCTGTCGTTCGTCGGCAACCGAAAGTTTTCGGACCCTCGTCTGCGTCGCGTGCTTGAAACCAAACAAGCTGGGATCTTGCGTGCGGTCATCCAGCGCGATTCTTACGTTCCGGACCGCATCGAATTTGACAAGCAAGTTCTGAAAGACTTCTACCAGTCTCGTGGTTATGTCGATTTCAAAACGACAGGTGTCACCAGCGAGTTCTCTCGTGAGCGCGACGCCTTCTTCATCACCTTTCAGGTGCAAGAAGGTCAGCAGTACCGGTTCGGTAAGATCACGACTGTTTCTGAAGTCGACGGTGTGAATGCTGACGAATTCCAAGCAGCTCAGAACATCAAATCGGGCAACGTCTTTAGCCCGGCACAGCTGGACAATGCCATTGCGCGCATGGAACGCCTTGCGATCCGCAAAGGGCTAGATTTCGTCCGTGTAGAGCCTCGCGTCACGCGTGATGAGCGCAACCAGCTGCTGGACATCGAACTTGTCCTGACCCGTGGGCCGCGCATCATTGTTGAGCGTATCGACATTGAGGGCAATGCCACGACGCTGGACCGCGTTGTGCGTGACCAGTTCCGCATCGTTGAAGGTGACCCTTTTAACCCACGTGAAATCCGCGAAGCTTCCGAACGTGTCCGTGCACTTGGGTTCTTTGCTGATGCACAGGTCGAAGCGCGACCGGGTTCTGCGCCTGATCAAGTTGTAATTGATGTTGATGTCGAGGAAGCGCCGACCGGCTCGCTAAGTCTGGGCGGTGTTTACAGCCTTGAGAACGGCTTTGGTCTAAACCTAGCGTTTACAGAGCGTAACTTCCTGGGACGTGGGCAGTTCTTGTCTGCGAGCTTCCAGAATTCATCTGACAGCCTCAATTTCTCGTTCAAGTTTGCAGAACCGGCTTTCTTGGGCCGTGATTTAGAATTTGGGTTTGAAACCTTCTATCAATCTACCGATGAGGCGTCCGCCAACTACAATACGCGTTCATTGGCGTTCCGTCCGTCGCTTGCCTTCCCGATCAACGAGTATTCGAGGCTAGGATTGCGGGTTTTCGCTGAAGGCACAGAGCTTATTGAGACAGATAACCTAAAATCCGACCTGATCTTGAAGGAAGCAGCGCGCGGGCGTCAGATCGGCGGCGGAGTTGGTTTCTCGTATAGCTATGATACGCGTCGCACTGGGCTTGATCCCAACCGTGGTTTGCTGTTCCAACTAAACGGTGACATCGGCGGTGTAGGTGCCGATTATCAATATGCGCGTGCAACTGCATTGGCACAGGCCCAAACAAAAGTTTGGAATGACCAGGTCACGCTTCTTGCAACAATGGAAGGTGGGATGCTGAAAAGCCTGAATGGGGCCAGCTCTCGTGTGACGGATCGTTTTCGTCTTGGACCCTCCAAGCTGCGTGGTTTTGCGACCAACGGCATCGGCCCACGTGATTTTTCGTCTGTGACAGCAGATGACACATCCGGGGATACCGTCGGTGGCAACATGTTCGCTGTGGCGCGTCTTGAGGCACAGTTCCCGCTCGGGTTGCCGGAAGAGTACGGCATTTCTGGTGGTGTTTTCGTTGATGCCGGAACTTTGTGGGGCCTTGATGATACGCTGGGTGGCCAAATTGATGACAGTGCGCATCTTCGGTCTTCAATCGGCGCTTCGGTCTTCTGGGAAACACCAATTGGTCCGCTGCGCTTCAACTATTCCAAGGTTCTGGCCAAGGAAAACTATGACGAAGAAAACAACTTCGAGCTTACAATCTCGGCTCAGTTCTGATCAGAAAGTGCCTCGGCAACACCGAGGCACTTTTTTTAGGAAGCTTATCAAAGCAAGCGCAGTGGCATTTGCAGGCGGTGTGGCTTGTGCACCAATTGCTGGACATGCCCAACAGGCTGAAACCCAGTCCGTATCGCAGATTGTAACCATTGATCGACAAAGCTTGTTCTCGGGCACCGCCTATGGTCGGCGTGTTGTGGAAACGGTAAAGGTGGAGCAGGCGCGGCTTGCGCAAGAGGCTCGCGCCACCGAAGCCGAATTAGCAGAAGAAGAAAAGCGCCTAACTGAGCAAAGAAAGTCGATGACCTCCGCTGAATTTCGGGTTTTAGCCGACGCCTTTGACAAGAAAGTCAGCACCTTACGTTCTGAAGTTGAAGTGAAGGGGCAGGCCTTTGCGCAGGTCTTAGAGCAAGAGCAATCAAAGTTTTTCGATAGGATCGGCCCTATCTTGGGGGAACTCGTACGAGAGCTTGGTGCAGTCGTAATTATCGACCGCCGAGCGATTTTGCTGTCGACGCAGAATATCGACATCACCGATTTGGCTGTAGCACGGATCGATCGTGAACTAGGTGATGGACTCACGTCTACTGACATTCCTCAAGACGAGAATGAGCCAACAACTCCGACAATCGCACCAGCGGATGACAGCGAAGAAAACTGAATCCGATTGTTTCGGGTAGGATCGACTGTTAATCACGGACAACAAACTATGAGGCGCTAAGCGCACGGATAGAAGGAAAAAACAGACATGGTCGATGTGCCCAGCACAGCTGATATTCAGCTTATTCAGGAATGTATCCCGCACCGCTATCCGTTTTTGCTTGTCGACCGTGTTGAAGACATCCGCAAAGGGGAATTTGCTCGTGGCATCAAAATGGTCACGATGAATGAACCCCATTTTCAAGGGCATTTCCCGGGCCTTCCAATCATGCCCGGCGTAACGATTATCGAGGCGATGGCGCAGACATCAGCCGTGATGGTGTCCTTGTCGCTGGACCTCGTCGGGTCGGGTGCCGTGGTATATTTCATGGGGATCGATAGTGCGAAATTCCGCCGCAAGGTCGTTCCGGGCGACGTGTTGACACTGGATGTGACAACCCTACGTGGCGGCGCAAAGGTGTGGAAATTTGACGGTGTTGCGAAAGTCGGCGACGAAGTGGCTTGTCAGGCGACGTTCATGGCGATGATCGACGTCACGGGCGGAAAGGGCTAAGCGATGGGCATCGACCCTTCTGCACAAGTTCACGCCAACGCCATCGTTGATGAAGGTGCCGCTATCGGGCCGAATTGCGAAGTTGGCCCGTTCTGCACCATCGGGGCTCAGGTCAAACTGGGTGCAAATGTGGTGCTGAAATCTCATGTGGTTGTCACTGGCGACACCGAGATTGGAGATGAGACAATCGTCTTTCCATTCTCGGTCATTGGTGAGATCCCGCAGGATCTGAAATTCGCGGGCGAAGACACAAAACTGGTCATTGGCAAACGCAATCGTATCCGCGAACACGTGACCATGAATGCCGGAACAGCGGGCGGGGGCTATGTCACCCGTGTGGGTGATGATGGGCTCTTTATGGCTGGGTGCCATGTGGCCCATGATGCGCAGATCGGAAACAACGTCATCTTGGTAAACAACGTGGCCGTTGCTGGTCATGTGGTGATCGAAGATGACGTGATTGTTGGCGGTTTGTCAGGCCTGCACCAATGGGTGCGCATCGGTCGTGGTGCGATAATCGGCGCGCTGTCCATGGTGACCGCAGATGTCCTGCCGCACGCTCTTGTCCAAGGCCCTCGCGGCGAGCTGGACGGATTGAACCTTGTTGGGCTCAAGCGTCGCGGTGTGAACCGTGCCGACATCACCGCCCTACGAGCGGCTTTCTTGATGCTTAAGCAGGGTGAAGGATCGTTTCAGGACCGTGCAGCCCGCCTGTCCGAAGAGGCAGACAGCGACTATGTGCGCGAGATGGTGGCCTTTATCACCGGCGACAGTGATCGCGGTTTCCTGACACCGAAATAGGGGCAGGGATGACCGATCGCCTCGCAATCATAGCCGGAACCGGGGAGCTGCCGCAAAAAGTCGCGGCAGCCAATCCAGACGCCCTGTTCGTGACCATCAAAGGCGTAGATGTTTCTGTGCCCGATGGGTTCGAGCATGTCGCGGCCAGCTATGAAAAACTGGGTGCGCTGTTCAAGTCGATGCGTGGGGCAGGGGTCGGACGTGTTGTGTTCGCCGGCAAGGTGGATCGACCCAAGCTGAACCCACTTCGCATGGACCGTGTGACTTTGGGTCTGTTTCCGCGGGTCAAAGCGGTGCTGGGAAAAGGCGATGACGCTTTGCTTAGGCTGGTTGCTGAGGTGTTTGAGGACCAAGGGTTTACGGTTGTGGCGGCGACAGATGTAACGTCATCTTTGACGATCAGCGCCAGTCACATTGGCCGTCAGACCAATGAGCAGGACAATGAGGATGCTGATCAAGGTTGGCGGCTTTTAAGTGTTCTGGCCACCGAAGACATCGCTCAGGGTGTTGTGATCGCCGGAGGTCAATGCCTTGGCATTGAAAGCATCCAAGGTACGAACGCTCTGCTGGAATTTGTAGCGCAAACGCCAGAGCACCTGAAACAAGGCGCACGTGGCGTGTTTGTGAAGCGCCCAAAGCCCGGTCAGGATGGCCGCATGGATATTCCGACGATCGGTCCAGACACAGTGCGTGCAGTAGCTGCAGCGGGTTTGGGTGGCATCGTGTTGGAAGAGGGCGTGATCGCACTGGACCGCACCGAGATCGAGCGCCTTATAGCCGAGCATGACTTGTTCCTTGACGTTCGAAAGAGGCAAGCATGAGAGTGTTCCTGATCGCGGGCGAACCATCAGGGGATCGTCTTGGCGCAGCTTTGATGGAGGGGCTGAAGTCTCTAAACCCCGAGATCGAATTTCTGGGCATTGGCGGTACTGCGATGGCAGAACAGGGTCTGACCTCTCGCTTTCCCATGTCCGAGCTGTCCATCATGGGCATTGCTGAGGTTGCGCCGAAATACTTTCACCTTAAACGCCGTATCCGTGAAACCGCCGAAGCTGTGGTTGAGGCGAACCCGGACGTTCTGATCACCATTGACAGCCCGGATTTCTGCCTGCGTGTGGCGCGGATCGTGAAGGAAGAAGAGGTCGAAGGGCAGACCTTTGGCCATGATATCCCCGTCGTTCACTATGTTGCGCCCTCGGTCTGGGCTTGGCGTCCTAAACGCGCCGCCAAGATGGCCCGCTGGGTGGATCATGTGCTGGCACTCTTGCCGTTTGAACCACCTTATATGCAAGCCGCTGGGATGGGTTGTGATTTCGTTGGTCACCCCGTCGTCGCCGAACCGCAGGCGGATGAAGGTGCTGCACAAGCCTTTCGGGTTGAGCACGGGATCGGTGATGCGCCCCTTCTTCTTATTCTTCCTGGGTCCCGTAAGGGCGAGGTGTCGCGACTGGCAGACCGGTTTGGCGAGGTGATCGCACATGCCAAACGTGAGAAACCCGACCTGCAAGTGGTTTTGCCAATGGCGCAAGGGGTCGAGGATCTTGTGCGTGAAGAAGTTTCAAAATGGTCTGTTGATCCCATTTTGATCCCTGCCGCCGAACAGGATGCGAAGATGGCGGCCTTTAGAGCTGCTGACGTGGCGCTTGCGGCCTCTGGCACCGTGTCGCTTGAACTTGCAGCGGCAAACACGCCGATGGTCATCGCTTATGACATGAACTGGCTTAGCCGTTTCCTGATCGGTCGGATGTTAAAGATCGATACAGTGACCCTTGTGAATCTAGTTTCGGAAACCCGCGCGGTTCCAGAGTTTCTGGGCGCCGATTGCACCCCAGATCGCATCACACCTGCACTTTTGTCAGTTCTGGATGCCCCTGATGCGCAGAATGACGCGATGAGGGTGACCATGGAGCGGCTAGGGAAGGGTGGTGAAGCGCCTGGCCTAAGAGCGGCAAGGGCCGTGTTGGGTGCCATGTCGCGGTAGACCGGCACCCAGTTCGTTCAATGACAAATGTTATTCGGCATCGATAATGGCAATAACTTTTGGCATCAGCGTACCCATTTCAGTCTCGACAATTTGCATGATCATTGGGCTTTGCGCTTCAAGCAGCTGAGGCAACTTTGTCATTGTCGCGCGCCCATGTTCCGTCGCGTAGAAATCAGCAAGCGCTGTGATTTCGTCCAATGTGAACAGATCAGCCATGATCTCGGTCTGGCCGCGCATTGTTTCGTACATCGGTTCGGTAAATGCGTCTTGATACAGCGCGTCGATCTGTACTTGCTTTGCGGCGCTGACCTCTTTGCCTTGGCTTTCGATCATCTGGACGACAGGCTTCCACATGGTCTGGATCAGCGCTTTCATGTCGAGGTCTTCAAGAGACATTTCAACATAGCCTTGCGCGGCTTTAACACGCTCGTCCCGCGTTTCGGAAAGGGCCATAAAGGGGGTGCTTGTTGCAACGACCAATGCGAGGGTTGCGGATAGGGATCTGAAGGACATTTGAATACCTGTTTTGACAATGTAGTACGCTTAGAAAAACAGCATTTCCGAACCGGAGCAACCGGATAAGGTCACTCTGGCAGAATTTTCAATTACCGCGCCAGATCCAGCCACCACCAAAAATTCTGGGACCATCTGACTCGTAGAAAACGCAGGCTTGCCCTGGGCTTACGCCTTCTTCCGCAGTCAAAAGTTCCACCTCCGCCTCGGTTTCTGAAATTGGTCGAATGATGGCGTCGCGCGGGGGACGGGTCGATCGGACCTTCACGCCCATGTTCCATTCTTTGCGTGATGTGAACGGCTCATCCCCCAGCCAGTTGATCTCGCGCACCGGGATTGTGCGCGTGGCAAGCATCTCTTTCGGACCGACGACAACCTGTTTGTTGTTCACATCCAGCTTTACGACATAAAGGGAATCTGCAAGCCCGCCGATGCCCAACCCGCGCCGTTGGCCGATTGTATAGTGGATGACGCCTTCATGTGCGCCCAGGACGCGGCCATCTGCATGCACGATCTCGCCGGGCTCAGCGGCACCCGGACGCAGTTTCTCGATCACGCCTGCATAGTTGCCGTCGGGCACAAAGCAGATGTCTTGACTGTCGGGCTTGTCTGCAACCTCAAGGTCATATTTCCGTGCAAGTTCACGGGTTTCCGCTTTGGTCTTCAAGTGACCAAGAGGGAATCGTAGGTAATCCAACTGCTCGGGCGTGGTGGAAAACAAGAAATAGCTTTGGTCGCGCACAGGATCGGCGGCGCGGTGCAGCTCGGCCCCGTGGTCGCCCATGGCGCGTTGGATGTAATGGCCGGTCGCCATGCAATCCGCACCCAGATCGCGTGCGGTTTCCAGAAGGTCTTTGAACTTCACCCGCTCGTTGCATCGAATACAGGGGACAGGAGTCGCACCGCCCAGATAGCTGTCGGCAAATTCTTCGATCACTGCGTCTTGGAATATGTTTTCATAATCAAGCACATAGTGTGGGAACCCCATCTCCTCGGCCACGCGGCGCGCGTCATGGATATCAATCCCGGCGCAGCAGGCACCTTTCTTAGCCAAGGCAGCCCCGTGGTCGTAAAGCTGAAGCGTGACGCCAATCACGTCATAGCCTTCTTCGGCCAGCATGGCAGCCACGACAGAGCTGTCCACGCCGCCAGACATGGCGACGACAACCCGCGTGTCGGCGGGTGATTTGGCAAAACCAAGCGAGTTCAGTGCGGGTAAGTCCGCCATGTTAACCGACATGTTGGGATCCTTTTAGAAGCGTTACGGAATATAGGAAAATTCGAACGAACAACAAGGGGGGCTTTCACAGATCCTTAAGGCTGAGTGGAGAGTGTTGGGCCAAATCTATTGCGAGGGTTCAATATGTATCTAAAGAAAATCGAAGGGCCACGCGCCGTAACCTTGCCTGACGGATCGATAATGACGCGGGCTGATCTGCCACCAAGTGAGACACGACGGTGGGTCGCCAGTCGCAAAGCATCCGTCGTCAAAGCCATTCAAAGTGGTCTGCTGTCTCAAGACGAGGCCTGTTCTTTGTACGATCTTTCTGAAGAAGAGTTAGCAGAGTGGTTGAACGCGGTTGATCAACACGGTGAGGCTGCTTTAAAGGCAACAGCACTACAAAGATATAGACAACCATAAGTGGTATTCGCTAAAAGTTCTTCTAGGGTAACCTGTGATTAACCATTTCACGCAATGTTCAACCCAGAACAACCAGATGCGGAGAACCCCATTATGCGAATCCTTCTTGTTGAAGATGATCCGACAACATCGCGCAGCATCGAACTGATGCTGACCCATGCGAACCTAAACGTCTATGCGACCGACTTGGGCGAAGAAGGGATCGACCTGGCAAAGCTTTATGATTACGACCTAATTCTTCTTGATCTTAATTTGCCTGACATGAACGGCCACGAAGTTTTGCGTCAGCTGCGCCTTGCGCGCATCGACACCCCGATCCTGATCCTTTCCGGTGCCGATGATACTGAAAACAAGATCAAAGGTTTTGGCTTCGGGGCAGACGACTACATGACCAAACCGTTCCATCGCGAGGAACTGATTGCGCGCATCCATGCAATCATCCGGCGATCAAAGGGCCATTCCCAGTCCGTTATCAAAACGGGGACTGTCGCGGTTAATCTCGATGCGAAAACTGTGGATGTTGATGGACGTCCCGTGCATCTGACCGGCAAAGAGTACCAGATGTTGGAGCTTCTTTCGCTGCGCAAGGGAACAACCCTGACGAAAGAGATGTTCTTAAACCATCTCTACGGCGGAATGGATGAGCCTGAATTGAAGATCATCGATGTGTTCATCTGTAAGCTTCGCAAAAAGCTGTCTACCGCGACAGGTGGTGAAAATCATATCGAGACTGTTTGGGGCCGGGGCTATGTGTTGCGCGATCCAGAACCGGTTGAGATGGACGCGCAAATCGCCATCGGGGCCTGAGCTCTCGACGTATTATAGATCAAACTTGAATGAGTTTAAGGGCGGCGTGGCCGCCCTTTTGCGTTTGTACGTGTTAATCTTCTGTCAGTGCGCGCGCGATCTGCGATGCCAATTCTGCGTTGTTTTTCACCAAAGCGATATTGGCCGCAAGTGATGCCCCTTCGGTGGCATGAAAAATACGATCAAGAAGATAGGGCGTGACGTCTTTGGCTGAAACGCCTTCGGCTTCAGCGGCGGTAAGCGCCTCTTCAATGACAGGCATGATGACCTCACGCGGTATTTCGGCCGCTACCGGGATCGGATTGGCCACCAACTGCCCGCCTTCAAGCCCCATCCGGGCACGGGTTTTTGCGGCTGAGGCGATCTGCTGTGCATTGTCCATGCGAAGGGGAGCTGCCAGATCCGAAATGCGTGACCAGAATGCAGGAAACATATCCTGACCATAGGCAATCACCGGCACACCAAGGGTTTCTAAAACCTCTAAGGTTTTGGGCAGATCAAGAATGGCCTTAGCCCCTGCGGCCACGACGGTCACGGGTGTCTTCGACAGTTCTTGAAGGTCAGCGGAAATGTCGAAGCTGTTTTCAGCCCCGCGGTGCACGCCGCCGATCCCACCCGTGGCGAAGACCGATATTCCAGCCAGATTTGCGGCAATCATGGTTGCAGCGACGGTCGTCGCACCGGTGCCACCCATCGCAATGCAGGCAGCCATATCGGCACGCGACAGCTTGGCGACGCCTTTCGCCTGACCCAGCGCATCCAATTGCGTGTCATTCAGTCCGATATGCAAACGCCCTTCAAGAACTGCAATGGTCGCAGGCACCGCTCCATTTTCGCGAATGACCGCTTCGACAGCACGGGCGGTATCCACGTTTTGCGGAAAGGGCATACCATGGGTGATGATGGTGCTTTCAAGCGCCACAATCGGCGCGCTTTTTTCACGCGCGGCTGCAACTTCTTCTGAGAAGTGAAGGGGCAGGGTCATAGGTCTTCTCCTGATACGTAGCGTGCTGCGCTCTTTTGTGCCGTTTCAAGTGCATCCTGCGGGGATTGTCCATCAAGTTCGGCCGCAATATGCGCCGCCATGAACGTATCCCCCGCACCGGTAATTCTGCGCACATGCACTTTGGGGCAGGGGGCTTGGATCACACCGCGCTGGTGATGTCCATCCGCCGCGTTTCCGCCCCCATCTGTCACCAGTACACGATGCGCACCGGACGCAATCATTCCCTGAGCCGCCTCAAACGCTGTGGCGTATAGTGTGTCCGTCAAATAACCCGCTTCCTCGCGGTTTACGTAAAGCGTGGCTCCTGCATGCTGCATCAGCGGGGCAAGCCGCCGTGCTTTGCCGGGACTTGCGGGGGCCACGCGCAGATCTGCACGCGCAAAGCTGTCTCGTGCGCAGATGTCTTGCAGCAACTCTTGTGTCAGATTTCCGTCAAGCGCGATCACGTGTTGATATGGGGCGTCTTTGCTGCCCAATCGTCCATCCTCAAGGGGCGCAAGGATCGCATCGCCAGCGGCCTCAAGCGTATGTGCATCTGCCACAGCAGCAATCAAGCCTCCTGGCCCCTCGATCGCCATATAGCGATCCGTTGGCAATCCCTCGGGTCGGTGAACGAAACCTGTCACCATACCGCGGGCGGCGCATTCCACCAAAAGCTCTTCACCTTCGGCATCCCGGCCGACTGCAGTTAGAAGTGCAGATCGCAAGCCAAACCGGTGCAGTGTCATCGCAATGTTCATTGCAACGCCGCCCGGAAGGCGTGTAATCCGTCCCGGTTCGTCTGATCCAACGTGCATAGGATGTGGTGTGCGCCCGATAACATCCCAAAGGACCGAGCCGATGCATAGAATATCTTGTGTCATGACCATTTACTTGCCGTGAATCGCCGTGAAGGACAAGCCATGTCGATGCGGGAACGATTAGGCCTTGCACGGTATAAGATCGCCCTATATACGCGCGCTCACAAACCACAGGTGTTGTGCGGGCCTTTGGGGGAGACATCCCCATCGCGTCCACCGGTTGAAGGGAGACCTTCCAAACGCAGCACCGAGGATGAAACCGGAAAGGATAAAGAACATGGCATTGCCTGATTTCTCACTGCGCCAGCTGCTTGAAGCTGGTGTCCACTTTGGTCACCAGACCCAACGTTGGAACCCCCGTATGGCCCCGTTTATCTACGGAGAGCGCAACGGTATTCACATTTTTGACCTGACCCAGACCCTGCCGATGCTGGACGCTGCGCTGAACGCTGTTCGCGACACCGTTGCAAAAGGTGGCCGCGTTCTGTTCGTCGGCACCAAACGTCAGGCCGCTGGCCCGATTGCTGATGCCGCTGAAAAGTTGGCTCAGTACTACATGAACCACCGTTGGTTGGGCGGCACGCTGACCAACTGGCAGACTGTTTCTAAGTCGATCAACCGCCTGAAAGAGGTGGACGAGAAGCTGGCTTCGGGCGCTGAAGGCCTGACCAAGAAAGAACGTCTGGGCATGGAACGCGACCAAGGCAAGCTGCAAGCTTCGCTGGGCGGCATCCGTGAAATGGGTGGTGTTCCTGATCTTCTGTTCGTCATTGACGTGAAGAAAGAAAGCCTGGCCATCGCAGAAGCCAACAAGCTGGGCATCCCAGTTGTAGCTGTTGTCGACACCAACTGCCCGCCAGAAGGCGTGGACTACATGATCCCAGGCAACGATGACGCCGCACGCGCCATCGCGCTGTACACCGACTTGGCAGCCCGTGCTGCGCTGGACGGCATGACAGCTCAGATGGGTGCTGCAGGTATCGACCTGGGCGCGATGGATGAAGCACCGGTTGAAGAAGCCGTTGCTGAAGAAGCTGCTCCGGCAGAAGCTGCTTCGGCAGAATAAGACAGCATTTATGCGCGGGGCAGGGACCTGATCCCGCGCATCTGTCACCGAATTGATACCCGGTGGGCTTATGACCCGACCGGAGACCCCAAGGAGTTGAGACATGGCAATTACTGCTGCACTCGTAAAAGAACTGCGCGAAGCCACTGGCGTTGGCATGATGGACGCAAAAAAGGCACTGGTCGAAAACGACGGCGACATGGAAGCTGCCGTTGATTGGCTGCGCACCAAAGGCTTGGCAAAAGCCGCGAAAAAAGCGGGCCGTACCGCCGCTGAAGGTCTGGTTGCTGTCGCAGTTGCCGGTGGCAAAGGCGTTGCTGTCGAAGTGAACTCGGAAACCGACTTTGTTGGCAAAAACGCTGAGTTCCAGAAAATGGTATCAGGCATCGCCACCGCCGCGCTAAGCGCTGATGATGTTGACACCCTGAATGCCGCTGACTTGGGCGGTAAAACGGTTGCTGAAACCATCACCGACAAAATCGCCACCATTGGTGAGAACATGTCGCTGCGCCGCATGGCGACGGTCGAAGCTGAGACTGTTGTTACCTATGTGCACAACGCTGTCACCGATGGCATGGGCAAAATCGGCGTACTTGTTGCGATGAACGGTGGCGATGAAGCCTTTGGTCGTCAGGTCGCTATGCACATTGCTGCTGCAAACCCGCAAGCTTTGAACGAAGCATCGCTGGATGGAGCACTGGTTGAAAAAGAACGTCAGGTTCTGACCGATCAAGCCCGTGAAAGCGGAAAGCCTGAAAACATCATCGAGAACATGATCAAGGGCCGCATGAAAAAGTATCTGGCAGAGGTTACACTTCTGGGTCAGGACTTTGTCATCAACCCAGATCTGACTGTTGAGGCTGCTGCTAAAGAAGCTGGCGCTGAAATCGTTGGATATGTTCGCATGGAAGTTGGCGAAGGCATCGAAAAAGAAGAAGTCGATTTCGCGGCTGAAGTAGCTGCCGCTGTTCAAGGCTAAGCCTTGAAGGGTAGGGCGCTTGCCCGCTGAAATCTAAGATTAAAGGGGCCGGTTGTTCAGACTGGCCCTTTTTTCAATTGGTCATGCAAACGCATGGCCAGCATAACTTTACAGTCCCAAACGAAAAAAACGCCGACCTAAGTCAGCGCCTTTGATACTCGTCAAATTTTCCGGTGTGCTGGTGCCTTTGGGATCAATACTCCATCGACACCAGCTCCGTTTTACCGGAAGAATGAAACGCGATCTGAAATCACAGTCCGTTCACCCCTAATGTCCCAAAGGCTAAAGCCACCACTCACGGAACACATTTAAGATGGCTGATTCGTGAAACAATTGGAAGTATGGGAATCCCTACCATTGCGATTGGAACGGAAACAAATGGGCCTGAAAGCCCTTAGTATATTGGATATATGGAATAAATAGCTGATCTGGATTTGGGAATATTACTCTTCTGGCGTGAAGATCTGGTTCAAAAACGACATTTTCAGAACAGCTTGTGCTGATGTGTCAACGCCTAACTTGTCCCGTGCGATGCGTAGGTGCTTTTCCACCGTTGCAGAGGTTACACCAAGGATCGTGGCGATGTCTTGGTTGGTTTTGCCATCTCCGACCCATTCAAGAACCTCACGTTGTCGTTTTGACAGACGTGCGCGTTCAGTGCTGAGGGGCAGGGAGATGATCTTCAAATGCGCAATGTTGTTCAGCGCTTCGATCTCTTCACCATGCTCACGCCAAATTGCATCTACTGCGTCCTGGCTTAACCCACGTTTAGCAGAAAGCGCGATGACGCTTTTTGATCTGCGAGATGTTTCCTGGAATGAAATTGTATAGCCAGCTGTGATGCCCATTTGGCGGTTCAACTCAAGAACCTTTCGGTTTCCTTCGTCCATCACATCGATGTTTTTGTGGACCCAAGACCAGCTGCACGCACCTGTGTTTTCTGTAGCCCACAGCAACATCGGGCTCGATCGATACAGCTCAAGTCCATAATAATGTTCCATGTATTCAGGGTCATGGGAGGACAGAGTCATGACATCTTCGCGTGGTCCCATCGAGTTCGGCGTCATGAAATGCGAGATTCCATAGATCAGACGGTCAAAGCCGTAACTCTCCATTTTCTTACAATGGATCTTCCAGACATCCTGCATGTCTTCGCAAAGGCAAATGCTTTTGATGTATTCAAGCATTAAGATTTCTCGGTCAGTCCTGATGCAGCATCAATAGCCAGAATGTACCCATGGGTTCCAAATCCACAAATCTGACCAACTGCTGCTCGCGCAATGTAAGACTTACGTCGAAAATCTTCACGGGCGTGAATGTTGGAAATGTGAAGTTCAATCGTTGGAACTTCAGACGCGTTGATGGCATCCATTAAGGCGATAGAGGTGTGGGTATAGGCACCGGCGTTCAGAATAATGACATCATGAACACCACGCGCGTCTTGGATCATTGTGACCAAAGCACCTTCGTCATTCGTCTGCTTAAACTGACAGGTGTGACCAAGAGCTGCTGTGTGCTTCATACAAGCAGCCTCGATATCCTCAAGACGCATCGCACCATAGATCTCAGGCTGCCTGATACCCAGCATATTCAAGTTAGGGCCGTTCAAAATCAGCAATGAGCTCATATCATCATCCTTTTGCAGACAATGTGTTATCAATGTTTTTCAATTCATTGTCGAGATGGATGTATCGATGCTGATGAATGATTGTTTACTGCGTCATAGGCTCTATTAACATAATATTGATTATGCGCGCTATATTAGCCGGCAAACATGAGTACGAACTCGTAAACAATGACGCTCCTCTTTCAAGTTTCATTGTCTTTGTTTTGCAGAGCCTTGATGAACGGCTCGACTATGCGAGTTGATTTCTTTTTTGTTCTGATAGAACCGTCATGCGTTGAGATGGTTTGAAAGTCTTGTGGTAAAGCCGTCTTATTAGTCCTTGTAATTGCTCAAAGATCACTGTGAATTCTAAAGCCACATTTGCTGGTGTTCGGCCGTGCCCCTTCCACGATTGTACCGTTTATCGGGTCATTCAGCCTGAATCAAAAGGAATGGGTCGGGAGCGGCGCTAACCGCCCCACGACCGTGGTAGCTTATACCTGAATCAAATTGATTGGCTTTCCTAGCGTGTGACTAAGCCTCGTCGACTGGTTGAGGATGCTCAATTTTTCAACGCGTTAAGGGCATCTTGCACAACGGAAGTCGCTTGAAGTTTCTCTAGCCGTTCGTTTATGCAGCGCGATTCCTGTTCATAGTTCTCGCCCATTTTGTCGATTTTCTCGAAAATCTGATCAACACCCGGGTTTCTAATATCAAACACGTAGTCTTGCTGTTGGAAATGTTCTGCAAGGTCAGTGTATTTGCTGGCCCACCCGAGGATGATCACTGGAACGCCGCTTCTGTAAGCGAACACCACAGAGTGATAACGTGACGCGACCACGTACTTGAATTTTCCAAGGATTTTGATCAATTCCGGACTTGCGTATTCCTTGGTGATCAAGCGTACCTTTTCTCTGTTCTTGGTCTTCTTCAGAACCTTTTCCACTAGGTGAATGTCTGCGGTGGATGTGTTCAGGATGTACACATTTTCACCCTTGTCGACCAACCTATCCAAAGCCTTTGCATACAGATCAAAGACCGCATCGGAATCGCCGATCCGGAATACGTTTTCATTGATTATGAAGCCGACAGAGCCTTCGACCGGGTAATCTAACTCTTCATTCTCGTACGAGGCATAGATTTCGCTCGCTGTTGGAAAGAGCTTCTCTCGGATAACCATGTCCGTCGACAGCTCGACATTATTCAAGCCCAGAGACTTCAGGCATTCATAGCCTTCCTTCTCACGCGGATATATTTTGGTGGCGTAAGACAGCTCTTTCTTAACCTTTTTAAGGAACTCTTCATTGTCACCGCCATCGTCCCAGTCAAACGGACCAAAGCTCTGAGGCATCAAGATGATCTTTTTATTATACTGCTTCGCGAGCCGTATCGTTTGCAGCAGCATCTCTCCCCCACCCTTGGGCCAACCTGAGCCAAGTGTGTAACCGCTCGCGTCAAAAATTGCGTCCGCTTCTCTCAGCGCTTTATCCATTTCAGATACTGCGCCGTTCCATTTGTCGGTTTTTCTGCGCTGGCCAGCGAAACGCGTTAGCAGCGGTTCCAATAGTGGCACTTTGTTCAAATGGTATCTGAATACCAATCGCGTGTAGTCATCATAGGGTAGCAACTTGAACGCATATTGCTCGGGCGAGTCATATTTATTCGAAAATCCAATGACTTCGCAGTCTTTGTAAATGGACTTCAAGCTATAGCATAGCGTTAGAAACATGGCTTGAGAGCCTTTGTTTCGCATCTGTATTCCGGTGATAATAAACTTTTTCATATCAAATAAGCGAAAGGCAGTGTGCTTTCACTTTTCCTCCTTGTTTGTCCGCGCTGTCGCTGGTGTCCTTACCTGCAGGACATCCAGCTATCATGTGTTTTCTGCAGAGACTTGAGCCCAATCTGAACACCTATGAAAAGCGTGCTCGTCTCGTCAGGCCGTTCGCTCCTAAGGCCCATACCAGTGGCTCAGCGATTGACCGCTCATCTGTTCCAGAGCCTCGATTGAAGGGTGGTAGTAGTCGTTTAGGCGATTTCGTAGCTCATCTGTCAACTTCGGATACTGAATTTCTTGTGCAACCGCCCCCCGAACAGCTTCGAATCCGGATGTCCCTCGCAAGGGGCGTATAATTGGCTTCAACCATGCAAGGCTCTTGCGCAATCGAGGGGAAACCGTCGGCGCTTTCTTGTCCTTAACTTTCTCGCGTCCAATTGAAGAAAGCGGGCGTGGCGGCAGGCCAAGGTGGGAACGAACCTGCGACATCTGCGCCTCTGGGTTTTGAGCCACACCTTCGAAAAACAGGATAAGAAGCTTATCTCGGCCGTAGAGGTCGATATAGCTCTGCAAGTGCGATGAGAACTTCCCCGAGATGAGGTACTTGAGGTTCTCGCCCAATGTAGGGTCAAGGTAATTTTCAATATCCGCTCCGACCTCTCCGCGCCGGAACCGCATGCAATAACTGGAATAGGCACGCTCAACCGGGTTGCGCAATTGCGCAATCAGTTTCACATGGGGAAGATCTTGGTGAAGCAGGCGCGCCGCATCGGGTTCGTAGAGGTAGGAATTGGATTTCTCACCAACGACCCTATCGTGAAGTTCTTCGTTGAACTGCGAAAAATACCAGTCCTGTCCCCTACTGTATTCTCTGGAAAAATAGTGAAGCTCCGGATCGGGCATGTAAATGGCTGGATCTGCTTGCAATTGTTGTTGTAACCATGTGGTTGCCGACTTCGCAGCACCAATAATTATAAAATCGATATCTTTGAAATCCATTAGCTAGTGGCGTCTCCGATTGATGCGCTGGAAAACGAAGCGATAAATGCCCATGGTATCGCGCAACTGAGATTTAGGTTTGTTCGGGGCTAAAGCCCCCGTTTCGATCAAAAGTTCTTCTCTAAATCATGCCAACAGGACTGTTCTGTCAAGGGTCGCAGCGAAATAGGCTGGGGATTTTGGTTGAATAACAGACAATAACCAAGTTTTGTGCGGTCTGTTCTTAGTTAGGACACGCGGAACTGGAAAACCCGCGATAATGTCTTTCGTCACAAGATCCATGCAGCTTTGGCTAATGCACTTGGTTTCAATTGAAATCGTGGTGGCAGAGGATCAATTAGCGGCTGAATTCTACTAGATCCCCTACCCTAGGACTTAACCGCGGACCCTCTCCATTTTTGGATCGTACAGCGGACTTAAAGTGACTTTGGCTGGCACGCGTTTGGTTGCCACTTCCAGCTCGTAAGTCCCGCTAAGGACATAGTCTTTGTCGATCTGCTCGGATGCGCGCACATACCCCATCCCGATCGAGCAGCCCAATGTATGTCCATATCCACCAGAGGAAAGCCAACCACATCTTTCACCGTTTCGGTAAATCGTTTCGCGGCCCGACAGGATGGTATCGCCATCTGTTGTAAAGGTCGCCAGGATCTTGTGGGTTCCATTTTCGCGTTGGCTTACAACAGCTTCACGCCCGTTGAATGGAATGTTGGATTTGATCTTCACAGCCCATCCAAGACCCGCTTCATCGGGTGTGTGATCTGGGCCGATATCCGAAGACCAGGCTCGGTATCCTTTTTCTAAGCGAAGCGTTTCGATGGCGCGGTACCCCGCATTCTTTAGCCCGTAGGCTGCGCCTGCCTTGTGCAATGCATCATAGACTGTTTGCGCGTATTCCGTGGGCAGATGAAGTTCCCAACCCAGTTCGCCAACATAGGTGATACGCAGAGCTAACACAGGACAGCCAGAAATCCCTATTTTTTGCGATTTCGCAAAGGGTTGCGCCTCGTTGCTAACGTCATCATTTGTGACTGTAGACAGGATGTCGCGTGCCCTCGGGCCAAACAGAGACAAAACCGCATTGGACGATGTCACATCAACAAGCTGCGCATTCAGCCCTTCCGGAATGTTTTGGCGGATCCAGTCGAAATCATGCGTGGCAAACCCGGTTCCCGTAACAATGTAGTAGCTGTCGTAACCCGTGCGTACACAGGTCAGATCACATTCAATCCCGCCCTTGTCGTTCAACATCTGGGTATAAATGATGGATCCTACGGGTTTGTCGACGCGATTGGCTGCGATCCATTGCAAAGCGGCTTCGGCATCGGGGCCTTGCAATATGAATTTGGCAAAGGAGCTTTGATCAAACAGCACTGCGGCCTCACGCGCCGCTTTGTGTTCGCGGCCCACTGGATCATGCCAGTTTGGTCGCTCAAACGTATAGATATCTCGGGCTTCTTCGCCTTCTTCCGCAAACCAGTTTGGCCGTTCCCAGCCCAGCTTTTCGCCGAACACGGCCCCTTCTGACTTAAGCCGGTCATAAAGGGGGGACCGACGGCACGGCCGCCCGCTTTCATGTTCCTCTGATGGCCACGCCATCGTGTAGTGCTTACCATAAGCCTCAAGCGTTCGGGTGCGCACCCAATCGGCGTCCGTATGTGGTCTGCCAAAGCGACGAATGTCGACGGGCCACAGATCATAGGGCGGTGCGCCCTTTGCGACCCATTCCGCCAACGCCATCCCTGCCCCGCCGCCGGATGCGATGCCGAACGCATTGAAGCCTGCGCCGATAAACACATTCGCCATCTCTGGCGCTTCGCCAAGTATGAAATTGCCATCCGGCGTGAAGCTTTCAGGACCGTTGATCAGCTGTTTCACACCAACTGTTTCAAGCTTTGGAACCCGCGGCAAAGACAGTTCCATCAACTGCTCGAAGTGATCGAAATTCGACTCCAGTAGCTGGAAATCGAAAGGATCAGGAATACCATCCTTGGCCCATGGAATACCGTTTGGCTCGTAGCCACCCATGACCAGACCACCGACTTCTTCTTTGTAGTAGGTCAGCCTGTCCGGATCGCGCAGTGTTGGAAGGTCTTTGGGTACGCCAAACGCCTCGGTCACCATGTATTGATGTTCGACGGATACAAGCGGCACCGTAACGCCGACGTCTTTGGCCAATTCGCGGGTCCATTGACCACAGCACAGCACCAGCTTTTCACACGCGATATCACCTTGAGGTGTGCGTACCCCGACCAGTTTCCCCTTCTCGGACAGGATTTTTGAGACGGGCGTGTTTTCCATCAAAATCGCGCCCTTAGCTCGTGCCCCCCGCGCAAGCGCTTGGGTGATGTCGGATGGGCTTGCCTGCCCGTCTGTTGGAAGAAAGGCCGCGCCAACAATGTCCGAAATATCCATAAGCGGCCAAAGATCTTGGGCCTCTTGCGGTGTCAAAAGTTGCATATCCAGACCAAAGGAATGCGCCGTGGTTGCTTGCCGCTTAACCTCAGTCCAGCGTTCTTCGTTGCAGGCCAAACGCAATCCACCATTCATCTTCCAGCCGGTGGCCAGCCCGGTTTCTTCCTCGAGCTTGTCGTAAAGATCGATCGAATAGCCAAGAAGCTGCGTGATGTTGGCGTTAGAGCGTAGCTGCCCAACCAATCCCGCCGCGTGCCAGGTCGATCCGGACGTCAAAGCGGCCTTTTCTAAAAGCAGCACCTCTTCCCCCATTTGGGCAAGGTGGTACGCGGTTGAGCAGCCGATGATGCCGCCGCCGATGATAAGTGTTTTAGCAGATGAAGGAAGCGTCATGGCGGGTCCTTATGTGTTTTGAAAGTCTTTGAGGGAAGCGTTAAGACGCTCCATATTTTCAGCGGTGTAGGCGACAAAATCGAAATCCAGTTCCGAATGGATTTCAGAGGTCATGGACCAAAGCGTTTCGCGCATCAGTGACACGCATTTCATCGCTTGATAGGCGCGCCAATGGGTTTGTGCGGGGGCTTCGAAATACTGTTCAAGCATGTCGTGTTCTTGCGCTTCGGAAAATCCGTTGTTCCCAGCAAGACCGGCAAGATCAAACAGCGGTGTGTTGAAGCCGCCGTATTCCCAGTCGATCAGCCAGAGTTTCTTGCCATCATCAAGGATATTGGCCGCAAGCAGATCATTATGCCCAATCACCAAAGTGACGGGCCCAGTTGCCTGTTCAAGCCTGTCCAGATCCTCCATCAGTGCGGGCAGTTTGGCAGAGTTACGAGACCCCTCGGCGTGAAGCCGCGTCACATAAGTCCGGTTCACTTGAAACGGCCAAAATGTCAGGATCGGTCCCGTCAAATGTGGGCTTAAGGCGTGATGAGCATGTTTCAGAAGCTTGATGATACGGGGAACATTGACTGGGTCACGCGCCATTTCTTCCGTGAATGTCTGCGCGTCGATGAAATCGAGAACAAGCGCCCCCGGCTCGTGGTAATGCACAGCCGGTGATATGTCCGCCGCCTCGGCAGCCCGGCTCAAGGCCAGTTCGTTCCACCGCATGACGCCGTGTTCGGGGATGTCATTGCCAAGCCGGACAACATAATCACGCCCCCCATCGGTCACCTTCAGGTTAACATTGGTGATCCCACCGCTTAGCGGTTCAATCTGTTTTGGGTCATCAAAACACGGCAAAGAAGCAGCCCGTGAGATTGCGTGTTCGGTCATAGGCCCAACCTTTGTTTTTGATTGTCTGAAAGGGCATGCACGATGCGGTCTGCGATAATCGCGATGAAGGCCACGCTAAGACCGGCAACAATCCCCTGCCCTGCATTGGCTTTTGTCAGCGCGATATAGACCTCTTGTCCAAGGTCGCGCGTTCCTACCAGTGCCGTGATCACCAACATTGAAAGGGCAAGCATGATGGTCTGGTTCAGCCCCAGCAAAAGCTGCGGCATTGCTAAGGGAAGCTTCACCCGCCAAAGCAATTGTCGCGGTGTGCAGCCCGCCATCTTCCCGGCTTCTAGCAACTGAGAAGGCACCTCGCGGATGCCATGCGCCGCATAGCGTACCGCCGGGGCCAGAGCGTACAGAACGACGGCAATCATCGCGCTGAAATCGCCCACTCTGAACAACATCACAACTGGGATCAGATAGACAAAAGACGGCAGGGTTTGCAGCGTATCCATCAACCCAAGAATGACACGCCCGGCTTTTGGTTTTTGCGCGGCCCAGATTCCCAATGGTGTGCCGATTAGTACGGCGATGAACACGGATACTCCGCACAGGTACAGAGTGACCATGGCTTTGCCCCACAGCCCGCTTGCGGCGATGAAAGCCATCATCAATCCAGCGACAATACCAAGTTTCAAGCCAGCAACGCGCCAAGTAATTAATCCGGTTACAAGTATTCCCCAGAGCCATGGAATGCCGACGAAGAACTTTTTCACGGGCAGCAAAATGCCCTTCAGCAACACCGTTTTGATCGCGTCTAAAGTATCAAAAAAGTTGACGTTGATCCACTCCATCGCGCTGGACCAGAACGTCCCGGTGCTGATCGTCAAGATATCTGGATAGCTTTGAACCGCTGGGATTAGCAGCCCTAGTAGGAAAGTCCCGACAATGATCACAAGCGTTGCGCTGGACCATGGGTGGCGTTGCACAATGGTTCCTTTCCGTGCGTGCATCATACGGCGTTCCGAAAAGGCTTGGCTGGTTCGATCAAGGGCAATGGCCATCACAACAATGGCCAACCCGGCCTCAATCCCGCCGCCAATGTCCAGCCGGCGCAAGCTGGCCAGAACATTGAAGCCCAGTCCGCCCGCTCCAATCATGGATGCGATGATCACCATGTTCAGCGTCAGCATAATCACCTGATTTGCGCCGACCATAAGTGTGGGCATCGCTGAAGGCACAAGCACTTTCCACGTCATTTGCCGCGGAGTGGCCCCCATCATGCGGCCTGCCTCTAACAGTTCTTTTGGAACGCCTTTCAGGGCTACGATGGTGACACGGATCATTGGGGGCATGGCATAGATCACGGTGGCCACAAGTGCGGCCACAGGCCCAAATCCAAACAGGATCAGGATCGGCACAAGGTAGGCAAAGACAGGCACGGTCTGCATTAGATCAAGGATGGGACGTAAGAGCAGCTCTACCCATGCTACGCGATAGGCCAGAATGCCAAGCAAAAGACCTCCGCCCGCGCCAATGGGAACCGCGACCAACACAGAGGCCAGCGTGATCATGGCGCTGTCCCACTGCCCAAACACCGCAAGATACAGGAAACACGCCCCTGCAAGTGCGGCCAATGACCAATCGCGCGCATAATGACCAAGGGCGACGACAATGCCGATCACAGCGATCCAGCTGAGCGAAGGCATGATGTGCACGGCAGTCTCACCCAACCCGGTTTGGAACCCTTCAACCAGAAGGTTTCGCAAGAACTGATACGGAATTTCTATCACCCATGCGATCGCGCGGGTCAGGTCGCGAAACGTGAAGACCCAAAAATTCGCGACATTGACCAACCAGTCCATGACGTCGCTTAATACAACATCAAAGTTCAGTTGATACTTTTTGGGGAACCGAATGATCCATCGGGCGTCGAGCGCTTTGTAGATTTGGAACGAAAACTGTGACAACGCCCAAGTGGCCAGGAATAACCCTGCCCAGAACAGCCTTGATCGCGTGATATGTCGCGCGAGACCGGACATCAGCTGCGCCCCACCAACACGTCGATGACAGCACGCGCAGTGATCTGACCGATCATGTTGCCGTCTTTCATCACTCGGAAGGGTAAATCTGCCTGCTCAACCTCGTCTGCGATAGATTCAATTGTCGCATCATGGGCCACATCGCCCGCAAAGCTGTCGCTGGTCGCAGGCTCCATTTGGCTTTGCGCGCGTACAACTTTTGACCGTGCAACATGACGTGTGAAATCCGCGACATAGTCGGTGGCTGGGTTCTGGACCAGTTCTTCTGGCGTTGCCACCTGTTCAATTATTCCGTCTTTCATAACGGCAATTCGATCGGCCAAACGTATGGCCTCGTCGAAATCATGAGTGATGAAAACAATGGTTTTCTTCAGCATGTTTTGCAGGCGAATGAACTCATCCTGCATCTCGCGACGGATCAACGGATCAAGCGCCGAGAAGGGTTCATCAAGGAACCAAAGGTCTGGCTCAACAATCAGGCTGCGGGCAATGCCAACACGTTGTTGCTGCCCACCAGACAATTCGCGCGGGTAATAGTCCTCGCGACCATTCAAGCCGACAAGTTCGATAACCTTATGGGCGCTCGCTTCACGCTTCACGCGATCGACACCTTGTATTTCAAGCGGGAAAGCAACGTTTTCCAGAACCGTTAGATGGGGCATCAGTGCAAACTGTTGAAACACCATCCCCATCTTCTTGCGCCGGATTTCAATAAGCTCTGCATCGGATGTGCTTAAGAGATCCCGACCGTCAAATTCGATTTCGCCAGACGTTGGTTCAACAAGGCGCGATAAGCACCTGACAAGAGTGGACTTTCCTGATCCAGACAAGCCCATGATCACAAAGATTTCGCCCTGATGTATCTGCACGTTGGCATCACGCACCGCGCCAATCACATTGGCTTTGGCAAGGGTTTCAGCATCGGGGATCTTGCCGTCTTTCAGCAAGGCATCCGCCCCCGCCCCGTAGAGCTTCCAGACATGGCGACAGTCAAGAATGACAGACTTGTTCATATGGTCCTCGGGTGCAGAATTCATGCACGGTCAAAGGCTGACCGAAGCGGCGGTTACTGTCTATCAGATTTCGGGAAATGGGCGCGGCGGACCGCGCCCAATATGGTCAGATGGATTATTTAGCGATCCAGCCCTGCCAAGTCGCTTCGTTCCCTGCCATCCAAGCGGCAACGACGTCATCGACGGATTTACCATTCAGATCCACATCAGCGACCATTGCGCTCATGTCATCATTTGAGATGTTGAAATTCTCAATGGTTTTGGCAGCATTCGGCCACTGCTCAGGCAGTCCAGCCCAAGCGGCTTTCCAGATCGGGCCTGTCGGTTTACCGCAATCATATGCAGCATCTTTGTTCATGCCGACGGAGGGATCGTTGTAGCATTCGACCGAGTATGGAGGAAACTCGATAAAGCTGCCCTCGTATTTCGTAAGTGCCCAATGCGGTGCATAAACCCATAGAACAATGGGATCTTTTCGTTGGTATGCTGCCTCAAGCTCGGCAAAGAGTGCTGCATCGGTGCCTGCATGGACAACTTCGAAGTCCATCCCCAAGGCTTCGATACGTTCTTCATCAAAGCCACCCCAAGTTACGGGGGCCCCAAGATAACGCCCTAAAGGTGCGGTTTCTGCGGTCGAGAATTCCTGCGCGCATTCATTCAGAGCCTTCCAGTCTGGAAGCCCCGGACAGCGCTCCTCCATATAAGCCGGATACCACCATTCCTCGATGGCGATCATTCCGGTTTCCCCCATATTGACGACATTGCCAGACCCAACAGCTTCGTCCAGCGCTTCACGTCCGGTGGTTTCCCAGATTTCCATCGCCAGATGCAAATCGCCGGTTCTAAGCCCTGCGAACTGCGCAATATAGTCCGCTTGCAGGTATTCTACGTTGTTGCCAGCTTTCTTCAGAACCTCGCCCATAAGCGTGGTGGTGATCAGCTGACCGGACCAATCATGCAGCGTCAGTTTAATCGGGTCGCTGGAATCTTTCGCCATCACAGGCGTTGCGGCAAGGAAAGCTGCAGTCAGAACAGACAAGTGTTTCATGTGATAACTCCCATTGGATGCCGACGCTCTGGTTCCGTGCAGTATTAATTTGGCACCGGCTTGATGCCGATAATCAACAACAGTTCTGGCTTAAATCAACAAAAATCGACAAAAAGTGAAAACTAATGTAGATATTAATTGTAACTCACTCGCTCTCAAGACAGTTTTAATGGGCACAATAGGACACGGGATCTAGTATGGATAAGCTGCGTACACGCCTTGATATTGCTCACAAAATCTCAGTTGAGGTGTCGCCCGTGGCGATGAAGATGTTTCGAAAACCGCTGGATGTAACATCAAAATCGGATGACAGCCCTGTTACGATCGCAGATCAGAACACTGAAAAGGCAATCAGGTCGGCGCTAGAGGCGGCTTTCCCAAAAGAATTCTATTCTGGGCGAGGAATTTGGCCAAAGTGGCGATCATTCAGATATGTGGATCGTTGATCCAATTGACGGAACCCGCTCTTTCATCACCGGTCTGCCATTGTTTGGAATACTGATCGGTTACCTTTCTGACGGCGAACCGCAGCTTGGCGTCGTCAACATGCCAGCGTTAGGAGAGGTCTACTCCGGTGCGAAGGGTCATGGCGCGCGTCTAAATGATACGCCGATTTCCGTTTCGTCCTGCAAGCAATTGTCGAAGGCGCGCGTGTTCATAAACGAAGCAGATAAAATGGCACTCGACGCGCCTGATCAGTTTGCACGCATAATCACCGCCGGAGAGCTGCGTAGATTTGGGGCGGATTGCTACCCTCATATGTTGGTGGCGAGTGGGCACGCGGACGCCGTTATTGACTTTGGGCTTCAACCATATGATTACCTGCCGGTTGCTGCTGTGATCGAAGCGGCTGGCGGGGTCATGACGGACTGGCAAGGCCAGCCTTTGTCCCTTACGTCGGACGGGCGCACAGTTACGGCCGCAACACCTGAAATGCATGCTGAATTGCTGGAGCTGGTTCGCCCATGAGCACACCAACCTCAAAATACAGCGAAGAGATACTTCGCCGGGTCGACATGATGGGGACTGTCAGTGTGCAGGAACTGTCGCAAATTATGGGCGTGTCAGACCAGACCATCCGCCGCGTCACGCGACCGCTTGCAGAACGCGGGGCGCTGAATAAAGTACACGGCGCGCTTGTGTCGAATAAATCCGCAATGGACCCCCCTTTCCTGTCGCGGATGAACCTGAACCGCGAGGCGAAGGTGGCCATTGCAAACAAGGTGGCTGAGCTTGTGAAGGATGGGGACAGCCTGACAATCGACACCGGGTCAACGTCAGCGTTCATTGCACAGGTATTGCGGGAACGTCGCGAACTGACCGTGGTGACCAATTCGGCCTTTGTGGCCAGCACATTGGCCATGATCCCCGGAAACAACGTTTCCATGGCGGGAACGCAGCTGCGTGATCACGACGGCGCGTCCTTCGATCGCTCAGCCTTTCAAGTGGTGGAGCGGGCTCAGGTTGATCACTGTGTGCTATCAGCCTCCATGGTACACCCTGACAAAGGGTTTATGGTGCATGAGCAATGCGAGGTCGACATGGCCTTCGCGATGATGAACAGCGCCTCGCGATCCATCATGGCGGTGGATGCGTCGAAATTTCAGCCGCAAACGCGCAAACCGTCTTTACGTCAGCCTGATCTTAAGGTTGGGGATGCTCTGGTCACCAATGAAGCGCCGCCCGAGGCGTTTTCTGAGGTGCTGTCGCATCTCGAAATACACGTCGCAGTCTAACGCAACCCCCACGAAAAAGGGGGCAGTCCCCTGCCCCCCTTAGGTTCACATTAACCGAAGTTCGAACGGCCTAGGCCAGATCAAAGCGATCTGCGTTCATAACCTTGGTCCAGGCCGCGACGAAATCCTCGACCATCTTCTGACCAGCGCCATTCTGAGCATAAACTTCAGCCAACGCGCGCAGTTGAGAATTTGAGCCAAAGGCCAAGTCTACCCGCGTCGCAGTCCATTTCTGTTTGCCCGAGGAACGATCAGTGCCGGCATAAGTGCCATCGCCCTGATCCGACCACTTGGTGCGCATATCCATCAGATTCACGAAGAAATCCGTGCTGAGCTTGCCCACGTTCTCGGTCAAGACACCATGTTTGCTGTCGCCATGGTTGGCACCCAGCACACGCAATCCGCCAACCAATACGGTCATTTCAGGGGCACCCAAACCCAGAAGCTGGGCTTTGTCGATCAACAGCTCTTCGGGTGAGATCGTGAACTCGGTCCGTTGCCAGTTTCGGAAGCCGTCCGCAGCAGGTTCAAGATGGCTGATGCTTTCCACATCCGTCATCTCTTGCGTGGTATCCCCGCGGCCCAATGTGCATGGCACAACGATACTGTGACCAGCATCTGCCGCAGCTTTCTCAACTGCTGCAGACCCTGCAATGACAATCAAGTCAGCCATCGAAACGGGCTTGCCGAAATCACCGCGCAGCTCTTCTAGTTTGGTCAGAACCCGGTCAAGCACCTCTGGTTCATTGACGTCCCAACGGTTCATTGGCTCAAGCCGGATGCGCGCGCCATTTGCGCCGCCCCGCATGTCCGATCCCCTGAACGTGGACGCCGATGCCCAAGCCGTTTTCACCAGATCCGAAATGCTCAGCCCCGTTTTCAGAACGGCAGCTTTCAAGGCGGTCACGTCTGCGTCGCTGAGTTTGGTGTCTGAGGCAGGAATGGGATCTTGCCAGATCATCTCCTCGCTTGGCACATCTGCACCCAGATAGCGTGCCCGAGGGCCCATATCTCGGTGGGTAAGCTTGAACCAAGCGCGTGCAAAAGCATCGGCAAACTGGTCTGGATTTTCGTGGAAACGTTTCGAGATTGGGCCGTAAATCGGGTCCATACGCATCGCCATATCGGCGGTGGTCATCATGGTCGGCACTTTTTTCGACGCGTCATGAGCCTGCGGGGCCTTGTCCTCTTCCGTCACACCGACGGGTTCCCAGATGTAAGCGCCAGCAGGCGATTTGGTTAGGTTCCAGTCGTAGCCAAACAGAAGGTCAAAAAACCCATTGTCCCATTTGATGGGATTAGCGGTCCACGCGCCTTCAATGCCGCTGGTTGTGGTGTCATCGCCATGGCCAGAGCCATGCGCATTGATCCAGCCAAAGCCCATTTCTTCGATTGAGGCGGCTTCGGGTTCGGGGCCTACCAATTCGGGATCGCCCGCGCCATGTGCCTTGCCGAAGGTGTGCCCACCCGCGACCAGCGCCACGGTTTCTTCGTCATTCATGGCCATGCGCGCAAAGGTATCGCGAATATCGCGCCCTGAAGCCAGAATATCGGGTTCTCCGTTCGGGCCTTCAGGGTTCACATAGATAAGACCCATCTGAACGGCCGCCAGCGGATTTTCCAGATCACGTTCACCGGAGTAACGACTGTTGGGGTTGTCGTCGCCGACCAGCCATTCCGTTTCGGCCCCCCAATAGGTGTCTTCTTCCGGCTCCCAAACATCGGCACGCCCACCAGCGAACCCAAAGCTCGGCCCACCCATCGACGTGATGGCCACAGTCCCAGCAAGGATCATCAGATCCGCCCATGAGATGCTGTTTCCGTATTTCTGTTTAATTGGCCAAAGAAGACGGCGCGCTTTGTCCAGGTTTCCGTTGTCGGGCCACGAATTCAGCGGCGCAAAACGTTGTTGACCGGTGCCTGCACCCCCGCGCCCATCGGCTGTGCGATACGTCCCGGCACTGTGCCACGCCATACGGATGAAAAACCCGCCATAGTGACCATAGTCCGCCGGCCACCAATCCTGACTGTCCGTCATCAACGCTGTCAGGTCTGCTTTGAGCGCCTCAAGATCAAGCGACTTGAAGGCCTCGGCGTAATCAAAACCTTCGCCCATCGGATCTGACTTGGCAGTGTTCTGATGGAGCATCCTTAGGTTCAGCTGGTTGGGCCACCAATCCTTGTTGGACCGCATCCCGACATTTGTCGCACCATGTGCTACCGGGCATTTTCCCACGCTGTTTCCGTCCATCTTAAGTCTCCCATGTTTGGTAAATCTGCAGGCAACGGAGGTTGCCGTATTTATGGCCTCACGATAGCCAATTTAAACGATAAGAGGAAATTGCACCTTTTAATCCATGTGATAGGATTACCTTATGAGTAATATCACCCTGCGCCAGCTTCGTTATTTCGACGCACTTGCCGAACACGGCCATTTTGGCCGCGCGGCAGACGCGTGTTCTGTGTCGCAGCCCGCCCTGTCTGTTCAGATCAAGGAACTTGAGGACGCATTGGGCTGTGTCTTGTGCGAACGGATGCACAGACAGGTGCGTTTGACCACGCTTGGCCGCGAATTTTTGCGTCGAACGAAAGACATACTGCGCTCCGTTGATGAATTGGAGGACGTGTCACGGGCCGCACGCGATCATTGGGTAGGTGAGCTGCGGATCGGTGTGATCCCGACCATCGCCCCCTATCTGTTGCCGCGCATCGTACAGGAGCTATCTGCCAGTTTTCAGGGTGCTGAAATTCACATGCGTGAAACGATGACGTCAAATCTGATCCGCGAACTTGTGGAAGGACGGATTGATACGGCAATTCTAGCGCTTCCCATATCAGACCCAGCCTTGACCGAGGTCGCTTTGTTTGACGAAGAATTTGTGTTGGTGCGTCCAGAGGCGGACAAAGACAAGCCTGTTCCAAATCGTGATGGGCTTCGCGAAATGCGATTGCTTTTGCTGGAAGAGGGTCATTGCTTTCGCGATCAGGCCCTGTCGTTTTGCGATATGCAAACCAACAATCCACGCGAAATGCTAGATGGCAGCGCCCTGTCGACCCTGGTCCAGATGGTTGGCGCTGGGATGGGTGTCACACTCATTCCAGACATGGCCGTTGGGGTGGAAACACGTTCTGCGCCCGTGGCTGTATCACGTTTCGAAGCCCCCAAACCCAGCCGCACCATCGGAATGGTCTGGCGTGCAAGCTCACCTTTGGCGCAGCAGTTTCATTTGATGGCTGACTGCGTCAAACGTGCTTCGACGGCAGATAGTAACTAGGGGCAGAACAGGTCGTTTGTCAGTCCAAACACCATCAATGTCAGAACCAACGCCAGACCAATTGCCAAAAGAATATTCAGGGCCTTGTCCGACGGTGGACGTCCGGTGACAGCCTCCCACGCGTGGAACACCAGATGGCCACCATCCAGAATTGGGATCGGAAACAGGTTCAACATGCCAATGGCCGTCGACAACAGCGCGATGAAGGACACAAAGGTTACGGCCCCCTGAGACGCGGCTTGTCCGGAAACTTGCGCAATTCCAATTGGACCTGAAAGGTTACAGCTGGAAATAGCGCCGGTGATCATATGCCAAAGGCCGGATAGGCTGCTTTGAATGATATAGACCACCCGGTCGGCACCTGATTTCAAGCTTTCCCAGACACCCGCCGGACGTGTGGCCGGTTCAAACACAAGACCTGACGTGATGCCGATCAACCAGCGCGTTTCGAACCCGCCATCAGCCGTGGGAATGTCTTGTCTGCGCGGAGTCAGGATCACATCGAGCGGTGCCCCTTCACGCAGAATGCCCAGAGACAATTCTTCACCATCCCCATTCACGACGATTTCGCGTAAGGAATTGAAGGTCGGAACGATCGTGCCGTTTACAGATTGAATGAAATCACCCTCTTGCAACCCGGCAGCCATTGCGGCGGATTGAGGGCTGACGGATCCGACCAGCGCTGGATATGGGTGCGTTGCTGATACCGTCAGGTCTTGCCCATCACGCTTTACGCGATAGTCGACCAATTCTGTTTCCGGCAGTTTTTCGATCACGTCGTAGAATTCAACCAACGGCGGCGTTTCAAAGCCTGCAATGGAAAGAATTTCGTCGCCTGCACGCAGCCCCTGCTCCATCCCGGGAACGTCCCGTACGGACTTAACAGCCAAGGAATCCCGCGCGACACCTGTCGACATTAATAGGCCAGCAAAGATGAGGATCGACAGGATGAAGTTGAAGATAGGACCGGCGGCCACAGTCGCCGCACGGGCCCAAAGTGGTGCGCCGTGCATTGTGTGGCGGCGATCTTCGTCGGACAATTCGGCCATGACAGCCTCGTCCGCCCCACCGGACGCAGCATTTGCATCGCCACGGAACTTTACATAGCCACCAATTGGAAAGGCAGCGACCTGCCATTGGGTGCCATGCCTATCTGTGCGTGCAAAAAGTACCGGGCCCATCCCAATTGAAAACACATCTGCTTTGATGCCGCTCCAACGCCCAACGATGTAATGGCCGTATTCATGGACGGCCACAATCACTGTCAAAGCGACAACAAAGGCAAGGATCGTAAAGGCAAGATTGCCGAAATCCGGCAGAAAACTGATCAGATCCATGTGTCAGGGGTGTCCTTTGGTTTGATACGCGTTGTGGCGCGTCTGTTCAGTTTTTTGCTGCGATCAGCTCGCGGGCAACGTTTCGTCCCATTTGGTCAGCGGCCAACACATTATCAAGGGTCATTGCCGTGTGGATTAGACTGCTATCCCCGTCAAGCCGTGTCAGAGCGTCTTCGACAAGCCCGGCCATCTCCATGAAGCCAAGCTGACCCGCGATAAAGCCATCAAGGGCGATTTCTTTCGCCGCGTTGAAGATCGCGCCGGTCAGCCCGCCTGCGGCCATCACTTCACGGGCAAGTCTCAATGCGGGATAACGCGTTTCATCAGGTGCACGAAACTCTAACGTCGCCACTTTCGCCAGGTCCAAACGTTCAACAGGCAGATCACGCCGTACCGGCCAGTGCAGCGCATAGCCAATGGCGTGACGCATGTCAGGCGCCCCCAAATGCGCCATAAGCGCGCCGTCGTTAAACCCAACCAAAGCATGTACAAGGCTTTGCGGGTGCACCAGAACTTCGATCTGATCTGGATTGATTTGGAAAAACTCTTTGGTTTCTATAACTTCCAGTGCCTTGTTGAACATCGATGCGCTGTCGATGGTGATCCTTTGACCCATATCCCAATTGGGATGTGAACTTGCCTGCGCCAAAGTGGCGGTGGCGAGTTTCTCAATCGGCCAGTCACGGAATGCGCCGCCAGAGGCCGTGATGATCACGCGCTCAACCGCCTCTATATCTTCGCCGACAAGCCCCTGAAACACCGCTGAATGTTCGCTGTCGACGGGAAGAATTCGGGCATGGTGCGCTTTGGCAGTTGCCATGATCAAAGGACCGGCCGTCACCAAGCTTTCTTTGTTGGCAAGCGCCAACGTGGCGCGCGCTTCAAGTGCGCGTAGTCCCGGCAAAAGACCTGCGGCCCCAACGATCGAAGACATGACCCAGTCACATGGCCGCGTTGCAGCTTCTTCCATCGCCGCAGGTCCCGCGGCGGCTTCAACGCCACTGCCCGCAAGTGCCTGTTGAAGTTCAGAGAGCTTATCGTCGTGCGCGGTAATCGCGATGTCCGCATTTAGTTCAACGGCGTCTTTCGCAAGCTGTGCGATATTTTGTCCGCCAGTCAGTGCAACAACATCGTAAGCCATAGCATCGCGCCGGATCAGATCGATGGTTGATTGCCCTATGGACCCTGTAGCACCAAATATCGAAATGCGGCGTTTGCCTGTATCGTTGCTCATCCCCTGCCCTCAGCCCGCGAGGATCAAGGTGCCGGCGCCCGCCAGAAGCACCAATGCCCCCGCAGCGCCAATCATGGCGTCAAACCGGTCCAGAACACCGCCATGGCCGGGAATTAGGTTGGAGCTGTCTTTGACACCCACCATGCGCTTGATGGCGCTTTGAACGATATCGCCCATTTGCCCAGCAAACGCGATCAAAGGCACAAGGCAGGCTTCTAGCGGCGTAAAGACCCCTTGCGACATGCCGATAAGGCCAAGGATCAAGGCCCCGATCCAGCCCGCGATGGTTCCAGACCACGTTTTCTTTGGGCTTACACGCGGCCAGAATTTTTTGCCACCGATCAGTCGTCCTGCGAAATAGCCCGCAACGTCCGAGATAATGATGATCAGAATAAACCAAATCAAGGCAGGTCCGGGGCCCATGGCCAAAAAGCCAAGCCCGGCCAGCATGATCAGCAACCCATACGCAAAGCACAGAAACCGATGGTTGGTCAGTAGGATCGCACCAACAAGCGGCGCTATGAACAATGCGGCAATCTTGGGTGAAAACACGATACCTGGCGCAGCTTCTACCCCGAGGCTCGAGATCAACAAGCTAAGCGACGCGGCAATGCCCAATGCGATGGGCAATGCGCTTGGTTCGGGCTGAAGCAGGCGAATGAACTCCCACATACACAGGCCGATCACGACAATGATCATTGCCTGATAGACGATCCCGCCGGACCAGATTGCGAATACTGCGATACCAGCCATCGCCACCGCGGACAAAACACGCGGGGCAAGATCGGACCATTTTGAAGTGGAACTGTCTGAACTCATTTGGGGGTTATCGCATTGCTCTGCTTTGGCCTCAAGTCAAAGTAAGGCCTCAGGGCGGACTATTCAGCCGCTGACTTGACTGAGCCGAAACGACGATCCCGGCCAGAAAAGCGATCCACAACTTCCTGAAACACCTCTGGCGAGAAATCGGGCCACAGAGTCTCGATGAACTCGTATTCCGCATAAGCAGATTGCCAGAGCAGGAAATTGGAGATGCGAGTTTCGCCAGATGTACGGATGACAAGATCAGGATCCGGTAAAACGCTTGTATCTAAATAGCTTGCGATGGTTTCTTCATCAACGCTTTCTGGTTTCAGCGCGCCATCTGCGATGTCTTGCGCCATACGTCTAGAGGCGCGGGCAAGTTCGTCCCTGCCGCCATAGTTCAAAGCAATGGTCATGATGACATGATCATTGTGGCTGGTCATTTCTTCCAGCTCGTTCATCAAAGAGACCAGTTTTTTACCCAATCGGGTGCGGTCCCCGATGAACCGAACACGCACTCCTTCTTCGACAAGGGCGCGGGCTTCTTTTTTGATGTAACGACGAAACAGAGTCATCAGGCCAGTGACTTCGGCCTCGGAACGTTTCCAGTTTTCAGTCGAGAAGGCAAAGATGGTGATGTATTTCACACCAAGATCTGGGCAACTGCGCACGATTTCACGTACACGTTTGGCGCCGGCACGATGGCCAAACAAACGCGGTTTTCCACGCTGCTGCGCCCAACGACCATTGCCATCCATGATGATGGCAACATGTCTTGGCGATTTAAGCACTTGCGCTTCCTTATCGACAATTGCCTTGTTCATCACCTAATCCAATACCTGTAACACACTGACAACGCAGGGTTAAACCTGCATGATCTCTTCTTGTTTTGTTTCCAAAGATTTATCGACATGGGTCACAAATTTGTCTGTCAGTTCTTGCACTTCGTCTGACCACATCTTTGCATCATCTTCCGACATGCCGTCCTTGGCTTTTTTAATCTGCTGCATGCCATCCTGGCGTACATTGCGTACGGACACGCGGGCGTGTTCGGCATACTGAGCAGCCACGCGAGTCAACTCGCGGCGACGCTCTTCATTCAATTCCGGGATCGGCAGCATGATAATTGTTCCGTTCAGCTGCGGGTTAATACCCAGACCGCTTTCACGGATGGCTTTTTCCACAGCCTGAACCATGCTTTTGTCCCAAACATTCACCGTAACCATGCGGGGCTCCGGTACATTGACCGTACCAACCTGGTTCAGCGGTGTTCGCTGTCCATATGCTTCAACAGTGATCGGATCCAGCATCGAGGCCGACGCGCGCCCTGTGCGCAAGGATGCGAATTCTGTTCTTAGTGCGCCAATCGCGCCTTCCATCCGGCGTTCCAGATCATCGATATCCAGTTCAAACTCTTCGTCAGCCATCCCTAGGTCACCCCTTCGTCTTTCAAGCTCTTATGAACGAGCGTGTTTCGCCCGGTATAACGCCACCGCCCCCTGATTGTATAGGTCAGGCTCTGCAGACCGTGGCAAAGAAGTATTTCTGGGCGAAAATCCGCCCCGCGCAGCCGTTATCCGCTAACGCGTGTGTATGTCCCCTGCCCAGCCAGAATGCCACGGAACCCGCCCGGCTCATCCAATGAGAACACGATGATCGGCAGGTTGTTGTCGCGTGCAAGTGCGATGGCAGATGCGTCCATGACGCCCAAGCGTTTGGCCAGCACATCGTCATAAGACACGTTGTCATAGCGTACTGCGTCGTCGTTCGTGACTGGGTCCTTGTCGTAGACCCCGTCCACCTTCGTGCCTTTAAAGATCGCTTCGCAGGCCATTTCATTGGCACGCAGGGTCGCGGCTGTATCCGTCGTGAAATACGGGTTGCCGGTTCCGGCGGCGAAAATGCAAACACGCTTTTTCTCAAGGTGACGCACAGCGCGGCGACGGATGTAAGGCTCACAGACCTGGTCCATTGGAATGGCAGAAATGACGCGGGTGTAGACACCAAGACCTTCCAGCGCGGATTGCATGGCCAGCGCGTTCATCACTGTGGCGAGCATCCCCATATAGTCTGCCGTGGTCCGCTCCATCCCCTGCGCCGAGCCCTGAAGCCCGCGGAAAATGTTGCCGCCGCCGATGACCATGCAGATCTCGACCCCCATATCGTGGACCGTTTTCACTTCGCGCGCGATGCGTTCGACGGTGGGTGGGTTCAGGCCAAATCCCTGATCCCCCATCAAGGCCTCGCCTGAGATTTTCAACATGACACGTTTATAGGTCGGCTGCGGGGTGTCACCCTCTGCCGTCGTCTGGGCCTGATCAGTCATCTGTTGCCACTCTCTGATTGTCGTGATTGTGTTGCGCGGTAATTTGACCGATTAGGGCGGAATGTTCAATGAGCGATCCACCCATCGCTCATAAAAAATGAGGACGGGTTTACGTGTCGCAAACTCAACGATCGCTTGAACAGCTGGCAAGTCAGGTCGGATCGGATCAGCCAGTTCTAATTGCTGGTGCAACCGCATCTGGAAAGTCCACACTGGCCTTAGCCATTGCCGAGCAATCGGGCGGAGTGATCGTGAACGCGGACGCCCTCCAAGTGTTTGAAAATTGGCGCATCGTGACAGCCCGCCCGTCAGTGGAAGAAGAAGCGCGCGCGCCTCACCTTCTTTACGGGCATATTCCGGGCGATCAGGAATACTCGGTTGGGCACTGGTTGCGCGAGGTTGCACCTCTGCTGTCCGGCCCACAACGTCCTATTATCGTTGGCGGAACCGGCCTGAACCTAAGCGCCCTGACCGAGGGGCTGGCTGATATTCCAATGACACCCCCAGCAATTCGTCGTGACGGTGAAGCGCGTCTGGCCGAAGGCGGTCTTTCGGCGTTATTGGCAGATTTGGACCCGGACACACTGGCGCGCATTGATATCCGAAACCCTGCCCGCGTCGCCCGCGCGTGGGAGGTTCAGCACACAACCGGGCGCGGCCTTGCCAGTTGGCAAGATGATACGCCGCCGCCTCTTTTGCCGCTGTCTGATGCGTTTGCAATTCATCTGGACGCAGATCGCGATTGGTTGCGCGATCGGATCGCGCGACGCTTTGACATCATGTTGGAAAACGGTGCGTTGGACGAAGCCCAACGGAACCTGAGCACCTGGGATCCCAAGGCTCCATCATCAAAAGCCATTGGAGCGCCTGAACTGATTGCCCATTTGAAAGGCGAAATCACATTAGACGAGGCACGCAGCGCCGCGATCATCGCAAGCCAACAATATGCCAAACGACAGCGCACTTGGTTTCGTAAGCGCATGAAGGATTGGAACGTGATTCCCTTGGGATCAGATCACTGAACATATAAAGCGAATTTCACTTTTTCGATGTCCGCTCTCGAATCACTTTATGCACTTATCCACAGGTAGCGTCGTAATCCTGTGGATCATCCTGTGGATAACGTGTAACGTGCCAAAAAAATTGAGACAGGTCGAACAGAGTAAGATAGCGATTGGGCAGTAAGTTTTATTACTGGCTGCTGCGATTGTATTGTTATGACTGACTCAAATCTTCCCAATTCACCGTTCCGGGTGCTCCCAATTGCTCGATTAGGGGCTGGCGGACGCTGGCGCACTGAAGCCATGCGATCTTACGGCGCGCCTGTGCTTTTGTGGTTCACACGTGGACAAGGTCGGATCACGGTGAACGGAGTGACCTCTGGCTATGGTCCCCACAATTGCATTTTTCTGCCCGCCGGCGCGATGCATGGGTTTGAGATGAGTTCCCAGGTCTCGGGTACGATCATCGTGTTCCCGAAAGGCAGTGAAGAACAACTTGGCTTGCCTCAGGATACTGTTCATTTACGCCTGCGCGATGCTGATCGACAGATAGACCTCAACAAGCTTGTTGATGATCTTCAACGTGAGATGGGAAAAGGATCTTCACGGGCGTCGCGTGCGATGATGTGCCATGCGGGTCTCATTTCCGTCTGGTTGGATCGTCAAATCGAACAGATCGACGAGGAAGACCGAGAGATCAAGTCAGGTCAACGACTGGTCAACGCCTTCACGGCCCTTGTCGAACAAGATTTCCACAGCGCAAAAACCGTTCGTGACTATGCCGCGGACCTTGGGATCACGCCGACGCATCTAAGCCGCGTTTGCAACAATGCCTGCGGACGTCCCGCTTCGGCGATCTTGCAAGATCGTGTCACATACGAAGCGCGTCGTCTTCTGACCGAAACCCGCGTTCCTATTAAAGACATTGCGGCGTCGCTTGGTTTTGCCTCTGCTGCCTATTTCACGCGGGCCTTCCAGAAACAAACCGGTCAGACACCTTCAACCTTCCGAAAACACGGGTAAAACAGGGCGCCCTACCCGGCTCAGACTTCCTTTCGCTATATTCGTTGCAAATGAAACGAATATAGCCTATATCCCTTCTCAAAAGGAGGACGCCATGAAAATTGAACAGATTCACCACGTCGCGTATCGTTGCAAAGATGCCAAGGAAACCGTCGAATGGTACGGCAAGATGCTGAATATGGATTTCATCCTAGCCATCGCGGAAAACCATGTTCCATCCACCCACGAGCCTGATCCCTACATGCACGTGTTCTTGGATGCGGGAAACGCAAATGTTTTGGCGTTCTTCGAGCTTCCAACCAAGCCAGAAATGGGTCGCGACCCGAACACTCCTATCTGGGTTCAGCACATCGCATTCAAAGTGAAAGATCGCGCTGAACTTATTGAATTCAAAGACCATCTAGAAGCTGAAGGTGTTGAGGTTCTTGGCGTGACCGATCACTCGATCTTCCATTCGATCTATTTCTTTGATCCGAATGGTCACCGTGTCGAACTGGCTTGCCCAGATCCCGAAGAAGACGCCATGCTTAAGCGCATGGACGAAGTTAAGTGGGACATGCTGAACGAATGGTCTGAAACCAAGCGCGCACCGAAACATGCGGATTGGCTTCATAAGAAAGAGCTTTCGAGCGTTGAATGACACTGGCTGACGCCGGCACAAATTTGATCTAAACATGGGCGTATCTGCAAAAGGATGCGCCCATGTCATTTGATACTGACCGTTTCGCCCCTCTTCCCGAACCGCCCTATTATGCGGTGATTTTCACCAACCAATTGTCCCCTTCGCCGCAGGGCTATGAGCAGATGTCCGATAAGATATTTGAGCTGGCCCAAAAACAGGACGGGTATTTGGGCGCGGAAAGCACGCGCGACGCGTTTGGCGTCGGGATCACGGTATCTTACTGGAAAGATGAAGCGTCCATTGCGGCATGGAAGGCTGATACGGATCACCTTATGGCGCAGAAAATAGGGCAAACGCGCTTCTATGCACATTATCACCTGCGTGTGGCGAAGGTCGAACGGTCCTATTCAGGACCAGAAGGTCGCGCTCTTTAAAGGTAGGACTAACTGCCCAAAATGGCCTTCACGTAGCCGCGCGTCTCCTTGTAAGGCGGAACACCATTGTATTTGGCGACGGCCTCGGGCCCCGCATTATATGCGGCAAGTGCCAAGCGCCATGACTGGAACCGATTATACTGCTGTCGCAGATACCGCGCGCCACCTTCCAGGTTTTGCGACGGGTTCCAAGGATCGACGCCCAGTTTGCGCGCTGTAAATGGCATCAGCTGTGCAAGACCAATGGCCCCTGCATGGCTTTTCGCCTTCGGATTCCATCCGCTTTCTTGCTGTACCAACCGCAAGAACAGATCCTCGGGAATACCGTGCTGTCGCGCCACGGCCTTTGCGATCGGCAGATACTGGCCTTTGTAATTTCCAGAATAGTTGGGAATGCCGTAGCTTGCTGGCGTAGACGGAGGCTTGGGGGTCAAACGGGTCGAGCTTGAGTACTGCTGCGCAGCGCGCGTGTCCAAAACCGTCGTCTGCGAATTAAACGCACTTCTTCCACCCGAACTGCCAAACAGGCTTTCGGCTTGCGCCATGTTCTGCGTTGCTTCGAAGCCAAGGCTGACAGCAACATTCAGCCCGACAATCATAAATACTCTTTGGCGCAACATCCCGCCCCCACATTGAATACCTGCGTAATATAGTGTGAACGGTTGGCTCTGGGAAGTGCGGATGGAAGAATAGCGCATAACTACGCGCATTCCGCGGGCAAGCTTGTATAAATCACGTTCCCCTCGTCCATATATGGTGTAACCATATGGCCCAATTTAGAATCGAAAGGACGCAGGATGGCAGGTTCGCTTAACAAGGTCATGCTTATTGGAAATCTGGGTGCAGATCCCGAAGTACGGACCTTCCAGAACGGTGGAAAAGTGTGCAACCTGCGCATTGCAACGTCGGAAACTTGGAAAGATCGCAATACGGGCGAACGCCGCGAAAAGACTGAATGGCACACTGTGTCAGTCTTCTCGGAAGGCCTTGTTCGTGTTTGCGAGCAGTTTCTTCGCAAGGAATCTAAGGTTTTCGTCGAAGGCCAACTTCAGACCCGCAAATGGCAAGACCAAACCGGCAATGATCGCTATTCGACCGAAGTTGTCCTGCAAGGCTTTAACGGCACTTTGACCATGCTTGACGGACGCAGCGGCGGCCAAGGCGGTGGTGGCCAAGGTGGCGGTGGCTATGGTGGTCAAAGCGGCGGTGGCAACCAAGGTGGCTATGGCGGCGACAGCGGCCCTGCTCCTGCTGGCGGCGGCGGTGGTTTCGACGACGAAATCCCGTTCTAAGGAACACGTAATTTAAGGAGGCGCGCGATGTCATGGTCATTTCCAATCGGGCGCCTCTTCGGCTCGCAGTTGCGCGTCCATGTAACGTTCTTTCTTCTGCTGGCCTTCATTGGCGCTTCAACCTGGTCTGAAAAGGGCCCTGAAGCAGCACTTTGGACCGTAATTTTCATCCTTCTTCTATTTGCTTGCGTTGTAGCGCATGAGTTCGGCCATGCCCTAATGGCGCGTCGTTTCGGTATTCGCACGCCCGATGTGACACTTCTTCCTATCGGAGGTCTGGCACGCTTAGAGCGTATGCCCGAAAAGCCGGAACAAGAAATCTTAGTGGCATTGGCCGGCCCAGCGGTGAATATCGTCATTTGGGCCGTTCTGACGTTGTTCCTAGGTGCGCCGACCGAGACCGATCAGTTGACCGGAATGGCCATTACGCCTTCCACCCTGCCCGCGCAGTTGGCCACGCTGAACCTCGTCTTGGCCGTGTTCAACATGATCCCGGCCTTTCCCATGGATGGCGGTCGCGTGCTGCGCGCAGTCCTGACGTTGTTTACCGACCGGGTCAAAGCCACGCGTATTGCAGCCAGTGCGGGTCAGTTCGTGGCCTTTTTGATGGCGTTGACCGGGCTTATGTCGGGAAACCTGATGCTGGTGCTGATCGCTGGTTTCATCTTCATTGCGGCGGGCGGAGAAAGCGCCGATGTCGCCATGCGGGACGTTGCGCGCAAGCTGATGGCGCGCGATGCAATGATCACAGAGTATGAAAGCCTGCGTCCTGAAGATCCGATTGGTCTTGCGGCCTCAACTCTGATCCGGACCACACAGCACGAGTTTCCAGTGTTGGACGCCGATGGTCATCTGGCCGGATTCCTGACCTGCGAGGTGCTGTTTCACACAATGGCCGAAGGAACATCAGACAGTCGCGTTGGAAGTGTGATGCAAACCGTTCCAACCGCCGCATTAACGGATGGGCTTGAGACGATCCTTGAACGCTTAAGCTCTAACCCAGCGATCGCGGTAGTGGACAGCGACGGGTATTTCCTAGGCTACATCACGCGTGAGAATGTCGGTGAACTGATGGTGATCGCCAACGCGCGCCGTTGACAGGTCGAAAAGATTAGCGGTCTGACAACGCCTCGGTCAGTACGCCTTTTACGACACCCATATCCACGTCATCTGCGACAAAGGCATCCCCGATGGCGCGGGCCAGAACAAAACGCAGCTTGCCCTGAACGACCTTCTTATCCTGCGCCATAAGCTGGATTAGTCCTTCCGCATCAGGCAAATCACCCGGAATGTCGTTGATGTCTTTTTTCATGCCCATGGCGGCCAGATGCGCGCGGAAACGTGATGGGCTTTCCTGGCTCATCATTCCCAGCCGCGCCGAGGTCTCAAACGCCAACGCGCAGCCAATTGCGACCCCTTCACCGTGTAAAAGGCGATCCGAATAACCAGTCGCCGCTTCAAGCGCGTGACCGAACGTGTGGCCCAGATTTAGAAGTGCGCGATCGCCCTGCTCGGTTTCATCGCGGACCACTATATCAGCTTTCATCTGAACGGACCGTCGAACGGCTTCGCTTCGCAGGGCTTGATTACCCGCAGCTAACGCGGGCCCGTTCGCCTCTAACCAGTCAAAGAAATCTGCGTCGCCCAAGCCGCCATACTTGATGACCTCGCCATATCCAGCAAGGAAATCTCGGGGTTTCAGCGTGCCAAGCACGTCGATATCGGCCAACACCAACGAGGGCTGATGGAAAGCTCCGATCAGGTTCTTTCCGTGCGGTGCGTTGATCCCGGTTTTGCCCCCGACCGAGCTGTCCACCTGCGCCAAAAGGGATGTAGGCAACTGAACAAAGCGCACTCCACGACGAAGGATCGCCGCAGCGAAGCCGACCAAGTCTCCGATGACGCCGCCGCCAAAGGCCAAAACAACGTCTTTACGCTCGACCTTTTGGTCCAGCAGCCATTCAACGGTCTGCATCAAGAACGGCCAGCTTTTGGTCGCTTCACCCGGAGGAAGCACCAAAGCCTCGGCGGTGATGCCTGCTGTCGCCAAGCCATCTTTCAACGCATCCAGATGCAAGCCCGCTACGGTTTCCTCGGTCACGACCCACACCTTCGGGCGCGTCAACAATGGCGCGATCTCGTCCCCTGCCCGTGCCAACAAACCCGAGGCGATACGGACGTCATAGGCGCGATCCCCCAAGGGCACATGTACAGTGGTCATCTGGGGGTCTCCTCAAGCACATCGGATCGTGTTTTCAACACCTCGATCACGGCATCAGCCATTTGCGTGATCGAATAATCCGGATGCGCGTCAACAGCCAAATCGGCTTTTTCGTAAACCGGGACACGCGTTTCATAGATCTGGCGCAACGTGGCTTTGGGATCGGACGTGCGCAACAATGGACGCGTGTCCTTGTGTCTGACCCTGTTCCACAAAAGCTCAAGATCGGCACGCAAAAGAACAGACACGCCGCGCGCGCCAATAAGCTCGCGATTGCGATCGGCCAGAAACGCCCCGCCACCTGTCGATAAGACGGCGCATTCACCATCCAAAAGCCGTCCGATAACCTCGGTCTCACGGTCACGAAAAAACTGTTCTCCGTCGCGCGCGAAAATCTCGGCAATTGTCATGTTGGCGGCACGCACGATCTCTTCGTCACTGTCTAGAAAAGGCACGTTTAATCGGGCGGCCAAAGCTTGACCGACCGCGGTTTTACCCGCCCCCATCATGCCGACCATGACGATGGATTTTTTTACCTTGAATGCCAAAGCGGCGCCCACTTGCCCAAAACCAGATTTCTTTCCTGAATGGCGTGATCTTGAGCAAAATACCATATATAAAATCAGCAAAACGACGACCGAGGCAGAAAAATAGGTGACCCTCTATGCTGATCCGATTGATCAAGCTATTGTTATTTCTTGCAATTCTGGGTGTGATTGGGCTGTCTGGTTACGCCTATCTGGGCGATATGTCGCCCCCAAGTTCGCCCCAAAGTACCACTGTGACATTGAATGGCGGCTAAGGGGTTCCCCAAAGTCGCGTTGATAAGCGCGACATGTGTCGCGATGATTGGCGCGGCCCAGGCGCAGACCGCGCCGGGTTCTGCACCCATGTCGGCAATCGGCTGGCTGTCGGACAGCGTGGCGCTGCCGCCGCCCTCAATCGACAGTGCGGTCCTTCCCCCGGACCCAAACGAACCCAAGACCGCCGCGGGCGCGTCTGTGGCGCAAGTCACCATGAGCCTTCTGGAAACGCCCATGTTGGACGCAGTGGGTTTGTTGTCCAGCTCAACAACGGGGTTTGCGCGTGATCTATGGGGGCAATCGCGTCCCAATGACTTGGCGCGCCGGATCGCCAGCATGCCATTGCATCTGTATCCATCGACACAAGAACTTCTAAACACCCTTTTGCTGGCCGAGCTTAATCCGCCCAAAGGCGCACGCACCGGCGATGACCGGTTGTTCATGGCGCGGGTGGATCGCCTTCTTGCCATAGGTGCTCTGGATCAGGCCGAAGCACTTTTGGATCGCGCGGGCAACGTAAATGCGCGTGTTTTTCGCCGGGGATTTGATACGGCGCTTCTTTTAGGGTCCGAAGATCGCTTCTGCGAGGTGCTTAAAAACTCGCCTGACCTAAGCCCTACCTTTCCGGCGCGGGTCTTTTGTCTTGCACGATCTGGCGAATGGGAAGCGGCCGTTCTTACGCTCGAGACCGGTCGAGCGCTGGGATATATTAACGATTTCGAAGATGCCTTGCTTGCGCGTTTTCTTGATCCGGAGTTGTTCGAAGGAGAAGACCCTCCCCGTCGGCCCAAAAATCTAACCCCCCTGACCTATCGCATGTTCGAAGCGATTGGTGAGCATATTCCAACAACCAACCTTCCCTTGGCCTTTGCACAGGCCGATATGCGGGCGAATATCGGTTGGAAAGCGCGCGCAGAAGCCGCCGAGCGGCTGGCACGTGTTGGGTCTGCGACACCAAACCAGCTGCTTGGCCTTTACACCGAACGTCGACCGTCCGCATCTGGTGGCATCTGGGAGCGTATGCAATCCGTGCGTCGCCTGGAACAAAGCCTGTCCAGCGGGAACGACGCGGCCTTGACTGCGGCTTTGTCATCCCTGTGGCCACGCCTAGAGGACGCATCGCTAGAAGTCCCTGTTGCGCGCCTGTTTGGTGAGCGGTTGATCTCGAAAACCCCCACCGACCCGCAAGCACGCGTTGCCGCACTTTCCCTTGGGCTTCTGTCTGACAGTAGCGAGGAATTTGCAGCCTCTTGGACCGTACGTTCTGGCGACCGAAAAGAACCCGTCCTGACCGCCATCGCGCTTGGAAATACGGATGGGGTTCTGGCCTATAACGAAGCGTCACGCGCCGTGTTGGAAGGCCTGAATGCGACCAACGCCCCTGTGCGCCTTAAGTCATTGATGGACAGTGACAGAATGGGTGAAGCCATTTTGCGCGCCATATCTTTGTATGAATCCGGCACCAATGGAAACTTGGACGAGATCGCAGATGCACTGGCATTCTTTCGCCAAATCGGGTTGGAACGCGCAGCACGACAAGCCGCACTTGAGTTTCTTATCCTCGAGAGGCGCGGATGAACGCAGATCATGCGCGGTGGATTCTCTAGTTTTCTGGATGCACAGGCAGCAGAACTTGGGGCGTCTGACAACACGCGCATGGCCTATGGGCGGGATTTGAAAGCGTTCTCAGAATTTCTGGAAACACGCGGCCCCCGATTTGAAACGCTGGTGCGTGATGATATCGAAAGCTACCTGATAGATTGCGATGCACAAGGTTTGGCGACCTCAACTCGTGCACGGCGTCTATCTTCCATCAAACAGCTGTTTCGCTTTGCCTATGAAGAAGGCTGGCGTGACGATAATCCAGCACTGAAAATTCGCGGCCCCGGACAGGTAAAATCTCTGCCGAAAACTCTTTCTGAGGCGCAAGTTGAAGCCCTTCTTGGTGCTGCGCGTGAGGTCGGACAGAGCGATGCAGAACAGCTTCGCAATACCTGCATGATGGAGCTTCTCTACGCAACCGGCATGCGTGTAAGTGAACTTGTGTCCCTTCCAGTTTCCGCTACGCGCGGAGACCCACAATTGCTGCTGATCCGCGGCAAGGGCGATAAGGATCGGCTTGTCCCTTTGTCTTCAGAAGCACGTATCGCGCTTACAGATTGGCTGCAATGCAGGGACGCGGAGGAGGAAACCGCCCGATTGGAAAAAGGGGCCAAACCGTCCCCTTTCCTCTTCCCATCAAATGGATCAACCGGCCATCTGACACGACATCGGTTTTACGGCATCATCAAACAAATCGCGGTCAAAGCGGGTGTTTCGCCCGGCGAAGTAACCCCACACCGACTTCGCCATGCATTTGCAACCCATCTACTGGCCAACGGGGCAGACCTCAGGTCCATTCAGGCTCTGCTAGGCCACGCTGACCTTGCCACAACCGAAATCTACACGCATGTTCTTGAGGAACGCCTGCGCGAACTTGTGTTCACGCATCACCCATTGGCCAAGAAGGATTAATCATGAGCATCGTCGCAACCCTTCTGATCCTCCTGATCGCCGTTTTTCATTGCTACATTCTGTGGTTTGAGATGTTTGCCTGGGAAAGCCGGGGTCCAAAAATCTTCCGCCAGTTTCCACGTGATTTGTTCGCGCCGACAAAAGCCATGGCGGCCAATCAAGGTCTGTATAACGGGTTTCTCGCAGCGGGCTTGATCTGGTCGGTGATCATCCAAGACCCAAACTGGTCGAAGAACATTGCCGTGTTCTTTCTTGGGTGTGTGGCTGTGGCCGGTATCTTTGGGGCAGTTACCGCCTCTAAGCGGATATTCTACGTCCAGGCCCTGCCCGCCCTTATCGCACTGGTTGTGGTGTTGATCGCTTGATCAGCTTTGGTAAAGCGCAGCCGCGCGTTTTTCGAATGCGGCAACGATGCGGTGCATCGCCTCGTTAAAAACAAGGCCAATCACCTTTTGCAACATTGCGCTTTTGAACTCGAAATCAACGAAGAATTCAACTTCGCAGCCGTTCGGATGATCATTGAAAGTCCAAAAGGATTTCAAATACTTGAACGGACCATCCAAATACTCAGTATCAATGCGCTGCGCGTCCTGATCCAGTGTCACGCGACTGGTAAACCGTTCACGAAACACCTTGAAGCTGATCACAAGATCGGCCTCCATCATCATACGTCCATCTTCCAAAGGAACAGTCCGCCGCACCCGCGCCGCCGAGTTCCACGGCAGGAACTCGGGATAGCGTCCGACATCCGCAACAAGATCATACATCTGCTGTGGCGTGTACGGCATCACACGTTTTTCACCATGTGTTGGCATTTTTCGGCGTTTTCCCTTCTAAGATCGCAGCACATGTCTTAGGAATACGAGTGAAAATCAAGGGGGGCTTCATGGTTCAGCGACCATATGTCATTGATACGCTCATTTCTGCCAAGCAAATTGCCGCGCGGGTTGAAGAGTTATCCAAAGAAATTCACGACGAATTTGATGGTACCGATAAATTGGTTGTCGTTGGATTACTGAGGGGTTCGTTCGTCTTCATCGCGGATGTTGTGCGCGAATTGGACCTGCCCGTCGAAGTCGATTTTCTGGAAGCCTCATCTTACGGAGATTCCACCGAAAGCAGCCGAGAAGTTCGTATTCTCAAGGACTTACGTGGTGAGATCGCCGGGCGTGACGTTCTTGTCGTTGAAGACATCATTGATACCGGTTTCACCCTTCAGCACGTGGTTAAACTGCTTAAGGCAAAAGGCCCAAGTAAACTGCGAACGATTGCGCTTCTTGATAAACCCACACGTCGCGAAGTGGATGTGAAAGCCGATTGGACCGGTTTTGAAATTCCAGATGAATTTGTCGTCGGCTATGGCATCGACTATGCCCAACGCAATCGCAACCTGCCTCATATTGGCAAGGTGCGGTTTCTCGACACCCAAGACGGCGAGAGCTAGGTCATGAACCTGCATTGGCTTTTGCGGATGTCAAAATGGGCACGCAATCCGCCATCGGCAAAACGCGTTATGTTTGGCCTCGTGATCATCGCAATCTGTCTGGCGCTGCTGGCCTATGAACATTTCATAGGCGCGCCAGAGTGGATGGAGATTGAGCGTCTAAGGCGACCTAAACTCTATTAATATCAAGCTTTAGCAAGGCTTTCTTCACGTGCCTTACGTAGGCGCTCAAAGTCATCCCCTGCATGATAGGAAGACCGTGTCAGTGGCGTCGCAGACACCATCAGGAACCCTTTGCCATAGGCCGCCGTTTCGTATTCCTTGAACTCGTCAGGATGCACGAAACGCTCCACTGCGTGGTGCTTTGGTGTCGGCTGCAGATACTGGCCAACGGTCAGAAAATCGATGTCAGCCGCGCGCATGTCATCCATGATTTGCATGACGGATTGCCGATCTTCCCCCAGCCCAACCATGATACCTGACTTGGTGAACATCGAAGGATCAAGCTCTTTCACGCGCTGCAACAAGCGCAGAGAATGGAAATACCGCGCACCGGGGCGAACTTCGGGATAGAGGCCAGGAACAGTTTCTAGATTGTGGTTGAACACATTTGGACGCGCCTCGACCACAGTTTCCAGCACACTGTCGTCGCATTTCAGGAAATCTGGTGTCAGGATTTCGATCGTCGTGCCCGGTGACTGATGACGTACGGCACGGATGGTCTGGGCAAAGTGCTCTGCCCCGCCATCTTTCAGGTCGTCCCGGTCCACGGAAGTGATCACAACGTGGTTCAGGCCAAGTTTCTTGACCGCATGGGCCACCCTACCCGGTTCGAAAGTGTCCAACGTGTCTGGCTTGCCGGTCGCGACATTACAGAAGGTGCAACCGCGCGTACAAATCTCGCCCATGATCATCATGGTGGCGTGACCTTGGCTCCAGCATTCGCCGGCATTGGGGCAGCCGGCTTCTTCGCAGACGGTCACAAGGTTGTTTTCCCGCATGATCTTGTGCGTTTCCGCGTAGCCCTTGCCGCCGGGCGCTTTCACGCGAATCCAGCTGGGTTTTTTGGGCTGAGCGTTGTCGGGTCGGTGCGCCTTTTCAGGGTGACGACCTTCTGGGATGTTCAGATCACGCATGGCTTTCCTCCGGGCCAAGTTGTTCCAGCCTATATAGGCCTCCTTTGCCCTCAAGTCACCTTGAAACCCTGCTTTTCCGATATGCGCATACTGCATAGCCATAAGCAGTATGGAACCAAATTGACGCGCTGCAGAAAAACTCCGTTGAGGACCATTTGGAATCGTTCTAATCGTTGCACCAACGCGCGCAGCGATTCCCAGCCACGCGTATAAACTGTAAAGGATTTCCCCAATGAAAGCAGGCGTTAACGTCCCCAACATCACCTTCCACACCCGTGTACGTGATGAAAGCATTGAAGGCCCGAACCCGTTTCGTTGGCAGGACATGACTTCGGACGATTACTTCAAAGGCAAGCGCGTTGTTCTGTTTTCGCTTCCCGGCGCATTTACCCCGACCTGCTCAACCTATCAGCTGCCCGGTTTTGAAAAAGGCGCAGACGATTTCCGTGCCGAAGGCGTGGACGAGATCTATTGCATGTCCGTGAACGACAGCTTCGTTATGAACGCTTGGGCCCGTAACCAGGAACTGGAAAACGTGAAAGTCATCCCAGATGGCGCTGGTGAGTTCACCCGCTTGATGGGCATGCTGGTCGACAAATCCAACATCGGCTTTGGTGCCCGCTCATGGCGCTATGCTGCCGTCATCAATGACGGTGTTGTAGAAGCTTGGTTCGAAGAGCCCGGCCGCGAAGACAACCACGGCGATGACCCTTACGGCGAAAGCTCACCCGAGACGGTTCTGGCTTGGTTGAAAGAAGCCAAAGAAGCTGTCGCGTAAGCGATCGCTGAGTGAATGACGAAGGGCCGCCCGTTTGGGTGGCCCTCTTCTTATCCAATTGGGGTAAAGTGGCTTGGATTGAGTTTGCTTTCGGGACAAACCGCTACTTCGCTACATCTGCGCTAATGTCCACTTTGGAAGTATCAGGTCATCACGGCGATCACGGCCTGATTGAATATCATTGGTTTCGCTCCCTGCTTATCTAGGCAAGAACGATTTTAAAGCAAAGACACCACCCTTTTCACCCCAATTTTTCACCAGCACCTCGGTGCCCCAAAAGCGGGCGCATGAGGATTGGGGTCAGATACATTGGAAACTGGTAGCATCCCAAAAACAAAAGGAATTCATCAGTTTGGGTGGCTGATGAAGCGACTAGAAATAGTGCAACATTGCGGTTTCCGGCCACCAGAGCCATGGGTGCTGCGGTGTTCTCATTTCCTAATCGGCGCAAGCCCAAATATGCCATGACTTGCAATCCAAGATTGGCCGCCATTGCGACAATAAGCCAACCCACGAGCGACCAAGGGGCAGCCGACAAGGTTGGTGCGACAGCGCTCATAAGCCCGATTACAATGACGACCAAAGCAAGCGACGTTAGTCCGTCAAGCGCCTGGATTTCTGGCATATGCATGTCTGGCCGAAAAAGTGCGCGCAGCGCGAAAGCCACTGTGATGGTTGCACTGATCGAAAGACCAAGACGCAAGGCTGCATGAACCGCTTCTGATAGGTTCCCAAGCGCGGGTGAGAACCAAAAGATGGGGATAATTGTAAGTGGTAAGATAAATGTGCCAAGCATGAGGAGACGAAAGGCTGGCTCGGGTGCTTGGCCCAGTAGGACTGCCATGTTCGGGTTCGCGGTCAAAGACGGAGCGGCAAGCATGAGCGTTAACGCAATGGCTACTGGACTGTGTGCAAGACCGAAGACTGCGAACAGGGCGATGCAAAGCAGCGGCAATGCCAGTTGATAGACCAGCACAACCCCAAACGTATTACGGGTTTGAGTAAGTCCCTCAAGTGCTGAAGGCAGCCCAACCCGAAACGCAGTAAGAAATAACAAAAGCAGCACCAGTTCGCTAAGCCATGGGCGAAGTGCCAAGGCTGCGCCGGGCAACACAAGCCCGGCGACCAGCCCTACGACAAGGACAAAGCGCCCATAGCGCGCAATGAACCCAAGTAACTGAAGCATCTGGGCTTAGCCGCCCGGACCTTGGCGAATGTTCTCGGGCAGCCATGTAGCCAGCTCTGGCCAAATCACCAGAATGACCACCATAAGCAACATAAGGCCCACCATCGGGATGGCGGTCTTGGCGATGTATCCGATATCGTGTCGGGTCATTCCTTGCAGCACGAATAGATTAAAGCCAATGGGTGGTGTGACTTGTGCGGTTTCGATGACAACTACAAGGAAGATTCCAAACCAAATCACATCAATACCAGCGGCGCGGATCATCGGTTCGACAATTGCCATTGTCAAAACCACGGATGAAAGTCCGTCCATGAACATGCCGAGTATCAAGTAGAACACCGTCAGCACAGCGATAAGCGCCACAGGCGAAAGATTATAGCTCTCGATCAGTTCAGCCAGCGCACGCGGCAAGCCCGTGAAGCCCATCGAAAGAGACAAGAACGCAGCCCCCATAAGAATGAAGGCGATCATGGCCGAGGTTTTCGTGGCCCCCATCAGGCTGCCTTGGAACGTCTTCCAATCAAGTGAACCCTGCATAGCTGAAAGCGCAAGCGCCCCAACGACACCCACCGCCGCAGCTTCGGTGGCCGTGGCATAGCCAAGATACATGGACCCAATAACGACAAAGACCAAACCAAACAGCGGCAGTAGAAAGCGGCTTTCGGCAAGGCGCTGGCCAAATGGCATCGGTGGTTCCGGCTCTGGCCGCTGTCCTTTGTAAATAAAGTGCCAGGCCATGATGTACAGCATGAACAGCCCTGCCAAGACGAGGCCGGGAAAGACACCGGCCATAAAAAGCTTAGTGATGCTTTCGTTGATGGTCACGCCGTAGACAATCAGCGTAAGTGACGGCGGGATCATCAGTCCCAATGTCGCAGCACCCGCCAATGTGCCGATGATCATATACTCTGGATAACCACGTTTGCGCAGCTCGGGGATGGACATTTTGCCGACCATATTCAGCGTCGCTGCGGACGAACCGGAAACAGCTGCGAAGATCGTGCAGCCTGCGATGTTGGTGTGCAGCAGGCCACCGGGCAAGAAGCGCATCCATGGTGCAAGGCCGCGGAACATATCTTGGGATAATCGCGTTCGATACAAGATTTCGCCCATCCAGATGAAAAGTGGTAGGGCCGTGAGGGTCCAACTAGAAGCGCCAGTCCAGATTGTGGTGATCATCGCATCCCCGGCTGGGCGCGATGTGAACAGTTCCATTCCAACCCAAGCGACTCCCATCAGTGCAAGCCCGATCCAAACGGAACCCCCTAGAAGCGCAAAGAGAACGAAAAGGAAAATGACTGTGGCGTAAAGTTCGCTCATTCCAGAACCTCCCCGTGAATTTGACTTTTACGATGCGCGAGAAGTCGAGTGAGGTAATCCCAGATTGCGATTGCCAAAAGCACCGTGCCGATCGACATCGGCAGCTGTGGTAACCAAACGGGTGTGTACACCCATTCCGATCCTGTCTTTGCCCACATCTCTCCCCATTTAGTGGGAGAATTGGCGAACATGGAAAAGAACGTCAGAAGCCACTCCGGGACGAAATCCTGTCCTTGCGTCCGGTCATTTAACATCTCGGACATGATATTGGTCTTGATCGCATAACGCGCAAAATAGGTGGCGGTGATGGCGGCAATGAACATCGCCACAGAATCAAGCCAAAACTCGGTGTACCTATTGAGGTTAAGCAGCACCGATACACGGATATGTCCCCCTTGCGTCAGCGTATAAGCCAGCGCGAAAAAGGATGTCGCCGCCATGGCGTAGCCTGCGTATTCGGTCGATCCGGGAAATGTGAGGTTGGACCAACGGGCAATCATTTGCCCGATAATCAACAGCAAGATCAGCACCATAAAGCACGCAGCAAGCACGCCGGCGGCCTTGTAGATTTTATCGAGAAACCTCCAGACGGGTGACAGAAGCACGGCGGCTTTTGGACCCTGCCAAAGACAATAGAGCGCTAATAACGCTGGAAACACAAAGAGCCAGACCCATAAGGGAAGCCCTAAAAATGGTTGCCAATCTCGCATGAAAACTCCCCTGAATTCAGTTTGGCAGCGGCCTCATTCTACGCGAGGCCGCTGCCATAAAGCTTAGTTGGCTTTGTAAGCGTCAAGGATGGCTTGGCCATCCTCACCAACTTCAGCCAGCCAATCAGCTGTCATTTTTGCACCAATGGTTTCAAGCTCGGCAAGGAACTCGGGGCCCGCGTCTTCGACCTTCATGCCGTTGGCTTCCAGCTGCTCGAAATACCAGTTGGCAAGCTCTGCTGACTTGGCGGCGCATGCAGTGCCCGTTTCATCAGCGGCCTTCTGGACGTTTGCTTGCATGTCTGCACTTAGCCCATCCCAGACGCCTTTGTTGACCATGACATAGTTGCGCGGAAGCCATGCGTTCACTTTGTAATAATGGGTCAGGTTTTCCCAGACCTTCCGGTCATAGCCTGTTGAACCAGATGAGATGAACGACTCTGCGACACCTGTGGCCAACGCTTGGCTAAGCTCTGCGGCTTCAACTTGAACGGGGATCATTCCAAGCTCTTCAGCAAAGGTAGCGGTCGCCGTGTTGTACGAGCGGAACTTCACGCCTTGGGTGTCCTTAGACGACATGACTTCTTTCTTGAAATAGAAGCCCTGACCAGGCCATGGACAGGTGTACAACGCCACGAGGTTGAGATCAGACAGCTGTGCATTCACCTTGTCTTTGGCGGCAGCCCAAAGCTTGTCGTTGTCTTCATAAGTTGTCGCGATGAATGGCAGGTTGTCCCAACCCAAAAGCGGGGCTTCATTGGCATGGGCTGACATGAAGCGTTCGCCAATAGGCGCCTGACCTGTTTGGACCGCGCGTTTGATCTCTCCGCCTTTGAAAAGCGAGCCACCGGGGTGAACCGTGATGTCAATTTCGCCTCCTGAGTATTCACGCACTTTGTCCGCAAACACGACACCCATTTCCGAGTGGAAATTCGTTGCCGCGTACGCCATGGGCATGTCCCATTGCTCGGCCGAAGCAGCGGTACCTGCGATCGCCAGCGCCACAGTCATGGCCGCTGTGTTCAGTGTTTTGTTCAGTGGTTTCATTGTTCTCTCCCTGAGTTATTTTTGTTGATCTTGGTTATTTGCCCGCAGCGAAGCGCATAGGCTCGAAGGGGCGAATGTCGTTGTTGGAGTGGTTTCCAGAAATCATGTCTGCAACAAGGCGACCTGTTTTTGGCCCGCCCGTCAAACCGATGTGGTGATGGCCGAAGGCCGTGAAAACGCCGGTGTCGCGAAGCTCGCCAATCAGGGGCAGGCTGTCAGATGGTGCTGGGCGATACCCAAGCCATTCTTCATCATTCGCGTATGTCAGATCGGGGAACATCTCTTGCGCTTTTCGTCGCAGAAGCTTCAGCGGCGCTTTTGAAGGCGTCTCACTTAGCCCTCCAAATTCAACGACACCTGCACAGCGTACGCCTTGTTCCATCGCGGTGGCGACAAATTTTCCAGCCGTTAGCATCATTGGGTTGTTGGGCTTAAGGTTGGGTTCTTTAAACATGATGTGATAGCCGCGTTCTGCTTCAAGCGGTACATTCAACCCCAGCTTTTGCATAAGCGGTTTGGACCACACACCAGATGAAATAACTGCCTTGTCGCAGTGGATGCGACCAACGCTGGTGTCCACAGCACTGACCTGCGCCCCACCCAGTTCGAAGTCCTTAACTTCGGCCTGAATAAACTTTCCGCCCATCTGTCCCAGCAGCTCAACAAGATCCCCTACGTAAGAGCCAGGGTTTAGAATGAAACCGTGGTTCTTAAGTACGGCCAAAAGTTTTGTTCTAGGACCTAAGATCGGTTCTGCTTCTTGAACGGCATCGCCTTCGATAAACGTGGGTTCAAAACCGGCCTCTTGGCGCAGCTGCCATGCAAATGCATCGGCTTCAAAGGCGCTGCGGTCTGGATAGGCGAAACTATAGTCGCTTTCTTGAACCCACTTCGCGGCCTTGGTGCCCGTCGTCAAGGCTTGATGCTGCTCAAGGCTGTCGCCAACGATTGTCGTCAGTCCTTGGCTGATCCGGCGCGTGTCACCTTCATTTGCGTGCGACATGTATTTGATTAGCCACGGCACAAGTTTGGGTACATAGCCCCAACGCAGGAAAAGCGGGAAGTTCGGATCGGCCAAATACGCCGGGCTTTTCTTAAGAAGGCCCGGACCGGTTACTGGCACGACAGAGCAGCTCGCTAGGATGCCACCATTTCCGTAAGAAGCGCCCATCCCGGGCGCACCCTTATCAACTAGCGTGACATCATACCCCGCTCGGCGCAGCCAAATGGCTGAAGAGGCGCCAACAATCCCGGCACCGATGACAACAATATGCTCTGAAGGCATTAAGCGACTTTCTCCCAAGGTTGGGATCCAGTTTGTCAGCCGCTAGGTATCATTTCCAATACTAATTACTGGCAATCATATAACTCAAAGTGATATGTTGCGATATGAGACTTCGGTTCCGACAACTTCAGGCGTTCCATGCCATCATCGAGACCGGCACCGTCACAGGTGCTGCCGACTCCTTGGGAATCTCTCAGCCGGGGATATCAAACTTGCTGGCCCAACTAGAGCGTCAAACTGGGCTTACGCTTTTTGAGCGCTTGCACGGCCGGCTTGTCCCGACCCCGGAGGCAGAGCTGATGCACCGAGAGATCGACACGATCGTGCGCGGACTTGATCACGTCACACAGACCGTAGTTGATTTGCAAAACAAACAAGCCGGGCAACTTCAGATCGCGTCGCAGCACTCTATGTCATTCGGTTTTGTACCGAAGCTCATCGCCGAATTTGCAAAAACCAGACCTGACATGAACATCTCGTTCCAGTCGCAGTATAGTTCGAAAATTCAGGAGTGGGTCTTATCAGGTCTTTTCGAAATTGGCATCTGCGAAATGCCGATGCTTTATGACACGCTGCAATACTACCAGCTGCATGTAGAAACGCGCATAGCGTTGCACAAGGATAACCCGCTGCAACGACACGAAGTGCTTACACCAGAACTTCTGAAAGACGAGCCGTTGCTTGTGATGGGGCCTGATCACATCACCCAGCGGCGACTTCGAGAGGCGTTTGAGAATTCCAACGTCCCAATGAAATCACGGGTACATTCGCATCTATTTAAGAACCTACTAGCCTTCGTTAAGGAGGGCATGGGAGTTGCGTTGCTTGACCGCTTTGGGTTGGAGTTTGATTATGATGACCGCTTTGTCTCCCGTCGCTTTGAACCACCAATAATGATGGACATGGCCGTGATCACTTCTGCTACGCGACCGCTTTCGCAGCTTGGCAAAGAATTCCTGGCGCTGCTATTGACGGAATTGCAGCCATACAACGTCGACGGCAGACCCATCGAACGCGCGAAATAGGAGGCGATATGGAACGTGCAGCTATCGGAATACTGATGTTAGAGACCAATTTTCCGCGCCCTCTTGGCGACATTGGTCACAGGCACACGTGGGATTTTCCCGTCCATCTGCGCACGGTAGGTGGGGCCAGTGCTCAAAAAGTTGTGCACGAAGACCCGCGCGTGCTTTTGGACACCTTTATTCAAGTCGGACGCGAGTTGGTTGCCGACGGTTGCACTGGGCTGACAACGTCCTGCGGATTTCTGTCGCTTATGCAAGATGAGTTAAAAGACGCTCTGGGCGTTCCTTTTGCTAGTTCATCCTTGATGCAAATACCGATGATCGAGGCGATGCTGCCCACCAATCAAGAAGTCGGTGTTCTGACCATCTCAAAAGAAAGCTTGAGGACCGAGCATTTGCAAGCCGCAGGTGCCCGAGGCGATGTGCTGATAGAGGGATTGCCACGCGACGGGGCCTTTGCGACTGCAATTTTTGACGACTTACCTGACATAGATTTCGCGTCCTGCCAGACTGAAATGAACGCAATAGCGCAGAAGCTCGTTTCAACGCGCAAGTCCGTGGGTGCAATCGTGCTCGAATGCACCAACATGGCACCCTATGCTGCAGACATTGCAATGATCGCGGGGCGGCCGGTTTATTCGATTGTCAGCTTTCTGAACTGGTTTCAGGCGGGATTGGCTCCCATGCGTTACTAGATATTCTGGATAAGAATGGAGCACAGAATTCTAATCTCGATGAGCCTTAACGATTGTTTTCTTTCGCAATTTTACAGGTCTTCCAATTCAATCCAAAGCTCGTCTGGCGTTCAGTATTGACATCCAAACTGCACCCGTTGCGGTTTGAGGAGCGCACCATGACTATTGCATGACCTCACTGTGACAGTCGAAAATCAAAAGTTGCCTTACGATAGGCACCGCTCCCGACGATTGCCGGGTCTGCAATTAAAGATTGGTTACTGCAGCTGTTGTTCACGGCATGATCTGCAATAATCATATTTGTAATCTTCGGTACATATGGCTGGTTGGCCCCAATCCGGCGCGCTCGCCGCCTTTACCGAAGGTTTCAAACGCCGAGTGAAGCGATCTTAGACACTCTGTTTGGGGGGCTTGGATTAATTCTGATAAACAGTGTTGTAGCAAAGCCGACACTCATGCGCACTGCAGCATCGGTCAAAATGGGCTCAAAACAGACTTTGGACATCAACTCACCCGACAGCCTTCAACCCGGCCAAAAACCGCGCCGCATTCGCTTGATAGCCAAGCGCCGAGGCCTCTAGCCCCTTGATAGCCGCCGCATCCAACACGCGAACCACTTTGCCCGGCGCGCCCAGAACCATCGATCCATCCGGGATCACTTTGCCCTCTGTCACCAACGCCCCTGCCCCGATCAGACAGTTTTTGCCAATCACAGCGCCGTTCATCACCGTGGCGTTCATGCCGATCAGGCTGCCATCACCAATCGTGCAGCCGTGTAGCAGCACTTTGTGGCCAACGGTCACGTTCTTACCGATTGTCAGCGGAAAGCCCATATCCGTGTGGAAAACGCTGTTTTCCTGCACGTTGCTGCCTTCGCCCACCTCGATCAGCTCGTTATCCCCGCGCAGGGTCGATCCAAACCAGACCGAGGCTTTGGCTGCGATCCGCACTTTGCCAATCAGATTGGCGTCCGGCGCGATGAACGCATCTTCAGCAATCTCTGGGGCAATCCCGTCCAGTTCGTAAATCATACGCTTCCCTCTTCAAACTCGGATTGCAATTTGCGTACGTGGTCCAGCAGGCTTGGCTGTTGATTGCGGCGCTGACGGGTGGCTTCGACGATGGTAATCAATCGTTTCGCCGTTTCCTCTAGGTCGTCGTTCACCAGAACGTAATCATAGCTGCCCCAGTGGCTGATCTCGTCCCAGCTTTTCTGCATGCGCTTCTGGATCACGTCATCGCTGTCCTGCCCACGCCCAACCAGGCGCGATCGCAATTCGTCGATTGAGGGCGGCAGGATGAAAATCGATAAAGAATGCGAGGCCATGGACGAATTGCGGATCTGCACCTCGCCCTGCCAGTCCACATCAAACAGAACATCTTTGCCGCTTTCGATGGCTTTGCGCACGGGTTCTGCGGGAGATCCATAGAAGTTGCCGAAGACGTGAGCGTGCTCCAACATCTCGCCCTGAATAACCATTTCGCGAAAGCGGCTTTCGTCTACGAAATGATAGTGTTCGCCGTCTATTTCCCCGTCACGCGGCGCGCGCGTGGTGGCCGAGACCGAAAAGCTGAGCGTCGGATCCCACTCCATCAACCGTTTGGCCAAGGTTGATTTGCCAGCACCCGAAGGGGACGACAGGATGATAAGAAGGCCGCGGCGTTTGGTGTCAGGGGCGTTCATGGGGTCACTCCACGTTCTGAACTTGTTCGCGCATCTGATCAATCACGTGCTTCAGGTCAAGCCCTACGCTGGTCAGTTCGTTGAATTGTGCCTTGGAACACAAGGTGTTGGCTTCGCGATTGAATTCCTGCATCAAGAAATCGAGCTTGCGGCCTGCGGGCTCTCCTGCTTTCAGATGGGATCGCGCGGCGGATATGTGTGCCTTAAGGCGATCCAGTTCCTCGCGTACATCGGTTTTAACGGCGATCAACGCCAGCTCTTGCGCGATGCGATCAGGGTCAGCCCCTTCTGTGGCATCCATGATGCGTGCCATCGCGTCACGTAGCCCATCTGCCTGCGCCTGCGACCGGGCGTCAAGCAACCCTTCGGATTTTGAAACAAGCGTTTCAACGGTGTCGACTTGCCCCGACAGGATCGCCGCCAAAGACTGTCCTTCTTCAAGCCGCGAGGCTTTGAAAGCGTCAACCAAGGATGGGATTTGTTCCTTCAGCGCTTCGACCAAGGGCGCGCGGCTGTCAGCATCTGCGGCACGCATTTCGATAACGCCCCGAAGCTGCGCGATATCAGCGGCGGACACTTGGGATACCGGAAGCCCGCGCATTTCCGCCTCGGCCGCAATCGACGACAAGTGAGAAATCGCTTGCGCAAGACGGTCTGGATTTACAGCATATTGCCCGTCATCTTCGGGATGGGACACACGCAAAGTGACCGAAATATTTCCACGCGCGACGTTCTGTTTAAGGCATTTTCGCAGCTGATCCTCAACGCCATCCAGCCCATCTGGCAACCGAGTTCTAATGTCTAGCCCACGCGCATTCACCGATCTCAGGTCCCAAATCCAGGTAAATCCATTACGTTCACCTGTGGCGCTGGAGTATCCGGTCATCGAGTAAATCATGTTAGGTTAACCATTTGATAAGAATTCCCGCCAAATTCGATCTGAATGTGACATATTAAGACATCAGTAAGCATTACTTATATATTCGTTAACAAACGGTCACCGATTGAACAAGGATCAGACAGTATCCAAACGGGACCAAACTGCCGGGAACCTAAGATGAAAATCGACTATCTTCGAAACGGCAATGTCGTCTCATTGTCTTCGGCCCGTCAGGTTCAGAAGTTTAGTTCGATCGCGCAGGTCGAAGCATACTGGGACGGCCTACGGAATGGTCGCCTATGCCCAACCCGGCAAGAGGTCGATCCGCGAGGCATGGCTGGCGCATTGCACGAAGCCTTCATTCTTGAAAAGATCGCACCGGGACTGGCGCGCATCCGGCTTGCCGGTCAACACATGAATGATGTGCTGGACATGGAAGTGCGCGGGATGCCCATTTCTGTGTTCTTCACGACAGAAGCCCGAAAAGAGCTTCATCATGCGTTGGAGAATCTGTTTGATATGCCTTCTCAGATCACTTTATCGCTCGAAAGCGAAGGGCGCACTTTCCGTAGGGGACAAGAAGCCCAAATGGTTTTGCTTCCCCTGCGTGATGAAAGCGGTCTGATCACGCGTGCTCTTGGGGCATTGCAAGTCAGCGGCGAACTGGAGCGCGGACCGCAAAGGTTCACCATCCGCTCGGTCGACGTTACACCCATCGTCGTGGATGACAAGAACGCGCCGACCGATGATCAGGTAAAGAAAAGCTATCAAGCCGGAACGAAATCCGTAAACCCACATCAGCAAGTAGTAAATCAACGTTTAGGCACGCGTCCGCGCGGGCTTTCTGGTCATGTGTTTCGCGAACCAAAGAGTTTTGACGGCGACACGTCGGGTGAATTTGCGGAAGCGCGCCGTCACTTTGATCTTGGTGATGTGCATGAAACATCTACGGACCAAGTGAACGCGAAGGTCACCCATCTTAAGCTGATCAAGACCGATTAACTTTGCCATGTGTGGAAGGGGCGTTTCACCTCTTGGCAAGAAAAAACGCCCCGGTTTCGGCCGGGGCGTTTTTGGATTCTGACTGTGTCTTTGGCTTAGCTGGCTTTCGCCGCCAATGCATTCCCATTGCGCATGGAAGACAGCTCTTCCGCGACAAGGAACGCCAGTTCCAGCGATTGGCTGGCATTCAGGCGTGGGTCGCAGGCGGTGTGGTAGCGATCCGACAAATCTTCGTCGGTCACTGCGCGTACACCACCGGTGCATTCGGTGACGTCCGAACCGGTCATCTCGAAATGCACACCACCGGGGACCGAGCCCTCGGCCTTGTGAACACCAAAGAACTCCTGAACTTCGCGCAGCACGCTATCGAATGGACGTGTTTTGTAGCCCGAAGCCGATTTGATCGTGTTGCCATGCATTGGATCACAGGACCAAACGACATTCGCGCCCTCTTCCTGCACGGTCTTGATCAGCCGCGGTAGATGTTCAGCAACATTTCCAGCCCCGAAACGCGCGATCAGGGTCAAACGGCCAGGATCGTTTTCCGGGTTCAACTTCTCAAGCAGCACCTTCAGATCTTCAGCCGTCGTGGTTGGACCACATTTCAAACCAATCGGGTTGATCACACCACGCAGGAATTCGACATGCGCACCGTCAGGTTGACGGGTACGGTCGCCGATCCACAGCATGTGACCTGAACCGGCCACGGTTTTACCAGTTGTGGCGTCCAAACGGGTCAACGCTTCTTCATATTCAAGCAACAGGCTTTCGTGCGACGTGTAGAAATCTACCGTCTGCAAGCTGTGCATTCGGTCAGCAGTGACACCTGCGGACTGCATGAAATCGAGACTGTCCTGAATACGCTCGGCCATCGCGCGGTATTTCTCGGCCTCACCCGATGCGGTGAAATCCAACGTCCACTTATGCACCTGATGCACATCCGCCAGACCGCCTGTCGAAAAGGCGCGCAGAAGGTTCAGCGTGGCCGCTGACTGAGTATAGGCCTGCAGCATCTTCTGTGGATCAGGAATGCGCGAGTCCGAGGTGAAATCCAGCTCGTTGATGATATCACCACGGTAGCTGGGCAGTTCCACACCATCCAACGTTTCAGTCGGGGCCGAACGCGGCTTGGCGAACTGACCGGCCATGCGGCCGACTTTGATCACGGGCACTTTAGCGCCAAAGGTCAGAACCATGGCCATCTGCAGCATAACTTTGAACGTGTCGCGAATGCCATCTGCGGAAAAATCCGCAAAGCTTTCTGCACAGTCGCCGCCCTGCAAAAGGAACGCTTCTCCGCGCGATGCACGGCCAAGCTGTTCACGCAAACGCATGGCTTCGCCGGCAAAAACCAGTGGCGGATACTTTGCAAGTTGCGCCTCGACCACGGCCAATGCGGCCGGATCGGTATAGTCTGGCATCTGTACCCTTGGCTTATTGCGCCAGGTCGACTTGTCCCACTCCGTCATGGTTTTTCTCCGTAAACTATAGTTCTTCGCCCTCTTTTCCGGGCAAGACCTCTTCTACCGCGACAAACGCTTGCGTGCAAACAGTGTTGTACAACTTGATTTTGGCGTAAATCTCTCATCGTTTGTCGCATTCTTATTGGTGCGGTATGATTGATAAAAAAGCGACTTGCTGTAGGGTCGTAAAACTGCTGAATTCGTCGCTAGCTTTATTGAACCCAGAAAGCAAAGGGTGAGTCGTATGACCAATCTCTCGGAGAAAAATGAACAGGCCACGCGCCGGTTCGTTTTTGTGCTGGTTGACGGATTTACTCTGCTTAGTTTTGCAGGAGCGATTGACGCGTTGCGCATTGCCAATCGGGCAAGCGGTCAAAAGCTTTATGATTGGAAAATCCTGACCGAGGACGGCAGCGAAGTTAAGTCTTCCGCAGGGCCAAGCTTTCTGGCCGATGGTCCGCTGGAAGAGCTTCGGCGCGATGATACATTGGTGCTGGTGTCAGGTGTCGATGTTAAAAACAACTGCAGCACAAAGCTGTTGAACTGGTTGCGGCGCGAAGCGCGTCGCGGGGTTCGCATGGCTGGCCTGTGCACGGCGGCTCATATCTTGGCCAAAGCTGGATTGCTGAACGAAAAGCGTGCCACGATCCACTGGGAAAACCATGACAGTTTTTCAGAGGAATTCGATGAGGTCGAATTGACCAAACGAGTCTTTGTGGTGGATGGAAAGGTCATGACAGCTGCTGGCGGAACCGCAGCGATTGACTTGATTTTGAAGATTATCGCGGAAGATCAAGGCGAGGATGTCGCCAATGTGGTGGCCGATCAGCAGATTTACACCACAATTCGAACGGAAAGCGACAGCCAACGTCTGTCAGTGCCAACCCGGATTGGTGTTCGGCACCCCAAGCTCAGTGACGTTATCCGCAAGATGGAAGCAAATATTGAAGAGCCGATCTCGCCTTCCGTGCTTGCATCCGAAGTCGGCATGTCGACCCGCCAGTTAGAACGCCTGTTCCGTCGCTATCTTAACCGCTCTCCCAAACGCTATTACATGGAGCTGCGCCTTCAAAAAGCGCGCAACCTTCTGATGCAAACGGATATGAGCGTGATCAATGTCGCGCTGTCTTGCGGTTTCTCAAGCCCCTCGCATTTCTCAAAATGCTACCGGTCGCATTATGACACCACCCCCTATCGGGAACGCGGGAGCCGCGGTGTTAAACCAGCGTGATCATTAAGACTGATCGCCTAGTACTTCGTCCACCAAGCTTGGATGATGTCCAAGCGCTGCACCAGATATTTTCGGACCAATCTGCAATGGCTTATTGGAGCCACCCCGCGCATACGAGCCTGAAAAGAACACAGGAGACATTGGACGGTATGATCGCGTCCTACGCCAAAACCGGGTTGGAATATATCCTTGTGCATAACGGGCAAGTGATTGGCAAAGCCGGACTTTGGCGCATCGCCGAGATTGGCTATATCTTACATCCCGATTTTTGGGGACGCGGGTTAGCCAGTGAAGCGCTGCAGTGCATTATTGGCGCTGCTTGGGAAAAGCACCCTGCCCTGTCCAAGATCACAGCCGAAATTGATCCCAGAAATACTGGATCAAAGCGACTGTTGGCGCATCTGGGGTTTCAGCTGACGCATTCTGCGCGCGCGACAATCAAGATCAACGGAGAATGGTGCGACAGTGAATACTTTGCGCTTGCACGACCCAAGAATGACGATCCGTAAAGCCGGTGGTTTTTTGCCGAATTCCTTTGGTTCGGCCTTTTCTTTTTCGAAGCTCGCGCCTAGGGTCAAACCCGGAATTTTCCAATTGGGAGAACAATAATGAAGAAACTTTTGCTGGCCACTGCGGCCACCGCACTGACATGTGGCGCAGCCTTCGCTGACGATCACGCTGTCAAAATCGGCGTTCTGCTGGGCTTCACCGGTCCACTGGAAAGCCTTGCTCCGCCCATCGCTGGCGGCGCTGAAACCGCAATCAAAGAAGTCAGCGAAAGCGGCAAGTTCATGGGCGGCAAAGAAGTCATGGCTGTTCGCGGCGACTCGACCTGTGTTGACTCGGCTGCTGCAACCGCTGCTGCGGAACGTCTGGTCACTGGTGACGGTGTTGCCGGTATCGTTGGCGCCATGTGTTCGGGCGCAACCGGTGCAGTTCTGACCGGTGTTGCAATGCCAAACGGTGTGGCTCAGGTTTCGCCCTCGGCGACATCGCCTGCTCTGTCCACGCTGGAAGACAACGGTCTGTTCTTTCGTCTGGCCCCGTCAGATGCCCGTCAGGGTGAGCTGATGGCAGACATCATCATGGGCAAAGGCATCAAATCGGTTGCTTTGACCTACACCAACAACGACTACGGCAAAGGTCTGGCTGACAGCTTTGCTGCTTCGTTTGAAGCGGCTGGCGGTACAGTTACCATCAACGCTGCACACGAAGATGGCAAAGCCGACTACTCGGCTGAAGTTGGTGCACTGGCTTCGGCTGGTGGTGATGCACTGGTCGTCGCAGGCTATTCAGACCAAGGTGGCGCAGGCGTCATCCAAGGTGCTCTGGATTCCGGTGCATTTGACATGTTTGTCCTGCCCGACGGCATGGTTTCGGACGCTCTGACTGAAAAGTTCGGCGCGGATTTGGACGGTTCGTTCGGTCAGCACCCTGCTTCGAAGAACGACGGCGCAGGTGCGTTGGAAGCTCTGCTGGCAGATGCTGGTATCGACGGCAAATCAGTCTATGCAAAAGAAGGCTACGACTCGGCTGCTGTTCTTCTGCTGGGCATGCACAAAGCTGGCTCCACAGACGGTGCTGCTGTTGCAGCAGCGATCACTGAAGTTGCGAATGCCCCCGGTGAGCCGATCGGCCCCGGTGAACTGGCAAAAGCGCTTGAGATCCTGTCGAACGGCGGTGACATCGACTATGTTGGTGGTTCGGACGTTGAGCTGGTCGGCGCTGGCGAGAGCGGCGGAAGCTACCGTGAAGTCGTCATCGAAGGTGGCGAGTTCAAGGAAGTTGGCTTCCACTAAATTGACTTTGATTAAAGTGAAGCAGCCCGGTTTTTCCGGGCTGTTTCTGTAAGTTACGCCGCTAACTTAAGGTGGCAGGAGAGCACATATGATCGTCATCGAGGATGTCCACAAGCAATTCGGCGGATTTCGTGCTGTCGACGGGGCAACCATGACCATCCAAGAGCAGTCCATAACAGGACTGATCGGACCCAACGGCGCAGGCAAGACAACTCTGTTTAACGTGATCGCTGGCGTGTTGAAGCCCACTTCGGGGCGGATCACGATGGCGGGCGAAGACATTACCGGCCTGCCCCCACACGAATTATTCCACAAAGGCCTTCTGCGCACGTTCCAGATCGCGCATGAGTTTGGATCGATGACCTGCCGTGAGAACCTGATGATGGTGCCCGGTGGTCAATCCGGCGAACGGCTTTGGGACACTTGGTTTGGCCGCAAAAGGATTGCGGACGAAGAACGTGCGCTGCGCGCCAATGCGGATGAAGTGCTTGAATTCCTAACGATTTCTCACATTGCTGACTTGCGCGCGGGTGAGATTTCGGGCGGACAAAAGAAGTTGCTAGAGCTGGGCCGAACCATGATGGTGGACGCCAAGATCGTCTTTCTGGACGAAGTTGGCGCAGGCGTGAACCGCACGCTGCTTTACACCATTGCAGACGCCATCAAACGTCTGAACGAAGAGCGCGGCTATACCTTTGTCGTGATCGAACATGACATGGATTTCATCGAGAAAATCTGTGACCCGGTGATCTGTATGGCCGAGGGCAAAGTGCTGGCCGAAGGCACGCTGGCCGAGATTAAAGCCAATGAACACGTGATCGAAGCCTATTTGGGCACGGGTTTGAAAAATAAAGACAAGGTGGGCGCATGAGCGGCAATCCCTATCAGGAAAATCGCGGCAATAAAGACGCCTCGATCACCAATCCCAAAGGCCAAGGCACCTTGATCCCGGCAACTGGGACGGATCAGGCTGTGCACACAAAAGATGCCTTTCTGATTGGTGACAGTATGACCGGCGGTTACGGCAAGAACGGCCCCGATATTCTGCATGACTGCACCATTGCTGTGGAGAAAGGCGAGATTGCAGTCATTGTCGGCCCCAATGGTGCTGGCAAGTCGACAGGCATGAAAGCCGTATTCGGCATGTTACATCTACGACAGGGCGCGGTTCGGCTGGATGGCGAGGACATTACGAACCTTGCCCCTCAGGCGCGCGTGCGCAAGGGCATGGGTTTTGTCCCGCAAACAAACAACATCTTTGGCTCGATGAGCGTGGAAGAGAATCTGGAAATGGGTGCGTTCATCCGCGAAGACGGCGTGAAAGAAACCATGGAACAGGTCTATGACCTTTTCCCGATCCTGCGCGAGAAACGCAACCAGCCCGCAGGCGAGCTTTCTGGTGGGCAGCGTCAACAGGTGGCCGTGGGCCGCGCGTTGATGACCAAGCCGACCGTTTTGATGCTGGACGAACCCACCGCTGGCGTCAGCCCCATCGTGATGGACGAACTTTTTGACCGGATCATTGAGGTTGCCCGTACGGGCATCTCCATCTTGATGGTGGAACAGAATGCACGCCAAGCGCTTGAGATCGCAGATAAAGGCTATGTCCTGGTTCAAGGACGCAACGCGCACACTGGATCGGGAAAAGAGCTTCTGGCCGACCCAGAAGTCCGCCGATCGTTCTTGGGGGGCTAAGGAATGCGTTTGATTATACCGCTGACTGTCGCGCTTCTTCCGCTGCCCGCCTTCGCGCAGGAATGCTTGTTTGTAACCGAATGCTACGAAGCTGACGCCTGTCAGGAAACCGCCTTCTCACTGACCGCTGACATTGATGGGGAACTACTGATCACTGATTTCGGAGACCTCACCATCATTGCCGCCAAAAAGACTGACGCATTGACCACGATTTTCGCCACCGGCGACGGCGCTGAATACCTTTTGTCCCGCAATGGGGATACCGCGCGCTTTACGGCGCATGCCAATGATGGCCCAACGGTGATCACCTATCTGGGCACCTGTAAGGGAGAGTTCTGATGGACTTTCTAAACGCGATTGTCGCGCTTTCCAATTTTGTACTGATCCCCGCCATCGCCTATGGCAGCCAGTTGGCGCTTGGCGCGCTGGGGGTCACGCTGATCTATGGCATCCTGCGGTTCTCGAACTTCGCACATGGCGACACGATGGCATTCGGGGCGATGGTGACGATCTTGTTCACTTGGTGGTTTCAGTCGATGGGACTGTCTATTCACCCACTTCCCACCGCCCTTCTGGCCCTGCCCTTCGGCATCGCGGTCACCGCGCTTCTTTTGATCCTGACGGACCGGACGGTTTATCGCTTCTATCGACGGGTCAAAGCCAAACCGATTGTGTTCGTCATGGCCTCGATGGGTGTGATGTTCATCATGAACGGTGTTGTGCGCTTTATCGTTGGCCCCGGAGAGCAACGATTTGCGGATGGTGCGCGCTTTATTATCAAAGCGCGTGACTTCAAAACGGCCACGGGTCTCAGCGAGGGTTTGGCGTTCAAGACAAGCCAAGGCATCACCATCGTTACCGCAATCATCGTTGTGGCTGTGCTGTTTTGGTTCCTGAACCGCACACGCACCGGAAAATCCATGCGCGCCTTTTCCGATAACGAGGACTTGGCGCTTTTGTCAGGCATCAACCCCGAACGGGTGGTGATGATCACTTGGATCATCGTGGCTGCCTTGATCACAATCGCGGGCACGCTTTATGGGTTGGACAAAACATTCAAACCGTTCACTTATTTCCAACTGCTTCTTCCAATATTCGCGTCTGCGATCGTTGGCGGATTGGGAAGCCCACTTGGGGCCATCGCTGGCGGCTTCGTCATCGCGTTTTCAGAAGTCACCATCACTTATGCATGGAAGAAAATCGCGGTCTATCTGTTGCCGGAAAGCCTGGAACCTTCCAGCCTCGTGCAGTTGATGTCCACAGACTATAAATTCGCAGTCAGCTTCGTGATCCTGATCGTCGTGCTGCTGTTCAAACCCACCGGTCTTTTCAAGGGGCAATCGGTATGAGCCAGTCACTTCGTACTCCGCTTCTTTTTGCAGCTGTCGCGCTGTTGTTCATCCTTCAGGGATCAACGAATTGGTGGATTTTCGCAGGCAGCTGGAATGCCTCATTAACCATCCTGAACATGGCATTGATTTCGGCCATCATGGCGCTTGGAGTGAACCTTCAATGGGGCTATGCGGGGCTGTTTAATGTCGGGATCATGGGGTTCGTCGCCTTGGGGGGATTGGCCACCGTGCTCATTTCCATGCCAACGACGCCCGGCGCATGGTCGTCGGGTGGTGTCGGCATCGTAGTTGGACTTTTGATCGGCGGCGCCACCGTGGTTCTGACCGTTTTGCTTCGCAGTCGTATGCCTGCTGGACGTAACCGCGTTCTTGCCACCATTGCGATGTTGGTTGCGGGGTTCTTCCTGTATCGCTTCATTTTCGATGCGGGAGTTTCTGGCGTCGAGGCTATCAATCCAGCGCAAACCGGATATCTTGGCGGCCTAAACCCCGGTGGTCCGGACAATTACAAAGCGCACGGCTACATGACCATTCTGGCATGGCCGGTCGGGGGTCTATTGGCCGCTGGCGTTGCTTGGATCGTCGGCAAGACGGCGTTGGGTTTGCGGTCAGATTATCTGGCAATTGCGACGCTGGGGATTTCAGAGATCGTAATTGCCGTGATCAAGAACGAAGATTGGCTGGCACGTGGCGTTAAGAACGTCATCGGCCTGCCCCGCCCCGTTCCGTACGAAGTTGATCTGCAACAAAGCGCGGACTTCATTGCCCGCGCAGACAGCCTTGGGATCAACACCACCACCGCATCGACATTGGCGGTGAAACTGTCCTATTCCGCTCTGTTTACAGTGGTGCTGATCGTCCTGATCATTTTGGCGCAGCTTTCCCTGAATTCGCCTTGGGGCCGCATGATGCGCGCCATTCGCGACAACGAAGTCGCAGCACAAGCGATGGGCAAGGACGTCACAAAACGACACTTGCAGATATTTGTGCTTGGTTCGGCCTTGTGTGGGCTGGCAGGCGCGATGATGACCACGCTGGACGGGCAATTCATACCCGGAACATATCAACCTCTACGCTTCACCTTCCTGATCTGGGTGATGGTGATTGTTGGTGGATCTGGCAACAACCTTGGATCCGTCCTTGGTGCCTTCTTAATCTGGTTTTTGTGGATTCAGGTCGAGCCGATTGGCCATTGGTTGATGTCCGTTGTCACAATGGGGCTTGATGAAGGCTCTGCACTGAAAACCCATCTTCTAGATTCAGCTGCGCATATGCGCCTGTTCTCGATGGGGATCGTATTGCTTTTGGTTTTAAGGTTCAGCCCTCGTGGTTTGATCCCGGAAAAGTAAATCATGTCGGCGGCTGACATTGCCATAGTGCTTTTGGCCGCCGGCCAGTCCCGCCGAATGGGACAAGACAAGCTGATGCGTAAGCTTCCATCTGGGCATCGCCTTGTTGAAGATCGTATCGAGATGATCAATCAAGCAGGTTTTGTCCCCTATGTTGCTGTCCCAAAGGGCAGCAGTATTCAACAGGTCGTGGAAGGAACACAGGCGATCTGCGTTCAGGTTCCCAGTGACGCGCAGGGGATGGGGCACAGCCTATCGACGGTGGTGAAAGCTCTACCTTCAACGCCGACCAACATCATGGTTGTGCTGGCGGACCTGCCAGATACTGACGGCAAAGGATCTGACATCCATCTTGGACGCTTTCGATGGCCAGTCGATCCTGCGCGCGACCACTAACGATGGCAAGGCAGGACATCCCGTCGTCTTTCCGGTGCGGCTACGGCCGGATATGGAAAAGCTGTCAGGGGACACTGGGGCCAAGCATGTGATGTCGTCAGAGCACGTGAGACTTCATCCGTTGCCGAATAAGAATGCCCTACTGGATTTAGATACCCCAGAAGAATGGCGTGCTTGGGAAGCGTCTAAGCTGAAAAAATAACGCTGGCTTCGCGACGGTCAATCACCAGATGTTCGCGAAGATACGAGGCGATGCCACGCTGACTGCGCAGTCTAGGAAGGGCTGCCAAAATCTCATCAGCAGCTTCGGGTGCATCGCGACGGATAAGATCAATTTCCGGGATCAGGCTTTCCACCCAATAGTCACCGCAACGGATCATTTCAGTTTTATCCAACAGGATATGCACCATCATTGGCGCGACGCTTTCATCAACGTCTGCCTGATCGAGATCTGCCAGCATGTGGGCCGCACAAACTACTTGCGGTTCGCCTGTCAGCATTTCGCAGTAAGGATGATCAATCAGGACAAGGCTTCCGGGTGTAAGAAGAGCACCGGATTGTCCATCAGACAATTCAGGAAAACGAACTGGTGCGGCGCGTTGGGTTTTGGTGATCGTCGAATGACCCAACCAGCGGATTGGAACGAAACGGCCTTTTAGCGTCTTAATCTCGTCACCGACCTGCAAATCACGCGCAGCGACCGGACCACGTGATGTTTCGACCATTGTATTGGCTGATACACCAGATAGGGCAACACCAAGTTTTGCGCGACGGGATTCATTTTGCGCTGAGACAGAAGCCTCGCTGCGCACCACCGGAACCCCCGGCCACGAAACGCTCAATTCGTCCTCATTTTTATAGTCACGAAGTACCAACTGTTAACTCACAACTCGCCATTTACGGACTGGGTATACAGAATTCCAGTTCTCATTAAGGGGAATATAAACGAAAATAATGCCCAAAGTGTGAAAATGATCAAAAGAAGAGCAACCGACCGGGTTTTTTCCGGCTTTTGACATTCGGGCAAGTATCCATCGATTTTCCAGAACAGTTAACACTTAGTTTTAATGATACTTTTATTGATCTGCGGAGTGTAGCCAGCAGTGGTTTAATCACCATACTGCTTCTAAAAATGTTCTGATCATCTAGGTGAACACACTTTAAAGCACACAACCCACTCGCATTCATAGTCACGCATAAGTGCAAGGCCATCTATGGTGGTACAACCGTTAACGCCGTTAATAATTATGGCGACAAGTGGGCATAGCTACTGTCCATCAATCTTATCTAAGGAATCAGTTAAGTCTTGGCGCAACGCATCGATTGGCTCACAGCCGATCGACAGCCTGACATAGCCCGGTGATACATCGTCCCCCCAACGAGCCCTACGTTCTGCAGAGCTGTGAACGCCTCCGAAAGACGTTGCGGGTCTTAGGAAGTGACACCCATCGATGAACTGCTCGGCACGGTCTTCTGATCCAAAATCCAGTCCGATCAGAAACCCAAATCTTTCCATTTGTGACGCGGCAAGATTGTGGGAGGGATCGGTGGGCAGCCCCGGATAGCGGACAGATTTCACCGCCGGATGATCCGCAAGGACCGGGGCCAGTTGCTCTGCCGTGTCGCACATTCTGGCGAAGCGCAGCTCAAGTGTTTCAAGCCCACGATAAAGCGCCCATGCTGCATGAGGCGAGGGTATCGCCCCCGACATCTTCCGCCAGTTTTTAACACGTTCCAGAAGCGCTGGATCACGGGTTGTGACATGCCCCATCAACAGATCGGAGTGACCGCCTGGTGCTTTCGTATCAGACGCCACGACCACATCAGCCCCCAGATCCAGCGGGCGCTGTCCAAAGGGGGTCATCGTGGTGTTGTCGACAATTGTGATCCCACCCGCGACCCGAACCTCGGCACAGATTGCGCGCAGGTCGCATAGATCCAGCCCCGGGTTGGACGGTGTTTCGATGAACACCACATCAAAATCCTGAAACCCACCTTCGGAAAACTGCGCTGTTGCGCGTTCGTGCACGTCGACACCAAACGGTGCTAGAAACTCTGACGACAAAACGCGTGTTACGTAATATCCGTCGGACGGCACAAGAAGGCGCTTTCCGGATGCAAGGCTCGCAAACAACGCGGCCGAGATCGCAGCCATGCCCGACGGCAGTGCCACACAAGGCGCATCTTCAAGAATTGCCAGCGCCTCTTCCAAGGCTTCCCACGTGGGATTGTCGACACGGCCATATCCCGGCGTATCCGCCGGCTCACCCGGAAGATGGAACATCGAACTGGTGGTGATCGGAAGCGCAATTGGATCCCCCTTGGACAAACCCTGTCCACGGTGGTGCAACAGCTGCGCTGCGCGTTTCATCGAATTGAGATCTTTGGAAGAATCGTTCATGTCAAACTCCGGCCTACCACCGGAGAACATGTATCACGAATTCGGCGGGAAATTGGTGCCCAAGGTGGGAGTCGAACCCACACGCCCGTGAAGGCGGGGGATTTTGAATCCCCTGCGTCTACCATTCCGCCACTTGGGCACTGTTTGGGTGAGATACCTAAGCCACGGGGCAAGGTCAACGGCATTTCCACCCCTGCCCCGTGCATTTTTTCACGTCAGAATAACACCCCGACCAACCACAGTGTTATCCCCGGGAATGACACCAGAACAACCACGCGGATCAGGTCCGAAAGGACAAAGGGGGCAACGCCGCGATAGGTCGCGCTCATTGGGATATCCTGCGCCATCGAGTTGATGATGAAGAGGTTCATTCCAACGGGTGGCGTAATCAATCCAACCTCAACAACGATCAGAGCCAAGATACCAAACCAGATGCCAGCCTCCTCCGGTGTCAGCCCGAAATCCAGAACCTCGATGATCGGATAGAAGATTGGAATGGTCAGAAGGATCATCGACAAGCTGTCCATGACGCAGCCGAAGATCAGATAGGCCACCAGCATCAACGTCAACACCAACAAAGGCGCATAGCCTTGCGCAGTCACCCACTCGGCCAACATCTGCGGCGCTTGGGTGAAGGCAAGGAACGAATTGAATATCTGAGCACCCAACACGATGAAGAAGATCATCGCGGTGGACTGTGCGGTTGCCAGAACGCTATCCAGGAACCCTTTCCAGGTCAGCCCGCCGGTCATTACCCCGTATACCCCGGTTGCCACCGCACCAACTGCTGCGCCCTCGGTAGGCGTGAAGAGAGCCTGAACACCGGATTTCGTCCAGTTCCAGTCGCCAGCGATACCGCCCATCACAAGGCCGAAGATGACTACGACGGGCCAAATAGACAGAAGTGTTCTGAAGCGATGAGCGTAAGGCACGCGTTCGGCTGTTGTCGCGCTGTCAGGGTTGATGCGCACCATTACCGCAACGGTCAGCATATAGCCCAGGGCTGCAAGGATGCCGGGCACCAATGCCGCGATGAACATTTTCACGATGTTCTGCTCGGTCAGGATCGCGTAGATCACAAGGATGACAGACGGTGGGATCAGAATACCCAACGTGCCACCAGCAGCCAAAACACCGGTCGACAACGCGTCGGAATAGCCACGTTTGCGCATTTCCGGCAGAGCCACCTGCCCCATTGTAGATGCAGTTGCCAGCGACGAGCCACAAACAGCCCCGAAACCCGCACAAGCGCCAACTGCAGCCATGGCCACACCACCCTTACGGTGACCCAACCAATCAGAGGCCGCGTTGAACAAAGCCCCAGACATCCCGGACTTTGTCGCAAACTGCCCCATCAGTAGAAACAGAGGCACGATTGACAGCGAGTAGCTGGAAAACGTGTCATAAGAGAGTGTCTTAAGCTGGCTCAACGTCACCGATGGACGCCCCATCATATACCAGATGCCAAAGAACCCGGTCAGGCCCATGGCCAAGCCGATAGGCAGACGCAGGAAGATCGCCAAGAGCATTAACGCAAAGGCGACAATCGCAAGTTCAATACCGGTCATACGCGTTGTTCCTTACCGTCGAGAACCCAATTGAAAGATCGCCACATCGTGTAGACTGCGACGACAAGGAAGAAAGCAGCGCCAATCAGGCAAAGGCCAAAGGGTATCCACAAGGGGACCTCAAGCTCATAGGTGCTTTCTGCGAAGAAAGGCTTCGATCCCATGCCAAACACAGAACGAACCGCATCCGATCCAAAGGGAAACTTCTCTCCGAAGCCCAACCAAAGACGCCACAGGATGATGAGCGCTGCTCCGGTCAGGAACAGATCACCAATGAAACCAAGCAGGGCTTGAATGCGTTCTGGAAACCGCGTGATGAAGATGTCGACAGTGACGTGGCCACGTTTGTACTGACACCAGGGCATGAACGCGAAGACGGCAATAGCGCAGCCCATCTCGACAATTTCAAAGTCACCTTTGACGGGTGACAGGCCATAGCCTGACAGCGCGCGTCCGATGATCGAAACCACTGTGGTCATGGCAATGCCAACCAACACTGCTCCGCCCGAATACGCCATCCAGCGGCTTAGGAATTCCATGATACGCCCCACGCGGAGCTCGGCAGATTTCGCGATCGCCACAGCGTTCCCCCCTGTTTACCCCTTGCTGCGCAGAATTGGGCAGCAGCGAAAGAAAAACTCCGGGCAGCCGGTTAGGCCGCCCGGAGCTGTGATGTTTACCAGATCACTGGTCCGAGTATTTGGCAACAAGCTCTTTCGCCAGAGCAACCATGCCTTCGCCATCAAGACCTTTCGAGGTCATGTCAGCGGCCCAGGCTTCAACCTGTGCATCACCAATGGTTTTGATCTCGGCGACAAGTGCCGGGTCCAGTTCGTGGATCTTGTCGTCTGTACCAGCAACGATCTCGCGACCGATGACGTCTCCCTTATCGAACGAAGCACCAGCCCAGCCCGATGTCTCAAGACCCGAGTTGGCGTCGATGACGGCTTTCAGATCATCGGGCAGACCCGCATAAGTGTCTTTGTTCATCGCCCAAATGAAGAAGGTGTTATACAGCGAACGGTCACCGGGGATCTCGGTGTGGCTGTCTGCCAGTTCGTGCACTTTCAACGGCGGAACGATTTCCCACGGGATCACGCCACCTTCAACAACACCTTTGGATAGGCTTTCCGGGAATGTCGGCAACGGCATGCCAACCGGAGTTGCACCCAGCGTTTCAAACAACGCATTCGCCTGACGCGAAGGTCCGCGTAGTTTCAAACCATCGAAGTCGGCCAGAGCCATTACGGGCTCGCCCTTTTTGTGGATGACGCCGGGGCCGTGTACGTGAACAGCCAAAAGCTTAACGTCGCCCATGCGCTCCATCAGGTACTTTTCCGAGAACTCCCAAGCCGCTTTCGACGATGCTTCTGCATTGCGTGCGGTCATGAAGGGCAGTTCAAAGGCTTCTGCTTCTGGGAAACGGCCCGGAGTATATGCAGGCAAGGCCCAACCACAGTCGATCACGCCATCGCGGATTTGGTCATAAAGCGCTTGAGGCTTACCGCCCAGCTGCATTGCCGGGTACAGTTCAACCTTGATGCGTCCGCCCGAGTCTTTCTCGATTTTCTCAGCCCATGGCGCCATGAAGTAAAGCGGCGTCGAGCCCTTTGGCGGCAGGAAGTGTTGACAGCGCAGCGTCACGTCCTGTGCAAAGCTGGCTGTAGCGCTCAATCCTACGGCAAAGGCGCCGGCCAGTGTGGCTTTCGTCATAAATTTCATTTCGCTTCCTCCCAAAACGCGAGTGTATATCCCTGCCCGGCTGGTCTACCCGGCATTGGCAACAATAAGATCAGGCTCGGCTGACTCGTGCAAGCTTTTTTGACCGTGCGGTCAGCTTTGTTTGATCCTGTCGCTGGAAAATGTTTAGCGGTATTTCGTTGCGATCGCAACATTATTTGTACTGCTGTTTAATAACAACGTGTTAAATGCCGTCACGGGCAGTACTAAACATGTAAAATATCGATGCCGGCTCACTTAATGAACCGGCAAAGAATCACAGATTACGTTCGGAAAAAGTGTCGCAGCTGCGCATATCACCACTGTCGAACCCTTTTGCAAACCAACTTGCACGTTGTTCAGATGTTCCGTGGGTAAAGGTGTGCGGCATCGGAACGCGCCCTGCATTTCGCTGCAAAGTATCGTCCCCAATCTGCCGTGCGGCGTTCATGGCTTCGGCAATATCGCCGCGTTCCAAAGATCCGAAGCGTTGCTGAACTTCGCGTGCCCAGATACCTGAATAGCAATCGGCCTGAAGTTCGATCCGGACAGAAATGGAATTGCTTTCTTCTTCGCTGACTTGCTGGCGAATACGGTTGGCCTGCATCAAAATGCCAAGTTCGTTCTGAACGTGATGCGCAACCTCATGGGCCACGACATAGGCGGCCGCGAAATCTCCGCTGGCGCCAAGCTTACGTGACATTGTGGTAAAGAAGGCTGTGTCCAAATAGACTTTGCGATCGCCGGGGCAATAAAATGGTCCGGTCGCACCCGACGCACCGCCACAAGGGCTTTGCGTAACACCTTTATAAAGAACCAAAGTGACAGGGGTATAGCTTTCGCCCACTTGCGCTCTAAACAAGCTCGACCAAACTTCTTCTGTGTCAGCCAAGGTAACGGACACGAACTCTCCCGCTTGGCGATCTGCTTCTGTGATCTCTCCACCGACGCTGTCCCCTGAACCACCGCCACCTTGCAACAGAGGTGTCACATCCACCCCCATGAAATAGCCGATGGCCAGCACTGCCAGCAAACCCAGCCCGCCAACTTGCGCTTTGCCAGCACCGGCCCGTCTGCGATCTTCGATATTACGGCTTCCGCGCCGACCTTGCCATTTCATATTAAGCTTCCCTTACCTGCTACGCATCCGTGTCGTTCACAGTCAGTTTACCGACCTAATCGCAAGCTTCAAGCACTGCTCACTTGACCTTGGGCCATGCACGTGGTTCGTCAGGCGCAAGAAATTTACAGGCACAGACATGATCAAAAAGCTTTACGATTGGACGATGAGCTTGGCAGACACGCGATATGCGCTATGGGCGCTGGCCGTGGTCGCATTTCTAGAAAGCTCGGTTTTCCCCATTCCGCCCGACGTTTTGATGATCCCGATGATCATCGCCCGCCCTTCGCGTGCTTTTGTCATCGCGGGTGTGGCACTTGTCGCATCGGTCCTTGGTGGGATGTTTGGCTATTACATCGGCTGGGGTCTTTTCGAAAGCGTGGGACGTCCCGTGTTGGAGTTCTACGGCAAGGATGCCTATTTCGATGACTTCGCAACACGCTATAACGAATGGGGGGCATGGGCCGTTCTGATCGCTGGCGTCACCCCCTTCCCCTATAAGGTCATCACCATCCTGTCCGGTGCAACCGGTCTGAACTTTGCGGTCTTCATGGTCGCCAGTGTGATCGCACGTGGCCTGCGCTTTTTCATCGTGGCCACCCTTTTGTGGAAGTTTGGCGCGCCGATCCGTGACTTCATTGAACGCAGGCTGGGCCTGATGTTCATCCTCTTTTGTATCCTGCTAATTGGCGGATTCTATGTGGTGAAATTCCTATGAGCATTGTGAACCGTCTTTCGACCAAAACCCTGATCATCACCGCTGCGGTCGCGTCTGCAGGCATATTGGCAGGCGCTTTTGTCTTTCAGGCCTTAGGATATGCGCCCTGTAAGATGTGCTTCTGGCAGCGCTGGCCCCATGCAATCGCTTTTGTGCTTGGCGGGGCTGCTTTGGCGACAAAGCTTCGACTGCTGCGCTGGGTGGGTGCTTTGAACATGGCCATATCGGCTGGGCTGGGCATGTATCATTCCGGCGTTGAACGGAAATGGTGGGACGGCCCAACATCTTGCACAGGCGGCGGCGTTGGAGATTTGTCCGTCGAAGATCTGATGGCTCAGATCAAATCCGCCCCCCTTGTGCGCTGCGACGAAATCCCTTGGCGCTTGTCGGACATGATCCCGATCGAGGCTTTGGACATCACAATGGCCAATTTCAACGCAGTTGGATCACTGGTGTTGATGGTGATGTGGATCGTCGCTGCGCGTCGCGCGGACTAAGAACCGTCTTTCCCGCGCAGAAGCTGACGCAAAATGCCGTGAAACATCTGCACGTCTAAGCGGCTTAGGTTCAACCGGCTCCACATATTGCGCTGGGTGATTTTCATCACCTCGGCCTTTGTGTCCGGAAAGAAATAGCCTGCGTCCTCTAGCCGGATTTCGTAATGCTCTGCCAGCTTTTCGACCTCGATCGCGCTGGCAGGTTCGCTGCCGGCCCACTCTATCACATGATGTGCGACGTCATGGCTTTGGCGGCGGTATTCGTAAGCGGTCAGAAGCACACATTGCGCAAGGTTCAGCGACGCAAACTGGGGGTTCACTGGAACCGAAATCAATGCATTTGCGCGTGCCACTTCGTCATTTTCCAGCCCGGTTCGTTCTGGCCCGAACAAGACCGCGACCTTCTTTCCCTCAAGCCGCATGGCGCGGGCTTCTTCCATCGCGCGCTCCGGGCTCAGGATCGGCTTTGCCAGATCACGCGACCGCGCGGTTGTGGCATACACATAGTCGCAATCGCCAATCCCATCGGCCAGATTGTCAAAGACCCCCGCCGCATCCAGCACGCGCCCTGCCCCAGATGCCATCGCAACGGCGGCTTGGTTTGGCCATCCATCCCGCGGATCGATAATGCGCATACGCTCCAACCCGAAGTTCAGCATGGCGCGCGCAGCTGCCCCGATGTTTTCGCCCATTTGCGGGCGCACCAGAACAATCTCGGGTTGTGGTCCCAGTTTGGGCTCAGGGCTGTCCATCACGGCAATCTCTTTCAATTAGTCGGGCGCGTGATACGCTGACAAAGATCATTCGGCAAGCAGGAGCTGATCTTATGGCCTATGACGCAGGCATTTACGAAATTCTGAAAGACGATCTGGGTGAACGCCCTGATCTGGTTGAAAAGAAGATGTTTGGCGGAATTGCCTTCATGTTGAACGGCAACATGCTGTGTGGGGTGCATAAAAATGGCGCGATGTATCGGGTCGGCAAAGATCACGAGGCGCAGGCACTTGACCTGCCCGGCGCACGAAAGATGGACTTTACAGGCCGCCCCATGGGGGGCTTCATCGACGCGGGTGATGACGCGTTAGAGGACGACACCACGCGCGCAGCGCTTTTGCGCCTTTCACTAGAATATGTAAGCACCCTGCCCGCGAAATGACGCGCATACTTGCAATAGACGCAAACACGGCTATGAAGCTGAGCAGACAGAACAAAAAGGATCGCGCAGATGGCCCAGAACGTCCAAGAGACCGAAATGGATCGCCCCCAGCTTTATCTTGTGACCCCGCCTGAAATCGAGCTGTCTCGTTTTCCTGCTGTTCTGGCCAAGGTGCTTGATAGCTATGATACCGCGTGTCTGCGCCTGTCGCTGGCAACCACGGACGAAGACCGGATCATGCGTGCGGCAGACGCCTGCCGCGAAGTGGCCCATGCGCGTGACGTTCCAATTGTGATTTCAGAACATGCATTGCTGGTCGAACGTTTGGGACTGGATGGCGTGCATCTTGGCGATGGCGCACGCCGCGTTCGCAAAACCCGCGATGATCTTGGCAGTGACGCCATCATAGGCGCTTATTGTTCCGCGTCTCGCCATGATGGGTTGAACGCAGGCGAAGTTGGGGCTGACTATGTCAGTTTTGGCCCTGCTGGGACGACTGCATTGGGGGATGGAACCCGTGCTGAACATGACCTTTTTGAATGGTGGAGCCAGGTGGTCGAAGTCCCAGTGGTTGCTGAAGGGGCTTTGGACGAAGACACAATCCGTTCGCTAGCACCCGTAACCGACTTCTTCGCAATCGGTGAGGAGATTTGGCGCACCGATGATCCCAGCGCCACTTTGGGCCGCCTGTTGGCTGCGATGGATGGTTAACGCTCGATATTGAGCTCGCCCAACCCTTCACGTACCGCAGCCTCGCAATGTGCTGCCAGTTCTTTTCGACCGCTGAAATCAGCGACCTTAACTGGTGCGTGATAGACAATCTCAACCTGTCCCTGATGACGCGCGGCCAGTGTCTTTAGCAAATGCGGCGCAAACTCCATATCGCCCCACCAGCCATAGAAACGCGGATCGCGGCCTTCAGGCGCAAAATAGCGCAATGTTACCGGCTGTACCCACATGAAATCACGCAATTCCGGTGTGAAGAACGCGGCGAAGAGTGTTGATTTAAAAGGAAGTATCCTTTGGCTGTCCGAAGATGTGCCCTCAGGGAAAAACAGCAGTTTATGCCCCGCAGTCAGACGTTCTCGAAAGACTGCAATCTGATTTTGCGTTTCTTTCCGGTCCCGGTTGATGAAAACCGTCCCGGTGGCACGCGCCAGCCAGCCAATACCCGGCCAGTTTGCGACTTCGGATTTTGATACAAAATACACGCGCTTGCGAGCATTAAGTGAAAAAATGTCCAGCCATCCCGCGTGATTGGCAACCACAGCCCCCTTCTGGTGCATCGGCTGCCCAGTGGTTGTGAAGGATATCCCCAGCAGTCGGAACGCGTTTCGACAGACAAACTGAGTTATCCGGGGAGTGATCGGTCTGTTTTCTCCAAAAACTGGCCGTTCAACCAGCCGGATTAGCAGCAAGATGATCAACCCGCCAAACACCAGCACACCAAGGGGCAAACCGCGCAGCACTATGCGGAGATAGTCAAACCCCGTGGGGTGAAATCCGTGGGGCTTGCCCTCACCTTGCCAAGTCACGCTCATAGTTTTGCACCCGAGTAGATTGCTTTGTGTTTTTCACTGACCAGTGACATGTCGATGATCAGGCAAACATCAATTGTGTTGAACACCTGATCCACAAAAGCACCCTCGCCCACAAAGCCGCCAAGGCGCAAATAACCTTTGATCAAGGACGGGACTTCCCGCATTGCGGCGGGTCGGTCGATGGCGTCTTCTGGAAGCAAGTTCATGCTCTGAAACACATCGGGGTTCGCCCCCACCCGAATAGCTTCCGGGGCCAGATGTCGGTGGTGTAGCAGGGAAAGCGGGCCTTTTAGCGCCTCCACATCCGTGCCGTGGAACGATGCGACCCCAAACAGGATTTCGATTCCATGTTGGTCGACATAATCCGCCAAACCATTCCACAGATGCATCATGGCCGCGCCACCGCGATAGTCTGGATGCAGGCAAGACCGCCCCAATTCCAACAGCTTACGACCCGACGCCTTAAGCACCGTCACATCGTATTCTGCTTCTGAATAGAAGTGGTCTGGGCCTTCAGGAGTGTTTAACTTGTCGCCACGCAACAGCCGATAAACTCCAACCGCAGGAGAGCCTTCGCGCGCGTGGTCAAACAAGATCAGATGATCATAAAACGGATCAAACGCGTCCCGCTCCAACCCGTTTTCGTGATCGACAAGAGGCCCATCGCCACCCAACTCGCGGATGAAGACGTCATAGCGCAGCTTTTGTGCCGCAATAAGATCTGCTTCACTTCCGGCCAGTCTCAGTTCAAAATCGGGCGCAGCCATGTGGATTAACCATTTGATAACCTTATTGAGCTCATATGTCTCAGACGAAGGATTTGCAACGCAACTTCACTGCGTTCAAGAGGGATCAGAAAGATCGAAAACTGGTATCAAGTCAATCAACTCGATCATGATCACCTGTTTCCCTGCATGTTCGAAATTCACGGTCACACGGCCGCCGATGTTGGATTGCACTTGCCCCAGCCCCCAGTCGGGCTGTTGCGGATGGCGCACCAGCATTCCAGGTTCTAAAAGTGATCCCAAACCCATGACCCATATCCCTATCAGGCTTCATTCATGACCCAACAAGACCGCGACCTAACAGCTTTGATCGGCTCTCGTATTTGCCATGACCTTATCAGCCCTTTGGGGGCAATCGGCAATGGGGTTGAGTTGCTACAGCTGTCGGGAATGGCCGACAGCCCAGAAATGGCGTTGATTGCTGAAAGCGTGACAAACGCCAATTTGCGTATTCGGTATTTCCGTGTGGCCTTTGGAGCGGCGGCAGAGGGTCAGTCGCTTTCTGAAAAAGAGATCCGTGCGGTCCTTGCCCCGGGCGTTGACGGCCGCAAAACCGCGATTGATTGGCAACCCGTCGGTGACCTACCTCGGACAGAAGTCAAACTGGCCTTTCTGGCCCTTCAATGCTTTGAAAGTGCCATGCCTTGGGGTGGGCACGTGAGTGTTTCGCGCAATGAAGGGGCTTGGAAAATAGAAGCAGAGGCAGATCGCCTGAATGTTGACGCAGACCTTTGGTCGCTTTTGTCGGCAAGCAATTCAGAGCTCAACGTTCCACCAGCACAAGTGCATTTCGCGTTGATCCGCCCAGAACTGCTGAACCAGAAGCGGACAGCGGTTACGAAGATCACGGATCAAGCAATCAGCCTGTCGTTCTAAAGCCAACCTTGCGAGCTGAGCAGTTTTGTACAGATCGCAAGATAGTTGTTGTCGACTAGTCGCGCGTGGTTCCGTCACCCACCACCAGATATTTAAACGATGTCAATTGTTTGGCCCCAACCGGACCCCGCGCATGCATCTTACCCGTGGCAATTCCGATTTCGGCACCCATGCCAAATTCACCGCCGTCGGCAAATTGGGTCGAGGCATTGCGCATCAAAATGGCGCTGTCCAACCGCGTAAAGAAAAGCTCTGCTGTTGCGTCATCCTCGGTCATGATCGCATCCGTATGAGACGAAGAATAGCGGTTGATATGCTCAATCGCGCCATCCACATCGTCGACCAGCTTGGCGGCAATGATGCTGTCCAGATACTCGGTGCCCCAATCGGCATCCACTGCGGGTTTGCTGCCTGACAACCCCTCACCGGTCCGAACCTCAACCCCGGCTGCCATCAGGTCATCAATCACGCTTTGACCAAGTGCTTTGGCGTCCTTGTGGATCAGCAAACACTCCGCAGCCCCGCAAATGCCGGTCCGGCGCGTCTTTGCATTCAAAACAACTTTGCGCGTCTTCTCGGCATCTGCGTGCTTGTCGATATAAATATGTACGATACCTTCCAGATGCGCGAACACAGGCACGCGGGCTTCGCGTTGAACCAAGCCAACAAGCCCCTTACCGCCCCGCGGCACGATAACGTCGACATAGTCAATCATGGTTAACAGCTCGCTGACCGCCGCGCGATCGCGGGTTGGGATCAGCTGGATTGCATCTTCGGGCAAACCTGCAGCCCGCAATCCGTCTTGCAAACAGTCATGGATCAAGCCCGCAGAGTTAAAGCTTTCCGATCCGCCGCGCAAAATCACAGCATTGCCAGCTTTAAGGCAAAGCGCGCCCGCATCCGCCGTCACGTTCGGGCGGCTTTCATAGATCACGCCAATAACCCCCAAAGGCGTACGCACACGACGAATGTTCAGACCTGTAGGTCGATCCCAGTCTTCCATAACCTCACCGACCGGGTCATCCTGAGTGGCGACAGCACGCAAGCCGTCACACATTCCCTTGATGCGATCTTCGTCCAGCATCAGACGATCCATCATTGCATCCGACAGGCCCTTGTCGCGGCCAAAGGACATATCTTTCACATTTGCGGCAATGATTTCGTCGCGACGTGCCCAACAGGCGTCGGCAGCTGCCATCAAGGCCTTTTCTTTGGCAGAAGATGGGGCGAAAGCAAGGTCACGTGCGGCCGCGCGGGCGCGGGTGCCAATGTCGGTCATCATGGTTTTGATGTCATCGCTCATCTTGCATTCTCCGTTTGAATAGACGTCTATCTTATTGTGCTTAAAGGGACATATCATCCCGATGGATTAACGCTGCCCGACCCGGATGGCCAAGGATTGGCTCAATCTGGTCAGAGCGTTGCCCTTTGATCGCACGGGCTTCGTCCGCAGTATAGCCAACCAACCCTGCGCCCAAATGTGTGCCATCCGGCCCCTGTATGTCTACCGGATCCCCACGATGAAAGCTTCCAATTACATCGATCACGCCTGCCGAAAGCAGGGATTTGCCAGACTGCAATGCGACAACGGCACCTTGGTCAAGAACCAACGTGCCCTGAGGCTTCATGGACGCGATCCAGTGCTTGCGCGCGGCCTTGGGTGTGGTGCGCGCTGTGAACAGCGTGGACGCGGCGCCTTTAATTAGCGTTGTCAGAGGGTTAAGGCGTGACCCTTCCGTGATTGTCATATCGCACCCGGCCCCGGTTGCGGTCTTGGCTGCCATCACCTTGGTTTTCATACCGCCTTTGGACAACCCGGTCCCTGCGTCACCAGCCATCGCCTCGATCTCAGGCGTGATCTGGGTGATCACATCATAGCGCGTTGCGGTCGGATCGGTCTTTGGATTGCCAGAATAGAACCCGTCAACATCCGACAGAAGCACCAGATGATCAGCGCCAATGGTTACGGCAACCTGCGCGGCCAAACGATCATTGTCACCAAAGCGAATTTCATCCGTGGCGACCGTGTCGTTTTCATTCACGATCGGAACAACGCCCAATGATAGGAGCGTTTCAAGCGTTGCGCGCGAGTTTAGGTAGCGGCGGCGATCAGCGCTGTCTTCAAGCGTTACCAGCACTTGGGCCGTGTTGGCCCCCAACGGGGTAAGTGCTTCTTCATAAGCGCGGGCCAAGCGGATCTGACCAACGGCGGCAGCGGCTTGTGATTGCTCAAGCGACAGTGTTCCCACGGGAAGGTTTAAAACGCCGCGCCCCAAGGCAATTGATCCGGACGAAACCAGAACCACATCTGCCCCGGATGCCTTCAACGTCGCGACATCATCGCAAAGTGACCCCAACCAGTCAGCCTTAAGCGCACCGGTTTCAGCATCGACCAGCAAAGCTGATCCGATTTTGACAACGATGCGTTTTGCGTCGCTTAGGGCTGCCACGTTTCTTCTTCCTCGACAGGTTTTTGCCGGATACGATCTTCCGAAATTTCTTTACGCAAAGCGCGCAGAACGTCAGTTGTGCCCTGTTTGGCTACACCTGACATAAGCATCACGGGACCGGCGACAGCCTCTAACGCAGCTTGTTTTTCAGCCCGTTCCTCGTCATCCAAGGCGTCCACCTTGTTCAAAACCGTCACACGCTGCTTGCCGCCCAGAATGTCGCCGTAGTTCTCAATCTCGTGGATGATGGTCTGATAATCTGCAGCAACATCTTCCGATGTGCCATCGACCAGGTGCAGCAGCACTGCACAGCGCTCTACGTGGCCTAGGAACAGATCGCCCAACCCGCGTCCCTCGGACGCGCCTTCGATCAGACCCGGAATGTCAGCGACAACAAACTCTGCCCCATCCACACCGACAACGCCCAGATTGGGATGCAGCGTGGTGAACGGATAGTCAGCGATCTTTGGGCGCGCATTTGATGTCGCCGCTAGGAACGTAGATTTGCCCGCATTCGGCAGACCCAAAAGCCCCACATCAGCGATCAGCTTCAGGCGCAGCCAAATCGTACGCTCGATCCCCGGTTGGCCGGGATTGGCACGGCGTGGCGCGCGGTTGGTCGATGATGTGAAATGCAAGTTGCCAAAACCGCCATTGCCGCCTTTGGCAATCACATAGCGTTGTCCCACTTCGGTCATATCGGCCAGAACGGTCTCTTCGTCCTCGTCCATCACCTCGGTCCCGACGGGCACGCGAAGTACGATGTCATCGCCATCTGCGCCGGTGCGCTGTTGACCCATGCCAGGGCGTCCATTGCCCGCAAAGAAGTGCTGTTGGTAACGGAAGTCGATTAGCGTGTTCAGCCCGTCGACGACCTCGACAATGACCGAGCCTCCGCGACCGCCATCACCGCCATCCGGCCCGCCATATTCAATGTATTTCTCGCGCCGGAACGACACACAGCCGCCGCCGCCAGACCCTGACCGGATATAGACTTTGGCTAGATCGAGAAATTTCATGACACGCGCCTTTCTGCTTTGTCACAGGCGATAGAGGGAAATGGGGCAAGTCTCAAGGGCAGAGCCATGGCCCGCTTGGCTTTTGCTTAGTCTTGCGGTCGTAAAAGCTGGAAATTTCGCAAGGGTGCATGACCGTCACGCGCAACGCTGTGCCCAGTGGACGGGGGAAGCTCGGAAAAGCCCAGCTTTTCTAGCACCCGTGCTGATGCTGGATTGTCTTCAAAGACATCCGCCCGCACGATGTCCCAGCTGTAACGTTCCCAGCAATGATTAATAAGCGCGCGCGCCATTTCTGTTGCATAGCCCTGCCCCCAATGGTCACGCGAAAACATGTAGCCCAGCCCAGGTTCTTCACCGGCCCGTTGCGACAGGCCCATGCTGCCGATCACTTTGCCAGATAGGATCACAACACCGACCATCCCTGCGTCTGGATCAAACGGCGTACAGCGTTCGCGCGTCAAATCCGGATCCGCCGGATGCGGCCAAGACGCAGTATTGCTCGCCAGATCAAAGTCAGACACCAAGTCCAACATCGCGTCAAAATCGGACGGTTGGGTGCGGCGCATGGTCAGCCGCTTGGTGACAAGCTGCGTTTTCATTGCGCTGCCTTCCAATCCGAACGGGAGAGCCGCATTTTGATCAGAGTTTCTGGGCAATCGCGCGAAACACAGTGTGGGGTTTCGGTCTGGCCGGTATCTTGAAAGCCAAGCGACATCAGTACCGCGCGCGAAGCGTGGTTGCCCGGGAAATGACCGGAATTGATCTCGGAGAGGTCGGAAGTGTTAAACAGGTGACCCACCAGCGCACCGGCGGCTTCTTTCATAACGCCGCGGCCATGGTGATCGCGCCCCAGCCAATAGCCCAAAGAGCCATCAAACCCGACTATTCCGATCACGATGCCTGCTTCCTCGATCGCCAACCCACCAAAGGGCGAGCTTTGTGAAAGGTACTCAAGGAACCCGTCGAAATCGGCATGACGATAGGGATGCGGCACGACGGTAAGCCATCGCGCAACCTCAATATCATTTAAGGCTTTTACCACCTGATCGGCATCGCCAGCAGTCAGGGACCGCAGCACCAATCGCGGCGTATCAATCCGTATATTCCGTTCCATGGCAATATCTTACACCATTTTCCTGATGTAAGTCCAAGTTGGAACCGTAACGCCCCGCGCGACAGAATGGCTTTCCGCATCACCGATATATTCAAACCCAGCATGCGTCAGCACACGAGCCGAAGCGGGGCTGTCTTGAAAGACTTCCGCGAAAATGGAGCTGTTGCCCAATGGGTTTGACGCAATCAGGGCGCTGACAGCCTCGGACGCGATCCCCGCATTCCAGAATCCGGGCGCAACCCAATAGCCAAGTTGGCTTTGGCCGCGATCCAATGTGGAAAGCGTGATCACGCCAACAACGTTGTCTTGATCCTTGCCCATGCCATCCATGACCCACACGTCTTCATCACGGGTCTCAGACAAGGCGCGTTCAATAAATGCCTCGGTCACGCCGGGCGGCAGCGGATGTGGGATCGATCGGGTGCCTTCGGCGACGCGTTTGTCCGATACATTCATATTCAGCGCACCAAGATCCGATGAGCGAACCGGGCGCAGGACAAAACGTTCCGACTGAATGGTCGGCTGAGTTCTTATTTCTACATGCTTCATGACTTTCCCTCCTCTGAAAAGTTCTGAATGCACTGACTGTTCATTTCCCATAGGCCCACGCTTATCGTGCATATCAGGCGCTTTTAGGGCGTTCATATGAACCTGAGATGAACAGGCAGATAATCTTCAAATACAAAAAGAAAAGGGGCCGGCTATCACAGCCGGCCCCTGGTTTTTCACAACCTTGTTAGGTTCGGCTTACTCAGCGGCCTCCGCCACTGGGAGAACCGAAATAAAGGTGCGGCCTTTGAGGCCCTTGTGGAATTTGACGGTGCCTTCGCTGGTAGCAAAGATTGTGTGATCTTTGCCCATGCCCACGTTTTCACCCGGCCACATCTTGGTACCGCGCTGACGCACGATGATGTTACCCGGGATCACAACCTGACCACCGTATTTCTTTACACCAAGGCGACGACCGGCTGAGTCGCGGCCGTTACGGGATGAACCGCCTGCTTTTTTATGTGCCATTCTATCTCTCCTTAGCTCTCGTTAGCCTTTGGCCAATTCTTTGGCCTGCTCTACCCAACCTTCACGCTCGATGCGGCCTTTGAACGACAGTGCATCGTCGAACTTGGCAATATCATCGGCGCCCCAGGCTGCGATTTGAGCGAAGGTGGTTACACCAGCCGCCAGCAGTTTCTTCTCAAGCGCCGGACCTACACCCGACAGTTGCTTAAGATCGTCGGCACCCGCGGGTGCATCTGCCTTAGCGGCTTTCTTCGGCGCTGCTTTCGCAGGAGCTGCCTTCTTAGCCGGAGCTTTCTTGGCAGGCTTCGCAGCTGCAACAGCAGCACCCGAAACCGAACCTGCACCGATGGCAGCTTTCACGCCCGACTTGTCCGCACCTTTTTCAAGGATGTCGGTCACGCGCAGGAGCGTCAGTTGCTGACGGTGACCCTTGGTGCGCTTCGAACTGTGCTTACGGCGACGCTTCACGAAGTGAATGACTTTTTCGCCTTTGATCTGGTCGATGACCTCTGCTTGCACGCCAGCACCATCTACGGTGGGTGTGCCAACAGTTCCGCCGACCATCAGAATCTCGTTGAACTGGACTGTTTCGCCAGCATCGGCCGCCAGCTTTTCGACGCGCAGAACGTCCCCAGCTTGGACCTTATACTGCTTGCCGCCGGTTTTCATAACCGCAAACATATGATCTTCCTTCATAATCCGCGTCCTGTGGCCCCGACATATGCCGGTGTTTGACGAAGGGCCCATCCCCTCTATTGCCTCGAACTGCGCATCCGCCACTTAACGTTTTGGACATAGTTTTAAGTTCCCGCACAGGATAACCCGGGCAGGAATGGCGGCTTATCGGGTGGAACGGGATTAAAGTCAAGGCAATTTGGTCAATGAAACACGCTATTTTCAAACGCATCAGGCAGACCCTTGCGACCTTGCTTAAGTCATATTAGCCAAGAGTAGGAAGCCATACCAGCCAGAACGGATGTGCAACATGCTGCCATTGAATTCAAACCAGATCCCTGCCCTGTTTCAAAAAGCAGCCACTCTGGCACGCGCGGGCAAACCTGTGGACGCATTGAAGGTCTTATCACAACTGGAAACGATGGCGCCCACCCGTGCGGAAATCCCCTTCCAACAAGCCCAGATCAATCAACAAATGGGCAAAAACTATGCAGCTCTTGTGGCATATGAAAAAGCGACGCGCTTAGCGCCTGGCGAGATCACGGTTTGGCGGGCCTATGTCTCGCTCGCGGCAGCAATGAATGCCAACGCGCAGGCGACCGTGGCAAAACAGCTGAAAACCGCAAAGCTTCCTACCGCCGAACGCAAAAAGCTGTTGGCTTTACTAACAGGCAAGGCAAACAAAACACATCGGACAAGCAAAACTGCCTCAAAATCGGAAATCGAAGCTCTGACAAGTCTTCTGAACGCAGGGCGTGTCAAAGACGCGGAACAACAAGCACGCAGTTTGCTGAACCGTGGACCAAACGAGGCCATTTCCATGATCCACGGGGTCGCCTTGGCCGCACTTGGGCAAACACAAGATGCGGAACAGGCCTTCAAAACCGCACTTACTTCTGATCCTGACTATGGAGAGGCGCTGGCTCAATACGGGCAGTTCCTGTTGTTACAATCTCGCCGAACCGAGGCACGGTCGGTTCTAGAGCGGGCCCGACGCGTCATTCCCGACAACCCGATTGTTTTGGGGAATCTGGGGAAACTCTACACAGACATCAACGCGCCAAGCGATGCCTTGGAATGCCTTGATGCTTTGTTAAAGAAAGCCCCCGGCAACGCCGCTGGGCTGTTTACGCGGGCGCAAGCCAGATTGTCGCTTGAGGATGCAGCCGGTGCTATTGAAGACCTCGATGCGCTGCCAGAGCAGAGCGCGCCTGCAGGGGAAGTTTTAGCTTTGCGCGCAACAGCCGAGAAACTGCGCGGGAACCTGAAAGCGTCCAAGACAGCCATCGAACAGGCTTTAGACGCCGATCCAAACAATCTGCGAGTCGTTACGATAGCTGCGAACTTGCTGCAGCAAAGCGGAGACTTTGATGGTGCCGAGAAAGTCCTTCGCGATGCACTAGCGCGCGGCGTGCGTTCGGGCAGCGTTTATCGCATGGTTACACAAGGTCGAAAGCTGGACGCGGACGATCCGCTGATCGAGGAAATGAAATCTCTTTGGGACAGACAAGATCTTCCCGATGAGGCCCGTGTGGATTTGGGATATGGGCTGGTGAAGGTGATGGAGGACCAGAAAGACCCGGAAGCGGCTTGGTCCTATCTGTCACGTGCAAATGAAGTTATGTCACGGCTTTACCCGCATGACGCCACGAAAGAGCAAGGCGACTTCGACCGGTTTAGGGCCTTTCTGGAAGGGTTCGACCCCGCGCGAATTGGAAACTGCGGCCTGGATCAAAACAGCACCATCTTTGTGACCGGTCTGCCCCGCTCTGGTACGACTCTGGTTGAACAGATCCTTGCCAGTCATTCGACCGTCACAGGCGGAGACGAACTTGGGGTTTTTCATCCCTTGGGGTTCGAACACGTCGCGGAAGTTGCCAGAACTGGCGGGCATATCACGGATATGACAGATGCTCAGTTCGAACAGCTTGGCCGCGACTATCAACAGGCCATTGATACTCGCCTTCCGAACGCAGATCGCATCACAGACAAGACAATTTCGACGTATCAGATAGCGCCGCTTGTCTGGCTTGCAATGCCTAAAGCCAAGATCGTCGCTTTGCGGCGTGATCCCCGCGACAATCTTTGGTCGATCTTCAAAAACCGGTTTGTCCCTGGCTTGCATAGATACAGCTATTCGCAATCCGCGCTGGTGCAGACCTACAGACTGTACACCGAGTATTTGGACCTATGGCGTAACATGGCGCCTGACCGCATCCACGAAATCTCATATGAAGATCTTGTCGATGATCCCGAAACCGAAATTCGCAAGCTGCTTGAGTTTTGTGAACTTGATTGGGAAGACGCTTGCCTTGATTTTCACAAGACGAAACGGGATGTCAAAACGCTTTCTGTCGCACAGGTCCGCCAACCGCTTTACAAAAGCTCGGTCGGCAAATGGGAACCCTATTCAGAGCACCTGAAAGAACTTTTGGACGGGTTGGCTGAGATCGAGAAAGGGGAAGGCTGATCTACAGCTCTTCTTCTTGGGAAAAGGTACCAACAACGCCCCCTAAATCGCCGGACAGACGCAGATAGACAGCATCGAAAGCGTTGAACAAAGCCTGGTTCAATGCCTGCCCGGTAGGCGTTTCTGAATAAGCAACGTAACGCTCCAACGAACCCGTATCGATAGGTTCATAAGCCGTATGAAGATAGGCATACATCCATTCCGACGTGTCTGTGCGGATGTCGCTTTCCTGAGACCAAACATGGGTGAGTATCTCATCCTCGGTCATGTGTCCGGTGGTGTCAGGCAGGCTTTGGTTCAACTTGCTAAGAAATACAAAATTTGAGTTTAGCGCGCCCATGACGTTCAATTCGATAAGGTCGTTTTTATCGATGTAGCGCCCAATGATGTTGTCCAACGCCTCTGGCGTGTCCCCTTGCAACCAACGCTGACGTGCATCCTGTTCAACGTCGACATCAAGAAATGCACGGCGGGCCGAGATTTCATGCTGAATGATATCCTGCATGTCATCGCGCTTATAAAAATTACATAGGTCAGCCAGATCTGATTGTTGCAGGCTTTGCTGAAACTTCAGTCTCAGCTCATGCGTCAGTTCCTTCTCGTCATAGATTTCATGGACCGCAGCATCCCAACGAGGTCCGCCTTCATGCCCCAATAGGTCGATGTCGGATGACATGGCCATCTCAAGGCCCTCGTCATGAAGGATCGATACCATGTCAGCCATGCCAAGCAGGCTCCACAATTCGTCAAAGCGTTGAGCTTCACTTGCCTGAACTTGCTCAGTAACCTGCTGAACTGCATCCAAATTGGACGCTCCAGCAGCAAGCGGATGGGCAGCACCAAACGATATCGAAAGCGCCGCAATAGCACCCACGATGGGGCGCTGGTATCGACCCCGATTGATCACAGCTCTTGCTCGGGCGAAAGCTCACCAAGTCGACCGGCTAGAGCTTCGTAACGATTGGCCATAATCTCAAACTGAACAGCGTTTAAAATTTCATAGACCTGACCCATTTTAGGATCCTGAAGTGCGGATAGATAATCGATCAAATCGGTCTCGCTGACATCGCGATATGCGTAGGCGTTGGCGATCAACGAGTTTTCCGCGATCCCATCCCGCATGACGTCAGTTTGGCTCTGTAAGATGCCACGAAGATCATTTTCATCCAATTCAAGCTCGCTCGCCCCTGCTGCCATCGCAGCCAAAAGGTAACGCACCTGGATTTCGATAAGCGATCGAATGGCGGTATCGGTTGAGCCAATCGCGTCACCCATCGCCTTGTAAACCTGCACACGCAAATCGCCAGATTCCACCAATCCCGCAGCAATTTCAGCACCTTCCGCGTACTTAACCTCGTCCTCGGTCATGTGGCTTTCGTTTTCAACTTCGACCAAGCGTTGACCCAACGGGCTTTCGTAAAACGCTGCACCATGATCCAGAACATCCTGAGGCATGACAGCGGACAACATTTCGATGGCATCATCCAGCATCGCCTTGGGCTCAAACACTTCTTCTGCCAGCTTTTTCCACTGACGCCCAAACACATCCGGGTCTTCCCCAGTCAGAGCGGGACCCGCCATCGCGCCCAATTGGATCGATTCAATCGCGACGTCGAAACCAGTGATCTTCAGAAATGACCGGATTTCGGTTTCATCGCTTGCAGATGCACTTGAGACAGTCAAAAGAACGGCGGCAATAAAGCCCATAATTCTGTTTATAATCATGTTATTATCTAAGGTATCCAACTTTAGTTTCTGCGCAAGACTAGCGCCGAGAGCCCGCATTGCCAAGCGGCTGTTCATCACGTTTAATCCAGCATTTCCAAAATAGGTGAAAAAAGTGGTTGCACATGCGACGTAGGCGAATTACTTCCCCCCAAGACCCCCGCGGAGAGGTGCCGGAGTGGTCGAACGGGGCGGTCTCGAAAACCGTTGTGGGTGCAAGCCTACCCAGGGTTCGAATCCCTGTCTCTCCGCCACTATCCCTTCTTTTTCGGATAGCAGGCCCGGTCAGTTTCCAATCTGTAGTTTCAAGCGCCAGCCAAATTGGTGTTGCGGCGTGGTTCGTAATGCTGATGAAGAAATCGGGAAAACTACCCGCACCCCAAACGGATAATATCTTTACTTAACAAGGCGCTACAGTTGCTTTCTGATGCAACGCAAGTCAACCAAGGGCGTATCCTGTGCCACGTATCGTACGCACCGGATCTTCACCACCATTCCTACAAAGCGCTTTACGAAGACGTCCAACATGAACGTCAACCGTACGGGTATCCACATACACGTCCCGCCCCCAAACACGATCCAATAGCTGTTCGCGGCTCCAAACACGACCAGGCTTTTCCATCAATGTCGTCAGAAGGCGAAACTCAGTCGGGCCAAGCTTTACCGGTTCCCCTGCCCGCGTGACCCGGTGACTTTCACCATCCAGAACGATATCGACATATTCCAGCTTCTGCCCAACCGAAACCGGTCTGGTTCGGCGCAGCTGTGTTCGAATACGCGCCATCAGTTCGCCAACCGAATACGGTTTGACCACATAGTCGTCGGCACCCGTTTCCAAGCCACGCACCCGATCAACCTCTTCTGATCGCGCAGACAGCATGATCACAGGAATACTCCGCGTTTCTTTGCGGGTTTTGACCTGACGGCAAATCTCGATCCCGGATACGCCGGGCAACATCCAATCCAGCAAGATCAAATCTGGCATGACCTCTTCCACAAGGATCAAAGCGTCATCGCCATTCTCGGCAAGCGCCACCTCATAGCCCTCGGCGGTCAGGTTATAGCGAAGGATTTCGCGTTGCGCCGGTTCGTCTTCCACCAGCAAAACACTTGGCTTATCGGTGCTCATGCCTATTCCTCGCCAGCTTCTTCAACTGGCATTTCATAATTGGGCGCATTCCCTTTTGGCCGCGCCTCTTCTGGAAGTTCACCACTGACCAGATAAATCACCTGATCGGCGATAGACGTAACGTGATCGCCCATACGTTCGATATTCTTGGCTATGAAATGCAAGTGCATACAAGAGGTTATGTTGCGCGGGTCCTCCATCATGAAGGTCAGAAACTCGCGGAACAACGCGTTGTACATCTGGTCCACTTCCAGATCGCGATGACGTACATCATGCGCCAATTCTTCATCCCGGCGGATATAGGCATCCAACGCATCTGTCAGCATCTGCCGCACTTCGCTGGCCATCCGCTTGATCGCGCCAGACGCACCGTCGATGGGTTGCATATGCACCAATACGGTTGTCCGCTTGGCCATGTTCTTTGCATAGTCACCGATACGTTCGAGGTTTGCGGCAACCTTCATCACGGTCAGCACAGTGCGAAGATCCGAGGCGATTGGCTGACGTAAAGCCAGCACCCGCGCGCATTCTTCCTGAATTTTCAGATCCAGCGCGTCGATTTTCTTATCGTTCTTGCGCACTGTCTCGGCCAGCTCTTCGTCGCGGCCTTTCAGCGATTTCGCACCATCTCGGATCGAAACTTCAACCATCCCGCCCATCTTCATCAGATGTGCTTGAATCTCTTCCAGATCGCGGTCGAAAGCGGATGCAATATGTTGATCAATCATGTCTTTTCTCCTACCCCGAAGGGCCTTAGCCGATACGGCCAGTGATATAGCTTTCAGTGCGCGGATCTTCGGGGTTGGTGAAGATCTTGGTGGTGTCGTCATATTCCACCAAATTCCCAAGATGGAAGAACGCCGTCTTCTGGCTGACACGCGCGGCCTGCTGCATCGAGTGGGTGACAATCACCACCGAATAGCTTTGACGCAACTCGTCAATCAGCTCTTCCACTTGCGCGGTCGCAATTGGATCAAGGGCCGAGCATGGCTCGTCCATCAGCAGCACTTCCGGTTCAGTGGCAATCGCGCGGGCAATGCACAAGCGCTGCTGCTGGCCGCCTGACAATCCAGTGCCGGGAGCATTCAGGCGGTCTTTCACCTCGTCCCAGATGGCGCCGCGACGCAATGATTTCTCGACGATTTCATCCAGCTCTGCTTTGTTGCGGGCCAGACCGTGAATGCGCGGACCATAGGCGATATTGTCATAGATCGACTTCGGAAACGGGTTGGGTTTCTGAAACACCATACCCACCTTCGCGCGCAGCTGAACGGGATCAACGCGTTTGTCATAGATGTCTTCGCCATCCAGCAGGATGTCGCCCTCGACCCGACAGATATCGATCGTGTCATTCATGCGGTTCAGGCAACGCAGGAAGGTCGACTTGCCGCAGCCCGACGGGCCAATGAACGCGGTGACGGTCTTGTCTTCGATCTCGACCGAGACGTCTTTGATGGCGTGGTTGTCTGCATAATAGACCTGCACGCCCTTCGCCGAGATTTTCATATTGCTCATCTCTACGGCCCTTTCAACTTTCGTCATATCATTCATGTCTTCGGCCTTCTTTACCAACGACGCTCAAACCGGCGACGAAGAATGATTGCAATGATGTTCATACTCATCAGGAAGATAAGCAGAATGATGATGCCGCCCCAAGCACGTTCGTAATAGGCTGGATCGGCGCGTTTGGCCCATTCATAGATCTGCGCGGGCATGGCCGAGTTCGGCGACATAAATCCTTCGATCACTCCGCCCGGATAGTTCGAGGCAATATAACCCACCATACCGATCAAAAGCAGCGGCGCGGTTTCCCCAAGCGCCTGCGCAAGTCCGATGATGGTGCCCGTCAGGATGCCCGGCATGGCCAAGGGCAGCACGTGGTGAAACACTGTCTGCATCTTGGACGCGCCGATCCCAAATGCAGCCTCACGGATGGAAGGCGGCACCGATTTCAACGACGCGCGGGTTGAGATGATGATCGTTGGCAATGTCATAAGTGTCAGCACCAGACCACCCACCAGCGGGGCCGATTGCGGAAGGTGCGCAAACTGGATGAACACTGCCAAACCAAGAATACCGAACACGATGGACGGCACAGCCGCAAGGTTTGAGATATTCACCTCAATCAGGTCCGAGAACCAGTTCTGAGGGGCAAATTCTTCAAGATAGATCGAGGCCGCGACCCCAATGGGCAAGGCACAGGCCAAGACCACCAGCATCATGTACAAGCTGCCCAGAATAGACACGCCAATCCCGGCTTGCTCTGGTCGGCTTTCAGAGGCGTCCGCGCCTGTGATGAAGCTAAGATTGAAACCCTTGTATACAACACTGTTTTCCCGAAGTTGATCCACAACATCCAAATGCACAGGCGTCAGGTTCTTATCGCGGGCAAGGCTTTCCCGGCTTACACGTCCCTTCAGATACCCATCCACGCGGGACGAAGCCAGAAGGCGGAACTGAACCGTGTCACCGATCCGGTCAGGGTTCGCGATCACGAAGCGACGCAGGTCGGCTGCCGCGCCCGAGCTGAGCATCTTGCGCAGATCTTTGCCTTTGGCGAAGGGGTTTTCGACACCCGCGTCAGCCATGGCAGATTTCAGCGCGTTCTCAATCAGCGGGTTGTAACCAAAGGTCGTGACCTTCTTGATCTTCTCAATGTCACGCTCGCCGGTTTTGTCCAGTTTGCTTTCCAGAAGTTCCACATCCAGTGTGATAAATGTTTGCTGAAACGCACCGATCCCCTTGAAGAAGATCGAGGTGATCAGAACCACAAGAAACACCAGTCCCACTGCAATCGCTGCAATACCGTAGGCGCGAAAGCGGGTCTCGGCCGCATTTCTTTTCTTGGTGCGCTGATCTAACGACAGGATCGAGGTTCTGGTCGACGGCATGCCTGTATCAGGACCGCTCTTAAGGCTTGTATCGCTCATTCGTATTGCTCCCGATATTTGCGCACGATGTAGAGCGCAAGGACGTTCAGGCCGAGTGTCAGAAGAAACAGCGTCATGCCAAGCGCAAAGGCCACAAGGGCTTCGGGGCTTGCAAAGTCGCTGTCACCGGTCAGCTGGCTGACGATTTTCGCGGTGACAGTGGTCATGGCTTCAAACGGGTTCAGGTCAAGCCGGGCTGCGGCCCCTGCCCCCATGACAACGATCATCGTCTCGCCAATGGCGCGCGAGGCAGCCAGCAGGATGGCCCCCACGATACCCGGCAGAGCGGCGGGCAGAACCACTTGTTTTACGGTTTCCGATTGCGTCGCGCCCAGCCCATAAGATCCATCGCGCATGGCCTGCGGCACGGCGTTGATGATGTCATCGGACAAAGACGACACAAACGGGATCAACATGATGCCCATCACAAGACCGGCTGTCACAACCGACCGTGCGCCTTGCATCCAGCCAAGCCCATCTGCCCCAAAGAAATTGACCAATAGTGGACCAACAACAGTCAGCGCGAAAAGGCCGTAAACAATGGTGGGGATCCCGGCCAAAACCTCAAGCAGTGGTTTGGCAAAAGCGCGTGTGGCGTTGTTGGCGTATTCAGACAGGTAAATTGCCGCAAACAACCCAATGGGCACCGCCACCAAAAGCGCCACGATCGAGATGTAGATCGTGCCCCATAGCAGCGGCAGAATACCCAGATGCTCGGACCCGCCGCGCCCTTCTGGCGACCAGGTCAGGCCAAACAGGAAGTCACCTGCAGGGAACATTCCGAAAAACGTAATCGTGTTGAAGATCAGTGAAAGAACAATGCCAATGGTGGTTAAGATCGCGATCGAGGCCGCGCCGATCAGCAAGGCTTTCACCCCACCCTCAACCGCGTTGCGGGCACGGAAATCTCCGCGTGTCATCATCATGGCGGCGACAAATCCAGCCGCCGCGACCACCAAAATAGCAATTGTCATGAACAGGTTGCCACTGTCGGTCTTGCCACGCATCTCTTGCGCGGCTTGCAGGACCGATGGGTCAACATCGCCCCCAAGCGCCACACCAACCTGTCCCAACAGGGCGCGAATGTCAGTTGTTTCGGTGCTCAGTTGGGTAGCCTCTTTTGCAGTCATCACACCTTGCGCGACGGCCACGTTCAAACCCTCTGCCACACGCTTTACGTCGCTCATAATCAGGTTCAACTGACCTGCGTCTTCATAAAGCGTCGAAGGAATTTGCGTCGAGACCTGTGAGCTGATCAACATCGGCTGAATGATCACCCACATGCCAAGCACCAAAACAGCCGGCACAAACGCCAGCATAGCGACGTTGAACCCATAGTAATTCGGAAGCGAATGAAGAAGTCGGCGATCCCCTTTGACTGAGGATAAGGCGCGGCTTCGTCCCAGAATGAATCCGACGGCGGACAGCGCCAGGATGATCATAAGTAGCCAGAATGCAGACATTGACAGCTCTTGCAGCAAAGATGTGGGGCTTTGTCCCGACCCACGGAATGGGAAAGCGGCGCGGGGCAATCAACCCCGCGCCACCTGTTTGTCTTAGTTGGTCAGCACGTCTTCCGCAGCAACCAAAGCCTGTGTGGCCGCCAGTTCCGGGTCAGCAACCAGACCATATTCCGACAGCGGTCCGTCCGGGCCAGCGATCTCATCCGAGATGAAGAATTCAGCAAATTCTTTCAGGCCGGGGATCACGCCGATATGTGCTTTCTTGATGTAGAAATACAGCGGACGCGATACCGGATATTCGCCTGTCGAGATGGTTTCCGTCGAAGGTGAAACGCCAGACATGGTGGCCACGTTCAGCTTGTCGGTGTTGTTCTCGTAGAACGCCAGGCCGAAGATGCCGATGCCGTCTTTATTGGCGTCGATCGAGGCCAAAGTCTCGGTGTAGTCGCCGTCGATATCAACCGATTTGCCATCGGTGCGCACTTTGTAGCACATCTTCTTGGCGGCTTTGGATTTTGCCTTGTCGCTGTCGCCTTCGGCAGCGGCCAGGAAGACGTCATATGCGCCAGTGGCTTTACAACCAGCTTCCATAACCTTCACTTCGAACACTTCACGGGTGCCGTGCTTGGTTCCGGGGATGAAGGCAGCGATGTCTACAGCCGGCAGGTTGGCGTTGACGTCAGCCCACTGGTTAAAGTTGTTGTCGACCAACTGGCCATCAACCACAACCTGAGCGCCCAAGGCGTTATAGATGTCTGCGGGTTCAAATGCGTCGAAGCCGGGGCCTTCGATTTGCGATGCAAAGACGATGCCATCATAGCCGATGCGAACTTCGACGATGTCGGTCACGCCAGCTTCGGCACAGGCCTTGATTTCTTTGTCCTTGATGGCCCGCGAAGCGTTGGCCACGTCGATGGTGTTTTCGCCAACACCTTCACAGAAGCGTTTCAGACCGGCTGAAGAGCCGCCTGATTCAACAACGGGGGTCGGGAAATCAAAGTTTTCACCAAAGGCTTCAGCAACGATCGAAGCATAAGGCAGAACGGTTGAGGAACCAGCAACCTGCACCTGATCACGGGCAGTAGCAGCGGTGGCGGAAACGGCAGCGATCGCCAGAGTTGAGGCGGTCAGTTTCACGAAGGACATGGATATCTCCTGTTTAATCATTGTGACGTCCGTGGACGACATGACGCCCTCCTAAAGCCACTGATCAAAGCTTTTGTGAAAGTTGTGTAACAGGAGTATGACAATTTCGCCGTTATGGGCTGAATCCGTAGTTAACGTCGTGAAATAGTTAACGGCGCCATCATTCTGAACTTTGTAGATCATCACGCAACAGAACCGAAAACCTACTGCCTTCACCCACCGAGCTTTCGATACGCAGACGTCCACGATGTCGGTTGATGATGTGCTTTACAATGGCAAGTCCCAGACCTGTTCCACCCAATTCACGTGACCGGTGACTGTCGACCCGATAGAAACGTTCGGTCAAACGGGACAGATGGTATTCTTCAATGCCAGGGCCATCATCTTGGATCGTGATACAAATGGCAGGGCCTTTGAATGCGGGCAGCATATCGACACGCGACACCGTCGCTGTCACCTGACCACCCTTTTGGCCATATTTGATGGCATTCTCGATCAAATTTGTGAACACCTGAGCCAACTGGTCCAGATCGCCAGCAATCAAAACCGGCGTCTCAATCTTAGATTCAATCGTGACCGTAACATCGCGTGCTGCCGCCGTTTGCGACAAGGCATTGTTCACAGATTGCAGAATGGCGCAGACATCGACGTGGTCTTTTGGGCGCATTCGAACCATGTCCTCAACGCGGCTCAGCGACAACAGATCAGCCACCAACCTGTTCATGCGCTTACCTTCGGCCTCCATGATACCAAGGAACCGATCACGCGCTTCTTCATCGTTGCGTGCGGGGCCGCGCAACGTCTCAATGAACCCGGTTAATGCTGTAAGTGGTGTGCGCAATTCATGACTGACATTTGCGACAAAATCCGACCGCATCTGACCGGCTTCTTCTTGCGACTTCACATCCATGAAGGTCAAAAGCACACCGTCTTCACTTGCCTTGCCCGTGACCACACGATCCAAGTGAACCTCATAAACCACTTCCTGACCGGCTTCAGTAATGATGAAGCCCACCTGCCCCGCCTGCCCGTCCGACATGGATTTCTCGATATGATCCATCAGTGAGGGCTGGCGCAGAGCTGTCACATAGTGACGCCCATCAAGCTCCATATTCAAAAGTGACTGAGCTTTGGCATTTGACGAACGAATTCGGCTGTCTTCGCCTATGAAAATCGCCGCGATGGGCAATGCATCCAGAATACTGTGCGCAACCATTGCCAACCTTGCCTTCCGATATACTCAAGTCTTCTCGTCGTCACGCAAGACATGACGTCTAGCAAGTCTTGGGTCAATTCAAGATTTTATTCGCACAGGTTGCATTGCCTCTTCATCATTAACCCTTATGGTGATAACCGGGCGTACCGGGGTGAAAATTCAACACAAAGAATCCGCCCCTTTCTTCGATCTGGGAATGAAGCAGGCAGTGCAGTCGGAACAAACGATCTTGTTTCTCGGTACAACGCGCGAGTTGGCCGATTTGTATGATGCATCAGGCCGCGAAGTTTTCATGGCCTGTAGCGTCTTCGCACGCCTTAGTACAAAGCAGATTTCGGACCTTGATTTTGATGTCGTCGTTTCGCTGTTCATTTGTGACACGCTCGACTGTCTCGAGGTCAGTCAAAGGCTGGTCGGTTCAGGTTTCAAGGGACCTTATTATGTTCTGGTCCCGGACATTCCAAATCCAAAGATCATCTCAAATGAGATCACTCAGTCCTGTCCGGGAATCGACATTCGGTTCGTCACGACTCCCCTTCTCATATGATCATCAATAGATCAGTTCGTGATCTACGCCGGGCTGTTTTTTATAGTGACGCGCCAGATACTTAAGGGCAATTCGAAGCATATACTTGCCCGAACGCGCTGGCATGGACATTTCCCGTTCGACACGCTCCATACCCTTTTCATGGCAACAGACCGCGACTGCCAGCTCGGCCAACTCCGGCCCGATTGACTTGACCGCGTCAGCGAACCTGCGCTGTGCATCCAGCTTACGGTCGGACTTGTGATCCGAAGACCCGTGGAGCATGGCTTCCCCCCCTTCGCGCATCCAGTTTGACCAGTTCCCATTTGTCTGTGAATGCTCAAACTGCCCTAAAGCAAAGTCACGGTTTAACCGCTCTGCTGCTAAAACTAGATCCGATCCAAGATAAGGACTGTCTTTCCCGCGTTTTCTCGCCAGAACACGCACAGGGGTCTCTGAACCTGCTGATCTAGGCTTGCGCTGTTTCGCTCGAGCACCATTTTCCTGACCACCAGTTTTGGCAGGTCCAGAAACACCACAACCCGCAGCCAGGAACGAAGACTGGCTTTCAGCAAACCCCGTTGCCCGCGATTCCTGTTGGGCCAGCAGCTTGTTTAAGGCTTGCCGCCCAGCCGTTGTAATCTGATACCGCGCAACGCGGCCTTTGTCGTCGCCCTTGATCCACTCAAGCAACGCTAACAGTTCAACCACGCCTACAGGTGCTTTTGCGACGGCCACAGGGTCCGCATCTGGCATCGTCCTGAGCACCACGGCAGTGTCGACACCTTTGCCCACAACCAAACTGGTATTAGCGGCCAACAGCGACCGTAAGACACGCGTTAGATAAGGTGTCATCGGATCATCATTCGCATCCTCAAATGAGAACGAGATCGAGTCGTCCGAGCTGTCTTGCAGTTCACCACCCAAGCGCGACAGTAAGGAATCCACCAAAGGATCTTCTCGACGCGCTTCCGTTTTTCGCACCTGCCGAAGAACCGTAGATGCGTGCACCCCCATCCGCCGGGCAATCGCCCGGATGGATTCACCTTCTTCAGTGTGTTTCAGATAAGTCTGCACCTCATTTGGCAACCAATTCATAATGGATTTGCAGTCAATCTCGGTAGCAATCGTGTTTTGCATCTACGCCCCTTCCTAATTCCAACCCCAGACCTACGCCGCCCCAAAGGCTCAGTCCGCAGTTGTTTTAAAGCCGAACTGGCCTATCCATTTATGGTTACCGGTTCGTTAACTAAGTCATTACTCCTCAACACTAGTTTCTAAATTCATAACAACTATTAATGCCTGCGTACGGCGACATGGATCGGCGCAACACCCCTTCAGGTTGAGTCATGATGGCATGGAATCACAACAGCGAGGCTTCCATGACAAGCACAACCGACATCCTGAAAACCCTGCGCCGCCCCCGTCTACTTGTGCGCGCTGCTCGGTTTGGGTTGAGCGACTACAATCGAGACAAGGATTTGAAAAAGCTTATGAAAACCAACTCCACGCCATCGCCATCACAGGCCGTTGATGGGTTGCTTGCCACCGAAGCACATCTGGAAGACACGCGAAAATCGGGGGATGCGTCATATTCCTGTGCGCGTCATGTCGAAGTTTTGATTGCCCTTTTGGCTGAACTTCAATTGCTGCCACGATCCACAACTAGGATCTAAATTTCGTTCACGAATAGGCAAAAAGGAAAGGGGGCCGTTAAGCCCCCTTTCCAGATCGTTAATCATTCTGAACGCGCAACAGCTTAGGTGAAAGCGTCCGGCATCGAAGATTTCTTTTCTGCGATATAGTCTTTCAGACCCTCTGCGATGCCGGGATCCAATGTTGGTTCCTGATAGTCAGACAACATCTTCTTGACCTTTTCGGTGGCCAGCGCTTGCGTGTCACGCCCGCCTTCTTCTTCCCAAGTCTCGTAAGGCTTGTAGTCCAGAAGTTCGGACCGCCAAAAGGCTGATTTGAAGTTCTTCTGAGTGTGTTCGCACCCAAGGTAATGCCCGCCAGGTCCAACTTCACGGATGGCATCCATTGCTTGCGCATTGGCATCGGCTTCAACGCCCTTGGCAATTCCGTGCAACACGCCCAATTGGTCCGCATCCATCACGAACTTCTCGAAAGACGCGACCAGTCCGCCTTCCAGCCAACCAGCAGAGTGCAACATGAAGTTTACGCCCGACAAAAGCCCGGTGTTCAGGCTGTTCGCAGTCTCGTAAGCGGCCTGAGCATCCGGCAGCTTTGATCCGTTGAAAGACCCGGCTGAACGGTATGGCAAACCCAAACGGCGGAACAGCTGCCCTGCCCCATAAGTCACGTTGGCGGCTTCCGGTGTACCGAAAGTAGGTGCGCCCGAGTTCATATCAATCGAGCTTACGAAAGTACCTGCCACAACCGGCGCACCTTTGCGCACCAGCTGGCTATAGGCCACACCTGCCAGAACCTCGGCCAGAACCTGCGTCAGCGTTCCGGCGATCGATACAGGTGCCATTGCACCACCCACGATGAAAGGCGAGATAATCGAGGCTTGATTGTTTTCAGCAAACACCTCCATCGCACCCATCATCACGTCATCAAACTGCATGGGCGAGTTGATGTTGATAAGGGACGTCATCACGGTGTTTTGCTGCACAAATTCCTTACCAAAAAGAATTTCGCTCATCTCAACACTGTCTTGTGCGCGCTCAGGCGCGGTGACCGACCCCATGTAGGGCTTATCAGACAGGGTCATGTGGGCGTGCAGCATATCAAGGTGACGCTTGTTCACCGGCACATCTGTCGGCTCGCAAACGGTGCCGCCTGAGTGATGCAGATAGCGCGACATGTATCCCAAGCGCACAAAGTTGCGGAAGTCTTCGATCGTGGCGTAACGACGACCGCCTTCTGCATCTCTTACGAAGGGCGGGCCATAGACCGGCGCCAGCACAAGGCTTTTACCGCCAATCTCGACGCTCCGCTCTGGATTGCGCGCGTGCTGGGTGTAAGTTGACGGAGCCGTTTTACAAAGCTCTCGCGCCAGCCCACGTGGAATGCGTACACGTTCGCCATCCACGTCGGCCCCAGCATCTTTCCAACGCTCAAGTGCGACAGGGTTTTCGACGAAATTAACGCCGATCTCTTCCAGCACTGTTTCAGCGTTGTATTCGATGATCTCCATTGCCTCTTCATTGAGGATATCGAGATTCGGAATATTGCGCGTGATGAACTTTTCACATTCAATTTTGACAGCAGTGCGTTCTGCGCGACGGGCAGCACCCCCGCCACCACGGCGGCGTGTTCGAGCCTCGGCCATGGGAAACCTCCAATTTGTCCTGTTGCTTCTTAGATAGGTCAGGCGCTGTCGCAAATCTGCCCCGAAGCGGCCTTGCAGAGGCAAAAACGACATTCAGGCCAGATTGATGAATTTGAGGCCTTTGTCCTGTCGCATTAATCGTCGTTAGCGGCTTCCCAAGACAGGGATCTGATATTTGCGTCCAACATCAAAGGGGCAACAGCGGTCTTGATCCGGCTATCGCTGTTGTCTTCCACGTTGACCAGAACCTCGAGCGTGGTGTTCTCTTCTTTCTCGGACGCGTCATTGGAAACAAGCGCCAAACCGTGAAACGCTAATTTATGAATAAGAGGCGATTGAACCTTGCTTTCGTGCTTGGGCCGGTACGAAACCCATAAACGAAACTTCAACAGCAATGACTGACCAGTGCACCCAATATGACGGCACCGTCAGATTTACGGCGGCCATGTCCAAAGTGATGGCTCCTGCTGATAGGTTGTGTTTGTCCTTCAAGCCAGCACGAAGCGCATATCACACCAAGGCCCGGATAATTGCGACAAACTTGGCGCTGCTATCGGTCATTCCCAGCTTTTCCGCCGAAAATCGACCGGCAATTGCCATTGCGTGCTCATTTACTGCCATCCAAGTCGGCTTGGGACTTGCGAAACGCTTTCCCCTGCCCTAAGCGATCAACATGACAGATCAGAGCCACGACCGCCTTCTTATTATCGACTTCGGAAGCCAGGTGACGCAGCTGATTGCGCGCCGCTTACGCGAACTGAACGTCTATTGTGAAATCCACCCCTATCAGAACGTCACGATGGACTTCGTGCGCGAGATGGCACCGAAAGCGGTGATCTTCTCGGGCGGGCCCGACAGTGTAACTCGTGAAGGGTCTCCGCGTGCACCCCAGGAAATCTTTGACTATGGCGTGCCCATTTTGGGCATTTGCTATGGCCAGCAGACGATGATGACGCAATTGGGCGGCAAAGTGGAAAGCGGCCACGGCACTGCCGAGTTCGGACGCGCCTACGTAACCCCCAAAGCCAAGTTGGATTTGCTGGACGGTTGGTTCGAAGACGGCGACGAACAGGTCTGGATGAGCCACGGCGACCATGTCTCTGAAATTGCTCCGGGATTTGAGGTTTATGGAACCTCTCCCAACGCGCCATTTGCCATCACAGCAGACGTGAAACGTCACTTCTATGCGGTTCAGTTCCATCCCGAAGTGCACCACACACCGAACGGCGCGAAGCTTTATGAGCAGTTCGTAAAGGTGGCGGGCTTCAAGGGCGATTGGACCATGGGTGCCTATCGCGAAGAAGCCATCCGCGTAATCCGCGAACAGGTCGGCGATAGGCAGGTTATCTGTGGCCTATCCGGCGGCGTCGACAGCTCGGTCGCGGCCGTTCTAATCCACGAAGCCATCGGCGACCAGCTGACCTGCGTGTTTGTTGACCACGGTTTGCTGCGCAAGGGTGAGGCTGAAGAAGTCGTCACCATGTTCCGGGACCACTACAACATGCGTCTGATCCACGCAGACGAACAAGAACTATTCCTGGGCGAACTGGACGGGCAATCTGACCCGGAAACCAAACGCAAGATCATCGGCAAGCTGTTCATCGACGTGTTCCAGAAACATGCGGACACCATTGACGGTGCTGAGTTCCTTGCCCAAGGCACACTCTATCCCGATGTCATTGAATCAGTTAGTTTTTCTGGCGGTCCATCGGTCACGATCAAATCGCACCACAATGTAGGTGGCCTGCCCGAGAAGATGGGTCTGAAGCTGGTCGAACCGCTGCGCGAGTTGTTCAAAGACGAAGTGCGCGCGCTGGGTCGCGAACTTGGCCTTCCGCAAAGCTTCATTGGTCGCCACCCCTTCCCCGGACCAGGTCTTGCGATCCGCTGCCCCGGAGAGATCACCCGCGCCAAGCTGGATATCCTACGCGAGGCGGATGCGGTCTATATCGACCAGATCCGCAAGCATGGGCTTTACGACGAGATTTGGCAGGCCTTCGTAGCCATCCTTCCCGTTCGTACCGTGGGTGTCATGGGAGACGGACGGACTTATGACTACGCTTGTGCGCTGCGGGCCGTAAACTCGGTCGATGGGATGACAGCGGACTATTACCCGTTCAGCCATGAATTCCTCGGTGAAACAGCCACGCGTATCATCAACGAGGTAAAGGGCATCAACCGCGTCACTTATGATGTCACATCGAAGCCGCCGGGTACAATCGAGTGGGAGTAACTCATATAGTGTAAGTCATTGTTATTATTGTTTATAATGACTTACATCTTACTTTCATAAGTGAAAGCCAATCGTTGGTTTTCCTAGTCTTTTTTTCATACAGTTACACAAAATGTTGCACAAACGTGTGACTACTGAAACTCGTAGTAACTCAGAGATTAGGAATTGGATGCCAGGCACAAGCAGCAGTATAACAGCACTTGCTAAGAAAATGGCAAAACCAGAAACAAGGACTGTGACACGTACCCTAGCTGTGCCTAAGACGAAGAAATAAAACGGCAAACGCGACAGCAGACGACACCAAAAGACACAGAACGTACAAACTTCACACCTGTTCGTCCGCAACCTCAGTTACCAACTTAACAAAACGACAGCGATAAACACTGTAAACCAGTCAAAAGTGCACGGTTTGTAGCTGCTTGGCTATTTGCTTAACACAACGTCTAGCTGGCATAGCGAGGCGTTGTGTCGATACTTTCTACCACAATACAACTGGTTACAGCAGAGGTAGAAAAACGTGCTGTTCATCCTTTTAACAAATTTATAATGTATGACTGACACTTACCTGACAGTGGTGTGAGATGAAATGGAAGCAATTTTAGCAGCATTTGGTTGAAGCAAAAAAGATCGAACGTGCGAACGCACTCAAAGAAGTAAAGCGTCATTATAAAGAGTTTGGCTTTACTGCTGGGATGCTGAAAGGTGCTCTAGCTAAGGGACGGAAAAAACAGTGAATATCGAGCAAGCGAAAGAAATCGTCATATCTGCCATCAACGATGCGTTAGATGGTAAAGCTAAAATCTCTGAAGACATGCAATTAATTGGGGGCGAGTCACTACTTGATTCGATGAAGTTGGTAGAGGTTTGCCTTGCGCTTGAAGATTTAGCGGATGAGAATGAGTTTGAATTCGACTGGACATCAGACGCCACTATGTCGAAATCACGAAGCATGTTCCGCAGTGTGTCTGCACTTGCAGAAGAGTTTGCAAACCAGTCGGAGGCTTAAGTGATTATTGTTACCGGAGCCAGTCGAGGGTTGGGGCAAGCGATAGCTGAGCGTCTTATTGGGAGAGGTGAAGAGGTACTAGGGCTCGCTCGCAACACAAGCGAAATGGGTATTGATGCCATTGAATGTGATGTTAGCGATTATGCTTCTGTAAAGAACGCATCAAAAGAAGTGAAGCGCATGAAAAAGCCAGTTAAAGCATTTATTAATGCTGCTGGCGTGGCTTCAATGAACATGGCTGTCACAACGGATGAATCTACCGTTCAGAAGTTGATACAGACAAATCTAGTGGGAACTATTTATTGTTGTCAGCTGTTTGCTCCAATAATGCTGCGTCAAAAGCATGGTAGCTTTATCAACTTCTCTACAATTGCTGTTGCATTAGCCTTAAAGGGAGAGTCTGTGTACGCAGCTTCAAAAGCTGGTGTTGAATCGTTTTCTCGGACATTCGCAAGAGAGATGGCTGACTTCAATGTAAGAGTAAACTGCATTGCTCCAGGACCTATACGTACTGATTTGTTAAGAGGTATCACGGATACCCAGATCGAAAAAATAACATCTCAACAGGTCATTCCTAAGCAGTTCCAAAAGTCGGATGTATGCGATCTTGTAGAACTCCTAATTGATGCGAAAGCAGCATCGCTAAGTGGACAAGTGTTGAATGTAGGCGGTGTCTAATGAATATTTTAGAGAAACTTACGGATCGCTGGCGCGGTATCGAGTATCCATTCCTAGTTCACTCAACTGGATCATTGCTGTTCAGTGAAGTCGCAGAACAAAAGTCAGTTGATTTGTCTGAAGTTAATAGTGGTGATGTTGTTGCTTTGATTGGGGACTTTGATCCTCAATCTATTCTGACACTGTTACAGCTGATTGATAAGAATGTAATTTTGGTTCCATTAACAGCTGATACGAGAGCTCAGCACGAGTACTTCTTCAAGTCAGCTTTAGTTGATGTTGTGATCGAAGGCGATGAAATTAAGCGCATAAATCATAACCTAAAACATGAAATTATTGAGTCCCTTAGATCGAAAGAACACGCTGGCTTAGTTCTATTTTCAACAGGAACTACTGGACGTCCAAAAGCTATATTGCATGACTTGACACTTTTCATGCAACGTTTTGAAACACCACGTCCAACGCTAAAAACGATTAACTTTCTGTTATTTGATCACATCGGTGGGTTGAATACTCTGCTACATACTCTTTTCAATAAGGGTACAGTCGTAGCTCCAAAGTCACGTAGTGTAGAAGATATATTGGCCACATGTGCTGAACACGAAATTGAAGTGCTACCGACGACGCCCACATTTCTGCGTATGATGTTAATGAGTGGGTTAATCCCAGATAGTGTTCCAAATACATTAAGCATCATTACCTACGGAACTGAGCGCATGGATCAGCCTACTTTAGATGCACTGTGCGAACTGTTGCCGAATGTCGACTTTAGACAAACGTTTGGTATGTCTGAGCTGGGTATTGTTCGCGTGAAAAGCGAAGCGCGTAATAGCTTATTCATGAAAGTTGGTGGTGAAGGAGTTGAGACACGAGTTGTTGATAACGTCTTAGAGATCCGCTCTGAAACTAGAATGCTTGGCTATCTGAATGCTGACAGCCCCTTCGACGAAGAAGGTTGGTATAACACCAAAGACATTGTCGAAGAACGCGATGGTTTTTACAAAGTAACTGGCCGCACTAGTGAAGTGATAAACGTCGGTGGCCTGAAGTTTATGGCCTCGGAAGTTGAGAGGTTTGCGCTGCAATACGAATATGTTGAGCTTGCAAAAGTTGAGGCGAAGCCAAATCCGATCACTGGACAGCACGTTGAGTTAACAGTCCAATCTGCAGCTAATCATGATGTTGATAAGGCAGGCTTAAAGACGTTTTTAAGTGAACAGTTACCTAATCACATGATGCCAAAGCGCATAAGGGTAGCATCCGTAAGTGTCGGACACAGATTTAAGAAAGCTTAGAGATGGATGTTCTGGTAATTGGTACTGGGGGGCTTGCTCGTGAGTTTTCTTCCTTTTTCTCAAATGAAGTAAACATAGTTGGATTTTCTTCGACTAATCCAAATGAGTTTGACGATTTTTCTTTACGTGGTGAATTTTTTGGAAGTGAAGTTACTCCCGAAAGTGTAGGAACTAGACATGCTGTTCTTGCAATTGGTAGTCCAAGCGCTAAGCGAGTAGTGTCTGAAAGGTTGAAGAACTTAGGTTTTGAATTTCCAAACCTAGTTCACTCATCTGTTGTTAGCGCCACAAACATTAATGATAGCGACAGCGAAGGCGTCATTATATCGCCAAATAGCGTTATTGGCTCAAATGTCCAATTTGCCAATCATGTTTACGTTAATTTTATGGTTGGTATTGGACATGACGCAATATTTGACAGTTACATCCAAGTGAATCCAGGAGTGCAAATCGGTGGCGCTGTCTCAATTCATGAAGGAGTGCAAATAGGCTCTAGTTCTACAATCAGACAAGGGCTGAAAGTAAGAAGGGATTCCACTGTAGGTTCTGGTTCTGTGGTTTTATCTTCAGTGAGAGAAGGTATTACCGTAATTGGTAACCCTGCTAAACGTTTAAAGCTGCCAAACTTTAATGAGTGAGTGGTTCGACTGATCCTCCGTTTCCTTATATTGGGCCGGACCACTTCAGTATTGTCGAACCAAATGTGTGTGGGTTAAGCACGTTCTTCGTCTTATTGTGTGTAAGTGCTGCCTGCGCAAACTATCGAATTGCAATAGTTGCACATGCGTAGAAAAAACCTGCAAAGTGATTGGCGGATTGCACACTCACCATGAAGTTACGATAAGTACTTGATATTGATCCAAATAAAAACAACGTTACTACTGAGCAGGAATGACCCAATAGAGTTTCCAAGAAACGCCGTCCAAGTGGAGCGGCGTTTTTTCTTTCTCGCCTTTTGATGTAGCGGTTGATAGCCCTTGGAAATGACCATGGAACCAAACATTGTGCTGACGGGCTATGTCGATGTGCCCGCTGAACGTCTCGAGGCTGTGCGCACCGCCCTGCCCGATCATATCGCGTTGACCCGGGCTGAACCGGGTTGCCTTTCTTTTAATGTGGAAGAAGACCCAGATACCCACGGGCGCTTTAACGTGTCAGAACGGTTTACGGATCGCGTGTCCTTTGACGCGCACCAGACGCGCATGAAAGCCTCGCTCTGGGCGACCATCACAGCTGGAATCCCAAGACACTACAGTGTCGACGAGGTTGATCCGTGACACCCGTCAGTCGTGCTGCGATTTGGATGACCGGAGCGATTGCCTCATTTTCGATCATGGCCATTGCTGGGCGGGCTGTAAGCACTCAACTCGATACATTCGAACTGATGATGTATCGGTCTCTCGTGGGGCTGTGCATTATCCTTTGTGTACTGACGCTAAGTGGTCGTTGGCATCATATATCCCGACACCAGTTTGGATTGCACTTTGTTCGAAATATGGCGCATTTTGCGGGACAGAACTTATGGTTCTTCGCTCTTACCCTGATCCCCTTGGCACAAGTGTTTGCACTTGAATTCACCTCGCCGCTTTGGGTCGTATTTTTGGCACCGGTGCTTTTGGGGGAACGTCTTAAAACAAGTCAGATCCTCTGCGTCATAAGTGGTTTTATTGGCATCATTATCATAGTCGCACCAACACTATCCGAGCCTTCAACATCCACAGGAACGATATCGGCGGCCCTCGCTGCCATCTGCTTTGCGCTGACCGCGGTATTCACCCGCAGATTGACCCGAACCCAGACCACCCTTTCGATCTTGTTCTGGCTGACCTCGATGCAATTGGTTTTTGGGTTGGTTTCCTCTGGGGTAGACGGCTCAATCTCACTACCACACGGCGCTAATGTGCTCTGGCTGGTGTTGATCGGCTGCGCAGGTTTGCTTGCACATACCTGCCTGACACAAGCGCTTTCACTCGCCCCGGCATCCATCGTAATCCCAATCGACTTCACACGATTGCCTTTGATCGCGTTGGCGGGTTCTGTTTTCTATGATGAACCAGTTGGGTTGGCACTTCTAATCGGAAGCGCAATCATCATTTCAGCCAACATTCTGAGCATCCGAATCTCTGAAAATGGCACACGCAACTGATCAGGCAACGGCATGAAAACGAACGTGATTTCCCAGCAAACGTGTCGAAACAACACCTTTGAGCAACCAAATTACGACCTGACGTCACATTACCCAAAGTAAAGATTGACCACATTAGACCCCAACAAATACGTTTTCCCTAACGCCGTTCGGAGGATGCGGCAAAGAAAACCCCAGGGAGGAATCATGAAAAGACAAACCTTAACAATCGCAGCAGCGCTAACCGCAATGGCGACAGGCGCACAGGCGGGAATTGACCGTTCTGGCCAGGATATTGGAGTGCTTTTTGAAGATGGCAACTACTTCAAGTTCAGCTTTGCCAACGTCAGCCCAGACATCACCAGCGAAGCGGCTGGTGTAACAACTTCGGCCTCCGACTTCTCGACCTTCTCGTTTGGGTACAAGCAACAGTTCAACGACAAGCTGAGCTTTGCGCTGATCTGGGACCAGCCCTACGGCGCGGATATCGATTACATCGATGGACCAGCCGCGGGCGGATTTGCTCACATCAAAAGCTCACAGATCACCGGAATTCTGCGCTATGAAATGGGCAATGGTTTCTCGGTTCATGGTGGTGCCTTCGCCCAGAAGATTTCGGGCGAGGTTCTGACCGGATCTGGTCTTCTGGATGCCTCAGGCAGCACCGAATGGGGTGGTGTAGCAGGCGTTGCCTACGAACGGCCGGACATCGCTTTGCGCGTAGCTCTGACCTACTTCTCAGGCATCGATCACGAGCTCACTGGCACACATTCTGTACCACCCGGAGTTAACCCGCTTATACCAGCAGGTATTACGACCCCGGCTGCTGGTACGGTTTCCATGCCGGAAGCCTTCAATCTGGACTTCCAGACGGGTATTGCGCAGAACACACTGCTGTTTGGTTCGATCCGGCATGCCAAGTATGAAGGTATTTCGTTGGATACCGTCAGCCCACTGGGTGCGGTTAACTGGGTGAACTTCGTGGATGATGTGACCAGCTATGAGCTGGGCATTGGCCGCAAGCTGAACGACAACTGGTCGGTTGCTCTGATGCTGGGCTATGAAGATGGCGCCGATACAGGCGACACCTTCCTTGCTCCGGCAGGCGCTTCGCGTTCCATCGGGCTTGGTGCGACTTACACACATGAGAACTTCAAGATCTCTGGTGGTGTTCGCTACACCAAATTCAGCGAGAAAACCGTGCTTGGCCTCGTACCTTTCGAAGGTGACGCTCTTAGCGTAGGTGTAAGCGTCGGCATCGGCTTCTGATCTAACGCTTAATATGTATCGAAAACGCCCTGCCCTGTGCGGGGCGTTTTCTTTTTGACGCTAAGGGTTTGACCCGCTCTACGACGCCGTTTACCAAAGGCTGAACGAAACGAGGTCGCAGATGATCTATCAAACAGCTCAGGACTGGCAAAAGGCACCGCACAAACGCGTGCTGTTTTTTGGCATGTCCGGTTTAGGCAAAACATATCTGTCGAACTTGCTGCGCGATCAGGGGGATTGGTTCCACTACTCTGCCGATTACCGGATCGGAACGCGCTATATGGGCGAACATATTGCCGATAACTTCAAAGACGAGGCGATGAAGGTCCCGTTTCTGCGTGAACTGCTGTTGTCGGATTCAATCCGCATCTCATCAAAGATCAGTTTTGACAATCTCAGCCCCGTGGCCAGCTATCTGGGCAAGCCAGGAAGCCCTGAAAAAGGCGGTCTTCCCATAACGGAATACCAACGTCGGCAAGAACAGTTCAAACAAGCCGAGATTGCAGCGCTAAATGACACGGCGCATTTCATTGATCGAGCCGAGCGCATTTATGGCTATCCGAATTTCATTTGTGACAGCGGGGGATCTATTTGCGAATGGATTGACGCTGCCCTGGGCGATCTGGATCCTCTGATTAAAGAACTGTCACGCAACTGTCTTCTTGTGTGGTTGAAAGGTGATGAAGCTCATACACAAGAGCTGATCAAGCGCTTCGACCGCGCCCCCAAACCGATGGCGTATCAACCAGAGTTTTTGGCACGTGTTTGGAGTGAATATCTAAGTGAATTCAACATCAAAGAAGATGATCTTGACCCAGATGACTTCATTCGCTGGACCTATGCTCAGGCGCTTGCCCATCGGCAACCCCTGTATGAGCACATGGCACGCTATGGCGTCACACTCTGCGCGCACGAAGTCGCACAGATCAAATCGTCCGAGGATTTCGATCGAATGATCGCGGCGGCCATTGAAGCCTAAACGGCATTCCCCATTTAAACTTCTTACACCAACCAAAAAGGACCGGTTCCATGCCCATCAAGATCCCCTCGACTCTGCCAGCTGTAGACGTGCTGAAAGACGAAGGCGTGATGGTCATGCCCGAGGATCAGGCCGCAAAACAGGACATCCGCCCCATGCGGATTGCGCTTTTGAACCTGATGCCCAAGAAAATCGAGACCGAAACGCAGTTCTCGCGCCTGATCGGATCGCATCCGCTTCAGATCGAATTGACGTTGCTCCGTCCGTCTGAACACACATCGAAAAACACCAGCGAGGCGCATATCGGTGCGTATTACCAACCTTGGGAAGACGTCAAAGATCAGAAATTCGACGGTCTGATCATCACGGGTGCTCCGATCGAACACATGCCGTTTGAAGACGTGACCTATTGGGATGAACTGACCCAAATTCTGGATTGGACCCAGACCAATGTGCACTCGACATTTGGTGTATGTTGGGGGGGCATGGCGATGATTAACTACTTTCATGGCGTGCGAAAACACATTCTGGATGCCAAGGCGTTTGGGTGCTTTCCGCAAAAGAACCTCGACCCCACGTCCCCGTATTTACGTGGTTTTTCTGACAGTTGCGTGGTTCCTGTCAGTCGCTGGACCGAAATGAAGCAAGGCGAGGTAGACGCAGCCACCGGCCTGAGAACGCTGCTTGGGTCAGACGATACTGGTCCGTGTCTGATTGAAGACAAAGCGCATCGTGCGCTCTATATCTTCAATCATTTTGAGTATGATGATCTGACGCTTAAAGGTGAATACGACCGCGATATTGCCAAGGGCGCGCCGATAAACGTGCCCATGAACTACTATCCGGATGACGACCCCAGCCAGAAGCCCGAGAACCGCTGGCGAAGCCACGCGCATCTTCTGTATCAAAACTGGATCAGCGAGATGTACATGACCACACCATATGACATCAATCAGATCGGTCAGACTGTGAAGGATCGTCGCGTCTAAGCCGATTGCCAAACGCGCTCGCCGCCCCCATATTGGTGTGAAATCAGGAGTTTGCTATGTCATTGCCATTTGACGGAGCCATTTCAGAGTTCTTTCGTAAAACTGCACCTCAGGCTGTGCGCGACGTCATAAATGGCGCATCGAAAAAAGACATTCTGTCCAAGAGCTATCCGTACAAAAAACTGATCGACAAAGATGTCTATGCCGATGAGGTCGAGGCATTGCAGCTTGAGCTTGTGAAGCTACAAGCGGATGTCAAAGCGACCGGGAAGCGCGTTGTTGTTGTATTTGAAGGGCGCGACGCGGCTGGAAAAGGCGGCACCATCAAACGGTTCCGCGAAAACCTGAACCCGCGTGTGGCACGCGTGGTCGCGCTTTCAAAACCGTCCGACCGCGAAGCCGGGGAATGGTATTTTCAGCGTTATATCAAACACTTGCCGACAGAAGGCGAGATCGTTTTGTTTGACCGCAGTTGGTATAACCGCGGCGTGGTCGAGAAAGTGTTTGAGTTCTGTAAAGACAAGCAACGCGAAGCCTTTTTCCGCCAGCTGCCAGAGTTCGAGGACATGTTGGCCGACGAAGGCATTCACTTCGTAAAGATCTGGCTGAATGTCGGGCGCGCCGAACAGCTGCGCCGCTTTCTGTCACGTGAGAAGGATCCATTGAAGCAATGGAAGCTCAGCTGGATTGATGTGGAAGGTCTGAACCGCTGGGACGCCTATTCCGACGCTATCAAAGAAACCTTTGACCGCACCCATCGCGAACGCACCCCTTGGACGGTAATCCGGTCAGATGACAAGAAAAGAGCCCGGTTGGCCGCCTTGAAAGTGGTTCTGAACGACATCGATTACGCAGGCAAAGACAACAATGTCGCCAGCGCTCCTGATGACAAAATCTGTGGCGGTCCTGAGCTTTGGAATGATGGTGACGATGCCTAAGCGCGGCTATCATCACGGAAACCTCCGTCAGGCTTTGGTAGATGCTGCCTTGGCCCTGATCGAAGAGAAGGGCCCAACTGGGTTTACCCTGTCCGAGGCTGCAAAGCAGGCGGGTGTTACCCCCGCTGCGGTCTATCGCCACTTCGCAGGCCGCGAGGATCTGATCGCCGAGGCTGGGCGCCAAGGGTATGAGATTTTCGCGGACCTGATGGAATACGCCTATGACAAAGGCCAGCCATCCCCCCTAGCAAGTTTTGAAGCCACAGGGCGCGCGTACCTAGCGTTTGCGCGCAAATATCCCGGTCACTACATCTCGATGTTTGAAAGCGGGATATCGGTCAATCACTCACCCGAACTGGCGATGGTGGCAAACCGTGCGATGGGCGTGCTGGAAAAAGCAGCGTCTAAGCTGACCGAAAACATTCCACAAGACAAACGCCCCCCGGCCCGCATGGTCAGCGCACATATCTGGGCCATGAGCCACGGCGTGGTCGAATTGTTCGGTCGCGGCAGCCCCGGCCAGAAAAGCCCGTTTCCCCCAGAAGAGCTGCTGGAAAGCGGGATCGGGATTTACTTGCGCGGTCTTGGTTTGATCAAGTCGGACGAGTGACGAGCTTGAATCGTTAAGCCAACAGCTTGTGGCACAACTCCAGCCCGTCAATCAGCCGATCCACCTCGTCCTTGGTGTTATACAGGCCGAACGACGCGCGCGCCGTTGCTGCGACGCCCATATGCTCCATCAACGGCTTGGCACAGTGGTGCCCTGCCCGCACGGCGATCCCCTTCTTGTCCAGAATGGTCGAGATATCATGCGCATGCGCAGCCCCTTCCATCGTGAGCGAGAAGATGGCTGCTTTGCCCGGCGCGTGACCTTGCACATTCACCCAGTTCAGACCAGCGAAACGTTCGGCCGCATAGGTCGCAAGGGACGCCTCATGCGCTGCGACGTTCTCCATCCCCAGATCCATCAGGTATTCAAGCGCTGCGCCCATACCGATGGTTTGCACAATGCCCGGTGTGCCCGCTTCAAACTTCAAAGGAGGGTTTGCATAGGTCACGGTGTCTTTCGACACCTCATTGATCATGTCACCGCCACCCATAAAGGGCTGCATTTCGGCCTGTCGATCCGCGCGGATGTAGATCGCGCCGGACCCGGACGGACCGTAGAGCTTGTGACCCGTGATGGCGTAGAAATCGCAGCCGAGATCTTGCACATCCACTGGCATGTGAACGGCACCTTGTGAGCCATCCACCATAACCGGAACGCCCTTGTCGCGCGCACCGTTACAAATGGCTTTCACGTCGACAATCGTGCCCAAAACGTTTGAGCATTGCGTCACCGTGATCAGCTTGGTGCGATCCGTGATGGCTGCCAGAACCTTTTCAGGGTCCAGCGATCCATCAGCCTCGGGATCGATCCACTTGAGGACAACCCCTTGGCGTTCGCGCAGGAAGTGCCATGGTACGATATTGGCGTGATGCTCCATCGTGGACAGGATGATTTCGTCCCCGGCCTTCATGCGTGGTGCGGCCCACGCATAGGACACAAGGTTGATGCCTTCTGTCGTGCCCGAGTTAAAGATGATCTCCTCCTCGGACCCGGCGTTCAAGAACTTCGCGACGATCCCGCGAACCGCCTCGTAGCGTTCGGTCGACAGGTTTGACAGGTAGTGCAATCCGCGATGCACATTCGAATACTCTTCCGCATATCCGCGGGTGATTGCATCAATCACCACCTGCGGTTTCTGCGCAGACGCCCCGTTGTCCAGATAGGTCAACGGCTTGCCATTCACCTCACGCGACAGGATCGGAAAATCGGCGCGAATTTTTTCGATGTCATACATTGGTTTTCCAATCATTGGACAGGCAGTTGAACGGGTTCGACACCCAAGAGCACCAATACAAAAGACAAAGCGAACACGGCCAGAACCATGCAGGCCAGGATCGATACGAACACAAGCCCTGTTGACTGGAACCCGTGGTTTTCAGCGGTGAAATGGCTGAGTACCCAGAAGAAAAAGAAGACTGATGCAAACATCAAAAGGGCCGCCATCGCCGGCGCAATTGCGGTCAAAAGCAGTGTTGCGATTTGCAGGCCAAGGAAAATGAACTCCATCCAGACGATTGTCATGATGGCATTCTCAAGACTGCCCTGCCCGCCCATCATACGCCCGACCGCATAGATCGCGATGGTCAAACCGAACATGAATACGCCTTCGATCATCCCAAGTGTCGCCGGGTTGGACAAAATCGGTCCCATCAGCTGAGCGTCGATGGGAAAGACGATCTCTGCAACAACACTCATGGCGGTGGCCAGAACCACCATCAACAACAGCGCTGTCCACAGAAATTCTCGGCTCAGACCAAGTGCAAAAAGATCCCGCGCGACTTTGCGCGGCTCGGGCACGGTCTGAAGCGCCATTCCAAACAGATATCCCGGTGTAAATTGCATCACACTGCCTTGCTTGATTTCGGCGTGCCGCTTTCAGCTTCACGCAGATTGATTGACCAGAACAGGACGAACACCACAAGGGCCAAAAGCCCGACGATCGAAAGCTGTAGACCCTGACCTATGAAGCCGGCCACTAGTCCCCACAAAAGCCAAAGTGGTGTGGCACAAAGAAGCGCCCAAAAAAGCGCAAAGCGCGCTGAATAGGTGTTTCCTTTACCGCCAAACAGACGTGCGATCATATGGCTGAGCGTTCCCAATGCATAGAGAACCAACGGCATTATGAACAACCACGCCAGAAGCGATGCCCCCAACAGGACATTCAACTCCTCGCCCGTCTCATGCGCTTGTCGCGCCAAACGGGGCATTTGTGCTGCAAACACCAATGCGCAGGCGAACAAGAGAACCGCAAGCGCGCGATCCTCTCGCGGTTCTTCCCCGACGCGGCGACGAAACACCACGCGCGGGTTGCGATAGGTTTTCACCATATCCTGAAGAACCGACATACCGTCTTAGCTCCTTATCAGCCGCGGCGGCGGGTTAGCCAAGCATCAAGACGCCCGGTAACCTCGGCAGAGATGTCTTCATCTTCGATCTCTTCAATGGCATCCGCAAGGAAAGCCAAGACCAGAAGATCTGTTGCAACGGGAGTCGGAACTCCGCGTGATTGCAGATAAAACAATGCCTCTTCGTCGATCGCACCCGTGGTTGACCCATGCGAGCAGATCACGTCATCGGCATAAATCTCAAGCTCTGGTTTGGCTTGGAAACTTGCATCGTCATCCAGCAAAAGCGACTGTGATTTCTGATAGCCGTCGGTTTTCTGCGCGTCGGCTTTCACAAGGATTTTGCCTTGGAACACACCCTTTGCGCCGTTCTTCAGAACCTTCTTGAAGACCTGACGGCTTTCGCAAGCCACGGCGTCATGCGTGATGAACACAGTATCATCGTGATGGAATTCATTATCCGCCCCATCACCCAATGCAGCCCCGGCCACATGTGCCACGGCTTCGTCACCGATGATGTCGATCACGCATTCATTGCGGGTCAACTTGCCGTTCACAGTCATTGTGAAGCTTTTGAATACGGCCTCGGCATCAACGCGGGTGAAGAGATGCGTCACAGCTTGACGATCATGATCCCGACCCTGCGCACGAACGTGATGGAACTGCGCGCCTTTCGCGATATCAACCTCGGTCACTTGGTTGAACCGGGCAGCAGCAGCACCGTTTTCCAAAAGCGTCAGGTTTGCACCTTCTTCCACGCGAATAACATGGTGCAAGATCGCATCGGACGCTTTGTCGGCGTGACGATAGATCAACGACACCGGACGCGAAACCTGCCCTGTGGCACGGATCACAACCCCATCCGTGGCCTTTGCGGTGTTAAAGACGGCCAAAGGACGATTTACGGGTGTTTGTCCAGCGGTCTCAAGAACGCCATACAGGTCCTTGGCCCAGTGAATGTCCTTTTCAGCGGCCGTCGAAAGGCGTTCGATTTCAAGACCTTCGCCTTCCAAGGCGTCCGACGCATCCGCATCAAACACGCCATCAACGAAGACCAGCTTCAGGCGATCAATCTCGTGAAACACCAAGGATTCACCTTGGCTGTCAAAGACTTCCGCCTCGCTCGGCGCCGCCGAAATCAGGCTGTCCGGACGGGTCCATTTCCAATACTCGTCTTGGCGCTTGGGCAAACCCATCATCGCAAGCCGGTTTGCAGCATCCGTGCGCGCCTCAGCCGCCCAAGCCCCCGAGGCTGGGCGCTGATCCGCGTTGATCACGTCCGCAGTCATTTTCACAGCGGTGCTCATGCGTCGATCTCCGCCAGGATGTCGGCGTAGCCATTGTTCTCGACCTCAAGCGCCAGCTCTGGCCCGCCAGATTTCACGATGCGACCATTGGCCATGATATGCACAACGTCAGGTTTGATGTGGTCCAGAAGACGCTGGTAGTGAGTGATGACAAGGAACGAACGTCCTGCATCACGCAGCGCATTCACGCCTTCTGACACCAGCTTCATCGCATCCACGTCCAGACCCGAATCCGTTTCGTCCAAGATGCACATCTTGGGCTCAAGCATGGCCATCTGTAGGATTTCATTACGTTTTTTCTCACCACCCGAGAAACCGACATTCACGGGGCGTTTCAGCATATCCGCGTCGATCTTCAGATCTTTGGCTTTCGCACGAATGAACTTCAGGAAGTCGGCAGCGGACATTTCCTCTTCCCCGCGCGCTTTGCGTTGAGCGTTCACCGCGGTGCGCAGGAATGTCATGTTGCCAACACCGGGAATTTCCACCGGATATTGGAACGCAAGGAACAGGCCAGCAGCGGCACGTTCTTCCGGTTCCATGTCCAAAAGCTCGTCGCCATCCAACGTCGCGTCGCCATCGGTGACTTCATAGCCGTCGCGACCTGACAGAACGTAAGACAATGTCGACTTACCCGAGCCATTTGGCCCCATGATCGCATGCACTTTGCCCGCAGGCACCTCAAGGTCAACGCCTTTCAGGATTTGCTTGTCTTCTTCTTCAAGTTTGACGTGTAGATTATTGATTTTAAGCATTTTATCGTCCTTACGTAACAGTGACAGCCGTGCCCGAAGCCGACACCATCAACATGTTGTTTATTACTTCATAGTCGAGGTCCACGCCTACGACTGCATTTGCGCCCATCGAGGTCGCTTTGTCTTCCATCTCTGCAAGCGCAGTGCGGCGCGCTTTGCCAAGTTCAACTTCATATGCGCCGGAACGCCCGCCAACGATGTCGCGCACCTGCGCAAACAAATCGCGGAAGATATTAGCCCCCAGAATTGCTTCACCCGTAACAATGCCATGATACGCGCTGATCGGATGACCTTCGACGGATGGGGTTGTTGTGATGATCATTCAAGGATTTCCTTTTACGCAAATGTCTTAGCGAAGTTTTGTGAGCAGGTTGGTGGCAATGCGGGCTGCTATGAAACCAACAATGATCCCACCCCCGATCCAATACATCGGATTGAGCTGATCCATCTTATGCAAATTCACCCAGACAACGCCAAACACCCCACCGAGCGTTGGGAACACAAAGGGTATGGCGGCTTCGATGCCGTCCCGAACCGTTCGCATTTTGCTCTGCTGCGCCATGGTTAGCCCACCGACCCTTCCAGAGAAATCGCCACAAGCTGTTGAGCTTCCATGGCAAATTCCATCGGCAGGGCTTGCAATACTTCTTTGGCAAACCCGTTAACGATCAGGGCCACGGCCTCTTCTTCATCCATGCCACGTTGGCGGCAATAGAACATCTGCTCCTCGTCCACCTTCGAAGTTGTTGCCTCGTGTTCAACACGCGACGAATTGTTCTTCACCTCGATATACGGAACGGTGTGCGCGCCGCACTGATCACCGATCAGCAAGCTGTCACACTGCGTATAGTTGCGCGAGTTCTTAGCCTTCGGGTGCATCGACACAAGCCCACGATAGGTGTTCTGCGCTTTACCCGCGCTAATGCCTTTGGATACGATGCGCGATTTCGTATCGCGCCCCAAGTGCACCATTTTCGTGCCGGTATCGGCCTGCTGATAGTTGTTGGTGATCGCGATGGAATAGAACTCGCCCTGGCTTTCAGCACCGCGCAGGATGCAAGACGGGTATTTCCACGTCACGGCCGATCCGGTTTCCACTTGGGTCCACATCACCTTCGACCGATCGCCACGGCAATCCGCGCGTTTGGTCACGAAGTTATAGATGCCGCCCTTGCCTTCTTCGTTGCCCGGATACCAGTTCTGAACCGTGGAATATTTCACTTCCGCGTCTTCTTCGATGATGATCTCGACCACAGCGGCGTGCAGCTGAGCGGTGTCACGTTGCGGCGCGGTACAGCCTTCCAAATAGCTGACATAGCTGCCTTTATCGGCGATGATCAGAGTGCGTTCGAACTGGCCGGTGTTTTCTGCATTGATGCGGAAATAGGTCGACAGCTCCATCGGGCAGCGTGTGTTCGGCGGGATGTACACAAACGAACCGTCCGAAAACACGGCCGAGTTCAGCGTCGCATAATAGTTGTCGGACACCGGCACGACCGAGCCGAGGTATTTCTTCACCAGTTCAGGGTGCTCGCGGATCGCTTCCGAGATCGAGCAGAAAATGACGCCAGCCTTTTTCAGCTCGTCCTGGAAGGTCGTGCCAACTGAAACCGAGTCAAACACCGCATCCACAGCCACTTTGCGGCCCTCGGCGGGTGCGTCTTCCGCCCCTTCGACGCCAGCAAGGATCATTTGCTCTTTCAACGGAATACCCAGTTTCTTGTAGGTATCCAAAAGCTTGGGGTCCACCTCATCCAGAGATTTCGGCTTCACCTCCATCGATTTGGGACGCGCATAGTAATACTGGTCCTGAAAATCGATTTCGGGATAATCCAGCATGGCCCATTCGGGTTCTTTAAGCTTCTGCCAGCGTGCGAACGCTTCCAGACGCCATTCGGTCATCCATTCTGGCTCTTCGTTCTTGTCAGAAATCAAACGCACGATATCGGTGGTCAGCCCTTTGGGGGCGTATTCCATCTCGATATCGGTTTCCCAGCCGTATTTATATGTACCGGCAAGCGACTTAACCGCTTCAACGGTTTCTTCTTCGACGCCTTCTTTGACGTTTAGATCATCCAAACCGGCCACTGTATTTCCTTTCGATCCGCCGGGGCTAACGCCCGCGCGCGCGGAATTTATCATGTTCCCGAAGCCAGGCTTGTGCAAAAGCCCGGACGTCTTTCTCACTCGTCGCGGGGCCAAGCGAGACACGCAAAGCGCATCCCGCGTGATCCCGGTCAAATCCCATTGCTGCCAAGGCTGCACTGGTTTTTACCTTCCCGGATGAACAAGCCGAACCCGCGGAAACCGCAAAGCCGGCCAGATCCATCACCATCACCTGTGTCTCGCCCTTCCATCCGGGCGTGATGAAACACGAGGTGTTGGGAAGCCTGTTCGCGTCTTTCCCGACAAAAATAGTTCTATTTGCAGATTCGGCAATGGTGTTTTCTAGAATCTTTCTAAGTTTCTCAACACGACCCCACGTATCGCCTTCAAGATCCCTTTGTGCGGCAACCGCAGCGGCGGCAAAACCGGCGATTCCAATGACGTTTTCCGTGCCAGATCTTGCGACCCATTTCCTGACCGCCCCCTTTGATCCGCGCTTCGATCTCTGTGCCGCGCTTGACGATTAACGCGCCGATGCCTTTGGGCCCGCCCAGCTTGTGGGCTGACACAATGGCCATATCGGCACCGCACCAGTTGAACGCAAAGGGTATCTTTCCGAAAGCCTGCGTCGAGTCCGTCATTTTAAGCCCCTCGGGCAACGACTGGATGATACCGGTTTCCGAATTGGCCAACTGCAATGTGCTGCGCGAAGGTTCAGGGACGCCAACTGCACCCTGTTCGTCAATCAGCAGATTCTTCCTGACACCAAGACCGCACAGCATCATGTTCAATCCCCGCGCAAGACAGGCCGCGCCCTGCCAAAGCCAGCGCTGCCGCTTCGGTTGCAGACGAAGTGAAAATGATATCAGCCCCTTCAGCCCCCAAAGCAGCTGCTAAATCCTTACGAGCACGCTCGATCAAGCTTTTGGCCGCGCGCCCTTCTGCATGAACAGACGACGGGTTACCAACAATATCCATCGCAGCAATCATCGAGCCCTTTGCTTCAGCGCAAAGCGGCGTCGTCGCATTCCAATCCAAGTAGGTCCGGGTCACCGTCGTCCTCTTTGTCTTTGATGTTTCACATTTTCTTTGAAAACGCAGAGGAACCTAGTCCTCGTCAACCACTGAGAACAGTGTCGGCACTGCGGGACACGGGGTAAGTTCGTTCTTCACCACATCCGACAAGCGCGTTTGATGCAGGAAGACATAGACATGGGCCGACAACCCCTCCCACAAGCGATTGGTCATGGATTGGGCACGGGAACCGGACGACGCACCCGAAGCGCCTGCCCCTTTGTGCATGGCAGACACGGTTTCATCCACGGCCTCTAACACTTCTGAAACCCGAATGTCCGAAGCGCTTCGGGCCAGTTTGTAACCACCACCAGGCCCCCTGACGCTATCGACCAAACCCGCACGCCGAAGCTTCACAAACAGTTGCTCTAAATACGGAAGCGAAATGTCCTGCCGCTTTGCAAGATCAGTTAGTGACAAAAGCGAGCCTTCGTCCTGCATCGCCAGATCGGTCAGCGCCACCATTGCGTAACGCCCCTTAGTGGACAGCTTCATTGCATTCTCCCCGCAAAAACATTGACCTTTCAGGCCCCGCCCACTAGGTCACTTAGGACTGGTGATGGCCGGGCTTTCGCTCGGGCTCGATCCACCAACTCCGTATTATGGTGCGGGCCACTCAGCGTCAAGAAAGCCGGTTCTCGGTGTGCTGTGGCCCCAAGCAAAGTAAAAAGAGGCCCAGACCCGATGCCCGAAGTGATTTTTGCAGGCCCCGAAGGCCAACTTGAAGGCCGCTATCACGCACAGAAAGAAAAAGACGCCCCGATCGCCATCATTCTTCATCCGCATCCGCAGTTTGGCGGCACGATGAACAACAAGGTCGTCTATAATCTGCACTATGCGTTCCACAATATGGGCTTCAACGTACTGCGCTTTAACTTCCGCGGCGTTGGCCGCAGCCAAGGTGAGTATGATCAGGGCGTCGGTGAACTGTCCGATGCAGCATCCGCGTTGGATTACCTTCAGTCGATGAACCAAAACGCCAAGCATTGCTGGGTCGCAGGGTTTTCGTTTGGGGCTTGGATTGGAATGCAGCTGTTGATGCGTCGCCCGGAGATCACAGGCTTCATCTCTGTCAGCCCGCCCGCCAACATGTATGACTTCAGCTTCCTGGCACCCTGCCCAAGCTCTGGCTTGATCGTCAACGGTACTGCTGACCGCGTGGCTCCGCCTGCCGATACGCATACACTGGTCAATAAGCTGCATGAGCAAAAGGGTATCACTGTTACCCATGAAGAGATTCAGGGGTCCGGTCACTTCTTCGAAGATGATCATATGGATACGATGATCACCCTTGTGGACGAGTATGTTCGCCGTCGCCTGACAGAAACAACTCGCTGAGGTCAGTATGGATCTTCTTGAAAAAGTCTCGGACCAACTGGCGCAAGAGGTGCTTGAAGCTATCCGTGTGACTGGGGATGACTCGTTGGTAGATACGGTGAAGAAGACCATCGGTGCCTCCTCCACAACATTGGAAGAGGCATTCATGACTGCAGTGCGAATCCGTCGGGCTGAAGGTCGTGGACGGGATGCGCTGATCAGAATTTTGAAAGAAACTCAAGCAAAGTAGCGGTTCGAGATCGCAAATCGGAAGCCGTAATAACCGTTTACTATCATAGATTTACTATTTTTAGTTACATTTTTAATAGCACTCTCCCGCTATGCTAGACTGGCCCTGTGATTTCCAGGCCTCAGCCTCAATATTCCCGACCACTGAATACACTGTTTCCCATTTTGGCATTGGCGAAACCGTTTGAATTGTGTCATAATCATGCTCATTAAAGGCTAATTTATGTCATTTAGTTTATTAATTTTGTTGTAAAGCAATACTTTGAGAGGGGAAAAAGATGCTTACAAGAAAGACAGCGCTGGCCGCGCTTGCAATGGCCGGTGCGGTCTGGGGTGGTACTTCACAGATCGCGCACGCGCAATCCTGCAACCTAGCGACCGCTAAAATGTCACTGGAGCCTGCGGCTCTATGTGAATGTAAGGTCGTTACAACTTCTATGTTGCGATATATTCAGCGTCACGAAGAGTTCCTGACCGTGCTATCGAACGTAACAGAAGAGTGTCCTGCATTCGCAGATGCTTTGAACGCGCTTCCGACGGCGACGACTATTCCAAGTGGATCGCTTCGCAAGGACGACGATTCAGGAACAGGCATTCAAAAGCCTCCGTCCAAACCTAAGAAGCCTAAGAAACCCAAAAAGCCTAAGAAACCTAGGAAGCCAGGCGGTGGTGGGGGTGGTAACCCTGATCCCGGCGGCGGTGGTGGCGACGGCGGTAGCGGCGGTGGCGACGGCGGTAACAGCGGTGGCGACGGCGGTAACAGCGGTGGCGACGGCGGTAGCGGTGGTGGCGACGGTGGTAACACCGGTGGCGACGGCGGTAGCGGCGGTGGCGACGGCGGTAGCGGTGGTGGCGACGGTGGTAACACCGGTGGCGACGGCGGTAGCGGCGGTGGCGACGGCGGCGGTAATACCGTTGGCGACGGCGGTTACATCGTTGTCGACTAGCCAAATTGCGGCGGTGGCGACGGCGGTTCAAACACATCCGTTCGTGCCAGAGTTCGTTGTGATTAACTCACCGAATACATTTCAAAAACAAAAAGAGCGCGCCCATGGCGCGCTCTTTTTTACATTTACGTAAGTAACCCCGGTTTGCCTTCTGCGAACATGCCGCAAATGGCTGGGCAGTTAGCCACCGCTTAGAATATTCACCCAACGCGACGGGCGTTTAGGATCTTGCATCCGCAGGAAGACATAACGCGTGTCGCGCCAGTTCCGAATGCTGTTGGTCACATTGTCCAAAACAACATCACCAGCGCTTGTCCGAACCACCAAAACGGCATGAGGGCGACGGCTGCGGTCCAAAACGGTTGCGATAAACAACTGCTGAGGATCAATGCCTTTGCTGATCAAAGCACGTTTTTTGGCCAAAGCGTAATCTTCGCAATCACCACCACGACTGGTCGGAATGGCCCAACGTTCGGACACGCCATATTGCTGGCTATCTTCAATCGAACGCGTGGCCCGATTGATCTTCGAATTCACCGCACGCACTATCTGCATTTGGCCTGAAGTCACCTGACTGCGCGACGAACCCCGAGCACAAGCCCAGCTGTAAGTATTGCACAACCCTTGCGCACCTGGAGGTGCTGCCCCTTGGCTACGTGCTTTCAGGAAATTAGATTCACTGGCATAGCCGGTTTCGGGCATGACAACCGATGTTGCTACAACCATTGCGGACAGTGCTAACAATCTGCGTCCGAACTGGACCGATCTTTTAACATTCGTAACAGGCGTCATTCCTGTACCTCCTAAGGCTGACCTATTCCGTCACATCCCCGGATGGTGAATGCGCTGCGAGATAAGACAACCACGCTGCCCCTCTACAAGACCTTAACCTGAATGTGAAAAATGGCCAAATCCGGGCTGTGTTTGGACCTTAGTGCAACAATTTAGCGTCATTAACCAAGCTATCCTAAGGGATGATCGCAACAATCCGCCGAAAACTAGGCGATTATCCACCAAAGATAGAAATACCGGGGGCGCTCGAATTGAAGCCGATTCGACGCGGCAATTGGCGTTTTCGCGCCTTGGCCTGAACGGCATGTTTTACTTTTGGTAGATTTCGTTGAATTTGGTTTCAAGGTAAACAAGCAGCGGCTCGACCGACACAGGCTTGCCTGTTGCCTGTTCGATGGTCGCACGTGGCGTATGCAACGTCCCGTGACACTGCAGTTTGTCCTTCAACCACTCGGTCCCATAAACGGCATCGCCTTTGGCCAGGCGCTGATCCAGCTGAGGCCGGTCAGCGCGCAGGGCGTCATACAAGCACCCAGCATAGATGTTGCCCAAGGCGTATGTTGGGAAATAGCCAAACAGTCCGACGGACCAGTGCACATCCTGCAGCACGCCGTTTGACGCTTTATCCACTTCATAGCCAAAATCTGCTGCAAACCGTTCGTTCCACGCAGTTTCAAGATCAGCAACGTCCAGCTGTCCACCAATCAGCCGTCGCTCCAGATCGAAGCGCAGCATGATGTGCAGATTATACTGAACCTCATCCGCTTCGGTACGGATGAACCCTTTCTGAAGCCGATTGACCATGCGATAAAACGCTTGCGCATCAGACGCTGGTGTCTTCCCAAAGCGCTTTTCCATCTTCTGAAACAGCCACCCTGTAAACGCGCGCGAGCGACCCAGTTGGTTTTCATAGATGCGTGACTGGCTTTCATGAACCCCCATCGATGCCCCGCGCCCAATGGGCGTCAGCAGATAAGCGCGATCGATATTCTGTTCATAACAGGCATGACCAACTTCATGGATAGTGGAATAAAAGCAGTTGAACGGGTCTTCAACATTCGTGCGTGTTGTAATGCGCACGTCCAAGCCAGACCCCGAGCTAAACGGGTGCACTGCTTTGTCGATACGTCCATGGGTCAGATCATATCCAAAAGTTTTCGCCAGCTTTCCCGACAGCTTCATCTGCTGCTTTTCGGCCCAATTGCCCACAAGGATTTCGGGCTGATTTGAAGCTCCCAAAGCTCTGTCGCGTAGATTTACCAACCGGGGACGCATCGCATCAAAAAGCGTTTGAATATCGTTGCCAGTGATCCCCGGCTCGTAATCGTCCAGTAGCGCGTCATACAGATCGCCACCATCTGCCAGCGCACTGGCTTCCTCGCGGCGCAGTTTCACCACCTCTTCCAGAACTGGTTTGAAAGCCGCAAAGTCATCAGCTGATCGCGCTTCGGCCCACTTCCCTTGTGCGGCCGAGGTTACACGAGCAAGTTCCGCAGCCAAGGACACCGGAACCTTGTCTGCACGGTCGCGCGCACGGCGGATTTCGCGAACTTGCGCCCGCCCAGCATCATCCAGTGAGCTTTCGTTGATCGCCTCAAGCCATTCGCTGACACGTGAATCATTGCGCCGCGCGTGCAGCACTTTCTCCATCGCGGCCATTTCCTCGGCGCGCTGTTCCCCTGCCCCTTCGGGCATGACAGTTTCCTGATCCCAACCCAACCGGCCGGCAACTTCACCTAAAGCTTGCGTGTCGCGGTCAAATTCCAATAGCTCGTCATATGCAGTCATGGTCAGCTCCGAATTGATTGCTCAGCAGGATAGCCTGAAAGGTAGCGCGCGTTGATGATCAAGACCCATGTCAGGATCGCGCCAATCTGATGGGTGATGGCAACGTGCAGCGGCGACGCCTGCAACACGGTTGTAATCCCAAGTACCGCCTGCGCGCCGATCATCACACAAGCCAGCGTGAAGCCCATGCGCACCATTTGATTGCCCGACTTGCGTGACACACGCCAGACCACCACAGCATAAATCACAAGCAGATAGCCCACCATGCGGTGCATGAACTGAACAAGGCCTGCGTTTTCAAAAAGGTTGCGCCAGATCGGCGTGATGTCAAATGCATCTGGCGGGAAGAACTGCCCGGCCATCCATGGCCAATCCACAAAAGACCGACCCGCATCAATTCCGGCCACCAAGGCACCCAGCAGGATTTGCAGAAACGCCAGATGCATCAGTCCGGTGCCCATGCCAAACAGCTTCGCTTCCCGCAAACGCCGCGCGGCCATCAAGCCAGCCTCTTTGCGGCCTAACAGAAGCATGTACCACGCGATGAAACCCAGAATAATGAACGCAAGCCCTAGATGCACAGCCAGCCGGTATGAGGCCACGTCGACACGGTCTCCAGTCAGGCCCGAGGATACCATCCACCAGCCAATAGCCCCTTGTAGTCCGCCCAAAGCGCCCAAAAGCAAAAGCCGCCCTGTCCAGCCATTGGGGATTTTCCGTGCGGCTAGGAACCCAAAGAAACCAATCGCCCAGACCAGACCGATGAAACGGCCAAGCTGGCGATGGCCCCACTCCCACCAATAGATGGTTTTAAAGGCCTCAAGGTCCATATGGCTGTTTTGCAGCTTAAACTCTGGGATCTGTTGATACTTCGCGAACTCCGCCTGCCATGCGGCTTGATCCATCGGAGGCATCGCACCCGTAAACGGGGCCCATTCGGTGATCGAAAGCCCCGAATCCGTCAGCCGTGTCAGACCGCCCACAACAACCATCACCGCGACCAATGCAAAAAGCAGCATCAACCACAGGCGAATAGCGCCACGCGCGCCTCCTCCACCTGCACCACGTTCAATCGCACCTGTCTTGGGTGCGTCGGTGGTGGTCGGTTTGGTGCTGTCGACCTCTTCAAAAATGCTGCGGGGCTTGGACATTTGGCTCTCCGTTTCGCGTTTGCGCGATAATGGCCTTGGCAGACCAGATTGCCAAGAGGCCAATCGAATAGACGGGGTGTAAAAATCTGCACAGAAACCGCTTCTGTTGATGCCTTTTGGTTGCCCCCATATCAGGCGTTCTGCTAGAGTGTCCGAACCTATATATAGTGTGAAACGCACAAAAACGGCGGACAACGTGACAGATACCCCTGATACCCCGGAAAACATGGACGAAATGCCCGAGCGCCCCGTCTATGACGGCCCTCAGATTTCCATCGAAGAGGAAATGAAAAGCTCATACCTCGACTACGCAATGAGCGTGATCGTGAGCCGGGCGATTCCAGACCTTCGTGACGGATTGAAACCTGTCCACCGCCGCATCCTTTACGCGATGTACGAGACAAATAACGGCCACGACAAACCTTACCGTAAATCGGCCCGTCCTGTGGGCGACACGATGGGTAAGTATCACCCCCATGGTGATAGTGCGATCTATGACGCGCTGGTGCGTATGGCCCAGCCGTTTTCCATGTCGCTACCGCTTTTGGACGGCCAAGGTAACTTTGGCTCGATGGACGGGGATAACCCGGCTGCGATGCGTTATACCGAAGTGCGGATGGACAAGCCTGCGGCCTCATTGCTGGCGGACATTGAAAAAGACACCGTAAATTTCCAAGACAACTATGACGGCAAGGATCTTGAGCCGACCGTCCTGCCCGCCCGTTTCCCGAACATGCTGGTCAATGGTGCCGGCGGTATCGCTGTGGGTATGGCCACCAACATCCCGCCGCACAACCTTGGCGAAGTGATCGACGGCACTCTGGCGCTGATCGAAGACCCCGATTTGTCTTCTGAAGGCTTGATGGAGTACATCCCCGGCCCCGATTTCCCCACAGGTGGGATCATGTTGGGCCGTTCCGGTGCGCAGAAAGCCTATTTGGAAGGCCGTGGCAGCGTCATCATGCGTGCCAAGACCCGGATCGAGGAGATCCGCAAGGATCGCTATGCGATTGTTTTGGACGAAATTCCCTATCAGGTGAACAAAGCCACGCTTGTGGAACGCATCGCCGAAGGGGTGCGCGACAAGAAGCTTGAAGGCATTTCTGCCGTCCAGGATGAAAGTGACCGGATCGGTGTGCGCGTTGTGGTCGAGCTGAAGCGCGATGCAACGCCCGAAGTCGTTTTGAACCAACTGTTCCGCCATACGGCGATGCAAACCTCATTCGGCTGTAACATGCTGGCCTTGAATGGCGGACGGCCCGAGCAACTGACCCTGCGCGATTTCCTAAGCTATTTCATCACCTTCCGCGAGGAAGTTGTGACGCGACGTACGGCCTATGATCTGCGCAAAGCGCGTGAACGCAGCCACATCCTGTGTGGTCTGGCGGTGGCTGTTTCAAACGTGGACGAGGTGGTCGCGACCATCAGATCCTCGCAAGACCCAGCAGATGCGCGCGCCAAGCTGATGTCGCGTCGCTGGCCAGCAGGTGATATCGCAGAGTACATCCAGCTGATTGACGATCCGACCCATAAGATGAACGACGACGGGACCTATAACCTGTCTGAAACGCAAGCCCGCGCCATTCTGGAACTGCGCTTGCAACGTCTGACCGCCATGGGCGTAAAAGAAGTCACGGACGAGCTGCAGGAATTGGCCGCAAAGATCCGCGACTATCTGGACATCCTTCGGTCGCGTGAACGGATCATGTCGATCATCTCGGACGAGCTTCTTGAAGTACGGGAAGCCTTCGCCGTTCCCCGCCGCACACAGATCGTCGAATGGTCTGGCGATATGGATGACGAAGACCTGATCGAACGCGAGGATATGGTCGTCACTATTACGTCGACTGGTTGGGCAAAACGCACACCTCTGGCCGATTTCCGCGCGCAGAAACGTGGCGGTAAGGGCTTGTCTGGCATGCAGACCAAAGACGAAGACGTGATCACCACGCTTTTCGTTGCCAACACGCATACTCAGCTTCTGTTCTTCACCGATGACGGTATGGCCTACAAGCTGAAGACATGGCGCCTGCCCCAAGGCGGTCGGACCGCGAAGGGCAAGCCCTTGGTTAACATCCTGCCCATCCCAACCGGTGTTTCGATTGCGGCCATCCTGCCCGTCGACCGGGACGAGGATGAATGGGATGACCTGCAGATCGTCTTTGCGACGTCCAAAGGCTCGGTTCGTCGCAACCGACTGTCAGATTTCACCAATGTGAAAGCCAACGGCAAAATCGCGATGAAATTCGAAGGCGACGACGAAGGCACCCGCCTGATCAATGCGCGCATCTGTGATGAAAACGACGATGTGATGCTTGTCACCTCGGGCGGTCGCGCCATTCGCTTCCCTGTGACTGATGCGCGTGTGTTTAACTCGCGCGCATCCACCGGTGTACGTGGCATCAAGCTGGTGAACGAAGGGGACGAAGTCGTCTCGGCCTCGGTCATCAAGCACTTTGAGGCCACACCGGATGAGCGCAACGCGTTCATCAAACGTTTCCGCACTGAACTTGGGAACGACGCGGACGATGACAGCAGCGAAGAAGTGTCTAGCGATCTGGCCGATGAACGCTATCAGGAAATGCTGGCCGCCAATGACCTGTTGGTCACGATCAACAAGGGCGGCATCGGCAATCTGACATCAAGCCACGATTATCGCGTCAGCGGCCGTGGTGGTCAGGGTGTTGCAGCCATGAAAGGTGGCGAGATCGTCGCCTGTTTCCCGATTGAGATCGAAGACCAGATCATGCTGGCCACCTCTAAAGGTCAGTCAATCCGCTGCCCCGTAGATGGGATCAGTTTCCGATCACGTGGTGCGGGTGGCGTAAAAGTCTTCAACACCGGGAAAGGCGAAGAAGTCGTCTCGGTCGCGCGGATTGTTGAGCAATCAGAAGATGATGACGCCGAGGCATCCGGCGAAGAGGAATAAGGTTTAGCGCGTGATCCATGTCTTGGGTCACGCGCCTCAATCCCTCTAAATGTCATTGGACTGTAAGATCACTCTGCTGTCTTAAAGGGACACAATGAACCGACTAGCCCTAGTCACCTTTCTTACAGACGACTATGACAAAGCCATTGCTTGGTTTCAGGACGCACTTGAGTTCGTGTTGCTAGAAGATACCGACATGGGGGACGGCAAACGCTGGGTCCGTATGGCCCCGACCGAAGACGCTGACACCGCTTTTCTGATTGCTCGCGCAGTAGGCGAACAGGCCGATACAATTGGACGTCAGGCCGGGGGCCGCGTTGGCCACTTCTTATTCACGAATGATTTTGATCGCGCTTATTCTAGGATGCGAAAGTTCGGAGTCACGTTTCGCGAGCTACCCCGAAATGAAACCTACGGCAAAGTTGTCGTTTTCGAGGACCTGCACGGAAATCCCTGGGATTTGATGCAGGCAAAGAACTCCTGACAACTGGCTTATAAATCAGAATTACAATCAGTGAGCGTCGGCAATTTTTGGATGCAATCTACTGTTTAGCAAACACTTCCTTAATTTTGCCTCAATTGCCCTTATAGCTTCTCAACTATAGCGCGATTGTAAATGACGGCGGACCTCCGCCTAGTTGGAATGTCGACCATGGACGTCTTACAGCAGGATCAACTAAATCGATAGAAACTGAATTCTCTTTCCTTTCTGATCCACCCCACCCCAAAGGTCAGAAAGGACGTCCCCGATTAACGGGGCACGGGTGACATCCCCTCACCCGGAAAAGCCCGCCATCCCCATGGCGGGCTTTTCATTTCTTAGATGATGTCCTATCTGCGGGTCATGACAGATAAGACACTCCATATTGTCGGGGGCGGCATGGCCGGTTCCGAAGCAGCATGGCAAGCGGCGCATATGGGCGTCGATGTTGTGCTGCATGAAATGCGCCCTCAGGTCGAGACATTTGCCCACCAATCTGGCGACTTTGCCGAAATGGTCTGCTCGAACTCATTCAGGTCTGATGATGATGAACAGAACGCGGTTGGCCTTCTGCATTGGGAGATGCGCCAAGCTGACGGCTTGATCATGTCCAGCGCCGACGAAAATCGCCTGCCCGCTGGTGGTGCGCTTGCCGTGGACCGCGAGGCTTTTGCCCAACATGTCACAGCCAAACTGCGCGCATTGCCAAATGTCAGCGTTGAATATGGTGAGATCACCGAACTGCCCAAAGGCGGCAACTGGATCTTCGCCACGGGCCCCCTTACCTCGCCCACACTTGGTGAAGCGATTGCCCGCGAAACCGGCGCCGAACGCCTGGCGTTCTTCGATGCGATCGCTCCCATTGTCTATGCCGACAGCATCGACATGGATGTGGTCTGGGCGCAGTCGCGCTACGACAAAGGCGAGACTGAGGAAGAACAGAAAGCCTATCTGAACTGTCCTATGACGAAGGAACAGTATGAAGCGTTCATCGACGCGTTGCTAGCCGCCGATAAGACCGAGTTCCACGAGGGCGAAACTGCCACCTATTTCGACGGTTGCCTGCCGATTGAGGTCATGGCCGAGCGTGGCCGCGAAACCCTACGCTTTGGTCCGATGAAGCCCGTTGGTCTGACCAACGCCCATAAGCCTGATGATAAGGCCTATGCGGTTGTCCAGCTTCGTCGCGACAACGCTTTGGGAACGCTCTTCAACATCGTCGGCTTTCAAACCAAGATGAAATACGGCGCGCAAGCTGAGGTCTTTAAGACCATTCCGGGCTTGGAAAATGCGTCCTTCGCGCGTCTGGGCGGCATCCACCGCAATACGTTCATGAACTCGCCCACGCTTCTGGACGATCAGATGCGCTTGAAAACCCGCCCTAACCTGCGGTTTGCGGGTCAGGTGACAGGTGTTGAAGGCTATGTGGAAAGTGCCGCTATGGGATTGCTGGCTGGTCGCCTTGCGGCTGCTGAGATCCTTGGTCAGGACGTGCCGACGGTGCCGCAAGACACCGCCATGGGGGCTTTGATCCACCACATCACCGGCGGGGCCGAGGCCAAGACATTCCAGCCGATGAACGTGAACTTTGGTCTGTTCCAGCCGGTGGACGGATTGAAAGGTGGACGTCGTGGTCGCAAAGACCGCTACAAAGCCTATACGGATCGCGCCAAGGCCGATTGGACCAACTGGCTGGCGAGTTTCGCATAAGGGAGCGGGCGCAAATGACGGATTTTATTACAAGATTTGCGCCCAGCCCAACCGGCCCTTTGCATCTGGGCCATGCCTGTTCCGCGCTTCTGGCCCATGACATGGCGCGTGCAGTAGGTGGCAAGTTCCTTTTGCGGATCGAAGATATCGACACAACCCGCTCTCGGCCGCACTGGGAAGATCAGATCTATGAGGATCTCGCCTGGCTGGGCATCACTTGGGATGCGGCCCCCCTGCGACAGTCGGATCGGATTGGTGCTTATGAAGCTGCGCTGGACGACCTTTGGCGTCGCGGCGCCTTGTATTTGTGCCATTGCACCCGACGCGACATCGATGCCGCTTTAAGCGCACCACAAGAAGGTGCGGAACCCGTGTTCGGCCCAGATGGCCCGGTTTATCCCGGCACCTGCCGCGAGTTGCGTGACCACCTCCCCCATCATCAACGCCCAGACGGTGCGTTGAGGCTCAGAACTCGCGACGTAGAAACCGATTTTTATGCCGCGCAGGGCGCGCCGCACGACATGTCATTCACCGAAACAGGTATCGGGCCAAACGGCGAGACTGGTAGCATCAGATTTAACAGCCTCTCTCGTTCAATCGGAGACATCGTCCTGTCACGCCGAGATTTCCTTGGGTCTTATCACCTCTCCGTTGTTCTTGACGACGCAGCCCAAGGCATTACCCATGTCGTCCGAGGCCAAGATCTGTTTGAGGCAACTAAAATCCACGTCCTGCTGCAATGGCTGCTCGACCTGCCGACCCCCATTTACCACCACCACCGCCTGATCCGCGATGAGAACGGCAAGCGCCTTGCCAAACGCGATGACGCGCGTGCGATTTCGACCTATCGGGCCGAGGGTAAGTCGCCGGAAGACATCCGAAAGATGGTTGGGCTTTAGGTTTCGGGCGTCATCAGCTCGACGTCATTCCCATCGCGCACGGCAGTATAAAAACAACTGCGCCGGTTGGTGTGACAGGCTGGACCGGTCTGATTGACCATCACCAACAGACAATCGCGGTCGCAATCATAGCGGAAATCCACCAATTCCTGCACATTGCCCGAGCTTTCGCCTTTGACCCAAAAGCCCTGACGCGAGCGCGACCAATATGTCACGCGGCCTGTGTCCAAAGTGCGTTCAACCGCCTCTTTGTTCATCCAAGCCATCATCAACACTTCGCCCGAGGTATCGTCTTGGGCAATGGCAGGGATCAGACCCTTGTCATCAAACTTTAGCTGGCTCGCATCAAATTTCATGGCCTGTCCTTTTCTTTCCAACTGCGCGCTTCTATGTAGATCGGATACCCGCCCGACGAAAGGCCCTGTGATGAGCTACAATGACCTGATCCAGCTCTACTCCAAGCAAATTCTGGCTTTAGCTGCGTCTATACCGCATCAGACTGCTTTGGAGGCCCCGCAAGGGCAAGCCAAAGCGCGTTCACCGCTTTGTGGGTCTATGGTGTCGGTCGAACTGTCCCTGAGTGACAACAACGTTGCTGCGTACTCTCAGAACGTAAAGGCCTGCGCCTTGGGGCAAGCATCGGCGTCGATCTTGGGCAAGGTTGTCATTGGATTGGATCAGGACATTCTGCAGCGTGGCCGTGACGAGCTTTCTGCCATGCTGAAAGACAACGGTCCCGTGCCCTCTGCCCCTTTCGCGGGCTATGAAGTGCTGCAGCCCGCGCGGGAGTTTAAAAACCGTCATGCGTCTATCTTGTTGGCTTTTGATGCCACCCTGGATGCGTTCGACGCAGCAAAAGCCAACGCATAACCCACCCAACAAAAAAACCGCCGCGCTCCTGGCAGGGAGGCGGCGGAAGTGATGCGGCATTGGTCATCCAAATAAGCGTCGGTAAGAGGCAAAAAAAACCGACAGGCAGGTGACGGGCGGTACACCGTCGAAAGCATCGTGAAGGTTTCGGGACAGAAACGCTTCTGGGACATGATGCAGGATCAGACCATCCGCAGGCAGAAACTTGAATTTCGGGTTAGATCATCCCCGGCAGATGCAACGCGCCTAGCAAAAGCACAAGCAACGAGATCGCCCCAAGCGTATCCGAGACAATCGTGGTCGTGGATCGGGACAGTGCGATTTTTACATCGTTCAACATGGGGTTACTCCTGCTCTCAGTCTTTGTGGGCAACGTGTGTCGCTGCATCCGTGTTGCTATTTTGTTCGCATATCACGGAACACTTTGTAAAGAACTTTTTAAGAACATTTGTGAACTTTAGAGAACAAAGCTGCTAACCCACTGAAATCAAACGGATCGCTTCATCCTGCCGCATTAACCATAAAAGAACGCGCGCAGCGTGCCCGCGCGGCGTGCTGAGGTCAGGGTCTTGTTGCAGCAACAGCCGCGCATCTTTTTGGGCCACAGCCATCAAACCGGCCTGATGTTCCAGATCCGCGACCCAGAACCGGGGAAGTCCCGATTGCGCCGTGCCCAGCACATCGCCAGCGCCGCGCAATTCCAGATCAGCCTCTGAAATGACGAACCCGTCTTCCGTGTCGCGCATAACCGACAGGCGTTTCTCTCCGCCTTCGGTCAACGGGGATTGATACATCAACAAACAGGTGGATGCTGCCTGCCCCCGCCCGACGCGGCCGCGCAGCTGGTGCAACTGTGCCAACCCAAAATGCTCGGCCCGTTCGATCACCATGATCGAGGCATTGGGTACGTCCACGCCGACCTCAATCACCGTCGTCGCAACCAAAAGCTTGGTCTTACCAGCTACGAACTCCGCCATTGCCGTATCTTTTTCAGATGCAGGCATTTGGCCGTGCACCAAACCGACAACCCCTTCGCCCAGTTCAGCGCGCAGATGTTTGAACCGTTCTTCGGCGGCGGTCATATCCATGACCTCGCTTTCCTCGACCAGCGGACAGACCCAATAACATTGTGCTCCGTCAGCAATCGCATTGCGCAAACGGTCCACCACTTCATCCAAGCGACCGGTGTTGATCAGCACGGTTTTAATGGGTTTGCGGCCCGGTGGCTTTTCATCAAGAACCGAGACATCCATGTCGCCATATTGCGCCAGCGCCAGACTGCGCGGGATCGGTGTGGCCGTCATGACAAGCACATCTGACGCTTGTCCCTTCGCCCCCAGCTCCATTCGCTGAGACACGCCAAACCGGTGCTGTTCATCGACTACAGCCAAGCGAAGGTCCTGAAATTCCACATCTTTCTGGAACACCGCATGGGTGCCGACAAGGATGTGAATGTCTCCAGCCTTCAAGGCCTCAAGCTTGCGACGACGCTCGGCTCCTTTGTCACGACCAGTCAGGAGCTCGACAACAACGCCGGCCTCATCTGCCAAGGGGCGTAAGCCTTCCAGATGCTGACGCGCCAGAATTTCGGTGGGGGCCATCATGACGCCCTGCCCGCCAGCCTCGACCGAAACCAGAAGCGACATCAGCGCGACCAACGTCTTTCCGGATTCCACGTCGCCTTGAAGCAATCGGTTCATCCGCGTGCCTGCGGCCATGTCCGCGGCAATCTCATCCACGGCCCGTGATTGTGCCCCTGTTGGCTTATAAGGCAACGCAGCCAACACTTTGTTGCGCAGCGCGCCCGTTCCAACGCTGACCCGCCCTTTGCCACGTCGCACGGTGGCCCGCGCCAAGGCAAGTGTAAGTTGGTGAGCGAAGAACTCATCATAGGCCAAGCGGCGGCGCGCGGCTGTTTGGGGGGATAGATCATCAGGCCCCTCGGGCGCATGGGCCTGCATCAACGCGACATGCCAATCGGGCCAGTGTTCGCGTTCTTTCAGCGCTGGATCGACCCAGTCTTGCAAGATCGGCAGGCGACTTAGAACATCACCAACGCCCTTCATCACCGTTTTCCCAGTCACGCCCGCCGTTAATCGATAGACGGGCTCAAAATCGGGGTATCTGCGCGGCCTCGTGTGGCGGCAGGATGAAATCGGGATGCACTATCTGCACCTTGCCGTCGAAATGTTCGACCTTGCCCGAAATCACGCGCTTTGCGCCCTCAGGCAGTTGCTGTTCCAACCAGCGCGCATTGGCGTGGAAGAACACGAGCTCAAACGTGGTTAATGGATCGCTGACCTCAACCCGGTATGGTGCGTTGCGCGAGCGACCAGGGCGATGTGCGTTCACTTCGATCTCGACGGTCGCCATATCTCCGGGCTGCACCTCGGTCACCGAGGCGCGGAACTTGCGATCAATCCCGGCGTGCGGCAGCCAGAACAGAAGGTCTCGCGGCAGGGTAATCCCCAATCCTTCCAAAGCCTTAGCCGTCTTTGGCCCAATGCCACCAAGCGTTTCAAGCTCGGCGAACAATGGAAACAGGATTTCAGGCCGGGTCGACATTACGCATCCCCAATCAGCTCAAGCCAACCATCTTCGTCGATGGTTTCAACCCCAAGATCTGCGGCTTTTTTGGCCTTGGACCCTGCCCCGGGTCCCGCCACCAGCAAATCCGTCTTGCCCGAGACCGAGCCTGAAACCTTAGCCCCAAGCGCTTCAGCCCTGGCCTTCGCTTCAGCGCGGGTCATTTTCTCAAGCGACCCTGTAAACACGACAACTTTGCCCGCAACCGGGCTGCCATCTGTTTTGGGGGCTTCAATGGGTTGAATGTCCAATTGCTCTACCAAACGGTCGATCGAGGCGCGCTCTCGCTCTTGCGCAAAGGCCGCGACCAGTGATCCGACCATCACAGCACCCACGCCGTCAATGGACACCAAATCATCCCACTCGGACGTGTCAGGCTTTGCTGCCGTTACAGCAGCCTCAAACGCATCCCACGTGCCATAATGGCGGGCCAGAAGATTGCCGGCACTTTCACCAACATGTCGAATGCCAAGTGCAAATATCAATTTATTTAAGGGGATTACACGTCGTTCTTCAATTGCTTCAAAAAGCTTTTCGGCGCTTTTCTCACCCCAGCCATCGCGGTTTTTTAAACGTGCCAACTGCCCGGCATCACGGGTTTTCAGCGTAAAGATGTCGGCGGGTTCGCGAATTGGCAGGCCTTCGTCGTGATAGAACATCTCGACCTGTTTTGCGCCCAGTCCATCAATATCAAACGCACCACGGCTGACGAAATGCTTCAACTTCTCAACAGCTTGCGCGGGGCAGATGATGCCGCCGGTACAGCGGCGCACCGCATCGCCCTCATCCCGGATCGCATCTGATCCGCATTCCGGGCAAAGCTTCGGAAACTCAAACGGCACCGCATCCGACGCACGTTTCGTCAAATCCACATCCGAGATTTTTGGGATCACATCGCCTGCGCGGTAGACCTCGACCCAGTCCCCAACACGGATGTCTTTGCCATCGCGGATTTGGGCCCCTGTGTTGTTGCACCCCGCGATGTAGTCTTCGTTGTGAAGTGTGGCGTTGGACACCACAACACCGCCCACAGTCACCGGCGCCAGCCGTGCGACAGGTGACAACGCCCCTGTGCGGCCGACTTGAATGTCGATGGCTTCCAAACGAGTCCACGCCTTTTCCGCCGGAAATTTATGCGCGATGGCCCAACGTGGCGTAGTGGACCTGAATCCCAATCGCGCTTGCAATGACAGGTCATCCACCTTGTAGACGACCCCGTCGATATCATACCCCAGCGTGGCACGCTGTGCTTCGATCTGCCGATAATGCGCCAGCAAATCTGCAAGATCATCGAACCGTTTGGTTAGCGGATTGGTCTGAAAACCAAGTTCCGCCAATCGGGCCACGGCCCCCATCTGCGTCTCTGCCAGCGGTGCGGACAATGCCCCCCATGCATATGCGAAAAACCGAAGCGGACGATCGGCAGTGATCGAGGCATCAAGCTGACGCAAGGATCCGGCTGCCGCATTGCGCGGATTGGCGAAGGTTTTCCCCCCACGCGCAGCATAGCGTTCATTCAGATCGGCAAAATCCTCATGCGACATGTAAACTTCGCCGCGGACCTCAAGAACATCTGGGGCATCCTGAAGATATTGCGGTATATCTTTGATAGTTAACGCATTTTCAGTGACATTTTCGCCAACGGCACCATCGCCCCGCGTGACGGCATGCACCAGCTTTCCACCTTCATACCGGATCGAAAGGGACAACCCATCGATCTTTGGTTCTGCCGTGAAAGCAAGCGCCGCATCGCCCGTCAAACCGAGGAAAGACCTGATACGAGCCTCAAATTCTTGAACATCTTCGTCAGAGAACGCATTGCCCAGTGATAACATCCGCACTTCATGCGCAATCTTACCAAACCCGTCTGAGGGCGCTGCCCCAACCTGATCGGACGCACTGTCAGCGTGTTTCAAATGTGGAAAGCGTTCTTCAATCTCGGCATTGCGGCGCTTGGCGGCATCATAATCTGCGTCCGAAATATCGGGCGCATCTTTGCCGTGATAGGCCAGATTTGCAGCATGCAGCAGCTCTGCAAGGCGCGCGAGCTCTTCCTGCGCCTGTTCATCAGTCAGTTTAGAAACGGCAATCTGGCGAAGCTTGCTCATCTTGGGTCGGCACCTGTTGGGTTGATCACTTTTAAAAGAGATAGGCGCATCTACGATACGACGTCCACCCCCTACCCGACCAGATCGCACGCAAGCCCTTGAAATTCCGCGACCCGATCGGACAGAAGGATACAAATAGATAACGCATGCTATTGCCGATCCGGCCCCAAGCACATAAGTTTTACGCAAGAAGAAATGGGAACCCTCCTACATGCACGAAGAAGACGACCACCACAGGCGCAAGTGGCGCCCCTTTACCGGTCTGCGCAACAACTTCCTTGCGGGCCTCGTGGTCGTGGTTCCCATTGCCATTACCATGTGGATGATTTGGACCTTCGTTGGCTGGATCGATAGCTGGGTTTTGCCCTTTGTACCTGCGTCTTATCACCCGGACGCACTGATCGATTGGCTCTTTGGTGATAGCACATGGTTCAAGATGCTGTTCGGCGAGGACGTGCGCGTGAATGTGCGCGGTTTGGGCGTTGTGGTCTTCCTGATCTTCACCGTGCTGGTGGGGTGGATCACCAAGGGCTTGATCGGACGCTCATTCTTGTCCTGGGGCGAACGGCTTGTGGATCGTATGCCGGTCGTGCGGTCCTTGTATAACGGGTTGAAGCAGATCGCAGAAACCGTGTTCAGCCAATCCACTGACACGAAATTCGATAAGGCGTGTCTTGTCGAATACCCACGCAAAGGCATTTGGGCGATCGCGTTCATTTCGACCAAAGCAAAGGGTGAAGTGGATATGCGTATTCCTGTGAACGAGGATATCATCTCGGTCTTTCTGCCAACGACGCCCAACCCCACTTCTGGGTTTTTGCTGTTCGTTCCGCGCCATTCTGTGGTCGAACTGGACATGACCGTCGAAGATGCCGCCAAATTGGTGATCTCGGCCGGGTTGGTTTATCCAAATTCCAAAGACCCCTCTGAACCTGTCGACGGCCCCGAAAACGTATGAGCTTTGCGCCTGCACTGACGGGGTTTGCCACTGGCTTTTCACTGATTTTGGCGATCGGGGCACAAAACGCGTTTGTCCTAAGACAAGGGCTGATGAAACAGCACGTCTTCTGGCTATGCCTGTTTTGCGCAGCCTCTGATGCGCTTTTGATCGCAGCAGGCGTTGCCGGTTTCGGCGTATTGGTCGAGGCGATGCCATCCCTGCCGCTGGTCATGGCGCTTGCCGGTGCAGCTTTCCTGATCATTTACGGGCTTATGCGCTTTCTGGCAGCGATTAAGGGCAACTACGCGATGGAGATCGCGGGCAAGTCGCGCGGGCTTTGGGCCACTTTGGCCATTGCCGCAGCGTTTACTTGGGCGAACCCGCATGTCTATCTGGATACGCTTGGGTTGATCGGAGCCATTTCGACCTCATACGCCGATTGGAATACGCGCATCATCTTTGGCGCTGGTGCGGTGATCTCAAGCTTCGTTTTCTTCTTCTCGCTGGGCTATGGCGCGCGGTTCTTGGCGCCCATCATGCAAAAACCCGCCTCGTGGCGGGTTCTTGATGTGATCATCGGCGTGGTCATGTGGGCCATTGCGGCGAAGCTGCTGCTTGGTGTGGTGAACGGAACGCTACACTAAACGTCAGCCAAACATCTCTTCCAGATCGACTGTACTGTTGGTGTTCAGGTCATCCCGATGCGCAGACAAAAACGCCTTTGCAGCGTTGCGCCCAGCTTCTTTCAACCGTGATAGCATCACAGCTGTGGGGATCATCTTGGTTGCAATCGACAAATCCCGCATCAACACATCGTCCGAGATCATGTGAACCAAAATATCCCGCATTTTATCAGACGACATCTGTCCTTCAGAAATCAGGCGCTTCACAAATCTGATCGCACGAAGCTCGCGCAGCAAAGACGAGTTAAAGCTGATCTCGTTGATACGGTTTTGAATATCCTGCCCCGTGGTTGGCACATCCGGTCGGAACAGCGGATTGATGTTTACCACAACTAGATCCGCGGGAAGCGTACGATCGAAAAGCGGGAACAGAGCCGGGTTGCCTGTATAACCACCGTCCCAGAAGGCCTCGACCTGTCCGGTTTTGGGGTCCTCGAACTCGACGGCCTTAAACACCGTTGGTAAGCATGCAGACGCCAAGATCGCATTGGTCGAAATCTCGTCGCCTTGAAACACCCGAATTTTGCCAGTTCGGACGTTGGTCGCGGACACATAGAGACGCGGGCCAGTATTTGCGCAGACCTGATCGTAATCAAACACATCCACCACTGACTTCAATGGGTTCACGTAAAATGGGCCATATGAATAAGGGCTCATCACTCGGCTGGCCATATCAGCCCATGCAAAGACCGGTGTCGCTTCAAGCGTCTGGCTGATCAGGTCACTTTGCGGTGCAAACTGCGCAAACCATGAGGTCAGACGCAGATCATTCACGCCAGCAAGCCGATGCCAAAGCGCATCAAGCGCGGCGCGGGCCGCATCGCGATCCTGCCCCTTGCCATCCGAGACAAGTCCGGCCTTTAGCGCGGCACCATTAAGCGCGCCAGCAGACGCACCCGAAATCGCAGCGATCTCGATCCCTTCGTCTTCCAAAAGGCAATCAAGCACGCCCCATGTGAAGGCGCCATGCGCACCGCCGCCTTGAAGGGCCAAGTTAATACGTTTGGGGGATGCCATGATCTACAGCGCTGTCCAGCCGCCATCGACCGAAATGGTCGTGCCGGTGATCTGTGCCGCTGCATCGGAACACAGGAATGTGGCAGTGCCACCCATCTGCTCAACGGTTGCAAAATCCTTCGAGGGCTGACGGGCCAACATAACCTCACGCACCACCTGATCGCGGTCCATACCGTGCGTTTTCATCTGGTCGGGAATCTGGCTTTCCACCAATGGGGTCAAAACATACCCAGGGCAAATCGCATTCACTGTGATCGGATCTTCAGCGGTCTCAAGCGCAACGGTCTTGGTCAATCCAACCACGCCGTGCTTGGCCGCCACATAGGCCGACTTATAGGGTGATGCGGTTAGACCATGGGCCGATGCGACGTTGATCACCCGCCCCCAGCCATTTGCCCGCATTTGCAGCACGGCAGCTGCCGTGGTGTGAAAAGCCGAGCTCATATTGATCGCGATGATCGCATCCCACTTTTCTACTGGGAAATCTTCAACCGGGGCCACGTATTGGATGCCGGCGTTGTTCACCAAAATATCGCAGCGCCCGGCCTTCTCAACCAATGCGCGGCAATCGGCGGCTTTTGACATATCGGCCTGAATATAGCGAGCAGTCACGCCAAATTCCTGCGCAATGGCGTCCGCGATGGCATGGTCTTCAGGCGAATCGGTGAACGAGTTAAGAACGACATCTGCCCCGGCGCGCGCCAGTTCCCGGGCGACGCCAAGCCCAATGCCGGAATTCGATCCCGTAATGACAGCAGTTTTACCTTCCAACGACGTAGTAATGGCCATGTTTGCGTTCCTTATCCACCAAGTGAAATCTGTTGCAGTGCAGCATAACGCAAGGAATCCAAGGTACCAGTGCTTTCAACGGGGGAAAAATCACAAAGGAATCACCCAATTCTTCGCATCAAACGAAACACGGGACGATTGGATTTCTGCATGGAATGCGCCATAAAAAAAACGCCCGCACAAGGCGGGCGTAAAGTTATTGAGGCAGGTTTCATACAGGCAAGAAACCTATCGAGCAGTGAATTCTTTATAAGCGGTTCAACGCCTTTATCCAAGCTAAAAGTTTGAAAAGACAGATTACCACCACTAGTCTTTCCCAAACAAATCAGGGACGTGAAGGATTGTTGCGCCATGAGAACAAATATAACCCATAAGCTTCGTGGAATGATCGCAACGGGTGCGATTACTCTTTCTGCGGCGTTTGCAGTGCACGCGGAACCCATGCACGGAATCGCGATGTATGGCACACCCGCCCTGCCTGCTGATTTCACCGCCCTGCCGCATGTGAACCCCGATGCACCCAAAGGTGGGCGCATCACCTTTGCCGAGGCCGGAAGCTTCGACAGCCTTCATCCCTACATTCGGAAAGGCAGCACCCCATGGCAGCTGCGCTTCATGCTGGCCGAAAGCCTGATGGGACGTTCCTATGACGAACCGTTTACGCTTTACGGTCTGCTGGCTGAAAGCGTCGAAACCGATGACGCACGCACATGGGTCGCGTTTACCCTGCGCGAGGATGCCCAGTTTTCGGATGGGACCCCGGTGACCGTGGAAGATGTCATGTGGTCTTATGAGACTCTCGGCACCAAAGGTCACCCGCGTTACCATGGGGCTTGGGGCAAAATCGCCTCGATGGAGAAAACCGGCCCGCGTTCGATCAAGTTCACGTTTAACACCGAAGATCGCGAGCTGGCATTGATCCTTGGCCTGCGTCCAATCCTTAAAAAGGCACAGTGGGAGGGCAAGGATTTCGAAGCCTCTGGTGTTGATGTACTGCCGATCACCTCTGGTCCTTATGTGATTGGGGATTTTGAGCCGGGTCGCTATCTGACGCTGAATCGCAATCCTGATTACTGGGGCAATGACGTGCCCTTCATGCGCGGACAAGCCAATCTGGATGAGATCCGCTTTGACTACTACGGGGATGGTGGCGTGACCTTTGAGGCTTTCAAAGCCGGAGAAGCGAATACCCACCGCGAAACCAACGAGCACAAATGGGCGACGCAGTTCGATTTCCCTTCCGTCCAATCAGGCGACGTTGTGATGTCAGACATCCCACATCAGCGCCCCACTGGCATCAAAGGCTATGTGATGAACACGCGTCGCCCAGTCTTCACGGATATTCGCGTGCGCGATGCCATGATCCACGCCTTCAACTATGAATTCGTGAACCAGACCATTCATGGCGGCACCAAGAAGCGCATTCAGTCCTTTTTCCACAACTCGGTTCTGGGCATGGTGCCCGGCTCTGAGGCCGACGGTAAAGTCCGTGCGCTTCTTGACCAGTTTGCGGATGATCTGCCCGCAGGTGCGATCGAAGGCTACGCGGTGCCCACTTCTGACGGGTCCGAGCGGAACCGCGCAGGAATTCGCAAGGCGATGGGCTTGATGGAAGAAGCCGGTTGGACCGTTCAGGACGGTGTGATGAAGGATGCCTCTGGCACGCCATTCACATTTGAAGTTCTTCTGAAAACCGGTGCGGATGAGAACCGGCAGGAGATTGATATCTTCATCGCGGCCCTGTCGCGTCTGGGCATTACACCCTCGGTCACATCGGTTGATAGCGCGCAGTACAAAGAACGGACCACAGCCTTTGACTTTGACATGGCGTATTACTGGCGCGGGCTGTCGCTGTCGCCAGGCAATGAACAAAAGCTGTATTGGGGTGCCGGAAGCTCTGACACCGAAGGGTCGCGCAACTGGATGGGTGTGACCAATCCGGCGATTGATGGGTTGATTGACGCCATGTTGACGGCTGAAGATCAGGATGGGTTCCGCGCCGCCGTGAAGGCCTTGGATCGCGTGTTGACCGCAAGCCGTCTGGTCATTCCGCTGGGGTATAACGACACGTCCCACATCGCCCATGCCAAACAACTGCACTTCCCTACCCGCGTCCCCATGTATGGCGACTATCTTGGGTTCCAGCCCGAGACGTGGTGGTGGGAAGAATAAGACGCGCTTAGCGCTTGAACTGACACCGGGCGGCGGCTACCGCTATACGCAACATTGTTTGCCGCATAACTTGCCGCCCGGAGGTCATCATGGGTCTTTTTGAACGTTACCTGTCACTGTGGGTGGGCCTGTCGATCGTTGCGGGCGTTTCATTGGGCAACATCGCACCTGATCTTTTCGCCTTGATTGCTGGGTTTGAAGTCGCGCGGGTCAACCTTGTTGTCGCCGTGCTGATCTGGGTGATGATCTATCCCATGATGGTGCAGGTCGACTTTGCGTCCATCAAAGATGTCGGCAAACGACCGCGCGGATTGGTTCTGACGCTTGTCATCAACTGGCTAGTGAAACCCTTCACGATGGCTGCCCTTGGTTGGCTTTTCTTCCGGGTGATATTTGCGGGGCTCGTCGATCCTGACACTGCAAGCGAATACATCGCAGGCATGATCCTTTTGGGGGTCGCACCCTGTACCGCCATGGTCTTTGTCTGGAGCCAACTGACCAAAGGCGACCCGGCCTACACGCTGGTGCAGGTCAGCGTAAATGATGTGATCATGATCTTCGCCTTTGCCCCCATCGCCGCGTTTCTGCTGGGTCTAACCAACGTCACCGTGCCTTGGGAGACGTTGTTATTGTCCGTTCTGCTTTACGTGGTCTTGCCATTGGTCGCAGGCATCCTGACGCGGCGCAGCCTTGCGGCAAAAGGCGATGCGGCCCTTGCGGGGTTCTTGGCTCGGCTGAAACCATGGTCCATCGTGGGACTTCTGGCGACAGTGGTTTTACTGTTTGGCTTTCAGGCACAAACCATATTGGCGCAACCGCTGGCCATCGTTCTGATTGCCATTCCCCTGATGATCCAAACCTATGGGATTTTTGCCATCGCCTATGGCGCAGCGAAAGCAATGAAACTGCCCCACAACATCGCAGCACCCGCCTGCATGATCGGCACATCGAATTTCTTTGAACTGGCTGTGGCCGTGGCGATATCGCTGTTCGGCCTGAATTCAGGCGCTGCGCTGGCCACTGTGGTGGGCGTGCTTGTTGAAGTGCCCGTGATGCTGTCTCTGGTGGCCATCGCCAACCGCACGCGGCACTGGTTTCCCACCGCTTAAACTCGGTTTAGGTCAGCGAGGTCACCCAAAGGATCAACGCATCCTCTTCGCTGATCGAGGTCAAATTATGCCCCATCGAGGCGTCATAATAGGCGCTGTCGCCCCGGCGCATCTCAACCGGTTCATAGAACTCTGTGATCAGACGCACAGCCCCGGTCAGGACATACAGAAACTCTTCCCCGTCATGGCGCACCCAGCCGTCAAACTCGTCAAAAGACCGTGCGCGCACGCGGGCCCGATAGGGCAGCATGGTTTTCTTGGTCAGCGCGCCTGCCAACATCTCGTGTTCATAAGTCGCGGTTGGGTGGGCAACGCCCTCGCCCGATTTGGTGACCGCCATGCGGCCCGACACTTGCGCAGACTTCGGCGCGGTGAACAGTTGCGGCACCGAGATCTCAAGCCCAACCGCCAGCTTCTTCAGCGCTTCATAAGTGGGCGACATCTGACCGTTTTCGATCTTCGACAAGGTCGACCGGGCAAGCCCTGCCTGCCCTGCGGCTTGCTCTAACGTCCAACCACGAGATTTACGCAGATCCCGCACCCGTTGCCCCAGATCCAATGGGCTGGGATCGGGGATGTCTTCACCGGATTCTCGCGCTAGCTTGATCAGGCTGGGTTGGTATGGCTTCGTCATGCCCCTTGAATACAGACAATTTTGGGTGATGCAACCACGCCGCTTGCATCCAGTGCCATCCCTTGGCACATCAGAACAATGATCTCGGAAATACGCCCCTCGAAACCGCTGCCACCGGCTCCAACGCCGTTTAACATGGCACAATACGTTCTTCGTCATGCGGCAAAGCTTGGCGACAAAACCGCCTTGGCGATTTTATCAATCGACGGCGCAAATGATACCCGATGGAGTTATGCCCAGCTTGAACGTGCCGTTCGGGGCGTCGCAACGGGTCTTCTGGATCAGGGGCTGTTCCCCGGAGATCGCGTTTTACTGCGCTTGGGCAACAACGTCGATTTCCCGCTGGGTTTTCTGGGGGCAATCGCGGCGGGATTGGTGCCGATCCCCAGTTCATCCCAACTGACTGAAACTGAGATCACCAAAATGGCCGATCTTGTGATGCCCTCGTTGATCCTTGCCGATCCCGGCATTGCACTGCCAAACGCCTGCACGTGCCCGGTGATTGATACAAAAACTCTGCACAGCTTCGCAGAATTGCCCCCAGCAAGCTTCCATCAAGGAAATCCCGAGCGTCCGGCCTACATCATCTTCACCTCGGGCACCTCGGGGCAACCACGCGCAGTGGAACATGCACATCGCGCCATTTGGGCGCGGAAGATGATGTGGAATGACTGGTATGGCATCACGCAGAACGATCGGGTCATGCACGCGGGCGCCTTCAATTGGACATATACATTGGGTACCGGATTGATGGATCCTTGGTCAGTCGGCGCAACGGCCCTGATCCCGGCTGCAGGCAGCAAACCGGAACAGCTCGCCACGCTTTTGAAACGCGCTGACGCAAGTATTTTCGCAGCTGCACCAGGTATTTATCGGCAAATGCTAAAGCACGACTTGCCAGCTTTGCCGCATCTTCGCCATGGGCTGTCCGCCGGGGAAAAACTGCCAGAGGTTACGCGCAAGAACTGGGAAAGCCAGACAGGCACCCCGGTTCACGAGGCATTTGGCATGTCCGAATGCTCAACCTTCGTGTCAGCGTCACCCGCGCGTCCAGCCCCCAAAGACGCGCTGGGCTTTGCGCAATCGGGGCGGCATTTGGCCGTCTTGTCCGATGACGGAACACCCCTTCCACTGGGTCAGGCTGGAATTCTAGCAATACACCGAAGCGACCCCGGATTGATGTTGGGCTACTTAAATGCCCCACAGGCCACCAACGAGAAATTTCGCGGCGATTGGTTTTTGACAGGCGACAGCGCGTCGATGTCGGAAAATGGCGCGATTTTCTACGAAGGCCGATCCGATGACATCATGAATGCAGGCGGTTTTCGCGTCTCACCGATCGAGGTCGAGGCCGCCATGGCACAACACCCCGGCGTGCAAGAAGCCGGCTGTGTTGAAGTTTCCGTGAAAGCGGATGCAACGGTGATCGGGTGTTTCTATATCCCAACGGCTGACCCCATTGACGAAAGTGACCTGTCGCGCCATGCGCATGCCCTGCTTGCCCACTACAAATGCCCACGCCTGTTCCAACCCGTCGACAGGCTGCCACGATCCACTAACAACAAGCTCTCACGTGCAGTTTTGCGCCTATCGGTTGAGGAACAGTCCCAGGATATCTCCTGACCTCTTCCCAATCCTCTCAATCCCAGATAGAGCTTGTCTCCATAGGAGTTTTACATGATCCGCTTGGATGTATTTTCTGACCCGATTTGCCCTTGGTGCTACATCGGAAAGACAAGATTAGATTACGCATTGGAAACGCGCCCTGAACACCCATTTCAAATTCAGTGGCACCCGTTTCAGCTAAATCCCGAGATGCCACCGGAAGGCATGGATCGGCGTGAGTATCTGGAAGCCAAGTTTGGCGGCCAGCAAAAAGCCGTCAAAGCCTATCTGCCTGTAATCGAAGAGGCTGCGGCTTCTGGGCTCGAGATGAATCTTGAGGCGATCAAGCGCACTCCTAACACCATGAACGCGCATCGCCTGATCCACTGGGCCGGGCTTGAAGGTAAGCAAAATGCCATCGTAGATCGCCTGTTTCGCGCTTATTTTGTTGATGGCCGAGACCTTGGCGACCCAAAAGTATTGTGTGACATTGCCGGCGGTGCAGGTATGGACGCCGAGATCGCCGCGCGGTTGTTAGCGTCATCCGCAGATGCCAGTGATCTTCTGGCCCGAGACATGGACGCACGAAAGAAAGGCATCAATTCAGTGCCAACATTTGTGATTGCAAACCAACATGTTGTCCCTGGTGCTCAGCCAATCAAACTCTGGCAGCAGGTCATCGACGAAATCGTCGAAGAGCTGAAATCTCAGGATGCCACCGCTGATGGAAACGGGGCAGCATCTTCGTGAAGCCACGCACCTTCCCTCCGGTCAAACCGCTGCATCTGCGTGAATATGTGCTGCTTATGGCAGCGCTGTTTTCCATGGTGGCGTTTTCGATCGATTCCATCATGCCCGCCCTGCCCGAGATCGCATCGCTTTTGGTGCCCGAAGACGTTAACCGGGCGCAGCTTCTGATCAGCTCGTTCGTCATTGGCGCGGGGGCTGGGCAGCTTATCTTTGGGCCCCTTTCAGACACGATCGGGCGGCGTTGGTCTCTGGCGCTGGGGATGGTTCTTTATATGTTTGCGGCCTTCGCTGCCCTTTGGGCGCAATCGCTCGAAGCCTTGTTGTTCTGGCGCTTTGTTCAAGGCGCTGGTGCTGCAGGGCCACGCACGTGCGGAATGGCGATGACGCGCGACCTTTATGAAGGGCGACAGATGGCACGGGTCAACTCGATGGCCTTTACCTTCTTCGTTCTGGTGCCCGCAATTGCACCACTGATTGGCCAATGGGTCGTATTGGGGTTTGGGTGGCGACACATGTTCACCACCTACATTCTATTGGCCATCGTTATTCTGACTTGGTTTTTATTGCGCCAACCGGAAACTCTGGCGCCAGAGCGCCGCAGACCATTGTCCCCGCGGCCAACGGCTGAAGCATTTGCAATCGTCCTGAAAAGCCGCGTGACGCTTATCTACATGGCCGTCATCACCTTCGCATTCGCGCAACTCATGGCGTTTATCAGTTCCGCCCAGCAGATCTTTGTCGATGTCCTTGGCGCGGGAACGAAATTTCCGATCTATTTTGCATTGATCACAGTCTTTTCAGCTGCATCCGGGATGCTGAACGCGCAATTGGTCATGCGCATCGGAATGCGTCGTCTGGCGCAGGCTGGGTTCGCGACACAAACGCTTCTTGCAGGGATGACCCTGATTTATTGGTATTTCTACGAGCCGCAGGGAACCACTGCGCTGATCGTTTTTTGCCTCTGGGCTACAACGCTGTTCTTCTTGAACGGTTTGAGCTTTGGCAACCTGAACGCGCTAGCAATCCAGCCACTTGGGCATGTCGCGGGTACCGCCAGCGCCATTATCGGGGCACTTCCAACTGTCGCTGCGATAGCGATTGCTGCACCCATCGGGCTTAGCTTCAACGGGACCCCTCTTCCACTGTTGACCGGCGTCACCATCTGCTCGGGCCTTGCTTTGGCCATTATGCGTCTTGACCGACACAACAACAGTTAGAGTTCCGAACGGGCGATAATCAGGCTAAACCGAACAGCACGCACGGACGGACCATTTGTTCCATTTCACATCTAATCTGGGCCCCAAAACAGAAAAGCCGCCCAAGCCAATTGGCTGGGCGGCTTTTTTTGCATTTCACATTGTTAGAAAGGCGCTTCCAGATCGCTCAGGCGCACATAAACCGTTTTTAGTTCAGTATAATGCTCAATTGCGGCTTTTGAGTTTTCGCGGCCAACACCGGACGCTTTAGAACCTCCAAACGGGGCTTCAACAGGCGCGTCATTATAGGTGTTGATATAGCAGGTGCCTGCTTCGAACCCGGCAACAACGCGGTGCGCGCGGGTCAGGTCATTGGTAAAGACACCCGCGGCTAGACCGAATTCAGTGTCATTGGCGCGGGCCATGACCTCGGCCTCGTCATCGAAATCCAGAACCGACATGACAGGCCCAAAGATCTCTTCGCGTGCGATAGCCATATCATCCGTAACATCGGCAAAAACGGTGGGTTGCAGATAGAAGCCCTCACCATCAATCCGCGCGCCGCCATAGGCTAGTCGCGCGCCCTCTTCCTTGCCCTTTTCGATGTAATTCAACACGATGTTCAACTGACCTTCGCTGACCATCGGCCCAAAAGATGTATCTGGATCAAGCGGGTCACCAATCACAGCGCCGTCCAAACGTTCGGCCAGACGTTTCAGAAAAGCTTCCTTGATGCCCTTTTGAACGAAGACCCGCGTGCCGTTCGAACACACTTGCCCCGAGGAATAGAAGTTCCCAAGGATCGCGCCCGATACAGCGTTTTCAACATCGGCGTCGTCAAAGATGATCATGGGTGACTTGCCACCCAGCTCCATCGTGACGTGCTTCATGCCTTCCGCGGCGGCGGCATAAACTTTGCGGCCCGTCGGCACAGAACCAGTCAGCGAAACCTTGGCAACGCGATCATCCGTCACCAATGCGGCGCCCACATCGCCATAGCCCTGAATGACGTTGAAGATACCCGCGGGCGCGCCGGCTTCCATCAGGATTTCGGCAACCTTCAATGCAGAAAGCGGTGTCGTTTCCGAGGGTTTAAAGATCGATGTGTTGCCACAGGCCAAGGCAGGTGCTGCTTTCCAGCACGCGATCTGCGTCGGATAGTTCCATGCGCCAATACCAACGCAAACGCCAAGCGCCTCGCGCCGAGTATAGACGAAATCGCCATCGGGCATCTGGATGTGTTCACCTGTCAGCGACGCGGCCAACCCGCCGAAATATTCCAGCGCATCTGCGCCAGACGTCGCATCCGCCACGCTGGTTTCTTGATAGGGTTTACCAGTATCCAGTGTTTCCAGAACCGAAAGGTCATGGTTGCGCTCGCGAATGATATCTGCGGCGCGGCGCAGGATACGGCCACGTTCTGTCCCGGTCATCGCCGCCCAATCGGATTGCGCCGCCTTCGATGATGCGATGGCTTTCTCTACAATCGCGGGGGTGGCTGAATGCAGCTTGGCGATAACCTCGCCCGTTGCCGGGTAAATGACGTCGATTGCAGCGCCTGCTGTGTCTTCAACATATTCGCCATTGATGAAATGGCTGGCTTGAGGTTGCGCGCGCATGTTCAGTGCCTTTCGAAAGCGATCCCACAGGCCTGCGGGAATCGTGGTTCTGATCAGTTTCGTTCATTTGTGTCATGAGGGATCATCGTCTTCTACTCAAAAGACGACAAGAGAACGCCTGCCTTCGACCTTATCAACAACGACACATGCACCGCGTAGGAACATTCAGGAAATGACAGTTAGCCTTTGAAACCCATTGCCACGACGAACTTTTCAGAGCTGTCAGAACGGCTTGAAGGTGGCTTCACGTTCATCACCTTGTTGAACTTCGCTTTCAGCAGCTTTTGCAGCTCACCTTCAGCGCCACCGGCCAGAACTTTCGCAACAAAAGTCCCACCTTCGTCGAGCACATCAAAGGCAAAATAGGCCGCCGCTTCGCACAGCGAAATGATACGCAAATGGTCGGTTTGTTTGTGGCCTGAGCTTGAAGCAGCCATATCGGAAATCACGACATCTGCCTTACCGCCCAGCCAGTCCTGAACAACCTTGTCGGCGTCATCTTCCATGAAATCCAGCTGTTCGAACCGCGCACCCGCCAAAGGTTCGACCTCTTGCAGATCGACCCCCAGATATGTGCCAATCTGCTTGCCTGACTTTTCGCCCAACGCATTGATCCGCGGCACGGCGACTTGCGCCCACCCACCGGGTGCACAGCCCAAATCGACCACCCGTGCGCCATTGACCAAGAAGCGATATTTGTCGTCCAGATCCATGATTTTGTAGGCCGCACGTCCCCGATACCCTTCGGCCTTAGCACGCTGGACATAAGGGTCGTTCAATTGCCGCTGAAGCCAACGGGTCGATGAATTGCGACGACCCCGTGCGGTTTTCACCTTCACAGTCAGGTCGCGCAGACCACGGCCCGAGCTTTTGCGCGTACGTTTCGAGTATTTATTGCCGCCACCTGAGGTGCCGCCCGACTTACCGTCATCACTTTGAGACATCAGAAAGGTCCGCCTTCCAACACACCGTCCGAAGACATTTGAGAATAAAGTATACCCTCGCGCAGGCCACGATCGGCGACGCTTAGGCGATCCGTTGGCCACACGCGCAAAAGCGCCTGCAAAATGGCCGAACCGGACATGATCAACGATTGGCGATCCCGTCCAATATGAGAGTTCACACGCCGCCCCTTTGGCCCCATGGCCAGATAGCCCTGGATCACACGTTCGATCTGGTCCGAGGTCATGCGAAGCCCATCAACGCGGGTTCTATCGTATCGACGCAGCCCCAAATGCGTTGCGGCCACTGTCGTCACAGTGCCTGACGTCCCGATGATCTGGAAACCCTCACGTGGGGGTTCATGATGAAACGGGCTAAAGTCGGCCAGTTGTTCTTCAAAGTGCACCGACATCAAGGCATAGCGCCCAGCATCGTCGTCAACATCGTCAAACATCTCACGCAAAGTGGCGACACCCAGTGGAACCGAAATCCAATCAACAACACTTGCGGCCGGGAAGTCACCAATGCCACCCTTAAAGCCCCGGCCCATCCGCATAATGGATTGCGGGCGGTCAAGTGGGGGCACTTTGGACAGGTCGATCCAGACAAGCTCGGTCGAGCCGCCACCGATGTCGACGACCAAAAGCTGTTCAGTCTTAGTCGACACCAAGGGCGCACAGGACACCACGGCAAGACGCGCTTCTTCCTCGGGCTTGATGATTTCAAGATCCAGACCAGTATCGCGGCGAATACTGTTCATAAAATTCTTGCCGTTGGACGCACGCCTGCAAGCTTCGGTCGCCACAAGGCGCATGCGTTTCACATCATGCTTGATCAGTTTCTTACGGCAAATACGCAGCGCTTGAATGGTGCGCGTCATGGAGGAACGACTAAGCCGCCCGGACGCTTCCAGACCTCGGCCCAGCTGAACCGATTTCGAGAAACTGTCCACGACGTGAAACTGACTGCCCTTAGGTTGGGCAATCAGCATACGACAACTGTTCGTGCCGAGGTCCAGTGCCGCATAGAGGCTTGCTGGATCCACGGTAGATGGCGCGGGGGCTACAACCGCTTTCGGGAACACGCCCGCACCTTTGGGACGCTTGGGCGTCATAGTCTACGCCCTCCATTTTCGAGTTGCTTCCAAGATAGGGTCTGGGCAGCCCAGTAGCAATCCCTAGCGAACGTCAAATGCAACACTCTTGCGTAAGGTCATAATTTTCATGAATCGATTTCACAGTGGGGTGCATGGCCTGCGCGCAGCAAATTGCGTATGGCGTAGGGGCGGATCGCGCATTCCGAAACCTTGTGGACCGGTGGACGTCGCTTGTGAAACCCGGCGTGTCGAAAATCGACGCCGAACCAGCGGGCTACAAGATTAGGAATAAAGAACAGAGAGAGGGAGAATCGCACATGCCTGACGTGACCATCGTTTATTGGAGGGACATTCCCGCCCAAGTGATCGTCGGCAAAGGACGCCGGGGAAGCAAAGCTCCCCTGCCCGAGCGGTTTGAACAGGCCATTGACCGGGCCGCCATGAAAGTGAACGCGAAAGACAGCGACGCTTATTTGGCGGAATGGCGCAAGGCAGATTCCTTCTCTGTTGAAGGTGACCCGCAAGAGATTGCACAGGCCGAGGCTGCGCGCATCGATGCGGAATATGACAAAGAGCGGCTATTCGCTCTGATTGGCAACGACGGATGGGCTTGATCCCACCCTCTATCAAGGAGGCAGCCATGGCGCTGTTGAACTTCCGCAAGAAGCCGACCGAAGGTCAGGCCAATGCCGCATCCCCCGAACTTCAGGCTTTCCTGAAGGGTTACTCGATCGAAGTCATGCCCCGCACGGCCACCAAGGTCGAGGATTTCCGCGACCTGCTGCCTGAAGGCACCCGCGTTTACATCGCACACATCGAAGGCACGCCAATCGAAGACATGGTTGCCACCGCCAAGCGCATCAAAAACGAAGGCTTTGACGTGATGCCGCACTTCCCGGCGCGCATCATCAAAGACAAGGCCACTTTGGCTGACTGGATTGCCCAGTATCAGGGCGAAGCGGACGTGAAGCAGGGCTTGATCCTTGCCGGCGGCGTTGCCGAGCCTCATGGAGAGTTCGACAGCTCAATGCAGCTTCTGGAAACCGGTCTGTTTGATCAGGCGGGCTTTACCAACCTGAACGTGGCTGGTCACCCGGAGCCCAATCTGGATATCGACCCTAAAGGTGGGCGTGCCAACACCTATGCTGCGCTGGACTGGAAGCAAGAATTCGCCAAACGCACCGATGCGGATATGGCGCTTGCCACTCAGTTCTGCTTTGAGTCTGAGCCCGTCATCGCATGGGCCAACGAACTGGCTGAACGTGGCATGAACCTGCCAATCCACATCGGCATCGCAGGTCCAGCCAAGCTTCAGACCATGATCAAGTTCGCCATTGCCTGCGGTGTTGGTCCATCCCTGAAAGTGCTGCAAAAACGCGCCAAGGACGTATCGAAGCTGCTTTTGCCGCATGAACCCGATGACATCCTGAACGAATTGGCCCTGCACAAAGCTGCCAACCCCGATTTCAACATCTCTCAGGTGCATTTCTTCCCGCTGGGTGGGATCAAAACCAATGCCAACTGGGCCATCAACAATGGCGGTGACAACACTGCCCCAGTCAACGCGACCAAAGGATAAACCATGACCCGTACAATCGTCGAAAGCGCTTCTAAGACCTCGATCATCGGCTTTGACCAGCCGTTCTCGGTCATTGGCGAACGGATCAACCCGACGGGCCGCAAGATCCTGAACGAGGAACTAGAGCGCGACGATTTCAGCAGGGTTGAGCGTGATGCGCTGGCACAGGTGGCCGCAGGCGCAACCATTCTGGACATCAACTCGGGCGCGGTCTTTTCGAACAAGATGGCCGAAGACCCGCGTTATGCTGACAACAACTTTGTTGAACCGGACCTGATGCGCAAACTGGTCGAAACCGTTCAGGCCGTGACCGATTGCCCGCTTTGCATCGACTCGTCCGTGCCCGGCGCGCTGGAGGCCGGTCTTGCTGCCGCAAATGGTCGCCCGCTTTTGAACTCGGTCACCGGCGAAGAAGAACGGTTGGAGCTGGTTCTGCCTCTGGTCAAGAAATACAACGTGCCAGTCGTTGCCATCTCGAACGACGACACCGGCATTTCGGAAGATCCGGAAGTGCGCTTTGCTGTTGCGAAGAAGATCGTGGAACGTGCGGCTGATTTCGGCATTCCGGCGCATGACATCGTCGTTGACCCACTGGTCATGCCGATCGGCGCGATGGGTACGGCTGGTCTTCAGGTTTTTGAACTGAACAACCGTCTGCGCAATGAACTGGGTGTGAACACAACCTGTGGCGCGTCCAACATCTCGTTCGGCCTGCCCAACCGTCACGGCATCAACAACGCGTTCCTGCCGATGGCCATGGCCACCGGCATGACATCCGCGATCATGAACCCGATCGCCCTGCCCGTTGGTCCCAAAAAGCTGGCGGAAAAGAAGGCCGAGATCGAAGCCAAGGGCATCATCGTTCCGGCCGACATGGATGATGAAACCTTCTGTCAGCTGTTCGGGCTTGGATCGACCCAACCCAAAGCCGGTAAGGAAATGGAGGCCATCCGTGCCGCCAACTTCCTGACCAACAATGACGAAGGCGGGGCCGAGTGGATCCGGTTCAACTCCTCCAACGCGGGCGCTGCTGGTGCTGCTGGCGGACGTCGCGGAGGCCGCCGCCGTCGCGGTTAAAGCTTACGACATTCCAAGACAAAAAGCGCGCCCATCATGGTGCGCTTTTTGCATTTCATTGAATAACAACAATTATCTCGTGCTCGACAACGCCGTCGGAAGAGCTACATTTAGAGGGTATCCCTTTCTCTACCAGAATAGCATCTATATAAGGTTCGCGCGCGGCGTATTCGGAACCGTCTTTCAGAGTCACATACCCCCACATAGCGTGGGGTTGGAAAATTGAATGCACATCACATCGCCCTAGTATGACGCGCATTTCCTCCCAGCTTACAACCTTGGCCTCGGGATACGGATGGTAAAGCGCGGCACAACCAGACGAAGCGCAAATTGCGACGAGTAGAGCAAACAAGCTTAGTTTCATAGAATTCACTTTCGACTGACAGCGTTTTGTCACGCAACCTATGATAGCTTTACCCAGAGCATTCAATGCCTTAATTGAGCTTTGCTACACACTTAATAGAAGCTGATTACCTGATGCTGCCTCAAAGGACATCCCATGACCGCCCCTCTTTCTGACATCACCATTCTGGATCTGACACATGTGCTGGCCGGGCCCTATTGCTCAATGATCCTATCGGACCTTGGGGCGAAGGTGATCAAGGTGGAACAACCCGGCACAGGCGATGACACGCGCCACTTCCCCCCCTTTCGCGACGGCCACAGCGCGTATTTCGCAACGATCAACCGTGACAAGGAATCGATCGCTCTGAACCTGAAAGACGATGCCGACCGGGCGACATTTGAACGCCTGCTGGCGCAGGTGGACGTGGTCATGGAAAACTATCGCCCCGGCGTGATGGAGCGTTTGGGCTATGGCTACGACAAGCTGTCAGAGCGTTATCCGCACCTCATCTACGGCGCTGTGTCTGGCTTTGGTCACACTGGACCGGACGCCTTGAAACCAGCCTACGACATGGTCGCTCAGGCGCGGGGTGGTGTTATGTCCATCACCGGTGAAAAGAACCGTGAACCCGTACGTGTCGGGGCATCGGTCGGCGACATTGTGGCGGGTATGTTCTTGGGGCACGGACTTCTTGCTGCGCTTTATCAACGCGAAAAGACCGGCAAGGGACAAAAGGTCGATGTGGCGATGTTGGACAGCCAACTGGCCATCATGGAACACGCCATCGCCATTACCGGGGAAACGGGCAATCCGCCTGAACCATCCGGCGCGCGTCATCCCTCCATCGCGCCGTTCGAGACCTATCACACAGCCGACGGGCTGATGGTCATCGCCTGCGGCAACGATGTGCTGTTTGCTAAGCTGTGCCATGTACTCGGCAAACCCCATTGGGCCACCCTGCCCGAGTTTTCAGACAATCTTGCGCGCTGTGAAAACGTCATGTTGCTTAGACGACGGATCGAGACTGTAACCCTTGGCCACGCGCGCAAGCATTGGCTGGAGCTGTTGACGAATGAGGGCATCCCCTGCGCCCCAATCCAGAATGTTGCGGAAGCCATGCGCGACCCGCAAATATTGGCGCGCAACATGGTGAAAAACCTGCCAGCGCCGGATGGGGGAAAACCCTTCGTGGCTGCGGGAAATCCCATCAAGATGGACAGTGTGGATGACACGCGGCAACCGGGTGCAGCACCGTTACTAAACGGGAACCGGGACGAGATTCTTGCGTGGTTGTCGCAGCAGGAAACAACTTAATCCAGCTTCGGCCGAAAAAACGGCGTTTCCGACCCACATATGCCGCTCGCAGGCATTGCGTCCCCGCGCGGCATCCGTAAATTGATCAAAAATCAAACGGAAAGACGCGCGCATGTCTCAGGATCCTTTGGTCATCTTCACCCCCTCCGGCAAACGGGGACATTTCCCGGTTGGCACCCCAATTCTAACCGCTGCGCGGCAGTTGGGCGTTGATCTGGATTCTGTCTGCGGCGGGCGTGGAATATGCTCGAAATGTCAGATTACACCCAGCTTTGGCGAGTTTCCAAAGCATGGTGTGACGGTATCCGAGGATGCGCTGTCCGAATGGAACAAGGTCGAGCAGCGATACGATGACATCCGCGGATTGCCAAAGGGGCGTCGTTTGGGCTGTCAGGCCACTGTGCAAGGCGACATCGTAATCGATGTTCCGCCCGAAAGTCAGGTTCACAAGCAAGTTGTCCGCAAACGCGCCGAAGCGCGGGACATCACCTTGGATCCGGTGGTGAAGCTTTTTTATGTCGAGGTTGAAGAACCCGACATGCACGAACCCTCGGGCGATCTTGAGCGCCTTGTGACCGCGCTGGAAGAACAGTGGGAAATCAAAGGGGTGCGCGCCGATCTTCATATCCTTTCGACGCTTCAACCTTGTCTGCGCAAGGGCGAATGGAAGGTCACCGTGGCCGTGCATCTTGGCGACGAAGAAAATCCGCCCCGCGTTATGCATGTTTGGCCTGGTTATCATGAGGGCACGGTTTATGGCATGGCAGTTGATCTGGGATCGACAACCATTGCCGCGCATCTTTGCGACATGTCGACGGGCGAAGTTGTCGCCTCCTCCGGCCTGATGAACCCGCAAATCCGCTTTGGCGAAGATTTGATGAGCCGCGTCAGCTATTCGATGATGAACAGCGACGGCGCGCAGGAAATGACCACCGCTGTGCGCGAAGGCATGGATGCCTTGTTCACGCAGATCGCGGCGGATGCTGAGATCGACAAGTCCCTGATCATGGATGTGGTTGTGGTGTGTAACCCGGTCATGCACCACCTTTTCCTTGGCATTGATCCCTTTGAACTGGGTCAGGCGCCGTTTGCACTGGCAACATCAGATGCGCTTCGCCTTCGGGCAACGGATGTGGATCTGACAATTCATCCCCTCGCCCGCCTTTACTTGTTGCCTTGCATTGCAGGCCACGTTGGTGCGGACGCTGCCGCTGTCGCGCTGTCAGAAGCCCCGGATAAGTCCGAAGACCTTGTTTTGGTCGTTGATGTTGGCACCAATGCCGAAATCCTTCTGGGTGACAAAGATGGCGTCTTGGCCTGTTCCTCGCCCACCGGCCCCGCCTTTGAGGGCGCACAAATCAGTGCAGGCCAACGCGCCGCCCCCGGTGCCATTGAACGGGTCGAAATCGATCCCGTCACCAAAGAACCCCGTTTCCGCGTAATCGGATCGGACATCTGGTCGGACGAAGACGGTTTCGCCGAAGCCACGGCTGTAACAGGCGTCACAGGCATTTGTGGCTCTGGCATCATCGAAGTGATCGCAGAAATGCGCATGGCGGGCCTTGTGGATGCAGGCGGGTTGATCGGTTCGGCCGAGCAAACTGGTACCGAGCGTTGCATCGTCGACGGTCGTACCAATTCCTATCGCATGTGGGATGGTGATGAGGACCAGAAGCCCATCACAGTTACCAACGGAGATATCCGTGCCATCCAGATGGCGAAAGCTGCCCTTTATTCCGGCGCACGGCTTTTGATGGACAAACGTGGCGTGGACAAGGTTGACCGCGTGGTGCTGGCTGGGGCGTTTGGGGCCCATATCTCGGCCAAACACGCGATGGTTCTGGGCATGATCCCCGATTGCGAATTAGAAAAGGTGACATCGGCAGGCAACGCAGCGGGCACAGGCGCACGCATTGCGCTTTTGAACCGTGCGGCACGGGCCGAGATTGAAGACACCGTGCGCAAGATCACCAAGATCGAAACCGCCGTTGAGGCCAAATTCCAAGAGCATTTTGTAAATGCCTCGGCCATGCCGAACTCATCCGATCCTTTCCCAATTCTTCGCTCGAATGTGGAGCTGCCCGAACCCAGCTTCAACACGGGTGGCGGCGACGGTGAAGACGGTGGCGGTCGGCGCAGACGTCGTCGCCGTGGCTAAGCCCATACGCCCTTGAACTTTCAGCATCTGTGGCATACCTCGGGTATTCCGCGGGTGTAGCTCAATGGTAGAGCAGCAGCTTCCCAAGCTGACGACGAGGGTTCGATTCCCTTCACCCGCTCCAACCATCTAGCCTTGTGATCTGACCTGAACATCGGGCTGCTTGGCGCAAATGCAGGGCGACCGATATGAACGATCTTTACGCTGAAACACCACTTGTCACCCGGCTGAACGCAGACCAGTTGCACAGTGTTGGGGTACCTGAAGGTTGGAATTACGGTCAAGCAGATCGCGTGCGATTTCACGAATTAGACGCACTAAACCACGTAAACAACATCGTTTACCTACGCTGGTTCGAAGACATCCGCATCCCTTATTTTCAAGACCATGCGATCACCAGCTACAACGCCAAGAACGACCCGCAAGTTGTGCTAGCCACCAACTCAGCGCGGTATTTCAAGCCCATGTTTCTTAGTGAAACCTTTGTGGTCACAGCGCGTGCCAGCAGCTATCGAAACAGCTCGTTCGTGCTGGAATACGGCGTTTGGGTCGGACCAGAGCTTCGATGTTCAGGCGAAACCGTCGTCGTGACATTGGAACATGACGGAAAGACCAAACGTCCGCTGAGCGCTGACGCGATCAGCGCCTTGGCCGCTGATGGAGCGATTAAGGCGAACTAATCCAGCCTTCAACCTCTACCAGCCTAAGGCTTTGCGAAGCATATTCAGTGCAACCAACGTCAAGAACACCGCAAACACGCGTTTCAGGGGTTTGGGGTCCATTGCATGGGCCAATTTTACCCCTATCGGTGCTGTGAACAGCGTCATCGACACGATCAACGCAAACGCCGGAAGGTTTACGGCCCCAAAAGTGAATGGTGGGCGTGCCGCTGGGTCGATCTGCACGAACAGAAACCCAAGAACGGACGGGACAGCAATCAGGACACCAAACCCGGCTGCGGTGGCCACGGCATTGTGGATCGGGCGCCCATGCAAGGTCATCAGCGGCACACCAAAGCTGCCGCCTCCGATCCCCATAAGCACTGACAGAAAGCCCAACACCGGCGAAAACATAGCAACACGTGCACCTTTCGGCATGGCGTCGGCCAGCCTCCAATGGGTCTTGCCAAGCCCCAGATAAGCGCCGATGCACAGGCCCAGAACACCGAAGATCGCCTGCAGGACAACTGATTTCAGCCCAGAGGCCACGATCACGCCAATCAAAGCGCCCACAGCGATGCCCGGCGCCCATGTTTTCAAGATCTCCCAGTCCACCGCACCCTTTTTGTTATGCGACATCACCGATCGCACCGAAGTGACGATGATCGTCGCAAGAGACGTCGCCAAGCAGATCTGCATCAATTGATCGGACCCGTAGCCAAGCGCTGAAAAGGCATAAAAGAATGCGGGTACAAGAACGATGCCGCCCCCGACCCCCAGTAGCCCGGCAAGCACGCCAGCAAAGCCGCCGATCACCGCCAAAAGCGCGGTCATTGGTAAAAGCGTGGTCAGGTCAGGCATAAGGTATTCAGTCAACAGAGGCGTGTTCAGGAACAGAAGACAAGGCTTCCGCCACCAGCGCAACCCCTGCGCCTGGGCGTGTCGACCCTTCTGACAGAATGCGACGCCATTTCCGTGCGCCCGGTCGGCCGTTGAAAAGGCCCAACATATGCCGGGTGATCGAATGAAGGCGCGCGCCCTCAGCCAAACGCGTTTCAATGTATGGATACATCGCCTCGACCACGTCATGCGCGGTGGGAACCGGGGACGTATCGCCAAATATGGCCTGATCCGCCCCCAAAAGCACATTTCCGGGATCGTGGTAAGCAGCGCGCCCTATCATGACACCATCCATCACATCCAGATGCGCACGGGCGTCATCCAGTGATGAGATCCCCCCGTTGATCGACAGATGCAGATGGGGAAATGCCTCTTTCATCCGGTGGACCAGCGGATAATCCAAGGGGGGGATGTCCCGGTTTTCTTTTGGGCTTAAACCTTTCAACCATGCTTTGCGGGCATGGATGGTGAACCGATCAACACCTGCGGCAGAGACTTTCTCAATGAAATCTGGCAGCATATCCTCAGATGATTGATCATCAACTCCAATACGGCATTTCACTGTCACTTCAATGTCTTGCGAAGCATCCTTCATGGCGGACATGCAATCCGCAACCAGTTGAGGATCGCGCATCAAGACCGCACCAAATGTGCCGGACTGCACCCGGTCTGACGGACACCCCACATTCAGGTTCACTTCGTCATAACCGCGCTCGACACACAGTTTTGTGGCCGCGGCCAGTTCTTTTGGATCAGAGCCGCCCAACTGCACTGCGATCGGATGTTCTTCGGCATTGTAGTCCAAAAGGTGCACAGCCCCACCCCGCACCAATGCCGGCGCGGTTACCATTTCGGTATAGAGCAACGCGTGGCGGCTCATCAGCCGGTGAAAGTACCGACAATTCTTGTCGGTCCAATCCATCATGGGTGCAATGGATAAACGCGCAGCCCGCTGAACATCGGAAAACCCTGATTTTTCTTGGTTTTTTGGATCAACCATTTTTCACGTTTTCCTCGTTTCGGCTCGATTTAGCCTCGTTTTTGGGCGCGGTGCTACACGATGTAGCACTGGTGTCGGGATGTAGCACTTTTCCCCATGGGATTTCCACCTCGCACAATAAGACGATGGGCTTCTGCTCAATCAGTGGAATCATTCCTTCCTATTCGGCCCGATCACCACCGATTTCAAACAAAACTTCAAAGACCCGCTTCTCTAAAAAACAAACGATCAGATGTTCCGGCTAACGAAATCCCGGACTGGAAGGAAACACCATGGGAACCATTGTTGAACGTCAAAAGAAAGATGGAAAACCGAGCTTTACCGCGCAAATTCGAAAGAAACGGAAGGGTAAAGTCATTCTCAATTTGGTAGAGACATTTGCCACTCGATCAGCCGCAAAAAGCTGGCTGAATGACAGAGAAAGTGACCTTAATCGGAAAGGAGGCATGGAGCGAGCTGTCCGTGCAAAGGCACGCAAGTCCGTATCACAGTGCATTGATGATTATTCCGCTGCATCCCCGTTTGGTTTTGGAAAGTCGAAAGCCCAGATGCTCAGCACATTGCACAGACTCGAGTTCGGCGCCAAATCAATCGACGACCTCACGGCGGCGGATTTCATAGACCTCGCGAACAATCTTTTAATGGGCGTTCAGGCACCTCCGACCGACCCAAAACTGGACACGCCTGCGCACTACACGCTCAAACCACGTAAGCCTCAAACGGTAAATGGATACATGGTGACGTTGGGAACGCTCATTCGTTACGGTGGGCCTATATGCCGAGTAACGATGCCAGTTTCAGAGTTCGAAGAAGCCATGCGCACCCTTAAACATCATAGGATGGTAAAAAAATCCGACACCCGCTCGCGTCGCCCCTCTTTAGAAGAACTCGATAAGCTGATGGAGTATTTCTACTCCAGACATCAAGCTAACCCGCGTATCGTCCCAATGCACAAGATCATCGCAGCCGCCATTTTTGAAACACACAGGCAAGGGGCGATCCTTTCTCAAACATGGTCAGACTACGACCAAGCCAACGACCAAATCATGATCAGGAACATGAAGCACCCTATGCAAACAGACGGGAATGACATGTTGCTGGATATTCGAAAGGAGGCACAATCGATCATCAATAGTATGCCTCGGGTCGATGACCGGATTTTTCCTTACAATCGAGATGTCATCAGCCGGCACTTCACTGACGCGTGCAAGATTCTCGAAATCGAAGACCTACACTTTCATGATCTTCGGCATGAAGGCATTTCACGACTTTTCGAGATGGGGTTAACCATCCCTCAGGTCGCTCAAGTATCGGGGCATCGGTCCTGGCAAAGCCTCCAACGCTACACACAGATCAAGCACAGCGGCGACAAGTATGCGAATTGGAAATGGTGGCCTTTGATTGCCGCCTCGTCATGAACATGGTTGTGGCGGGCCGAGTGAGGCCCGCCACAACTACGAAATATCTCACAAGCAAAATCAAAGCAGTGCTTCGAGCGTTTCTCGCAATTCATCAACTAAAACCTGATCCAAATCAGGAGGCACAGACTTGCCAAAACTGCTCGCGCGAGGAAGCCCTTTATCTTGTGCGGATTTACGGATGGCACTTACCAAGTCTTTCCCCAGGACTTTGTGCTGATCACCATGCTCTGTTGCGGCCGCTTCTACCTCAACATCTCCAAATTGAGGAAGTTGGCCTCTTCGTGCCTCAGGGATTTTCTGACTGGCATCGTTTCTCTTCGTTCGACGTTTCTCCAAAGCCTTATTTTCAGCACAGGCCGCATTCACAGCTTCGGTCAAGATATCAGCCGCGGCTTCTCCACTCACCCCAAAATGAGCTTCGATAATACTTTGTTCCCCCCAATAGGCCTCCATATCCGAGCATTTCGTCACCCAGAAATGAAACCCCTTGTCCTGATATGGAGTTGCGAGCGCGACCACTTCTTCGGGCATCATGAAGTCCCGGTCTCTGTGGATAACAATCTCAATAGAATCTCCAAATAAGCCCTTGAGTCCATTTATCGTTTCAGGCGTAGGAAGCTTTCCAGTTCCATGAAAAGGCCAAATTGCTGTCGTTCTTTCTAAGTCTGGCCATTGAGAGAGTATCGATTGAAGCATCGCAGATCCGGTGTCTTCGGTCATCAATAGGATTCGCTTGTCGAGCAATCCCCAGCCCATCAGATTGCGAGCAACCTCATCGCCATTAGGTTGAACCGCACCATCTTTCATCCAAATGACCTTTGTATCCGCAGGCAAGGAACGCACAACAGAAGGGCTATGCGTTGCGAGAACGACTTGCGTGCCGAAGTCGCGAGCCGCTTCGGACAGCACAGAAATGAGTTTTTCCTGTGCTGTCGGATGGAGATGAGAGTCAGGCTCATCTACCAACAACAAAACAGGTCGAAAATAAACCAGATATGAAAAGATCTGAATGACTTGAAGAAAGCCAATTCCTGCGAGTTCAAGCGGCTTAAACCTCTTTGGGTCCGCCACCGCCATTTCAGCAGTTTGGAACTGCGCCAGAATTCTTGAATGCTGGTCTTCGTCGAAATCTACTTTGAGGGTAAGCTTGCCCATAACGCGTGAAACATAATCTTGCACTGTTTCGAGACCAGTCTTCCCGTCGGTTTCTTTCGCTTTTAGAAGATCCAGAACATTCCGAAGAACAGTATTGGCGTCCCCAGCCGCAGCCAATCGTTCTACTATGAGTTTGGTTCTCTTTTCTTCCAGCAAGGGAATCCCTGCCAAACCCGGGATGTATGCACTAATCTCTCTCCGCCGATCGCGTATCACGTTCGTTAAGGCATTTCCTGAAGGGATATGAACGCTAATACCTTCATTTCGTGCAGACTTTATCCAAAGGTCTGCAGATATGGACACTCCCTCTGTGTCCTTCGCTTCAACTTTCAAATCAAGCTTTGGGGAATTCTGAAAGTTTCCATATTCAGCGCCGTTTCCGGAATTTCTATATTCGGGTGAAGGCATGTAAGTAGCGTCGTTTTCCGAGAGCGTGGCACCCTCCGTGCTCTTCCTGTTTGCGGATACGCTGCGATTGCGCCCAGATTGGAAAACCCAATGCATCGCTTGCAAAACAGAGCTTTTTCCGGAACCATTTGCCCCAACAAGCACGTTGAAATCCGCAAGTTCAAGGGCCGCTCTATCAATTGCTTTGAAGTTTTGAACAGTTATTTTTGAAATTTTCATTAGAACAGCTCACAATCGTTTTTGTTTTCAATCTCAGATGTGGGAGATTTCTTTTTTTCATCGCCGCTCAATGACTTGCGCCTTCACGTTGTATCTAAACAAATGAAGCTCCTGTTTCTGTAATAATGTGGCAGCTTGGCTCACATGCTCCGGAAGCACGTAGAACCACTCTTTTGGATGCACCTTTTTGCCAAAACGGTCCAGAATGAAGAGTTCAGAAGGTCTGGCGCTCTCGAAGAATCTGTGAAGAAGTTGCTCTACCTTTTCCCGCGGGAGATTTTCCAGCTCAAAGGTGGCGACGACCTCAACTGGGGCCAAGAGAAACGTAGGATCATTCCGCGCATCTGCAACGCGCCTTCGAACGTCTTGGCTGGTGACCCCAATTTTGTGTAGGATTTTTCTTTGATCCTTGATTGCGGGATCATCAGACAATGACCGGGCGACGTAGATCGTGCCCGAAACACCCACCCGGTCGGCTTCCCATTCTGCATCCAGCGGCCCGAGACCTACTTTTTCGATTAGTCTAGAGGCTTTGTCATCGTTCAATGACTTGCGGAAAGAGGACATGAGTGGGTCGCTTTCCGTGCCATTTGAAAAGATCACTCGCAGCCGATGGTCTCGAGACCCACCACGCGCTGTCATCTCCGATTTCTCTGCGATCATCGCCAGCAAACCATTCCGAATGAAAAAATCGCCTTCAACTGGCTCAATCACAGCCCATTTCTTCACGGGCCTCGCCTTGCGCTCACCCGCTTCCAAAGCCGACTGCACCTCTTCGAACTTGTCGGCGTATCTATCGAAATCTGTGCACGGAACGAATTCCGCACGATGATCGGGCAAGTGGCGCTCGGCAGATGGTGTTACATGGCGAAGCGTCACGGCATCTTCATCCAGTTCCAAAGCATCATCGTCAAAGATGTCATCAAGACTGTCTGGAATTTGCCCTTCGTGAGGGTCTTCCCGCCAATTTGTTTGCGGAACATCCTTCGCCTCAAGCAATCCCAAGTGATCAGATGCTAACATCTCATCTGTTGGGTTCTGCCTTAGCTTTTCCCAAATCGTGCCGAGCCGCATCTCCTCATGATCAGCCGCATCTGGGTGGGGTAAATGGTCGGTTCGTTCAAAGAATGTGCTCACCTCGCCCAATATGGCCAATCCCCGATCAGTATACTGGGCGCCAGCAGCGCGCGGTTTTACCGCCAGCAATCCAAATTCGTCTAGCTCAGAAAAGATGTCATCAAGCGTTGGGCGAGGCATTACAGCGTTCCCTCACGCATGCGTTTGGCCTTCTGTGCTTTTAGCCATGACAGCGCTTCTGCCATTCGCTTTTCAAGCGCATCAGGAGAGTTGGGATTGGGTTCTCTCCCCTCGGATGCCCGAAATGCTTTAATACGCGGCCAAAGCGTTCGTGCCTCGTCTTCCGACATATCGACCCGCATTGCGACCATAGCTGATTGCACATGTGCCAGAAGCTTTGAGTCCAACGATTTGGAGGCAACTTCAAACCGCTCCTGAAACGCATTCACACTGTCAATCAGCTCCACATCGATATCGCGCACATTGATGAACTTCTTGACCATTTGAAGAAGGGTATTTGGCGCGCTGGCAAGCTCATCCACCTCGCTGTCCGCAGACGTCTCCGACTTACCTTCAAAAGCAGCCCCGGCCTCAGCCATGCCTTTTTGCTGTTCATCTCGGGCCAAGGTTAGGATGTTCATGTGCGCCGCAAGATGCTGACGAACGCTCTCGGCCTCTTCTTCATCAAGCGTTTCGTATCGCTTCTCAATGATGTCGGTCAAAATCATCTGGGTCGCGACCTCAGGCGCCGTTTCCGGTGACAATACGCGCTTGTCCATCGCCTGACAGGCCGCAGCCATCAGGTCATGCATATCTTGCTCGCAGATGTCCTTTGAGCGCTTCGTCGGGGGCATTAGCAGATCCCCTATGACAACGTTCACGTTCCCCTGCCCGTCTACCGAAATGGGCTCTCTAATGTCTCCATCTTCACGCCTATGGAACTTGAAATTTGGTGCCAGCACTTGCTCCATCAACAGCGATCCTGAAATCGCCTTGAGCATGTCATTCACCGCATCTGTGACCACACCGGTTTCAACACCCGGCTCTGCCACAAGGTTGGTGAACACAGCACGCGGCTTGCCCGGGGCGTCGCGGGTAGCGCGGCCGATAATTTGCACGATCTCCGTCAAGGATGAGCGATAACCGATGGTCAGCGCATGTTCGCACCAGACCCAGTCAAACCCCTCTTTGGCCATCCCGAGCGCGATGATGATATCGACCTTGGCACGGTCGGCTTCGTCATCCCGTTTGCCATCCGGTCCTTTGATCTCGCGCATCAATGCGGATTTGACGATATCCCGCCCCGGCCCATCATCGACCAGATCTGCAATCTTAAGCAGCCGTCCATCAGACGCCTCAACCAGATCAAACCCAGTCGCGTCTTCGCGTCCTTTGTGCGTGCCGATCAGATCCATGATTTTGCCGACTTCGTTGAACTTGTCGTCAAACGCCTCGGACGATCCACGATGAGGGATATGGATGATGGTCTTTTGCGAAACATCCAGAACATCAACTAAGCCGTTGATATATCGCCCCTTATAGAACTGATAGTTCACCCCCAGCGCCTTGAGGTGCTCATAGCCTTCCAGCTGCTCGTAATAGCTGTAGGTGATCGTGGTGAACTTAGCTTCATCCTCGGGCCGCAGCACAGGGTCGGCATCGCCGCGGAAATAGCTGCCGGTCATCGCCATCAAATGACACTTCTCGCGTGTTACCAGTGCCCGCAGGATCACGCCCAATCGGTTGTTGTCGGACGCGGACACATGGTGGAATTCATCAATCGCGATGAAGCACTCATCAAACGCCTCTGGCCCCTGCGCCTCAACCACCTTTTCATAGGCAAAGCGGAACGTGGCATGGGTGCACACCAGCACCTCGGCATCCGAACCCATGAACTCCACAAAGGCCTTCACCTTTTGGTCCGACGCATCCTCACCCGTCAGGCAGAGGTTCCATTTATCCTCAACTTCCCAATCGGCCTCAAACCCATAGGATGTCAGATCAGTCGAGCGGAACGATCCCCCAATCGAGGTTTCTGGCACGCAAACGATGACCTTTTCGCGCGCTTGGTGGCGCAGCTTGTCCAGCGCGATGAACATCAGCGCCCGGCTTTTGCCCGCCGCTGGGGGCGCCTTGAGCAACAGGAATTGCGCCGCCCGCGCCGCATAGGCCCGCGCCTGCATTTCGCGCATGCCCATGGGGTTGGTCGCTGATTTCTTGTGCCCGTATTGGACGTTCAACATCTGAGCCATTTATTTGCCCCTCTTGCCGCGCTTGGATTTCGCAGCATCTTTTTCAATCTGTTTAATCTTGGCAGCGTAGAGCTTGAATAAATGCTCCAGCCGTTCGGTATCGTTGCGGAACGGCCGCCCGATATACATGGTTTCCAGCAGCTCATCGTTTTCCCGATGCACCGCTCGCAGATCGTCGGGCATTTTGTCGGGGTCATACAATTCGGCAATGGTGGCCGGATAATGGCTGTAACGGGTTTTGAGGATCTTGCGGGCCGAAGCATTGAGCGCTTCAAGCTGATCGTCCGAGAAATTCGGCACCGGAAAGGTGTTCCAGCCAAGGGTGTTCGAATAACGGAAACGGCTTTCAAGCCTTCCACAAACAGTGGCGATCCAGACGAGGTGGATGCGCGAAGCGATCAGCGCGAGGCACCAGTCGGGGGCGTCGTAGAGGGCCATGTTGAGATTTGATGAGATCACACTCGCATCTACCCGATCTACTGGAAGATACGGACGGCGTTCAGAAGTCACGCTTGGGATGAGGATAGAATGGCTATTGGCTTCAAATACTTGCTTGAACCGGTAAGAAAGAGGGAGCAGTTTTTCACGAACATACTTGTCAGTGCTTTCCGCTCGAAATTCCTCAACTCTTTGAACTCTTTCTGAGATCGCAGGAATAGACATCGCCTCAGTCAATGTATCCGCAGTGATCCACAGGCAATAGCGACGGAAACCATTTACCACCTCTTTGGAGCCCATAAAGGGGCGTATGAAGGGCGAAACACGTGGCTCAGCGTGCAACAAAGTGGATTTCTCTTCTTCGGTCATGAGAAGAAACCCTCCTTCGACCGGCTTATTGCCATAGTCCATAGAAGGTAACCCGAACAATCCATCGCGCGTCCCGACCACCGAAACAGAGGGGGCATGCACCAAAAAGGCATTGATATTGTCCACCAGACTTTCAACGCCATTTGCAAACAAGCGTTTCGGAACCCTCGTCACATTTCGCAATCCAATAATCGAGCAAATTACTGCTGCATTTGCTGATGCGTTGTTCCGCCATTTGAAATCCTTGTGGGCAAACCCAATTTCCAAATCAGGCTCAAGAACATGCGGCCACAAAGCGGCAACTGAGTAGCCCTGACAAATCGAATTGGTCGAAACCAGAGCGGATCGTGCCGCCCTTCCCCGAATGTAACGTGACGCTTTGAAGAACCATGCAGCGACAAAATCAAACGCAGCAAAACTCTTCACATGCTCCTTGAACACAAAGGCCAGATCGGCCTTTTGCTCTTTGCTTTGATAGGTCGACCCCAAAAACGGCGGATTGCCCGCGATAAACACCTCTTCCCCCTCACCGGGTGGCGGGCAGACCTCGTCCCAATCCACCCTCAGGGCGTTGTCACAGACGATATGCGCGCTTTCGCGCAGTGGCAGGCTGGCGGGGCCTTGGCCGAACACCTCGCGAAACACCGCGTTGGCCTGATACTCGGCGATGAACAGCGCCAGCTTGGCGGTCTCGGCTGCGAAATCCGTGATCTCGATCCCGTGGAAATGGGCGATCTGAATGGCCGAGAACATCTCTTTCGTGCCCTCGCCCGTCAGTTCTTCCAACCGCTCCAGAATGCGCATCTCACGTTCGCGCAATTGACGATAGGACACGACCAGAAAGTTGCCCGACCCACAGGCCGGATCAAACACGCGGATCCCCTCAAGCCGTGTCAGCACCCGTTTCAGCGCGGCAGGTTTATCCCATGCTTTCTCGATATCCGCGTCCAGATCATCCAAAAACAGCGGCCCGATCACCTTCATGATGTTGGGCACCGAGGTATAGTGCATCCCCAGCTCAGAGCGCTGTTTGGGGTCGGCGACTGACTGGATCATCGAGCCAAAGATGTCAGGGTTGATCTCGCGCCAATCCAGATCGCAGGCATCGCGCAGATAGCGATAGGACGGCACATCGAACTTGGGCGCATCAATCGCCCCGGCGAACAAGCCACCGTTGACGTATTCCAGCTCCCCCGCCCAGCCTGGCAGATCGCCGCGCTGGTTCTTGGGGCGGTTCATGGCGGTGAAGGCTGCGATGATCACCTCGCGCGCTTCCTCGCCCTTGTTGCCCGAGTGGCTGAACAGGATTTGACTGAACTGATTGTCCGGGAAGATACCCACGTCTTCGGCAAACATGCAGAAGATCAGCCGCATCATCAGCTGGTTCATCTCGTGACGGCGCTCATCACTGGCCCAGTCGGGGTTGGCTTTGGCCAGCGCGTCATAGAGCCGGGCCAGTTTGCCGGTCGCTTTGACATCGACAGGGTTTTCCTGCACCGCGTCATAACGCTCTTTGCCCGCGGCGGGCAGGAAGAACCCAAAGTTGTCGCCGATCTCATCAAAACGGCAATGAAGCGTCTCTCCGCTCATCCGCTGCTCTGCCGCGACCATCTCGCCATCCGTGGCGATCAGGACAGCTGGTTTGGCAGTGGTCGTCTTTTTAGAGTTCCGAAGGGCCTCAAGTGTGACATCAACCATGCCGTCCAAGGCGGGTGCATAGTGGAACTTCTTGTTGACCAGCACACCACTGGGCTGGTCTGACTTGTTGGTCGTGCCATTTCGCAGCTTGGCAATTGCGGCCTGGGCCACGTCAGTCGCCTCGGCAAAGGCAAAAGGGAATTCCAGTGGATCGAATGGCTCGGACGAGATCTTCTCAAGGGCTTCAAAAATCTCAGTCGGGTTCATTAAAGGATCCTGTAATCAAAAGGAAAACAACGAGCGCCAAACAAAACCCTCTAAAAGATTTGTATTGGCAGCTTGCTGGCCATGCAACCTATTGATGTGCGCTGCGCCCCTGTTTTTCCAACAAATTCGGGCATCTACGCATCGAAAACGCCCCACCGAACAAGCACACCCAAAGGCAACAGGCGAACTTTTTTCTACCGCAGCATCTTGACGAGCTCGCCGAAAATTCCATCTAAGGCGTTAGCCTTCTTAACTCCCTTAAGAGTTTAGTGAATCCAGAGCGTTCGTCATGACGTTCTGGCATTCACCTAAACTCGAAGGGAGTAGTTGCATCCCTTGAGAGCATGGGGTGTAACCCAAGGGCGTCGATTTCCTTCCTCAAAATCGGAGCCCATCATGATGGCACTTGTGCCGGACGCGCAGCGTTCGATCACCGTTGGTGACGTTGTCACCTTTCAATTTCCTTACAAAAAAAGTGCAACCTTGAAGAACAGACCTTGCTTTGTTCTGCATGAAGATCACGAAACAGATGAAGTCGTGATTGCCTACGGGACAAGCAGCTTTGATCCCAGAGACGTGAGTATTCATGAAATGACGGCTTCCAGCCCAGAGATGCTTTCTGAATTCAACCTAAAAAAGCCAACTCGTTTCATCTTCAAACGCAGGATCCGCGTTCGGAAAGACGATCCTCGGTTCTGCATCAAGCCATGCGCCGGAACGTCTCGGATTGGTGGGCTCCCCGCCTATGCCTCTCCGTTTATCAGCAAGTGCTACAAAGAGCTTCCGTTTCGCGAAGCACAAGACGAACGCCAAGGGATCCATCCCAATAAGAAGGTGACTGCTAAGCGCCCCTTCTCTAACCGCGGACTGTTTGGCCGACAAAGATCTCGACCCGAGGTCATATCTGCAGTCTGAAGCCAACAAACCAAGTCTAATGCCTACTGCGCAGCCCCGCCTTTCACATGCGGGCCCGCAAGGCCGCCCCCCCAATCAAAGGATTATTTATGTCAGTCATCTCAGCCGTTCGTCGCCGTAATCTCATAGTCACCGGCATCTATTTCGCCGCCTCACTGCGTGCCAACTCTCGCAACCGCGGCATCCCTCGCTTAGAGGATTTTTTAAACGGCCTGATCACCGGTTCAGTATTGGTGAGCAACACTACCAATGGCTACGCCAATTTGGCCGACACCTTCCTCTGTGAGCAAATATACTTGGAAGACGCGCTGGCATCTCGAACGTTTCGCGAGGTTAAATCGGAAATCGCGCAACATGTGATCGGCGAAGCAATTGGCGACGTTGAATCCCAAAGAGCAGGCGTCGCGGCATCGGTCTTTCTCCTTGCACCTGAGATCGCCTCTGACCTCGGCTCTACTCAAGAAGATCTTTTGAGAATACTTGCGTTTGCTATCATTGCGACCTCAACCATACATTTCTCAGAGGAAACCAATACTGCGACCCAAGAACGCGTTCTTGATTTAATTCACGCAGCAGAGCGGCAAAACCCAAAGGGCTGTGATGTTAATCTATCCAGTTTGCGCTCATTGGTATAACGCTTAGCCAATCCCACAACTCTTCACGCTGGGTAGCCTGTGTAGCGTAACCCCCTTCATGCTACTCAGCGTGAACACCCTTATTGTGAGATTGCACCGGCAGCCCGAGAAATTCGCGATCTCTGTCATGGGTGATTTTGCCATGTAGTTTTGCAAGCAACCGCTCCTTTTGCTGGGGCTCCAGATCATCGAGAAAACTAAGAACCGCGATCCCATATAGAATCTTTCGGCGTGTTTCAGCCCTGCGTATTTTTTTCCTGCTCTGCGCAATCTGATCCTTCGCTCGAGCCTTTGCTTGGGCGATCCCCTGGGAGCTTTTCGCAACTTGCTGCTGGTATGACATAGTCTTTCCTCCAATCGTGTCTGAATGGGAAGTGGTGCTTCGAAAAGCTCATCGCTCGTAGAAAACCAAAAACTTTGGCTCGCCTCGCGCGCGCGCCCACGCGCGTTTACGCACGCGTGCGCGCAATTACGTAAACCCAAGGTTTACAGCGCGCCTGCAGCGGGCCAGAGGAGCGAAAACGATCGCTAGGAACCATTTCCCTTCTATGTTGCACAAAGCCAGCTTTTTCAAAGTCATCATTCACTCCCGCGCTGACGGGCGGTCCGCTGTAAAGTCCGCAGCCTACACTGCGCGCACCACCTACCGGGATGAGCGGGTTGGCAGGCAGTTTCGGGCGGGCAAATCGGGTGGCTTGTTGTCACACGAGTTGATTAACTGGAGTGGAACTGAAGAAACCCTCTGGAATGCTGCTGAAGCAGCAGAACAGCGCGGCAATGCACAGGTCGTTCGCGAACTGCGGCCTGCCCTGCCTGCCGAGCTACCGCTCGACAAACAGATCGCCTTGGTTCGAGGATATTGCCTTTGGCTACGAGATCAATATGGGGTTGCTGTTCAGGCTGACATTCATGCCCCTCGTTTTTTGGACGAGACTGTTCAACGACAACACGAACGAGGGAAAATGTCTTTGGAATCTGAGGGCTACCTCGAAGCCCTCTTTGATCCAGAACGCACGAACTTAAACTTTCATGCGCATCTGCTGCTCACAACACGCCATGTTTGCCAGACAACCGGAAAATTCAGGGCGAAGACGACCCAACTGACTGATCTAAAATCAGGGCCTGAAGAAATGCTGCGCATCCGGCAAGAATGGGAAAAGCGCACAAATTCGGCCCTCAAGAGTATTGGGTCTGATGCCCGAATAGACTTGCGTTCATATGAGGCTATGGCCCAAGCAGGCGACGCACCCGAAGGACTGATGGCCCAGGACCACATGGGCCCCCTAAATTCTGCCAGATCCCGTAAACGCCTTGAGGAAATCAAGCACGACGACACGCCCGCCGGAAAACGCCGAAGAGATCAACGCATCCACAATGATGCTCTATGGGATAACTGGGTGCTAAAACGCGCCAGCCAGCGCGCTACTGGTCGCAAAGAAGCTGCAAGGATAGCCAGAGTTCTCGAAACTGCGCGAAAACAGAAAGCCGGCGTAGAAAAACGCCGGCTCCAAGTTGTCACCGATGCCAAGGGGGCTGATGCCGCCCTTGAGGCCGCCACTCAGTTCGACAGCCTCAAGACTGGCTCTATTCTTCGCGCCGCTCTCCTTGCCGCGTGCGGAGAGCTGGACGAGCCACCTTGTTCTGAACCCGACGAGTATTCTTCAGAGGTCGATTTAGAGACTTACGAACCGCCTGCGGGGGCACCGCAACCTGAGCCGGTGCTTGAAGTGCGGATTGCTCGGGGCCCTGGTCAGAGGCAGCTATGACATCCTCGTTCTGCTCGAGTTCTTCAACGCGTGAGGTCAGGTAATCGATTTCAGCCAGAAGCCTTTGAACTTCGGCAGTATGTTCGGTTTTCATCAATACAAAATCACGATGTTGATAGCCCAATTGGCGAACATGCTGCTCGGTCTGGCTCACAGCCATTCCGGCCACCACTTTTTGAATCTCAGCCCCGAAGGCTATCAGCTTTGCGTCAAGCTCCGCTTGAACCTGATCGGGCAAAACGGGGTCGGCAGCCTTCTCCACGACCTCTTGGGCACAGTGTGTATCCCATAAGTCGCGGAAACGAGATAACTTCCCCCGACTACCTAGCTCCTTGTAGATCTCCCATGCCGGAACTGTCGTGCCTCTTCTGGCTGACAAAGCAATCCCCATCTCGATGATTTCGGCGTCTGAATTGATTGGTGTGCGCATCGTATAACTCCCTATTTTGCGATTGCAGGAGAGACGTGGGTTCAATGGCAAAAGCCAAAAAACAAACTTCCTAAGTTTTTTGAGCGCCAAAAGAAAAGGTTGGAATGTCACTTTGTTGGTAAGTCCGAAGGTCGGAGGTTTGTAGGTAAGTAAGTCGGTAAGTTTTTCAGGTTGGTAGGTCCGGGCGACATTCATCGACGCATGACGCGGCATCCTTTTGCACCGCGACTTGGGCCAACATTCAAATTATCCAGTTTTTTTCGTGATGGTGGTCTGGGGACCATTTCCCTGGGATGAAGCACTCCAATCCCTGCGAATTCGCCCCGACCGCCCAGATTCTCGACCTAACTGCCGAGGAGTATTTCCACCTTTTGCATCCGGAAGGGGCACGCGGGAAGGCCGCCGTTCTTTGCAAGCTTGGGCCTGACGATGTGGAAACCCATACCTATGAGGCAGCGCCCTTGATCGCGCAAATGCCGCACTTCGTCGACCGGACCAGTTTCCTGACGCTGAACCGCTTTTGGTATGGGCGAAAGCTGAAGTCGCTGGCATCGCTTAACGCGCTTTATGTCGATCTCGACTATTTCCATGCGCCACAATGGCGTGGAAAGCCGCCCGCCGAAGTTCAGAGTGCATTCGCCGCCCATCTGCTGATCTCGGGAATGCCGCAGCCGTCGGTGTTCCTACAGACGGGTCGCGGGCTTGCTGCGATCTGGCTGATCGAGCCGATTCCGGTCTCGGCGCTCCCGCGCTGGCAGGGTGCAATGGGCGCGCTGATCGACGTCGCGGCCGCGTTCGGTGCAGACAAGGCGTGCAAGGATGCGGCTCGCGTCTTCCGCATTCCGGGCACCCTCAACGAAAAGTCGCACAAGGAGGTTCGAGTCAGTGGCGGCACCGCAGAACGCCACCGTTTCGACGATCTGACGGATCAGATCTACAGGGCCGCCGGCAAGCCCACCCGCGCCGAATTGCAGGAGCGAAGGACGCACAAGTCGAAGAAACGCCGCGCAAACGCCGCGATGCCACGGGGGCTGACACAGACAGAGCGGTTCAGGTTAATCCGCGATGATCTGGCGGCATTTCGTGATGCGCATGGCGGTTTGATCCCGACGGGTCTGCGGAACACCTGGCTGCACTTCCATGCGACCTCCCTCACCCATTTGCCCGAGGTAATGGATCTGGAAGCAGAGATTTTGAGGGCCGCGCAGGGCGCGACACCGGGGCTGGAGCGGATCGAAGTGAATGCGATTGTCAGGCAGGCCATCCAGAAGGCAAAGCTTTTCACCAACGCGTCTTTGTGGGCTGACGGCCGCTATCACTATAAGGGCACAACGATGGCCGAGCGTCTGGGCATCACGCCGGACCTCGCGCGCAACCTCGGCCTCAAGCAGATGATCCCCGAAGAGGAAAGACGGCGCCGTAAGGCGGAGGCTGAAAGGCAGCGCCGCGCAGCAAATGGCGCCAAGTCCCGCGACGCGTATCTGGAGGCGAATAGCGCCTCGCGCATGAAGCCCTGGGCCGCACTCGGGATCGGTCGGACCAAGTATTACGAGCTGAAACGCGTGGGAATGCTGCCCGAACCTCTGGCGGCGTGATCGCGGACAGGTCCGTGCCCGCTTCAGGGGCAAAGCCCGCCCACCTGGCTCCAGCCTGGGGGCAGGAATGTCCCCAACAGTGGTGAACAGCCACTCGCAGCCCCACCGGCCCACCTCCGGACAAGCCCGCAGTCGCAGCACCGCCAAAGACCTGTCCGCCGGAGAGCAAAGCCATGCGCGAAGAAGGGATGAAAACCGCCGAGACGCTTGCCGTTTCGATCACGCCCCTCTTGGTGAGGGCGCGACCGGAAACGCAAGCCCCTCGGGAACCGAACAAAGTTGGTTCCATTGTGTGAGTGAAGTGATCCCGGGTCGGAGGTGAGTGGCCGGCTCGGGAAACGCTGGCCTCCCCCCAGTCTGGCATCATTTTCGCCGCCAGAACGCACCCGCTGGCAGCAACTCCCACTGCCCGCGTCTTGAGAGGCCACATAACGTGGTCTCACCTCCGGAGGACTCTTTATGGACGAAAAGACGGAACGCGAACTCCACGACCGGACGCTCAATGCAATCACCCACGGTCGCCTGCTGGCACAAGAATGGCACACAGCGGGCTTGGTTCCGCGGGGCAGCACAAAACAGCTGACGTTAGATCTGCTTCAAAAGCTGACCGACCGCTGCGGACTGCAGGACATCGATGACGATCGCATCGAATTGCTCGGTGATCAGATCCGTCGGTTTACCAACGAATACCGAGAGGGCCTCGGAGATCGTGCAATGGCTACAGATATCGAGACGGAGCACATCTACGATACTAAAGTCATCGACCTGATCAATCTCGCGTGGCGTTGGCGCCAATTCCGCGCGGCTCAGCGTGCGCTCGAGGACAAGGTCGCGGCGATACGGCAAACTGATAGACTGCTGGCGGGCATATGACCCCTGCCCGCAAGTTTTGAGATCACCTCGTTTAATGGGTTCTCGAACTCCAAAAAAATTTCTTCCGCGTTTTTGCAAATGAGCCATTTTCTCAAAACTGTCGCCACAAGGTGCCAGTTTTTGCAACAACAATAACCGTGTTCCGCGCGGTCGCATTCGAGGAAAACTAAATGAACACAGCAATCATGATGATAGCCATGTATAACGCCCGCCCGATTATCCCTTCCGAAGCGGTTGCCGCAGACTGGTTCAACCTGTCTGTCGGTAAATTTCATGAAAAGATCCGCAAGGGGGATATTCCTCTCCCGCTGGTAACCATGGAAGACAGCCAGAAGTGCGCAAAGGGTGTTCACCTGACTGACCTGGCGGATTACATCGACACGCGCCGTGCCGCTGCCGAAAAAGACATGAAGTAGATTGGGGGCTAAGACGCACATGACCACACTGATGTTGCTGTTGGCCCGCCATGATGGGCAAGAAGAGATCCCATTTCGGATTGTGGCCAGAGATTACTTTGGCCTTGATCCCGAGGTGCTTGAACGAAAGATCAAGAGGGGCACGATTCAACTCGACTTCCCAGCCGCGCGGATGAAAAAAATTCGAACTTGCGCCGTCCCTCTGACTTGCCTTGCGCGTTATATCCAGCGTCGACGCGATGATGCAAAGATCAAACTCGAGGAATATGTCACGGGCACTGCACTTCGGAGCACCGCTCTTTGATAGATTTCTACCGAAAGAGATCCGCTCGCGCTGATCGCTCATCCCTGTCCGTGGAAAGCGGGGGCATCAACGCCCCCGCTCCCGATAGTCTATTTACCTTTGCCGCCACCGGCTTGACCATTCGACCGTCCACCACCAGACGGATTTCCTGTCGTGCTTGGCCATCCGCCGCCGTTTCCTTGACCTTTACCCATTGTTACTCTCCTTGATTAGATTGTTTTATGTAGTGATTATTTGCCCTGCGGTGTTCAGCATGCTTAGGCACCGGCTAACTTCGTGTCCGGATATGCGTCCTCTGGCTCACTCGCTACGTCAATTTCGTAGACAAGCCTGAACCCAATCCGCCAATCCTTGTATGCACCCGTAGACTTTGGTGACATCCGATCCCGTGTCGCGGAAACTCTATCTCCCCACTTTGGCGAAACACTGGCACCACCATTTGCAACGGTGTCTTGCCCATCCATAAGATGAAGAGGCATCATATTCATCGCCCCAAAATGACGAGAGTTAATCACTGCACCCTCTGACAACAGCCATTCCCCAAAGTCGATGGCTCTAAGAAAGCTGATGCCGTCTTTTGTTTTTTCCCAAGGCAAATCTGCTTCGGCGCAATTGTAACCTGTGCCAAAAAATCCATGAATCAAACTGCGCGCACCTTTTTCAACAATTCGATCTTTATCCCTGGAGTGGGTATCCATCGAACCCACTTTAAGTGCTGAGCGAAATTCGTGACATATTTCAAGCCACTCCTCTTCGGTAGGAAGTCGAACCGGCAGTTTTCTCTTCTTGCTGACGGAAGCCGCGTAGGCGCAAGCGTCATACCAAGTGACCGATGCCGGCGCTGTGGCCACATCCCCCTCCACGTTGCATTGCTCCCAATCATCTTGATCCGGTGCCGTAGGGCGATACGCTGCATAGAGTTCATTTTCGATCGTCATAAACTCGCGGAACCGAGAAATCGAAATCGGATCTGACACCGCCAGACACCTGTCGCCAACCCTCACTTTTTTGAATCCTCCGGCCAATGGCGCCTTCTTGAATGGCGCCGAATAGCGGCCATTGTTTTGCAGATAGGCGCGCAGAATCTCGTCTTCTCCTGGATAGTTTCTTGTGCACCCGCCCAGTTCATAAAATGCAGATTCGGCGGCGTGCTGGTCCTGCTCCCTCCAACCATCGTATTCGAAGTAAAGCCAACGCTTGAAATGGTAACTGTCATCCGACTTTGGAACATCAGCATTTTTCAGAAAAGGGCTGTGGATGTTGTGATTGAAGCTTTTCGGTCTAAATCGTGGAAAAACAAAATCAAATCCACCCTGCCCGTCTCGTAAAAATACGAGTTTCTCGTTGAAAGGAATGAGGTCGACCCACCCTTGCTCCAAATTGGAAATGAGTGCTGAAAGAATTCTGCCTCCACCTAGAACTCTCCTCCTGCTCCGAGACGACGTCCTCTGATGCCATTGAGCTTGGAAAATACAATTGGGATACAAACTCGTTCGATTTAGGATCAGCTTCGTCTCGAAACGACAACAGTTGATCACCGAGCAAATTGTTGAGTTCCATACACTTTGAAAAAGCGAGGCTGTGGCCACCACTTCGGATGACCCATTGGTTAGGCGGATCTTGCCGAACACGGTCAATTTCGTCCTCGTGACAGAGTGTTGCGCGGGTGTAAGGGTTCACAACTTTGAAGCCCGACATTCCCATGGCCACTCCAAGCAGGTCGGCCCACTCGACCCCTGCTCCCGTAAAAATGCGCGAAGGACGCTCATGTGCTGATTGAAACCATCGGTCTGAAATCTGTTTCAACCCAATGCGAATGGGTCGATCTAAAATCTCGGGTTCAAAAAGGCCTGGGTTGACGAGGCCATGACGCGCCATGAACTCTTCGATGTCTTGTTCATAGTTTTTCTTGTAGCCCGCAAACCCACCTTTGAAGCCCAATTCCTTGCAAATGCGGTTCAGCGTGCTGTTGTATTTGATGTCCTCCCGATCGCGCCCCAAACGGCGGGCTGATCCGCGGATGTGGTCGGGTTTGATACCTGTCAGCTCCGCGATATGGAATTCAACGAACGGAAGGTATTTGGATGAAAGGTTGGATGATGACTTGGTCACAGATGCTTCTCCACTGTTCGGTGGAATAGCAGAACGTTATGGGCGCAGCATTCGCTGAGATCTCTTTGTCACCTGCACCGAACTTCGCAGATGCCACCGGCCGATCAAGCCGTCCCAATCCAATTATGTTGGCAAGTCTTCAATGTCAACCTATGCGGGCGCAAAAACCATCCAGCACTTGAAGTCCGCCAATTGCCTACGCAAACTCCGAGCGAACGCGTGCTACAACTTCTCTACAGGGTGTCATGAACATAGCGATGCTACAACCAATGCTACAAATTTCGATGACACCCCCTAAGCCCCCAAAAACTAGGGCTTTCAGATTGCGTCGGCCCCGTCCATCATCGGGGCGACAGACAGACGTGCTGCGTTACGTATGGTCGAATGCGTGTTCATCGCGCGCTACATAGGTGATCTGCGCGCGGGATGCCAGAGGGCGGTCGCCCGCCCCCGGCCCATAATTCTTAGCGCGGCGCCATGCGCACTGCGCCATCAAGCCGGATCACTTCACCGTTCAGGAAGGCATTCTCGACGATGTGGCGCACCATGCCAGCAAACTCGGCCGGATCCCCAAGGCGTGATGGGAAGGGAACTTGCGCACCAAGACTGTCCTGCACTTCTTGCGGAAGGCCAGCCACCATAGGTGTCTTGAAGATGCCCGGAGCAATTGCCATCACGCGGATGCCATCCCGCATCAAATCACGTGCCATCGGCAGGGTCATACCGACCACGCCGCCTTTGGACGATGCATAAGCCAACTGTCCGACCTGACCGTCCATCGCTGCAATGGATGCCGTGTTGACGATTACGCCGCGTTCGCCATCTTCCGTGACCGGATCGGTCATTGCCATTCCTGCAGCTGACTGGCTTGCGCAGTTGAAGGTCCCAATCAGGTTCACGCTAATGACTTTGGCATACAGGCTTGGGTCATGCGGCGCACCCTTGGATTGGGTCTTGGCGGCTGGCGCGATGCCTGCGCAGTTCACCATCACACGCTCTTGCCCTAAAGCCGCGCGCAAGGTTTTGAACCCTTCAGCAACCGACGCGGCATCGGAAACGTCGACCTTGGCGAAGGCACCGCCAAGCTTTTGCGCCATGGCCTGCCCGGCCTCTTCATTCAGGTCAAAAATACCTACTTTCGCGCCTGCGGCGGCAAGGGCTTCGGCAACTGCGCCGCCAAGGCCAGACGCGCCGCCTGACACGGTGACAACGGTGTTTTCGGTGATCTGCATGGGAACCCTCCGGTTTGGTTGGTTTGGCCCTAGCAAGAACTGCACAAGCGTTCAATAAATCTGACCGCCCTGCCAAAGATTACGCAGCGTCGCCCCTTAATACCAAGCCCTTTGCCCTACGAAACAGGCCCCAAAGCCTTCATGGCGGCATATTGCGTCAGATAGACATCCCCGGACAGATGATCCAGAAAATCTGTGCGCTTAAGTCGATCCATGACCGGTCCTTTCACTTCTGAAAAGCTAAGCGTGATGCCGCTGTCGCCAAGCTGGCGGTCAAGCTCTTCCAAAGTTTCCAAGGCCGACAGATCGATTTCGTTCACAGCCGAGCACATCAGAACCACATGTTTCAAACCGCCACGCGCAATGCGCGCCAGAAGGTAGTCCTCGATATACCGCGCATTGGCAAAATAGAGGTTTTCGTCCAACCGCAGGCTTACCAGCTCGGGGTGAGTTAAAACGTCGTGACGGTCAATGTTGCGGAAATGCTGTGTCCCGGGAACCAAGCCAACCTCGGCGATATGAGGCCGTGATGTCTTGTAGAGATAGAGCACAATGGACAGCACCACGCCTGCGGACACGCCAATTTCGACCCCGAAACCAAGCGTCAGCAGAATTGTTGCCAAAACAGCCGTGAAGTCCGCCCGGTGGTAGCGCCACGTGGATTTCAGGATCTGAAAATCCACCAACCCCAGCACGGCGACAATAATGGTGGCGGCCAGCGTGGCTTTGGGAAGGAAGTACAGCAGCGGTGTCAGGAACATCGCTGCCAGCAAGATACCAACTGCAGTGAAAGCGCCTGCGGCGGGCGTTTCAGCGCCTGCATCGAAGTTGACCACCGACCGGGCGAACCCACCCGTCACCGGGTACCCACCAGACATAGCCGCCGCGATGTTCGACGCGCCAAGGCCCACAAGCTCTTGATCCGGGACGATGCGTTGCCGCTTCTTCGCGGCCAAGGTTTGCGCCACCGAGATTGATTCCACAAAGCCAATGATTGAGATCAACAGGGCCGATCCAAACAGGCTGGACCAAAGGTCTGCATCAAAGCTTGGCAGGGTCAGCGGAGGCATCCCCGACGGCACAGCGCCAACGATGGCCACGCCTTTTGATTGCAGATCAAAGCCCCAGCTCAGCAGCGTTGTGGCCACCACAGCGCCCACGGGTCCTGCCTTGGCAAGCCCATCTGCCAAACGCTCCCCCAGCCCCATTTTAACCAAAAGGGGTTTCAGGCCCTTACGCACCCAAAACAGAAACGCAACCGATCCCGCGCCAATCACAAGCGTGATCAGGTTGGTCTGCCCTATATGGGCGAACAATGTGCCCAGAAGCTCGATCAGCGAATGGCCATGCGCGTCGATGCCCAGGATATGCTTCAATTGACTGGTCGCAATCAGCAGGCCTGAGGCGGTGATAAACCCCGCGATCACAGGGTGGCTAAGGAAATTCGCAAGAAAGCCCAGCCGGAACACGCCCATCACCAACAGGATCAAACCTGACAGGAAGGCCAACGTGATGGCCGCTGCAATATATTCCTGTGGCCCGGCCAAATCCAAGTTGCCCACCGCAGCTGCCGTCATAAGGCTGACCACGGCAACGGGCCCAACGGCAAGGGCACGCGACGTGCCAAAGATCGCGTAGGCCACCAACGGCAGGATCGAGGCATAAAGCCCCATTTCAGCAGGTAGCCCAGCCAACAGCGCATAGGCCAAGGACTGCGGGATCAACATGATGGTGACGATCACCGCCGCAAGCAAATCCGCAGACAGAATTTTCTGATCATAGTGCCTGCCCCATTCGAGCATCGGCACGAATTGTTTTAGGGCTGCGCCACGCGCTGCCAGAGCCTTGGATACATTCATGGCTGCTTTTCCGTTTGTTAAGGCCTTATCGGCCGTGTCAGCTCATCGCGAGGGTCCACAGGATCTCGCAACGCGTTCCTGTGCGGCAATAGGCAAAGACCGGACCTTCGGCCGCTTCCATCTCACCCCGAAAGGAATCCTTCAGGGCAATCGCATCTTCGCGCGTGGACATGGGCAAGAACGCTGTTTTCAATCCCACGGCCTCGGCCGCAGATTTCACGTCTTCCCAATCCGGTTGTCCGGGATCTTCGCCATCGGGGCGGTTACACATAAGCAAGGTAAAGCCTTGATCGCGAATGCTTTGTACATCCTCAATCGTGATCTGATGGCTTACCGTGATCGTGTCGTCTAGTTTTCTAGTCTGCATCTGACCTGAACCTCTTACAGCGCGTTTACGGGAACTTTCAGGAAAGTATTTCCGTCTTCATCTGCCGGTGGCATTTCACCTGCACGCATATTGACTTGAAGCGACGGGATAATCAGTCGCGGCATATCCAATTGCGCATCTCGTTCGGTGCGGAATTTCACAAACTCCTCACGCGATTTTCCTGCGCCGACATGGATATTGTGCTCTTTTTCTTCCGCAACCGTCGTTTCCCACTGAATATCACGGCCATTGGGACCGTAATCGTGGCACATGAACAACCGGGTTTCATCTGGAAGCGAAAGCACCTTCTGGATCGAGTCATACAGCTCGCCCGCGTCTCCGCCGGGGAAATCAGCACGTGCCGAACCACCATCGGGCATAAAGAGCGTGTCCCCCACGAAACCAGCGTTGCCCATCACATGCACCATGCAGGCGGGCGTGTGGCCCGGCGTATGAATGGTGAAAGCATCCATATTGCCGATCTTGTAGGTATCACCGTCTTCGAACAGAGCATCAAACTGGCTTCCATCACGTTGGAATTCAGTGCCTTCGTTGAAGACTTTCCCAAACACATCCTGAACAACCGTGATTTGGCTGCCGATGCCAATCTTGCCGCCCAGTTTCTCTTGGATATAGGGCGCGGCCGACAGGTGATCCGCATGGACATGGGTTTCGATCTGCCACTGAAGATCAAGACCTTCAGACTTGATATAAGCAATGATCTCGTCCGCATGTTCGTTCGAAATCCGGCCAGCGGCATAGTCGATGTCCATGACGCTATCGATCACCGCACATGCATTCGATGTCGGGTCTTTGACCACATAGGAAATCGTATTCGAGTCCGGCTCGAAAAAGGCTTTCACCTCGGGGATGAGATCGGTGTTTACTGGATAGTCGGTCATGACATTTCCTTTCCTTAGGGTCCCGGGCCGTGGCCCGGTTTTAGCTAGCAGTAACAGCGTCGCGTTTGGCCGCGGTCCGCTGGATCATGAAGCGTGCAATGAAGATGCCCGCGATAAGAGCAGCTGTGAAAATCAGCACGTCAGTGTTACCTGTCGAGATCACCGGAAGCGATGCGCCGGGGCAGAAACCGGCCAGCCCCCACCCCAGTCCGAAGGTGAAAGACTCACCCACCAGACGGCGGTCAATCAGCTTGGTGCCGGGCAGCGTGAACGCGTTGCCGAAAACAGGTTTGGGACTTTTCAGAACCAAGAAGTAGCCGGGTGCAGCAACAAGAATGGCCGCCCCCATCACAAAGATAAGGCTAGGATCCCAGATTCCTGCAAAGTCGAAGAAGTTCAGGACCTTGGCCGGATTGGCCATGCCAGATATTGAAATTCCAAGGCCGAAGATCAGGCCGATGGCATAAATGACGATCAAATGCATATCAGTCTCTCCTTACAGGCCAAAGATGTGGCGGGTGACAAACACCATGATGGTGATCCCTGCCATAAAGCTAAGAGTCGCCACGAAGCTGCGCGGAGACAACCGCGCCATGCCACAAACACCGTGGCCGGATGTGCAGCCTGATCCATACGTCACGCCGATGCCAACAACGATACCGCCGATGATCATCGACAAGGTGCTTACGGGCACTTGGATGGCTGGGAAGCTGCCGGTCATGAAAAGGTAGACAAACGGACCTGTCAGCATGCCCGCAAGGATTGCGGCGCGCCATGCCCAGTCGGCCGAGCTGTTGGGCTGCAAGAAACCGGCCAGAATACCAGTTGCACCCAGCACGTTGCCGCGTACCCACATCAAGAGCACGGAAGCCAGCCCGATTAAAGCGCCCCCTACTGTTGCTGCCAGCGGTGTGAATTCAGTTTCGATCATGTCTTGCCTCACAAGAATTTCTGTTCGCGTGTTAAACTTAGGGCGCTTCGTTGGACGGAACAAGACATACATTCATCTTTTTGAATGTTTTTTTGCATCCCCTTACGTCAAGCAATAAGGCCCCGCGCGTCATAGCGACACGCGGGGCCTTATTTTTCAAGCCAAATCGACCTTAATCAGAGACGGCTTCCTGAACAATTCCATCCAGAAGAGCCTGCACTTTTTGCATTTCTCCCTCTGGATAGGTTCGGTAGCCAACCCGCACGTCACCGTCGATATCCGTGACATAAACGCTGTAAGGGCAGAACGTGATATTGGCAGCGTCCACTTCCATTACTTCGCGGCTTACTTTTGCCGAGCAGAACAGGAAAATATCAGCCGCATCATAGATTTTCACGTCCGATCCGACATCGCCTTTGGTGCGCTCCAGCATCTCGCCCGTGTGGCTGACATAGTCGATCACCAACCCCTGCCCCACAATGGCGGACTCAACAGCGAAAGTTGCGTCATCAAAGCTTCCTTCAAAGGCGTAGGTGACAGCATGGTCTGTCATTTGCTTCCCATGACCGTCGGCAAAAGCTGGGGCCATACCTGCTGCGACAACAATCATTGCCGCGCCTATCATCTTGCGCATTCGTCTTCCTCCTGAATTGAGGGCCGTTCGCGCGAAGCCCGTTTACGTGAAACGGGGCCCGGACACCCGGACCCCGCGTTCTTTTTCAACATATTCGCATCAGCGAATGTTGGCAAGAAAATCAGCCAAACATGTCCGAGGTGATCCCGGCATACCAGCCAACGCTTTCCTCGTAAGTGGCCTGGCGCAGCTCTGCGTCTTCGCCCACTTGGCTGATGAACCCGTCGACCTTTGCGATCTTCTCGTCCGTCGCTTCGTAGCTTGCGCCCACTTTCACGCCGTCATTGTCGTTGATCAGCGACCAGCACGTGTTGGTGAACTTGGCCGGGAACAGCTTCGATCCGGTCAGTGCCGAACGTACGGCCATCGCCGCAACTTTCGCTTGGCTGTTGGCAGCAAAGCCCGATTTCGGCATATCGCCTTGTGAACTTGCGTCACCAAGAACGTGGATATTCTCATCAACACGCGATTGCATCGTATGCGGGTTCACAGGGGCCCAGTTGCCTTCGGTGATACCAGCCATGTCGCAGATCTTGCCCGCTTTCATTGCCGGGATGACGTTGCAGACATCCACCTTGGTTTCTTCACCATCGATTGTGACCGTCATGTCATGCGGGTTCACAGACACATTGCCACCACCGAAGTCGCCGCCAATCCAGTCGATCATGCCATCGTAGTGACGCGACCAACCATCCTGGAACAGTCCCATTTTCGAGAACTTCTCTTTCGGGTCCGCGATGATGATCTTCGCCGTCGGGTTCTTTTCCGTCAGGATATTCGCGATCATCGAAATCCGTTCATACGGCCCAGGGGGGCACCGGAACGGGTTGGGCGGCGCAACCATGGCGAACGTGCCGCCTTCTGGCATAGCTTCGACCTGAGCCTTTAACAGCTCGGATTGCGACCCGGCCTTATAGGCATGCGGCATGGCGTTTTGATGGCTGATGTCCCAGCCTTCAACCGCTCCATCAACAAAGTCGATGCCCGGCGACAGGATCAAACGGTCATAGTTCAGCGTGGCGCCACCCGCCAGCGACACGGTACGTGCCTCGCGGTCGATATCAATGGCCCAGTCATGAACGACGTTGATGCCATATTCAGCCGCAAGCTTACCATAGCTGTGCGCAATCGAACCCAGCTCGGTGAAGCCCGCCATATAGAGGTTCGAGAAGAAGCAAGTGTAATAGCTGCGGGTCGGTTCAACCAGCGTGACCTCAATCTCACCTTTAGAATCCTTTGCAATGTAGCGCGCAGCGGTTGCACCACCGGCACCGCCACCGATCACAACAACCTTGGGCTTGCCATGTCCAGCAGCGTGCACCATTGGCGCGGACAGCGTGGTTGCTGCTGCACCGGCGGCCACACCACCCATAAATAAACGTCTATTAAGTTTCATAATTTTCCTCCCTGTTGGCCGTGGATACGCGCACAGCCTCCGCGTCAGGCAGACCCGTCCCGGCCCGCCTACTGTCTCACTCGACCACTTCAAAATAAGCGGCCAAAGCGGCAATCTCGTCGTTGGACAAGCGGCCTGCCATCATCTGCATCACAGGATGCGGGCGAAACTTGTCTTTATATGCGTGCATGGCGACCACAAAATCCTCAGCTGGCCATCCGATGATGCCCGGAATGCCCTCATTGTCGCCCGAAAGCTGGTGGCAGGTCGTGCATTCTGAAGAAAGGTACTCGCCATATTCTGGGTCCCCTTGGATGGCCAGAATACTTGGATCAACCGAATGGTCTGTCCCAGCAGCAGTTGGTGCAGCTTCGGGAATATCCCCCGGATTGTCCGAGTATCGACGTAGAAACGCCAGCAAATCTGCCCGTTTCTGCTCGTCTTTCAACCCCTTATAGGACATGCGTGTGTCCGACGCGAAGGCCTTTGGATTTTCGATGTAACGATCCAGTAGGTCAAACTCCCAAACCAAGCCATCCTTGCCCATCCGCGCAAGCCCATTGGAGTATTTGAATCCCTCTTCAGATCCTGCGCGACGACCGAATATCCCATTCAGTTGAGGTCCAACCCGGTTCTTTGCATCCTTGCCAACCGAATGGCAGGACTTGCATTCTTTCCACAACGCCTCACCGTCTTGGGCGTTGCCAATTTCGTTTGAAAAAGAAGGTGTTGCGGCGCAAAGCGCAACCGTCAGACCTATCGCAGCGTTTCGAATCTTAAACATGGGCAGAGATTAACCTGTGAAGCAGATCCACTCAATAATTATCATATACTAATGCATGCATTAGTTGCACGATTATTGCGCAACCAAATAAAACGGGCGCCGAGTTCTCACCCGACGCCCGCAAGCATTATATTGGTTCAGCTTATTGGCTGTGCGATTTCAGATATTCCAAGATCGCTGCAATATCCTTGTCTTTCTTCAACCCGGCAAAGGACATTTTGGTGCCCTTCATATATTTGCGCGGGTTCGCCAAGTAACCGGACAGTTCAGCTTCATCCCAAACCAGACCGCCTTCTGCAGCGGCCTTCATTGGCTTGGAGTATTTGAAGCCATCAACCGCGCCAGCAGCGCGATCAAATACACCGGTCAACATCGGGCCGGTGCTGTTCTTGGCGCCGTCACCGATCTTGTGGCAGGCCTTACATTTCTTGAAGACCTTTTCACCCTTGGCAACCAGTTCAGCATCCAAAGCTGCAGCAGCGGGTGCCGCGGCGGCTTCCTCAACCGGTGCTTGCGTCGCTGGGGTTTCCTCGGCAGGCGCTTCAGTGGCCGGAGCAGCGGCTTCGGTTGCAGCCCCCGCGGCCCCCATCACAGCTTGGCTGATCGGGGTTGCATCCGTGCCCGAGTTCGGGTCGCCAGGGAAGACCACGGTTGTGGTGATCTCAACTGCGCCCGTTTTACAATCGCTCATGCAGCGGTTGTTGAACTTGCCATACTCGGTGGTCGCACGATCATCGACGATGAAGCCTTCCGCGTTGGGCAGAACCACATCCGCGAAGGTCTCTTTCGACAGGGTGAAATCGTCTTCAACCAAGTCGTTCGAGAATAGGATGTAAGCCACGATCGCATAGACATCATCATCCGACAGCGTGCCAGCGGCGCCAAAGGGCATCGACCGGCGCACATAGTCAAACGTCGTCGACAGATAGGGCCAGTAGGATACCAACGGTTTTCAGCGGATCTTCGTCGGCCAGCGTGTCATCGCCACCTGCCAGTTTTGGCCAGTTGCCCGACCCTTCGGCAAATTCACCGTGGCAGGATGCGCAGTTTTCCGAAAACACCTCTTCGCCAGTCCACACATCGCCCGAGCCATCCGGCAAGTCGGCTCCGTCCGGTGATATGTCCAGGTTCCACGCAGCCACTTCGGCCTCGGTGGCCGTACGGCCCAAACCCAGCTTTTCAGCCATCGCAGGTGCGGCGGTCAAAGTGGCAACTGACGCTGCCATCAAGAATTTAGGAAACTTCGACATTGTTCGCCTCCCCTTTTGCATTGACGTGCCACGTCTGGATGCAGTTGTTGTGGTAGATCGAGTTCAACCCGCGCACGTCGCGCAGTTGCGCTTTGGTGGGCTGAACGTAACCGGTTTCGTCCATCGCGCGGGACTGCAGGAACATCTCGGACCCATCCCAGTCGATGTCCAGATAGAAGCGGGTCAGCGCCATCTTCTTGCCCGGCTCAGCCAAGCGTGCTTCTTGCCAGGTCACGCCGCCATCCAGCGACACGTCGACGGCCGTGACCGCACCGTTGCCGGACCATGCCAAACCAGTGATGACCAGCGGGCCTTTGCCATGCTTGATCGGCATCTGCGGGCTGGGGCTGGTGACAACCGATTTTGTGTCCATCGCCCAAGTCCACTTGCGCGATGTACCGTCTTCCAGCGTGTCCGTATATTTCGAGGTCTCTTCGCGGCTTTCAACCGGCGCGTCCGTGACTTCGATACGACGCAGCCATTTGACCCACATGTTGCCTTCCCAACCGGGAACAACCAGACGCACTGGGTAACCGTGTTCCATGCGCAGCGCTTCGCCGTTGGCCTTGAACGCAACCATGCAGTCGTCCAGCGCCTTTTCCATTGGGATCGAGCGGCCGTTCGACGACGCATCCGCGCCTTCGACGTAGACCCATTTGTCTTTCAGATCACCAGCGGTGTCCAACCCAGCTTCTTCCAGCAAGGTCCGCAGGCTCACGCCGGTGTATTCCATGTTGTGGATCATGCCGTGGGTGTACTGCGCACCGTTCAACTGCGACCCAGCCCATTCCATGCCAGTGTTCGCGGCACATTCCAGAAAGAACGTCTGCTGCGAACGAGGGAAACGCTCAAGATCTTCATATGTGAAGACCAGCGGCGTATCGACCAACCCGTTGATCATCAGGCGATAATCTTCTTTCTTCAGCGTGATCGCACCCGAGTGATGGCGTTCAAACGCACACCCCTGCGGAGTGATCGTGCCGTCCAGCGCGTGGATCGGCGTGAAGTTGATCGAGGAAATCGTGTCAGCGGTCAGCCATTCCACGTTCCGGCGCACAACGTCGCCCTCAAATTCGATCGGCATGCCGTAAGGCGTGGCATCTACGCCCTCGCCCAGACCCGATGCCCATTCTTGTACTTCGGTGATCAGCGGATCCCCTTTTGCACGTGCCGCGCCCGCGGCCCCAACAGCTGCCCCTGCAGCGGCGGCCCCTTTCAGGAACCCGCGACGCGAGGTGCCTGCCTCTTTCGTTTCATTCGACATATGTCAAACCCCCTAAATCTGGCTGTTTGGCTAAAGCGTTTCCCGTTTTTGTTGGGTTTCGACAAAACCGGGAAATGCCCTCGATCCTTCAATGTTGCACCGCGTTTCCACACCACGTTGTCAAAACGAAGTGCGGAAACGCTTTAATGGTTTCAAGCGCCCACGACCTGAACCGAGTTGTTCGGATCAAGCTTGATGGTGCCTTGTTTCTTGATGTGGCTTTCGACGACATCCCAGATCTGTGGACCTTCGGTGCCTTCGTTCACGCTGGCCCAACCAGCGACCACATAGGTCTTGGAAGGATCAATCGCTTCGCCGGTTTTCAAAAGCGTCATATCTGTAATGCGCTCGCCCTGCGGCTTGTTGATGTCGATGCGGTAGCCCATGCCACCGATACGCACCATGTCGCCACCCTGCTGATAATAAGGATCAGGATTGAACAGGTTGTCGCCCACATCTTCAAGGATCGTGTGGATGAATTCACCAGTCATTTCAGTGCGATACGCTTCACCGTAAGACATCGAGGTCACGTTCCAAATGTCTTCGCGCGTGATCTCTTGTCCCGGCAGAATGCTCGGGCCCCAACGGACGCCGGGCGACATTGCGATGTCCGCCTCGCGTTCGTTGATCAGCGCATCACAGATCAGGTCATCCCATGATCCGTTGAAATTGCCGCGACGATAAAGCAGCGTGTCGGTTGTACCGATCACCTCTTCCAGCTGTTCTTTATATGGCGCGCGTTGTTCGTCGATCAGCGTTGTGATCGTCGCATCCGGCGTGATCACGTCGGCAAAGATCGGGATCAGCTTATGGCGGATGCCCATCATCTTGCCGTCGCGCACGTCCAGATCAATGCGGCTGACAAATTTCGAGTTCGATCCCGATGCGATAATGAAGGTCTGTTCAACCTGCACTGGTTCGGGCAACGCGTCATGGGTGTGACCTGATAGGATCACGTCGATACCGGTCACTTTCGTGGCCATCTTTTTGTCCACGTCAAAACCATTGTGGCTCAGGCAGACAACAAGCTCGGCCCCAGCGGCGCGAACTTCGTCGACCATCGCCTGCATGTTTTCGTCACGGATACCAAACGAGTATTCCGGGAACATCCAACGCGGGTTGGCGATGGGCATGTAAGGGAAGGCCTGACCGATCACGGCCACCTTCACGCCACCACGTTCGAAGAATTTGTAAGGTTTGAACAGCTCGGCGGGTTCATCCCATTCAGCGTCAAAAATGTTCTGACCTAGGGCTGCGAAAGGCAGGTTTTCAACGATCTCGTTTACACGCTCGGACCCCAGCGTGAATTCCCAGTGGAACGTCATCGCGTCGGGCTTCAGCGCGTTCATCACGTTGACCACGTCCTGCCCTTCGGTGTGGTGACAGGTGTATGACCCGTGCCACGTGTCACCGCCATCCAGAAGCAGCGCATCCGGACGATCCGCGCGGATCGCGTTCACAACGGTTGCCACGCGGTCCATGCCGCCCACCTTGCCATATCCCTGCGCAAGCGAGGAAAAGTCGTTATATGTCAAAGCGTAAGCGTTAGGAGAGCCATCCTCGATCCCATAAGCTTTGCGGAAATCTGCGCCTGTCACATGCGGCATCTGGCCGTTCGCCGCGCCAACACCAAGGTTGATCTCGGGCTCGCGGAAATAGATCGGCTTCAGCTGGGCGTGAATGTCAGTGATGTGGATCAGGCTGACATTGCCAAACGTATCGAACTTCAGAAGATCATCTTGGGTCAGGGCTTGCTGTGCAGCCAGTTTGGCCCAATTGCCAAAGCCCGACGTGCCATAAAGCGCGGACGCAGCCATCGAGACCTGAAGAAAGTCGCGGCGAGAAATCATGAGCGGTTATCCTTGGTTATCAGCCCCGTGCACATCTAACTTATGCTTGGGATTGAATGTGTTCGAATAAAGAAAACCCCGCCCGAAACATGTCCGGGCGGGGTCTTTGATTTAGTTGCGGACCGACGGGCCTTCGACCGACAGACCATTGCCGCGCGAAGCGACATACAGTTCCAGAGCGACGAACTCTTCCGAACCGGGGCTGTAGGTATGCGCGCGCGTATCGCGAACGCAGCCTTTGAAGCGCGAATGCACCCCGTTCAGCTTCGAGTTCTTCAGACGATAGGTCGGGAAGCCGTTGATCTGACCCTGCGACAGGTGGTCGGCACGGATCATGTTGCCGTAATTGTCTTCATGACAATTGGCACAGCTCATTTCAAGCTGACCAGTGCGGGCATAGTAGAGCTCTTTGCCCTGCTCCCACATGGCTTCCGCGGGACCGTCAATGGCCACGTTGACAGGCATACCGCGCGACACAGATGAAAGCAGAGCTTCCATGTTGATCGCGGGTGTCTTGTCGTAACCCCAAGGCTCTGCGCCCATGGCGTTTTCACGGCAGTTGTTGACAGCCATCTGAAGGGTATGGACCGTTTCGGCCTTGTCATTCCACTTCGGATAAGTTGGCTTCACGCCGGCCATATCTTCTGGCGCACCGTGACAGTCCGCGCAAGATTTGCCTTTTGATCCGTCCACAGTGTTCCAGATCTCGATGCCTTCTTCGACGCCCAGCATGCCGGGGTTGTCAAAGTCATCCATCTGCATTTCCTGCGTCTGATCAGACCGGAAACGCCAACCAGACAATACCTCGTCCAAAGCATCGGAAAGATGCGCTGGCGCGGCTGTTTTGGTGACAATATCGATCTCGCCGTTAACGGTGAGCTCAGCGCTTTCGTCGGCCGTGGCTGCGGCTGCCCCGAAGATGGTCGAGACAGCAAAAATAGCTGCGATGCCTTTTTTCATTATATATTCCTCCCTGCGCTGGCCTCAGCCGATGGCGATCGACTTGGTGGTGTCGTACACGTCACCATCGTCGTCATACCATGTGAATTTGAAATCACCGGCTTCGTCGACCTTTGCGTCAAATTCGACGTAAGGGTTGGTCGAGATTGCGGGTTCCAGCGTCACGTCGATGACCGACTTGCCGTTGAACTCGCAGGTGAAGCGGTTGATGATCGAACGCGGGATGAGGTTGCCCTCTTTATCCTTACGTTGACCCGATTCCATCTTGTGGCTGATCAGCGTCTTAATGGTCACCACATCGCCGGCAGCAGCCGTCTTGGGGACCTTTACGCGGGGTTTTGAACCTTTTGCCATATCTCTGATCTCCTAAAACTTAGCCGCCGCAGCCGCCGATGGTGACTTTTACGGTCGATTGCGCTTTCACGAAGCTTCCATCGGCCATTTTGGCGATGGCAACAACGTCTTGCGTTCCGGCCAGACGGATACGGGTCGAAGCGGACTGTGAACCAGCAGCTTCACCGAAGTTGAACTGCGCCACGCCCGGGGTGGGGTTGCCAGCTGCAAGCACCAGGATCGACGCCGCACCAGGGGCATCAACCGAGATCGGAACAGTGTTGCCGTTTTCAGCAATCTCGGGCGCGGTCAGGGTGATCCCGCCTTCGCCCATGTCTGCGCCGCCGGTGAAGGCCGCAATGGCCTCGTCTGCAGCAGCAAGTGCGCGCATTGGCAACATGGCAACGGCAGTCGCGCCGAGCCCAAGCGCCAGAGCATCACGTCGAGTGAATTTCATCTCTTGTCTCCTGTGAGTGTTTTCTGTGCCCTGATCCTGCTCAGTCTTTGAGCGTGATCAGATAGGCCACAACATCTTCAATCTGCTGAGCGCTCAGCAGCGGTTCGACTTCACCTTCATGAGCTTTGCCTGTGTAGGCTTTGCCAAGGCGAATGAAGCCTTCCGTCTTGTAGAATGATGGCATCATCGATTCATCGAATGTCATCTTCGCGTCTACAAGGATGCCACGCAGCTCTGCTTCGCTCCAGCGGTCACCTGCCCCGTCTAACATCGGGCCAACTTCTCCGTGGAACGGCACATCGGCCTGATCCGTGATTTCATGACATGCAACGCAGTTACCCTGCGATTTTGTCGTTACGACTATAGCGCCTTGTGCAGGGTCCCCTGCAACGCCAGTCAGTGATAGGGCGACTGCCCCTTCTTCGAAAGCGACAGAGGTGGGTGCCACTGTCTCGGCTTGCGCCGCTCCTAGCCCTGCAAGCAGAGCGCAAAGCGTGATCGTTGTCCGCTTCATGTTTCCTCCCGTAACCGTTGTTTGCTCAAACTACGCACGTGAAGCAATTTTCGCAATATCAAATTCGGTTATTTGAATTATAATAAGGTGAACGCGAAATATCATTGCGCAGTGAGCGTTTAGAATGCTGCGCCTGCGCTACGCATGCTGTTGTATGCATTGGGTAATTTCGGATGTCCTTCACAACAAACCCTTAGGATCAAAATGCTTTCCCCAGCTTTGCGCTGGCGGTCAAATTGAGACATTGCGTCATGTGTGTTGCAAAAATTGCGCCAATTCGAATCCGTTTCGTTGGGTCAGCCAAACGCCCCAAACCCCGGGAAGGTTTTCAACAACCATTGCCCGATGACGTTAACCTTGCCAAAGGCAATCAAGACCGCAAACACAATCAGCATAACTCCCATCGCTCGCTCGACCCATGGCAGGTATTTTCGGTTGCGCCCAACCCAGCCCAGAAACGGTTTCGCAAAAAGCGCTGCCAGCACGAAGGGGGTCGTCATGGCCAGCCCGTAGACCGCTAGCAAAAGTGTGCCTCTGGTCAGATCCCCCATCCCGCTTGCGATCATCAGGATCGATGCAAGCGCGGGCCCAACACAGGGCGTCCATCCGAACCCAAAGGCCAGCCCCATAACATACGCCCCAATTACCGACGTAGGGTCTGACCGGCTTTCAATACCTGCTTCGCGATACAAAAAGGGGATTCGCAAAATGCCAAGGAAATGCAGCCCAAACAGCAACAGAACCCCTGCCCCAACGTAACTCAACGTTCCTTGATACCGCGCAAATGCCGACCCCAGCGCCGTCGCGCCAAGTCCGAGCAGCATAAATATTGTCGTCACCCCTAGGGCGAATGCGATTGCAGACACTACACACCGCCTTTGCGCACCTTTGTTTATCTGCCCTTCACCGCCCAGTTCGGCCATCGACAACCCGGCCATGTAGCACAGGTAAAAAGGCACCATCGGCAGAATGCAGGGCGAGAAAAAAGACAAGAGCCCCGCAAGAGCTGCACCGGCAAAAGAGATATCCAGCATGAGGGGTTCCTTGAATTCACAACATATTCAATTTATCTATTGCATTGAACGAAAGTTAACCAGATGAAACTGAGACGAGCCCCAAAATGCGCAAAACTGCATTAAGTTTTCTGTCCATCACACTGATAATATTCGGTGTATCCGCAAACGCGGCAGAGCTTGTTATGGTCGAAGAACCCGGCTGTGCATGGTGTGCGAAATGGGAAAGTGAACTAGGTGATATCTATCCGAAAACCTCTGAAGGGAAATATGCACCTCTCAGAAAAGTCGAATTAAGCGAGCTAAAGTCGAAAAATGGACCCGAGGCTCTTGGTGTTCTAACGTCAGCGCCAGTCATCTTCACGCCCACATTTCTTCTACTGGAGGACGGAAAAGAGATCGCACGCCTTCAGGGCTATCCCGGCGAAGACTTCTTTTGGGGCATTCTAGAGCAGATGTTGATCGAAAATACAGATTATCGCGCTCCGGAAAGTTGAACGCGGGCACGATAAAGCCTGCAAAAGCTATTGCAGCCAGAACACGACTTGTTTATCGGGCTGCGACTATGATTGAAAAATAAAAGCTAGCCTATTAATACGGGCTGGTAACGGTAACGGACCACAAGGACCAGTCGGAATGGCACTGCCCGTCATAAAAGAAGACATGTCGCGCGACGAGCTGGACAAGATGATGACCAGCGCTTGCGATGCCTCAACCCTGTTGAAGGCTATCAGCCATGAAGGCCGATTGATGATTTTATGTCATCTGGTCACTGGCGAGAAATCCGTAACTGAGCTTGAAAAACTGCTTCACGCACGACAAGCCGCTGTATCGCAGCAACTTGCACGCTTACGGCTTGAGGGTCTTGTGACACCTCGCCGTGATGGCAAAACCATCTACTACTCGCTGACAGATGATCGCCCACGGCGCATTCTGGAAGTGATTTACGAGCTTTTCTGCTCGATCGATACTCCGCCTGCGGAAGAACGCAAAGCGGCTGAGTAACAGCCCTTTCGCAGCCCCTGGGGCGCATCCAACTGCCTAATGGAACTGGGAGGTTCCCATGTTCGACTGGATCAGCGACGCCAACCTTGCCGCGCTTGTCGGATTGGTCGGAGGTGTTCTGCTTGGGCTGTCGGCCCGATTGGGACGGTTCTGCACGCTGGGCGCCATCGAAGATGCGCTATATGCCCGATCGGGCCTTCGGCTTCGTATGTGGGGTGTCGCCATTGGCGTCGCCATGATCGGCACACATCTTTTAATTGCGACCGGACAAGTTCCTGCTGCCGAAGCTGTCTATCTTAGGCTGGGTTGGAACCCACTTGCATCCATTGTCGGCGGTTTGCTGTTTGGCTATGGCATGGCCATCTCGGGCAATTGTGGATTTGGGGCACTGGCCAGACTTGGCGGCGGGGATCTACGGTCTTTTGTGATCGTGCTTGTGATGGGATTGTCTGCTTATGTCGCGATCTCTGGCCCGTTATCCGGTTTGCGCGTTGCGCTGTTTCCAGAAATTGAGACCGACCCTAATGCCATCCCGTCTATCGCATTTGGATTGGAACGCGTGACTGGCGTATCGGCGGCACAGATCGGGATCGGTATTGGCGTTGTTTTGCTGGCCGTAATGCTTGCCAACCGGGAACTGCGCCAATCTTGGAACGAGCTATTCTGGGCAACTGTTGCAGGGCTTGCCGTGATCATCGGCTGGGCTGGGACCGCTTGGGTATTTGCTAATGGCTTCTCAAGCATCCCTGTGGAAAGCCACACCTATTCTGCCCCGCTGGGGGATATGATGATCTATTTGATGACCTCGTCCGGGAACAATCTGAATTTTGGGGTCGGGTCGGTCGTTGGCGTTCTAGCGGGCGCCTTTATCGGAAGCTTGTTCAAAGGTCATTTCCGCTGGGAAGCCTGCGAAGACCCGCGCGAACTGAAGCGTCAGATTGTCGGCGCTGTAATCATGGGTGTCGGCGCTGTCATCGGCTTTGGGTGTTCAATCGGGCAAGGTCTCTCGGCGTTTTCGATCCTTTACTACGGCGCACCCGTAACCTTTCTGGCCATCATCGCGGGCGCAGCATTTGGACTACGACAACTCATTTCAGGGTTCGCAGTGGCCGAATGACACCCAGCCCTTGCAAAGGTCTCTTTTCGCTCTTTCCTCACCTAAGCGCGCGCGATAGTGTCCGCGCCGAAACACATGGTCGCGTCCACCGATGACGCACCTTGTTCTGACTACGCGAAAACAGGACCGATAGTCTTATGACCAGCTTCACGCCAAGCCCGGACCATGCGGGTGAATTCAGACAGGCTTTGGGACAGTTCGCAACCGGCGTCACCGTTGTCACCGCTCCATCCGAGGTTGGCCCGATCGCGATGACTGTAAACAGTTTCACATCTGTTTCGTTGGATCCGCCGTTGGTCTTGTGGTGCCCGGCGCATGTATCAGAACGCCATGACGCCTTTGTAAGCGCATCACATTTCGCAATCCATGTGCTGAATGAAGATCAAATGGAGTTGGCCCGTCATTTTGCCAGTTTCGGGGAAGACTTCTCTCCGGTCACACTGATCAACGGCGCACATGATGTTCCGCTGTTTGACGATTGCCTTGCGCGGTTCGAATGCAAAACCCATGCAGTTCATAGCGGTGGGGATCATTCCATTATGATCGGGGAAGTCTTGCGCGTAACCTTAGATTTTGGTGCGCCACTGGCCTTTCAATCGGGTCATTTTGGGCGCTTTACACCGATCAGTTAAGCCTTACGGTATCTGGATCTGCGCGCGCTCGAAATGCGCGACGGCTTCTGTACCATCGTCATAGACAATCCGAACCTTCACTGTGTCTATCGATTGAAGGTCAAACGACAGATACGGCATAATATCGTCCACTTTCAACGCATTCGGAGTGGCTTCATTTTCATAACAAGGTTCAGCCTCGAAGCGCCGTTCATCGCCCTCATTTACACTGAAATAGATGCCATCAAGCCCACAACGCCACGCTAAAAGATGCGTGAAATACAGCAGATCACGGCCATCATATTCCCGAACAGCAATCCAGTTTCCCTGAGTTGCGTTCAGGATCGGGCGGACCTCTACGGCCGTGGTGAAAGTCTGCGCCAGCACGGGCGTGACGGCCCCAAACACCACAGCAGCAACTGTCAGAAATTTCCGCATAAATTCGTCCCTCGGCCAATGCCCAAGAAAGATCCGCAAACGTGATCGCGCTCTTCCAGACTCGTTGCATTCCAGACTATACTGCCTGAAAGAACAGCGCAGGCAAAGCAGTGATGGCAAAATCTTCGAAACCCACAGGCAAGGCGAAGGGGCGCACGACCACAGCCCACAATATCGTCATCGTCGCGCAAGATGGCCGCTTGGCCTATGAGGCGATCCTGTTTGCCGCCACCTTGCGCCACAGCGACCCCGATTTCGCAGGCCGCCTTCTGGTCGCTGAACCCCAGCCCGGAGATTTGTGGCTGGACGACCCTCGCCTGAAACCACACATCCGCGAAACGCTTGAAATGCTGGGCGCCGAAATCGTCCCCTTTGAAAGCAAACAGTTTGGACGGCACTATCCCTACGGCAATAAGATCGAAGCATTGCTGGCTCTGCCCGAGGGTGAACCGTTTCTATTCTTCGACACGGACACCGTGATCACAGGCAAACTGTCCGAGATGCCTATCCCCTATGACCGACCGTCCGCGTCAATGAAGCGCGAGGGCACATGGCCCACGATCGAACTTTACGGTCCCGGCTACACTCAGATCTGGAAATCGCTCTACGACAAGTTTGGGCTGGATTTTGAAGCATCTTTGGATCAAAGCCAGCCAGATGAATACTGGCAGCGTTACATGTATTTCAACGCAGGTTGGTTCTTCGGCCCCTGCCCGCGCGAATTTGGGACGCGGTTTAAAGACTACGCCGTGGCCATCCATCATGATGGCCCGGAAGAGATCGTCTGCCAGACGCTGTATCCGTGGCTTGACCAAATCGCCCTGCCCTTGGTGATTTCCAGCTTTGGAGGTGGACGTCCTGGGCCAGAACTTGATGGGCTTGACGGGGATGTCAGCTGTCACTGGCGCATCCTGCCTTTGGCCTACGCGCGCGAAAGCGATAAGGTAGTCGAGACAATCGATGCCGCCACGGCCCCCAACAAGATCAAAAAGGTCCTGAAGGAATACGATCCGATGAAACGGATGATCTTTCAGGGTCGTGGCCAGAAAGTGCGGGCATTATTTGACCAAGACAACCTGCCCCACAAAGAGCAAGCCATCCGCAACGCAATCAAGCGCGAGGGGTTCTGGATGCGCTAGAAGAAGAGGCTTTCGGGGCCGCTAATTAGGAAATGGTAGAACAAAAACCTAGTTTTTTCCCCAGGCTTCTGGATGACGTAGTCTGCACGAACGACGGCTTTAGAACCCCTGTGATCTGATCTCGTTTCTCATTGCCTCTAAAAAGGCTTTCACGCGGGGCTTGCGAAATGCTGATGGCAGCTGAACACTTTGGATTGGAAGAGTGCGGGAATGGAACTCGCTGAACAGCTCGACCAACTGCCCGGTCTCCAGATCATCCCCCAGAAACACATCTGGGCAAATGAAGATGCCTCGGCCCATGCGTGTGGGCACAAGGCAGGCAGGAGGACTATTGGCGAGGAATGGTCCGAAGACAGGCACTTGAACCGTTTGGCCCTCTACCTGAAAAGGCCAGCGGTTCGGATCGGGGTTGTTGGAGTCACGGATGCAGATGTGATCGGACAATTCCGCCGGGTGCGACGGTGTGCCGTGCTTGTCGAGATAGGATGGCGCGGCCACGACCTTCAAGTGCGTTTCGCCAAGCTTGCGGACAATGAGGCTGGAATCGCTGAGATCGCCAATCCTGATGGCAATATCAAAGCCGCCTCTTGCAAGATCAACATAGTGATCAGAAAGACTTAGTTCGACGGTGACATTGGGATGCTGCTGAACGAACTGGTCCGCGGCTTTTGCAACCGCCGTATCACCATATGTAAGGGGGGCTGCCACGCGAACTGTGCCTTTCAATCCTTCCGAGGCATCAAATTCGGTTTCTAACTGTTCCAGCTCCACAAGCACACGCCGCGCCCCTTCCAGATACCGTTCGCCTTCATGGGTCAGGGACATAGAACGCGTGGTACGGTGCAAGAGGCTCATACCAAGCAGGTTTTCAAGCTGGGCCACTCGTTTGCTTACCAACTTGTTCGATATCCCCAGGCGCTGCCCAGCAGCTGCAAAAGAGCCGGTTTCCACAACGGCGACGAAGCTCTTCATTCCATCTATGCGGTCCACATTATTATCCCCTAATTGACGATATACATTCGCACTTATCGCCATTTTATAGATCAAAGACCATGGCTAAGTTCCCTGCAAGTTGAAACGCAGGAGACAAGATCATGGCAACTTCAGACGCCCCCATCTCAATCGGTCAGGTCGCATTGACTGTGCGCGACCTGGACAGGACCGCCGCCTTTTATGAAGACGTGATTGGCCTTGGGTTGATCGAGCGCAGTGGTGAATGTGCTCTACTTGGTACTGACGGCACAGTTTTGATCGAGCTGCGCCAAAACCGAAAAGCCAGACCTTGCCCGAGAGAGGCCGGACTGTTTCACACGGCCTTTCTGTTGCCGTCCAAACAGGATCTTGGTGCGTGGTTGGTCTATGCCGAAGAACGCGGTGTCCGACTTGATGGGGCATCACATCATGGCGTCAGCGAGGCACTGTATTTGAACGATCCAGAAGGGAACGGGATCGAAATATATCATGATCTTCCTCGCGAGACTTGGATGCGCTCCGGTGAGACAGTCCAGATGACGACGCACTCGCTCGACCTGAAATCGCTCACACGGGATGCGTCGCAATGGAAAGGCGCACCAACGGGAACAGTCATCGGCCACGTCCATTTGCGTGTGGGTGATGTTGCTGAAGCCGCGAAGTTCATCACCAACAATGTCGGCATGGCGCAAACCTTCCAACTGCCGTCAGCACGGTGGTTCGGATCGGGTGGGTATCACCATCATCTCGCAGCCAACGAGTGGCAATCTCAAGGCGCAGGAATTCGATCCGACGGCAGCACAGGGCTCGCCAGTGTTGAACTGCTGGCGGACCCGAGCGTCCTCAATCCCGGTCGCATCAATGATCCATGGGGAACAGAATTCAAGATCACCACGGCGCAATCCCGCACCGCGTGAATATCGTCACCACCACCTTTAATCAGGAGACAAACAATGACACCTAAAGAAATCGTACTGGAGGCTGTAGCGGCCATCTTCATCAACTTCGATCCGTCCGCAGCCGAGCAATTGCTGACACCGGCCTACATCCAGCACAACCCCGCCGTGCCCACAGGTGCGGCACCCCTCCTCGGCTTCATTCCGGGCCTGAAAGAAAGCGGGATTGAGGTGGAAACCCACCGTGTGATCAGCGAAGGTGACATGGTGGTTCTGCACACCACCTACACCAATGCGCAGGCCTTTGGCGCCGAAACGTTGGTCGGCTTTGACGTATTCCGCGTCGAAGACGGCAAGGTTGCTGAACACTGGGACAACCTGACCCCAATCACAGCACCGAACCCTTCAGGTCACACACAGACCGATGGCCCGACCGAGATCACTGATCTGGACAAAACCGCAGAGAACAAGGCGCTTGTTACTGACTTTGTGGAAACCATCCTGAAAGGTGGCGAAGTTGACCGCATCACTGACTTCCTGTCCACCGAGACCTACATCCAGCACAACAGCCAGATCGCAGATGGCCTGAACGGTCTGGGGGCAGCTTTGGCCGCGATGGCGGATCAGGGCATCCAGATGGTCTATACCGATGTTCGTCTGGTTGTTGCCGAAGGCGACTTCGTCTTTACCGCATCCGAAGGTTCGTTCGCTGACAAACCAACAGCGTTCTATGATCTGTTCCGCGTAAAAGACGGCAAGATCGTCGAACATTGGGATGTGATTGCGGACATCCCATCCGAGATGGCTCACGATAATGGAAAGTTCTGATCGGTGACCAAAATGAACGCACCCGTGGAATTCCGCGGGTGCGTTCATGTTTTACGATCTTACTCAGATGGTTCCGCCGAGGCTGCCTTCCAGTGCAACAAGCTCTTGTCCACCGGCCATCAAGTCCTGCAACTCTTCAGGCGTGATTTGACCACGTTGCGCGGTGCCAAGGGTTTTGCCTCGATTGAGCACCGTGAACCGGTCCCCCACTGCAAGCGCGTGGCGTACGTTGTGAGTGATAAACACCACAGCAATACCCTCTTTGCGCACTTTATCGATGGTCGCCAAAACGTTGGCGGTTTGGCGAACCCCAAGCGCTGAAGTCGGTTCATCTAGGATCAACACTTTGGCCCCAAAATGAACAGCCCGCGCGATGGCCACGGTCTGACGTTCACCACCAGACAATGTGCCAACAGCCTGATCCGGCCCACGTAGATTGATGCCCATTTTGCGCATCTGTTCCATCGTGATTTCATTGGCTTTGTCGTGATCAAAGAACGTCAAGGGTCCAACCTTTTTCGTTGGCTCGTTCCCCAAGAAAAAGTTGCGGCTGACCGACATCAGAGGGATCATCGCCAAGTGCTGGTGCACTGTCGCAATCCCTGCTGTCATCGCATCACGTGGATCTTCAAAATGCATCGGCTTGCCTGCGAAGAATATCTCTCCCGCAGTTGGCTTATGGACGCCCGACATGGTTTTGATGAACGTCGACTTGCCCGCGCCGTTGTCGCCCAGAAGGCAGTGGCATTCTCCGGGAAAAACCTCGAGCGAGACACCGGCCAGCGCAATCACTGATCCAAAGTGCTTTTCGATGTTCTTCATTTGAATGATTGGTGCGTGTTCGGGATTCATATCAACGCTCCCCCGTGATCATGCGACGAATATAGGTGTTCAGGATCACAGCCGCCAAAAGGATGAGACCAAGGAACACGCGGAACAGTGAGCTTTCAACTCCGGCAAAGAACAGACCCTGCTGTACCACACCGAAGATCAGTGCACCCAAGGCCGCCCCAATGACCGAGCCGTAACCGCCGGTCAGCAATGCGCCACCGATGACCACCGCAATGATCGCTTCGAACTCTTTCAGAAGGCCACGGTCGGCACCGGCTGACCCGAACTCCATCACCTGACAGGTGGCGAAGACACAGGCACAGAAGGCTGTGAACATGAACATCAGGATTTTGACGCGATTCACAGGAACGCCCGAATTACGAGCAGCTTCCGCGTCGCCGCCGGATGCGAAAATCCAGTTGCCAAATTTGGTTTTGGTCAAAAGGATATGGCCGAAAATGATCAGGACAATAGCCCAGACAATCAGCATAGGGATACCGTTGACCACGGGTTCGCCCATGCGCGATCCGCGAGAGAACGTCTCGATCAATCCAATCTCGCCAAACCACTCAAACAGCCCTTTGAAAATTTTTCCGCCGAAAACGCCTGCGAGCCAATCGCCTTCCGCACGGTCAGATATCCCGCCGATGATCGTCTTACGTTCGATCGTCTGTGGAAAATAGATGGTGAAGCCACGAAGGATAAACAGAAATGCCAGCGTCACAATGAAGCTCGGAAGCCCCGTTCGGACCACGATGAAGCCATTCACAGCCCCAAGTGCTGTACACAGGATGAAGGTTACGATGATGGCCATCCAAACGGGCCAACCTAAAGTGACTGAGAATATGGCGATCATCATCCCGGCAAAGCCGATCATAGAGCCAACGGAAAGGTCAAACTCACCCGCGATCATAAGAAGACATGCGCCTACGGCGATAATCATAAACTGTGCTGAAACCTGACTCCAGTTCAGCGCGCCTTTTGATGAAAACATGCCGCTGTCAAATGCGAACAGCGCAAAAAGTACGAATACGATGACGGTGCCTACAATTCCCCCCAATTCGGGACGGATCATAGCTTCGCGGAAACGAGAGCGCGTTTTGATCCGCTCATCAGCCTCTGGAACAGCGTTGGGTGCTTCAGACATTAGTGATCTCCATATGCCTTGTTCGGGATGGAAAAAGGGCGGCCAATTCACATTGCCCGCCCCAATTTCGTAACGTTAGCGGTATTCGCCCGCGAACATTTCGACCTTCTCAAGCCCGTCTGCGGTTACAAAACCTGGGCCCGAGTTGATGTTGTTGCCCGGCAGAACGCCATAGCGGTGGAAGTTCGTCATCACGACGACCGGCAGGTAAGCTTGCAAGAAGGGCTGTTGGTCAATGCCCCAATTGATTGTGCCAGCCTTGATGCCTTTTACAATCTCTTCACCCAAATCGAACGTGCCGAAATAGATGTCGCCGGCCATGCCGTTTTCATCCAGCGCCAGAAGCGTTGGATCAGCTGATGTCGGTCCAAGCGTCAGGACAGCGTCGGTTTCAGGATTGGCTGAAAGATATGCCAAAACCTTGTTTTTGATTTCCGACGGATCTTGACCCGAATCGATCATCTGGTTGCCCAGATCCACACCCAGACCATCTGCGAAGCCTTGGCAACGCTCGGTCGATGATGGCGATGAGATGTAATGGTTTACGCACAGGAACGAGCCAACGCCGTCACCTTTTGCACGCAGACCAGCAGCATGACCTGCGTCATACTCTGGCTGACCAACGTACATCAATGCACCAACTTCACGTGCTTGATCAGGTGTACCCGAGTTCATGATGATTACGTCAACACCGCTATCGACAGCCGCTTTAATCGGGCCTGACAGAACGTCGTAGTCAGACAGCGTGGTGATGATGCCGTTGGGGCCAGAAGCCGCTGCTTGTTCGATGATCCGCGCCATGTCGGCAAGGTCACCAGTTGGTGGGTTGCGGTATTCAACCTCAACATTCATTTGCTCGCCTGCAAGGGCGATGCCGTTTTTGATGGTGTTCCACCAGCTGTCGCTGTCAGGTGCGTGGCTGACAAGAATGTACTTCTCGCCTTCGGCCATTGCGCCTGTCGCCGCCATGAGCGGTGCAGCCGCCACAGCCGTGGCCAGCGCAACTTTTTTCATTATTGATGTCATATAAACCTCCCTAGGTTCGCCATTTATGGCGTCAAAGAGCAGGCCTCCCCGGCTCTGCAACTCAAAGTTAAACATATCCTTCCTCATTTTGCAACCGGTTGCAAAATGAGGAAGGAACTTTAATGATGCTCCGGGTTGGTAAACCAGTTAAAAAGAGCTCACAAAGGCAGTTTGAGGTCGGGCATTCATGGCGATTACATTGAAAGAGGTTGCAGAAAAAGCGGGCGTTTCACGTTCGGCAGTATCTCGAACTTTCACGCCCGGAGCTTCTGTCTCGGATAAAACACGACGCAAGGTCGAAAAGGCCGCGAATGAATTGGGATACAGCCCCAACGCGCTTGCGTCTTCACTGACCACCGGCCGCACCAAGTTGATTGGCCTGGTTTCGAACAACTTCCACAACCCAATCTTTCTGGAAGTTTTCGACCTATTTACGCGTGGGCTTCAAGATCGCGGATTGCGGCCACTGCTTGTTAATTTGACAGACGAAACCGACCCTGAGCATTCGGTTCGTATGCTAAAGCAATACTCGGTCGACGGGGTCGTCGTCGCGTCATCGACCCTGCCGCCAGGGTTTTCAAAGGCTTTCCGCGACGCAGGTGTCCCAGTTGTTCATTCATTCGGGCGCTACTCTTCGAGTCCACAAGTTCACGTGGTCGGAATTGACAACGTAGAGTGCGGACGGATGGCAGCACGCACTCTGGCGGTACGTGGACATAAGACCGTTGGTTTCCTTGGCGGCCCTGAAGGCGCAACGTCAACACAGGACAGGCACAAGGGATTTGTCGCTGAAATGGAGGAGCATCCCGATATCGTCACCTCCTCTTCTTTCGCCGAAGCATACACCTTTGAGGCCGGACGACAGGAGATGCAGCGTTTGTTGGCCAACAATCCCTCACAAGCTTATTTCTGCGGGGACGATGTTCTTTCCATTGGCGCACTTTCAGCCATTGAAGAAAGCGGGCTTTGCGTCCCTGAAGACATCGGATTGATTGGCCTGAACGATATGGAAATGGCGGGTTGGGAAAACATCAATCTAACGACAATCCATCAGCCCATTCGCCAGATTGTTGCATCATCCATTGAACTGATGGTGAATATGCTGGATGAACCAGACCGTTACCCCGAGGCGCGTATCTTCCCCTGCACAATAATCGAGCGTGGGACTTTAAGACCCGAAGTAACCTGATACCCTACTTGTTGAGAAACGGCGAAAAAAGAGAAGAGCCGGGAAACCACCCAGCTCTTCATGACTGTCTAGCCCCTTATTCAGGGATGCCAATCATTTCAGCGAAACATCGGAGGACGCGCATCAACCCATGCGCCACCATCCTTGGCCGACGCAACAGCCATGTGGACCGCTGCCATCGAACGAACTCCATCAGCGGCATTCGGCAATCCGTCACGTTCTTCCCCGCGAATGGCATCGGCCAGATCGCAATAGATGTTCGCAACGGCAAGCGGGAAGCCTTCCGGGTGTGCAATCGCGACGCGTGACAGGCGTTCTGCATCTGCGTGCAACCCGCTTTCGCCCTTCTCGATGATTTGGGTTCGGCCTCCAACAGGCGTATATACTAACTGGTTTGGCTGCTCTGAAGCCCAGCGTAATCCACCCGTTTCACCAAAGACTTGAATGTCGAAACCATGCTGGCGTCCTATGGCCACGGACGAGGTCCACAAACGCCCAACCGTGCCCCCTTCCATGCGGAAGTTGACCATGGCGTCGTCTTCAAGCTCACGCGATGGAATGGTCGACGCGAAATCGGCAGACAGTGACGACACTTCGTCATCCGCGATGAAACTGGCCATGTGCAACGCATGGATACCGCAATCAGCAAATTGCCCAGAAACACCTGCCATGGCAGGGTCATAACGCCAGCGCACCCGTGGATTGTCCGCGTCTGTTGCATCGCCATGGTGTCCATGACTGAAATTGGTGACGACCAAACGTATCTTACCAATCTCTCCGGCACGCACCATCGCGCGGGCTTGCCGAACCATCGGATAAGCCGAGTAGCAGTAATTCACCGCACAAATTTTGCCCGATTTCTCGGCGATCTTGACGATCTCTTCGCCCTCTTCGACCGTCATGGTCATGGGCTTTTCACACAACACGTTGAACCCGGCTTCGAGGAAAGATTTGGTGATCTCGAAATGTGTGGAGTTTGGCGTGGCGATTGTGACCAGATCGATCCGATCATCACGGCCTTTTTCGCCTTCCAGCATCTCGGTCCAGTTTCCATAGGCTCGGTCCGCTGCAATACCAAGCCGCTGCGCGTATTCACGGCCGACATCCGGACGGTGATCCAAAGCGCCAGCCGATAATTCAAACAAGCCATCAGCTAAAGCACCCAACCGGTGCGCCGGGCCAATCTGACTGCCTTCGCCGCCGCCGATCATACCCCATTTCAGTTTTGCCATGAATTGATCTCCTTACTTGAAACCAATGGTTTCTAGATACTCGCGATTTTTCCGAGCGTCGCCGACCGGGTCCGGGTCAAGCAACGGATCGCAATCCTGTTCGACCGTACACCAACCTTCAAACCCGGCATCAAGCAGCACCTGACGTACGGACGGGAAATCCACATCACCGTCGCCCAAATTGCAGAAAATGCCCTGCCCGCACGCATCGTAAAAACCGGTCCGGTTTTCGATCACCTCAGCCTTTACGCGGGGATCTATGTCTTTGAAGTGCATATAGGATATGCGGTTGATATGCCGTTTCATGAACGCGACCGGGTCAAAACCAGCATATGAATGGTGACCGGTATCAAAACAGATTTTCAAAATGCGTTCGTCGACCTCATCAAGAAGCCGTTCAAGTTCAGGCTCAAAGTCCATAAAACCTGCCGCGTGGGCATGTATGCCAACGGTCAGGCCATATTCCTCGGATCCCATCTTGGCGACGGTTGCAATGCGGTCGCGATATGCGTTCCATTCGCCTGCATCCATTTGTACGGCCTCAGTGGCGCGACCGGCTGTTGGCGCGCGCCGCTCCGAAATCGAGTCGATCAGAACGAGATGCTTTGCGCCATGCGCCTTCAACGCCTGACACGTTCGAACAGCACCATCCATGACATCGTCCCAAGCGTCGGGATCATGGAATGCACGAAAGACTACGCCGCCAATCAGCTCTAGGTCATGTTCGGCTAAGGCATCGGACAAAACCGATGGCTCTTCGGGCATGAACCCCACAGGGCCCAACTCGATGCCCTTATAACCAGCTTCCGCGCAATCCCTCAGGACTGATTGCCAAGTCGGGTTGCGCGGATCATCCGCAAACTCTACGCCCCACGAACAGGGTGCGTTTCCAATTCTGATTGTCATCTATTTCTTCTCCGATGCTCAGAACGTGTTGATATCTTTCCATTTGCCCTCGCGTGACGACGCCCAAGCAGCGGCAATCACGCGGTTAACATCCAATCCATCACGGAATGTCGGCCAAACGGGGTTTCCTGTCTCGATGGCCTGCAAGAAGTCGCGTGCCTCGATTATGATTTGATCCTGATAACCCGTCCCATGCCCAGGCCCCTGACAAAATGGCAGATAGTCAGGATGTGCAGGTCCGGTCAGGATTTTGCGAAAGCCACGTTCGGCTTCCGGGTCATCCATACGGTAGAGCCAAAGCGCATTTTGATCTTCCTGATCGAAACGGATCGCGCCTTTTGTACCGGTGATTTCATAGGCGTAGCCCATCTTTCGCCCAGTGGCGATGCGGCTGAAATACATCTGCCCCATCGCGCCGTTTTCAAACCGGCACATCATCTGAGCATGGTCATCATTTGTAACTTCGCCGCCCGGACGCACAGGATGCACGGTCTCGACCTCGGCCATGACGCGGGCAATCGGGCCCAAAAGCGCAAGCGCCGCATTGATCATATGTGGCGACAGGTCGCCCATTGTGCCGTTGGCCTCGCCGCTTGTTCGCCAAGTGGCTGGCGTTTCCGGATCAGCATAGAAATCTTCGGTGTGTTCGCCACGAAACCATGTCACGTCGCCAATCTCGCCCGCAGCAATCAGCTGGCGCGCATACTGGCTTGCAGGTGTTCGGATATAGTTGAAGCCGACCATATTTGCACAGCCGGATGCCTCGGCAGCTTCGACCATCGCATAGCTGTCTTGCAACGACGCACCAAGCGGCTTTTCACAAAACACGGGCTTGCCCAATGCAAAGGCGGCTTCGGCGGCTGGCCTATGCGTTGCTTGCGGAGTCGCAATGACAATAGCTTCAACGGCAGGGTCATTGACGAGCGTACGCCACTCATCTGTTGACCGACGAAATCCAAAGGCGTCGCGATAGCGCACGGCGCTTTCGGGCGAGGATGCACAAACCATTTCCAGACGCGGGCGTAGAGCCGTATTAAAAACGGCCCCCACGGCGGACATGGCTACAGCGTGCGCTTTACCCATATAACCACCACCAAGAATACCAATTCCGATCTCTTTCATGCTTCTGGGTTCCATTTTTGAAATTCAGTTTGCAACCGGTTGCAAAACTTGTATCTTGAGAATCGAAAACTCGCAAGCAGCATTCGGCAGATTGCCGATATTTTCCCAAAGGGTGCGCGCTGAAATGACTATTAAACAAGACACCATTCGATTGACCACGGCCCAAGCGATTATTCGTTGGCTTTCCAATCAGTTCATCATGATTGATGATGAAGAAATGCGCCTTTGTGGAGGCGGTTTCGGAATCTTCGGACATGGCAATGTGACCTGTATTGGTGAAGCACTGCACAACGCGAGGCAAGAGCTGCCGCTTTATCGTGGCCAGAATGAACAAAGCATGGGATTCGCCGCGACGGGATACTCCAAACAGTGGCTTCGTCAGCGGTTTTTATTTTGCACCGCAAGCGCGGGTCCCGGCACATCAAACCTTTTGACCAGCGCTGCGCTGGCGCATGCAAACCGCCTGCCTATGCTCCTGCTGTGCGGTGACACGTTCCTAACTCGCCTGCCCGACCCAGTGTTGCAGCAGATGGAGAACTTCAACGACCCGACCTTTGGCGTGAACGATGCATTCAAACCAGTTGTACGCTACTGGGATCGCATCAGCCACCCGGCGCAAGTGATCCAGTCCCTGCCCGCCGCGATCGCGACGATGCTCGACCCAGCGGATTGCGGCCCTGCCTTTCTTGGCCTTCCGCAAGATGTGCAAGGTTGGACATACGACTATCCCAAAGCCTTTTTTGAAAAGAAGGTCCATCGCATTCGCAGAGTCACGCCCGATGCAGATGAAATCATTGATGCCACGGCATTGCTAGCGGGCGCTGAACGCCCAATGATCATCGCCGGTGGTGGCGTCCAGTATTCGCGCGCGGTTAAAGAACTGACAGCGTTCGCCGAAACCCATCAGATCCCAGTTGTCGAGACCATTGCCGGGCGGGCAAATATGTTGGCGACACATCCATTGAACATCGGGCCGATTGGTGTGACGGGTTCAGACAGCGCGAACGCAATCGCTGAGAAAGCCGACGTAATTGTCGCCGTCGGAACCCGGTTGCAGGACTTTACGACAGGATCTTGGACAGCCTTCGCGCAAGATGCCCGCTTTATTTCGATCAACGCCGCGCGGCATGACGCAGGAAAGCACATGTCGTTGCCGGTTGTGGGCGATGCAAAGCTTTCGCTGACGGCGCTCAGTGACGCGGCCCAAGGTTACACGGGCCCCTCCAGTTGGGTGTCCACTGCACAAGAAGAGCGCACGAAGTGGGACGCCTACGTCGCTCAGAACGTCTCTTATGGCAACAAACCTAATTCCTATGCACAGGCCATCGGGGTCGTGAACGATCTTTGCGACAAACGAGACCGCGTTGTTGCCGCAGCTGGGGGGCTTCCCGCTGAAGTCACCGCAAATTGGCGCACGCTTGATATCGGAACGGTCGATGTCGAATTCGGGTTTTCTTGCATGGGCTACGAGATTTCGGGCGCATGGGGGGCACGCATCGCGCAAGCCGAACAGGAACCTGATCAGGATACGATCGTCTTCCTTGGAGACGGGTCATATATGATGATGAACTCCGACATCTACTCGTCTGTTCTAAGTGAGAAAAAGCTGATCATCCTTGTTTTGGACAATGGCGGCTTTGCCGTGATCAACAAGCTTCAAAACAACACCGGCAACGAAAGCTTTAACAATCTGCTGAAAGACTGCCCGACCATCCCTGCGCCTTTTGCGGTGGATTTCGAGGCACACGCCGCATCACAGGGCGCGATCGCAGAAACCGTTTTGAACCCGGCCGAGTTGACGGACGCCTTCAAGCGCGCCAAGGCCTCTGACAAGACCCATGTGATCGTCATGAAGGTCGACCCTTATGAGGGCTGGACCACAGAGGGACACACTTGGTGGGAGGTCGGCACGCCTCATGTCACGGACAGCGATCGTGTTCGTGATGCACATGAGGATTGGGAAGCCAGCCGTTCAAAACAACGAAAGGGAGTCTAAATGAAGCGCTTTAAAGCAGAGAACGCTAATCCGGCTGAGATTGTCGATGAGCTTCTGAACGGTGGCGGAGCTGTTGGTATTTCGGGGCTCTTTACGCCCGAAGAAGTTGCCCAGGCCCGTGCTATCGTGATGGAGCATTCTGAAACGGCTTCCGAGAAGGTAACCCACTTTCAAGGTTCCGCCGAGGAAGACGGCCAACTGAACCTACAGCGTCGCGTCTGGAACCTTTTGGCAAAGGGTGACGTGTTTTCACGCATGGCCGCCCACCCAAAACTGATGGAGATCCTTCGTGCATTTTTGGGCACCGAATTCATCATGGGGTCGATTGCCGCCAATCGCATTCTTCCGGGTGGTCCCGGTCAGGAACCACACGTGGATTATCCGTATTGGGACTATCACAAACCTGAAACGCATCCTGTGGGCTTCAACGGGTCTTTCCCGATGAATGCACAGGTTTCAGTTCTGTTGGACCCGTTCACAGAAGAAAGCGGTGCGACTGGATACTTCCCCGGATCGCAGAAAGAATTGCGCTATCCCGGCCCCGAAGATAAATTCTTTGATCACTGCGAACGCATGACGGGGGAACCCGGTGATGTAGCTTTGTTTTTTGGTGTGACTTGGCACTGTGCGATGCCCAACCAGGCTGACCACGACCGCAGCGCCATTCTTATCCAATACTTGCCCAAATGGGTGAAGCCGATGGAGGACATGCCCGCCGCGTTGCCCGCATCATTTATTGAACAGGCAAGTCCTGATATTCGCCAGCTGCTCGGTTTGAACTACCCCTACCCTGAAGTGCTGGATGCTGCGAAAGCCGGCAACACTGAGGGACGGAAATGATCCTAGAGGGCATCAAGAAACGCAATTTCCTGGTGATCGGGCGGGTTGGCATGGACTTGTCACCCGAACCGGCTGGGACGCGCACCCAAGACGCAGAACTCTATGATGGTTGCGATGGGTGGCAGCAGCGCGAATATCGCAGCTGGGTTGGTCAAGTTTGGCTGCAAGGCCGCCCTTGTGACCAGCGTTTCAGACGATGCAATCGGCTGGTATTGCGAAAACCAGCTGGACCATTATGGCGTAGACCGTTCTCATGTGAAACGAATATCCGGGGAAGAACGCACGTCACTTGCTGTCTATGAAACGCGGATCGACGAGCATCAAAGCGTAATCTACCGCAACAACGCAGCCGACTTCAAAATGACAGTCGCTGACATTGAGGCCATCGACTTCAGCCAATATGGCGCCTTGATCACCGCCGGAACCGTGTTTGCGGCAGAGCCATCTCGCTCCGCTGCATTCAGGTCCTTTGAATTGGCGCGGGATGCCGGTCTTCCGGTAATCTTCGACGTCGACTATCGCCCCTACAGCTGGCCGTCTGCCGACGTGGCCCAAGAGGTTCTGTCGAAAGCTGGCGAAATGTCAGATGTCATTATTGGCAATGACGAAGAGTTCGGCTTCATGGCTGGCGACATCACCAAAGGCTTGGACAAAGCCCGTGAGCTGGCCAAGTCCAGCGCATCGATGGTCGTTTACAAAATGGGGCCAGAGGGCGCCGTGACATTTGCCGAAGATCAAGAATTACGCACTGGCATCTTTCCGGTCTCCGCTTTGAAACCAACAGGAGCAGGCGACAGTTTCATGGCAGGAATGATGGCTGCACTGTCGGAAGGTCACCCCATCAAAGAAAGCATATTACGAGGGTCAGCCTGCGCATCGATCGTCGTTTCAAAACCCGGCTGCGCTCCCGCCATGCCCAACACCGCCGAGCTTGAGGCCTTTTTGGCGTCGCATACCGGCCCCACCGAAAGCTGAAAGGAAAGTCATGCATATCGCACCACATGACAACCAGAACAAACCTATCGTCGATGTCGACAATTCGCTTGTTCCGTTGAACTATTTCAACATCGTCAAACTGAAGAAAGGCGACGCCTTCGAATACCAGGTGCCCGGATATGAAACCTGCATCGTACCAGCCACCGGCACAATTGACGTTGATATTGAAGGTCAGGTTTATGCCTCGCTTGGCAACAGAACAGTAGATGTGTGGGATGGCGAGCCGGAAGGTGTCTATGTTCCAGTGGGCGCGAAAGTGACCATCACGTGCTTAACCGATGAAACCGAAACTTTCATTGCCGGTGCGAAATACGACAAGGTTCTGGACCCATTCGATATCCGCGCGGACGAACTGGACCTCGTGCAATATGGATCGGACGACACGAAAACCCATCGGAAAATCAAACACATTCTGGGGCAAAAGCAACACGACAAGGTCGGTCGCCTGCTGGTGAGCGAGCTTTATACCGTTGGTCAGGGTGGCTGGTCAGGTTTCCCGTCGCACAAGCATGACACAGACCGTTTGCCGGACGAAACACGGCATGACGAAACCTACAACTTCCGCTTCCGTCCCAACTATGGGTCTGGCGTCCAGATGCTACAGCGTGAAGACAACAAACCCGGCGACGCGTATCACATCATGGATGGTTCAACGATTGTTTTGGACAAAGGATACCATCCTTGTGCAGTGCTGCCCGGATACGAGATGTATTACTTCACGATCCTAGGTGGTTTGAGTCAGCGCTCGCTGGTCCAGTATTTCCAGCCGACGCATGCCGCGCAACTGGAAACCATCCCCGGCATCAAGGACATGATCGCGAAGTTCAAATGACACTTGCTACACTTTCTGAAGTGCTTCAGCCCGCTCTGAAGCAGGGATATGCCGTGGCCGGGTTGGTTACGTTGGGTTGGGAAGACATGCGCGCCTATGTTTGCGCAGCCGAAGCAGAGGGCGTCCCGGTCATCTTGCAAGCTGGCCCATCTTGCCGCGAGCACACGCCCCTACCGGTGCTTGGCAAAATGTTTCGATACCTGGCGGAAAACGCCTCGGTCCCGGTCGTTGCTCATCTTGATCACGGCTACACCGTCGAAGATTGCAAGCTGGCTATCAACAGTGGCTTCACGTCCGTCATGTTTGATGGCTCGCGCAAACCACTGGCAGACAATATCCGGGAAACTGCGGCCATCGTGGAAATCGCCCATGCCGCAGGCGTTTCTTGCGAAGGGGAAATCGGCTTCGTCGGCTATTCCGGAGGCGAAGGATCAGCTGGAACCGATCCACAAGAAGCCGCGCGGTTCGCCTCTGAGACCGGCGTTGATGCAATGGCGATCTCTGTCGGGAACGTGCATCTTCAGCAGGACAAAGAAGGCGGGTTGGACGAAGCCCGCATCCGTGCCATCGAGGCATTGACGGAAGTACCTTTGGTCATTCACGGCGGATCTGGCGTGCCGGTCGCACAGCGAACTTCACTTGCGCAGGGGTCGCAGGTTTGCAAATTCAATATTGGCACGGAACTGCGCATGGCCTTCGGTGACGCGTTGCGCGATGCGGTGAACCGAGACGCAGCTCGATTTGATCGTGTGGCGATCCTGAAAGAAACCCATGAACCTGTCATCAAAGCCGCGCGGCAGGTTTTGCGAGCTTTTAAAGGAGCTTGATATGTTGAACATCGGAATTCTGGGCTGCGGTCGCATTGGACAAGTCCACGCGCGCTCGATTGCACAAACTGAAGGCGCGCGGGTCGTCGCAGTGTCTGATGCTTTCGAAGCACCTGCCAAGGCGTTGGCAGCGACTTCTGGCGCACAGGTGTTGGATAGCAACGCGTTGATCAACAGCGCCGATGTCGACGCGGTGGTGATCGGGACCCCGACAGACACACATTACGACCTGATCCACCAAGCTGCTCAGGCTGGTAAAGCCATGTTTTGTGAAAAACCTGTGGACCTTTCTGCGGATCGTATCCGTGATTGCATCAAGGTTGTCGAAAAAGCTGGCGTGCCATTCCTGACTGCGTTTAATCGCCGTTTTGATCCGAACTTCGCGAATATACAATCGCGTATTGAGCAAGGTGAGATCGGTGACGTAGAAATTGTCACGATCCTTTCTCGCGATCCAACCCCCCCGCCGGTCAGCTACATCGAAAGCTCGGGGGGATTGTTTCGCGACATGATGATCCATGACCTCGACATGGCGCGCTTCATTCTTGGGGAAGAACCGGTCAATGTTTATGCTGTTGGCTCTGCGCTCGTTGATCCTGAAATCGGCAAGGCTGGCGATGTAGACACCGCGGCGGTCACGCTGACGACAGCATCCGGAAAGATCTGCCAGATTTCCAATTCACGACGGGCCAGCTACGGATATGACCAAAGACTTGAGGTTCATGGCTCGACCGGCATGTTGCGGGCAGAGAACAATCTTGAAAACACTGTCGAAGTCGCAAATTCAGCGGGGTTTCGCAAAGCTCCTGCGCAAAACTTCTTCTTGGAACGATATGAGCTGGCTTACCGCAACGAAATGACCCATTTCGTTTCTGCCATTGCGGCGGGCCGCAAGATTTCGCCCGGCATTTACGACGGCCTCCGCGCCCAAATGCTGGCGGACGCAGCAAGTGAATCCCTTGCGGCCGGACGCGCGATCTCAATCGACTAAGCTTAAAGGTGGTGGGTTTAGGGGGCCGATACCTGAACTGATTTTTGTCAGTTCTACGCCCTCGGTGTGCACTTCGCATTTGTCCATCGAGAACTTGCTCATAAGGACAGGCTGCAGAAACGTTTTTGCGTCCACCAGAATCTTCGTAGCAATGATCCACATTTCAACAGCTGGGTGTTGCCATTTACGCAAATCACCCTCGCCCAGCAAAGTAGATCTGTGGCCCAAAGCATTAAATGCTGTGTTCTGCACAATTGATCGCTTTGCAACAGGCTACTCAGATAGCAAACGGACAACTTGGTCTGTTTCGGGTCTCTGTCTGGAGCGATGTGGCACATCAATGAGAAGTGAGCGACCAGTCCCGCAGGATTTACTATGTGCAGGCACAAGCGAACCGGATGCAAGAACCTCGTCAATTAGACAGAGATGACCCATCAGGATGCCCGCGCCCGCCTTCGCCTCTTCAACTGCGAGGCTGTAGAGGGAAAACTGCGGACCTCTACTTGGATCGTTCAAAGGCACCGATGTCGCCTTGGACCACACGGCCCAATCATCCGACCAAGTTTGATCATGCAGAAGCGTTGCTGAGTAAAGCTCGGCAAGTCGATCTTTCAGCGTAGGCGCGCAAACCGGAGTTATCTCATCTTGGCAAACACAAGTCTGATCGGTTGTTCCATCCGGCACGCCAAAGAATACCGACAAATCAAATAGCTCTCGTGTAAGGCTTGGCGGTTCTTCAAGCGCGGTGACTGAGAAATTGACCTGCGGCAATTGCTGTCTGACCTTGCTTAACCTTTTCGGCAACCAAAGCTGCGCAACCGACGGAAGAGCTGCGATGTGAAAGTCGGCATTGGGCTTTAGGTTTCGCAAAGCTCGTGTGGCATCAGCCAGCTTGCCGAAGGCAGAGGTAAACTCTGACACTAGCGACTTTCCAGCCTCGGTAAGTTCAACGCCTTGGGCATTTCGGCGAAACAACGGCGTACCCGCCCAGCTTTCTAAAGTCTTGATATGTTGAGATATCGCCCCGGGCGTGACGTTCAATTCCTCGCCTGCGATGGCAAAGCTCTCATGACGCGCTGCAGCCTCGAAGGCGCGCATGGCGTTGAGGGGAGGTCCCTTAGGACGGACTGGCGTGACGCTCATACTCTTAGACTCAGTTTTTCTACGCCAAGAAATAGCAAATCTGCTTTGCGCTGTCATTGCTCAACCGGCAAGCTGGATCAAACGGAAGGATGAACAATGAAACTTGCACAGCGAAACTGGGTGCCCGTCACCAGCGAAACTTTGGTCCAAGACATTGCAGCTAAGACTGCGGCCGCATCTTCGACAGATGTGCTGGCCCGTATCGAACATCTTGCCGAGCAGAACCGTGTGATCCACGAGCAGGAATGCTTCAACCTTAATCCGGCTACCAATGTAATGAACCCCAAGGCCGAGGCGCTATTGTCCTCTGGCATCGGGTCGCGTCCTTCCTTGGGTTATCCCGGTGACAAGTACGAAATGGGGTTGGAAGCGATTGAAGAGATCGAGGTGATCGCAGCCCAACTTTGTGCTGACGTCTTTGATGCCCAATTTGCTGAGGTCCGCGTGCCCTCCGGTGCGATTGCCAACCTTTATGGATTTATGGCGACCTGCAAACCGGGTGACACGATCATCGCACCGCCTGCCTCGATCGGGGGCCATGTGACACACCATGATGCCGGTTGCGCCGGACTTTACGGATTGCGGACGATTGAAGCTCCGGTCAATGCTGATGGCTATACGGTCGATCTGAACCGGTTGCGCGAGATCGCACTGGCAGAGCGGCCTAAACTTATCACCATCGGTGGCAGCCTGAACCTGTTTGAACATCCGGTGGCCGAAGTACGCACAATCGCGGATGAAATCGGTGCGAAGGTCATGTTCGACGCTGCCCATCAATGCGGGATTATCGCCGGACGCGCTTGGTCCAATCCGCTGAACGAAGGTGCGCATTTCATGACGATGAGCACCTACAAAAGCCTTGGCGGTCCAGCTGGGGGTTTGATCGTGTCAAACAATCCCGAAATCGCCAGATTCCTCGATGCCATTGCCTTCCCCGGCATGACCGCCAATTTCGACGCGGCTAAGACGGCGGCATTGGCTGTGACGATGCTGGATTGGAAAGATTTTGGCGAAGCTTACGCGAAAGAAATGATTGCCATGTCGCAGGCGTTGGCTGCCGCACTGGACGCAAATGGCGTCACTGTCTTCAAGGGGGCAGATGGCTTTACCAACTCGCATCAGTTTGCAGTCTTGGCCGAACCATTTGGTGGCGGACAAGCGGCGTCCAAACAGTTGCGGAAGAGTGGCTTTTTGGCCTGCGGCATTGGTCTTCCAACATCCGCTGTGGACGGCGACATGAACGGCCTACGGATCGGCACGCCAGAGCTGGTTCGCTGGGGCATGACAGCAAGTGATGCCGCGCGATTGGCTGACCTGATCACCCGAGGCCTGGGGGGCGAACGCATCAGTTCCGAAGTTTCTGCCTGGAGACAAGAGTTCGACACCTTGCAGTTTGTTCATTGAGTGGAACAGGGACAGGCAGAAAATGCCGGCATTGTTTGACCGGAACACCCTGCCCCAGAAAAGAACATGCCATCCGCCACACCATTAAGCGTGAAGGGTTTTGGATGCGGTGATTGATGGGGTTATCGGCCCGATCGCAGAGGCCCGCAACTGAGCCAACCTCAAGCGATTACTCAACTCACATAGCTCGGCCCATCAAGTTCTATAAGATGGTTAGGCAACTCGTCTGCCTTTGCGCTCTTAACGGGGAAATGATTCACTAACATCTCTCCCGCGCCAGCAATTATCTCTAGGAATCCTCTCTCCAACTTGTGCCCCTTAATATCGTGGATGAAGTCAGCAACAAGTTTATCCCAATCCCCTTGCTTGACCTTTTCATTGATACCCTTGTCGGCGACCACCGTCACAAATTTCTCATCCCATGACACAAAAATCAGGATGGCACTGCGCAATTTGGTTTCATGTAGCTGATGCCGGAAAAACTGCTCGGTGGCGTATCTTTGGCAATTTTGTTGCTTCAACAATTTCGGTGTCAGTTTGTGACCAAGCGGCGTGAAGACAAACAAGCTCGCGAGGAGCATGAACAGAACTGTCTGATGCGTGAATGTGATGCCAAACTCGGTAAATGGCTCGAGTATAGGCATAAAAAGCGCCATTGTGGACGCCATGAACAACGGGAAGAGTACGTAGCGCGCAGATCGACGGGTGACGAGACAAACAAGTTCGCTCTCACAATGCCGTTCGACCTCGCTAATGCTGTCGCGGATCTTAGCTTTTGAGTTCTCATCAATTCTATTCATCTGGGTTCCCATCATCACCAACTTCCCGAAGCTCCGCCGCCACCAAAGCTGCCACCGCCACCTGAAAATCCGCCCGAAATACTTCCGCCAAATCCAAGTAATCTACCAATTACAAACAATGGCAGAAAGATAAGGTGTAGGAATTTTTCCCAAGGGAGCTTTTCGCGATACTCACCGCCCAAAGCCTCGAGAATGGCCTTGTGACCCGCTACAATTCCTGCTTGCAAGTCTCCATCGCGGAACTTGGGAAGGATCTCATTGTCAATAATTCTCTGAGCAGTCGCATCACTTAAAACATCTTCAAGACCTAGCCCAACTTCGATGCGTACCTTGCGCTCGTTGGGTGCCACCAAAAGCAGGACACCATTATTCTTGTCTGATTGACCGATACCCCATTTATTCCCCAACCATCGTCCGTATCTCTCAATTGTCCAACCGACCAAAGAATTTACGGTCACCACGACAACCTGATTTGAGGTCTGCTCTTCAAACCTCTTTGCGTTTGTTGTCAATGATTGCTCAACTGAAGCACTGAGCACACCAGCTTGATCCGTGACCCAATATTGGGTCTGCGGTGCATTTGTCGGTTCTTGCGAAAAGGCCCCTGTAGAGAGGAAAAGGGGCAGAAAAAGCGCTACAAACAGTGCTTTTGTGAAAAATCGAAGTGGCTCTGGCATTTGGAAAACTCATTTAGCGCGCGATTGGTGGTTCGAAATCAATTTGCGTGCAATTGTCAGGTACAAAAGCGGCAATTTTTTGTTTCTGTGCAAATACGTTTTATGTACTTAACCGTGTATGGGTATCTATTGCCTAGGGCGATCATTGGCGCAATTGCAGCGAACGTCATTTCAACTGCAATTCAGACCAAAAAAATGTTCCGGACTGATCATGTAAAAACCCCGTCCATATCCTTGAACCCCTTCACCTCAATCGGGTTGCCCGAGGGGTCGCGAAAGAACATCGTCCATTGCTCGCCCGGTTCACCGATGAACCGTCCAGTTGGTGCGATCACCCACTCGACGCCCGCGGCCTCCAACCGGTCCGCCAGCGCGCGCCAGTCGTCATAAGCCAGAACCACGCCGAAATGCGGCATCGAGACCATGTGCGCACCAACCTTGCCGGTGTTTGCGGTCTCAAACGGTTTGCCCAGATGCAAGCTGAGTTGATGGCCAAAAAAGCTGTAATCGACCCAAGTTTCAGTGGAACGCCCTTCTGTGCACTCCAGTACATCTCCATAAAAGCTTCGTGTTTCGTCTAAATCCAAGACATTTATGGCTAAGTGGAAAGGTGTCAGCATCACAGGTCTCCAGAACATTTTTCCGAAACTCATATCAGAAGCGAAACAATTGACCAGTCTTGTCACGCAATGTGACCTTGGTTCCAAACACGAAGCCAATGACAACAGGGTGACAATCCGTCGTTGATGCAACGCCCTGTTTCCATTAGCCTTCCTGCGACCAAGAACGAGGGAGAACACTATGTCAGACGAGCGCCCACAAGGCTTTGATACGCTACAGATCCACGCGGGAACCGAACCCGATCCCGCGACCGGTGCCCGTCAGGTGCCGATTTACCAAACCACGGCCTATGTGTTTAAGGATGCAGATCACGCCGCGCGTCTCTTCAACCTCGAGGAAGTGGGCTATATTTATTCGCGTCTGACCAACCCGACTGTTGGCGCATTGGCCAACCGGATTGTGGCCCTTGAAGGCGGCGCAGGTGGGTTTTGCTGCTCGTCGGGCCACGCGGCCCAGATCATGGCACTGTTCCCGCTGATGGGTCCCGGCCTGAACATCGTGTCGTCGAACAAGCTTTATGGCGGCACAGTCACCCAGTTCACCCAGACCTTCAAACGTTTCGGCTGGGAAGCCAAGCTGGTAGATTTTGACGACCCGGCCGCCGTAGAGGCCGCCATCGACGACAACACCCGTGCGGTTTTCTGTGAAAGCATCGCGAACCCTGCAGGCGTTCCAACCGACATCCCGGCGATGGCAGCAATTGCCGACAAGGCGGGCGTGCCGCTGATCGTCGACAACACCTCGGCGACCCCCTATCTCGTCAAACCGATCGAGATGGGAGCAACCATCGTTGTGCATTCGACCACCAAATACCTGACCGGCAACGGCACCGTGACCGGCGGTTGTGTGGTTGATTCAGGCAAATTTGACTGGATGGCATCCGACAAGTTCCCATCGTTCAGCCAACCAGAGCCAGCCTATCACGGTCTGACCTTCGGCGCGGCGCTTGGCCCGATGGCCTACACCTTCCACGGCATCGCCATTGGTCTGCGTGACCTTGGCATGACCATGAACCCGCAAGGTGCGCATTATACGCTGATGGGGATCGAAACACTGTCTCTGCGCATGCAAAGACACGTGGAAAACGCGCAGGCGCTGGCCGAATGGCTGGAAAAGGACGACCGGATCGAAAGCGTCAGCTTTGCGGGCCTGCCCTCGTCGCCCTATTATGATCGTGCCAAAGCTGTGGCCCCGAAAGGTCCGGGCGCGCTGTTCACTGTTGGGGTGAAAGGCGGCTATGAAGCTTGCGTGAAGCTGGTCAACAGCCTGAAATTATTCAGCCATGTGGCCAACCTTGGCGATACGCGCTCGCTGATCATCCACTCGGCTTCGACCACACACCGTCAGCTGTCTGAAGAGCAGCAGGTCGCCGCAGGTGCTGCACCCAACGTGGTGCGCCTGTCCATCGGTACTGAGGACATCGCAGACATCATAGCCGACTTTGATCAGGCGCTGGCTGCTGCGACAGCCTAAGACGCACATCCTGAAACAAAAGAACCCCGCTTATTCGGCGGGGTTCTTTATTTTTTGCAGGCACTTAAGCGCGTTTATTCAACCAACTTAAACACCATCGTTACGCTGGAATTGATGCTCAATTCGCCCGCAGCGACGGGCATATCAGCCCCGGCACGTTCCATCGCCATCATCACGGGTCGACCACCACCGTCGCCGCCCTCTTGCATCATAAGCACTGAACCAAGTTTCATCCCAGCCGCTTCCGCCAAAACCGTGGCACGGTTCATCGCGTCTTTTACAGCCAAGCTGCGCGCGCTGTCCTCAGCCGCAGAGCGATCCTGAATATCAAACTGCAAACCGTGGATTTCATTTGCACCCACGGCTGTGACCGCGCTCATGATCGCCCCAAGTTTTGTCAGGTCCCGAACCTCAACGGACAAGGTTGAATTTGCCATAAACCCGACCAGCTTTGGCGCACCTTCATTCTGACGATTGTAGTCATATTGCGGTGAGAGGTTTACTTGGGTGCTTTGAACATCCCGTTCTTCGACCCCGGCTTCGGTTAGTTTGACCAGCATTTGGCCAATCGACCCTGCAACAGCCTCAAATGCAGCCCCCGCATCGTCAGAGCGTTCGCTGACTCCAAGGCTGATCCGCGCCATATCCGGCACAACTTGCGCTACACCCTGCCCCGTGACCGACAATTGCGGCACCTTGGCCGTATCTGCATAGCCGATCCCAGTAGCTGCAATCGTGATTGCAATAATAGATAGCAGTTTGCGCATCTTGTTCTCCTTTTTCGCCAGATTGCGCCGTATCTTGCCATAGGCAAGCCCGCGACCACGCGCCCCCTTCCCATGGGCGAATTCCTGCTGTAGTTTCAAACCTGTATTTAGCGGCTGCAAGGCCGCAAAAGGTGTGCCTGCTTGTAGGTGGTTTGAGAAGGACAAGGGCTGCATGAAACCAAGCTTTGCGCTTGATCTCAATCACGATGGGATCGGCCTTGTCCATCGCGGCAAGGGCGGCTGGCAACTTGTTGGCAAGGTTCGTCTGGATGATCCAGACCTAGGCATGGCACTTTCCACTTTGCGCGATACCGCAAAGGCGCTGGAGCCAGGAGCATTATCGACCAAGTTGATTGTGCCCGGATCACAGATCCTGTTCACTTCAATGACGGCACCCGGCCCTGACAAAGTCACGCGTGAAGCGCGAATTCGCGAAGGGTTAGAGGGCTTGACCCCCTACCCCATCGATCAGCTTGTTTTCGACTGGCAGGAAGACAGCGCAGAACCGGGCATGGTTCATGTGGCTGTCGTGGCGCATGAAACACTGAACGAAGCCCTAGGTTTTGCGCAGGAACACGGGATGAACCCGGTTGGTTTCGTCGCCAGACCAAAGGGCACATTCTCTGGAGAAGTTTACTTCGGCTCGGTTGAAGCCAGCAAATCCGGACTCGACCGCGAGAAACGGCCTGTTCCTAACCTTCTGGATGCCGACCTGCCTTCGTCTGATCCAGTGGTTTCTGATGGTTCCTTCTCTGATCCTGCTGTTGAACACTCAGCACCAGAGACATCTAATAACGCAGCTTCGGTAACGTCACATGATATTCCCGAACTTGCCCCTTTCCCGCCGACACCGGATGAACCGGATGTGCCGGTCGTGGATGAAGCTCCCAAGCAGCGGAAAAAATCAAAGAAGGCCGATAAACCTTCGGGACCAAAGGCGTCTGCCGCACCTGCGGACCCTCCGACAACAAAAGCGCCTTCAACAGCAGAACCCGCACAACCTGCAATCGGGTTTTCGTCAAGCCGAAACGCGGACGTGGACCCTTTGATGTTGGGCGAGGATCAAGCCGCGCCTTCCGCGCCCATCCCCACGTCTGAAGCCCCGCGAACCGAGGCGCGCCTGTCCTTTGGTCTACCAAAGGCACCAAGCAGCATTGCCCCAGGCGGCGACAAGCCGATTGACGCGCCAGCGCCATCCGTGCCGCCCAAGTCCGCGACAAAGGTCCATGTTCCGGTCACAGCCCCTGTCGCCTTTGACACGCAAGACACCCCGGCCAAGCCGAAGAAAACCAAGGTTGAACACGGGAAAGATGGCTTTGCGCAAGTGGCCCGAAAGGGTGCTGCTGGGCTGACTGCCGCAGCCGAACGCGCAAGCAACCTTGGGCGCCAAGCCGCAAGCAAAATTCCGTCCCCAAAACCCAAAGATCAGTCAAGTAAGGATACGGCCAAGCAGCCGACAGCCACCAGCCGCGTCTCTAAAGCGTTGGCTGGCGTCGGGGACCAGATCCGCAGCAAATCCCGCCCGAAGATGGACAAGTCCAATTCAAGCGGCCCCCAAGTTACGGCCATCGCGCCTCCACCCGGAGGCGCGGAAACAGAAACCGTCACGGGCAATGGAAACTGGACCCATGAAGCTGATGCTCTGACAGTATTCGGGGCACGCAAAGACTCAACAAGTTGGTGGCAAACCCCGTTTCTTGGGACTGTTCCTGTTTTTGGGGCTTTTGTTGTTCATGGCCATTCTGGTCATTTGGTCCATGCTGTTCTTGAACGACACCACCGCATCACTGGATGATGGGGTCGATCAGTTTGAGGCCGCAATCACAACCGCACAGCCGACACCGGGCGATGACACGCCATTTGGTGCAGATAGCAATCTTGTCGACCCCGCACTTGTTGAGGGCGAAGAGGTTCTGGATACGCAAACACCTGATCCCCTTTCTGAAGAAGCTGCGCAGGCGCGTTATGCCGCCACAGGTATTTGGCAACGCGCACCTGAACCGCTGAATGATGTTGATGCTGGGCGTATTGATGATCTTTACGTCGCCTCTATCGACCCAAACACATTGGGTCAGGATGCCGTGGCTTTAACGCCATTTAGATCGGATCAGCTCAGCGGGCCACTGCCAAATACTGCGGCGCCCCCCCCGTTGGGAACGGTGTTTAATGTTGATGAACGCGGGTTCGTTCGCGCAACTCCTGAGGGCGCACTTACCCCTGATGGGGCGCTGGTCTTTGCAGGCAGCCCGCGTGTCATCCCTGCCCCTGCCCCCCGGACAGGTCAAGCGGAAGCTGATCCCGAGATTGCAGACGGTACAGAAGAAGCCGAAACCCCGCCAACGCCTACGGAGCCTTCAATCCGCCCACGTGCGCGCCCGAGCGGGCTTGTTGAGGGTAATGAGCGCCTTAATCTTGGCGGGCACACACGTACCGAACTTGCTAAACTTCGCCCGCGCGCACGGCCAGAAGCCATTCTTGCCGCGGCACGGGCAGAAGCGGAAGCCCAAGCGCAGGCTCAAGCAGATGCCATTGCCGCAGCATTGTCAGGAGAGAACGCAGCAGCAGCCGGGATCGCGCCGACGGCTTTGGCTGTTCCCCGATCAGCTGCCCCCAAAGCGCGACCAAAGAACTTTTCGCGCATCGTTGCCCGCGCCCGCCCGAACGGAGGCGCATCTGACGGCAGCGTTGCCGTGGCCGCCGCATCCCCGCGTCAGACCACGACACCCAAAATTCCAACCCGCGCATCGGTCACAAAACAGGCCACAATCAAGAATGCCATCAACCTGCGCAAGGTCAGCTTGATCGGCATCTACGGCTCGTCCTCGTCACGTCGTGCGTTGGTCCGAATGCCCTCTGGGCGCTATGTTAAAGTGGGGATTGGCAGCCGTTTGGATGGCGGCAAAGTCGTCTCGATCTCGACCACCAAGCTGATCTACCAAAAGGGCGGCCGCACGGTCACGCTGAACGTCCTGCCCTTCAGCTAGAAAAACGGCCACCGGAGGAACCCGATGGCCGCTTTCGCATTTACAGATTTTGGCGTTTAGGCGACGTCGCCCAGCTCTCCGCTTTCGATTTGTTCGCGTTCGATGGACTCGAACAAGGCTTTGAAGTTCCCTTCGCCAAAGCCGTCATCCCCTTTGCGCTGGATGAATTCGAAAAAGATCGGACCAATCACGGTTTTTGAGAAGATTTGCAGGAGGCATCGGGTCTCGCCCCCGCCAACAACACCTTCGCCGTCGATCAGGATGCCGTGCTTCATCATGTCTTCTTTGGGTTCCTGATGGCCAACAACACGCTCATAAGACATGTCATAGTATAACTCGTTCGGGCCGGGCATGAATTTCAAGCCGCGACCCGCGATCGCATCTACCGAGGCGTAAATGTCATTGGTGCCAACGGCGATGTGCTGAATGCCTTCGCCCTTGTACTTTTTTAGATAGGCCACAATCTGACCCTTTTCACCACGATCTTCGTTGATCGGAATGCGGATCTTGCCACAGGGCGAGGTCAGCGCACGGCTTAGCAGCCCTGTGTATTTCCCCTGAATGTCAAAGAAACGAATTTCTTCGAAGTTGAACAAATCACCGTAGAAGTTGAACCACACATCCATGTTCCCTTTGAACACGTTGTGCGTCAGGTGATCGAGGTAGAAGAACCCAACGCCTTCTGGATGCGCATTGGTGATCCAGTCAAACTCGGCATTAAAGGCGCTTTCATCGAAATAGCTGTCGATGAAGTAAATCAGTGATTCGCCAATCCCGTAGATCGCCGGGACATCCATGCATTTGCCTTCACCCTCATAGGGTTTGGCACCCTTTTTCACGGCATAATCAAAGGCATGCTGCGCATCCACAACGCGCCACCCCATGGACGGAGCACAGGGGCCGTGCTCCTCAATGAACTTAGCGGCATGGCTTCCCGGCTCGATGTTCAACAGATAGCTGACATCACCCTGTTGCCAAAGCTCGACCTTGCGGGTCTTGTGGTTTGCCACATGAGCAAAACCCATTTTCGTGAAAAGATCCCGAAGCTCCTGCGGTTCGGGATGGGCAAATTCGACAAACTCGAACCCATCGGTACCTGCCGGGTTTTCGTCCGAAATTGTTGCGCGTGGGGCATCATGTGGAAAAGGACCCATGTCTCACTCCTGTTAGTTCACCTGTTATGAATCGGAGTATCGCGCATATGACTTGACCTTTTTGCGCTTTATATGCAGGTTTAAACGCTATTCATGCGCATAATAAGCGCCGTATATCCATAAGGCGCGCAGATGACGCAACTAGATCAAACAGACCGTAAATTGCTGAAAGCTTTGCAGCAAAACGCGCAACTGACCGCTCATGAATTGGGTGATCTTCTGAACTTGTCTCCAAGTCAGGCCGGGCGCCGGAAATTGCGGTTGGAGCAATCCGGTTTGATCGAACGATATGCGGCTAGGATTGATCCCGCCCAGCTTGGGCTGAGCGTGCAATCCTTCGTCCAAGTCCAAATGGCCAGCCAATCCCCCGAAGCTGCAAAGGCCTTTCTCAGCCTGACCGAGCGTCGGGACGAGATAACATCGGTTTGGACCCTAACCGGTGATGCAGATTACCTAATGCGGGTCTACTGCCACGATCTTGCAAGCCTGAACCAGTTAATCCATGAAATTCTATTGCCCCATGCATCTGTTGCGCGGGTTCAAAGTCAGATTGTGCTGGATCACGTGAAAAAAGATACGCCCCTGCCGACGGATTATGGATAAAGAAATGCCGGCGCGCTGAAAGCACACCGGCACGACTTTATTCGGGTTTGTGCCGATCAGCCGTCAGACACACCTGCTTCTGCAAAGGTAGCCATGCCGGAATGGCAGGCCACGGCTGATTTCAGGATGTTGATCGCAACCCCAGCGCCGGAGCCCTCGCCCAAGCGCATACCAAGGGATAGAAGAGGTTCTTTGCCCAGTCGTTTCAACGCATTGGCATGTGCGGCTTCCGCAGAAACATGTCCCGCGACCGCGTGGTCCAAAGCGCCATTTACGCTTTCATGCAAACATGCGGCCGCTGCGGTTGAAATGAAGCCGTCGATGATCACTGGAATGCGCAGAACGCGGGCGCGCGCCATCGCGCCGGCCATGGCTGCAACTTCACGACCACCAAGGCAGCGAAGGGCCTCAAGCCCGTTTCCAGCCGCTGTGGGGTTTGCATCAAGACCGTCACGGATCACGCGGGCTTTCAGGCTTAGGCCCTCATCATCCACACCGGTTCCGCGACCAACCCAGTCTTCCGCGTCGCCTTCGTAAAGCGCCAAAAACAGCGCTGCGGCTGACGTGGTGTTGCCGATCCCCATCTCGCCCGTCACCAGAATATCCGCATCCTCATTGACCGCATTCCAACCAACCAGTAGGGCCGAGATAACCTCGTCTTCGCTCATCGCAGCGCCTTTGGTGAAATCCTGCGTGGGACGATCCAGGTCCAACGCGTGCACATCCATTTGCGCGCCCGCTGCTTTGGATAATTGATTGATCGCCGCACCACCGTGCTGAAAGTTCAGGACCATCTGCTCGGTCACCTCTGCCGGAAAGGCTGACACGCCTTGCGCCGTGACCCCGTGATTGCCCGCAAAAACAACCACCTGAGGGGATTTCAAGTCGGGACGTCCGGTCCCTTGCCATCCGGCAACCCAAATCGCCAAGTCTTCAAGTCGTCCCAACGCGCCCGGGGGTTTGGTCAATTGACCATTACGCTCTTGTGCAGCTTGGATCGCCGTTGCATCAGGGCCTTGCGCCGCCTCAAGCTGTGCCTTGAATTCGGCCAATGTCGCGAAGGGCTGTTGGGGCATGGCGAGACTCCTTGATTGATTCCGTTCCCCTCACTCTTTACCCATGAGCATCACCTGCAACCAGACCGCAAAAGACCAAATATGACCAAACACGACAGTTCCGCGCAGAACACCGGGCCAATCATGCAATTTGCAGATATTCTATCGGCGATCGGGCTTCTAACGCGTCTACCCATACGCGTGGATACACAGCAAGCAACGCGGCGCGCGGCTTTGTCAGCTTGGGCTTGGCCGTTGGCGGGGGTGATCCCAGCGGTCATTGCTTGGGTTCTGGCGCTAGGTGCAACAGGCTTAGGACTGCCCTTATTCTTTGCGGCAAGCCTTGCAGTTTTGGGGCAAATCATGGTGACCGGCGCGCTGCATGAAGACGGGCTTGCTGACGTCGCAGACGGTTTCTGGGGCGGTTTTGATCGCGCTCGCCGATTGGAGATTATGAAAGACAGCCGGATCGGAGCCTATGGGGTCATTGCGCTGATCCTGTCACTTGGGCTGCGTATCTCGGCGCTGGCAGCCATTCTTGAGGGGACATACATCGTTCAAGCGTTGATCGTTGTGTCAGTCAGCAGCCGGTTGCCAATGGTGCTTTTGATGGCCGCGTTGCCCAATGCACGCGGCAGCGGCTTGGCAAATCAGGTCGGGCGCCCCTCCCGCATGACAGCTTGGATATCGACCGCCCTTGCCGCAGGGGTGGTTTTGGTGTTGCTGCCAGCTGCCCTGCCCCCATTGATCTTTTTCCTGGGGATAGGAGCAATCGCACTGGCCGCGTTGGCAAAGGTCAAGATCGGCGGTCAGACCGGCGATGTGCTTGGGGCATCGCAACAAATCTCGGAAATCATTGCGCTGTCCGTTTTGGCAGTGCTGCTTGGAAAATAAAAAAAGCCGCCCGCAATTGATTGCGGACGGCTTTGAAATTGTGAGTTCCGCCAATCAGGCAGCAGCGGCAGGCGCGCGTGTCAGAAGAACGTCCGAGACCTTTTTCTGAGCAGCAAGCTCATCCCCGCCACCAACAGCAGCCACTTCACGGGTCAAACGCTCCAACGCGGCTTCATAAAGCTGACGCTCGGAATAGCTCTGCTCGCGTTGGTCATCGGTGCGATGCAGGTCACGCACGACCTCGGCAATGGCAATCAGATCGCCCGAGTTAATCTTCTGTTCGTATTCCTGCGCACGACGCGACCACATGGCGCGCTTCACACGGGCTTTGCCCTTAAGCGTCGTCATCGCATGTGCGATTTCATCCGGGCTGGACAAGCCACGCATGCCAACTTCGGTGGCCTTATTGGTCGGCACACGCAAAGTCATCTTGTCTTTTTCAAACGAGATCACAAAGAGCTCAAGCTCGATCCCGGCGACTTCCTGTTCTTCAACAGAAACGATCTGACCAACACCGTGGGCAGGATAGACAACATATTCGTTCGGACGGAAATCCAGCTTTTTCTTGCTCATAATGGCAATCCTTCGCGTCATTGTTACATATGGGCATTATGGTTTCAGACAAATCAGACAATATTTTATTGCGGCGCCAAAGAAGCGCACAAGTCGTCGCGATTTTCCGATATAAAACGCCCTGTCTCAGGAACAGGGCGTCACATTCGACCCAAGCTTTGAAATAAGTATACCACAAAAACAGGGCATGGAAAAGCGCTGCAATGCAGAAGTTTGACCAGTCGGTCAGGCGCTGTGGCACACCTTATTCGCCAGATTACCCTGTCGGGTGCGGTATTTACTGCTCTGCCGGAGCTTCCGAGAACAGCTTTTCAAGCTTACCTTCTTCGCCATCACGCTCTTCCGCATCTGGCAAAGGCTCTTTGCGTTCGATGATAACCGGCCACAGTTCCGAGTACTTGCGGTTAAACTCAACCCATGTCTCGGTTCCCGGCTCGGTATCAGCACGGATGGCATCTGCCGGGCATTCCGGTTCACAAACGCCGCAATCGATGCATTCATCCGGATGGATGACCAGCATGTTCTCGCCTTCGTAGAAACAATCCACGGGGCAAACTTCTACACAATCGGTGTATTTGCAGGCGATGCAGTTGTCTTGGACGACATAGGTCATTGTGGCACCTTTAGTTGGTCTTGCGCCTCACTTAGGCCAGCACGCGGGATCAATCAAGCATGGACCTGCGGGTTTGATCCAAGATGCGACGATCTTTCTTGCTGGGACGCCCCTTCCCGTCGAATTTTGGCGCAGCCGTCGGGGTTTGTGGAATATTGTCCGCGGCCGCTTGTGGCGGATCTAGATCTTCATAGAGCGACTGCGCTTCAACGGCAGGCCCGCGACGCGTCGAAAGGGCAGCAATCTTGATTACACGGACCTGCTTGGCCTGCGCAAATGTCAAAACATCGCCTTCGCCAATTCCATGTGATGATTTGCTGATTTTGTCGCCATTGACCCGCAGGTGCCCTGCACCAACAATTTTGGTCGCCAAGCTTCGGGTCTTAAAAAAACGCGCGTGCCACAACCATTTGTCCACGCGCATCTTTGGTCCTGTTGGGGTGGGCGGTTGGCCGCCCTGCCCCAGTGTATCCGCCATCGCGGGTTAACCCTTGTCTTTCAGACCCATTAGGGCCGCTGCAAACGGGTTATCCGGGTCAATGGCCTTTTCTTTCTTCGGGCCTGACTGATAGCTTTTGGGCTTCATGTCACGTGGACCTTTATTGGGGCCTTTGTTGGGGCCTTTGCCACGTCTGGGTTTGCCGCCAGAACGATCCCTGCGAGGTTTGCCTCCCGGCTTGCCTTGCGCACCTTCACCACGTGGTTTTCCACCACCTGTGCGTGCGCGGCCAAAACCGCCCCAAGTGAAGGTGAAGAAGGTTTCCAACTCGGGACCGGTGTCTTCAGCAGGTGCCTCAGTGGCCTCGGGGGCTGCGGTGACCTCGGTGGCGGCTTCGGCAGGCGCCTCTTCAGCGGGCGCCTCGGCAGCAGGAGCTTCTTCAGCAGGCGTTTCAGCAGAAGCTTCAGCGACAGCCACGGCTTTGACTTTCTCGCGCTCTGCCTTCTCGGCCTTATAGCCCAGACCCTGCATAAGATCGGCAAACTGCTCTAGGGTCATACCCGTGATCGACAACATGTCGGCCTTGGCCTCAAACCCGCCACGGCTGTCTTCGGCACGCAGTTGATCGGCCAGACGTTCCAGCATGTCGATCCGAATCGCACGTGTGCCAGCTGGGCGATATCCCGACAGCATATAGGCTGTGTGATCCACGCCCTCGATCACCGGGATGGTCACCAGACCGGGGGGTGGGCTTTCCGGGAACTCAGACAGGTCTTTCCAGAGGCTGTCCAATACCAAACGCAGACGGGTTGGTGCTGGTTTCAAAAGCAAAGGCATGAAGATCGTGAACTGACCAAACCGCACACCGTGCTTGCGCAATGCGCCACGGGCGTCCTGATCCAGTTCCTTCACCTCTCCCGCGACTTGATCGCGCGGGATGATGCCCAGATTTTCGATCATGCGGTAACCAAAACCACGGGCCAGACCGGTAAGTGTCTCGTCTTTTTCGATCGTGGTAAGCGGTTCGAAAAGAGCCTGCACTTTACGGTCAATGAAATGCTGCAGACGGCGCGTGACTTTTTCAGCCACGTCAGTTCCAGCTTCGTCGTCAACGAAAGCCTGCACGCGCGGTTTCGCCACGTCGTCGCCTTTGACAAGCTTGCCGACAGCATGCTCGCCCCACATCAGGCCACCTTGTTCGGTGAAATCCATTTCCGTGTCCGGCGCATTGTAGAATCGATCCGCCCGCAGGTGAAACTCCGGTGCCAAAGCCTTCAGGCTGGCCGTACGCAGTGTTTTGGCTTCCTCGGGAGTCTGCGAAGCATCCTGGCTAAACCGGAACCCTTCCAGACGACCAACAAACTGGTCCTCTACCGTCACTTCACCGTTTTCGTTCACGTCAGCCACAAGGCTCTCCTTCTGCTTCAACCGGCGCAACAAAACGCTTGTGCGCCGATCAACAAATCTTTGGGTCAGGCGCTCGTGTAAAGCATCCGACAGGCGATCTTCTACAGCACGAGTCTCGCCGCGCCAATGGCTAACATCGTCCAGCCAGTCGCGGCGTTGCGCCACATAGGTCCATGTGCGGATATACGCCAATCGCTTGGACAACGCGTCGATGTCTCCGTCGGTGCGGTCGATACGTTTGACCTGCCGTGCAAACCAGTCCCGTTTGACCCGGCCAGACTGGTGAATGTCGTTAAAGAGCTGCGTGATCAGGCCCGCATGTTCCCCATGACTGATGCCGCGGAAATCCGGCAGCTGGCACAGCTCCCACAGAAGCGACACCGACCGCCCGTCACTGGCGCGCGCGGCGACCTCGGCATCCTTTGACAGAAGCTTCAGCGCACCAAGGTCATCGGCATCCCGGCCACGCGTCAGCCAATCATTGTTTGTCGGCGCCTCAAGCGATCGGATCAGGGCCGAGATCGAACCAAAGACCAGATCGCGATTACGCCAAGAAAGCTTCTTGTCAGGTGCAAACTGGTGCGAACAGATCGCGTCGGCCACGTCATCATGCATAAGCGGCGCTTCACCCGTCACCCCGAACGAGCCGTGGTTCATATGCCGCCCTGCCCGCCCCGCGATCTGCGCAAGTTCGGCGGGCAACAATGGCCGCATGCGATGTCCATCAAATTTGGTCAGAGCAGAAAACGCCACATGGTCGATATCAAGGTTCAACCCCATACCGATGGCATCTGTGGCGACCAGATAGTCCACGTCTCCGTTCTGGTACATCTCGACCTGCGCATTGCGCGTGCGCGGCGACAGCGCGCCCATCACCACGGCGACCCCGCCCTTCTGGCGGCGCATCAACTCGGCAATCGCATAGAGATTGTCGACCGAGAACCCAACGATGGCGGAGCGCCCCGGCATGCGGCTAAGCTTTTTGGACCCAGAATGGATCAGCTCGGAAAACCGCTCTCTGTGCAGGAACTGTACATCCGGCACCAAACCCGCGATGGCCGGCCGCATAGTATCGGCCCCTAGAAACAAGGTTTCCTGAGTTCCGCGCATGTTCAGCAAACGGTCGGTGAAAACATGGCCGCGTTCGGCATCCGCACAAAGCTGAATTTCGTCGATGGCAACAAATTCCGCCCCAAGTCCCAAGGGCATAGCTTCAACCGTTGCCACCCAATACTGGGCACGATCCGGGACAATGCGTTCTTCCCCGGTGACAAGCGCCACCGCGTTCGGGCCACGCAAACCCACCAGTTTGTCATAGACTTCGCGGGCCAACAGACGCAGCGGCAGACCGATAACACCGGTCCGATACGCAAGCATCCGTTCCAAGGCATAGTGGGTTTTGCCTGTGTTCGTCGGGCCAAGAACGGCTGTGATACGTGGGCCACCGCGCGCGCTGTCGGAAACCATTTTCTGCCCTCTCAAAGCCCGCCCAATATCAGGCGTTAAATATCCTTCACCCGTTTCTGTTCCAAACGGGCCACGGCGCCTTTTATGTCGTCACTGTGGGGATGTATAGCAAGGGCCTGTCGATAAGCTTCAAGTGCGCGCGCCTCATTCCCAAGCTCTTCGAGGATCAAACCCAATCCGGTCAAAGCCCCGAAATGGCGCGGCTCTAACACCAAGGTGTGCGCGATGTCGTTCAGCGACAATCCCAGCTCTCCTGTCAGAAAGAAAGCAGTTGCACGCGCATTCCAACCTTCCGCAAACTCCGGCGCATGATCTGTTAACGCGCTGAGATGTTCGATCGCGCGCTTCAGATCCCCTGCTTCGATTGCATTTTGTCCGCGCTTCAACAACAGATCCATCGATGCGGACCCGGACCGCGCCCAAAGGGCCCAGATCTCGTCCTCAAGCGCTTGCCAGTTGCTGTCATCGGCGCTCAGAAGTTGTTCGAACAGCGCATCAAGCTGCCCATGACGATCGTGGGTATCCGCCATAGATGGGCGGGCCAGCCCAACCACCAGAAGACAGACAAAGATCAGCGAAAGAATGCGCATACCGAATGGTAACGCGCAAAAACGCTCGGGAATAGTGACATTCGTGTGTATGGCTTGTTCAGATACCACCAAATAGCAAGGTTCCCTCGCGTCCACTCTTTGAAAATCTGGTTTACGCCTACGGAAGCTTTGATCTAGCATTAGAAGAACATTCACGCCCTAATGGGCTATATCGGAGGATTGCACGTGAGCGACGTGATCAACGCGGCAGTGACCGCCCTGAGCGAAAAAGTCACCGACGGATTTGACGGCGGTACTGCAAAGTTTGTCATCAACGGCGAAGGTGCTATCATCATTGACGCCGACGGTGTGCGGGCGGGCGATGACGAGGCGGACGTTACACTTACCGCTGACCCCGACGTGTTTCAGGAAATGCTGTCAGGCGAATTGAACCCAACGACGGCCTTCATGACCGGTAAACTGGCTGTGGATGGCAACATGGGGCTTGCTATGCAGCTGGGCGCCGTTCTGGCCTGACCAACACCTTAGCTTCGACCCATTTTCTACTAGGACAAGCGGTATGGACCAATCCAACGCACCTATGTTCGATGAAATTGCACAAGGACCCGCAGGAGGGCGGGCCTTTTGGCGTGAGACCAAGGATGGGGTCCGTCTGCGGCTAGGGCATTGGCCTGCCTCGGAAAATGTGGATGCTGCGGGGACTATTCTACTTTTTCCCGGCCGCACCGAGTATATCGAGAAATATGGCGTAATCGCCGCAGAACTGGCGGAACGTGGCTTTACCACGCTTTGTATTGATTGGCGCGGGCAAGGATTGTCTGATCGCGCGGATCAGGACCGCCTTTTGGGGCATGTCAGTCGGTTTTCGGAATACCAGCTGGACGTTGCCACCATGCTGGAGCTTGCACATGAGTTGGAACTGCCCAAGCCGTTTATCCTTCTGGGGCATTCGATGGGCGGATGCATCGGCCTGCGTTCGTTGCATGAAGGACTGGACGTAAAGGGCGCGTGTTTCACCGCGCCGATGTGGGGCATCACCATCGCGTCAGCTTTGCGCCCGATCGCTTGGAGCCTTACGTGGGCGCTCCATCACACCCCTTGGAAGCTGATGTTGACGCCGGGCACGGCCCGCAAAACTTATGTTGATATCCAACCGTTTGATGACAACATGCTGACCACTGATCCCGAGATGTATGCCCTAATGCAACTTCAGGCACGCGCACATCCCGAACTCACCCTTGGTGGCCCCACAGCTGGCTGGCTATACGCCGCCCTGCGTGAAACGACTGACCTTATGAAAATGCGCGCGCCGAGTGTTCCTTGTGTCACGTTCTTGGGCACCCAAGAACGCATTGTCGAATCCGATCCGATTCACGAATTGATGGGGCGCTGGAAAGAGGGTCAACTTCAGATCATGCCAGGTTGCGAGCATGAAGTGCTGATGGAAGCTGGGCCTTTGCGCGCACAAGTTTATGACGCTATCCACTCGCTCGCCAACGCCAAAGGGATGTTGGGAGCAGCTTGATATTGCAATAATATCAAGCCTCTAGGTCGCTCATTTCACTCAAAACTTCAATCATTGATCGGGTTGATCCATCAAGATCTTGTGTTGTGGCATCCCCACTAAGCACCGGCGTCAAAGCAACAGCCAGTTCCTTGCCCAGCTCGACCCCCCATTGATCGAATGAATTGATGCCCAGCAGAACGCCTTCCACGAAAACGCGGTGTTCATAGAGCGCGATGATGGCCCCCAGCACTTCCGGCGTTAGTTTTGAGTAGAGCAACGTTGTAGAGGGACGGTTGCCCGGGAAAACACGATGAGCGGCTTGTCGCTCCAACTCATCCCCTTCAAATCCCTTGTCTTGCATCAACGCGCGCGCTTCGGACAGGCTGCGGCCCGTCATCAAAGCCTGAGACTGGGCCAGACAGTTGGCGATAAGAAGCTGATGTTGATGCGAGAGGTCGGGTTCGTGCCCCTCTGCCCCCAGCATAAACTCACATGGGATGATGTCCGTTCCCTGGTGTATCAGCTGGTAAAACGCGTGCTGCCCGTTGGTGCCGGGCTCGCCCCACACGACCGGACCTGAGGGCATATCCAACGCTTGACCATCCAATGCCACCCGCTTGCCATTGCTCTCCATCTCGAGCTGCTGAAGATACGCAGGCAGGCGCGCCAGCCTTTGTTCATAGGGCAGCACAGCGCGGGTTGCATAGCCGCAGACCTGCCGATGCCAATACCCGACCAATGCCAGCATCAGGGGCAAATTCTCACGGCCTTGTGCTGATTGGAAATGAGCGTCCATCACCCGCGCACCGTCCAGCATTTGGTCGAAACGATTGGGACCGATGGCAACCATCAAGGACAGTCCAATTGGCCCCCACATGGAATAGCGGCCACCAACCCAATCCTCGAAGCCAAAAACCCGCTCGGCAGCAATGCCCCATTCAGTGGTTTTATCTTCGTTTGAGGACAATGCTGCGAAATGCAGTCCAACGGCCTCAGCCGGCACATCCCGCAACAACCAATCACGTGCCGTGGCGGCATTGGTCATGGTTTCAATCGTTGTGAAAGTCTTCGACGCCACCATGATCAGCGTTTCAGTCGGGTTCAGACCCTTCAATACATCCGTAATCTGCGCACCATCCACGTTCGACACAAAATGCACCCGTGGTCCATCATGGTAAGGTGACAAGGATTTTACGGCCATCGCTGGGCCCAGATCGGAACCGCCGATGCCAATGTTCACCACATCCCGAAATCGGCCACCCCCTGGGGCGCGGATCCTGGCCCGATCTTAGTCTGGTGGCAAAATCGCGCATCCGGGCCAGAGTTTCGTGAACACCGGGAACTACATTCTCACCGTCAACGAGCACCTCGGTATCAGAATCCGCGCGCAATGCTGTGTGAAGAACTGCGCGATCTTCTGTCAGGTTGATTTTGTCACCACGAAACATTTGTTCGCGTCGGATGGACACTCCTGCGTCTTCCGCAGCGGCCAGAAGCAAGTCTACACCAGCATCATCCAAACCCGTTTTCGACCAGTCAAAATACAGACCCGCAGCGCGTGACGCGAAGCGGCTTGCCCGATCTGGGTCGGTATCAAACAAGTCCTGAATACGCGTGTCTGCCAGTTCATCGCGATGTGCGATCAGCTTCTCAATTCCCATTTCCCCCCCAAGGGCAGTACTCAAATATACTATTCAGCCCAGTGTACAGTCATGTCCGCCAAAACCGCCTTAACCGGGGCAAGACGGGCATGTTTCGCGCCAACAGCTTGCTTTAAAGCAGCCCGTTTGGCGTCTCCCATAATCAACAAATGTTTCGACATGGCGCCGTTTAAAATCGGTGCGGTCAGCGTAACCCGTGGTTCATCCGCGCCCGGTGCACGCATCGGCAAAAGCGCAGGTGCATGACGCGACAAAGCTTCATCCAAATGATCAGCCCCTGGGAACAGACTGGCCGTGTGCATGTCTTCCCCCATACCAAGCAGCAACACTGAAATGGGAGCGATCGCATCAATCGCGCGCGACAGTTCAGGCAGCGCTTCTTCCGGGCGTTCAGTCGGGCCATAGAGCGGCACCAGATTGGCTTTCGCTGCATGACCCACCAGCAAGCGCGATTTTAAAAGCGCGGTATTCGATCGCGGGCTGCTTTCCGGCACCCAACGTTCGTCGGTCAGCAACACGTCCACGCGCGCCCAATCCAGATCCACCGCCGAAAGCGCATCAAATACCGGCCCGGGCGTGGTTCCGCCCGGCACAGCCAGTGACGCACGTTCCTCGTGATCCAGCATCGAGCTGAGCTCTGAGGCCAGCTTGTCTGCCAAATCCAACATCATCATGTCGCGATCTGCATATTCGATTAGGTTCATTCGCGGATCTCCCTCCAGCGGCGACCGTCTTTGTGAAGCAGCATAAGCGCCTCTTCCGGTCCCGTCGAGAAAGGTTCGTATAACGTAGGGGCATCCCTGCGGTCTTTCCAGCCTTCGATGATCGGATCGGTCCATGCCCAGGCGGCTTCAACCTCGTCCCCGCGCATGAACAAAGTCTGGTTCCCACGGATCACATCCATGATCAGACGTTCATAAGCATCAGGTGCGTCGGCCAGTTCCTCGCCCAAAGCTTCGGCAAAGGTCATATCAAGGGGCACATCGATCAAGCGCATCCCGCCCGGCCCCGGCTCTTTGATGGTTACTTTCAGATCCATGCCTTCGTTCGGCTGCAGGCGGATCGACAGCTCATTCGCGGATTGCCCGGTGTCCTCTTCAAAGATTGAATGCGGTGGTTCTTTGAACCTAACAACAATCTCGGACATGCGCGCCTTTAAACGTTTGCCAGTGCGCAGATAGAAAGGCGTGCCATTCCAACGCCAGTTTGCGATGTGCAACTTCATCGCTACGAAGCTTTCCGTGTCGCTTGCCTCGGTCTCGGCGTCCTGCAGATACGAGGCCGTTTCGTCTTCGCCGGCATATTGCCCACGGACGATATCTTCATGTGACACCGGATCCAGCGCGCGGATGATCTTCAGCTTTTCATCGCGCACCGCATCGGAATCGAATTTGGACGGAGGCTCCATCGCAGTCAGACACAGAAGTTGCATCAGGTGGTTTTGCACCATGTCCCGCATCGCGCCGGATTTGTCGTAGTAGCCTCCACGCCCCTCGACGCCAACCGTCTCGGCCACAGTGATCTGAATGTGATCTACGTACTGGGCATTCCAAAGAGGCTCGAAAAGCATATTGCCAAACCGCACGGCCATCAGGTTCTGAACGGTTTCTTTGCCCAGATAGTGATCAATCCGGTAAATCTGGCTTTCGTCGAAATGCGCAGCCAGCGTGGCGTTCAAAGCTTTCGCAGTTTCAAGGTCGTGGCCAAACGGCTTTTCGACAACGATCCGTGCGTCTGGTCCCGCAATGCCTTTTGTGTGAAGCCGTTCAGCAATTGGGCCAAACAAACGTGGTCCGACCGAGAAATAGAACGCCTGAACACGATCCTGTTTCACCAGCTTCTTAAGGTCACCCCAACCGCCATCCCCAAGCGCATCGACCGTCACGAATTCCAATGTCGCGCGGAACGCCTTTAGCGTTTCAGGATCACATTTGCCCTTAGAAACAAACTCACGCACAGCCTTTTCGACGAAATCCCGATAGCCTTCGCTGTCCATCTCGGATCGGGCAGCCCCGATGATACGTGCACCTTCCGGCATCTGCCCATCAAGGAAACGACGGTACAGCCCCGGTAAGATTTTGCGACGGGCCAGATCGCCCGTACCACCAAAAATCACAAGGTCAAAAGGATCGACAGGAATGACGCGCGAAACCATAAAATTCTCCGGTATTTGTTAGCGCTAACGGGCTTATTGATTGGCTTCTACCCGCTCTTCATCGCCAAGTCTAGCATTGATACCGGAGGTCACAAGGGCATGACATCCTGATCATTCAGATTTTGTCATAACGCAAAGCAGTTCAAACATGATCGACGCGCCAAGATAAGCTGTCGCACCAGATGCATCAAATGGCGGCGAGACTTCGACAAGGTCCGCCCCAATTATGTTCAACCCTTTCAGCGCACGCACCACTTCTAATGCTTGGAACGAATTCGGGCCGCCAATTTCCGGCGTACCTGTGCCCGGCGCGAAAGCAGGATCCACAAAATCGATATCATAGCTGACATAAGTTGCGCCCTGCCCAGCGATCTTGCGCGCCTCAACCATCACATCCTCGACGCCGCGTGCGTGGAATTCCTCAATCGGTATCACGCGTATGCCGACGCTTTCGGCAAAATCCCGGTCTTCATTGTCATAGGCCGTGCCGCGAATGCCGATCATCACCACACGATTGGGATCAAGCAATCCTTCCTCGACCGCACGCCGGAACGGGGTGCCGTGGGTGTACATAGTGCCGTCAAAATATGAATGAAACAGGTCTGTGTGGCTGTCGAAATGCACCATGCCAACAGGCGCGTCCTTGGCAAGAGCCCGCAGGATCGGAAGCGTACAAAGGTGATCGCCCCCGCCGGTCAGTGGCCGAATGCCAGCGTCGCGCACACGAGTATAGAACGCCTCCATCCGTTTCAGGCTGTCGATGACATCCGCAGGGTTCGGCGCAACGTCCCCCAGGTCGGCACAGTTCAGCGCCTCAAACGGCCGCACACCCGTCGCGCCGTTCTGTGCACGGATCATCGTGGACATATCGCGCAACTGTCGCGGGCCATGGCGTGGACCGGGTCGGTTGGTGGTGCCCCCGTCCCACGGCGCACCAATCAATCCAACATCAACGTCTTGAAGGCGAGGATGATCGAAATCCACATGCGGTAGCCGCATGAAAGTGGGCACACCCGCGAAACGCGGCAGGTCGAACCCGGAAACGGGGGTGAAAAACGGATCTGACATGGGACCTTCCTTTTTCGGATGACGCTAGCGGCAAAGCCCTTCCGCGTCATGCCAAAACTGACGGCTCACGCATCCAGTTCGGTGTCCCAATACAGGAAATCCATCCAGCTAGCGTGCAAATGGCCGGGTGGAAACTTGCGGCCCACGTTGCGCAGTTCTTCTGCCGTAGGTTGGCGCGCTGGCTTTCGCAGCGCCAACCCAGAGCGTCGCAAGGGCTTTGACCCTTTCTTCAGATTGCAATGCTGACAAGCCGCCACCACGTTTTCCCAACTGGTGACGCCCCCCGCTGCGCGTGGCACCACATGGTCGAATGTCAGATCACCACGCGCGCCACAATATTGGCAGCAAAACTCGTCCCTCAGAAATAAATTAAAGCGTGTGAAGGCCACGCGCTTTTGAGGTTTCACATAGTCTTTCAAGACGACGACCGACGGAATCCTGATTTCAAGCGACGGGCTTCTGACCACCTCGTCATACTCGGCCAGTATGTTGACCCGATCCAGCACCGCCGCCTTGATGGCATCCTGCCAAGGCCAAAGCGAAAGCGGATAATAGGACAAGGGTCTGAAATCCGCATTTAGCACCAGCGCCGAGTGGTTTTTCACCCCGCCGCCTTCGCGTACAAACTCTGTCCTGAAATCTCCATCCATAGTGCACTCATCCTCGCCCGATCGCCAAGCCAGCCCTTAAGGGCCGATCGACAGGGCGGGGACACCCGCGCCCCATGCTTATGGGTTGACTATATATAGATAGAACAACCTGACAACCCCAACATCTGGGGTCATCAATTGGTTAGCATGGGAGTATCTCAGAGATGTGACAGGATTACTTGTCGTCTTCAGGTTGCGCCAACCCAAGCTTGTCGAGCATGAAGCTCATCGCTACCGACAGACCGTCCATCGCGATCCCGTGGCCCGTGCCCTTCATGATGAAGCCATAGGTTTCAAAGCCAGCAGCCTGCAAAATCTCTCCGCTTTCCGAGAAATGACCGGGGGGCACCATGTCGTCCTGATCGCCGTGAACCAGCAAGATTGGCAGCTTGGACACCACGTTTTCAGCAAAGTTATCCGGCTCCAACATCCGACCCGAGAATGCAACCAACCCCGCGATGGGCTCGTCCCGACGAGGCAATACACGCAACGACATCATCGTCCCTTGCGAGAACCCGAAAACAATGAGTTCTGAAGGGCTTATCCCTTCATCCTCAAGCACTTGATCAAGGAAGGCATTGATATCTGCGCTGGCCGTTTCCACGCCGCGCATGCTGTCTTCTTCTGACGATCCGTCCAGCCACGGGATGGGGAACCACTGATATCCCATCGGGTTGCCCAAGCATTTCTCGGGTGCGTCCGGTGCGATAAAGGTTGTGTCTGGCATGTGCTCTGACAATGGGTCAGACAATCCCAGCAAATCCGCGCCATCCGCGCCGTAGCCATGCAAGAACACCACCACAGATTTTGTGGTACCCGAGGCCGCTTCGCGCCGTTTGCTTTCCAAGATGCGGGTCATTTGCCAATCCCTTCCCGTTTCGTTTCCATGCGGTAATAGGCCCAGAGCAACCGGGCCGCAACGCCCCTGTGTGGTGCCCAGTCCAATGCCAGCTCTCGCAACGGCTTTTCCTTGGGGCGGTCCGGCAAATCAAACAGGCGTTTTGCAGCTTCTTGCAGCGCCAAATCCCCAGCAGGGAACACATCTGCACGCGCCAAAGCGAAAAGCGCATATATTTCAGCCGTCCACAATCCAATCCCGGGCACAGCGGTCAATTTCTGAAGCACATCTGCGGATGACAAATCCCGCAACGCAGCATAATCAATCTGCTCCGCGGCCAGCGCATGGGCATAGCGAATCTTGGGGCGCGACAGCCCGGCATCCGCCAGATCCGCGTCGCTGGCCTTTGCCACATTGCCTTCCTGATCCAACCCAGCGGCTTGAACCCGCGCCCAAATCGCCGCAGCAGACGCGGTCGAGACTTGCTGGCCAACAATGGCAAACATGAGGGCGGAAAACCCGTCAGGGCGAAGCCGAAGCGGGACCTCATCCAATTGATCAAGGATTGGCTGGAACCTTGGCTCCTTCGCACACAGCGCGCGTGCACCACTTTGCAAGCACGCCTGCCCTTTGATCAGGATTTCTGTGTGTTCAGCCACGCAACGGCCCCCTCGACAGTCTCAGAGAACTGGCTGCCTGGCGCGGGTGGACGCGACAGCATCACAACGGGAAGGTCAAGTTGCCGGGCTGCGATCAGCTTTGATTGCGCAGCGCCACCCGCATTTTTGCTGATGACATGCGTGATACGATGCTCCCGCAGTGTTGCCACTTCATCTTCAACGGAAAATGGCGGCCTGCCGATGATCCAAGCACCTTCAAAGGGAAAAGGCGCATCAGACGGATCAACACGGCGGCAAAAAAGCGTGCGGTCCTTGGCCAATCCCGCCCATTCCTCCAATGACTGCGCACCCGTCGCCAGAAGCACCCGCGCGCCAGAAGGGATATGTTGTGTCGCCCCTTCAGGGATCGAAATCATGTGCCAAACATCGCCTTGTTCAGCTTTCCATTCAGGCCGCAGAAGTCGCAGATATGGCACTCCCAAACGAGATGAAATGTGGAAGCTTCGGCTGGAAATCTGTGTCGCAAATGGATGGGTTACATCAATCACGGCATCAAAAGCCGCCTGTTGCATGAATTCTTCCTGTTTCTCTTCGCCCCCAAACCCGCCGGTTCTGGTCGCCACAGGATAGGATTTCGGAGAACGCGTCGCCCCAGACAAGGACGCCAAGACATCATGTCCCAGATCAGACAGCACAGCTGCCAATTGTCGTGCCTCGGCCGTGCCCGCCAGCAAGAGAACCTTCAATCGGTTCGCGCGATGATCGCGCCCTGCCTATCAATCACGACGATATCCACCTCAACCGCGGCGCCCCGCAAAATCTGATAAGCCGTTTCTCGCGCTTTCTTCGCAACCAGATGAGACATTCTTTCACCATGTTTTTCATAGGCTTGCAGCGCGGTATTCATGTCGGAAATCTGATCATCTTCCAACCATTCAGCCAATTGTTTGAAATTGACCTGACTGCGCCCTGAATGCAGATCCCGCGCGCCTTGCGCCAGCTTGGTCAGCTTACCAATCCCGCCGCCAATCGTCACATGTCCAACCGGGTTGCGCGCCAGATATTTCAGCATTCCCCCTGCAAAATCACCCATGTCGATCATCGCGCCGTCAGACAGACCAAGCAAATCCTGCACAACCTTCTCAGACGTTGCCCCGGTACATCCGGCGACATGCGTCAGCCCCTCGGCCCGCGCCACATCGATCCCGCGATGAATAGATGCAATCCAGGCAGAACAGGAAAACGGCCGCACAATGCCCGTCGTTCCCAGAATGGACAAGCCACCCTTGATCCCCAATCGCGGATTCCAGGTTTTTTCGGCCAAGGCCGCACCATCATCGACCGAGATCGTGACAGTTACATCCGCCCCCTGCCCATAGGTGGCGGCAGCTTCATGCACCACGCCTTTGATCATCTGGCGCGGGACGGGGTTGATGGCAGGTTGCCCTACGGGAATGGGCAGCCCCGGTTTCGTGACCGTTCCGACACCATCACCCGCAACAAAGTAAACACCCTGTCCCGGCTTGGCAGGCGCCACACGGGCGCGGATGATGGCACCATGAGTGACATCAGGATCATCCCCTGCATCTTTGACGATTGCGGCCTCGGCCCAGCTGTCCCCTGACGCCTGATCATAAATCAGAAAATCCGGCGTTTCTCCGCGTGGTAAGGTGATCGAGACACGCGACGGCGTCCCCTGCCCCCAAAGCGCATCAAGGGCTGCTTTGACCGCTGCGGTCGCGCAGGCACCCGTGGTCCAGCCACGGCGTAATTCTGGGGGAGATTCCTGTTCCATCCTGTGGACTATAGGCTGGCAAACCCGCGCCGCCAATCCGTTCTGTGAGGTCGCAGTTGCGCTTTTCGCCAGCGCTCAACAGGTGCATAAGGGGCGCATGAGCGACTCGCGTAACTATACCACCCCCGTCCTACCCGGTCATGATTGGCCAAAGCTGGAACCCGGCTGGGTCTGGCTGTGTGGCGCTGGCCCCGGTGATCCGGGCCTTTTGACCATTCACGCGGTGAATGCGTTGATGCAGGCGGATGTGATTGTCCATGACGCGCTGGTTGCCCCAGAAATCCTTGATTGGGCCCGCCCCGAGACCGAGGTGATCTATGCCGGCAAGCGTGGTGGCAAACCATCGGCAAAACAGCGTGATATCTCGCTGCGACTGGTGGATTTGGCGAAAGATGGCAAACGGGTGCTGCGCCTGAAAGGCGGCGACCCCTTTGTTTTCGGACGTGGCGGCGAAGAAGGCCAAACGCTTGTTCAACATGGCGTTCCGATCCGTATCATTCCGGGCATCTCGGCCGGGATCGGCGGTTTGGCCTATGCCGGGATTCCCGTTACCCATCGCGACGTCAACCAATCTGTGACCTTTGTCACCGGACATGACCAATCGGGCAATGCCACTGGATCGCTGGACTGGAAAGCCATTGCGCGCGGATCGCAAGTGATTGTGATCTACATGGGCATGAAGCATCTGGACCGCATTCGAAATGCACTGATTGATGCAGGTCGACCGGGGGATGAACCGGTTGCCATCACCACGAACGCCACCACAAAAGATCAACGGGTGCTTGAAACATCCTTGGCCCGTTGCGTCGAAGATGCAGAACGCGACGGCATTGGCGCGCCCGCGATTATTTGCGTGGGCCGCGCCGTTTTGATGCGTCAGGCGCTGGATTGGCAAGCCATGGCCGCTGGATTGGCGCCGCGCGACACGGACCCCTTGGGACGGGGTCGCCCCGCCGAGGATCGCTGATGCCGCAGGACCGCCCCGCGAACGCCCCCACGGGTTTGGTCCTGTCTGCACCGTCTTCTGGCAGCGGAAAGACTACGTTGACCCTTGGATTGCTGCGCGCCTTGTCGCGACGTGGCGCCCAAGTCAGCGGCGCAAAATCCGGCCCGGACTACATCGATCCGCGCTTTCATGCGGCTGCTTGCGGTCGGGATTGTCCCAATTTGGATGCTTGGGCGATGGGACCGGCACGGTTGCACGACCTTGCCCGATCCGGCGCAGAGCTTTTGCTGATTGAAGGGGCGATGGGATTGTTTGACGGGGCCCCACCCGAGGGGCGTGGTGCAACCGCCGATTTGGCGCGTCAGTTTGGACTGCCAGTAATTTTGGTGGTAGATTGTGCCCGATTGGCACACTCGGTCGCGCCATTGGTCAACGGGTTTGCCCATCATGATCCCGGAACACGGGTTGCAGGTGTGATCCTGAACCACGTGGGAAGTCCCCGCCACGAGGCAATGTTGCGTGCAAGCCTGCAAGACAGTCTGATCCCGGTTCTTGGAGCAGTTTATCGACAAGCTGGGCTAGAGCACCCGTCGCGACATTTGGGTCTGGTTCAGGCCGAAGAGCATCCAGATTTGCAGGCGTACTTGGATCGTGTCGCCGATGTGGTCGAAGCGGCGATCGATCTTGATGCGCTGGTCGCTTTGGCAGGTCATCTAACGCCTTCACCGGGAAGTTCGCAGCGGCTGATCCCCCCCGGTCAGCGGATTGCGGTGGCTTCCGACAAAGCCTTTGCCTTTGCCTATCCGCACATCATGAACGACTGGCGAAACTCTGGCGCCGAGGTCATCCCATTCTCGCCTCTGGCAGACGAAGCCCCTGCCCCGAATGCTGATTTCATCTTTCTGCCCGGCGGATATCCGGAGCTTCACACTGAAACACTTGCCGCCGCGCAAAGCTTCAAACGCGGGATGCATAACGCCACCTGCCAGATCTATGGCGAATGTGGTGGTTACATGACATTGGGGCGCGCGCTCACAGACAAAGACGGTGTGCGCCATGAAATGTTGGGCCTTTTGGGGCTAGAGACAAGCTTTGCCAAACGCAAACTCCATCTGGGATACCGATCGCTTACCGCGTGTGACGGCCCATTCTCCGGCCAATGGAACGCACATGAGTTCCATTATGCCACAACACTTCTGGCTGAGGGCACACCGCTATTCGAGGCCACCGATGCCGAAGGGCGCGCCCTTGCCCCGATGGGGCTGATCAACGGCAACGTTTCGGGAAGTTTCGCCCATTTGATCGACCGGGCCTGACTGCGACATCACCCCTCAGCAATGGGTACAATTTCGCACTGGCCAAACCCTATATGCATGGATACGCATATCCGCATGACCGATGCGACCCTCTCACCCGCCGATGATGCACGCGCCAAGCGTAATGTAACCATTCTTGTGCTTGCGCAGGCCATCTTGGGTGCACAGATGCCCATGATTTTCACGATGGCTGGTCTGGCGGGGCAGTCATTGGCGACGAACCTTTGCTGGGCGACGCTTCCAATCTCGCTGATGGTGGGGGGATCGATGATCTTTGCCAACCCCGTCAGCTGGGTGATGCAAACCTTTGGCCGCCGCGTTGGGTTCTGGCTTGGCACGCTTGGCGGCTCAACCGGGGCAGCAATCAGTGCCTATGGATTGATGCAGGCGGACTTTACGATTTTCCTGATCGGGTCCTTTTTCATGGGATTGTACCAATCCGCACAAGGGTTCTATCGCTTTGCTGCAGCGGACACGGCATCTGATGCTTTCCGTCCCAAGGCGATTTCATATGTTATGGCAGGTGGATTGGCGTCGGCCATCATTGGCCCGCAGCTGTTTAACCTTACAAATGACGCCATGGTTGTACCCTTTCTGGGCGCTTACCTGACCATCATCGTCATCAACATTCTGGGATCATTTCTATTTCTGGGTTTGGACATACCCAAACCCGAGAAACCGCATGAAGATGCCCCTAAGGGTCGCACACGTATGGAGCTGCTGCGCGATCCGGTGATTGCCGTGGCAATCATCTGTGGCATGGTCTCGTACGCGCTTATGAACCTTGTCATGACGTCAACCCCGCTTGCGGTTGTCGGCTGTGGGTTCGAAACGGATATGGCCGGCAACATCGTGACGGCACATGTGTTGGCGATGTTTGTCCCCAGCTTTTTCACCGGCCATCTGATTGCACGGTTTGGAACGCGCTTGGTGATCGCGACCGGATTGGCCATTCTGGGGTTCGCCGGAGTGGTTGCCCTTCAAGGGGTCGAGCTTGAGAACTTCTTTATTGCTTTGATCCTGCTGGGTATTGGCTGGAACTTTGGCTTTATTGGCGCGACGTCGATGCTGGCGGGGGCTCATGCGCCCGAGGAACGCGGTCGTGTCCAAGGGATGAACGACATGATCGTCTTTGGCTGCGTGACCGTGGCGTCGCTGGCGTCGGGTGGCTTGATGAATTGCTCTGGCGGTACTGCCGTGGAAGGGTGGAGCGCCGTCAACATCGCAATGATCCCCTTCCTAGTGCTGGCGGGTGGATCGCTGATTTGGCTGATGATGCGGCCTACTGAGGCATAACGTACCAATCCGCTTCAACAGTCAATTATCCTCTTTAGACCTTGATATTGCCGTCGACTGATGACGCGAACAGGTTGCGTGGCAGCCCAAAGAAAAGCACGGTGCAGCATTCGATTGAATGCCACTATCGGCCAATGATAGTCTGCTTTTCTCAATCACATCTTTCAACATTTGTGGGCTGATTTTCGGCTTAAATTGGATCCCCGCAAAATAGCTGTTTTTCCACACAATTTGTCCGCGGGCTTTATGGCCACAGAAAAACAAATCCACCCAAATCTTTTCGGCATGTTCCGGTGCGACCTCTACCTTCATACCGGATCGGTTGATGTCCAGAATGTTGGTAACCGAACAGTTGTCACCATGAACAAGCAGCAGAGGTGTTCGGCACACAAGACGGACAGCACGATCCGTAAAACCACGGCGAAAAACAACTACAGATACAATGATAAGAGCGATCAAAGCCAATACGGAAACGCCCAGCGTGATTGCCTTACCCCCGGCAATCATCGATGATGTCCCATCATTGGAACGATCCACCAATTCAAGCGGCTTCGACTGATTACGCTTCGTAATTTGGTGCAAGTCAGAACATCCAAAGATGAGTTCGATCTTTTGCAACACACGCATCAGATCGGGCAGCTTTTGGCTGACATCAGCTCCGACAGAATTCGGGTTCAGAAGGATTCGGTCCAGCGCAGAAATAGCGAATGACATGTCCGATAGCGAACGGCTGTCAGCACTGCTATAGTACCTTAGCTTTACCCTTTTTAACAATCTCGACAGCTTACTTAGCTGATTGATTGTTGTCACACTGTCCGCAGAGTTCCAGGCAGTTGCTGCCCCTTGCTGCTGGCGTTTCAGTTCTGCAAACGAGGTACAGATTGCAGCATCATTCGCGATGACAGAGGTCCCAAAAGGTAAAAAAGCCATTACCAATAGGAGCATTCGGATTTGATGTTTGAACCGGATAACCATTACGGAACAAAGCTTGGCAGGTTTTTGTTACGAAACCGCTAAACCTTGACCCGTCAGAACGATTAACCCACCCGGCCCCGTCTTCCACCGCGTCGCTTGGGTTCGGCCTTTTTTTCAAGGGCCGCACGCAGAACGCTGGTCATTGGATGGTCGGGCGCGGCTACGCCATAGTGATCAAGCAACGCTTTGATCCGGTCCTCTTGCGCCATCTCGTGATCATCAAACAAGGCCCAATCCAGAAAGATCGAACGGCATTCACCAGCCTTGATCCCTTCGATCACATAGCTGTCGCGGATCAGCCCCCGCGGGTCGATAGCAGTCATGAGGTCAGTCATTTCTTCCTCCAGTACAAGCCTACCCTGGTGGGTTGGCCAGCACCTTTTCGATGGCTTGGGCCGCAGCCTTTGCCTTTTCCTCCAGATCCTCGATCAGGGCAGTCTCACTTTTCGCCCCGGTCTCGCGCAGAAGCAGTTCTTGCCCACCTTGCCCCAGATTTTCAAGATCCAATGGACCCTCTGACAACAGTTTAGACGCAGCCTGCAATCGCCACATTAAGTCATGCGAACGAGCCATAGATCGTCCCTGTCCGTCAGAAAACCAACCAATGGCGACACCTTGGGCGATCTGACGGTCTGGTTCGCGGGGCGTATCACCGGACAAAAGCGCGGCGGCTTGGGCCACCAGCTCGACATCTTGCAAATGACCTTCGCCCAATTTCGCATCCAATGCCCCGCCAGAATGCTTGGCGTCCGCAATCCGGTTTCGCATTTCAATCACATCCGCGACCACCTCGGCCGGATCACGATCAAACGCCAGCACTTCGGCGCGCGCGGCTTCATAGTCTTTGGCCAACCCATCTGGACCGGCGACCACACGAGCGCGTGTCAGCGCCAGATGTTCCCATGTCCAAGCTTCTTCGCGTTGATACGACCGGAAGCTTTCAATCGACGTCGCGACAGCCCCCTGCCGCCCCGAAGGTCGTAACCGCATGTCCACTTCGTAAAGCCGACCTTCCGACATTGGGGCCGACAACGCGGTCAAGAATGCCTGTGTAAGACGCGCATAGTATGCCCTTGTCGCCAATGGGCGGCGGCCATCGGACATGTCTTCGTCTTTCGGATCGTAGATCACGATCAAATCCAGATCTGACGTGGCGGTCAACGAACGCGCACCCAGCGAACCCATTCCGACAATCACGGCCCCCGCACCCGGAGGCGTTCCGTGTTTCAAGGAAAAGTTCGCGACAACCTCGGGCCAGAGCACTCGGATCACCGCATCCGCCAAATCGGTATATTGCGCCCCGGCTTCGCGCGCTTGAATCAGTCCACGTAGGAAGTGAACCCCAATCCGGAAATGCCACTCCTTCATCCAGCGCCGCGTGGTGTCCAATTTGGCTTCGTAATCCGGTGCAGCATCCAATCGCCCTGACAATTCGGCCTCAAGCGCAGGCAAGCCTGGCCATGTTTCAAAGAACCCGCCACCGATCACCGCGTCCAAAACCTGCGCGTTATGTCCCAGATACGCGGCAAGCGCGGGCGCTGTGGCCGCGATGTCCACGATCAAGTCCACCAATGTTGGATTTGCTTCAAAAAGCGAGAAAAGCTGCACGCCGGCTGGCAATCTTTTCAGGAAGCCATCGAATTGAAGCAAGGCATCATGCGGACGTGGCGCATCCGCAAGACGGGCCAGAAGGTCAGGTTTCAGGCGATTGAAGATCTGGACTGCACGGGCCGAGCGCAGGCAGGGATAGGTTTCCCAGCGGCTGACGATCTCGGCTTCGCTTTCGGTCAGTTCACGCGTATCTGCAGTGGTGCCGTCAGGTGCAAAGAATCCTTCTGTAACTTCATGTACCTCGGCCAAAGCATCATGGATGCGGGCCTTCAGAACTTCGGTATTCCCCTCGCCCATCATCCGGGCCAGCCGGTCAAATTCGTCATCCGTTTTGGGCAAGTTATGGGTTTGAGCATCGCGGAACATTTGCACCCGATGTTCAACCGTGCGGTGGAACCGATAGTGACGGGTTAGAATTTCCGCCACATCTGTGGGTATCCAGTCTTTCGAGGCCAACGCCGACAGACCGGGAACAGTATCACGCATGCGCAACCCCTCGTCCCGTCCGCCTGCAATGATCTGCCGTGTCTGGGTGAAAAACTCGATCTCACGAATGCCGCCACGCCCCAACTTCATGTCGTGACCGGGCAGAGTGATATCCCCGTGCAGACCTTTATGTTCGCGAATACGCAGGCGCATGTCATGGGCGTCTTGGATGGCGGCAAAATCCAAATGCTTGCGCCAGATGAAGGGACGAAGGCGGGTCAGATAGGCCTCACCCGCTGCAATGTCGCCTGCACAGGGTCGCGCTTTGATATGGGCGGCACGTTCCCATGTGCGCCCCAGGCTTTCATAATACCGCTCGGCCGCTTCCATCGACACGCAAACCGGGGTCACAGCTGGATCAGGCCGCAGGCGCAGATCGGTGCGGAAAACATAGCCGTCTTCGGTCAGCTCAGACAGCATCGTGCTCATCTTACGGGTGGCGCGGATGTGACTGGCGCGCGCCTCGTGGAAATCCGCGCCTTCAAAGCGGCTGTCATCAAACAGCATGATCAAATCGATATCCGAGCTATAGTTCAGCTCATGCGCGCCCATTTTCCCCATGGCCAGTGCAACCATACCGCCAGCGATTTCAACGTCGTCTTCGTCCATACCCGGCAGCTTGCCGCGACGGATTTCATTGCCAACCTGGAACGTCATCGCCTGATGGGTCGCAAAATCCGCAAGATCGGTCAGCGCACCTGTCACCTGTTCCAATTCATAGACACCAGCTAAATCGGCCAAGCCCGTCAGCAATGCGATGCGTTGCTTGGCAATACGCAGCGACCTGCGAAGCGCGCTGTCGCTGTCGCGGTCCATGCCTGACATAGCATCAGAAATCGCGTCTTCAGGAGGTTTCCCCAAAGCCTCACGCAACCAGTCAGATTGCATTTCCATCAAGCCCTTAAGATAGGGCGAACAGCCCGCCGCCCCGGCCAGCACCTCGCGCAGGTCCGGGGTGAGGTCAGAAAACCTTTCGGCAATATCGCGTGCAGGGTCTGCATCATATGCAATCGGAGTTCTGGTGATACGGGCAGAAAAAGTCGTTTGGCTCATTCTTGCAAATTGCGCTTGTCAGCCGAAAGCGTCAACCAGCGATGGCGGTGTGCGACAATCACGACCTGTTATTTGTTGTGTAGAAAGACGCACAGCCCGTCAGGACGCTTGCCCAGCGTGGCATCATCGGTATGGTCACCCATGATCAAGGGGGTTTGACCATGTCTAAAAGCTTGAAGCGGGTTAAATCGGCTCTGGAAACCGCGGGGATCAACACCGAGGTCATGGAAATGACCGACGGCACCCGAACCGCGGCGGATGCAGCCCGTGCTTGTGGCTGCGAACTGGATCAGATCGCCAAATCCATCATCTTTCGCGGGGAAGAAAGCGGCCATGTCCTGCTGTTTCTGACCGCTGGTGGCCATCAAGTCGACGCAGTAAAGGCGTCAGAGCTTGCCGGGGAACCGCTTGGCAAAGCGGATGCCGCCTTGATCCGCAAAGAAACAGGTTTCGCGATCGGAGGCGTGTCCCCGGTCGGCTTGATCAGTCCCGTGAAAGCATTCTATGACGCACGCCTATTGGAATTCGATGAGGTTTGGGCCGCGGCTGGAACCCCCCGCCACGTCTTTGCGGTGTCACCGTCGGACTTAATCAATGTCTGTGGTGCTCAACCCGGCTGCTTTACCTGATCTTCCGACTCCATCAACGACATCAGAAGTTGGCTGAGTTCGGCGCGCTGATTGTCTGGCAGCGGCGCAAGAAACGCCACATTTACGGCTTTTACCGTTTCAAACAGACTGGGCATCAATTTGATTCCTGCCTTGGTCAGAAAAACGCGGTGAGACCGGCGCGATTTGGCATCAGGTCGACGCTCGACAAGCCCTTCCCCTTCAAGATGGTCCAAAGCGCGGGTGATCGCATAGTTGGGCATTGAGATGTCGTCACCCAATTCAGTTTGAGTGACATTCTCACGCTCGGTCAGGTTCATAAGAATGACAAAGTGATCAATTTTCAGACCGAATTCGGCCAGCCGATCCGTCATATCCCGTTCAAGCGATCGCGCAAGTCGCTGAAACATCCAGCCCACACTGCTTTGACGAGTGGTTTGCGCGGTTTTTGAAAGTGAATTGTTGTTCTTCATAAGCAAGATCATAAACTGCGATTATTGCAGTTGCAAATGTTTTGTCTTGCTATTGTTGCAATTGCAAATATGATGAACGCGACTCTTTTGAAGAATGGAGAACTCAATGAAACGCTATCATCCCCTACTGGTCACCCTACACTGGGTCTTGGCCGCAATGATCGTTGGCGGCCTGGTTATGGGGGGACAGGTCTTGGCCGCGCTTCCCAATGACAGCCCTGACAAACTGTTTAGCTTGCGAATGCACATGAGCTTAGGAATGGTCATCGGAATCCTGATGATTATTCGGTTAATCACACGCCTCAAAACACAACATCCGCCTAAAGCAGATACTGGAAACGCACTTTTGAACATGGGCGGGCAAGCCGCGCACTGGGCGCTCTATGCTCTTGTGTTGCTTATGGTCGCCAGCGGCATCGGCATCTCGATAGGTGCGGGCCTTCCGGGAATTGTTTTCGGAGGATCAGGTGCACCTTTGCCAGAAACCTTCAATGATCTGGCCCCGCGTGCAGCTCACGGCATCCTCTCTAAACTCTTGGCACTGACCATCCTGGCTCATATCGCGGGCTGGGCGTACCACCAATTTATGCTGAAGGATGGATTGTTCAGCCGTATGTGGTTTGGAAACCGGGACGTCTAAGTGATGCGCAAAGCTCTCGACTTCGTGAATGAGATCGCCGGCATCCTGTATGTCGGCGGCATCTTATCGCACATTGTAATAGGAGTGGTGATTGGCACGCCGGACGGTGCGACGGCAGTGACGGTCTATAGCTACAAACTGACCAGCGCCTACATTCTGATCTTGCCTGGGCTGGCATTGAAGCTTGCCTGTGATCTGGCCCTGTTCTTCATTTGGAAAGAACGGTCGCGTTGGATGGTTGTCAAACTCGCCTGTCAGGCCTTCTTGGCTGTGAACGCATTTGTCTTCCTTGTGCCGATGATGCCCGATCTGCTTGCCATTGCAGAAGCCGGTGATCCGACAGCACCCGTCAGTGACGCGTTTCACGCACTTGAGGGGCGCGAGGCACTTGTGGGCATGTCCAATGTGCTACCGCTTGTGACAGAGCTAATAATGGGCGCATTCAAGCCGCGATTGGGCCAAAAAGCCCCAGATGGTGCCCTTCCAGCCTGATTAGATGGAATGAATGAGGAAAATGAGCGGTGATTTTCGCCGCTCTTTTTTTGTTTATTACATGCATTACAATGCGTTATACGATTTATGTAAAAAACATTCACATTACCTCTTGATGATCCCCCGGAAATACCCACATCCTAATCATGTGAAAGACATTCACATTCAAACATAAACCGAATGGAGACCATCATGAACACCGCCGCCCAAACCACTGACTACACCTCCGCCCCTCGCGGTTGGTTCTCACGGACCGAGGCGTGGCTGGACGAGCGCGGCAAAGGCGCTTGGATCGCCGCCATGGTCGTCAGCTTCATCTTTTTCTGGCCCGTCGGCCTTGCGCTACTGGCCTACATGATCTGGGGTAAACGCATGTTTTCGAAATCTTGTTCTCACCGCCGCAACCGCAACTCGCAGGCTTGGCAGGATAGCCACATGTCGCGCCGCCACGGTTTCACCAGCTCGGGCAACACCGCGTTTGACTCCTATAAAGCTGAAACGCTGCGCCGTTTGATGAGCGAACAAGAAGCGTTTGAAGCCTTCCTGGAACGCCTTCGCGCCGCAAAAGACAAGTCCGAGTTCGACCAATTCATGGATGACCGCGCCGAAGCTGCCCGCAGCACACATATCGACGATCAAGATGTGAACGACGATGATGATGTTGATGAAGTGGCCGAGGATGTCGAAATCCTTGATGAACCCAAGCGCAAAAAGAAGTAATCCGATCTGGATGACACCTTCCCGGCCCTCATTGGGCCGGGTTTTACTGACTTAACAGAGCTGCCAATCCCAAAATGACCCACTCCTTTGACCACCAAAACTCCCGTCGCGATGCGACGCTTTGGGGACTTCCTGATCCGGACACGCAATCCGAGTTCTACCAAGATGTGACCATGAAACGCCTACTGGCTTGGTTCATCGATGTCGTTCTGATCATCGGGATATGTATCGTGATTGGCCTGCTGACCCTTGGCATTGGTTTTTTCCTATGGGGTCTAGTTTATCTGGCGGTTGGGTTTGTTTATCGCATGTCCACCTTGACCCGGAAATCCGCAACCATAGGCATGCGCCTGACTGCGATCGAGCTGCGCCGACATGACGGACAACGCTTTGATCGGCAGACCGCAGCCCTGCACACTTTGGGTTACTATTTGTCGATGTCGACGGTCGTTCTTCAAATGATCTCGCTTGTGATGATGTTCACAACGGCGCGCGGCCAAGGCCTGGCCGACATGGTCCTGGGAACCACTGCGATCAACCGCATGGCCGAGCGCCGCTAAGCCGCCCCCCTGCCCCCGTTTACCCTAGCTGTTATCGGGGGCTTGCCCGACACCGCTTGCTCGGGCTAGGCTCCTTGCGATTTGAGTTGATTACGAGAAACCATGCGCCACACCCTTCCACTTGCACCCCAGTTCTATGTGACTGCGCCGCAGGAGTGTCCCTATCTGGACGGACGCCTTGAACGTAAGCTGTTCACTGCGCTTCAAGGGGAACACGCGGAAACCTTGAATGACACCCTTTCCAAACAGGGCTTCAGACGCTCTCAGAATGTGCTCTATCGCCCGTCCTGTGCTGAATGCTCGGCGTGTCTTTCCGCGCGCATCCGCGTTGCGGACTTCAAACCCAGAAAAAGCCAAAAACGAACGGTCAAACGCAACTCGGTGCTTGAACGCCGTGCACGTGCCCCTTGGGCAAGCGAAGATCAGTACGAGCTGTTCCGCCGCTATCTGGATGACCGGCACGCCGAAGGCGGCATGGCGGATATGGATGTGTTCGAATTCGCCGCGATGATCGAGGAAACGCCGATCAAAAGCCGCGTGATTGAATATGCGGAACGCGGACAAGGGCAAATGCCCGGCGATGACGCAACCGGTCCGTTGCGCGCTGTTTGTCTGACAGATGTGCTCGAAGATGGGTTGTCGATGGTCTATTCGTTCTACGACCCAGACTGGCATCGCAAATCCCTTGGCACCTATATGATCCTCGACCATATCGAGATCGCGCGCGAAGCTGGCCTGCCCTATGTCTATCTTGGCTATTGGGTGCCGGGCAGCTCCAAGATGGATTACAAAGCGGCATTCTCGTCTATCGAAATTTACCGTGACAACCAGTGGACCCCGCTGGACACGGGCGAGGATTACTCGGCTGAGTTACATCCCCTATCCACGGATCCGATTGCGGAACAGGTGGCAAGTATCAACCTTCCCGACACCGCCAGCAAAGTGCAGCGCGAGGGCTAGCGTGCCCAGGGGGACTCAGCTTTGCGGGTGAAACTGCAGCAATTCCCGAAAATCACAGCTCATATTTGCAATAGTTGCGCCAATCAGATCGCAATTGGACCAAAAATTACAAAAAATTCGCCTACGCGACATTTTATACGCGCTTTCGCTGTTGACGCCCCCCATCACCGCTCATAATGTCCCCGGCACGTAATGTGGAAGCCTTCAGGGATATCCTTGGGCAAGAACTTGGGAAACCTGCAATGAGCAGCGTCCTTGTGATTGTGAGAAATTGGCGCATGGGCCGGTAACGGAACCATAATGGAACCCCATGCGCCCCCGAGAAGATCGGGGGCTTTTTTATGAGAAGCGCACGTGGAACGGAGAAGAAGATGACACGTCAAATGACCGGAGCGAAAATGGTAGTTCAAGCCCTGAAGGATCAGGGTGTGGACACAGTCTTTGGCTACCCCGGGGGCGCTGTCCTACCGATTTACGACGAGATTTTTCAGCAAAATGACATTCGTCACATCTTGGTACGCCACGAACAAGGCGCTGTGCATGCGGCCGAAGGCTATGCGCGTTCGACAGGTAAGCCGGGTGTTGTCCTAGTAACCTCGGGCCCCGGCGCGACAAACGCCGTGACCGGCCTGACAGACGCGCTTTTGGATTCCATTCCGCTTGTTGTCCTGACTGGGCAGGTTCCGACCTTCATGATCGGCACCGATGGCTTTCAGGAAGCTGACACCGTTGGGATCACCCGCCCCTGCACAAAACATAACTGGTTGGTGAAAGAGACTGACAAACTGTCGGACGTGATCCATCAAGCGTTCCATGTGGCGACCTCGGGCCGACCGGGCCCAACGCTGATCGACATCCCGAAAGATGTTCAGTTTGCCACCGGCTCCTATACCCCGCCTGCCAAAGCAGCAACCGGGCATTATCAGCCGCAAATGCGTGGCGACATCAACGCGATCACCGAACTTGCCGAGCTGATGGAAACAGCCGAACGTCCCTTGTTTTACACGGGCGGTGGCGTGATCAACTCTGGCCTCGGTGCAAGCCAGCTTTTGCGTGAATTGGTTCAAGCCACAGGCTTCCCGATCACATCGACCTTGATGGGTCTTGGTGCCTATCCTGCATCGGGTGAACATTGGCTGGGCATGTTGGGGATGCACGGACTTTATGAAGCCAACATGGCAATGCATGATTGTGACCTGATGATCTGTGTGGGCGCCCGTTTTGACGACCGGATCACTGGCCGTATGGATGCGTTCAGCCCCGGATCCAAAAAAGCGCATATCGACATTGATCCAAGTTCCATCAACAAGGTGATCCATGTTGATCTGCCGATCATCGGCGATGTTGGTCATGTGCTTGAAGACCTTCTGAAGGTTTGGAAAGCCCGCGGTCGCAAAGTGAACAAAGACGGGCTGGCCAAGTGGGACGATCAGATTGCCACTTGGAAGGAACGTCGCTGCCTGAGCTACACCAACACCACGGATGTCATTCAGCCGCAATTCGCGTTGCAGCGCCTTGAAGAGCTGACAAAAGACAAAGATCGCTATGTCGCCACGGAAGTTGGACAACACCAGATGTGGGCCGCTCAGTTCCTTGGATTCGAGGACCCGAACCGCTGGCTGACATCGGGCGGGTTGGGCACGATGGGCTATGGCCTGCCAGCGTCGCTGGGTGCTCAGATCGCGCACCCGGATTCCTGCGTCGTTAACGTGGCTGGTGATGCGTCTTGGTTGATGAATATGCAGGAAATGGGCACCGCCGTTCAGTTCCGCGCGCCAATCAAACAGTTCATTCTGAACAATGAGCGTTTGGGCATGGTCCGCCAGTGGCAAGAACTGCTGCACGGCGAACGGTATTCGCACAGCTGGTCGGAAAGCCTGCCTGATTTCGTCAAACTGGCCGAGGCCTTTGGCTGTAAGGGGCGTCAGGTCTCGGATCCGGCTGAACTGGATGACGCCATTCAGGAAATGCTGGATTATGACGGCCCGTTCATTCTGGACGTACTGGTCGAAAAGCACGCAAACTGCTTCCCGATGATCCCATCGGGCGCGCCGCACAACGACATGCTGATGGGCGAAGCTGACACCCAAGGCGTCATCGGCGCCGCTGGCGCAACATTGGTTTAAGGAGGGTCTGTAAATGTCTGCACTTAAGATCAAAAAAGGCTCTTCGCGCAAGTCGGCTTATGACCTGCGCGACCCGAATTCGGATGTCATCGAAAGCCACACCTTGGCCTGTGTCGTCGACAACGAAGCCGGCGTTTTGGCCCGCGTGATCGGACTTTTTGCCGGTCGTGGTTATAACATCGAAAGCCTGACCGTGGCCGAGGTCGATCACGAAGGTCATCTGTCGCGCATCACCATCGTCACCACCGGCACCCCTGCTGTGATCGAACAGATCAAAGCGCAGCTGGGACGCATTGTTCCGGTGCATGAGGTGCATGACTTGACCGTCGAAGGGGCGTCCGTCGAACGCGAATTGGCCCTTTTGAAAGTCGAAGGATCCGGTGAAAAACGGGTTGAGGCCTTGCGCCTTGCCGATATTTTCCGCGCAAACGTCGTCGATTCAACTCTGGACAGCTTTGTGTTCGAAATCACCGGCACAACCGAGAAGATCGACGCTTTCGCAGATCTGATGCGCCCTCTTGGCCTGATCGAAGTGGCCCGTACGGGCGTTGCGGCCTTGTCGCGCGGCATCTAAGCCTAGTTCTCTGAACAAACAAACGCCCCGGTGATGTGTTCACCGGGGCGTTTTTCTTTTCCTAGACAGAAACCCAGAGCAATTCCCATCAGGCAAAAAAATGGGGCGCCGCAAGGACACCCCAGTTTCACTGATAGGGCTCTGATTGGTACCGCCCGGTTTATTTTGCCTGCGGCCCTATCCGTGTCAGGGCGAGCGCACCCGCCCCGTGTCAGGATGAGGGGCAACCCCCAACCCACCCTAACCTTGCCAGAGCCACCCCTTGGGAGTAGGCGGCCCTGACGAAACGCTTAGCTACAGCCCGTGGTCGACCCACAAGTGTTGCACTTCATGCAGGTGCCGTTGCGCACCAAGGTGTAGTTGCCGCATTCGCCGCATGGATCACCTTCGTAGCCCTGCATCTTCGCTTTCGTGCGCGCATCGATCGAGTTCACTGTGCCGGTTGAGACACTGGTCTCGCTAACCAGAGTTTCCGTGACCACAGTGCTTGCGGTTTCAGGCACCAATGTGCTGAGCGCGCCCACAGGATCGGTGCCCGTCAGGGCAGTTGCCCCGGCTTCCATACCGCCTTGCAACACCACCAGCTCTTGCGGCATGCGTTTGCGCAGATATCCGGTCGAGCTGATTTGCTTCAACACTTCCAAGGACTTAGTCGCTGCGGTTTCAGACGGTTGCTGAACGTTCGACACGCCCTCTTCCTCGCCACGGCCCAGATCATCGAACGCAGCGCCTTGCGGTTTGACATGCGCCAGATCGGTACGATCCAGATAGGACACAGCCAGTTCGCGGAAGATGTAATCAAGGATCGACGTCGCGTTCTTGATCGAGTCGTTGCCCTGAACCATGCCTGCCGGTTCGAACTTGGTGAAGGTGAAAGCATCCACGAATTCCTCAAGCGGAACACCGTATTGCAGACCGACCGACACAGCGATTGCGAAGTTGTTCATCATTGCACGGAAGCCAGCGCCTTCTTTGTGCATGTCGATGAAGATTTCGCCCAGATTGCCGTCTTCGTATTCACCGGTGCGCAGGTAAACCTTGTGCCCGCCGACGATGGCTTTCTGTGTGTATCCTTTGCGACGTTCGGGCAGTTTCTCACGTCCGCGCGCCACTTCCTTGATGACCACTTTCTCAATGATCTTCTCGGCCAGTGTCACGGCTTTCTCGTGGGGCGAACCCGACGCCAGAATTTCTTCTGCTTCCTCGTCATCTTCGACCAAAGCGGCTGCCAAAGGCTGGCTGAGTTTCGAGCCATCACGATACAGCGCGTTGGCTTTCACACCCAGCGACCAGCTGAGTTCGTAGGCCTTCTGGCAGTCTTCGATGGTCGCGTCATTCGGCATGTTGATCGTTTTCGAGATCGCACCGGAAATGAAGCTTTGCGCCGCTGCCATCATATAGATGTGGCTATCAACGCTCAGGAAACGCGTGCCTTTCTTTCCGCACGGGTTGGCGCAATCGAAGATGTTCAGATGCTCGTCTTTCAGGTTCGGTGCACCTTCAAGCGTCATCGTGCCACACACATGATCGTTGGCCGCGTCGATGTCTTTGCGGGTGAAGCCAAGATGGCTCAACAAGCTGAAGTCGGGATCGTTCAGCTTTTCAGCCGGGATACCCAGAACGTTGGTGCAGAACTCCTCGCCCAGCGTCCACTGGTTGAAGACAAAGCGGATGTCGAAGGCCGATGGCAATGCTGCCTCGATCTTGTCGATTTCGTTCTGTCCGAACCCGTGACCGATCAACGTGGTGTGGTTGATGCCCGGCGCATTGCCCAAAGTGCCGTGCCCGACCGCATAGCTGATAATCTCTTCAATCTGGGACGAGCTATAGCCGACTTTTTCCAACGCACCCGGAACCGAGCGGTTGATGATTTTAAAGTAGCCGCCACCGGCCAGCTTTTTGAACTTCACCAGCGCAAAGTCCGGCTCGATCCCTGTGGTATCGCAATCCATCACCAGACCGATGGTGCCGGTTGGGGCAATCACAGACACCTGCGCGTTGCGGTAACCGTGCTTTTCACCAAGTGCATAGGCTTCATCCCAGGTGCCCATGGCCAGATCGACCAGTTTGGCATCAGGGCAATTCTTCAGGTCCAAGGGAACGGGCTTCACGGCCAGATCCTCGTACCCATCGCTTGCTCCGTAAGCCGCGTTGCGGTGGTTGCGGATGACGCGCAGCATGTGGTCCTTGTTGCGCTCATAGCCTTCAAACGTGCCCAGCTCTCCGGCCATTTCAGCCGAGGTGGCGTAGGACACGCCGGTCATGATCGCGGTCAGGGCTCCACAAAGGGCGCGTCCTTCTTTCGAATCGTAGCCATACCCCATGTTCATCAGCAGACCGCCGATGTTGGCATAGCCCAGACCCAACGTGCGGAACACATAAGACAGCTCAGCAATTTCCTTGGACGGGAATTGCGCCATCATCACCGAGATTTCCAGCGTGATGGTCCACAGACGTGTGGCGTGCATGTAGTCTTCGGCCTGGAACTCGCCATCCTTCAAGAAGGTCAGCAGGTTCATCGACGCCAGGTTACACGCGGTGTCATCCAAGAACATGTATTCCGAGCACGGATTCGACCCGCGGATCGCGCCATCTTCCGGGCAGGTGTGCCAAGCGTTGACTGTGTCGTGATACTGGATGCCGGGATCTGCACAGGACCATGCTGCGTGGCCGATCTGTTCCCACAGGTCGCGCGCCTTGATAGTCTTGGCGACGGAACCGTCAGTACGGCGGATCAGTTCCCAATCCGCATCGTTTTCGACTGCCTTAAGGTAAGCATCAGTGACGCGAACCGAGTTGTTCGAGTTCTGACCCGAAACGGTGGCGTAAGCCTCTGAATCCCAGTCTGTATCATAGGTCGGGAACTCGATCGAGCCGAAGCCCTGCTTTGCATAATCCAACACGCGCTTGACGTAGTTTTCGGGAATCGCGACTTTTTTCGCGACCCGAATTGCACTTTTCAAACCTTCGTTGGTTTTCGGGTCAAATGCGTCTTCTTCCTTGCCGTCCCATGAACGAATGGCATCAAAGATGTGGTTCAGATGCTCTTCATGCATCTTCGAGCCAGCCACCAGCGAAGCAACCTTCTGCTCTTCTTTGACCTTCCAGTTGATGTATTCTTCGACATCCGGGTGGTCGGCATCGACGATAACCATCTTGGCCGCACGACGTGTTGTACCGCCCGATTTGATCGCACCGGCTGCCCGGTCACCAATTTTCAGGAAGCCCATCAGGCCCGAGGATTTACCGCCGCCCGACAGCTCTTCGTTCGCTGCACGCAGGGACGAGAAGTTGGTGCCTGTGCCCGAGCCGTATTTGAACAGGCGCGCCTCGCGGACCCACAGGTCCATGATGCCGCCGTCGCCGACCAGATCATCGCCAACCGACTGAATGAAACAGGCATGCGGCTGTGGATGCTCGTAGCTGGATTTCGACTTGGTCAGCTTGCGGGTCTTGTGATCCACATAATAGTGACCCTGTGCAGGACCATCGATGCCGTAAGCCCAATGCAAGCCAGTGTTGAACCACTGCGGCGAGTTCGGCGCGGCGCGTTGGCTGGCCAGCATGTGACGCATTTCGTCAAAATAGGTGCGCGCGTCTTCTTCAGTGGTGAAATAGCCACCTTTCCAACCCCAATACGCCCAAGCGCCTGCCAAGCGGTCGAACACTTGTTTGGCCGACGTTTCGCCGCCAAAGCGCGCGTCTTCGGGCAGATCTGCCATGGCTTTGTCGTCAGGAACGGAACGCCACAGGAATTCGGGAACATCTTTTTCCTTAACCTGCTTCAGAACAGCCGGGACGCCAGCTTTGCGGAAGTATTTCTGCGCAATCACATCCGAAGCCACTTGGCTCCAACTTGTGGGGACTTCGCACTCGTCCAGTTTGAATACGATCGTACCGTCAGGGTTTCGGATTTCAGAGGTCGTCGTGGTGAATTCCAGCTCCGAATAAGCGCCCTGCCCCGATTTTGTGAATTTGCGTTCAATCTTCATTGTGCCTGTCCAGTCCCTTCAGTCTCTCTTTGCGCCTTACGGCACTAAGATTCTGCCCTAATCGATAAATTTTCCACGCAGCCCTTGGTGGCAGGAATTTAGACATAGGATCACCGCCGAGTGCCGCTTCCACTAACGTGGCGCACCCTGATAACTTCAATATCGAAGCGTGGTCCCTGTTTCGTCCTGCTCAACCAACAGCCACTATATATTGTGGCCTTGCGGCTAGCTCCCACAAACTGGCGTAGTGACCCCTATATCGTCAACGATAATTTCATACATATCCCCAACTCTTTTCTGTTGACGCAGTTTGCCACACATCCAGTTATCCGAATGATTTTGATTCTCGCGCCTCTCCACTCTAAGGGGAGCTCTTCTTTTGCTAAGAAATTGGCCAGTTTAGGCTTCGATCGAAACAATCTGCTTGAAGCGAAGCGTGATTCTTTCATCGTATTAACGAACTGTGGCTAAAATGTTCGACCGCCAGATCCTTAACGCCGAAAGCGTTAACCAATGCACTCGAATGGCTCTTCAAGCCGCGTCAAACGCGACTCACATAGCCTGTTCTTAGATCAACAACAGCCATGCAGCCCTGTCATGCCTGATGCGATTCATCCGTCAGGTCTGCTTTAAGCACACGCCACATGAACCCAATCAGGTTGGGTAAAGAAAACAGAGTTAAATGAAGAATGGTGGTCGGGACGGCAAGATTCGAACTTGCGACCTACGGTACCCAAAACCGTCGCGCTACCAGGCTGCGCTACGCCCCGAACGCCCCCTCCTTACCGTTGTGTTCCGGCAATGAAAAGAGGGAAAACAGCCTAAATTCGTTGTCAGCCTATTCAGGTGTCATATCAGGGGCACAAGGCCAGGCTGCATCCGCCTGATCGAGGGCCGGATGTTGCAGTTCACTGCCCTCTGCGATGCCGAATCGCGCTGCGGTCCCACCATTCACTTCCAAAACAGCCTGCACCCCCACGCCACCATCAATTAATGTCGTGTCGTGGGGAATCGCATTGTGATGAACGCGCGAGACTGTTCCATCTTCCAGAACAAAGATCATATCTAATGGGATCAACGTGTTTTTCATCCAAAAACCGACTTGCTGCGGTTGTTCGAATAAAAAAAGCATGCCGTTCATGGTTGGAAGGTCTTCACGGAACATCAAGCCTTGGGCGCGTTCGCGCGGATCATCTGCCACTTCAATGGTAAAGGCCGCCTGCCCCCAAGGACCACGAACATTGACGCGGTCCGGTTCACACTCCGCAGCCCATGCCATCGACGTGCAGGCATACCCGGCCAAACTAAGAAATTGGATCAGACCAACGCGCAACGCGTAAGTCACGAGGCTGTTTCGCCCTCAACGGCCGCATCCCAAGCATGGACTGAGACCGCCATCTTACCACGCTTACCGTCTGCGGCACGGATGCTGATCGCCTCGCCCGGTTGAAGGTCAGCCAAGCCAGAGCGCCGCAACACTTCTACATGCACAAAGATGTCATCGGAACTGCCGAATGCATTGGCAAAGCCAAAACCCTTGGCCTTGTCAAACCACTTAACGCGAGCGGGTTCCATATCGCCAATGCTATCAGGATCGACCAGACCTTCTACGATCTCTTCCAGCTCGTTGATTTCGCTACCTTCAGGCGGCGTTATCGACAAGACAGTTACCGCCTGACGACCGCGATCAGTCGCCTGTACGGTTATTTCGATGCTGGATCCGTCGGCGACAGAGCTCTGTCCAAAGTTGCGCAGAACATTGGCGTGCAGCAGGATATCTGCTCCACCCTCGTTTGCGACAACGAAACCGAACCCTTTGTTCGGATCGAACCACTTGACCTGCCCTTGTACCACATCTGGCACGCGAGCGTCACCGATCTGCGCCATATCTACCTCTAGCAATTTGCGTCCCCGAGACACTATTGGGATGTTTATTCAGACGACGCAAGCCCCACCCCCCTGTATTTTTGGTTAGGTCAGGGCAAAAACAAGTATGCATATCAAGGATTCAGACGGGTTACCTGCCATGTGCCACCAGCCTCGGATCGTGTCCATCTGAACCTGTCATGAAGCCTGAACGCACCATCAGCCCAGAACTCGATTTCGACAGGTTGGATACGATATCCACCCCAAAATAAGGGCCTTTGTGGCGCTGGTCCGTGCTGCGCTGTAACCTTCGCGACCTTCGCCATTAGACTGGCCCGCGAGGCCAAGGGTTGGCTCTGATAAGAGGCCCAAGCACCCAGTTTGCTTTTGATTGATCTAGAGGAAAAATAATTATCCGCTTGAACGCCCTCTTCCCGCGTAACGAGACCCCGGACCCGTATCTGTCGCCTTAAACTTTTCCAGTGCATGACAAAGGCCGCTTTGCCGGCCTTTTCGATCTCATCGGCTTTGACAGATCCGTAGTTGGTGTAGAAGACGAAAGCGTTGTCCTCGATCTCTTTCAAAAGCACCATCCGGGCATTGGGTAAACCGTCCGCATCCACCGTAGACAGCGCAATCGCGTTTGGATCGTTCACTTCGCTTTTTTCGGCCTCTGCCAACCAGCTTCGTGCGATAACAAACGGGTCATCCCCCGCGAAAATTCCATCACGTTCAGACATTTGCATTCCTTTTAACTCACCCCAGTATTGCACATAGTTACAAAACTGGCTGGCCAATTCCCGCCATTTCACAAGCACGTAGCGCCAAGCCGGACTTGAAGACGAACGGCCAATCGCCTAAACGGTCTTAACGCAGTATCTCGGGACGAGGAACATATATGTCGACCGAATTGATGAAGGGAAAGCGCGGCCTGATCATGGGTCTCGCAAACGACAAGTCCATTGCATGGGGCATCGCAAAGGCTTGCGCCGAAGCGGGGGCCGAACTGGCCTTCTCGTATCAGGGCGAAGCCTTGAAGAAACGTGTGGGACCGTTGGCTGATCAGCTGGGGTCGGACATCATGATTGAATGTGATGTCGCCGACCAAGGGTCCATTGACGCGCTGTTCAACGATTTGGAAGCCAAGTGGGGCAAGCTTGACTTCATCGTACATGCCATTGGTTTCTCGGACAAAAACGAACTTCGCGGTCGTTATGTTGATACCAGTCCTGAAAACTTCCGTATGACGATGGACATCTCGGTTTACAGCTTCACTGCTGTTGCCCGTCGGGCATCGGCGATGATGACGGATGGTGGGTCCATGCTGACCCTCACCTATTATGGCGCTGAACAGGTCATGCCGCATTACAATGTCATGGGCGTTGCCAAGGCCGCGCTGGAAGCATCCGTGCGCTACCTTGCCGAGGATTTGGGCAAAGACGGTATCCGCGTGAACTCGATTTCCGCAGGCCCGATCAAAACGCTGGCCGCGTCTGGAATCGGTGATTTCCGCTATATCCTGAAATGGAACGAGCTGAATTCGCCCCTGCGTCGCAATGTGACCATTGGTGACGTCGGGAATTCGGCCCTGTATTTGCTGTCCGATCTGGGTGCAGGCGTTACAGGTGAAACTCATCACGTTGATGCAGGCTATCACGTTGTCGGCATGAAGGCCGTCGACGCGCCTGACATTGATGTGACCACCGGCCGTAAATAAGGAGCCCCCGTCATGAGCGATCGTCTGCCTCACGAAAAGGGATTTCACATCAGCTGGGATCAAATACACCGTGACAGCCGGGCACTGGCTTGGCGTCTTGATGGACAGGGCCCGGATGATGGCGCTTGGCGCGCTGTTGTGGCGATCACCCGCGGTGGCATGGCACCAGCGATGATCGTCAGCCGCGAATTGGACATCCGCACCGTCGACACGATCAGTGTGAAGTCCTACCATTCGGGCGGCGGCAAAGCTGACGCGCAAAGCGACGCCGAAGTGCTGAAGTCCCCGGATAACAACCTGATGGGCGATGGCACAGGCATCCTGATCATCGACGATCTGGTTGATAGCGGGAAAACGTTGGAACTGGTGCGTGAGCTGTATCCCAACGCTCATTTCGCCACGGTTTATGCCAAGCCCAAAGGCCGCCCCATGGTCGATACGTTTGTCACCGAGGTCAGCCAAGACACTTGGATCTTCTTTCCTTGGGACATGGCTTTGCAATACGTCGAACCCTATCGCGGCACAGACTAAAGCTAAGACGTTCTATTCAAAACAAAAAACCCCGGCACTGCCGGGGTTTTTTTGTTCCATTACTGGAAGCTTATTCTGCTGCTTCGCCAGACGTATCCGCATCGGGCTGGGCTGTCGCCTCGGCCGAGTTGTCTTCGCTACGTGCGGGCTTGCGTGGCTTGCGCGTGCGTGCAGGTTGCCGACGCGGCTTACTTTCCGGTGTCTCAACCAATCCGTTGTCACCACCATCTGTCACCTCGGGTTGCGGTGATTGGGACAGATCCGGCTGATCGCCTTCGCCTGGAGCGGTTTGATCAGTGCCGGGATTTGCATCCGGTGCAGAACGATCTGCACGGGCATCTTTTTCGCGCTGTTGACGTTCGCGGTTTTGCTGGTCGGCCTGCTGGCGACGGTTATCAACCTCGCGCTGAGCTTCGCCCAGAAGGCGGGTATAATGTTCGGCGTGTTGTTGAAAGCTCTCGCCTGCCACGCGGTCGTTCGACAGAAATGCATCCCGAGTCAGCTGGGTATACTTGTCGATAATCTGCTGCGGCGTTCCACGCACCTTACCTTCAGGGCCAGAACTGTCATACACGCGATTGATATTGTTGCCGGGGTTATTCCGGTTGCGGTTCGACTTGTTGCGCGAACGTGATTTCGACGATCTCATATATATTTTTCCGATTTCAGCACAGTCTTGCGGCATCCGCCGCGCTGTTGTCTCGGACATCAGTTGTTAAACAACCAGATGATCCGATTTTGAGGGCTTGTTCACAGCGGCTGTCCAGATGGACTGCGTCGTTGCTCTATATTGCTAACCATGCGCCCCAGCAAAAGACAAGCCTTATGTGGAACATTCGCAGGAATTTGCCGTATTTTGCGCCATTTGGGGGTTTCGAACACACCGGAGCGTTTAGGCCCGAACCAGACCCGAGGCTGCAACAACGCGATCTTTTCCCGCCAGATCCTTATGCACCAGCACATCTTTAAACCCGGCGGCAAGGCACAGAGCTGTGACGTCTGCGGCCTGTAGATAGCCGATTTCAAGTAGCATCCGGCCGCTTGGGGCAAGAAACTCTGCCGCACGGCTAACAATGCAGCGATAGGCATCCAGCCCGTCGCCCCCTGGCGTCAGCGCCACATGGGGTTCCCAATTGTGGACTTCCGGCGCTAGGGCACCCATCTCGTCTTTCGTAATGTAAGGCGGGTTCGAAACAATCAGGTCAAACTGTTTGGCAGGTTCTAATGGGTCAAACCAGCTGCCCTGCAACAGAGTTGCCCGCGTCCTAACATCCAGCAACGTTGCATTGCGATCAGCGACCTCTAAGGCCTTTTCTGATAGGTCCACCCCTACCCCGATTGCCGTGGGCACCTCGGCCAGAAGGCTTAGCAATATGCAGCCAGAGCCCGTTCCAAGGTCCAGCACCGATGTGAACGGCACAGATTTTGCCAAGTCAACGATCAGCTCTGTGTCTGGCCGCGGGTCAAGCACGTCTTGGGTGACAATGAAGTCCCGTCCGTAAAACGCACGCAATCCAATGATCTGTGCAACGGGCTGACGATTACAGCGGGCCTTAACTGACCGTTCGAACGCTTCGGTTTGCTCTGGCGTGACATCATCCTGCAGAACCAAGGTCAAACGGCTGCGGTCCACCTGCAAAGCATGGGACAAAAGAATACGCGCATCAGGGGCTGGATCCTCAATCCCGGCTGCGCGCAACTGCGCCACAGCCTTCGCCAACAGCACCGACGCGGTCGTCACGCGTCCAGATCCGCAAGCTGCGCCGCCTGCGCCTCGGCTGTCAGAGCATCTACGATCTCATCCAAATCACCGCCCATGATCTGATCCAGCTTGTAAAGCGTCAGATTAATGCGGTGGTCAGTCATGCGACCTTGCGGGAAATTGTAGGTGCGGATCCGTTCCGAGCGGTCCCCCGATCCCACCTGAGATTTCCGATCCGCGGCCCGCTCGCTGTCAACGCGTTGGCGTTCAAGGTCGTAAAGCCGCGTTTTCAGGACTTGCATGGCAATCTCGCGATTGCGGTGTTGGGACTTTTCCGAGCTGACCACCATGATGCCCGTGGGAAGATGTGTGATGCGCACGGCAGAATCCGTCGTGTTCACGTGCTGCCCACCCGATCCAGACGCGCGCATCGTATCAATTCGCAGATCCCCCGCATCAATCTGAATGTCCACGTCTTCCGCTTCCGGCAGCACCGCCACCGTCGCTGCTGAGGTATGAATACGTCCGCCGCTTTCAGTCTCGGGCACGCGCTGAACACGGTGAACACCGCTTTCGTATTTCAGCCGTGCGAAAACGCCTTCACCTTTCACATGTGCGGTGACTTCTTTGACGCCGCCAAGTTCAGAAAGGCTTTGTTCAACAATTTCAAATTTCCAGCCGCGCGCTTCGGCATAGCGCTGATACATGCGCAGCAGATCGCCCGCGAAAAGTGCGGCTTCATCTCCGCCAGTTCCGGGGCGAATTTCTATCATCGCAGGGCGGGCATCTGCTGCATCTTTGGGCAGCAAAACCAACCGCATCGATTGTTCCATTTCAGGCAGACGCGCACGCAATTCAGGCAGTTCTTCTTCGGCCAATTCGCGCATGTCCGGATCATCCAGCATCAGCTCTGCTTCGCTGATATCATCCAACAATTTCTGGAAGTTGGCGATCTGGTCGACCACCGGCTTCAATTCGGCATATTCGCGCCCCAGCGCGGCGATCTCATCACCGGACAGGCCTTCGGCCATACGGGCTTCAATATACTGAAAGCGCTCGGTGATCGCGTTGAGTTTTACCATAGGAACCATGGGGATGGTGTCTATGATTACGTGGATTTGGTCAAGGGGCACAGGCGTGCTAGAGTGCAGGCATGTTCTACCGTGCTCCACTCTTACTACTGATGCTAACCACGCCGGTTTTTGCGGATGTCACCGGTCCGGGTGGCAAGGTGATCGACTGCTATTGCACCGACACCCAAGGCGGGCGGGTTGAGCTTGGACAGTCGATCTGTTTGTTCGTCGATGGGCGCGCGTTTATGGCCCTATGTGATATGAGCCTGAACGTCCCGATCTGGCGTGATACCGGTCAGGGCTGCGTTTCATCGCAACGCAGCAGAGAGCAATTCAATCCATTGCCCCACTCGACGCCCATTAACCCCAACATCTGAACTTCCAATGACGAGATGCGCGTGGATGTGCAGATTGTCGTTCGCCAACCAGATACGTGTGACATCGGGAAAACCAAACAAACGCGACCGCGTCACGAAGCTGTGGCCTTGGTCCGCAGGCACTTCGACTGTCCCGTCAGTTTGACGCACGATTTTAAGCAGTTTGTTCAGGGCGTCTTCCGGCAAGCCCGTCAAAGGTACGACATGTTTCACCCCGCCCTTTAGCTCGTGAACTCCCACGTCATCCGGCCCCGGTGTCGCATGAAAACGCGCCTGATCAATTGGCTTCAATCTTGCATATACGGCCAGCGCAGCCAGCAGCAGAGCGACCACGCCCAGTATTGTCAAAACGACTTTCATAGTGCTTTCGAACCCTTGTTGCGGTGGTCACAGGACCAAATCCCGCCTTCACAATGTTAACTACGTTTGGGATAGGCCCAAAGGTTCAATATTTCCATCGCAACATGCGCACCAGCGATCGCCGTGGCCCCGGAGGTATCAAAGGGGGGTGAGACTTCGACGATATCACCGCCAACAAGGTTGATCCCAGCAAGGTCGCGCAAGATGATCGAGGCCTGCGCGGACGTTAAACCGCCCCAAACCGGCGTACCTGTTCCCGGCGCAAAGGCAGGGTCCAGCGCGTCGATGTCAAAGGTCAGATAGGTCTTGTTGTCGCCAAGGATCGATTTGATCTTTTCAACCACCGCCGCAGGGCCGGTTTCATGCACTTCGCGCGCATCGATAATGTTCACACCCAACGTATCTTCATTGGTGGTGCGAATGCCCACCTGAACCGAGCGTGCGGGGTCGATCAGCCCCTCTTTCACGGCCTTATAAAACATCGTGCCATGATCCACGCGGGTCATGTCGTCATCCGCCCATGTGTCGGTGTGGGCATCAAATTGCAAAAGGCTTAACGGCCCGTGTTTTTTCACATGCGCGCGCAGGATCGGAAAGGTGATGTAGTGATCCCCGCCCAGCGTCAGACAGGCCGCATCCTGATCGAGGATCGACGCGATATGCGCCTCGAGCGTCGCAGGGAACTGGTCGATATGGGCATAATCGAAGGCCAGATCGCCGTAGTCCGCGATGGCGAATTCAGACAGCACATCAAAGCCCCAGCCGTAAGCCGGATCGGGCGATTGCAGTGCGGATGCCTCGCGGATCGCGCGTGGGCCAAGGCGTGTGCCGGGGCGGTTGGTCACCGCTTGGTCAAAGGGTATTCCGGTTACCGCAATATCCACGCCCGTCAGGTCTTTGGCATAGCGTCGGCGCAGGAACGAGGTCACACCCCCAAAGGTGTTTTCAAAAGACAATCCTTTGAACCCATCGCGCGTCAGCGCGGTGTCGACCTGTTTGCTTGCGTCTTCCAAAGCCATGGTGATGCTCCTTGTTTTGTCCGTCGTAGCACAGGCCGTTCAGGGTGACTAGGTAATTTGATCAAATTAGCCCACAGCGTTCTTTTGTTCGACCAACCGGGCAAAAAAGCTTGCCCCAATGGGTGCGACGTCATCGTTAAAGTCAAACTTCGGATGATGCAGGCCTGCGCCTTCGCCCTGCCCGATGAACAGATAAGCGCCGGGCCTTTCGTTCAACATGTAAGCAAAGTCTTCGGCCCCCATCTCGCGCCCGCTATTGGGATGCACCAAAGCTTCGCCCGAGACACCAATTGCGGCTTGCGCGGCGGCGTCCACCGCGCCGGCTGTGTTGATCGTCGGTGGATAGCCCCGGTCATAGTCAATGTCTGCCGTGACGCCAAAGCTGTCCGCCTGCCCCGCAATCACATCACGTATGCGGCTTTCCAACATGTCGCGCACGTCGGGATCAAACGACCGTACCGTGGCCCCGAACCACGCTGTTTCGGGGGTGATGTTGTCTGCCGTGCCGCCCTCGATCTGAGTGACGGAAATCACGGCCTCATCCATCGGGTTCAAATTGCGCGTCAGGATGGATTGTAGCGCCTGCACCATTGAAACCATCGCGATGATCGGATCGATCGTCTCGTGCGGATAGGCCCCGTGCCCACCGCGCCCCGTGATCGTGACACGCAATGTATCAACTGCGGCCATGATCGGACCGGGTGTCGTTGAAAAACTTCCCACCTCATTGCCGGGCATCGTGTGAAGGGCAAAGACCTCGGCGATGTCGAACCGATCCATCATGCCTTCGTCGCACATGTATTTGGCCCCGCCGAAATTCTCTTCCGCTGGCTGGAAGATCAGCGCCACACGGCCTTTGAAGTTTCGTGTTTCCGCCAGATAACGCGCGGCCCCAAGAAGCATCGTGGTATGACCGTCATGACCACAGGCGTGCATCATGCCCGGCACGGTCGATGCATGGTCCAGCCCGGTTTCTTCGGGCATGGGCAGCGCGTCCATATCCGCACGCAGACCAATGGTTGGACCATCCCCCTGCCCGTTGATCACAGCCACCACACCCGACACGCCAATCTTCTCGTGAATCTCGTCCACACCGAAGGCGCGCAGCTTGTCGACCACAAAGGCAGCTGTGTCGTGACACTCCAACCCAAACTCCGGATGGGCATGCAAATGTCTACGCCACGCCTTCATATCCTCAGAAAACGCACCTATGCGGTTGATGATTGGCATGAGTTGCTCCTATCAATATGGCGAAACACAATCCCGAAAAGGCACAGAATGCAATGAGCAAAACGCTGAACAAAGCCGCCTCTGACGCGCTGGTCCATGACCCGAAGGGCGGTATGGACCGTCTACGCGAGATTATGCGGCGTTTGCGCGACCCTAAGACTGGCTGCCCGTGGGATATCGAACAGGGCTTCGCAACCATCGCCCCCTACACGATTGAAGAAGCATATGAGGTCGCGGACGCGATTGAGCGCGAGGCATGGGGCGAACTGAAAGGCGAACTGGGGGATTTGCTGTTTCAATCCGTCTTCCACGCCCAGATGGCCGAGGAAAAAGGGCTGTTCAGCTTTGACGAAGTGGCCGACACCATGTCCGACAAGATGGTCGCGCGTCATCCGCATGTGTTTGGGGACGAGGACCGGGATAAATCCGCCGAACAACAAACCCGAGACTGGGAGACAATCAAAGCCGCCGAACGAGCCGAGAAAGCTCAAGACGGCGTGCTGGATGGCGTGGCGATTGGCCTGCCTGCCCTATTGCGCGCAGGAAAACTGCAAAAACGGGCTGCCCGCGTTGGGTTTGACTGGCCCGAAATTGGCATGGTGCTGGACAAGATCACAGAAGAAGCGCACGAACTGGCCGAGGCGCGTGACGACTTAGGCCCAGAGGAAGTTCGCGAAGAACTGGGGGATTTGCTGTTTGTCATGGCCAATCTCGCGCGACACCTGAACGTCGAACCTGAAGAGGCCTTGCGTCACGCCAACGCAAAATTCGAACGCCGCTTTAAGGGGATCGAACGCAGATTGGCTGCGAAGGGCAAATCACCGGAACAGTCCACACTGGAAGAAATGGACGCATTCTGGGAGGCCGAAAAGGCGGCAGAACGGTCGGCAAAATGACTGCGACATTTTCTCCGATTATTTTAATCAGGTATTGACCCAAGTGAAAGACTCGGATTTAAGCGCGCTATCGAAACCGAAGGAGATTTGTTCGATGAAAACTGTTCGCTCGCTTGCCACGGCCCTGATTGCGGCCACAGCCCTAACCCCCGCCGCTGCAAGTGCTGACGAGGTTAATGTCTATTCCTACCGTCAACCCGAGCTGATCCAGCCGTTGATGGATGCGTTTCAGGACGAAACCGGTCTGACCGTAAACGTCGCGTTCCTGAAACAAGGCGTGATCGAACGCCTTGAAGCCGAAGGAAAACGCAGCCCCGCCGATCTGATCATGACCGTCGACATTTCGCGTCTGGCTGGTGTTGTTGAAGCAGGGCTGACCCAGCCCGTTGATTCCGACACTCTGGATGCCAACATCCCGGCTGAATATCGCGACCCCGGAGACCAATGGTTCGGGCTGACCTCACGCGCGCGTATCGTTTACGCATCAAAAGACCGCGTGGCGGAAGGCGAAGTCACCACCTATGAGGACCTCGCCGACCCGAAATGGAAAGGCCGCATCTGCACCCGTTCGGGCACGCACAGCTACACGCTTGGCCTTGTGTCCGCCCACTTGACCCACCATGACGCCCCCGCAACCAAAGCATGGTTGGAAGGCGTGAAAGCCAACCTTGCCCGCAAGCCACAGGGCAATGACCGCGCACAAGTTAAGGCGATTTGGGCCGGCGAATGCGACATCTCGATCGGCAACACCTATTACATGGGTAAAATGCTCGCAGACGAGGAACAGATCGCCTGGGCCGACAGCGTAAACGTGATCTTCCCAACCTTTGAAGGTTCGGGAACGCATGTGAACCTATCAGGCATGGCGCTGGCCAAGCACGCGCCAAACAAGGAAAACGCCATCAAGCTGATGGAATTCCTGTCCTCGCCGAAAGCGCAGGAAATCTATGCCTCGCAGAATTATGAATACCCGATCGCACCGGGGACAAAGGCTGATGAGATTGTCACCAGCTGGGGTGATTTCACCGCAGATGGGGTGAACCTGATGGAGGTCGCCGGACACCGCGCAGATGCCTTGAAACTGGTTCAGGAAGTCGATTTCGACGGCTAAGCCCTGATGAACCCAAGCAAAAGCCCGGCATGTCGCCGGGCTTTTTTACATGCAGGCCTCGAGGATCTGATCAGCCTGCGACATGGTCCGCACATATCCCATCTCAATCGCCTCGGCTCCGCGATGCAATTCCAACACCGTCAGATCGGTGAACCCCATATTGATCAACACATGCGGGGGATCACCCGCCAGTCGCGCGCGACGGATTTGATCGCTCATTATGTCAATCGTGGCATTCAACACCTCGAAATAATTCGGTTTTCCCGGTTCGCCTTTGGCGTCCGGGTTCAATCCAAGCGCCTGATGCCATTCGGGTGGCAACTGCGACGCGGCCCAAGCTTCGGCGCTCTGGCTGGGCTGGGGTGGCTTCCAAAACCGGCTGCGCGGTTTGGCGTTGGGGTTCACAGCAATCGTCACCTCGGCCCCCATCGCCCGCGCCATCGAGACAGGGATAGGGTTCGACAAACCGCCATCTAACAGCCAGTGCCCTTCGTGCTGGATAGGGCTGAAAACTCCGGGAATGCCAACCGACCCACGCACCGCGGGGTAAGTTGGCCCTTTCTGCAACCAGATCTTCGCGTCCTGTCTCCATATCGGTGGCGACGGCCCCAAAAGGACGAGGCAGCGCCTCGATCCGGTCTGGCACGCCGATGTCGCGCAACATCACCTCGATCTCGCGCGCTTCAACCAGACCCCCTGAGCCTAGTCGGACATCCATCAACCCAACATATTTGCCAGGAGTAAGTGCGAGAACCCAAGCCTCTAGCGCATCCAGCCGATCCGCCGCCCAGGCTGCCCAGGCTGCCCCGACAAGGGCCCCCATCGAGCAGCCCGACACAACAGCCGGTTCAATCCCCAATTCATTCAGCGCGCGCAAGACGCCGATATGGCACCAGCCACGTGCGCCACCCGACCCAAGGGCAAGGCCAATCGTTGGTTTTCGGCTTTCAATCACACTCATTTGCCCCCCTTTTCTGCCGACGGGCTATGACGGCAACATGTCCTTCAAATAGTGCCCGGTGTAGCTTTCGGCCACTTTTGCCACCTGCTCGGGCGTGCCTTTGGCCACGACCTGTCCGCCGCCATCGCCGCCCTCGGGGCCAATGTCGATGATGTGGTCGGCGGTCTTCACAACGTCCAGATTGTGTTCAATCACCACCACGGAATTTCCCTGATCCACCAATTCATGCAGCACTTCCAAAAGCTTACGCACATCTTCGAAATGTAATCCCGTCGTGGGTTCATCCAGAATATAGAGCGTGCGTCCGGTCGAGCGTTTCGAAAGCTCCTTCGACAGTTTCACCCGCTGCGCTTCACCGCCGGACAAAGTCGTGGCCTGCTGACCCACTTTGATATAGCCCAGCCCAACACGCATCAGCGCATCCATCTTGTCGCGGATGGTTGGTACAGCTTGGAAGAATTCCTGCGCGTCTTCGACAGTCATATCCAGCACGTCGGCGATGGATTTCCCTTTGAACTGCACCTCTAACGTTTCGCGATTATACCGCGCACCTTTGCAGGTTTCACATTGCACATAGACGTCTGGCAGGAAATGCATCTCGATCTTTATGACACCGTCACCCTGACAGGCCTCACACCGGCCGCCCTTTACGTTGAAGCTGAAGCGACCGGGCTTATAGCCACGGGTTTTCGATTCAGGCAGTCCCGCGAACCATTCACGAATGGGGGTAAACGCCCCGGTATAGGTCGCAGGGTTAGACCGCGGCGTCCGCCCGATGGGGCGCTGATCGATGTCGATCACCTTGTCCAGATGTTCCAGCCCCTTGATCGTTTCGCAAGGCGCAGGTGTCTGGCGCGCCCCGTTCAGACGCATCGACGCGGTCTTGAACAAGGTCTCAATCGTCAGCGTGGATTTGCCCCCGCCCGACACGCCGGTCACGCAGACAAACTTGGCCAGCGGGAAGTCGGCTGTGACGTTTTGCAGGTTGTTGCCCGTGGCCTTCTTGACGGTGATCTTCTTGCCATTGCCCTTGCGCCGCTTCGCGGGCACCGAGATTTCGCGCGTTCCGGTCAAATACTGCCCGGTGATAGACGCCTCACAGGCCTCGATTTCCGCAGGCGTGCCGTGGGCGATAACTTCACCGCCATGAACACCTGCCCCCGGACCAATATCAAAGACATAATCCGCCTCGCGGATGGCTTCTTCATCATGCTCAACGACAATCACAGTGTTGCCCTGATCGCGCAGGTTCTTGAGCGTGGTCAAAAGCCTGCCGTTGTCGCGCTGATGCAGCCCGATCGACGGCTCATCCAACACATAAAGCACGCCTGTCAGACCCGACCCGATTTGGCTGGCCAGACGAATGCGCTGACTTTCACCGCCCGACAGCGTGCCGGAGTTGCGGCTAAGCGTCAGATATTCCAGCCCCACATTGTTCAGGAACCCAAGCCGCTCGCGAATTTCTTTCAGAATCGCGCGGGCAATTTCGTTTTTCTGAGCGGTCAGATGTTTGGGCGCGTCTTCGACCCAGGCCAAGGCTTCGCGGATCGACATTTCGACCACCTGCCCCACATGTAAAAGCCCATCGGTAGAGCCGATCTTTACGGCCAAAGCCTCGTCTTTCAGACGATATCCACCACATGCACCACAGGGCCGATTGTTTTGGTAACGTTCGAATTCTTCGCGGATCCAGTTCGAATCCGTCTCGCGATAGCGGCGTTCCATATTGGGGATCACGCCCTCGAAGGGGCGCGTGACTTCGTAGACGCGTCCGCCTTCGTCAAAGCGGAATTTGATCTCGTCCTCACCAGAGCCATACAGAAAGACCTGCTGCACATGCGCGGGCAGGTTTTTCCACGGCGTGTTCTTGTCGAACTCGTAATGTTTCGCAATGGATTCAATCGTTTGAAGGAAGTACGGCGACTTGCCTTTACGCCACGGCGCCAGCGCCCCGTCATAAACCTTCAGCGTCGCATCCGGCACAACAAGGCGTTCATCAAAGAACAGCTCTTTGCCCAACCCATCACAGTCCGGACACGCCCCAAACGGCGCGTTAAACGAGAAGAGACGCGGTTCGATCTCGGGAATGGTGAAGCCACTTTCCGGGCAGGCGAAATTTTCTGAGAAGGTGTGAATTTCTGGATCGCCCTCTTTCGGAGCGGTCTCAAACAAAGCAATGCCATCGGCCAGATCAAGTGCTGTGCGGAAACTGTCGGCCAGCCGCTGCTCCATCCCTTCACGCACCACAACGCGATCCACCACCACGTCGATGTTGTGACGGTATTTCTTGTCCAATGTGGGTGGCGCGTCCAGCTCATACATCTCGCCATTTACTTTGACGCGCTGAAAGCCCTTCTTCTGAAGCTCTTGAAATTCCTTGCGATATTCACCCTTTCGGTCCCGCACGATGGGGGCCAAAAGATAAGCGCGCGTGCCTTCTTCCATCTGCATTACGCGGTCGACCATATCTTGCACCTGCTGGGCCTCAATCGGTAGACCGGTGGCAGGGGAATAGGGCGTTCCAGCGCGGGCAAACAGCAGGCGCATGTAGTCATAAATCTCGGTCACAGTGCCGACGGTTGAGCGAGGGTTCTTAGACGTGGTCTTTTGCTCGATGGATATCGCAGGTGACAGCCCTGCGATGTGATCCACATCGGGTTTTTCCATCATATCAAGGAACTGGCGCGCGTAGGCCGACAGGCTTTCCACATAGCGCCGCTGCCCTTCCGCATAGATCGTATCGAAGGCCAAAGACGACTTGCCAGACCCCGAAAGCCCGGTGATTACCACCAGCTGATCACGTGGAATATCCACATCAATGGATTTCAGATTGTGCTCGCGTGCGCCGCGGACTTGTATTTCTTTCAGCTCGGCCATTCTGACCCCCAATTCATCGTTGCTTAACCGTTAGGGCAAAGAAAAAGGAGAGACAATGGAAAAGTTAGAACATTGCAGGAACATGCCGCCAACACCTGACATACCAACCCCTTACATTCCTTTTCTTGAATATTAATGGGCAAAATGGGTTGAACCGCGTATACTGAAGCCTATATCCCCTCTCAAACGCCTATGCGTAAAGGAGCAACAAGATGTTTGGTTTCATGACTGGCGGGACAAAAATGGACCCGCGCGACGCGATCGCAAAAGTGAATGCAGGCGAGATTAACCTGATTGACGTGCGCGACCACGGCGAAGTGCAAATGACAGGCAAAGCAAAGGGCGCTGTGGTTGTCCCCCTTTCGGTGATGCCGTTTCAGTGCGACCCGAAAGGACCGGATTTTAATGCGTCCATCGATACGTCAAAACCCGTTGCGCTTTATTGCGCATCCGGCGCACGCTCAGCGCAAGGCGCGCAGGTTCTAAAGCGCCTTGGGTTCGAGGATGTCTATAACATTGGCGGGCTAGGACATTGGCATCAAGCGGGCGGAGAGATCACCCGTTAACGTCCCTGCCCTTGAAGATTGTGGAAACCGCGCTGGCACTGCCCTGCGCGGTTTTTCTTTGCCTAACACATCATTCACCCCAAAGGTTGACTGACTGAAAACGCCGTGTTATTCACCCATATGGTTGAACAACAAGATAGCGACCGCCTTGCCGCGGTTTTTAAGGCCTCAGCTGATCCAACGCGACGGGCCATCCTGACACTGCTCGCGCAGGAAGGCCCACTTAGGATCACAGATATCGCCGCGCGTTTTGACATCAGTCTCAACTCGGTTTCAAAGCATATCAAAGTACTGGAAACCGCAGGGTTGGTGACACGTCGCACTGAATGGCGTGAACATCTGATCGAGGTTCAGATGGGGCCACTTTCGCTTGTTGATCAATGGTTTAACGAACTCCGGTCGATCTGGGCAATGCGCCTAGACGCCCTAGAATCTGCCTTGAAGGAGGACGACAATGACTGAACTATCGCTTGAGATTACACGCCACATCCCCCACCCGCCTGAACGCGTGTTCGATGCGTGGCTGGACCCAAAAATGCTGGCGAAATTCATGGTCCCCGGACCGGGTGTCACCATTCCTGAGGCGAATGTTGACGCAAAGGTCGGCGGCCAATTTCTGATCATGATGCGTGTTCCAGAAGCCGGCGATTTACCTCATCAAGGTAAGTATATCGTCATCGACCGCCCCAATCAGCTGCAATTCACGTGGGAATCACCAGCAAGCACTGTCGAGAACTCGGTTGTTACTCTCGACTTCACGCCAAATGATGGAGGAACGGATCTCCGTCTGCATCATGTTCGTTTCCCCTCCGAAGAAAGCCGTGACAACCACAATGGCGGCTGGACCCGCATTCTTGACGCGCTGGCCGCGGTCAAGGTTCCAGCTTGAATGTCTTGGCTCTCGTTGCGGGCATTGTTGCAGCCTTCGTGCTTGGTTTCCTGATCTATGGCCCGTTCCTTGGTCTGCAGCACCGCTGGGCCGAGGACACGCGGATCAGCCCAGAACCACCCGAGAAACTGCCGGCTGGACCGATGTTCGCACAGATAATCTCGCTTGCCTTGCTGGCTTTGGTGATCGCAATGACGAAAACCACCGGCGCTTTAACAGTCGCGCTGGTCGCAATCCTTGCGGTGGCAGCACAGACTGCATCGGTTGGGGCTTGGGCACAGAAGTCGGGCTTCGCGATTGGTGTCGACGTTGCGTATGCACTGCTTTCCGGCGTCGTGATGATCCTTGCCCACGCGATCCTTTAAACAAAAAGGCCGGGCGATTGACCCGGCCTTTTTTGTTCATTTACATTGCCTTACATATGGATGACGCGATCATACGCATCCAGCACGGCTTCATGCATGCTTTCCGAAATTGTCGGATGCGGGAAGACGGTGTGCATCAGCTCTTCTTCCGTGGTTTCCAGCGTTTTGCCGACCACGTAACCCTGAATCATCTCGGTCACTTCCGGGCCAACCATGTGGGCCCCCAAAAGCTCACCGGTTTTGGCATCGAAGATGGTTTTGATCATGCCTTCTGGATCGCCCATCGCAATGGCCTTGCCGTTGCCGATGAAGGGGAAGCGGCCAACTTTGATCTCGTATCCCTGTTCTTTCGCTTTCGCCTCGGACAGGCCAACCGACGCCACCTGCGGGTGACAATAGGTGCAACCGGGGATGCTTTCGGGCTTCACAGGATGGGCATGTAGGCCCGAGATCAGTTCGGCAACCATCACACCTTCATGGCTGGCTTTGTGGGCGAGCCAAGGTGCGCCGGCGATATCCCCGATGGCATAAAGCCCGTCTACGCCAGTGCGGCAATGCGCATCCGTCACAACATGGGTCCGGTCAAGCTTCACGCCAAGCGCCTCTAGCCCCAAACCTTCAACATTGCCAACGATCCCAACGGCAGAGATCACGGTGTCAAACTCTTGTTTTTCGACCTTTCCGCCCACTTCGATATGCGCGGTGACTTTGCCTTTGGCACGATCCAGTTGCTTGACCATGGCTTTTTCCATGATCTTCATGCCCTGCTTGACGAAGGACTTCTTGGCGAAGGCCGAAATCTCGGCGTCTTCCACGGGCAACACGCGATCCATGACTTCGACGACGGTTGTGTCTGCACCCAACGTGTTGAAGAAGCTCGCAAATTCAATGCCAATCGCGCCGGAGCCAATAACCAGGAGTTTCTTCGGCATCCGCGGCGGGTTCAACGCGTGTTTGTAGGTCCAAACCAGATCGCCATCAGCCTCGAGCCCCGGCAATTCACGTGCACGCGCGCCTGTGGCCAACACGGTGTTCTTGGCGGTCAGTTCTTCTGTGCCTTTCTCGGTCTTGACCGAGACCTTCCCCTTTGCAGGGATTGTCGCTTCGCCCATCACCACGTCGACTTTGTTCTTTTTCATCAGATGACCGATGCCACCGGACAGCTGGGCTGCGACGCCACGCGAGCGTTTTACGATCGCGGGCAGATCATAGTCGATCTTACCGGCAGACAGGCCAAATTCCTTGGCTCGGTGCATCAAATGAAACACCTCAGCCGATCGCAACAGCGCCTTGGTTGGGATACAACCCCAGTTCAGACAGATACCGCCCAAATGCTCGCGTTCGACGATTACCACCTTCTGGCCCAGTTGAGCCGCCCGGATAGCTGCAACATAACCGCCCGGCCCTGCGCCGATCACGATGGTATCATATGCCTTACCCGCCATGGGGGATCACTCCTCATCCAAAAAGTAGTTTGCCATTAAACTATTTTGTTCAACGGATCAATTACCTCAGCGAAACCCTGCTATTCGCTCAGCGAAACCCTACGTAAATAGGGTCAATCGTCACCTTTCTGCATTTCATCACGTATGCTCGCATAGCCGCCATCCTTAATGAATGCGGTTTCCTCGGCGCTGCTTTCTCGTCCCAACGCCTCGTTGCGATACGGGAAGCGGCCAAATTTGCGGATAATTTCGCGGTGAACACGTGCGTGTAGTGTGTCCCCTTCTCCACGAGGGTCAGACATGCGGTCGCCCATCAAATCAATGCAGCGATCTTGGTCCGTCGTCTTCTCACTGTGCATGAACGGCATGTAGAAAAACTGGCGATTGGGCAGATCGATTTGCAGGTCGAGACCCGCTTGGATCGCAGCATCAGCACAAGAAAGCGCCACACCATCTGTCGCGAAACTTTTGGCATCCCCGCGAAACATGTTGCGCGGGAACTGGTCCGTAAGAATGATGAAACCTAAGGTGCCTTGTGCACTTTCTTTCCAGCTGGTCAGGTCACCTACACGGGCGGCTTCCCAATCTGCCAAGAAACGGCTGCGTATCTCGTCATCAAGCGCTTCGGTGCCGTTGTACCAGCCCTCTGGCCCAGTCTCGTCGATCCAGAACCGGACGATTTCTTCAGGTGTTGACATGGGTTCCTCCCTGCTGACCTTCCCACCCTAGCGCGGTGTGGAAAAGCTGCAAGGCGCGATTACCCCTCTTCGTCTTCTGCCGCTTCTGCTTCGTCCGCCCAGAACTCCTGCGCCATATCCACCGCCACGGGTGAAGCGGCAGGTGCCATGGTGACAAAGGCACCCGTTTCTTGTGGTGCAGGGGCAGAGCGTTGGGTCGAGCGCCACAGGCCATAGCCCAACAACACCACGAGAAGGACCGCCATGTAGAACCAGAACCCAGCGGGGCCCATGACACCCATCACCCAACCCGAAACGATCGGGCCTGCAATGGCACCCATTCCGTTAATGAAGATCAACCCGGCGGACGCCGCAGGCATGTCATCGGAATCCAGGAAGTCATTCACGTAGGCCAGCAGCAGGGCATATAGTGGGTTGGTCATCCCCCCCATCAGGAATGCCGCCACCAAAAGTAGCGAGTAACTCAGTCCCAGCGCCACGGGCAGCAGCCCTGCGACAGCTGCCACAGCGGTCACAATCAAAATCAAGACACGGCGATCCATTCGGTCCGAAATCCAGCCGATTGGATACTGCAATATCAGCCCACCGATGTAGAAAGTCGACACAAAGCCCGAGATCTGCGCGACGGACAGCCCCGCCTGTTGGCCGAACACTGACGCCATGCCGAACTGGGCCGCGAACACGCCGCCAAGGATCAGGAAGCCCACGCAGCCCAAAGGTGAGATGATGAAAAGCTCGCGCAGGCTAAGACCTTTGGTGGTCTCAAAGGCTGGGGTCGGATTAATTGATAGAAGGATCGGCGCAAACGCGATGGACACTAGCACTGAAGGGATGATGAACAGGATGAAATCCTGCGGATCACCTATCACCAACAAACCTTGTGCCGCGATAATTCCGATCATTTGGACGAACATATAAAGCGAAAGCGCCTTGCCACGGTTCGCGTTGTCGGCAGCGTTGTTCAGCCAGCTTTCTGCGGTAACGTAAACGCCCGAGAAGCAGAAGCCCACGATCACGCGTAGGGCGCTCCACGCCCAAGGGTCATTCATCGCTGGGTAAAGGATAAGAACAGCCGAGATAAAAGACCCAAGGGCCGCAAAGACACGCACATGTCCTACGCGACGGATCATAATCGGGGCCATGCGCGATCCAAACAGGAAACCCGCAAAGTAGCCGGACATGACAACGGAAAGCTCGAAGGTTGAAAAGCCTTCAAGCCCACCACGGATGCCCAACAGCGTACCTTGCACACCGTTGCCCACCATAAGAAGCATCATACCGAGCAAAAGTGCCCATGAGCTTTTCAGAACCTGAAGCATACCGCCCCCACCGACCAATTGTGAAAACCTGTAAAGATCAGTCTAGCTACGCCCAGCGCAGACGTGACGACAATTCGCGACTAAATAGAGTCGTGTTCCGGCCTTATCAGGGAAGAAGAAGCGAGCTGTCACCATACGAGAAAAACCGATAACGGTTGTTGATCGCATGGTCATAGACTTGCCGCATACGTTCGGTTCCCATCAACGCAGACACCAGCATCATCAGCGTGGATTTCGGCAAGTGGAAATTGGTCATCAGGGCATCGGCAATCTGAAAGCGGAAGCCCGGGGTGATGAAGATATCGGTTTCCCCCACCCAAGGCGCAATGCTTTCCGGAGCCATCGCTGCGCTTTCGATCAAACGCAGCGCCGTGGTTCCAACGGGAATGACACGTCCACCCGCGGCTTTGGTCGCGTTGATCTCGCTTGCGGCTTGGGTGCTGACCTCACCCCATTCCGCGTGCATTTTATGTTCTGAAACGTCATCGACCTTTACGGGCAGGAAGGTTCCCGCACCAACGTGAAGCGTGACATGGGTCAGGCCAACGCCCATCGCGGCAATCTTGGCCAACAAAGCCTCGTCAAAATGTAGGGACGCGGTGGGTGCAGCCACAGCGCCCATGTTGCGCGCGAAGACGGTTTGATAGTCCTCGTTGTCCTGATCATCCGCTGCACGCTTGGCTGCGATATAGGGCGGAAGAGGCATCTTGCCAGCCTGATCAATCGCTTCATCGAAGGCGTCGCCTTCAAGGTTGAAGCACAGAATGGCTTGATCATCATCGCGCCCGACAAACTCGGCTGAAAGCCAGTCTGAGAAGGTGACGACGTCGCCCTCTTTCAGCTTACGAAGCGGTTTGGCCATCGCGTGCCATTTGCCCTGCCCATCTGGTGACAGCAAAGTCACCTCGATATTCGCGACGCCCTCACCCGGGGCTTGCCCCGGACGGGTGCGCGTCCCGAAAAGACGGCCAGGAATGACTTTGGTATCGTTCAGGACAAGCCTATCACCGGGCTTTAGCCAATCTGTCAGATCACTAACATGGGCGTCCGTCATGCTATCACTCGTCGCCACAAGCATACGGCTTGCCGTACGCGGTCGCACCGGACGGGTTGCAATCAGATCTTCAGGCAGATCGAAATCAAAATCACTCAGCTTCATGGCCGCGCACATAGGTCTGATCCACTTGAAGGTCAATCATTCAGGTTTAGGAGGAGGCTCTCGCCGGAAGATGTCGCGGAAGAACCCGGGTGTGAAAACAGACAGCGGGTTCACTGACACTTGGGGCGAAGCCGCAGTTCCGCCAAGCTGGTAGTTGAACCCGACCAGCCCTTCCCCTTTGCGGGCAAAAATTCGCCCGGCAGAGTTCACGACATAGAAAGGGGAAATCACGCCCTGCATCTTCATCTGCTTGGACCCGAGGAAATAGTAGCCATCCATGGAAATGCCCATCGAATGCCCGGAGGCAGCACTTTCGTAGATGGTGACCTTCTCGGGGTCCAACCGGAAGCGCGCGTCGACATCTGTAAACGGAATGCCCTGACCACCCAGCTGCTGCAAAAGCCCAATCACCGAGATCGCTGACAAAAGCTCGGCCATAGCTGGCGCGTTGTGCACGTCGATATTGTCAGAGATGCTAAGGTTGCCATCATAAACACCTTTGCCACCGGCCGGGGCCAGAACAAGTTCCATCTTGCCGCCTTTGGCCGATTTGAACAAACCGGCCTCGCGCAGGACGGCGCCTGCGTTGTTGGCATTAATGCGAAATGCTGTGCCCTTCGGCTGGGCAGCTGCGACACCACGTATCCGGGGCTTCCCAGATACACGGCCTTCAAACTTGCCCGACAAGCCAGCTGCACTGCTCGTGAAACTTCCTTCGAACGGTGTCAGGACAATACCTTCGGAAATCGTCAGACGATCCAGCTTTAGATCAATGGGCAATTCGCCCCTTGCTGTGCTTCCTCCGCTTCCTGATCCGATTTTGGCACCCCGCATATCAATGGTGCCGCCATTCACGTTAACCGCCACGGGAACGCCTGCCCCGCGCCCAGTCAAAGTGACCTGTGCATCCAACCAGCCCCCCAGTTTCACCCGGTCGAAGGCTGCCGTGTCCAATCCCCCTTCCGGATTGATCGACACGCGTCCTGCGGCGGAAAGTCCCGGTGCGGTTAGCGCCAATTGATCAATACGCGGCACTTTTGCCAAATCGGCTGTCAGACTAACCTGACCATTCGACCCCTTAGACTTCGACCACCCCAAAGCACCGATCGACAGCCCAACCCCTTTTAGATTCTCCGTCGAGTGTCAGTCGGGGTGGTGTATCTTTGGCCAGCACGATCTTATAGCTCCCGCGCCCTTCACCACTGACCGATCCCTTCGGTAAACCGATGTTGAAAACATCCAGCATCTTGGCGTTCAAAGGGAAGCTTCCGGACACAACCGACTGACTTGCAGCTTTACCCGCCTTGAACGGAAGCTCCCACCTTCCCGACACGGGAAGCCCCGAGAGCGTCCCCTGCCCCTCAAGGTTAAGCGAGGTGTCGGTGTAGCGGATCGTAGCCTGCGGCAAGCGCAGCTCGTGATTGGGAACAATCTTAGAGCTTTCGATGTGGCGAAGATCGCCAACAAGATCATAGGAAACCGCATCACGCGGCGGTTTGGGCTGCATCTGAATATCAATGCGCCCCCGGATCGAGGCACGGCCCGTTGCAAGATCAGGCCCCAGTTTTCCCTCACTTGCCCTGAACACGCGGAACGGTTTTGCGTTCAGCAAATGAAGCGCGGCGGTCATCGGACCGCTTACAGCCAAGTCGACCTCTGCCGGCACAGGGGCGCGCGGTGAATTTGGGTCTTCCCCAACCGGGCGCGGCTTGGCCATTTTTGGAATAATAAAGCTGGTTCCAGACACATCCAGAACACCTGCAATGCCCCCGTCCGCATCTCGGGGTCGCACAACACCCCGATCCGCCGAGACGGAAAGGCGACGCCCCTCAATCACCAGACGACCTGCCGCGTTTTCGATGGGCAGCATGTTTTTCACCGCACGGATCGTCATGTCATTGAACGAGGCCGCTAGGTTCAGATAAGCCGGGTCTTCACCGTGTTTGCGCCACGCAAACGAGACATCTTCGAACTGCCCGCCGGATACATTTTTCCGGACCCAGTCACGGCTTTTAACACCGCGCGCTTCTGGCCAAAGGGCGATGACCTGTTCAGAGGTGACTTGATTGGCCCTGGTGTCAAACGCCAGGTTCCAACCCTTGCGATCTGCTGCAATTCGTCCGCTGCCTTCGATCCGGCGATTTTCATGCATGACATAGGCCTGCCCAATCGTCACATCGAACGGATCCATTTCAAGGCGGAAATCTGCCCCGCCTTCCCCAAGCAAGATCGTTTCTTCAAACAGATCAGACGGGTTGATCAGGGCATCAGACAGCTGAAGCTGGCCGATAAGCTGGCTTGGCCAGCCGCCCGACCACCCACGAAGATAGGCATGTCCGGCGGCTCGTGCCTCTACCCAATCGGACGACATGGACATTTCCGAGAAATCCATGCGCTCACGTTCCGGGTCATAGTCAATCGCAACTCTTCCCCCGTTAAAACGCACGGGCTTTGCGCCTTCGCTGGGGGACAGAACGCCTGCGCCGAACTCCAACGCCCCAGCCAAATCGGCGATGGCTCCGGTTTCATCAACGGTTGTCAGAAGCTCTCCTGAAATTGGCGCGTCGACAACTCCTAGAAACGCCAAAAGCGGGGATTGTGCCGCGATATCTTTGGAAAGCGCATTGCGGAATCGCGCCTTAAACGCGGCTTCGGACGAGTTCTTTGCGCTGCGAAATTCGAATATCGTTTCAGCCAGCGTTTCGGTTTGATTAAACACGTCAAAAGACAGAACCATGTCGACATGTTCCGCATCCTGCGTGATGACAAGCTTCCCATCAGTAACCTGCCAAATCCGCCCTGTTCGCGCGTCTTCCAGCGTGATGGTCAGCGCCTCGGCCCGGATTTCATCGGTGTGGGACAACGCCCCCTTTGCGAAAACATCATCAATGCCATCAAGGACCGTGGCGAAATCACCGCTGGCGCCGACCCCTTGCCCGAAACTTAGATCAAAGGCACCATCAGCCTGCCTGCGCACTGTGATTTGCGCTCCGGACAGCTCTAACGTTGCGGGTTCCAATCGCCCCGACAAAACCGGCAATACGAAGACCGAGCCTTCGACGGCATTCAAACGTCCAATCTCTAGCCCTGTTTCGTCACGCACGCCCAGATCAACAAGACGTAAGCGCGGGCGCCCATCGGTACCAATGCCAAGCTCAATCTTCGACAGGGACAGCCCAACCGCATCGGTTTGAGAGTTCAGTTGATCCTCAACCCGTTTCGCAACCCAATCAGGCATTGCGACCACACGTCCCGTGACGGACATCGACACCAGAACCAAAAACAGCGCCGCAGCACCGATCAAAAACACGGACCAAACGCCCAAACGTCGCTTTAGCTTTCGCGGTGTTTTGCGACGAGGCGTGGGGACCGAAACCTCGGGTGTATCCGTATTTGGAACGTCGCGAGACGGAACAACATCGAGAGGAGGAGTTGAACGGGAAAGCTTTGGGCGGCGCAGGCGTGGCACGGTGAACTTGCGCGCATGTGTCTTGTCATCAGACTTTGACTGGTCGCGCTTGACCAAGCTTTCTTTCCTCCGGGGCGTCCCAATTTTCCGAAAGGCTTGCGCGATCAATCCGCGCAGGGGTAACCTTCGCGCGCTGGCCGCCAGAACTGCGGCCTCGGCTTCCTCTATTGAAATCTCATCCGAGGGCGTATCGTCCGCCTGATCCGCGTCGTGATCCAAGACCTCTGTGTCCAACGCCTTGCCCTGCGCGCCATCCTTGCGGGGCCCATCATTTGGTTCTACGTCTGGCTTTTCATCACTGGTCATTGTGCCTGTCAGTCCGGCCCTTGCAGCCCCCTGTGTTTTCAATCATTCTGCCCAAAACTTGGGGACGGCGAAAGACCTGAATACCGGCTTACGCTCAGTTTTCCCTACATATTCGGCCTGCGCCCTCTACGGCAGATCACCTCTTTGCCGGATCAACACACAATCCGGTGCCAGGACCTGCTTTGGCTCTAACCGTTAGACGGAAGGATTTCCAGAAACATGACCCACACTATGTCCGCAATTGGCGACATCGCGCCGGATTTCACCCTTCCGCAGGACGGTGGCGAGCCCATCACCCTTACTGAATTGCCAAAAGGACCGGTCGTTTTGTTCTTTTATCCAAAGGACAGCACACCGGGCTGCACCACAGAAGCAATTGATTTCACATCTCTTCTGCCAGACTTTCAAAAGCTGGGCGTGCATGTATTTGGCATCTCAAAAGACAGCTTAAAACGGCACGAGAACTTTCGCTCCAAGCACGCGCTTGGCATTCCGCTTTTGTCTGACGCAGATGGCGACGTGTGCGAGCGTTACGGCACTTGGGGTGAGAAGATGAACTATGGCCGCACCTATATGGGCATCACCCGCACGACGTTCCTGATTGGGGAAGACGGTCGGATTGCACAGGTTTGGACAAAAGTGAAAGTCAAAGAACACGCCGAAGCCGTACTGGCTGAAGCGCGTGCTTTGGTGGGTGGCGCATGACCAACCCGCTCAAACCCTTGGCTGAAATGGCCAACGAAGTGCTTCGCACTGCTGATGGTCGACAGAAAACGGCCCTTGCCCGGTCCTATGCCAGCGCTTGGTTCGCGGCACGTGAGGCAGGGCAGATCACCTCGCCCCTTGATGAACGCGGGGCAATTATCGGGCAAGCCACTCCCCCGGAATTCCCGGCGCGCCCAGACAAGCCAGAGCTTAAAGATCCACGTGACGTCCCGCGTCGACGCCCCGGCTCCCGTCCGGGTCAGATCGCGCTTCTTCATGCGGTTGCGCATATCGAGCTGAATGCCGTGGACCTGCACTGGGACCTCATCGCGCGTTTCACCGACACCAAAATGCCTTTGGGATTCTATGATGACTGGGTGAAGGCTGCAGATGAAGAAGCCAAGCATTTCAATCTGGTATCCGACTGTCTTGAAGCCCTTGATAGCCATTACGGCGCGCTACCGGCTCATGCAGGAATGTGGCGCGCTGCCGAAGATACCGCGGACGACATCCTGGGCCGCCTTGCTGTTGTTCCAATGGTGTTGGAAGCGCGCGGATTAGACGTCACCCCGGGTATGATCGAGGTCTTCCGCAAAGCGGATTTGCCCGACACCGTGACAGCGCTTGAGGTGATCTATGCCGAAGAAGTTGGTCATGTTGCCTATGGATTCTAAATGGTTCCATTTCCTGTGTGGACGTCATGAACTTGACCCGAAAGATACGTTCCACACTTTGGTTCGAAAATACTTCCACGGCGCTTTGAAACCCCCTTTCAACGAGGAAAAGCGCGCCGAGGCAGGAATCCCTCCCGACTTCTATTGGCCGCTTGCCGACGAAACCCCGGACAAAGCCCGAGGGACCCCCAGCTGAGGCCGGGGCTTTCGCGTTTCGCGAGAGTTTCTCATGGCCTGCTGATACCAGATGTTGTAGGACTGGAATTCCCGACCACATCAAACCCAACTCAATCGCAACAGGTCGGCATAAAATCGCCCGTTTTGCTCCGACAAGCCTATGAAATTTCCAAATTTTCTTGCGCGAATGAAATCGCCACGTTAAGCACCTCGGGTCTGTCGGCATGCCTGCAAGAGCACTCATCCGCCGCAGCTAGGGATTTAGGGACGAGACTGGGGATTGCGCATTGCATAACCAACTGATCACGAAGACCAATCACCTGCTCGAGCGGATATTCCCCGAGCAGAGACTCTTCTTGCGATCTGAAGAAGGCACGCGCTTCATCCGCCTTTCGCCGCTAACGCAGGCGCTTGGCTGGACAGGCTCTGCTGCCTTCTTTGCATGGTCGATCATCGCAACTGCTGTTTTGCTGATGGATTCCATCGGATCTGGCAATCTGCGCGATCAGGCACAGCGCGATAAAATTCTCTACGAACAACGCGTCCAGACCTTGTCTGAAGAACGCGACACCCGAACCTCTGAAGCCATCGCAGCTCAGAAGCGTTTCAACTTGGCGCTGTCCGAAATTTCCGAAATGCAAAGCGAGCTTTTGGCGTCAGAAGAACGTCGTCGTGAACTCGAAACCGGAATCGGCGTCATTCAGTCAACACTGCGTCGCACCATCGGTGAACGAGATCAGGCGAACGGTAGCCTTGAACAGGTTCTGGCCGAGGCCCGTGAAAACGCCGAGAAGGCACCTACCAGCGTTGCATCGGCCAGCGGCAATGCGACATTGACCTTCATGACCGAAGAACTTGCTCGCACAGCTGCACAACGTGACCAAGTTGCGGCAAATGCAGAAGAAGCCGAGCGTTTTGCCCAAGACATGATGTACGAGGCCCGCTTGCGCGAAGAGCGCAATGACCAAATCTTCCGTCAGCTTGAAGACGCCGTCACCATCTCGCTTGAGCCTCTGGACAAGATGTTCGCGAAATCCGGCATGTCCGTTGACAACATTATTGGTCAAATTCGCCGCGGCTATTCTGGTCAAGGTGGTCCCCTGACCCCGTTGATCCTGTCCACAAGCGGTGGCGCTCCGGATGCTGACACCGAGCGTGCAAACCGCATTCTCGGCGAGCTGGATCGCATGAACCTTTATCGCATCGCCGCTCAGAAAATGCCCTTTGGCATGCCTGTGAAGTCCGGTTTCCGTTTCACATCGGGTTTCGGGTCACGCTGGGGCCGCATGCATAATGGCACAGATTTCGCCGCCCCTATCGGCACACCGGTCTATGCACCGGCTGATGGGGTGGTCGTTCACGCCGCCTGGTCCTCGGGCTATGGGCGGCTTATCAAGATCCAGACACGAATTCGGCATCGAAACCCGCTATGCCCATTTGTCGCGCATGAACGTGCGTAAAGGACAAAGGGTCTCGCGCGGAGAGCGAATTGGTGATATTGGAAACAGTGGGCGCTCTACCGGGCCGCATCTTCACTATGAAGTGCGCGTTGGCGGACGTCCGATCAACCCCATGATCTATATCAAGGCAGCACGCGATGTTTTCTAAAAGCAAGATCAACGAGCCCGGCCCCAAAGCCGGCGGACAGGACTCCACCTCGGCGGCTCCCGCTGCAGACAAGCCGGCGATCCCGCCCAAGGCGTCCACACCGCCCGTGCCGTCCGCTACTCCGAAAGCCAAGCCCCCAGCATCGACCCTGTCGTCTGACCTCGTCATCAAAGGCAACGTCAAATCAACCGGTGACATCATCGTGGAAGGCACTGTCGAGGGCGACATTCGCGCCCACCAGCTGACCGTTGGCGAAGGCGCCACCGTACGTGGCGAAGTCATCGGTGATGACGTTGTGATCAACGGTCGTATCATCGGCCGCTTGCGTGGCTTGAAGGTACGCCTAACCGCAACTGCGCGCGTCGAAGGTGACATCATTCATAAAACCATCGCAATCGAAAGCGGTGCGCATTTCGAAGGCACAGTCCAACGTCAGGACGATCCGCTTTCTACAGGTGCGAAAAAGACCCCTCCCCCGGCTCCTGCCGAAAAGGGCTGATACAGCTTCTGTTTTCCGGAACACCTAAAGAAAAGGCCGCCCTTGAAGGCGGCCTTTTTTCATTTTGATAACTGCAGTGTCAGTCATCAAACTTCATCACTTTTCGATAAAGGTGCCAGGTCGAATGACCCAGTACGGGTAGAACGATGAAGAGACCAAGAAAGAACGGCAGCATTCCAAGAACCATCAAGACCGAAACGATCACACCCCATGTTAACATGGGTACAAGGTTCTGCAGCACCGACTGGAACGAATAAATCATCGCAGTGATGAAATCGAGTTCTCGGTCCAGAAGCATGGGCAAACTGGTGACCGTCAACGAAAACAGGCAAAAGGACAGGAACGCACCGACCCCTGTTCCCACAGCCAGCATGGTGATGCCATTGCGGTTCAAAAGCGCATCTTGCCAGTTTGATGTGATGTTCGTAAGCGGCTCTAGCCCCATGAAGATTGCAAAAACCAGATGGGCCACGAACACCCAGAACATGAAGATCATAATGATGACCATGGCAATCGACGGAAACTGTCGGTCCTTCTGATTGAAGACCACACCAAGCACCTGCGCCCAGTCCAAAGCCTCGCCTTTTTCTAGGCGGCGACTGACTTCATACAAGCCGACCGCCAGGAACGGTGCAAGCAAGGGAAATCCAAGCCCAACCGGGATAATCCAATAGCTTTGATCCAGCACATCTAGCTGAAGGTAAATTACGATGCCCATCACGACGTAAAAGGCCGCGAAGAAAAGCCCATAGGCGGGCGCTCGCGCGAAATCTCGGGCTCCTGCGTTCAAAGCCGCGATTATATCTGCGAAAGATATGAGTTGGATATCTGGTGGCGCCGAGGCCTCCAAATGAGTTGCGTCAGACATGACTCCTCCCTGCTCGTGTCTTACTGTGATGTTCGCGCGTAAAACGAGTGTTGCCGTTGGATTGCGTTCCGTCAAGTTCGTGCACGCGTTAAGTGCCCGTTCATATGAGATTTTTCACATCGACGTGGCCCGATACGTGCATATCACAGCAATGAACTAGGCCTTGACCAACGGGCGTTCTACAGGCTTTCGTAGAAACCAGTATATTTGGCGCTGTCTTGAACATCAAAATTCGCTCGGGATGCGCCATCGCATTGAGTGACAAGGATTTGAGAATGCCTTTTCTTAGAAAACTAATCATTATTGGATACACCATATGCCTGACATCAGGCGCTGCGGCGGCTGCAAGCTGCGGAAACACATCTTCCGGGTTTGAAGCCTGGAAAGCCGGCTTCGCCAAAGAAGCAAAGAAAGCAGGTGTTGGAAAACGCGGACTTCTGGCTTTGGCATCAGCGAAGTATTCGTCCGCTACAATCAGCGCCGATCGGAACCAAAAATCTTTCCGCTACTCACTGTCGAAATTCATGCAGATCCGTGGTGCGACGACGATTGAAGCTCAAGGGCGAAAACGTCTAGCCAAAAGTCCCAGCTTCTACAATTCGCTCGAAAAGCGTTTTGGCGTGCCCGCAGGCGTGCTGTTGGCCATCCACGGGATGGAGACCGGGTTCGGCGGGTTCATGGGCAACACGCCTGTCGTGTCAGCAATCACAACTCTGGCCTATGACTGCCGCCGTTCGAATTTCTTCAAACCGCATGCCATTGGCGCATTGAAGCTGGTGGATCAAGGAACGATCACGGGCAATACACGCGGCGCGAAGCATGGAGAGCTTGGCCACACGCAATTTCTACCCGGCAACGCCTACAAATATGGCATCGATGCTTCTGGAGATGGGCGTGTTGACCTTTACAATCTAGCGGACGCCATGGCCTCGACCGCAAATTTCCTGCGCAAGAAAGGTTGGAAACCCGGCAAAGGTTACCAAGAAGGCCAACCAAACTTCAAAGTCATCAAACAGTGGAATGCTGCGACGGTTTACCAACAGGCCATTGCAATTATGGGCGCGCGGATCGACGGCTAAGCAACAGACCAAGAAAGCGGCCATAGGTCGCTTTCACTTACCCGTTTCAGTCGTCCAAATTCGCCTCGGCGCGTGATTTACCAGCAACGTCTTGCGCCAGCACCGACGCCATGAACGCATTCAAATCACCGTCCAGAACACCTTTGGTGTCTGACGTCTCGTGACCGGTGCGCAAGTCTTTGACCATCTGATAGGGCTGCAAAACATAGGACCGGATCTGATTGCCCCAGCCTGCGTCACCCTTGTTTTCATGGGCTTCGTTGATCGCGGCATTCCTGCGGTCCAATTCCATTTGGTAAAGGCGCGATTTCAGCGCCTTCATGGCAATGTCCCGGTTTTGGTGCTGTGACTTCACCGAACTGGTCGTGACGATCCCGGTCGGGATGTGGGTAATCCGCACAGCCGAATCCGTCGTGTTCACGTGCTGACCACCTGCCCCCGATGACCGGTAGGTGTCGATGCGGATGTCTGACGGGTTCACCTCGATCTCGATGTTGTCATCGACCACAGGATAGACCCAGACCGAGCTGAACGAGGTATGGCGCTTTGCGGCGCTGTCATAAGGAGAAATCCGCACCAGACGGTGCACACCTGATTCAGACTTCAGCCAACCATAGGCATTGTGGCCTGAAATTTTATACGCGGCAGATTTGATCCCCGCCTCTTCGCCCGCGCTTTCAGACTGAAGCTCGACCTTATAGCCTTGCTTTTCAGCCCAGCGGACATACATGCGCGCCAGCATCGACGCCCAGTCACAGCTTTCGGTGCCGCCGGCGCCCGAGTTGATCTCAAGAAACGTGTCATTTGAATCCGCTTCCCCATCAAGCAGCGCTTCCAGCTCGGCGGCAGCGGCTTTCTTGACAAGGGCCTTCAGGCCGTCTTCGGCCTCTGACACGACCTCTTCGTCCTCTTCCATCTCGCCCAGTTCAATCAGGTCAATATTGTCCTGCATATCTTGCGCCATGGCTTTATAGCCATTCACGCTGTCGAGCAGTGACTGACGCTCGCGCATCAGCTTTTGGGCACGCTCTGGATCGTTCCACAGATCAGGGTCTTCGGTCATCGCGTTGAATTCCTCAAGGCGATGTTCAGCAGTTTCCCAACCGATCCGTTGACGCAACAGCGCCAGCGACTTTTCGATGGCGTCTACGTTGCTTTGTGCCTCTGCCCGCATGGGTCATTCCCCTGTCCGAAAACTTGTCCCTCGCAATAGCAACCGAGGCGCAGATGGGCAAGCCGGATGGACAAATCACCATGCAACCTAATTTGCCGATTTGAATGATGCGGAGCGGGTCACCTCGTCTTAGAGGCGCATCGACAAGCCACCTGCGAATAACTGTAGCTTGGAAGAATCCGCAGTCAGCCGAACGGTCTGCCCTTTCAGGTCGGCATGGATGCCGGGCAGCTTGGCAATCAGGTGGGTTTGATTGGCGCTGTCTGCGCCCTCGCCCACTGACATATTTGCAGGAAGATACAGGAGCGACACTTCGCCGAGAGCCTCGACGATCTCGACCGCGCCTTCAAAGATGGCGTCCCCATCAGCCAGTACGAAATCCTCTGGCCGAATGCCCAGATTGACGGTCTTACCCATATCCGCGTCCGTGGTCGCGATCTTGGTCATCGCCACGCCACCAGCATCCAAGGTCACCTGCGTTTGCGCACCCGTCGCGGTGATCTTACCGGGCAACAGGTTCATCGCGGGCGAACCGATGAACTGCGCCACAAATTCGGTGCGCGGGTTCTCGTACAGCTCAAGCGGGCTGCCCACTTGGGCGATCCCTTTGTTGGCCAGCACCACGATGCGATCGGCCAGCGTCATCGCTTCGACCTGATCATGGGTCACATAGATCATGGTGCTTTCCGGCATCGCCTCTTTCAACTGAGAAATCTCAATCCGGGTTGCGACGCGCAAGGCGGCATCAAGATTGGAAAGTGGTTCGTCAAACAGATAGACCTTGGGGTCACGCACAATCGCACGGCCAATCGCCACGCGTTGACGTTGCCCACCAGACAGGGCTTTGGGCAAGCGATCGAGGTACGGTCCAAGCTGCAACGCGTGGGCCGCCTTGTCGACGGCGGCGTCAATTTCAGCCTTCGGTTTCTTTGCAATGTTCAACGCGAACGCCATGTTGTCGCGCACCGTCATATGCGGATAAAGCGCATAGGACTGGAACACCATCGCGATCCCGCGCTGGCTTGGCGGCACATCATTGACCACCTGCCCGTCAATCTGTAACTCGCCCTCGGTGATCTTCTCAAGCCCTGCGATCATGCGCAACAGCGTCGATTTCCCGCAGCCAGAGGGGCCAACAAAGACGATCAGCTCACCGGTCTCAATATCCAGATCAATATCGTTCAGGACGTTGATTGCGCCGTAGTTTTTACCAACATCTGTCAGTTTCAGATTGGCCATGACTACACCTCTTCCATCTTCAAAATTGCAACGCCCCAAGCAGGGATTTGATCCCCATCATGGCCAAACAAAACGCTCCAGTTTCCGTCCGGGCGATCTGCCTTTGACGGTGTGTCACCAAAATTGAACTGGCACAGAATACGTTCTGATCCGTATCGCCGCTCAAAGCGCAACATCTGATTGTTAGCTTCAAGGTTCACCATCTCGCCCTTAGACAAGGCTGGATGCGCGCGGCGCAGCGCAATCACCTGACGGTAGTGATGGATCAAAGCGTCCGGCCGCGCTTCGGCTTGATCAACGGCCATCGGAATGTGCTCAGACGCGACAGGCAACCACGTGCGACTAGATGATGAAAACCCGCCTTGCGGCGCATCCGCGGACCAAACCATAGGAGTGCGACATCCGTCACGCCCTTTGAACTCGGGCCAGAATTCAATGCCATACGGGTCTTGCAGGTCTTCAAATGCGACCTCGGCCTCGCTTAACCCAAGCTCTTCGCCCTGATAGATGCAGGCTGAACCGCGCAAACACATCATAAGGGTGGCAAACAGGCGCTGCGCGTCCTCCGACAAGGCCCAACGGGTCGCGTGACGGGCGACATCATGGTTGGAATACGCCCAACAGGCCCATCCATCAGACGCCACTTGGGCAACTTTGTTCATAACTTCCGTAACCCGCGCTGCATCCGGTTGTTCACCGGAAAGCAGCTCAAACGCATAGCACATTTGCACCAAATCATCGCCACGGGTGTAGTCGCCCATGATCTCAAGCCCACGCTGTGCATCACCAACTTCGCCCACAGCAGCAGCCCCGTAAGGCTCCATCATCGCCCGCAGTTTGCGTAAGAAATCAAGCGTTTCCGGGCGGTTCTTATCATAAAGGTGCTCTTGATGATTGTACGGGTTCACTGCTGGCGCGATCGAGCTGTTGCGATCCTCCGGGGCCAGAGGCGGGTTGTCGCGCAATTGCGCGTCATGCGTATAGAAGTTGATCGTATCCAACCGGAACCCATCCACACCGCGCTCTAACCAGAACCGCGCGACGTCCAGCAATGCGTCCTGAACCTGAGGCTCGTGGAAATTCAGATCAGGTTGTGAGGTCAGGAAGTTGTGCAGATAGTATTGCTGCCGTTTTCCATCCCACTGCCACGCAGAGCCGCCAAAAATCGACAGCCAGTTGTTCGGGGGCGTGCCATCCGGTTTCGGATCAGACCAGACATACCAATTGGCCCGTGCATTCTGACGATCAAGCCGGCTTTCGCCAAACCACGGATGCTGGTCCGATGTATGGCTGAGCACAAGGTCGATCATCACTTTCAAGCCCAAGCCATGCGCCGCGCTGATCAGCTGATCAAACTCGGCCAATGATCCAAACATCGGATCGACATCACAGTAGTCTGACACGTCATACCCAAAGTCTTTCATCGGAGACTTGAAGAAAGGCGAGATCCAGACCGCATCCACCCCCAACGACGCGATATGCGGCAAGCGCCGGGCAATTCCAGCCAGATCACCAATGCCGTCGCCATTGTCGTCCTGAAAGCTGCGCGGATAGACCTGATAGATCACGGCACCGCGCCACCAATCGGGGTCTTTGGTCAGATGTGTCATGTCTTTTTGGGAAACGGTTGCGTTCATTTTTCAGCCCCCTTTGACCGAACCGGCCAACAGGCCGCGCACTAGATAGCGTTGGAGTGAGAAGAAAACGAAAATCGGCACTGCGATCGAGATGAAGGCTGAAGCGGCCAAAATCTCCCAATCGCCACCGCGTGATCCCAACAGATCAACGATCCGGCCCGTCATGACCACCTGATCCTCGCCGGTGCCAAGGAAAACCTTGGCGACCAGAAGGTCATTCCAGACCCAAAGGAACTGGAAGATCGCAAAGGATGCGAGCGCCGGGAACGACAGGGGCAGGATGATGCGGCGAAAGATTTGAAAGTCTGTGGCGCCGTCCACACGGGCGCTTTCGATGATTTCGCCCGGAAGACCGACCATATAATTTCGTAAAAGGAACACGGCCAATGGCAATCCGAACCCCGTATGCGCCAGCCATATGCCCAGATAGCCCTTCCCCAGCCCGACCCCGATATGAAGTTTCAAAAGAGGGATAAACGCGACCTGAAGAGGTACAACCAACAGGCCAACAACGGCGGCCACCAAAAGCGCGCGGCCCGGCATCTCCATCCAAGCCAGCGCGTAGGCCGCAAAGGCGGCCACTAGCACGGGGATGATCGTTGCCGGAATGGTCACGGTAAGCGTGTTTAGAAGCGACCGCCCCATGCCTTCGGCAAACAAAACCTCTCGGTAATTGTCCAATGTGAACCCCGGTGGCGTTTCCGCCCTGACAAACAACCGTTGCCCGCGCTTTCCCGACGGCTCTTCCGGATATTCAATACGGTAGGTCCCATCGGCCCCAACCGTGATGGACTGGCCCCGCGCGTGGGTCGCTGTCTCGCCCGGTTTAAAGGCTTCGGGTTCTTTTGACGTGATGCCGAATGCAGTGATGGTCGTACCCTGACCTTCAAGCACGCGCCCTTCAATCACCCAGATATCACCTTCTTGCACAGCCTCACCGGGGGCCAAGGCGCGTTCAATCACGTTCTTTTCAGAGGCAGACAAAGCCGTCCACCAGCCCGAGGTCGAAATGGCATCGCGATCCCGGAACGAACTGATAAACAACCCGACCGTCGGGATGATCCAGAGCAGCACCAGCACAGCAGCCGATAGATTGACCGCCCATGTCAGGCGGGATTTGCCTCCTGCCATATCCATCAGCGTGACTCCTTATGTGCGTTGTAGATATTCCAGGCCATCACAGGCGTGACTAGAAGCATGATCACCACCACAATGGCAGACCCGCGACCGAAATCAGGTGATCCGCGGAACATCCAGTCATACATCAGATTGGCCAGAACCTGAGTGCCCCATTGGCCGTTGGTCATGGCAAAAACGATGTCGAAAACTTTCAAAACGGTCACGGTGATTGTTGTCCAAACCACTGCAATCGTGCCCCAAATCTGTGGGATCTTGATCTTGAAGAAGACTTGCAGCGGGCTTGCCCCGTCCAGATACGCAGCCTCGATCGTTTCTTCACTGATGCCTTTCAGGGCGGCTGACAGGATCACCATGGCAAAGCCGGTCTGGATTCCAGACAAGGATCGCCATCAGGAAGAAGTTGTTCCAGAATGGCAGCGTGATCCACGCCTGCGGGTCACCCCCGAACATCTCGACAATGGCGTTTAAAAGGCCAATCTGTTCGCCCTGATTGTCCCCGCGATAGTCATAAATGAACTTCCAGATCACTGCTGCGCCGACAAAACTGATGGCCATTGGCATGAAAACAAGGCTTTGTGCAGCCTGCCCCCACTTAATGCGATCCGTAAGTCCCGCCGCAACCAGTCCAAAAAAGGTCGAGGCTGCTGGCACGACAAGCAGCCAAAGCAGATTGTTAAGTAGGCTTTCGCGAAATTTCTCGTCCCCAGCCAGCCAGACATAGTTGCCCGCGCCGATGAACTGACCATCGCTGTCCCGCAAGGATAGGAAAAAGGTCGAGAACACCGGGTAGAGAAGGTAAATCGACAGAATGGCCAAGGCGGGAAAGAGAAACAACCAAGGGCGGATCGCGTTCGTCCGATTGATGTTGCGCCCGGCATTTGGGCCCTTGGCAGGCAACAGCCGATCCAGAATAACATTGGAAAAATAGAAATATGCGACGCAGCCGAATACACCAATGATGATTGTCGCCACCGCGAACAGTGCTTGTTGCATGTTCCCCTCCTACCAGCCGATCTGGAACAGAACCCCGGCGAACGGATCGCCGGGGGAATTGGATTGACTACAATCCTTACTTGATCGAGTCCCAGGTCGATTGGATCGACGCAGCAACTTCAGCGGCATCCTTGCCACCTGCATAGTCCACCATGCCTGTCCAGAAGACGCCAGCGCCAACGGCACCCGGCATCAGGTCAGACCCATCAAATCGGAACGTATCTGCATTCAGCAAAATGTCGTTCATCTTTGCAACGGTCGGATCTGTATAGACGCCGGTGTTCACACCCTTATGCGGGGTCAGGAAGCCGGTTTGAGCCATCCAGATTTCATGTGCAATCGGCGATTTCAGGAAGTCCATGAACGCCTGTGACCCTTTGCTGTCGGCGGTGATCGCCCAAAGAGTACCCGCACCTAGAACTGGTTTGCCCAGATTCTTGCCTTCATAGGATGGGAAGTAGAAGAAATCCGCATCCACACCCACTTCGGTGCCTTCCGGGAAGAAGCTTGGAATGAAGCTGGCCTGACGGTGCATGTAGCACTGCGGCGGTGACGCGAACATGCCTTGTGGGCTGTCGCGGAAGTCGGTTGTTGCCACAGCACCCGATCCACCCGAGACATAGGCGTCATTGCGGGCAAAAGCGCCAAACTCTTCTATTGCAGCAACGACTTTCGGATCGTCGAACTTCAGGTCATTGGCAACCCAAGCGTCATAATCCGCAGGGGTGTTGATGCGCAGCATCATATCTTCGACCCAGTCCGTCGCAGGCCAACCAGTTGCCCCGCCTGATCCCAGACCAATACACCAAGGCACACCGCCATCAGCCACAATCTGATCGGTCAGGGTCTTCAGTTCTTCCATCGAGCCCGGAATGTCATACCCCGCGTCTTCGAAATTTTCAGGCACGTACCAAACCAGTGATTTTAGATCGACTTTGTAGAAGAACCCATAATGCGCGGCCTCGCCGCCCTTGCCTGCGTAGGTGCCAAGATTCACCCAGCTTTGCCCGGCAGCATAGTTGTCACGCACCCAATCATCCGTGCCTGCTGGCAAAGGTGTCAGGAACCCTTTGGATGCCAAATCAGCCGCAAGACCCGGCTGCGGGAACACCGCAATATTCGGCGCGCTTCCTGCTTCGGCGTCGATAACGATCTGCTGCTCAAAGCTGTCGGACCCGGAATACTGAACATCCGCGCCGGTGGCGTCTTCGAAATAGTGGATCACACTTTCAATAAGTTCCTTATCTGGACCAAGCCACGGCCCAAGGATCGAGATGGTTTCCCCGGAAAGGTCCATCGATTTCAGCTCATCAAAGCTTGTCCAAGTAAAATCGCCCTCGCCCGGAGCGAACTTCAGGTGACCATCGGCAAAGCCAGCACCCGTCGACACGGCCAGCGCGGCAGCGCTTGCGTAAAACACGTTTTTCATAATGTCCTCCCACGACATTTCATCAAAGTGATGATGGTTTGGCCAGAAAAGCCTGACCCACGCCAAGGATCACGTTTATCCAAAGCGCTTTGAATACCTCAGAGTTACCTCTTAGCCGATTCCTGTCAACAGCAATGTTAGCGCAATCATAAATTCGGCTTTTTACCTTTACATGTTAGGCATCTCAGGAATAGCTTATTAAGGATCATGCCTCTTTACGGCCATTAGCAACGGCCAAACCGCTTTGGATATCGAATAGATGACTCTGAAAGAACTATCGAACCTTCTTGGACTTTCACCCACCACGGTAAGCCGGGCATTGAACGGCTACCCTGAGGTTTCCGAAGCCACGCGAAAGAAAGTCTCGGCTGCGGCACGCGCACATGGCTATGCCCCCAACACCCGCGCCCGGGCACTGGCCACGGGGCGTGCGATGGCCATTGGGCATGTCATCCCCATTAGTGCCAAGCATGAAATGGTGAACCCGGTATTCGCGGACTTCACCGCCGGAGCGGGCGAGGTTTATTCAAGAAACGGGTATGACATGCTGCTGTCTGTCGTGTCAGATGATGACGAGGAACTGGCCTATCGCAGCTTCGCGACCAAGCGAAATGTGGACGGGTTAATCATCCACGCGCCCACGCTGAACGATCAACGTATTCCCTTGTTGAACCAACTAGGAATTCCCTACGTGGTGCACGGGCGCAGTTCGAACGCCACTGCGCCCTATGCTTGGGTCGATGTAAACAACACCCGCGCCTTCCAACGGGCAACCGAACTGCTTTTGGATCTAGGCCACAAGCGCATCGCGCTTTTGAACGGTCTTGAGCATATGGACTTTGCCGCCAGACGACGCGCGGGATACGAAGCAGCCCTCGCGGCCCGGGGCGTCGCATCGGATCCAGACTTGATGTTCTCAGGCGAAATGACCGAAGCGCAGGGGCATGATCTGACCCGGTCCCTTTTGGCGCAACCCAATCCACCAAGCGCGATCCTCGTCAGCTCGATGATCATGGCCATTGGGGTACGACGAGGCATTGAAGAGCTTGGCTTGACCATAGGCCGCGACGTGTCGCTGATCACCTATGATGATGATCTCAGCTATTTCCGAAACGGCAAGGACATCCCTGTCTACACCGCTACGCGCTCGTCGGTCCGCGAGGCCGGGCGGCGCGCCTCGCAAATGCTGATCGACATCATCAACGGCAAAGACAGCCCGACCGAGGTCTTGTTGGAGGCAGAACTGATGCTCGGGATGTCCACAGGTCCGATGAGCCGAGACTAACCAAACACTTTTCATATCCAAACTTGAAGGATCACCGCAGATGCTGCCACATCGCTCGGATTTTCCACCAGACTTCCTGTTCGGGGCCGCAACCTCGGCCTATCAAATTGAAGGTCACGCCGCAGGTGGGGCCGGTCGCACCCATTGGGATGACTTCGCCGCGACGCCGGGAAATGTAGCTGGCTCTGAAAACGGCGCGATTGCGTGCGATCACCTACACCGGCTTGATGAAGATCTGGACCTGCTGAAAGCGGCGGGATTTGATGCCTATCGGTTCTCGACAAGCTGGGCACGTGTTCTTCCCGAAGGGCGCGGTACGGCAAATACTCAAGGCCTTGATTTCTATGATCGTTTGGTCGACGGCCTGCTGGAACGCGGCATCAAACCGGCCGCAACGCTTTATCATTGGGAGCTGCCTTCGGCCCTGTCAGACCTTGGTGGCTGGCGCAATCGCGACATTGCCAACTGGTTTGCGGATTATACCGAAGTGATCATGTCGCGCATCGGAGATCGTGTATGGTCAGCCGCCCCCATCAACGAACCGTGGTGCGTGTCCTGGCTGTCCCACTTCGAAGGGGCCCACGCCCCCGGAATCCGCGACATACGCGCCACTGCTCGGGCCATGCATCACGTATTGCTCGCGCACGGGCGCGCCACTCAAGTCATGCGCGGGCTAGGAATGCAAAACCTGGGCGCTGTCTGCAATATGGAGTTCGCAGCCCCGGCAACTGCATCTGAGGGCGCGCAAAAAGCGGCACAGGTTCAGGACGCCATTTACAATCACTTCTTCCTGTCTGGCATCACCAAGGGGTGCTATCCGGACGAGGTTTTGAACGGATTAGAAGCGCATCTGCCAAATGGATGGCAAGACGATTTTGACATCATTACGCTACCGATCGATTGGATTGGGCTGAACTACTATACGCGCAAGCTATATGACACTGCGCCCTCGGCGGGAGACCGCGCCGCACCTTGGCCTGCCACGGTCGAAGTAGAAGGTCCCTTGCCAAAAACTGCCATGAATTGGGAGGTTTATCCGCAAGGTCTGTCTCACTTCCTGACGATGATGCAGCGCGAGTATACCGGCGATCTTCCGATTTATGTGACAGAGAACGGCATGGCGGGCGTGTCCGAGCTTTCGGGTGACCCTTTGTCTGACCCCGATCGCATTGCCTACCTCACCAAACACCTTACCGAAGTTCAAGGCGCGCTGGATCAAGGCGTACCGGTCAAAGGCTACTTCGTTTGGTCACTTTTGGACAATTACGAATGGGCCTTAGGCTATGCCCCAAGATTTGGCCTGATACATGTGGACTGGACGACATTAAATCGTTATCCGAAGGCATCGTTTAGCGCTATCAGAGAGGCCTTGAAAAGCTGATGCACCATCAAGCCATTGTTGCCGATGTTGGCGGCACGAACACACGTGTCGCTGTTTCTCGGGATGGGGAAATCCTGCCAGACAGCATTCAGAAGTATCCGAATGCAGATCATAAAAGCCTCGAAGATATTCTGATCGCTTACCAGAATACCCATTCTGCAGGGCCGTTTGATCAGGCCGCAGTCGCTATTGCAGGTCCAGTGCGTGATGGGGCTGGACGATTGACCAATCTGGATTGGACCATTGATTGCACAGCTTTGTCCGGCGCAACGGGTGCAGAAGATGCCCATGTTCTGAATGACCTTCAGGCGCAAGCGCATGCCATTGGGCGCGTCGACCCTTCAAACATGGAAACTTTGAAAGCGGGTCCGGACGCTGGCCCGGTTTCGGCACATCTTGTGGTGGGCATCGGAACCGGCTTCAACTCGGCTGTGGCATATCACACGCCAAGTGGCCGTATTGTTCCGCCTGCGGAAAGCGGTCACGCGACCCTGCCGGCCAGCACGGTTGATCAGTTTGCCTTCTCAGAATACGCCCGCGATCGTTTCGGGCATGCTGCCATCGAAGACGCATTGTCGGGGCGCGGACTTGGCCATTGCCATGATTGGCTCTGCCACCGCGCGGACCTGCCGGTCGGAGCCTCCTCGGCCACGATTTTCCAAGCTGCCGCTGATGGCGACCAGACCGCAAAAGAGGCCATTAACCTGTTTTGCTGCTTTCTTGGCACCGTTCTGGGCGATCTGGCCCTGACCACTCTGCCCTTCGGAGGCATCTATCTGGTCGGCGGCATGTCCCGCGCCATCACGCCTTGGCTGGACCAGACCGATTTCATATCCGCCTGGCAGGACAAAGGCCGCTTTGGACCGTTTCTGGATCAGTTTCCGATCAAGCTTGTCACTGACGATTACGCCGCGCTAACAGGATGTGCGAGCTTTCTTGAAGAGTTCCGCGCAACCTAATAACACCCTGATTGAAGCGCACCTTCTGGCGCACCCCTCGGATACAGATCATGTTCGACTGGATCATATATGCGATTGCAATCATTGCGTTTTTTCTGACGCATTCAATTCCTGTGCGCCCTGCGATCAAAGCAAAGGTCGTGGCGCGCATTGGAAAATCGGGCTTTACGATCGGCTACTCAGCCTTGTCCATCGCAGCCCTAACCATGGTGATCATTGCCGCTAAACGCGCCCCATTTGTCGAGCTGTGGCCTTGGGCACCTTGGCACAACTACGTGACGCTGTTCGCAATGGGATGTGCCGTCGTGATCGCGGCGCTGGCCATCGGGCGCCCGAACCTTTTGTCTTTCGGCGGGCGAAACAATGATCAGTTCGATCCAAGTGCCGCGGGCATCGTCGGCTGGGTGCGCCACCCACTTCTGGCCGCGTTGCTTCTCTGGTCGTTGGGCCATTTGGTACCCAATGGAAATCTTGCCCATTTGATCCTGTTTGGCATATTCGCCAGTTTTTCATTCCTAGGAAAACGGATCATCGACAAGCGCAATCAGAGGCTCCTGGGCGTCGAAACTTGGCAACAACTGGCAGACACCACGCACGATGTCACGGTCACCAAATCAGGTGTGGCACGTGTCTTCATCGGTGTGGTTGTTTATCTGCTGCTCATACATTTCCACAGCGCAATTATCGGCGTGACACCCCTGCCCTGACCAGCTCACCGCGCGCAACGGCTATGGGGGTCAAACCGAATTCCTGCCGGAACGCGCGAGCGAAAGCACTGGCATCTGAATAACCTGATCGAAGCGAGACCTCCGCAACCGACAGCCCACCCGCCTCCAACATACGCCGCGCAGCATTAAGCCGCAGACGTCGATAGACTTTGCGTGGAGACGCCCCGAAATGACGCTCAAACCGCGCCTCAAGATCGCGTTGTCGACAGCCTGCCAGTTGCGCCAATGCGGGAATGGTTAAAGGGGCTTCGATATTGGCTTCCATCGCGCGCAGACATGTATCTACACGACGATCCGACCGTGCACGCGCGACAATCTGCGGCGCGGTGGCGTTTTCAGACATGAACATCTGGTTGATCTCTAACAGAATGGCGGCACCATGATCCTGTCCGATCAGCTCACAGGTCAGCTCATACGCCGCCATCCCCCCGCTGCAGGTGATCCTGTCTCGGTCTTGCAACCAACGCGCGCGCTCAACTTCGATGTCCGTAAACTGCTCGGCAAAGGCATCCTGCAAGTCAAAGTGAATGGTTGCGCGATATCCATCCAGCAACCCAGCCGCCCCTAACAACCAGCAACCCGCATCAACCCCTGCAACGGATGCGAACCGCCCCGCCAAACCACGCAAAACCTTGCTGGTATGCGCATTTGAGTGGCGCATATGATCATAGCTTGCCACAGCATAAACCACGTCACCCTTATCGATTTCGGCCATACGCGCGGTGGGCATAATCGGCAACCCGCTTGAGGTGTGCGCCACATCATCATCCGGTGTCACAATGCGCCAGCGATACGCCTCGCGGCCCAACAGCGTGTTGGTTGCCCGCAGCGGTTCAAGAAGATTGGCAAGCGCAAGGTTCGAGAACCTGTCGAACAGGAGAAACGCAATTTCCCGCGTTTTGGAGTCGGATTTTGACCAAATCTGCATAATCCAAACTAATTCCGCACGGAAGCATCCGTCAATTCCTCATGTGATGAACAGGTGAAACACCGCATCAGGAGGGACCAAGATGCCGCTCGCTATGAACCAGGACGTATTCATCACATGTGCCGTTACCGGATCAGGGTCAACGCAAGACCGGTCACCCCATGTGCCGCGCAGCCCAAAAGAGATCGCCGACAGCGCCATCGCGGCTGCAAAGGCTGGGGCAGCCGTTGTGCATTGTCACGTGCGCGATCCGGAAACCGGTGTCCCTTCGCGTGATCTGAAGCTTTATCGTGAGGTGACCGACCGTGTCCGCGACGCTGATGTCGACATGGTCTTGAACCTTACGGCGGGCATGGGGGGGGACATCGTTTTTGGTTCCACAGATGCGCCCCTCCCCGTGAACGCTTCGGGCACCGACATGGTTGGCGCGCAAGAACGCGTTGCCCACGTGGCCGAATGTTTGCCCGAGATCTGCACGTTGGATTGCGGCACAATGAACTTCGCCGAGGCCAACTATGTCATGACCAACACCCCCGGCATGCTGCGCGCGATGGGCCAGATGATGACCGATCTGGGCGTAAAGCCAGAAATCGAGGCGTTTGACACCGGCCACCTTTGGTTTGCCAAAGAACTGGTCAAGGAAGGCGTTTTGGAAGGCCCTGCCCTTGTGCAACTTTGCATGGGCGTGCCGTGGGGTGCACCCGATGACCTGAACACCTTCATGGCGATGGTGAACAATGTACCGGATGATTGGACATTCTCGGCGTTCGGGCTTGGGCGCAACCAGATGGCCTATGTCGCCGCTGCAGTTTTGGCCGGCGGCAATGTACGTGTTGGGCTGGAAGACAACCTGTGGCTTGGCAAAGGCGAGCTTGCGACCAACGCACAGCTTGTGACCCGCGCCCGCGGCATTATCGAAGGCATGGGTGCACGGGTAATTGGCCCCGAAGAGGTGCGCAATAAGCTCGGCCTGACCAAAAGAGCCCCTGTATGAGCGGACTTTCAGGCAAACGCGTCCTGATTACCGCCGGCGGCAGCGGCATCGGGGCGTGTTTCGCCCGTCGGTTCCATGCCGAAGGGGCCAAAGTCGCGATCTGCGACATGGACGCGGACGCGCTGGCAGAAACGGCAAGCACCCTACCCGGTGTCATCTCGGTTGCGGCCAATGTCACGGCCCCGGACGAAATGCAGGTGCTGTTTAACCAACTGGATCGCGATTGGGGCGGCGTCGATATGCTCTGCGCCAATGCGGGCACAGGTGGCCCGGCGGGTGCGATCGAGGACTTGTCGCTGGACGATTGGCGCGCCTGCCTTTCCGCCAATCTGGACGGAGCCTTTTTGGCTTGCGGCTGGGCCGCACGCCATATGAAGGAACAGGGCAGCGGCAGCATGCTTCTAACGTCGTCTACGGCGGGACTTTGGGGCTATCCAATGCGCTCTCCTTACGCGACGGCCAAATGGGGCGTCATTGGGCTTATGAAAACGCTGGCCTCCGAACTCGGCCCCTATGGCATCCGCGTGAACGCGCTCTGCCCTGGAGCCGTCGAAGGCCCCCGCATGGAACGGGTAATCACCCGCGAAGCCGAAGCGCATGGGCTGGACCCGGAAGAACTGCGCGAACGCTATGTGACTGGCGTAGCAATGAAAACTTGGGTCACGGCAGATGATCTGGCGGATACGGCGATCTTTTTGGCGTCAGACGCCAGTTGCAAGGTTTCTGGTCAAGCCTTGGCGGTCGATGGCCACACAGAATCTCTAGTTGGATAAAGACAGATGACACAAAAAGCAGCGATTATTGGTGGTGGTGTGATTGGCGGCGGATGGGCTGCACGCTTCCTATTGAACGGGTGGGACGTGGCGGTGTTCGACCCCGACCCCGAGGCTGAGCGCAAGATCAGCGAAGTCCTGACCAACGCGCGCCGCGCGCTTCCGGGGCTTTATGAAACCGCGCTGCCGACGGAAGGTAAACTGACCTATCACGCTGATCTGGCCGACGCCGTCGCGGATGCGGATTGGGTGCAAGAAAGCGTGCCGGAACGGTTGGAGCTGAAGCACAAAGTGTTTGCCGACATCGCGGCCCTCGCACCTGAAAGTGCCATCATTGGCTCATCAACTTCGGGCTTCAAACCATCGGAACTAAACGAGAAAGGCGCAAATGTAATCGTCGCGCACCCATTCAATCCGGTCTACCTTCTGCCGTTGATTGAACTGGTCGGCGACGCAGACACCTGCACCCGCGCAGCCGACATCCTTAGCAGCGTCGGCATGTACCCCTTGAAGGTCCGCAAGGAAATCGACGCCCATATCGCCGACCGCTTTCTTGAAGCCGTTTGGCGCGAAGCGTTGTGGCTGGTCAAAGACGGCATTGCAACCACGGAAGAGATCGACGAGGCCATCCGTATGGGCTTCGGCCTTCGCTGGGCGCAAATGGGACTGTTTGAAACCTACCGCGTCGCAGGTGGAGAGGCTGGCATGAAACACTTCATGGCTCAGTTCGGTCCCTGCCTATCGTGGCCTTGGACCAAACTGATGGACGTGCCTGAGTTCACAGATGAACTTGTGGACCTAATCGCAGGCCAATCCGATGCGCAATCTGGTCATTTGTCGATCCGTGAGCTGGAGCGCCTGCGTGATGACAACCTTGTGTCCATGTTGCGCGCCCTGAAAGCACGTGGCGACGGGTCTGGCGCGGGTCGGGTGATCCGCGAGCATGAAACAGGGCTGTGGCCCCCGATGGCGGATGAAACGCCCATTCGCACCGTGGCACGAGACGTGCCCATCGATTGGACTGACTATAACGGCCACATGAATGAAGGGCGCTATGGGCAAGTCTTTTCGGACGCCGCCGACCGCATCATGATCCATGTAGGGGCAGATGCGGACTACATCGCCTCGGGTCTTAGCTATTTCACCGCAGAAACCAACATCAAGTACATTGATGAATGCCACGCGGGCGATGCGGTTTATGTGGACACCACTGTCACGCTGGGCGCAGGCAAAAAGCTGCGCCTTTGGCACGAAATGAAGCGTGCATCTGATGACGGACTTCTAGCAACCTGCGACCAATTCCTGCTCCATGTGGACCTGAACACACGCAAATCCTGCCCGCCCCGCGCGGATGTCGAAGCCCGCGTCGAGACACTCGCCGCCCTGCATGCCAAAGGAGATGCCTGATGCATTTCGGCCTGTCTGAAGAACAAGAGATGATCATTTCGACCGTGCGCAGTTTTGTTGAGAACGAGATTTATCCGCATGAGGATATGGTCGAGCGCACCGGGCAAGTGCCCCATGAGCTTGGTCAGGAGATCAAACAGAAATGCGTGGATCTGGGGTTTTACGCCTGTAACTTTCCAGAAGAGGTCGGCGGTGCGGGCCTGTCCCACCTCGATTTCACGCTTGTAGAACGCGAACTTGGGCGGGGATCAATGGCGCTGACCCATTTCTTCGGACGCCCCCAAAACATCCTGATGGCATGTGAAGGTGAGCAGCGCGAGAAGTATCTTCTTCCGGCGGTGCGCGGAGAGAGGATGGATGCGCTTGCCATGACGGAACCAGACGCCGGATCGGACGTGCGGGGTATGAAATGCTCGGCAGTACGCGATGGTGGCGACTGGGTTGTAAACGGATCAAAGCACTTTATCTCTGGCGCTGAACATGCTGATTTCTTTATTGTTTTCGTCGCAACAGGCTTGGACGAAACCCCTAAAGGTCCCAAGAAACGGATCACCTGTTTCCTTGTGGATCGCGGCACGCCGGGCTTTGAGGTGCGCGAAGGCTATGCCTCGGTCAGCCACAAAGGCTACAAAAATTACGTACTGGATTTCGACAGCTGTCGCCTGCCAGACACGCAGGTTTTGGGCGATGTTGATGGTGGTTTTGCGGTGATGAACGAATGGCTTTATGCCACGCGCCTGACCGTCGCCGCCTTCTGCGTTGGCCGCGCGCGTCGCTGTTTTGACATGGCGTTGGAATACGCCGCCGAACGCAAGCAGTTCGGCCAACCCATTGCCAAATTCCAAGGCGTCAGTTTTCAGGTCGCTGACATGATCACCGAGATTGATGCAGCCGACTGGCTGACCCTCTCTGGTGCGTGGCGATTGGATCAAGACCTACCGGCCAACCGAGAGATCGCGTCAGCCAAACTCTATGCCTCGGAAATGCTGGCGCGTGTCACCGACACCACGCTGCAAATTTTTGGTGGTATGGGGCTTATGAACGACTTCCCCATCGAACGGTTCTGGCGCGACGCCCGTGTCGAGCGCATATGGGACGGCACATCCGAAATCCAACGCCACATCATCAGCCGCGACTTGTTCCGGCCACTTGGGGCTTAATATGAGCCGCCTAGATCGGCTTCTACGCCCACGTTCTATCTCGGTTATTGGTGGCGGATCGTGGTGCACCAACGTGATCGAGCAATGCCGTAAGATCGGGTTCACGGGGGATATCTGGCCGGTGCACCCGACGAAAACCGACGTTTCCGGCGTCGCCACCTACCCGTCGATCGAGGCATTGCCCTCGCCCCCCGATGCCAGCTTCATTGGTGTAAACCGTAACGTCACCATCGAAGCCGTTGCAGTCCTGTCCAAGGCTGGTGCAGGCGGTGCGATCTGCTTTGCGTCTGGCTTTCGCGAGGCGAAGTCTGAGCTTGAGGATGGTGAACATCTGGAAGAGGCGCTGTTGTCTGCTGCAGGCGACATGCCGATCATCGGACCAAACTGCTATGGGCTTTTGAACCTGCTTGATGGCGCGGCCCTTTGGCCTGACCAACACGGTGCAATCCGGTGTGATCGTGGCGTGGCAATCATCACCCAAAGTTCCAACATCGCGATCAACTTGACCATGCAAAAGCGCGGTTTGCCCGTGGCTTACGTGGTCACAGCGGGCAATCAGGCACAGACTGGTCTGGCTGAGATCGGCCAAGCATTGCTGGAAGATGCCCGCGTCACGGCGCTTGGGCTGCACATCGAGGGGGTCGGAGATCTGCGCGCATTCGAGGCATTGGCCCGACGCGCCCACGAGCTTGGCAAGCCTATCATCGCCCTCAAGATCGGGCGATCTGATCACGCACAGTCAGCCACCATATCTCACACGGCCTCTCTTGCCGGTAGCGACGCGGGCGCTCGCGCCTTGCTGGCCCGTCTGGGCATTGGACAAGCGCACGACCTCTCTGGTTTTCTGGAAACGCTTAAGCTTCTTCATGTGGCTGGCCCGCTGCCCTCAAACCGGATTGCATCCGCTTCGTGCTCGGGTGGGGAAGCAAGCCTGATCGCTGATGCGGCGCATGATCGTCTAATTTCATTCCCTGATCTTGCTTCGGGGCAACTGGCCGGGCTGCGTAGCGCCCTCGGCCCTAGGGTCGCGCTGGCCAACCCGTTGGATTACCACACGTATATCTGGGGGGATGAGGCAGCCATGACGGCGACCTTCACCGCGCTTATGCAATCGGACCTGTCTTTGGGGTTGGTGGTTTTGGACTTTCCGCGCACCGATCGCTGTGAAAGCCCGGAATGGGACAAGGTGATCGAAGCGGTCGCTGCAACCAAGTCGGCAAGCGGTCTACCGATGGGCATTTTGGCTTCATTGCCCGAGACCATGCCCGAGGCCATCGCGACGCAGCTAATTGATCGCGGGATTGTTCCTTTTTCGGGAATGGGGGCGGCAATGACAGCGATTGAAATCGCGGCCAACTTACCCGAGCCTACGTTGGACCCATTGTTCCTGACGCCCCCACCCAATCAGGGAAACATCCTATCCGAAGCCGATGCAAAGGCTTCTCTGGCGCAACATGGGTTGCGCGTCCCCAAATCGATGCGCGTCACCTCGCCTGCTGCGGCGGCTGAAGCGGCCGAGGAAATTGGCTTCCCGGTTGTTCTGAAAGGCGAAGGCATCGCCCACAAAACCGAAGCAGGCGCAGTGGCGCTGAACCTTTCTGACAAAAGATCGGTGGAAAGCGCGGCTGAGGGAATGCCCACAGATCAGTTTTTGGTCGAGGAGATGCTGACAAATGTGTTGGCAGAACTGCTGATCGGGGTGACCTACGACCCGGCGCATGGGTATGTTTTGACCGTGGCCGCAGGTGGTACACTGACCGAGATCTTGAACGACAGCCATTCTCTGCTTGTTCCCGCCAGTCGAACAGACATCCGCACCGCGCTGTTAAAGCTTAAAATAGCTCCGCTTTTGAATGGGTATCGTGGTGCCCCTCCTGCCGATATGAATGCCGTGCTGGACGCGGTGGATGCAATTCAGTCCTATGTAATGGCCAATCCGGTGGCCGAAGTTGAAGTAAACCCGCTTATGGTCATGGCCGATGGTGCCGTGGCTGCAGACGCCCTGATCCGCACAGGAGATAAGACATGACAGACCTGACCAACCTGACCGACGGCCCCATACGCACTGCTAAACGCGGCCATGTGCTTGAGGTCATATTGGATCGTCCCAAGGCCAACGCCATCGATTTGGCCACCAGCCGGATTATGGGCGACGTGTTCACTGTGTTCCGGGATGACCCTGATCTGCGCGTGGCGATTGTAACTGGCGCGGGCGAAAAGTTTTTCTGCCCTGGTTGGGATCTGAAAGCGGCGTCAGACGGCGATGCGGTCGATGGCGATTATGGGGTTGGCGGGTTTGGCGGTCTGCAGGAACTGCGCGGATTGAACAAGCCGGTCATCGCGGCTGTAAATGGCATTTGCTGCGGCGGTGGGTTGGAGCTGGCCCTGTCTGCTGACATCATTCTGGCCGCGGATTACGCCAGCTTCGCCTTGCCTGAAATCCGGTCTGGCACTGTGGCCGATGCGGCCTCGATCAAGCTGCCCAAGCGCATTCCTTATCACATCGCGATGGAGATGCTGCTGACCGGGCGCTGGATCGACACCGAGGAAGCCGCACATTGGGGCCTGATCAACCACATCTACCCGGCAAGCGATTTGATGGCAGAGGCCCGCAAACTGGCAGAGTCTATTGGCCTCTGGCCCACCGCTTGTCTATGCCGCGATCAAGGAAGTGGTCCGAGAGGCTGAGGACATGAAGTTCCAAGATGCCCTGAACAAAATCACCAAAAGTCAATTTGAAACCGTCGAGAAACTCTATCGCTCAGAAGATCAGCTGGAAGGCGCGCGTGCCTTTGCTGAAAAACGCGATCCGGTTTGGAAGGGCAAGTAGCCAGTCCACGCGGTTGATTGCCCGATCGCGTTTGACAGGGAAAGGGCACGATTAGCACCGCACCCTTCCCTGTCTATTTAGCAAACGCGATTAACGGTGCCGTTTTTCATCAGGCGACACGCGCACCGTCGTGATCGAAGTAAAAAGCATTGTCCGGATCAAACCCGAACCTGAGGGTCTGCCCATCGGCGACGTCATGCTGCCCGAACAAGCGGGCCGTTATCTGGTGGTCCCCAACGCGCGCAATAACGTTGGTATCACCACCCAGCTTTTCGACATGGCTTACATGGGCTTCAAGCGCTCCATCGTTTGCCAAAAACAGATCCTCAGGGCGGACACCCATGATACGCGCATCCCCATCTTTCAACAGGGCCGCAGGCAAGAAATTCATCGCCGGAGAGCCAAGGAAACCCGCCACAAACTGGTTCGCTGGGTTGTTATAAAGCTCCATCGGGCTTCCAACTTGTTCCACACGGCCGTCGCGCAACACCACAATCTTATCCGCCAAAGTCATAGCCTCGGTCTGATCGTGGGTCACATAGATCATCGACACCCCCAACTGCGCATGCAGCCCAGCGATCTCGATCCGCGTGTTCATGCGCAGGGCGGCGTCGAGGTTCGACAAAGGCTCATCAAACAGGAAAATCTTGGGCTGGCGCACGATGGCACGTCCAATGGCGACACGCTGGCGCTGACCACCTGACAGTTCAGACGGAAAGCGATCCAGATACTCTTCCAGGTTCAGCATCCGGCTGGCTTCTGCAACACGTTGTTCGATCACGTCTTTGGGCTGCTTTTCCTGCTTCAAGGCCAGCGACATGTTTTTGCGCACGTTCAGATGCGGATAAAGCGCATAGCTTTGAAACACCATCGCAAGCCCACGCTTGGAAGGAGGTGTCATATTGACCACGTCATCCCCAATGCGAATTTCGCCCGACGACGCGTCTTCAAGCCCTGCGATCACCCGCAAAAGAGTGGACTTGCCGCACCCGGATGGCCCGACGAAGACGACAAACTCGCCCTCTTCGATCTCGATATTGATATCTTTCAACACGTGAACTTTGCCGAAGGACTTGTTCACATTGGTCAGGGTCAGCGCCGTCATGGCGTCACCTCCTTCAGGTTAACGGGTTGTCCGGAACGCACGCTTTCGTCGGCAGCCAAGCAAATGGCCAAGGACTGAACAGCGTCCTGCATATGTCGTGTCAGGTCGATGCCTTCGCGAATGGCGCGCAGCATATATGCTTGCTCGGCGTCGCAGAGTTCTTGGTGGCCGGGTTCATTCGGCAAGTCGATCATGGTGTCGCCATCGGGACGATGAACCAAAAGCCCGCCCACCTTTGTGTGGCCATCCACATCCGAGGATCCAGCCTTGTCGGCCTCGGTAATGGAAACAGACCCGGCGGGCGATATCACGTCCTTCACAAAAAACGCGGTCTCGGACATCATCGGTCCCCACCCGGCCTCGTACCAGCCAACGGATCCGTCATCGAACGTGACCTGAAACTGGCCGTAGTTGTACATGTCGGGCGCAATTTCGTCCGACAAGCGCAGGCCCATCGCATTCACACGCACGGGCTGGGCGTCAGTGATTTGGCACCAAACATCCACATAATGCACACCGCAATCGACAATCGGCGCCGTGGTCTGCATCAGTGCCTTATGGGTCTCCCATTCGGCACCTTTGCTTTGCTGGTTCAGGTTCATGCGAAACACGTAAGGCCCGCCCAAAGCGCGCGCCTCTTCGATCAATCGAACCCAGCTGGGATGATGGCGCAGAATGTATCCCACGACCAGTTTTCGACCCAGCTGGGTCGCCGTTTCAACCACCCGGCGCGCGTCTTTCACCGTCGTCGCCAGTGGCTTTTCGACGAAAACATGCGCCCCTGCTTCCATTGCAGCCACGGCGAAATCGGCATGGCTGTCGGAATAGGTGGCGATAACCACAAGGTCGGGGTGAGTGGTGGCGAGTGCCTCGTGGTAATCTGTGTAAATCGGATAGGTGGCCAGCTCGGACTGATCAGTGCTGCCAGACCGATTGACCAGCCCAACAATCTCGGCGTCAGGGGTGTGGTGATGGGCCAATGCGTGGCTCATCCCCATATTCCCCAGTCCAGCAATCAAAACCCGCGTCATTTCACGGCTCCTGATGTGATGCCGCGGATAAGCTGACGCGAGAAGATCACATAAAGCACAAGCACCGGCAGGATCGCCATCGACAGGGCAGATAGAACCGCGTTCCAGTCGGTCACGAACTGACCGATGAAGACTTGGCTGCCAAGCGTCAGCGTTTTGGTTTCCTCAGCAGGGGCCAGGATCAATGGGAACCACAGGTCATTCCAAATCGGGATCATGTTGAACACGGCCACGGTGGCCATCGCGGGGCGCACCAGCGGCAGCACCAGCTTGAAGAAAATCGTGTACTCCGAAAGGCCGTCAATTCGCCCAGCATTCTTAAGATCATCGGAAACCTGCCGCATGAATTCGGACAAGATGAAGACGGCCAAAGGCAGGCCTTGCGCGGTATAGACAAGGATCAGCGCCCAAAGCGAGTTAACCAAACCGGTCGCCACCATCATTTCAAGAATGGCCACAGTCCCGATGCGGATCGGGATCATGATCCCAAGCGCAAGGTACAGCCCCATCAGCGTGTTGCCCTTGAACCGGTATTCGGCCAGCGCGAAGGCGGCCATTGCACCAAACAAAAGCACAAAGAACAGCGACGCCACGGTCACGATCAGAGAGTTCTGGAAGTAAAGGAAGAAATCCCCCTGCTTCATTACCGTCTGGTAGCCAATCATCGAGAAACTCTCGGCATCGGGAAGCGCCAAGGGTTCGCGAAAGATCGCCTTACGGGTCTTAAAGCTGTTGATCAGGATCACGAAGACCGGGAACAGCGCAATCAGTGTGTAAAGGATCAACACACCATGCATTGCAGCTGCGTTGAGCGGGTTTCTACGGGCCTGGTTCATGGTCCTTGCTCCTTACAGCTGGTAGCGGCGCATCCGGGTCTGGATGCCGAATAGATAGATGCAGACACCCACAAGGATGATCGCGAACATGGCCCCTGCGATCGCAGATCCCATATGCGGATCACCAAGTTGCAACTGGAAGCCAAAGAATGTGCGGTACATGAAGGTGCCAAGAATATCGGTCGAATAGTCCGGCCCGGCCAGCGCACCTTGGGCGGCATAGATCAGGTCGAACGCATTGAAGTTGCCCACGAAAGTCAGGATCGAGATAATTCCGATCGAAGGTAAAATAAGCGGCAGCTTGATCTTCCAGAAGGCCGACATGCCGGTGACACCGTCAACTTCGCCTGCTTCCAGAACCTCTTCGGGGATCGACAGAAGGGCGGCGTAGATCAGCATCATCGGGATACCGACAAACTGCCAGACAGAAATCAGCGCAAGCGTGGTTAGGGCGTATTCCTCTTTGCCCAGCCACGGCGCGAACAGTGATTTCAGGCCAACGGCGTCCAGCATCGAAGGCGCAATGCCCCAGATGGGTGACAGGATCAGTTTCCAGGCAAATCCGATGATCACGAAGCTTAGGATCGTGGGAATGAAAATGGCGGATCGGTAAAGCGCGGCAAAGCGCAGACGGGGGTGGCTAAGGATAGCAGCCAACGCGACCCCGATAGGGTTCTGAACCAGCATGTGGATCAGGAAAAACCAAAAATTGTTGCCCAATGCGTTCCAGAACTGCTCGGACCAAACGGGGTTACCGAACAGTGTTTTGAAGTTTTGAAGCCCGACGAACACCCGCTCTTGATCAACTTCGCTGAACAGCGACAGTCGCAGAGTATTGAACAAAGGGAAGATCATCACGGCCGTATAAACCAGCACCGCAGGGGCGAGGAACACGGCGATATGCCAACGGATACGAGGCTTTTGCATGGGAAACTCCGGTCAGGGTCCCGGACGCCACACAGGCGTCCGGGCAATTTGCAGCAAAGAAAGGTTACTGCTGCGGTGCGTACCAGCTGGCAAGACCGTCTTGCAGCTTCTGGCTCAGCTCTTCTGGGGTGCCAGCACCTTTGATGGCGGCAACGGATGCGCCCCAGGTGTCAGTTTCCAGGTTCGGCGTTCCGCGCGACAAGATCTGATAGGTCGATCGGATTGTGCTCTCACACTCGCCACGCCAGCCGATGATTTCCTTCGCCAGTGGGTCTGCCATTTCAACCGGTGTGCTGGACAGCGGGAAGAAGCCGGGCAGCGCGTTGCCGAAGATCGACGCAAACTCAGGACTTGCAACCCATGACAGGAAGGTCTTGGCGGCGTCTGGATTGGCAGTCTTGGCGTTCATTCCGATACCGATATCGGTGTGATCCGAGATATAGCAGGTGTCGCCTGCGTTCTGGACTGGCGGCTTGAAAGCGCCCATTTCGAAATCAACCAACGCGTTGAAACCCGAGATTTCCCACGATCCAGCCGGATACACAGCGGCACGGCCCAGCGTGAACAGGTTCTGGCTGTCTGGATATGTTTGGGCTTCGAACCCGTCACCCAGATAGCTGCCCCATTTGGCCAGCGTCGCATAAGGTGCAACCCACTGCGGGTCCGTCAGCTTCTGTTCGCCTTTGATCAGCGCCAGACGACCCTCTTCACCTTTCCAGTAGTTCGGACCGATGTTGTTATACCCCATCGTCGCGGCTTCCCACTGGTCGTTGGTGCCCATCGCCATCGGGATATACGTGCCGTCTTCCTTGATCTTATCAAGCGCTGCGAAGAACTCGGCTTCGGTGTTTGGTGCTTCGATGCCCAGCTCAGCAAAGGCGTCTTTGTTGTAGATGAAGCCGTGGATCACCGATGCCATCGGCACGCAGAAGCTGGCCGATCCATCGTCCGTTTGCCATGCAGATTTCGCCACATCCGAGAAGTTGCCCATGGCTTCCATGCCGCCCAAATCCGCCAGGTGACCAGCATCATACAGCGCAAGCGACGCATCGAACGGGCGACAGGTGATCAGGTCGCCGGCAGAACCCGCGTCCAACTTGGAATTCAGCACCGCGTTGTACTCCGCAGGAGCCGACGGTGTGAAATTTACCTTGATGCCGGGGTGCTTAGCTTCGAAAGCGGGAATGATTTTGTCCTGCCACAAGGTCAGGTCATCGTTGCGCCAGCTTTCGATGGTCAGCGTGACGTCCTCGGCATAGGCCGTGGTCGCGACAAGTGCCGTACCAGCAAGGGCCAGTGAGATAATGTTGCGTTTCATATTTTCCTCCCAAAGGTTTTGATTATTGGTTCTTAAGTTTCTCCAACACAGGGCGAAGGTGCCCTTTGCTGGCAGTCAGTTGGGTCTGGGCGTCTTTTAAGTTGCCCACACCGGATGCGATTAGTATGGCGGATTTCACGGCCCCGCTTGCAAGCTTCAAAGCGTCAACAGCAGTGGCCTCATCCACGGCGGCGATCTGCGCTACGATACCATGCGCGCGCTGCTCAAGCTTTGCATTGTCTGCGGTCAGATTGACCATCATGCCATCGTGCACGTGACCAAGTTCAACCGCCATAAGCGTCGACAACATGTTCAACGCAATCTTCTGCGCTGTCCCTGCCCCCATGCGGGTCGAACCCGACAAGATCTCGGGTGGTGAGGCCAGAAGGATGGGATAGTCGCTTAGGGTCAACAGCTCTGCGCCATCATTGTTGGCGATGCCAATCACTGAAGCCCCTACCGATTTTGCGATGCGCGCAGCTTCATTCGTGTAAGGCGTTGAACCGCTGGCCGAAACGGCGATCACCGTATCGTCCGCACCGATCCCAGCCAGGCTTTCACGGATTTCGTCGGTTTCATCTTCGGTCCCGCCGGGCATTTCTGCGCCCGTGGGAAGTCCGCCAGCCATGTGAATACGGATTTGCGTGGGCGGGATTGAGAACGTTCCGCCAAGCTCCATCGCGTCAGCAGCGGCCATCAGGCCTGATGATCCTGCGGCGACATAGTGCAGCGTCGCGCCACGGGAAATACTGTGCGCCATTGAACGGCTTGCTTGGGCAATCTGAGAAGCCGCCGCATCAACGCTGGATGCCGCAGCACCCTGCCCTTGCGACAATAGCAAAGCAATCTCGGACAATGGGCGGCGATCAAGCCCCAGCGCCATGTCATGCAATTGTTCCGTGACCCTTAACGACACGCGATTCCCCCCAAGGTTTGGTAAATAACATACCTTTTAGATACCATTTGTCTACCATTTAGTTCCACACGACCCAAAACACGTCAAATCCCCAGCTATTACGGTGAATTTCGCCAATTCCACCTTTTAAAGCGGGCAAAGGTATTATATAGGTATCAATATGAATCGTATGCCAACCCAAACCAACCCTCCCGTTCTTGCCATTGATGGCGGCGGAACCCGTTGCCGCCTTGCTGTGCGAAACGGTGACAAGGACATTGTGGTTGAGGTCGGGTCAGCCAATGTCACCACGAATTTTGACGCCGCAATTTCCGAATTGAAGCGCGGGCTGACGCTGCTGGGCAATCAAGCCGGATTAACGCTGGATGAAATAATCGAACTGCCTGCCTATGCCGGACTGGCTGGCGTGGCGGGCCCCGAGATTGCACAAAAGGTTGCACACGCCCTGCCCTTTTCGCACATCCGCGTTGAGGATGACCGCCCTTCCGCGCTGCAAGGCGCGTTAGGCGCACGCGACGGCGTGGTGGCGCATTCCGGCACCGGATCATTTGTGGCGGCACAGATAAACGGCACGCGTAAGTTTGCCGGCGGATGGGGCCCCGTGCTTGGCGACCCTGCATCTGCACAATGGGTTGGGCGGCGCGGCCTGTCCATCACACTTGAAGCTGTTGATGGCACAGTCCCGCACAGTGACCTGTCACAGCACTTTCTGGACGTGCATTCAGGCGCGGCAGGTATCGTCGCTTTCGCCTCGACTGCCCGTCCTGTTGATTTTGGCGCGCTGGCCCCAACAATCACAAAGCATGCTGCCGCAGGCGATGCGCTCGCCCAGAAAGTCATGCATGAGGCAGGACAATGCATTGCGGATGTTCTACCCGTTCTGGGCTGGACCCCCGGCATAGCGATCTGCTTGACCGGTGGTATTGCCCCGCATTTCGAACCGTATCTGCCAGACCAAATGCAAAGCTGCATCACAGCTCCTTTGGGACACCCCCTGTCCGGAGCCTTGTCTTTGGCACAGGAATTTAGCGAGGAGATCACCAATGAATGTCTCTGATTTCCTCGACCCTCAGGGCTGGATGGGTCAACGATCTGGCCCGCGCTATGTACAACTTCGTCGTCGTCTGGAAGACGCGATCGACAAAGGTATCCTGCCCCCAGACAGCTCACTTCCGCCTGAACGTGAGATAGCCGAGATCACCGATCTTTCACGCGTCACCGTACGCAAAGCCATTCAAGAACTGGTGAAGTTGGGGGTTGTCGAACAACGGCAAGGATCCGGATCCTTCGTGCGCGCACCCGTCGCGCGGGTTGAACAATCACTGTCGCATTTGACGTCATTTACCGAGGACATGAAGCGGCGCGGGTTGCAAACCACCTCGCGCTGGCTGGAACGCGGTGTCTTTATCCCGTCGCCCGAAGAGGTGCTTACCCTAGGCCTTGCAGCCGGAGACTCGGTCGCCCGCATTTATCGTCTGCGTGAGGCTGGCGGACAACCGATGGCGCTGGAGCGGGCATCGCTGCCTTTGGACATCCTGCCAAACCCGATCGAGGTCTCGCGATCCCTTTACGAAGTGCTGGAACAAAACGGCAATCGCCCTGTGCGCGCGGTGCAGAAGATCTCAGCCATCAATCTGGACCCTGACGACGCCGATCTTTTGGGTGTGGCCGAGGGGACAGCGGGACTGAGCATACAACGTATCTCGTACCTAGAAAGCGGCCGCGTGGCCGAATTGACCCGATCCGTATATCGCGGCGACGCCTATGACTTTGTGGCCGAACTGCGCCTATCGAACTGACTTGAAAAACATGAAAGCTGCCTGACATGTCACACGAAACGTCTACGCGCATGCGGCGCGAAATTAACGAGATCCCCGACGCTGTTGAACGACTTCTGACTGAGGGGCGCGCGGGTGTTCTGGCCACCGCAGACGAAATTCGCGCTCGTGATCCTCGGTTCCTGTTGTCCGTGGCGCGCGGGTCGTCCGATCACGCAGCGACGTATCTGAAATATGTCAGCGAGCTGCTGCTTGGACTGCCCATGGCGTCCGTCGGCCCATCGATCAAATCCATTTATGGCGTCGATGTCGCAGGCGAAGGATCGCTGTGCATATCAGTGTCTCAGTCGGGGCAAAGCCCCGACATCGTGCGACTGACGGAAGCTTTCGCCAAGACCGGGGCCTATACCGTAGCCATCACAAATGATGAAACTTCACCCTTGTCACAGGCCACCGCAGCAACCCTGCCGATCCATGCCGGACCAGAGCTGAGCGTTGCAGCGACCAAAACCTTTGTCACGTCCCTTGTGGCCGGCGTGTGGTTGCTGGCACAGATCAAAGAAGACGAGGGCTTAATCAAAGCGATACACGCCCTGCCCGGCCATCTGCAGAAAGCAACAAAATGCGACTGGTCCTCTGTGGTTGAAGCTGTGGATGGACGGTCCCTGTTTACCCTTGGGCGTGGGCCCAGCTGGGCGATTTCGAACGAAGCGGCGTTGAAGTTTAAAGAAACCTGCCAAATCCACGCCGAAAGCTATTCGTCCGCCGAGGTGCTTCACGGCCCTGTTTCCATTGTCGAACCGGGCTTCCCCGTGATCGCTTTCGCCGCCCGTGATGCGGCCGAAGACAGTGTGGCCGAAGTCGCTGATGCATTGGCAGAAAAAGGCGCGCTGGCCTTCGCAACGTCAGATCGCGTTAAAAGCGCCACCTGCCTTCCCCATGTTCGAACGGATCATTGGATTACCGATCCTGTGGCCTCGATCGTCTCGTTCTATGGAATGGTTGAAACCGTAGCGGCCCGACGCGGAATAAATCCCGATACGCCGCGCCATCTGAAGAAAGTGACAGAAACGGTATGACCTTGGATGTGGTGACATTTCGTGGTGGACGCGTCTTTGATGGCGTTCGCTTCCATGACGATCACGCCCTCTGTTTTAAAGGTGGGAATGTTGCGGGTTTTGGTCCCAATGACACCTTGCCGGACCGGGGCGAGGTCATCGACCTGTCTGGTGATATCCTTAGCCCCGGCTTCGTTGATCTTCAGATTAACGGTGGCGATGGGATCATGCTGAACGACGCCCCAACTGTCGAAACGCTACGGCGCATGTCCCGCGCGCACCGCGGGCTTGGGGTCACACAATTCCTACCAACTTTGATCACCGACACGCCTGAAAACACCCGTGCGACGATCAATGCGACGATCGACGCCATTCACAAGGGCGTTCCCGGCATTGCGGGGCTTCACCTTGAAGGCCCTCATCTGTCGGTCGTGCGCAAAGGTGCCCATGATGCCGATCTCATCCGGCCCATGGATGCCCAAGACCTTGCCGTTTTGATCGAGGCAGCGCGCGCCCTGCCCTGTCTGAAAGTGACGATCGCACCTGAGAACGTGTCTGAGGCGCAGGTCACAGCCCTTACGGACGCAGGTGTTCTGGTGTCCCTTGGCCACAGCGATGCGGACTATCAAACCTGCCGACGGTATTTCGACGCCGGTGCCCGCTGCGTTACGCACCTGTTCAACGCCATGAGCCAGCTTGGAAATCGCGAACCCGGCCTTGTTGGGGCCGCCCTTTCCTGCGGAACCGTGGCGACGGGACTAATTGCCGACGCCATTCATGTGCATCCAGAAAGCATCCGCGCCGCTTGGGCTGCGAAAACCGGACCAGGACGCATCTTTCTTGTCAGCGACGCGATGGCGGTGGCCGGATCAAACGCCACGTCGTTTCAACTAAACGATCGAACGATTTGCCGCCAAGATGGTCGCTTGACGCTTGAGGATGGCACATTGGCGGGGGCCGATCTGGATTTGATCACGGCAATCCGCGTGATGGTTGAACAGGTCGGCATCCCCCTTGAAGACGCTTTGAATGCTGCGACCCACACACCTGCAGCGTTGATCGGGGCACCACAGATCAGTCCTAACAATCCCACCAGCCGACTGACCGACTTGATCCGCATCTCAGATGATCTAAGCAAGATTGCCCTTCTGCAGCCTTAGTTCAGCGCGAGATGAATTCACCAGCTTCACCCGGTGATCAACTTGAATTCGTTTCGACTACGGGGCGTTAGATATCCGATCCGGAAATCTTGAGGTGAGCTCGAATGCGTTCATATGTGACCATTAAAGCGGCCTCTCTACCCTGCAAAGACCACGTCACTCAGCAAAATCGGCTGCAGATAATTCTCACAAGCTCAACCGGGACATCGCTGTGACGGTCGAAGAATGGGACCGATGTATTCATCAGCCATCCTTATTGCGTTGGTTGCTAGAGATATACGCGTCAACTTCTCTTAGCAGGGTTGTGCATTCCGCATCGTCAATCCCGAGATGGGTTAATTGTTGCACGATCTTAGCAAGATAGTCGTAACTTGATCCCAGAAAACCGGTACCTGTTGCTATCCACAGGACCTGATCAGACCTTTCGATATCCGGTAGCATTTCATCGGACGCGTGGTCAGCGACAAAGGAAAACACCTTTATTTCCTCCTGTCCGTTTTGCGCGGGAATGAATGTTGGAATGTAACCTGGCCCGATTAACTCGCGCCGAAACAGGATTTCCGTCTCTGTTTCAACGTCTTTTTCCGCAATCCGGTAAGCAAAACCTTCACACCCGTCCCCATCATCAAGCGCGGCCATCAAACCGGGAGCATCTTTTGAGCCCCGCGCGCCCCTATCTTCCTTAAGGATAAACTTGCGAGCATGGTTGGGGGCATACACCCGCCGCACCTCTTGGAATCGCAAAGCAGGGTCCCACATAAGCGAACCATAGGCGAATATCCAAAGATCGCCGGAGTGGTGCCCTAGAGCCTTGGCTCTGATCGCATCACGCTCCGCGTCTGTATGGCTCCAGGGACGAAGTTCTTCAAGTTGCGGGTGCTCTTTGAGCAAGTCATCAAGGCTAAACCCCCGAAAGAACGAGCTTTCACTGCATGCAATTTTATCCCGCAATTCTGGATGGTGAACGAATGGGTCAAGCATTTTGGTCATGGCACCCCTTCAGACCTAGACGTGGCTCTATGCTGGTCCGGCAGGACAGACATCAACCATTGGACGCCATCTTCGCGGATGCAAGCGTATGCCGCAACCATGCTACCCAACTTTTGAAGCTCATGGCGAAGCCGGAAACGTTCGAGCCAAATCAATCTCCCTCCAGATTTTCGTTGCTCTTGATGGATAAGCCGTGGTTGAGTTTGCGTACACCTTGGCAATAAAGGCATTGCGCGCTGCTGCTTGGGGACGGAGCCGGTTTGCTCATGGTCTGGGTCGTGATGACCCTCAGCGCACAACGGGTTCCCTTGAAAATCATCTGGCGGCGCGCCGCCACTGCCAAAGGGTCAGACATGCTGCATAACGACAATCTTGAACAATGGGATCGCGAGAACTTCTTCCACCCCTCAACACATCTTGCCGACTTTGCGCGCGGAGATATCCCCCACCGCATCATCACCGGGGGCACAGGCTGCCATATCGAAGATCGTGACGGCAACCGGTTGTTGGATGCATTCGCCGGGCTTTATTGCGTCAACGTCGGCTATGGCCGATCTGACATCGCTGATGCCATCGCAGATCAAGCCCGCGAGCTGGCATATTATCATTCCTATGTCGGTCACGGCACAGAAGCGTCGATCACGCTGGCCAAAATGGTGCTGGACCGTGCGCCGGATCATATGTCCAAGGTTTACTTTGGCTTGTCTGGGTCGGACGCGAACGAAACCAACATCAAGCTGATCTGGTATTACAACAACATCCTTGGCCGTCCCGAGAAGAAAAAGATTATCTCGCGTTGGCGGGGATATCACGGGTCGGGTCTGATGACGGGATCGTTGACGGGGCTAGAGCTGTTTCACAAAAAATTCGATCTGCCCTTGGCACAAGTGATCCACACCGAAGCACCATACTATTTCCGCCGCAGCGACATGGGGCAAAGCGAGGCAGCGTTTACGGCCCATTGCGTGGCCGAGCTGGAGGCAATGATCCACCGCGAGGGTGCAGATACGATTGCCGCCTTCATCGGTGAACCCGTGCTGGGGACTGGCGGCATTGTGCCCCCACCCGCAGGCTATTGGCCCGCAATCCAAGAGGTGCTGGACCGTCACGATATTCTGCTGATCGCAGACGAGGTTGTGACGGGTTTTGGGCGGTTGGGGACAATGTTTGGCTCTGACCACTACGGGATGCGTCCCGACCTGATCACGATTGCCAAGGGTTTGACGTCCGCATATGCACCCCTTTCTGGCTCGATCGTGTCAGACAAGATGTGGGCTGTGCTAGAGCGGGGCACGGATGAGAACGGCCCGATTGGTCACGGCTGGACCTATTCCGCACACCCGATCGGCGCTGCGGCGGGTGTCGCCAATTTGGAATTGATCGACAAGCTTGGTTTGGTTGAAAACGCAGGCGATGTTGGCGGATACCTCAATACCCAAATGCGTGCCGCCTTGGCCGAACACCCCCATGTCGGCGATGTGCGCGGCGAGGGTATGATCTGCGCGGTCGAATTCGTTGCCGACAAAAGCAGCCGCAAGCTCTACGAGGCCGCCGACAAGATCGGGCCTCAAATCTCGGCCAAGTTGCTTGAACAGAATAGCATCATCGCGCGGGCCATGCCGCAAGGTGATATCTTGGGCTTTGCCCCGCCGTTCTGCTTGACCCGAAAAGAGGCGGATCAAGTGGTGGACGCGACGGTCCAAGCCGTCACAACCGTTTTAGGAGGGTAATAACATGACCACGAGCAATGCACCCTTTGATCGTTCTGAATATGATCGGCGTATCGCGAAAACCCGCGTGGCGATGGACGCCGTGGGGCTGGATGCGATCTTCGTCACTGATCCGTCGAACCAAGCATGGCTAACTGGCTATGACGGCTGGTCGTTTTACGTACACCAAGGTGTAATCCTGACGATGGAGGGCGAGCCAATCTGGTGGGGTCGCTACATGGACATGATGGGGGGACGGCGCACCTGTTGGATGGGCCACGACAACATCATCGGCTATGGCGACCACTATGTGCAATCAACCGAGATCCATCCAATGCAGGATTTGGCAACGGTCCTCAAGTCGCGCGGCCTTGAACATGCACAGATCGGCGTCGAGATGGAGAACTACTATTACTCTGCCAAGGCCCACGATGTTCTAACGAATGAGATGACTTCGGCCACGCTGATCGATGCCACCGCATTGGTAAATTGGCAGAGGTTGATAAAATCAGAGGCTGAAATAGGTTTCATGCAACGGGCAGCACGTATTTCTGAAAAGGTGGTTCAAACAGCGATTGATCGGGCAGAGGTCGGGGTGCGCAAGAATGATCTTGTGGCCGACATCATGCACGCAGGCATCACAGGTGTTGGGGACGACTGGGGTGACTACCCGGCCATCTTGCCCCTGACGCCCTCGGGCCTAGATGCCACCGCCGCCCACCTGACGTGGGACGGCACGCCAATGCGAGAGGGTGAGGCGACGTTCTTTGAGCTCTCTGGTTGCTATCGACGTTACCACGCACCGCTTTGCCGAACCGTGTTTCTTGGCACCCCATCGGATGAGATGCGCCGTGCCGAAGCCGCGCAGATTGAAGGGATCGCCGCCGGCATTGATGCCGCCCGTGCTGGCAACCGGACTTGCGATATTGCAAATGCCTTTATGGGTGTCTTAGCCAAGTACGGTATCGAACGATCTGGGCGGATGGGCTATTCTATCGGCCTTAGCTATCCGCCAGACTGGGGCGAGCGGACGGCCTCGATCCGCAGCGAAGATACGACCGTTCTGGAACCGGGAATGGTGTTCCACTTTATGCCTGCGCTGTGGATGGACAGTTGGGGATTGGAAACAACCGAAACTTTGCTGATCACTCAGGACGGACCAGCCCAACCGTTCTGCGACATTGAACGCAAACTGTTTGTGAAGCCCTGATGCTTGATAAAACCAAGAGCATCCTGTCTGATCTGATCGCCTTCCCGACGGTATCGGCGGACAGCAATCTTGATTTGATCACCTATCTTGCTCAGCGGCTGGAAGACAGTGGCGCACAGGTTGACGTGATGCTTGATCCAAGTGGGCGCAAGGCCAATCTATTTGCCACCCTAGGCCCAATGAGAGACGGCGGCATTGTGTTGTCCGGGCACAGCGATGTGGTCCCCGTTTCCGATCAAGAATGGAACAGCGATCCATTTGAACTGGTTGAACGTGACGGGCGTCTGTACGGACGTGGAGCTTGCGATATGAAAGGGTTCATCGCGGCAACCATCGCAATGGCCCCACTGTTCGCCAAGAAAGTGCGCGACAGGCCTCTCCACTTTGCGTTCACATATGATGAAGAAACCGGCTGTATTGGCGCGGGAGAGCTTGTGCGGGACCTTGTTGATCGAGGGATCAAACCGTCGGTCGCGCTGATCGGTGAGCCGACAAATATGCGGATCATCGAAGGCCACAAAGGATGCCATGAATATAGCACCCATTTCCAAGGGCTAGAAGGGCACGGATCAGCCCCTGATCTCGGGGTGAACTCGGTTGAGATGGCAGTGCGCTATGTCACGCGTCTGCTTGAACTGCGAGCTGATCTGAAACAGATGGCACCCAGCGGCAGCCCGTTTGATCCGCCTTGGACCACGGTCAACATTGGGGCGTTGAACGGCGGACAGGTGCATAACGTGATCCCTGCCAAGGCATCAATCGATTGGGAAATGCGGCCCGTGCAACCAGATGATGCTACCTATGTAAAGGCCGCACTCAAGACTTATTGCGACGAGGTTCTTTTGCCATCGATGCGCGCCATTCACCCCGACGCCTCCATCACGACCGAGGTTGTCGGCGAAGTCGCGGGCCTTTTGCCCACAGATGAAAACGAAGCCCGCAAGATCGTGTCAGAACTAACAGGCGCAAACACGGCGGACGTGGTTTCATTTGGCACCGAAGCGGGATTATTCCAATCGCTTGGAATGGATGTTGTCGTCTGCGGCCCAGGTTCCATTGAACAAGCCCATAAGGCTGACGAGTTCTTAGCTGTGGATCAGTTGACCCAGTGCCTTAAGATGTTGGAAGGACTAGGTACTAAACTGGCCGTACAATAAATGAAATGTGGATCGATCATCGATAACCAAACTCTCGTCCGACTGAATACTATGCCTCAAAACAGTTTCGCATCACCCTAGCAGCGGGAAAGAATGGGTATACCCAAGCAAAGTGGAAAGAGACTTAGTTCTGAGGGAATGGCGCTGCTGTCAGACGAACCTGAGTTCGTCTCAATTGAGCCAATGTAGCAGTGTTTTATACCGTGCAGAGGCGTCGCCACTCAGCCAGAGAGGTGGTTGGACTCGCATGAAGCAGCATCTTCAAAGAAGGCCGCGATCCTGACTGAAGTGATAGTAATTGGATGCATGGAAGGTGGCGATTTTCTGCAAACTTCACGGCCGGCTGCTCAGGCTACGCGCCAACCTCGCAGCCTTGAGTAGTAAGGCGATGTGGCTCAAATAAAATTGTTGACGTAACATTGTTTCGCCTCCTACCGTCGTTGAGCAATTGTTTGTTGAACTAAAAAAGTGACTCTCAAATCTACAGAGAAAAGCACCGGAAGTATGTGCCTCTCTGAACCCAGTTTTGCGAAGCAGGATCAACCTGAACATTTTCCAACCGGAGGACTACGAATGAAATTGAAATCAAAGCTTCTTGGCGCGGCCGCAATGGCGATGCTTGGAAACACAGCAATGGCTGAAGATATTACTGTTGCGTATTTTCTAGAATGGCCAATGCCGTTCCAGTACGCGAAGGTTAAAGGCATGTATGACGAAGCCCTTGGTGGCACGGTCACATGGCGTAGCTTCGGGTCAGGCACAGAAATGTCTGCCGCAATGGCGTCAGGCGATGTCCACCTGTCGGTGAGCCAAGGCGTACCACCTTTCGTGGTTGCCGCCTCCGGCGGACAAGATCTGCAAATTGTTGACGTTGCCGTTAGCTATTCCGAGAACGACAACTGCGTCGTCGCAGAAGCGCTGGAAATCGACAAAGATTCAGCGGGCGAATTGGCTGGCAAAAAAGTTGCTGTCCCACTAGGAACCGCCGCGCACTATGGCTTCTTGAGCCAGATGAACCACTTTGGTGTCGACATCAGTACACTTGATATCGTCAACATGAATCCGCCTGAAGGCGCAGCCGCGCTGGCACAAGGTGCCGTTGATATGGCTTGTGGTTGGGGCGGTTCGCTTCGTCGCATGGTCGAGCACGGCAACGTGTTGCTGACCGGTGCCGAGAAAGAAGAACTGGGCATTCTGGTGTTTGACGCAACAACCGCGTCGGCTTCCTACCTCGCTGAGAACGGCGACACCGTGGCCAAGTTCCTGGCCGTCACAGCAAAAGCCAACGCAATGTGGGCTGATGCGGCAAACCGTGACGAAATGCTGCCGGTTATCGCACAGGATGCGGGTATGGATGTGGAAGCGACCGCTGCCACGATCGACACCTTCAAATTCCCAACAGTGGAAGAACAGCTTGGTGAAGCATGGCTGGGTGGTACCGCTCAGACCTTCATGAAGGGTGTCGCAGACGTGTTTGTAGCAGCTGAGTCAATTGACTCCGCACTCGACAGCTACGACGCAACAGTGAATACCGGCCCGCTTGAAGCTGCGGCCAGCATGTAAACTGTATGACGGTTGAATTGGCTGGCGGCGGACGTATTCCGCCGCCAGCTTTCGCCTACCAGCTCCTTAAAAACGAAAGGGGACCCCGATGAGTGGGATTTCCATCCAAGGCATTTCGATGCGTTTTGACCTTCCTGACGGAGGGTTTGTTCAGGCATTGGAAGATGTCTCACTTGACCTGAAAGAAGGCGAGCTGATGAGTGTGCTCGGCCCGTCGGGTTGCGGTAAGACGACACTTTTGAATATTGTCGCAGGCTTTCTGGCCCCTACAGGCGGTCAAATGGAACTGAACGGCCATCTGGTGACCGGACCCGATGCTGAACGCGGCATGGTGTTTCAGCAAGGCGCCCTGTTTGAATGGATGTCCGTGCGTGAAAACGTCAGCTTCGGCCCACGTATGCGCGGCAAGAAAGAAGCCGATTGGGGTGAAAACGTAGATCACCTTCTAGACGTCACTGGCTTGGGCGATTTCAAGGAAAAATCCGTTTACGAATTGTCGGGTGGCATGCAGCAACGTGTGGCTCTTGCCCGCTGCCTAGCCAACGATCCCGACGTGATCTTGATGGACGAACCACTGGGCGCACTGGACGCTCTGACTCGTGAAAAGATGCAAGGTCTGGTTCTGAAACTCTGGAAGGAGACGGGTAAGACAATTATCCTGATCACCCATTCAGTTGAAGAGGCACTGTTGTTAGGTGAACGCCTGATTGTAATGGCACCAAGACCCGGACGTATCCACAAAGAATACCGACTTCCCTTTGCAGATATGGGTGTTGATCGCGACCTGCGAGAGGTCAAGAAAGAACCTGAATTCGCAGAGAAACGCGAAGAAATCCTCAGCATGATCTGGGACATGGAAGAAGAAATCATGGGCCGCTCGGAGGATGCAGCATGATTATCCTTCTGATTTACATCGCAATTTTCGTTGTGGCGTTCTTCCTTGTGAAGGCCGTTGCAGCCCGCATGACAGCCCGAAGCGACTTTACCTCGCTTAAAACCGTGACGTTCGGCGACGAAAGCGCGGTCACAGCGAACCGCGCTGCTTCGTTCATATCTGTGCTGACGATCTTCTTGATTTGGGGCGCTTTTACTGGCTCAAGCCTTGTGCCAATTCACGCACCGGGTCCGTTCGAAGGTGAAACGACCTTCACCTATACAGCGTCCGACGGCAGCCAATCTGATGATGCGACCGTCTATGTTATGGTCGCGCGCCCCGGCGCGGAGGCTGTGGAGTCGCAATTTGAACCTGGTGACGGGTTTGCCAAAAACGACCAGACAGAAGTCGGCGCTTGGCGATCGGGATTGATCCGAGTCGACAAGAACGATGAGCTTGGTCGTGACGCAAACATGGCTGTCATCGCCATCGATGGTCAGGCCATTGCACCGGGCGAGACTGTTTCGGTAACGGACGGTAGCGTATCGATGACGCCGAAAGGCACATTATCTTTCGCCCCGACCAAAGGCTGGCAAATGGAGCCGATCTGGTTGCCGTCGCCTGAAGCCGTGGTGAAACGCACGATCGAGATTGCAGGATCTGGCTATCAGAACTTTACCTTGTGGGAGCATCTGGGTTGGTCTCTGGTCCGTGTTATCCTTGGCTTCGTCCTAGGTGCGATGGTGGGTATCCCACTCGGCTATGCCATGGGTCTTAGCAACTGGTTCCGTGGTTGGTTCGACCCGATTGTCGAATTCATGCGTCCTGTGCCACCTCTAGCTTTGATCCCTCTGGTGATCATTTGGGCCGGGATTGGCGAGGCCGGTAAGATCATACTGCTGTTCCTAGCGGCGTTGTGGATCATGACCATCGCTGCACGAGCGGGCGTGTCTGGTGTCAATATCACCAAAGTACACGCAGCTTATTCATTGGGAGCCTCAAAGCGACAACTCATGCAGCACGTGATTGTGCCGAATTCGCTGCCGGAAATCTTTACCGGTGCCCGCGTGGCAATGGGGGTTTGTTGGGGCACAGTTGTGGCCGCAGAATTGGTCGCCGCCGAAAAGGGGGCGGGTATGATGATCATGGTCGCCAGCCGCTTCCAACTGACCGATATCGTGATCATGGGTATTATCCTGATTGGTATCATCGGCTATGGCATCGATATCTTGATGCGCAAGGCTGAGAAGTGGCTCGTACCTTGGAAGGGTAAACACTAAAGCCGAAAAGCAACAACCCAAGCACAGGCTAGTGATGTGCTTGGGATCAACAACCTCTCCTCAGGAATCACACAGATAAAATTCCACGGTCCAAATACGTGATTGCTGATGGAGACAGTCATATCCGCCGTTATGTCGATTGAGGATGCTGTCAGACCAAGGCGATGTGAGGGGTTCAGTGGTTTCTCTGTGCGGCCACCGGTAGGATCAACTTGACCAACATCAGGTCTGACACAGCCCGACGCAGCCGATCATTCTGCTTCTGAAGCCGTTTAAGTTCCTTAAGTTGGTAGATTTCCGTACCACCCTATTACCCCGCAAGCGGTAGAACGTCTGTTCTGGTATCAGCACCTGACGGATTGCATCGACGCTGGACATTCCCTGCACACACTGCACCTCAACCCGCTGCAACTTCGTAACAATCTCTTCCGGCTTGTTTCGGTAGTTTCACTTCATTGATCCTTCGTTTCCTAACTAGATAGGCGGACCACTTCAGTGCGGGAGGATCAAAGCAACTGGCTATATGCAGCTTTGAGATTCCTATTGGTTGGGCTATGATCGCATACAGACATACAGCAACTGCTGGATTGCACCGGTGTTGATTTTGTTTATAATTTCGACTCGGGGAATGGCCGAGACTTATTAGATTTTTGGCTGCGGGATATAGTGAGCCTTTGAGCGAGGAGCTGGAAATTATTTCAGCTACGCCGTGGAAGGATACCCGTGTTATTGGGCAGTCCTTGGTGGATTGTAGGGGAAACTGAGTGAATGGGGGCGTTTTATTTAAGTGATGATCACTTGATGGCACAATCAGTGAATCCGTCGCATTTGAAAGAACGGTCGCTTAATATGAGATAATTGACCGATATTAAACGAGACAAATCCACTTCAACACGAGCATAGTTAATGATTTTCATTGATCCTCTATTTTTATTCGTTTTTTTGCCAATTACTTTGGTAATTTTCTACACAGTCGCGCATTTCTTCGACAAGAACAAAGCGCTTCTGGTTCTATTTGTCTCTTCAATCATCTTCTATATTCCGCATAGCCTGTTCTCGGTGATCCTGCTCTTATGCGCGTTGATCATTAACTTTGCGGTGGCGGTGAAAATCACCCGCCTTAGTGACGATTCCAAAAAAAGAAAGAGGATATATCACTTCGGCCAAGCCTATAATTTGCTGTCGCTGTGTTACTTCAAATATAAGATCGTCACGCTTTTATTTGGTGCGAATGCGGGCACCGTGGCAGACATTGCCGGGGTCGCAATTCCGGCTGGATCTCGTTCTATACGTTTCATCAGGCCGCTTTTCTTGCCGACACCTATGCCCGCGAAAAGAATGTCGTCGAATTCATTGGAAAGCTTGAGGGACCGAGTGCCGGGTTTTGGGCCTTCTGCCGCTATGGTGCGTTCGTTAGTTTTTTCCCGCAGCTCATTATCGGGCCAATCACCTATCTGAAAGAATTCAATCCTCAAATCCAATCGAAGCGATTTCTCGGCTTCAATCCGATCGATTTCGCGGTTGGCCTGACGTTTATCGCAATCGGAATGTTTAAGAAGGTTGTTATTGCAGACAACCTCGCTCCGACTGTCGACATCGTTTTTAGTGCTGCCGGAGCGGGTGCGGATCTGCATCCGATGCAGGCCTGGATCGGGGCGCTTGGTTACATGGGTCAGTTGTATTTCGACTTTTCCGGTTACTCTGATATGGCGCTTGGGCTCGCTCGGATGTTCGGATTGCGATATCCGATCAATTTCTTCTCGCCGTTCAAGGCGGTTGGGATCATCGACTATTATCGACGCTGGCACATGACACTGACCCGAGTCATCGCCCGGTTCCTCTTTACACCGCTTTCTGTGGCAGGGACGCGCTATGGCATGATCAATCGCCTTTCGCCCATCCCTGTGCATTTGCTAAGCCTATGGATCCCGATGCTTATCAATTTCCAGATTATCGGCCTTTGGCACGGCGCATTTTGGACGTTCTCGGTGTTCGGTGTGATGCACGGTTTGTTGTATGCGCTAGAGACTGAGGTTCGGGCAACCAAATGGTACAAAACCAAGCGCAAAACAGCGAATGTGGCGGTCCGAATGAGCATTGAACGCGCAATCTTCTTTTTGCCGCTTTGTTTAAGCCTGGCGATGTTCCGGTCTGAAAGCGTCGGGGCTGGCTTCCATCTTTACACGCAAATGTTTGGCACGGCATTCGATACGCCATCGGCGTTTGACATGCGCGAACCAGTCATGATGCTCGGCTTTGCGTTCTTCATTATCTATTTTTGCCCGAACGCTGTCGAGCTTATGCGCAAATACCGCCCGGCAATCATGACGTACAAAAATGAAAGTTATGGCCCTGCATTCTTGCGCGGCATCTGGCGTCCGGGCAAGGTAGCTGCGGCCTTCATAGTCGCCCTGGTTCTTGCATCATTGTACTACGTGGCACGGCAACCACCGTTTCTCTATCAAGGATTCTGACGTATGGCCAATTCGACAGAACACGAACCGAATAACGGCCCAAAGCGGGTTGGTTCGCTTGCCGAAACCCGCAGACGGGTCGCAAGGCCAATGATTGCCGGAGCAGCTTTGGTCGCAGCGGCGTACCTTTCTGTTGCGGCATTCGTGATCTCGGTTGATCCGCACAACATTTATAGCTGGGGAAGCGAACCGCGGATTGAAGCCGGCCATACGCCAAGGGATTTGGTCATCGACTGGATCGATGTTGCTGCCAAGGATAAGACTTACAACACATTTCTTGTCGGAAGTTCGGTGACAGCAGGCTACTCGCCGGAAACGGTTGAGAAAATTTTAGGCCCCGACGCGCGGGTTGCGAATTTGAGCTATGGTGGACCACGGCCAAATGACCGTGATCTGGTTCTGAACCGGGTCGCAAACAATCCGAACGTCGAAAGGATTATTCTGACCTTCGATTGGACATATATCCGAGACCCGGAAGTGACCAATATCAGTTTTCCGGCGTTCCTTTACGATGACAACATCATGAACGATCTACGCCAAGTAAACCTGTCCACCACCTTGCGGGCGCTCAAGGTCATGCAAGGCGAGCGCACCTACTACAACCCAGATCGGGGAGGCTTTTCGAAGTACACGGACCGGATGTACCGTAAATTCCAGACCGAAACGAAAATGGCCACGGTATCAAATTTGGTCAAACGCTATCAGGCGAATGTCGGGGCTCCGAGCATGAAGACGTGTGACAGCTTTAGCTCGATCAATGACCAGCTCGCCCCTGATTTGCGCGCGCTTTCCCAACGAGGGATCAAGGTGGATATCCTTGTACCGGTCACGTCATACGCGTTCTATTTTGCGCGGCAGACCGATATCAGCCCAACAATTCTGGACCAGGCCATGATCGCACGTCGCTGTCTTGTCGACGCGACCAGGGACCTGGAAAACGTTAAAATTTTCGCGTTCGATTCCGATCCGGCAATCGCAGGGGATCTCGCGAACTATCGTGACGTGGGGCATATTCACGGCGCGCAAATGCTTGATATGTTTATTTCATCGATCGGAAATGATCGTTACCTTTTGACCAGCGAAAATGTCGAACGTCAGGAGATGGCCATTCGCAAGGCCGTTGAGAGTTATCGCTTGACAAACACTCGTGTCCAACCGTCATCCTCGAAAGACGATGACTAATATGCTCTGCTGCGCCTTCGTGCATAGCAGACAGAATATAAGGAGTTCTGAGCTTGCCAGACCAAGAATTTGTTCTCGCCACCGTCACAGACGTGATGAGGAATTTATTCGATGAATATGAAGGTCCCATCACCACTGAGACAAACGCTGACGACATCGAACAATGGGACAGCCTTTCGCATGTCCGTCTGATGATCATGATTGAAATGGAATTGGGCGTTCGCTTTGACACGGCAGAACTGCAAGGTTTCAAGAACATCGGTGATTTGGTTAACGCCGCTGTGCGAGAAGCCGGATGACAGCGAGCACATTTCCGTGGCGTGCTCCACTTGCTTCAGACTGGGCAGAACGGTTCGCTAAGATCGAGGCTGCAATTGCAGAAGACCAACCGTGCGACTACGCAGAGCTCAAATCGCTCGCCAATCAGCAACTTGGTATGCGAGAGCAGTTGCGTGTCGAGCGTCTGGCGAAAAAGCTGCGCCAAAGTGGCTCGCCAAAGTCAGAGTTTCAGGCTCTAACCATCGGCCTATTGGGCAATCGTACGCTGAGCTACCTTCCCGCACCATTGGGGGCGGCAGGATTGGCGCGCGGGCTTCACGTATCGTGTATCGAGGCACCCTACGACAGCATGGCAAGCTTTGCCTTCTCTCCCGCGGATTGCTTTGGACAACCGCTGGATGCGCTGCTTGTCGTCCTTGATGAAAGCGCGTTCTCGGCCAAGCGTCCCTTGCTTGATATTGCGGCCGAAACCAACGCACTGGAAGACGCAGAGACGCTTGTCACTGCACTGGCGGAAGCAGCCAGATCGAAAACCAACTGCCCCGCGATCTTCGCGACACTGCCAAGTACCCATCAGGTCGGCGCATCGGATTTGGCAACCGTCGGATCAAGCGCTCGGTTCCGGCATTTGGTGAACCTGATGTTGGCCAATGGCGCGGTGGAAGGTCGATGGATTTTGTGGGATCAGGCCGCGCTTGCGAACCAGGTTGGCCTTGATCGCTGGCTTGATCCAAAAATGTATCACGCTGCAAGAATCCCCTTCAGCGTCGATGTTTGCCCATTGGCTGCCGACAACATCGCGGCACTGTTGGCCGCGATGAAAGGCAAAGCAGCAAGGGCGCTTGTCCTTGACCTTGATAACACGCTTTGGGGCGGTGTTATTGGTGACGACGGGCTTGCTGGGTTGGGGCTGGGACAGAACTCAGCCGTGGGCGAAGCATTCGTCGCGTTTCAAAACTTCATTCTCGGCCTGCGCGAACGCGGCGTCGTCCTTGCCGTCTGCTCTAAGAACAACGACGACATCGCACGGGAACCCTTCCAGAGCCATCCCGAGATGGTTCTTAAGGAAGAGCACATCGCGGTGTTTCAGGCGAACTGGAGTGATAAAGCGACGAACATTCGCTCAATCGCAGAAACCCTAAGCCTCGGACTTGAATCGATTGCTTTCGTTGACGACAATCCGGCGGAACGCGAACGCGTCAGACAAGAATTGCCTTTGGTTTCAACAATTGAAGTTGGCGCTGATCCATCGCTCTATATTGAACGGGTGACGCAGTCGGGCGTGTTTGACCATTTGCCGCTGAGCACGGAAGATATAGCACGCGCAGCAAGTTATGGTGGGCGTGCCGCCGCAGCGGAAGTTCGAGCAAAGATTGGCAACTACGAGGAATATCTGGCTTCTCTTGAAATGGATATGTCCATCAGTGGCTTCGATGATGTTGGACGCCCGCGAATAACTCAGCTCATCAACAAGTCCAACCAGTTCAATCTTACGACGCGCCGGTACGGTGAAGAGGATATCAGAAAATTTCAGGACGACCCCGACCTATTCGGCTGGCAAGTGACGCTGAACGATAAATTTGCAATGCACGGGATGATCGCCGTCGTGATCGTCAGAAAAGGCAATTCGGAATGGACGATTGATACATGGTTACAATCGTGCCGAGTACTAGAGCGAGGTGTAGAGCAATCCGTGATGAACAGCCTATTTGAAGCGGCCGCGCAAAACGGCGTTGAAACCATCAAGGCTACTTACATCCCGTCGGACCGGAACAAAATGGTAAAGGATTTCTACAACAAATTTGGCTTCGAAGTTTCTGAAAACCATGAAAATGGAACGATCGATTATGTCTGTTCCGTTGCTGACTATCAGCCCACATCGACTTTCATTTCTATCAAACAAGCCAGTTAGAATCGACTGTAAGTGTGGGGTGTGGGTTCAGTTCTTAGTGCCCCACTTGGGTGTTTTAACTGGTGAGCATATCAGGGACTAACGGGAAGCAATGCGTTGGGGCAGCTTTCCTTAATGTCCCAAAGATATTCCTCTGCCAAGGACGCAAACGCGCCAAAAAAGCGTCCATTTCTTCTGTTTCTTCGGTCTGTGTTCGTTAAAGCGAGACTGAGGGGGCTTCGGGCATGGTTTGATTGCACGAGAGAAAACCCAAAAAAGCTAACCGCACCTAGAAAACACGATTGGCGCTGGTGCGTTCGATACATATGGCCGTTGTTGTTGACCGACAAAACGCGGATGGACATCGACTAATTGCAGCATGCATTCTTCGGCGAAACCGTGTCATGCGTGTTTACTCGAACTCTTCCTTCCCGGTCGGCTCGATATGTTCTGCCCGGTTCATGTGCTGCCGGAATTGCGCCAGTTCCTGATACATCCGCCTGCGCGCGCGACTTTGATTGCCAAGGGGGCGGTGTTCAGGAAGGGAATGCCATGGATTGATCCGCATGTTGCGCCCAAAGGCCAATTGGGCGGGACGTTCGAAATCCTGCATGGGGATGTGGATACGGGCAACAGGAATCCATGGCGACAGCGTCTCGGGCCACAGAACCGAAGCATCCTCGATCGGCATCAGATGAGGATCGGTCTGCACTTGCACAACCATGTCAAACTCGACCGACTTTTCGCGCAGGGTCTTGGCCATGTTGTCACGCAGATAATTAGGGGGCACACGGCCAAACGGCACACCGGGAATGTCCATGAAAACCTCGCTACACGGTACATAGGAATATAGCATCGCCTGCCCTTCCCCCAGCAGATATGGCACGCAACTGAAATAGCGCTGCCCCAACGGGTTGTACTGCGTTTCGTTCCACAGCCCCTGCATCAAGAAATCAAGAAAATGGCTGTCGAAAGGATTGAGGAAATACCAAAGCGGCTCGTCGATGGTGCTCCAATACTGCAGCTTGGCGTTCTCGCGAACGTCCGGCGTGACGAAGGTTGGGGTCACGACAGCGGGCCAGTCTTGGGTGAAACGTTCCTCGTCCATCAATTTTGGCCCGGGCACATCCATCAGCTTTACGGACATTGATCCAAAGCCGACGTCACGAATGTCTTCGGGCACATCCGGTCCGGGGCCTGCGAAACGGATATAGGCCGGATACTCACGCTCTTTGGAAAACACCCCGTGGCGCAGATGCTCGGGAAGCCCGGGCAGCACGGTGAAGGTTGCCTTGATCAGTCCGTGCGTCTTGGTGTTCCCACCGCGTTCGTAGGCGCCGGGTTGGAAATGTAGGTTCATCTGCTCGCGCATCTCGTCAATGATGGTCTGCAGCGCTTCTTCTTCCCAGTCGAATATCTTTTCTTCGGCCAACTTCAGTCCAAGATCTTCGCGCTTTCGGTTCTTGAGCCGCTGGATCAACCGCGCAAGAGGCTGGCGAACAAGTGCGTTCAGGCGACGGCGAAAGAACGGCTCTAACCGTCGTTCGATTTGCAATCCGGCCTGTGTTGCCTGATGGATGAGGCGCCGTATGGGGATCAGGATCTTACGCATTCAAACCTCCGAGCTGCCGTGACTGGCGATGAATTGAAGCGCGCGCAGTCCGGGCAGGAAAAAATAGCCGCCGCCCTTTACCGTCACGAAACGAGGCAGATTGGCGTGGCGATCTTCGACCCCATCGGCATGTTGAACGGAAAACCCGTCGCTGGGAACGCCACAGACGGGGGAACGACCACCAAGCAACGGGTCGGCTTCGCCAGTCAATCCATTGAACGTGGGCGACGCGATCCACGCATTCTGAACAAACTCGAACTGCCGCACCAAATCAGCACAGAGGCATATGAACAACAGTCCGCGCTCCTCGGACTTGCCCTTGTCGGACAGGGCAGCCTCGGGCGTGATGTCCGGGCCATAGACCCGTCCGCGCCGCACCAACCGGTGAAATCTGGTCGAGGCAACAAGATCATGGCGCCCCGGAAGCTTGTCACGCCGCCGTCTGAACCCCAATGTGCTCAGAAGCCAGCCAATACGCCCCTCAAGCTGATGGGGATGGTCGCCTGTGCGCGGGTTGGCACGGCGAATATGCGCGCCCAGCGGGCAGGAAACGCCATTAACGTCATCCTCGTAAGTGAAGTCATTGCTACGCCGTGATCCATCAATGTCACGCCTGCCATGAATAAGCGGCGTGCCATCCCGTTTGCGCCCTACCATCTTGGCCGCCAACGCCTCGCGCTGCGCGGCGTCGCTGCTGGTTGCTGCATCCATGAACCGCCAGAAAGCGGGCACGTCCTGCGCCAATTGCCGGAACACCAGATAAGATCCGTTGAGCCCAAGATCGCGATACTCAGGGGCTTTGGGCATCTCGGCCAGATTGGCACTGCCGGCCGTAGTCACATTCACAGTTGGCGAAGCTGAGCGTTCGTTATACTCGTTGCGATGCCCCAAAATGACCTCGCCCGGAGAAACAAGATTGCTGTAATCCTCGCGCCCATGTTTCGAGGGGGGATGGGCGTTCTGCCAGTCAACCTTCGGCTCGGAAATGCCATCGCGAAACCCGAACGGTTCGACCCCAGCATTGGGCCGCGTGGGGAAACTATGGACTTGTTCAAAGGCAGCGTTAAACGCGGCAGTCAAGACTTTGTTTTTCCACGTTTTAAGACCATTTTTGCGCGCATAGAGCATGATCAAAACATGTGCCTCTGCCCCGTTCCAAATCCATTGATCTGGAGCGTTCTGGCCAGTATCGCCAAGCCGCCGCGATCTGCTGTCTTCCCCTGCCATGCCAGACAGAAACGGCTGTGCAAATTCCGACAGCACATCGTCAGATAAGCCAAACGCCGTCAGCCCGGTGGCAGTGAATGCAATTTGCAACGCAGATTGTGGGGGACTGTCCAATGCAGCGGCAGAAGCGACGGGCGCGCTTTGAAGCCACTGCCGGGCCAAGGCTGGGTCGCGAACATTGCACAGGATGAACTCGGCCTCGACCAATGCGCCGTGACCGAAACGGATCAATCCCTGCATGTCCTCGAACACGACCGGATCGACGGGTATGTCAGGTGTCTTGCTCATATCTTCGACAACCAATTGCGCAGGGCCTTGGCACCATTTGGGCGTTTCTCAAGGCCCTTGCGGATTTCACCATTGCGCATCAAATCGCGTGCGGTCAGGCCGGGATAGGCTTTGTACCAGACCTGCGTGGGCAGCTGTCGATTGCGCAAATATCGCTTGAACTTCGCCTCTTGCTCGGCCCCGTCCTTGATCAGAAACCGAGTTGAAGGATAGCCAACCCCATTCGAAAAAACGAGGTTTAGGCCCCACGCGACCTTGTTCACAAAATCATCCATATAGCTTTCAAGCGCCCCGTCGTAATTGCTGCAGAACATCACACGACGCTTATTGTCGACAAAGACCCAACGGGCGAAATGGATGGTCTGAACACGGGTCAGATAGCCGCGCCCAAAGATGTGGCGGGCCGAGTAGTTCAACAAATACAGTGCCACCGTCGTGACCATACGTCGAAACAGACCAGGCTTCACGTCGCCGAAAGCCGAAAAAGGGTTGGTGACGTCGTGATCCTCGTACCGGCCCAAATCCACGATACGGCCATCTTCTGGACGCGGCAAAATTTCAGGGTCCGCGCGTTCATGCTTGCGCAGAAGCACGATAAAAAACGGCAAGGCCAATAGCAGGATCGGGGACAGCAACAAAAGCAGAAGCGGCAAGCTGATAAGATCGACCAAGTTCCAGTATCCGCTGACCAAGGCGCGCGCGTTCTGGTGGGGTCAATTGAAGCGCGCCCTTGGTTTCCTGACGCGCCACAAACTCAACCAGATGTTCATGCAGACCAAACACATCCGCCGCCCCGCGTGCCTTGACCACAGAGGCCAGCTCGCCCCGCAACGCTGCAGAAAGAGCTGCCTCTTCATGGATTTGGCGCACCGTGCGACCGCGGACGTTCACATAGTTCGCCGCCTCGGTGACATTGTGATCCATCATCCACCGCAGAAGATCGGTGTCCTCATGAACCCCTTCGCAATGGCTGAAAACCTCGGACAGGCCGGCTGAACACTGGTCCACCATATCCTCGAGAAAAGATTGCCGATCGCCGTCGACATCTCCAAGGAAGGCGAGTTGAAGGGGAAAGGGCTGCGGAGATTGGCTGTAAACCTCAATGTCGCGCCACGTGTTCGCTTCGACCAGAAAGAAGCGGGCCACATGTAGACGATCAAACTGACCAAAGGGCACAAGAGCGTTGTTCGGATCGGCGAAACCTGGCTTGGAATTCATGCTTTCCAGCAAGGACAACAACTCTTCCACCCGGCCTACCGCGACCGGGGCAAGAATGAAGAATGTGTCCTGCTGCGTCATGGTTCGCCTCAGGTCTCAGCGTTGAATTCAAGCGCGAAATCAATCAGGTGGTTGTCGTCCCAGTAAACCTTGCCCAGATACATGTCTGGGCCGATTTGCCGGATTTCATCGCGGACCCATTGCGCGACGATTGAGGTGTCGGAATAGTCCAGAACGATGCATTCCTTCCCGTCCAACCAGCTTTTGTCCTTGTAAACCTTGGCCAGAATGGCGTTCAGCCCAAAGGGAAGAATACGGTTTTTCAACATGCTTTTTTCGCTGTCGAACACCTTTCCCTGCCAGGCAAAACTGTTGATGAAATGTGAAATCAGCGGGGTGAACCGGGTGCCGGGCGCGATGATCGCGGTGCCTTCGGCCTCGCCATCAGGGATGGGGCCGGCATCGACACTTGAAAACAGCTTATCAAGCTCGTCTTGCTCCAAATCCATCAGTGTTTCGATATCATGTGCCATATCGCTTGTCCTCACTTTCTGATTGCGATTGCGCATCCGCCAGCGCCAACTCGGCAGCTTTTTCGCCGATCATGTAGACGGCGGACGCAATGAAAAATCCGGGGATATGCGGGAAGACCGACGCATCCGCAACCCTCAGCCCCTTGGTGCCGTGAACCTGCAAACGGCTGTCCAGAACGCCGCCCTGTTGTGCAGGTCCGATGGGGCAGGAACAGGACGCGTGATGCCCCCAGCAATTGTCGCGCACGAACTGTGCGATCTCATCATCGGTTTGCACCTCTGGACCGGGAAGCTCCTCTTGCGCGATGCGCCCGTCCTTGTGCAGCGGTTCGCAAAGCGTGCGGGCAAATTTGACGCCTTCAACAACAGCCGAAAGATCTTCGTTCCCACCCTCGGCAAAATAGTTGAACTCGATGACCGGTCGGTCTCTGGGATCGGCCGAGGCCAAACGAACCCGCCCTGCCCTGTTCAATGTGTGCGCTTTCAAAACGGCCCAACTTAGATGGTTTAGGCTGTCTGCCAGATCGGCCGCATAGCCAGGGTAATACCCGCTGAACTTGCCCATAAGCGCCATGCAGAAAAGGTCGGGAACAGGCTTTGCTTCGGATGATCGCCGGATCACAGCAAGCGCCGCGCCGTTGGTGGAGTAAAGCCCCCCGCCCTGTTTTTTCCAACGCTGCCAAAGCGGGTCGCCAACCTTGTATCGGCAATCTTTCATGCTTTCCCAACTGTCGAAATTCATGCGATTTACGACCGTGACCTCGTACCGGTCCTGAAGCGACCGCCCGACACCGGGAAGCGAGACCTTTGGGGCGATACCGTGCGACGTCAGTTCTGCGGGGTCCCCGATGCCTGACAGCATCAAAAGCTGTGGCGTGTTGAAAGCCCCGCCCGCCAAGATAACCTCGCGCCCTGCATATGCCTGCCGGGTCTCGCCGAGCGCCGCATTGGGATTGGCATGGGCGCGGTAAAGACGTGCACCCTTCAAATACTCGACACCGATTGCCCGATTGTCGTGGTCCAGAAGCACCTTGGTCGCCAGCGCGTCCAGCTCGACCGTCAGCCGATCCGGGTGCCGCTCTGCCACGTCCAGAACCCTCTCGCGCGATCCAAAGCGCACCCCATCCCGTGTGGTGAGCGGCGTATAGACCATCCCGTCTGCGTCATCTGCGATCCGGTCGCGATCATTGGAATCTGCAGCGCTGTTGGCCAGCCACCGCAGGCGGCGAAGGACATCGCCCGTCGAGCCGAGGCTTTCGCGCACAGCAGCGCGCACGACACCCATGATCGCATCGTCGCGACGGGCGGCGCGCGGAATGGATTTCTCGGTCGACAGCCAGCCGTCGAACCCGTGGCCTGTCCTGTCGATCCCGATCGCGTTCAGGGTCCGCTGCACAGGCCGGTGGTGGCAATTTTCCATTCTCTGAAAGACCGCGTGCATCGCGTCGGGCGACCAGCCATCATCGCCGGTCAGTTCAGCAATCCGCTGCCAGTCTGACCGGTGCGGATAAACGAAGATCATCGCGTTATGTGCGGTGCAGCCGCCCAAAGTTCCTGCACGCGGGTACAAAACACCCTCTGGTCCTGCCTTGGGATCACGCGCCTGCGCAGCTGCATCCGTATAATGGCTGACATAGAAATCCCAACGCAGCGCCGCGTTTTCCGTCGCGAAGGGATGAAATGCGGGAACATCATAGTCGTCGGGCAGCCGGTTCTGGTCCTCGTCCAAGCCCCGCACACCGCCCGTCATAGACCGGGGATCACCACCTGCTTCCAGCAGCAAGACGCGCATACCTTCTTCTGCCAACCGCGCCGCAGCTGTGCCTCCGCCAGCACCCGAGCCGACGACGATGTAGTCATAGTTAGGCTCCACTGTCCCGCTCCTTAGAAGCGTTTAAGAAAGGCGATCAGGGCTTGCTTGTCTTCATCCGCAAGTTTGGTACCGAAATAATGGCCGCGATTGACGATGAAATCTGGGCACTTACTGAGCGCGAGCAGCGGTTCAACCAAATCCGCAAATATCGCGCGGGCCTGTTCGTCACTGGCGTCGTCGGGCAGCTCCTTCAAATCGCGTTTGATCTTGATCACCAGTTTGACCAGCTCGAAATCATGGTCCAATCGTTCCAGAAGGTCCGCATTGTCCAGCCGGATATTGAGGTTCGCCAACAACCCGATGGGCGTGCCCGCGGGGATGGGGCCAAGCTCGATATCACCGTCCAAGGTGAACAACCACGGCAGGTTATCGCGCAGCGGTGTCAAAAGTTTCACCAGAAACTCTGGCTGAAACCCTTTGGGGATGATCAGATAACTTTGTTCGGTCGTCCGGTCGATCACGCCCGGAACCTTGTCCCCCAACACCGTATCGCGCAGGCGTTTTTCCGGCCAAAGCATCTTGGCAATACCGTCCTCGAACGCATCCATTCGACCCTCGACCGACGGGTCCTGATTGTAGTATCCCACCGTATTGTTCAACAGATACGGCGCCGTAGACCACAGGCTGATCAACGACGGCACCCGGGTATATCCGCGCCCACCTGCGGGCATCACATAGTCAATTTCTTCACCGGTTTTGGGGTGATGCACTTTGATACTGCCCACTGACGGCAACGCCTTGTAAGACGAGGACGAGAAGTTGTCCCAGATATTGCCTTCGATCGCGTTGGTCGCCAGTGGGCTGCAAGCATTGGTTTCAAGTAGGGTGACAGGGATGCGCAGCTCATTCGACAGATAATTTCCATCAAGGAAATTATCGGCATGAACGATCTCGCGCATCTCTTCCTTAAAAGCGTCTGATCTGGTCAGGTCGCCATAGCGCTGAAAACACTCCAGATAGCCGGGGCCAGAACAGCCACCAGGCATCGCTTCATAAGCGCTTTCCGGCAATTTCGACGAATGGCATCCGGCGCAGTTTTCTGCAAAGACCGTCTTGCCCCGGTCCAAGGTGTCTACGTCATCGGTCAGGAAGCTGTCACCTCCCGGCGCGTCTTTCAGCAGATCGGGCCGGCCTGCCTTCAGAAAATACAGCGCGGTCAGCGGAGACTGATTTTCGGTCGCCCGCCAATAGGCCGAGTTCTTCTGCGCGGTCTCAATCTTGATCGGCGTGATGTCCTTACCACCAACAATCGGATTGAAATGACGGGTCCATTCCTCGCTGAACAATCCGATGTTCAGGTAGACCCGGTTCAGCGCGCCCAATGCGCCAACCGAATCCGCCCCATCCTTCAGAACACGCGGGCTAAAGCTGAGGTCCGGTTCCTCGAAGAAATCGGTCAGCGGGCCCTCATCCACATAGTCCTGAAACTGCTTGTTGTCGCGCTCGCCACCTTGCAAACGCTCTTCACCAAAGCGACGGGCGACGGCCAGCCGTTCTTCCAGTAGATAAATCGCATTCATCGTGCGCGGGTTGTTGATATAATCCGGCGACACCAATGACGTATCCAACGTGCCTGGGCGTGCCGTGTGGATCAGTTGGACCATGTATTGGCGGTCATCTGGGTTCCACGAAAATACCCTATCAAACCAGAAATACTGCGCTCCAACAGTGGCGTTCAGATTGCGCATGGCGGGGTTTTCTGGAATCCTCGGCGGACTCTATCGGGCTGGGCCCCACATGGCAAAAAGCACAGGACATGCCAACGCGGTAGGGACGTATCAGATCGTCATCATTGTAGTAGTCGGGATCGTCATAGAACCGCTCAGAATCCCAATTTAGCTGAGCGCGTTCGTCAAATTCAGGGTTCGGGAACAAGCGCAGGCCAAGCACACCTGTTGGCTCGCCATAATACGACCCAACCGGCATGTTGCGCCCGCGTGCTCCGATCTCGACACCAGGATATTTATCCGCATTGGCGAACGGATCAGGGGTGCAATCGGATTGGCGGACATCCAGCCACAGCCCCAAGCGATCCGCGACTGGGCCAGTGGCCTCGTCAAAACAGGGTTCGTTGATCAGGCCCAACTGCGCGAACCGATTGCTGCGCTTTGCCGGAAGACTGGGATGCGACGAAAGGGTCTTGAGCAGATCGAATTGACCAAATGTGTCGACGGTCAGGGTATCCCACAGCAGGTCATTGCCTCCGGTCCAGACCATCCACATGTTTCGGCCCTTGATCTCATCGGGCGTCAACGCGATGCCATTGTCCATTTCGGCGAAATAATCTTCGTCAGCGGGGGGGAATGTGGTTTCGTCCCGACCAACCAACAGCGCCTCGTCGAGCGGCCCCGAAAAAAGCTGCCCCGACGCTGGAAAGGGTACTGCTAACACTATAACAAACAACGACAAAATACGGAGTAACATGGGAAAACTCCTCACTGCGACTTGTGAAAAAGAATCAATTTTAAGTGTCAAAGAATGGGTTCATTCTCATCTCGACCCGCATTTTTTGCAACAGTTCTGAGTTTTGACTGCGATTGTTTAGCTTTGCTGGACAGTCATTCGACCCTCGTAAAAGCGCTAGAACCCGAGGTGAAACCATCGCGTTTCAAGCCCAACAATCCTTTGCTTGGTGTCCCCCACTCGGACCAGTCGACCGTGGCCAAACTGGATTTCTCTGCAAGGTTGTGGTAGGGTAACAACTAATTTCAAGGCGCTTTGCTCAAACCATTTATTGAATGGATACTATGATGCGCTTGCTTTTTCGCGGTCTCGCAACCGCGCTGATACTCTGGATTTCTACACTGCACTCCGTCTCCGCCCAGACGCTGCCGGACGGTATGGTAATTGCGGACGATCAGACCAAAACCGCTATTGTGCGAATGCTGACCAGCGGCAGAAGTCAAAATCTGTATCCGTTTCTTCAGAGTAAAGTTGTCTGCGTCGAAGACCGGGTTTTCGCGCGCTTTTTAATCGAGAGAAATATCCAAGCCATTGTTGTGACGAGACGGGTAGGAGCCACCGCTGTTGCATCGGGCGAATGCAATCTGTTCGTCGATGGGCGCGGCGCGATCCTGCTGCGCGCAATCCTAAGCGAAATCCCCGCACAAAATGACGTACGCACCCCGCAAGAGCCTACACCAGCAGATCGAAAGGGACCGGAAATACTGCCACTGCAGAAAGAGTTCACCGCGTCATCTGGCGCGGCAACTGTTGTGGTGGATATCGTTGATCCCAGCGGAGTTGCCCGCGCGGATGCTGCGGGCAATCGTCCATCCCAACGCGATGGAAAGCAGTTTGACTTCAACGTTAGATTACCGAACGATTATCAGCCCCAAACCGTGACGATCACGGCGGTGGATAGCGTTGGGAATTCCAGCGCAAGACGCGTCACGATCCGACGTATCCCGGCCTGCGGTCCATCGAGCGGTTTAAACCGAACCATAGCGCGCATCATTCAGACCGACCTGAATGCGCTGGGGTTCAATGCTGGCAGCGCGGATGGCTTGATTGGCAGGGGAAGCTGCGCCGCCATTCAAAGGTTCACGCCGCTATCCTTCAAAAGCTGGGCGGATCTGCAAGACGCATTGGCGCGCGCGCGGATCAGCATTTCCGCGAGTGTTCGATCAGACCCTTCTGACGCCGAACAAACGGTCGTGGCGACGGTCAACGATCCTCGTAACACCAACGCAGTCAGATGGGTGCGCGTGACCTCCCAAAGGGGCGGCACGGTACTGGAGCAAAGCTATCAAGGGCGGGATTTATCCTTCCCGTTCCAACTTGCCCCTGGCGAGACGCGAAGCCTTGTGGTTGAGGCCTTGGACAACCAGACAAGGGGCCTGGCAAAAACAAGCGTGACGCTTCGGCGATTACAGGACATGGACATGTTCCTCGCGGCACCGAATTTGGTGGGCACCCGCATTGAAACCTCCGACGCAAATGCCCGCATCACCGTGTCCCTTCGCAATCCCTGGCCTGATGTGGCGGTGGGGTGGCGAAGCGCGGATGGCAGTCAGGGCGCGCAAAAACGCTATGCAGGTGCGTCGGTCGTGTTCGATATCCCCATGCCCGAGCCGGAACAGTCCGAAACCGTGACATTTCAAACATTTGATCGTGCGGGACGTATCCAAATAGACAAGGTCCTGACGTTAACTCGCCTGCCAGAGATGCAGCTGCAGGTCCGTGCTGAAAACCTGGATGGCAGCCAAATCCAAGCTTTCTCGCCCGAGGTAAAACTCAGTATTGATCTGCGAAACGCCTGGCCGGGTGCCCAAATAGATCTTGTTGATGACAATGGACGCAACGAGCGTTGGTCTTACAGCGGATCTCCAAAAGAGGTTGCCGTCAGAATGCCTCTGCCGGGCCTGACGCACCAAGTCGCATTGCTGGTAAGAGACCGTGAAGGCAAATCTCATGATCACCGCGTCATCACGCTTCGTCGCCCCCCTTCAATGCGCCTTTCGCTGTCCGGTGAGAACATGGAGGCCGGGCGAATAACCACCACCTCCGACAGCGTTGCCCTTCGTGCCGAGGTCTTTGATGCGTGGCCGGGCGCGATACTGTCTTGGCAAGGCGACGGTGGTTCCTCTGGTCAAACACAGGTCGTCAGTTCGACCCATAACTTGCGGTTTGAAGCACCGCCGCCGGGGGACAGCAGACTGGTGTCTTTTGACCTTCGTGACGCCGAAGGGCTTCTGCATATCAACCAGAAAGTGGAGCTGACTCGGTTGGCGAATATGGGGCTTCACATCACATCCGAAGGTCAAACCGGCCGTGAATTCGAAACCACCGCCGAACGCATCGAGGTCACAGCAAACTTGTCAAATGCGTGGCCCCGCGCAGCCATCCGTATGGAAGCCGGCACGCATATCCGGGCGGTGCCCTACGAAGGCAGCCCCCTGCCCTTTTGGGTCTCGATGCCTGAGGCCGGAAGCAGTCAAGACATCACCTTCACGGCGCTCGACAGCAAAGGCCAGTCGTTTATTCAAGAGGTAGTCACGCTTAAGCGTACCGCACATATGGTGCTGAGCCTGACAGCTGATGGATTGTCTGGGGAGAGACTGGAAAGCAGCGCAGCTGTGACCACCGTGCAGGCCAGCATCGTGAACCCCTGGCCTGATGCATCAGTGGGATACCAATTTGCTGGCGGCCCCGAGGACCTGCGTGAGTATGCAGGAGCTGCGACGGAGTTCAGGGTAAATATGCCTTCTCCGGGAACACAATCGACAGTTCCGTTTGTCGCGCTCGATGGCAATGGAAACGAACATGATCGCATCGAGCTTACGATTGTCAGAGCCGCGGCAATCATGACGGTCTCGCCCGATCCCAAGCTTCAGACAGACGCGGAAGAAGGCGAACTTACGGTGCAGCTTCAAGGTGCCGATGCAGACACGCGGATCGAGGTGCTGGACCAAAACAGTACCCTGCTTTTCGACGCCATTTACACCCCGGGTCAGGCGTGGACCCGCGCGATACCGATGCCAGAGCGCGGCGCTTCACATACTGTCACGATCCGTGCGGTGGGACCGGATTCCCGTGTCTTGGCAAGCCGCCGCATCATGCTTGTCAGAAGCGCGGTCCCCTTCTCGGATTGGGCCATCCCCATCGCGGTCGCAGTTTTGCTTTTGGGCAGCGCAATCTGGCCAATCCGCCGATTGACGACCCCAAAATCAGCAGTGGACAAGCCCCCTGCCAATCTGGCTGCCGCGCCGCGTATCTACGCCAAACCGGATCACACCCCCACGTATGAGACAATTCCCGATCAGATGCCCGAAATCACCCTGACTGTTGATCCTGGAATCCTGTCCGAGATTACCATCCTCAGCGAGGAAGAAAGCGACAAGCCATCATGACGAACACTTCACAAACGCTCGAGACTTCGATCCCGCCAGCCGAATTCAGCAATATCGTCGAGGCGGTCAAATCGGCATTGACCAAAGGCGACGCAGGTGTGCGGCTTGCGGGTGCGGGGTTGGACAGTAAGACCCTACAAAGCAGCGTGGCCCAGGCCGTCGAGAACGCCCTGAAGATTTCGCTATTTGATACATTCATGAAAGCCTGGGAGGGCATGAAATCAGTGCGCACCCTAATGGGCGAAAAGGGCCCGACAGATGGCAAACCGCGCATCGCCGCGCTGATCAAACACAAGCTTAAGGTAACCCATACGCCTGAAATTCGCCTGACATTTGGCGAGGCATTAGATCTGCGCAAAGTGCGCCTTCCCGTGACGCTGACCGTCGAGGCGGCGGGTGTTGCCCTCACCATCAAGGATCGCCAGATCACAGGCATCTCCGCAGGCTATTTACAGCCCTCGGTGAAGATCAAGGTCGAAAAAGTAACTGTTGTTGAAACTAAACTCCAACGGTTGGATTTGACGGAAAACCTGCAAATCAACTGGCCTCGACGCCAAGACGACGCGCCGGAGGTAGCGCCCGAGACTGAGTAAGAATTCCCCTTACTAGCGCTCCCCTGTGGTTTCTCATAACGCTCAAACAGGATGTATGGATTCCTCCTCACTGCATCGCGTTGTACCAAGGTATCTGACGTCAGTACCTACCGGACAGATTTGGGGGTTTGAGGACGGGGCTGTTTCAAAGCAGCTAAATGGAGAGAGTTTGATCATCCTGAAATGCTAGGTGATCACCCTGCCCGCCTCTAGACAGTTTCAACTGACAGCGCACAAACCGAACCGAGGTTTCCGCCAAGTGATTTAGGCTCAACCGATATTATGCCGTCTTCGGATTTTCGACGGGCGACCATCAAGTGACAGCGTCGCATCCGGTCTAGGTGTTTGGCTGATCACACGCCCATTCGCGATGACGCACAAGCGGGTTGCACGCAACCTGAGTGCTTCAATCGTGTCCGTCGCATCAAGAACCAACAACGAGGCCTTAGCACCGACGTGAAGACCGTAGTCAGCTAGTCCCATCGTTTTGGCATTGTTTGTCGTGACCATTTCAAAGCACGTTCGCATCTCTTCTGGGCTGGTCATCTGCGCCACATGCAGCCCCATAAACGCGACATCAAGCATGTCCGCCGTACCGAGGGAATACCAAGGATCAAGCACGCAGTCCTGCCCCCATCCGACATTGATCCCCATGGCCAGCATTTCTTTGACGCGTGTTAGGCCACGTCGTTTTGGATATGTGTCGTGGCGTCCCTGCAAAACGATATTGATCAGAGGATTAGGGATCACGTTTATTTCTGCCTCTGCGATCACTGGCAGTAGCTTGGAGACATAGTAGTTGTCCATCGAATGCATAGAGGTAAGGTGTGATCCCGCGACACGACCATTCAGACCCAAACGCTGCGTCTCATTGGCTAATGTCTCGATGTGCCGGGAGAGCGGATCGTCGGTTTCGTCACAATGCATGTCAACTTGCAAACCTCGATCAGCTGCAATCTGGCACAGCTCTTTCACCGACGCTGCTCCGTCAGCCATCGTGCGTTCGAAATGTGGGATGCCCCCCACCACTTCAACACCCATGTCCAAAGCGCGGATCGTGTTCTCGCGCGCTGTTGGATCGCGGTAGAAACCGTCTTGTGGGAAGGCCACAAGTTGCAGGTCGATGTAGTCTTTAACTTGCTCTCGGACATGAAGCAAAGCTTCCACGCCAAGCAGGCGATCATCACAAGTATCAACATGGCTTCGGATCGCCAACAGCCCCATGCTTGCCGCCCAGTCACAATATGCAAGGGCACGGTTCACAACGTCATCTTGCGTCATGACCTGCTTAAGCTCGCCCCACAGCCCGATCCCTTCAAGAAGTGTTCCGGAGGCGTTGATACGAGGCAATCCATAAGACAGTGTCGCGTCCATGTGAAAATGCGGATCGACAAAGGGCGGGCTGATAAGGTCGCCCGTTGCATCAATGGTGTCTTTCGTTTCTGCGTCACCAAGCTGATCGATGGCAGAGATGCGATCGCCTTTGATGCCGATATCCATTACGCGCCCATCCGGCAAAACACCGCCTTTGACGATAAGATCAAACATCAGCGTTCTCCTTTATTGAACGGAACCATCAAGGCCGCAGGGACTTCAGCACGGCGCGACATCACAATTAGTGCAAGTATGGAAAGGATGTAGGGCATCATCAAGAAGACTTGATAGGGAATTTCAGAACCGAAACTGGTTTGCTGCACTCGAATTTGTAGCGCGTCAAAGGCCGCAAATAAAACCGCCCCCAGCAGCGCTTTGCCCGGTCTCCACGAGCCAAAAACCACAAGAGCAATACAAATCCACCCTCGACCATTAACCATTTCAAAGAAAAAGCTGTCAAAAGCGGACATGGTCAAGAAAGCGCCGCCCATTGCCATTAAGCCGCTGCCAAAAGTAACTGCCCCCATCCGGATCGCATTGACTGACAATCCTTGTGCCTCGGCTGCGGCCGGGTTTTCGCCGGCAGCACGAATGGCAAGGCCAAGTGGTGTGCGGTACAGAACCACCGACACCAGCAGCACCATGGCGAATGCCAGATAGGTAAATGGCGTTTGCGAAAACAGCGCCGGGCCAAGCAACGGGATATCTGACAAAACTGGTATCTCGAAGGGTTGGAAAGCTTCGATTTTTGGCGGACTGGTCACTTCAGGCAGTGCCACGCGGTAAGCATAATAGGTCGAGGACGTAGCCAACAGCGTGATGCCAAGACCAACAACGTGCTGTGACAAACCGAACGGCACGGTAAGTACACTATGGACGAACCCGAACAGCATCCCGGCCATCATCGCGATGCACACGCCAGTCCAAAGCGCCATTCCAGAATAAACCGCCATCCAGCCTGCGAAAGCGCCGACGACCATTATGCCCTCGATCCCTAGGTTCAACACACCTGCGCGTTCACAAATCAATTCACCAAGCGTGGCGAAGATCAGCGGGCTGGCGATCCGTATTGCAGCGGCCCAAAAGCTTGCGGTGAAAAGGATATCGAGTGATCTCCATATTTAGTCCCTCACCACGCGAAATTTGGTCAGCATGATCGCTAAAACCATAAGAAGCAGAGCCGTTGCCAGCATAATATCAGCCAGATAGGTCGGCACATCTGCGGCCCGGCTCATGCTGTCAGCACCCACGAAAATGCCCGCTACGAAGAGCGCGGCAATGATCACGCCAAGCGGATTAAGCAAGGCAAGCATCGCAACGATGATACCCGTGTAGCCAAAGCCCGGAGACAGATCGAGCGTCAGGCTGCCCTTCAACCCAGCAACTTCCGAAAAGCCCGCAAGTGCTGCAAGGCCACCGGACAGAAGCGCCGTTTTGACCAACACGCGCTTTACAGGGATACCAGCGAAACCTGCGGCTTCCTTGTTCAAGCCGACGGCGCGCATCTCGTAGCCAAGTGTGCTGCGGGTTTGAACAACCCACACAACCAAAGCTGAAAGGATCGCAATACCAAAGCCCCAGTGTAGGCGTAGATCGTCAACAATGCGCGGCAGGCGCACCTCAGGAACAACACGCGCCGATTTCGGCCACCCCATGCCCATGGGGTCCTTTATGGGTCCTTCTAGCAGCATCGAAATAAACAGAAGGAATATGAAGTTGAACAGCAACGTTGTGACGACTTCATCAACGCCAAAACGCGTTTTGAGTAGTGCTGGGATCAGCAACAAGACCGCTCCGGCGAGGATCGCCAACAAGGCAATTGTGGGCAATAGTAAGAAGCCGGGCCACTGTAGTTGGCCCGTACCCAGCAAAACCGTGATAAGCGCGCCCGCGTAAAGCTGCGCCTCCGCTCCGATATTCCAAAACTTGGCACGAAACGCGACCGCAACGGCAAGGCCTGTAAAAATCAAAGGTGTAGCTCGATTCAAGGTCTCAAGAATGGCGAACTTTGAGCCAAATGCCCCGCTTAAGATCAACCCGAACACAGAAAACGGGTTTGCCCCAGCAATCATGGCCAACAAAGACGCAATGACCACAGTAGCGATCAAAGCGATAGCAGGCGGTAACAACTTGCGAACGACAGACGGGTTTTTGATTGGTTCAAGACGCATGTGACGCCTTGTGCTCAAATCCTTGACCAGCCATCCATATCCCCAGCTCCGCCGGCGTCATCTCACCTCGGCCAAACCCCGGTGACAATCGGCCATCAGCGATAACATGGATCACGTCTGCCAATGACATGATCTCGTCTAGGTCTTCCGAAATCAGCAACACAGCTGCCCCGCGATCACGCGCCTCTAACAATTGGCTATGCACATAGTTGACCGCTCCGATATCAAGCCCCCGCACGGGTTGGTTGGCTAAGATAATCTGTGGATTGGCTTCTAACACGCGGCCTAGGATCAGCTTTTGCATGTTGCCACCCGACAGCAGACGAATTGCTGTGCCCGCACCGGGGCAACGCACATCGTATTTATCAATTATTCCATCAGCGAACTTGCGTGAGTCTCGCCAGTTAAGCCAGCCACTTTTGCTAAACGGCTTGCTGCTGTAACGCTCCAGGATGGCGTTTTCTGTCAGATCAAAGTCAGAGATCGTACCGATTTTTTGCCGGTCCTCAGGAATGCGCGCAATACCGCCTTGAACAGCATCTCGCGGGGTCCACCTTTGCACTGGCTGGTTGTCCAGCAGGACGTGCCCGTCTTTTGGGTGATGCAACCCTCCAACAACATCTGCGATCGCAGCTTGCCCATTGCCAGAAACACCAGCCAAACCAATAATCTGACCCGCCTTCAGCGCAAGCGACACAGACTTCAAGCCCGGTGCACTACCGATATTAGGCGTTGAGACATTTTTAAGTTCCAGCCGCGCTGGACCGGGATTGGATGGCGCTACATCAGGTGGTGTTGCCTCGACGCCCATCATCATTGCGGCCAAAGCGTGCTTGTCGGTATCTTTCGTGTCCGCCGATCCGGTTAGTTTGCCGTGCCTAAGCACCACTACACGGTCGGCAATCGCCATCACTTCGTGCAATTTGTGCGAGATGAAAATGATCGAAAGCCCATTCGCGATTGCTTGTCTAAGTGTGGCGAAGAGGTCATCAGTTTCTTGCGGAGTAAGCACCGCCGTCGGCTCATCCAGAATTAAGATGCGCACATCACGATAGAGCGCCTTAAGGATTTCGACACGCTGTCGTTCGCCTACACTAAGGCTACCAACCCGAACGTCAGGGGACACAGCTAAGTGAAACTTCTCGGACAACTCTACAATCCGAGCCCGCTCTGCGGCCCTATTTAAACTTGGACTGAGAAGAGATCTTACACCGAGCGTAATATTGTCCTGAACTGTCAGATTATCTGCCAAGGTAAAGTGCTGATGCACCATCCCAACACCTGAATCCAACGCGGCCCTCGAATTTCCGGGGGGCAAAGCATTTCCAAACACTTCTACTGTCCCGGCGTCAGCGGTGTACTGACCGAACAGAATGTTCATAAGGGTTGTCTTGCCCGCCCCGTTTTCGCCAAGCAGGGCAACAACCTCGCCTTTGTTCACAGAGAAGCTGACCGCGTCGTTTGCGGTCAACTCTCCAAATCGCTTGGTGATGGCATTAAGGCGAAGCGCCTCTACCGGCTTCTCAGGCATGTATTACTCAGACGACTTTGGTTCGTCGTCGTTAATGACCACATTAAAGGCCCCTGACATGATCTCTGCTTGGCGTACCGCAACCAATTCCATTGCAGCTTCAGGGACTTTTCCTTCGAATGTTCCCAGCGGTGCAAGCGACGTCCCACCTTGGTTCAAGAACGAATACACTCCGTAATCAGCAGCCACAAAACTGCCAGCTTGCACCTCTGCGATTGCCTTATCCAATGTTGGCTCAAAGTGCCAAATAGCCGAGGCGACAACCGTGTCGGGATATTCTGCTTGCGTATCGATCACATTGCCGATTGCCAAAGTGCCTTTTTCCTTCGCGGCGTCAGACACACCAAAACGCTCTGCATAAAGCACATCAGCGCCGTTTTCGATCATCGCGAATGCTGTTTCCTTCGCTTTGGGTGGGTCAAACCAACTTCCAATGAAACTAACCTGAAACTTGATGTCAGGGTTCATTTCAGATGCGCCCGCCATGAAGGCGTGCATAAGGCGGTTAACTTCCGGGATCGGGAACCCGCCGACCATGCCGATATTTCCGGATTTTGTCATCGCACCCGCAATGATGCCTGACAGATAAGAGGCATCCTGGATGTAGTTATCAAACACCGCGAAATTTGGCAGCGCTGGATCTTCTTTAAAGCTTGAGCCCATAAGGAACGCGATGTCGGGATATTCAGCGGCAACTTCGCGGGCTTCTTGTTCCGCGCCAAAGACTTCACCGATAATCAACTTGTTCCCGGCTTCTGCATATTCCCGAAGGACCCGGGCATAGTCGGTGTTACTGACGTTCTCAGAAAACGAGTAAGAAATATCGCCGCGATCTTGAGCAGTCAGCGCTGCTAAATGGATGCGGCTCACCCATTGTTGCTCTACCGGAACTGTATAGATGCCCGCTGTTTTGATCGGTTCGGCCGCCATGGCCTGATTGACCCCTAGCGTGCCAAGCAAAAGCGAAGACGCGGCAGCAGTTGTCAAAAGACGACGACGAGTAATATGTGTTGATTGTTTCATTTTTGGCCCCCTGTGTTGGCATACAGTAACAGCATATTTTACCATTTGGTCAAGAAATGAATCTGGCGCGCCTCGTCTGTTGGTAAATTCCACCAACTGCGAAGAACCGTGGCACTACCGCCCACCGGCCCTGGAATCCATCATTTGATAGCAACCACGCCAATCATCACTTACATTCAAATTGAACCACTTAGGTGGGGCTGATCAGTATCGTATTGGTCGGAGACACATTACATACCGATATAATCGGAAGTGCAGCACATGGTTGGCCCACCGTTTGTGTAATTCAGGACGGCATGTTTGCGGGCAACGATGTACACGATTATTGCCAATCATCCATGATATGCTCGGATTGGTGTTTGAAACGGATCTGAGTTGCCGTTCGCCGCGAGCAACTCAAATGTCTACTTTGGGGCGTCCTCACATTTGTCACACAAATCGAGTGACACAGAGGTGACACAGGGCTGCATGCAAAATGGTGACACAATGCGCGAAAAGATAAGCGGTTACCTCGTAACCGATTCAAACTATTATCTAATCTTGGAAAGAGTTTTGGCGGAGCCTAGCGGGGTCGAACCGCTGACCTCTTGCATGCCATGGGCGAGATTAGTCCGTCTGGCCAGTTGAGGTGATTGATGGAAAGCAAACGGAACTTGAACTTACCGCTCGATCTAAGAATGACTAACGATCTCGGTGAAAGGTTAAGTCTCATTGGGCTTGGGTGATAGTCATCGCGTTTGGCAGAGATGACTGGAATGGAGGGAAAATCTTGTCGAGCTTTCGCCTTTCTATCGTCCCATTAGAAGGCAGAGTATGAAATAAAAGTCATCTGATCGGACAAACGCGTCCTCTTAGTTCAATTCAAAATTAGGCGATATGAGCCAGTTAGGATTGGCGGAAATCACACCCGAATGAAAAAGGCGTCAGGTGAACCGTTGACGGATGTCTGCAACTGCATCCGCCAGCAGTACAAGATCCACTGCAATCGCCACGAAAGAGGCCCCGAGCATCAGGTAGCGATCGGCAACGTCAGGATCGAGCGCCATGACCCCGGCGGGTACGCCTAATCCTACCAATCGTTTGATCGCATCGCATACGGCCTTGTCTACATCCGGATGGGTCATTTGCCCACGCAACCCCATGCTTGCGCTAAGATCGGCCGGGCCAATGAACACCGCGTCGACTCCGTCCGTTTTGGCAATGGCGTCGAGGTTCCGTAGCCCCTCAAGCGTTTCCACCTGCACAACAAGGCACAGTTCATCCTCGGCGGCTGTGAAATAGTCATCAACTTTGCCATATCGTGTGGCGCGGGTCATGCCAGCCATCCCACGCATCCCTTTGGGGCCATAGCGCATGGCGTGAACCGCCGCTTTGGCTTCCTCGGCAGTTTGAACATAAGGCACCATCACGGTTTGCGCGCCCATGTCGAGCACCCGTTTGAACAGAGTGGTGTCGTTGGCCGCGATGCGCACAACGGCAGAGGTTTCGGGGTTCTGCCCGATGGCTTGCAGTGCGGGCAGAACCTCGATCGTTTCGATAGCGGCGTGTTCACAATCCACCAGCACCCAGTCAAACCCCGCCCCGCCAAGCAGTTCGGGCACAGTATTGCCACCGACGGTATTCCAGATCCCCAATTGGCGTGTCCCTGCAACAATTGCGGACTTAAAGCGGTTCTTGGGGATCTGCATGCGTTTGGACTTTCTTCAGGTGGACACGTGGCTAACGTCTTTGTCGGGGGAATAGATATCGAGGATATTCCAATGTCCTGTCGTCGGTGTAGGGTTGTTGATCATGGGCACATCCAACACCGTAGGCTTACCACTGGCAATGGCGGCCTGCAAAGCGGGTAACAGCTCGTCTGCCGATGTGATGCGGATACCCTCGGCGCCGTAGGCGCGCGCGATCTCGGCATAGCCAGGCCCATTTGTTGGGGCCGCGGCCGTGCCTGGGAAGGTCGTGCCATAGGTCAGACCATAATGCGCCTTTTGTAGGCCTGCGATGGTGCCGAAGGCGTTGTTGTTCATGACAAGCCAGACGATCCCAAGGTTAAGTTCCACAGCCGTAGCCAACATCGACGGGTTTTGGCCAAAGCCGCCATCCCCGACGAGGGATAGAACCACACGGTCCGGGGCCGCCAGTTTCGCACCAATGGCCGCGGGCGGGCCAAAACCCATCGTCGCAAAGCCGCCAGGCGTAAGGATCGAGCCCGGTGTCAGAATGTCAAATTGCTGTCCCACACCGTTCTTGTTCCATCCCACGTCGGTGGTGATGATCGCATCATCGGGAAGCGCCGTGCGCGCATCAGCCAGAATGCGTTCTGGCATCATCGGGAACGCGGATGAGCTTTGCATGTCGACATTTGAAGCTTTGAATGACTTCCGGAACGTGGCGATTTCAGCCTTCTTTTCACTGCGGTCAAAACCGTCTGGATACATCTCTTTCGCAACACGGGTCAGCACACGCAGCGCGGCCTTGGCATCCGCAACCACCCCGATTTCGGTCGGGTAGTTACGCCCGATTTCCTGAGGCTCGATATCGATGTGAATGACCTTCGTATCGTTGCCTTTGGCCCCAATGTTGAACGTGTAGCCTGGATACCAGCTGGAACAATCCGCTTCTTTAAAACGGGTGCCCACGGCAAAGACCATATCCGCGTTCAAACAGGTTTGGTTCACCAATTCTGTTCCCCAGAAACCAGTCATGCCCATGACCAGCGGGTGATCATCACGCACAGCGCCTTTGCCCATCAGGGAATGTGCAATCGGCAAGCCCATATGGGTTGCGAAGGCATCCAGCTCATCGCTCGCTTGCGCCAGAAGAATTCCGCCGCCGACATAAGCGACGGGCGCGCTGGCCGCTGCCAGACCGCTTACAATTTGGCGCGCGGTTTCGTCATCCAAGGATGGTTTGACAAGATGTTTGGTGTTGTTTGCGATGCGATCAAAAGTGTCGGACGGGATCACTTCGCTGAAAATATCCATCGGCACGTTAACCAAAACTGGGCCCGGTTGGCCGCTTTCGGCCAAATGGAACGCCTTTTCAAGGATCTCGGCCATCAGGTCGGCGCGGTCCACGCGCCACGCGCGTTTTACGAAGGGGCGATAGATTTCCCACTGGGCCGCATCCGCGTGCAGGTTCACCTCTTGATGGGGGTGTTTGCCATAGTAATGGGTCGGAATATCGCCCGCGATCACCACCATCGGGATGCAATCCAGCGCTGCATTCGCCACGCCAGTGGCGCAGTTTGTCAAACCAGGAGAGAGGTGCGAAAGCACCACCGAGGCCTTGCCTTTGACGCGCGCATAAGCGTCCGCCGCGTGGCTTGCGATTTGTTCATGACGCACGGTGATGAAATCAATCGGGCTTTCGGCTAAGGCAGCTAAAACCGCGATGTTGGTGTGGCCGCATAGGCCGAACACATGCTCTACTTCGCGTCTCCCCAGAAAATCTACGATATGTTCCGCTACGGTTTTGCCTTCTACCTTCGATCCGTCCATCACGCGACCTCCTGTCCAAAGAATTCGCCAAATAGCTCCTCTTCCGAGGGGCGGTCTTCGGCGATGGGCCGTGCGACCCACGTGTAGTTCATCATGTGTTTCATCGTGACGTTTTCATTGGTGATGTTGCCACCCCAAATGCCGCAACCAAGGCTGGACGTCATCGGCATCCCGTTGGTCCAAGACCCTGCGTTGGCTTTGGATTGGGGCTGACGCACCATCATGCGGCTGACCGGGGCAACCCGCGCCAAAGCATCGATGTTATCGTCAGAGTGACTGTAGATGCCGCAGGAATGACCAACGCCGCCAGTCGCGTAGATGGCACGAACAGTGTCGAGAGCATCGTCAAACGTCTCGAAGTGATAAAGCGCCATGACAGTGGTCAGCTTTTCCTTGCTGAACTTGTGCTCTGGTCCGATCTGACCTTGGTTTTCCACCATCAGGAATTTGCGATCCTCGGGAATTGTGAACCCCGCCACATCCGCAGTCTGCTGAGGTTTACAGGCAATCGTCGGGAAGGTGCGGTTGCCTTTTTCGTCCCACATGGCCGCTTCCAGCAGGCCCTTTTCTTCGGCACTGCACAGATACCCACCCTCGTCTTCAAGAGCGCGTACCATGTCGGCGTATACGGATTTTTGAATGATGATATTGCCATCCGCTGAACACCCCGACCCAAAGTCGGAGGTTTTGGAAATGCGGGTATTCTGCGCCGCGATGCCGATGTCGGCGGTTTCGTCGATCACGATGGACGAATTGCCCGCGCCGACGCCATAGGCCGGGCGGCCAGACGAATACGCCGCCTTGACCATGGGCTTTCCGCCCGTGGCCAAAGTCAGATCGCATTCCTCCATCAGGTGTTGAGTCAGCGGGATCGAAGGGTGCCGCACGGCCTGAAACAGATCAGCGGGCGCGCCAACAGCAACGCAGGCCTTGCGCATCACTTCCGTCATCTCAAACGTGGTACCCGCCGTGCGTGGATGCGGCGAAAAGATCACCGCGTTGCGCGCATTGGCAGATGAAACCCCCGTCACCGGAGGTGTCATTGCGGGGTTGGTCATCGGAATTAGCGAGGCGATCACACCGGCGGGTTTGGCGTATTTCACCAATCCCTTAGCCTCGTCCACATCTACGACCCCTGTTGAAGGCGTGCGTAACACATCACGCAGCACCATTTGAATTTTGAACCGTTTGGCAGGGCGGCCTGCACGGTCGCCGATTCCGGATTCATCAACACCCTGTTCGGACAGCCGCGTGAATGTCTTTTCATTGCCTGCATACCAAGCAATGGCCTGGCTTAATCGGTCCAGATCGGATTGGGACCAATCTTCAATCTCTGCCATCGCCGCGCGGGCGCGGGTGATCATATCAGCCGCCAGTTGGCGGTCGTCGTCAGTAAGCTCTTTGGCCATCTGTCTGAGTGCTTTCTTGTGTAGGAATGGGATTGGTGCGCCGCTGGGACCGGACATCCCCAAACGTGCGTTTGGCGTGATGCAGACACCGCCGCGCGTGTTCTTCAAAGCCCAGCTCGGTCACGCGGGATTGGTTCGGAAGCTCTACCGAGTAATCCACGGGCGGCATGCGTTCGATGATGCCCGCAAAATCAATGCAGCCCTCGCCGGGATATAGCCGTGCGTCGCGGGCCAGTTGGATCATGCCCTCACGGGTGTCCGCGATGCCGGGCAAGGCGTCAGAGATGTGAAGGAAATTCAGCAGATCACCGGGGACGTGTAGCAGCTCGGCAAGGTCCACGCGGCTGAGGTGCAGATAAAGCGTGTCGACAAGGATGCCCCCGTTTGGCTGATCGGCAGCACGAACGATATCCAGCACCTCATCAAGTGTGCGCAGACGACTGAAGCTTGGGAATTCAAGGTCAACAGAGAGGCCATAAGGGGCCGCGACTTCACATGTCTCGGCATAGCAATCGACGATGAAGTTGCGGTCATCGCGCGTGGGTGTCCAGGCGGACATGATCATTCTGGTTGCGCCCAACTCTCCACCCAGCTCGCAGGCCGCTTCGAAACTTCGCGGATCGCAATCTTCGGTGATGCGGGCAAGCTCGACATCCAGAACCTTCAGGCCCGTGGTCTTCAGCGCTGTCTTGGTGGCCGACACCATCGCTTTGTCGATCGGGCTTTCACGGAATTCACCGGGCACATTCATCTGGATAAAGCGTGGCGAAACAGCATCATACCCTGCACGGGCGGCGATGTAGATCAGTTCGGGTGCAGTCGCATTGATGAGGGTCAGATGCGCAAGGGAATAATACGGAGCGCCGGTTTCGTCGGGCATTTCGGAATTACCTTATGATGTCTGCAATCAGCATTATCATAATATGTATTCTAAAATCTATGATATTTTATATTTTGTCATATTTTGGCAGGTAAGCAGGCGGCATCGGCCCCTTGTTGCGACCCCCTTGCTGCATCTGCTCCCACGCGTGGGATAAAATTCCGACAGAGCGGGACAAGCAAAACAAGCCACGCGACAGCGGTGCAGGAAAGCCGAGTTCGCAGAAAATCACCGCGGTCGCTCCATCAATGTTCATCGCAAGTGGCTTGCGTGCGCTCAGGTTGGCCTGAACCGCCTCACCAATATCGGCATAGCGACCCGAGACCGTGCCTGCCACAGCGGCCTCGCGGACCAGGGCCATCAAGCGGGGCGCGCGGGAATCCACAGGCTTGTGGAACCGATGTCCAAAGCCACTGACGATCTTGCCGTTCTCGGCCCGCCAAGCATCTAGTCCCGATTGCACCGCTACATTCAGGTCCGCCCCGTCTTCCATGCGTGCGTTGATATCGTAGTAAAGTTCGGCACATTGTTCGCCCGCACCGCCATGGACATCGCCCAGCATGTTTACACCGTTCGCCATGGCGTTGTTCAGACCCACGCCACAGGTTGCCGTCATCCGTGCCGCAGCAATCGACGGCGCTTGTGGTCCGTGATCGACACCCGCCACCAACGCAGCCTCAAGCAATGCGGCCTCATTTGCCGATGGCAGTCGCCCAACAGTCATCAGCCAAATCATTTGTGGAAACGACACATTACCGATCAGGTCCTCAATCGGGTGACCGCGAAAGGCAATTTTGCCGGGCTCCATGTCGATAATAGATGTGCGCCACCATGCGCGGATGGCATCTGCGTCGTCGCTCATGCGGCACCTTTGATATTGTGTTTTCTAGCCTGGCTTTGAGACTGCGCAGCCAGCCGGATCGGCGCATTGCGCGCGCCATACCCGGCATATCGGCCCTTGCGCTGGACAATCTCAAAAAAGAACCCATCGAACAAAGTCTGACCGTAAAGCTGGAAATACGCGCCATGTTCGTCTTCGTCGTAAAGGATGTTGTGACGCTGCATATCCGCGGTCATGTCGTCACTTAGGCCAAAGGCGGCCTGCGTGTCAGCGTAGTAGTTTTGCGGCACAGGCAGCCGGCTGAAACCTGATCTCATCAGCTGTGCCGAGGTTTCAAAAATGTCGTCGGTTTGAAACGCAATGTGCTGCACACCTGCGCCAGGCCGCCCGGATAGGAAAGACCCTGCAAGCGTGTCAGCATCAGCAGCCCCGTTCAGGTTCAACCGCACCTCTCCTTCGGGCGTTTCAATCGCCTGAGAGCGTACGATCCCTGAAGGGTCAGCGACATTGACAATGGGCGACTTCGTCATTTCAAACGTTGTCAGATAATACAGCAACCAGCTTTGCATCTCATCATAGCGCATGGTCTGTGCCACATGGTCGATCCGCCGCAAACCAGCTGGCGGTGTAGCCTTTGTTCGGGTGACCGGTTCAAATTCGATATCCCAAACGCGGTGCAGGTCGGATTGTTCGTCGATGAAGTGAATGACGCTTCCTCCAATGCCACGAATGGCAGGGATTTCAAGCTCTCCTAAACCCACCGATTGCGAGAAATCTTGCGTGCCAAGCGCCTTGGCCCGCGCAAGTGTTTCGGCGGCGTTCTGCACCCGCAATCCCATATCGCAAACACAAGGTCCGTGGTCCTTCAAGGCTTGCGCCGCGTGCCCCGCCCCGTCTTGGTTGATCACAATGTTCACCGCGCCCTGTCGCCACAGCGCCACCTGTTTGGACAGGTGCTTGCGTTCACGGCGGAACGCCATAGAATTAAGGACCGCCTCTAGTTCTGTCGCACCATCCTGATCGACTGCGAATTCGATGAATTCAAACCCATTGGCCGGAACTTTGGGGGGCAAGTCGGGGGTGGCGCCCTGCAACAAAGGCTCGCTCTGAGCTGCGTCAGACAGGGCAGTGACCAAAGATCTATAGGCATTTCGTACCGTGTCGGGGCCTTCGGGAACGGCAGCGACAGACCATGGCCCCTCATACCCGGCGCGCGCCAACACTCGGGCAAAACCACCAAGGTTCAGCGTCCCTTGGCCGGGCAACATCGGCGCATTCGGACCATCCCATAGGGCCACGTGAAACACCCCTGCCCCATCCAAGTCGCGCAACCGTGCTGGACGCGACCCGTCACTGAGGACGTGATAGGCATTCAATGCAAGGCCGACAGCCGGATTGTTTTGCGCATTTACAAAATCCTTTACCGCCGTCTCGGCCTCGCGCAATGGGCGCAGCGCAATCCGGACACCCTGCGTTTCCGGCAGGTCAGCCGGCACTTGATCTACAACCTCAAGGATCAACAAATCCGCACCCAATGACTGGGCCATCTTAATCTTGGCAGCGAGGATTGCTGATGTAGCTCCCGAAGCAATCGGCCCCAAAGATGCGATTTTAAGGTCGGCTTCAGAACAAAGGTGGGCGATTTCATCAAGGGGTCCATCAAACTGGGCCACATCTGTCAGGCATAGGTCGATCGCTTCAAATCCAACTTCCGAGATCGCCCGCAGTTTTTCCGCCAAAGCCCCAGGTACTACATGTGTCGGGATAGTCAGCATCAGCCTTGATAGCCAAACATGCGCGGCAGCCAAAGCACCAGATTCGGTGACAGCATCATCACGATCAGAGCGACGATCAGCACGGCAAGGAAGGCCCAGATTTCCGAGATGATTTCGCGCAGCGGGATGTCCGTTACAGCGTTGATCACGAAAAGTAGGATGCCATAGGGGGGCGTGATTAGCCCGATCATCGAGTTCACGACGACCAGCACCCCGAAGTGGACCAGATCAATGCCAAGCGCCTTACACGTCGGGATAAACAGCGGCACGATAACAAGAATGATCGTCGTCGCATCCAACACACACCCCAGCAATAGGATCAAGATGTTGACCATGATCAGGAACATCAGCGGGCTGATATCGGCACCCTCAAGCGATGCAGAAATCGCTTGTGGGATTTGTTCCGTGATCACGATGTAATTTAGGATAAAGGCGCCACCGATGACGATACCAACTGCAGCCGAAGACCGGGCCGAGTCGACAAACACCTGATAAAGCGCCTTGAAGGACAGCGAGCGATAGAACAAGGCGGCCAGAAGCAGTGCATAGAAGGCTGCAACGGCAGCGGCCTCAGTCGGCGTCGTCACGCCCCCGTATATGCCATAAAGCAGGATCACCGGCATCAAAAGCGCAGGGAAAGCATTCGCTGTGACGCCGGGGAGTTTCTTCAGGGGCACGGTTTCTTCGACTTCGAATCCGCGCTTATGGGCAAGGTATCCGTTCATCCCCATCAACACTGCGCCCATGATCAGGCCCGGCAAAATGCCCGCCAGAAACAATGCCCCAATCGAGGCGTTCGAGATCAGCGCGTACAGCACCATTGGGATCGACGGCGGTATGATCGGGCCAATCGTGGCCGAGGCTGCGGTGATGGCCGCAGCATAGCCACGGCTGTATTTGCCGTTTCGCGTCATCATCGAAATGATGATTTTGCCGATGCCCGCAGCGTCCGCGACAGCAGACCCTGACATACCCGAGAAGATGAGCGAGGCGACCACGTTCACATGGCCCATACCGCCCCTGAAACGCCCGACGACGGCAATGCAGAAATTCAGCAATCGGTCGGTGATCGAACCTGCGTTCATGATGTTCGCAGCAACGATGAACAAAGGCACGGCCAACAAGATAGCACTGCCGTAGAAACCTTGTAGGATTTTCTCTCCGGCCAATGCGACATCCAGCCCTGACAGGCCCAGATAGACGACAGACGCCAGCATAATTGAATAGCCTATGGGCGTACCGATCCCGGCAAGCACAAACAGGGTGACAAGAAGAGAAACGAGTTCAAAGCTCATGACTTGGTCTCCTCGGCTGCGGCTTCTTCCTCAAGCACGATCTCTAGTTCGGTCTTGGGTGGGCCGTGGCGGAATGTGGCAACTGCCAGCCATGCATAGCGTGCGGCGACAACGATCATGAACGCGCCATAAACACTAAAAATTGTGCGCATGGGGATTTTGCCACCCGTGAACGGGTTGCGCACAGTCGAGGTTTTTCGGATCTTCATCCAATCAATGTAGTCAAGCGTGGGCAACAGCGTATAAAGCATGCCCGCAACAATCGCGATCGCCGAGATGATCGCAAAGATCGTGCGCGTGCGACGCGACACAGATAGATAGATGATATCGAATTTAACGTGATCCCATTCGCGCACCACGAAAGCGCAGCTAAAGAATATCACCCAGACCCACAGGATCGCGATCAGCTCAAGCGTCCAGCCAAGTGGCTGAATGGTGCCAAGGGCGGGGAATGTTTCCGCGATTCCAAAGTATGAGATGATCTTGGGCGCATAGCGCGACCCGATCTGCAGCAAGAATGTAAAGAATATCGCTGCCAACAATGTGGCAGCGATTGCGTCGGAGATGCGGGAGATCCACTTGAATAGAAATGTCATGATGGATCTCCCCTTCCCAATCCTTAGTTGCCCAGCGCGTTGATCGCGTCCAGCACACCCTCGGGCCAGCTGGTAGCAAATTCAGAACCGACATACTGCGCCTGAACGTGTTTGCGGAAGGCCGCTGTGTCAGGGGAATAAACCTCTACGCCGTTCTCTTCCAGAAACGCTGTCAGGCTGTTTTCCAAGTCCAACTGACGCAGACGACCGACAGAAGCGGCCGCATCGGCAGCCCGCTGAACGGCCAGCTGTTGTTCTGGTGCCATACCATTGAACGCTTCCGCCGAGATCGCGATGTAGTTCAGGTCAACAAGGTGCGATGTCAAAGCGATCTGCTTTGTCACCTCATAGAACTTTTTGTCTACAACGGTCGGCATCGGGTTGTCTTGGCCGTCAATCGCTCCTGTAGACAGGCCTGTATACACTTCAGTGAAGGCCATCGGTGTCGGGGCTGCACCCAGTGCGGCACCCAAGAACTGCCATGCGTCGGTGCCGGGCATGCGAAGGTTCACGCCAGCAAGGTCAGCAGGTGTCTGCACGTCCAGCTCTTCGCGGCTTTGGCGCAGGTTCACGTGGCGTTTGCCCAGATACATCACTGACAGCAGCTTAACACCCAACTCTTCTTCGACCTTGGCCTTAAATGGGGCCATCAAAGGGTCGTTGAATACGCGCACCTGATGGGCAGCGTCTTGATGAACGTAACCGGTGGCAAAGATCGAAAACTCTGGGAAGAACTGTGCCAGTTCCTGTGCAGATGTGATGGACATTTCCAGGTTGCCACGGCTGATCGCGTCCAGCTCGGTGCCTTGGTCGAACAATGTCGCGTTGTAAGATGGTTCGTAGGATGCAAAGCCAGCGACGGCCGGACCAAAGACTTCGGCGAGCGCAACAGACCGTGCATCGGTTTCAGAACCGGATGTGGACATGCGCAGTTGGATTGCGTTGCTGTCAGCAAATGCTGGTGCAGCTGCGAAAGCGCCTGCTGCGACCATTGCGGCCATCGCGACGCGACGAGTGAGTTTCAGTGTCATGTGTGTCCTCCCAGACGTTTTATGCCCCTCTGGGCAGATCATGCGAAGCATTAATGCCTCATTTTTCTCATTTCGCAATACATTTTGCAAAATATCCGATATTTTATTCAGCGGCGTCGATAGTTTTTCTTTGTCCACCGCCTAGTTGAATCTGCTTCTCAGTCTGAGCCGCAGTTTGGATCGCCTCCACAACTTGCAAGGTTTTTAGGCCCTCTTCCCCAGTGACCAAAGGCTCACAACGACCACGGATCACTTCGTCAAAATGGGCGATCTGATTAATCAGAGGGTCGGAAGAACTGACCGGCATCGCCGTTGCCTTGATTGGATTCCACCAACTAGTGCCACCTTCATGTTGCCAAAGCCGCATGTCGGGAATGCTCAGCGCGCCTTCTGACCCACCGATCAGGTAACAGGATTCGTTTGTAGCAGGGTAGATGGGGTATTCCCGTGACGTCAGCTCCCAACTCCAAGGTGACACCACGCTGTCTGAGACCGTGATGGTGCACACAGCACCGCTTTCAAACCGCAACACAGCCGCTGCCACGTCTTCGTTTTCAAAGCCGCGCAAGGAAGGCGCGCTCTGCGCTTGAACAGTGACAACTTCCCCAAGGAAGTGCCGCATCAGGTCAACGTCATGCACAAGATTAACTGAAATCGGCCCCGCACCTGCCTTTTTACGCCACGGTGCGACGTCAAAATAGTCGTCAGGTTTGTAAAACCAGCAGGTCACTTGCGCAGCACGCACCTGCCCGATCGCGCCGTCTTTGATTAAGTCTGCGGCTTTTTGAATGATGGGATTGTGACGGCGGTGATGCCCTACAAGGATAGGAACACCTTTGGTCCGAGCGGCCACAACCAAGTCTTCAGCTTCATCGGCCGACGCCGCCAAAGGCTTTTCGATAAGCACAGGAACACCGTGCTCCACGCAAGCCATCGCACCCTCTACGTGCAACAAAGTGGGGGTAGACAAGATCACACCATCAACATCGACGGCGTCAAACATTGCCTCCATAGAAGCGAAAACAGGAACGGATTGCTCGGTTGGACCTGGCTCTACCACTGCAGCCAGTTCTACGCCTGGCACTTGGCCAATGGCAGCAATGTGGCGCTGGCCAACGAGTCCGGCCCCAACAACTGCCAGTTTTTTTGAATGCCCCATCTGGCCCTCTTCTTTACGTCTTTTGCGCACGCTAGCAGAGTACATCAGATTTGCAATAATATATGATATTTTTTATTTCAGCATATTTTATCTCCCATTGAGGAATATCGGATGATCGTGTTATTCTCTGACCAACTTGAAACCCATAAGGTCTGACATGTCACAATCCGCACCCACCGTTGGGTCCAGCACATATGAACGTATCAAACATGATATTATCTTCGGTGAACTCGCTCCGGGTACAAAACTCAAATTGGACGGGTTGCGCGATCGCTATGCCGCAAGCGTGTCGACCCTGCGTGAGACGCTCAACCGTCTGGCCAGCGAAGGGTTTGTGCAGGCCGCCGAACAACGCGGCTTCTTTGTACGCCCCGTGTCTGCGGAAGATCTGACCGAAATCGCCGAGTTGCGCATCCTTTTGGAATGCTCTGCCTTAGAAACATCGATAGCCTGTGGCGACGCAGACTGGGAAGGCAGTCTTGTTGCTGCCCACCACAAGCTGCACTTGATCGAACAAAAGATGCTCGACGGCGATACCTCGCAAAAAGAACAGTGGAAGCGTTACGACTGGGAATTCCATCAAGCACTCATTCAAGCCTGTAACTCGCAGAATTTGTTGTCGTTGCATGGCACAATCTTCGATAAATACCTGCGCTATCAAATGTTGGTACTGACCTATCGTGGGCAAGAGGCCGTTCAGGAGCACAAGGATATGTTCGATGCGGCCCTTGCGCGGGACATTCCTAAAGCGACAAAGGTCCTGGAAGCGCATATTCGGCTTGGATTGGAACATACCTTGGCCGCCATGGCCAAGCTGTCAGAGTAATCGAAATCGCCTACTCGACCGCAGGTGACGCTCCACCTTCTGTTCCATGACGCCCACCCAACTTCCCTGATCCCTCGCTTTGGTTGCGCAACAGCCATTACCACAGGTGCAGAAAGCGACTTTGTCCGTCCTGACCTTACTCCGATCGCAAGTAAGGTGACGCTGTTTGAGCAATAGTGGTGTTTCCGGGCAGTTTCATCCTCGTCCGTCATAATAAGTCCAATGTATACCTGAGGACAAAGTCGCAGCGTCAAGACGTAGCCGATCTAACCACCAAGATTCACAGATAAGGTGAGTGTGATGTCTGGAGAAACCGCTGGTTCACGTTAGGCACTTAACCTTTCAGTCTGCTCAACGCGCTTGATGGATCTCAGACTTACAAACACAATTGCTTCACGCTTTATGTCCCTTAGATGAGACCGTCAGTGCTCTAAGCAAAATTAGTGCATCCCGTGCAGATAACTCTGCACTTTCTAGCTTAGTCAAAATCAGAGTTCGAATGCCGTCAGAATGCTTGGCGCCAAGCGCAATTGTATCGATGGCTTCGTTCGCAATCATTTCATCGACCAGTGCATTAAATGAGGTATCGGCATTCGCTTGCATGAGCTGCTTCAGCGCCGTGGCCCGCACCCGGCTGTCCTTGTCATTCAGAGCGCCAATTAGCACTTGCTCATCGGACTGACAGCCTATGGCTAAGGCACGTACCAAAGCGTCTTCGTCGTCCGTAAGTGGGCCCAAGTACTCGTGAAGCATAGGATGGCCAGCCGCGATACGTGTCGCAGTCGATCTGATCACGGCCATTCGGTCCATCAACCCTGCTCGAACACGCGGCAGATCTTCTTCATCCACCGCCCCCACTGCCAGCCGTTTTTCGAGCGCGTTGTAAGCAGCATATCTAAGGCTATCTTTGACAGAATTTGTCATCTCTCGGATCGTAATGCCCAGTTCCTTTGATTGGATGGGACCGATCAGGCCCAACGTGGCACAGGCAAGTCCCTGAACAATTTCAGTCGGCCCTTCGATTGGGCGGCGACGTTGTTTGCTTTTGGCCTTTTTGCTCTGGGGACGGTCTGCGACCCTGCTGATCTGGATGGAGGCGAGTGTTGAGTTTTCGGCCACCACGTCATCGGTGCTCACGATTTCGCCAGCCTCGGTGACATGCATTAACGGAACGGCGGCGTCATCATCTGGTTCCGTGACCAAATCGACCTCAGAGGCCTGCTTTTGCCGATCAGGGGCAAAAAGGGCTTCTTCCGCAGCCATGGAAAGGGCTTCAACAGCCGCCGCATCGCCCTTCTCGGCCCGACGCACAAGCTCGGTCAAAGAAATCAGGCGTACTTGCTGCGCCGGATTTGAAAGAAGCGATATCAGACGCTCAGTTGACGATGAATCCGTCAATGTCGCAATTGCTTGCGTAGCAGCAATCCGTGCCTCTAACGGTCGGTCCTCATTACGCACAAGTACGAGAAGCGGATCTGTGCCTTGTTCTGGCACCAAGCGAAGCCAATTGCGCGCGGACGAGACCGCCAGTGAACCCGTGTCCGTAAGCATCCAAGCCTGCATATTCATCCTCAGCGCCTCGCAGAGGTCGTCCGAGAGCGGACAGCTGAGAAGATCTAGTGCAACGGCCTGCACCTCGCTCGAGGGGTCGGACAGCGCAACCACAGCCAAGTCTGGCCGTGCCATTGCAGCGATGGCCAAAGCCTCGCTACGCAACGAAGGCTCAGCATCTTTCAAAGCCAAATAGGCCAGACGATCATCATCCCCAGAAAGTGATTTCAATGCCAGACGTCTCACTTCGGCGTTGTCGTCTCCAAGCAAGAAATTCAGATGCGGCTCCAACGCCTTAGCGTCCAGCTTCGACATCCTCTCAAGCGCACGTTTGCGTGGAAGTCCACCTTCGGTCTGGGCGACCGCCAAGAGCCACACCATACCTTCATCGCCCATACCTGAAAGTGCCTCAAATACCGGTAGGTCAAGGTTCTGGCCAAATTCATCACGGCGTGCATTTAACAGGTCTTGGATCGCCTCCTCTGCGCCCAGCTTTCCCAGCGCTTGGATCGCGGCAACCTGAATTTCAAGCCACTCATCCCACAGACCTGCTTCGTCTTCCCAAGCAATGTCATCTTCACACCGGTCTACGGCAAGTTTGCGCAAAATCGGTATGGATTCTGAATGCTGAAGCTCTGCCAGCAAGGATACAGCCGCCAGTTTCACTTCGCGAACCGGATCACCGATCAAGCTTTCACGGATGATGCCCGCATCCTCAGCTTGCGCGAACAAGGGCAAGACTTCCATCGCATCTGACCGCACGTCTGGATCTTCGTCGTTCAGCGCAGCCAGCAATGCGACGCGGACGCGGTCATCGCCGGGTGCTGTAGCGGCAATCGCACGGATCGCTTCAGTGCGGATCACGTCATTGCCGTTTTCCAAATGGGTCAACAACGTGGGAACCGGATCTGGGCCATCTGTCATCGAAGGGATCACGCGTTTCAGCATATTGGACCTCATTAGGGATAGTTTTGGATTAGGGCCTCGATCCGCAGAGGACAGGGCCGAATTTCCGATGCCCGACACGAATGCCGGACACCGGGGGAGGTATAATTACGCGATGTCGCGCCGTGCGAAGGACATCGAACGGAATTGCGACTTGTAGGGGCTTTCACCCATCTTGCGCACTTTGCCGACACCCATCTTGTAGTTGTAGTTGCCGCTGATCCAGTCGACGACACGGCCAGACAGCGCATTCGCTGGCTGCGACGTGTGAAGGAAGTCCATGTAACCCATGTTATTCTTCACAGCGGGTGTCACCATGGCCACGGCTGTAATCGAGGCTTTTGTCAGCTCGATATGGCCGTTCTCCATCAGCTTGGCGAAGTCGAAATCATCGCCCTCTACGCCCACGATCGTGTCTTTCTGAACCGGGATACGATCCGAAAAGACCTGCACATAGTCGCCGCTTTCAATGCCGTGTTTTTCAGCAAAGTCGGGATGGATTTCGATCCAGTTTTCCGGCCAGCGCTGCACGATATAGGGGCGACGACGGTCGTCATATCCAGACTGCCAACGTTCGTTGATGCGGCCCGACGTGATCCAGATTTCACCATCATCTTCGTGCGGCTTGAGCCATTCCCAATAGGACGAGAACAGATCCCACGGCGCTTTCTGGATGTTGCACTTACCGGTTTGGGTGTTGAAATGCGTCAACTTCTTGTTGAACATATTCTTACCCGTAGGCCCGGTATCTGGCAGCGTACGTGTGGTGTCGTGCAAGCGTTTGGTACCTTGCAGCGATCCATCTTCCAGCATCAAAACAGGGCCCTGAATACCGGTTGTTCCGAACTCGCCCAGTTTCTCGTGCAGGGTTTTGCCTTCGCGTTTTGCAGCCACAAGAACCATGTTGAAGTCCTTGCGTGATCCGCGCGAATGACGTGCGCCCTCTTCGATCACATCGTTCGAGTTCTGCCAGTCGAAACCTTCGTAACCCATCTTCTTCGACAGCTCTGCGATGATCCACCAGTCTGGCTTCGCTTCTCCGGGCGCGTCGTAGAATTTCGGGTAAACGCGCAGACGCCGTTCGCCGTTCGCGCGGGTGAAAGTGTCTTCGCCCCAACCAGAGGCCGGGAAAACGATATCGGCATAACGTGCGCCAATCGGATCAACCAGATAGATGTCCTGGTTCCAAACCACGGTGCCGCCACTGTCAGCACGCGCTTTCAGCGTGTCGATAATCTCTTGCTTGTCGAAAGACATAACCTGATGCGGGTTGCGCACAGTTTGCTCTTCGAACTTGGCTTGCAGAGACTGCGATCCACACATGGCCTGCACCCAAGTGGTGCCGATCACATGCGCAAGGCGCGTATGGCCCGCCATGAAGTAGCGGTCGCAATCCATTGCGCGGCGACGACGGCCCGGAAGCTTCTCAGGCGACTTGTTGCGGGGATAACCTCCGCCACGTAGACCACCACGCTGGTGACCACCAGCGCGACCAATAACCTGACCCGGGCGTCCGCCAGCACCAACAGTAATACCCAAAGCCGAAATCGCTTGAGTGTTGCCAGTGTTGTTGGACCAATAGAAGCCCTTTTCGATCATGATCGAAGTTTTCGGACGGCTGCCATCCTCTTTTGGTTTCGCCATCCATTCCGCAGCAGTGTAGATCTTCTCGACGTCAATCTGAGCGATCTCGGCAGCTTTTGCAGGCTCGGCATAATCCTGTGCCATCAGCCATTCGACCCAATCGTCAAAGCCGTCTGTCTGGAATTTTCCCCAAGTTGTGCGCCACTGCCATGGGGTGTTGCGCGTACCCTGGCCGAAGCCCGAGCTGCTTTCCCACTTGTTGTTGACCCACTTTTCGATCCACTCTTTGTCCTGCCAACCGTTTTCAACGATGACACGGGCAATCGCCAGTACGACTGGAAGGTCGGTGCCGGGCTGAATGTCCAAAACCAGACCGCCATTGGCTTCGGCGAATGCCGTACCGGATGACCGGCGCGGGATCATGAAGATTGCCTTCTGTCCGTTCTGGATCGCCGGCATGATGTAGTCGGTGAACAAGATCGTCTTGGTTTCGTATGGATCTGTGCCGCACATTAGAAGGGTGTCAGCAGACCCCCAATCCTCGTACGCCGGGCCAAAGTTGTCGAAACCCGCATCCCGGAATCCAGGGGTCGAGGTCACGTCAGACGGTGTGTCGTGGAATGTGAAGTTTGCGGTACGGACATTGCCAAGCGCGTATTTCGTGATGGCATATGTATTTTCCATATAGCCATACGAGAAGGTTTTGACGCCGTAAGCATTGGTGCCGTGCTTCTCAAGCACGTGCTTGCCAACTTCGGCTGCAATTTCCAACGCAAAGTCCCAAGTCACAGGCATCAACACGCCGAACATGCGGATCATCGGAGATTTCAAACGATCACGCGTTGGGGTTTGCGGATTGTAAACTTTCTGCGCAAGCGCACCGCCTCGGATCGAGCTATTCCCCAGCGGGTTCACCTCTTCCGCGTCTTTGTCAGGGATGATGACCACATGATGTGGTTCGCCCTTATGCAGCACAATGTTGTGCTGGTTCGGAGCAACCCAAGCACCCAATGGGTTCACAGGGAAGTCTTCACCAAAGGCGTTTTGATCGGCGGTTGGACCGCCGTTCTTTCCGCCACGAACTGGCCAGCGATAGACTTTGTAACCGCACGCAACAATGCAATAATCGCACGCTGTGGGGATTACCTCGGCATCAACCGGCGGCAGGGGGATGGATTCTTCGGGGACATAATATGGTGTGGACATGATGGTTCCTCCTCAACCCTGAAGATTGTCGTAACGGCCGTAAATCAGGCCAAACATGCCGACGGCGTAAATGTCGTCGCCATCTACTTCCAAAAGCACCTGAGGAAGCGATTGATAAGCCTGCCCGGCGATGAAAATACCGTGGCGTGTCAGATCAAACGTGGTCAGGTGAAGCGGGCATGGCCCAAGCGCCTTGTCAGCTGCCTTGTAGGTGCCTTGAAGCGGCCCACCCTGGTGGGTGCAGGTGTAGTTGAACGCAACCACGTCCTGTTCCGGACCAATGCCACCGCCTGCTTTGGTGCCCAGTTTCACCAAGATGCTTTCCGCATACTGGCCTTCATCCGGGTATTCGAACGACATCGGCTCGTCGGTTTTCAACTCGCTGAGTTTACCGATCAGCTTGCGCTCGTATGTCGACACCACAGCGGGCGTTTCAGCCTCGGACATGCCGGGGATGCCAACCATCACAACCGTGGTGGTCAGGCCCGAGGACAGCAGGAACTGTCGGCGGTTCATCAGGCATTTTCGGGTGCCTGCTTTCTGGGCTTCGCCGTTTTCGCCATTGATGGCGGCGGCGATTTTCGGATCAAGATCATTCATATCTTTCGTCCTTCCTTAGTTCGCGGCCACGGGCAGCGGTTGCATGGTGGGAAGCTCGGGTTCATCGATCAGGATTTCGTCACCGGACAGACTTTCAAGGAAGGCAACCAGATCGGCCTTTTCCTCGTCCGAAAGACCCAGGGGTTGGATCAGATCAGTCTTGTTCGCGGCGAATTCGTTTTCGCCACCACCCTGATTGTAGAACTCAACCACATCGGCGAGTGTTTCGATCATGCCGTTGTGCATGTAGGGGAAGGTGTATTTCGTGTAGCGAAGGCTTGGCACACGAAACTTGCCTTTGTCCGACTTCTCTTTCGTGCGGAAATACAGCCCCGGATCGTCCTTGGTGGATCGATACATCTCTTCGGTTGAGCCTTTGGCGAACAGTTCAAAACGGAACGTGATCTGAGCGATCTCATCGTCTTCCCAGCCCGAATAGGGCGGCACGCCTAGGTTATAGTAGGCCTCGTTGGTCAACATCGGACCCGAGTGGCACTGAATACAGCCTGCTTTACCGGCAAACAGCTCCAACCCACGCACCTGGCTTTCGCTCAGCGCCGCGTCGTCTCCGCGCATGTAGTTGTCAAACGGCGTGTCGGTCTGGTTGACCGTGCGCTCAAATGCAGCGATCGCGTCATAGGCGTGGCGGATGTTCGGCCAGTCATCGCCAAATACGTCGTTGAAGCGTTCACGGTATTCGGGAACGAAGGCCAGACGGCTTTCCATCATGTCGTCTTCGCCATTCCCGGCAACACCGCCACGTGCAGCAGACCGCGCTTGGTGTTCAAGCGACCCGGATGAGCCTGCCCAGAACAGTTTGCCGTAATGGGCCGAGTTCACGATTGTTTGTGAATTGCGCCAGTGTGTTGTGCCGGGATAGCCAAAGCTGATCGGTGCCTGAATGGCCCAACCTGCATCGGGTAGGTGACATGCCGAACAGGGCATTGCGTTGTTACCTGACAGAATGGGGTCGAAGAAAAGCATCTTGCCCAGTTCGACCTTCGCATCAGATTGCGGGTTTGACGCCGGGATCGGCGCATCACCAAGTGGGGCCAGCGCGTCAGGGCGTGGCATATCAGCTAGCGCAGGTGTTGCCACCATGGTCAGGCCAACGAGGATTGCGGTTGTGTGTTTCATGATCCGTCTCCTCAATTTGTCGTGTTGCGCCAGTCTTCGATCACTGCGTAATCGAAGTCGTCTTCGCGCCAGACATATGCGTCGATATCGAAGCTTTCGCCTGACATAGCCCTGAGATATTCGACCAAATCGGTCTTCTCTTCAGCGCTTAGATTAAGCGGCATCAAGCGTTCGTCTTTGTTGACGTCGTCACCGCCGCCGGCATCGTAAAAGTCCACGACTTCTTCAAGCGTTCCCATCGTGCCGTTGTGCATATAGGGCGCTGTGTAAGTCAGCTCTCGCAGGGTGGGCGTCAGGAAACTGCGCTTGGTGCCATCGGTATGGGTGCGAATGTATGCGCCCAGATCTTCACGCAAGTTCATGTAGTTCTCGATCCCCATGAACTTGGCGTAAGTCACGAAAGCCGAATGGCGTTCAGGATCGGCCCAGATATCAGGGTTGTTCGGGACACCAGTCACGTGCGGCTGGTCATCTGTGTAGCGCGGGCCGGAATGGCACGACGCACAATTGCCTTTGCCTTCAAATACAGTCTGGCCACGTGTTGCGGCCTCGCTCAGCTCGCCGGTGTCAACAGGTGCGCCGCGCGAGACGATGGTCTTCATGAAGTCCATCAGCGCGTTGCGTGCACCGCCGTTTGACGGCTCAGACATGCCGGCGGCCGCGAACATCTCGACGTAGATGGGATCTTGCTTCATGCGTTCCTGCATGATGCGCATATCCATGTTCATCAGGTAGGTCTCGGTGATCATCTCACGCGCAACGTCGTTCAAATTGGTGCCAAGGCGCCCGTCATGCATCCAAGCCGCGCGATAGCCAACGTTGGCAAGAGTCGGACTGTTGCGAAAATGCATGGCGCCGGTGTAGGCCGCTGACAGCGCTTCGCCATCAGTGAACGCTTTGTCCGGCGCATGGCAAGACGCACAAGCCAGATTGGTGTCGCCTGACAAGCGTGTGTCATAGAACATGCGCTTGCCCAGCTCGGCACGCGCAGCATTCACATCCATCGGCTGGATAGGAACGCTGTCTTGAGCCATGGCTGCGGTGCCCGCAAGCAATGCCCCCATGACGGTGAGAGTTCGGATCATCTTGACCTCCTGTCCGGTCGGTTTGCGTCGAAGCAAAGCGACCATTGCAAAGTGACAAGAGCGTGAAGTTTCGCTGGCTGATGCATCTTCCGCTCTTGCTCGCGCCCCGAACATTTAATTTTCGGGCTTTTCTCAGCAAGAAGCCTAGACCGGAAGCGTGCGACAAGTGTTGCGCGCAGAGTGACGGAGTATTCTAAAGTGTGACGGTTTGTGACGGGCGGTTTGATTCAGGATTTCTGTGCATCCAACGCCGCCCTGATCTTGAAGGCCAAATGTGTCGGATCAACCGGTTTTGCCAAGATGTCAGGTGTAAGACCGACCACGGTGATCGCCGATGGCGCGTACCCTGTGCAAATGATGACGGGCATATCTGGCCGCATTTCACGCACCTTGTTGGCCAACGCCTCGCCGCTAATCTCTGGCATGACCATGTCCGTAACCAACAGGTCAACGCGCCCCGGTTCAGCGGCAATTTTTTCTGCTGCAACCACTGAGGACGTATAGGCCTCGACCCGATATCCCAGCCGCATAAGGAAGCGTCGCCACGTCGCCGCAATTTCGGTTTCATCATCAACGATCATGATCCGCTCTCGACCGCGTGGAACGGGTTCATCGCCGATCTTTGAACCAATTGCCTCGTCGGCGTGGGTCGCAGGCAGGTATATAAAGAAACTGGCACCTTCACCGGGGGCGCTATCCACTTCAATCCGCCCACCCATTTCCTCTATCAGTCCCGCGACGACGACCAACCCAAGCCCTGAGCCCTTGCCCAAAGGTTTGGTCGTAAAGAATGGATCGAAAAGGCGCGCACGCGTTTCCGCAGACATGCCCGGTCCGTCGTCGGTGATGGTCAGACACACCCATCCGTCCTTCCGATTGGTTAGCCCTTCGGGTATTTCATCGACACGCCGCGCAGAGATACCAATCCGACCTTCGTCCGCACCAATGGCTTCTGCTGCATTGCGGGTCAGGTTCATGACGATCTGATGCAGGTGGGTGTGGTCTGCCATAACCATTACGCGATCTGTCGCATCGCAGGTGCTGATCTGCAAAGTCGGTGGCAGAGATGCGCGTAGCAACCGCGAAACTTCGTGAACAACACCGCAGATGTTGACCGGTTGTGGTTGTCCCGGTTCCCTTCGGGCAAAGGTCAACAAACCTCGCACCAGGCTTTGCGCGCGCTTCGCTGCTATCTCGATCTGTTCGATCTCGCCCGCGATATCACTGCCTTCAGGGGCATCCAGCGCTGCCAAATGCGCCGCTCCAACAATTGTGGTCAGAACATTGTTGAAATCATGCGCAATACCGCCGGCCAACAAGCCAACGGCCTCAAGCTTCTGCGCACGGGCTACTTGCTCTCGTGCTTCGCGGCGTTCGGTGATGTCCTCTCCGATACCTATGTAGTTCTGGACAGTTCCGTCGGGTCCGATCAGCGGCAGAATCCGAGTGTCAGCCCAATAGGTCGAGCCATCCCGTTTTCGGTTTCGAAAAACACCCTGCCATTCTTTCCCCGCCGCCAGGGCCGTGCGAAGTTCGCCGTAGCGATCATTGTTTGTATCACCAGATTGAAGAAGCTTGGGTGTCCGCCCTTTAACCTCTTGCTCGCTCCAACCCGTAAGGTCGCGAAAGCGTTTGTTTGCATAAAGTATTTGTGCGGACGTATCTGTGATGATGATAGTGGCCGGGCTTTGCTCGACCACACTTGCCAGCCGCTTTTCATTCGCTTCAGCATCGCGTCGTGCTGTAAGCTCTCCTGACAACTGATGCAGCGTCAGCCCCATATCTCGAAACATCACATACAGCATGAACCCAATGGTTGTTGCCGCCAATACCAAGGCAACAATCGAAACGAAACCAACCTCAATCAGAGCCTGTCCCTGACTGACGGCCGCAAAGATACGGCGGGTCGAGATATTTCGCGCATTGGTCCAGACCGCCTCCAGATCCGCAAGCGCAAGCTTGGCCGCACTGTCATCAATTCGCACCAACGCATCTATTTCCGCAATGCTTCTTCCTTCGTCAACACCACTACGCGCGACCGAGAAATTGCGCGCGTAATCATCGATCGTAGATCGGATCGTACGCAGGGCCTTTTGCTCTACTGCGTTATTACTTTGTTCCAGATACAGCTCTACAACTGCATCAAACTGACGAACTTGCTGTTCTGCCGCGACCAAATAAAGCTCGTCCTGTCTAAGCACATAGTTTTTGAAGTTGTGGATAATCCCGCCATAACCCAAATGCCCGCGGATCGAACTGATCCAAGCCCCTTTTTGTCCGACTTCACCGTTGTAACTGGCCCAGCTCGCTTCAACTTCGCGAAACTGTCGCCGTGTTTCCGTACCTAGAAACAGTCCCAACAGAACAGTGGTTACCAACAGGAAAACCGCTAGAAATCCGATCAAGTAGAACCGGTTTGAGGTCATCGTTTGTTCAGTCATGCGCGGGTACCTTGCGTCTTGAAGTCAGTCCAGCCATGTTAGCGCCAGCGAGATTTGGGGATATGAGATGGATCAAGCAATTCTCATTGTAGACGACGATATGCAGCTAACCTCGTTCTTGTCGAGGTTTCTGAAAAAGCATGGCTACAAGGTGCAAACCGCCAGTTCTGGTGCGCAAGCGCGCGCACTTTTCGATGCCGATAGCATCAAGTTGGTCGTGCTTGACCTAAACTTACCGGATGCGGATGGGTTTGATATTGCTAAAGAAATCCGCGCGCTTGCGCAAACGCCAATTGTGATGCTCACTGCTCGAGATGAAGTTTTTGATCGCATCGTCGGGTTGGAACTCGGAGCCGACGATTATCTGACGAAACCCTATGAACCACGTGAATTATTGGCCCGGATCAAAGCGGTCCTCAGGCGGATGGACGTCTCAAAAGAAGACCCGCCACAACTTGAAAATCACCGCGTTCTTTTCGCGGGGTTGGAATTTGACTTTCAGAAAAGGTCTCTGCACCGTACGTCTGACAACCATGCAATTGCGCTTACTGGAGCCGAGTTTGCCTTGCTAGGCACGCTCGTGAAGAACGCCGGGGAGCCCATAGGTCGCGATCGATTGATGTCAGAGTTATATGGAAATGCTGTCTCGATAACGGACCGAGCCGTGGACGCCCATATGTCGCGTCTGAGACGGAAGATTGACGACGCCAATGTCGAAACATCTCTCATAAGATCCGTTCGTGGGGAGGGCTATGTTTTGGCAGCGAAGGTGGAGTCGTTGTAACGCGCCTCTTGCTTTGCTACCGAGCTTTGGGTTGAACAGCAGCTGGAAGACAAACAAGCTGGCAAGTCTAACAAGATAAATCTTTCAAGGGTCAGCTTAGTAAGTACAGACCAACTGCTTTCCCATATCCCTGTAGATCTTTCCCCTTTCCCTACAAAATCCCGCACAACAGGGAAAACTGCTCCGCCAAAACAGCGCCAGTTAGACAAAGCGGGAAATGGTGGGAATACGCAATGCAAGACACGTCTATGTCGCAGCGTGACACCGGTAAGTCTCTGTAAATAAAAGGGAGAATCCACCCAAACAGGGCAAAAGAGAATTCTAGGAGGTGGATGGCGGAGCGGAAGGGATTCGAACCCTCGAGACGGTCTCCCGCCTACACACTTTCCAGGCGTGCGCCTTCGACCACTCGGCCACCGCTCCGCCGACGTTGTTATTCGGAAGTGCTGCAGGGTTCAAGCCGTGATTACAACTTTTATGGTGTTCTGTTTTCAACCAGTTGCAGGGCAATAGCGTGTAATGAGGAACGGACCTTAGGCATCCGATTAGTCGGCCAGATGAAGCGCTACGCGCCGGTTCATACGGCCCTTCTTTTCGACCTTTCCCAGCCGCACCTGACCAATTTCAGAACACCGCGCCACATGCGTTCCACCACATGGTTGAAGGTCCACCTGCTCGCCTTCAGTCCCGATCCGCACCAGACGCACCCTGCCCGCCCCTTTTGGTGGCTGCACAGACATTGTTTTGACCAATCCCGGGTTGGCTTCCAGCTCGGCATCCGTGATCCAACGTTCTGTGATTTCCAGATCGCGCGAAATCAGTGCGTTCAGCGCATCTTCTACCGCCTGCTTGTCCTCAAGAGGCTCTTCCATTGCAAAATCAAGGCGCGATTTCTCGGCTCCGATCTGACCGCCGGTGACCGGCAGAGGGATCACAACAGACAGCAGATGCAACGCCGTATGCATGCGCATGTGACGCAGTCGTAGATTCCAATCGAGCACTTGTGTCACTTCGGCCCCTACAGCAGGCAACACGCTGCCTTCCGCAGGCACCAGAACGATTTCACCAGCGTCGCCCTTAACCGTGGTTGCGATGTTCATTTCACCACCGGACCAAACAAGTCGACCTTGATCGCCGGGTTGCCCACCCCCGGTCGGATAGAACAAGCTTTTATCCAGCACGACGCCGCCGCGATCCGTGTGGGATAGGACGTTGCCAGCAGCCTCGGTTACATAGGCGTCTTGCAGAAAAAGCGGTTCACTCATCCCCTGTACCCTCGCCATCAGCTTTACCGTCATTCATGTCGTCGACTGTCATTGCATCCCGTCCAAGCGGGGCGCTTTCCCCAGGCGTTGACATCGCGGCGATGGATTTGCTTTGGGCAGACAGCGCCTCTGGATTTCGCAACCAGATGTCGCGCTGTGCAAATGGGATCTCAATCCCTTCTTCAACAAAGCGGCGGGCGATTTCGTGGTTGATCTCGCTTTTCACCGTCAGCATGAAATTGACATCCGACAAGATCGCCCGGATCTCAAAATCCAGACTGTCGGCGCCAAACCCTTGGAAAATAATGGCCGGAGATGGATCCACGGTGACCATTGGATGCGCCTCGGCAATTTCGCGCAGGATGGCTTCGACACGCCGGGTATCGGTTCCATAGGCAACGCCGACCGGAATGATGACGCGTCCAATTGAATTGCCACGGGTGTAGTTGGTGACAACCCCCGCCACCAAATCACTGTTGGGCAGGATCACATCGGACCGGTCGAAGGTTTCGATCCGAGTGGCACGCACCGAGATGTCGCGCACATAGCCCATCTCTCCGTTCACTTCGATCCAATCGCCCTCAGAAATCGGACGCTCGATCAAAAGGATGATGCCGGATACGAAATTCGACACGATGGTTTGAAGGCCAAAGCCGATCCCGACTGACAACGCACCAGCCACAATCGCGATTGAACTTAGATCAATCCCTGCCCCGGTAATCGCCACGATCGCCGCCAAAAAGATACCGACATAGCCGGTGCCTACGGCGATGGCATTCTGCCCACCCTTGTCCATCTTCGTTTTGGGCAGGATCGTGCCACGCAGCGTCGCCTGAATGGCGCGTGTCACTGCATATCCGACAGCAAAGATAACAGCGAAAATCATGAAGGCGTGGGGCGTAATACGTGTATCGCCCATCTGGAAACCGCCAAGGAAGGTTGTCCAAAGCTCGGACAAATCGGTCGACCGCGCGCCCCAAATCAACGCAAGCAACGGCAAAGCTGCAATCGTTAAACCGAAGGTGATCACCACAGGAAGCAGTGCTTCATCTGTGGCATCATCGTCTTTGCGCAACACCGTGGCATAAAGCGACTTGATGAAGTCATGTAAGATTACAAGGATGGCAAGAACAGCAAGCGTCAGTACGGTTGGGAAAAGCATGGCTTGAGCCAATGAAACATACCCAACTGCGGCCGCAACAGGTGCTGCAAACCCGACAATCTCGCAGATCCGACCGATCAACGACATCGTTCGTGTTCGGAAGGTGTTGCCTTCCGCTGCCTGAACACCCCCTAAGTGACGTCGCAACAGGCGGCCGAGTCTTACAAGCAATATGCCACCCGCAACTATCAATGGAAAAACCAAAACTGCCATCGTTGCATCGGAATAGCTGTCATGGCTGCCAATCGCGGTCAGGACGTTTCCAAGGCCCAACAGAACTCCAAGAAACATCACATCGATCCGCGCTTCGGCGCGCAGTGCAGGCGTCGGCAGGTGAATTGCCGAGTTGCCAGCGTCCTGCCCAAACAGGCGTGTTCCAATCCACAAGGCGACAAAGAAAAAGAAACCTGCATCAGGCAATGCATCAATAATGACCTGACCACGAAGCCCAAGCACGCCGGTCAAATGGATGGCCGCAAGTAGCGCGATCAATCCAATCATGGGCGCAATGACTTGCCCTAATGAAATTATGAATCCAACCACGCCGCGCGATGGCCCTTTGCGCAGTTTACGCAAGCGCCCCCCAAGCCGGATCAACCATATCCGAGAGCGCGCCAGAAGCACCAAGCCGAAGCCCAGCAATGTCACAGTCAAAGGAAGATCCGATTGGAAATCACGCCTTTGCGCATCACTGCCCCATGCGTTCTTAACTTCGGACAAAGCATCACCGAAAGTTTTCTTCAACTCGGAAAGAGCCCCTGGCCAAGCTGCTGGGTTGATCGGGGTAGGCCCCAGTTTCAACAACTGATCGGTTTGCCGCCCACGAAGCTCTGAGTCTATCTCTTCGATTAGAATTTCCGCACTGGCAAATGCCTCTTGTGCGTTTTTGACCGGGGCTTGCACTTCAGCAAGAGAGCTGGCCAGTTCTGTACGCCGTTGCGTCACAGCGGCATGTTCGCTGCCGGGGTCTTCCGGTTCGGGCCCCAAAGTGGCCAGCTGCGTCTTCAACGTATTGATACGGATTGAGTTTTCTTCCTGAGCAGACAAGAAAAGTCCGCGCCAGTCGGCGATCTCATCCCTAAGATCACTTAGCGCCTTGTCCGATGCGCGCCCAATCTCAAGCACCCGTTCGCCGCGTTCGGCCACGCGTGACCAAGCCAGGTAATCCGGCGTTCCATCATCACTTAGAATGTATGCTGGAGCGTCTTCAGTTGCCTCGGCATCCTGAGCATGTGTGGTCACAGGAACCATGAGACAGGCAACAAGCAAAAACGCCCTGAAAATCAGATGCGCAGATGCGAGATCCATGCGCAGGCCTATACGCTTTCGCAATCCATTAAGCATCAGCTGTCCTCAAAAACCTCGGGCATAAAGGCAGGGTCGCGATCTAACCAATCCGGAATGGGCAGACCCTTTTCACGCAGGAAAGCGGGATTGAACAATTTCGACTGATATCGCGTGCCATAATCGCAAAGCACGGTCACAATCGTGTGGCCCGGTCCCATTTCGCGCGCCATGCGCATCGCGCCGGCCACGTTGATCCCGGACGATCCGCCCAGACAAAGCCCTTCGTTGCGCAGCAGGTCATAGATCACGGGCAATGCCTCGTCGTCCGGCACCTGAAAGGCCATATCGGGCTTAAACCCTTCAAGGTTGGCGGTGATCCGCCCCTGCCCGATCCCTTCAGTGATCGAACCACCTTCGGCCTTCGCTTCGCCGGTTGCATACAGAGAATAGAGCCCCGACCCCATCGGATCGCTCAGGGCTACTTTCACACCTTTGGGCTGAAGCGCCATGCCGACACCCGCAAGCGTACCACCTGACCCAACTGCGCAGGTGAAACCATCCACGTTGCCGTCTGTTTGTGCCCAAATCTCAGGGCCGGTTCCTTCAATATGCGACTGACGGTTCGCAACATTGTCGAATTGGTTTGCCCAGATTGCACCTGATGGCGCTGTTTCGTTCAGCTTCTCGGCCAAACGACGCGAGTAGTGAACATAGTTGTTTGGGTTTTTGTAAGGAACTGCAGGCACTTGAACCAGTTCGGCCCCAGCCAAGCGGATCATATCCTTCTTCTCTTCGGACTGCGTTTCCGGGATCACGATCACGGTTTTGAAACCCATGGAAGCACCCACCAACGCAAGCCCGATACCGGTGTTCCCGGCCGTCCCTTCGACAATCGTGCCGCCCGGCTTCAACGCACCGCTGGCAACCGCATCACGGATGATAAACAGCGCAGCCCGGTCTTTGACGGACTGGCCCGGGTTCATAAACTCGGCCTTGCCAAGAATCTCACAGCCTGTCGCCTCGGAGGCAGCGTTCAGACGGATCAGGGGCGTGTTGCCCACCGTGGCTTCGAGATCGCGTTTGATGTCCATTTTTGAGCCCCTTGTCACGCATTGTTCCTATCATCTGTAGGACTTGGACATAGGTGGTTCAAGGGCTGAGCTTCACTAATGCGTGCGCAAACCCTGTCGATTTGCAGCCAACCAGTAAGCAGCAAGTATCAGCGGGCCGCAATTGGCCTCGCCCGAGGTGATAAGTTCCATCAAATGCTCAAACGAAATGACGTGGCTGCGGATGTCCTCGGATTCACTTTCAACACCGGCAATCCCCCCGGCAACATCTGACAAATCGCACAACGCGATGAAGGGATAGAAGTATTCGGTGCTGGCACCGGGACTGGGGTAATGCGCAGTCAACGGGATAAGGCGATCCAAGGCCAGGCGCGCTTCTTCCATCGCTTCCCTGCGCGCGCTGTCCTCGGGTGTTTCGCCACCGTCAATGCGCCCCGCAATGGGTTCCAGTAACCAAGGACGCACATCGCCGCGAATATGCGGACCCATACGGAATTGCTCGATCACCAATACGCGGTCGCGCACTGGATCGTATGGCAGCACAATGACGGCATCTCCGCCGACGAAGGCCGCACGATCAACGATGTTGCTCATTTCGCCCGAGTACTTACGGAAGGAGAGCTCTCGCTCTTCCATGGTGAAGTGATTGGCATAGGGACGGCGACGATCGTGAACTTCAATGTCCTGCGGTCCGTAATCCGCCCTTAAAGTTGCAGGCACTGGTTCAGAGCGGGCGCGCACACGGCTGGATGCACGGGTACGGATCATTGAAAAGCGTTGCGCGATCACCTCAGGCGATACCGTGCCGAACAAACCCATGACCTCTTTCGCGGCCTCAACCGTCATTTCGCCATACTGCTGTTCCCAGTCTGCCAGGTTCCAAGGCGCGACCGGGGTCCACAATCCGGGTGCTGGGAAGTAAACCTGCGTCGTAACTGACCTTGCACCACCGTCGATCTTGACCGAGACGTCCTTCAGCGCATAGTCAAATCCGCCTTCATAGAAGTTCAACCGGGCGACATCATCGTCCGACAAGTTTTCCACTAAAAGTCCGTTGACGTCACCTGGATATTCGCTTGAAGCAATCATGGGAAAGGGTTGATTTTTAACCCAATTCACACGGTGACCCTGAAGTTTCGCAGCATGAATGGTGCTGACACTGTCCGGACCAAGAACTATTTGCAACAGTGGGCGATGGCACAAAGTGCCGTAGAAAAACATGGACGTCACGACAATCCCTTTTCGCGTAGTGCCAGCAATTGGCGTGCTAACGCTCTACCCCCATTTTCGGGCGGCGTAAAATGCACATGTTGCCGCAATAAACCCCCCGAGAATAGCAGTGGCGGCGATTTCGGCGGTCGTGAATTCCAATATCATCTCGTACCCAATAGCGAAAATGTCCTGAAGCGCCTGAATCGGACCATCATAGCGGTTGCGCAATGAGTTACTGAGCATCTCGGAAAAGGCAAAAACGAAAAGCGTGCCAAAGACTTGCACGAAAATGGTTGTGCCAGCATTCGCACCGATCGAGCCAAGATCTTTGTCAGCCCGCGGCCCAAGGTAAAACCACCCAACAAATAACCCCACCGCTGCACAAGTTGGCGACAGGTATGACAGGTCCTGACCTTCTGGCATAAGGGGCTTAACCATTTCGGCACACAGCCATCCGATAACAGCCAATATGATAGCGGAAACCAGTTTTGCGGCTGTGGGCATGTGCTTCTCGGGCCTTTCGGGCTGTGCTATTGGTTCGTTCATCGTTACGAGCCGCTTATGGCCATATTATGACGAAAAATACAATATTCTAGCAGGTTTATCCATTACGCCGCGCTACGGTCAATTGTACCACATCACAGCTGCCTGAATGAAACGCGGCCGCGCAGGACGTTAGATAGAAATTCCACATCCGCCGAAACCTGTCATCAAAGCCCATGGTTGCGATCCGCCCCCAACTTCCATTGAAGCGTTCAAACCAGCGCCGCAACGTGACCGAGTAACTTTCACCGAATGTTATCTGATTCCGTGTATCCAGTCCTGCGCGCGCCACCTCGTCCTGCAAAACAGATTTCGACGGCAGCATCCCACCGGGAAATATATATTTCTGTATGAAATCAACGCCCTTACGATAGGCCGCAAAACGACGTTCGGCAATGGTAATGATCTGAAGCGTGGCTTTCGCCCCCGGTTTCAGGCATGACTTCACGGTCTCAAAATACGTAGGCCAGTATTTCTCGCCGACAGCTTCGAACATCTCAATCGAAGCGATCCCATCATATTGCCCGGTTTCGTCGCGATAGTCCTGAAGCTTGATCTCGACCAAATCAGACAGACCTGCGCGTCGCAGACGCTCAACCGCGAAATCATGTTGCTCCTGACTGATGGTCAGGCCCGTGACCCGGATTCCTTTTCGCGCTGCGTGTTCGGCGAAACCACCCCAGCCGCATCCGATCTCAAGCACATGGTCGCCGGGGCCAACACCCATTTCATCAATCATCGAGGCGTATTTTTCTTCCTGTGCCCTCTCAAGGCTTTCCTGCCCGGTGCGGAACAAGGCCGAGGAATACGTCATCGTATCATCAAGCCACATCCCATAAAAATCGTTCCCAAGATCGTAGTGATGCGAGATGTTTTTCTTGGCCTGTTTCTTTGTATTTGCTCGCATAACATGACGCAGACGCTCATAGGCGCGCAGGAAAATCTGACCAGGAAAGCCGTCATAGACCATGTCATTGTCGTCCTGAACAAGGTCCAGAAAGGTTTGAAGGTCAGGTGTCGTCCAGTCGCCTTCTATGTAGGCATCGCAAAATCCAAGATCGCCTTCCCGGATCAGACGCGAAAACACATCTGGATCGTGGACATGAAGCTCTGCCACATATCCCGGCTCTGGACCTTCCGCGCGAAAGCGACGCCCATCAGGCATCACAAAGTCCAAACGTCCTTTGTTCATGCGTTTCGCAACAGCAAAAACCTGTGTGAAATAGCGTGGCAGGTCATCTTGATTTATTGTGTCAGTAAGGATCATGTCGCCCCCCAGAAACACGTTCATATCTGATGAAAGGCTATGTCGACCTAGGCCGCGCTGGCAAGATGGCAGCTTTGCAGCTGCGGAAAACCGCTTTGCAGATGCAGTATTCTGAAGGGGGCTGCTGCGGTGAAACCAACGTCCCACCGCAGCAAAAAGGCTGTAATTGGATTGCGGATCAGAGCACCTGATCCATCGCCTCCATCAGCTTTGTGACTTCATCTGCCGAGGTATAGTGCGTGAAGCTGACACGCAAAACGCCGTGGTTCGGATCAACGCCCTGCGCTTCAAGCGCGCGGACGGCATAGAAATCACCACCGCCCGTCATGATCCCCAAAGGTGCCAGCTGCTCTGCCAGTTCACCCCCGGCATGTTCGGACACCAAAGCCACAGTCGGTGCCCTTTGCGCAGCTTGGTCCGGACCGATCAAACGCACCGAGTTTTTGGCAGACACATAATCCAGCAAAGGCTGCAAAAGCTTGACCTCATGGGCGCGCATCAGATCATGCGCCCCAGCTGCCAATTGGGCCGCATTGCCAGTGATCCCGTGATGTTTGGCCAGCGCCTCCATGTAATCCGCCATGCCGGCCGAAGCTGCGATCTGAGCATGATCCGGTCCCGCTGGCGTGAAACGTTTGTAAAGGCTGTCCGCGTTGAAATAGTGCCCCTGATTGGGAAGCGCTTCGCCCAGCGCGCGGCGGATCACCATAATTCCCTGATGCGGACCATAGGTCTTGTAGGCAGAAAACATATATATATCAGAACCTAAAGTGTCGACATTCACAAACCCATGTGGGGCATAGCTGACCCCGTCTACGCAGGTAAATGCCCCGGCGGCCCGTGCTTTTGCGCAAATCGCAGCGACGTCATTGATCTCGCCCACCACGTTTGAGCAATGGGGGAAGCAGACGAGTTTCACCTTCCCGTCGGCTAGCAATTTGTCCAGTGAAGCAATATCCAAATGGCCTGTATCAGGATCAATCTGCCACTCACGGACTTCAATACCTTCATCCGCAAGCCGTCGCCACGGGCCGGAATTTGCCTCGTGATCTTGATTGGTTACGACAATGGCCGACCCTTTGGGCAGATACTGACGGAAAGCTTGCGCCAAAACATAGGTATTTTGCGTGGTTGAGGGTCCGAAGGACAGCTCGTCCGTTTCAACCCCCATCATTGCGGCCAGACGCGTCCGGGCTTCGTCCATTTCCTCGCCCGCCAGACGGGATGCGTCATAGGGGCCATAAGGCTGAACTTTGCGCTGCGTGTAATAACGGTTCAGTCGATTGATCACTTGGGCACACGTATAAGATCCGCCTGCGTTCTCAAAAAACGCCTGCCCTTGTAGCGCGGGTTCCGAAAATGCCGGAAACTGCGCGCGCACCCAGTTGATGTCCAGTTCTGCCATGGTTGGCTCCTTCAGCTTGCGTTGAGGGGGATTCGAAACAGCCCCCTGATCTGGCAGGTCTTCCAGCCAGTCAGCAGGTGCTGACAGCCCCGGCGGGGCGGGACATCTTTTTGTGCAATGCACGGGCGAAGCGGTCAAGCAAATGCTTTAGCTGCGATGGGTGTGATGAAGGTCAGATAGCTCTGGATCATCCGGCCAGCGTTTGTACGCAGCGTCCAACAGGTCACCGGGGTGGTAATCCCCTTCGGCCATTGGATCGCTGCGAAGCACATCAAGCGCGAAGGGCTTCAACTCGTCGGCGCCGATATCCTGCGCGATCATGATGCGCAGGTCTTCGGTGGTAAACTGCCCAAGGGGTTTCTTACGCAGCGACGCACAGGTCGCCTCAAGATATGACGCGCAGCACGGCGTTCCCCAGTGCTGCCCGTCAATCTCTTCCAGCGTCTTGTTGGCGAGGGACGCTGTTGAGCGTCCCTCTTCTTTCTTAGGCATTCACATCCACCACGACACGACCTTTGACACCCCCTTTTAGGATATCAGCCCCAAGTCCGGGAAGGTCTTGCAGTGTCGCAGGCGTGATCATCGCCTCAAGCTTGTCCATCGGCAGGTCTTTGGCGATGCGCTGCCAAGCCCGCACGCGGTTGTCATAAGGCTGCATGACGCTATCGATGCCCAGAAGGTTCACACCGCGCAGAAGGAACGGGATGACTGTGGCAGGAAGCCCAGCGCCACCGGCAAGCCCCACGGCAGAGACCGATGCCCCGTATTTCATCTGCCCCAACACGCGCGCCAGCATATCGCCGCCCACAGCGTCTACACATCCAGCCCATGTTTCGGCTTCCAAAGGACGTTTCGTGGTCTCGTTCAGCTCTTCCCTTGCGACGATGGTGGTTGCGCCCAGTGATTTCAGATAATCCGCCTGATCAGGGCGACCTGTGACGGCAGCCACCTCATAGCCAAGGTTCGCAAGAATGGCCGTGGCGACCGAGCCAACACCACCTGCAGCCCCGGTGACCAGCACTGGACCTTGCCCCGGCTTCAAACCGTGATCTTCCAGCGCCATGACGGCCAGCATCGAGGTGAAGCCCGCTGTGCCCACGGCCATTGCTTGACGCGTTGTCAGGCCATCCGGTAAGGGCACCAACTTGTCCGCTGAGATACGCGCTTTCTGGGCGTATCCGCCCCATGTCGCCTCGCCCACGCGCCAGCCGGTCAACACGACCTTGTCACCGGGCTTGTAGCGGTCGTCGTCCGATGCCTCGACCGTGCCGGCATAATCGATCCCCGGCACGTGGGGATAGTTGCGCACAAGCCCGCCGCCTTTGGCCGACAGGCACAGCCCGTCTTTGTAGTTCACTGTCGAATACTCGACCGCAACAGTCACATTGCCTTCGGGCAGCGCGTCTTCACCGATCTCTTTGATCGCCGCAGACGCAAGCCCCTCGTCGTTTTGTTCCATTACCAGTGCTTTAAACATCGTCGTCTCCTCAAATCCAGAAAGTGTCATAAACGGTCGCCGCACGCGGCCCGTCTGGCGTCAGCACATCAAGCTCGGTGCCCGTGGCCCAATGGGTCATGCGCACCATGCCGATCGCGACACCGGTGTTAAAATCAGGGGAATTCGCGGCCGAGGTCACTTGCCCCACCTGTTGATCCCCAACCATAAGCGGCCAAGCCCGATCACAAGGAGGAACTGCACGCCCGTCTGCCGTGTGGATCTCAATCGCGCGCACCTGTTGCACTGGGCCTTCCTTGGCCACACGCAACAGCGCATCACGTCCGACACAGCCCAGTGCGCTTTGCGTGGAACAAAAACGTCCCAGCCCAGCCTCATGCGGAGTGTTGTCGCGGGTCATGTCATTTCCATAGCTCAGCAGTCCGCCTTCGACCCGTTCAATGCCATTCGGGCAACCGGCATGAACATCCATGTCTTTGCCAGCTTCCATCAAGGCATTCCAAAGCGGCATGGCGATGTCACTGCCGTCGACGTAGATCTCGAACCCGCCTTGCTTGGAGTAGCCAGAGCGCGCAACCACAAGGCTACGCCCCTGAAACTCCAGCTTCTTGTACCGGAAAAATCTGATGTCACGCACAGCATCGCCAAAGACCGCAGCGGCAAGATCATCTGCCTTGGGTCCTTGAATGGCCAGTGGTGACACGTCGGGTTCGTCCACCAGAACATCCAAACGGAAGCCGTAGACCAGCCCTTTCACCCAAAACAGCAGATCACTGTCCGCGATTGAAATCCAATAGCGGTTTTCATCCAGCCTGACAGCAACAGGGTCATTCAACATCCCACCGGTCTCATCAACCATGGGGACATAGAAACACTGACCGTCCTGCATTTTCGACAGGTCACGCGGGGTGAGCATCTGCATCAAACGACCAGCATCAGGGCCGCGTACTTCAACCTGTCGTTCGCACGACACGTCCCAGATCTGAACGGCGTCTTTCAGATGGCGGTAATCTTCTTCCACCGACCGAAAAACGGTCGGTAGAAGCATGTGGTTGTATACCGTGTAGCCCTTTACGCCTGCGGCTTCGACGCCCGCAGAGAAAGGGGTACGCCGCAAGCGGCGGGACGGAGATATCAAGGCCATGGGTCGCGCTCCCGTGGGGTCCTCCGGCCGCGTTAGCGACCGGGGCCTTTCCAATCGATTTGGCAGATTTCAGCGGACTTGCCGTCGAAATCCCAAACACGGCCAAACGCCCGCACTTTGGCCACATTGGCTTTGGCGACGGTGATGTCCGGGCCCATCCAGTAGTTGGTGTTGGTGATCACCTGATCGGCGCCGCCTTTACCTGGTACTGGTTCAACCTCGCCCTTGATGGCTTTGCCGACGATCAGGCGGCGTTTGTTGCCTTCAGTCTCGAACGTCACGGGCGCGCGTTCGGCACCAAGGAATTCGCTGACCAGCATTTTGAACAGACCGGTGGTGCCTTTGGCCGCCCCGGTGAAGATGTGGCACAAAGCTTCGAATGCAGCATCATTGGCGCGGTCGTCGATGTAAGCAGCCGCTTTCCAGTTGCCACGCCCCATTCGGCCGGGAATTTCCAGCAAAAGTCCGACGTTCAGACCCGACAGGTCCTCGCCGCCGTAGTTGCCTTCGTCAATGCGGATGCCCGCCCAACCCATACAGTAGCCCTCGGTCGGGGGGTGGTCGCCAAGGCTGACCACGCAGGGGCAAAAGACCGTGCAGTTACAGTTGAGGATGAGTTCCCCTTTGATGGCCCATTCGACCTGACCTATTTGCGATCCGTCCATGTTATCCTCCCTGGACAAGTGCCAAAGCCCCACCCGCAATCAGGGCCCAGCCCAAGGGGCGGGTCAGAAAGCGGCCAAGTTCCGGCAGTTTTTCAAAAATCATGATGAGTGTGGCGAGCCCCATGAAGGCGAGGTTCATAACCCCACCCACAAAGCCCAAAAGCATCAGCGCCCAGCAGCAGCCAAGGCAAATTGCGCCCAAGCGCAGGCCAAGGGCTGCGTCGTTCCAGCGTGTTTCACGCCAGTATTGCATAAAGAATGCCATCGGCTGACGGCATTGGTTCAGGCAGCTGTCCTTAAGGGATGAGAACTGATAGGCCCCTGCCCCAATCAACAGCATCCCGGTCAGCCACGGCGAGACGCTTTGGCCAAGCGGCGACAACAGCCCCGCCCGGAAAAGCACCAGTTGCCCAGCGGCGGCGATCGCGGCAAAACCCAACCAGATCACCAGATAGCCCGCGATCAGCTCAAGAAACCCGCGTTTGCTCCCCGCGCCCGAGGCAATCAGATCGTCATAGGTGGCAAAGGTGGGAAGCGCGGTTGGGGCCATCATTGCGGCGGACATCACGGCCCACATGGCAAAAAGCCCCAGAAACCCTGCCTTGTCAGGCTCGACCACGCAAAGCGAGCGCCAAAAGTCCGCGCCATAAATCCGCGACATTTCCAAGGCGTCCGGCGGCAAAGCCATCGCATAAAGCATCACCCACCCCACAAGGATCAAGCCAAAGAGCGCCAGCCAATGCGGCGCGCTCATCGTGCGAATCCTTGACGAAAGGGTCATGTTGCCTCCAATTTGCGAGTCGGAATGATAATGTCTGACAATTGCCGTTTGGGCAAGTAAATGTCTGACAATTGGGGAGTGACGCAGCGTGAAAACGGATCTGGACGAAACTCAGGACCTGTCAACACAGATCGCCGAGGCGATCCGCGACGCGATCATTTCCGGCGATCTGATCGTGGATCAACGCCTGCCGTCCGAGGCAGAACTTTGTGACAAGTTTGGCGTCGGGCGATCGACGGTGCGTGAGGCGCTGAAACGCTTGGCCGCCCAAAACCTGATCCGCACCCAGCGCGGGGCCTCTGGCGGGGCGTTTGTGAACCGGATGTCGTTTGAAGAAGCGTATGGCCAGCAGATCACAACCTCGACCCTGCTTCTATCGATGAACGAGGTCGACTTTGAGACCGCCTGCGAGGCGCGATACGCGCTGGAACGTTCCTGCGCGCCCCTGTCAGCCCAACGCCGCACCGCAGATCATCTTGCCACCATGCGCGCCGAGATCCATCGCCAAGGCCAGCCCGGCCTGACGGACGAAGCCTTCTGCGCCTCGGACGTGGCCTTCCACCGGGCATTGGTGGATGGGGCTGGAAACCCGGTGCTATCGTATCAGCTGGCTGGCGCGGTTGAGGCGATGCAGCCCCTGATGAACATGATCACCTACACGCAGAGGGATCGGGATCGGATCGTTGGGCTGCATACGCGGCTTGCGGATGCGATTGAGGGGCAGGATGGAGCTGGGGCTGAGAAAACACTGACGGAGCTAGCGGAGTATACGGTCGAGTTGGGGAGACGCAGAGCGTCGGAACGGTAAAAACATCAGATCACAAAGGGTTTTGACCCACGTTATTTTGATATGCAGCTCCCGAATGCTCAAATCAATCAAACCTGTAGAACGGTTTAGAGCCAATGATATTCAAAGAAACAGCAGCGCTTATCGGATTGGTGCTAATCGCGGTTCTCGGACACGACGTGGCAAACTACAACGGAGTTTGCCTTAAAGAACTGCGGAGACTTTCTGATGAAGAGCTAGTTTCCCTTTCGCAGCGCAATGCCTTTCGATCTTATCGGTCGAAAGTCGATTGGCAGTTAGTAAATCAGCGACTTGGAGAAAGCGCAGTTGTGCTATCCAATTTCGATGAGTTCATTTCCTTGAACTCGGATTGTTGTAGCGTGGTCCGCGAGGATCACAAAGTCTGGAGACCGGAACTCGAGATCCCATCAATGCCCCGACAAAAAGGGCGCGCTCGATATTGGGTATACAGCGAATACTCCCTACCAGATGGGAGCATGGATACCCGTCTAGATGTAATTTCAAACTGTGGGGAAATCCGCCCAAATTGGTGGTAAAGAACAGATCAAGAGGCCATCGTGGACGCAATCCCTCTTCAAGTCCTTACATATGCAATGTCCCCTCGGGGTATACGGACATAAACGCTCACGTATAAAGCAACCCACATCAAAAAAGGTTTGCGACTTTAAAGAAGACGAAACGATAGAAAGCCCGAACCAGAACCCCTTACCTGCGGTAGGTCACTTTGGTTGGCGCAATATAGGCTTGCCGCTCTTCTTCCGCGATGCCATCTGCGACACGGAAGATTTCTGTCTGTATGGAAGCCCCAACGAGCACCTGCAAAACAAACACAAAGGCTTGGTACATCGACAGTGCCAAGGAAAAAGGCACCGGTCCCAATGTCTCGGGAATGTCGCGCCCCCAAAAGATGAATACTGGAATGTTGGCTATTATCATCGCAACGAGGATGGCCAGGGTGACCAAAAACGACACAACAACCAACGGGCCGGCGATAGGCCCCGTTTTCATCAAAGCGTCGAAGAACCCGGTGCTGCTTTCGCTGACTGCAACATGGGGCAAAACATAACCAAGTCGATGCGCCAGATAGACCGTGATGTAGATCGACAAAGCACCTGCCATGATCAATCCAAGGGTTACTGTTTGGTTCTCGGAACTGAATGGATCATCACTGATTGCTTGGCTTGCTTGCCCCAATCCGTTGGCTCCACCCAATGCCATTGCAACAATGCTGCTGAAGACAAAAAACGTCATAAGTAGAACGACACTGGTGATCAGTGACAAGAGGAACCATTTAATAAGATAGGTGGAGTACACCGACGCCTGGGCGTTTTGTCGAAAGGGGTCCAGATTTTCGGCCAGCATATATCTATGCCACGGCACGGCCACGCCAGGTAAAACCAACCAGCTTACAATCCATGTGGCGATGGCCCAGATCGGCGTATTGCCCTCTGCGTACCAAACAAGCCCCCCCAGCAGGACGACCCAAGGAACGCAAATCATCAATGTTTTTCTAAAGTTCCGAAAAATCTCAGAAATCCCTGAAAAAAATAGGGAAAAGCCTGCAGAAATCATATTTTACCTATAATCGAATTTTTTCTTACTACCCTTTTCAATTAACCTACCCGAGCCTATATATGCAATGTCCCTTCGGGGACTATGGACATAAACGCGCTCGCAATAAGCGGATCGGACCCGGGGGCGGTACCCGGCGTCTCCACCAAACATCCTTCATTTGGGGATCATGGGGACGAAATAGGATCGACGGACGTCTAAAGGGGTTAGCTTTGTTTCGGTGAGTTACCACCGTTATCGGTACATTTAAGCTAGTTGCAAATGACAACAAAGCTCCGGCAATGGCTCTGGCTGCGTAAGCAGTTCGGGTCGCCGAAACTAAGTCCTTACGCCTAGCAGCGTTTGGCGGGGTTCGCAGGCACCTGGCAACAGAAGCCTGCACTTCCATTTCATCTGCGCTTCAAGACCTTGACCCCTGCCCCTTGGGTCTGGCACAACTTGCCTATGGGGTTCGCGTGACCACCCCGTGAGGCCACGGCTCAAGGTTCGCATCCATCACCAAACTTGTTTGAAGGATGCCCAGCCATGCCTGCATTTACCGAAATTTCACCAGCAAAACTGATGCGTCTGATCGGAACGCCCGATGGGCCGATCTTGATTGACGTCTCGATTGACGATGACTTTGACGCCGACCCGTTTCTGGTGCCCGGTGCTGTCCGCCACAAGCATACTGACATAATGACCCTTCTGCCCGGCCTGACTGGGCGCACGGTCGTCACGATCTGCCAGAAAGGTGGCAAGCTTAGCCATGGCGCTGCGGCAATGCTGCGAGACGCCGGGCTGAACGCCGAGGTTCTGGCGGGCGGCAACTATGCGTGGCGCGATGCCAAACTGCCGCGTGTGCCTGCCGCGTCGATCCCGCCCAAACAGAACGGGGCAACGCTTTGGGTCACCCGTCACCGCCCCAAGATCGACCGGATCGCCTGCCCGTGGCTGATCCGCCGGTTTGTCGACCCGTCCGCGCGATTCCTGTTTGTGCCGCCTGCGCAAGTGCTTGATGTGGCTGCCCGTTATGACGCGACCCCATTCGATATCGAGGGCACGTTTTGGTCCCATCGCGGACCAAAGTGCAGCTTTGACACGATGATTGAAGAGTTCGCGCTGGCCACCCCTGCCCTATCCCGTTTGGCAAATGTCGTGCGCGCGGCGGATACCAACAGGCTTGCTGATGTACCCGAGGCTGCGGGGCTACTGGCGCTTTCGGTCGGGCTATCGCGCCAATACAAAAACGATTCAGAACAGCTGGACGCCGCGCTTCCCTTTTATGATGCGCTCTATCGTTGGGCGCGCGATGGCGCAGACGAAACCCACGACTGGCCTGACAACCGGGGCGCAAAATGACACCTCCCAACTTGTCCGACCTGACCCGAGTATTCACCCGCATTGGCCTGATGTCCTTTGGCGGGCCGGCTGCGCAGATCGCGGTCATGCACAAAGAGCTGGTGGAAGACCGCCCGTGGATGAGCGAGGATCAATTCCTGCGCGCCCTGTCCTTCTGCATGCTGCTTCCGGGGCCAGAGGCGATGCAGCTTTGCACCTATTCAGGCTGGCGCTTACGAGGCGTGATCGGAGGACTGATCGCGGGGCTTCTGTTCGTCTTGCCGGGTGCCGCTGTGATGTTTGCCTTGGTGCTGGCATACGCGCTTTGGGGGGGCATCCCTGCGGTTGAGGCGTTGTTTCTTGGCATCAAAGCCACTGTGGTCGTCGTCGTCATCCAGGCCCTTTTGAAATTGGGTAGAAAAACACTGAAACGACCGCTGCATTGGCTTATCGCTATCGCGGCCTTCAGCGCCTTATACCTGTTTGGTCTTCCCTTCCCGCTTGTGATCATCACCGCCGCCCTATTCGGAGCAATGCGCGCATCAGGTCATGCGCCCCATGACCCACGCCCCAAACGGCCCGCCAGCAACACCGCAGCAACCATCGCAACGTGGAGCGCATTGTGGTTTGCACCGATTGCTCTTGCCTATTTGCTCGGCGCGGATTTTCTGGTCGAGATCGGGCTTTTCTTCTCGAAACTTGCGGTCGTCAGCTTTGGGGGAGCATACGCGGTCCTTGCCTATATGGCGCAGGCGGCCGTGGAATCCGAAGGATGGATCAGTGCGGGCCAGATGGTTGACGGGCTGGGACTGGCAGAAACCACGCCAGGTCCATTGATCCTTGTCACGCAATTCGTCGGGTTCATGGCGGGGTATAATCTGGCAGGTGTCGGGCTGGCCCTTTCCGCGGGCCTCATGACACTCTGGGCCACCTTTGTCCCTTGCTTTCTTTGGATATTCACAGCAGCGCCCCATGTGGAATGGCTGACCAGCCAACCCAGATTGGACGCCGCCCTGCGCGCCATCACCGCCGCCATCGTCGGGGTTATCGCCAACCTGATGTTGTGGTTCGCAATCACGGTGTTCTTTTCACAAACACGCCCTATCTGGGATGGGTTGCCCGGATTGCGTCCCGTCCTGTCATCCGTTGATCTGACCGCCGTCGTTCTATGCGCAATCTCAGCCCTGCTGCTGACCCGCCTTTCGCTTCCGCTTACCCTGTTACTGATGGCACTGGCCGGATTAAGCAGCAATCTTCTGTTCGGTTGATCACTTCATATCTTCCCTTCTAAACGCACTGCGCCTATTCTGATCCAAACCGCAGGAGGTCCCGTCCCATGTCAGACAATTCCGACCAGATCGACTATGGAAATCTGATGCATGACGCCATGCGTGGTCTGATCCGCAAATTGCTTGACGATGTGGCGCGCGATGGACTTCCGGGGCAGCACCATTTCTTCATTAATTTCGACACAAATCACGAGGATGTCGAGATTGCGGACTGGATGCTTGACCGTTTTCCAGACGATATGACCATCGTTTTACAGCATTGGTTTGATAACCTCGATGTGCGCGAAGATGGCTTTTCCGTTACCCTGAACTTTGGCGACCAGCCGGAAACACTCTACGTTCCATATGATGCCATTCGCACCTTTGTGGATCCATCCGTCGAATTTGGTCTGCGGTTCGAAATGCAGGAAGAACACCACCCTGATCTGCATTTGGCTGGTGACGACGATCTACTGCCCGAAGAAGAGCAGCCGGTTTCCGATCCCGAGCATGACGAGGCCGAGGCGGCATTCGCGGAAAATGTAGAGGAAGAGCATCAAGACGCCGAAATCGTCAGCTTGGACAGCTTCCGCAAGTAAGCACGATCGACTGGTACGATAACTCAAAGTTTCCCACCAACGTTAGCGGTATCCCACGGTATACAGCATTGAACTTTGCGCCCAGTTCGCTATGAAGAACGCGGTATTTTTGACAAAGGCGCAAAGACATGACCCAGACCCGCACCGAATCCGACAGCTTTGGCCCACTTGAGGTTCCCGCCGACAAGTATTGGGGCGCGCAAACGCAGCGCTCTCTGATGAACTTCCCAATTGGCTGGGAAAAACAGCCCGTCGCCATCGTGCGCGCGCTGGGTGTGATCAAGCAAGCATGTGCCGAGGCCAACAAGGCCGCCGGTGACATGGACCCGAAAATCGCGGATGCCGTCATTCAAGCCGCAAGCGAAGTGGTTGCGGGCAAGTTCGACGACAACTTCCCGCTGGTTGTCTGGCAGACCGGTTCTGGCACGCAGTCGAACATGAACTCGAACGAAGTGATCGCCAATCGTGCGATTGAAATCATGGGCGGCGTGATTGGCTCGAAAGACCCAGTGCACCCGAATGATCACTGCAACATGGGTCAATCTTCGAACGACACCTTCCCGACTGCGATGCACATTGCCACCGCCATGATGGTGCGTGACGTGCTGCTGCCCGGACTTGAGAAGCTTCTGAAAGGCCTTGAAGCCAAAGAAGAAGAGTTCAAAGACATCATCAAGATCGGCCGCACCCATACTCAGGACGCGACTCCGCTGACACTGGGTCAGGAATTCTCGGGCTATGCCCACATGGTCCGCCAAGGCATTGAACGTGTGAAGCTGGCCCTGCCCGGCATCTATGAACTGGCGCAAGGCGGCACCGCTGTTGGCACCGGGCTGAACACCAAGAAAGGCTGGGGCGAAACCGTTGCGGCCAACATGGCCCGCATCACCGACCTGCCCTTCGTGACAGCGCCGAACAAGTTCGAAGCGCTTGCTGCCCATGATGCTATGGTCTTTATGTCGGGCGCCTTGGCCACAGTTGCAGGCTCTTGCTATAAAATTGCCAACGACATCCGTTTCTTGGGCTCCGGTCCCCGTTCGGGTCTGGGCGAGCTGATCTTGCCGGAAAACGAGCCGGGATCATCGATCATGCCGGGCAAAGTGAACCCCACGCAGGCCGAGGCGCTGACACAGGTCGCCGCCCACGTGATGGGCAACAACGCCGCGATGAGTTTTGCGGGCTCGCAAGGTCACTTTGAACTCAACGTCTATAACCCGATGATGAGCTACAACCTGCTGCAGTCGATCCAACTTCTGGGCGACGCGACAGACAGCTTCACCGAGCGTATGTTGAACGGCATCCAAGCCAATGAGCCGCGCATCGACAAACTGATGAAAGAAAGCCTGATGCTGGTCACCGCTCTGGCCCCCACCATCGGGTACGACAACGCGACCAAAGTGGCCAAGACCGCCCACAAGAACGGCACCACCCTGAAGGAAGAAGCCATCGCGCTTGGTTTCGTGGACGACAAGACCTTTGACGAGGTTGTGCGTCCAGAACAGATGATCGGCCCTAAGGACTGATGGAAAAGCCGGTCAACCTGAACCGGTATCGAAAAGAAAAAGCGCGGGCCGACAAAAAGGCCCGTGCTGACCAAAACGCTCTGAAATACGGGCGCACCAAGGCACAAGTGAAGGCCGAGAATGCTGACGCGTCACGTGCCAGGTCTCATGTTGATGGTCACGAGTTGGATCAAGAAAAATGAGCAGGCCCGAAAAACACTCACTTACTCTTCACGGACACCGCACGTCCGTCTCTCTGGAACCCGAGTTCTGGAAAGTTTTTCAAGACATCGCAAAAGCACGCGGCCTTCCGCTGAATGCTTTGGCTGCAGAAATTGACAATGAACGCGGCGTTGACCGTGGTCTGGCATCGGCCATCCGGGTCTACGTTCTGGAATACACCCAGAACCCAAAAGGCACCTAAGCGTTACGTGTCTTAGTTCCGCAGTGCCGCACGAATGCGAGCAGCACGATGCCGTTCGCGCAGTTCACGCGGTGAAAGCTCTTCGGCATCTTGCCCTTGTTGCAGGACATCTTGGAAGAGACCTTCCAGTTCTTCTCTCGACAAATTCTCTTGGTTTTCGGCATCGTCAGCGCGTACGCCGAAAATACGCCATGCAGGAAGCGACATACGGTACCCCCCCCTTTTTGGAGCAGTTAGATTGGCAGCTATAGGCATCATCACATTCCCCAATGTGTTTCCCCTGATTGAATACATATTGGACAAGTTGACGTTTCGGTAAACGGGGAAAAGCAGCGCTTCTGTCACCAAAAAGCTTGGCAACCTTGCAAGCTTTTGATTTTCAGTCGATTTAATCGACATTCCGTGGGGTAATGGTCAGCCAAATTCCATCTTTTCCACGCACGGTCAGATGCGCCACAGGCATCGCAGGCCGGGTTTTCACCAGTTCAAACCGGTAAGATCGCACCAGCATGGACAGGATCAACGGGCCTTCGATCATGGCAAAACCGGACCCTGGACAAACCCTTTGCCCTGCCGAAAAGGGAATGTAGGCGTTGCGCAAGCATTCCTTGCCGTTCTGCGTTTGAAACCGATCAGGATCAAATCCATCAGGGTTGTCCCACAGGCGTTCATGGCGATGCAGGTGCCATGGGCTTAGAACGATCTGGCTACCTGCAGGGACGTCGCGTGCCCGAAAGTGTTCAGGGCATTGCGCTTCGCGCACCATCATGGGCACTGGTGGATAGAGCCGCATCGTTTCACGAAACACATCGCGCGAGACGCGCAGCTTTGACATGACCGAGAAATAGACTTTCTCGGGGTCAATCTCGGCAAGTGCCTCTGTAGCAACACGATCCTGCCAGTCGGGATAAAGCGCCAAAAGATAGAGCGCCCAAGCCAGTGAAGACGCACTTGTTTCGTGACCTGCCAAGAAGAAGATGGCCACCTGATCCACCATCTCATCCGTGTCGAAACACACACCCGTTTCCGGATCCGGCGTGGTCATGATCTTGGTGGCCAGATCATCCGGAGCATCCCCGTCTTGGATGGCGCGCATACGATCCTGTGTCAGCTGTTCAATCAGTTCACGGATCACCTTGGCGGTGCGTTTGGTGTCACGCTTGTGAAAGCGGGGAAACCACTTTGGCAAAGGCAAGAATGCACCCAAGTTCAGAACGGGCTGAGTGCGTTGATGGTCTTTGAACTCTTCAAACACTCGGCCTGCGACCTCGTGCTCGATAGGGATCGAGAAAAGCGTGCGGAAAATCACGTCGGCCGCCGCATGGCTGGTGTGGCTTTCGATCTCAACCGGGTTTCCGTCTGCATGCGTAGCAAGGCGCGCGACGACGGCGTTTGCTGCATCCCACATGGCAGGAAAGACTTCACGCAGCCGACCGCCTTCAAAGGCCGGATCGATGATGCGACGTTGGCGTTTCCAAACCTCACCATTGGTGACAAAAACCGAGTTTCTAAGCAGCGGGGCCAGCCCTTCGCGGATACGGTCAGATTTTGGGAAGTCATCAGGGCGTTGTTTCAGAACCAGGTCGATCAGCTCGGGATCATTACACATATAGCTTCGGAAGAACGGCGTGCGAAACTCTGCCATCCATGCATGATAAAGCCGCGCCGGCTGGGCCGACAGGATGTCCTTGCGAAAAAGCTTCGCATAGCGCCACAGCGACACGCGACCCGGTCGCGAGGGTGGTTTGGGGGGCATAGGATCCGTCATGGCACCAGAGATGTGTATTTCGACGCGCTGACGTCTATGCGGCTTTTCGATGGGGCCCGGTCGCGATACCGATCGCGCAAGGTTTGCGGGCCCGCTGTGATCTGAAAGTAGTCATAATCTCTGGGTTGGTCGAAAGCGCAGAGGTATTGGAAATGCAGCCTGAAAAAGCGCCAACGCAGCTGCGCCCAGCGTTTGGGCGACAGCGTCTGACTAAACGCAGCCGAAAACACAAGCGGCCAGCGCTTGCCCTTGTCCGGGGCAGCCCCAGATACCGTCACGGGATCACACAATGCAAAAGCACAGCCATCCCCCGGCGCGGTCACATCAACCCACGCAATTTGATCTTGTTGTGACAGCCGGTTCAAATCCCGCCGAAGCCGTCCGGCTTTGGGTAGGAAACTGACCATTGGTACCACCTGTCCAAGGGTCAGGAAGTTCAGTTGAGGCCCCGACGCGGGCACCCTGCCCTGCACCAGAAGGTCGGACAGGATCGACACCCCAAGATGTGCGCCAGAGCTGTGTCCGACCACCAAAACCTCGTCCACGTCGGTCGCAAGGGCCGTGGCAATCTGGTTGCCAAACTCCGCCATGCGCGCCTCAAGCTCCGGCGGGTTCGCACCTTTGGTTGCGGCGGAATAGCTGTAGTCATGCATCAGGTAGTAAATGAACAGCTTGTTGTCGACTTTGCGAAACCAGATCAGAAGGGCAGCTATAACAGCCAGCGTTGTAACCCAACCCAAAATGCGGCCAAGAAGCGGAGAGACCCCACCAATCGCCCATTGCACTAGCCCCCCAATGATCAGCCCGACAACAACCGCCAACAGCAACTGCAAGATCAGGGCAACCACGGGATAAAGCGCAGCAATCACGGGGCCCTTACGAAGCCACATCAAGCGTCGAAGTGTGCCAGTGCTGATATAGATTCCAAGCCGTGCGCAACATCATCAGATAAGTCTGTGGGATATTGCGCTCCATGCTGCTGCGCACGATGTCGGACCAGACCAACACATCAAATTCGGCTTCAGTCTCATTCCCATCAATGCGGCCAAGGACCTGCCAGCCATATGTGGCGGTGCCTTGGCGGCCAATCAAATCTATCTCGTAACCTGATATCTCTGCCTGCGCGGCCCCTTCCGAACGATAAAGTTCACGATAACGGCGCGGAGGAATGGGGTCATAGCCCGGAATGTAGAACACCCGGCGGCGACGTACGTTGATTGTGCTGTCGGCGTAATTGGTCATCTGCCCGGCCTGTACTTTTTGTCAGGTTAGACCGGATTGGTCAGGGAAATAACCCCCAGCGGACAGATTTTGCACCCGTGCTTAACCCAGCGTCGCGATGGCCGGAAACATCTCTAACAGCCAGTAAGAGAAACGGGAAAAGCCGCCCGTCAGCATCAGAAGACCGATGGTCCACAAAAGCAACCCCATGATGCGCTCGATCCGCTCCATGTTGCGTTTCATGAACGCCATAAGCCCGCCCAGACGCGAGAAGAACGCAGCAAACAACAGGAAGGGAATGCCCAACCCAATCGCATATACGGCCAGCAACGCCGTGCCGCGCGCGACAGATCCTTCACCCGCAGCCAACGCCAGGATCGCGCCCAACTGCGGCCCGATGCAGGGTGTCCACCCGAAAGCGAATGCCAATCCAAGAAGATACGCCCCAAACGCGCTGCCACCTTGATCGCCAGCATCCAGTCGCGCTTCGCGGTTCAGAAACGGGATCGAGATCACGCCCAGGAAATGCGCCCCGAACACCATGACAACCACGCCTGCAATTCCCGCAAATAGGGATTGGTTTTGCAAAAACACTGCCCCGAAGGCGGATGCCGCGAAGCCCAGAAACAAAAAGACCGTCGACAGTCCCAGCACAAAGAACATGGCGGCCAACAGCACTTTGCCGCGACCCGCGCCACGTTCGTTCATTTCAGACATGCTGATCCCGGACATATAGGCCAGATAAGGTGGCACGATCGGCAAAACACAGGGGCTTAGAAAGCTTAAAACCCCCGCGATAAAGGCGATGATCAGGGCAGGCGCAAGGCTTGCGTCGATGAGTTCTATTCCAAACATATCTTCCACATAGCGCGGGTTTCAGGCGACGTCACCTGCTGCGTTGTCACATCTACGCGACAAGTTGCGATGTGACCAAGGATGGACAGGGCAATGCGCAGATACTATTGAACATTATGACCTATGATGACGATCTAGATGCGATTGGGCTTTTATGCCCCCTGCCCGTGTTGAAGGCACGCAAGCGGCTGAAATCGCTTGAGAAGGGTCAAGTCCTTAGGCTTCAGGCAACCGATCCGGCTGCTGTGATTGATGTCCCGCATTTCTGTGCTGAACAAGGACACGAGCTTGTGGGGCAGGATGATCAATCCGCCCCGGATGGCGTGACCTTTTATTTCATCAAACACGGTTAAACGAAAAAAGCCGGGCATGTTGCCCGGCTTTTGTTTTTGCTTGCTGTCAGATTAGCGGTTCAGCGACCACCACCCTTTACGCTTCGGCTTTGGCGGCTCATCTGACTTCACCTCTGCTGCCGGAGCAGGCTCGGCAACCGCGACGGCTGCGACTGGTTCAGCAACTGGCGCAGGGTTGGCTTTGGGCGCTTCAGCCGGGGCACTTTCGGCCTCGGCTGCAACGGGTTCGGCCTTCTTGCGCGGAGCGCGTTTGCGCGCAGGTTTCTTAGGCTTTTCTTCTTCCGCAGTAGCCTCTGGGGCTTCGGCAGGAGCTTCTGAGGCCTCTTCCACCTTGGGCTTCTTCGCACGGCTTGCACGCTTACGCTTGGGCTTTTCTTCGGTCGCCTCGTCCGACGCTTCAGGCTTAGCTTCTTCAGATGCCTCAGCCTCAGCTGCTTTTGCCTCTTCCTCGGCCTTCGCCTTGGAAGTCCGACGCTTACGCACAGGCTTCTTGGGCTTCTCGTCCTCGGCAGGGGCTTCGGCCTCTACGGCCTCGGTCGCTACTGCGTCTGCACCCTCAGCATCAGCTGCAACCTCGTCGGTCTTCTTCTTGCGAGACCGCGTGGCGCGTTTGCGCTTGGGCTTTTCTTCCGTAGCTTCTTCGGCAGCATCCTTAGGTGCTTCATCAGCTTCAGAAGCATCATCAGCTTTCGCATCCCCTTCCGAAGCGGCCTGTTCAGCCTCTCCGTTCTCGGACTGCTCAGCATCTTGCTGCTCATCCCCGCCGCGACCCCGACGACGACGACGGCGACGACGGCGCTTCTTGGGCTTATCTTCGCCCTCAGCAGCTGCCGGCACTTCATCCGCGCTGTCTTCCGCGATCACTTCCGCGTCTTCCACATCATCGATGTCAGCCATGATTGACGCATCAACAGACACAACGGGGGCCGCTTCTGGCACCACACGCGTGGCGGTCTTGAACTTCTCGATCGTGTAATCTGGTGAGATCAGGAAAGGATCAGCTTCGATCCGAACCGACATGCCATAGCGTGCCTCGATCTGCGCGATATGCTCGCGTTTGTTGTTCATCAGGAAGTTTACGATACCCACAGGGGCCTTCACCAGAACCTCGCGTGAACGACGGCGCACGCCCTCTTCTTCCAGCTGACGCAGGATGTTCAAAGCAAGGTTGTCATCCGAGCGGATAAGACCAGTACCGTGGCAATGGTTACAAGGCTGGGTCGTTGCCTCGATCATGCCAGGACGCAGACGCTGACGCGACATTTCCATCAAGCCGAAGCCCGAGATACGGCCCACCTGAATGCGGGCCCGGTCGGTCTTGAGCTTGTCTTTCATCCGCTTTTCAACGGCGTTGTTGTTGCGACGTTCATCCATATCGATGAAATCGATCACGATCAGACCGGCAAGGTCGCGCAGACGCAACTGACGTGCCACTTCTTCAGCGGCCTCAAGGTTGGTCTTCGTCGCGGTATCCTCGATCGAGCCTTCTTTGGTGGCCCGACCCGAGTTCACGTCGATCGCCACAAGGGCTTCCGTCACGCCGATCACGATGTACCCGCCAGATTTCAACTGCACCGTCGGGTTAAACATTCCCGACAGATAGCTTTCGACCTGATAGCGCGCAAAAAGCGGCATGGCATCTGTATAGTGCTTCACGTTCTTAGCGTGGGACGGCATGATCATCTTCATGAAGTCCTTGGCCACGCGATAACCGGCTTCGCCTTCAACAAACACTTCATCGATTTCACGCGAATACAGATCGCGGATGGTGCGTTTGATCAGGTTGCCTTCTTCATAAATCTTGGCCGGAGCGATGGATTCCAGCGTCAGCTCGCGGATCTGCTCCCACAGGCGCTGTAAATATTCATAGTCGCGCTTGATCTCGGTCTTGGTACGCTTGGCACCAGCAGTCCGCACGATCAGCCCTGCCCCGTTAGGGACATCAATCTCGGTTGCGATTTCTTTCAGCTTTTTGCGGTCGGCGGCGTTGGTGATCTTGCGGCTGATCCCACCACCACGTGCGGTGTTGGGCATCAATACGCAGTAACGACCCGCCAAAGACAGGTATGTGGTCAGGGCAGCGCCCTTGTTGCCACGTTCTTCTTTTACGACCTGTACCAGAAGGATCTGGCGCACTTTGACCACTTCTTGGATCTTATAACGCTTGGGACGCGGCTTGCGACGCGGACGGATGTCCTCGTTGGAATCGTCATCTGCAACGCGTTCGATCTGGTCGTCCTTCTCGGACGCTTCCAGTGGTGCGTCTTCGTCGTCATCACTGTCGTCATCATTCTCGGAAGATGTCGCTTCAGCGTCTGACTTGGCGTCCTTTGCAGGGGCTTCTTCACCAGCATCTTCACCTGCTTCAGCTTTGCCTGCATCCTCGGCGGGCGCGGCTTCAGCATCGGCCAAGTTTTCATCCGCGGGCTCTTCAACTGGGGTTTCAGCCACCAGATCCATGGGCGAATGGCCCTCGGTTTCATCTGATCCAGCATCGTCCAGATCAATCACGTCCATCCCACTGGTGGCTTGATCGATCTCTTTGGTCGCGACGGCATCATCCGACTTGGTCTCTTCGGCCTTAGAGCGGGACCGCGAACGACGGCGACGACGTGTTTTGGGCTTGTCTTCCTCGGCGGCCAATGCTTCCGCATAGGCGCGCTCTTCTTCCAAAAGCGCTTCACGATCAGCCACCGGGATTTGATAGTAGTCCGGGTGAATTTCCGAGAAGGCCAAGAACCCATGGCGATTTCCGCCATAGTCTACGAACGCGGCTTGAAGCGAAGGCTCAACCCGTGTGACTTTTGCCAGATAAATATTGCCTGCTAGTTGGCGTTTGTTCTCAGATTCAAAGTCAAATTCCTCGACCTTGTTTCCGTCAACCACCACAACCCGAGTTTCCTCGGCGTGGGTGGCGTCGATAAGCATCTTCTTTGCCATTGTGTCTTTCTGCACCCGGATCGCCGCACCCGTCCCGGAGGACGCGCAACGTGATAGAGGTGACTTGTAAGGGCGAGCAGATGCGGGGGATGAGACAACAGATCGAGGGGCATTTGCCCCTTTCTGTTTACTTGCTCTGTCCTCACACGCATCATCGCGTTTTTTCTCCGGCCTCGCCTATCCTCTCCGGTCAAACCGGCGGTTCGTGCGAAACCCATTTATTTACCCCCCTTTGCAGCGCAAAGAGTGGGCGCATCAACCGACACCGGGGCAAGTTTGATAAAACCTACTGCCGGGTCATCAATTTCCGGCTTCGGCGGCCAGTCCGTCTTGCGGCTGCGTCCCGAAGCGCTTTTAACCTGTCATGATGTGGTCTGCGGCTTTTCAGTACCGGCATCCGTCGCCATGACAGCGAAACTCTCTGAACGGGGCGTGTTTCAACTTACGCCTCCGTTTCCTGAACATAAGTGCTGCACCCATGAAATGACAATGGGCAAAATGCTTTTCACTGCAGAAGTTTTTCCTACCGGCCAATGTATAGCGGCGACAAATCACTCTATTTCAGGTTGTTTTTCTAGGCTGGGGCGCTTCGGTTTATCCCAGTACCTGGCTTAAAACCGAAACGCTTTAATAGAGCCCGCCCGAGGAAAGCGAGCCAAAATCAGCTTTCCCAGGCACCACAACGGTTTTACCTGTCGAGGTTTTAACCTTTGCAGAGTTCTCTGAAGCGTTATCGAACAACGGAAGGTTAGCCCCCATCGCAAAACCACCATCGAACATGACACCGAACAACGGTTCCTCACCGTCACGGAAGTATTCTGCCACCACGTGATCGCCACTTGCATTATTGGGCAAGCGCGCACCAGAGAAACGGTCGATCTTAATGAAATGCCCGCCTTTTGGCACTTTGAAGTCTCCGCCGCCCAGTTCTTTGATGGCTTCCTTCATGAAGCGATTGAACACCGGGCCACACATCCCGCCACCCGACGCACCGGGCATCGTGCGCGGACGATCATAACCAATGTAGCAACCCGCCACGATGTTTGAGGTGAAGCCAACAAACCAAACGTCACGTCCGTCGTTTGTCGTTCCAGTTTTACCGGCGGTTGGAACCGGCAGGTTCACAGTCCGGCTGGCTGTACCACGCTGAACAACGCCCCGCATCATCGACGTCAGCTGATAAGCTGTGATCGCATCCATCACACGCTCGCGATTGCTGTCGATCGTGGGCTCTGCACCGGATGTCAGCACAGGATCATCACAGTTCACACAGTCACGGCGATCGTGGCGGTAAACGGTTTTCCCCCATCGGTCTTGCACGCGGTCGACCAATGTCGGCTCAACCCGTTCGCCACCATTTGCAAACATCGCATAGGCCGCTACCATCTTGAAAAGAGTGGTTTCTTCCGACCCCAATGCGTTTGCAAGGAAGGGGTTCATACGTTCGTAAACACCAAAGCGTTCTGCATATCCTGCAACCGTATCCATCCCAATTTCCTGTGCCAAACGCACCGTCATCAGGTTTCGCGATTGCTCGATCCCGGTCCGCAAAGGTGTCGGACCATAAAACTTGTTCGACGCATTCTTAGGGCGCCAAATCTCGCCCCCGGAAACGACTTCAATCGGCGCATCGATCACAATCGTTGCAGGTGAGAACCCGCTGTCCAAAGCTGCTGCATAAACAAAAGGCTTAAAGCTTGATCCCGGCTGTCGTTGGGCCTGTGTCGCACGGTTGTAGACCGAGTGCTGATAACTAAACCCGCCCTGCATCGCCAAAACACGTCCGGTATTCACGTCCATGGCCATAAAACCGCCCTGCACTTCCGGAATCTGACGCAATGTCCAGCGGATAAAGCTGCCATCATCATCTTTCACCATGCGGCGGACATGCACGACTTCGCCCAGCTGTAGCAGATCGCCTGCCACGCGGGCTTTGCGGCCCAGATTTCCATCTTCGTTCAAGCGGCGTGCCCAGGTGACGTCTTTGGCCGGGATCCAATGCCCGTCTTCATCTTCGTCAACACCCTCGATCCCAATACGGGCATCATTTCCGCCAAGCTCAAGCACGACGGCCGGGTACCACCCTGCCACATCGCGCGGGAACTTCGTCTCGGCCAAGGCAGCGCGCCAACTGGCTTCGTCCACCAATGCGCCGTCAGGTAGCGTGACACCGGTTGGGCGCCAGACACCACGGCTCCTGTCAAACTTCTCAAGCCCATTGCGAAGGCTGGCCGCTGCGACTTCTTGCAGGTGCGGGTGCTCTGTCGCGCGAATGGTCAGACCGCCGGTGAAAAATTCTTCTTCCCCGAAGTCGATGCTAAGCTGGCGACGGATCTCATCCGTGAAGTAATCCCTGTTTGGCAACGCGGTGCGGAACCCTTCGAAGTCACCGTTTTGCACGGATCGAAGCGGCAATGCGACTTCGGCTTCGTACACGGCCTTATCCAAATAGCCGTTTTGATACATCTCACGCAGCACATAGTCGCGACGTCCAAGGGCAACTTCTTTGTTGCGCACCGGATGAAGGCGGGCGGGCTTTTTGGGAAGGGTCGCCAGATACGCGGCCTCGTGCGGCTCCAATTCATCCAGCGTTTTGTTGAAATAGGTCTGGGCCGCGGCGGTCACGCCGTACGAGTTCTGACCCAAGAAAATCTCGTTCAGATACAGCGCCAGAATATCATCCTTGGACAGAGTGTTTTCCAGTCGCACCGACAAGATCAGCTCTTTGATCTTACGTTCGGCAGAACGTTCTGAGCTGAGCAGGAAGTTTTTCACAACCTGCTGCGGGATCGTCGACGCCCCACGCAAAGCACCTCCGCGTGCTGCCTCAATCCCGGCGGCGGCGATGCCGCGTGGGTCAAAGCCCGCGTGATTGTAGAAATTTTTATCCTCGGCCGAGATGAAAGCATGCTTCACCAAATCCGGAATTTCATCCGCCGGTGCGAACAAACGACGTTCACGCGCAAATTCATCCATCAGCTGGCCTTCACCGGAATAAACCCGGCTGATCGTCGCGGGCGTATAGTTTGCCAACTGCTCGTGACTAGGCAAGTCCCTAGAATACATCCAGAAAACGCCACCCACAACAAGTGCAGCCATTAAAATCGCAAGGGTGATGCCCGTGAAGGCGGCACCAAATATACCAAGGACGAATCTAATCACGCCTGAAGCTCCTAAGGAAAGTCCTCCTCCCTATAAAGGGACGCTCTGGCCGGGTCAAAACCCCCCAAGGGGGAAAATAGGCCAGTTTCCACCAATGCGCAGACATCATAGCGGTCTAACTTGGCCGCATTCCCCCTTCTTAAGTGGCCCTATTCCCGTGTCAGGTTCACCGCCAAGCTTCTATAAAACCAAGCTTCTATAAAACAAGGAGATACCAGTGCAGCGTTGGGCCGTCATATTCACAGACAAACCTGAGATGAACAACATTCGTGCCAACACGAAGACGCGCGACGCCCATGTGGCCTTTGCTTTGGCCCACCCCGAGCTTGTCATCGGCGGGGGCCTGAAGCCAAGTCCAGAAGCCAATTTCTGTGGTGCGCTCTGGATTGTTGACGCTGACACCCGCGACGCGGTCGAAGCGCTCATTAAAGAAGATCCGTTCTTTGTGCCTGCCTATCGCAGCTATCAGATCTTCACATGGGGCAAGATTTTAGAAGATCAATCCGCAATTCTATAAGCCCACGCGCAAGGACAAAAACAGCAGTAGATTGCAACCACCCCACGCACCGCCTATGTCTTGAGGAACAAATATTCGGAGGTTTCATGTTTTCCACCCTACCCCCACAAATTCTGCGAGATGCAACTGCCGGTACAGGGGATAACCCCTTCGGAGATCTGCCGGAATGGGATCTGTCTGATCTCTACACCTCGCAAGACGCGCCAGAGCTTGAGCGTGACCTGAAATGGCTTGAAACGGCATGTGCTGATTTCGCCCAGACCTATCAGGGGAAACTGGCGGGGCTGGATGCTGCTGGCATGTTGGACTGCGTGAATGCCTACGAAAAAATTGACCTGATCGGTGGACGCATCATGTCTTTCGCCGGTCTGCGGTATTACCAGCAGACAACGGATGCCGATCGCGCGCAATTTTTCCAAAACTGTCAGGAACAGATCACCGTATTCACAGCGCCTTTGGTGTTCTTCTCGCTCGAAGTGAACCGGATAGATGACGCAGTGCTGGACGGTTGGTTCGCCGACAACGCAGACCTTGCGCGCTACAAACCCATCTTTGACCGGCTACGTGCCATGCGCCCGTATCAGCTGTCAGATGAACTGGAACAGTTCATGCATGACAAATCTTCGGTCGGGGCGTCGGCTTGGAACACGCTGTTTGATGAAACCGTTGCAGGGTTGATGTTCACGGTGAATGGGGAAGAGCGCGGGCTTGAAGCCACAGCAAACCTTTTGACTGAAAAAGATCGCGACACCCGCCAAGCCGCATCAGAAGAGATCGCCCGCGTGCTGGGCGAGAACGTCAAGATTTTCGCGCGCGTTCACAACACTTTGGCCAAAGAAAAGGCCATCGAGGATACGTGGCGCAACATGCCCAGCCCGCAGACCGGGCGGCATCTGTCCAACCACGTAGAGCCAGAAGTGGTCGAGGCGTTGCGAAACGCTGTGGTCGACGCCTACCCGCGCCTGTCGCACCGGTATTACGAGCTTAAGCGCAAGTGGCTGGGGCTTGACCGGATGCAGGTCTGGGACCGTAATGCGCCGCTGCCAATGGAAGATGACGCACTGGTCAGCTGGCCTGAAGCCGAAAAGATCGTCATGGACGCCTATGCCGACTTTGATCCCCGTATGGCTAAGATCGCCGCGCCCTTCTTCTCAAAGGGTTGGATTGATGCGGGCGTGAAACCCGGCAAAGCACCGGGGGCATTTGCCCATCCGACCGTCACAGATGTCCATCCCTATGTGATGTTGAACTATCTGGGCAAACCGCGTGACGTGATGACCTTGGCGCATGAATTGGGCCACGGTGTGCATCAGGTTCTGGCTGCCAAGCAGGGCGAGATGCTGTCATCAACACCGCTGACACTTGCCGAAACCGCCTCCGTCTTTGGTGAAATGCTAACCTTCCGCAAATTGCTGTCCGAAGCGAAAACGCCCGCGGAAAAGAAGGTCATGTTGGCAGGCAAAGTCGAGGACATGATCAACACAGTCGTGCGCCAGATCGCGTTTTATGACTTCGAATGCAAACTGCACGCAGCCCGCGCAGAAGGTGAATTGACACCCGATGACATCAACGCGTTGTGGATGTCAGTACAGGCACAAAGCCTTGGCGAAGCCTTTGATTTCATGGATGGATACGAGACTTTCTGGTCCTACATCCCCCACTTTGTCCATTCGCCCTTCTACGTCTACGCCTATGCGTTTGGCGACGGCTTGGTGAACGCGCTGTACGCTGTCTACGAAGAAGGCGAAGCGGATTTCCAGCAAAAGTATTTCGAGATGCTGGAAGCCGGCGGATCGAAGCACCACAAAGAACTTCTGGCCCCGTTTGGGCTTGATGCATCCGACCCGAATTTCTGGGCCAAAGGTCTGGGAATGATCGAAGGATTTATCGACGAGCTGGAAGCGATGGAAGACTAATTTAAGCAACCGATGGCTGACACACCTCAGCCATCGGTTGAATTTCGCCAACCGAGCACACTCAACAAAGTGTTATTCGACTAAAACTTGAACTAAAGTTACAATTCGCAATGTGATTTGCGCATATTGGCTGAACGCCAATGTGTTTTTGTAACTGGTATTTAAGATTATGGCCGATCCGTTCTTCTCTGAGCTTAAGTATCTCGGTGGTCCGCCTCAGGATTTCATCGAAATTCAAGTTGATGGCGGATACGACGTCACAAACCTTGTCGTTACCATTTACAACGCTAATGGTACTATTCGTACAACGAACCCGCTTGCTGGACTGACGCCGACAAATGTTGCTGGCAAAGATGTCTATATCATCGACAATTCGGTCGGCACATTTACCGGTTTGGGTAAAACCAACGCGGTTTCGCTTTCCGAAAGCGGCACGGTCTATTCTTTCGTATCATTCGATGACAACGCAGCAACCGTTTCGGCAACTCAGGGCCCTGCGTCCGGAATGACCTCAACCGATATTGGTCAAGCAGGTGCTGGATCTTCGCTTGTCTCGACGACTGGGGACGTAACGAGCTACACTGTCAACACTTCCCCTACCCCCGGCAGCATACCGTGCCTTACAAGCGGAACACTTGTGACTACCGTCCAAGGTATCGTTCCCGTCGAAGACCTCAGAGCCGGTACACTGGTCGAAACCTTCGGCGGCTCTCATCAGCCCGTCGCCCATATTCTTCACAGACATATCACGGACGCAGACCTTAAAGCGAATTCTCGGCTTTTCCCGGTGCGCATCTGCAAGGGCGCGCTTGGTCAGGGTCTGCCAACGCGCGACCTTCTGGTATCGCGGCAACATAGAATGCTGGTGACGTCCCCGATCGTGAAACGCATGTTCGACGTCTCGGAAGTTCTTATCGCGGCCATCAAACTGACGGACTTGCCCGGCATTTATGTTGATACCTCAGTCTCCAGCGTCACGTACTTTCATATCGTCATGGAGGAACACGAGGTCTTATTTGCTGAAGGCGCACCGACAGAAAGCCTTCTTCTTGGCCCAGAAGCGATCAAATCGCTTCCGCCCGCTTCGTTGCAAGAACTGCACGAGATTTTTCCCGATGAGATGGACAAGTTTGAACCGTCGTCGGCATGCCTAATCCCAGCCAACAAACGCCAAGTCAGACTTGTTGCGCGCCATGCGCAAAACAATCGGGCTTTGCTGTCATCTTACAAAATGCTTGGCTGATCATTCTGGGCAGAACATCCCCCGCCCCGCCGCTATTTCAATTGGCTGTCTTTTGAACCACGCCGATTGAAGCCGGGGCGCGTTTTGAACGCCGCATCCCGCTCACGCACGCAATCGATGCATAGCTTTACACCCGGCAAGGCTTCGCGACGGGCCTGAGGGATCTCTCTTCGCATTCCGCACAATGGGTAAAGCTTTCGCCCACGGGTTTGCTTTCGGCCTTCATGCGGGCCAATTCGTCCGAGACCGAAGCTTCAATCTGTTCGCTTACAGCGCCATCGCGCGCCCATCCACCAGCCATGGTTCCTCCGTCACTGCTTGGAAAGCATGACCTTAATCACGAGTACTGGCAAGATGTCAGCGGGTGGCCGCAACTTTCACAGGGGCGGTTTCGCCAGTGATCACGGGCTGACGCGTGCCGCCTTTTGGCGTATCGTCACGCGTCTCCATCCGCATGATAACAAAGGCAAACTGCACCCCGGCAAAAACAATACCGTTGAACATGAACAGCATCAGCACAGCGATCCACCCCATGTCAGAGGTCGAGATCAGATGCCAAAGATTCCCAACGTTGGTGTACAGCAATGCCGCCACGAAGGCTGCGGACAAGCCGAAGCCTACAAGAACGTTTTGAATGTAAACACGGACGAGTTTTGGCATGGTCATTTTCCTAACTGTACAACCACATAGTATTCCTTTGTATTGGAATACAAAAGCGTCCACGTCGTCGCAGCGCTGGCCTTGGAACTCAAACCTTGGTGTTTAGTCCGATTTGCTCAAACTTTCGTCCGACCACAACCACCTGGAAAACGCTACATCCTGTTGGAACCGTTGGCGTGTGGTATTGCGTTCTTCACCATCTGCGAAAGATCTGATCCCCGAAAACAAGGACACACCCAGTCCTGCTCGGCTTCCTGATAGATCATAGCCCAGCGCTTCGAGCATTGTTGGGTAGACATCAATCAGGGTACCGGATTTTGCTACAACAGAGCGCGGTTCATCTTCGCCAAGGAACATAACAGTGTTTCGGCGCGAGAAAGTTCTAAGTAGTGGGGTGGCGCTGACCATGGGATGCGCAAGGTGGTCGGACATAACGACAAATAGCGTTGCAGGATCAACAACTTCGCGCGCGCTATTGATAAAGTTACGGGCCAGATGACCGGTGCATTTCACCGCAGGTAGAACATCGGACACTGAGTCAGACATTCCGTTTTCCCGGCACTCTTCAGCCAGATAACCACGTGGGCCATGCGGACCGATGGTGAACAAAGACAACGCATAAGGTCGATCTGTATCCTCGAGCTGGCGAAGGCGCTCCAATCCTGCTTTGAAAACTTCGCTGTCGTGATATCCCCATGCCCCCTTATCCTTAGCTCCCACATTCTTCAAATATCGAACGTCCAGAATTCGATCATAGGAATGGCTGCGCAAGAAAGCCTCGAACCCCCCAAATACAGCATGTGCTCCTAGCAACATCTCAATCTGATACCCTTCGAGGGACAAAAGATCCCCCAAACAAACCCGATCTGCCATGAACGCTTGATCTGCGTTATCCATCCGAAAACTTGGTCGAACACCACGCGGCACCGTCGGATAACCGCATTGGGAAGCCACAAGCCCGGCCACGCTCCACCCGGTCATGGGCATTTGCCCAACACTTGTGAACGTTGTGGCGGACTCACGAAGTGAAGCGACCGGATCATAGACATCCCCGAACACCTCGTTTTCATATGTAGATTCAAGGCCTTCTAAATAGACGATCACCAGATTGCGTGGTTGTGCGGGTGTCCCAATGACGACCGGATCTGCCGCAAAGGGCCGAATGGGCTCCAACCCGCCGTGCACGTAAAATGCAACCTTATCCCATGTATAAGCGGAAACTGGGTTCAGAACGGCAAGCACGAGCGCTCCTGCCAACAGCAAAACACTGGCATGCCGTGTCAGCGTCAAAAAAATGAAAATGCTGTGCAAATACACAAAAATCAGCACTGAAGCAGCGGCAAGGATCACCCAAGTTTCGCTTGGAATACCCTTTGTGATATCTTCAGACAAATGAAACACGAATGCATTCACTGTCACATCGCCAAAATACTGTCTGACTACCAACCACGGAAAATATAGTGCTGCAAGTGTCCAGAAAATGACACGTACCTTTGCATCAGCGCGCATCTCTGATCTTGGGCGTGTCCAAAGAACGATCAAGTATGTCAGGAAAGCTGCAAGTGCGACAACGATCATACCTTGGCGTTCATAGACCCCGTGGAAAACGATTGCCCATGTCGCGAGTGCAAAGGTGGCGCACAGCGTGGCCAGAAAAAAAATGTTCGAAAAAGAGGTAACTTGAAGGCGAGAAGGCATTGCAAAACAAATGAAAAAAAGTTGCTTTTCACTATTCCAGCAAAACACCCCCGTCAACCCTATGGGGATTATTGAGCATCAATATGCCACCCTAGGTTCAATTTCAGCAAACTAAGAAACACCACATTCTTTGCGGATGCTTGCCAGCTGAAAACACTCCAAGTGTACTTCAGAACGCTTCGGGCTTTGCCTCGCGGGCCATGTGGTCCAAAACGGCGTTCGAGAACTTTGCCTCGTCCCCTTCGGGAAAGAACGCACGGGCCACATCGACATATTCCGTGATCACCACTTTGGGTGGGGCGTCACCTTCAATCAGCTCAGCGCCTGCAGCACGGAACAGTGCGCGCAGGGTGGGATCGATACGCGCGATGGGCCATTTCGCCACAAGTGCGCGATCGGTCATCTGGTCGATTTTTGCCTGATGGTTCACCGCATCGCCCACCACTTTGCGGAACAGGCGGCTGTCGCCCTCTGCCATCGTGTGGTTGTCGAACTCTTCACCAAAACGATGATCTTCGAACTCGACCATGACGCGGTCCATCGTCTGGCCTGCTGCTTCCATCTGAAACAGCGCCTGCACCGCGAAAAGGCGGGCTGCAGATTTCATCTGGCGTTTCTGATTGCCGGAAAGCGTCATGCGATTGGGGTATCCTTCGTGTCACCGGCAAGTTTGATCGAATCCGTAAGTGTTTTGAACCCGACGCCCTTGCTTGAAGACGCCCATTTGCGCGAAAGCGCGACCAGATGCAAGGCCGCAGCGGCTGCCCCGCCGCCTTTATTTTGGTCTTTCACATCTGCACGCACTTCGGCTTGCTTGCGGTTTTCGACCGTCAGGATGCCGTTGCCGATACACAGCCCGTTCAGGCCCATCAGTTGGATCGCACGCGAGCTGTCGTTGCAGACAGTTTCATAATGGGTGGTTTCGCCCCGGATCACACAGCCCAGCGCCACGTATCCGTCAAAGTTTGACAGGCGGTCTGCTATGGAAATCGCGGTTGGCACTTCCAGCGCTCCGGGCACTTCAATCAAATCCCATGTGCCACCAGCGGCCTCGATCTCGGCCTTGGCGCCGGCGACCAGATTATCAGCGATATCCTTATAGTAAGGTGCAACAACGACCAGAAGCTTCACAGGCTTATCAAAGCTTGGGCGGTCCAGAATGTAGTGCTGCTCTGCGATGGCCATGGATCAGTCCTTTTGAATGGGGCGTGTGCCAGTGATGGTCAGCCCGTAAGCGTCCAGACCCACATAGCGCGTCTCGGGGCTGTCGGTCAAAAGCACCATTTCATTAAGGCCCAATGTGGACAGGATTTGCGAGCCCAATCCGATCTGGCGCACCGTGCGCGGGCCTTCTTCTTCGTCCGCGTGCAGTGTCTTGCGCGGCTCACGGAACAGGCAGACAACGCCACGGCCTTCACCTGCAATGATATTCATTGCGCGCGGCAGTTCGTCGGCGGGTTTCGGGCCTAGACCCAACACATCCTGCGCTTCTTGCAACGCGTGGGTGCGCACCAGCACAGGCGCATCGGTCGAGATGTCGCCCTTGATCAGCACAACATGCTCAATCTCGTGGGTCATATCGGTGAAAATCCGCATTTCCCACTCGCCCCCAAACTCCGAGGTGATGGTCTCGCGACCCGTCTCACGCACCAGATTGTCGTGGCGACGACGATAGGCGATCAGGTCCGAGATGGTCCCGATCTTAATCCCATGTTTCTGTGCAATTTCAACAAGCTCTGGCAAACGTGCCATGGTGCCGTCTTCGTTCATGATCTCGCAAATCACACCAGATGGATTGCGGCCCGCCAGACGGGAAATGTCCACGGCGGCTTCGGTGTGCCCTGCCCGCACCAACACGCCACCATTGCGCGCGCGCAGTGGGAAGACGTGACCGGGGGTCGCGATTTCGGCCGGGCCATTGGCTGGGTTGATCGCTGTCTCGACCGTCAGCGCGCGGTCAGCAGCGGAAATCCCGGTGGTCACACCTTCGCGCGCTTCGATCGACACGGTGAAGGCCGTTTCATGACGCGAGGAATTGTGCATTGCCATCATCGGCAAGCCCAGTTCATCGACGCGTGCGGCTTCCATCGGCAGACAGATAAGCCCGCGCCCATGGGTCGCCATGAAATTCACCGCAGTTGCATCACACGCATCCGCCGGAATGACAAAATCACCCTCGTTCTCGCGGTCCTCGTGATCCACAAGAATATAGATCCGCCCGGCCTTTGCCTCGGCGATGATCTCTTCCGTAGAAGCAATGGCATCCGACAATCCGGCTTCGACCGGACCAGGCGTTTCGAAAGTCGTGCTCTCAGACATAGCGCGTTCCCCTTAAGGTTCGGGGCTGAGTAGCGCAGCCGCGCGTTCAATGCCAGCCCAAAGGCGGCAGGGAAAGGGACCAAGACGTCACGGCAAATGCTTAAAACTGCCAGAGCGCCGGGACGAACTGATAGGCATCCCCTGCCCTGCGCACATGACCCACGCCCGGGAATGGGAAGTGATAGCCCAGAACAGCAATGCGATCCGTGGCCACCATATCCAGCAGACGATTGCGGGTGGCACCGGTTTGTGCCCCGTCTGCGTCGCGGCCCGAGAACCATTCAGGATGTGCAAAATTCAGGATCGCATGCGTCATGCAATCGCCCAGCGCGATCAATTGCTGACCGTCACTTTCAACAGCCACCGACATGTGGCCCGGCGTGTGTCCCGGTGTGTCGATCAGGCGGATGCCCGGCGCGATCTCGTGATCATTGCCAGCCAATGTCCATTCCAACCCTTCGGCCGTAATCGAATTCACAGCGCCCAGTACGAACTGCTGATCTTCAGGTGAGACACGATCCACCAGACCGTCTTGCATCCAGTGGGTGCGCTCGGCCTCGCCCATGATGTATTCTGCGTCCGGGATCACAGGCTCGTCGAAATCATCGCGAATACCCCAGATGTGGTCAGGATGCGCGTGGGTGATGGCGACATGGGTGATTCCCATTGGATCAATCCCAGCGGCCTCAAGGTTTTCCATCAACCGGCCCGTTGTATCAAACCAGCGATTGCCTGATCCCACATCGACCAGAACCTTCGCCTCGCCCAGTTCGATATACATGTGGTTGGTGTGGGAATAGCCAACGTCGGGATCAATATAATGCGCAGCCATGAAGGCCAGCTTTTCCTCTTCGGGCGCGTTCATAGCCTGCCCACCAAAGGGAATGGTGAAATACCCATCTGAAACGATGGTGATTTTCGCCTGCCCCAGCGTGAAACTGAAATGCGCCGGATTGCCATCGGTCGGCGCGCCCAGCATGGCTCGCGCTGTGGCAGGCATTGCAAACGCGGGTGCAACTGCGGCCAAGCGCAGCAAATCACGACGAGTGGGGCGAATGAGGGGCATGGGCGGTCTCCGTCACAAAAGGATTTCGCCAATCATATGCCCATATACGAATATTTCAAACAGAGATCACAGCAAACACAAATCAGGACTGACCGTAATCGGCCAGACGGGCCACATAGCGCGCCAGCGTATCAATCTCGAGGTTCACCCGGTCGCCGACCTTCGTCTGCCCCCAATTCGTGACCTCTTTTGTGTGTGAGATCAGATTCACGCCGAACACGTCGCCCTCAACCTCGTTCACAGTCAGGGACGTGCCGTTCAGCGCAACAGATCCTTTAGGGGCGATGAAGCGTGCCAGATTGGACGGCGTTTTGAACCGCACGCGGGTGCTGTCACCTTCAACGTCCATTGCGACGATCTCGGCCACCCCATCAACATGTCCGGACACGATATGACCGCCCAGCTCATCCCCGACTTTCAAGGCGCGTTCAAGGTTCACTTGATGCCCAACTGCCCAGTCACCGAGATTGGTTTTCGACACGGTTTCAGCTGAGATATCAACATCATACCAATTCTCACCCAAGGTAACGACGGTCAGACAAACCCCGTCGGACGCAATGGACGCGCCGATGTCGATCCCGGCCGTGTCATAAGCAGTTGATATCCGCGCGCGCATGTCACCTGCTTGCTCCAGCGCTTCAATACGCCCTACATCAGTGATGATCCCGGTAAACATGTGTTGCCTCCTCGTCGGTCTGTTGACCTTCGGTCTAGAGTAATTTTCCTTGGGTTTGAAGACATGAAGCAACCAGTCGAGCGTCCCGTGTGAAATCGCGAGATTTGGCCCCATTTTTGCCGCAAGTCACTGTTAATTCCCCTATAACCAACTACAGGTATCCCTATTACATCGTAGTCATCAAGCGATCTGGTGAGTTTCAGTATGGCGCGCATCACGGGCGAGAACCGTAACTTTTTGTTCCTGCAAGGTCCCCATGGGCCTTTCTTCTGGCGCCTTGCCAAAATGCTGGGCCGATCAGGTGCAAAGGTGTGGCGCGTAGGCTTTAACCGTGGCGATCAAGCATTTTGGCGCGACAAATCAAGCTTTATCCCCTTCACCGATCCGCAAGAGCAATGGTCCGAACGGTTTGAGCAGATTGTCGACACACATGGCATCACCGATATCGTTCTTTATGGCGACACAAGACCGATCCACGCGCAAGCAGTTGAGCAGGCCCGCGCACGGGGATTAACCATTCACGTGTTCGAAGAAGGGTATTTGCGCCCCTACTGGGTCACCTATGAACGTGATGGATCGAACGGAAACTCCCGCCTGATGGAGTATTCGGTGGATGATATGCAGCGCATTCTTGCAAATGCAGAACCCGACATTCCCGAAGCTCCTGCCCATTGGGGGGACATGCGCCATCATGTGTTTTACGGGGCGCTTTACCACTGGTTTGTGATGTTCCTGAACAAGCGATATCGCAACTTCCGACCTCATAGATCGCTTAGCGTCGGGAAGGAATTTCTTCTTTATCTTCAACGTCTTGTTTTAATGCCCGTGATCGCGGCCAACCGTATCTCTGCCACGCTGCGCATTCGATATGGAGGCTTTCCGTATCATCTTGCGCTGCTTCAGTTAGAACATGATTCAAGCTTCCAGATGCACAGCCCCTTCACCACGATGACCGAGTTTTTGGAACGGGTCATCTCGGATTTCGCCGAAGGCGCTGCAACACATCATCACCTGGTGTTCAAAGCCCACCCCCTTGAAGATGGGCGCGTGCCACAACAGCGCGAAATTCGCAGATTAGCTCAGTTCTACGGGATTGCGGACCGCGTACATTATGTGCGCGGGGGAAAGCTCGCAAAATTGCTCGATCACGCGCGGTCGTCGGTCACAATCAACTCGACCGCAGCGCAGCAGGTTCTGTGGCGCGGGCTTCCACTGAAGCTTTTCGGTGACGCGGTCTATGCAAAGCCTGAGTTTGTGTCCGAGCAATCATTGCCTGAATTCTTTGAATCCCCAACTCGGCCCGATAAGCGCGCCTACCGCGACTACAGGCATTTTTTGTTGGAATCCAGTCAGGTAGCAGGCGGTTTTTACTCCTCGCGTGGACGTCGGCAACTATTGCGCCAAGTCGTTGATATGATGCTATCGCCGCATGATCCCTATCATGCGTTGGAATATGGCACAGCGGCACCTCGGCAACAGTTAAGCGTCGTCAGCTAACCCTTTCTCATCACTGCTGGAAAACGCTCCTGTCTCACGATAGATTGCTGAAAATGAATCAAACCTCCATGAAGGGGTCGGGCAGTGAACGCTAAAAAAACAATTTGGACCAAACACTTGGCCTTGACGGCGGCATTAGTTGCCCTCGCAGCTTGTGGTCTGCCCCGCAGCGGTCCAAGCAAACAGGAAATCTACGCAGGTTCTGTTGAGAAGAACGGTGATGCATACATCGTTGACGTAGATACACGTGTGGCACGTGAAGCGGCTGAGGTTCCTGCAATTGGGTTCAGCAAAAGTTTTCAGAACAGTAGCGTTGTTGGCTCTGACACAATCCGGCCGGGTGACGTTCTTGGCATCTCGATCTGGGAAAACGTCGAAGACGGCATTCTGACAACAGCAGGTGCCCCTGCTACGCTTGAGCAAGTCCAAGTCGATGGCGCTGGCAATATTTTCATTCCCTACGCGGGACGTGTGAAAGCAGCCGGAAATTCGCCCGAGGCCATTCGCCGCGTGATCACCAGCAAGCTTGCCGAACAAACACCTGACCCGCAGGTCACCGTCCGTCGCATGGCCGGTGACGGGGCTACGGTTTCGATCTCGGGCGCGGTTGGAGGACAAGGTGTCTATCCGATCGAACGTCCAACCCGCACCCTGAATGCCATGCTTGCTCGTGCTGGCGGCGTATCGATTGAGCCTGAAATTGCTAAAGTCAAAGTAATCCGTGGCCGCAAAACTGGCGAAATCTGGTTTGAAGACCTGTTCAGATACCCGAATATGGACATCGCCCTGCGTGGGGGTGATCGCATTCTTGTCGAAGCCGACACCCGCACCTACACAGCGCTTGGCGCCACTGGCACTCAAAGCCGCGTTGGCTTTGAAAGCCAGACCCTTTCTGCGGTTGAAGCGATTGCACAGGTTGGCGGGTTGTCCCCGGCTACGGCAGATCCGACCGGCGTTTTCGTTCTGCGCAACGAAAGCGCAGATGTTGCTAACGCGGTTCTGCGCCGATCAGACCTTCGCGGATCGCAGCGGATGGTCTACGTCCTGAACCTGACCGAGACCAACGGACTGTTCATGGCCCGCGACTTTGTGATCCGTGATGGTGATACGGTTTATGTGACCGAAGCTCCCTATGTTCAGTGGTCGAAAGTGCTGACTGCCCTGACAGGTACACTTGCCACAGCAGGATCAATTTCGGCGCTGAATCAAAGCCTAGCTGCTGATTAAACGGGCCAATGCCCGTGAGCGATCATAACGAAAAGAAACAAGCCGCCGGGCAGCAGATGCCCCGGCGGCTTTTTGTTTATAATGGCGGCTTTCTGACACAGCCGCGCATCAAACGAATTCTAGAGCTCTCGGGTTGGAAAATCCGGCTTGGCGTTCCTGCAGCTGACGACTGGGTCGGCACATGGGGCAAAAGCCCCACCTCTGGCCGGGGCGAGGCTATGGCCGCAAGAAAAGACAGTTCAGTTCTGCGTGTTGAAGACGCATTTCTAAGGTCCGTTCTGCCCGGTCGGTCCGGCGAACCCCCTTTGGGTCTATTGCTGGATGACTTGGGTGTACATTTCGATGGCTCCTCCCCTTCGCGGCTTGAACACATCCTAATGAACGACCCGCTGGATGACAGCGCATTGCTAAACCGTGCGCGCGTCGCAATTGAGCGTATGAAATCTGGCCACCTGTCCAAATACAACGCGTTCCTGCCTTCTTTACCCGTGCCTGATGCGCCTTATGTCCTTGTGCTGGATCAGACCGCAGGGGACGCGTCGATCCGCCATGGTGGAGCAACTGAGGCGAGCTTTCGCGACATGTTGGTCGCCGCCCGTCTGGAACATCCCCATGCGCGTATTCTGATCAAAACACATCCCGAAACGCAGGCTGGCCACCGCAACGGTCATTTTGGTCCTGAAGATGCAAACGAACAGGTTCAGCTTATCACCGGTGCCGTCAGCCCATGGGCGCTTCTGGACGGAGCCATGGCGGTCTACACTGTCAGTTCAGGCATGGGGCTCGAAGCCATTTTGGCGGGCCATAAGCCGCAAGTGTTCGGCCAGCCGTTTTATGCGGGATGGGGTTTGACCGAGGATCGGCAGCCCATGAACCGACGCAACCGCAAACTGACACGTCCACAACTGTTTGCCGCTGCAATGATGATCTATCCCACTTGGTATGATCCCTATCGCGATATGTTGTGCGAGATTGAACAGGTTCTGGACACGTTAGAAGCGCGTGCGCGGGCATGGCGCGAAGACAACCAAGGCTACGTCGCCAGCGGTATGCGTCTATGGAAACGTCGCCCGCTGGCCGAGCTCTTCAAAGCGGGCACTGCAATGGTGTTTGATGACAATGCCGCGCGCGCCGCAAAGGGGGCCGATACGTCGCAGCGCCCGCTGATGGTTTGGGCTGGGAAAGAAACATCAGAACACAGCGCGCACCAAACGCCCCTACGCATTGAAGATGGTTTTCTACGCTCGTGCGGGTTGGGGGCAGAGCTTACTCCGCCCTTGTCGTTGGTGCGTGATGATCTAGGCATCTACTATGATCCGACGCGCGAAAGCAGGCTGGAACGGCACATAGAGAACGCGACCACCCTGCCCGACCATGGCCGCGAACGGGCTGCGCGATTGATCGATCGCATCACGACAAACCGGCTGGGCAAATACAATCTGGATCGCCCGCTGCCTGTGGGTCTGGACGATCTGCCGTCGGGAAACCGCATTCTTGTGCCGGGACAGGTGGAAGATGATGCCTCGATCAAACTGGGGACATCAACAGTTGCAACCAATCTGGATTTGCTGAAGCGCGTGCGGATCGAGAACCCCGACGCAGTGATCATCTACAAACCGCATCCGGACGTCGAAGCCGGATTGCGAGAGGGGCGCATTCCGACGGACGAGGCTTTACGTCATGCGGATCTGGTCGCGGATGAGTCTGACCCCATCGCGCTTTTGGATCATGTCGATGAACTGTGGACGATGACGTCCACCATGGGGTTCGAAGCCCTTTTGCGCGGGCGTCCTGTCACCTGTTTAGGTGCGCCCTTCTATGCCGGATGGGGATTGACCAATGATCTGGGCGATGTTCCAGACAGGCGGCAAGCGCGACCAGATCCTGATCGCTTTGGCGCATGCAGTTTTGATCGACTATCCGCGCTATTTCGATCCAATCACCAAAACGGCTTGTCCGGTCGAAGTGGTTGTGGATCGCCTTGCGTCCGGTGATCTGCCCAAAGGACGCCACAGCACACGGTTACTAGCCAAATTGCAGGGACTATTCGCCAGTTACGCCTACCTATGGCGTTAAGGGCTTGCGCGCCAACGGTGCAAGACATCGCCACCAATTTCGCGACACTCGACCAACGTTAATCTGGGGGCTTCGGCCAGTCGGCTTAAGCCCATTGCAGCCAAAGACGGTCGCCCTTCGGCACCAATCGCAAGGCCCGCGCCATAGCCCACAAGCTCATCAACCATTCTGGCCATCAGAAGGGACGCGGCCACCCCGCCGCCGCCTTCGCAGTAGACACGGGTCAATCCACGCGCGCCAAGTGCCTCAAGAACCGAGGCTGGATCCAATGCGGCCTGCGCTTCGCCCACTTCAATCAGTGTTGCCCCGATATCTTTCCAGACCGACAGCAGCTCGGGCGCGGCGCGGCGACCATGGCAAATCCACAAGGGAATTTCCTTTGCGGATTTCGCAAGTTTGCTGTCCAGCGGAAGGTCCAAGTGCCGTGACAAAACCACCCGCACCGGCTGGTGTTCTATTCCCAACCCGCGCACCGTCAGCGATGGATCATCATCACGAGCCGTCCCTGCCCCGATCATCACCGCATCATGGTTCGCACGCATCGCATGCACATGGCGGCGCGCAGCAGGCCCGGTGATCCACTGGCTTTCACCACTGGCTGTTGCGATACGCCCGTCAAAGCTGCTGGCAAGTTTCAGTGTCACCGTTGGGCGACCACGGGTGACGCGGCTTAGAAAGCCTGCCTGATCAATGCGCGCTTCGTCCTTGCAAAAACCCGTTACAACCTCGATGCCCGCATCCTTAAGCTTATCGAAGCCGCCGCCATCCACTCGTGGATCGGGATCGCCCAAGGCGCACACAACACGCGCGACACCGGCAGTGATCAACGCGTCCACACAAGGAGGCGTTTTTCCGTGATGGGCGCAGGGTTCCAGCGTGACATAGGCTGTGGCCCCTTGCGCAGCAGCACCTGCCTGAGCAAGCGCAACTGTCTCTGCATGAGGTCGCCCCCCCGGCTGCGTCCACCCACGACCCACAATCCGGCTATCACGCACAATGACACAGCCCACAGCGGGATTGGGCCACACGCGCCCAAGACCCCGCCGCGCAAGCGACAGGGCCAGGCGCATATACCTGAGAATCCGCGCCGGTCTTGTCCGCAGTCATAAGGCTACTCGTCGTCTTCCATCGGAATATCTGGTCGCAGCTCGCTGACAAACTTGTCGAAGTCATCGGCAGCTTGGAAGTTTTTGTAAACGCTGGCAAACCGCACATAGGCAACGGTGTCGATCCGGGCCAAAGCCTCCATCACAATCTCACCGATTGTCTTCGACTGAATGTCGGTCTCGCCCATACTTTCAAGACGCCGAACAATGCCCGAGATCATCTGATCAATCCGCTCTGGATCAACCGGACGTTTCTGCATCGATATACGGATCGAACGCTCAAGCTTCTCACGGTCAAAGTCTTCACGGCGACCGTTGGACTTTATCACCACGAGATCACGCAATTGCACCCGTTCATAGGTTGTAAAGCGTCCCCCGCATGCCGGACAAAAGCGACGTCGCCGGATCGCGACGTGATCCTCGGCTGGGCGGCTGTCTTTTACCTGAGTGTCGATATTTCCGCAAAACGGACAGCGCATGGGCGATCCCCTTCCTTCACTGAACCATGTGGGTGTGGGTCTATAACCACTTATCCACAGGCACTATAGGCGAGCCTCTAGGTCTTGTGTAGCCCGAATTGCACACACCAAGATAGAGCCCGCCCAGCGTCAAGTGGGAATGGCGGAAAATACTCCCCTGCCCAGCAAGCTTTGATGGTTGAATACTGGCGCAATCAAACACAGGAGGGCTAAAAATGTCCGTAGCACGAGTTACAGAAATTTCCGCAACATCAAAGAAAAGCTTCGACGATGCCGTTGAAATTGGCGTTGAACGCGCCTCAAAAACCCTGCGCAACGTGGTTAGCGCTTGGGTGAAAGAACAATCCGTATCGGTCAAGGATGGCAAGATTGAGCATTATCAGGTGAACCTGATGGTGACTTTCGTTCTGGAAGGCTGACCCCCCAAAACGCAGAACGCGCCGTAGATGAAACCCATCTGCGGCGCGTTTTTGTTTCCGGTCGTCAGTTTGAAAGATGCCCCACCACCTGCCGCCGATGCGAGGCCGTACGGTGTTCAAACAGATATATCCCCTGCCATGTCCCCAACGTCAGCTGCCCATCTAGCACTGGGATCGATAGGTTCACAGGCAGCAACGCGGATTTAATATGCGCCGGCATATCATCCGGTCCCTCATACGTATGCGTTAGATAGCTCATGGTTGGGTCCGTGCTGGGTGGCACCAACCGGCAAAAGAAATTGTTCAGATCTGTTTGAACCTCAGGATCAGCATTTTCCTGTATCAGCAATGAACAAGACGTGTGGCGTACGAATAAGGTAAGCAATCCATCACTTGCGTTTTGCGCGCGCAGCCAAGACGTCACTTGGCCTGTAAAATCATACAATCCCGAACCATGTGTGGTGATCTCAAACACGTTGATCATGTGCTTATCCTGACAAGAAAAAACCGGCGCGCAAATGCGTCACCGGTTTGATCTAACAAAGGCTGGTGCGACAGATCAATGTCAAGCACGCAGGACAGCGATTATGCTTTGGCCTTCTTTTCGAAACGGCGCTTAAAAATGCGCGAAAGACGGGCGAAGTGAGCCCATGCCATCGCTTTTACGTTTCTCAAGTGCCTTCAACGCAAGCACGCGCCCCAGTCGAACCGCCGATACCTTATTTGCAAAACCATCGCGTCGGCGCGGCGTATCAATTTGCCAATCTGGCTGCAGAGCCAATGGCTTTCCCCTCACAACATCATACATTTCAAATTACCCAGTGTTTGCCAGTAAATAGACTGGCGTGAACATTTCCCCGCCACATTCCTGCCACAAACCGCCACATTTTTAAATCCTAAGGTGGGGTTTTTTGTTCGTATTTTAGGAAACAATCTGTTCAGACCGGTGAATTATGTCTGATGGGTAGAACGGCTATTGTACACTTCCTAGCATAGGTGGAGTGGCTTTAACCCGCACTCTGGCAACCTGGATTTCTAGGAATCACACGTCATGTATGCCTCAGCCGGGCATCTCGGTGGGCCCAAACAAAAACGCCCCGCATTTTGCAGGGCGTTCGTTAAGACTGTAACTGGCTTTACTGATCCAAGAAGCTGCGCAGCTTACGGCTCCGGCTTGGGTGCTTCAGCTTGCGAAGCGCCTTCGCCTCGATCTGCCGGATCCGTTCGCGGGTCACGCTGAACTGCTGCCCCACTTCTTCCAGAGTGTGGTCGGTGTTCATGCCGATACCAAAGCGCATACGCAGAACGCGTTCTTCACGGGGCGTAAGCGACGCCAGAACCCGCGTCGTGGTTTCCTTGAGGTTTTCCTGAATGGCGCTGTCCAAAGGCAGCACGGCATTCTTATCCTCAATGAAGTCACCCAGCTGGCTGTCTTCTTCGTCGCCAATCGGCGTTTCCAGAGAGATCGGCTCTTTGGCGATCTTCATCACCTTGCGCACCTTCTCAAGCGGCATTTGCAGCTTTTCGGCCAGTTCTTCCGGTGTCGGTTCGCGACCGATCTCGTGAAGCATTTGGCGACCGGTACGGACCAGCTTGTTGATCGTTTCGATCATATGGACCGGAATACGGATCGTGCGGGCTTGGTCCGCGATCGAACGCGTGATCGCCTGACGGATCCACCACGTCGCATAGGTCGAGAACTTATAACCGCGGCGATATTCAAACTTATCAACCGCCTTCATCAGGCCGATGTTACCTTCCTGAATAAGATCAAGGAATTGCAGGCCACGGTTGGTATATTTCTTTGCGATCGAGATCACGAGGCGCAGGTTGGCTTCGACCATTTCCTTCTTGGCCTGACGTGCTTCTTTTTCACCCTTTTGAACCTGCTGCACAATGCGGCGGAATTCAGGGATATCGACGCCAACATACTGACCGACTTGCGCCATGTCGCCACGCAGCTTTTCAACCTTGTCGGTCGACTTTTCGATGAAGGCCTGCCATGCGCGCCCGGTCTTCTCGCCCATCTCGTCCAGCCATGTCGGGTCCAGTTCCCGGCCACGATAGGCTTCGACGAACTCACGACGGTTGATGCGGGCTTGGTCAGCCAGTTTCACCATCGCGCTGTCAATCGACATGATGCGTCGGTTGATGCCGTAAAGCTGGTCAACCAGCGCTTCGATACGGTTGTTATGCAGGTGCAGCTCGTTCACCAGCTCGACGATTTCCGAACGCAGCTTCTGATAAGCGCCCTCTTCCTTCTTCGAGAAACTGTCATCCTCGTTCAGGGTCGCGGACATGCGCAGATCCTGCATTGCGGACAACTGCTCATAATCACGTGCGATCAGCTCGAGTGTTTCAAGGACGCGCGGTTTCAGCGCCGCTTCCATCGCAGCAAGCGACATGTTGGCGGCTTCATCCTCGTCATCATCATCATCGTCGTTGTTGATGGGATTGCCGTCTGCATCCAGTTCCTGCGCTTTTTCCTTCTTCTCGGAATCAGGCGCGGCACCATTGGCGGCCGGTGCCACCTCTTCTTCTTCATCCTCTTCCAGCTGGTTGCCGAAAGTCGCATCAAGGTCGATCACGTCGCGCAGCAAGATGTCTTCGTTCAGAAGTTCTTCGCGCCAAATGGTAATCGCTTGGAATGTCAGTGGGCTTTCACACAAGCCCGAGATCATGGTGTTACGGCCGGCTTCGATCCGTTTGGCGATCGCAATCTCGCCTTCACGCGACAGAAGCTCGACCGATCCCATTTCGCGCAGATACATGCGGACGGGATCGTCGGTGCGGTCCAGCTTTTCGGTCTCGGCGGTGGCCACGGTGACATCGCCACCAGCGTTTTTGGTCACCAGCTCGGTCGAGCCCTTGTCTTCGTCTTCCGCTTCTTCATCTTCGATGATGTTGATGCCCATTTCGGACAACATCGACATCACGTCTTCGATCTGCTCGGAACTGACCTGATCGGGCGGCAGAACCTGATTAAGCTGATCGTAGGTGATGTAGCCACGCTCGCGCGCCTCGGCGATCATCTTTTTGACCGCGGCCTGAGACATATCTGTCATCGGCTCGGCGTGCTGATCATCTTTTTGATCGTTAGCGGTGTCCTTGGCAGCCATGGGCTCTCCTTGCACGAAAGATGCGGGTCTGGGCCGTTTGCGGTGATGCGAAGCGTCCTTCGCTGACGGCCACCCGCGCTTGGGTGATTCGGGACGGACGCAACACTGATTCGAATCAGTGATTCGTCCACAGCTGTAAGGTGGGTGCTTTAGCGGGGCTTTGCAAGCAGTCGACCCCGCTTGGCGAACGCATTAGTGGCTTTTTCGCTTCGCCGGATCAATTTCCGCCAGCAGAGCGTCCAATGCATCACGCTCTTCCCGGTCCATAAGCGATCCATTGTCCGCAATTTCATAGGTGGTTTTGTCTTCGGTTTGACTGCGCAGCGCGTTATTTCGTGCCTCGGCCGCCTGCCCCAACCGCCATGTCACGCCTTCGTCCGGCAGGGCTTCCATGTCAGCTTGCGCATCTTGCACCTCGCGACGGACCCCGCGCAAAGCTTCCAGTTTGGTCATTTCTTCGGTCAGACAGGCCAGTACGATTTCATCATCATCGATGGTTCGAATGGCAGGTGTGATACGCACATGGTTCAGCGTGAAGAGCTTATCCAGACAATCCCCCCCGACCCGGTTCAAAAGCGCTTCCTCAAGCGCCTCCGCACCGGAATGTGCATGCCCCAAAATCTCCCGTTGAAGATCGGCGTGATTCGTCCCGACCATGTCCAAACGCTCCATCCGGCTTTCAACCTGATCCAGCATGTCAGGGCGACGGATCAAAATGGCCAAGATCACGGATTCTCGTAAGGATTCTTGAGCCAGATCGTCGGCCGTTGCCAGCATAGATTCCTTGGTCGAGGCCAGCACCGGCGGTGTTTGCTGCCAACCCCGCCCCTTGCCGGGTTGCCAAGCGCGTTTTTGACCGCCCTGCCCTTTTGGGCGCGCCCGGAACAGCTCCCACCGTTTATCTTTGATGGCTTGGCCATAGTGATTACGGATCGACTGGTCCTGAATGCGGGCAATGGCAATGCGCAGGTCTTTATCCAGCGCAGCTTTGCGTTCGGGGCTGTCAAAAACCTTGCCCTCGGTTTCGCGCCGCCACAGAAGGTCCACCATCGGGATGGCCCCATCAATCAGCGTCTGCATGGCGCTGGTCCCGCTTTCTTTCAGCAGATCGTCGGGGTCCTTGCCTTCCGGCATGATTGAAAACCGTAAGCTTTGCCCGGCTTCCAGCAAAGGCAGTGCATTGTCGATCACCCGCATCGCGGCGCGTAGACCGGCAGTATCCCCATCAAGCGCGATGATCGGCTCGGGCGCGACGCGCCAAAGCAATCGCAGTTGATCTTCGGTGATAGCGGTTCCAAGTGGGGCGACCGTCGCACCGAACCCGGCTTCGGACATCGCAATCACGTCCATATACCCTTCGGCCACGATCAAAGGTTGCCCTTTGCCCGCCGCTTCACGTGCGGGGCCGTGATTAAAAAGGCTGCGGCCTTTGTCAAAAAGCTCGGTCTCGGGTGAATTCAAGTATTTGGCGTTGTCGTTCGGGTCCATCGCCCGGCCCCCGAATGCAATCGCCCGTCCACGCGCGTCCCGAATGGGGAACATGATCCGCCCACGGAACGTGTCATAGGGTTTGCCACCCTTCTGACTGGGCTTGGCCAAACCCGCGCCAAGGATCAGATCATCCTCGACATTCTTGGCCTTCAGATGATCCCAAAGCCCTTGCCAGGCATCCGGTGCGAACCCAATTTCCCAACGATCCAGTGCGGCTTCGTTCAGGCCACGACGGGTCAGGTATTCACGCGCTTCAGCCCCCGCACCGGTTTTCAACATGAGGCGGAAATGGCTGACCGCCATCTCCATTACGTCGACAAGCAGCGTGCGGCGATCCGCTTTTTCCTGCGCTTTCGGATCGCGCGCGGGCATCTGCATGCCTGCCTCTCCGGCCAGAATCTCGACCGCTTCAATGAACGAGACATTCTCGGTCTCTTTCACAAAAGAAATCGCATCCCCTTTGGCATGACAGCCAAAGCAGTAGTAAAACCCCTTCTGGTCATCCACATGAAAAGACGCGGTTTTTTCCTGATGAAAGGGGCACGGCGCCCACATGTCGCCTTTGCCCTGATTGGATTTTCTCTGGTCCCACATGACCTTACGCCCAACAACCTGTGTCAGGCTGAGGCGGGTGCGCAATTCATCTAGGAAACCGGGTGGCAGAGACATGTACTATATATCGGGTCGATGGCGGACAGAGTCCAGCCTAAGCACCAACTGCGCCGCGCACCATATCCCAATACCGATCCGCCACAGCTTCGCGCGACAGACGGCCCCCTTCGCGATACCAAGTGTTTACACCTGTCAGCATGGCAATCAGCGCCATGGTGGTCAGACGGATATCCGGCACGGTGATGGCACCGTCTTTTTGCCCTGCCCGCAAAATGGCTTCCAGCTCGCCCTCATACTGACGCCGCAGAACTTCGATTGCGGCGAAATTGTCATCCGTCAGGTTGCGCAGCTCCATATAAGCAATGAAAACCGCGTCGGGGCGTTCTAGGTGAAAGCGGATGTGAAAACGGGTGAAGGCCTCAAGCCCGCCCAGCGCGCCCTGTCCTTTGGGTTCTTCTGCCCATGCGGCCAACAGATCGTCCATATGCGCACGCATCAGGTCGAAAAGCAGGCTTTGTTTGTCTTTGGTATAAAGATAAAGCGCACCTGCCTGCACACCGACCTCGCCCGCAATTTGGCGCATCGACACGGCCGCAAACCCATGGCGTGCAAACAGCGTCAGCGCCGCCTCACGTACGCGGGGGCCAGTGATTTCGCTATGTGATCCAGTTTTCCGAGCCATAATCAAATGAGTAACTGAACAAACGTTCATATCCAAGCGTTTCGCGACGTCCCGCCAACATTGCACGCTGGCCGTCATGCTGCCTTGCAGCGCCCGAATGGGCTGTCTATGGTCGCCCAGACCAAAGCATCAAGGACCACCGCCAGATGACTCGCCCGTTCATGACCAGTTTGCTTCTGGCCTTCGGCACTCTTGTCGCCTGTTCGGACATGCCCGATTTCGCGGACGGGTCAACTCGGAACGCCCCCTTCCCGAATATCATTGCCATGGACGACATTGTGGGCCAGATTCCTGCGGATCAGGGTAATTATGGAACCGGTTCTTTGGCGGCACGTGCTGCATCCCTGCGCGCGCGCGCCGATCGGTTGCGGCGCAGCGCCGTGGTGGACGGGGCTACCAAGTCGCAAATGCAGGCGGCATTGGCGCGCCGCTAAGATTGCCCCGCCCGACTTTCAAAGGATTTTCCCCAATGCGGGCCAGCCTTGGATTGCACAGGGCCGCGCCTTTGGCTACACGTCGCTGAACGACAATAATGCCGACGGAGACTGACATGAGTGAGATTGCCCCCCTTCGCCTTGGGATTGCAGGTCTTGGCACCGTCGGCATCGGCGTTGTAAAGATCATTCGTCGGCAAGCTGCCATGCTGGAAGATCGTGCGGGACGTCCCGTTGTGATCTCGGCCGTATCAGCCCGTTCCAAAGACAAAGATCGCGGCGTCGATCTGTCCGACTATGGCTGGGAAGACGACCCCGTCGCACTGGCCAAGCGTGATGACGTGGACGTGTTTGTCGAATTGATGGGAGGCCATGAAGGCCCCGCAAAAGACGCCTGTGAGGCAGCAATCGCCGCAGGCAAAGACATCGTCACCGCCAACAAAGCGCTCTTGGCCCACCACGGACAGGAGCTGGCCTTGGCCGCTGAGGCCGCAGGCACACGCATCCGCTATGAGGCCGCTGTCGCAGGTGGCATCCCAATCATCAAATCCTTGATGGAAGGTCTGGCTGGCAACGAAATCACCCGCGTCATGGGCGTGATGAACGGCACATGTAACTATATCCTGACCCAGATGCAGGCGACCGGCCGCGGCTACAACGCCCTGTTCGATGAATGCGCCGATCTGGGATATCTTGAAGCCGATCCGAACCTTGACGTTGGCGGCATTGATGCAGGTCACAAACTGTCGATCCTGTCCTCGATCGCCTTTGGTACGCAGGTAAATTTCGACGCGGTAGAGCTGGAAGGCATCCAGCGTATCCAACTGGAAGATATTGAACACGCTGCCGAAATGGGCTTCCGCATTAAGCTTTTGGGCGTGGCTCAGATGACGGGCCGTGGGCTTGAACAGCGCATGTCGCCCTGCCTTGTGCCTGCTCTGTCCCCATTGGGGCAGCTTGAAGGTGGCACCAACATGGTTGTCGTCGAAGGTGATGCGGTTGAACAAGTTGTTCTGCGTGGACCCGGCGCGGGCGAAGGCCCTACCGCCAGTGCTGTGATGGGCGACGTGATGGACATCGCGCGCGGCATCTCAATCCCGGTATTCGGCCAGCCTGCCAAGACACTGCGTCCCGTGACGGGTGCCAAAGCCGCCAAGCCTGCGCCTTATTACCTGCGCATGTCCCTTTTGGACAAACCGGGTGCGATGGCCAAAGTCGCTGCTGTTTTGGGGGACGCCGGGGTTTCGATCAATCGGATGCGCCAAACCAGCCATGACGAGAAACTGGCCCCAGTACTGATCGTCACGCATAAATGCACCCGCGACGCATTGGATGCTGCGATCAAAGGATTTGCTGAAACCGGTGTTGTCGATGGTGATCCCGTGGCCATTCGGATCGAAAATCTGTAACTCAGATCGCGCAACGTTAACCCGCTTTGCACTAGACCGCTTCGCTTGAGCCCGACAGAGTACCTTCGGAAAAGGAGGCGTTCTTGGACTGGTACACGCCGATCGATATCTATTGCGAACGCGTCAGCGCGGCGTTTTGGGCGGAGCCTCTGAACGCCATCTCAAACCTAGCGTTTATAGCCGCCGCCCTTTGGGGCTGGATCGAGGCCAAACGCCGGGATCGCCTTGACCCGATGACCATGATCTTGATCCTGCTGGCCGGCATGATTGGCATAGGCAGTTTCCTGTTCCACACGTTTGCCAATGCCTGGTCCAGCCTCGCAGACGTGATCCCGATCTGGACCTTTGTGCTTTTGTTCGTATTGGTGGCCCTGCGCCGTGTCGCGGGCATTCAACCGGGCAAAATCGGCATAGGTATCGCCGTGATCGCCGCCGCCATTGCCATACTGTTCGCTTTCGGCGGAGATGGGTCCGGAAGTCAGACCTCTGACGCAAATCTCATCACTGAAACGGAAGCCGCCACAGCGCCGCTTGGAAGCGAAGATACGCATGACCACACGGATGAAAACAGCCTGCTGAACGGCTCAGAGCAATATCTGCCCGCCGTTCTGGCTTTGCTGGCCTTCACCTTTATGACGCGCCGGAATGGTCACGAGATTGCACCCTGGATCACCGCAGCTACAATCGTTTTCATGGTCTCGCTCACCGTCCGAACGCTCGACATGCATCTGTGTGAAATCTGGCCCACCGGCACCCATTTCATTTGGCACATCCTGAACGGAACGATGATCGCGTTGCTCTTTCAGGGGCTCATTCGCAGCCCGGATCTTCGGGAAACCACCTGAAAGCGGCGAATGACGCGCTTTTCGCCATGTAAGGCACTTGCCCCTGCCCCCCCCGGCGCTTAAACCGGAATCCAAATAGAGACAGTGAGGATTGCCCCTTATGGCTGATAAAGTCGTTTTTGCCGACCGCATGCTTTCGCTTGGTTTGGCCCGTGTTTCCGAAGCCGCCGCCACGGCCAGTGCCGACCTTGTTGGTCGCGGAGACGAGAAAGCCGCCGATCAGGCTGCTGTGAATGCCATGCGCGATCAGCTGAACCTGCTGGAAATTCAAGGCACCGTTGTGATCGGCGAAGGCGAGCGTGACGAAGCCCCGATGCTTTACATTGGTGAAGAGGTCGGTTCTGGTGATGGTCCCGCCGTGGACATCGCTCTGGACCCGCTTGAGGGCACAACCCTGACAGCCAAGGACATGCCGAATGCACTGACCGTGATTGCAATGGCGCCCCGCGGAACGCTGCTTCATGCCCCTGACGTCTATATGGAAAAGCTGGCCATTGGTCCGAGCTATCCGAAAGATGTTGTATCATTGGCAATGTCGCCCAAGGAACGGGTCGAAGCACTGGCCAAAGCCAAGGGTTGCGACACCAAAGACATCACGGTCTGTGTTCTGGAACGTCCGCGCCACGAAGAAATGATTGCGGGCATCCGCTCAACCGGTGCCGCCATCCGCCTGATCACCGATGGTGACGTGGCCGGTGTCATTCACTGCGCGGAGGCCGAGATCACTGGAATTGACATGTATATGGGTCGCGGCGGTGCGCCTGAGGGCGTTCTGGCAGCATCCGCGTTGAAGTGCATGGGTGGTCAAATGTGGGGTCAGCTGACTTTCCGCAACGACGACGAACGTGGCCGCGCAGCCAAGGCGGGCATCACCGATCTGGATCGCATCTATTCGCGCGATGAAATGGTCACAGCAGATGTTATCTTTGCCGCCACAGGTGTCACCGATGGCTCGATCGTGTCTGGCATCAAGCGCGAACCCGGTTGGCTGACCACCGAAACACTGCTGATGCGTTCGAAAACTGGATCGGTTCGTCGCATGATCTACCGCAACCCGGTTTCTGCCGACTGATGCTTGGGGCCCTCATCCTGATTGATATTCAGGAAGGGTTTGACGACCCGTTCTGGGGCGCGCGCAACAATCCAAACGCCGAGGCCAACGCCGCCCGGCTTTTAACCCATTGGCGGGCGCACACTGCGCCCGTCTTTCACATTCAGCACCTGTCCACGACCGAAGGCAGCCCGCTTAATCCAGATGGCGGGCTTGTTGCGCTGAAATCGATGGTGTCACCTCGTGATGACGAGCCTGTTTTGACCAAACATGTGAACTCGGCTTTTATCGGTACGGATTCTCGAAAAAAGGCTACGGAAGCTAGGCGTGACCGAAGTCACAATCTGCGGGCTGACCACCCCGCATTGTGTGTCGACCACCACGCGCATGGCCGCCAATCTGGGCTTTACTGTGCAATTGATACATGACGCTTGCGCGACGTTCACGGGCAACGCGGATAGCTCTTGGCGCGACGGCCAACCACCTACGGCCAATCAGATCCACGATGCAGCATTGGACCAGCTTAACGGAGAATTTGCGCAGGTGTTGTCGACCGATCAGGTGCTTGGATGAACGCGTTTTTAGGCATTGAAAGCTCTGTGACCGGGCGCAAATGGATCGGCCCCTCACCCGAGGTGGAACGCCAGGCCGAGGCTATTGCCCAGCAAACGACCTTGCCTGCGCCCCTTTGCAAGCTGCTGGCGCAGCGAGGCGTTCCGGCCCACGAGGCGAAGGGATATCTGGATTCCACTCTGCGCGACCTTCTGCCAGACCCGCGCAAGCTGAAGGACATGGACAAAGCGGCGACGCGTATCCTTGCCGCCCTAGATCAGAACGAGAAGATTGCTGTCTTCGCGGATTACGACGTAGATGGCGCGACCTCGGCCACCCTATTGATCGACTGGTTTCGGCAACTCGATCGCAAAATCACCCTATACGTCCCGGATCGGATCACCGAAGGATACGGCCCCAACACCCCCGCAATGGAAAAGTTGGCTGAAGATCACAGCCTGATCATCTGCGTTGACTGTGGGACGCTAAGCTTTGAACCCATCGCGGCAGCGCGCGCGAAGGGTGCAGACGTCATCGTGTTGGATCACCACCTTGGCGCTGAGACATTGCCAGATGCGAATGCCGTGGTGAACCCGAACCGCCAAGACGAAATCGACGCCCCCGGCTATCTTTGTGCCGCAGGCGTCGTCTTCCTTGTTCTGGTCGAACTGGGACGCTTGCTGCGCGAAGCTGGGCGCGGTGGACCCGACCTGATCTCAATGCTTGACCTTGTGGCGCTTGGCACTGTTGCCGACGTCGCCCCGCTTATCGACGCAAACCGCGCCTTTGTCCGGCAGGGCCTGAAGATCATGGCGCGCCGTGCACGCCCCGGCATGGTTGCTTTAGCCGATGTTTCCGGGCTGAACGAAGCCCCGCGCGCTTACCATCTTGGGTACCTGTTGGGACCGCGCGTGAACGCTGGTGGTCGCATTGGCAAAGCTGATCTTGGCGCGCGATTGTTGTCGATGACGGACGCAAACGAAGCCAACTCCATCGCTGAGAAACTCAATGAACTCAATGCAGAACGTCGCGAGATTGAAGCCCGTGTGCAAGACCTTGCTATGGAGCAAGCCGAGCAGCGTGGGTTTGATACGCCTTTGGTTTGGGCCGCGGGCGATGGTTGGCATCCCGGCGTTGTTGGGATCGTTGCAAGTCGCCTGAAAGAAGCCACCAATCGGCCGTCCATCGTGATCGGATTTGACGGGGAAGACGGCAAAGGCTCGGGTCGCTCGGTCAGCGGAATAGACCTTGGCGCGGCCATTCAAAAGTTGGCAGCCGAAGAGGCTATCCAAAAAGGTGGCGGTCACAAAATGGCAGCAGGCCTCAGCCTGTCACGTGACCAATTAGAACCCGCCATGGCACGGTTGAACGAGTTGATGGAAAAACAAGGTGCCGGCGCACTTGGGGCTGCAGATCTGGTTCTGGATGGCGTCCTAATGCCCTCCGCGGCCACCGTCGACCTGATCGAAACCTTGGAAGAGGCCGGACCCTTTGGAGCCTCTGCCCGCGCCCCGCGTTTCGCCTTCCCCGATGTACAAGTGTTTTTCGCCAAACGCGTTGGTCAAAATCACCTGAAAATCAGCTTTGGCGACGGGTTGGGGACACGGATCGATGCGATCTCTTTTGGGGCTTTCGATGGTCCACTCGGTCCGATGCTGGAAAACCACGGGGGGGCCCGCTTTCATCTTGCCGGGCGACTCGAAATCAACCAATGGCAGGGCCGATCCAGCCCTCAATTTCGGTTGGAAGACGCGGCAAAGGCCTGAATTAACTTGATTTTATCAGGCTGCAAAAAAGTAAAAATGCCTCTTGCGCGACTCTGGGCTTTGACATAGAAACCCCTCACCACAGCGTGGCCCGTTCGTCTATCGGTTAGGACGCCAGGTTTTCAACCTGGAAAGACGAGTTCGATTCTCGTACGGGCTGCCACTTTTCCCACATTATCTTTAAGTTGCGCGCGCAATTCACGCCATTTGCGGTGAAACTCTTGTGCAGATGCCCCTTGCTGCTGGGTGCAATTCCTCGCACCATCAGCCAACTTGATAAACACCGATGGTCATGATGTTCCGTAAAAGCTTCCTTTGCCTTGTTTTGTCTGCTTGGTCTGCAGTGCCAGCCAGCGCGCAAGAGTGCGATCCAACCACCCATTCTTACATTACCCTCCCCTTAACGATCCCGCTGCAAGAGCTGCAAACGCAGCTAAATACCTCGGTCGATGAAGTGATGCGTGGGATTGAAAATGATCCTGTTCCAGGCCGATTGGTGGATGACACACTCGGCTGGGCCGCACGACGGTCCGAAATCATTCTACGCCCAAGCGCGAATGGCGGCCTGATTGCGGAAGCCAACATACGGGGCAATGTGAAATTGACCGGTGGCATTCAAATCGTGCGTGGAGCGGTCGGTGCGCTTTTGAACCAAGTGGCCCCCGCGAACATCCCGATCAGCCAGTCCAGCAAGCTGGAGGCGCATGTTGTTGGAGATTTCAGACCAACCCTCAGAGAAGACTGGAGCTTAAACCCGCGCGCTGTGGCATCGGTACAGGTGACACAAGCCGAAGCGGTGATCGCGAAGCTGGGTAAAATGTCGTTCCGCAAGTTGCTTCAACCCACGGTCCAAGAAAAAGTCGACGAGCAGATGGCCAAGCTTAACCGCGATCTGCCTAAAGATCAGTTCCTGCGCAAAGAAGCGCAAGACCTGTGGGACGATTCCCACAAAGTGATTGAGGTTCGGGGCGATGTACCCGGTTGGATTGTGACCAAACCCGTACGGTTCGAGGCGGTTCAACCCTTTGTCGATCAACAGGAAAATGCCCTGCGTTTGGGGCTAAGCCTGTGCTTTGAGGCCGTTGGCGTTCTGACCCCGAAGCGACCCGATCGCCCCAAGCGTAGCGAAGTCCCGCCGCTGCAATTCATCGATGCAATCGAAACCGGTGGTATCTCAATCAGATTACCAGTGTCTGCAAGCTGGGACCGGCTTAGCGACATCGCCACATCCGAGATCACGCAGGCCGAGATGAAATGGCCGCAAAGCGGACGCGCGTTCAACATGACCCTGTCCAAGGCGGCCCTTAGCGGGACCGACGAGGGGGAGATGACGGTAAAACTTGGACTGACAGCCTCGAAAGGTTGGTTCAGCCGTGTTCTGTTTGGGCAGGAATTCGAAGGGGATCTAACCTTCACCGCCACCCCTCAGCTTACGGACAACAAGCTGACTTTGATCGATGCGCGTATCTCAGAAGAAAGCGACAACCTGCTGCTAAAGTCGGCCAAATGGCTTTTGAAAGGGAAATTGGAAGAGCTTGTCGAAACCCATGTGCATGCGGACCTTTCCGATGTGAAAGCTGAAACAGAAGCATCAACCAAGGAAGCCTTGCGCCGTCTTGCACAGGACATGCGTTACGATGGGTTTGGCGTAAGCTTCAACGATGCTGACATCAACTTGATTGGTTTCTCCCCAAACGACCGCGGATTGGAATTTACGCTAAGTGGCGTGACAACCACGCAAGACGCGCACGTGACCTTCGTTCCACAATTTTGAACCCGTTGAGGCCCCCAAGGTTGGAATTTCAAATTTCTTTGATTTCCCCTCTTGCGCTTCGAAAAAGGCTCGCCTAATAACCCGCCTACCAACAGCGTGGCCCGTTCGTCTATCGGTTAGGACGCCAGGTTTTCAACCTGGAAAGACGAGTTCGATTCTCGTACGGGCTGCCACTTGGTTCTTCCCTATCAGCACGTTGATACCGTCGCTTGCCATCTGGCAAGCGAGACCTCGTCTGCACAAAGCAGGTGCTAGTAGCCAACCAAAAACGTTGCCCTGCCCCCCGGGCTATCGAAGATTACCGTTTGAATGTCGCCATCAGGGGCGTAGTCGGCAGACACATCCATACAGATCGGTGCACCCGTTAGACCGCGCGTAAATTGGCGACAGTATTTGTCGCCATCCAAGGTCCAGGTGCCCGCGAAGGCAATACCGTTAAACACCCCTTCCAAAGACCCGTCAGCTTTAATGTAAACTTGCGAAACCTGTTCGCTGCTAAGCTGCCGACCTAGAATGGATCGAATGATATCGCCTGTTTGAGAGGCAGCCGGATTGACCAGCGACCACGTCCAGGAAATCGCAATCAAAAGAGTAACTATTGTACGCGATAACAATGGCATATGTGGCCTCGGATTTGGTAGGGTCTTTGTCGTGCTAAGGCCTGTCCACAACCCTGTCAACCAAACACGGAAACCTTACCGCCTTACTGTATAAGCAGCCCTGCCAGCGTGCTTTGACGCATATAGGGCCTTGTCCGCATCTTCAGCCATTTTCAATGGATCCGGTTGCGCGTAACTGGTTGATATCACCACACCAATGCTGGCCGATACACGACATTCAATATCTCTGAACACGATTGGGTTCTCGATACGCTGGATCAATCTTGAAGCTACTTTTTCCAGACGCGATGGGCAAACTTGATTGTCCATCACAATCACGAATTCATCCCCCCCTATTCGTGCGACCAAATCTTCGTCGCGTGTCTCTTGCTGTAGGATATCGGCAACTGCCTCAAGCACTGCATCCCCAGCCGCATGACCATGTGTGTCGTTGACGGATTTGAAAAAATCGAGGTCCAGATGCACAAGCGAAAACGGCACATTGCGTTTCAATTGCCGATTCAGTCTCAGATCAAGCGCACGACGATTGGCCAGCCCCGTCAGCCCATCCGTATGTGCTTCGCTTTTCGCGACTTCCTTTTCGTCATGAAGCCGATGGGCCAGTTGATTTGCAATGTCCATCGCAGCGGTCTTTGCTTCAACCAGATACAGCATCTCGACCGCAAGCTCGGTTGGTGCGAAATCCGACCCCGTCAATTCATAGCGCACGACTGCCTCGGCGATGGAGTACCCAAAAGACAGGTTCAACAAAACGCAGTCCATGTCCGGCATTAGCGCCACCGCCCCGGTCAGGGGCGTTTCGTATTCATCCCGAACTTTCAACCGAACACGTTTGGTGTCTATTTTCCGGACATCTTCAATCCGCTTGATATTTCTTGGGCGTTTAAGTTCGAGCAGACCAAAAACGTTTCGCCCGATAATTTCGCGATCCCCAAACACTTTCTGAATGGTCGGCCCTGCGTGCTGAACGATCCCCATACTATCAATCATCAGATGCATTGGCAGGACACGATCAAGAACACCGCAGGTAAAGGGGATAGGCCGTTCCATATTCATGAAGCGTTACCTGTTGCCCACAGGAATTCGCGCCCCTCGGCGTGTTGGCACTCAAGTAGCTCCGCCAAGATCACGACGCTGTCTTTCTTCTCGGCAGACACCTCTAGAAAAACCAACGAGCCAAAATCATCCGCCAGCGCACGCAACACCCCCAAAAGCACGTATGGCGCACCTTTCGTGGTGTTATCACAAGTGATTTCAAAGCGATGTGGTTGCTGTTCATCCACCTGGATATTAGGCAAGCCAAGGTCGGGAACAGCCAGTCGCGCGCGCCCCTTTAGGTCTTCGAGCGAGTGTAGGAAATCTGTGTAATCAACACCACCGAATCTCAGCAATCTGCGAACTCTTTCAACACGCGAATCCGTCACTAGGAACGTGCCGAAATCTTCCAGTATTGATTGCCGTTCCCGATCAAGTTCGATGGACAGTTGTTGAAGGATCGACTGCCCGATCTGGTCATCATAGTGGAACAATGGCTCAACGGTGTTGAGGCTCAGATCGAGGTTGGCAAGCACCTTCGACCACACCTGATTTCCATAAGTCAGGCGCACAAAGAATTCGAATGTCCACAGGATCAAGCCATGCATAGTCACCACACAAGTAAGTTGCTGGCGACGATGTAACAGCCTAAAACTTAACAAACCGCAAAGCCGGGCTAGAACCTATACCAGTTGGTCCAACCACGCTGGAATTTCACCAATATCGGCTAAAACAACATCGGCAAACGGGTTCAGTTCTTCTCGCGTGGCCACTCCTGTCAGTACGCCGATGGTTTTCATGCCGGCAGCGCGCCCGGCCTTCAGATCATGCAGGCTGTCACCAACCATACCTACCTGTACGGCTGGAACATCTACATGGCGGGCAAAAGCCAGACAGGGGCTCGCATCAGGTTTCACGCCATTCCCGCTGTCATATCCAGAAACGAAATCAAACAGACCCGACACATTCGCCCCTTTCAGATGCTGGCGTGCGGGACGCTCTGCGTCATTTGTTGCTACACCAAGAGCCAGTCCCCTTTCGCGAAGATGGTTCAGCAAAGGGGCAAGCGCAACAGCCTCGACCTGAGGGGCCGTTTCAGCTTCGTCGTTAAGAAGTGTTTCCAGCTCAGTAGCGGACATGTCGACATGTTTTTGCAGGGCAATGACGATTTCCGCCGGAGTACCCGCAATTACGACGCTATCGGGGGAGAACTCCTGACTGGTCATGTCGAACCCGATATCTTGGCCAATATGTGTGGCCCGTTCTACATCCCCATTCGTTAGACGCAGAAGCACCTTATGTGTCCACGCTTCCCAAGTGGCTTTGAAATGGAAAAGTGTACCGTCTTTGTCAAAAAGAAGGGCTTTAATGGTCATGGGGGCTCCTGCCTGTCGTTTAAGAAGGACACTGCCCATATCCAGCCTTCAGGTCCAGTGTAAATCCGCCCCTCCGGGCAAGGCTTGTCGCACCATTGCCACCTGCCCATAGGGAAGCCCTTGGGCATCGCAGGCCTGCATCACCCATTGATCATTCATCATCAAGAAATCCATCATCGCGGCCAAGAACTGAGGATCTCCCGCGTTTTCACGCAACGTGTCCTGATCCGCCCCCGTCGCCCCCATGAAAACTGGCAAAAGCTCTTCGTTCCCGACAAGCCAACCAAGCATTTTCAGCGCAATTCCTTCTGCCTGATCCGGTGTCATTTTAACATTCCTTTGCATTTGGAAAGGATTTCTTAACCAATCGGTCGCAGAGTGTCTGCACTCCTTTGTCAACAACTAGCAAAAATGGACCCATGAGCGGTAGGATTCTCATAGCAGATGATCTGGCGACCAATCGCATCGTACTGAAGGTCAAACTGACCGTTTCTTGCTATGATGTCATACAGGTCGAACGCGTCGATGACGCGCTTGAGACCGCACGCCGTGCGCAGCCCGACCTGATCATTCTGGGGCGCGGTCGCAAGGGGCAAAGCCTGTCTATTTGTGCGACGCTGAAGAAAGATCCGATTCTGTCCTCGATCCCTGTGATTTTGATTACGGACAAAGACGATCGCAGCTCGCGGATCGAAGCTTTGCGCGCGGGCGCTGAGGATGTTTATTCCCGCGGCGGGAACGAAAGCACATTGTCAGCGATGGTGCGCAACCTGATCCGGACACGCGGCACATATGAAGAAATCATGCGCCACCGCGACATATCCACAGAATTTGGCTGCGCGGAAGACGCCGCCAGCTATGTCCCAGCGGCGCATATTGCAATCGTAGCCCCAGACCCAGAACATGGCCTGCTTTGGCGCCGAAACCTATCTTCAGAAATGCCTCACCGGCTGGAAGTGATGACAATCACGCAAGCGTTGGGGGACATGAATGCCGTCAGAAATGTTCCCGATGCCTTTGTCATCAGCGCGTCACTGTCGGAAGAAACCGATGGGCTGCGTTTGGTCAGTGAATTGCGGTCGCGCGTGCATACCCGCAACGCAATCATCGTTGTTGTCCATGCCGAGGATCGGCCAAATGACGGCGCTATGGCGTTGGATTTAGGGGCCGATGCGGTCATGCACCCATGTTTCGAAGCCATCGAATTGTCGCTGCGCTTAAAGGCCCTTCTCTCCCGCAAGCTAGAGCTTGATGCGCTGCGCAAACGCTTCGATCTTAACCTGTCGCTCGCCGTGCAGGATCCGCTGACCGGATTGCACAACCGTCGTTATGCTCAAAGCTATCTGAGCCGGTTAGAGCAAGAAGCGCTTACCAATGGGCAATCCTATGCGATCATGGTGCTGGACCTTGATCACTTCAAATCAATCAACGACCGATTTGGTCACGGGGTTGGTGACAAGGTTCTGGTGGACGTCGCAAACCGTATGCGTAAAAATCTACGTGAATTTGATCTTCTGGCGCGGTTCGGGGGCGAAGAGTTTCTGGTGGCCCTACCAGATGTCAGCCCCAAAGACGTCGCAGCGATGGCAGAACGATTGCGCCGTACAGTTGGGGATTACCCAATTAACGTGTCAGAAACCGTTACGCCCGTTCATGTGACCGTGTCAGTTGGCGTCGCTGTCTGGGGCGATCAAGAGAATGATACCCGAAGCTCGCATGAGCTCACCCAAGCGGCAGACGAAGCGCTCTACGCCTCAAAATCTGAGGGTAGAAATGTTGTGACCTTCGGCAAATCGGCTGCCTAAGCTTCGACGTAAGCGCCCCCAATCACTGACCATTTCGGCGCGATTTACGGTCTATCGTGGCCTCAAGCCGATCGGCAAAGGCCTTTCGTTCCTCGGGCGTCATGCTCACAATACGATCAACCACAAGCGTTCGCAGGCTTTCCCCTCGGCTTCGCAAACGATCTGCTTGTTGTGACATCGTGCTTTCAAGAGCGTTTTTGTCAAATTGTTCCGCCCTCAGAATCTCTAAAAGCGCCTCGAAATCACGTTCCAAGTTTTTACGGTTTTCTTTGAACGAACCACCCTCACGACGAAAATTGCGACCAATTTCGCGACGGTCTTTTGGGTTTAGAGCTTTGGCAATCGGGGCAAATCCAAGGTCTCGGATCGCACCGCGTTCTGGGCCGCGAGCGTCGAAATTTGCGCGATCATGACCGGAAAGCTTCGCGCCAAGGATAAGCCCCAGAACCAAAAGGTTCAGCGTAAGTGATACCGCCAAAATGATGCGCGTCACACGACGGCGCGAATTCCCCTCGGACTTAGGTGCCTGCGTTTTCTGATCAGAAGCACTCATCCCTCATCCTCCGCAAATAGGGCTGTTCCCAAATATCCCGGCGCCAGATCTTCCAACGCGTAGGACGTATCGGCAACGACGTAATCACCCGACAACACCAACCCACCTGACAGCGTTTCAAGCTGAACAGGCTGTGTGAAACCGATCCAAACACCCGCCACCGTGGCTGTCGCAAGGCTTGCGGCAGCCGGCCAGCCCCCAATTGCGGCCAGTATGGATTGCAGCCATCCGCCTTCTTGGGTTCCCTGCCCTACAACCGACAGAGTTACAGTCGTAGGCAAATGAGCCTCAGCATCCGCAATGATCGCAGAGAAGAAATCAGCCGAAGGCTCGGCTTCCACCTTACGTGCTGCATCAAAGAACAGCTCTAGTTCATCGTCCAGCAGGGGCTGCTTGTCAGTCTTCGCCATATCCCAACTCCTCACGTCGTCCGGCCAGATCCTTGGCCAATGCTCTTTTGCCCCGGGCGGTTAAACTTTCCACCGCCTCGACACTTATGTCCATAATCTCTGCGATCTCAGGGTTAGTTGCCCCTTCGATATGCCGAAGCGTCACCGCGATCCGCTGCCGTTCGGGCAGTTGGTTCAGCGCGTTTTGCAACGCCTGCGCCCTGTCTACATCCATCATGCTCTGAACGGCTGATGGACGCCCGTCTTCGGGATCCCCGGCCGCGTCGATGTTAACAGTGCGCCGTTTGCGCAGCCGATCCGTACACAGGTTGGACACCACACGATAAAGCCAAGTTGAGACTTGGGCTTCCCCTGTGCGCCAGCTTGCTGCTTGTTTCCACAAACGCAACATCGCCTCTTGCGTTACGTCCTCGGCCTCGGCCCGATCACCGCCAAGCAGGCGCGTCGCAAACCCCAACGCGCGCGGCGCAAGCCTGTGGGTTAAAAGCTGTGCAGCCATTGGATCGCCATTGCCGTAAAGCACCAGCAACGCTTCGTCAGAAGCTTCTTCATAAGCATCCAAGGCCATGTTCATACGTCCTGCCTAGTCCGTTCCGTAGCACAAGACAACGTGGCAACGCCCTGCCCCGTCAGAAAGGGCGTTGCCGGTTGCTATCAGCCCTTGCGATCGCGCGATTTGCCGCCATGGCGCATGAACATCTCTTTCTGCGCGGCATCGAATTCAGCTTGCGAAATCGCGTTGTCGTCATCCGTATCGAAACGATCAATCAAGCGTTCAAATCTGGACAATTCGGGGGAAACCTCCTCAAAGCTTAACGAGCCGCTCTCATCCACATCCTTCTTGGCTAACCGGTCTTCGATCTTCCAACCCATGCGTTTTTGCATCATCTTGCCCGCGCGCTTGCCGTCGCCTTTGCCCTTTTCCATACGATCAGCCATGCGCTTTTCGGCCTGCGCCTTCAGCTCTTCCAGCGTCAGCTCTCCGTTCCCATCAGCATCGGCCGCATCGAAGCGCGCCTTTGCGAAGGATTGCAGATCTTCGATGGTGATCTGACCACTTTTGTCCATATCCACATCCGCAAATTCCATCATCATGAAGCCGCCTTTGCGCCCCATCATGTCACGCCCACCTTCTTTGCCTCCAAAGGCCATGGCTGCGGTCGATGTCAGTGTCAGGGCCGCGCCCAGACCAAGTGCAATTGCGGTGGCAGCTGTTTTCGCGTTCAGTTTCATTTCAAACTCCTGTGTTTACTTGCCTGTGCGACGCAGTGTTTTGTTCGTCGCTATGTATCTTCAACGCAGGAGCCACGTGTTTCCGTCGCCAAGTCCCCAAGATTTCCGCGACATCGCGCCGCAAGTGCGTTTCATGGCATGATCTGCACTCGTAAATCTGTATGATAGCCGGATGCGCGAACAAGGATTCACTCATGACTGAGAATGTCGAACTACACATGGAAGAGATGCCATCAGCATCTGAGATCGCAGAGCGTGAGATGAAGCCTGCCCTACGCAAAGGTTGGGGAAAGCGTTGTCCAAATTGCGGGACGGGCAAACTGTTTCAGGGGTACCTGAAGGTCCATCACGATTGCACAGTATGTGGTGAAGAGCTGTATCACCAACGCGCGGATGATGGCCCGGCCTATCTGACAATTATCGTAGTCGGTCATATCATGGCGCCAATGCTGCACATTTTTTATGTCAACCTGGTGCAAGATCCGTTGATGCTTGCAACCATTTTCACGGTTGGCACGGTGGCGGCTTCGCTTTACCTATTGCCTAGGTTCAAAGGCTTCATGATTGCCTTCCAATGGGCCAAACGCATGCATGGGTTTGCCGGCAAAAATTCTTAGACCGCGATAGGATACCAAAATGGATAAATCCAAGATCATCCGCGACGCAGCAACCGTCATTCTGATCCGGGACAAATCCACGCGCCCTCAGGTTCTTATGGGACAACGCGGTGCAAATGCAGCCTTCATGCCCAACAAGTTTGTTTTTCCGGGTGGCGCATTGGACGCGACAGATGCAAGCGTTCCGCTGGCAGATGCCGGCGCAGAGCCCTGTCTGACCCGGCTAGGAGAACAGGCTGACGCGTCGAAAGCTCAGGCCCTTCTGGTCGCCGCAATCCGCGAGCTTTGGGAAGAAACCGGGCAAATTCTGGGTGAGGCTGGTCGCTGGGACGGCACGATCCCAGAGGACTGGAAGAATTTTGCCGATGCTGGTTTTATTCCATCGGCCAAAGGCATGTCTTTTGTTTTCCGCGCCATCACGCCCAAAGGCCGCACCCGTCGATTTGACGCGCGCTTTTTCTCGGTCGACGCCGATGAACTTCAGACGGATATCGACGACTTCTCGCGCGCCTCAGACGAGCTGAGCCATTTGCAGTGGATCCCGCTTGATGACGTACGTCGGTTTGATCTGCCTTTCATCACCGAAGTTGTGTTGGCGGAAATCGTTGGCAAGCTCCCAAATCTTGGCGCCCCTTCCGAAGTTCCGTTTTTCAACAATTCGGATGAGGAAAGCCTGTTTGAACGGCTGGGTGGGGTCGGGCCATTGACTGCCGCCGGATAGGCGTCACTTCAAAAACAGCACCAAGACCAAAACTGATAGCAGGATCAGCGCGGTCCCTGCATATTCGCGGCCGCTGACCTTCTCGCGGAAGACAAAAAGCGTGGCGGCATAGGAAAACAGCAACTCAATCTGGCCAAGCGCTTTCACAAGCGCTGCGTTTTGCAATGTGAACGCAGTAAACCAGCAAAAACTCCCGATCATCGAGCTTAGCCCGACAAGCACTCCAACACGCCACGCCGAAAAAACGCGGCGGATCTCGCCTTTTTCGCGTAGAGCCATCCATGTTGCCATAACCAACGACTGGAACGCCGTCACCACAGCCAAGGTGAACCCCGCCCGCGAGATGACATCATCGACATCCAGCGACAAAGACGCCCCGCGATAGCCGATGGCCGAGAATGAGAACAATAGCCCCGCACCAAGCCCAAGGGCCGCCGCTTTGTTGAAAAACCGTCGCCAGCCCTTCCCGCCTTCCGGCGGGTCGGACAGCAAAATAAGCCCAAAGAAGCCAATACCAATCGCCAAGGCTCCGGCCAGATTGACACCTTCCCCAAGAACCAACAGCCCGGTCAGAGCGGTCAGAACAACCTCGGTTTTTTTGAAGGTGATACCGACTGCAAAGTTACGTTCGGCAAACAATGCGACAACGCAGATGGTGGCCAGAATCTGCGCGATCCCTCCCACAGACGCGAACAGGAAAAAGCGCGCATCCGGGCGTGGAACGTCATACCCGCTAAGCGCAAAATACCCGGCCATCAGCAACGCAACCAATGGAGCGGAATACACGAAACGCGCAAATGTCGCGCCCGTTGCGCTTAACCGCGTGTCTTTCAGCCGCTTTTGCAGCATGAAACGCAGGTTCTGCGAGAACGCAGCCAGTATGGTGATCGGGATCCAAGCTTGCATGTTCATGCCATCGCATGATGCGGCACCCGGAACAAGGGCCCGGTCTAACGCATCCGCAACCGGCTTTTGTCATAGCCGTTAAACGCCAGCATATCCGCGGCCGCCTTGATGCGATCCTCGCCCCCTGATCGTTTTCGGTCGACGATCCAACCGAAACTGCCCGACGGTGTGCCAATCGCCGCGGTGCGATAGTCCGCATCCACCCAAAGCACCCAGTATTCGGTGCCAAAGGGCGGTGAGCCAACGATAATACGTCCCGCCGTGTTCATGCTGGCGTCATAACGCTCACGAGACCCGGTGGAATTGCTCACAGTAATTCCGGACACGCCACCTGCTCCGGTCTCGACCACGACATTGCCATAAAGGGGTTTTTCGCCGGGATGTACAAATTCCCCCCGGATCACCCAGTTGCCAGCAAACCTAGCTGCATCAAACCGGGTGGTCGAACTGATCGGCCGTTTGGTATTGCGGTGAAACTCCACCCCGTCGCTGCCGCCACCCAGACAGGCGGTCAGCGCTGGCGCAACGGTGGACGCCGCCAGTAATTTGAAAAGATTGCGCCGATCAATCACAAGGAACCTCGTTACTTAGCTTAAGAAATACAAACCGTTAGTAAGGCATCGGATGGGCTTGGTGCGCCACATTGATATCTGCCAGAACCTCATCTGTCAGGACAAGATCTTTGCCGTCAAGAATGTGCCCCAGCTGCTTCATCGAAGATGCCCCGAAAATGGTAGATCCCATAAACGGTCGCCCGACCGAGAAGGCCAGCGCCATCTGCGTCAAATCAAGACCATGTTTGTCAGCAACCGCTTGATACGCATCAACGGCCGGGAACGCGCGTTCGGTGACCCGACCGCCAAGGCCCGGATAGATATCGAGGCGCGACCCTTCAGGCACAGCACCCTTTTGATACTTCCCGGTCAGAAGCCCCGTTGCCAGCGGTGAATAGGACAGAATTCGCGTGCCTTCATTCATGCAAAGCTCGGCCAAATCGGTATCGGCCAAGCGGCACATCAGGCTGTATTCGTTCTGGACCGAGATAACTTCGGGCGTGCCCATGTCACGGGCAAGGCGCAGCCACTGCGCTGTGCCCCACGCGCTTTCATTGGACAATGCGAAGTGGCGCACTTTCCCGGCGGCAACGACTTCGGCCATCGCCGTCAACACGTCACGCATATGAGCCTCGACCTCGTCTTTGTTCTGGCCGGAGGGATCAAAGGTCCAGTTCTGGCGAAATGCATAGCTGCCGCGCATGGGCCAGTGGGTTTGGTAAATGTCGATGTAGTCGGTGTTGAGCTTTGCCAGAGACGCGTCCACCGCTTCGTGAATAACGGCACTGTCATAGCCCTTGCCGCCCCGTTTCCAGCCCGGATTGTCACCTGACACCTTGGTCGCGATGATAACCTCGTCGCGCCGACCGGTTTTCGCAAGCCAACCACCGATGGTTGCTTCGGACGCCCCACAGTTTTCGGCCTTGATCGGGTTCACCGGATACATCTCGGCGGTATCAATGAAATTGCCGCCATGATCCAAGAACATGTCGATCTGATCGTGGCCTTCCGTGTCGGTATTGGTGGACCCCCACAGCATCGAGCCAAGGCAAAGCGCGCTGACTTCAAGTGCGCCATCAGCAAGTTTGTTCATACGCATTGTGTTTCTCCCTTGGCGTTTGCCATGTTGTTCTGGCAGCAAATTTTGGTGAAGTGGGTATTCGTTGGGTCAGAGCGTTGTGTTGGTCGCACCGCCATCCAGAAGCACATTCTGACCGACCATGAAGCCAGCATGTTGCGAACACATGAAGGCACAAGTCGCGCCGAATTCTTCCTTGGTGCCATAACGTCCCGCAGGCAGCGTGACAAACTTCTGTGCACGTGCTTCGTCAAAAGACACACCACTTGCATCCGCAGCCGCTTGATCCAACGTGATCATGCGATCCGTGTCATGCAGGCCCGGCAGCAAATTGTTGATGACAACACCCTGCCCCGCCATCTGGCGCGAGACCCCCGCCACAAAGCCAGTCAGCCCGGTGCGCGCGGTGTTGGACAGACCCAGAACCGCAATCGGAGCTTTCACGGAGACGCTGGTGATGTTGACGACACGGCCCCAGCCGCGATCTGCCATGCCCGGAATCAACGCCTGCATCAACGCAATGGGCGTCAGCATATTGGCGTCGAAGGCTTCGATGAACGCGTCACGTTCCCAATCGGTCCAAGTGCCCGGGGGCGGCCCGCCTGCGTTGGTGACAAGGATATCCACGTCACCAGCAGCTTGCAGCACCCGCCCGCGACCTTCTTGCGACGTGATGTCGGCGGCAACGGTTTCGACGCTCACTCCGGTTTCTGCACGGATGGCCTCGGCCGCTTCAAGCAAAGGTCCTTCGGTGCGCGCATTCATCACAAGCGACACACCTTCGCGCGCCAATGCCTGTGCGCTTCCGAAACCCAATCCCTTGGACGACGCGCAAACCAGTGCACGTTTGCCGGAAATTCCCAGATCCATCTTATCCTCCACCATGTTTGTCCCAGACCTAGCAGCGCTTCCCGCCCGATGGAAGACACCATCCGTATTGCGCCACCTTGCCCCCGTCGCTATATGCCACCCTATGTTGGACACGAATACAAACCGCCCCGAATTGCCGCCCGAGATTGCGCGCCGTCGCACCTTTGCGATCATCAGCCACCCGGACGCCGGCAAGACGACCCTGACCGAGAAGTTCCTTCTGTATGGTGGCGCCATTCAGATGGCTGGTCAGGTGCGCGCCAAGGGCGAAGCGCGCCGCACACGGTCCGACTTTATGAAGATGGAGCAAGACCGGGGCATCTCGGTCTCGGCGTCTGCGATGTCGTTCGATTTTGGCAAGTATCGGTTCAACCTCGTTGATACGCCCGGCCACTCTGATTTCTCGGAAGATACCTATCGCACGCTGACGGCTGTGGACGCGGCTGTGATGGTGATTGACGGGGCGAAAGGTGTGGAAAGCCAGACGCAGAAACTGTTCGAAGTCTGCCGACTGCGCGATCTACCGATCCTGACCTTCTGTAACAAGATGGACCGGGAAAGCCGTGATACTTTTGATATCATTGATGAAATTCAGGAAAACCTTGCGATTGACGTGTCCCCCGCAAGCTGGCCCATTGGCATTGGCCGCGACTTCATGGGCACTTATGACCTTCTGAATGACCGTCTTGAATTGATGGACCGCGCCGACCGCAACGTGGTTGCCGAAACGGTTGAGATCAACGGGCTGGACGATCCGAAACTTGCTGAACATGTGCCCGAACACCTGCTTGAGAAGTTTCTGGAAGAGGTCGAGATGGCCAAGGAACTTCTGCCCAAACTTGACCCGCAATCCGTGCTGGAGGGTCACATGACTCCGATCTGGTTCGGCTCTGCCATCAACTCGTTTGGGGTGCAGGAACTGATGCAAGGCATCGCCAATTACGGCCCCGAGCCGCAGCCACAACAGGCTGCCCCCCGCGCCATTGCGCCCGAGGAAAAGAAGGTCACAGGCTTTGTGTTCAAGGTTCAGGCCAATATGGACCCGAAACATCGCGACCGTGTGGCCTTCATGCGGTTGGCCTCGGGTCACTTCAAACGCGGCATGAAGCTGATGCATGTGCGTTCAAAGAAACCAATGGCCGTGACCAATCCAGTGCTGTTCTTGGCGTCAGACCGCGAACTGGCCGAGGAAGCCTGGGCAGGCGACATCATCGGCATTCCGAACCACGGACAATTGCGCATCGGCGACACCTTGACCGAGGGCGAGATGATCCGCGCAACCGGCATCCCATCCTTCGCGCCTGAACTGCTTCAGACCGTGCGCGCGGGCGATCCGATGAAGGCTAAACACCTTGAAAAGGCGCTGATGCAGTTTGCCGAAGAAGGGGCCGCAAAGGTCTTCAAGCCGAATATCGGATCTGGGTTCATCGTGGGCGTTGTCGGCGCACTTCAGTTCGAAGTGCTCGCCAGCCGGATCGAGCTGGAATACGGGCTACCCGTGCGGTTCGAACAATCTCAATTCACGTCCGCCCGTTGGGTCCTTGGAGACAAGGATGAAGTCGAAAAGCTGGTAGACGCCAACAAGCAACACATTGCCCATGACAACGACGGGGATCCGGTGTTTCTGACGCGTCTTCAATGGGATATCGACCGTGTTGAACGTGATTATCCGGAGCTACGCCTGTCCGCCACCAAGGAAATGATGGTGTAAGACATGTGCCCGTCACGCCCCTCGCCCCTGCAAAACCGCGTTTTGCCCACGGGTGAGATTGTGGCGGACAAGGCCCGTGGGATGTTCACCGGAAATCGGGGTATTTTGCCGTTTACAGATGGCGAAATGGGAACTTCCCGTTGGAAGCATCAGCACTGGATCATTTGCGATCTGAAGCACCCGAAGGACCGGTATCATGGCCCAATGCCGGCCCGTGCATGGACTCCGTTGTTTTTCTTGGACGAAGCCGTCGCTTTGGCGGCAGGCCATCGCCCCTGCGCTTATTGTCGACCTGCAGCTTACCAAATGTTCAAGGCCGCATGGAGCGCAGCGTTCGGCCCAATGAACCACGCTCAGATCGACCGGCAATTACATCATGACCGCGTGACGCGGGGACGTAAGCAAGTTCGCTATCAAGCAAATTTGGATACCCTCCCCATCGGAGTCTTCGTCCTTTTCCAAGGCCAACCACATCTGATTTCCGAGAACATGCTGATTCCATATACGCCCAGCGGTTACGGCGCTCCGATCACGCGCCCCGCACTTCAAGTCGACGTCCTAACCCCCGCGCCCACCGTTGAAATCTTGCGTCAGGGGTTCCACCCAAAATTGCACTTTTCGCTGTAACCTGTGCAGACAGCGCAACGATTTGCCAGCAATCCGCCCAATCTGACCCATGTCATTGACCATAGCGCCTTTTTTCTTTAACTCCTTTGCTCAATCGAAGGGACGCTTTAAGCGCACGCCACACGGGCCTTCCCTTTACAGACGCACGGGCGCGAGATGTCCGTGATACAGGACATACATGACCAAATTTTCTGATCTAAAACTCAGCCCCAAAGTACTGAAGGCTGTCGACGAAGCGGGCTATGAAAGCCCCACCCCAATTCAGGCAGGTGCAATTCCTCCGGCTCTTGAAGGCCGCGACGTTCTTGGCATCGCCCAAACCGGCACCGGTAAAACTGCTTCTTTCACATTGCCCATGATCTCGGCTCTTGCGCGTGGCCGCGCCCGCGCACGTATGCCGCGGTCGTTGGTTCTTTGCCCCACCCGTGAATTGGCGGCTCAGGTGGCCGAGAATTTCGACGTATATGCAAAACACGTCAAACTGACCAAAGCCCTTTTGATTGGTGGCGTTAGCTTTAAAGAGCAAGACCAGCTGATCGACCGGGGCGTTGACGTTTTGATCGCGACACCAGGCCGTCTTCTGGACCATTTCGAACGTGGCAAACTGCTTTTGACCGGCGTACAGATCATGGTTGTAGATGAAGCGGACCGGATGCTCGACATGGGCTTCATCCCCGATATCGAACGCATCTTCGGCCTGACACCGTTCACGCGCCAGACCCTCTTTTTCTCGGCGACTATGGCGCCCGAGATCGAGCGGATCACCAACACGTTTCTATCGAACCCCGAACGGATCGAGGTTGCCCGCCAGGCCACAACGTCTGAGACCATCACGCAAGAACTTTGCATGTTCAAAGCCTCGCGTCGTGATCGTGCGGCGTCTGAGAAACGCAAACTTCTGCGCGCTTTGATCGACCGTGAAGGCGACAAATGCACCAACGCGATCATTTTCTGTAACCGGAAGACGGATGTGGATATTTGCGCGAAATCTCTTAGCAAATACGGCTATGACGCTGCCCCGATCCATGGGGATCTGGAACAATCCAAACGGATGCAGGTTCTGGATGGATTCCGTGCCGGTACGCTTCGCTTCTTGTGTGCATCAGATGTGGCAGCCCGCGGGCTTGATATCCCGAACGTTAGCCACGTGTTTAACTATGATGTTCCCGGCCACGCCGAGGATTACGTCCACCGCATTGGCCGAACCGGTCGCGCCGGTCGTGAAGGCAAAGCCATCATGATTTGCGAGCCGCGTGACGAGAAAAATCTTGATGCAGTGCAACGCCTGATCGAGAACGAAATTCCACGCGTTGAAAACCCTCTTTCGAACGAAAAGCCTCAGCGCAGCCGTGCGAAATCTGATGAAGAGCGCACAGAAAAGCCCGCAAGGCCTGCCCGTAAGCGCAAGTCGGACGAGGTTAAAGACGCTGCTGTTGAAAAACCCGCACCGTCTGAGCAACCCAAGAACGAGCCACGAAGCGAACCGAAACGCGAAGCCAAGGCCGAGCCAAAGCAAGATCGCAACAAGTCCCGTGACCGAGGTGATCGGAATAATCGCGGACGTCGTGACAACAACAAAGTGGTTGGAATGGGCGATCATATGCCTGATTTCATTGCAAAAAGCTTTGATGAACGGCGCGCAGGATAACTTTATCAACACTGCCAAATGAAAAAACGCGAAGCCTTGATGGCTTCGCGTTTTTCGTTTGTATCATCTGAACCGGGCTAAGCGCCGCTGTTTACTCCAAACGGCTGACGATAATGGTCGCTTCAGGTTTGCGGCCAATCTCATCATTCGTGGTCTTACGGGCAATGCGCTTGAGTTCTTCTGCCAGCTTATCCTCGTCACGCAGAGTTTTGTTTGACGCGCGCATCAGGAATTGGCCCAGATCTTCTTCCAGAACATCCACCAGTGGGGCTTTAGACCGGCCAATTTCTGGCAGACCCATTAGTTCCACCCACGGCTCGCCCAGCGGGTCTTCCCCATCAAGGATCACGTTCACAATGACATGGCCGTTCAGCGCCAGACGAATCCGATCGCGCACAACCCCATCAAGTGACCCAATCAGAATGTCACCATCCAGATAAATGCGGTCCGTTTCTACGTGCTCGACGACGCGTGGTTTGTCACCAGTCAGATCACACATCGCGCCGTTCACCACGACCATCGACGCGCGGCCTGCGGCCTTTGCAAGTTTCGCGTGTTCTCGCAAATGGCGGTGTTCGCCATGCATCGGGATCACCATCTCGGGATCAATGATTTCGTGTGCGCGCAATAGGTCAGGTTGGTTTGCGTGGCCTGACACATGGTAGCGGTCATTTTCAGCGACCAGTTCTACGCCCATCTCTGAGAACGCATTCATGATGCGGATCACACCGCGTTCGTTGCCGGGGATGGTCTTGGAGGAAAACAGGAACATGTCCCCTTCCGCCATGGTCAGCCCCATATATTTGCCGCGCGCCAGCTGAGCTGATGCGGCACGGCGTTCACCTTGGCTTCCCGTCACGATCAGCATCAGGTTTTCACGCGGAATGTCACGTGCGTCTTCCGGTGTCACGGTGGTTGGGAAATCACCCAGCACACCGGTCTCAATCCCTGCTTCGATCATCCGCCGCATCGCACGGCCCAGCAAACAAATCGAACGGCCAGCGGCTTTACCAGCATCCGCAAGCTGCTTCACCCGCGCCACGTTCGACGCAAATGTCGTCGCCACCACCATGTGCGGCGCTTCTTTCAGAAGTGTCACCAGCTCGGGGCCAACCTCGGCCTCGGATCGTCCGGGATTGGGGGAAAACACGTTGGTGGAATCGCAGACCAATGCTTTCACGCCGGGCTTAGCGATCTCGCGCCACAGGTCTTCGTCAAATTTGTCGCCCAACACTGGGGTCTCATCCAGTTTGAAGTCGCCCGTGTGTACGATCCGGCCGGCGGGCGTATCAATCACCAAACCAGCACTTTCCGGGATCGAGTGGCTGAGCGGCATGAAGCTGACTTTGAACGGACCAGCATCAATCACCTGCGGATAAACCCCTGCTGTGATCACGGCCTCGGACACCTGCCCCGCTTCCTCCATCTTGCGCTGCGCATGATACCGCGTGAACGGTCGCGCATGAATCGGAGCCTTCAGCTTGGGGTACAAACGCCCAACCGCACCCACGTGGTCCTCGTGCGCGTGGGTGATGAAGATCGCCTCAAGTCGGTCAGCATTTTCAGCAAGCCATGTAACGTCCGGCATGATCAAGTTCACACCCGGAGTGGTGTCCATATCTGGGAAAGTCACACCCAGATCCACAAGGATCAGACGTTCCTTGCCGGGTTTGCCGTAGCCATAGACATAGGCATTCATGCCGATCTCGCCGGCGCCCCCCAATGGGAGGTAAATCAGACGGTCAGCACTCATAAGTTGCCCTGTTCCTTATTGTAATCGTAGATGCGCACAAGCCCGTGCATGGTCAGATCCTCGTCGATCTCATCGTATAGTTGCGCACCTTGTTCAAAGAGCGGCGCGAGCCCTCCAGTTCCGATGACCTTCATAGGAAGGCCGTATTCGTCTTTCACCTTTTGCACCAGCCCTTGCACAAGGCCTACATAGCCCCAGAAGATTCCAGACTGGATGCAGCCCACTGTGTTGGTCCCAATCACCTTCTCAGGTTGGGTCACGTCCACATGTGGAAGGGCAGCGGCCCCTTGGTGCAGAGCCTCAAGCGACAGGTTCACGCCGGGTGCAATCACGCCGCCAATATAGGCACCATCATGGGCCACCACGTCGATATTGGTGGCAGTTCCGAAATCCACCACCATGCAATCGCCGCCGTAACGTTCGAAACCAGCTACGGCGTTGGCCAGACGGTCAGGACCGGGCGTGGTGCCCTGATCCACGCGTGGGGCGACAGGCAATAGGCAATCGGGCTTGCCAACCACAAGCGGGCGACAGCCAAAGAAACGATCCGCAAAGACACGTAGGTTCCAGACCACGCGTGGCACGGTCGAGCTGACCACAACCCCGGTGATCTGCGGATCGATCTTGTAGTGATTGATCAGCGTCGAGAACCACGTGAAATAGGCATCTGCCGTACGCGAATGGTGGGTTGATGTTCTGAGCGTGCACAGAAATTTCTCGCCATCCCAGATCGAGAAGACGGTGTTTGTATTGCCGCAGTCAATGGCCAGAAGCATGTGCCACTCCCTTAGAAAAAGATCTCGGCCGCGGGGATGATCTCGCGCGCTTTGGCCGTTGATAGGACAAGGTTGCCAGCCGCGTCCACTGTTTCAAATCGTCCCACATACTCGTCACGTGTCGTGCGGGCGGTAATCGTATCACCCAGTCGGGCTGCGCGGGCCAGCCAAGCCTCGCGGATCGGTTCGAACCCATAGGTCACAAACTGTGTCTCATAGTGATTATAAGCCGGAGCAAGGAAGCCAAGAAACTCTTCCGGTGTCAGCCGGACACCCGTTTCGCTTGAAAGACTGACAGGAGCAACCGCCCCAGCCTCTATCTGCTTGCTTTGTGGTGCCTCAATTAAGTTAACGCCGATCCCGATGGCGATGTGACTGACCTTCCCACCGGCAAGGCCTGCGCTTTCCAAAAGGATGCCCGCGACTTTGCCACCGTTCAGCAAAACGTCGTTTGGCCATTTCAGCGACAACCCTTCGGTTCGCCCGGTTGCGGTCGCGAACGCATCATAAAGTGCTAAGGATGCCACGAAACTGCGCAAGGCGACTTTGTCCGGCGTCTCATTCGGGCGCATGGCAAGCGTAGCTGAAAAATGCCCTTTGGGTGCGGCCCATGCCCGTCCACGGCGTCCGCGCCCTGAGGTCTGCTCCAACGCAAGGATCCATGTAGGGCCCAAAAGGCCCGGCGCGATACGCCGGGCCTCTTCATTGGTGCTGTCCACCGTGGTCAGAACGCGTTTCTCAACACCGTCTGGCCATTTGGGCAGTCCATTATTTGACAAGGGCTTCTGCAGCGGCCGCTGCCGCGCCTTCGATGCCGAAGAAATTCACAACACCCAAAAGGATGATCGCAGCAGACCCCATTAGGGCAGCCCATGCGGCGGGCGACATGTTCAGTTCCAACCCTTCGCCTTCTTCGCCGAAATACATGAAGTATACGATGCGCAGGTAATAGAACGCGCCAATCACGGATGCGATCACACCGGCGACGGCCAGCCATGTCAGGCCAGACTGAACGGCAGCGACAAGCACACCATACTTGGCAAAGAAGCCCAACATCGGCGGCACACCGGCAAGCGAGAACAGCAAGACCAGCATCGCCAGCCCTTTCAACTTGTCGTTCATAGCAAACTGGTTCAGGGCCGAGATATCAGTGACCGGACGTCCGTCACGCTCCATCGACATGATGAAGGCGAAGGTGCCGATGTTCATCGTCACGTAAACGGCCATATAAAGCAGCATCGCTTGGATGCCGTATTCGCTTCCAGCTGCCAAACCCATCAGGGCAAAACCCATGTGGGCGATGGACGAATACGCCATCAGACGCTTGATGTTGGTCTGCCCAATGGCCGCGAATGCACCCAGGAACATGGACAGCACCGCCAAAAGCGCGATGATCTGCTGCCAATCGCCCACGGCCTGACCAAACGCGTCAAACATAACGCGGGCAAACAGACCCATGGCGGCCAGCTTCGGCGCGGTGGCGAAGAAGGCAGTGACGGGCGTTGGTGCGCCCTCGTAAACGTCAGGCGTCCACATGTGAAACGGAACAGCCGAGACTTTGAAGGCCAGACCGGCCGTCACGAATACCAGACCGATTAGAAGACCAAGGCCAACTTGTCCGTGGTTTGCAGCTTCGATGATGCCTGAGAAGACCGTGGTGCCGGCATAGCCGTAAACCAGCGATGAACCATAAAGCAAAAGACCCGAGCTTAGCGCGCCCAGTACGAAGTATTTCAGACCGGCTTCGGTCGACTTCACACTGTCGCGGTTCAGCGACGCCACGACGTAGAGAGAAAGCGATTGCAGCTCAAGCCCCATGTAAAGTGACATCAGGTCTCCGGCAGAGACCATCATCATCATGCCGACCGTGCCCAGTGTCACAAGGATGGGGTATTCGAACTTCAGCAAACCACGGCGCGCCATGGTTGCTTCACCCATCACCAACACAGCGGCGGCGGACAGAAGGATCGCCACCTTGGCAAAGCGTGCATAGGCATCATCAAGGAACATGCCGTTGAAGGCGGCGGTGTTGCCGTCCCCGCCTGCAACCATCAGGGCCACGACAACCATCACGGCGCCGGTGACCCATGTGATCGGTTTGGCCAAGGCATCCTTGCCCGTATAGACCGCGACCAGAAGTGCCACCATCGCATAGATCGCTAGGATCAGCTCGGGCAGAACCGTTTGAATATCAACAGAGCTCATCTTTCGCTCTCCTTAATGCGATGCGGTCTGCGCCATTTCTGCAGCGTCTGCAGGAATAGCGGCATGGAAATTGGTCAAAAGCGCCTCGACCGAGGGGCCAATGATGTCGGTGACCAGCGATGGGTAAACACCCAGCAGCAGGGTCATGAAGATGAGCGGTGCGAAGATCGCTTTCTCGCGGCCATTCATCTCGGTGATCGACTTCAGGCTTTCCTTGATCAGGTCGCCAAAGACGACACGGCGATACAAGTAAAGCGCGTAAGCGGCCGAGAAGATCACACCAGAGGTCGCAACCAGCGCCACCCAGGTGTTGGCTTTGAACATGCCGACAAGCGTCAAGAATTCCCCAACGAAGCCCGATGTACCTGGAAGGCCCACGTTTGCCATGGTGAAGAACATGAAGATCAGCGCGTAGGTCGGCATACGGTTCACAAGGCCTCCGTAGGCCGAAGATCTCACGGGTGTGCATGCGGTCATAGATGACGCCCACACATAGGAAGAGAGCGCCCGAGATGAAGCCGTGGCTGATCATCTGGAAGATCGCGCCGTCCAAACCTTGTTGGTTGAGCGAGAAGATACCAGCCGTCACGTAACCCATGTGAGCCACAGACGAATACGCGATCAGCTTTTTCATGTCCTCTTGCACCAGCGCCACCAGCGAGGTGTAGACGATGGCAATCGCTGACATCCAAAGGACGAAGCACGCCATCACGTCTGCCCCAACCGGGAACATCGGCAATGAGAACCGCAGGAAGCCATAACCGCCCATTTTCAAAAGGATCGCAGCCAGCACGACCGAACCAGCGGTCGGCGCTTGTACGTGCGCATCAGGAAGCCATGTGTGCACCGGCCACATCGGCATCTTCACCGCGAAGCTGGCAAAGAACGCAAGGAACAGAAGCGTCTGTGCGCCCCCTACAATCTGGATGCCCAACAGGCTGAAATCTTCCGAACCGAACTTGTGCGCCATCAGCGTCGGAATGTCCGTCGAGCCTGCGTCGATGAACATATAGATCATCGCCACCAGCATCAGGACCGAACCCAGGAAGGTGTAGAGGAAGAACTTGAAGGACGCATAGATGCGGTCCTTGCCGCCCCAGATACCGATGATCAGGAACATCGGGATCAGGCCTGCCTCGAAGAACAAGTAGAAAAGCACCAGATCCAGCGCCATGAAGACACCCAACATCAGGGTTTCCAAGAGCAGGAAGGCAATCATGTATTCCTTCACGCGGGATGTGACACCCCAGCTGGCCCAGATGGTCAGCGGCATCATGAAGGTGGTGAGCATCACAAACAGGACCGAGATTCCGTCCACACCCATTTTGTACTTCAGGCCCATGATCCACTCGCCCTCTTCCACGAATTGGAAGCCGGTGTCAGCAGGATCAAACCCAGTGATTATCAGAAGCGAGAAAAGGAAAGTTGCCACAGTAGCCGCAAGCGCAAGATATTTCGCGTTGCGTGCGGCCGCTTCGTCATCGCCGCGCAAGAAAAGCGCAAGGATCACAGCCGCGACCAGCGGCAGGAAAGTAATGATGGAAAGCAGGTTGTTCATTAGTGCGCTCCACCGCTGAAGAGGATCATGATTGTCACCAGGGCGACGATGCCAAGGACCATCGCGAATGCATAAGAGAAGACGTAACCGGTTTGTGCGCGACCTGCCTGTTTGGTGAACCAAGGCACGATGCCCATGGCAACGCCATTCAGGAAGCCGTCAATCACATTGCCGTCGCCGCGTTTCCACAAGAACCGACCGATGGCAAAGGCAGGTTTGACGATGAGAATGTCGTAGATCTCGTCAAAGTACCATTTGTTCAAAAGGAAGTTGTAGACCAGCGGGAAGGTATCGGCGAGCCGCTTCGGCAGGCTCGGGTTCTTGATGTAGAACCAGAAGGCCGTGACGAAACCGATCAGCATGGCGACGAAGGGTGAGACCTTGACCCATTTGGGGGCGTGGTGAGCTTCGTCTATGACGTCGTTGTCTGCAGCCATGAAGATCGCACCCTTAGGGGCGGTCCCGTGATGGGCCGCTGCAACCGGCGCATGGGCCGGATCAGCCATCGTTTCAGCATGTGCTTCCTCGGTGGCGTGACCTTCATCAGAATGCGTGTCCGCGGCGTGATCGTCACCATGGGTGTCCGCAGCTTCGCCGTGCCCGGCATCTGCTTCCGCGTGGCTTTCGATCCCGAAGAAGTGGTTAACCTTGTGATGATCGCCAAAGAATGAGCCGTACCAGATCATACCAGCAAAAATGGATCCCAACGCCAGAACACCCAGCGGGATGGTCATGACCAGAGGGCTTTCATGCGCGTGCTCATGCGTGTGCTTGTCGCCGCGCTGCTTGCCGTAGAAGGTCATGAACATCAGACGCCAGCTGTAGAAGCTGGTGAACAGTGCCGCGATGACCAGCATCCAAAAGGCGTAACCGCCTTGCGTGCCAGCGTATGCGCTTTCGATAACAGCATCTTTCGACAGGAAGCCCGCAAAACCGATTGTGGTCAGCGGAATGCCGACACCGGTGATGGCCAGCGTGCCGATCATCATCGCCCAGAAGGTGATGGGCAGTTTCTTACGCAGGTTGCCGTAGTTCCGCATGTCCTGTTCGTGATGCATTCCGTGGATGACCGAACCGGCTCCAAGGAACAACATCGCTTTGAAGAACGCGTGGGTGAACAGGTGGAACATGGCGACCGAGTAGACGCCGACGCCCGCGGCCACAAACATGTAACCAAGCTGAGACATGGTCGAATACGCAATCACGCGTTTGATGTCGTTTTGAACCAGACCAATGGTCGCGGCCACAAAGGCTGTGGTGGCGCCAAGGAAGACGATGAAGCCTGTGGCCTCGGGCGCGTATTCCATCAAGGGCGACATGCGGCAGACAAGGAAGACACCCGCGGTCACCATGGTCGCGGCGTGGATCAAGGCCGACACAGGTGTCGGGCCTTCCATAGCGTCCGGCAACCAAGTGTGCAGGAACAGCTGTGCTGATTTCCCCATCGCGCCGACAAACAAAAGGAACGCCAGAAGGTTGGCTGCGTTCCAGTCACGCCACAAGAAGTGGATGTCAGTCTCAGCCAGTGCAGGTGCTGCTGCAAACACATCGTCCAGACGGATGCTGTCGGTCATGTAAAACAAGCCGAAGATGCCAAGCGCGAAGCCGAAGTCGCCAACACGGTTTACCACAAAGGCTTTGATCGCTGCGGCGTTGGCCGAAGGCTTTTTGTAGTAAAAGCCAATCAGCAGATATGAGGCGACACCAACGCCTTCCCAGCCAAAGAACATCTGAAGCAGGTTGTCCGAGGTCACCAGCATCAACATCGTGAAGGTAAAGAATGACAGATAGGCGAAGAAACGTGGGCGATAGCTTTCACCCTCGAACTGCGGATCGTGGGCCATGTAGCCCATCGAATACAGGTGCACCAGCGAAGAAACCGAGGTCACAACGATCAGCATGATCGCGGTCAGGCGGTCCAGACGGATCGACCAGTCAACCGACAAGCTGCCCGATTGCACCCAATCCATCAGGTGAATGGTCTGCGTCTCGGTCCCCAGTCCTAGGAAGGTGATCCACGACAAAGCGGCGGCCAGAAACAGCAGCCCCGTTGTCAGAACTTGCGCGCCCTTGTCGCCGATGAACCGGTGACCAAAGCCCGCGATCAGCGCGCCGATAAGGGGGGCAAAAAGGATGATCTGTGTCATTTGCCTTTAGCCTTTCATCACGTTGACGTCTTCGACAGCAATCGTGCCGCGGTTGCGGAAGAAGCTGACAAGGATCGCAAGACCAATGGCAGCCTCGGCGGCGGCCACGGTTAGAACAAAGAGCGTGAAAACCTGCCCGGTCAGATCGCCCAGATAGGACGAGAAGGCGACAAGGTTGATGTTCACGGAAAGAAGCATCAGTTCGATCGACATCAGCAGAATGATGACGTTCTTGCGGTTCAGGAAGAGCCCGAAAATGCCGATGACGAACAGCGCCGCACCAACTGCGAGATAATGTTCAAGACCTACCATCAGTTTTTCTCCTGATATTCAATTCGTTCCCCGCGTAGTTCGGGGTAGTACAGATTGCATCCACAATCTTCTCCGTCCATGCTCGAAAAATCCCGAAACCTGACCTTGAGCCCCATGGACTTGGCAAGTCTTTGTATCTCAAGTGAGTTTGTCCGATCTCCAAGCGCCTTGAGGCGCGCCATCACAACAGGGTCATATTTTGGATTGGTTAGAGCGTCACCTATATCGTCCAGTGGCAAATGCGTCTGGCTTTGATAGGTTTGGATTTGGACTTCCTGATAGCTTTTGCAATCTAGAACATGGATCTCTTCTGTCAGAATACGAGGATCCGTATGAGCGTTAAACCAAGCGATTGGTTCAGCAACGTAGCCAGCTCCTATTTTTTCAAACTGCATCCAAACATGGTGAGCCCCTTGTTCTGAACATTGACCGTTTGGTGCCGGATGAAGCACTCGTCTGTCGGCAGCATCTGCTGCGACATTCTCCACGATACATGACGCAAGCAACAATGTTGCCACAACCAGAAATGCCCCCGAACTTATAAGCGATTGCGCCATCACAGCCCCTGCCCCGGTTTCACGTCGATGATCTCCATCGCTTTGGCCGGGTCGCGGTGCATTTGTGCGATCACGTTCTGGCGCTTCACGTTGGTACGGTGGCGCAGGGTCAGAACGATGGCGCCGATCATGGCGACCAGCAGGATCAGGCCTGCCAGTTGGAAGAGCAGGATGTAATCGGTGTAAAGGATTTGGCCCAAGGCCAGCGTGTTGTGCACTTCGTCAATTGCAGGCGTGACAGATGCTCGGGCGGCCTCGGCCCCGTCGGCAAACTGCCAGACGCCGAAGATCGTGCCCAGTTCCATCAAAAGGATCACACCGATCAGAAGCGCCAGCGGCAGAGACTTCGACATCTCGGCCTTAAGCGCCGCGAAGTCCACGTCCAGCATCATCACGACGAACAGGAACAAAACCGCGACCGCGCCCACATAGACGATCATCAACAGCATGGCCACGAACTCGGCCCCCAGCAGGACAAACAGTCCCGTGGCGCCGATGAAGGCAGTGATCAGCCACAAGACCGAGTGTACGGGGTTCCTTGCCATCACGGTAAAGAAGCCGCCCACCACAGTGGTCAGGGCAAAGAGGTAAAAGGCGAAATCGGCAACGCTCATGCGTCCCCCTCCTGATTTTCATCAAAGACGGCTTGCGCTTCTTCAAGCGCTCGGTTCATCGCCGGCAGGCCGCCCAACATGGACATTTGATAGATCACTTCCGCGATCTCTTTTTCGGTGGCACCCGCTTCCATAGCATGGCGCACGGTCACTTTCAGCTGCGGTCCGGCTTGGGCCCCCGCTGCGACAAGCCCGGCAAGCCCCACCAACATGCGGGTTTTTGCGTCCAGACCGTCTTTGTTGAAGGTGTTGCCAAACATCATGTCCATCATGTCTTTCGGCATGGTGGGCATCAGCTTGTCGAGACCTTCTGGAACGAACTTCTCGAGCGCAGGATTGAAGGCGCGAAGCATCAATGTGCCCTGCTCCATCATCTCAGCGTATTTTTTTGAAAAGTCGTTCATTGGATTTCCTTAGCGGTAGGGCGCATCAAGTTCGATGTTGCGCGCGATCTCGGCTTCCCAGCGTTCGCCGTTCTCAAGAAGTTTTTCCTTGTCATAGAACAGCTCTTCGCGGGTTTCGGTTGCGAACTCGAAATTTGGGCCTTCGACAATCGCATCTACCGGGCAAGCTTCCTGACAGAAGCCGCAATAGATGCATTTGGTCATGTCGAGGTCATAGCGCGTGGTACGGCGCGAGCCATCTTCGCGGGGTTCCGCGTCGATGGTGATTGCTTGTGCCGGGCAAATCGCTTCGCACAGTTTACAAGCGATGCAGCGTTCTTCCCCATTCGGATAGCGGCGCAGTGCATGTTCACCACGAAAACGCGGAGACAGCGGGCCCTTTTCGAACGGATAGTTGATCGTTGCCTTCTTCGAGAAGAAGTACTTCAGGCCCAATTGGAACCCTTTGAAGAAGTCCATCAGCAGGAAGTATTTCGTTGCGCGTGCGTAATCAAATGCCATCGATCAGCCCCCTACAGTCCAGCGGGCATAAGCGCCCCAGAATGCCCCGTATTGGGCGAAGAATGCGACCAGAACGACCCAGCCCAGCGACAGCGGCAGGAAGACTTTCCAGCCAATACGCATCAGTTGGTCATAGCGGTAGCGCGGCGTGATGGCCTTCACCATCGAGAAGACGAAGAAGAAAAAGAAGATCTTCGCAAACAGCCACAGGATGCCATCTGGCAGTGCCTCGACCGGTGACAGCCAGCCACCGAAGAACAGGATCGAGATGAGCGTACACATCAAAACGATGGCCACATATTCACCGATCATGAACAGAAGGAATGGGGTCGACGAGTATTCGACCTGATACCCAGCCACCAGTTCAGATTCCGCTTCCGGAAGGTCAAACGGTGGGCGGTTGGTTTCGGCCAGCGCCGAGATCAGGAACAGAAAGACCATCGGGAAATGCGGCAGCCAATACCAGCTCAGCAGCCCCTTGCCGTCCTGTGCCATCACGATGTCACCGAAGTTCATCGACCCGGTCGAGATGATCACACCGATGATGATCAAGCCGATCGACACCTCGTAAGAAATCATCTGCGCTGCGGATCGCAGCGAGCCAAGGAATGGGTATTTCGAGTTCGATGCCCAGCCCCCCATGATCACGCCGTAAACCTCAAGCGAGGAGACCGCGAAGACAAACAGGATCGCCACGTTCACATCCGCCAGCACCCAGCCGTCGTTGAACGGGATCACCGCCCAAGCAACCATGGCCAAGACGAAGCTCAGCAGAGGCGCAAGCATGAAGACAAAGCGGTCGGCACCAGCCGGGATCACGATCTCTTTCAAGACATATTTCAGGAAGTCCGCGAAGGACTGCAATACGCCAAACGCGCCAACCACGTTGGGCCCTTTGCGCAACTGAACCGCTGCCCAGACCTTGCGGTCAAAATAGAGCAGGAAGGCCAGCGCCACCAGAAGTGGGACCACGATCAGCAAACACTGACCAATGATCAAAAGCGTGATGCCCAGATTTGTTGTGGTGAAGAATTCAATCATTTCTCTTCATGCCCTTAGACCGTCGGTATTCCATTTTCAAAGCAACTCTGGGCGGTGACAGCCGCGTCAATTGTGATCAGCCCCTCAGGAAGGGTCTCTGACACCCAAAAGACGGCTTTGCCAGTCCAGATGCTATTGTCTCGTGTCACGCTCGTTAGGACATGTCGGGCGAACCCGTATCCACGGCTAAGCGTGTATTGCGCGGCGGCACATTCCGCATATGCCGCGACATTTTCGTTGTTCACTTCACCCTCGAGACGCACATTGATCTGAACCAATTCGTCGTCCAAGCGTTTGGTTTGGACACCCAGATAGGTGATGTCCCACGCCAGGTTTTCTTCGTCCATCGACACCCCGGCTTCGCCGCTGTCTGTCGCAATGGGCGACGCGCTCGCTGCGATCTCGACGTTCTCGTTCGCAGGTTTCTCGATTGCAAGTGTTTCTTCTACGGGTGTCTCGTCCTTAGCAGCGGCACGTGTTTTGATTGGTTTAGCAGCCCACCAGCATCCTGCTGGCTTCTTTGCCCCGTCATACTTTGACGTATACATAACCGCACGATCACCATTCATAAGGTCATCTGCTGGCGCATCTTTGGACTGTTCAACCAGCCCGCGATCACCAGTCGCAGAGCCCCTGCAGTCACCAAGCCCTACAGCGTTTTTCATGGCCCCACCGACGCGATCCATGAACGCACAGGACGACAGCACAGTGACAATCACCATTGCGCCAAGAAGCCGCCTGCTTACCGTTCCTATGGTCGTCTGAGTGATCATCTTCTGTACCAATCCTGTTACTCCGCCGCCAAAGGCACGGCGCGGTTACGGGCTTGCGCCGAAAGCTCGGCCATCACTTCGGATGCACGTGCAATCGGGTTGGTCAGATAGAAGTCTCCAATCACATAGCGGAAGCTAGCGTTGCCCATCTTTTCGACCGGAAGCGCCTGCCATTCGTTTTCGGCAACCTGATCAACACCACCCAATACCGGAGCGGCTTCGACCATCGCGCGACGCAGGCCGGCTTGTGTGTCCCACGGCAAGGTTGCACCAAGCTCAGCAGACAATGCCCGCAAAATCGCCCAGTTTTCCTTGGCCTCGCCTGGCGCAAAGTTTGCGCGAAGAGCCAATTGCGGACGGCCTTCTGTGTTCACGAACAGGCCACCTTCTTCCGTATAGGCAGCACCCGGCAGGATCACATCGGCGCGCATCGCACCGCGATCCCCGTGGCTGCCCTGATAGATAACAAACGGGCCGTCTGCGATTTCGATCTCATCTGCGCCCATGTTAAAGATTACGTCCGCGCCCATGGTGGCCGCTTCCATGCCACCTTCGGTCACAGCGCCCAGATCCATTGCGCCCACACGGCCAGCGGCGGTGTGCAGGATCATCAGCTTGGAATTCGTGTCAGTGGCCAGCTTCATAGCGTTCGAAAGAACTGCCAGTCCGTCAGCTTCGCGCAAAGCACCCTGCCCCACGATCACCACAGACGGCGCGTCTTTCACAGCGCCGTAATCTTTGCCTACGATGCTGTTCAGTGCAGCGCGGTCATTGCCCACATGCGCATAATCGTAAGTCAGATCAACAGCTTCACCGACCAGACCAACCTGTGCGCCCTTCAGCCACGCCTTGCGGATGCGCGCGTTCAGAACCGGAGCCTCAACCCGCGGGTTGGTGCCAATCAGCTGAATGAACTTGGCGCTGTCGATGTCTTCGATCGACGCGGTGCCGACATAACCTGAGCGGTTGCCAATCGGCAGACGCGCATTGTCGGTGCGGCATTCCACGTTGCCACCCAACCCTTCGATCAATGACTTAAGCGAGAATGCAGCCTCGGCCGACGCCAAGTCGCCGACAAGACCAGCAACCTTGCTGGCACCTTTCATGGCGCCCGCAGCTTTGGCCAGTGCTTCGCCCCACGAGGCTTTGCGCAGTTTACCGTTTTCGCGGATGTAAGGCGTGTCCAGACGTTGACGACGCAGTCCATCCCAGATGAAACGTGTCTTGTCGGAAATCCATTCCTCGTTCACACCATCATGGTTGCGCGGCAGAACCCGCATCACTTCGCGGCCTTTGGTGTCCACGCGGATGTTTGACCCAAGCGCATCCATCACGTCGATGGTCTCGGTCTTGGTCAGTTCCCACGGGCGGGCCGTGAACGCGTACGGCTTCGAGGTCAGCGCCCCAACCGGGCACAAATCGATGATGTTTCCCTGCAAGTTGCTGTCGAGCGTTTGGCTCAGATAGCTGGTGATCTCGGCGTCTTCACCGCGACCTGTTTGACCCATCTGGTTGATACCGGCGATTTCTGAAGTGAATCGAACGCAGCGTGTGCAGCTGATGCAACGCGTCATTGCGGTGCCCACCAACGGGCCCAAATCCAGATCATCGACCGAGCGCTTCATCTCGTTAAAGCGCGAGCCGGACAGACCGTAAGCCACGGCCTGATCCTGCAAATCACACTCCCCGCCCTGATCACAAATCGGGCAATCCAGCGGGTGGTTGATTAGCATGAACTCCATCACGCCTTCACGGGCCTTCTTGACCATAGGCGAGTTGGTTTTCACAACGGGCGGCTGCCCTTCAGGACCGGGACGCAGATCGCGCACCTGCATGGCGCAGGATGCTGCGGGCTTTGGGGGACCGCCCACAACTTCGACCAGACACATGCGGCAGTTGCCGGCAATCGACAGACGCTCGTGATAGCAGAAACGCGGCACCTCGATCCCGGCCACTTCACAGGCCTGGATCAGCGTCATTGCGCCATCAACTTCAACTTCCATGTCGTCAATGACGATCGTTTTCAGGTCGCTCATCACGGTCCCTTTTTCGTTTCATGAGCCGGTGTTTTCACCATGCCCACACAGTCATGCCCCTTAGCGCTCGTATAGTAACGAGCCCGCAAAGGAGCGCTTTTCAATCTCGGCGCGGCCAACCACGCAATAGGTTTCTTCTTGACCCTTCACCACACCCTTCGAAGCCAACAATGGCTCGGCGATGGCGCGGAAACGGTCCTGTTCGGATTTACTGTCCACATAGGCCATCACCTCTTTCGAGGAAAAACCAAGCGACACAGCGTGCTTTCTAAGCGAGAATGCCTTGTTCAGCAGGCGCAGTTTGCGCAGCCCGAGCTCGGAACAATTCTCGTCGATCAAATAGGCAACAGACGCGCCCAACAGCTCGGAGTGCATCCTGCTGTCACCACGCAGTGTATTAAAGTCAGTGGCCGACGCCATCCCAACACTTGCGGTTGCGGCCAAACCAGCGGCCAAGAAAACGGTGCGAATACTCATCATGACAAATCTCCTTTGTTCACAAAGGAGATGGGTATGACAGGCATTGTCATGCAATAACAACATGCCAAAACGGGTGCAAAAGCACCTGTTTTCATGGGGTTATGCATGACAGAATTTTTCATTACGCACAGACCCTCGGCAGATGAACATATCCGTCTTCGGTCACGAATACCGGAGCCAGCATTTCTTCAGGCTGCATCGTTCGACCAATCTGAGTGCAGGCCTGCGTTGCCACGTTAAACAGCGTTGTAAGGTTAGCGGTGGCAGCTGCACAGCTGGTCACCGGCGCGTTTTGAGCCTTCACGCTTATGATCGTAATGCCGTTCTGTTCGACATCTGTGTTCTGCAATTCAGCCGTCTCGGTCTCGTCTCCGGTACATACAAGCGCCATGCCAGCACCAGCCGCGAAATTGGCGAACTTGTAATCGTAGGTTACGCCCGATTCCACGATCTGCCCATTTTCACTCGACGACAGATCATACTGCGTCTTAGGCAGCGGAATGGTGCGCGTGTTGCAAGCAGTTAAGCTCAACACAAGCGTTGTTCCCAGAAACGTATTTATGATGGTTGAATTGAACATGTTTTCACTCACTCAGCTGCGATACTAACTTTACCTTGTTTGTTTACTCGAATGCGGTCTTCTATTTCGTCGCGGAAATTGCGGATCAGGCCCTGGATCGGCCATGCAGCCGCATCACCCAATGCACAGATCGTGTGGCCCTCGACCTGCTTGGTCACGTCCCACAACATGTCGATCTCGTCCACGTCAGCCTCGCCTTTCACCAGACGATCCATCACGCGCATCATCCAGCCTGTGCCTTCACGACACGGCGTGCACTGGCCGCAACTTTCGTGTTTATAGAACTTCGACAGGCGCCAGATCGCTTTGATGATGTCAGTGGACTGGTCCATCACGATCACGGCAGCGGTGCCAAGACCCGACCCCAGCTCTCCGCGCAGATAGTCGAAATCCATCACAGCATCGCGCATATTTTCAGCGCGCACACACGGCACGGACGAGCCGCCCGGAATAACCGCTTTCAAGTTGTCCCAGCCGCCGCGAATGCCGCCGCAATGCTTTTCAATCAGTTCTTCAAAGCTGATCGACATCGCCTCTTCAACCACACAAGGGTTGTTCACGTGGCCCGAGATACCAAACAGTTTGGTACCCGCGTTATTCGGACGACCAAAGCCCGCAAACCATTCCGGCCCACGGCGCAAGATGGTCGGGACAACGGCGATAAATTCCACGTTGTTCACCGTGGTCGGGCAGCCATAAAGACCCGCGCCCGCCGGGAACGGCGGCTTCATGCGCGGCATGCCTTTTTTGCCCTCAAGGCTTTCGATCAGCGCGGTTTCTTCACCGCAAATATAAGCGCCCGCCCCGTGATGCAGGAACAGGTCAAAATCCCAGCCGGATTTCGCCGCGTTTTTACCCAAAAGGCCGGCGTCATAGGCTTCATCAATGGCGGCTTGAAGCGCTTCGCGCTCCCGAATGAATTCGCCACGGATGTAGATATAAGCCGTGTTCGCATTCATCGCGAACGACGCGATCACCGCGCCTTCAATCAGAGTATGCGGATCATGGCGCATGATCTCGCGGTCTTTACAGGTACCGGGTTCGGATTCATCTGCGTTGATGACCAGATAGGCCGGACGCCCGTCGCTTTCTTTCGGCATGAAGGACCATTTCAGACCGGTCGGGAAACCCGCACCACCACGACCACGCAGACCCGAGGCTTTCATCTGTTCGATGATCCACTCGCGACCCTTTTTGATGATCCCGGCTGTGCCGTCCCAGTGGCCGCGGCTTTTCGCGCCCGCAAGGGTGCGTTCGTGCATGCCATAGAGGTTGGTAAAGATCCGGTCTTTATCCTGCAGCATTCGCTTCTATCCTTCATCCGTCCGGCGCTGACGCCAGATCCGAAACGTTACGGCCAGTCCGAAACCGAACCCGGCCAGCGCTAGCAAATCCACCAAAGCCATGGTCCGGTTTGACCATCCCAGTGAATTGCCCGCGAAAGTGCCACCGACCCACAGCGCACCGGTCAAAGCGATGACGATAGCCGCCAAACGCCCTTGATTTCCGGTCCTATTTTGTGGGTCGGTTGCCATTCTCATTCCTTAGTAGACCTTGCCCTTTTTGACTTTGGACGAGAATTCAGTCTCTCCGCCGTCAGCCAGAGTCTTGGCCTGTTCTACCCAGCCATCACGTTCGATCCGGCCTTTGAAGCTTAGGTTGTCGTCAACCCAAGAGATCTCGTCTGCGCCCCATTTGGCAACCTGATCGAAATGCCAAAAACCAAGGCCGTTCAAAGTCTGCTCCAGCTTCGGGCCAACACCCTTCAACTGCTTCAGATCATCCGCACCAGACTTGCGCGGCGCTTTCATCGTGCGCGGCTTCTTGGCCTTGCCTGTAGCTGCAGCAGGTGCCGCGGCTTTGGAAGACGTTGCCTTGGCAGCGGATTTGGTCGACTTGGCAGCGGGTTTCTTTGCCGCAGCCTTCGTCGCAGTCGCAGACTTAGTTGCAGTCTTTGCAGCAGTCTTTTTCGCTGCGGGTTTCTTGGCCGCCGTCTTAGTCGTAGCCTTAGTCGCAGTCTTTGCAGCAGGCTTGGCTGCCGCGGACTTAGCCGCAGGTTTCTTAGCTGCCGAAGCTTTGGCTGCGGGCTTCTTAGCCGCAGGTTTCGCAGCAGTCTTTGCAGCTGGTTTGGCCGCCGAAGACTTTGCAGAAGACTTTGCAGCAGGTTTCGCTGCCGATTTGCTTTTTGCTTTCGGTGCCGCAGCTTTCGCAGGCTTCGAAGCCTCGGCCGCCGTACTTGCATCAAGTGCCGAAGCGGGCGTTGTGCTGGCGGCGGCATTGGCCGCTGAAGCAGATGCTGCGCTTGTCGCGGCGGCAGCGCCTGCGCCAACAGCGGCAGCAGCGGTTGTCGAAGCAACTGCTGCGCCCGAGGTCACTTCAACCTCGCTACAGAACAGCTTTTGAAGCAGGAATGCCAAAGCGACAGCTGCAATCAGACCTACAATGAACCCGACGATCCCAGAGATCATCAGCCATAGTGCAAATCCGATTAGACCGCCGACAATCCAGCATGTCCGCTTGCAAGTAAAAAATCCGGTGTTGTTACTCATTGTCCCTTATCCCTGTTGTTGATTTTGGACATCACGAAAGAACGCGCTTGCGCGGAGGCATTTGTCTGCCTTTTCTTGCACTTATGATAATTCGCGTTCTTGAACATACCTGTTTCTCCTTCACGGTGCTTAGTAGACCTTGCCCTTCTTGACCTTGGACGAGAACTCGGTCTCGCCACCATCTGCCAGAACTTTGGCTTGCTCTACCCAACCATCGCGCTCAATCCGTCCTTTGAAGGACAGTTGATCGTCAACCCAGGCAATCTCGTCTGCACCCCATTTGGCAACCTGGTCGAAATGCCAGAAGCCAAGGCCATTCAGGACGCCTTCCAGCTTGGGGCCTACGCCCTTCAGCTGTTTCAGGTCGTCCGCTCCCGACTTGTGGGGGGCCTTCATGGTGCGTGGTTTCTTCGCCTTGCCGGAGGCTGCGGGGGCAGCTGCGGCTTTGGTCGCCTTTGCAGGCGCCTTTGCGGCGGTTTTCTTTTCGGCTGCTTTCTTTGGTGCGGCCGTCTTGGCTGCTGCTTTCTTGGCGGCCGGTTTGGCCTGCTGAGCAGCGGTTTTTCCGGTTGCGCGCGCTTTCGGCGTCGGAGCAGCGGCTTCGCGACCGGCGGCTTTGCCGTCCTTGCCCAGCCAAGGTGTCAACAACGGAACTTCCGTCCCGTCGATACGCTTCACCGTGTCACCAATATCGGTCGCCAGCTGAACCGACGCGTTATACTGCGTCTTGCCGCTGTCATATTCGGTCAACGAGGTCAGGCCCGACAAAGGCTCTGCCGCGTAGCGACCGTTTTGCGGGCCGGGGGTCGGCACATTGCCAGCGCGCAGCTCGTCAATGATCTTGCCAAACGTCTCAGCCGTCAGGTCTTCGTAATAGTCCTTACCGATCTGGGCCATTGGCGCGTTGGTGCAGGAACCAAGGCATTCGACCTCTTCCCAGCTCAGCTTGCCGTCGTCAGATACAACATGCGCTTTGTCGGCGATCTTTTCGCGGCAAATCGCGATTAGATCTTCTGCACCGCAGATCATGCAACCCGTGGTGCCGCAAACCTGAATATGAGCCACAGACCCAACCGGTTGCAGTTGGAACATGAAGTAAAACGAGGCCACTTCCAGCACGCGGATATAGGCCATATCCAGCATGTCCGCGACAGCTTCAATTGCGGGCTTGGTCAGCCAGCCTTCTTGTTCCTGCGCACGCCACAAAAGCGGGATCACCGCAGAGGCCTGACGCCCCTCGGGAAACTTCGTAATCTGCCCTTCCGCCCAAGCAAAGTTGGCGGGCGTGAAAGCAAAGCTTTCGGGCTGTTCATGATGCAAACGGCGTAGCATGTGTCATCCGCTCTTCAAGTTAGTGGGAACCAAACACCTCTGTCCGAGGGGGTACCCATATTTGGAATTACGTGATTTTGATCGAGTTCGCGTACGTCGATATCCGCGTGGATCTTAGCGATTCCAGCACGTATCGAAAGTACGCTTGAAACTAAGTTAACTGCATCCTCTTCATCAATCGCTGTCACTCCTACTCCAATTGAAGCGGACCGCGGTCGCGGTTCGGAGAATTCGAGCCAGTAACGTGTGAGTTCCATTGTCACCTGTCGATCTCCCCAAACACGACGTCCATTGTACCGATGATGGCGGCGACGTCGGCCAGTTGGTGGCCTCCAGCCACGTAGTCCATGGCCTGAAGATGCAAGAATCCCGGCGCGCGGATTTTAGCGCGGTAGGGTTTGTTGGACCCGTCCGACACCAGATACACGCCAAATTCGCCTTTGGGCGCTTCAACGGCGGCGTACACTTCACCCTCAGGCAGTTTGAAGCCTTCGGTGTACAGTTTGAAATGGTGGATCAAGCTTTCCATCGACTGCTTCATGTCGCTGCGCTTGGGCGGGGTCAGCTTGCCACGGGCCAGAATATCGCCCTGCCCTTCAGGGGCGCGCAATTTCTCAACCGCTTGCAGGATGATCGACAGCGACTGGCGCATCTCTTCCATCCGCACAAGGTAACGGTCATAGCAGTCACCGTTTTTGCCAACGGGGATCTGGAATTCAAACTCGTCATAGCATTCGTAAGGCTGCGCACGACGCAAATCCCATGCCAGACCCGAGCCACGGACCATCACGCCCGAGAAACCCCAATCAAGGATGTCTTCTTCGTTCACCACACCGATATCGGCGTTGCGTTGCTTGAAGATACGGTTTTCAGTCAGAAGCTCGTCCAGATCTTTGATCCGCGACGGGAAATGGTGGGCCCAAGTTTCAATGTCATCAATCAGTTCAGGCGGCAGGTCTTGATGCACGCCTCCGGGACGGAAATAGGCCGCGTGCAAACGGGCACCACAGGCGCGTTCGTAAAAGCCCATAAGCGCTTCGCGTTCGACAAAGCCCCATAGCGGCGGAGTCAACGCACCCACGTCCATCGCCTGAGTGGTTATGTTCAGAAGGTGGTTCAGAATACGGCCGATTTCCGAGTACAGTACGCGGATCAACTGCGCCCGACGCGGCACTTCGACACCAGCCAGTTTTTCGATCGCAAGGCACCAAGCGTGCTCTTGGTTCATCGGGGCCACATAGTCCAACCGGTCAAAATACGGCAGGTTCTGCAGATAGGTACGGCTTTCCATCAGCTTCTCGGTGCCGCGGTGAAGCAGTCCGATATGCGGGTCAGCACGTTCAACAATCTCGCCATCCAGCTCAAGCACCATACGCAACACGCCGTGGGCGGCCGGGTGCTGAGGCCCGAAGTTGATGTTGAAATTGCGGATCTTCTGTTCGCCGCTTAGAGCGTCATTGAAATCCTTGGAACCGTCCATCATTTTGCGGCCTCTTCCGTTTTCTCGTCACCCGGAAGGATGTAGTTTGCACCTTCCCATGGGGACATGAAGTCGAACTGGCGATAGTCCTGCGTCAGCGTCACGGGTTCATACACCACGCGCTTTTCAACTTCGTCATAACGCACTTCGGTATATCCGGTGGTTGGGAAATCTTTGCGCAGCGGGAATCCACGGAAACCGTAATCCGTCAGGATACGGCGCAAATCCGGGTGGCCTGAAAACAGGATGCCGAACATGTCGAAGACTTCACGTTCGAACCAATTGGCCAACTTATGAACTTCGGTGATCGATGGAACCATCTCGTCTTCGCGCACGGCAACCTTCACGCGGATGCGCTGGTTCGTGTACATCGACAGAAAATGATAAACCATGTCGAAACGCGCTTCACGTTCGGGATGGTCAACTGCAGTGATGTCCACCAGCGACGAGAACTTGCAGGCGTTGTCATTCTTCAGAAACTCGATGAAAGCAGGAATGCCCGACAGCGGCACATTCACGGTCAGCTCATCAAGGGTCACATCCCAGCTTAGGACGCAATCGGGGCGTTTTGCTTCGATGGTCGCGCCAAGTTCGTTCAGAGCATCGCTCATCGCTTACCTCACAATCGTGCCGGTGCGGCGGATTTTGCGTTGCAGTTGCAGGATGCCATAGAGCAGCGCTTCTGCGGTTGGGGGGCAGCCGGGCACATAGACGTCCACCGGAACAATGCGGTCACAGCCGCGCACAACTGAATAGGAATAGTGATAGTACCCACCGCCATTCGCGCAGGACCCCATCGAAATCACGTAGCGCGGATCCGGCATCTGGTCGTACACTTTGCGCAGCGCAGGGGCCATCTTGTTGGTCAGCGTACCCGCCACGATCATCAGATCCTGACTGTCGCGGGGAGGCGCGCGGTGCGGTGCCGAAACGCTCAAGGTCGTAATGCGCCATCGCCGAGTGCATCATCTCGACCGCACAACAGGCCAGACCAAAGGTCATCCAGTGCAGCGATCCGGTCCGGGCCCAGTTGATGATGTCATCCGTGGTGGTCAGCAAAAAGCCTTTGTCGGCCAATTGATCGTTCAGAAGACGGGTCGCGTGTTCGCGGTCACCGCCTGCCGTGTTGGCTCCGGTCATCACTCCCATTCGAGCGCCCCTTTCTTCCATTCGTAAGCAAAGCCGATCGTCAGAACGGCCAGGAACACCATCATCGACCAGAACCCGACCAACCCGACATCCTTAAAGGCCACGGCCCAAGGGAACAGGAAAGCGATTTCCAGATCGAAAATGATGAACAGGATCGCAACCAGATAAAACCGGCTGTCAAACTTCATCCGCGCATCATCGAAAGCGTTGAAACCGCATTCGTAAGCGCTGAGTTTTTCGGGGTCGGGATTTCGGACTGCCAGCACGACTGCGGCGAGGATCAGCACAAGGCCGATAACAATGGCTAGTCCGAGGAAAATGATTATGGGGAGGTATTCCCTGAGAAGGTCTTCCACGTGTGGCTCCTTTTAAAGCGGTTTACCCGCCTTTCGCTAGCTCATTGCGGTTTACCGTCGCACTGTTGCAGGGTCAACCAACAGGCGTTCGCATTCGCGTTTTTGAATGAGAGCGCGCACATGGATAAAAACCTGTCACGAAAGGCTTAAAAGCAAGGGGTTCTTGATCCAATGGTCTTTTCACAGCCTCCCAAACTACATCACGTGTTAATCTGTTTCATCCAAATTTCTGGAAGATTTCCTTGTGAATATGGCGTCGATTGACCGTTTCTTGCTGTTTCGAGAGACTCACCCACTTGAAAAGCCAGCGCTCTCGCCTAAGGCAATTGTGATTGCAGCGATGCTCAAAACCAATGTGACGGGGCCCCATAACCGGCGTTCAGCGCGCGATGGTGTTGCCCAATTTGCAACAGTTGTCAGAATGGTTAGGCCGAGAGCGACCCAAAATGTCCACTCGGGCCATCCATGCAACAACCCAGCCTGTGTGGTGACGGCGATGCCCATGAAGACAAGAATGCCGCCCTGCCCGATGGCCGCCAGGCGCATGAAAGGTGGAAGCGTTCCACGCCAGCGTCCGCCATTGGCAAGATGCCCCCAAGGCATTCCCATCGCCATACAGAACTGAAAGCACACCAGCACCGCAATGAGGGCTGCATAGATATAACCTGCCATCATCATGTCAGCAGGCTATCAGCTCAGATCCAGCTTGGCTTGCGTTTTTCAAAGAACGCTGCGATGCCCTCTTGCGCTTCGGGACTTTCCCAGCGCGCGACAAGACCTGCGATGGTCTCGTCTATGATCTCTTCCGTGATCGGCGGGCCAAGCCGACGCGCAAGCGCCTTGGCTTCGGCCACGGCACCGGGGGCGACCGATAGATAGGGTTTCACTTCGGCTTCGACGGCAGCGTCCAGATCTTCGGGTGCAACCGCTTTGGCAAGCAATCCCAGCGTCACAGCCTCGTCTGCATCAAAGATACGGGCAGACATGAACACACGCCGCGCCATCGCTTCGCCTAGACGCGCAAGCACATACGGGCCGATGGTCGCCGGGATCAGGCCCAAACGGGTTTCCGTCAGGCCGAACTTCGCGCCAGTGACACCAATGGACACATCCGACACGGACGCCATGCCGACACCGCCGCCAAATGCCTGACCCTGTACACGTGCGATCAGCGGCTTGGGCATCTCGTTCAACGCATTCAGCATCATAGCAAGCCTCTTGGCCTCGACACCCCGTGTCACGGGGTCAGCGGCCATCTGATCTTGCATCCAGCGCAGATCACCACCCGCACAGAAGCTTTTGCCATCGCCTGTCAGGATAACGACCCGAACGCTGTCATCCGCGCCTAACGCGTGGGCGGCCTCGGTCAGTTCCTCGATCATCTTGGCTGACATGGCGTTGTGCTTGTCTGCACGGTCCAAAAGCAGAGTGGCCACGCCCCGGTCATCCACCGTGATCGAAATTGTCTCAAAGCTCATGTTTAGTCCCCTGCCCGCATCTGCCGCGCCATTTCAGCGGCTTTTTCAAGAATGTCCCGATCCAGCCCGGTCGAATATCCCAACGCTGTCACGCGGTCATATACCGCTTCGGTTGCCACGTTGCCTTGCGCACCCGGCGCATAGGGACAACCGCCCAACCCACCAACCGCCGCATCAAACACGCGCAGCCCTTTCGCCAACGACGCCTCGATATTGTCGCAAGCCCGTCCGCTTGTGTCGTGATAGTGGCCTGCGAACTTAGACGCGTCGCCTTCACCCAGCACCGCGTCCAGCATGGTCGAGATGCTGTCCGGCGTGGCTTGACCGATCGTGTCGCCCAGCGAGATTTCATAGCAGCCCATCGCCAACAGTTCCTTCGCAACCCACGCCACCTGCGCGGGATCGGTCGGCCCGTCATAGGGGCAGTCCGTTACACAGGAAATGTAGCCACGCATGGGAAGGTTCGCCGCTTTGGCGGCCTCGGCCACCGGCTGAAACCGCTCAAGGCTTTCGGCGATTGTGCAGTTGATATTGGCCTTGGAAAACCCTTCTGAGGCTGAGCCAAAGATTGCGATCTCGTCGGCTTTCGCGGCCACAGCACCTTCGAACCCGCGCAGGTTTGGGGTCAGCGCTGCGTAGGATATGCCCGCCGCGCGTTTGATACCCGCCAGCACATCAGCGCTGTCTGCCATCTGCGGCACCCATTTCGGACTGACGAAACTGGCCACCTCGATCCGTTTGAACCCGGCGCCTGACAACAGGTCAACCAACGCGATCTTTTCCTCGGTCGGGATCTGACGTTTCTCGTTTTGCAGCCCGTCACGTGGACCGACTTCGAAAATCTCAACGTATTCCATGACTTATTCCACCATCATCATTCAGTGGGAACAGGATAAAAATCCTGCTGATAAAAGCGCTGTTCGCCTTCGCGTTCCACAACCCGTTGATAAGACGGCATCGCCTCGATCCGCGCTTTGTAGGCCAAGATGTTCGGGAACTCGTCCAGCTTGACATAGTAAGGCACCGCAAAAAGGTTGAACCCCAGCATGATATCCGCGCCAGAAAACCCGTAATCCAGCAGCCAGTCACGCCCTGCCAACCGGGCTTCTAACCCCACCAGAGTATGCCGCAGACGCGCGACATTCAGCTTGATCACAATCGGACTTGGCTTGGCAGGTGGCCGCAAGAAAACCAGTTGCAGGTTCAATTGCTCAATCAGACTGGCCATCGTTTCCGAGAAGTGAATCCATTGCAGGTAATCCGTACGCTCGGACTGCCCTGCTGCGATACCTAGCGCGGGGGCGTATTCTTCGATCAGATATTGAACGATGGCGCCACTTTCGCTCATCCGCACATCACCAATTTCCAGCGCAGGCACCCGTGACGCGGTCGAGATCTTGGGCAGATCGCCTTCGTACATCTGTTTCGACCCGATGGTGTATTCGACGATTTCCAGCGCTTGGCCCAGCGTATCTTCCAACCTGATCTCTTCGATCAGCCAGAGCACCCGGATCGAGCGCGCGTATTGAACGTGATGCAGTCGGAAAATCATGCGTCTTCCTCCTCGTCTTCCAAACGGATCAGAGGTGCACCAGCTTCGACCTGATCACCATCGGCGCACAGCACCTCGGCCACCACGCCGTCGCGGGCCGCTTCAAGCGAATGTTCCATCTTCATCGCTTCAAGGATCGCAAGACGGTCGCCTTCCTTCACCTCTTGGCCCGCTTTCGCAAAGACGGATTTCACAAGACCCGGCATGGGGGCTTCGATCACGCCTGCCCCGGCACCAGCACCCGCATCCTGATCCAGTGGATCGGCCACGTGGAACTCAAGACCAGACTGGGCAAACACGGTGACCACGTTGCCCGCTTTCGCAACACGGGCCCCACGGTCTTCACCCATCGTCCACTGCCCGTTCAGGCATGTAGCTTCGATACTGTCGTCGCCAACCGTGATGACATGACGGTCCGCCCCGAATGATGTCACCACCACGTCATAGGTTTCTTCCGCATGGGACAAGGTCACAAAGTGGTTCAACCCACCCCAAATCGTGAAGCCCGTGCCTTTGCGTTTCAAAAGGTCCAGTGCACATAGCGCTGCCGCGCCGATATCTGACATGGTTGGGCCCGGCTCATGGGTCAGCGCCTCAAGGTCACGCTCGATCAAGCCGGTGTCCACGTCGCCATTCGCAAATCCTTCGTGACGGGTCAACGCGCCCAAGAAGGCAAGGTTGGTGACCGAGCCCGCAACTTCGGTTTTTGCCAACGCGGACGATAGCATTCTAAGCGCTGCGGCTCGTGATCCGGCATGCACCGTCAGCTTGGCAATCATCGGATCATAGAAAGGACTAATCGTGTCCCCTGCCCGCACGCCAGTGTCCGCACGCGCCCCTTCGGGGAACTTCAAATGGGTCAACGTGCCGGTCGCGGGCAAGAAGCCTTTGGGCACGTCTTCTGCATACAGGCGGGCCTCAAAGGAATGGCCGTTGATCGACAGCTCGTCTTGTTGCAGCGGCAGGCCCTCGCCCGATGCCACACGCAACTGCCATTCCACCAAATCGACGCCGGTGATTTCTTCCGTGACCGGGTGTTCGACCTGCAAGCGGGTGTTCATTTCCATGAACCAGAACCCATCCGTGCGCAGGCCATTTGCACCGTCCACGATGAACTCGACCGTGCCCGCGCCCTTATATCCAATAGCCTCGGCGGCACGCACACCTGCCATGCCCATCGCCTCGCGAACCTCTTCGGTCATGCCGGGGGCTGGCGCTTCTTCGATGACTTTCTGGTGGCGACGTTGCAGCGAGCAGTCCCGCTCATACAAATGCACCGCTTGAGTGCCATCGCCAAAGACCTGCACTTCAATGTGGCGCGGGGAAAGGATGTATTTCTCAACCAACACGTCCGCATTGCCAAAGGCGGTCTGAGCCTCGCCCTGCGCAGATTTCAACGCATCCGCAAAGTCAGCGGGGTCGTCTACACGACGCATCCCCTTGCCCCCGCCACCCGCCACGGCCTTGATCAGCACCGGATAGCCCATCTTATCAGCCTCGGCGGCCAACAATGCTGGATCCTGATCCTCGCCGTGATAACCGGGCACAACAGGCACGCCTGCCTCGACCATCAGCTTCTTGGCAGCATCCTTCAGACCCATCTTGCGGATCGCGTCTGACGACGGACCGATGAAGGTCAGGCCAGCTTTCTCAACCGCATCCACGAAGTCCGGGTTTTCCGACAAAAAGCCATATCCCGGATGAATGCCCTGCGCGCCAGTATCAAGCGCGACTTGAATGATCCGATCCCCCAGAAGGTAGGACTGTGCCGGTTGCGGTGGACCGATATGAACCGCCTCGTCCGCTAGGCGTACGTGGCGCGCATTCGCGTCCGCGTCCGAATAAACAGCAACCGTGGCCACGCCCAGTTTGCGGGCGGTGTCGATCACGCGGCAGGCAATCTCGCCGCGGTTTGCAATCAGGATTTTCGTGAACATCTCTGTTCCTCCTTCGGGTGGGGCCGTGGCCCGCATTTATGTGTTCGCCCAGCACCGGGCGAGAATTCAATTCAATCGGTCACACCAGTTGACCCGCGAGCCGCCGCGATAGGCCAAGGCCAAGCCTTCACTGATCAGCACATCACCAACGTCGCGCCCATCTGCCGACAAGCGCACCAGCTCACGGCCATATTTGTCGTGACCGTCATGGCGCATTGTGATGTCCGCCCCTTTGACGATCTGGCGCAGACGGGCCGTGGCCCTGTCGCCCAGCGCCTTTTCGGCAGCGCAGCCCGGGTCTTTCGTCTCGGGCGTATCAAAGCCAACCAGCCGCGCAGTGCGCTTTCGATCAGGGCATTTCAATTCGACCGTATCCCCGTCATAGACATAGCCAAGCTGACACCCATCAATCGCACTGACCCGCGGCACAGGCGCGATGCGCTCTGCCAGCGTGTAGAGGATCAAGAGCGCCAGCCCGCAATATATGACGAGGTTCGTATCCACCGATTACATCCGGAACACGCCGAACTTCGTCGGCTCGATCGGGGCGTTCAATGCGGCCAGAAGCGACAAGTACAACACCTCGCGCGATTTGCGCGGGTCGATCACTCCGTCATCCCACAGACGTGCCGAGGCATAGAGCGGATGGCTCTGTTCTTCGAACATGTCGATGGTGGGCTGCTTGAACGCGGCTTCTTCGTCTGCCGACCATTCGCCACCTTTGCGTTCAATCCCATCGCGTTTCACGGTCGCCAGCACGCCCGCGGCTTGTTCCCCGCCCATCACGGAAATCCGCGAGTTGGGCCATGACCACATGAAGCGGGGCTGATAGGCACGACCGGCCATGCCGTAGTTGCCAGCCCCGTAAGAGCCACCCACCACCATCGTTACCTTCGGGACGTTGGTGGTGGCCACGGCTGTCACCATCTTGGCGCCGTGACGTGCAATGCCTTCGTTCTCATACTTACGGCCAACCATGAAGCCGGTGATGTTTTGCAAGAAGACCAGCGGGATATTGCGCTGACTGCAGAGCTCAACAAAATGCGCACCCTTTTGGGCCGCTTCCGAGAAGATCACGCCGTTGTTGGCGATGATCCCGATGGGGCACCCCTTCAGATGGGCAAACCCTGTCACCAGAGTTTCTCCGAAACGCGGCTTGAATTCGTCAAAGCGCGAACCATCGACGATGCGCATGATCACTTCGCGAATGTCGTAGGGTGTTTTCAGGTCAGCGGGGACGACGCCCAGCAGTTCCTCGGCGTCATAAGCGGGTTCTTCCGGTTCCTGCCACTTCACCGTGATCGGTTTTTCACGGTTCAGGCTTTCCACCGCACGACGGGCCAAAGCCAGAGCGTGGGCGTCATCTTCAGCCAGATAATCCGCGACACCAGACAAGCGCGTGTGCACGTCTCCGCCACCAAGGTCTTCAGCTGTCACAACCTCACCCGTTGCGGCCTTCACCAAGGGCGGACCGGCAAGGAAGATGGTCCCCTGCTCTTTCACAATGATCGTCACGTCGGACATGGCGGGCACATAGGCGCCACCAGCCGTACAGGAGCCCATCACAACCGCGATCTGAGGGATTCCCTTGGCAGACATGCGGGCCTGATTGTAGAAAATCCGGCCAAAGTGGTCGCGATCCGGGAACACCTCGTCCTGTTGCGGCAGGTTCGCGCCACCACTGTCGACCAGATAGATGCAGGGAAGATTGCACTCTTCCGCGATCTCTTGGGCGCGCAAGTGTTTCTTCACCGTCATCGGGAAATATGTGCCACCTTTCACGGTCGCGTCGTTGCATACGATCATACATTCCTGACCGTGTACCTGACCGATCCCGGCCACAACGCCCGCCGCTGGGGCCGCGTTGTCATACATGTCATGGGCGGCAGTCGCGCCGACCTCAAGGAAGGGCGAACCCGGATCGAGCAGGTTCGACACCCGATCACGCGGCAACATCTTGCCACGGCTTAAATGGCGGTCACGGGATTTCTGCCCACCGCCGCCAACAGCAGCTTCGGCAGCGTCCGCTACGGTTTTTAGGGCGTCAAGGTGACCCGCTCGATTGGCCTTATAGGCCTCGGAACCGGGCGTGGCTTGGGAAGTTAGTTTCATCTCAGCATCCTTCGTGGTTGCAGATTTGGTCGCCATAACCGTTCAAGTCGCTTTCCAACGACATGGCTTGGCGTGCAGTCAAAAACAGATGGCAGGACACAGCAGCTGGACCGCCGCCTGTTCCCCCGCCCCATTTGGTACGTTCGTAGTCACACGATGTGTCGCGGAAGGTGATCCACGCGCGCTGCATCTCTTTCAGCGCGGGGGCTTGTTTGGGCGCGGCAGAGCCAAGCACCGCCATCTCTTCGTCCTGGGCCTTTAGGCGGGTCATAAGGATGCCATAGGCCCTGTTCAGGCGACGATCCCAATCTTCAAGCTCTCGCCCTAAACAAGTCGACATACCAACAGTGGACATTCCACCTTCTGTCGCTTCCATGCAGTAGTTGGCGGCAGAGCCCACACAACGCATTTTATCATCATCCTCGCCCATCGCGGATAAGCAATCAGTCGTTGGATAGAAGCTGTAAGTCACGTCCTGCGCCATGGCCGAATTGGCCATGACTAAGAGAGCGAAAAGAGCGGTTGGCGCTGCACGCATCACTGCGCGCCCATCAGCTCGCGACCGATCAGCATGCGGCGGATTTCCGAGGTGCCTGCGCCGATCTCCATCAGCTTGGCGTCACGGAAGATGCGGCTAACGGGGCTTTCGTTCATGAAGCCCGACCCACCCATCGCCTGCACCGCTTGGTGTGCCTGCTTCATCGCCTCTTCGGACGCATAAAGCACACAGGCAGCGGCATCCTGACGGGTCACCTCGCCGCGGTCACAGGCCTTGGCGACCTCGTACACATAGGCACGGGCCGAATTCATCGCGGTATACATATCTGCAATCTTCGCCTGCATCAGTTGGAACTCCCCAATGGGGCGACCAAACTGCTTGCGCTCTTTCATATAGGGCATGATTTCATCCAGGCAGGCGGCCATGATGCCCGTGCCAATGCCCGACAGAACCACACGTTCGTAGTCAAGGCCCGACATCAGCACGTTCACGCCTTTGCCTTCCTCGCCCAGAATATTTTCAAACGGCACTTCCACGTCTTCAAAGATCAGCTCGGCGGTGTTTGATCCACGCATCCCCATCTTGTCGAAATGCTCGGACGTCGAGAACCCCTTCATGCCTTTCTCGATGATGAAGGTGGTGATGCCCTTAGCGCCCGCTTCAGGATCAGTTTTGGCGTAGACGACCAGAGTGTCCGCGTCGGGGCCGTTGGTGATCCAGAACTTGGTGCCGTTCAGAACGTAATACCCGTTGCGCTTTTCTGCGCGCAGTTTCATCGACACGACGTCTGAACCGGCGCCCGCTTCCGACATGGCCAACGCGCCAACATGTTCACCCGAGCACAGCTTCGGCAGATATTTCGCTTTCTGCTCATCCGTCGCATTGCGGCGAATTTGGTTCACGCAGAGGTTCGAATGCGCGCCATAAGACAGCGAGACCGAGGCCGAGGCCCGCGCGATCTCTTCCACCGCCACAACATGCGCCAGATAGGACAGGTCAGACCCGCCGTATTCCTCGGGCGTGGTCACACCCAAAAGGCCAAGTTCGCCGAACTCTTTCCACAGCTCGTTGGGAAACTCGTTTTTTTGGTCGACCTCGCCTGCAATTGGCTTGATCCGGTCTTGCGCATAACGGTGCACCATCTCGCGGATTGCATTGACGTCTTCGCCCAGGTCGAAATTCATGGAGTTGTTGAACATGTGCCGCTTCCTTCCGGATCAGATCATTAAGATCGCATTATTGAACGCTCGTTCAGTTAATGCGCCGAAAGCACGATTCGCGTCAATAACGACGCAACGTCGCAGGGTGAAAGTCGGGGATGGGCATCACTGTCTAAGTCGCACCTAAACGGTTTCAGAGCCGCAATGCTGACTGTGACTTCCACAAGAATCCGAATGTCAGTTTTGCGAAATCTTTAGCCGGTTCGCCAAGGCAAATGCCATGACAGCGAGTGCCGCGAGGATCAGAAACGAAAGGCGCATACCCACTATTTGGGCGGCGAACCCAATGATGGGCGGCCCAAGAAGCATGCCACCATATCCGAGTGTCGCAACACTGGCGATGGCAGGTCCTGAGGAGGTATTTGGGTCGGCAGCCGCACGCGAGAACACAAGCGGCATGACAACAGCATAACCAATTCCCATCATGGCAAACCCAATAAGGACAGTTACAAAAGAAGCGCCAAGGATAGCAGTCATGAGGCCGATGAATGCAATGCTGGCACTGGCGCGCGTAGTGACAACAGGTCCAAACTGTTCAACGACAATGCCTCCGAGAAGTCTTGCAAGCACCATCAGGACACTGAAAACCGCATAGCCAAGTGCTGCTCGTGCCTCATCGACTTCTGTGACCACCCTCAGGAACACCGCGCTCCAATCTGCCATGGCACCCTCACCCATCGAGACAGAAAAGGCTATTAAACCCACTAGGAAAAGCGATCCTGAGGGAAGCGAGAGAAAGGGCTTTCTAGCGGACGAGTTTTGCTTTTCGGCACTTGAGAATCCAGAGTTATTCATCACTGCGATAGCCGCCATGCCGCCAAGTACCGCGACAAGCAAAAAATGCCAAAGTGTTGAGACTTCGAACCGCGCTGCTACATAACCACTGGCAGCACCAATTCCTGCACCCAGACTGAACATCGCATGGAATATCGACATTGTGCTGCGCCCCAGCCTTACCTCAACCTTAGCGCCCCAACCATTCATCGCCACATCCATCGCACCATGAAATCCGCCAAAAATGAACAAGGCAACTCCCAAAGAGAACACCGAAGGAGCAATCGCTAAAAGAACAAGCGCCGGTGCATAGCCCCAGGCGCACCAGTAGGTCAGCCGGTCTGCCCCCCATTTTTCGGACAACCCACCAGCAAAGGGAAAGGACACGATTGCCCCGCCCGCAAGCGCCAGAAGCAACACGCCAAGTACCGCAGACTCTAACCCGAAACTGTCTTTGAATGCGGGCACGCGAGACGCCCAAGCGCCGAACAAAAGACCATTAAGAAGGAATGCCGCTGCGACAGAACGCCAGTTTTGACTTTTCCATAAAGGGTCACGTTCCGACATTAATCACCTCAATCCTCTGCGTGTTTATGTATGCATATGCAAAACCACGCAATTCTCTGCCTTCTTCGAGCTGACATTCGCGATCAGCGATGCGACTTTAAGAAACGGCTCCTTCCTATCTTTCCCCAACAAAAAAGGCCCCCGCTTTCCAACGAGGGCCTTCTTACTTTCTTCAGGAAAGATCAGTGTTTGAACTTCTTGATCTCACCGCTGTCCAGCTTGGCCTGATACTTCTGCATCTCGCGCTTCACGATGGGCGCTAGGAAGTAGAGCCCAAGGATGTTCGGCACACAGATCAGGAAGACCAACGCATCCGAGATGTCCAAGATCGGACCAAGTTGAACAACACAGCCCAGAGCCACGAAGGCACAGAAAATCAGCTTATAGACCGTCTGCAAGGTTTGATCTTCACCGAACAGATAGGTCCAACCCTTCAACCCGTAGTATGACCACGAGATCATGGTCGAGAAGGCAAAGAGCAGCGCTCCGAAGGCCAAGGGCACTGGGAACCAGCTGATTTGACGCTCAAACGCAGCTGACGTCATGGCGACGCCTGTTGCATCCCCTGCAAAGTTGGGATCAGCAACTTGGCTTGTCCCAATCACCAAAGCGGTGATGGTACAGATCACGATGGTATCAATGAACGGCTCAAGCAGCGAAACATAACCTTCGGTAACAGGCTCGTCCGTGCGCACAGCGGCGTGGGCGATCGACGCAGAACCAATACCAGCTTCATTCGAGAAGACCGCACGCTGGAAGCCAATGATCAGGGCACCCAGGGCACCACCGGTCACGCCCTCGCCGGTGAACGCACCGGTGAAGATGTTGCTGACAGCCATTGGGATCGAGGAAAAGTTCATCAAAATCACGATGATCGCGAACACACAGTAGAAGACAGCCATGAACGGCACGACTTTTTCAGTCACACGGGCGATGGATTTGATACCGCCGATGATGACCGAGAATACGACAGCCGCAAGGATCAGTCCGACCAACCAGCCATAGCCGTCCAAAGAACCTCCGGCGACGGTGTTCAGCTGAACATAGGCTTGGTTCGACTGGAACATGTTGCCGATGCCCAAGGCACCGATGAAGATACCGATGGCATAGAAGGTGCCCATAAACTTGCCGAAGCCTACCATCCCACGCTCTTCAAAGCCTTTGCTCAGGTAATACATCGGGCCACCAGAAACAGAACCATCCGGGTTCTCGTTTCGGTATTTTACACCCAAGGTACATTCGACGAACTTGGTGGACATGCCCAGAAAGCCCGCGACGATCAGCCAGAATGTCGCTCCGGCCCCACCGACGGTCACCGCAACCGCGACCCCACCGATGTTACCAATACCGACGGTACCGGATACAGCCGTTGCCAGCGCTTGGAAGTGCGAAACCTCACCTGCGCTGTTGGGATCCGCATAGTCGCCTTTGACCAGCGAGATGGCATGTTTGAAACCACGCAGGTTTACAAACCCCATATAGATGGTGAAGAACACCGCGCCGATTACCAGCCAAAGCACGACCAAGGGAAGATTTGCCCCAGCAATTGGCACTTTAAAGAATACTACATTGCCGATGAACGTGGCGATCGGAGCCGTAATATTGTTGATGGTTTCGTCAATGCCAGCTTGGGCCGGTCCGGCAAACAAAATTGCCGCGAATAGAAAAAGCAGGATGCGTTTCATAATGCACCTCCGGAAACTGAGTTTCAAAGATCAGGGAACGACGACGACCGGCACAGGGGCCGTCTGAATCAGGTTCCCTGCGACACTGCCAAACAGAAGCGACTTCAGGCCGCTATTGCCTCGGCGGCCGATCAGGATTTGCGCCGCACCACATTCTTTGGCGATGTCGATCAAGGTTTCTGCTGGCGGGCCGTGACGAACGATGCCTTCACAAACCAAGCCTTCGCCCTCGACGCGCGCAAGCGCTGGCGCAACAATATCAGAGTTTGCGCGTTCGATTTCAAATTCCCGACGGCTATGCCGTTGGGCGTTTTCTTCTGGAGTATTGAATGAATAAGGCGACCATTCGATCACATAAGCGACGACCACTTTGGCCCCACCTTGTTTGGCTCTGGCAATTGCATGATCAAGCGCACGGCTTGAACCGTCACTGCCGTCTACTGCCAAAAGTACGGTGTTTTCCATAACTTGAGTCCCTATTTGGTTCTACATTCAGTCGTTCCCGGTCTTCCGCCGCTCTCGCCTGAATTGAGTTACCCTAGGTCAGCAAAATAGCCCTCAATAGGGCCAGTTATCTCTTCGGATATATCCAAACAGCAAAAACCAAGCCAATACAAACCTTTGTAAAAAGGATTTCCCTGCTGCAGACCCACATCATTTCTTGTGAAATGAAATCGCCACCTCGTCGCGAATAATACGCGCAATCAACTTGCAGTCGTCGACTGTAAAGGTCAGCGGCAGACGCAGGTCCAACACAGCTTTCAATATCCGGTCCGTCTTGGGCAATACCGGCGTATCAGCATAGCGCCAACTGTCATAACGGCTTGTAAACCCTTGGGGTTCTGCGCCGCCGAACCATTTCAGCTCTACACCCCGATCTGCACATCGTGCGATCACATTGGCCACCGCTTCCTCGCGCCAATCCAACAACAGGAATTGGAAAGAGGACATAACATAATCTTCGGCTTCGGGGCGGTCGATCACCGTCAGGCCGGGCGTGTTTCGCAACCCTTCCTCAACCGCCCGATAGCGCGCATTCCAAGCCGCGCATTGGCTGTCCAGATTCGCAAGTTGCGGACGCAAGATTGCGGCCCGCAGATTGTCCATTCGGCCCGAGATATTGGGCGTGATGTATTTGATCTTCTCAAAGGCCTCGGGCGGTGGCCCAGCCAAGTGGCGTTCGTACAGCATATAGCTGCCTGACAAGATGATGGCGCGCGCCATGAGGTCCGGGTCGTCCGAGATCAGCAACCCACCCTCGCCCGAATTCGCGTGCTTATAGGTTTGCGTGGAATAAGCAGCCATCACGCCATGGCGGCCAGACAGGGTGCCATTCCAACGCGCGCCCATGGTATGGGCGCAATCTTCGATCACTTTAACACCTGCCGCATCACAGATTTGCATAAGCCGGTCCATGTCGCAGATATGACCCCGCATGTGGGACAGCAGTAGAATGCGTGGTGCGTTTTGCTCTGCCAAAATCTTGGCCAGATGATCCAAATCGATGGTCAGCGCCTCGGTCACCTCGACAAAAACGGGGGTCGCGCCGATGGAAGCAATCGCACCCGGCACAGGGGCCAGCGTGAACGCATTTGTTAGAACCCGATCCCCCGGCCCCACGCCGACAGCCCGCAACCCCGTCGCAATCGCATATCCGCCAGAGGATACAGCAAGCGCATAATTTGAGCCCATAAACGCTGCAAATTCCTGCTCTAGCAGGGCGGCATGCGAAACCTCGCCATCAGCCACATTATATCGATGCAGTCTGCCGTGGTTTAATACGTCCAGCGCAGCTTTGATCCCCTCATCCGGGATGGCTTCTTGCTGGGTGAAATTTCCGGTGAATCGTTCTTTCATTGGCTGACACTGCGCGCGTGGTGCTTTGGCGTCAATGGGCTGCAATCGCCGGCCTATCCGATCAGCTGCGCCACCGTTGCGTCCAACCCGTCATAGTGATCCAGCATCGCTTCGGGGGCCAACCTTGCGACGCCAGCGCCTTCGGGGCCAAATCCGACAAGGATGCAAGGCACTCCGGCGGCTTTGGCCGTATCGCGATCCGTCACCGTATCCCCGACCAGAAGCGCCCGGTTGGGATCACCGCCCGCCTGACGCGCTGCCGCCACAAACGGGGCCGGGTCGGGTTTTCGCGTGGGCAAAGTATCCGCTCCGATCAAAGACGTGAAGCTTTCTAGAATGCCCAGTCGTGACAACAGCAACCGCGCCAAACCTTCGGGCTTGTTCGTACAGATACCCACCGCATAGCCTGCGCCATGCAACCGCCCGACCGCATCCATCGCACCGGGGTAAAGCACCGTATGGCGATCTATGTCGGCCTCATATGCCTTCAGAAGGTTCGGAAACTCCCGATCTACAGCCGCTTCGTCGGCTTCACCGTTCAGGCGCTCGAAACCCAAGCGCAACATGGCCCGCCCGCCATGAAATGCGGTCAGCGCATCCGCGATCGGGTCCAAAGGCCTACCCTGCCCCAAAGCATGAAAACACGCATTCGCTGAGGCGATCAGATCCCCCGACGTATCCGCCAGAGTGCCATCCAGATCAAAAATCACTGTGCGTTTGCCGTTACTATGCGTCATGCTGATGATCCTTTTTGGCAATTCCTCGCCGAAGTCTGTAACCTCGCGTAAGGTTAATTGAACGTCTTTTACTTGCGAGCCGCGCCCCAAGGGGTAAAACGGGCCAAAAGAAATTGAAAGAGCAGATCGATATGGCGACAGCCCTAATTGTCCTTGCCGCTGGCAAGGGAACACGGATGAATTCAGATCTTCCCAAGGTTATGCACGAGGTGGCCGGCGCGCCGCTTTTTGCACATGCGCTTGCATCCGGGGCTTCGTTAGCACCAGACCGTGCTGTGCTGGTGGTCGGCCACGGGGCCGAATTGGTGCAGAAGGCTGCGACCGATCTGGACCCTGAAATTATGATTGCCGTGCAAGAAGAACAATTGGGCACTGGGCATGCGGTTGCGCAAGCCCGATCCGCGCTGGATGGGTTCGATGGGGACGCGATCGTTCTTTATGGCGATACACCTTTCATTCGCCCTGAAACGCTTGAAGCTATGGCCGCCGAGCGCGCTGCAGGCGCTGACGTTGTGGTGTTGGGGTTTGAAGCCGCAGACCCGGGGCGTTATGGCCGGTTGATCGTCAACGATGGGGCGCTTGAACGCATCGTTGAATTTAAAGATGCGTCGGATGAGGAGCGCACCGTAACGCTCTGCAATAGCGGTGTAATTGCCGCTAGAGCGAGCGACCTGTTCAACCTAATTGACGGGGTCGGAAACGACAATGCCTCGGGCGAGTACTATCTGACAGACATCATCGAAGTGGCCCGAAACAAGGGACTGACCGCACGCGTCGTCACCTGTGAAGAGGCCGAAACACTGGGCATCAACTCACGCCCGGAACTCGCAGCCGCAGAGCAGATTTTCCAAAGGCACGCCCGCGCCGAGGCGCTTGAAAACGGTGTAACGTTGATCGCAGCCGACACCGTCTATTTCGCGCATGATACAGTGATTGGACGTGACGCAATCGTCGAACCAAATGTGGTCTTTGGCCCCGGTGTGACGGTCGAAAGCGAAGCACGTATCCGCGCGTTCTCGCACCTTGAAGGGTGCCACGTTTCGCGTGGCGGTGTGGTGGGGCCTTATGCGCGCCTGCGCCCCGGAGCAGAGCTGGCCGAGCACGCCAAGGTCGGTAATTTTGTCGAGATCAAAAACGCTCAGATCGAAGAAGGCGCCAAGGTGAACCACCTGTCCTATGTCGGTGATGCGCGTGTTGGAGAAGGCGCGAATATCGGCGCAGGCACCATCACGTGTAACTATGATGGCGTGATGAAACACCACACAGACATCGGTGCGCGTACATTTATCGGGTCGAACACATGTCTGGTGGCTCCTGTCTCGGTCGGTGATGATGCCATGACCGCAACAGGTACGGTTGTCACCAAAGACATCCCGGCCGAAGCTATGGCCATCGCCCGCCCCAAATTAGAGATCAAACCCGGTCTTGCTGTTAAATTGTTCGAAAAGTTAAAGGCTGTTAAGGCCAAACGTCAGAAAGGATCCTGAAAATGTGTGGTATTGTAGGGGTCTTAGGCAGTCACGAAGCTGCGCCCATTCTGGTCGAGGCGCTGAAACGGCTGGAATATCGCGGTTATGACAGCGCGGGGATCGCAACGATCAACGATGCAGGACGATTGGGCCGTCGGCGGGCTGTTGGCAAGCTGGTGAACCTGTCGGACAAGCTTGTGCATGAACCGTTGGCCGGCAAATCCGGCATCGGACATACCCGCTGGGCCACCCATGGTGCGCCGACAGCAGACAACGCCCACCCGCATCGCGCGGGTTCAGTTGCGGTGGTTCATAATGGGATCATCGAAAACTTCCGCGAATTGCGCGAAGAGATGGCGAATGAGGGTCTTGAGTTCGAAACCGAGACCGACACAGAAACTGTTGCGTTGCTTGCACAGCACTTTGTCGCGCAAGGCAAATCCCCCAAAGACGCGGTCGAGGCGACTTTGGCAAAACTGGACGGAGCCTTCGCGCTGTGTTTCCTTTTTGACGGCGAAGATGATCTGATGATCGCGGCACGCAAAGGCAGCCCCTTGGCGATTGGTCATGGTGAAGGCGAGATGTTTGTGGGATCGGACGCTATTGCTCTGGCCCCAATGACTGACAAGATCACCTATTTGGAAGAGGGTGATTGGGCTGTTGTAACCCGCTCAGGCGCAGAGATTTTTGACGGTGCGGGCCGTCGCGCCAATCGTCAAATGAAGCAAGTGAAACTTGACGCAGCCCGGATCGAAAAAGACGGGTACAAGCACTATATGGCCAAAGAAATCGCCCAACAGCCCACTGTTGTCGGCGATGTGATCGAGACCTACATCGAGGGCGACAAGATCACCATGGAATTGGACGGGATCGATTTCACGAAAGTGGATCGCCTGTCCATCGTGGCCTGCGGCACGGCCTATTACGCGGGACTTGTGGCGAAATATTGGTTCGAACGCTATGCGCGCCTACCCGTCGACATCGATGTCGCGTCCGAATTCCGCTATCGCGAGGCCCCTTTTGCCCCCAACACTCTGGGTGTCTTCGTCAGCCAATCGGGCGAGACCGCGGATACCCTTGCAGCACTTCGCTATACTGCGGGGAAGGCTGACAAGATCCTGTCACTGATCAATGTGCCCGAAAGCTCGATCGCGCGTGAAAGCGATGTTGCGGTTGAAATCCTTGCCGGCATCGAAGTGTCCGTTGCATCGACAAAAGCCTTCACCTGTCAGCTGACTTGCTTTGCAATCATGGCGTTGAAAGCCGCGCATGAGCGTGGCCATCTGGATGATGCTGAACTGGCCCAGCACTTGTCGGAACTGCGTCAGCTTCCGGGATTGATGAGCCATGCTCTGACCATCGACACAGCCACGAAAGCGATCGCTGACAAGCTGGCCGAAGCACGTGACGTGCTGTTCCTTGGACGCGGTCAAATGTTCCCATTGGCGCTTGAAGGTGCATTAAAGCTGAAGGAAATCAGCTATATACACGCTGAAGGCTATGCCTCGGGCGAGCTAAAGCACGGCCCCATTGCACTGGTCGACAAGTTCACGCCCGTCGTGGTAATGGCACCGCATGACGGGCTGTTCGATAAGACGGTTTCTAACATGCAAGAGGTCATGGCACGCGGTGGGCGCGTTGTTCTGGTCTCGGACTCTCGTGCTGCAAACGACGCCGGAGACGGCGTGTGGCAAACTCTTTCCCTGCCGGAAGCCCCTGAATTGATCCAGCCCATCCTTTACGCTGTTCCAGCCCAACTGTTGGCCTATCACACAGCGATTGCCAAAGGCACCGATGTGGATCAACCTCGCAATCTGGCCAAATCGGTGACGGTAGAATGACATTAGATAATGCGCTGGCCGCGCTTAAGGCTCAGATCGAACCTGGCCGCGCCGAAGGGCAAAAGGACTATCACAAACAAACGCGCGAGGTTTTGGGCATCCCAAACCCTGCGATCAACGATTTGACCAAAGCCTGGCGTCAGGACTTGACCGTTGAAGAACGCGTTAGTCTGGCCGACCAGCTTTGGAAAACCGATATTTTCGAGGCGCGTATCGCAGCTGCGAAGCTGCTGACACAGGCCCGCATACGTCCTGATCAGGCCGTATGGGACCTGATCCAAAGCTGGGTGCCCGATTTCGACAGCTGGGCAATTGCGGATCACGTTTGTATGGCGGGGCAGAAACGGTTGATGGCTGATCCGTCGCGCATAGACGCGGTCGAGGCGTGGACGCGCTCGGATCACATGTGGACGCGTCGTGCGGCCCTTGTCATCACCCTGCCCTGGACCAAACAAAACAATCCCAAACCTCAGGACATCGCGATCCGCGATCGTGTTCTGGGCTGGGCGAATGGCTATGTATCAGACCCAGAATGGTTCATTCAGAAAGCCATCGCTTGGTGGGTGCGTGATCTGTCGAAACATGATCCTGATCGGGCACGAGCGTTCCTGAAGCCACACGCGAAAACGCTACAACCCTTTGCCTTGAAAGAGGCGCGCAAGCATCTGCCCCCACCCGCCCAGCTTCAGAAAGAAGCCAAGGACAAGTGGAGAGCCGAGAAGCGGAAGTTGCGCGAGGAAAGCTGGGGCCCAAAGCGGGACGATCCCCCACAAACAGACGAAGATTGACCAAGCGGACCTCGGTCGACCCGATTTAGCTTGTACAAGTGACTTTGGTCGGGCGCCTTGGTTACCGGTCCCGCAGCTCTCGTCGCATGATCTTGCCCGTTGCCGTCATCGGCAACGCGTCAACAAATTCGACGATGCGCGGCGCCACATGTGGGCTGATCCGGTCGCGGACCAGCTGCTTTAAGGCATCTGCCAGACCCTCTTGCGGCACGCCTGTGCGCAAAACCACCACAGCCTTCACAGCTTCGGTGCGCAAAGGGTCTGGCACGCCAATCACGGCCGCGCTGACCACATCAGGATGGGTCATCAAGCAGTTTTCGATCTCGGTCGGGCCAATCCGATACCCGGCCGAGGTGATGACATCATCATCACGGCTGGCAAAGGTGAAATACCCATCCGCGTCCTGCGTCGCCAAATCACCGGTACGCAGCCAGCCGCCCGCTGTTTTCTGGGCGGTTTTTTCGGGCAGGTTCCAATAGTGCAAGAACATCACCGGGTCGCCAACGCGCACGGCGATCTCTCCCATCTCACCGGGGTCGCATTCGCGCCCGTCCGCTTTCAAAAGCGTGACCTCATGGCCCGGAATGGCTTGCCCCATACTACCGGGCTTAACGTGCATGGCCCCAGCGACCGAGGACAAAACCAGATTGCATTCAGTCTGGCCGTAAAACTCGTTTATTTTAACACCTAATACATTGTCGGCCCAATCGAGCAGTCCAGACCCAAGGCTTTCGCCGCCTGATCCGATTGACCGGATGCTTACATCAACTGGAAGCGCGTCTGACTGGCGCAAAAATTTCAACGCGGTGGGCGGCATGAATAGATTGCGAACCTTATGTTCCGCCATCAGGCGATAAGCTGCCTCCGCCTCGAACTTGCGCATCCTGTGGCTTATTATTGGAACACCGAAATAGAGAAACGGCAGCGCCAAATCCATCAAGCCCCCGATCCACGCCCAGTCCGCTGGTGTCCAGCCCTTGTCGCCTGCTTGCGGGAAATCTTCGTTGTAAGTCTCGACGCAAGGCAGATGGCCCAGCAAGAAACGATGGGCATGAAGCACACCTTTCGGGGGACCTGTCGTGCCGGACGTGTAGATCATCACGGCTGGATCTTCTGCTGCAGTATCAACGGGTTCAGGCAACGGTGTCGCAGCTTCCAGCAAATCCCAGAAAGGCAATGCCCCTTCACTGGGTTGGAGCGAGAACACAGCCTCAAGCCCCGGAAGTTCGGATCGGATGTCAGCCAGCTTGGCTGAATTTTCTTGGTCCGTGACCACAATCTTGGCACCACTGTCCGACAAGCGATACGCCAAGGCATCAGCACCAAATAAGGTGAACAGGGGCAGCACAACAGCGCCCAGTTTGTAGGCCGCGAAATGGGTGATCAACACTTCTGGCCCTTGCCCCAGAAGAACAGCGACCCTGTCCCCTTTGCCCAGTCCAGCATCGCGCAGAACAGATGCAAACCGGTCCGAGGCATCTTTCAACGCCCCAAAGCTCCAATCACGTGCAGAGCCATCCTGCGCCACATGGGTCAGGGCGATGCGCGCGGGATCGACCGAGGCCCAGCTGTCACAACAGCGTTCGGCGATGTTAAACTGATTGGGGATATTCCATTTGAACGCGGCCTGCATGTCCCGCCATGACGCCCATGGCGAGACCAGCTTGCGTTTGCGGCCAAGTGACAGCCACTCCGCGTCCGAAGTGGTCTTCACGATTCGAAGACCACCAATTCATGCAACCCGGACAGGTCCAAATCCAACAGCTGTAGGGCCGAGATTGAGAATCCGGCTGCCGCCAGTTGTTGTAGGTTTCAACGTCACTTTAACGGTTCTTCCGGTGGCTTTAGATTGAACCCGGCCTTCGGTAACGCTGGTAACCAAAGGTGTTTCGACCCAAAAGCCCGGCACCGTTGGGTCACCCAGATTTGCAACCGTTGTGCCCAGAGCACCAGCCGGGGTTGGCGCCACCGACAAGGCAGCCACCTTTTCACCTTCGCTGGCCGTATCGAATTCATCGACCGTGGTCGCATTGGCCGGAGGCGCATTGGGGGCCACGGCCGGCGCGGCTGGTGCCTCGCGCAGATGGGGTGGCGATGGCAGGATGTTGTTCATGTCCACACCGGCACAACCTGTGACGGCAAGACAAGCAGCGGAGAATAAGATTATCTGTTTCATACCAGCAAACTGGCGCAAATCCGGTCTGCTTTCAACGGTTGAAATGACACGAGCGTGTCTTGCGCGTTCTCTTGCCCCGCATTAGGCTCGCCACATGGAAACGCCCAAGCTTGTTGACCCCTTTCACCGCCCCGTAACCTATCTGCGCTTGTCCGTGACGGATCGGTGCGATTTTCGCTGCACATATTGCATGTCTGAAAACATGACTTTTCTGCCCAAGAAGGATCTTCTGACGCTGGAAGAGCTGGATCGTCTGTGTAGTGCCTTTATCGGGCTTGGGGTGCGCAAACTGCGCATTACGGGCGGCGAGCCCTTGGTGCGCAAAGGCATCATGGGCTTTTTCAATGCCATGGGTCGCCACCTTGAAAGTGGCGACTTAGACGAGCTGACACTGACCACAAACGGGTCGCAATTGCATCGCTTTGCCTCTGATCTGTATGCGGCGGGTGTACGTCGGGTGAATGTGTCACTGGACACGTTGGACGAGGAAAAATTTGCCGAGATCACGCGCTGGGGACGGTTACCGCAGGTGTTGCGTGGAATTGAAGCGGCCCTTGAGGCTGGTCTGCGCGTCAAGATCAATGCCGTGGCGTTGAAGGGTTTCAATGATGATGAACTTTTCACCCTTGCCGAGTGGTGCGCAGGCAAAGACATAGACCTGACCTTTATCGAGGTCATGCCGATGGGCGATATGGGGACCGAAAATCGGTTGGATCAATACTGGCCGCTGACAGAGCTTCGCAGCCAGCTTGAAACCCGCCTGACCCTGTCAGATCTGGATGAAAGCACCGGTGGCCCTGCCAGATATGTCCGCGTTGCGGAAACCGGCCAGAAAATCGGCTTCATCACCCCGATGACGCACAATTTCTGTGAAAGCTGCAATCGCGTCCGGATGAGCTGCACTGGTCAGTTTTACACCTGTTTGGGACATGACGGCATGTCGGACCTACGCGATCCACTTCGGGCCTCTGAAAGTGATGCAGTGTTGATCGATGCTATCCACGCAGCAATCGCACGCAAGCCAAAAGGGCATGATTTCGATTATAGCCGTCAGGAAATTCGTGGGCAGACTGAACGGCATATGAACCACACCGGCGGGTGATGTCCAGTTAACCAGATAGTCGACTAAAGCGCTTCCCAACTTAAACAAATTGGGAAACGCTTTCGCCTGTTCTTAGCCAATCGGCATGCGGCTTTCCGCCATTTCTGCCCACCATGAACAACCCTGCGGGATCAGTTCATCATTGAAGTTGTATTCCGGGTGGTGGACCATCGCAGTATCGCCGTTACCGACAAGAATGTAAGCGCCGGGGCGTTCTTCAAGCATAAATGCGAAGTCCTCTCCGCCCATGACAAATGGGGCATCGGCGCAATCCCCGCTGACGGAACGCGCGGCTGAGGCGGCGAATTCGGTGTGTTCGTCGTGGTTTACCATAACCGGATAATTCCGCTTGTATGTCACCTCTGTCGTGCCACCGAAGGTCATTGCAATGCCATTGCAGATTTCAGAAATGCGCTCCTCAGCAAGGTCGCGTAGTTCTGGCGACAGGGTGCGCACGGTTCCTTTCAACTGAACCGATTGCGGGATGACGTTGAAGGTTGTCGATGACGTTTCAACGGATGTAATCGACACAACCACCTGCAATGTCGGGTCCGCGTTCCGGGATGCAATGGTCTGCAATGCCGTCACCGCTTGGGCGGCCATCACAACGGGGTCGATCGTCTCGTGCGGTTTTGCGGCGTGGCCTCCGCGCCCTTCGAACGTGATGTCCAACAGATCAGCTGCAGCAAAAAACGGCCCGGGCCGGATCGCAAATGCCCCTAAAGGCTGTCCGGGCCAATTGTGCATGCCATAGACTTCTTGCACACCGAACCGCTCCATCAGGCCATCATCGCACATGACTTTGCCACCTCCGCCACCTTCTTCGGCGGGTTGAAAGATGACAACGCAAGTTCCATCGAAGTTGCGCGTTTCAGATAGGTATTGGGCCGCTCCAAGCAACATGGCTGTGTGCCCGTCATGGCCACAAGCATGCATCTTCCCAGGTTCGACTGATGCATAATCCAACCCGGTTGCTTCATTGATCGGCAAAGCATCCATATCGGCCCGCAGCCCGACCACTTTGCCGGACCCAGTTTTGCGGCCATGAATGACCCCAACAACGCCAGTGCGCCCCAAGCCTTCGACAACTTCATCGCATCCAAACGCACGCAGTTTTTCGGCAACGATGCCAGAGGTGCGATGGGTATCGAAAAGGAGTTCCGGATGCTTGTGAAAATCCTGCCGCCACTCCGTTATGTCTTTGTGAAGTTCGGCAAATCTGTTTCGGATTGGCATGGGATCATCCTTTCGAGATGAGTGAAACGTAGGGTGCAACGAAGGCAATTTGCTCCGCACCTTGCCGGGAAACTGCATGGTGCTCAAGTAGCTGATATTGAGAAACTGCTGCATTTCCTTTGATAACAACGTGATCTGAGCAGCGCCGCCCACGCGGCGTTCCCGCTTACAAGCTGTCAGGTATCCTTCTGTATATATTGCACTTTCCACTAAAATTAGAAATGCAACAGCTTAGGTGATTTGGCATTCACAATTGCTACCGCTATTGCAACAAACCCGGAAATAAGCTGTCCTTCCACATACCCGAAGGGCGGCGCGCGAAACCAGTAATCCAGTTTGATTTCTGCCAAAGGCAAATGAAACATCGTCTGAACTTTACCAGGGGCTGGTAAAGCTTGGGCACAATTACATGTAAGGACGGACCAAAATGTCTGTGAATCTCAGACCTGTTGGCTTTTTGACACTGGGCATTTTTGCTCTGAATTCCACTGCATTTGCCGACCGCGGCGATCAGGGAAAGCTCAGTTTGCTCTACTGGCAGGCCCCGACCCTTCTGAACCCCTATCTGGCATCGGCCCCGAAGGATTCAGAGCCTGCTTCGTTGGTTCTAGAGCCATTGGCGCGCTATGATGAAAATGGGAATATGTTGCCTTGGCTTGCAGAGGCAATCCCGACCTTGGAAAACGGCGGGATCGATCCGGAAATGGGATCGATCACATGGAAACTGAAACAGGGGATCAGATGGTCCGACGGCACCAATTTTACCGCTGATGACGTGGTGTTCACGGCGAATTACTGCATGAGCGCAGACAGCGGCTGCCAGATGACCGCAAAGTTCACAGATGTATCACAGGTCGAAGCCCTAGACGGCCACACAGTAAAGATCAGTTTCGAGAAACCCAAACCGTACCCTTATGGACCCTTCGTCGGTCTGGAAGTTCCTGTCTTGCAGGCCAGCCAGTTCGCGGATTGCATGGGGCCAGCTGCAGTAAACTGCTCGGCTCAAAATCTCGCTCCGATTGGGACGGGCCCGTATCAGATTACAGAGTTCAAACCCGGCGACGTGGTAAGCTATGACCTCAACCCGCACTATCGTGACGCTTCAAAACCCGGGTTTGCTTCGGTGGTAGTAAAAGGTGGCGGCGATGCGCTTGGCGCGGCGCGTGCTGTGCTTGAAACGGGTGAATTTGATTATGCCTGGAACATGCAGCTTGACCCGGAAGTTCTGGCCAAGATGAAAGCCGCCAACAAAGGACAGGTTGTAACCTCGTTCGGGACGGCGGTCGAACGGTTGCAGGTCAACATGACGAATCCCGCGATAGATTTGGCTGACACGCGCTCAACCCGTAACGGCGGCGCACATCCGTTTCTTGCAGACCCCCGCGTCACCAAAGCACTGTCGCTGGCCATCGACCGCAGCACATTGGTCCAGATTGCCTATGGTGAGGCAGGTCGTCCGACCTGTGATGTATTGGCCGCCCCTGCCATCTATGCCTCTGGCGCAAATGATGACTGCCTGACGCAAGATTTGGACCGTGCCCGTGCTTTACTGGACGAGGCCGGATGGATCGATAGCGATGGGGATAGCATCCGCGACAAAGACGGTGTCCCGATGGCCCTTCTTTATCAAACGTCGGTCAATCCTGTGCGACAGACCACTCAGGATCTACTGAAAGCCTGGTGGGCCGAGATTGGTGTCGCCACGGAACTGCGGGCCATTGTGCCTTCGGTATTCTTCGGCGGCGATCAATCCAGTCCGGATACATTTCAGAAATTCTATGCAGATCTCGAGATGTTCACGAATTTCTTCCCCGGCTCTGACCCCGAACCGTATCTGAACAACTGGACCTGCACGGCCATTCCGACCCCTGAAAACGGTTGGGCGGGTATGAACGTGCCCCGGTATTGCAACGCGGACTACGACGCGTTGATCACCAAGCTTGGCAACACCGTAGATCTTAAGCAGCGCATCGAGATCTCGAAAGAGGCCAATAACATGCTGATGCAGGCCGGCGCGCTGATCCCTCTGGTGCATCGTGGCGAAGTTTCAGCCCATGCAACGTCGCTTCAGGGTGTACGCATGAATGTTTGGGACAGTGAACTTTGGAACATCGCGGACTGGACCCGCGCTAAGTAAGACCGCTAGACTGTAGGCGTGGTCCAATCATGGACCACGTCACGGAACCGAAGGCTGTCTTCCGCCATGTTGACCTATAGTTTGCGCAGGCTTGCTTTTTCAGTTCCGATACTGTTTTTCATCAGCTTTGCCATTTTCCTTTTGATGGATATGGCCCCCAATGATCCGACAGCCAATCTGCCGATGACCATTCCCGCCGAGACCCGCGCCCAACTGCGCGAGGCTCTTGGAATGGATGATCCGCTTCTGACCCGCTACCTTCTTTGGTGTAAACAGTTCTTCATCCACGAACCCAAGCACTTGTTCGCCCAATGGACCGGGCAATCGATCGGAGACCCCGATCAGCTTCGTGTCCTAAGCTGGTCGTCACGAGCACCCGTTGTTGACCTGATTGCAGACCGCCTTCCGCAAACCTTGTGGGTCGTTGGGCTGTCATATCTTCTTGGCATCGCGATCGCCCTTCCGGTCGGCATCTATTCCGCTTACCGCCAACACAGCTGGGTCGATCATTTGGGCACATTTGTCTCGATGATTGGGTACTCAGTACCCAGCTTCTTCCTTGGTGTCGTGCTGATCGTCGTCTTTGCGGTGAAACTGAACTGGTTTCCGTCCGTATATGACACGACCCATCAGGTGACAGATTTCACCAGCCTTGGCACCCAACTGCGTCAGATGGCAATGCCTGTCATGATCTTGGCCCTTTATAATGCCGCACAGATTAGCCGTTACATGCGGGCGGCCATGCTTGAGAACCTGCATCAGGACTATGTGCGCACCGCGCGTGCCAAAGGCGCATCAGAAACCCGTGTGATCTGCGCCCATGCAGCCCGAAACTCGCTTCTTCCCGTGGTGACGGTGATTGCACTGGGTGCTCCGCAGGTTCTGGGGGGCGCCATCGTGACGGAACAGATTTTCAAGATCAACGGGATCGGAGAGCTTCTGATCTCGTCCATTCAAAGCGGCGACCTGCCTGTTGTGCAGTCACTGACCTTCCTTTTCGCCGTGCTGATTGTCCTGTTTAACCTCTTGGCGGACATCGCCTATGGCGCGCTAAACCCGAGGATCCGGTATGACTGAGATGACAATGTCCCGGTCCGCGGTTGTTCACCCACGGCGAAACACATTCTGGCTAAGGTTTCGGCGTCACAAAGGCGCAGTGATCGGTGGAGCTCTTCTTGGGCTTATCATGATCGCTGTTCTTCTGGGTCCTACACTTTGGCCCCATTCCGCGGGCCAGATAAACATCACCGACCGTAATTTGGGCGCAAGCCTGTCCCATCCGATGGGCACAGATCACTTAGGTCGCGATCTGTTTGCCTCGGTTCTGAAGGGCGGACGGGTCACCGTTCTGGTCGGGTTGGTCGCCATGATGTTGTCCTTACTGATTGGGACGGCTGTTGGCGTGATGGCGGGAATGATCCGCTGGCTTGATGCCCCCTTGATGCGGCTAACCGATCTGTTCCTTGCCCTGCCAGTCCTTCCCCTGCTGCTGGTTACAATCATGTTGTGGCGCGACAGCTTACGCGGCGTGTTCGGGGCCGAGGCAGGCATCTTCCTGTTGATCGTTACGATGATTGGCCTGACAAGCTGGATGCAAACCGCCCGCATTTTACGCGCCGAGGTTTTGGCCCTGAAGGAGCGCGAGTTTGTCACGGCTGCAACCGCGCTTGGGCTACACCCGTTCGGCATAATAAAACGGCACATACTTCCAAACGTCATGGGGTTGATCGTTGTTTCAGCAACGCTTGGTCTGGCCAATGCGATTGTAACTGAAAGCGCACTTAGCTTTCTGGGCTTAGGCTTCCCACCGGATCACCCCACTTGGGGGCGGCTTTTGTTTGACGGGACCGATTACTTGTCTCTGACACCGGGACGTGCGCTGTGGCCCGGGCTGATGATCACCCTGACGGTCCTAAGCGCGAACTACCTTGGTGAGGGGTTGCGGGATGCCTTCGATCCGCGCGGCACCACAAAACGCAAATAAGGACAATGCTTAGGGCGCCTTTCGCCACGCAGCTTCAGCGTTCTGCATTTTCAGAAGATCAGGCCTGATTTCCCACGCCAATCGTGCAGCCGGAATAATTTCCCGTTCAGCCCACCCCGCCCACCATCAAATCCGCTTGCAACATGCAATCCTCCGCGCCAGATGGAACATATTCCCAAATGCGGAGACGTGAAGATGTTCGAGACACTCGGTTTTGAAACCCTAACCCCACGCACAGCCTCGATCCTGTTCGGATTAGGGCTTGGCGCAGCTTTTGGCGTATTGGCCGAAATAACGCGGTTTTGTCTTCGTCGCGGGATCATTGGGTCCAACCCTGACAATCGCTCCGCATTGGCCATTTGGGTCACGGCACTGGCTGTCGCGGTGATTGGCACACAGGCCGCAGTGTCGGCAGAGCTGATCGCCTTTGGTGAACACCGTTTCCACGCCCCCGCTCTGCCGATCCTATCCCTATTGATCGGCGGCATTATGTTTGGCGCGGGCATGGTTATGACGCGCGGCTGTTTGTCCCGTCTGATGGTCCTGGGCGCGTCTGGCAACCTTCGTGCCGGTGTTGTCCTTGGCGTGGCAGCACTTGCTGCCTTGGCGACCCTGAAGGGCATATTTGCCCCCCTTAAAATCTCCCTGGAAGCGGTCGAGATCGCTTCCCCCACCCTACCAGTCTGGAGCGCTATTGTGCCCGTACTGCTGGCCGGCGTCTTCATTGTGCAGTTTCGTCCCAAGTTGCACAGCTTGTTGCTTGCCGGTCTTCTGGGGGCGCTTGTGCCTCTGGGCTGGTTGGGAACCGGATTGGTCCTGTTTGACGAATTCGATCCCATCACAATGGAAAGCCTGTCTTTCACGGCGCCGCTGGCTGACACACTTTTCTGGACCGCGGCGTCCAGTGCTGTGGGCGGAAACTTCGGCACAGGGTTGATTGGTGGCGTCGTTCTTGGCGCGCTGATCTCGGCCTTGATCGCTGGACGGTTCGCGTTTCAAGGCTTTGAAGGCCCGGCACAGATGGGTCGCTACCTGTCTGGTGGCGTATTGATGGGCGTCGGCGGCGTGTTGGCTGGTGGTTGCACCATTGGGGCCGGACTGTCGGGCGTCGCAACGCTTTCAAGCGCTTCTGTGATCGCACTTCTGTCAATCATCGCAGGCGCTTGGCTTGCTGCGCGGTTAGATACGCGCTTCAGTGCCCCAAAGACTTCCGTATCCGCCGAACAGCCAACCACACAAGAAGCACCACTGGCAGCGTAAGCGCCGCTGTCAGTGTCCCCTTGGACACGCCAAACGTGTCGGTGAGCGGGTAGAACAAATAACCCGCCAGCGAGACCGCATAGTAGCTGATGGCGACAACGGACAAGCCTTCGACGGTTTCCTGCAGGCGAAGCTGCATTTGCGCCCGTTTGTCCATGCTTTCCAGAAGCGCCTGATTTTGTTCTGCGCGTTCCACATCAACCCGCGTGCGAAGCAGCTCCCCCGCCCGCGCGGCACGGCCCGTCATGTTTTCCAACTGCGCCGCTGCGCTTTTTGTTGTGCGCATGGCCGGGTCATAGCGGCGCATCATGAACTCGCTTAGGGTTTGCCGACCCCGGAAGCGCTCTTCCCGCAAAGCACCGATGCGCTGGTTCAGGATCGCCTCATATGCCCGCGTGGCGCCCATCCGAAATGATGTTGAGGCCATCAGCTCTTCCAGCTCAGACGAGATGGTCAAAAGCTCGCGAAGCGTGGCTTCCGGAGGTTCATCCCCGCGCGTCATCGCCCCGACCAGATGTGTCAGCTCTCCGTCCACATTTCGAAGCTTTCTGTGGATATCGCGCGCCACCGTAAACCCCAGCATCGACATTGTTTTATAAGTCTCGATCTCGCACAGGCGCTGCACAATGCGCCCAATGCGTCGCTTCCCCGTGCCTTCCGTGATGAAAGCCACAAAGCGCATGTGACCCGCAGGATCGATGCGAAAATCACCAGCGACCATCGCCGCGCGATCCAGAACCCAGGTCGAAGCGATGCTTTCGGACACGAACCAATCGCGCACCAGCTCATCCATTTCCTTCTCAGTGCCGGGCATCTGTTGAACACGGATATGGGCAGATGTGATACGCGCGCCGGGCGCGTCTGCCAGCCATTCATCAGGGAATACATCAAACGCCGCCGGATCAAACGCACGTGACGAGATACCGTCGTTGAAAACGGTGTAGCTAACGAACTCGTTGTGCTGTTCCCACTTCAAATAGTGCCGGCCGATTTCGCCGAAATAGTGGTTGGCCCCAGGGCTTGGATGTGGCGCGCCAAAACGATCCAGCAGTGCGATCAGATGCGCACGGTCAGCCTCGCGGTCGCGATTGGCGGCATGATCTGGACGCTTGATTGCCAGATAGACAGCCGTTCCGGGCGCGGACAGAGCCGGTGATGGGCGGGCATGAAGCTCGTTCGCCAATTCATATCGGCCGGGATGATCAGCTAGGTTCATCATTTCGCGGGTCTCCTCCGCGCAAAGACGTAACAGAGACGTGACACATTGCAACCCCTTATAAACAAGGGGTTTTCACGGGGTTCAGCATACCGCGGGATACCGGTAACGCTCACATATCCTGAAGTTGAGCTTCAACCAGCTGGGTGAAGTCCTCGCCCCGCTTCTCAAAGTCAGGGTATTGGTCAAAGCTGGCCGCCGCGGGGGCCAACAACACCGTGTCACCCGGTTCAGCATCTTTGGCGGCGGCAACGACAGCATTTTCCATCGTCTCGCAAATCTCGTAAGGCACAGTGCCCAACTGAAGCGCAAACTCACGCGCCGAATGTCCGATCAGATAGGCTTTGGTGACATGCTCAAGCGCCTCTGACAGGGCTTCAATCCCGCCATCCTTGCCAAGACCGCCGGCAATCCAGCGGACATTTGTGAACGCGCTCAACGCGGCGCGCGCGCTGTCCACATTGGTTGCTTTCGAGTCGTTCACAAAGCTCACGCCGTTCGCCTCGCCCACCAATTGCGAGCGATGCGGCAGGCCCTTAAAGGCGTGAAACGCAGCTTCAATCACTTTAGGTGCAAGGCCCAGCGTCCGGCACACGGCATATGCCGAACAAGCGTTCTGATGGTTGTGACTGCCCGGTAGGCCTTTGATCGCGCGCAGATCTCACGGATCCGATTTGCCGCCCTTTTCGATACTCGGACAGGAAGCCCTTTCGGGAAAAGACCTGCCACCCCGGCCCGGTCAGCTTGCGATCAACGGATACACGGATCACCCGGTCGTCAGCCGCCCCTTCGGACAGTTGCCCGGCCAAGTAATTTCCTTCAGCCTCGTCCACACCGATAATGGCGCGATCGGGACCACCTTCCGCAAATAGACGGCGTTTGGCTGCAAAATACCCGCCCATGCCACCATGACGATCAAGGTGATCGGGCGACAGATTGGTAAACACGGCGATATCCGGTGTCAGAGACCGCGCGAGGTCGGTCTGGTAGCTGCTAAGTTCCAGCACCACCACCTCTCCGTCATGCGCGGGATCGATATCAAGAACACCCCGCCCGATATTGCCAGCAAGTTGCGTCGGGCGACCTGCATGCTCCAGAACATGGTGGATCAGGGCGGAGGTGGTCGATTTTCCGTTCGATCCTGTGACCGCAACAATTTGCGGCAACGTTTCAAAACTGTCCCAATCGTGGTCTGCAAAACTGCGAAAGAAAAGCCCGATGTCATTGTCGATCGGAACACCTTCGGCCATTGCACGCGCGATCAGCTTGTTGGGTTCGGGGTAGAGATGCGGAATGCCGGGGCTGACGATCAGAGCGGCAACATCTTCCCACGCATTACCTTTATTCAGGTCGTGCAAGGTCAGTCCCTGCCCTTCTGCGCGTTCTCTCGCCTCTTGCCCGTCATCCCAGCACAATGCAGTTGCACCGCCAGCTTCCAGCGCATGGGCCGTTGCCAGTCCAGAACGACCCAGCCCCAAGACTGCAACTTTGCGACCATCAAAACCTTTGACCGGGATCATACGTGCCTCCTTCAGCTTCCACATCATCGCTAGCGGGTTTGATCACAAAACAAAAGCCCCACCGAATGGGCGGGGCTTTTCGAATTGATGTGCGCGGAGTTAGCGTACCTTCAGTGTCGCCAGACCGATCAAAGCAAGGATCAACGAGATGATCCAGAAGCGGATCACGATCTGCGGTTCCTGCCATCCTTTGTGTTCGAAATGGTGATGGATCGGGGCCATCAGGAACACCCGTTTGCCCGTCTTCTTATAATAAAGCACCTGAATGATGACCGACAGCGCCTCGACCACAAACAGGCCACCGACAATGGCCAGAACGATCTCGTGCTTGGTGGCAACGGCAATCGCGCCCAAGGCTCCGCCAAGCGCCAAAGACCCTGTGTCGCCCATGAATACGGCTGCGGGCGGGGCGTTGTACCAAAGGAACCCAAGCCCCCCCCCGATAAGGGCCGAGGTGAAGACGAAAAGCTCGCCCGTGCCCGGCACGTAGTGCACGTCCAGATATTCGGTAAAGTCGACCCGGCCCACCGCATAGGCGATCACGCCTAGCGTTCCAGCGGCGATCATCACCGGCATGATGGCCAAACCGTCCAGCCCGTCGGTCAGGTTCACGGCGTTGGCAGAGCCAACAATCACAATCATCACGAAGGGTATGAAAAGGAAGCCCATGTTCAAAAGCGTGTCCTTAAAGACCGGAAACGCAAGCCGGTACTGAAGGGCTTCTGGATGAATGCTGGACGCCCAGACGCCCGCAATCCCGGCGATTGCCAGCCCGGCAGCCAACCTGATTTTACCTGAAACGCCTGCCGTGTTGTTCTTGGAAACTTTCGCGAAATCATCCGCGAACCCAATCAAACCAAAGCCATAGGTGACAAACAATGTGATCCACACATAGTGGTTATCCAGTCGCGCCCAAAGAAGCGTCGCCACCAACATCGCCGACAGGATCAAAAGCCCGCCCATGGTTGGTGTGCCCTGCTTTTCCTTATGGCTTTCAGGACCATCTTCGCGGATTGGCTGACCTTTTCCCTGCTTACGACGCAGGATATTGATCAACGGCTGACCAAACATAAAACCAAAAATCAACGCTGTGAAGAAAGCCCCGCCCGAGCGGAAGGTGATGTAACGAAACAGGTTGAAGACGTCGCCACCGTCCGAAAACTCGGTTAACCAATACAACATATAGTGGGTCCCTTCTTGGAATTACGACAGCGATTGGCTCATTTTACGGATGGCGTCAACAGCTTTGGAGACATAGCTGCCCTTAGATCCCTTGACCAAAACCACGTCACCCGCGTCGATAAGTCGATGGATTTGCGCCGCCATTTCATCCGCTGTTTCGGCAAAAACGCCCTGTTGTTCACCTTCGAGCCGCGCCCAAAGCGCCTGCATCATCGGACCGCAACAATGCACCACATCAATATCGGACACATAAGGTAGATCCGCAATTTCTGCATGCAGCTGAACCTCGTCCGAGCCAAGCTCAAGCATGTCACCCAGAACAGCGATGCGTCGACCCGTGTTGATCCGGCCCACCCCATCTTTGGGGGTCATCGTCGCCAATACCTCTAGCGAGGCGGCCATCGAAGTTGGGTTGGCGTTGAACGCGTCGTCAATCAAGGTCAGCGTCAGCCCCTCGGGCGCATCCAGCGTGATCTCTTCCCGGGTTCCGCGTCCCTCTGGCGGCTGCCAAAGTTCCATATCGCGGGCGGCCAAAGTCTCATCCCCGCCAAGTGCTTTCACGGCGACCAAAACAGCCAGCGCATTGCTTGCAAAATGTCGGCCTGGAGTTGCGATTTTAAACAACTGCCCCTGACCAGAGATGTCGGCTTTGCAGATCGTGGCTTCAGGTGTCAGCGACACATGGGTGAGCCTGTGATCGTTGCCTTCATGCGCACCAAAGCTTTGCGTTTCAAACCCTTCAGCGGCGCTGCGCAGCACCGGCGTCGTGTCCAAGTCGCCATTAATCAGCGCAACGCCATCAGGCTCCAACCCTTTGAAGATAGTATCCTTTTTCACGCGCGATGCCGTTCAAATCATCGAAGGCTTCCAAATGGGCCGCAGCCACTGTGGTGACCATTGCCACATCTGGACGTGCCATACGGGCAAGCGGTTCAATTTCACCGGGATTGCTCATGCCGATCTCGATCACAGCGTAATCGGTGTCAGCCGGCATGCGAGCCAGCGTCAGCGGCACACCCCAATGGTTGTTATAGCTGGCCTCGGCCGCGTGGGTCTTACCTTGACGCGCCAAAACCGTACGTAGCATTTCCTTGGTCGAGGTCTTGCCAACCGACCCAGTGACGGCCACGACACGAGCCTTGGTGCGGGCCCGCGCGGCAATGCCAAGGGCTTCCAAGGCTGGCAGGACGTCATCAACGATCAAAAGAGGTGCGTCAGGGGAAATTCCTTCAGGGATATGGCTGACCAGCGCAGCCCCCGCCCCTTTTTCCAGTGCTTGGGCGACAAACTCATGTCCGTCGCGCGCCGCCTTCAAGGCGACAAACAGATCGCCCGGCTGAACTGTGCGCGTATCGATTGAGACACCAGAGACAGTCCAACTGCCCTGCGCTTTGCCGTTCGTGGCCTGTGCGGCCTCTTCTGCGGTCCAAAGGCTCATGCCAGTCGCCCTTCCAATGCGGCAACAGCAACCGAAGCTTGTTCGACATCATCAAACGGCAACACGTCCCCGCCAACAGTCTGTCCCGTCTCATGCCCTTTTCCGGCAATCAACAGTGCGTCCCCCGGGCCAAGCGCATCGACACCGCGTAAGATCGCTTCGGCGCGGTCGCCGACATTCACGGCCTCTGGGCATCCCTCCATCACCATCGCGCGGATCAGGGCTGGGTCTTCGGTACGCGGGTTGTCATCCGTGACGAACGCCACGTCCGCATTCTGGGCAGCGGCTTGCCCCATCAGCTTGCGCTTTGTCGTGTCGCGATCCCCGCCCGCTCCGAACACCACAACCAGACGGCCCAGCACATGTGGGCGCATGGCACGAAGTGCGGTTTTTAAAGCATCAGGAGTGTGGGCATAGTCGACAAATACAGCAGCCCCATTGTCGCGCGTGGCGGCCAATTGCATCCGACCGCGAACAGTTTCAAGGTCTTTAAAGGTATCAAAAACATGCTCGGGTTCGGCCCCGCATCCAATTGCCAAACCTGCCGCCGCCAATACATTCTCTGCCTGGAAGCCGCCGATCAGGTTCAACCGCGCCATAAAGGGCGCGCCGAGCCATGTGAACATCAGTTCCTGCCCGGTTGCATCATAGCGGCGCGATTTCAGTCGCAGCTCGCAGTCCTCAGCCTGCCCAACCCGGATCAGCTTTTGGCCGCGAGCCTCAGCAATGATCGCCATTTCAGACCCTTTGGGATCATCGATATTGATCACGGCCGTTCCGCCTTCGGGCAAAACCCGAGCAAACAGACCAGCTTTGGCGGCAAAATATTCCTCGAAGGTTTCGTGATAATCCAGATGATCCTGCGTGAAATTCGTAAACGCAGCGGCGGACAAACGAACACCATCCAAACGCCGCTGTGCAAGACCGTGCGACGAGGCTTCCATCGCTGCATGCGTCACGCCCGCACCTGCCATATCGGCAAGGACTTTGTGCAAGGTGATCGGCTCGGGTGTTGTATGCGACAAAGGCGTCGTGAACGCGCCCTCTACGCCGGTTGTGCCAAGATTTGCAGCTTTTATGCCCAGCAAGGTCCAAATCTGTCGCGTAAAACTTGCGACTGATGTTTTCCCGTTGGTGCCCGTCGCCGCGACCATATGTTCGGGCTGCGCCCCAAACCAAAGTGCAGCAGCATAGGCCAACGCCATGCGCGGGTCTTCGGTCACAACAACCGCAGCGTCGGACGCCGCCAATTCGGCCTCTGCAATACGTGCACCTTCTGGATCTGTCAGGATCGCCGATGCCCCCATACGAAGCGCATATTGAATGAACTCACCACCGTGAATTTTTGCGCCGGGCAAAGCGGCAAATAAATGGCCGGGCTTGACCAAACGGCTGTCGACGGAAAGGCCTGTCACCTGCGCATTACGACCAGCCCGGGCGCTGAGCCCCAGTTCGCCTAGGGATTTCGTTACCATCTCAGCACCCATCTGTAGTCAATCCGCTTTAGTTCGAGGTGAGTGTTACCCCAGTTGCCGCCAAAGGTTCAACGTGGCTTTCACGCGGCTTCATGCCCAGCAAAGGGGCGATACGCTCGATGATCGTTGCAGCGACTGGCACGGCGGTCCAACCAGCGGTCCTGCGCGGCTTGGTCCCCGATGTTTCAACCGGCTCGTCCAGCGTCACAATCAACACGTATTTTGGATTGTCCGTCGGGAACATACTGGCAAAGGTGTTGATCACCTTGTCATCATAGTAGCCGCCACGCGGTTTGGGCTTGTCCGCGGTTCCGGTCTTGCCACCCACCAGATATCCCTCGACCTCGCCAAAGCTGGCGGTGCCTTCGGTGACAACTTTGCGCAACATGTCGCGTGCAGCCGCTGCCGAAGCATCACTGATTACGCGTGGGCCACGTTCGACATGACCACGTTTCAGCACAGTCGGCGTCACAGCATAACCGCCATTGGCGATGGCAGCATAAGCCGCTGCCAGATGCATTGGGGAGTTGGAAATACCGTGACCGTACGAGATCGTGACAGAGCTAAGCTTGCCCCATTTCTTCGGCACAAGCGGCGTTGATCCAGTGGCTTCGACAATCTCAAACGGTGTGCGGTCCAGAAGGCCCAAAGTCTTCAGGAATTCCTGCTGACGTTCCGAACCGATTTGCAGCGCCATACGCCCAGTTCCCCGGTTCGAGCTTTTGACAATGATATCTGAGACCGAGAGCTTGCCATAGTTCTTGTTGCGGAACTCGCCAATACGGAAGCCCGAGATTTTCATCGGCTTGCCGGTGTCGATCACAGTATTCGGGTTTACCAACCCAAGATCCATCGCCTGAATCGCAGTAAAAATCTTGAAGGTCGACCCAAGTTCGTACACGCCCTGAACAGCGCGATTGAACAGCGGGCTGTCAGACTGATCTTTGCCCTTATCCGCCACTGTCAACGGGCGTGGGCGATTGTTGGGATCGAAATCAGGAAGCGACGCGACCGAGATGACCTCGCCCGTGTGCACGTCCATCAAAACTGCGGCAGCACCTTTGGCATTCATCATTTTCATGCCGCCATAGAGCACCCGTTCGATCGCATCTTGAATGGTCAAATCCAATGACAGCTGAAGGGGGGCACCACCATTTGCCGGGTCACGTAAAAAGTCGTCGAACTGCTTTTCAACGCCAGCAACGCCAATCACCTCGGCCGCCGAGACACCCTCGCGACCGAAACTCGCTCCGCCAAGGACATGAGCCGCCAGTTTGCCATTCGGATACAGGCGCATTTCTCGCGGGCCAAACAGAAGGCCAGGCTCGCCGATATCAAACACCGCCTGCTTCTGCTCTGGGCTGATTTTCTTTTTGATCCACAAGAACTTACGCGATCCCGTGAAGTCTTTGATCAAGCGTTCGCGCTTCAAATCTGGGAAAATCTGAACCAGTTCATCGGCTGCACGTTCCGGGTCGACCATCTGATGCGGTTGGGCATAAAGCGCATGTGTGACAAGGTTCGTCGCAAGAATGCGGCCCTGTCGATCCAAAATATCCGCGCGTGCTGTTGCGATAGACGCGCCGGACGCCTGCGCACGAGGTTCTTGTGCCTCGGATGCCGACAAAGTAGCCATGCGCGCGCCGACCGTTACGAAGGCACACAGAAAGAATCCCGCCAACACCAAAAGACGCCCTTCCGAACGGAGACGGGATTGGTCTCGAATTTGGTCATGGCGATGGCGCAGATTTTCATGCTCGATCGCGTCGGGGTTTTCCCCTTTTGCGCGGGCTTCCAGAATTCGGGCAAGTGGGCGTAGTGGGACACGGGTCATTGCGTAATCTCCCCGATGACATCAATCGCACCTGTGATCTCTGGCAGTTCGTCTTCAGCAAAGGCGACCTGATCAACACGGCCAAACTGGCCCGGTTCCAACACGTTCAGCTCAAGCTTGCCATAGTTCATCCGCGCCAGATCACGCAGACGGTCTGGCCGGTTCAGATACGCCCATTCGGCGCGCAGAACGGTCAGTTCTTCTTGCATGCGGCCAATCTCGCTCTGCAATGCCTGCGAGCGATCAAGCGACGCCTGCGTTTTGTAGTTCTCGGAATAAGCCCAGTAAGCCAGCATCATCACGGCCAGAGCGGAAACTATATAAAGCAAACTACGCATTACGATTTGTCCTTAAATACAAGGGGCGGCAATCCAAGCTTTTTGCGATCCGACGGACCTGCGGGGGCTTCGGTACGGGTGGCGACACGCAAACGCGCCGACCGGGAACGCGGGTTTTGCTTTAGCTCTTCCGCATCCGGCCCAATAGCTTTCTTGGGCGTCAGTTTGAAACGTGGGGTTTCGGCCTGGGCTTCGGGCGCATATCGCGACCCCCCACCGCCTGACGAGGCACGCGCCTGCAAGAAGCGCTTTACCACGCGATCTTCCATCGAATGGAACGTCACAACCGCCAGCTTTCCACCGGGTTTTAACGCACGCTCTGCGGCCTCAAGCCCTTCAATCAATTGACCAAATTCATCATTCACCGCAATACGGATCGCTTGAAAGCTGCGTGTCGCCGGATGACTTTGACCGGGCTTTGAGCGCGGCAAACATTTCTCGATCACGCCCGCCAATTGCAATGTTGTTTCAAATGGAGCCTCTTCGCGGGCCTTTACAATTGCACGCGCAATCCGACGCGAGGCGCGCTCTTCCCCATAGTGGTAAAGAATATCTGCCAGCGTATCGGCGTCCGCTTCGTTCACGATATCAGCCGCAGAGGGTCCGGATTGGCTCATCCGCATATCCAGGGGGCCATCCTTCATGAAGGAAAAGCCGCGCTCGGCCAGATCAAGCTGCATCGAGCTGACGCCAAGGTCCAAAACCACGCCATCCAGCAGCTTGCCAGCCAGTTCATCCATTTCCGAAAATGTGCCTTCGCGCAAAGCCAACCGGTCACCGTAGTCACCCGCCCAATTAGCGGCCATCTCGAACACCATCGGATCGCGGTCTATGCCGAAAACCAGATCTGCGCCTGCGTCCAGAAGACCCCGAGTGTATCCGCCCGCACCGAACGTCCCATCCGCCCAGTCGCCAGAAACAGGCGCGACCGCTTCTAAAAGCGGCCGTAGCAATACCGGGATATGAGGACGTTTTTCGGTGGCAGCCGGGTCAGACATCTCAGCCATCCCCTCCGTTGCCACCCAAAAGGGTCAACGGATCGAAATCTTCGTCCTGCTCATCCAGCCACGCTTCCGTCTTTGCCATCTCGACCTCATCATAGGTCTCGGGCTTCCAGATCTGGAACGTGTCGCCGGTCGCTATAAAGAACGCTTCTTTGTCCAAACCGATTTTCTGACGCAGCTTTGCTGGCAGAACCAATCGGCCTGTTTCGTCTACAGTAGTAGGGAAGGATTGACCGTTAAACAGACGCTCAAGCATGCGACGTTCCATCGAGCCGCGCGGAAGCTTGGCGATTTGGTCATCAACTTCGTCGATAGCCTCGACTGTGTAGGCTTCCAAATAGCTGCGGCGATGATCGCCATATACAATAACAAGGTTGGGGGTCAGACCGTCGGTCCAATCGGGGTCGCCTGCCTCAAGCACACGGCGAAACAGGGCTGGGATCGAAACCCTGCCCTTCGTGTCCACCTTGTGGTGGCTTTCACCTCTGAACCTGCGTGCCACTTGCGCGGCCCCCTTATTATCAACTGTCCCACCAGCCATGACAGAGGCTGGAATTAGAAACGGCGGATTGATCTGCTGCCACTGACCAATCCGCCGCCTGTCCCGTTTCCGGGTGTCCAGCTACGCGCGCCACCTGGGGGGATGTCTGCTCGCGTACGCGCCGGATTCTCTTTCATTCGATGAAAAGCGGGGCCTGTATGAAACCTGACTTGGGAGTGTCGTGAGGTCTTAGCGCCTCTTTCTGTCCCGTCCTCATCTTGAATACAGGGATAGCTTGGGAAATCATGGGAAGCAATAGTTTTTTGAGGGAAACAGTGTCCACGAGCTCTGCGAATGAGCTGCTCCTCAGGTGCGATTGCAGAAAAAATTGATGCATAAATAGCGGATATCGGCGCAACTCAATTCTGAACCACTACATATAGCGCTGCATGCGCAGCATTATTGCAGCCCATCATTTCCCAAAATAATTTCAATTTTGGACCGGCTTACGTTAAGTCCCAGCACTTCAGCGCAAGAATCAGCTGAAAAAACACGCTACAACCAGCCATACCCACAAAGATTACAGCTTTGCCCATCATTTCCCAGACAGCCTATTATCCACAAAAAACGCCCGGCGCTTATGCGAGCACCGGGCGTTTGGACTGCCGGAAATAGATGTCAGGCGATACCGCGGGCCACCATATCGGCTGCGAGCTTTTGATATGCTTCCGCCACGGGCCCGTCTCCCAATGCAGCGGGCGTTCCGCTATCACCAGCCAAACGCACGTCCAAAGACAATGGGATCTCGCCAAGGAATGGTGCGCCCAGCTCAGTTGCTTCATCGCGAACACCACCATGACCGAAAAGGTGCGCCTCGTGCCCACAGCTTGGGCAGACATAGGTGGACATGTTTTCAACCAAGCCAAGGATCGGCACATTTACTTTGCCGAACATATCAATGGCCTTGCGTGCATCCAACAGCGCCACATCCTGTGGCGTTGAGACGACAATCGCGCCGGTGATCTGGGATTTCTGCGCCAGCGTCAGCTGAACATCCCCGGTGCCCGGCGGCAAATCGATGATCAAAACATCAAGCGGGGCCCAATCAACCTGAAACAGCATTTGCTGCAAAGCTCCCATCAACATGGGGCCACGCCAAATCACAGCCTCGCGGTCGGATTTCAGCATCAAGCCAATGGACATCATCTTGACCCCATGCGCCACGACCGGGACAAGCATGTCCCCGTCAGGCGAACTTGGTCGTTGAGTGGTTCCCATCATACGCGGCTGCGAGGGTCCAAGAATATCCGCGTCCAGCAAGCCCACTTTGCGACCCTGTTTTGCCAGCGCCACCGCAAGGTTCGAGCTAAGAGTAGACTTCCCTACCCCACCTTTACCCGACGCAATTGCAATCACATTTGTTACGCCCTTCACCGGCAACGGCCCCGCCTGAGGCTTCGGATGCCCCCCAACCTTTAGGCTTGGCGGCGCTTTCGCCGGTTGCGCGGGTCCATGTGCTGTTAGAATAACCGAAACTGTCTCGACACCATCAAGTGCGGCAATCGCGGCCTCGGCCGCACGTCGCTGAGGCTCCATACTGGCTGCTTGTTCGGGCGTTTCAGCCTCGATTACGAAACTGACATTGCCGCCCTCAATGACCAACGCACGGATCATATCGCGTGATGCAAGGTCACCCCCATCCGGCAGCGCCACCGAGGACAACGTCCCCATGATCTTATCCCGCATTTGATCGCTCCTGTTTCCTGTGCGCGTTTCCTTAGATTGGACGGTTTCACAGCGGGCGCAAGAGGCAAAGAGCCACGGAATGAGGGCGGCCTGATAAAAATCACGTCATAGGATAAGTGAACCACTTTCTCTAAAGACAATCCGCACAGCCCCTTAGGCACTCTGAACGCACCTTGCAGCGAATACGATTGCCGTAGCGTAACCCCAGCCCCCTCAAAATGCTGCACTGCAGCTTACGGGGAAAAATTAGGTAGAACTCCCCTCATAGTGTTATTTTATAAGCATTTTTACCTATGCACCCATTGCATGACGGCTTTGATGAAGTGGGGTATTGTGCAATTGCAGCATCACCCCCATTTTGAACTCGAAGCGCAAATGTGAGCGCCAACGAAATGTAACTGGGTCTTGTTGATGACCAACTTAATGGTTCGCTGAACCGAACAAGAGTGAGTGAGTAAAATGGCACACGCTACCGAAATTCTGATGGCCCGCGCAGGCATCATCGACCGTATCACTGCACAATTTGCTGATTGGAAAGAGCGCTATGACCTGCGCACTGAGTACCGCAAAACCGTGCGCGAACTGGATACCCTAAACGACAACGAACTATGGGATCTGGGTCTGACCCGCAGTTCCATTCGTCACGTGGCAAAAATGGCCACCTACGGCAAATAAAGTTTCAGCCACCGCCCTCCTCCTCCCTGGTGGTGGCTTTGATTGGCGGCGGGGTCTTCCTCCTCCCTGACCCCGCCGACCAATCACAAGTCTTCGGATCTTCTACCTCCTCCCAGAAGATCCATGGGTCGCAGCGATGTTCACCTCCTCCCGAACATCGCTGCACCCCCTAAGGTCCGGGACGTTGCTACCTCCTCCCAGCAACCATCCCGATACGGCAAACGGTCTACCTCCTCCCAGACCTGATGCCAGCTGAAGTCGGACCTCACCTCCTCCCGAGGTTCGCATCAGACATGAACGGCGGCGCCCACCTCCTCCCGGGCGTCGCCGTTTTTTATTTTTATTGAAGTTCGTTTGGACTGACGTTTATGCGTCTGAACCAGGGTTACGGAGCCAGTTTTCCACCCTGAAACGCTGTCGCAATTTCCGCCATATGCCGCATATCCGTGCCACAGCATCCACCAAGCACGCGAAAGTTCGGATATTTGCGGTGAAGGGCCGCCAATTGCTGCCCAAGCTCAACGGGGTCTCCGTCATCCAGCTTTGTCGATTGATCTAGTTCGGCGTGACTACAACGAGAGGCATTGACCACCAGACCTTTCAGCCGCGTCATCCACGGCGCATGCGATAGAACATGCTGGAAGTGATCAGGATGCGCGCAATTAATCATGAAATACGCGGCATATCCGTCCGTCGCGTCGTCGACAGCTTCGATGGCCTTGCCAAGCGAAACTCCTGTGGGAAGACGGCCATCGGTTTCCACCGTGAAGGCCACAACAATAGGCACACTACATTGCCGCGCAGCGGTTACGATCCCGATTGCTTCGTCCGTATAGGCGATGGTGTAAGCGCTGATCAGATCAATGCCAGCCTGCGCAAGCACGTTCACCTGCTCAATGTGATAAGCCCCGGCTTCGGCCGCATTCATCTGCTCAGTTGGTGCATAGGCATCCGCGCGCGGCCCCACATTGCCGCTTGTCAGCACAGGAACATCATCAAAGCCCGCGCAAATCTCAGAAAGAAACGCGACCGCCTGAGTGTTCCTTTCACTAAGCGTGGCTGGTTCGTACCCAATCTGCGCCCCGCGATCTCGGTTCGCAACCCAGGTCGGGGCCTCTAAAATTGCGCCGACGTCTTTGTCGCGTGCAAGGGCGATCAGATCCTCATAATACGTCCGCAACTGTCGCCGCCCTGCCTTTGTCTCAAGCAAAGGGTAGCTTGCAAATCCGGGCAGATCGAAGCCTTGCGTGAACAACAGATCAGTTTCCATCCCGGTATAGGTTATGAAAACTGTCTCATCCGTTTGCGTGCGTATGTCGCAGGTTGGAGCCACGATGATCCCCTTTGGTCTATCGAACCACCTTTGCAGGTTCGGGGGATTGAGGCAAATTTCCTAAAACGGAACGTCGCCCGCCTGTGCCGCTGGCACGATAAACTTGGATATGACTTTCTTCGCACCAGCCTTATCGAACTCGATATCCAGCTTGTCACCTTCAATGCCCATCACGGTGCCGTAGCCAAATTTCGAATGAAAAACGCGGTCGCCTTGGGTGAAAGACGACACCGCAGTGGCATCAATCACCAGCCCGCGCGATTCATTCGGACTGGGCTTGGCGCGCAGGTTTCCTTGCGACTGCATCCGCTTCCAACCCGGAGAGTTATAGGCGTCAGCGCGGCTGGCCTTATCCTCAAGCGGTGAGTTACCCCCGAAGTCCCCGGACATACCGCCATAGCCGCCGCCATAAAGGCCGGGCGCAGTCAGCACCTCGACATGTTCTTCGGGCAGCTCATCCACGAAACGAGACGGCAGTTGCGACTGCCATTGGCCGTACACGCGCCGGTTTGCGGCGAAGGAAATCGTACAGACTTCCTCGGCCCGCGTAATGCCCACATAGGCCAATCGGCGCTCTTCTTCGAGGCCTTTCAGACCGCTTTCATCCATCGAACGTTGAGACGGGAACAGCCCATCTTCCCAGCCCGGCAGGAACACCGCAGGGAACTCCAACCCCTTGGCTCCATGCAGGGTCATGATGGTGACCTTTTCCTCGGCATCATCCGTGTCATTGTCCATAATCAGGCTGACATGTTCCAGGAAACCCTGAAGGTTTTCAAAGTTTTCCAGCGCCTCCACAAGTTCCTTGAGGTTTTCAAGCCGCCCCGGAGAATCTGGGTTTTTGTCGTTCAGCCAGAAGTCGGTGTAGCCCAATTCCTCAAGGATCACTTCAGCCATTTCGATATGAGTGTCGTCTTCAGCACGTAGCTGATTGAACCAACGATCCAGCCCCGCAACCAGCCCGGCCAGCCCCTTGCCGCCTTTGCCTTTGATGGCACCCGTCTCGACCGCGATACGCGCACCTTCGACCAGTGACACGCCGTTGGTCCGTGCAAGCATCTGGATCGTTTGCACCGCCTTGTCACCCAAACCCCGGCGGGGGGTATTTACGATACGCTCAAACGCCAGATCGTCGTCTTGGCTGACCGCCAGCCGGAAATAGGCCATCGCGTCACGAATCTCGAGCCGTTCATAGAAACGCGGACCGCCAATCACGCGGTAGGGCAGACCGATGGTCAGAAAGCGATCTTCGAACGCGCGCATCTGGTGCGAGGCCCGTACAAGGATGGCCATGTCATCGAGCGACATCCCCTCTCTGCCCCGCGTGCCGGATTGCATCGCCTCGATCTCTTCCCCGACCCAGCGGGCTTCTTCATCGCCGTCCCAATGGCCGATCAGACGAACCTTTTCGCCACCTTCTGCGTCCGTCCACAGCTCTTTGCCCAAACGGCCTTCATTGCCTGCAATCACGCCGGACGCAGCGGCCAGAATATGCGCGGTCGAGCGGTAGTTCTGCTCTAACCGGACCACCTTCGCGCCGGGAAAATCCTTTTCAAACCGTAAGATATTACCCACTTCGGCCCCGCGCCAGCCATAGATCGATTGGTCGTCATCACCCACGCAGCAGATGTTTTTATGCCCCGCCGCCAGAAGGCGCAGCCACAGATATTGGGCGACGTTGGTATCTTGGTATTCGTCGACAAGGATGAATTTGAACCAGCTTTGATACTTCGCCAGAATGTCATCGTGTGTCTGGAAAATCGTGACCACGTGCAGCAGAAGATCGCCAAAATCACAGGCGTTCAGCGTCTTCAAGCGGTCTTGGTACTGGGCGTACAGCTCTGGTCCGCGATCGTTAAATGCTTGCGCCTCGGAGGCGGGAAGGGTTTCGGGCGTCCAAGCGCGGTTTTTCCAATTGTCGATGACGCCCGCCAGAAGCCGCGCGGGCCAGCGTTTTTCGTCAATATTGTTGGCCGCGATCAGTTGCTTCAGCAGCCGGATTTGATCATCCGTATCGAGGATTGTGAAGTTGGTTTTCAGCCCAACCAGCTCTGCATGACGCCGCAGAAGCTTCACGCAGATCGAATGGAAGGTGCCCATCCACGGCATGCCCTCAACAGTCTGGCCCAACAGCCCGGCGACACGCTCTTTCATCTCGCGCGCAGCCTTATTCGTAAAGGTTACGGCAAGAATCTCGTTGGTCCGCGCGGACCCGGTGGTCAAGAGATGCGCGATCCGCGTGGTCAAGGCTTTCGTCTTACCTGTGCCGGCGCCCGCCAGCATCAGGACAGGGCCATTCAGCGTTTCGACCGCCTCGCGCTGCGCCGGGTTCAAACCGTCCATATAGGGCGCAGACCGCGCGCCCAAAGCCGCCCCCATCGCACGCTGCGACAGTGGGACTTGGGGGGGCACTTTCGGAGTGCTCATCCCGTCATCGGAATCATCAATCAAGTTGTCATCATCAATGCTGCTCATCCGATCTTCTTAGCAATGCGAAGCCCACAGGGGAAGAGTATGTTCCACATCTGTTCCTTACGCAGCCCCAAAAATCCCCCGAAACTTTCCGCCCCCTAAAGGGGGCGCGGCGAAATGCGCCCCTATATATAGAGAGTGCCCATTGACAAGACGCCCCTTCACGACACATCTAACGCCTCCAGAAAGACTGCCATTATTTCATGGTGTATCTGAGTTCGAAAGGAAGTTCATGCCAGTCGTCGTCGTCGAAAGCCCGGCCAAAGCCAAGACCATCAACAAGTATCTTGGATCTGATTATACGGTGTTGGCCTCGTACGGTCACGTACGTGACCTGCCTGCCAAAGATGGCTCGGTTGATACGGACAACGAATTTGCCATGACTTGGGAAGTCGGCCGCGATAACGCCAAACATGTGCGTGCCATCGCCGACGCCCTGAAAGACGACAACAACCTAATCCTCGCAACCGACCCCGATCGCGAAGGGGAAGCGATCTCGTGGCATTTGGAAGAGGCGCTTCGCAAGCGTCGTGCCGTGAAGAAAGACACGCCAGTCAGCCGCGTGGTTTTCAACGCCATCACCAAATCCGCCGTGACGGAAGCAATGCAGAACCCCCGCGATGTGGACAGCGATCTGGTCGAGGCCTATCTGGCCCGCCGTGCGCTGGACTATCTGGTGGGGTTCAACCTGTCCCCTGTTTTGTGGCGCAAACTGCCCGGCGCGCGGTCAGCTGGTCGTGTTCAGTCGGTCTGCCTGCGTCTGATCGTCGAGCGTGAAGAAGAGATCGAGGCGTTTAATGCCCGTGAATACTGGTCAGTGAAAGCGCTGCTTTCGACGCCACGCGGACAGGAATTCGAGGCGCGTTTGACGGTTCTGGGCGGTCAAAAGCTCGACCGGTACGACCTTGAGAATGAAACCGCGGCCGAACTGGCTGTGCAGGCGATTTCGTCGCGCGACCTGTCCGTTCAGTCGGTCGAAGCAAAACCTGCGACCCGCAACCCCTCGCCGCCCTTCATGACGTCGACCTTGCAGCAGGAAGCCAGCCGTAAGTTCGGCTTCGGCGCGCGTCAGACCATGTCGACCGCCCAGCGCCTGTATGAGGCCGGGTACATCACTTACATGCGAACCGACGGGATCGATATGGCGCCAGAAGCCGTGGCAGCGGCCCGTGACGCAATCACCGATCGCTACGGCAAGGAATTCATTCCGGCCAGCCCGCGCATCTACAAAAACAAAGCCAAGAACGCCCAAGAGGCACACGAATGTATCCGCCCGACGGATATGACCGTGTCTGGTAGCGATTTGGCGAAATTGGAGCCCGATCAGCGCAAGCTTTATGACCTGATCTGGAAGCGGACGCTGGCCAGCCAGATGGAAAGCGCAAAGTTTGAACGCACATCTGTGGATGTAGGCTCGTCTGACGGTCAAGTCGTGCTGCGCGCGACCGGTCAGGTTGTGGTCTTTGACGGCTTCATGAAGGTCTATGAAGAAGGCCGCGACGACCAAGTGGTCGATGACGACGACAAACGCCTGCCCCAGATCATGGAAGGCGAAAACGCCGAGAAAAAAGGCATCACGCCCGAACAGCATCACACCCAGCCCCCGCCCCGTTACACAGAGGCGACGCTGGTCAAACGCATGGAAGAGCTGGGCATCGGTCGCCCGTCGACCTATGCGTCGGTGATCACCACGATCCAAGACCGCGAGTACGTTCGCAAGGACAAGAACCGCCTGTTCCCAGAAGATAAGGGCCGGATCGTCACGATCTTCTTGATGAACTTTTTCCGCCAGTATGTCGGGTACGAATTCACGGCCAATCTGGAAGAAGAACTGGATCAGGTCTCTGCGGGAGATGCGGATTACAAAGAAGTGCTCGCGCGCTTCTGGCGTGATTTTTCGGCCGCGATTGCCGAGACGTCAGAGCTGCGGATTTCCGAAGTGCTGGACAAGCTCGACGCAGCACTGGCCCCGCAACTATATCCGCCCCGCGAAGACGGAACAGACCCGCGCATCTGCCCGAAATGTGGCCAAGGCTCATTGCACCTGAAAACCTCGCGCACTGGTGGGTTCGTGGGCTGCGGCAACTATCCCGAATGTACGTACACCCGCCCCATCGCTGGTGAAGGCGCTGAAGGCGATGAACGTCTGCTGGGCGAAGACGGTGGTGATGAGATCTGGCTGAAAGCTGGTCGTTTCGGACCCTACGTGCAGCGCGGAGAGCCGACGCCGGAAAACAAGAAACCGCCACGTGCGTCCCTGCCCAAAGGCTGGGACAAAGACGACATCACGCTTGAGAAAGCGCTGGTTCTGCTGTCCCTGCCTCGCATTGTGGGCGAGCACCCCGATGGTGGCGAAGTGAAGTCAAACTTCGGTCGTTTCGGCCCCTACATTATGCACCAGGCCGAAGGCGAGGCGAAGCCCGTCTATGTCAACGTGAAAGACCCTCAGGACGTGTTCGAGATCGGCATGAACCGCGCGGTTGAAATGCTGGCCGAGAAGCGCGCCAACCCCGGTGGCCGCGGTCGCACAGCGGCCAAGCCCTTGAAAGAACTGGGTGAACATCCCGAAGATGGTGGCCCGGTGAACGTCATGGAAGGCCGCTATGGTCCTTACGTGAAGTGGGAAAAGGTCAACGCGACCATTCCCAAGGACGTGGAACCTGCTGACGTCACCATGGAAATGGCCGTGGGTTGGATTGCTGAAAAAGCAGCCAAGAAAAAGCCTGCAAAAAAGAAAGCGGCGGCCAAGAAGAAGGCTGCACCGAAGAAGAAGGCTAGCTAAGCTTTTCTGTGGTTTCTGGTGTGCTTACGGTTGACGGCTCGATCAAGAGCTCGTCAATCAAAGCACCCAGCAACTGAGTTCGGCTTTTCACACCTGCTTTTCGATAAATCGCATTATTTTGCGATTTCACCGTGCCCTGACTGGTTTTTCGGATGTCCGAGATTTCGGCGACCGTGAACCCTTTCATGGTCAGGTACGCAATCTCTTGCTCGGCGTCACTTAACCCCCAGCTTGAGAACTGCGCCTGAACCATCGCGCTGAACTGCCCTTGCGCTGCGCGCAATAGCTTCTCAACTTCATCATTGCGTTGGCGGAGCATTCTTTGGCTGTGGTAAATGAATGCCCCACCAATGATGAAACCGAAAAGCGTGGCAAGCTCTGTGAGTTCGTGGATGAACCAATCGAAGCCCAACAGCCAAATCCCAGTAACCTCACCGAACAGTTCAATGAGAAAGGCAATTGCTGAAAGCGCAAAAAGCCCTGCTCCGATTTTGCTGTAGGTTCTGGCGCGCATTGTTGGGCTCCGATTGAGTTTCAGGACGCTTTAGTGGGAACGATCAATCGTCTTTGTCATCGTCTTTGTCATCATCGTCGTCGTCATCGTCCTTGTCATCATCGTCGTCATCATCGTCGCGATCATCATCGTCATCGTCATCGTCGCGATCTTCACGATCTTCACGATCATCATCGTCATCATCATCGTCGCGATCTTTACGATCGTCGTCGTCGTCATCGTCATCACGATCATCTTCGTCATCGTCATCACGATCATCTTCGTCATCTTTCTCAAAACGATCCCGCAACACGGTCCCGTCTTTTCCCAGAACCAGCTTACGCTCGCCCAAGGGGCCTTCTGCTTCGATCTTGTAGTTGCCGAACAGGGTTTTGCGAATTTTGATCTCTGTATACCCCTGTTCTGTCAATTCTTGAATCAGGGCTTCTTTGGTGGTTTGCGCAAAAACGGGGGCCGCCAAGGCGGCTACAACTGCAGTCACAGCAAGTGTTTTCATAGGTTTCATCTGCTTACTCCGTATGGATTGGATCACAATGTAAGAATGATCAGGCAAACCGTAACTTTGATATTGGACTTACGATGGTTCGAAAGAAAACCATCCAAAGTTATACGCACATGCCAGTTCAATTTGTCCTACGTAGAAATACCTTCACGCCTTAAATCACGCCAGTTTCGTTGACTCAGCACCGCCCGCGCGCCAGAACAGGCGCGAAACTGACGAGAGGGCATTTTCATGAACAAGGTATATGGCAGCGCTGCGGAGGCCCTTGATGGGCTTTTGACCGACGGCATGCTGATTGCTGCTGGCGGCTTTGGTCTGTGCGGCATTCCAGAACTGCTGATCGACGCGCTGGTCGAAAGCGGCGTCAATGACATCACGATCGCGTCGAACAACTGCGGCGTTGACGGCTTCGGGCTTGGCAAATTGCTGGACACAAAGCAGATCAAGAAAATGATGTCGTCCTATGTTGGCGAAAACGCTGAATTCATGCGCCAGTACCTTTCGGGCGAGCTGGAACTGGAGTTCAATCCCCAAGGCACCTTGGCCGAGCGCATGCGCGCTGCCGGTCACGGCATCCCCGGGTTTTACACCAAGACCGGCGTGGGCACCGTGATTGCCGAGGGCAAAGAGGTGAAGAACTTCAATGGCGAAGATTACATCCTTGAAGAAGGCATCTTTGCAGACCTTTCGATCGTGAAAGCTTGGAAAGCAGACGAGACGGGTAACCTTGTGTTCCGCAAGACGGCGCGCAACTTCAACCCGCCAGCTGCCATGTGCGGCAAGACCTGCGTGGTCGAGGTGGAAGAGATTGTACCAACCGGCTCGCTTGACCCGGACTCGATCCATCTGCCTGGCATTTACGTGCACCGCCTGATCCAAGGTGAGCACGAGAAGCGCATCGAACAACGCACCATCCGGGAGGCTTAAGACATGGCTTGGGATAGAAACCAAATGGCCGCCCGCGCGGCACAGGAACTGCAAGACGGTTGGTATGTGAACCTTGGCATCGGTATCCCGACGCTGGTGTCCAACTTCATCCCCGAAGGTGTGAACGTAACCCTGCAGTCGGAAAACGGCATGCTGGGCATGGGCCCCTTCCCGACTGAAAATGAGATCGACGCCGATCTGATCAACGCTGGCAAGCAGACCATTACGGAACTGCCGCAAACCGCCTATTTCGACAGCTCGATGAGCTTCGGGATGATCCGTGGCGGCAAGATTGCCATGGCCATTCTGGGCGCGATGGAGGTTGACGAAAAAGGTGACCTTGCCAACTGGATGATCCCCGGCAAGCTTGTCAAAGGCATGGGCGGCGCGATGGATCTTGTGGCCGGTGTTGGCCGCGTGGTGGTTGTGATGGATCACACCAACAAGCATGGCGACAGCAAAGTGCTGAAAGAGTGCACCCTGCCCCTGACCGGTAAGTCAGTTGTTGATCGCATCATTACCAATCTGGGTGTTCTGGATGTGGTCGAAGGTGGTCTGAAGATCGTCGAGACCGCAGATGGCGTGACCGAAGATGAACTGCGCGCCGCGACAGAGGCGACAATCATCAACTGATTTCTTTGCGGATATTCGTAGAAAGGCCCCGGCGACGGGGCCTTTTTCTTTGGGCGCATGTCCCCACAATCACAAGATTGTTTGGTCTGTATATTTGATGCAGCCTAGCATTGATGCTCTACTATCTGGGTCAATTGTCGCTTCTCTCACCCGGATCGAGGGCACCATGAAACTACTCACCTCCGCGCTTTTCCTTGCCATCACGGCTTTGGTTGCTTCGCTGAGCATGGCAAACGCGTTCACCATCAAAGGCACCAAAGGCAGCTCGTTTGAGGCAACGTCGATTGCTGAATTTGACAGCCCGTGGGCGATGACCTTCGTGGATAGTGACCACCTGCTGGTCACCACAAAGCTCGGCAAGCTTTGGCTGGTTGGCACCGACGGAAAAAAGGAGCTGGTTCTCGGTCTTCCAGATGCGCTTGTTGGCGGACAAGGCGGTTTGGGTGACGTCATTTTGCACCCGAATTTCTCGGACAATCGGCTTGTCTACGTGTCCATGGTGGCAAAAGGCGACACAGACGGCACCCGCCGCGCGATTGTACTGCAAGGGGTGCTCGAGCCTTCAAACCCTCCAAGCCTGTCCAGTGTGAAACTGATCTGGCAACAGGAACCTGCACTAGAAGGGAAAGGTCACTTTTCACACAGGATCGCCTTTGGCCCTAATGAGAAACTGTTCATCACGTCAGGTGACCGGCAAGAACAAACCCCTGCACAACGTTGGGATATGGCGCTTGGCAAAATCATTCGTCTGAACGACGACGGGACGGTCCCGCCCGACAATCCGTTTCAGGAAAAAGGCGAGTTGGCCAAAAGCTTCTGGACCACGGGGCACCGCAATTTACTTGGGATCGCGTTTGATGCGGATGGTCGTCTTTGGGCGCATGAGATGGGGCCACTTCATGGGGACGAGCTGAACCTGATCACGCCCGGATTGAACTATGGCTGGCCGGTGGTGTCGAATGGCGACAACTACAATGGAAGCGAAATTCCTGACCACCCCACTCGTCCAGAATTCGAAGCGCCCAAAGCATTCTGGGTGCCCAGCATCGCACCATCTGGTCTGGTCATCTATTCCGGCATGCAGTTTCCAGAATGGACCGGTAATGCCTTCATTGGCGGCCTTGTCAGCCGTGCCCTGATCCGGGTCGATCTTTCCGGGAACACCGCGGCCGAGGCCGAGCGTTATCGCTGGGGCAAGCGGGTTCGCGAAGTGGAACAAGGGCCGGATGGAAACCTGTGGGTTTTGGAAGACCGTGATAGTGGGCGCTTGTTGAAGCTGACCGCGCCATAACCGGAAAGCAATTTTCGACTTATCCGTTGATGGGAAAAGCTGGTGGTTTCTCCCCTCTTTTCTCTCGCTATTGCTGCCGAGCTTTCTTATTCTCGCCTCAATCCCCAGCCATAAGCCGGGCAATGACAATGAGCAGCACCGATCCCATATCGTCAACCACGGGGAAACAATCCGTGGACCGGCCTTCGAACAAGAGGCTGCGGGATACTCTTATTTTGTTGGGTTTGTTTGCGCTGGTGCTGGCGGGGCTTATCGGGCTTGCAGCGGCAACCGGTTGGGAAGAAACCCGTGAACAGCTGATGAAACTTAGCTGGATGCAGTTTGCGGCTCTGCTGGCCCTTAGCCTTGTGAACTATGTCTTCCGCGGCCTTCGCTGGCACATCTTTGCCCGCAAACTTGGCCTGACAACCGGTTTGTTCCAGAACCTACGCCATTTTCTGGGCGGCTTTGCAATGTCCGTGACCCCCGGTCGTGTGGGCGAGCTTGTGCGCATGCGCTGGCTGCGCCGTGAAACCGGCTGGAGCTTCGAACGTACAGCCCCACTGGTCTTGGTTGACCGCGCATCAGATTTGACGGCAATGGCTTTGATCCTTGGGTTGGCTTTGGCCTTTTCCACCACTGGGATCGCGGGCGGCCTGCCTGTCACCATCCTTGCCTTGATCGCGGCCTTTGCTGCCACACGCCCGCGCCTTCTGGCGTGGTTCGCCACAATGGGGCACCGCGTTACCGGGCGTTTTGCGCGCCTGTGGGCCAAGGTCCGTCGTGCTGCACATTCGCTGTCCGCTTTCACATCGCCCACATTGATGGCCATCGCGGCCATCGTCGGCGTGATCGGCTGGATCGCAGAAGGCTATGCCTTCCACCTTCTTTTGATGTGGATGGGCGCGGATATTGGTTTTGCCAAAGCCGTCGCCATCTTCGTCTTTTCAACACTTGCCGGTGGCCTGACAGGTGCGCCCGGAGGCGTCGGCGGGGCCGAAGCTGCCATGGTCGCCCTGTTGGCACTGGAAGGCGTCCCGCTTGAGGTTAGCCTGCCTGCCACCGCCATCATCCGCATAACAACCCTTTGGTTCGCAATCGGGCTTGGTCTTCTGATCTTCCCCGTGGCCGAACGTAAATCACTGAGACATACACATGGTTTGGAAAACTAGCGATTATGCCGGCTGGGGCCGGGTTCTAACTGCAAGCGGAGAGCTTGCCCGACCAGAACGCGCCCGAAGCCTGAAGGCCATTGTGGCCGACGCGCCCTGCCCTGCGATTGGCAATTGCCGGTCCTATGGGGATGCTTCGTTGAATGACGGTGGTCGCGCCATCGACATGACGCGGATGAACCGCATCATCGATTTTGACGCGAAAACAGGCATCGTTACGGTCGAGCCCGGGATCACCATCGGCGAGTTGGCCAAAATCTTCGCGCCTCAAGGCTGGCTGCCTGCCGTTATGCCCGGCACTGGGTTTGCCACGATTGGTGGCTGCATCGCGCAAGATGTGCATGGCAAGAACCATCACAACGAAGGCAGCTTTGGCCAGCATGTCCTGTCCGTAACCCTGCTGAATGGCGAAAAGCGTACGGTGGCAACGCCGGATCGCAACGCGGGACTGTTCCGCGCCACCATGGGCGGTATCGGCCAGACCGGCGTGATTGCCGAGGCGAAGCTGCAGCTCAAACCCTGCCCCGGCGATGTGATGATGGTCACCGAACGTCGCGCAGCGGATTGGGATGAGCACCTCGCGCATCTCGACGGGAGCAAAGCCACCTATTGTGTAGGCTGGATTGATGCCACCGCGACGGGTGCAAACCTTGGACGCGGTATTGTCGAGGAAGCCGAGCTGGCCGCTGGCTTGTTGCCCAAAGCCAAGCCGTCGAAATCGGTTCCCTTGAACGCCCCCAATTTTGCGCTGTCTGGTCCGATCGTGCGCACGTTTAACAACGCCTACTATCGTCGCGTGCCCACCTCTGGCCGCTCGTCGGTCAAACGTATCGACGATTTCTTCTTCCCTCTGGACAAGATCCACGACTGGAACCGGCTCTATGGCAAACGCGGCTTCTATCAGTTCCAGAACGTGGTGCCACTGGATCAGGCGGATGCACTGAAAGAGATGTTGAAAGAGATCGCAAGCGCGGGTCTTGCCTCGCCTTTGGCTGTGCTCAAACGCATGGGCGCAGGCCGTGCAGGGCACATGAGCTTCCCGATGGAGGGCTACACGCTTGCCGTCGACTTCCCCGCGCGTGACGCCGCGCCGGATTTGATTGCAATGCTTGAGGACATGACCGTTGACGCGGGCGGGCGGCTTTATTTGGCTAAAGATGCCTTGGCCACTGGCCCCGCCGTCAAGGCGATGTATTCCGAACATGCAGACTGGGTGAAGGCCGTGAACAAGGCTGATCCGGATCACGCGCTTGAAACCGACATGGTGCGGCGCCTGAACCTTCGCGAGGCGGGGTAAGAGATATGACAACAGAACAAAACCAATGCTGGATCATTCTGGGTGCCACATCGGCCATGGCACGCGCCTTTGCACAAGCCGTGGCAGACCAAGGTGCAAGCGTCATCCTAGCAGGTCGCGATATGGACGACCTGAAACGGACAGCCACAGACCTAACCGTGCGCGGTGTCGAAGCTGTTGCGATGAAATTCGATGCGCGTGACAGCGCCACATTCAAACCGATCATCGCGAAGGCCGAAAAGATGGAAGGCGTCATCAACGCCGCAGTCTTTGTGGGCTCCATGCCTCCTCAGGAAGATATCGACGCCAACCCCGATCTGATTGAGGGCGTTGTGAAAGACAGCCACACTGGCCCCGCAACCTTCTTGTCGATGCTCGCCCCTATCATGGAAGAGCGCGGCGCAGGCACGGTTGTCGGCGTCGGCTCGGTTGCAGGCGACCGCGGTCGTATCGGCAACTATGTCTACGGCTCGGCGAAAGCGGGCTTTGCCACGTATTTGTCAGGTCTGCGTAACCGCCTGACCCGCTCGGGTGGGCATGTGGTGACAGTCAAACCGGGCTTTGTTGATACGGCAATGACCTGGGGAATTGAGGGGATGTTTCTTGTGGCGTCGCCTCAGAAAGTCTCGCAGGATATTTTGAACGCGGTGGAGAAGCAGAAGAACGTGATCTACACGCCGTTCTTTTGGCGCTACATCATGCTGATCATCCGGAACGTTCCAGAGTTCATCTTCAAAAAGATGTCGATCTGATTGAAGCCGTTCGTTGGCCCACCACGCATGGGCCAACGAACGCGGGCTAAGGCTGCTTTCTATCTTAGGCTTGCCTAAAGTCGCTTTAGAGCGCGCTAAACCATGTCTGCCATAGCCCTGCAGCATAGAACATAATGGCAAGCGTCATCAGGATCAGCCCGATGCCACGCTTGTCCTTCATGGCAAAAACGATTGGGTCATAGTCCTGCTTGCCATGCCATCCCAGCGACACCATGCGGATCATCCACCAAGCCAGCGGGATTTCCGCCACCCAGATCAACCAACGGGTTTTATAAAGCCCAATGGCTTGATCGGTGAAGGAATACAGGAAAAAGGCAACCAGTGCTGCCACGACCCCTAAGGCGGCGACATTCAGAAGGTCCGGCCGATCCGGGCGACCATACCCCCTGCCCGGCAAACGTTCATCAGACGTTGCCAATGTCAGTTCGGTCAACCGCTTCACGCACCCAAGTGCAAAGAATACGGGGAAGATAAACACCAGCAGATATCCCGACACATGAATCTCGGTTGCAGCAGCACCAGCCACGACCCGCAAGGTATAAAGGGATGCAAGCACGGCGATATCAATCCAACGCATGCGCTTGAGTTTCAGCGAATAGGCCAGCGACAATACCATATAAAAAGCAACCACACCAAGGAACGTCCAGGACAACGCGGCGGCCACCCCAAGGGCGATGGCTGACAAGCCAACAAAACTGACCATGCCAATCTGAATTGGAACCGCACCAGACGCGAAGGGGCGGTTTTTCTTTTTGACGTGTAGGCGATCTGCTTCAAGGTCGAGCAAGTCATTCACCAGATAAATCGAAGATGCCGCGGCCGAGAACGCAATAATTCCGAGTACTGCGGCGACCAGCGTCGCCCCATCAAAAGCATGTGCCGCGATCATTGGAAGCAAAAGCAGGATGTTCTTAACCCATTGATGCGGACGGAAGCTGCGCAGAACGTCACGAACGCTCCAGCCACCTTGCACGGGGGTCAACGCTTGCCCACGCGCCTCGATCTGACGGGCGGATGCATCATCCCCCACGACGATGGCGCTGTCGGCTTTTTCCCAGACAGCCCGATCAATCGGTGCATTCCCCGCATAATCAAACGCCGCCTCACCGAACTCTTCCACCAATGCTGCCGCTTTGCGCGATCCTTTAAGGTTCGTTTCGCCGTCCGAGGCGAAGACCCGAGGTGACAGATTATGGTCCTGCGCCAGTTTCTCGACCAAAGGACGGTGTGATGCGGAGGCAAGGATAACTTCACGCCCTTCAGATTGAGCCTGACGGGCGATTTCCACCACCTCAGGTTCGACAGGAAGCAAGTCGGAGCGCAATTGCGCAATCTCAGCCAGCTCTGCCTTAAGCTTGGCGGGGTTGTTTAGATTCAGAAAACTGGTCTTGAGTGCACGGATTGGGTCCTTTCCCAAACTGGCCCAGAAACACTCGAATAGTATGTCGGTACGCAAAAACGTTCCATCGACATCCAAAACCAAAGGTTTGCTTAGTGGTTTTTCACCCATTCGACGGGGATCCCATAACAGTAAATACACATCCATCTGTTAATAGCTCGGGCGGTGTCAGGCACAAACCACGTGCAACGTGCCAAGCCGCCAATACTTTAGGGACGTACGCGCGGGTTTCCGGATAAGGTGGAATGCCACCATGTTCTCCAACCGCATTTTCACCTGCGTTGTAGCCCGCTAAAGCAAATATCGGGTCGCCTTGGAAGTGCTTGATCAACCATTCCAGATAGGCCACCCCTCCACGGATGTTTTGTGACGGGTCCGTGCTGTCTGTGACGCCGAACCGTTCTGCTGTTGCTGGAATAAGCTGCATCAGACCCTGAGCGCCGGCTTCCGACAAGGCCTGCCCATTACCCGCGCTTTCCACAGAGATCAGCGCGAGAACAAGTGCCGGCGACACCGGCGTTCCAACAGTTACGCTTAATATATCTGTGCCATGTACACGTGCGATATCCTGCAAATGCTGCAGTCTTGGTTGCGGCAGACCATCGCGTTCGGTAATTGCTTTGATAGCTTTTTGGATATTCAATGGACCTGTGTCTTCAAGCTTTGGAGACACTTCTTTCCAGAACCAATCCCAAGGCGTTGGTGCAGGTAACGCGAAATCGCCCTCTTGTTCCGGCTCTGCCGCAGGTTTTTCAGGAACGGCGAGCGCAGCGGCCTGCGCTGCGGGGTCGATCTGGACATTCAATCGGTTGCTTGTTCCAGCCTGAGGCACTCCCACACGTTTGAAAGTGAACTCCGGATATGGAGGTGGCGTTTCCTGCCCAAAGGCAGAACTCACTGAGACACACGCCCAGAATGCTCCAATTTGTATGAATCGCCGCATTGTGCGGTTCTCTGCTTTGCCTCTAAAACTGATTCACTTCTCGCAGATTGGGGAAAAAATCGCTAGTTTTTCCTGTAAAATTGCCTATTACGCTAGGTAAGCAAATACTGAATTAGCCAAAATACAACAGCCCAGAACGATTTTTTATAAACATTAACAATACGTTAACAAATTTTACAAAAAAAACACATGCAAAGCGAGAAATCGTACTAAACCCGCCCAATTCTTGCCCCAATCAAAAGGCTTATTGTACCCATCAAACGCGTAACAGCAGGAATGATCTTGCAAAGCGCCAACCAAGTACTGAACGCCCTAGTAAAGGATATCAAAATGAAACTGTTCGAAATGTTCAAAACTTTTAAAGCCGACGAAGACGGCGCTGTAACTGTTGACTGGGTTGTACTGACCGCAGCCATCGTTGGCCTGGGTCTGGCTGTTATGCTGTCGGTCCGCGGCGGAACCGAAGGTCTGGCAAACAAGATTTCTGCTAGCCTGGCCAGCATGAGCGTCCAGTAAATCTCTTTTACGAGATTGGAATTATGGAAGGCCGCACAAAAGTGCGGCCTTCTTGATTTGGGACGTACGTCAAATATTTGCCCTTAAGAACGTCTTAAACCCCCAAAGTGAGCGCGTAAAACCTGCCCGCAGAGTTTGCCGCACATGACAATGAAATGATAAATTCAGCTTTGCTCGGAAAATAAGGCTGGATATGGGAAACAAATCCCGTGTAAATCATGAAAATCCTGCGTAGCGCTCAACTGTACAAATCTTAAGCAGCACATCAAAACGCACGGAAAGCTTTATAAGTGAGAGGGATTCTGATGCGCTTGATTTTCGGACTGGTCTTGGTGATCGGCATTGGTCTGGCAGGCTTCGCCGTTTACATGGCACGCGATTTCATCGGTGGTTATCAGGCGCAACTGGCAGCTGAACGGGCCGCACGCAGCGCGATTGTGCCCACAGTGGACGTTTTTGTTGTTAACAAATCGGTTCGTTACGGCGAGCAGCTCACCGAAAAAGATATTCGTGCGGTGAAATGGCCCGAAAATGCGATCCCTGAAGGTACATACCGTAAATTAGAAGACGTTTTCCCGGATGGTGAGCGTAAGTTCCGAACTGTGATCCGCGCCATGGAAAAGGACGAGGCCCTGATGGCCATCAAGGTTTCGAAACCCGGCGCAGATGCAGGTGTTTCATCGCGACTGGCACAAGGCATGCGCGCCTTCGCCATTCGCGTCGACGTCAGCTCGGGTGTTTCTGGCTTCCTTCGTCCTGGCGATAAAGTAGACGTCTATTGGACGGGCCGCGGTCGCAATGATGTTGGTGAAGCCGAGGCGGTGACCAAGCTTATCCAAGCCAATGTCCCGCTGATTGCGGTTGACCAAACCGCAGACAATGACCGCACCGGTCCAAATGTTGCACGAACAGTAACTGTCGAAGTCACTCCTCGTCAGGTGGCCGCCTTGGCGCAGGCGCAAAGCAGCGGACGGTTGACGCTTTCCCTTGTTGGCGCGCGCGACGACTCCACGACCGACGCGATTGAAGTTGGTCAGGGTGAAATCATCGGTGAAGTCAACGCGCCTGTGAAAGAGAGCTGTTCAGTGCGCACTCGCCGCGGGGCAGAAATCATCGTGACACCCATTCCCTGCCCAGAATAAGGCAAGACTTGCTGTGATGCGCCGAGCGTATTCAGAATAAGTGTTGCGCTAGGCACACATAACACCCGGCCTTAAGGTTATTGAATGTTGCATTTTGCGCAGAACCTGCGCAATCTTGCGACCAATAGGTGAAGTATGCCCCGAAAAGAGGGCGGCTTGACCAACGAGCAAAGGGGATAATCCGGGTTTAACCGGGAATCCCGAAAGAAAAGTGATCAGAGAGGCAGGATCACATGAAAATCGATCGTTTTATCAAGGCAGCCCTATTGGGTTTGACCATGGGAGTTGGTACCACACCTGTAACTGGTGTGGCTGAAACCCTACGTGTGACGGACACTGGTCCATCGCGGGCGTTGAAGGTTCCGATGAACCGCGCAGTCGTGGTTGAGAGCGAAAATCCATTCGCAGAACTTTCCATTGCAAATCCGGGTATTGCAGACATCTCGACATTGTCTGACCGCACGATTTATGTGCTGGGAAAGACACCAGGCCGTACTACGCTGACCCTTCTAGGTGCAGATGGTTCGCTGATGAGCAATGTTGAAGTGCACGTCACGCCTGACATCAGCGAATTCAAAGAGCGCCTGCGCCAAATCCTTCCTGGTGAAGGGATTGAGGTGCGTACAGCAAATGACGGAATCGTTCTGTCTGGCGTCGTTAGCTCTCCTGATCGGATGACGCTGGCGTTGGATCTTGCTCAACGATATGCACCCGAACGCGTGTCAAATATGATGAGCGTCGGCGGGACACAGCAAGTTATGCTGAAAGTTCGCTTCGCTGAAATGGGTCGCTCGGTTCGTAAAGCTCTATCAAGCTCGCTCGCCTTTTCTGGTGGGAACCTTGGCACAAGCCCACAGGGCGCCACAGGCGTCGGCATCAGCCAAGGTGGCTCTCTGCTTGATACAAGAAACACAACAACAGTTTCAGATGCTGAAGGCGCATTCAAAATCGGATTTGGCGCTGGAAGTTTCCAAGTTGGCATTCTTTTGGAAGCCCTTGAAAGCAAAGGTGTTGTACGTACTCTTGCAGAACCAAACCTAACTGCTTTGTCCGGACAGGAAGCCTCGTTCCTAGCTGGTGGGGAATTCCCCATCCCGACGGCACAAGATGAGGGTAAGATTGCGGTTGAGTACAAGCCTTTCGGTGTTGAGCTTACTTTCACTCCGACAGTCCTGACCGACGATGTCATCAACCTGCAAATGAAGGCCGCTGTATCCGGCTTGGACAGCTCGGTGAGCTACCAGAACGGCGGGTTGGTGCTGAACTCATTCCGTCGCCGCGAGACTTCGACCACTGTCGAACTCCGTGATGGCGAAAGCTTTGCCATCGCTGGCCTGATCGAAGACGATTTTCAGGACACTGTTGGTGCGGTTCCATGGCTTGGCGATCTGCCAGTACTTGGCGCCCTCTTCCGCTCAACCGAATATGAGCGCCGTCAGTCGGAGCTTGTGATTATCGTGTCGGCCCACTTGGTTACGCCCACCCGCGGCGAATTCCTGGCCATTCCGACCGACCGCATTCGCCCGCCGTCCGAAAAAGACTTGTTCCTGTTTGGTAAAACGGCTGCACCCGCTGCACCGAAAGCCGGCGCCGCTGCAGAAGTGGCAAAGCAGGACTTTTCGGGCTCTTATGGCTACGTGATGGAATAAGGATCGCGACATGAAACGGATCAAACCTCTTCTCGCTGCCACATCGATCATTGCCCTTCTTGCGGGCTGTGCGGATAATAAACAGGCGCTTCACTTCTGGACCAATGAAGCTGGTGGCAGCTTGGACGAAGGCGGCTTCGGAGCCCCAACTGCGCACAACATTGGCGTACAAACTGGTGAAATCGACGTTGTTCAGGCTCTTGGCGAACGCTTTAGCCGCGAAGTCCCTGATACGGTGAACTTTGCGTTCAACAGCGCTGAGCTTAGCCCCGAGGCACGGACAATTCTGAGCAGGCAAGCCACTTGGATCCTGCAGTTCCCGGAAATTCGCTTCCGCGTTTATGGTCACACGGATCTTGTGGGTTCGTCGGGATACAACAAACGTCTTGGAATGCGCCGTGCACGCGCTGCTGTGAGCTATCTTGTTTCACAAGGCATTAGTCGCAGCCGACTTGAGGCTGTCGTGAGCTACGGCGAAAGCCGCCCACTGATCAAGACCGATCAACGTGACCTGCGCAATCGTCGTACAGTTACCGAGGTCTCTGGCTTTGCCAACAATCGCAAAGCTACACTTCTGAATGGTAAGTACGCCGAGATTATCAACCGGGAATACATCGCGAGCGCGGTCCCGCGCCCAATAATCTCGAACGGCGGAACAGGCACAGTGGAGTAATCCACAAATCTATCGGATTGAAATGGGGCGCAACACTGTTGCGCCCCTTTCTGTTATGAAGCACGGGTTTGGTCAGGAAACCACAGTGTTAACTCTACAGACCATTACCCACACATTCAGTTTATTTCTTTTTTTATCAGTGATATAGTATGTTGGATTGAGGTGAGAATGGCGTCTGTATGTGTAATTTAGTTCGTTCTCGATGACGGGACAGACCAAATAAACAGGGTCTATCGTTCTTAAAGTTCGAACAATTTGGCCTTTATGGCCGTATTATTGCCCAGATTACCTGCAAGGGTTCACTCTGGCAGGAAGCCAATTTTTTTTGTGTGTGTTTGCGATTCGCAATTAACGAGAGACCCGGACGCCTTACGAACAAGTGTGGCAAACCCGGATACGAAAGGAACGAGGAAATGAGTGGTCGCGCAGCGCTGCAAAATGACCCGGAACCGATTACCGCGTGCACAGTCTCGCGGGATGTCCAGAATTTTGACCTTCTGATCGAGGATATGGAAGCCGAACTAGGTGAAGCCTGGGGTGACCTGCCGATCGAAGATGCGGTTGCATTTTTTGAGCAACCTGATGCCAAGGATCTTGAATTCATTGCTATGGCTTTGGATGATCAGGACGAAGCAGATCTAAGCACCATTGCGACAGTGATCAAAGCCGCACTTGAGCGTGACATCAAAGTGATTGTCATTGCCGAAGAGGTCAGCCCGATCGCTTTGCACCAGCTTCTTAAGCTGGGTGCAGAGGAGTTTGTCCCCTACCCGCTTCCCGATGGCGCGCTGCATGACGCAATAAAGCGTATGCGTGAGAAAGAAATCGCTCCGGTCGCTAACCAAGCACCAGAACGAACTGCGACAAAGAACACTGGGAACCACGAAGCCGTCATATTTGCTGTTCAGCCAATGGCTGGCGGAACCGGGGCGACCACTCTCGCCGTCAATCTGGCTTGGGAGCTCACTCAAATGAAGGGCAAAACGCCACCGCGTGTTTGCCTGTTGGATTTCGGGCTTCAGTTCGGGTCGACTGCGACATACCTCGACCTTCAACGCCGCGACGTGGTCTACGAGCTGCTTTCAGATACTGAAATGATGGATCAAGAAATCTTCATGCAGGCATTGTTGCCCTATGACGATAATCTTCATGTGCTGACGGCTCCGCCCGATATGCTGCCATTGGATATGGTAACATCCGAAGACGTTGAGCGGATCGTCGAGATGGCGCGAACCAATTTTGACTATGTTATCATAGACATGCCCAACACATTGGTGCAGTGGACTGAAACTGTTCTTCAAGCAGCTCATGTCTATTTCGTAACTCTGGAACTCGACTTGCGCTCGGCTCAGAACACTCTTCGCATGATCAAGGCTTTGAAAGCTGAAGAGCTTCCTGTCGAAAAACTGCGTTACGTTTTGAACCGTGCTCCGAAGTTTACGGATTCTCTCAGGGAAATCTCGCGTGAAACGCCTGGCCGAAAGCCTGGATATCTCGATCGAACTGATGCTTCCCGATGGGGGCAAACAAGTCTCGGAAGCTGGGGATCACGGCGCACCTTTGGCCAGCTCCGCACCTAAAAATGTTCTGCGTAAAGAACTTCAAAAGCTTGCCAAATCAGTACACGATTTGAACCAGGCTGACGTCGCAGCGCAATAACGATTCCGGAGGCAACATGTTCTCACGTTACAAAAAGCCAGCCACGCCACAAGGCAAAGCGACTCCACAGCTGTCAGCTGTGGATACTGGACGGATTGAAGACGGCATAATCTCTGCCCCTCCAAAAAAGGACACGAAGCCGAAGGTTCAAGCCAAAGCGCCAGCGCCACAGCCTGCACCTGCAGCTCCTGTAACATCCGACAAGGAACGCAAGCGCAAGGAACGTCTGTCTGAGATCAAGACAGAGTTGCACAAAGAGCTTCTGGACAACTTGAACCTTAGCGCACTTGAATCCGCGACTGAAAAAGACCTTCGCTCGGAAATCACTGATATTTCATCAGAGTTCCTGACCACTCGTGATGTTGTTCTGACCCGTGATGAACGCCTGATGTTGAACCAAGAGCTCTATGACGAAGTCAAAGGTCTTGGTCCGCTGGAACCGCTTTTGCAGGATGAGACAGTCAACGATATTCTGGTCAACGGACCTCAACAGGTCTTTGTTGAACGGGACGGTAAGCTTCAATTGACCGATGTGTCCTTCAAGGACGAACGTCACCTGCTGCGCATCATCGATAAGATCGTTTCGGCCGTTGGTCGCCGTGTGGATGAACAAAACCCGCACGTCGATGCCCGATTGGCCGATGGATCGCGCTTTAACGCGATGGTTCCGCCGATTGCGGTGGATGGATCCTCTGGTGTCGATCCGGAAATTTAAGAAAGACAAGCTGGGCATTGATGAGCTTGTTAATTTCGGCGCGTTCTCTGAGGAGATGGCAGCCTTCCTACAAGCAGCTGTTGCCACCCGCCTGAACGTCATCGTGTCTGGCGGTACTGGCTCTGGTAAAACGACCACTTTGAACGCTCTGTCGTCTTTTATTGATGACAGCGAGCGCATTCTGACGATCGAGGATACTGCGGAACTTCAGCTTCAGCAGACCCATGTTGGTCGGATGGAAAGCCGCCCGGCAAACGTCGAAGGCAAGGGTGCTGTCAGCCAGCGTGATTGTCTGAAAAACGCCCTTCGTATGCGTCCAGACCGGATCATCGTGGGTGAGACGCGTGGTGAAGAAGTCATCGACATGCTTCAAGCCATGAACACTGGCCACGACGGATCAATGACCACAATCCACGCCAACTCGGCGCGCGATGCTGTATCACGACTTGAAAACATGGTTGCTATGGCTGGCATCGAAATGCCGCTTAAGGCCGTTCGTAGCCAAGTTGCCTCGGCTGTGAACCTGTTGGTGCAGGCCAGCCGTCTACAAGACGGGTCGCGCCGCATGGTTTCGATCACCGAGATCACAGGTATGGAGGGCGAAGTCATCTCGATGCAAGAGGTGTTCCGCTACGAGCGATTGGGACTGGCCCCTGATGGCAAAATCATCGGGCGTTTCAACGCGACAGGTGTGCGTTCTCACTATGCTGAGCGTTTCCGTCAGTGGGGTTATGACCTGCCCGCATCCATCTATGAGCCCTGGAGCGACTAAACATGACGATCTCAGCCGAACCAATTATCTACGGTTTGATCTTCATCGCCGTTCTGCTTTTGGTGGAAGGGATCTTATCTTACGCTTTTCGGCAAATCCATTAGCTTGAACAGCCGCGTCAACCGACGCCTGGATATGCTGGAAAAGGGTGCTGCACGCGAAGAGGTTCTGGAAAAGCTCCGCAAGGAAATGGGCCAACACGTCCGCGCCCAAGGCATTCCCTTCTATTCTCTTCTGGCGACCAAAGCCCAGAAAGCAGCGATCGCCTTCACGCCAGGCCAGCTGGTGCTGATCATGGTCGCCCTGTCTATCTTTTCCTATTTCGGGCTAAGCGTCGCGACGAGTGCTGGCCTGCCCGTTCGAATTGGCGCGTCCATCGTGATGGGTATTGGAGGCGTGTTCGTTTGGGTCAACAACAAAGCTAAGAAGCGCATGTCGATGATCGAGGAACAGCTTCCTGACGCGGTTGAATTGATGGTCCGGTCGTTGCGCGTTGGTCACCCGTTTAACTCTGCTGTTCAAATCGTCGCGAAAGAAGTTCCCGACCCCTTGGGAACTGAAATGGGCCTGATTGCTGACGAAAGCTCATATGGGCGCGACGTGGGCGAAGCACTGTCCAGCATGGCTGAAAGAATGGACAATCAAGACATGCGGTTTTTGGCAGTGGCCGTGACGATTCAGCAGACCTCCGGTGGTAACCTTGCCGAGATTCTGGACGGATTGGCTAAGGTGATCCGGTCGCGCTTTCGCCTGTTCCGCCGTGTTCGCGCCATCACTGCCGAGGCAAAATGGTCAGGCAATTTCTTGTCTGGATTTCCACTGATCGCATTGGTGATGATCAACTTGATCCAGCCCAATTACTACGACGACGTCCGTGAAACACAATTCTTCATCCCAGCCTGTCTGATTGTTGCAGGCTTTCTTGTCGCCAATGTTTTCATCATGCGTGCGCTCGTGAACATCAAAGTCTAGGTCTGAAAAACCATGCAAGCCATTATCGACCTTCTGACCGAACTGCTGGGCCCTGCAGGGCCAATTCTCGCCTTGGGTGGCGCGGGCATCGTGCTTGTAGTCATCACTTTACCTTTTGTTCTGCGAAAGCAAATTGATCCGCTGGACAAGGTGAAAGCACTACGAGAAGGCAATGCTAAGAAAACGAAAAAGGCGGACTTGCGCGTCGCTCAGGGCTCGAACAAGCTAGAAAAATATTCAGCCTTTCTTGAGCCCCAAGACGCTGCGGAATACTCCGCCACTCAGCTTAAGCTGCTTCAAGCAGGCTATCCCGGCAAAAATGCCGTTCAAACCTACCACTTTTCGCAGTTTGCGCTTGGCATCACGCTGCTTATTTTTGGTATATTCATCACCTTCCTGAAAACTGCCAACGGGCAAGAGCTTTCAGCACAAGGCCGTATTCTTTGGATATTGCTTCCCGGTGCGGTTGGCTACATGTTCCCGAAATACTGGGTCACACGGCGTATGGAGGAGCGGAAAGAGGAAATCATCAATGGATTTCCCGACGCATTGGATATGATGTTGGTCTGTGTGGAAGCGGGTCAATCTCTGGATCAGGCTATCTTGCGGGTCTCAAAAGAAATTCGCCCGTCCTTTCCCGCCCTTGCGGATGAGTTCACCATCGTTTCAAACGAGATGAAGGCAGGTAAGGACCGCGTTCAGGTTCTGCGCGATATGTCTGAGCGCTCGGGCGTCCCAGACGTAGCCAGCTTTGTAACCGTGATGATTCAATCCGCGACCTTTGGTACTTCTATTGCGGAAGCGCTGCGCGTCTATGCCGGCGAGATGCGAGACAAACGTGTTATGCGCGCAGAAGAAAAAGCAAACCAGTTGCCTACGAAAATGACACTGGCCACAATGATGCTGACCGTTCCCCCTTTGTTGATCATTCTTATCGGCCCCTCTGTTTACGAGGTTTATGTGACACTCAACAATATTCGCTTCTAGTACTCGCCTGATTTCAACAGGAGCATCTCAGCCTATGACCTCTGCCCTCCCCCTGTATAAGCAACAGCGCGTGGGCTTCGGTCGTGTCGGCGCTGTCGTGATACTTGCATCACTTCTCGGTTTATCCGCCTGCAAGAAAGCCAATTCTGGGTTCGAAAACCTCGACGGAAGTCCCTATGCGCCGGGAACACTCGATGCGATAGACGGGTCTGTCGATGGCTTGACCGTCGGACACAGGCTTACCGCCGCTGGTGAGCACGAGCTGGCACTGAAGGCCTACACACGTGCGGCTGCAGAACATGGCATCACTGTCGATGTGATGTCAGCGATCGGCTCTGCCAACCTTCAGCTTGGCCGTTTGGGACAAGCCGAAAAACTGCTGCGCAAGGCTACTCAACTCGATGTAAACTTCGCACCTGCCTGGAACAATCTGGGCGTTGTGCTGATGGAAACGGGCCAAGTCGGTGAAGCCGCCCGGGTTTTCCGCATCGCATTTGGACTGGATCGTGGCCAATCTGCCGAAATTCGAGAGAATTTGCGCCTAGCGCTCGCAAATTTAGACAACCCTGACTATGATCCAACCAATAATGATACATTTTCGCTGGTTCGCAGGGGCTCAGGTGACTATCTGCTTCTGTCCGAAATCTAGACGAAAAGACGAGCAGTAGAGGACGCAAAAATGCGCCAATCCATTCTTCTTGCGTTGTGCGTAAGCAGCGCCTTGGCCGTATCGGCCTGCCAGAAACCCAAGGACGAAGGCGAAGACGTCGAACGTGCCTTGGCTGACTTGAACGTCATCGACGAAAGTAATCTGAACGACATTATGCTGACCGTCGGGGACGCTGACGAAGCCGCCGCCTATTTCCAAGGCGCGGTTAAATCTCATCCTGACCGGATCGATCTACAACGCGGACTTGGCCAATCCTTGGTCCGTGCCAAACGACCGGCTGAAGCGGTTGGTGTCTGGAAGAAAGTTGTGTCCCTTCCGGGTGCGACCAACGCAGATCGCGTTTCTCTTGCCGACGCTTTGATCCGCGCAGGTGATTGGGATCAGGCGAAGGTCGAACTGGACAAGGTTCCACCGACACATGAAACATTCCGCCGCTATCGGTTGGAGGCCATGATCGCTGACAGCAAGGAAGACTGGAAGAAAGCTGACAGCTTCTATGAGACTGCCGTTGGCCTGACCACAAATCCGGCAACTGTGCTGAACAACTGGGGTTACTCCAAACTAACCCGCGCCGATTACAAAGGCGCAGAGGATTTGTTCAGCCAATCGCTTGGGTATGACTCCACGCGTTTCACCACGAAAAACAACCTTGTTTTGGCACGTGGCGCGCAGCGGAAATATGATCTTCCTGTCATCAAGATGACCCAGATCGAACGTGCACAGCTTCTTCACACAATGGCTCTGTCCGCAATCAAACAGGGCGACGTGACGACCGGAAAAGGCTTGCTGCAAGAGGCAATCGACACACATCCACAGCATTTCGAAGCCGCTTCGCGCGCGCTTGAGGCTCTGGAAAGCAACGTCTCTAACGGATAAGGCACATGCAGATTACCCTAACACAATGGGCAGCACTGCTGTTTCTACCGCTCGCTATTCCGATTTCCGTTTGGGTGATCCATTCTGATTTGTCCCGAATGAAAATTCCCAACAAGGCTGTTGTGGCCTTGTTGATTGGGTTTGCTGTACTTGGCTTCTTCGCATTGGAAACGAATGAGTATCTTTGGCGCTGGTCGCATTTTGCGATCATTTTGACCGCAGGTTTCCTTCTGAACATTGCTGGTATGCTGGGTGCAGGAGATGCAAAATTTGCCGCTGCCGTCGCACCCTTCATTGCATTGTCGGATACATTTCTAGTGCTTACGATCTTTGCGTTGATGATTGTTATCGGCTTTGTTGCGCACAGGCTTCTTCGACGAATTAAATCAATCCGCGCACGCACACCAGATTGGGAAAGTTGGTCAAGACGTGATTACCCAATGGGGCTTAGCATCTGCATGACTTTCCTTACATATCTGGTTTTAGGGGTCATATACGGGGCATAAACGCCCCAGCGCTCAAACTAAAAAGCCCGCAAAAAATTGCGGGCTTTTTGCTTTCTATAGTCAGGGTCAGCTGGCGTCTGAAGTTTCCTGCTCTTCGGTCGCAGTCTTGGGTTCCACCGGCTCACCTTTTTCACCGGGAAGAGCATAGAGGGTGTATTGATCAGTACGACGCACCTCAGTCACCCGGCCCACCCAGCTCTGCGCTGAAATCTCATCGAGAATCGCTTTGCGTGTCGGGGCTGAAAGCGGACAACGCGGCACCAAAAGATAATCTGCATTCTCAATCCCAGACAACTCACCATAATACCAAGGCGCACCGCGTTTCAGGGGGGACAGATCGGCATACAGCCAATAGCTTGAAAGCAAATCTGCAGTGAAGATCGCAGCACCTTCTCCACCATCCCAATTGGAAATGTCATTGGCCATGGCCTCGAACCAGCCCACAATCCCTACATCCAACGTGCAATAGGTCAGATCCTCACCTTTGAACGTGACCTCAACACTGGCGCGATCAACTTGCTCGGCAAACCGCGCGAAAAGCTTGTCCTTGTCATCGATAGCAACACGAAAATCCATCTGATAAGCGCGAGGAGTTGTTGTCAGAATATCTTCATGCGATCCGGAGTTCGGCAGCACCGGAACATATTCCTCAACATCTGTCGCAAAGTGGCGAACAGGACTCGCTGTCAAATTCATAAAACTGGGGGTCGCCAAAGCGAATGCGGCGATAGCACAAACGGTCACGGACTGTCTGAGATCCCAACCGAACCCGTTGCGTCGCCCTGCCTGTGGAAGGCGCGCAAAAAGCAAAAGCCCTAAAAGCCATAGCCATTGAGGATCGTTGCCAAAATTCTGATAGGTGACGTAGAAAAATGCCGGCGCTAAAAGCAGAAGCATTAAGCCCTCGGGTTTACGGTCCGCTTGCCGCATCAAGACCACGGCAGCAAGAATGATCAAGGATCCACCAAGGTAGGCCGGCGCGCTTACCACATAGGTGAAATCATGACCGGGATGTGGGCGCACATTTGATCCCGCAACATTCAACAGGTCCTGCAAATACGCCAACCAATATATTGGTGTTCCAACCGCCACAGTGGCCAAAACAGCGGCAACAATCCCTCCGACAAACGCCCAAAGCACAGTGCGCCCTGCCCTACGCGCGAGTAATCCAATCAACACTGGAATGAAAAATGCGGCGAAATAAGTCACTTTGATCAACGCCATGATGACCATCATGACACCAACCGTAACACCATCCGCCATTGGGGAAGAGCGCCCATCAAGCGGGGGCAACATCGCGACTGACACAGCCATGAAAGCCGCCGCCCATGCCCAGCGGTTGTAGTGCATCGAGATTGAAATCGCATCCACAGCTTCGCCATGTACCAAGGCCACGGACAAAATCAGGATGGTTGCTGCAAACAAATAGGCCCAACCACCATTGAACCGACTTCGTGCGACCCACCATGCAAAGGGAAAAAGTGCAATCGCAACAGCGAATTGACCTGCCAATATCGCTTGACCTGCCCCGAAACCAGCCTTCAAGAATACGACCATCGGCGCAAACGCTAGGATGCCAATCGGCGTTACGAAATCAAGATGAGGCCAATCCCCTCCCTGCATCCGGAACAGGATTTGCAGCAGGTGCAGCGTGTCCCCTTCATGCTTACCAATGTAGAAACCACCCTTTGCAAGGGTCAGTCCGGCGTAGCCAGCCAGCAACACGGCCATGAAGGCCGCCAAAATCTTACCACTATTTGTGCTCATCCCTGCCCTCATTCTTTTGTAGCCAAATTAGCGTCAATGCATTCTCAGGCAAGACTTTGTAAGCTGAACGAGTATATATATAAACGACCCAACAGAACCAAGGATCGGGCAAACAATATGAATGTGCAACCATCTGACCTGATTGCGCCTCCGGGCCTGAAGACAGCTAGTGACCTTGGGCTGACCACAGTCATGATGCGGGATATCCTGCTGAAAACCATGTTCCGCACCAATCTTGAGCGAATTACGGATTTGGAACGTGTGCTTTGCGTGCCAGCCCGTGTTGTCCAGGAATTGATCGATATGGGCCGGGAGTTAGGGCTTGTGGAAGCCATGGGGACCATGCAAGCGGGCGCCCAAAGCACGGAAATGGGGTATCGGCTGTCTGACACCGGCAAAGCGCGGGCACTGGATGCCCTGTCGCAGTCGGAGTATTTTGGCGCCATGCCCATTCCGATGGAGATCTACGCCAAACAGGTAAAGCGGCAATCTATCCGAAACATTACCATGACACGGCAGCAGTTGACCGGCGCTATGGGCCACCTGATTTTGCCCAACGACCTTCTGGACCAGCTTGGGCCAGCAGTTGGCTCTGGCCGTTCGATCCTGATGTACGGCCCTCCGGGTAATGGTAAGTCTTCAATCTCGAACGGTATCCGGGATGCCCTTGGTGACAAAATTTACGTTCCCAAGGCAATCGAGTATTCGGGCCAGATTATCACCGTGTATGACCCGATTGTTCATACTTCTGCAGAGGAAGACTTTGAGGATCCTAAATCACTGCGCCGCAAAGCCAAGAAATATGATCGTCGCTATGTCCTGTGCGATCGCCCGACCGTAATCACCGGTGGTGAGCTTACGCTGGACATGCTGGATCTGGTCTACAATCCAACAGCGCGGACCTATACGGCGTCTCTTCAGTTGAAATCCGCCGGTGGCGTCTTCATCGTGGATGACCTTGGACGTCAGTCTGAACCTCCGCAGGCTTTGGTCAACCGGTGGATTGTTCCACTGGAAGAAAACAAAGATATCTTGGCCCTGCAATCGGGTGAAAAATTCGAAGTGCCCTTCGATACGCTGGTCATTTTCTCGACCAACTTCCATCCCAACAAGATCTTCGATAAGGCGGCTTTGCGCCGGATTTTCTACAAGATCAAAATTGATGGGCCGGATCAGGAAGACTTTTTGAAAATCTTCGCCATGGTCGCGAAAAAACGGAAAATGCCGTTGTCGCAAGACGCGTTGATCCACTTGCTGAAAAACAAGTACCCGACGATTGATAACGTCTACGCGAACTATCAGCCGATCTTCTTGATCGATCAGATGATCTCGATCTGTGAATTTGAGGGCATTCCCTATCAGATGTCGCCAGAACTGGTCGACCGCGCATGGGAAAACATGTTCGTGAAAGAAGAAGACATCGTTCACTAAGCAAGTGTCTCAAATCCGGGCGAGGTTATTGATAGGCCCGCCCGGGTTTTTTTGCCAGTGAGGGACGTAACCGGCAAATTCTGATCTTAGTGGTTATCGGCAACCGGTGTGAAAAGCGCCGACATGGCTGCGGACTGAAGTCCAAAATCTCCGGCAGTTGCATCGACCAAGTTTTGCCCTGCCTGCAAATCGACACCGGCCTTGGACAGAAGTGCACGGCCTTCTTGCAGGTCGTGCCCTGACAAGGCCATCAACGTCGCTTCGTCCGCCTGAACCACAGCCATTACCATGCTGCGAACGGGCGGCTCGCTGGCTCCTCCGATGGGAAGTAGTGTTGCCAACGTCAAAACCGCACCCAACCCCATGATCCACTGCGCCAGCGGACGTTTGAAATAGGTGGTCAGCGGCCGCCAATTCAACACGATATGCGCCCCGACACCGATCAGCATCAGCCATCCAGCCCATTCGTGGATCACCTTCCCAAGCATTGTGTTCAGGTGAAAAAACATCAGTGTGCCCGTTACAGCCATCAGTAGAAATGAACCCACCGTCAATGGCGTGGCCCAGTTGCGCAAAGTCGACATAGTATTACTCCTTAGATCTTCCTATGTGATACGAATACCCACCGATTTTCCGTTGTTCGAAAATGAACAATTTCACCCGGCCATAGAATTATCTATTCTAATTCCATGACAGCCCTTCCCGCTTTGTTCGAAAACTGGTTCTCCGATCGCGATTGGGCACCCCATCCGCATCAGGTTGAGATGCTGGAGCGGTCAGCTGACCCGGCGCTTATGCTAATTGCCCCAACGGGAGGCGGCAAAACTCTGGCGGGCTTCCTACCCAGTTTGGTCGAGCTGGGCCCAACCCCAGACAACGGCCTTCACACATTGTACATCTCGCCGCTTAAGGCATTGGCAGCTGATATGCGGCGTAATCTTATGTCCCCCATCAGTGACATGGGATTAAACATCCGGGTCGAAGATCGCTCGGGCGACACAACACAGACGCGCAAGAAAGCACAGCGCGCCTATCCGCCGCATATCCTGCTGACAACCCCAGAAAGCCTTGCCCTTCTGCTTAGCTACGAAGACGCGCCGCGAATGTTTGCCGGGTTGAAACGGGTGGTCGTCGATGAACTACATGCGCTGGCTGAAAGCAAACGGGGCGATCAGCTGATGCTGTGCCTGTCGCGGCTTCAGGCCATGTGCCCAGACCTGCGACGGGTTGGATTGTCGGCAACGGTCGAAGACCCTCCTGAACTGGCACGTTTCGTCGCCCCACACCCTGCGCCCTGTCATATTGTACAAGCTGATCCCGGGCCTGATCCGGACATCGGCATGCTGACGACGGACACCCCGCCCCCGTGGTCAGGAGGCGGGGGGCGCTATGCCATTCCTGAAGTCCTTGAACAGGTGGCCAAACACAAAACAACGCTGATCTTCCACAACACACGTGCTCAGGCCGAGATCTTCTTTCATGAACTCTGGCTGGCCAACGAAGCAAGCTTACCCATTGGCATCCATCATGGATTCTTCGGCGCTTGAACAGCGCAAGAAGGTCGAAGCGGCCATGGTTGCAGGACAACTTCGCGCTGTGGTCTGCACAGGCAGTTTGGATCTGGGGCTTGATTGGGGTGACGTAGATCTTGTCATTCAGGTGGGTGCGCCCAAAAATGTGAAGCGTTTGGTGCAAAGGATTGGTCGCGCCAATCACCGGTATAACGCCCCTTCGAAAGCGCTGATCCTGCCTGCCAACAGATGGGAAGTTATTGAATGCCACGCCGCGATTGAGGCCGTTCTGGCCCATGACCTTGATGGTGACCCGCGTGGGCCCGGACCTTTGGACGTTCTGTGCCAGCACATACTGATCACCGCCTGTGCAAGTCCGTTTGATGCGGTATCTGCTGTTCGGTGGGGTGAAGAAAGCAGGCCCCTACCACAGTTTGTCACGTGCAGCGTTTGACAACTGCTTGGATTTCGTCGCGACCGGGGGTTATGCTCTACAAGCCTATGATCGTTGGCAGCGATTGATGCTGCGACCAGATGGGCTTTGGCATCTGCGTGATCCGCGATCGGCACAACAAGTGCGCATGAATGTCGGTACGATCATCGACACAGACACGTTGAAAGTCCGGATGAAGGGACGTTCCAGAGCATCCGCAGGAAAACCCTTGGGCGAGGTCGAAGAAAGCTTTGCGGCGTCACTTGTACCGGGGGATACCTTTCTGATGGGCGGCAAGATCGTTCGATTTGAAAGCCTGCGAGAGATGGAGGTGCAAGTTAGCCCTGATCGCGGGCGAAAACCTAAGCTGGCGGTCTTCTCGGGCACAAAGTTTGCAACATCAACACAGCTTTCTGTGCGCATATTAGAGCTTTTGCACCGCCCTACCCTTCCCGATCTTCCCAGTCACACGCTGGACTGGATCAAACTGCAGGCTGCGCTTAGCCAATTGCCCCGCCCCGGCCGTATCCTTGTGGAAAGCTTCCCGCACGAAGACCGTGCGCATAGCTGTATTTACGGCTTTGCGGGAAAGAATGCACAACAGACTTTGGGCTTGATGGTAACCCGACAAATGGAGGAACTCGGCCTTGGACCTCTTGGTTTTGTGGCCACTGACTACGCCACGCTGATATGGTCTATCGCTCCGATTACCGATCCCACGCAGGTGCTGAACGCAGATCAGCTACACGATGGGCTTGAAGGATGGCTTGCTGAGAACGCCCTGATGAAACGTAGCTTCAAAGGGGCTGCGACAATTGCCGGATTGATCACCCGCAACCTGCCCGGCAAACGCTCGTCTGGTCGTCAGGCCACGTTTTCATCCGACATCCTGTACGACACATTGCGCAAATACGATCCCGATCATCTATTGCTGCAAATCACGCGCTCCGAGGCGATGCGCGGCCTCATCGGGTTCGGTCGCATCGACGAGATGATGGAGCGCACCCAAGGCCAGATCGACCACGTCGTAACCGATCAGGTCACCCCTTTTTCCGCCCCGCTTTTCCTTGAAGTCGGCAAAGTTCCGGTAGACGGCGCGGGACGCGAAACACTGCTACAGGCCGAAGCGGATCGCCTGATGGAGCAATCTGGCCTGTCGACACTTCTTCCCAAGTGACAGCGGCACAACCGCATGCCACACTCGCATTCGGGAAGGGTGTATTTGATGCAGGATTTTAAGTTCGACTTTGCGGGTGCAAAACTGTCCTTGCTTCCGTCAGGGGCATTGTGGTGGTCAGATAAGTCATTGCTATGTGTTTCGGATCTCCATCTAGGGAAATCCGAACGCGCCGCGCGGCGCTTAGGCCGACTGCTGCCCCCGTACGAGACACGGGATACGCTTCAACAGCTTGAAGAAGATTTGCGCCAAACCGACGCCTCGATCGTTGTGTGTTTGGGTGACAGCTTCGACGATCTGGAGTCTTCTCTACAACTTGCCCGAGGCGGAAACGCTCTGGATTACACGACTGATGGCTGGTCGGCGCTGGGTGTGGATCGAAGGAAACCACGATCCGGGTCCGGTGGAATTTGGAGGCACTCATCTGGCTGAACTGTTCGAACCGCCACTTTATTTTCGGCATATTGCGCGCGACGGGGCCAGTGCCGAGGTGTCAGGGCACTACCATCCGAAGGCACGCATTCACTTGCGAACCGGGCCCGTCAGTCGCCCCTGTATGCTTTTTGACACTGACCGCGTAATTCTACCCGCCTACGGCACCTATACAGGCGGGCTTCGATCTGATGATGCCGCATTGTCCGACCTCTTGCGCGAAGAAGCTATTGCGGTTCTAACCGGCAGCCCACCCCGTCCCATTCCTATGCCCAGATAAACCAGTGACGCGGCGTTTCGGTTCCTCGGGGCTGGCTTGGCCCTATGCTTGATCCGAGAGGACATTCCATGACCGACCTGACTGCTGAAACCGAACAACGCCTGCAAGGTAGCTTTGCGTCGCAAAGCCTGATGCGGTTTGCTGGCGCGCGTATCGAGCGCTGCGCGGCGGGACTGTTCAGGATCACCAGTCCCATCCCTGATGACATGCGCCAACAGCATGGGTTCGGCCACGCGGCCCTGACCTTTGCGTTGGGGGACACCGCCGCAGGCTATGCCGCGCTATCTGTCATGCGACCGGATCAGGAAGTTCTGACCGCCGAGATGAAGATCCAATTGTTGGCCCCTGCAAAAGGCGACCGGCTGGTGGCCGAGGGTCGCGTGATCCGCGCGGGTCGCAGGCTGGTACCGGTCGAGGCCGACGTTTGGGCACAAGACGGCACACAGTCTATTCACATTGCCAAATTGATGGGAACCATGGTCCCCGTCGACATCCCGGTTGCCGCAACGTGACACTTGCCTGTGTGGCGTCGCCAAGCGCAAACTCCCATGAACCAAGGGGAACAACATGTCACAACGCGTTACAATCACGGAAGAAAACCAAGTTGCCACGGTCACCCTGACGCGCGCGGACAAACGCAATGCGTTGGATCTGGACATGATCCGCGCGATTGTGGACGCGGGCGAAACTTTGGCAGCCCGAAAAGACATCCGCGCCGTTGTCCTTACAGGCGACGGACCGGCCTTTTCTGCGGGGCTTGATCTGGCCGCCATGCCACAGATCGCCCAGTACGCGATGCAAGGTGACGTCTTTCTGGATCGCACCCACGGCAATTCGAACCTGTTTCAAGCCGCCAGCATGGTTTGGGCCGAGATGCCCCAACCCGTGATTGCCGCGGTGCATGGTTATGCCTTCGGCGGCGCGTTCCAAATCATGCTGGGCGCAGACATGCGCATTGCCGCCCCAGACACTCGTTTTTCCATCATGGAAGGCCGTTGGGGCATCATACCCGACATGGGCGGGATGGTTTTAATGCGGCGTCTGGCGCGAGGTGACGTAATCCGCAAGCTTACCTATTCTGCCGAACAGTTCGAGGCGTCGCAGGCACTTGAATGGGGATTTGTCACTGAACTTACGGATGACCCACTTGTGAGGGCGCAGGCTTTGGCCACCGAGATTGCTGAGAAATCACCCGACGCCATTCGTTCGGCCAAAGCACTCATTCGAAAAACCGAACTCATGGGGTGGGAAGATACTTTGATTGCCGAAAGTCGAGCGCAGGAAAAGCTGATGGGCCAGCCCAATCAGATGGAAGCAGTCATGGCTGGTATGCAAAAGCGGAAGGCGGAGTTTAAGGATTGAAGGTTTGAAGGTTTGAAGGGTATTGCCGTTGGATAATGTCGGCATTGAACCCAAAGTTCGAGTTGTTGAGAGATAATTGAATGACTCCTTTTCATTTGCTGACCTGCGAGAGTAGATTTGACGAATGAGAAATGACGGACTCTTTTACCCCAATGACCCAATCGCGGCCGCCGCACACGCTGTTTCGTTTCTGAATGAAATGAACGGGCTATATAACGTGGATCCAGAGCTTCCTGAAGTTGCGGCAACGGAAACATGGAACTCAATTTTGCAGATCTCCAATGGGCATAAACAACTAAGAAGTGCGGTTGATGATTTCCTAAGTAGTGCTGGTTCGCGGGCATTCAGCTACGATGAAGACGTGCTAAGATACCGGTTAATCGGCATTGCCATGGGGATTTCGCAATCTATCGAACTTGGAGAATTGGATGTTGCCCTGGAATGCTACGAGGATTTCCTAGCAAGACTTGCCGGAACGAGAATTGATACACGCGAAATTTGGCGACGGTACTTTTGGCCAAAGTAAGCGCGTTGCCAAGCGCAAATAAGTGAATGCTCAAAATCCAGAGCGTTATTCCATGGCAATACTGTTCTCGTCTGTTGATCCCCGAAAGCGTCCGTTGGCACAGCAAAGACCAATGTCACCTCTATCCCGCATAGCCGTCGTCTAACACAAAGAACGGCGCTAAGTTCCCCTGACGCCGCCTCGATTCTCCTAAGCCTCAAGCTTACGCCGTCAGCCCCTCGGGCTCAGCCAAAGCATTCGCACGACAGCACGCTGTCAGTGTATTTGCCAAGAGGCACGCGATGGTCATGGGACCAACACCGCCTGGAACCGGCGTGATAGCTCCGGCCACGGCGGCTGCGCTTTCGAAATGAACATCGCCCACGAGACGTGTCTTTCCTTCGCCTTTTTCGGGCGCATCGATCCGGTTGATGCCCACGTCGATCACGGTTGCACCTTCTTTGATCCAATCACCCGGCAACATTTCGGGGCGTCCTACAGCGGCCACCACGATATCAGCACCGCGCACCACGTCCGGCAGGTCTTTCGTGCGGCTGTGCGCTATGGTCACGGTGCAGCTGTCGCCCAGCAACAGTTGCGCCATCGGCTTGCCGACGATATTCGAGCGGCCGATGACGACGGCATTCAGCCCCGACAGCGATCCGTGGTGGTCGCGCAGCATCATCAGACAGCCCAGCGGGGTGCAGGGCACCATCGATTTCTGGCCGGTGCCCAGAAGGCCCACGTTCGAGATGTGGAACCCGTCCACATCCTTGGCCGGATCGATCGAGTTGATCACAAGGTCTTCGTTCAGGTGACCGGGCAGCGGCAGCTGCACCAGAATGCCATGCACGGCGGGGTCATTGTTCAGCTTGTCGATCAGCGCCAGCAGATCCTCTTCCGAGGTGTCCACGTCCAGCTTGTGCTCGTAGCTGTTCATCCCCACTTCAACGGTCTGCTTGCCCTTCGAGCGCACATAGACCTGAGACGCCGGGTCTTCGCCAACCAGCACCACAGCAAGGCCGGGCGTGATGTCATTTTCTTCTTTCACACGGGTCACATGTGCTGCAACTTTTGCACGGACTTCCGCCGCAAATGCCTTGCCGTCAATAATCTGAGCTGTCATCGCGCTCTCCTTACCTGTCAGTCAAATTCGGCACGCGCATAGGCGTCCCGATAGTGATTCATCTGCATTTCAGTTGCCAATACCGCGTTCGACATCAATGTCGCAACAGTCACGGGGCCGACGCCGCCGGGAACGGGGGTGATCCAACCGGCCACTTGGCTACAGCTTTCAAAATCCGCGTCGCCTACGGTCTTGCCGTCAACGCGGTTGATACCAATGTCGATCACCGCACAGCCGGGTTTCAACATCTCACCCGTCACCAGACCGGGCACACCCACTGCAACAAATACTGCATCTGCAGCGCGTGAATGCATCGCGACCGAGCGGGTCATGTGGTGACACACGGTCACCGTCGCGCCCAACCCCATCAAAAGGAAGGCGATGGGTTTGCCAACGATCTCGGAATGGCCAATCACGGTGACGTTCAGCCCTTCCATATCAAGCGGCAATGTCTTGAGGATTTCGACCGCAGCCACGGCGGTACATGGACCCAATGCGAGATCGTTATAGACGATATTGCCGATCGAAGCCGGGTGCATGCCTTCCACATCTTTCAGCGGATGTACGAGCTTTTGAAGTGTCTTCACCGGGATATGATCCGGCAATGGGCGCTGAATGATGATCCCGTTTACACGTGGGTCGGCGTTCAGGCCTTGGATGATGCCGGTCAACTGCTCCAGCGAGGTCTCGGTGGGATAGTTGCGTGCCTCGAACTCAACCCTGGCGCTTTCTGCCGACTTTTGCTGATTGCGCACATAAAGCTCTGCCGCTGCGACATCGCCAACAGACAACGAAACCAGTTTTGGGGACCACCCCTTTTCGGTCAGTTCGGCTGCGCGTACAGCCACGTCTTTGCGCATGTCGGCGGCGATGGCCTTGCCATCAATTAGTGTGGCGCTGGTGCCATTCATGGCCCCTCTCCTTCTTTGCGGGAATTTGGGTGAGGACTTCTTGAAATGCAAAGGGCGGGTTTGACCCGCCCTTTGTTGTTTAGATCAGAAAAGACCTTCGATCTCGCCTTCTGGGTTCAGGCCGATCGAAAGCGCCGCGGGTTTGCGCGGCAAGCCCGGCATGGTCATGATCTCGCCGCAGACAACGACGATGAAACCAGCGCCCGCCGACAGGCGGACCTCACGTACCGGCACCGAATGGCCCGTCGGCGCACCGCGCAGGTTCGGATCGGTCGAGAAGCTGTACTGCGTTTTCGCCATACAGACCGGCAGGTCGCCGTATCCAGCCTCTTCCCAGTCTTTCAACTGGTTGCGGATTTTGGCGTCTGCCAGAACCTCGTCAGCACGGTAGATACGCTTGGCGACAGTTTCGATCTTCTCAAAGAGCGGCATTTCATCCGGGTAGATCGGAGCGAAGGCTGACACATCAGCGTCTGCAATCTCGGCCACACGTTTGGCCAGATTTTCCGATCCTTCCGAACCCAATTCCCAGTGACGCGACAAGATGGCTTCCGACCCGTGACCTTCCACGTAGTCGCTAACCGCCTGCACCTCTGCGTCGGTGTCTGTTACGAAGTGGTTGATCGCAACCACCACGGGTACACCGAAGGATTTCAGGTTTTCGATATGGCGACCAAGGTTGGCGCAGCCATTTTCGACCGCTCCTACATTCTCGGCGCCCAGATCAGCCTTGGCGACGCCGCCGTTCATCTTCATGGCGCGCACGGTGGCAACCAGCACCACAACCGACGGGGCAAGACCCGCTTTGCGGCACTTGATGTTCATGAACTTCTCGGCACCAAGGTCGGCACCGAAACCGGCTTCGGTCACAACATAGTCAGCCAGCTTCAACGCTGTGGTCGTCGCGATGACCGAGTTACAGCCATGCGCGATGTTGGCAAACGGGCCGCCGTGAACGAAGGCCGGGTTGTTTTCCAGCGTTTGAACAAGGTTCGGCTGCATTGCGTCCTTCAGAAGAACGGTCATCGCGCCGTCAGCACCGATGTCGCGGCAATAGATCGCTTTGCGCTCACGGGTGTAGGCTACGATGATGTCGCCCAGACGTTTCTGCAGGTCCTGCAGGTTGTTGGCCAGACACAGGATCGCCATAACTTCTGACGCCACAGTGATGTCATATCCTGTTTGACGCGGGAAGCCGTTGGCCACACCGCCCAGCGAACATACGATGTCACGCAGTGCACGGTCGTTCATGTCGACCACACGACGCCACGCCACACGACGTTCGTCGATCTCAAGCTCGTTGCCCCAATAGATGTGGTTGTCGATCATCGCCGACAGAAGCGAATGCGCCGAGGTGATCGCGTGGAAGTCACCTGTGAAATGGAGGTTCATTTCCTCCATCGGAACAACCTGAGCGTAACCGCCACCAGCGGCACCACCCTTCATACCGAAGTTCGGACCAAGCGATGCTTCGCGGATACAAACCATGGCTTTTTTGCCAATACGGTTCAGACCATCGCCCAGACCCACAGTGGTTGTGGTCTTACCTTCGCCCGCAGGCGTCGGGTTGATCGCGGTCACAAGGATCAGCTTGCCGTCCTCTTTGGACTGGACCGAGTTGATGAATTCCTGGCTTACCTTCGCCTTATCATGGCCGTATGGCAGCAGGTGATCGGTCGGAATGCCCAGTTTGTCGCCGATCTCTTGAATCGGGCGCTTTTTGGCTTCGCGGGCAATTTCGATGTCAGATTTATAGCTCATGGCAGATCCTTCAGAAACGAGAGCATGTTCAATTCGGACGCGCCCCTGTTAGCGCTACGACCGATTATCCACTTCTGAATAGCGGGTTGGAAACCGTCAGACAGGGTGAAATCCGACATGTTTGCCGCCGATTTCGTCGAATTGGCTTGCACGGGTTTCCCATAGGACAGGAAGGGCGCAAAAAGACGCCCAAATCGCGCTGAGAGCTTAGGCAGCGCTCCAACCAGGCTGCGCTGGAACGAACAGACGCAAACGGTCGCCCGTTCTAAGGTGACCCGTGTGTTCGACCCAAGCCGTCACGCCACGTTTACCTTGCGAAGCTTGCTTGTAACGAATCCCGTGACCGGGTCGCGCGCGTTCAACCTCGCGTCCCGTGATGTTACAGGGACGATTTTCCATATCAATAACCAGACAAGTGCCATTATCCGCCAGCAATCGCGACGACGGTGGGACATGAGTGAAATCGGGGATGCCCTCGACAATCATCGAAGCGCCCAGCCATGCTGGATCGATCTGATCAAGCTCAAGCGTCTTGGCAACGTGGGCCAGTTCTTCGGCTGAAAGAATCGACACCTGCCGCACATTTCTAATTTCCGTGCCCTGCGCGTATTGGTTTGAAACACGGGGGCAAGACAATCGCGTCATACCAGAACGCGCCTCTTCGCGAATACCCTCATAGGTCAGATCCACCGCATCCCGGGCTTCACTGCGCATTGTTTGGCCTCGATCAGGGGTGACCCCAAGCCAGGTGATCGTTGCGTAAAATTCCGTCTGGACAAGTGCGGGCATTGCGGTTCCTATCGATACTCGCGCATCCTGCCCTGCGACGACCGAGGGCGCAAATCAAACCCTGTGTCATCCTGTAAGAAAAACCCCAAGGCAGGGCCCTGAGGTTTTTTTAGATTTATGAAGTGGGTTCCGGTTCCATTTCCCCACCATCGTCAGACGGCTTTTTGCGGGGCTTGGTCTTGGGAATTGCGGCGACCGAGGGCGCATTGCCATCGTCTCCGTCATCCTCGTCTTCCGGTGCATGGGGTGAATCACCCTTCATCACACGTTCAAGTTCAGCACCAGACAGGGTTTCGTATTCCAACAGGCCTTGCGCGATGCGTTCGAACTCTTTCGAATTTTCCTTGATCGTGCTGAAGGCAAGGTTATAGCCCTCGTCAAGAATACGCTTCACTTCGCTTTCGATGATTTCCTTGGTCTTTGCAGAAACCGAGAACCCGCCGGTGTTGCCGCTGTAACCTTGGGCGGCTTCAGAATAGTCGATGTTACCGACCTTCTTCGACATGCCCCAGTTCATCACCATGGCACGTGCGATCTGGCTGACTTGCTGGATGTCGCTTTGCGCACCGCTGGACACATTGTCCTCGCCCCATTTAAAGATCTCGGCGGCTTTACCTGCGAGGCCCATGGCGATCTTCTGTTCCATTTCGTCTTTGTGCCAGCTCAGCTTGTCCATTTCCGGCAAAGGCTGAACCATACCAAGGGCCTGACCGCGCGGGATGATTGTAGCCTTGTGGATCGGATCGTGTTTAGGCAGCAATATTCCAAGCAGGGCGTGTCCCGCTTCGTGATAAGCTGTCATTTCTTTTTCATTGTCCGACATGACCATCGAGCGCCGCTCTGGTCCCATCATGACCTTGTCGCGCGCGCTATCGAAATCATCGGCTGTTACGAAACGGCGTCCAATGCGCGCCGCCATCAAGGCGGCTTCGTTTACAAGGTTGGCCAGATCAGCACCCGAGAATCCCGGCGTACCACGCGCAACTGTACGCAGGTCAACATCCGGCCCCAAAGGCACCTTACGGGCATGCACACCCAGAATCTTTTCACGGCCCTTAATATCAGGGTTGGATACGGTGACCTGACGGTCAAAACGGCCCGGACGCAGAAGCGCGGGGTCCAGCACGTCACGACGGTTGGTCGCAGCCAGAATGATCACGCCTTCGTTGGCCTCAAAACCGTCCATTTCGACCAGCAATTGGTTGAGCGTTTGTTCGCGCTCATCATTCCCACCACCATAGCCGGCGCCACGCGAGCGGCCCACGGCGTCAATCTCGTCGATGAAAACGATACATGGCGCGTTTTTCTTGGCCTGTTCGAACATGTCACGGACACGGCTTGCGCCGACGCCTACAAACATTTCCACAAAATCTGAACCCGAGATGGTGAAGAAAGGAACACCTGCCTCGCCCGCAATCGCGCGTGCCAGCAGCGTCTTACCTGTACCCGGAGGGCCAACAAGCAACGCACCTTTGGGGATCTGGCCGCCCAAACGGCTGAATTTCTGTGGATTGCGCAGGAATTCTACGATCTCTTCCAGCTCTTCCTTGGCTTCATCAATGCCCGCTACGTCGTCAAAGGTCACACGCCCTTCACGCTCTGTCAGCATCTTGGCTTTCGACTTGCCAAAACCCATGGCACCGCCGCCCCCGCGGCCTTGCATCCGGTTCATCATAAAGAACCAAAAGCCGATCAGCAGAACAACTGGCAGAAGCAGAGTTATAATGCTCATGAACCCAGATTGTTGCTGCGGCTCTGCGGTCACTTCGATCCCATCAGCAACCAAACGATCCGTCACTTTCGCGTCACGCGGCACAACAGTTTGATAAATCTTGCCGTCGCCAGCCTGATAAATCAGCTTCTCACCATCAAGAGTGACAGACTTCACGTTGTCGCCTTCCACGGCGGCAATGAATTCTGAATAGGTTGCCTGAGACGATGCAAGCCCTGACTGACCGTTCGAAAACAAGTTAAACAAGGCCAGAATCAGTACAAACAGTACAATCCAGAAGGCGAAATTTCTCGCGTTGCCCAAGGGGGATCTCCTTTGAATGCCATGACGACTGGGCGCCAAGCTGAGAGCTTAACACCGTTTCCTTAAAATAGGGATGATTGGCAAAGGTTCAATGCGATAAAATGGCTTTCAGGAAATCAGCTTCTTTTGGGCCGGATAACGTGGTGCCAGCACACATAAATCCTGCCAATGGCGCAGCCAGAACGGTGTCACCGTCGAAAAGCGCAGGCGTGGTCATCAAGCGATCGCGTGAATGACCCGTCGCGCGCCAGTCCTCACAGTCCGAAATGGCCTCACCTAAAGCGCGAACCTGTTTCCCTTTTGGGCCGGTCAGCATCCAGCGCCCGTCCCAAACCTGACCAGGGTTTGCGCTTGTGGACCGCACCGCCTGTAGCTCGCGACCAACAACAAGCTGACCATCTTTCATGAACATCACGCACCCTGACAGAGTGCGCCGTTGTCCTGAAAGCGCTTGCTGCTCAACTTCTTTAAGCGCGTCATAGCGGGGCCTGTATGGAGCACCCGAAACGAAACCTATTGCAGCTGTCAAAAGACGATGGCGGGTTTCGGTGGGCAATTTCGTGTATCCCTTTACCGGAAACTCCACATCGCCCAAGTGAACCTCTGCCAGATTTTCAGCCGCTTGATAGGCTGTATAAGTCAAAGCCTCGCGGGCATCCGACATTCTTTGCGCGGTGCTTACCAACCTGTTTTGGTCCAACCCAAGCTTTGCAAGGTCATCCATGGCTTGGCGAACACGAACACGTTCGAAATGCGTGTCTTCGTTTGATGGATCATCGACCCATGTCATGCCGCGACTTGATAGTGCGCTGCGCAGGTCCTCGCGACCGCAGCTCAGGACCGGACGCAACCAGCGGACGCCTTGCGCATCCCAATCGGCGCGCATCGCGGCCAACCCGTCCACGCCAGACCCTCGTGCCAGTCGCATAATGAAGGTTTCAGCTTGATCATCGGACGTGTGTGCCAATGCAACAGCATGAAGCGCGTGATGCTGTGCCCATTTGGACAGCAGTTCATAACGCGCAGTTCGCGCGGCGCTTTGCACATTTCCGCGGGGGGCATTCGTCCAGCTTAACGTCGCATGCGGAAGGCCCAACGCGTCGCACTGCGCCGCAACCCAATCCGCTTCCTGTCTGGCCTCTGGTCTAAGACCATGATCCACAGTTGCGACGCGTAACTCTACGGTGCGCGTTTTCGCCCAGTCATGCGCTAGGACAAGCATCGCCATGCTGTCGCTGCCGCCTGACACCGCCAGCCCAAGACGCGAAACGGGCCCGCGCTGGCGGGCCCGGTCAAGAGCATCGGTAAATGTCTGATCAGACGTCACGGACAACCCAAAGCTTGGCGTGACGCTGTAGCATCCGCGACAGCCGGAGCGCCGGGGAAACGCTTTGCGACCTCACCCAATGTGGCGCAGGCCTCAGACACCTGACCAAGACCGCCCAGAGAGTGGCCAAGGCGATAGAGAGCATCAGGCGCACGTTCACCGTTCGGAGCACCCGAGAACGCCTTCAGATAGGCGCGAGCGGCGTTTTTGATATCTCCGCTACCCGTTAATGCCTCACCACGTTGGAAATGCGCTTCAGAGGTCAGCGGGCTGCCCGGATAGTTTTCGACAAACTGGGTGTACAGCGTTGCAGCTTGTTCGAAATCGCCAGCCTCAAGCGCAGCCCCCGCGGCGTCGTAATCCTGCTTTTCACCCACAGCCAGTTCTGTCCCGGCAGGTGTTGTCGGCTCAGGAGCCGTCACCGGTCCTTCAGGAACCGCACCACCACCAAGCGTCGATGTCTCACCCAGCTTCGAAATATCGCCGCCTTCCAGCTCGACCAGACGGAATTCCAGATCACCAATCGTGTTGGTCCCATCTTTCACGATCGAGTTGATCCGATGCTCCAACTGCTCGGTTTTCGAGGTCAGCCGCGACATCTCTCCCTCAATGGCAGACATGCGCTGCGATAGACTTCCCACGCCGGAATTCACATTGGCACTGCCAGTGGTCGAAAGCTCGGTCTTCAGTTTCTGAATTTCGACATAAAGAACAGTCAGTTCCTGCCGGATATCCGCCAAGGACTGCGCGCGGTCTTGCGCCATCCCCAGAACGGGAGCGCCAACCAGAACCGCGCCAAGCAGTAAGGCTTTCAAGGATCTTGCAACCATATCTCAGGCTCCTTCAATGCACGCGGATCAGCTGGTGATCGCACCGGCTGCAAGCACAGTCACAGCACGGCGGTTTTTCGAATAGCATTGCTCGTCCGAACAAATTTCAAGCGGGCGTTCCTTACCATAGCTCACCGTTTGCAAACGGTTCGGGGCAACGCCGCGATCAATCAAGAAGTTCTGTACGGCTGACGCACGGCGCGCACCCAGCGCAAGGTTGTATTCACGTGTGCCCTGCTCATCCGCGTGACCTTCGACCACGGCGGTGTAGCTGGTATTTTCGATCAACCATGTGGCTTGTTGGGTCAGAACTTGAACCGCTTCAGGGCTTAATGTGGACTGATCCACGGCAAATAGAATGCGGTCACCAACGGTTTGGTTGAAATAGGCCGGCGATCGTGGGTCCGAGGCGCTTCCGGCCACGTAGTCCCCACCAGCGCCGCCAGCACCATTCCCGTATCCGTCACTGCCAAAGCGGTCTTTCGAACAGGCCGACAAGGCCAATGCGCCCACGAACAGCGCAGTCATCGCAAAATGTTTCATGGTCTTTCCTGTATCTTTCTGCCCTTTTTGGGCGTGCTCTTTCATATTCTTGCCGGAAGATTAGCATTTCACCGGCTATTTGAAAACGGAGGGCTACCAGACTGTGCGGCAAGGCCGCTTTATGCCGGGCTAACCCACCCACGTATCAGTTTAACAACGGCGACCAAGCCGGATCTGATGCCGCACCTTCTGTCACCACACGGCGAAGGTTGCGGCCCGAAATATCCACCGAATAGAGCGCCGCTTCGCCCGCTGCACCCTGACTTTCACGCGTAAACATGATCACGCGCCCATTCGGCGACCAGGTTGGACCTTCATCCAGGAACGACGCTGTCAGCAAACGCTCTTCCGACCCATCAGTGCGCATGACACCAATGTGGAAACGGCCAGCATTCTGCTTGGTAAACGCGATCAGATCACCACGGGGGGACCATACTGGCGTGCCATAACGCCCCTGCCCAAAGCTGATCCGGGTGGCTTCCCCACCGGTTGCGGGCATTACATAAAGCTGCTGATTGCCAGAACGATCGCTTTCGAACACGATCTTCGACCCATCCGGCGAAAAGCTCGGCGCGGTTTCAATGGACGGAGCTTGCGTTAAGCGCCGCGATTGGCCGCTTCCGATGTCCATTGTGTACAGATCGGTATTGCCCCCCGCCGACAGCGAATAAACAACCGTGCGGCCATCCGGCGAAAACCGCGGCGCAAACGTCATAGTGCCCTTTTGGCTGGACAAAGCGCGGCGCCCTACTGTGGCAACGTCCAAAACGTAGACCTGAGGGAAGCCGGTTTCATAGCTGGTATAAAGCACTCGATCCCCCTGGGGCGAGAACCTTGGCGCTAGAACCAGCGCTGAACTGTCCGTCAGATACTGAACATTCGCGCCATCGTAATCCATGATCGCCAAGCGTTTACGGCGTGCGTTCTTGGGACCGCTTTCAGACACAAACACCACACGGCTGTCGAAGTATCCGCTTTCGCCGGTGATCCGGCTGTAAACGATGTCTGCAACTTTGTGGGCCATACGGCGCCAACCCGCAGCCGACCCTGAGAACTGCAATCCTTCACCCAGAGGCTGGCCTGAAAACACGTCGTACACGCGGAACTTCAAGTTTACATTTCCACCCGCACTGGTCACTGCGCCAGAGATCAAAGCCTGTGCATTGATGGCTTTCCAATCCGCATAGGCCACAGGGCTTGCGAAGTTAGAGATGCCCGAAACGAACGCGTCCTGTGGGATCTCACGAAACAGGCCGGTGCTGGCCAAATCGGCGGCAATCACGCGCGAGATTGATCGCGCTATGTCGCTTGATCCGCCATCTTCAGCCACGAAATCCGGGATTGCAAAAGGCAAAGGCTCAATCACACCGTCGGTAATTTCGATCCGCAATGGACCGGACGATTGCGCAACGGCCGTGGACACAGCGCCCCCCGCAAGCATTGTGCATGCGGCGATAAGGCATGTGATCTTTCTAAACTTGAAAACCATCTGATTTGATGTCCTCTTCATTGGACTTTTGCCCCTTTTGTCACTGACACCATAGGCATAGTTGGTGCTTCCCCGCCATCGACAGGGGAAAAATCTGCGAAAACTGGCCTATTCGGCGCTCGTTTCATGTTGCGTTCCCGGATGGAAATAAGCTGCATCACTTGATCCTCATCTTTTCAGGATTGAAGGTCATTTCGATCTCGCGCCACTGGCCGTATTTATCTGCGGGCAAATCAAAGCCTTTCGCACCGCAACGGATAACCGCGCGACGGGCCGCTTGGAACGCGGTGTCAGCTGCGGCCTTATTTGGGCCTTCCCAGCTGTCCAGCTTGATGCCCTCCGGTTTGCCATCGCGGCTCATGGTGACCAGAACAACAACTGTTGTGGACAACGCGTCGGTCGACGACGATCCAAGGTTCCAGCATCGGCTGACAGCAACGCGCAGCCCATCCTTTTCACCCCGTGTCAGCGGTGGTCCCACCGGCACGTCTTGCGCAGGTGCGTCTTGCGTACCCCCTGCAACTTCGTTGGCAACAGCCGCCGCAACGGCATTTGCATCTGCAGGCTTGGGTGCCTCAGGCTCAGCAACTTGCGGTGCGGGACGCGCGGGACGAGACTTTGGGCGTTGAGAGGTCGCAGGCGCTGCTGAAGGCTGCTCTGCAGGCTCTTCCGCTTCCGTCACGATTTCGGTCGTCGCCTCAGGGGGGGCCGCAGGTGCAACCTCTTCTGGTTCAGGCGCAGGTTCTGGCGACGGTTCTGGCGTGATAGCCTCGACCGGTTCGGGTGCTTCTTCGACAGGCGTTTCGGGTTCGGGTGCCGCTTCAGGCGCGACACGCGGCGCTGGTGCGGGCGGAGCGGTTTCGGGTTCAGGAGCGGGTTCGGGGTCTTGAACGGGTTCCGGCTCAGGCTCTGGTTCGGGCTCTGGTTCCGGAGCAGGTGTTGGCTCGGGTTCGGGCTCGGGTTCGGGGGCTGGGGCCGGAGGGTTCTCGGGCGCGTTCGCCTCGCCTGCTGGCGCGCTTAGCGCTGCGAATTCATCTTCGGAAATGAACGATACATCGGATACGCGCACGAATTCTTCGTCGCGGTCCCACTTGAAGACCCCGCCGAAAAACACCCACAGGATCAAGACCCCATGAGCGGCTGTCGAGATATACAGCCCCTTACGCATCTCAGCTCTAGTTCCCTTGCCCGGTCAGGGTCGGTCCACCACCTTCGGTCACAAACCCGATTTTTGAGAAACCAGCGGCATTCAAAGCACCCATGATCTGGGCCGTCGTGTTCCAAGCCACCTGTCCGTCGATACGCAGGAAGATCTTGTCGTCCGACCGCTCTGCAGCAATGGCACGCAGACGCGGAATAAGATCATCACGCGCAATTTCAGTTGTTTGCAGGAACACATTTCCGTCTTCGGTGATGGTGATTGCAAGCGGCTCTTCTTCTGGCGCATCAAGCGATTTGGCCGCTGTTTGGGACAGCTCTACCGGGACGCCAACAACAGACAAGGGCGCTGCCACCATGAAGATGATCAGAAGAACCAACATGACGTCCACGAAAGGCGTCACGTTAATCTCGGCCATCACGCGGCGATGCTTGCCCCGACGGCGTCCACGACGAGCGCGCCGATCGGCACCCCCGCTGCTTTGCACATTCGCGCCCATATCAACTGTCCAACTGACGGCTGAGGATGGTGGCGAATTCGTCAGCGAAGGCCTCATAGCCTGCCAAGATGTTGTCGCTGTCCACGCTTAGCTTGTTGTAAAACACCGCAGCCGGGATCGCGGCCAAAAGACCAAGGCCCGTGGCCAGAAGGGCCTCGGCGATGCCGGGGGCCACAACGGCGAGGTTAGTGTTTTGCTGCTGTGCAATCTCGATGAAGGCATTCATGATGCCCCAGACGGTGCCGAACAGACCCACAAAGGGGGCAGTCGATGCGACCGTCGCCAGAAAGCTAAGGCCCTTGTTCAGCTCTTCGCCTTCTTTCGCGATGGCAACATCCATCGACCGGTCGATGCGCGATTGCGCGTTGGCGATCAGTCCGCCATCGGCACGATGCGACCGACGCCATTCCAACATCCCTGCCGAAAACACTTTTTCGGCGGACGCTGTTGGGCTGGGTCCGATCTGATCGAACAATTCGTCCAATGGATCACCCGACCAAAACTTGCGGTCGAAGTCCTCGGCTTCAGCGCGCGTGCGCCGGAAAGCCATGAATTTTGTGATGATGATTGCCCATGACCAAATCGACGCAACGATCAGCAAAAGCATCACCAGCTTCACTGTAAAAGTCGCACGAAGAAATAGGGCTAAGAAGGAGAAATCAATCTCCGCCGCTGCCGAAAGCGCTTCCGTTTCCATGTCTCTGCCTCTGTACCGCCGCCTCTTTGGGCCGCTTTTCTGCACTAAGAATAACGTATGAGCATCACAATGGCTATCAAAACCGCGTCATCGGCGACTTCGGCGGGAATTCAGTGAACCAACCGGCGGATATTTGCCGGAAGTCGTGCAGGTTGGCCGGTGTCGGACACGCAGACAATTGTGACAACCGCTTCAAACAAAGGCTGCTCGCCTCGCTTGACCACCTGCCCCATGACAAGTCGGGCCCCCGTCACCTGTTGAACAGATGTTTCAACCTGTAACTCATCGTCAAATTTGGCAGGAGCCACATAGTCCGCTTCAACCCGGCGCACTGCAAAGACCAGACCTTCATCGCGCATGGCATTCTGATCAATTCCAATCTCGCGCACCCAATCGGATCGCGCCCGTTCAATATAGCGCAGGTAATTGGCGTAATAGACGATCCCGGCCATATCGGTGTCTTCATAGTAAACGCGGATGGGGAAGTGGTGCATTTTTTGCCTCTATCTCTGCTCAGTCCGACCCTAGCCGGAGAGGGGATAATCTGCCAAGCGCTCGTATCGCGCACCATCGGGGCGCAGCTCCGAGCTGTAAAGCGACAGGGTCGTCAGGCTTTGCGGCGGAAACCTTACGGCGCCATGTACCTCTAATGCGTGCCCCAAAGCGGACATGTCATCGATCGTAGGTTTGCGAGGCAAGCGGGCAAGCGTCACATGCGCGCGAAATCGGCGATGTGGAAGCTGAAATCCCGATCGCAAGAGAGACGCTTTGACCTGTCTTTGCATCCCATCCACGCCCGACACGGACAAAGCCAGCACCGACGGATCTTACCCCCCAAAGGCTGAAGCCCAGAAAACTCGGCCTGTACGGCTTGAAATACACTATCCGACAGGCCTTCGTGCACATCTTGCAAAACATGATCTGGCTGGTCGTCTAGAAATGCCAAAGTGATGTGAAAATTGTCAGCGTCAACCTGGCGGCCAACCTTCAAACGCGCCGCGAACCGGGCAAGGTCGTCGGACATTTCGTCGGGCAAAGGCAGGGCGATGAAACTTCGCATTCAGTGCTTGGGTTCCCCATCCGGCACAACCACCTGCATCCGCGCATAAAGGCGCAGTGCATGCGAGGCATCATCGGCGGCAACAGGCAGCATTGGATCATAAGCAGCCTTAACCAGCGCCGCAATTTCCGGCCGCAGAATGGTTTGTCCATCCGGCAAAAGCGCCAGAGGGCTTTTGGTGGCGAAAATCTCGTCGCTCCACAACAGCACCGCTTGAACGGCTTGGGTCAGGGCAATAGCCTCGGCGGGTTGCGCCGCCATGTCGTCGGTCATGCAAACAAAGGTAAAACAGGCCTGAATGGCGTTTTGGTCGTCAAAGCGGAACGCGCGATACTGGCTTGCCCCTGCCGTTTTCAGGCGCGCCACAGTTGCAGCCAGATCTGGGATCAGCTCATCCAGTTTTGGCACTTCAAGTAACTCGTCCCAGTCGCGGAAAAAGAAAACCATCAGATTTGCGCCAAGCTCTGGGTCGGTTTCGGCCATCTTATGATCTGCAAGGACAGCAACCGCCTCGACCGCGCCTTTCACCACTTCAAGCGTCTGTTCTTCAACGCCAAACACCACCGGCACGATGGGACGGCCCCATCGGGCGAAGGTGAAATTCCCATTCGAGCGGGTAAAATGTGCGGTCACATCTGCAGGGGTCATAAGCGGCGCGTCGGTCATCAGTCTCTCCTTGATCGCGCCGGGTGTCCCTTAAACGGGCGCGCGTTTCAAGAGTTATCCGTCAAAGAGCTGTCCCTGCCCCGGCTTTTGAGGCTCAGGTGCGGTGAGGCCAAGATGTCTCCACGCCCGTTGCCCCAACATGCGCCCGCGCGGGGTGCGTTGGATCAGACCTTGTTGCAGCAGGTAGGGTTCAATCACCTCTTCGAGCGCATCGCGGCTTTCCGACAAGGCAGCCGACAGGGTTTCGATCCCAACAGGTCCGCCGCCGTAATGTTCGGCCATCAGGCCCATATAGCGACGGTCCGCGCCATCAAGGCCCAGGTTGTCCACGCCAAGCCGGGTCAGTGCACTGTCCGCTAGTTCGCGGCTGATACGCCCGTCGCCTTCGACCACAGCGAAATCCACCACGCGGCGCAACAGACGGCCTGCGATACGCGGCGTGCCGCGGGCGCGTTTGGCGATCTCGTGTGCGCCGTCATCATCTGCAGGCGCCCCCAGCTTACGGGCATTGCGCGAGACGATTTCGTGCAGTTCGTCGACGGTATAGAATTGCAAACGCGTTGGGATACCGAACCGGTCGCGAAGCGGCGTGGTCAGAAGACCCAGTCGGGTGGTGGCCCCAACCAGAGTAAAGGGCTGAAGTTCGATCCGCACGGTACGGGCCGCGGGGCCTTCACCGATCACCAAATCAAGTTCGAAATCCTCCATCGCCGGATAGAGAATTTCTTCCACGACGGGGTTCAGGCGGTGGATCTCGTCGATGAACAAGACGTCATTGGCTTCAAGATTGGTCAGGATCGCGGCCAGATCGCCCGCCTTAGCCAGTACCGGGCCCGAGGTCATTCGGAAATTCACCCCCAGCTCGCGCGCCATAATCTGCGCAAGCGTGGTTTTCCCAAGACCTGGAGGGCCATGGAACAGCACATGGTCCATCGCCTCGTTCCGTTTGCGTGCACTTTCGATAAAGACGCGCAGATTGGCACGGGCTTCGGCCTGACCGATGAAATCTCCCAAAGCTTGCGGACGCAAGGCGCGGTCGACCTCAACCCGTTCTTCTGGGGTCGGCGTAGGACGAAGAGTAGGGTCAGGGCTGTGCGCAGGATCGTTTATGGACATGGACTATACCTCGCCCCCTTAGCCTTTCGGCGCAAGCAGTTTCAGCGCGGCTCGAATAAGCCCAGCAGTGTTCAACGCGGGATCATCCCCCATCGCCTGCGCAACGGCCGATGCCGCGTCGCCGGGACCATATCCAAGATTGGTCAACGCAGACAGTGCTTCGGCCTGCGCTGCCGGATCGGCAGTCGAAGCTGATGGAGCAGCGGCAGTTGGTGCAGTGGTTGGCGTCTCGATCACCGGCTCATCAAGGTCAGGTGATGGGGTAGATGCCCCTGCCCCGGAATCCCGCCAAAGCCATGACGCTTGCCGCTTTGTCTTTCAATTCGTTCACCACCCGTTGCCCGGTTTTGGGACCAATTCCTTTGGCTGCTTTCACCGCATTCCAATCGCCCAAAGCAATCGCGCGGCTGACTCCATCCGCGCCCAGCGTGCCCAGAATGGCCATCGAGGCTTTCGCGCCCACGCCCTGTACGCTCATCAGCAGGCGATGCCACTCTTTCTCAACCAACGAAGTGAAGCCGAAGAGCTGCAGATTGTCCTCTCGCACAAGAAGATCGGTGTACAAAGCGACCGCTTCGCCTGTGGCAGGCAGCGCCGTCATGGTGCGATCCGAGACATACACCAGATAGCCAACGCCCCTCACATCGATCAGCACATGATCATCTGCGCGGTAGTCAATTCGTCCTGCGATCCGTCCAATCATGCTGTTGCCTTTTTCACTGCGGCCTCTAACCGTCCTGCACTTTGCGCATGGAAGGAATGGCAAATTGCGATTGCCAGAGCATCTGCTGCGTCGGGACCCGTGATTTGAACCCCCGGCAGCTGCATGCGTACCATATGATCTACTTGTTGCTTGTCTGCATGCCCAACACCAACCACAGCTTTCTTCACTGCGTTGGGGGCATATTCGCCAATCGCCAGCCCAGCCTGTGCGGGAACCAGCAGCGCAATCCCACGCGCCTGACCCAGCTTCAGCGTGCCCACAGCATCCTTGTTCACGAAGGTCTGTTCCACAGCGGCCGTATCCGGCTGAAAGCATGACATCACGTCGGTAAGTTGTTCATGTAAGGACAGAAGTCGTGAGGCAAGATCACCCGTGCGCGACATGCAGACCCCGTTGGCCACATGCGACAGACGTGAACCTGCCGTGTCAACGACCCCCCAACCCATGTTTCTAAGTCCTGGATCGATGCCAATGATGCGCATTTCCTGCCCTGCTCTGCGGTTTTGCGGCCTTTTCGGCGCATATTCGTTATGCTTTCATGGTTAGCACGAAACAAGAACATAGACCAGCGTGATCTGCCAGCATCCAAAGCCGAACGGTTTAAATGACTCGTAGCTCCAGAAACTTAATCCGAAAATTTTATCTTTCATTGGGTGGCCAGCTCGAAAAAGCGCCTGTTTCCGACCAATTTCGACCTCGTAACATCTGAAAGCGACCCGTTGCAAAAAACGCATATGGGACATGCAAAAACCATGCTTGTCGGACCATGAATTCGGGCCTAGATGGCCAATCAGAGCAATAAAGCTCTTCAAACTATTTTTTGTGAAGGACACGAAAATGGCTGCTTTCGAAACAATGACTCCCGTAACCCGCGGCGTCTTCGGGGGCCGTCTGTCCGACGCCATGCGCGGTATTTTTTCCGCTGTGGTCGCCTGGAATGACGCTCGCGAGGCCCGTAACGCTCTGTCGAAACTGACGGATCGCGAGCTTGAGGATATTGGTCTATGTCGCGCTGACATCGCCAAGTACTAAGACCTCACCACTCACGAAAAAACCCGCGCATTTAGCGCGGGTTTTTTTATGCCCCGCCAGATCAGATCTGGCGGGGTATTTTTATGGCTGACGCTACTTGTCCAGCGACAAGGCGACAAACCGCGGGTTTCCGTCACGACGCACCAACAGAAGAACCGACTTGCGGCCACCATCACGGGCGACTTGCAGGCTTGCTTCCAGATCCTCGATCGAGGTGACAGGCTGCTGACCAGCTTCCGAGATGACGTCCCCAGCGCGAACCCCTTTTTCAAAGGCCTCGCTGTCTTCGTCGATGTCCAGAACGGCCAGACCTTCGTCACCGGGGTTCAAGCCCAGCGCTTCACGCCCTGTATCATCCAAAGGCGCAAGGGACATTCCAAGAAGCTTGCTGGGTTCAGCAGGCTCGGTCGGGTCTTCTTCGCTGTCGTTTGATGCAGAAACGGCATCTTCACGGCGGCCAAGGGTCACCTTCAGTGTCTCGGTCTTGCCATCACGCAAAATCATTACACGGACGGCTTTGCCCACCGGCGCATTGCCCACGGTGCGTACCAGTTCACCCGAGTCCATGACGTCGACGCCATCAAAGGACAGGATCACGTCGTTGACCTGTAGACCTGCCTCTTTGGCGGGACCTTCCGGTACGTCCGTGATGAGTGCACCATTCGTGCTTTCCAGCCCCAGAGCTTCAGCAATGTCGTCCGTGATGTCCTGAATGCGCACACCCAGCCAACCACGGCGTGTTTCGCCAAATTCTTTCAGCTGAGCGATCACGCGATTGACCACAGCCGAGGACATCGCAAAGCCGATACCGATCGACCCGCCATTTGGGCTGAGGATTGCGGTGTTTACGCCAATAACTTCGGCTTCCATGTTAAATAATGGGCCACCAGAGTTGCCCCTGTTGATCGCCGCATCCGTCTGGATGTAGTCGTCATAGTTGCCCGAAAGCTCGCGGTTGCGCTGTGATACGATCCCGGCAGAAACCGAAAAGCCCTGCCCCAACGGGTTGCCCACGGCCATCACCCAATCGCCAACGCGCATGATATCACTGTCACCAAAGTTGACATAGTCCAAAGGCTGATCGCTTTCGACCTTCAAAAGTGCAATATCCGTGTTGGGATCGGTGCCGATCACGGTGGCTTCCAACTTGTCCTCTTTGTCGAAAAACTCGATCAGGATCTCGTCAGCGCCTTCGATGACGTGGTTGTTTGTGACGATGAAACCATCCTCAGAAATCACGAAACCCGACCCAAGCGCCTGACTGCGGCGCTGGCGTGGCTCTGATTGATTTCCATTTGGTTCATTCTGGTTACGTTCCAGAAAATCACGGAAGAACTCCTCGAAAGGGCTGCCTTCCGGGATCATGGGTTCTGGGCCACCTTCACGGCTCGCCACGATTGTCGAGGTTGTGATGTTCACCACAGCCGGGCTGACCTTTTCCGCTAGATCGGCAAAGCTATCCGGTGCACCGCGCGCATCTGCGCGCATTGATGTCGCCAACAAAGTGGCCACCGTCAGCAAAAGGGCCAAAAATCCTCGATAATAATCCGTCTGCACCTGCCTTAGGGCGTATGCCTGCGCTCTCACACTACTCTCCTTTTCGATACCTGCCGGATGATATGTCCGTTTGAATGATAGTTTCTAGATAGGATCGCAAAAGCGCAACGCAAAGTTTGGAAGGCAACCTCACCGCTATGTGAATATCCGTAAGTACGCGTGAGTTGTTCGAAAGGCCCCGATATTTGGGGCCAAAGCCCACTAATCCAGCGTTTGAAATAAGCAGCAGTCCGCTGAATCACCACAGCACTAAAGCCGGACGCCCGAGATCCAAACTGCAAGAATACCCAGCGCCAATGCTGCAATTCCAATTAGGCGACGTTGATCGCGGCTCATCGCAGCCATCATGGCGACCAGATCGTCCAAACGCGAAGGGGCCAGTGCGAACACCAGCCCCTCGATCACGAGCACAAGCCCGATGCCAAACAAGATTGTCGACATCACCGGACCGCATCCGATTTCAGATACTCAAAGAATTCGCTGTCTGGCGTGATGACCAGCGACGAATTCCCGCCGGTCAGCGATTTCTCGTACGCTTCCAACGAACGCAGGAAGGCAAAGAACTCTGCATCACGGCCCAGCGCATCGGCCAAGATCGCGTTACGGCGGGCGTCGGCCTCACCACGAATGATCTGAGCTTCTTTGCGGGCTTCCGAAACGGTTTCGACCACAGTTCTGTCTGCCGTTGCACGAAGACGCTGAGCAGCCTCGTTACCGCGGGCGATCTCGTCTGCGGCAAGACGCTGACGTTCCGCGCGCATACGTTCAAACGTGGCTTCAAGGTTTTGCTGAGGCAGGTCGGCGCTTTTGATCCGCACGTCGACGATGTCAACACCAAGCGACAACGCTTGGCTGCGGGCCTGATCACGGATCTGGTTCATCAAAACAACACGATCTGCCGACAGCACAACGCCCGAGTTCACTTTACCCAAGACCTCACGCAGCTCTGCGTTCAGGATCCGCTCAAGACGCGGTGCAGCACCAGCGATTGAACTTGCACCCACAGCACGGCGGAACTGCTTGGCATCCGCAATCCGCCAGCGGGCGAACGCATCAACTTCAAGACGGCGACCATCGGCCGGCGTGACTTCAAGTTTGCGCGTGTCCAAAGGCAAGATCCGGTCATCATATTTGACGATCTCGTGCAAGAACGGGATTTTGAAGTAAAGACCCGGATTCCGAGACTCGGCCTGCACTTCACCAAACCACAGACGCAGAGCCTTTTGGCGCTCATCTACGATGTAAACAGCCTGCAACGCGCCAAGCACGATGGCGACCAGGACAAAAAGTAATATTTGAGTACGTTTCATTACTTCGTCTCCTCGGTGCGTTTGTTCAACTCGTTCAGCGGCAGATAAGGCACGACGCCACCATCGCCACCAACGGATTCATCAAGGATGATTTTGTCAACGTTGGACAAGACTTTCTCGAGCGTTTCCAGGTACAGACGCTTACGGGTGACATCTTGCGCCTTGGCGTATTCCTCGTAGACCGAGATGAAGCGCGCGGCCTCACCTTCAGCGTTGTTTACGACTTGCGCACGATACCCTTCGGCTTGTTCAAGCTGTTGGGCTGCTTCACCACGGGCGGCTGCAACAACACGGTTCGCATAAGCGTCCGCTTGTTTTTGCAGCGTGTCGCGGGTCTGTTCAGCGGCCTGAACTTCACGGAAGCTGTCGATCACTTCGGCTGGCGGGTCAGCACGGTCAAAGTTCACACGCACGATGTTCACACCAGATTCGTATCCGTCCAAAGTCGATTGGATCAACTCTTCCAAGTCTTGTTGAATGACACCACGATCAGACGTCAGAACTGGGGCAAGACGCGAACGCGCGATAATCTCGCGCATGGCGGATTCCGACACGGCCTGAATGGTGTTTTCCGGCGCTGCCAGGTTGAACACGAAGGCTTCGATGTCCGAGATGTTCCAAACAACCTGGAAATCGATGTCGACGATGTTTTCGTCCCCGGTCAGCATCAGGCCTGCGGATACTCCGTCGCCGATGTTGATGACGTTTTCTCGGGTCACCGGGTAGATCTCTTTGGTCACGATGGGCCATGGGGCGAAGTTCAAACCCTCCTGCCCTACGCCGTAACGTTCGCCGAACAGCAGCTCGACCGATTGTTCGGACGTGTCGACGCGGTAGAAGCTGGCAAAGACCCAAACCGCAGCCGCCACAAGTGCGATCAGCAAGATCGAGCCACGCCCGATACCGGGACCGCCCGAGCCTTGGCCTCCACCTTTACGACCATCTCCGCGGCCGCCCATGAGCACGCGAAGCTGCTCTTGGCCCTTTTTCATAAGTTCATCAATTTCGGGCATCTGCGGCGGCTCGTTGCCGCCACGATTACCGCCACCATTCGAGGGGGGACGCCCACCAGAGCCGCCACGGTTTCCACCGCCGCCCCAGGGACCGCCATTATCACTGGCCATCTGGTCCAATTCCTTCCGTCTTAAAACAGGGTTTCGCGCTCATAACTGGCCCTTTAGGCCACGAATTTCAAGGCAAAGGGGACGCAACACGCCCCCTTTTCATATGTTTATGGCGATCTAAGGCCTCAATCAGTCGCTTCGGGCGGGCGACTTCATCAATACGATCTCTTCCGACATGGTTGGATGCACAGCAACAGTACGGTCGAAATCGGCCTTCGTTGCCCCCATTTTCACTGCAACTGCCGCCAGCTGGATCATCTCGCCCGCGCCATCGCCGACGATATGCACGCCCAGCACTTTTTGCGTGGACTGGGAAACGATCAACTTGAACAACACGCGTTCATTCGACCCGATAAAGCTTTTCTGCATCGGACGGAACGCGGCTGAATAGACGTCGATCTTTTCTTGCGCGCGTGCATCTTCCTCGGAAAGGCCAACTGTTCCATATTCCGGCTGCGTGAACACAGCAGAGGCCACGTTTTCGTGGTCAGGCTTCGTCGGGTTTCCATTAAACACAGTTTCCACAAAGGCCATGCCCTCGCGGATCGCGACAGGGGTCAGAGTAATACGGTTCGTGACATCGCCCACCGCATAGATCGATGGGACCGAGGTTTGGCTGTAGTCATCCACAACCACCTCGCCGCCACGTCCAAGCTTCACGCCGACCTCTTCCAGTCCCAGCCCATCCGTGTTGGGCACGCGGCCGGTGGCGAAAAGCACCTGATCAAAAATCTCTTCGCGCCCATCGGTGCCTTTGACCCAAATCGCACCGTCGCGACGCTCCATGCGCTCGACCTCAAGACCAACATGCAGATCTACACCACGCTCGCGAATATGCTCGGCAAGGAAGCCACGCACCTCGTCATCAAAGCCGCGCAGAATCTGCGCGCCGCGATACCATTGCGCCACGTGACTGCCCAGTCCGTTGAAAATGCAGGCGAATTCAGTGGCGATATAGCCGCCACCAACGATCAACATGCGCTTCGGGAAGTCTTCAAGATTGAAGACCTCGTTCGAGGTGATGCCCAATTCTGCCGCACCCGGCGTGTCGGGAATGAAGGGCCGTCCACCTGTTGCGACAAGGATATGTTTCGCAGTGAAGGTTTCACCAGTGGAGAGTTCAACTGTGTGGGCATCCTTCACCACTGCGCGGGCGCTGAAGATATCCGCGCCAGAATTGCCAAGGTTGCGGGTGTAGATCGCTTCAAGCCGCTCAAGCTCGGCGTGAAGTGCTGGGCGGAACGTGCCTGCCCAGTCAAATTCACCGCGCGCGTTGCCCTTCCAACCATAAGCAGCGGCATCCGTCGCGGCGGGCCCGTGCTGCGATGCAAAGACCATCAGCTTTTTTGGAACGCAGCCGCGAATGACGCAGGTGCCGCCCATACGGAATTCTTCGGCCAGGGCAACCTTAGCCCCCCCTTCAGCAGCGACACGGCCCGCGCGCACGCCGCCAGATCCACCACCAATTACGAAGAGATCATAGTCAAATCCGCTCATATCCATTTGCCTTTCAAGCCCCACCCGCTTGGGTGTGCATCACTACGAGTTTGCTTTGGCTGAAAGCTAGGCGTTTGGATCAGGGCTTTCCACCCCCTGCGGTGACACAAACATCACGTTTCCGCGCAGATGCGGGATCAGATGTCAGCAAAGATGTTCGCGTCCAGATCGGGTTCGATAAAAACTTGTTCAATAGACCCGGCAGTCAAATCGATCACTTCGATACGGCCATCCCCTTGCCCAGCAATAACCATGTCGCAAATATCAATGAATAATCCATTCTCGACAACGCCGGGAATCTGATTCAATGCAAGCGACAAGTGGCGCGGATCGCCGATGCGTTTCAGGTGCAAGTCGATGATGTGATTGCCTTCATCTGTCACGAAGGGCTGTTCTTCATACATGCGAAGTTTGGCATCCCATCCCAAGACATCCATCCCATCCAACAACGCCTCGACCGTGGCACGCGTGGTTTGCAGACCGAATGGAACGACCTCGATCGGCAAAGGAAATGCTCCTAGATGAGCGACCGATTTAGAATCATCCGCGATCACGATCATCCGATCTGATGCTGAAGCCACGATCTTTTCTTGCAACAACGCACCACCGCCACCTTTGATCAAGGTTAGCTCGGCGTCATATTCGTCTGCGCCATCAATGGTTAAGTCCAACCACTTGGCTTCATCCAAAGTGGTCACCCGCAATCCGGCCTTTTGAGCCAGCTCAGCTGTGCGGAAACTGGTCGGAACACCAATAATGCTCAGCCCTTCCTGTTTCACACGCTCGCCCAGGTATTTCACCATCCAGACCGCAGTCGACCCAGTGCCAAGCCCGACGCGCATTCCATCTTCGACGAACTGAACGGCGTATTTGGCGGCATTACTTTTGGCCATATCAATAGGCGAAAGTTCTGCGGACATGGCTTCGAATCCCTTATTTTGCCTAAGCAACTGTTGTGCAGATTATAATAGGCGTTCCCTGCAATGGCGAGAGCATGCATCAACCCGTCGGTTTTTTAATGGTTTTTCCGCCGATAGTCTGGTTGGCTTTCCGAATGTTGAAGCTTCACTACGCCCCCGACAATGCATCACTGATTATTCGCTTAATTCTTGAGGAACTGGGCGAACCCTATGAAACCGTTTTGGTGGACCGCGCCAGCAATGCCCAGCGCAGTGCTGCGTACATGCAGGTCAATCCGATGGGCACCATTCCCGCGCTGGAAACGCCGGATGGCGTTGTTTTTGAAACCGCCGCTATCATTCTTTGGCTGACCGATCGCGCGGCAAGGCTTGCGCCGACCAGAGACCATCCCGAACGCGGGCCGTTTCTGTCTTGGTTGATGGTGGCATCGAATGGGTTGCAGACGGATCTGCGACAGCATTTTTATGCCGATCGATATGCAGCGGGCCCCGAGGATGCGTTTCGAACACTGGTTTCAATACGCCTGCGCGAACACCTTGATCGTTTCGAAGATCTTTTAAGCCAGGGTCACAGCTGGTTTGGAGCAGAGCCCCCAACCGCTCTCGACTTCTATGTCGCGGTGCCTTTGCGATGGTTCGCGCTTTATCTAAAGGGCGAAAACTGGTTTTCGCTGACAGACTGGCCCCACCTGCACGCGCTTGCCGAACGGATCGAGCAACGCCCCTCAATGCAGGTCGCCATTCGCGCCGAGGGCTTGGGGGCAACACCACTGACGACACCTTCGCCCGCGCATCCACCTGAAGGTGCGGCTTTGTAGCCGCCATATGTATCTGGACATTTCGACAACGACGCCGGATGGTTACAACCAACACAGACGCGCCCCGCGTGTTGTGATGGCACTGGGCGTACGTCATGGGAAAACTCTTCTATATAATACTGGGCTGGGGCGCCGTTGCGTTGGGACTACTTGGTGTTATTTTGCCTGTCTTGCCGACGACACCTTTCTTACTGGTTGCAGCCTTTGCCTTTGGGAAAAGCAGCCCGCGGGCACGTGCTTGGTTGATTGAACATGCACATTTCGGCCCCGCCATTCAGGACTGGGAAGAACGCGGTGCGATATCGAGACGGGCCAAGACGCTTGCGGTCACTATGATGACGCTTGTGTTTGTCGCCTCCCTTATCCTGGACGCGTCATGGTGGGTGCTGCTGGCACAAGCCAGCCTTATGGGGGCCGGCGCCGCCTTCGTGCTGACGCGCCCAGATTAGACACGAACGCGATTGGCGTAAAAACCGTCGCTTTTTCGCACGCGCCTAACCCCTATAAAAAGCACAATGCTCTGACGGTATTTAAGTGAGGTCAAAATGTTCCTGTCCGTGTTCGACATGTTCAAAGTTGGGGTTGGCCCCAGCTCGTCCCATACAATGGGACCAATGGTTGCGGGCGCGCGCTTTCTTGATCTGCTGCGCGAACAACCCTTCGAAGTGCATGGGTTGAAAGCTTCGCTTCATGGATCGCTGGCTTTCACTGGTGTGGGGCACGCAACAGATCGTGCAACCATTCTGGGTCTCGCCGGTTTTCTGCCTGACAGCTATGAGCACGCCAAGGCTGAAGCCGCCCTTGCGGATATTGAGAAGACCGGAACGGTAGAGCCTGAAGGGCTTGGGACACTTAAGTTTGCACCAAAGACAGATTTGATTTTCGACTATGAACACGACCTGCCCGGCCATGCCAACGGCATGCAGCTGATGGCAACGGATGCCCAAGGTGACGTTGTTGTTCGCGAAACCTACTACTCGATCGGTGGCGGGTTCGTTGTTACTGAAGCGGAGCAGGCGCAAGAGGCTATTTTGGACGTTGTGGATGCCAAGACGCACCCCTATCCGTTCGAAAACGCGGTTCAGATGCTCGAGATGGCCAAGGCTTCCGGCAAAAGCATCGCTGACATGAAGCGGGCCAACGAGTTGGTGCATATGGGACCGGCAACACTGGCCGAGGACCTGGACCGTATCTGGGAGGTCATGCAAACCTGCATTGAGCGTGGATTGAAAAACGAAGGCATTCTGCCCGGTGGCCTTCTGGTCAAACGTCGTGCCAAAGCGATCCATGAAAGTCTTATCGCAGAACAAGGGCTGAACCTGACTGCACCGCACACAATCAATGACTGGATGAGCGTCTACGCCATGGCGGTGAACGAAGAGAACGCCGCTGGGGGTCAAGTTGTCACCAGCCCGACAAACGGTGCCGCAGGTGTGTTGCCTGCCGTGGTCTTCTACTGGCTGAACCACGTACCGGGGGCTGTGCCTTCGCGCATTCATGATTTTCTACTTACCGCGTCGGCAATTGGCGCGATCGTAAAGCACAATGCGTCGATCTCAGGGGCTGAAGCCGGGTGTCAGGCCGAAGTTGGGTCCGCCAGCGCAATGGCGGCTGCGGGTCTATGTGCCGTCATGGGCGGTTCGCCTGAGCAGATTGAAAACGCGGCTGAAATCGCACTTGAACATCATTTGGGACTGACCTGCGATCCCGTCCGCGGGCTGGTTCAAGTTCCTTGCATCGAACGCAACGGGTTGGGCGCGATTAAGGCTGTATCGGCGGCCTCGTTGGCGCTGCGCGGTGATGGCACACACCTGGTTCCACTGGATGCCTGCATCAAAACGATGTTCGAAACCGGTCAGGATATGATGGCAAAGTACAAGGAAACGTCACTTGGCGGCTTGGCCGTCAACGTTCCGAACTGCTGAGCTTACGGGCAGAGCGCAGGGTCCCCCTGCCACAACACGCGCACGGCTTGATGCAAATGTGCACGGGGCAGGATTACTAACAGCCCGTCACTTTCCGCAGAAAGGGTGACGGGACCCTCAGTCACTTCGTTTGAGGTGCCGATCTGTCCCCAGGGCGCGAACTCCAATCCATCGACCAGCCAGCGCAACCCAGTTGCATGCGCCACAACCTGTGCCATTGGAAAAAGCGACAACCGGGTGCCTTCAGGCAAATCTAAAGTCACGTCATGGGACAGGTGAAAGCAGACGTCTTCGTCTCCGATCAGGATTGCGGGCTTCTTTGCCTGACGCACCATAACAGAGTAGCAAGCCAGCTGATGATCCATGCGCTTGCCAGTAAACCCAACACACAGGATCACCGGAGCATCCGCCAGATCAAGCGCCTTATCAAAGTCGGTGCGGTTTTGGTCTGGGGTCTCAATCAGAATGCCCGGGTTAAGGCCAGCGCGCGTGGCGTCCGAAATTGAGTCAAAATCACCGGACACCAGTTTCAAAGGCAGCCCCAGCTCGAACGCACGGTCTGCCCCCCCGTCTACACCGAGCAAATTGGGGGCCAGAGTTAGTGATTCTTCAATATCTTGCGCGCAAGACTTTCCGCCACCAAGTAACGTAACACCGGCCGAAAACCGCGTTTTTTGACTACTCATGGTAGATATTGACCTTATTCCATACTGCTGCCACATTTCAGCCCCAAAAAAACACCACCCGCTTCGTGGTTTTGCGCAATTTTAACAGCATACTTATTGAAATGTACCTTGTCGTCGTTCTGGTTCAGAAAGTGAGTTTTAAATGGTAGATAACAAGATCCTCACGGTCTCGTATGGCACTTTTTCCTGCACGCTGGAAGGGTTTGATGACCCGTTCGGTGCCATGAAATCTATTGCCGAATACTTTCGTGGATTGGCCGAAACGGACCGGTCCTTCGGTGCGGAACCCATGCAACCGGATGCAGCGGTTCTTCACAAAATCGCCGAACGTGAATCACACAAACAGGTCGATGCGCAGATCGAGGACCAAAAGGTCATCCTGCGTCAAAGCAATGACGATCTGGAAAGCCGCGACAAGGTTGAACGGCCAAAAATCGAAAAGCCCGCCCCTGCGGTTGAGGCTTTGCGTGACATTGCTTCGACAGCTGAACCGATGAGCAAAGTTACGCAGCTCAAGACCGCTTTTGATGAGGAGCCCGCCGAAGACGACGCATTGGCGAAACTCAGCCTGTTGCGCGCTGCCGCGTCTGAGAACTCTGATTCTTCAGATGAGTTTTTGGAAGACGAACATGCAGCCAACACGGCAGATGAATTCCTGAATAGCGAAGATGATCTGGACAGCTTTGATGATCTGATCAGCAATCATGGTCGCGAGGCTTCGACTGACGAAGTTACCGAAGAACATGTTGCACGCCAAGCCAAGCGCCAGCGTGTAAAAGATCAGCTTGTACAAAACGACGTCGAGCCTTCAGAGATTTCTGAAGAAGATGCTCCGATTGAAGAAGTCGCTCAGTCTGATGATGAGACACAGGCAGAACTGTCTGATACAGCCAGCGAAGTTGCAAAATCAGTAGCGCCCGTTCTGGCGGCTGCTACGTTAAGTACCGTTGCGGAAAACGAAACCGTTGACGAAAGCGCAGAAGACGCTGCGCCTGTGACGCGTGTCCTTCGTGTAAGACGCCAGCGTCGTGAAGATGGACAGGACGCTGTAGTCATCGAACAAACCAGCACGCCTGGCTCAGAAACCAACACCGTGGTTGCGGATGAAAGCAACGACACCGACGAGCAAACTGAGGTTGCATCGCAAACAGCCGCATCTGGCCTGAGCGACGCAGAAGAAGCCGCCCTGATCGCTGAATTGGCACAGGTCGAAGCCGAAACCCGTGCGGAAGTTGAAGAACAAGTCGCCGAGTCGGAAGACGTTGCCGCACTACCGCCGCTCGCACTTGATGGTGCGTTCCGTATTGCTGATGAAAAGCAAGCGGAAGAGGCCTCTGATGAAGATCACGCCCCTGAAAGCGAATTGCACGAAGAAATCGAATCCTTGCTGTCGACCATGGAAGCGGAAAGCCGGATGGACGCCCGTCGCGAACGTCGTGCTCAGGTATTTGATGATCAGGAATCTGCTCAAGATGATACCGCGCTTGAACGCATTCTTGCTGAAACCAACACACATATGGACAGTCAGGAAGCATCGCGTCGTCGCAGTTCGATCGGCCACATGAAAGCTGCTGTTCAAGCCACTCGTGCAGACCTGACTGATGGGGATGAGCATGGTGAAAGCCCTGAAGAAATTCAGGAAACTGCTTACCGTAGCGATCTTGCGCAGGCCGTTAAAACGCCTGATCCAGAGCCGACACCAGACCAGAATCACGAAGCGCGTCGCGCCTCTCCGCTGGTATTGGTGTCTGAACAGCGTGTTTCAGAAGCAGAAGTGCAGCCTGAAACTGCAGTCAAGTCGTTGCGTGATCGCATCATTCGCCCGCGCCGGGTGAACACAGGTGCTTCGCGCCAACGCTCCGGCGCAACGGAAGCAGACTCCGATGTTGAGCCTGCCGACGCAAAAAATCCCGAGCTGAGCGAATTCGAAGCCCTTATTGCCCAAATGGACGCTGCCGACACGGCAGGCCATATGCGCGCGGCTGCAAGTTTCTTGACTGAGAAATCCGGCCTGCCGCATTTCAACCGCCCACAGGTGGTAAAACTGGTTACTCATCTTGATGGGGATTATAGTATCTCGCGCGAAGATGCTTTGCGTGCCTTTGGTCGTCTTTTGCGCGACGGTGACATCATTAAAGTCGCACAAGGGTGCTATTCGCTGACTGGGATCGAACATAGCGATCTTCAATCAGCCTAACGCGGCCAGTACACACAGAATAAAAAAGGCCCCGATTTCGGGGCCTTTTTCTATTTGGGGTCTTTGTCTTTCAGGGCATATTTCCCTGCGGGATCATGAGGATAGCTTGCCTCGTCTTCGTCGGGATCAGCTTTTCCGACCCCAAGAAACACCTTTTTCAGGGGCAGCATCCATAGAAAGCCTAGCACCGCATAGATAATAAACTCGGCCCAGATGGGCGGGCGGTTAAACAGACTAACCACCCAAACGGCCGCAATGATGTAAAGCGGCAATCCAACGACAAGCACCAGAATGGCCAGACGTTTACGTGCTTTATAACCCAACGCCATCCGATCAATCCGCGAAGGGATCGGTCACCAAAATGGTGTCATCCCGTTCTGGGCTGGTGGACAGAAGCGCCACGGGGCAGTCGATCAGCTCTTCCACCCGTTTGACGTATTTGATGGCATTGGCAGGCAGATCATTCCAGCTGCGCGCGCCTTCAGTCGTTTCCGACCAGCCGGGCATTTCTTCGTAGATGGGTTTGCAGCGTGCTTGCTGGTCCGCCGCAATCGGAAGATAGTCCAGTGTCTTGCCGTCCAGATCGTATCCGACGCAGATCTTCAGCGTTTCGAACCCATCCAGCACATCCAACTTGGTCAGCGAAATGCCTGTGACGCCCGACGTGGCACATGTCTGACGCACCAAAGCCGCATCAAACCAACCACAGCGACGCTGTCGACCGGTGGTGGTGCCAAATTCATGACCGCGCGTGCCCAGACGTTCACCATCCACATCAGGGGTGCCATCTGCGTTCAGAAGCTCGGTCGGGAACGGGCCTTCGCCCACGCGGGTTGTATAGGCTTTCACAATGCCCAGAACATAATCAATCGAGCCCGGCCCAATGCCGACGCCCGTCGCGGCCTGTCCGGCAATCACGTTCGACGATGTCACAAAGGGATAGGTGCCAAAATCGACATCTAGAAGTGCGCCTTGCGCGCCTTCAAACAAGATACGCTTGCCTGCTTTTCGCTTTTCATTCAGCACTTTCCAAACGGGTGCGGCGTATTTCAGGATCGACGGCGCGACCTCTTTCAACTGTGCGATCAACGCATCGCGGTCGATCGCCTCGATTCCCAGACCTTTTCGCAAAGGATCGTGGTGTTGAAGCGCGCGATCAATACGCGCCTCAAGCGTCGCATGATCTGCCAGATCTGCCACGCGGATTGCCCGGCGGCCAACTTTGTCCTCGTAACACGGTCCAATGCCGCGCCCGGTGGTCCCAATCTTGGTCCCCTTCGAGGCAGCTTCTTCACGCGCACGGTCAAGTTCGCCGTGGAACGGAAGGATCAGCGGAGTATTCTCTGCGATCATCAGCGTCTGTGGTGAAATATCGACACCCTGCTTAGAAATCGTCTCGATCTCTTTCAGCAGGTTCCACGGGTCCAGTACGACCCCGTTGCCGATTACCGACAGTTTGCCTCCACGCACAACACCCGAAGGCAGCGCATGCAGCTTATAAACCTCGCCATCCACCACAAGAGTGTGGCCCGCATTGTGCCCCCCTTGGAAGCGCGCGATCACATCGGCACGTTCGCTGAGCCAGTCAACGATCTTGCCTTTTCCTTCATCGCCCCACTGGGCGCCTACAACGACGACATTTGCCATGGTCTTTTTCCTATCTCAAAGAAAACCCGGCCCGGTATAGCCTCACATCTTCCCCAGCGAAAGGTGAAATCGCCGCGAATGTAGAAAGGGCGCAATCAGGGTCTGCGCGGCTTGCACCCAGCGTTCTTTTCGCCTACATACCCCGGCAGATCGAACGAACCCAAATCACGGGAAACGCCCCATATGGAAAACGTCATCCTCGTCATTCACCTGATCTTGGCCCTTGGGCTGATCGGGATCGTGCTTTTGCAGCGCTCTGAGGGCGGCGGCCTTGGTATTGGCGGCGGCGGCGGCGGCGGTGTTATGTCGTCTCGTAGTGCGGCCACGGCGTTGGGCAAGCTGACCTGGGCTTTCGCGATTGCCTTTTTGGTAACCTCGATCTCGCTAACTATCATTTCCGCCAAGAACTCGGCTGATAGCTCGGTCGTTGATGCTCTGGGACTTGAAACCCCTGCAGCTGAAGGCGAGGCCACACCGTCTGTTCCGGATGTCAGCGATTTGCTGCCGCCCGTTAACACGGATGAAAGCCTGACACCGCCACGCGCGGATTGATCAATCGGGCAGGCCTGTCTGCCCGCTTTGTACTGTTGCGCCGGTTTTTGCCTTGAAAACCGGACGATAGAGAACCCACACAAGACCTAGACGCTGGGTGCAAAAGCACCCCATCATCTAGACGATCCGGTTGCGCGGGGAACCGGAATCGATTATATCTTTAACCCCGTGGAGTATGGATTCGCAGCGGCAGATTCTATCTGTAGACCTGCGTATCTTTTCACCAGATTTTTTTGACGCAACGACGTCTAATTCACGGGGGCAGCCAACCATATGGCACGTTACATCTTCATCACCGGCGGTGTTGTTTCATCCTTGGGCAAGGGCCTGACCGCGGCTGCGCTTGGTGCGCTGTTGCAGGCACGAGGCTACACAGTGCGTTTGCGTAAGTTGGATCCGTACCTGAACGTAGACCCCGGCACGATGAGCCCGTTTGAACATGGCGAAGTCTTTGTGACCGATGATGGCGCGGAAACCGATCTTGATCTGGGCCACTATGAGCGGTTCACCGGCGTTGCAGCCCGCAACACAGATTCGGTCAGCTCGGGTCGCATCTATACCAATGTGCTCGAGAAAGAACGCCGTGGTGACTATCTGGGAAAAACCATTCAGGTGATCCCGCATGTGACCAATGAAATTAAAGACTTCATCGAAATCGGTGATGATGAGGTCGACTTCATGCTGTGCGAAATCGGCGGCACGGTCGGCGATATCGAAGCCCTGCCCTTTTTTGAAGCCATCCGTCAGTTCAGCCAGGAACGTCCGCGCGGTCAGTGTATCTTCATGCACCTGACTTTGCTGCCCTATCTGGCCGCATCGGGCGAGCTGAAGACGAAGCCTACGCAGCACAGCGTGAAAGAGCTACGCTCGATCGGTATTGCGCCCGACGTGCTGGTTTGCCGCTCGGAACACCCAATCCCGGACAAAGAACGCGCCAAGATTGGACTGTTCTGTAACGTGCGTCAGGAATCAGTCATCCCGGCCTATGATCTGAAATCGATTTATGAAGCGCCAATGGCCTTTCATAAAGTGGGACTGGATCAGGCGGTTCTGGACGCGTTCCAGATTGCACCGGCCCCCAAGCCCGACCTGACCCGTTGGGAGGATGTGGAAGACCGCATTCACAATGCCGAAGGCGAAGTTCGGGTGGCTGTTGTGGGCAAATACACCCAGCTTGAGGATGCATATAAGTCGATCAAAGAAGCCCTGACCCATGGTGGCATGGCCAACCGCACCCGCGTAAAGCTGGAATGGGTCGACGCCGAACCTTTCGACAACGAAGACCCCGCCCCTTATCTGGAAGGCTTCCACGCCATCCTTGTGCCCGGGGGCTTTGGCGAACGTGGTACTGAAGGCAAGATCAAGGCTGCTCAGTTCGCTCGCGAACGCAAGATTCCTTATCTGGGCATCTGCTTGGGCATGCAAATGGCCGTGGTCGAAGCCGCGCGTAATGTGGCTGGCATCACCGATGCGGGATCGGAAGAATTTGACCACGAGGCGGGCGAAACCCGGTTCACTCCGGTTGTCTATCACCTGAAGGAATGGGTGCAGGGCAATTACAAAGTGAAGCGAAAGGTGTCCGACGACAAAGGCGGGACCATGCGTCTGGGCGCCTATACTGCTACGCTGACCGAAGGATCAAAAGTGGCTGAAGCCTATGGCACAACCACAATCGAGGAACGCCATCGCCACCGCTATGAAGTGGACACGAAGTATCGCGAGAAACTGGAAGCCTGTGGTTTGGAGTTTTCGGGCATGTCCCCCGATGGCCGTCTGCCTGAAATCGTCGAATGGAAAGACCACCCATGGTTCATTGGCGTCCAGTTCCACCCGGAGCTGAAGTCAAAACCCTTTGATCCGGCACCTCTTTTTGCCGACTTCGTGCGCGCCGCGAAAGAGATCGAGCGACTGGTTTAACGCAGACCACAGACTGACAAAGGGCGGGGATTTCCCCGCCCTTTTCTTTGCGGATTGGCTTCATTAGGGTCAGGATCATCAAGGAGATCCCAATGACCGACCTTAGTTTCTGGACCAAAGACGCGCAGCGCACCATGGGTGTCCTGTTGGTACGGCTTGCCCGTGCGGATGCCGATTACGCACAGGCCGAGATCGCCCGCATCGACCGCCTTTTTGCTCGCCACTATGATCTCAGTCCAATTGATGCGGCCAAACTGCGCGCAGAATGCGAGCAGCATGAGAAAGAAGCTGGCTCTATCGAAGAACTGGCGAACATCGTTCAAGACATCATGCCGCTTGAGCAACGTATCAAGGTTGTCACCGCGCTGTGGCAGGTTTCTTTGGCCGATGGTGTGTTGCGAAATGAAGAAGCGGATTTGGTGACCCGCGTGGCAGATGCAATAGGCGTGCCGCGATCTGATATCACCGTGGAATGAGACTGGCGGCGCTCCTTGCTTTATGCCTCTCGACCAACATGGCGACGGCGCAATCCGTGGTCCCAACTCCTTATGAGATAGTTGAAAAACTCACCGCCGGGGTGCTGGATTTCGAAAGCTTTCCAACGATACCTGAACCAGGCCAACCCATTGCGGGTGTGACGCGCATGCAGGGCTTAACCCTGGGGGAAAGCCTTGCGGGTCAGATGGTGCGCAAGGACGGTGGATATGATGTGCTCGCAGGCCATTTGACCACGCCAATCACTGTCGTTGTGGCGGATGAGGCACCGCTGGCCGTGGCCTATCACACGGGCTTTGGATCGAATGCAGCGTTTCCTATTGGCCCGAACGGGTTTGCCAAACGGTCCGGCCGAGGCGAGGGAGCAGTAGCAATTACTTTCGATAATCCCATCACTGCCTTCGCCCTGCGCCTTCATGCAGACTATCTTGACCCATTGGGCAGCCGCCCTTCCCCCGGACCCATTTGGCTGCATTTCTACGACGCTCGCGGGGCATTGATGCATCTGGAAGAGTTTACACCAATCGCAGGCGTCCAGAGCTATGGCTTCTTATCCTCTTCCCCGATCCAAGCCATCACACTAACCCACCGCGATCCGGGCGGAATTGCGATTGACGACATCCGCTATTCACTGGACAGTCTGACAAACTGAAAAAAGGTGGCAACGATGGCAAAAGGATACTGGATCGGGCGTGTCGATGTGCAAGACCTCGACCGATACATGGACTACGTTAAAGCCAACGCCGCCCCCTTCGCCGAATTTGGTGCGCGTTTCATCGTGCGCGGCGGGGACTTTGAAACGGTCGAGGGCACATCGCGTTCACGCAATGTTGTGATCGAATTTCCAAGCTACCAAGCTGCACGAGACTGCTATGACAGCGACGGATATCAGGCCGCAAAGAAATTTCGGGATGATGTTTCGATCTGCGATCTGATCATCGTTGAAGGCTATGACGAATAAGTGAAAGGTTTGGGCTTGGCATCTTGCGTGCCGCACCCAAGTAAAATGAATGCTTCGATCAATCCTTGATAAACTGACCCAACCCACAGCAGAGCCGCTTCCTGACAGCGACGCGCGCCTTGCTGTAGCGGCTATTCTTGTGCGCCTTGCGCGGGCGGATCACGACTATGATCCATCTGAACAGCAAGCCATCGACCGCATCCTTGCACAGCGACACGGGCTTTCCGATGACGCAGCAACGGCCCTTCGCAAACAAGCGGAAGAACTTGAAGCCGAAGCCCCCGATACGGTGCGGTTTACCAACGCGGTGAAAGACGCCGTTCCACTGGAAGATCGCATCGCAATTCTTGAAGCGGCTTGGACCATTGTGCTGACCGATGGCGAACGTGCGTCCGAGGAAGATGCCTTGATGCGGATGATTTCCAAGTTCCTTGGGATCAGCGATATGCAAAGCAATTTGGCCCGACAACGGGCTGCAAAAGCCACCTAAGGGCGTGAACCCTCGTCCGGTTTGATTCCTTCGACGACTCAGCTGCGCGCGCCCGACCAACGCGTCTCAACCCCGTGTTGATCGCGACGGACGCAATCCGACATTCTGCTGCTCAATCCGACATTCCACCCGTATTTACGCGACTTCCCCGTCATTTCGCCGTTGCAATCCAGAAGGATTTACTCCCTACTCGGTGCTCACAAAACCTGACTTATGCCGGAACCACTCGTGCCTCGCGACAATACTGACCAAGATACCGCCGACACCTCATACGTGATCGAAATCCGCGACCTGCATAAAAGCTATGGTTCGCTGGAAGTTTTGAAAGGCGTTGATCTGGTTGCACCGCGTGGGCATGTTGTGTCGCTGATCGGCTCATCGGGGTCCGGAAAATCCACTCTTTTGCGCTGTGCGAACCTGCTTGAAGAAAGCCAGCAAGGCGACATTCGCTTCGAAGACGAACCAATTAAGTGGAAGGGTCATGGGTTGAACCGTCACCCATCAGATCGTGCGCAAGTCACGCGCATCCGTACAAACCTGTCGATGGTGTTTCAGCAGTTTAATCTGTGGTCGCACATGACCATCCTACAAAACGTGATGGAAGCCCCAGTCACCGTCCTTGGCCGCGATAAGGCCGAGGTCGAGGTGAAAGCACGCGAATATCTTGAGAAAGTCGGCATCGGCGACAAATGTGACGTCTATCCGGCCCAGCTTTCCGGCGGGCAACAACAACGCGCAGCCATTGCGCGTGGCTTGTGTATGGAACCCAAAGCGCTGCTGTTTGATGAACCGACCTCGGCGCTGGACCCGGAGCTTGAACAAGAAGTGGTTAAAGTGATCAAGGATCTGGCCAGCGAAGGCCGGACGATGATCATCGTGACCCACGATATGCGCATGGCGCATGACGTCTCGGACCACGTGGTGTTTTTGCACCAAGGTCTGGTCGAAGAAGAAGGCGCACCCGCAGAGCTATTCGGAAATCCGAAAAGCGAACGCTTGCAGCAATTCCTGTCTCACTCGAACCCCGTGTGAGACCAAAATCAAACTAACTACGTAACCAGGGAGTAAATCATGAAAAAACTGATCATCTCGACGGCGGCGCTGGCCCTAACGGCTGGCTTCGCAATGGCCGAGGGCAAGACCGTACGTCTTGGCACAGAGGGCGCATATGCGCCGTGGAACTTTGTGAATGATGCTGGCGAAATCGACGGCTTCGAACGCGAGCTGGGCGATGAGCTGTGCACACGCGCCGAGCTGAAATGCGAGTGGGTGAAGAACGAATGGGACACCATCATTCCTAACCTCGTATCGGGCAACTACGATGCGATCATCGCGGGCATGTCGATCACCGACGAGCGTGACGAAGTCATCGACTTCACTCAGCCCTACACACCGCCAGATCCCTCGGCTTATGCAGCTATGTCGGCTGACGTAGACCCTTCTGGTGGCGTTGTGGCCGCTCAGGCGACCACCATTCAGGCTGCTTTCGTGGCTGAACAAGGCTGGACACTGATTGAATTCGCGACACCGGAAGAAACCGTTGCTGCCGTTAAAAACGGTGAAGCCGACGCAGTTCTTGCGGACAAATCCTTCCTCGACACCATGGTTGGTGCCGATGGTCTGATGTTGCTTGAGCGTATGGAGCAAATCGGCGGTGGCGTCGGTATGGGTATCCGCGAAAGCGATGGCGAGCTTCGTGCGATGTTCGACAAAGCCATTCAGTCGATGAAAGACGATGGCACGCTGAACACCATGATCGCCAAATGGGAAGTTGCTTCTCAGTGGTAATCTAAGTTTCGGGCCCGTGCGCAAACGTGTGCGGGCCCTGATTTTCTAGCGGATAATCTAATCACGCGATGTTTTCCTACTGCACCGATCCTTCCACGCTTGAGGGCCTTCAATGGCTCAGCTGCTACCTGACCACAGGCAAGCACATGGCGTTCTATTCGTCCTTTGCGACGGTCTTGGTGTTGTTGGCAATCACCGCGCCTGTGGCGCTTTTGTTTGGCTTTGCCGGCGCGACCGCTGCCCGGTCACGGTTTCTGCCCCTAAGCCTTCTTGGCAAGGGCTACACGTCCATTGTGCGCGGTGTTCCTGACATCGTCTTCTTCATGTTCTTCGTGATCGCTCTGGATCAGGCATTTGAATATCTGCGTCACAAGGTGAAATGTCCCGATTGGTCAGAGCCAATCCGGCAAGGCAACGACTTTGTCGTGTGTACTCAGGCCAAACTGCCCTTGTCTGCAAGCCCTCAATGGGTCCACGAGACTTACGGCTTTTCCCTTGCTGTCCTGACATTCGCCATCGTTTTCGGTGCCTTTGCTGCCAACGTTCTATTTGGCGCGATGAAAGCCGTGCCTCGTGCGCAACTGGAAACAGCCGAGGCCTATGGCATGAACCACCGTCAGACCTTCTGGCGCATTCTGGTTCCACAGATGTGGGTCTATGCCCTGCCCGGCCTGTCAAACCTCTGGATGATCTTGATCAAGGCAACACCGCTTCTGTTCCTGCTTGGGGTCGAAGATATCGTCTATTGGGCACGAGAATTGGGCGCCACTAAAAGCCCCAAGTTCTCGGACTATCCACACGGCAATTGGCACGCGATCTACTTCTTCGGGCTTTTGGTGTTCTATCTGATGCTCACATCGGTCAGCGAGCGGGTGTTCAAGCGTATCACGGCCCGATTGTCTCACGGCCAGGCGACAGCTGCAGGTGAAGCTCAACGGAAGGCTGCCCTATGAGCTGCGCACAAACCATCCAGGACTACGCGCTGCGCTCGATTGGGTACGGCGAACGGCTTTTGCCACGCGAAGACTATACGCTGTGCGAGCAGTTCACGCTGATTGGTTCCGGGATGATCTGGAACATCTACTACGGTCTTGTCGCACTTTTGTTTGGGTTTTTTGCGGCCACCGGGCTGGCCATGGCCAAAAACAGCACGAACAAATGGCTGCGCAAACCGGCTGAGTTTTTCATTTACGTGTTCCGTGGATCGCCGCTGTTTATCCAGTTTTTCTTTGCTTACGCAGTGTTCTTGTCACTCAAGCAAAGCTTTCCATTCCTCCAGCCGCTCACGTCAGCATGGCTTGGGGCAACCCTGGTCCTGTTTTTCAACACCGCCGCCTACTCCGCCGAGATTTTCTATGGCGCGCTACGGTCCATTCCGAAGGGCGATATGGAGGCTGCAGATGCTTATGGGATCATGGGGTGGAACAGGTTCAAACGTATCACTTGGCCCACAATGCTTCGATTGGCGTGGCCGTCCTATACAAACGAAGCAATTTTTCTGTTTCATGGCACCGCGCTTGTCTCATTCTCAAGCTTTCCTGTGCGTGGACAAAAGGGGGATGCGCTGTATTACGCAAGTTACTTTGCGGACAAGACGTTCAACCCGTTCGTCCCCTACCCCATTTTGGCGTTTTACTTCATCCTTTTGACGCTGGTGGTCATCACCGTGTATGGCACCATCGGGAAGCGGTTGAACCGCCACCTTCCACAAGCTGTCATGCGTCGCCCAAGCTTCATGCGCACCTTGTTTCGCTGAGCTTCTGGAAAGATTACCCTTGCCCAATATCCACGGCTCAGCTAGGTCAGAAGAGACCTTTCGGTAATTTGATCAAATTCGGTGCGATATGAAAATTGGCATTCTGCAAGCGGGCCATTCCCCTGATGAACTGCGCGACAGCGTTGGCGACTATGGCGAGATGTTTACGCGTCTTTTGGATGGGCATGGGTTTGAGTTCCAGATCTTTTCAGTTGTGGATGGAGAGTTCCCATCTGGCACCGACGCCGCCGATGGTTGGCTTATTACCGGATCAAAACACGGCGCTTATGAAGACCATGACTGGATCCCCCCCTCGAGACCCTGATCCGCGATATTCGTGATGCTGGGCAACCTCTTGTAGGTGTGTGTTTTGGTCATCAAATCATCGCGCAAGCCCTTGGTGGCAAGGTTGAGAAATTCGACGGTGGCTGGTCGGTAGGTCGCACCGAATATGACTTTGGTGATCAGTCTATGGCCCTGAATGCTTGGCATCAGGATCAGGTTGTCAAAGCCCCTGCTGGGGCTGAGGTGATTGCATCGACCGATTTCTGCGAAAACGCGGCGATGATGATCGGTGACAAGATTTTGACCATTCAGCCCCATCCAGAATTCACAGCACCACTTGTTGCGGGCCTGATCGAACATCGGGGGCGTGGAAACGTGCCGGATGACTTGCTGAAAAAAGCCGTCGATGCGCTGGAAACAAATACGGACAACAAGCTTTTTGCAGAAAAGATGGCAGCCGTTCTAAAATCCTGACGTCCGTTTGATCAGTTGGCGCTTTCGCATAGCGCAAAACCTCGAACTATTTGGTGGGGAGCGTTTCTGCCCCCAGCACCAACATAGCTGCACCCAAGTTGTTCGTAACAAAAGCATAACAACCTCAAAAACTTTGCCTCCGAATTGCTAACGAATTTTCTGGTCAGATACGCCTGTCTCTTTTATGTTTTCTTAAATTAGTTTTCGAAAAAGCCGAAAAGGTAAAGCTCGAAAGAGGAGACAGCATGACACTGGACCCGCACGCCGCGCAGAACACGGCCCCGAACGTTCATGACGCCGAACCCATTCCCGAATCTGCCCGCGATGAGATCGATCGACTGCTCCAGTCTGGCGATCTTTTCCGCTACACCGCCCCTGAGAATGCGCCCGTCGCCCTTCTTGAAGCCGAGTTTGCCGAGATGATGGGTGCAAAATATGCATTGGCTGTGGCCAGCTGTTCAGCAGCGCTGTTTCTATCCCTGAAAGCACTCGATTTACCCCGCGATACCAAAGTGTTGATACCCGCCTTCACCTTCGCAGCCGTGCCCAGTTCAGTGGTGCATGCGGACTGCCAACCGGTTTTGGTGGATGTGAAAGACAACTACCGGATCGACATGGCGGACTTTGAAGCCAAGCTGACATCAGATGTCGGCGCGGTGATTATCAGCCACATGCGCGGTCACACATCAGACATGGATGCGATTATGCAGCTGTGCGACGCAGCAAGCATTCCAGTCATCGAAGATGCAGCCCATTCGCTGGGCACGCTTTGGCATGGGCGCAAGATCGGCACGATTGGTAAAATTGGCTGTTTCTCGTTCCAATCCTACAAGATGCTGAACGCGGGCGAAGGGGGCATTCTGATCACCGATGACGCCGAGCTGGCCGCCCGTGCGGTGATCATGTCCGGCGCGTATGAACACAACTGGAAAAAACACAAAACACCGCGCGGCGAGAATTCGACCGATCTGGCTGATGCCTTTGCGCGTTGGCAAAACAAGCTGCCGCTGTTCAACACACGTCTGTCCAACCTCTCGGCCGCAGTGATCCGTCCGCAGCTGAACGAACTGGACCGCCGCGTCACCGACGGGCTGCGCAATCATGACTATGTGGCTGCCAAGCTTGAGAAAAGCCCGTGAATCTCGGTTCCTGCGCCATTGGCCCCAGAAACCCGCGCGCCGGATTCCATCCAGTTTAATCTTGTGGATGTGACAGACGATGAAACGCGCGCCTTCCAAGAGGCCGCAAAATCACGCGGTGTAACCGTTCAGGTCTTTGGCATGAGCGAAGACAACGCCCGCGCTTTCTGGAACTGGCAGTTCATCGGCGATCAGGGTCCATTGCCGCAAACACGCAATATGCTTTCGCGCGCCTGCGACACGCGTTTGCCTGTGCGTTTGAAAAAGCCCGAGCTGGATTTCATCGCAGAGGCCATTACCGGGGCAATTGACGACGTGAAATCCCGAAAGAATAGTTCTGCAGCCTGAGGGGGTTACAGAACCCGCAGGTTGCCGTCCAACCACGGATAGGCATCGACGACGGGTTTGACGATCAGCTGATCAAGAAGTGTCTTACATCTTGCAGACAGATCGCCGGGCAGCTCCCCCAGAACATCCTTGCGTGCAACAAGATTGATGCGTCTTGTGAACGGCGCGAAAGGCAGTTCAATCAAATCCGCCGCATCCCGAAAGCGTTGTGCACGTAAAAACCCAAGCGGCGTAATTATCGTCCAACCGGCACCACCTGCTACCATCGCCATGATCGCGTGATAGCTGTCGAGCTCAAAGCGGTTGTCCAGTTTCAGGTTTTGGCGCGCCAGATGGTCGGAAATAACCCGCCCCATATGATGCCGCGCGGTGTACTGCACCAGTGGCAAATCTTTCAGAACATCACGCGGATTTCGCGTCCCAATCACGCCCTTTGGCACTGCGGCCACGAAAGGTTCTTCGAGAAGTGGATGAACCTCCATCCATGGGGCAGAGACCCCAGTGTCGGCGGCGACAACCACATCTAAGGCACGCGCATCCAGCTGGTCATGCAAACGATGGGATGCCCCGGTTTCCAGCAAAAACCGCGTGGTTTTCAACTGTCCGGCCACCTCGGACAACAAGCGTGGAGTTACATCGGCATCGAAATCCTCGATCATGCCAAGACGAAGGCGCGATAGCTCTGACATGGCGCCCAGTGTCAGCTCGGCTTTAGCCTGTTCAGCTTCATTCAGGATGGCCTGCGCGCGTTTTAAGAACAGCGATCCCGCCACGGTCAACGTAATGGGACGGGCAGAGCGGTCCAGCAGGTTGGTCCCCAACGCGCCCTCTAGATTGGTCAATTGCTGGCTGACCGACGAAGGACTTACCCCCAGCCTGCGCGCCGCCACCGAGATCGATTGCTCGTCGGCAATCGCGACAAACACTTCAACCCCCCAAAGTGTGATCCGCCCGGCGGTTTCGACCATGGAACTCTCCTTTCGCCAAAAGCTAGGGGGAAAGATGCAACCGGGCAATATGCAATCAGTGCCCGCGCGTCCAAAGGCGGGTGACGTCATCCGGGCGCGAGGGATAGATTTGCCAGCCATCCGGCGTCGTTCTGACTGCAACCGCCCCGCTTTTGGCCAGAAACTCTCGGTCAAGCACGTCGCAACCATTGGGGATATCCCCTTTACGCCATGCTGAAAGCACCACCAGATCCCCTTTGGTGCAAGCCTGTGCAAGTCGGGATTCTGCACCACGCCCGGTTAGGTGAACAAGTGAGAAACCAGAGAGTTCCACCTGCATCTCACCTTTCTGACCCAGAAAGCCAGACCGCTCAGCCGCCATTTCCTGCAAAGCCGGGTCACCGTCATTTTCCAACCACGACCGCGCCGCAAACCCTTCGCCGCGCGGCTTTGACAGGGTGCGCCCCTGATCAGTCATAACGCCAACCAGCCCACCAGTTTCGCTGATCAGGATTTCTGGTCGATCAACATCTGCCCAGCTGTAGACGATGAAAACAAAGGGAAGGACGGTGATCCACTTCTCGCGTCCGCGCAGCAATATCAGCAAAATGCCCGTCACGGCCAACATTGGAAGCACCACGGAAGGGGGGGATGGCACCTTGCCGACCGCCCCTTCCAGTGATGAAACCGATTCTGCGACCCACAAGATCCAACGTATTGGAAAATCCATCAACCACAGGGCAAGGGCCTCGAGCCGGACAAGCGCCAGCAACGCAGCCAGCACGGCCAGCGGCATGATCACAGCGCCCATAATCGGCACGCTTAGCAAGTTGGCCACCAAACCATAGTGGCTGACCTGATTGAAATGCGCGGCCCCTATTGGTGCCGTTGCAAACCCCGCCACGGCAGATGAAATGACAACCGCTGCGATCGGTCTGGCCCATCCAGGAAGCCTGCGTGTTGTTTCCGATCGCGACCGATCACGCAGCCAAGCGAACACGGCGACAAGGGCTGAGGTGGCCGCAAAGGACATCTGAAAACCCGGTTCGGTCAAAGCTTCTGGGGTTAAGACCAAAACAATCAACGCAGCCATGGCAACTGCGCGCAGGGTAAGCGCCCGCCTGTCGAACAAGATTGCCACGAACATGGTCGTGACCATGATGAAAGCCCGCGTGGTGGCGACACTCCCCCCTGACAGTGCAAGATAGAATACGCCCGCACCAATGGCCGTCACAGCCGCAAGTTTCTTCACCGGGAAGTTCAGCGCAAGTCTTGGCCAAAGCCCCATCAGAACGCGCATCGCCTGAAAGACAAACCCGGTCAGAAGCCCCATATGAAGCCCCGAGATCGCCAATAGATGCGCCAGATTTGAGCCCCGCAATGCCTCGATCGTTGCGCGATCCATTGAAGACCGATCGCCGGTTGTGATTGTTGCTGCGAAGCCTCCGCTTTCCCCCGGCAACACTGCGCGCACACGATTTGCAATCTTCTGCCGCAGCCGCGCCACTGCCAATGAAAGCTCGCTTGTCGGCGGTATCAACAGCAGCGCTGGGGTCCGCGTATATCCAACCGCGCCGATGCCGCGAAACCACGCCATGCGCTGAAAGTCGAAACCGCCCGGTTCAACCGGACCATTTGGGCCTGATAAGTGAGCCGTCAGGGCAATGCGTTGTCCAATGGCTGGCTTAAGGTACCCCTGATCCCCATGCAGTGATACCCGAACCCGATCCGGTACTTTCCATGGGGCAACATCGCTTAATCGCACCTTGTCCAAGGTCAGACGCACCGCATCAGACTGAGATCGATCCATTACGATAACGCGCCCTTCAACGGGGCCGTAATATCGAAACTCAAGCACCGGACCAGCAATCCAATGGGCGCGGGCCCCTGCAGCACAGAAGCCAAGGAGGACACAGATCAGGACGCGTGCAAGCGGCCCGCCCCCCCATGGCCAAAGCCATGCCCCCACCAAGCCAGCAAGACCAAGTAAAGCCAAGGTGGTGTAGGTGATGATGTTCGGTTCTTGTGATTGTGCGAAGTACAAGCCGATGCCCGTGCCAAAAAACAACGGTGCCCAAATCAGGAACCGACCACGCTCTTCTTCAATCCGGGTTAGGAGTTTCACGGCCAGCACCCTTGTTCACGGCCTCCCTTTTGCTTAACACCTGCTTAACTCGCGCTTGGTTTCCAAAAGGTTAATGTCCGATGTCCCAGACACCTCAGATTGTCACCCGTTTCGCCCCGTCCCCCACAGGCTACTTGCATATTGGCGGTGCTCGTACGGCGCTGTTCAACTGGCTTTACGCCCGCGGACGCGGCGGAAAATTCCTGCTGCGGATCGAAGATACGGACCGCGCGCGCTCGACCCCGGAAGCAACCGAGGCGATCCTGAAGGGAATGGCATGGCTGGGGCTGGACCACGACGGAGAGGTTATCAGCCAGTTTGACCGCGCAGATCGTCACGCCGAAGTCGCACGCGAGATGCTGGAAAATGGGCACGCCTATAGGTGCTTCGCCACGCAGGACGAAATTCAGGCCTTCCGTGATGAAGCCCGCGCCGAAGGCCGATCAACGCTTTACCAAAGCCCGTGGCGCGATGCCGATCCATCCACATACCCGAACACGCCTTATGTGATCCGCCTGAAAGCCCCGCGTGAGGGCGTGACGGTCATTCGCGACGAAGTGCAGAAGGACGTCACCATCCGCAACGATCAGCTGGATGACATGATTTGTTTACGTTCTGATGGCACACCCACCTATATGCTGGCTGTTGTTGTTGATGATCATGACATGGGCGTCACCCATGTGATCCGGGGGGATGACCACCTGAACAATGCGGCGCGTCAGATCATTGTCTATCAAGCCATGGGCTGGGATCTGCCCGTTTGGGCCCATATCCCGTTGATCCACGGCCCCGATGGCAAGAAGCTGTCCAAACGCCACGGTGCACTTGGCGTCGAAGAATACGAGGCGATGGGCTATCCCGCCGCCGCGATGCGCAACTATCTGGCCCGCCTGGGTTGGAGCCACGGAGATGACGAGTTTTTCTCGGATGCGCAGGCGCTGGAGTGGTTTGATCTTAGCGGCATTGGCAAAAGCCCTGCCCGCTTCGACTTCAAAAAGCTCGATAACCTATCCGGGCAGCATCTGGCTGCCATGGCAGATGGCGATGTGATGGCTGCTTTGGAGGGCTACATTGCTGCAGCGGGCGAAAAACCTTTGCAGTCGCAGCAATTTGATTTGATCGGAGCGGCAATTCCCTTCTTGAAAACAAGCGCCAAAAATTTACCGCAACTCCTTGAAAAGGCACGATTTGCCACCGCTTCGCGCCCTCTTGATCGGGACGAAAAAGCGGAAAAAGCACTGGATGAAGTATCCCGTGGTATACTGAAAGAATTGACGCCGCAGCTGCAAAATGGTAGCTGGGATCGCAACACGCTTGAGGACATCCTCAATGGCCTCGCCGAGGCGCATGACCTCAAGTTCGGTAAACTCGCAGCGCCCTTGCGGGCTGCCCTTGCCGGACGGGCCGCTTCGCCCAGCGTTTTTGATATGATGCTTGTGCTTGGGCGCGATGAAACCATCGCACGGCTTGAGGACGCAAGCGCTTAAAGCAAGAGGCGCTCGCCCAACGGGGTGGGTTGCTACTAACACGAACATGAAGGAATGATACATGGCTGAACCAACCGGAACCGCGAAGCTCACTTTTGGCGATAAGGAGCTGGAACTGCCCATGTATTCCCCCACAGCGGGGCCGGATGTAATCGACATCCGTAAACTGTACGCTCAGGGCGATGTATTCACTTATGATCCCGGCTTCACTTCGACAGCAAGCTGCGATTCGACCATTACCTTCATCGATGGCGACAAAGGTGAGCTGCTGTATCGCGGCTATCCGATCGACCAGTTGGCCGAGAAATCGCACTATCTGGAAGTCTGCTATCTGCTTCTCTACGGTGAGCTGCCCAGCGCAACCGAAATGGAAGACTTCGAAAGCCGTGTGACCAATCACACGATGGTACACGAGCAGATGATCAAGTTCTTCTCGGGCTTCCGCCGCGATGCGCATCCGATGGCAATCATCACCGGCGTTATGGGCGCTATGTCGGCCTTCTATCATGACTCGACCGACGTAAATGACCCGTGGCAACGCGAAGTGGCTGCGATCCGCATGATCGCCAAGCTTCCGACAATCGCCGCGATGGCGTTCAAATATTCCGTCGGCCAGCCTTTCGTATACCCAAAGAATGACCTTGATTATGCGTCGAACTTCCTACGCATGTGCTTTGCCGTTCCGGCCGAAGAATACGAAGTGAACCCGATCCTGTCGAAAGCCATGGACCGCATTTTCACACTGCATGCCGATCACGAACAGAACGCGTCGACCTCGACCGTGCGTTTGGCCGGGTCGTCGGGCGCGAACCCGTTTGCTTGTATTGCTGCTGGCATCGCATGTCTGTGGGGTCCCGCACACGGCGGCGCCAACCAAGCTTGTCTTGAGATGCTGCGTGAAATCGGCTCCGTAGACCGCATTCCCGAATTCGTGGCGCGTGCCAAGGATAAGGAAGACCCATTCCGCCTGATGGGCTTCGGTCACCGCGTCTACAAGAACTTCGATCCGCGCGCGAAGGTCATGAAGGAAAGCGCCGATGAGGTGCTTGAGCTTCTGGGTGTTGAAGACAATGAGACGCTGAAAGTCGCCAAGGAACTGGAGCGCATCGCGCTGGAAGATCCGTATTTCGTTGAGAAGAAACTCTACCCGAATGTGGACTTCTATTCGGGCATCATTCTTGAGGCGATGGGCTTCCCGACCTCGATGTTCACACCGATCTTTGCGTTGTCGCGTACCGTCGGTTGGATTTCGCAGTGGAAAGAAATGCTGGGCGATCCGGGTCAGAAAATCGGCCGTCCGCGTCAGCTGTATCTGGGTGACACCCAGCGCGACTACATGGACGTATCCAAGCGCTAAACTCTACCATTCTACAAAAAGCCGCCGATTTCGGCGGCTTTTTTTGTTTTTATGGCAAGATTTTCCGTGAGCGGTAAGTTTTCTGTTCAGGAGGTGCCTATGTCTCAATACCTGTCTGGAAGATGTCTGTGCGGAGCCTGCCAGTTCGACTATTCCGGCGAAATACGTTTTACGATTCAATGTTACTGTCGTGATTGCCAACACGTCACCGGCGCAGGTCATGCACCACAGATGATGGTGAACCGACATGCGCTGATGACCAAGGGGCCGACAAAGACCCATCGTCGAAAATCGGATTCCGGTTCGATGCTTGAGTTCATCTTCTGCCGGGATTGTGGTTCCCCCCTTTTGAAAACCACGTCACGGATGCCAGATGCGATCGCCATCTACGCCGGCGCACTTGACGATCCGTCATTGTTCCAGCGTGGAAAAGACGTGTTTGAGACGGGTCGTCAGGCTTGGGATAAAGACTAGGCCTCAGCGCCCTTCGTAGTGGGGGCTGCGCTTTTCAAGGAAAGCCAGAACACCCTCTTTAAAGTCACGCGATTTCCCGCACTCGCCCTGTAAGCTGGCCTCGAGCGCCAGTTGTTCGTCCAGCGTGTTGTTCATGGACGCGCGCAGGGCTTTCTTGATGTTGCGATAGGACAAGGTTGGTCCCTTTGCCAGCTGCTCGCCCCGTTTGCGCCAGGTTGCTTCGAAAGCGTCATCCGCGACGCATTCCCAAATCAACCCAAGATCTGCGGCTTCCTGTGCTGGCATTTTCTCAGCAAACAGGGCTGCGCCCATTGCCTTGGCAAAGCCCATCTGACGGGGCATCCAATAGGTGCCGCCTGCGTCAGGGATCAGGCCGATACGTGAAAAGGCCTGCATGAAAAACGCGCTTTCTGATGCGATGACCACATCGGCGGCCAGCGCAATGTTCGCCCCTGCACCCGCAGCAGCCCCATTCACCGCCGAAATGGTCGGGATCGGGCTGTCATAGATGGCGCGCAGCAGCGGTTCGTATTCGTCACGCAAGGTGCGTTCCAGATCAACTTCAGCAGCGTTGGCACGATCGCCCAGATCCTGGCCCGAGCAAAACGCGCGGCCCGACCCGGTGATGACCAAGGCGCGGGCGCTTTTGCCGGCTTCTTGCACTGCGTGGGCAATCTCGGCCCGCATTTGTGTGTTCAGAGCATTCATCACATCTGCGCGGTCGAAGGTCAGTACGGCAAGGCCATCCGTGATGTCCAAAGTGATCGTATCGTATTTCATGTCATCCTCCCGGGAGTTTCACGCAGTTTAACCGACCACACGGTCAGGTAAAGATGAACGCACCGTCATTTTCTAAATTCTCAATCGTTTGAGCTTACTTTTTCAAAAGCTCTTTCAGACGTGCCTCTTCATCTAGCGTCAAAGAATTCGTACCGTCGCGTGCACTGGCGCGGCGGCGCAGATACAAGCCACCGGAAATAAGCGCGATCAAGAAAAGCATCGGTCCTGCCGCCCACAAGATCAAATTGGCGCCTGAACGGTTTGGCTTCATCAGAACGTATTCGCCATAGCGTTCAACGATGAAGCCGACCACCTCATCGTTGCTGTCACCTTCGGTCAGGCGCTCGCGTACCAAAAGACGCAGATCACGCGCAATCGCGGCGTTGCTTTCATCGATGTTCTCACCTCGGCAGACCACACATTTCAAATCGGCCGAGATATCGCGCGCGCGTTCCTCTAGCACCGGATCTGATAGAACTTCGTCCGGGTTCACTGCATGGGCGGGCACGGCAAGACAACCCAGCATAGCAAGTGTCGCAATCAGGCGTTTCATTCTGCGGGAACCCCTTTCATGCGGGTCGACTTGCCGGCACCGGCGGCCACGCGGAAGCGACGATCAAACAAGCTGAAGATACCGCCCAAAGCCATAATGATGGTCCCAGCCCAAATCCAGTTCGTGAAAGGCTTGATAAAGGTGCGCACAGCCCAACCGCCATTTTCTTGCGGATCACCAATCACCAGATAGATATCGGTCCAGAACCCATTGGAAATGGCCGCTTCAGTCGTGGGCATCGCCTGAACCGGATAGACGCGTTTTTCAGGGTAAAGCGTGGTCAGATGTGCCCCGCCCCGCGAAACCTCGATCTCAGCTTTCGTAGAGATAAAGTTCGGTCCTTTTTCGCGCCCGACCTTCAAAAGAGTAATGTCGTAATCCGCGACCTGAAATGTCTCACCGATTTGGGCGACACGAATGTCTTCAACTTCCCATGCCATCAGGCCGGAAATCCCCATCATGGTAATCCCAAGCCCTGCATGTGCAGCGAACTTGCCCCAATCGGCCCCCGGAAGACGGGTTAGGCGTGAAAAGCGGCCAGCAATCGCGCCGCGCCCGGTACGCCCGAAAATGTCTGTCATTGACCCGGCAACCAGCCATGTCCCAAGGAACATTCCAATTGGGCCCAGAGCGGATTTGCCTGATTGCATGGACCAAACCAACGCCAAAACGGCAATAGCCAACACAAACGCGGGCACCAACTGCTTCACTGCACGACCAATGCTGGCACGTTTCCACGGCAGCATCGCCCCAATGGGCATCACAAGAGCCAAGACCACCATAAAGGGCGTGAATGCTGCTTCGAAGAACGGCGGCCCGACCGAGATTTTGCGATCAAACGCCTCGCCCACCAAGGGCCAGATCGTACCGACGAACACGACAAAGGACGAGACTGCCAACAGGATGTTGTTCACAATCAATGCGCTTTCTCGGCTGACGAAGCCGAAAACGCCTTTGGCCTCCATCGCGCCCGCACGGGCTGCGAACAAGGTCAGCGCGCCACCGGTGAAGAACAGCAAGATGAACAGGATAAAGACCCCGCGTTCAGGGTCTGATGCAAAAGCATGCACCGACGTAATCACGCCCGAGCGTACGATGAATGTTCCGATCAGCGAGAACCCAAAGGCAAGGATAGCCAACAGAATGGTCCAGCTTTTCAGACTCTCGCGTTTTTCAACAACGATGGCCGAGTGCAGCAATGCCGCCGCAAAGAGCCAAGGCATGAACGAAGCGTTCTCGACCGGGTCCCAAAACCAAAAGCCACCCCAACCTAATTCATAGTAGGCCCACCAGCTGCCCAGCGCGATACCGATGGTCAGAAACACCCAAGCCGCCAGCGTCCACGGGCGCACCCAGCGGCCCCATGCCGCATCAATTCGGCCCTCGATCAAAGCGGCGACAGCGAATGAGAACGCCATCGATAGACCAACGTAACCAAGGTAGAGGAACGGTGGGTGGAAGGCCAAACCAGGGTCTTGCAGCAGCGGGTTAAGGTCCTGCCCGTCAAAGGGCGGCTGCGCCAAGCGCAGAAACGGGTTTGAAGTGAAGATGACAAAGGCCAAAAACGCAACCGCGATGGAGCTTTGCACCGCCAGCACCCGTGCTTTCAACGTTCTGGGCAGGTTCTGACCAAACCAAGCAGCCGTCGCGCCAAAGCCCGCAACAATCAACACCCAAAGCAGTATGGACCCTTCGTGGTTCCCCCACACCCCTGAGATTTTGTAAAGCATCGGCTTGGCTGTATGAGAGTTCAACGTCACCAGCCGAACCGAGAAATCCGACGTCACAAACGCATATGTCAGCGCCAAAAACGATGCGGCGATCAGCAGAAACTGGATCGTGGCCGCAGGAACGGCCATCTCCATCCAGCTGTTCCAGCCCTTATGTGCCCCAATCAGCGGCACAATGGTTTGCACCACGGCCACGCCCAGCGCCAAGATCAGCGCAAAATGTCCAAGCTCAATAATCATGGCGCGACCTTATCGAGAGTCGCGCTAAGTCACTAGCCCTTCCCGTGCCAGATGCGGCACCCGGTCACGGGTGTTTGATCTCAGATCAACAGATATATCGCCGTTGAACACATGACGGCCCCCAGAACCGGGGCAAGAAATGCCGCACCATGCCAGCCAAATGAACGGTGAATCACACTGAAATGTAAGATTGCGCCGGATAGATACAGCGACAGCGGCGCAAAAAGCAGGGCGCTGGCGGTCATCGCTTCTGGCGCCCCCAGCAGGGCATAAAGCCACCACCAGCCCAGAACCAAACTGGCCCCACACCAACTGTATGCCATGCCCAACGCCAATGGCGTGGCACGTTGGATGTAAAGCCACAGGAAAGTTAAGGCGATCATCAGCCCCATCAGGGTGATGGCACCAAATCCGATTTGGAAAACCGCGTCATATCCAGCGGACCAATATCCTAGCTGCAGCAGCACCGCCAAGAATGCCACCAAAAGAGATGCTTGTTTCATTTTTGTAAGATACCTCTGACAACTGTGTCCAATTCGGCTGCTGCTTGTTCGTTTCGTGTAAGTGCGCGCTGAAATCGCCCCCCTAGGATCAAAGCCCGGAATCGTTGTTTCAGCATCAGATACCAACGCCAAATCATCGGCGCGCACCCGCGGCAGGAAGGCGTTCGCGAATGATGGTTGTGATTTCGATCAGGATTGATGAGTTTTTGTCCAGAACCGCACGCGTGGCCTGATCTTTCTGCAAATCCCGATAGAGAAGATAGAACACCAGCAAAACCCACGGCCCGTGATCCGAAACGAGTTTCAGGATCAGGTCACTTCCCATTGCGGCGTTCCACCCAGTCTTTCAGCGCAGCGTTGCCCGATGCGTCGACAGGTCCGGCGCCCGCATGAGGAGTTTCGACCTTATCCTCGCTTGCAGAAGAGGTAGGCTCTGGGTCCGCTATAAAAGGTGCAGGTTCAATCACTTGCTCTGTTGGGGCTGTCGGGGTTGAGGCGGGCAAGTGTGCCGGCGAAGGCGCAATCCCATTGGCGCGGACCAGTACTTCAGCAATCGATCTTTGAAACTCCTGCCCTTTTACCTGTTGGCGTGCGCCGAAATAGAAACTGACAATCGCACCCATCAGCCACCAAAGCGGTTCGGGCACCAAAGCCACTCCCTGCATACGGTCCGCAAACCAAGCCGGGCTGATCATGGCGGCCGCAAACAGCCCCAAGGTCGACAACGCCAACGCGGGCCGAGGCACCCTGTTCAACCCGTCCATAAACCGGTCAAACCACCCTTTTCGCGCATGGGAAAACTCGGCTGCAAAGGCCTCGATCGCCGCCATTTGCAGATCAGCATCACGGGCTGAAGCGGCCTCGGCGTTCTCGCGAAAAACCTCGGCGGTTTCGCGTATCATGTTGTTTTGTCCGCCAAAAAAGACCTTGATCATATCGCCCATCAGCCCCATTTCTGCGTCCTCTTCCGGTGGTCAGCACTTGAATAATGATAGGGCGCCGCGATGAATTCCTCGGCGCGCTTGATCCAGCCGCCTTTGCCCCCATCACGTCTGCGCGCATATTTACGCGAGGCCGGGCGGCGATCCGCCAATCGGTAGTAGTAATTGCGCCGCTCGATCCCATACGCATCGACCAGATGATCCGGGGCCAACGCCATGGCTGCCCGTGCAATTCCCAAGGTTTGCGGCCCCAACGCGCCGTCTTTTGCAAGCTGGTAGCCCATCTTGGCAAGCAAGCCCTGCAATATGCGAACGGCATTGCCGCCCGCATTCACATACATGTCAAAGACCGAAGCCTGCAGCGGTTCCGGCAATTCACCGATCCGGGGCTTGTGATAGTAGTGTTTAAGAAAGATATCGCGGGCTTGTGTGCGGGTAAGGCGTTTCACATCCGCAGGCGTCACCTTGCCATCGCCCGTCAAGTCCATCCCCAACCGGCGCATGGTATGGATGGTGACCCCGAAATTGGTCGCCCCACCGGGATCATCAGGATCGTTTACATAGCCGCCTTCACGGGCGACAATCTGGTCGGCAATTTCTGTGACAGTTTGCATCCGGGCCCTTCCCCGCGTTTAAAAACACGAGGACAAGGCTGGATTGCTTCAGTTAACAATGTCGAAATCAGGAGCCCGGTTCGACGTAGACACCACTTTCTTTCAAAGACTCCACAACCTCTTTCGGCATGTAGTCTTCGTCATGTTTGGCAAGAATTTCAGTGGCTTCAAAGGTGCCTTCTACATAAGTCCCCGTGCCGATCATGCCCTGATTTTCGGAAAAGAGGTCTGGCAACACGCCAGTATATCGGACCGGCACCGTTTCAGCTCCGTCGGTCACAGAGAAGCTGACGGTTTCACCCTGTCCACGAATGATCGACCCTTCGGAAACAAGCCCCCCCATGCGGAAGACCTCGTCTGAACGGGGCGGCTCGGCGATCACTTCGGTCGGGGACCGATAGTAGTTGATGCCGTCTTGCAGTGCGTAACCGATCAAACCCGTCGACAGCGCAAGCGCTACGAAGGCCAGCACAATGATCTGGATACGACGGGTTTTCTTTAGGCTTTTAAGACCGGCCATTTCGGCATCCTTTTCATTATCTTACGGAAACACAGGGGGCATCATCAGCCCCGTGGTTTCATCTTCGCCCAGCATCAGGTTCGCGTTCTGCATCGCCTGCCCCGATGATCCCTTACACAGGTTATCAAGCGCAGACACGACCAGCGCGCGGCCGGGGATGCGGTCGCCCGACACGCCCAGATGGCACTGGTTTGATCCCATCACCTGCCCCATACCGGGCAACTTGCCTTTGGGTAGCACAGTTACGAAGGGCTCATCTTGATATTGCTCAATAAGCTTGGCGTGGATCGCATCGGCGTCGCCATCCACATAGCAATCAGCAAGGATGCCCCGGTTCACAGGCACCAAATGCGGCATGAACTGAATGCGCACGTCGCGGCCAGCCAGCAGTGAAAACTCCTGATCGAACTCGCCCAGATGGCGGTGCGTGCCGCCCTGCGCGTATCCCAACACATCGGTCGAGCGTTCGGCAAACAGCATGTTTTCCTTCAACGACCGCCCAGCCCCTGACACGCCGTTCTTCAGGTCGCAAATGATCCGATCCAGATCAATCAGGCCCGCCGAGATCAATGGCCGCAAGGCAAACTGCACCGTTGCCGCGTTGCAGCCCGTGCCCGCCACCAACCGTGCGGCCTTGATGTCATCGCGGTAAAACTCGGTCAGTCCGTAGACAGCTGATTTCTGCAGCTCGGTCGCCACATGCGGCGCGCCATACCATTTTTCGTACTCTGCCGGGTCGCGCAGACGGAAATCCGCGCCAAGATCCACAACTTTCACACTGTCAGGCAAGTCGCGCACCAAAGCCTGAGACAGCCCGTGCGGCAAGGCCGCAAAGGCCAGATCCACGTTTGAGAAGCTGATCTGATCCATCTTCACCAGCTTCGGCAAATCAAGGTGGCGCAGATGCGGATAAACGTCCGACATCTCTTGTCCAGCCTTGCGGTCAGCGGACATGGCGACGATTTCCATCGTCGGATGGGTGGCGATCAGCCGAACAAGTTCTGCGCCAGTATAACCGGACGCACCAAGAATGGCGATTTTGTGGGTCATCGTGACCTCCTGCAAATTCGTCGAAAACATGTAGTGGTTTTGTGCGCCCGCTGCAATCAGGCGGCTTCGAAAGCGATCTTTCGTCGCAGGAACTGGGTGGCGCGATTGGACACCTGGGCTGGGTCGCCGGTGGTCAGAAACTTGCTTTCGCCCCCCGTGCCACGCATGTTTGGATGGCGTTCCAGATAGTCGCCAAGGCTTTCAGCCACCAGATTTGCCTGACTATACACCGTCACATCCGCGCCCAGCGCGTCTTGGAATTCGGTCTCCATCAGCGGGTAATGCGTGCAGCCCAGAATGGCTGCTTCGGGCTTGGGCATCTTGCGTTTCAACGCATCCACGTGACTGCGTACAAGGGCCTCGGCCAAGATCATATCCCCATCTTCGATGGCATCCACAACACCGCCGCATGCCTGTGCTTCGACATCCACACCAATGGCGCGGAAGGCCAGTTCGCGTTGAAACGCGCGGCTGGACACTGTGGCAGGCGTGGCAAACAAGGCCACATGCTTCACTGCAACCTCGCGGGGCGGCGTGTTGTCGCCCCAACCGCGCTCGGTCATCGCCTCGATCAACGGGACAAAAACGCCCAACACGCGCTTGTCCGACGGAATCCAGCTTTCCTGCATCCGGCGCAAAGCCGCCGCCGAGGCCGTGTTGCAGGCGAGGATCACCAGATCACACCCCTGATCCCACAGGGCAGACACCGCATTTTTGGTAAGCTCGTAGATATCATCAGCATCGCGCACACCGTATGGCGCATGCGCGCTGTCGGCATAATAGACGAAGTCCACATCCGGCAGGCGCTTTGCGACCGCGTCCAGAACCGTCAACCCGCCCAGACCGCTATCAAATACGCCAACTGCCATTGTTTTATGCCTTTTCCTAGATCATCCCATGCCCCGCACGCGGCAGGACATGGACTAGGCATAGGTCTGTTTGCGACGGAAATCCATCGCCTATTTGTCGCGCATCCCTACTCGGCGGCTTGTGCCACAGGGGCGGTCCCGTCGAACTGCGCCCAAAGGGCTGCACGGCGGGTTTCGGCAGCAGTCACGCTGGCCTCTTTCACCGGGCCGAAGCCACGGATGGACAGGGGCAATTCAGCAATCTCTTGCGCCACCGACAGGTTGGCATCGGTTAGCCCCGCCAGAACACGCTCCATATCTGCTTCATATTCAGCGATCAGTGCACGTTCGGTCACCCGTTCTGCCGTGCGGCCAAAAGGATCAAACGCGGTGCCGCGAAGCCCTTTCATGCGCGCGAGCAGCGGGGCTGCGCGTTCAAACCACGCACCGAAACCACGCTTTTTCGGGCGGCCGTTGGCGTCGTCACCGCTGAGCATCGGCGGAGCAAGGTGATAGGTCAGCTTCAGATCGCCGTCGAACTCGGCCTCAGCCTTGGCGCGCGTTTCGCACAAAAGCCGCGCAACCTCGTATTCATCCTTATAGGCCAGAAGTTTATGATAGCCCTTTGCCACGGGTATTTGCAGAGCTTCGGGCATACGCGCCACCTGAGCGCGGTAAGCCTTAGCCAGTGATTTCCCTTGGAACTTCACCAGATGATCCGCGCGGAATTCCACAATCTCGGCCAGTGTTTTGGGAAGCTCAACCACCTCTGCCTCAAGGCATTTCGCTGCCTCGGCAGGGCGTTCAACCGCCCAGCGCCCCAGTTCGAACGCACGTTTGTTGCGATCTACCGCCTGTCCGTTCAGCTCAATGGCATACATCAGCGCTTCATGGGTCAGCGGCACATAGCCCGCCTGCCAGCTGGCGCCCAACACCATCATGTTGGAAAAGATGCTGTCGCCCATCAGCACACGCGCCAACTCGGTGGCATCAAACATCGCAAGCCGATCGCGCAAACGCGCCTGCAAGGACAGTTGAAGGCGATCACCCGGGATAGCGAAGTCCGTGTTTTGCGTGAACTCCCCAGTCACGGTTTCATGGCTGTCGACCACTGCGCCCGTGCGATCCGTCTTGGTCAGACCCAATGTGGTCGCCGCCGCGGAAACGACCAAATCACACCCGATCAGCGCGTCACATTCACCAGTTGCTACACGAATGGCTGAAATATCGTCGGGCTTCTCGGCAAGACGCAAATGCACCGTGACCGCTCCACCCTTCTGGGCAAGCCCTGCCATTTCCATCATGCCGGCACCCTTACCGTCGATGTGTGCGGCCTGCGCCATGACGGCACCGATGGTCACAACACCCGTACCGCCGACCCCGGTGATCACCGTGTTAAAGGTGCCGTTGATGGCGGGCAGCGTGGGCATGGGCAGATCGGGCAGGTCAACTTCTGCCGTGGCGGTTTTCTTCAGCTTTGCGCCCTCGACGGTCACAAAGCTGGGGCAGAACCCATTCACACAGCTGAAATCCTTGTTACAGCTGGATTGGTCAATCGCACGTTTGCGGCCAAGTTCAGTTTCGACAGGCACGATCGAGACGCAGTTCGATTGCACACCGCAATCACCACAGCCTTCGCAGATATCCGTATTGATAAAGATGCGCTTGTCTGGGTCTGGGAACAGGCCCCGTTTGCGGCGACGGCGTTTTTCAGCAGCACACGTCTGGATATAGAGGATGACGGACACCCCTTTGATATCTCGGCATTTCTTTTCAACCTCCAAAAGCGCGTCGCGGGTGTGAAAGCTCGGACCTTTGGGAAACTGGGACGCGTCCACATCCTCTTTATCGTCATAGACAACAAAGATGTCTTTCACGCCCATCGCCTGCACCTCGCGCGCAATGCGCGGGGCATCCAGATCGCCTTCGTTTTCCTGTCCGCCGGTCATTGCAACAGCGTCATTGTACAGGATCTTGTAGGTCATGTTGGCGTCCGAGGCCAAAGCCGCACGGATTGCCAGATTGCCTGAGTGGTTATACGTGCCATCGCCCAGGTTCTGGAAAACGTGTTTGGTGCTGGAGAACGGTGCTTCACCAACCCAATTCACGCCCTCGCCGCCCATTTGGGTGAACCCAACCGTGTCGCGATCCATCCACTGCACCATATAGTGACAGCCGATACCCGCATAAGCGCGGCTGCCTTCGGGCAGTTTGGTCGAGGTATTGTGCGGACAGCCCGAACAAAAGAACGGCAAACGTGCAGCCAGGTCAGGGGCGTTATCTGCGGCTCTCGCCTCGTTCAGCTTGGCCAAACCGGCTTTCACCGCATCTGTGCCCCTGCCCTCTTCAATCAGGATACCGCCCAACTTCTCGGCAATCATGATCGGGTCCAGCGCATAGCGTGTCGGGAACAGCTCAATCCGACGGCCATTTTCCCACTGATCGCCTTTGTGCCAGCCGTACACGCGACGGCCACGACGGTCATCAAAGATCGCTTCTTTGATCTGCACCTCGATCAGTTTGCGTTTTTCTTCGACCACAACGACCAGATCTAGCCCTTCGGCCCATTCATGGAACGAGGTCATGTCCAGCGGGAACGTCTGGCCGATCTTGTATGTGGTGATCCCTAGTCGTTCCGCCTCGGCCTGATCAATGCCCAGAAGGTTCATTGCGTGCACAAGATCTAGCCAGTTCTTGCCCGCGGCCACGAAGCCGATCTTGGCGCCGGGTTTGCCCCACATGCGGTTGTCGATACGGTTTGCACGAGCGTAAGCCTCTGCCGCGAAACGCTTATAATCAATCATCCGCGCTTCTTGCGGGATGCGATCATCAATCAAACGGATGTTGAGCCCACCTTCGGGCATGTCGAAATCGGGTGTGACAAGCTGCATGCGATCCACGCGGCCATCAATTACGGATGTCGCCTCGACCGTGTCTTTCATCACTTTCAGGCCCGCCCAGACGCCGGAAAAGCGGCTTAGCCCATAGCCATAGATGCCATAGTCCAGAATTTCCTGCACACCAGCGGGGCTTAACACCGGAATATACGCATCAACCATGGCCCAGTCGGACTGGTGCAACACGGTTGAGCTTTCGCCCGTGTGATCATCACCCATCGCCATCAACACGCCGCCGTGCGGGCTGCTGCCCGCCATGTTGGCATGGCGCATCACGTCGCCGGTGCGGTCAACGCCCGGCCCCTTGCCATACCACAGACCAAAAACACCATCATGGGTGCCTTCGCCACGCAGCTCCGCCTGCTGACTGCCCCACAGCGCGGTTGCGGCAAGGTCTTCGTTCAGGCCGGGGTGAAACTTGATGTCATTGGGCTCTAACAATTTACGCGAGCGATCCATCCAAAGATCGACACCCCCCAAAGGCGAGCCACGATAGCCAGTCACATATCCGGCTGTGTTCAGCCCGGCCCTGCGGTCACGTTCTTTCTGGGTCAGCATCAAACGCACCAGCGCTTGCGTGCCGTTCAACAAAACCTGTTCTTTTGACAGATCAAAACGATCATTCAGAGTGATTTGCGGCTTGCCCATGACACACCTCCCTATACGTGACACCTGCTTGCTTGATCCAAACATATTAGGTCATAATCTCTGACCTTTCAATTCTTTTTGCATCAGAATCCGTGCTGGAACTGATCACGATTCTAATGGTAACACTGTGCAAGCTTTTCACGCTAACAAGGATCGGTTCTTTCTTTATGGATTGGGACAAGCTCAGAATATTTCACGCGGTGGCGGATGCGGGGTCACTGACCCATGCTGGTGATGCGCTACATTTGTCGCAATCTGCTGTGTCTCGCCAAATACGCGCACTTGAAGACGGACTGAATGCAACCTTGTTTCACCGACATGCTCGCGGACTGATTCTTACTGAGCAAGGCGAGTTGCTGTTTGACGCCACCAAAGCGATGAACCAGCGGCTCGAGGCCGCCGTGGCACGCATCCGTGACAGCAAGGAAGAAGTGTTCGGTGAATTGCGCGTTACAACAACGACAGCCTTCGGATCCATGTGGCTGGCCCCGCGCTTGCCGAAGCTTTACGAAGCCTATCCCGACCTCAGAATTGATCTGATGCTGGAAGAACGCGTGTTGGATCTGCCCATGCGCGAAGCTGACGTTGCCATTCGCATGAAAGAGCCCAGCCAAGCGGACCTGATCCGCAAGCGCTTGATGGATGTGCATATGCGGCTATACGCAACGCCCAGTTACCTTGAAGCGAATGGAACGCCGGAAACGATGGAAGACCTCTCCAAGTTCCGGCTGATTTGTCAAAATACGTCGGCTGCGCAAGTCAGTGCAGGTGCCGCTTTGGTACGCGAACTGCTGACCTACGATGTTGGCTCACTTCTAACGGTGAACAATTATTTCGGAGTTCTGCAATCCGTGCTGAATGACCTGGGGATTGGCGTGCTTCCTGACTACATCACGCACGACTTTCCCCAGCTGATCCGCGTCTTGCCTGACGTAGAAAGCAAAGACATACCGGTTTACCTTGCTTACCCCGAGGAGCTGCGCGCCTCCAAACGGATTGAAGCTTTCCGCGATTTTGTCACGTCCGAGCTGATTGCCCAGCGCCGCAGCACAGCAAGCTGAGAAATACATTCAATATTAGTGATGCGATTTCGCAACAGTGAAATTGCGGGGGTTTTAGGCTGAAACCCTATCAAAACAAGATAGTTTCGGTGTTAAAGTTCTCAAAACATTGAACTATCCCAAGTAGAACTTAAACGCACTTGGCCTTTGATAGCTCCAATTGCAAAGAGGCATGCGCAAAATGCATAGCCGCAATGCAGCATTTTTCCTTGAACCGAGTCGTTCTGGCACCTAATTCTTATCCAAAGCCGATGGTTGAGCTTCGCTCTAGTCGGTTTTTACCTCCCTGTTGGACTTGGCCGGGCTCTGCCCGGCCTTTTTTTTGCCTAACGCGCATTGTTCGTGCAAAACAAGGCATCCTAGCCCTTCCCCAATGCCCGCCCATCGCCTACAAGGCGCAGCAACTGACATTGACGCATATCGCGCGCGAGTCGATGTTGCTGCAACGCCGAAGGGGACCGAGCATGAGCGAGCCGAAAATCACCACAGACCTGATTGAAGCACATGGCTTGAAGCCCGACGAATACGAACTGATCCTCGACATCATCGGGCGCGAACCCAGCTTCACCGAACTTGGCATCTTCTCTGCCATGTGGAACGAACACTGTTCTTACAAGTCCTCAAAAAAATGGTTGCGCACTCTGCCCACCGAGGGCCCGCAGGTAATTTGCGGCCCCGGCGAAAACGCAGGCATCGTGGATATTGGTGACGGACAGGCCGTGGTCTTCAAAATGGAAAGCCACAACCACCCATCGTACATCGAACCCTATCAGGGCGCAGCGACCGGCGTTGGTGGCATCTTGCGTGACGTCTTCACCATGGGTGCACGTCCCATCGCTGCAATGAACTCGCTGAGCTTCGGCGAAATTGATCACCCCAAAACCAAACAGTTGGTCAACGGTGTGGTTGAGGGCATTGGAGGCTACGGCAACTGCTTCGGCGTACCCAATGTGGGCGGCGAGGTGCGGTTCCACCCGGCCTATAATGGCAACTGCCTGGTGAACGCATTTGCCGCGGGCCTCGCGGATACTGACAAGATTTTCTATTCGGCAGCATCGGGCATTGGCATGCCGGTTGTCTACTTGGGTGCCAAGACCGGTCGCGACGGCGTTGGCGGTGCGACCATGGCCTCGGCCGAATTCGATGACACGATCGAAGATAAGCGCCCTACTGTTCAAGTGGGTGACCCATTCACCGAGAAGCGCTTGATGGAAGCCACGTTGGAGCTGATGCAAACCGGCGCCGTAATCTCGATCCAGGATATGGGGGCCGCTGGCCTGACCTGTTCGGCTGTTGAAATGGGTGACAAAGGCGGTTTGGGTGTCAAACTGAACCTCGAGGACGTCCCGCAGCGCGAAGACGACATGACGGCCTACGAAATGATGCTGTCTGAAAGCCAAGAGCGGATGCTTATGGTGCTGAACCCCGACCTTGAGGCTGAAGCCCGTGCCGTGTTCGACAAGTGGGACCTGGATTTTGCCATCGTTGGTGAAACTCTGGCCGATGACCGCTTCCTGATCATGCATCATGGTGAAGTGAAAGCCGACCTGCCGCTATCGCCTCTGTCTGGCCGTGCGCCGGAATATGACCGCCCGTGGATCGAAACACCTGCCGCTGAAGAACTGGCTGACGTGCCAGAGATCGACGCGATTGATGGTCTGAAAGCTTTGCTTGGCAGCCCAAACCACGCCGCGAAACAATGGGTGTACGAGCAATATGACCACATGGTTATGGCTGACACCGTGCGTGCACCGGGTCTGGGTGCAGGCATCGTGCGTGTGCACGGCACAGACAAAGCGATTGCGTTCACATCGGACGTGACGCCGCGCTATGTCATGGCCAACCCGTTTGAAGGCGGCAAGCAAGCGGTGGCAGAAGCCTACCGCAACCTGACTGCCGTTGGTGCAAAACCCTTGGCCACAACCGACAACCTGAACTTCGGCAACCCCGAAAAGCCCGAGATCATGGGCCAGTTCGTTGGTGCCATCAAAGGCATCGGTGAAGCCGTGGCTGCCTTGGACGTTCCAATCGTCTCGGGCAACGTATCGCTGTATAACGAGACCGACGGTCAGGGCATTCTGCCAACACCGACCATCGGTGCAGTTGGCCTGCTGGATAGCCTAGACGATATGATCGACGGCGTAGCGCGCGATGGCCATGTGGCCATGGTTGTGGGCGACACCCAAGGCCATCTGGGTCAATCCGCGCTTCTGGCCGAAGTGTTCAATCGCGAAGACGGCGACGCTCCGCATGTGGATCTGGACGCTGAAAAGCGCAACGGAGATTTCATTCGTGCGAACCGCGAGCTGATCAAAGCCTGTTCTGACCTGTCTGACGGCGGACTGGCCCTTGCAGCTTTCGAAATGGCCGAGGCCGGTGAAGTTGGTGTACAACTGGACGCTGCCGACACACCCACGCTGTTCGGCGAAGATCAGGCACGCTATCTGGTCGCCTGTAACTTCGATCAAGCCGAAGCGCTGATGATCGAAGCGGGCCGCGTTGGTGTGACCATTACTTCGGTTGGTCGCTTCACTGGCGACAGCGTGAAGATGGGCGGCTCGGAAGCCCCCTTGGCAGACCTCGCCCAGATCTTCCGCACCGGCTTTGATCAGGCCCATTCGTAAGTGGACGCGCCAGCCCCTCGCGACCTTAACCAACTGGTGGCCGATTGTGCCGCCTGCGCGGGGCTGTGCTGTGTTTCGCCCGGATTTGATGCGGGCGATGACTTCGCCTTTGACAAACGCGCCCTTGCGCCTTGCCGCCATCTTGGATCGGACAACCTGTGCCGCATTCATGAAACGCTGGAAGATCAGGGGTTTCCGGGTTGCTCCAAGTTCGACTGCAAAGGCGCTGGTCCGTATGTCATGCGTCACATCTTTCCACGAAAACGCTGGCGCAAGGACCGCGAAACGCTCGAGGCGATTTCAGAAGCCTACCGCCGGATGCGCGCCATCACCGACATGATCGAGCTGTTCCGCGTGGCCGAAGCCCTACCCCTTTCTGCAACCCAAGACGCTGCCCGTCGCGACATGCTGGACCGGCTGTTGCCTGATCCCGCATGGACTGCGGATAGTCTGGCGCGTGCGGAAGAAGAGGGCCTTTTGTCGGATGCCCGCGCCGTTCTGGCCAGTTTTCGCGATGCCGCAATGAACCGCTAGGCCTTGCGGCCCCCCTGCCCCACACATAAGTTAGATGAAACAAACACGAGGTTTCGCCAAATGGCCATGGAAGCATCCGCAATCGAAGACCTGATCCGCGCAGGTTTTCCCGACGCCCAGATCACCATCACGGATCTGGCCGGTGACGGGAACCACTGGGCCGCCGAGGTCGTGGATGAAAGCTTCCGCGACATGAACCGCGTACAACAGCAACGCGCCGTAAACGCGACTGTCCGTGCGCAGATCGACAGCGGAGAGCTGCACGCGCTGGCGCTGACGACGAAGGTGCCTGAGTAAATATGCTGTGGCTCTGGGTCCCTCTTGGCCTCGTTACTCTGATCATTGTCGCTGCCTTCGCCGAAGCCTATGTACGAAGAAACGAAAAACGCCCGCTCTCTCGTCATGCACTGAACAAGCGCCGATGGGACGACAAGAACTATGAAGAAGACGGGACCCGCGACGACCACGTCATTCACATCAAGGGGATGCCTGACAGTCGGACCGGAGCCCGCCAAAGCACGACATGGTCCGTACCAAAGGATCCAAATAAACAGGCTGGTGTGCTGATGCCACGCGAAGACAAAGGAAAGTAGCTAAATGACCGACGCAAAAACACGCATCGACGAAACCGTCAAAGCCAATGACGTTGTGCTTTATATGAAAGGCACGAAAGAAATGCCGCAATGCGGGTTTTCTTCCCGCGTGGCTGGCGTTCTGAACTACATGGGCGTGGACTTCGCCGATGTGAACGTACTGGCGGACGAAGAAATCCGCACGGGCATCAAGGAATACTCCGACTGGCCAACGATCCCTCAGCTTTACGTCAAAGGCGAGTTCGTCGGCGGCTGTGACATCATCACCGAGATGACCCTGTCGGGCGAGCTGGACACATTGTTTGGTGACAACGGCGTTGCTTTCAATAAAGAAGCTGCTGACAAGATCCGCGAAGCCAACGGCTGATTTAGGCCCCGCTTAAAACAAAAAACGCGCGCTGGAATACCGGCGCGCGTTTTTGTGTTTCTAAAGAGGATTTATAGCCTTCAGTTCGCTTTCAACCGATCTTCGACGGAAGCAGCCATGCTTTCAGCACGTGCAGCGATCTCGGCCAACGTATCCGTAACTGCGGCTGGCACCACTGGCACCTCAACTTTCTGAGGTTCCGCGCTTTTCAACGCTTCAAGCTCGCTTTCCAGCTCGGCCACGCGACGCTCGGTCAGTTTCACTTTGTCTTCCATGCCCGCGGTCTTATCCGCAAGCATCAGCCCCGACATCAAAAGCATGCGGCTTTCGGTCAGGTTCGAGATCTGGCTGACCAAGACAGAGGCCTCGGTATCCAGCATGGCGGCAGCGGATTGCAGGAAATGCTCTTCGCCCTCTTGGCAGGCCACTTCAAAGCTGCGGCCACCGATGTTGATCGTGATATCAGGCATGTGTGTCCTCCTCGGCTTTGGGGGTGGCCATCGTGGCCAGCTCGTTCAGCACCGCATCCAATTCAGCGCGATCCGCTTGCTGCGTTGCCTTCAATGCGGTCAATTCCGCAGTCATGGCATTGTTGATCAAAGTTGCGTCGACAACACCTGTTTTTGCGGCCTCTCGCAATGCATCGTTTGTGCTGCGAAGCTCTTGATTGGCTTGCCGAAGGCTTTCAGCATTTGCCTCTGCTTGTGCAAGCTGAGCGTTCAGTTTCCCGACCTCGCGCTCTGCCGCGTTGGCAAGATCACCAGCCTGGGATTTCAGGGCCGCCAGCCTTTCGTTCAGCTGCGCGTTGGCGGTGCGCTCTTCTTCAAGCTGAGTTTGAAGGGTCTCTTGCGCGTCAGTGTCGGTCACCGGGGTGTCGGCCAGTTGATCCAGCCCAGCATTGATCCGTTCCAGCGCGGCGGTAATACGGGTTTCTAGTTCGGAAATGTCACTCATAATCTGCCCTGCATAGTCCTATCTTGCCGATCTTGTCACAAGGAGGCGCAACACTCAACGCCAAGTGCACTTTGGGGGCCGGAAATGCGATTCGCCGCCCGCTGTGCCCTTGAGGGCAATTAAATGCCCTTTCAGGCTGCTTGGTCGTCTTGGATTACAAACACTTGGGGCCCAACCGCTTGCTTTGCTTGACCCAAGCCGTAGGGCTGTTATCAGAGGCCAGTCTTTACTTAGCCAAAGGATCCGGACCTTGGATATTGCCGCTCTTGCCAAAGCCCACCCTGACCACTGGAAAAAAGCTGCTGCGATCCGCTCGTTGACGCTGGATGCTGTTGCTGCTGCGAACTCCGGTCACTCTGGCATGCCGATGGGCATGGCCGATGTGGCGACTGTGCTGTTCGAAAAGCACCTGAATTTTGATCCCTCTGCACCGCGCTGGGAAGACCGCGACCGGTTCATCCTGTCTGCTGGTCACGGCTCTATGCTGATTTATTCGCTGCTCTATCTTACGGGTTACAAAGACGTAACGCTGGATCAGATCAAAAACTTCCGCCAGTGGGGCGCCATCACCGCCGGTCACCCGGAATACGGTCACGTGTCGGGGGTTGAGACCACAACAGGACCGCTGGGTCAGGGCATCGCCAACGCAGTTGGTTTTGCAATGGCTGAGGAAATCCAACGCGGCCGTTTCGGCAAAAAGATCGTCGACCATTACACCTATGTCATCGCTGGTGATGGGTGTTTGATGGAAGGCCTTAGCCAAGAGGCGATCGGCATTGCCGGGCGTCACGAGCTATCGAAGCTGATCGTCATGTGGGACAACAACGACATCACCATCGACGGCAAGGTTTCCTTGTCTGACCGCACAGATCAGGTTCAGCGCTTTAAGGCGTCTGGTTGGCACGTGCAGGAAATCGACGGACACGATCCGGTGCAGATTGATGCCGCGATTGCCAAAGCGAAAAGCACTGGCAAACCGTCGATGATTGCTTGCAAAACCCACATTGCTCTGGGCCATGCGGCGCAGGACACGTCGAAAGGTCACGGCGCACTGACAGATGCGGACCAATTGGCTGCGGCGAAAAAGGTTTACGGCGCACCCCAAGGCGCGTTCGAAGTTCCTGCTGACGTGAAAGCCCAATGGGAAGCCATGGGCACGCGCGGTGCGGCTGTACATGCCGAGTGGGAGACGCGGTTTACCTCGATCTCGGATCGTAAACAGGCGGAGTTCAAGCGCGCCTATGCTTTGGACGCACCGAAGAAACTGGCCGGCGTCATCCGCAAGCTCAAGAAAGAAGTTGCGGAAAGCAAGCCTTCGGTTGCGACGCGCAAGTCCTCTGAAATGGCGCTTGCCGCGATCAACCCGGTGCTACCAGAAACCGTAGGTGGATCGGCTGACCTGACCGGTTCGAACAACACCAAAACCGGTGATCTGGGCGTCTTTGACACCGACAACCGGAGTGGACGCTATATCTATTGGGGCATCCGCGAGCACGGCATGGCCGCTGCGATGAATGGCATGACCCTGCATGGCGGCATGCGCCCTTACGGCGGCACATTCTTCTGCTTCACCGACTACGCGCGCCCTGCCATGCGTCTGGCGTCGCTGATGCGGATCCCAACCGTGTTTGTGATGACCCACGATTCAATTGGTGTTGGCGAAGATGGCCCTACACACCAGCCGGTCGAGCATCTGGCCATCTGCCGTGCAACACCCAACAGCTACACGTTCCGCCCGGCGGACACGGTGGAAACCGCGGAAGCTTGGGAAATTGCGCTGACGACAAAAGAGACTCCGTCGACACTGGTTCTGACCCGTCAAAACCTGCCGACCCTGCGCACCGACTATAAGCAGAAGAACCTGACCGCCCAAGGTGGCTATGTTCTGGCCGACGCCGAAGTTGGCAAGCGTCAGGTGATCCTGATTGCGACCGGTTCGGAAGTGTCGCTTGCCATGGAAGCCCGCGCAACGCTTGAAGCTGAAGGCATCGGCACCCGCGTTGTTTCCATGCCCTGCATGGAGCTGTTTGCGGAGCAAGAAGAATCCTATCGTCGCAAAGTTCTGCCCCCAGGCGCAGTACGTGTTGGTATCGAAGCCGCCGTTCGTGAAGGTGGCTGGGATCGTTTGCTTCTGGGTGAACGTGGGCGCGAAGCGAAAGCTGCCTTCGTCGGCATGACTGGCTTTGGCGCTTCGGCCCCTGCTGGCGTCCTGTTCGAAAAGTTCGGCATTACCAGCGCGAATGTTATCGCCAAAGCGAAAGAGCTCTTGGGCTAACGTCCAACTTGATCGCAAAGCTTTCACGCCCCGTCAGCTTCTGGCGGGGCGTTTTCTATTGTGTCGCTCCTAATCTCTGTCAACAGTGCCCGTGATCCACCTTCGCAAAGGCCGAAAGATGAGCGAGAACACAAAAGGCGCATTGTTCATGCTGCTTGCCATGGCGGCCTTCGCGGTCGAGGATATGGCCCTCAAAGCCGCAGCGCGTGACGTGCCAATCGGCCAAGTTGTTGCGATGTTTGGGGCAGCTGGAACCCTTGTCTTTGCCGGCATTGCCCAGATGCAAGGAACGCGCGCCGTGCATCCTGACATGTTCGGAAAAATCCTGATCATCAGATCATCTTTTGAGATATTTGGACGCCTGTTCTTTGCCTTGGCGATTGCTCTTACGCCGCTTTCAAGCGCATCTGCAATCCTTCAGGCGACACCCTTGGTGGTCGCATTGGGTGCGGTGTTCGTTTTTCACGAAAGGATTGGTTGGCGCCGCTGGGCTGCGATCTTTACGGGCTTTTTGGGTGTCTTGCTTATTCTACGTCCCGGGTTGGACAGCTTTGACCCCCTGTCAATTTTCGCTGTACTGGCCCTGATTGGTTTTGCGGGTCGCGACCTTGCAACACGGGCAAGCCCAGCATCGCTTTCGACGGCGCAGCTTGGCGTGGCGGGTTTTGTCGTCTTAACCGTAGCGGGGCTGGTACTGGTCGCAGTCACTGGGGAACTAAGCCCCCTGACCACGACCAGCATCTGGTTCATCACACTCGCAACTGGTGCCGGCGTATTGGCCTATGCGTCCCTGACAAAGGCCATGCGCACAGGTGAAGTGTCGGTTGTCACACCGTTTCGCTACTCCAGACTGCTTTTCGCGCTGATTTTGGGCATCACTATATTCCATGAACGCCCAGACGCACTGACATTAGTGGGCAGCGCCGTCATCGTGCTAAGCGGTTTGCTTTTGCTTGCGCGGTCGAAACCGAAAGCTTAGGCGCGGCCCTTGAAGACCGCCCCCCAGATCGGACCGATGACCCAAGTGGCCAAGGGGATGATCAACACACCAAGCGCCAAGCCGAGTATCCCGTCCAAAGTGGCGGTTACGACCCATTTAACGAAACCCGCATAGTCCGGCACCGCGTGCGCTGCGGCCTCGGCCAGATGATGAATGGTCTCGTAGGGTAGATGCCAGCCCAGCTCGTGGAACCCATGTACGATGATCGATCCACCGACCCAGATCATCGCAGCCGTTCCAATGATGGTCAGAAGCTTCATCACATAAGGCATCGCTTTCACGACTCCGCGACCAAACGCCTGCGTCGCCCCCAGCCGCGCGTTGTTGGCCAGATAAAGGCCAAAGTCATCTGCTTTCACGATCAGGGCAACCGACCCATAGACCGCAACAGTGATGCCAACGGCGGCGACGGCCAGAGTTGCAGCTTCCATCCAGAAATTGCTGTTCGGAATGCCCGATAGGATGATCGTCATGATTTCAGCTGACAGGATGAAGTCGGTCTTGATCGCGCCTGCGACCTTGCTTTCTTCCAGATGTGCCGGGTCGCCTTCGATATGTTCGGCGTGATCCCACGTGTGTTCATGCGGGAAGAGGACATGCCAGACCTTCTCGGCCCCCTCAAAACACAGATACGCCCCACCCAGCATCAGAAGTGGCGCAATCAGCCAAGACGCAAAGGCTGATAGCAAAAGCGCGATGGGCAGAAGAATGATCAGTTTATTCTTGATCGAGCCCCACGCGATCCGGCCAATAATCGGCAGCTCGCGTTTGGCCTCGAAACCCTGCACGTATTTAGGCGTCACCGCAGCATCATCGATCACGGCACCCGCCGCTTTCGCACTGGCCTTGACCGCCTGCCCCGCAACATCGTCGATCGAGGTCGCCGCGACCTTCGCTATTGCTGCGACGTCATCCAGAAGTGCAATCAAACCACTCATTCACTCGTCCTACCCATTCCAAGTCGTGTTCACACGCGAATCTAGCGAAACCGCATCAAAGGGCAAGTCCAACTCGATCGATACCTCACGATAAATTCGCGGCCTTGAAGGTTTGCGCTAACGATCAGCTTAACTCGATATGTTTTCGCTATCATGCTGGTACAGAAGGTGTTTTCTGGGTTGGGTGCCCCTGTCGTCGGCGGTATACCTCCTGCAAATCTCAGATTATCTCTCGCGGTTATCGACAACCGTCTTGTGAAAGAGGAACAACTCATGACCGTCAAAGTCGGCATCAATGGATTTGGCCGCATCGGCCGCTGCACACTGGCCCAGATTGCGGCCTCGGGTCGCGAAGACATCCAAGTGGTGAAGGTGAATGCAACCGGCCCGTTGGAAACAGCCGCTCATCTGCTGAAATACGACAGCATTCACGGTCGCTTCCCCAACGACGTTGTTTTGGGTGATGGCACCATGGATGTGGGCCAAGGCCCGATGCAGATGATGTCGACCTATAACATGAACGACTTGGATTGGTCCGGTTGTGACGTGGTTCTGGAATGTACCGGCAACTTCAACGACGGGATCAAGGCCAAACCGCACCTAGAGAATGGCGCAAAGAAAGTCCTGCTGTCCGCCCCCGGCACCAATGTGGATAAGACAATCGTGTGTGGCGTGAATGAAGAAATGCTGAAACCCAGCGACACGATGATTTCAAACGGGTCGTGCACAACAAACTGTCTGGCCCCGATGGCCAAGGTGTTGCTGAACGCGTTCGGCATCGACAGCGGCGTTATGACAACGATCCACGCCTATACCGGTGACCAGCCCACGCTGGACCGCCGCCATAACGATCTGTACCGCGCCCGTGCTGCGGCAATGTCGATGATCCCGACCTCTACCGGCGCTGCGAAAGCTTTGGGCGAGGTTCTGCCCGCCCTGAAAGGCAAGCTGGATGGCTCTGCTGTGCGCGTCCCAACTCCGAATGTATCCGCTGTTGACCTGACAGTTGTTGTCGAAAAAGACGTGACCATTGCCGATGTGAACGCCGCGATGAAAGAAATGTCCGAGGGCGCTATGAAAGGCGTTCTGGGCTACAATGAAGAACAGCTGGTATCGACCGACTTCAATCACACGGAAGACAGCGCGATCTTTGCGGCGGATCAAACCAAGGTGCTCGGCGGACGTCTTGTCCGCGTATTGGGTTGGTATGACAACGAATGGGGATTCTCGACCCGCATGGCAGATTTGGCCGTGAAGATGGGCAACATCTGACCCTATCACATTTTATGTGTATTGAACCCTCGCAGCGCTACTTGCGGGGGTTTTCTTTTGTCTTGCCCATGTCGGCAACAGTTGCAACATTAGCCCAATCGGGCAAGAGCAGCCGCAGGAGCAACCGTCGTGACCAATCAACTTGCCTTAGCGCTTGGCGCGGTAATCCTGATCCTTTTAGGTTTGGATATATTCCTGTGGGATGGAACCTATCTTTTGTTTCTCTCCAAGAAATTTTTGGCACTCACCGACTGGGCCGCCTTCTGGCGTTAAGTCCGCAAACATGGGTTGCCTCTTGACCTTTTCGAAAAACTTGCGATGTTAGCGCTCACATTACCATGTGCGTGTGAAGGAGCGATTTATGACGATCAAAGTGGCAATCAACGGTTTTGGTCGCATCGGTAGGCTTGTCCTGCGCGCCATTCACGAAAGCGGTCGCAAAGACCTCGAGGTCATCGCCATCAACGACCTTGGTTCGGTCGAGATGAACGCCCACCTGTTGGAGTTTGACAGCGTACATGGACGGTTCCCAAACAAGGTGACTTTTGGCGATGACTGGATTGACGCCGGGCGCGGCAAGATTGCCGTCACGGCCATCCGCAATCCCGATGATCTGCCTTGGGCCAATGTTGACATCGTCATGGAATGCACTGGGATCTTCAAAGGCGAAAAAGCACTGGTGCACCTTGGGAATGGCTCCAGCCGCGTGTTGGTCTCGGCCCCATCGTCAGGCGCAGACAATACGGTGGTTTATGGCGTTAACCACGACAGCCTTAGCGCTGAACACATTCACGTCTCGAACGCCTCATGCACCACGAACTGCTTGGCCCCGGTCGCAAAAGTGCTGAACGATACTGTGGGCATTACCAAAGGTTTCATGACCACAATCCATTCCTACACCGGTGATCAGCCGACGCTGGACACGCTGCACAGCGACCCCTATCGCGCGCGCGCTGCAGCTATGAGCATGATCCCGACTACAACCGGTGCTGCCCGCGCCGTTGGGTTGGTGTTACCCGAGCTGAACGGAAAATTGGACGGCGTTGCAATCCGCGTCCCGACTCCAAATGTGTCCTGCGTAGACCTGACCGTCCAAGCGTCCCGCGACACCACCGCGGAAGAGGTGAACGCAGCCATGCAAGCTGCCGCTGATGGTCCGTTGAAAGGCGTTTTGGGCGTCACAGATCGTCCGCTGGTCTCCATCGATTTCAACCATGACCCGATGTCTTCGACCCTGGCCTTGGATCAAACCAAGGTTCTGGATGGCAACATGGTGCGCGTACTAAGCTGGTATGACAATGAATGGGGATTCTCGTGCCGCATGCTGGATACAGCAGTAGAGATGGGCAAATACCTTTAAGGCCCGTCCGCGCCTACAAAACTTGAGATAAAAACTGACGCGTCCGCGCTTCGCGAGGCGCGTCAAATATTTGATCAGGTGTGCCTTCTTCCAAAATCCGCCCACTTTCAAGAAAGCACACCTTATCCGCCAATTCGCGCGCGAACCCCATTTCATGGGTGGCAAGGATCATCGTCATCCCCTCGCCCCTAAGCTGGCGTAGAACATCCAACACTTCTGCAACCAGCTCAGGATCCAAGGCCGATGTGATTTCATCAAACAGCAAGATATCGGGCTTCATCGCCAAGGCGCGAATGATCGCCACACGCTGCTGTTGGCCGCCAGATAACTGATCTGGATAGTGATCAATGCGGTGGCCGAGACCAAAACGGTCGAACAGCTCGGCCACGCTATCGCGCTGCGCAGCTTTGCTAAGCCCTTTCACGCGACGCGGTGCCAACATTACATTGTCAGCGGCGGACATGTGCGGAAACAGGTTGAAAGACTGGAAAACCAGCCCGATCCGCTGTCGTACTGGTTGCGGATCCAGTCCCGGTTCAGCGATATCAACGCCTTCGAACCAGATCTCTCCATCATCAACTGGGTCCAACAGATTTATCGCGCGCAGTAGCGTCGATTTCCCAGACCCGGAAGCCCCGATCAGGCACACCATTTCCCCGCGCGCAACCTCAAGGTCGATCCCGCGCAAAACCTGATGATCCCCAAAGCTTTTTTGAACATTCCTCAAAGACAGCATTGGCTATTGCTCCTGCTTGCGGCGTTTGTTCATCAGGTGATCGGCAAAACGCGTCATTGGGATGGTGATCGCCAGAAAGATGATCGCCGCCCCGACATAAGGTGTGAAATTTGCATAGAGCGACTTGTAGACTCCGGCCTGCCTGAAGATCTCGACCGGGCCGACGAAGGACAAAAGCGCGACGTCCTTTTGCAGGGCCACAACAAGGTTCATGTTTGCAGGCAACACGTTGCGCAAAGCCTGAGGCAGGATCACGTAACGCATCGCATCCGCGCCCGACAGGCCCAAGGAAAGTGCCGCTGAGCTTTGGCTTTTGTGGATTGATCCGATGCCAGATCGTATGACCTCGGCCACATAGGCAGCGTAAACAAGGATCAAAGCAAGCGACCCCCAGATATAGGGCGAATTCCAAGGACGCGGCAGCCCCAGCCCCGGAATGCCGAACCCCACAAGATAGATGACAAGAATGACAGGAAGCCCCCGAAACACATCTGTGTAAACAGTCGCAAAAAGCCGAAGTGGGTAAAGCGCCGGCCTTTGAATATCTCGACAGATCGCCACGAACAGCCCCAAAAGTGCAATCAGCGGGGCACACCATGCAAAGATCGCCATGTCCAACAGAAAAGCATTCAACAGCCCTGGAAAGGTCTTCGTGAACACGCCTCCATTAAAGAAACTTTTCTTCACGGCCTCCCATCCGGGTGCCAACGGCACCAGAACCAGAATTACAACAATAACCAGTGTTGTCGAAACACCGGCAACCCACATGGATCGGCGGCGCTGCGCAGCTTCAAACTGCGCGCGCCGCCCCGGCATTGCCGGTGGTTCACCTGACATCGTCATTCTGCGTGTTTTCCGCCTTAATTGATTACCGGAACACCTGTTGCCGCTTGAAGCCATTCAGCTTCAATCTCGGCCAGCTTTCCGGAATCCGTCAGTGCTTGAATGGCTTCATCCACGCAAGGCTTCAAAGCACTGCCATCCGCCATGAGTGCACCGAACTGATCGGGTTTTTCTGAACGTTCTGCCGGAAACTGACCAAGCAGCGCACCGTTTTCAACCACCACAGCCGACAGGTAAAGTGCGGTTGGCAGGTCGAACAGCGCCGCATCAATCTGATTGGCCTGAAGGGCGGCTGTGACGTCTGTGTTGTCGTTGTAAAGCAGCACGTCCTGATCCGGAGCAATTACTTCACCGACCATAGACGCACCGGTATGTGATGCCCCTGCCCCCCAAAGAAGCCCCTTCAATGTCTCCAGTGTCGGCTCACCAACTTTGTCGGCCACGGATTTGGTCGTGAGCACAGCCATCGCCGAACTGTAATAAGGCAATGAGAAATCAACCATCTCTTCACGTTCTGGCGTGATCGAGAACTGTTGCATGTTGAAATCAAAGCTTTTCTCGCCGGGCTGAATCGCCTCGTCGAACGACGTGCGCACCCAAGTTACCGCGTCATCTGCAAATCCCATTTCGCCTGCGATCGCATAAGCCACTGCGGCTTCAAAACCTTGTTTGCTCTCGGGGGAGTCCTCCATGACCCATGGATAATAAGCCGGGTTGCCCGTCGCGATTGTCAAAACTCCGTCGTTCAGTGTTTTGCCCGCCGCGCAATTGTCAGCGGCAAAGGCTGCACTGCCCACAAGTGAAGCGCACATAATCGTCAGAACTTTTTTCATATCAGTCATCTCCCCAGATTGGATGTTTCGACTGAGCCTAGCGTGAACCACCTAACTGGGCGAGCGAAAAAGCGTCTTTCGAAACACGGCCATTGACCTTCCCCAATTTTTTGATCAAATATTTCACACCGTATCTATTTTCAAACCGACGACGGCATGACACCGACGTTGTAGGAGGTTTTGATGTCACCAAAGCGCCCCTTGGATTGGGCCTCGAGTTTGTCCGCTGATTTTGTCGCCTATGCAGATGGGCGTCGCATTGAAGAAGTGGAGTGCATCATCCCCGACATTGTCGGAACCTCGCGCGGGAAGGCCATGCCCGCCACCAAATTTGATCCCAAAGCCGAGCTCGCCCTGCCAATATCCCTCTTTTACCAGACGATTTCTGGCGAATATGTGGATATGGAGATCGAGAACCAGTGGCTAGAGCGAGACATTGTCCTTCGCCCGGACATGGGCACCGCTTGCGCTATTCCATGGGCTGAAGATGTTTCGGTTCAGGTGATCTGCGACATGTTCAATCGCGACGGTTCACCCTTGGCTGTTTCGCCGCGGGCGTTGTTGAAGCGCATTGTCGGGTTATATGCAGACAAAGGCTGGAAGCCGATTATCGCGCCCGAACTTGAGTTCTATTTGACCAAACCCAACCACGATCCCAACGAACCAATTGAACCTCCTATCGGGCGCACGGGTCGTAAGGGTGCAAGTCGGCAGGTGTATTCGATGTCCGCTGTGGATGATCACGGCCCAGTCATCGACACGATCTATGACTACGCCGAAGCACAAGGGCTTGAGATTGACACCGTCATTCAAGAAGGCGGAGCCGGTCAGATCGAGATTAACCTGAACCACGGCGACCCTGTGAACCTTGCCGATCAAGTGTTCTATTTCAAACGCACGATCCGCGAAGCTGCGCTGAAGAATGGTGTGTTTGCTACGTTTATGGCCAAGCCAATCCGGGACGAACCGGGCAGCGCGATGCATGTGCATCAAAGCATTGTTGATGCGAAGACTGGCAAGAACATCTTCTCGAATGAAGATGGAAACGCGTCTGACCTGTTCCGCTGGTTTATCGGTGGATCCCAGAAGTACACGATGGATGTCGTGCCGCTTTTGGCCCCTTACGTGAACTCGTTTCGTCGCATCACGGTCGAAGGACAATCCGCACCAGCCAATTTGGAATGGGCGTCTGACAACCGCACCACAGGCCTGCGTGTTCCACATTCCGGACCTGCCGCACGGCGCCTTGAAAACCGCGTGATTGGCATGGATGCGAACCCATACATCGCCATCGCGGCCTCGCTGGCCTGCGGTTATCTGGGCATGATGAACAAGATCGAGCCGCGCGCCGAAGCCAAGAAGGAAGTGTGGGAGGTCGAACAGCCCCTGCCCGCCGCCTTACGCGCCGCACTGGATATATTTGATGACGCAAAAGACATCCGCGCCGTACTGGGCGAGGAATTCTGCAAGCTCTATTCAGACATCAAATGGGCCGAGAACGAAGAATACCAGCGCGAAATCTCGCCTTGGGAACGGCAGCATTTGCTTTTGAATGTTTAAGGCACTCTGGATGTTCGGAAACTAAGACGCGGTCACCTGAAGCGGTGGCCGCATTCTTTTGCGTTTCAACAGATCAAGGACGGCAAACGGTCACCGTCCCGTCCTTAGAAAAACTCTCACCCGAAACGGTTTAGACAAAAAGCCTCGCCCATGAGCCCGGCATTCTAGGCTCAGGGAGAGTTCAAGACGCTTACCGTTATGCAAACTACTTTGGATAGGTGCTTAAGTGTGATGAAGTTATCAGAAGCATGATCTTGTCACCTGCTGCAATCTGCGATTTCAATGCGTGAAATGTCAAAGCACCCATTTGGCGCGCCTCCCTCATAGTTCCACTGAAGGTGCACCAAGCATTCTCAGAGGCTTATTCCCCAGCAGCCTTCATATCTTCGATCAGGCGCGTTTCAAGAAGCTGCCCATGCTTGTAGAGAAGCGGATAGGCAATCGACGCAATATGGCTATTGAACTCGCGCAAGGCTCGCAATGTCTCTAGATGGACATCCGAGGTTTCAAAACTCTCGACCAGTCCCTCCTGTAAGCGCTTGAGGTGACGCTTGCGGCTTCTACGTTCAGCCTGTTTCAATTCAGTCTTTTCAAGGCTCAAGACACGTGCACTTTCTAGATCGTCAGACACCAACACATTAGAGGCAAGCCGCATATTCGCCATGATACATTCATGCATGCGTATCAGCTCGCCCCAACCTTCCTTGGAAAATTGGGTCCGGTTCTCATGCATCTCGCCCGCCAGAACACATAATCGTTTCGCCACAACATCTCCGGCCGTTTCCAAACGAATTGCATATTCCATCAGGTCGCGTGCGGTCTTGACGTTCTCTTTGCCAAACTCGTTCTTTCCAGGAAGAGATGCCACATAATCGCGAATTCCAGTCAAGCAATCGTTGACGTCCAAATCGATCGCTTGAACGGACTGGATCTTCTCGGCGTCCCCATCGCGGTAGAGTTCCAATGAAGGGCGGAACATCACTTCGATCAGTTCCGACATGCGCAAGAGTTCTTTTTTCAGGCTGGCTAGGGCCTGAGCTGGCAAACCGATATTGTCCGGGTCGAGTGCAGAAGATGGTCGTACATCAATCCCATTTTGCAGCAACGGATCCGTGCGTTCAGGCAGCAGTAAGACCATGTTCGATGCAACAAATTTGGTGAACGGCAGAGCAAACAGTAACAGTAAGCCGTTGAACGCAATATGCGCGAAGATCAGCATCTGGCCGGTTTCTGGAATCTCAACCACACCTGAGCGCAAAAACAGGTTGGCGGTAAACAGCGCTACGACAGCCCAAATGCCACGCAAGACAAAATTGGCGTATGGCACCCGACGCGCGACCATATCCATGCCTCGCGTCAACCAGATCGGAATCAGGGCCGACCCAAGATTGGCACCCAGCACCAATGAGACACCCGCCGCAAAGGGAATGGCGTCGATCTGCACGAGCGTCACACACATCAGGATTGCCGCCACAGACGAATGCATCACGAAAGCCAGCGCAGCCCCAACCAGGAATGCGGTTAGATAATCGCGCGCAAGATATTCGGCAATCGCCGGCAAAAAGGCACTGTCACGGATCGGATCCATTGCTTCACGCAGGAACCGCAGCGAAATCAGGATAAACGCCACCCCCATCAAGATCCGGCCGGCCTGTCGCCAATTGCGGCTTTCCACTTTGACAAAAAGCCACCCGCCCACAGCCAGAAGCACTGGCACCAACCAATCAAGCCGGAACGAGAGTATCTGAATGATCAGAGCCGATCCAAGGTCGCCGCCCAATACAATCGCCAGAGCTGCCGGGAATTGCAGGTAACCGCCAGCTACGAACCCCGTTGCAAGCAAAGCGACGGCCGCCGAACTTTGCAAAATCATGGCCAACATCACACCAAGTGCCGAGTTATAAAGAGGCCCGCCTTTGGCGGTCATCATGCGTTGGAAAGACGCGCCAAAGCTGCGTTCGATCCCCGTTCGCACCATCCGCACCGCAAACAGCAAAAGCATCGTGGCCCCTGCCAAACTTGTTATGAAACTCAGTATAGCCATCAGTTTTTCACCAGATCCAGCAGTTGGGAGTGTAGTTCCGGAGTAGCGGCGGTAAGCACCTGACCGTCGCTTTCCAGCGTCAAAGGCGCGCCAGACCAGTCGCTCGTCACGCCACCCGCTGCTTCGATCACCGCCGACACAGCTAAAAAGTCATAGGGTTGAAGATCATAATCCACCACGGCATCCACGTGACCCATCGCCACCAGCGCGTGAGGATAGCAATCATATCCCATCCGTCGGGTCTGTGCCGCCTTGGTCAGGCGATCAAACACCTGAGGATGATCTCGATAAATCTTCTCACCTTCATTTATATAGAGAATGGCACGATTAAGATCGGTCTGTTCAGACACCGCGAGAGGGGCTCCGTTCAACTTGGCCCCCTGCCCACGTACCCCGATCAGCACCTCGTCAAGCGCTGGCATTCCAATAACTCCTATCTGGGGCTGCCCATCAATCAGATGGGCCAGAAGGAAGCCAAACAATGGGTGGCCAGACAGAAAAGACCGCGTACCGTCAATGGGATCAATCACCCAGAGATGCGAACTGCCCTTGGTGTCGATCCCTTCTTCTTCGCCGAAAATACCGTGATCCGGAAATTTTTCGGCAAGATAGCTGCGCAGTTCTGTCTCCACCGCCTTGTCCGCGTGAGTCACTGGGCTTTCATCCGCCTTAAATTCAATGCCCAACTTGCCCCGGAAATGGGAATTTGCGGTACGGGCGGCAATCTGCGCCATGGCTTCGGCATGTTGGGTGAGCTGTGCAAGATCTGTCATGATACATCTTCAAGGTCAGAGGCATCTACTTCGGCTATTCTGCCTGACGCCTTTCCGGACGAGGCAATGGCAAGCTCCACACCCCACTCCTTCAACGCGCGCGCCATCTCTCTGTCGGGTGCCCGATCTGACACCAAAAGATCGACAGCTTGCGGATCCATCCCGCAGTGGGGCGCCTTGGCGCTAAACTTGTGATGATCCAAGCCAACGACCACTCGATCAGCGCAGTCCGCGATCACCTCAGAAAGGGCAGCTTCAACCGGGTTGGAAAACAAAAACCCGCGCTTATCTGACAGTGCATCCGCACTGATCATTGCAAGGTCAAACACATAGCGGCGCGCTTGGCGTTCGGCCACTGCGCCGAAAGTGCCCCGCTCGTCGCTTTTCATCTCTCCACCCAGGAAATGCACCCGATTATCCTGTGTACCCATCAAGGTCTGCGCGATACCGATCGAATTGGTAACCACGGTCAACCCTACATGTTTGCGCAGCCGTTCTGCCACGAACGCAGTGGTAGACCCCACATCCAGAAACACCGTCATTCTGTCATGAACCTGCTTGGCGACCAGTTTGGCAATCTGCCGTTTCTCATCCGGGTGGTGTGCCATGCGCCGAAAAAAGCTTGGATCACCGGCCCCGCCAACCAAATAGGCCCCACCGTGCACCCGCTCAACAGATCCGGTTTTAGAAAGTGATTTGATCCCTCGACGGACGGTCTCTTCGGAGACATCGAGATGCTTCGCAAGCTCTGACGACCGAGCAGTCCCTCCCAAGTGACGCAGAGCAGACAGCAGCTCAAGTTCCCGATGGGATAGGTTGGAAGTATTGGTCATTTCCACGCTCATTCAGTCACTTTCCATCATATAACCCACATTTACCTGCATATTTGCAACTGCAAAATGCGAAAAACAGAAATATACTCCAGAAATATTCGCCAAATTCTCCCAAAAACCCTCAAACGCACTGATTGACCTTCACGGCGTAGGCGAAATGGGCGCGGTTGCAGAACAATCCGCACATGTCGCATTCAGAGAATTCGATACCACCCACCTCGTAATATGAACCACACCCTGATGATGCAGCCCTCCGCCGATGACGGGTCAAAGCGTTCGTGTGATGAAGCTTGAACCGCTGCATCGGCCAGCAAAACCCTCGACCATAAATCGCACCTATAGATCGATCACAAAAACAAACTTGCAGTTTGATCCTGAACAATGGCCACTATTAAAATAACCAGACAGCAGGAAACACGCATGAAAATCGTCAGAACAGACAAAGAGCTGCACACACCTTTGGTCGACGCCGCGATACGCGATGCTGGGCATGAATTGGTCTTGCTTCCCGACGGGGTTGAGGAAGACCAGTTGATCGCCGAAGTCCAAGACTGTGATCTTCTACTCATGTGCTACACTCCGATCACTCGACGGGTTATCGAAGCCGCACCCAACTTGCGTGGAATTGTGAAATACGGGGTGGGTATCGACGCCATAGACATTCCAGCCGCAATGGAAAATGGCGTTACAGTTGTCAATATTCCAGAATATGCCGAAGAAACTGTAGCCGAAGGCGCATTTGCTTTGCTTATCTCTTTGGCCAAGAAACTACCCGCCCTGAATGATCACATGCACAAAGAAGGCTGGGGATGGCCCGAACCGCAATGGCTGGGCACAGACATCGCCGGAAAGACGCTTGGCATTGTTGGACTGGGCAAGATTGGGCGGTCGATGGCCCGGATGGCTGGTCAGGGCTTTCGCGCCCGCGTCATCGCCTTCAGCCCCCACACTCCAGAAGAAGAGATGCAGGCCATAGGGGTGGAGAAATGCGACACACTCGACCACCTACTTGAAGAAAGTGATTTCGTCAGTGTGCACAGCGTTCTGAACCCTGAAACCCTCGGGATGATCGGAGAGCGTGAGCTCAAGCTCATGAAGTCCACTGCTATCCTTGTCAACGCTGCTCGAGGAGCAATCATTGACGAAAACGCTTTGACGCGTGCGATGCGCGAAAACTGGATCGCGGGATTGGGACTTGATGTATTCAGCCAGGAACCATTGTCGTTGAAAGATCATCCAATGAGCGAATTGTTTGACCACCCCAACGTGATCCTGTCCCCCCACCTGACATTTTATACACACGACGCGATGGAGCGGCTGGAAAAAGAGACATTGGAGCGCTGCCATGAGCTTCTGGACGGGCGGGACGTGCTGGTGAAGTCAGCGGATCCACGCCTTCGAATGCAGACCAAAGGCGTCACCTTTGGTAAGTGATCAGGTTATTGAGGAGTTGGCTTTCGCCGATCCCGCTGAAGATGTTCCTCATAGGCTCGCAGCTCGTGCCCGATATCGTTTTCCGTCCACCTCATGTATGGTGCTGCTGCCCTCGCGACTTGTTCTGAATTCTTCAGGCCTTGATCAGCGTTCCATCCAAGACCCAAACGGCGCATCATCAGATCGGCAAGACTTGTCGGATTTTCGTGACGCACACTATGTTCAATTGCCGTTTGTGACACCTCACCAGAGGCATTGGTTACATTCAAAGAGGTGTAGCAAGGCTGACTGCGTGCGCGAGACGGGGTCAGGATGGGGCGGATGCGATCCACAAACCGCTGCGCTACCTGGCGATGGGTCACAATCGGAGCGCCGGTCAGCGTAAACATCCCCTTCAGACCCTCGGAAGACAGGTCGTGGATCTTGATCTCCCGACTACCCAACTCCTGCTCTTTGTCATGGGTGAGCGGGTTCACTCCGGCCCAGCTGTACAGGACATGCTTGCGCGAGAGATCCAGGTCAGGAAGCGATCGATTAATTTCCCCCAGCATCCAGTCGATCTCTTGATCCGTGGCATGAACACCCTCGGCCTCTCCGGAGAATTTGGTGCGCGTCAGTCCGACGTAATGATATCCGCGCCATGGCAGGCAATAAAGGGGTTCGCCGAGGCTGTTGTAGGTGAACACGCCCCAATCTTGAAACGCGGGTGGCAGTTGAAGCGCAATGTGAATCCCCTTCATGCCCCGGCACTTTCGAGACGCATTTTTTCCTGTTTGAGCCGTCACCTGATCGATCCAGGCGCCAGCCAAATTTAGCACGATCCGGGCGCGGATCCGAAAAGGCTGACCCAAACCTTGGGTGGGTTTGAGGGACAAATTCCAACCATCATCCCCATTCGATGTCAGTTTTTCGACCTTCACATAATTGTGCACTTCCGCCCCCATCCGGCGCGCATCGAACAGGGCATCAAGCGCGATGCGCTCAGGCCAATCGAAAATGTATTCCCGAAACACAGCGACTCCTTGCAACTGATCAGAGTCTCGTAGCCAGGGCGCAATCGGCACCTGATCGAATTGATCGGGACGATATCGGCGATAATCAAGGCTCTCACCCTTTGGGCTGGTCATCCGCAAAAGCGCAAAGGCTGCATCCAGATGCCACGGGGCATAGGGATCATCTTTATAAATCGGGAGTGCGAAATTTATCGGATTCACCCGCTCTGGAATGGATCGCACTATCTCGTCACGGGCGACCATATCAGCGCGAACCGTTCCCAAAGATCGTGCAAACCTGTCGGGTCGCAACAGCATTTTTCCAACGCTTGTACCATCCGCGAGATGGCGCAGCCCGCAATGTAGAAGACGGCTTGAACGGCTACTGGCACCGTTTGCAAAATCACCCTGATCTGCGACGAAAACGCTGTATCCAGCGGCGCTCAGATGCTGCGCGGCAGAGGCACCATTAATCCCAGCCCCAATGATGGCGATATCAAAGCTTTGCCCATCCAGTTCTACCATGGCGTCTTCCTTACCGGGTCGCAGCGATCGCTGCGATCCCTAACCCAACCACAATCGCAGCCAACAGCCTTTGTCTTTTTGGTCCTTCGCCGAACCAGATCACACCAATCAACGCCGCAAAGATAACTGAGGTCTCTCGCAAGGCTGATACCATTCCCAGCGGGGCAACAGATTTTGCATAGAGCACAAGCGCGTATGCAGCACCTGAAATCAGTCCTCCACACACCCCGATGACCAATGAACGAGTCGGTATGGCTCGCACCCTCTCCCAACGTGTGGGGAAAACGTAAAACACGATCATCAGCTTTGCTGTGAACAGCCAGCCGATATAGCTGATCGCATGGCCCGACAAACGTATACCAACCCCATCTATCAAGGTATAGCTCGCCACAATTACGCCAATCCCAAGCGCTGCGAGCAACGCGCTGGCAGGCAAGGCTCCTGTAAACGCAGAACGGGACAAAATCATGATCCCGGCAGATACAAGAAAGATACCGACCCAAGCGAACACAGGCAGGTTTTCACCCACCCAAAACTGCGCACCCAGCGCCACCAGAACCGGGGCAAGCCCTCGCGAGATCGGATAAATTAAACTAAGATCACCGAGCCGATAGGCCGTATTGAGCAGGAAGAAGTAAACCCAATGCACCATGATCGAGGCGATCATGAACGGAATAGAGGCCAGTTCTGGCAATGGCGACAAACCGATCATAACCATTCCTGGGAACACATGCCCCAGAGCGATACAACCCAGTATGATCGTTTTGTCACCGGAACCTTTCACCAACGCGTTCCAAAGCGCATGCAAAAGGGCCGCAGTCAGAACGATAAGGCCAATCGCCGGCGTCATACCACTTCGTTGATTGCAGTCACCACGATATCAAGTGCCCGATCCAGATCCTCGCGCGAAATGGTCAGTGGAGGTGACAGGGTCAGCACGCAGCCTTGCGAAATCTTGAAGCTCAGACCGGCGTCCAGACAGCGATAGTAGACTTGTTCGGCCAGCGCATTTCCCGGCGTCTTATCGGCACGGTTTTGGACAATCTCGACGCCAAACATCAGACCACGACCCCGAATGTCGCCCACAATAGTAACGTCCCCCAAACGGTCTTGGAGCTGTGCTTTGGCGTAGTCTCCCAGTTCCGCTGAACGATCCACCAGCCCTTCTTCTTCAATAATCTCAATGGTGGTTAGGGCCGCGCGAGCGGTCACAGGGTTTTTCTCATGGGTATAGTGACCGATGGCAAAGTCTCCGCACACATCCAGATCTCGACGCGCAACGCAGGCAGCGATGGGAAGCACGCCACCGCCTAGGTTTTTTCCCAAAGTTACGATGTCTGGAATGATGTCGTCGTGTTCGAATGCGAACATTTTGCCTGTCTTGCCTAGACCCGTCGGAATTTCGTCCATGATCAGCAGCGCCCCGCGAGCGTTACAAGCCTCGCGTACTGCTTTCCAAAATCCCGCGGGGGGCACATAAGGCACGGCGCGCATTGGTTCAGCAATCACAGCAGCAACGTCCCCTTCGCGCTCAAGAACGAAGTCCACCATCTTGGCGCAGGCCAGTCCGCAAACATCCGGTCCCGAGTGATTGTATGGGCAACGATAGCAGGCGAAAGGTGCAACATGTTCCGCACCCGCTAGAAGCGGTCCTGCAATATGGCTGCGGAAAGTTGCCTCACCCCCAACGCTCGCCGCCCCGAAACCTGCACCATGAAACGCGTCCCAGAAACTTACAGTTTTGAAACGCCCGGTCGCTGCACGTGCGATTTTCAACGCAACTTCATTGGCGTCAGATCCACCAGTTGTAAAAAGAGTTTTGCCCAGATCACCCGGAGCAATTTCGGCGAGTTTTTCGGCTAGGGCGACTGCTGGGTCATTGGTGAAACGGCGCGGCGCAAAGGGCAGATCATCAAGCTGCGCCTTGATTGCTGCAATCAGCTTTGGATGCCCCCAGCCGATGTGGTGTACCGAGTTACCATGGAAATCCATATAGCGACGCCCGTCCAAATCTTCGACCCAGATTCCTTCAGCTTTGGCGATGGTGCTGACGCAGGGACTCGACAAGCTTTGGTGTAGAAACACCTTGGCATCACGGTCCAGCAGTGGCTTCGACTTTGGTCCGATCGACTTCTCAAGCCACGCTTTACGAGCTTCTGAAGTATTGGATTCACCTTCCGTGTGAATGATCGTCGACATGTTGGACCTCTGCTTTCAAATTAAAAAGTGAGCCCCGACAATCAGGTCTCACCAGTAACGGGAAAAATCAAGAGAGGCCCCCCCTGATGGGGGGAGCCAGTTATTAGGCCGATCAGTTCGGCCACGGGAGTGAGTAAGTCTTTACATTGGTAAAGAATTTCATCGCCTCGGTAACACCTTCCTTTACCGCGTTGCCGCTGTCTTTGATGCCACCGAAAGGTGAGGTTTCAATACGATATCCGGGTTGTTCCCAGATGTTGCACGTCCCCACATCGAGCCCGTTAATATAAGCAATAGCCCGGTTCAAATCGTTGGTGCAGACACCAGAGCTGAGACCGAAATCGGTAGAGTTCGAAATCGCCATGACGTCTTCATCGTTGTCAGGCACACGCACGATCGGCACGATCGGACCAAAGGTCTCTTCCATTACCAGTTCGCTGTCATGGGGCACTTTGTCCACCACGATCGGCGGCAAAAGAGCGCCCTGCCGACCCGGATGATAGAGAATCTCAGCCCCCTCTTTCTCAGCCTGAAAGACGCGTTTTTCGAATAGCTCGGCAGCCTGCGCGTGGATTACGCAGCCCAGTTCGGTGTTAGGATCCTGAGGATCGCCAAACTTGATCTTCTTAGCTTTCTCTAGAACCAAAGGCACGAACTTGTCGGCCACACTTTCCTGAACCAGAATGCGCTTGATCGCGGTGCAGCGTTGACCTGAGTTACCGGTAGCACCGGCCACGGCAATGGTTGCTGCCTTTTCCAGATCAGCATCGCTCAGATCGTTGCAGACGATCAGCGGGTCATTCCCACCCAGTTCAAGGGCCTGTCGCTTATACCCGGCTCTCTCCGCGATCAACTTGCCAACTGGCACACCGCCAGTGAACGTGATGATGTCGATGTGTTCATTCACCATCATCTCTTCACCGATATCCTTCGGCCAGCCAGTCACGATCTGGAACATCTCGGGTGGCAAACCCGCCTCATAGAGAATATCAGCCAGCGCGATCGCTGTAAGCGGTGTTAGTTCCGTCGGCTTGCAGACCATGCAGTTGTTGGTCGCAATGGACGGAGCAATCTTGTGGCTGACCATGTTCAGAGGGTGATTGAAAGGAGTGATGGCCGAAATAGCGTTCACCGGTTCGCGCTTGGTGAAAATCTTGCGATCCTTACCGTTGTGGGTCAGGTCGCACGAGAAAATCTCGCCGTCGTCCTGAAGCGCCTGAGCGGCGGCGAACTGGTACACATCCTGCGCACGTTTGGTTTCATAAATGGCATGCTGATGACAGATGCCAAGCTCAAGTGTAAGCCATTTCGCCAGGTACTCACGGCGTTCGCCGATCAATTCCCCAGCGCGCTGCAAGATCTGGCTGCGCTCGTAACGCGTTAGTTTAGGCTTGTAATTTGCCGCAATTTCAAAGGCCTGACGCGCGTGTTCGGCGGTGCCCGCAGGCACCGTGCCAATCACCTCTTCGGTGTAGGGGTACTTCACCTCGATCACTTCATTGGTAAAGACAGCCTTACCGCCGATACGCATCCCCTCTTCGCGGATTTCGATTTTGTCTTTCATGTGCGTCAGGCCTTTCAATTACAGGGCAGCGGCTTCAGTGGCGTAGAAAAACGCGTCGAAGTTGCGCAGAACGGGGCGTTCAGGCAGGGCCAAAACGCGGTTGCAGATAAACGGGACTTCCTGTTCGGTCAGACCACCATGACTGCGCAGCGGTTCTTTGAGCGCTGCCAGATCGTGGCGATGTTCGGATGTACCGATGCAGATATTCTCGCCCGAGATCATCACGATGTCACCAATTCGATCTGACGGCAATTCGAAGCGCGCGACGGCCTCGGCATTGGTCAACACATGGGTGATACCTGCAGTCGCGCGCAGTTTCGCCATGATGTCGTCGCGATCAGCACCTTCAGGCAGATAACACGTTGCGAACGAGCCAAGAGCGCCGTGGTGCACAACATACGGGTCGGTGATCGGAAGGATAACGCGGGCCGCATCCTTGCCCAGCCACTCATCCATAAGATCCTGACAATAAACCACATTGGGCGATCCATCGGCGTGGTGTTTGGCTTTCATGCCATGATCGGCGGTGACAACAATTGCGGCCCCCAGCTCATCCAGCTCTCCTAGATACCGGTCAAACATCTCATAAAAGTCCAGGGCTCCCTGCTGTTCGGGGGCAAATTTGTGCTGAACGTAGTCCGTGGTCGACAGGTACATCACGTCTGGCTTCATTTCTTTCAGAAGCTTTACACCTGCTGCAAACACGAACTCGGACAATTCTGCCGAATAAACCTCGGGTACTGGCATGCCCAACCATTCGCTCGCATTTTCAATACCGTGATCAGCCTTGGTTGTTTCACCTGAACGTTCTGCCGAGAATGCTACGGCGCGATCTTCGTCAAATTTCAGGCCAGCGCCTAACAGTGCGCGTAGTTTGTCTTTAGAGGTCACCATCGCCACACTAGCGCCAGCCTCATAGAACTGCGAGAAGATGGTCGGAGCACGCAGGAAGCGCACGTCGTTCATCATCACCTCTTCCCCAGTGTCCGGATCGATAAGGTAGTTGCCGCAGATCCCATGCACTACAGGCGGACGACCAGTGGCAATCGAAAGGTTGTTTGGGTTGGTAAAGGACGGGATAACCGAATGGGCCAAACGATCCGTACCCTCTTCGCGCATCCGTTTGAGGTTTGGCATCAGCCCTTTGCCGATGGCCACTTCAAGATATTCCGGCTCACACCCATCAAGGCAGATCGCAATTGCGCAGACCTTTGGGGTCGCATAGGCACGCCCGTTCGCAACAACAGGAGATTGAATGGTCATTATTATGTTCCTTTATGTATTCAAGCGGCCAGCTTGGCACGTTCTTCGAGGGCCAGAGCAGGTGGGCTTGCGTCTGCTACCCCCATTGCCTCCAGCGTTTCCTTCGCGGCGGTCACGACCTGCCGCATAATATGTTCATCCATCTGACCGATGCAGCCAACGCGGAAACTGTCAACAACAGTCAGCTTGCCCGGGTAGATGATGAAACCTTTTTCTTTCATCAGCTCGTAGAAGCGATCAAAAACAAAGTTTCCGTCTGATGGGCAAAAGAAGGTCACGATAATGGGCGACAGCCAGCGGTCCTTAAGCAGGGTTTCAAACCCAAGCTCGCGCATGCCCTCGACCATCACGTCGCGGTTACGGGTATAGCGTGCGCCACGACCGGCCACACTTCCTTCTTCCTTATGTGCACGCAGTGCTTCAAGGAACGCGGCTACCACGTGGGTCGGAGGTGTGAAGCGCCATTGACCGGTCTTGTTCATATGCGCCCATTGCGCATGAACATCCAAGCTAAGCGAATGGCTGTTGCCTTTGGCAGCCTCCAACTCGGAATTGCGCGCGATAATGAAGCCAAATCCAGGCACGCCTTCGATGCACTTATTGGCAGATGAGACCATGGCTTCGTAACGAATGTCTGCCGCTTTCAGCTCAATCGCGCCAAAGGCCGACATGCTGTCGATCAGAAGCTTGCGACCCGCTGCATAGACTGCCTCGGAAATCTCTTCGACCGGGTTGAGGATGCCGCTGGACGTCTCGCAGTGAATAGCAACCACATGGGTGATATTCGGATCATCGGCCAAAATTTGTGCCACTTCTTCGCCTCGCGGCGGAAGATAGTCGCCCTTGTTCAGGACAACATGCGCCCGACCAAGATACTCCAGTGTTTGTGCAGAACGCATTCCATAGGCACCATTGGCAAGAACCAGTGCTTTTCCATCGCGTGGAATGAAGGATGCCAGCATTGCTTCGACCGAGAAAGATCCCGAGCCCTGCATCGGAACACAGTCAAACTCATCCGACCCTTTACCCAGCAATTCCAACAACATAGATCGCATTTCTTGGGTCATCGCGCGGAAGTCATCATCCCAGCTACCCCAATCCCGCAACATCGCTTCTTTGACGGCATAAGAGGTGGTTAATGGACCTGGTGTCAAAAGGTATGGCTCACCGAGTCGGGGGGAGTCGATTCTGGTAGTTGGAGCAGTCATTTCGCATCTCCGAAGTGGTCTATCACAAACAGCATTGCAGGAAGTTGCTCCATATGTGAAATTGCTAATGGCAATCGTTATATAGGCCCAGCTTATAGTTAAATGCAGGCTGGGAATTGGGGAAAATCGTATGCGGCACAAACAACTAAAGGCGTTTCATAGTGTGGCGCGATTTGGCGGATTTTCCCGAGCGGCCGAGGCGTTGTTTCTGACGCAGCCAGCCATTTCCGAACAGGTGCGTAAGTTGGAGCAGGATCACGATCTACTGCTTTTTCACCGCGAACGGAAACGCGTTTGGCTGACCGAAACTGGAGAGCAGCTTTATCTGTTGACGAAGAGATATTTCGAGGTGGAAGAGCAAATTAGGGAGTATCTTTCGCAAGAGAGTACAGCTGTCGAAGGAGAGTTGAGGATTGTTGCGGATTCCGCCCACCATGTGACCGAATTGCTGGGGCTATTTAAAAAGCGTTATCCAAATACGACGATATCTCTTCGCGTCGGAAACACCGAGAAAGTCGTCGAGGAATTGCGTGCCTATAATGCTGAAATCGGTGTGATCGGCAGCTTGTCTCCTGGAAAAGATATCACAGTGCTTGACCTTGGGACGTCCGAGATCATCGCTTTCGCCGCACATGGGCTTCTTCTTGCATCACAAGAAAGCCTGACAATGAATGAGCTTTCCAAATACCCTTTGGTGTTTCGCGAAAACGGATCAAAAACTCGGCAGAAATTAGTTGAAGAAGCGGATAGACAGGGCATCACGCTATCCCCGACCATTGTTGCGGAAGGGCGAGAGGCGGTACGCGAAGTCGTAGCCTCAGGTGCTGGGATCGGGTTCGTCTCTTTGGCTGAATATGTTCATGATGTGCGGTTCCGAAAGATCAGCCTTTCCGGCTCGCATATCCCTATGAGTGAATCACTTGTGCATTTGACCCAGCGACATGATGTGAAGGTAATACGTGCGTTCATGGATATTGCGAGGCAAACGCAGAGTTGACATGAAAAACTCCGCCGACACCCAAGTGCGGCGGAGCTAATTGACTTCATATGTATGGGCTTAACGGGCGCGCCAAGCCTGTGTTTTCGTCAAGATCCCACGAGATGCAATCAGGTGAATGATCCGCGCCGCTGCATTGGTGTAGAAGATCATCATCCCCATCGCCGCTGCCGGAGCAATATCCCCTGCATCATCCATGTTTAGCACCGCAATCGATGCGAGCGTGGTTTTAGGCGAATAAAGGAACACCACCGCCGACACTGTCGTCATCGCGTTCACGAAGAGATAGATCGAGATGTCCAATACAGCAGGCATACACACTGGTACTGTCACGCGCGAGAAGAGTTTCAATGTGGGCTGCTTCAACGAAGCCGAAACACTTTCAAACTCGCGGTCCATTTGCTTTAGCGCCGTTACCGCCGTCAGGTGCGACACCGTGTAAAAGTGGGTCACGGTACAAATCACCAAGATCGCCATTGTACCGTAAATCGCGTTCAGCGGGTTTGCCGGATTATTGAAGAAGAAGATATAGGCAAGTCCCAGGACCATGCCTGGAATGGCCATAGGCAGCATTGCAAACATTTGGAAGATCGCGCGCCCGGTCCGGAACCCGTTTGATTTCTCAACAAGGTAAGCGCCAAAGAACACCACTGCCGTGCCACAGATTGCAGTCAGGAAACCCAATTTGATTGAGTTGAAGTAAGACGCCCAACCGCCGCCATCCATCTGATCAAAGTTATAGTTGTTCAGGCTCAGGCTCAGGTCATAGGGCCAAAACTTGACGAGCGCGGCGAATTGGCAGACCGCCAAAAGGCCAATGATGAAGACAGCGACAAGGCAGCAATAGACAAAGAAGATACGGTCCGTTTTTGCGTTTGGCGTCGGCTGATAGGGAACTGAACGGGCTGACAGCGCAGCCACTTGTTTCGATTGCACCAGTCGATCAATCGCGAAGGCTAGTATTGCCGGGACAATCAGGACCACCGACACCACCGCACCCATCTCAAAGTTCTGCTGACCAATCACCTGCTTGTAGATATCCACCGCCAAAACATTGAACTGACCACCAATCACTTTGGGCAGGCCAAAATCGGTGATGACCAGGTTGAAGACCACAAACGCTGCAGAAATCAAACCGTATCGCGCGCCAGGAATTGTGACCGTCCAAAAGGTCCGCCAGGGCGTCGATCTCAGGCTTGTAGCCGCCTCATAAAGGCGCCCATCCGAAATGGCCAAAGCCGTAGAGATGATCAGGAAAGCATGTGGAAAGGTGAAGAAAATCGAGCCGATGACGATTCCGATCGGCCCATAAATGCTTGCACCAAACAAGAGCTCTTTGAGCATGCCTTGGTTGCCGAAAAGGTAAACCAGAGCAATTCCAGGCAACAGTGAGGGCACGAGGATAGGTGCCATCGCCACAAGACGAAACAATCCTTTGTAGCGCATGCAACTGCGATTGAGCGCATAGGCAAACCAGAAAGCCAACGTCACCGTGACGATCGTCGACACCACAGAAATCCACAGCGAGTTCTTGATGGAATTGAACAAAGCTGGCGTCGAAAAATAGCTGATAAAGTTATCCATCCCAGTGGATTTTACCGGGCGCAATTGCACCCGCCTGAAGGTGTTGCTGTCCAGCGTCACCCACTCTGTAGTGTCCTGCAAAGTCGACCCCACAAGGAATCGCCCTTCATCCGAGGTATTCCGGATCTGGTACATTACCGGGCTGCGGAAACTGAAGTCTGGGAAAAGCGCAGTCACACCTAGTCGCCCATCAGATCCCGTGCTTAGGTCCAAATCCTCAAAGGCCCGGGTGCTTGTGTTCAAGTTCTCAGCAGACAGGATGGTCCCATCAAAAACACCGGCTTCATCGGTAACCTGGAATTCATACTGAGATAATTCAAACCGATATGTCGAAAAGGATTTCGACAGCATGGCATAAAGCGGCAATACCATTGTGGCGATAAGGTAGAGTGCAATAACAATCATGCCACTTCGCATGATGAGGTCATCTCGGCTGACCTTGCCCTTGACCACCGGGCCGTCAGGCAAAGTTGTAAGATCGGTTGTCGGGCTACTCATTTTGATGCCTCCGGACGCTCAAATGCCATCAGGCGGTCTTCTGGCAGCTCAATGACCATCGATCTCCCTTCACCAAGCCCCAGTCGACGCACAGCGTTGATCGAAAAGTCGGCGATCAGCTCGGACTCCCCGAAACGCTCGTTACGCAGACGGCAACGCCAAAACGAGCCAAGGAACTCCATTTCATGTAGCATTGCGTCAATGCAGTTCCGATTTGGATCTTCGGAAGTATAGCCCTCTTCGTGCGGGATAACGTCCTCCGGGCGAACGGCTGCAACAACGGGAGTCCCATCCGAAAACTCATGTTCGTGACAGGCAAAGGTTTTTTCGCCAACAGACAAACGACCCCCTTTTGTAACCAAGCTTTCGATCTGGTTCATTTCACCGATGAAGTCGGCCACAAACAGGTTCTTGGGCTCGCGATACACTTCTGTTGGGGAACCAATCTGTTCGATCACGCCGTGGTTCATCACCACAATCCGGTCTGCCATGGCCAGCGCTTCTTCCTGATCGTGTGTCACCATCACGGTGGTCACTCCGAGCTGGCGCTGCAATTCGTGAATTTCATGTCGAAGGTGGACCCGTACTTTTGCATCCAATGCTGAAAGAGGCTCATCAAGCAAAAGCAAGCCGGGGCTTGTGGCGATTGCGCGAGCCAATGCGATCCGTTGTTGTTGACCGCCCGATAATTGTGCCGGGTACTTCTTGCCTTGGTCTGGCAGGCCCACGAGATTCAACAATTCGTCCACGCGCACAGCGATTTCTGACTTGCTGCGCCCAGTGTTTTCAAGGCCAAAGGCGATGTTTTTCTCGATCGTCAGGTTTGGGAACAAAGCATATGACTGAAAGACGATACCAAAGTCGCGCTCGGATGGGGGCAGATTGGAGACATCTTTACCATCCTGCATGATGGTGCCCTTTGTTTGCAGATCAAGGCCAGCAATTGCACGAAGCAACGTGGTCTTCCCACAACCAGATGGGCCTAAGAAGCAGATGAATTCGCTTTCCTTGATATCAAGCGAGATGTCCTTTAGCGCCAAAAAGTCGCCAAACGCTTTCCAAAGATTTTCGATACTCAGGTAGAGTTCACCAGATGCGTTTTCTTGCGTCACGGGAATGTTCCTTAAGTCTTTGCATTGCAAGGAATCAATGTCCTGGCACCGCGAGACAGTTTTGTGTGTGGAAAGAGAGTGGTTGCGCGAGAAGCAAGAAGCTCGCCCCTCGCGCGGTGTTTTTACTTGGCTTCAGATTTGCCGTCGTAACGAGCTTGCCATTCCTTAAGGATGGCGGCCCGATTGTTCGCAGCAAATTCGAAGTCGTTTTCGATCATTGCGTCAAGCAGACCATCTGGGAAATGCTCAACCGGTTTGGCGATTCCCGGATAGGCAACAACTGCATAACCCACGTTATACATCTCGTTGGCTTCCTTGGTGACTGTGAAGTCGACCAGTTTCTTTGCAGCTTCTAGATCATCGGTGCCTGCGACAATTGCTGTGGCTTCCATATCCCAGCCTACGCCTTCGCTCGGAACGATCACCTCAAGCGGTGCACCAGCGGCCTTCGACTTGGCGCCGCGGAATGCGAAGGATACACCGATCGGGATCTCACCGGCAGCAGCTAGTTTACAAGGCTTAGAACCGGAATGGGTGTAGCGCGCAATGTTTTCATGCAGCGCATCCATGTATTCCCAACCACCTTCTTCACCAAACAGCTGCAACCAGCTGGAAACGTCCAAGAAGCCAGTGCCCGAAGAGTTCGGATTTGGCATGATCACATGACCTTTGTACTGGGCGTCGGTCAGATCTTTCCAAGATGCTGGCGGAGTTAGGCCATTCTTTTCAGCTTCAACGGTGTTGTAGCATACTGATGCCACCCATGCGTCCATGCCCACCCAAGCAGGCGGGTTGTCACCATCAACGAACTTGGCGTCAAGGCTTTCGACACCTGCCGGCGCATAGGCTTCCAGCATGCCTTCGGATTTCAGCAAAAGCAGCGAAGTAGCGGCCAGACCCCAAATAACGTCAGCTTGTGGGTTATCACGTTCAGCCAGTAGCTTCGCGGTGATGATGCCGGTCGAGTCACGTACCCAATTGATCTTGATGTCTGGGTGCGATTCATTGAATTTTTCAGCATAACGGGCCAAGTCTTCTGCTTCGACCGCAGTATAAACAGTGAGTTCTGTATCAGCCAGCGCGCTTGTGGCCAGCAATGCACCCGCCGCCGCAGTGGTAAGAATGGATGACAATCGTTTCATATTTTTCTCCTCTGTTGGTCGTTCAAACCAGGTTCTGGATTCTTCTGCGTTTCAGTAACCAAGTTTAGTTTGGCAGGTTTCATCAACAAGAAAAGTTGATAAATCCTACAACATCATTAGTTTTAGTTATGGTTTAGTCACCCCCATTTTGAATAAACCCATAATTTTTTTGCACATTTCACCCAATCCTCGCGGACATCCGTCTGCGGACTGGAGTTCGTCCAAAGCTCTTTCGGAAACGCTGCGAAAATGACGAGTACGAGCCGAAACCGCAGGCCAGAGCGATTTCCAGCATAGGTAAGTTTGTCCCTCTGATCATTATATCAGCCCTCTCTAGACGCTCGGCCAAATAGAAAGCTTTTGGTGACAACCCTGTGACAACAAGAAATTTTCTTTCAAGTTGTCGAACTGAAATCCCGACCTGCTGCCCGACCTGCTGCAACAATAGTGGCACCTCTAGGTTCTCGCGGAAGATTTCTATTGCCTTGTCTACCACCGGGTCGCCGGTGGTTGCGGGTTCTGAGCAGGATTGCAACAACTTAGCGTCAGACTCGGCCATGTTGCTTTGGTGGTATCCGAAAAAGCATCTGGCCAGTTCAGCCTTAACCCGTTGCCCTGCTGATTGCGTCACCAGATTTGACATCAGATTTAGAAGAGCAAACTGACCAACGGCGGACCACAGATTTCCAACGGTACTATGAGGTTGGTCAAGCACACTAACCTGAGAGAAGCGTTCCGCCAGAATGGTCTGAACTTGACGCGTTGCACAGATGTCAGCTTGGTCTAATACACCCGTGCTTGCCACTTGAAGGACGGCATTCTCAATAACGGCCACAACGGATCCTGCGCTAAGATGCCGTCTCAGGATCATACGCAATCGAGCAAGATCCTCCGCCTGATGCGAGATACCTCCAAATACAAACAAGTATTGGAATGGGCTGTGATCCACCGGCAAAGCGTTTGTGCTAACCGTCAAACCACATTCACATTCAATCTCACCTCCTGACAGTGAGACAATCTGAGTATGAAATAACGTTCCCGTTGCGAACTGGTTCGCCGCTTTCAGATACCTGAAAGCAACGGAAAGCTGGTCGAGCGGCAATCCTTCGAGGCACAGAAAGCCAACGGACGTGACTCTCTGTGAACTATTCAGATTGGCAGGGTCATGTTTCATGACTTGTCCTCCACTGGGATCAGGGGAATTCAACCATCCGCCTTGGTGCGTTCCCCTTTCGGGTCATAGGGCGAGCGCAAATGTGCAACGGCGGCGTATTTCACTCCGGCCAGGTCGATCTCGAAGGTGCCGGCCCGAATGTAGTCTGCCGTCACACGTTCGGGTGCGTCCAGTTGGCATAGCGCCACTGCGGTCCCAAGTGTGTGCCCATAAGCCGCTGAGCGCACTTCACCAATTTCGACACCATTGTTAAGAACAGCCTCGCCACCCCAAAGTTGGGCATCACAATCTTCAAGCACCAGTTGCACGATCCGGGTTTTCAGGTGATCGGGGCTCTCCTTAGCCGCCAGCAGCGCCTCTTTCCCGATGAACCCGCCCGGCTTATCGTAATCTACGGCGAAGTTCAGCCCAGCTTGGATTGGCGAAATGTCCGGAGTGAGCTCGCGGCTCCAGGCGCGAAACCCTTTCTCGATCCGCAGACCTTCGAGTGCATAGTAACCTGCGTCGGTCATGCCAAATTCCGCCCCTTCACGCATCAGGTCGTCATAGACGCCCGCGGTGAATTCCACCGGCACGATTAGCTCCCATCCCAGTTCGCCAACATAGGTCATGCGGTTCGCCAAGACAGTGGCATAGCCCAGGTCGATTTCTTGCACTGTGGCGAAGGGGAAAGCCGCGTTCGACAAATCGGCCTTGGTAAGCTTCTTCAATACATCGCGCGACTTTGGCCCCATGACAGACAGGACTGACCAAGCGGCCGTTACATCGGTTAAGAACACATGGCTGTCTTCGCTGAAATTTTTGCGGACCCAATCGGCGTCATGCACGGTTTGCGCAGACCCGGTGATCAGCATGAACTCTTGCTCTTTCAAACGCAGCACGGTGAGATCGGACTCATACCCGCCTCGCTCATTCAAAAGCCCAGTATAGACCGTTTGCCCAACTGACACGTCGACATTCGCTGCGCAAATCCGGTTCAGTTCCGCGCAGGCGTCACGGCCTTGGACCAGAAGCTTCGAGAACGAACTTTGGTCAAACAACGTCACCGCCTCGCGGGTGGCTTTGTGCTCCTTGCTAACATTGTCATGCCAGTTCTGGCGGCCAAAACTGTATTCGATTTCAGGCTTTTCACCTTCGGCAGCGAAGTAATTCACCCGCTCCCAACCCATCTTGGAGCCAAACACAGCGTTTTTCGAAGCCAACCGATCATAGAGAGCTGACCGTCGGAACGGGCGCGCTGTTTCCAGCTCGCGGTTCGGCCAAGGCATGGCATAGTGCAATCCCAGCGTTTCCTTCACACGATCATGCAGCCAGGTAGGGTTGTTGTTGAAGTTGGCAAAACGGCGGATATCAACGGCGAACAGATCAGAGGTTGGCGCACCTTCGACAATCCATTCCGCCAATGCGCGCCCTGCCCCACCGGCACTGGCGATCCCCATCGAGTTGAAGCCAGCACCAACAAAGAAGTTTTTCAATTCCGGCGCTTCGCCCAGAAGATAGTTGTTGTCGGGCGTGAAGCTTTCCGGGCCATTATAGAACTGACGCACTCCGGCATCAGCCATCTTCGGCACACGGATCAGTGCATTTTCCATCAGGATTTCAAATTGGTCCCAGTCATCTTCCAAAAGTTGGAAGAAGAAGTTATCGGGGATCCCATCCATGCCCCATGGTTTGGCATCTGGTTCGAAACCGCCCATGACCAGACCACCGGTTTCTTCCTTGAAATAGATGAAGCCATCAGGGTCGCGTAACACGGGTAATTCGGGGTTCACTCCCTCGATCTGCTCGGTCACGATATAGTAGTGTTCGGCCGAATGGAGCGGTACGTTCACGCCGCACATCTTGCCAACCTGACGCGCCCATTGACCGGCACAGTTCACCACGAACTCGGCCTTGATGGTGCCCTGATCGGTTGCAACACCAGTGACAGTGCCTTCCTTGGTCAGAATGTCAGTGACTTTGATCCCTTCGATAACCTTAGCGCCACCCGTACGTGCACCTTTTGCCAGGGATTGGGTCAAGTCTGTGGGGTTGGCCTTGCCGTCACCGGGCATCCACAACCCGCCCTTGACGTCGTCGACCTGCATCACCGGCCATTTATTCTGTGCTTCTTGAGGGGTGATCACCTCAACCTCGACCCCCTGTGCACGCGCAGCGGCAGCAGTGCGCATCAGCATGGTCATACGATCGTCGGTCCGAGCTACCGTTACAGACCCACATTCTTTCCAGCCTGTGGCCAGACCAGTTTCCTGCTCCAACTGCGAATATAGCTCGGTCGAGTAGCGGATCAGGTTGGTCATCGCGGGTTGACTGCGCAATTGGCCAACAAGCCCGGCAGCGTGCCATGTGGTGCCACAGCTCAGCTGGCCCTGCTCAAGAAGGACAACGTCTTTGTGCCCCATTTTTGTCAGGTGATAGGCAACAGAGCAACCGACAATGCCGCCCCCGATTATGACGTATTGCGCCGAGGTAGGAAGGGTGGTGTCAGCCATTGCATCGCTCCATGCGGTGGGATTCGTTTCCAACACCCTAGCGATATTTTGCAATTTTTGGCAATTACTTTCTTATTTTGGCATTACGCCACTATTACCTCTAACTTTTCTCGCGCCAAGACGTCTGCCAATTCCGCGGGTGGGCTTTTATCAACAACAAGAGCGGCAGACGGAGGCAACGGCTTCATCACCACCTGCCCCACCACACCAAACTTGTTGTGATCGGCCAAAATCAAGGGGCGCTGAGAGCGCTGCATCATCAAATGCCGCAAATTGGCCGCTTCTATTGAGAAGTCAGTCAACAGCGCGCGGGCACTAATCCCGCCATTACCAATCAGGGAATACTCCGCATGAAATCGTCCAAGATGGTCAAGCGTATCCATCCCCATTGTTGCATTTTCTAAGTCATTCAATCGCCCACCAAGCAGCGTCACCTCAGCACACGGGGACATCAACGATGCAATCACTAAATCATTGGTATAGATTGTTAAATTAGCCCTACTGCGCGCAAGTTCCTGGGCGGCTGCAAGTGTCGTTGACCCATTGTCGATAATAACACTGGCACCATCCGGAATCATTTGCGCGACACATAAACCAATTTGCTTTTTTCCTTCAGGGTTGCTGAGAGATCGATCAACTAGGGGCGGCTCATGTTTGCGCACACTTGTTGCGCCTCCGCGCACCTGTTTCAGTTCACCCGCCTGCGCCAGTAGCTCAATATCCTTGCGAACGGTTTCGCGTGATACGCCAAGCCGTTCTGTGAGGTAACGAATGGAAATCGCAGGTTGGTGTGCCGCTTCCTGCAGGATTATCGCATGTCGTTCAGAAGCAAGCATAGCGGAGATCTCCGATTTTTTGTTTTGCCAAGTTTTGCCAAATAAACTGGCATATTCCAATTGTTTATTTTTTTTACGTACTTATCGCGACAGTTTCACTGCCTCCAGTTACCTTATGCGATACAAGCAAACATAGTTGGTGGGAACAAAATATCTTCAGATAAATATTTGCCCCACTGCAATCTTACTTCGTCTGCCAACTGCAAAACTTCCCGATCTGCTCTCGAAACCAGATTCTGTTTCTTCCACTCATCTATGATGTCCGAGTACAGTTTGATCTCCGGATGCTACACGCAAATGCTCCTCTGTCGTGGCACAAGATGAGATTTCAAGAAGCCGAATTTCTCACAACAACAAAAAAGACCACCGGATTGCGCCGGTGGTCTATTTCTCTTAGTTCCGCAAAACGACAGACGGTGCTGTTCACGCCTCTTGAACGCGATGCACTTCTCTTAGAAATGCGCCGATTTTGCTGTTGAAGGGATCGTCAATGGCGGCGCAAATCTGGTCAGATCGATGCCATCGACAGCAGCCTTGTATTCCTCCAGCGTGGGTGTTCGGCCCAGGATTGCAGAGAGCACGACCACCGGGGTTGAGCCCAACAGGCTTTCACCTTTCTTGTCCGGCGCATCCGCCACAACACGACCCTGGAACAAGCGGGTCGATGTGGCCAGAACCGTATCCCCCTTTTCCGCCTTTTCCTGGTTCCCCATGCAAAGGCTACAACCAGGACGCTCGAGGTAGAGAATATTCTCGTACTCGGTGCGCGCCTGCGTTTTTGGGAACAGGTCGTCAAACTCAAAGCCCGAATACTTCTGGAGAATCTCCCAGTCACCCTCTTCTTTCAGTTCGTCGACGATGTTGTAGGTCGGAGCGGCCACAACCAGCGGCGCATTGAATTCGACCTTGCCATGGGCCTTTTCAAGGTTCTTCAGCATCTGGGCCACGATTTTTATGTCGCCCTTGTGCACCATACATGAGCCAACGAAACCCAGATCCACCTGTTTCTCGGCCTTGTAGTACGAGATTGGGCGGATTGTATCGTGGGTATAGCGCTTCGACACGTCGACATTGTCGACGTCTGGGTCGGCGATCATCGGCTCGACGATCTGGTCCAGATCTACCACGACCTCGGCAAAATACTTGGCGTTGTCATCCGGGGTCAAAGCGGGGTTTTCGCCCGATGTGATCTCAGCGATGCGCTTGTCCGCCTTGGCGATCAAACCCTGAAGCGTCTTGGCCGCGTTATCCATGCCCTTGTCGATCATGATCTGGATGCGCGATTTGGCCAGTTCCAGTGAGCCGATCAGCGTCTCATCGTTCGAGATACAGATCGACGCCTTTGCCTTCATTTCAGCGGTCCAGTCAGTGAAGGTAAAGGCCTGGTCGGCCAGAAGGGTGCCGATATGCACTTCGATGATGCGTCCCTGGAACACGTTGTCGCCGTGCTGGTCCAGCATTTGAGCCTGGGTGGCATGTACCACGTCGCGGAAATCCATGTGGTCGGCCATTGCACCCTTGAAGGTCACCTTGACCGATTCCGGGACAGGCATGGCCGCTTCGCCGGTCGCCAGCGCCAGGGCCACAGTGCCTGAATCCGCCCCGAAGGCTACGCCTTTCGACATTCGAGTGTGGCTGTCGCCGCCAATGATGACGTCCCAGTCATCCACAGTTATGTCATTCAGCACTTTATGGATCACGTCGGTCATCGAATGATAAACACCCTTCGGATCCCGCGCGGTAATAAGGCCAAAATCGTTCATGAATTGCATCAGTTTAGGGATGTTGGCCTGAGCCTTCTTGTCCCAGACCGATGCAGTGTGGCAACCCGACTGATAACCCACGTCAACCAAGGGCGAGATCACAGTGGCGGCCATAGCCTCAAGTTCCTGCGCGGTCATTGGGCCTGTGGTGTCCTGCGAGCCGACCACGTTCACCTTGACGCGCACGTCCGAACCGGCGTGCAGGATTTTGCCCGGGGTTACACCACGCGCATTCCGGTTGAAGATCTTTTCAACTGCAGTCAGGCCCTGCCCGTCAACTGTGATCTCTTGCGACGGTGCATAAGCCGATTTCAGCTCCTGCCCCAAAGCTTCAGCTGCGAATGTCTGAAGCTTCTTGCCGAAGACCACTGCGTAGGAACCGCTAGCCTTCATGAACTCCATCTTTTGCGGTGTGAAGGCGGCTGCGACGCTTTTCAGCTCAGCGCCCGATGCATCATGCAGAGTCTTAGTTTTCGTGTTGATGGTCAGAACAGTGCCGGTCGCGACCGAATAGGCCTCTTCCAGAACGGCTTCACCGTCTTCGTCTTCAACCACGTTGCCGTCGGCATCCAGTTTCTTGACCCAGTTGTCCAGATCAATTCCGATGCCGCCGGTTACACCCACGGTGGTCAAGAAGATCGGCGAGATACCATTTGTGCCAGCCACAACGGGGGCGATATTGATGAACGGCACATAAGGACTGGCTTGTTCGCCCATCCACAAGGCCACGTTGTTGATCCCCGACATACGCGATGATCCCACACCCATGGTGCCTTTTTCCGAGATCATCATCACGCGAGCATCGGGATGTGCCTTTTGCAATGCACGGATCTCAGCCTGAGCTTCTGGTGTGCTGAAACACTGACCGTGTAATTCGCGGTCGGCACGCGAGTGCGCTTCGGCACCCGGCGACATGAGGTCGGTCGAGATGTCGCCCACACCAGCGATGTAGGTGACGACTTTGATCTCTTCTTCGACTTCGGGCAATTTGGTGAAAAACTCAGCCTTGGCGTAGCTTTCCAGCAGCTCTTTGGCGATGGCGTTGCCAGCCTTATATGCCGCTTCAAGACGATCGGTGTCCGCTTCGTACAAGAATACTTGTGTTTTCAGAACATCTGCGGCCTGCGCAGCAATCGCTGCGTTATCGCCCAACGCCAGATCCAGCAAAACCTCTACCGAAGGACCGCCTTTCATGTGCGACAGAAGTTCAAAGGCATACTCGCCCGAGATTTCTGCAACCGAAGCTTCGTCCAGAATGATTTCCTTCAGGAACTTCGCTTTGATGCCAGCGGCGCTCGTTGTGCCCGGCAGCGTGTTATAAATAAAGAAATTCAGCGATTCATCGCGATGCGCATTGCCGGTATCTTTGATCTGTTCAATCAGTTCCCCCACCAGCGCGCCATCATCGATCGGCTTGGGGTGCAGACCCTCACCTTTGCGTGTTTCAATCTCATTTAGGTAGTCGGTGTACAAGCTCATGACGGTCCCTACGATTTCGAGTTGGATGCAGCCCGTTTCCCAGCGCGATAGAATCTATTCATGCACCGGGATTGGCTGCTGTATGCCGCTGTATACCAAACTGTTGTTGGCGGGGCAATATCTTCAAAGGCAACACAAAGCGCCTTTTTCAACTTCATAGCCGCATTCCGACCACGATCCAATCCCGCTGCGTCATTGAACCGCCCCTAGATGTTTAACAAATTCATAGACGTGAATATTTAACAGGCATAGAGACACTATAGAATTCATAATTGTCTGATTGGAGGGAGCTCATGACACATTCGTTCAATGCAACGCGCAGGGGATTTCTTAGCCTTGCCGCAGGTGCAGGTGCTCTGATGGCAACGGGGGCCACCGCCGCCGCCCCCAAAACAGTGAACACAAAAGCCAAAATTGTCATTCTGGGTGCTGGTGCTGCGGGCACCGCTTTGGCCAATCGCCTTGTCCGTCGACTGAACGGGGCAGAAATCACTATCATTGATCCACGTATGGAACATTGGTACCAGCCCGGCTTTTCGTTGATCGCAGCGGGTTTGAAACCTGCCAACTACTCGGTTTCGCAAACCGGTAGCTGGTTGCCTAAGGACATCAATTGGATCGCTGAACGCGCAGCAGAGATTGATCCTGATGCGCAAAAGGTGATGACAGATAGCGGCCAAGCCGTCCCCTATGACTTCCTTGTTCTGGCCACTGGCCTTGTGCTGAACTACAGCGCCATCGAAGGCTTCGAGATGGATATGATCGGCAAGGATGGTATCGGGTCGCTATATGCCGGACCAGACTATGCCGCAAAAACATGGGAGTCCGCTGGCCGCTTTACCGAAGAGGGCGGCGTCGGCATCTTCACCCGCCCCGCGACCGAAATGAAATGCGCGGGCGCGCCCATCAAACACACATTCCTAATCGATGACATCGCGCGCAAAGCTGGCGCATCCAAGTTGGACATCAACTACATGGCCCATAATGATGGTCTGTTTGGCGTTCCCATCATCTCGGAAAAACTGCGGATGCTGTTTGGGCAACGCGACATCACCCCCCATTACAGCCATGTTCTGAAGTCGGTGGATGCGGGCAAAAAGACCGCAACATTTGAGACCGAAAACGGCGATACCGAGATGCCATATGACTATCTGCATATCGTACCGCCGCAGCAGGCCCCAGATGTTGTTCGCAACTCGGCCCTGACCGATCCCGGAAGCTGGGATGGACGGGGTTGGGCAGCCGTCGACAAACATACCTTGCGCCACAACTTCTTTGACAACGTTTTTGCGGTTGGCGACATCGCAGGCGTTCCAAAAGGGAAAACGGCAGCCAGCGTTAAATGGCAGGTCCCAGTGGTCGAAGAACATCTGATCGCGCAGATAACCGGCACCACAAGCGACGCGAGCTACAACGGCTACACCTCGTGCCCGCTAATCACCCGCGTTGGCCGTGCGATGCTGATCGAGTTTGACTACGACAACAATCTGACCCCCAGCTTTCCCGGTGTGATTGCGCCGCTTGAAGAACTGTGGATCAGCTGGCTGATGAAAGAGGTTGCCCTGAAAGCAACCTATAACGCCATGATCCGTGGCGACGCATAAGGAGGACATGACCCATGAAAGAGCTTACCTTCGGAACGTTAATTGCCGTCTTTGAAGAGATCTTTGGCCCGACATTGTTCTGGGTGATGGTCGTGCTGGCCGCGGTGATCACACTGGCCTACATCTACGTCCTGATCCGTGACCGCGCGGTCAGTTGGCATAAATTCCTGCGCGCACAACTGTCTATGCCCATCGGGGCGGTCGTCGCGGTTTTGTTCGTGCAAAAGATGACCCATTCCAGCTTTTCCGACATCGGAGGGCCGATTGACGTGATCATCCTTCTAGGAATTGCGGCTATGGGCGCAGTTGGTGCAGCGATCTTGGTCTACACGTTTGATGCGTTGGTTTTGCAGAGATCCAAAAAGCAGGCTGATTGACCGTCTGCAAGAAAGACGAAAAAGGGCCGCGTCTTGCGGCCCTTTGTAATTTCAGGCTTTCCGCTGGTAGAATATCTGGCAATTCGTTTCGCTGAGGCTCCACACATTCCCTAAACAAATGCGAGAGTGTGCTTTCGCCCCGCCATACGGATCGAGAAAGGGAAAGAATGCTGAAAGCTACATTTTTTGCCCCAACATACGATGGGCTTCATGGCGAACAAGTCGCGATTCAAGCGGGACAAGTGACAATCTAGAGAAAACCGGCTGTGCATTTTTTCGCTTGCCAGTCTCCATTCAGCGTGAGTTCGCCCCACAACCCCTTCACCTCACCTCAACCTGCCGTAACTTCAAGACAATCTCTTCCGGTATGTGTCGCTTGTTCCCATATCTGATCCTCCGTTTACTAACTAAAGGGTCGGAACACTTCAGCGGGGCAGGATCAGGGTCTGAAGTTGCCGGACACCCTGAAAGGCCCCGGTATAAACGGGCAAGAATCCGAAAACTCGTACTGCTATGAAACTGTTATGAGTATTGGCTGGGGTGGTAGGATTCGAACCTACGGTACACGCTACCAAAAAGCGTTGCCTTACCACTTGGCTACACCCCAACTGTGGGCGATTAACTAGCTAAAGGCCGAACAGGACGCAACCCTAAAATAGCGGATTTTGGCGGAATTTCCCACGGCATGTTGTAGTTAGCAAAATGCACTAGCAATCTGATCTTCGTTGGAACCAAACGGTATTAACTTAACACCATGAAGCTTCAATATTTGCTACAACATTGATCATAAGAAGACATTTGAGATTTCGGCCATGGTCCCTTTCGGGATCCAAAGAGATCTCACTAGGTTGTCAGCGCAGTTTAGTTGTTCAGGGTCATAACCATGAGTACGTCTGACTCGCGAAAGCCAGATAAGCAATAGCGCAAGGTCACGACATTCGATCGGCAATTGGGCGCGATTTGGCCAGACTGTCAAACGCCGCCAGGTCGTTCAGAAGGGATGGCATCTGATCAACTGGGATCATGTTGGGTCCGTCTGAAGGGGCATTATCGGGATCTTGATGCGTTTCGATGAACACGCCTGCCACACCAATGGAAACCGCCGCCCTCGCCAAAACAGGTGCAAAGGCTCGCTGACCGCCAGAGGATTTACCCTGTCCGCCCGGCATTTGAACGGCATGCGTTGCATCCATAATTACCGGAAAATCCATTTCCGCCATTTGTGGCAAAGCACGCATGTCCGTCACCAAAGTGTTGTAGCCAAAGCTTGTCCCACGCTCGGTCAGCATTATTTGAGAGTTCCCGGCATCGATCATCTTCTCGGTGACATGCGCCATGTCCCACGGCGCCATGAACTGTCCCTTTTTGACATTCACCGGCCTTCCGGTTCTTGCGGCTGCCCTCAGAAGATCGGTTTGCCTGCAGAGGAATGCTGGGATTTGAAGCACATCAGCAACCTCAGCCACTGCGTGGCATTGCTCGGGCAAGTGAACATCGGTCAGAATGGGCACCCCGACCTCGGCTTTAACAGCAGCAAGTATGTCCAACCCAGCATCCAGACCCGGCCCGCGTTCTCCGCGATGCGAAGTGCGATTGGCTTTGTCAAATGATGCCTTAAATACCAAACCCAACCCGGCCGCATCACAAGCAGCTTTCAACTTTTCGACTAGGAACAGCGCATGATCGCGGGTCTCCAATTGACACGGGCCAGAAATCACGGCCAAAGGCAAATGGTTGCCAAACCGAACCTGACCTATCGTAACCTCTTTCATATCAGGACGAGATTTGTTCACGTAGGATCGACGCTGTCAGAGAGAGCATCAGATAGATCCCCGAAAAAATCAGGAAGGCCAGAAGTGTGTTTTCAAATGCCCGTGGATAGGTAGGCTGGTCGGGGGCCACAGGGCTGACATTGGTAGACAGATATCGGGTCTGCTTGTTGGCTTCGATCCGGGCCATTTCAAGCTGTTGCAATGCCTGCTGCATAAGCAAAGTCCGGGTTTCCAAATTGGTTTGCGCAATCCGCAACTGCCCACTGATAGACGCCAACGAGCCATTCTCGCCGCCCGTATTCGTTAACTTGCCACGCAACTCGGCAATCAGCGTTTCCAGTCGAGTGATGTCCCCTGTGACCCCATCGACGCGAGCCTTATTTGGACTGGCATTGTCCAACAGCTGCTCGAGCCGCAGGCGCTTGTCCTGCAATTGCAGCTCATATGTGGTGATCTGAGACATGAGTGACGACGCGTCCGAAGTTGCATCAAAAACACCCATCGTTTCTTGCAGCACCAACACCTGGTCCTGCGCGGCCAACATTTCGCGCTCAGCATCTTCATAGCTTTCTTGCGCGCCCTCCATCTGATCTTTGCGTTTGCGCTGTGTCAGGTTGTCGACACGCTCTTCCGCATAGGCGATCAATGATTTCGAATATTGCTCGCTGACCTCTGGTGTGGCCGCGATAACTTCCATCTTGATGATGCCTTCGGTTGGATCAAAGCCGATTTTCACCCGCTTCTTGTAGGTCTTATATGCCGCCTCATTGCTGGCTTCGGGATCGAGCCGTTGCACAAGATCAATGTTTTCATCGCTGAAATGAGATTTGAAACCAACGTCGCGATCTAGCCTCAGCATAGCTTCGCGTGAAGTCAAATAACCCTGCACCCCGATACTGTCTTGGCTTGACGCGAGCCCGGTGCCAGCAAACAGCCCTGCTGCCCCACTGCCTCCACTTCCATCGGCTTGTTGAATAACAAACTCGGACTTCGTGGCATACATTGGGGTCGCGATGCTGAGATAATAGTATCCCGCCACGATCGACGGCAGAACGACAAAGAACAACAGCCGCAACAGCAGCATACGCATGTTGCGGCGGCGGCGACGTGCAATATCGCGTTGAATATCCATGACCGAGCGGGCGCGCTCTGCCGCATCAATAACCCCTGGCCCCGGCATACCTGGCTGTATTACCGGCTGGGGCAGGTTCGCAGACGCCCCCATACCTTCGCCTTCAACCAGTTCAAGCATGTTGGCGCGTTTGAAGGGGTCAATTCCCGCCAATCTAAGTCGATAGACAGCTTCCTGATCGGTTTCAGCCTGAATTCCGTGTTTCTGTGCCACGCGGCGTGCCATGCGCAGTTGTCGACCCGTCAGCCCTTCTTTGTGGACCTTGTCAATCTCTGCTGCATCTCCTGACGTGTTAGAAGTATTCGCGGCTTTCTGTGCCGACTTTGCTCCGCCTAAGGGCGGCAAGCCGTCTTCTTGCGATTGTTGTGCCATCTGCTCCAACGGATTTGGCTCAGGGTTAGAGCCGGATTCAGGTTGGTCAGGCTCGCTCTTAACAACGCGCGCCACGGCTTCTTCGGTCTGATCCTGACTTTCACCTACAGAATCCGCACTCTCGTTCGCGTTAGAATCTTCGCGCGTGTCCTCATCCTCAGCCCCTGAAGCTGCGGTCGTTCCACGCCGTATGCGATAACGGTTAGCCATGGGTCTGATAGTCATAGAGCTGTTTCGCTTCTTCTAAAGTATCGAACTGGTAAAACTGGCCGTTGGTCAGGACCGCCGCTGATGTGCACAGCTTTTCTAGCGTTTGCGCCTGGTGTGATACCACAATAACCGTAGCGTCTTTCAAGCGGTCTTGTAACACGGTTCCTGCCCGACGGTTAAACTCTGCATCAGTTGTTTGCGGCATACCTTCATCAATCAGATAGATGTCAAAATCCATCGCCAAAAGAAGCGAGAACGTAAACCTTGCGCGCATACCACCACTGTAGGTTGCCAATGGGAAATCATAGTATTCTTCCAGATTGCACAGCCACCTGGTGAAGGCCTCAAGGTAATCCGGATCTAGACCATATAGTCGTGCAATATGGCGGGCGTTATCGCGCGCTGAAAGCTTTCCTATCACCCCCCCCATGAAACCCAATGGAAAGGAAATTCGGCAACCGCGCTCGATCTCGCCCTCATCCGGTTTTTCCAGTCCAGCCATCATGTTGATCAGCGTCGTTTTGCCGGTTCCGTTAGGCGCCAGAATGCCAAGGGATTTGCCCAGCTCAACCCGAAAGGAGGCCTGGTCAAGTATGACCTTGCGCTGTTTGCCGGTCCAAAAGGACTTGCTGACATTCCTGAATTCGAGCATGTGCGCCCCGATACCTGAAGTTGCCTCAATCCCTCTTAGACGAATTATCTTAACTAAGAGCTATAGGCCGCCATTTCGGCGAAATTATGTCTGTTTCACCGTAAGACTTAGCGTGGATCTTTGTGAAAAAAAGGGGAAAGCGCCAGAATGACTGACGCTTCCCTTGAATTACAGGCTTTAGGAGATCCTCAGTGAGGACCGGATCTTGATCAGCCGTGTTGCTTTTCGACCTTGAAAATCTTGCCCGCAATGAAGGACAAGAACACCGCGCCGAAGCTGAACAACGCACCCATCTTTGCCGCGTCCTGAACCGGGCCCGGTTCAAAGGCTACTGCCGCTACGAACAGCGAAACAGTAAACCCGATAGCAGCCACGAATCCGATCACAATCAGATCGACCAATCGCATACCAGCTGGAAGTCCCAAACGCATCGGGCCAACCGCAATCCACCCCATGATGAAGACACCTAGGGGTTTCCCGATGATCAGACCGGCAAGCACCAGCCAGGTCGCTTCGCCAATAGCACCGAACTCAACCCCGGCATTTAGAAGCCCAAAGAAGAACAGTACGATGTCTACTGGAATGGCCAGCGAGTGCTCCATTTGGTTCAACGTGTCAGTCAGGTATTTCTCAGCCTCAGCGAAGATGCCAAACGCGCGGTCTGCGTGCGGGATTGCCGGAATAACCGGAAGAAGACCCAACGCCGGGTGAATGCCCGCCTGCGCGAAACCATACCAGCTAAGGCAGCCCGCAATTGCGTAGGGAATCCAACCCAGCTTTTTGCGCACAAAGGTCGAATAGCGCCGCAGCTGGTCCCCACGGTCTTTGCGACGCGGCAGCCAATTGAACAGTACAAATACGCTGACAGACGCTGCGACGGATAGAAGCAACCATTCTGGTGCCAGCTCTCCTGACGGGTAGAAGATCGCAAGAATGATCAAGCCCGCTGCGTCATCCGCAATGGCAAGCAACAACAGGAAACGCACCGCAGGGTGTCCCGCGCCAAAGACCAAACGGCCAACCAGATAGCTGAATGCGATATCGGTCGCCGTCGGGATCGCCCAACCACGTGCAACAGCATCAAACGTGCTGGAACCAAGGAAATAAGCGATGCCCAGATAAATTGCGATCGGACCCAGCATGCCTCCAGCCGTCGCCACAAGGGGCGTTGCCGCTTTCTTTCCGCGCAAGCTGCCATTTTTCAAAATGACAGCTTCCCAGACTTCTTTACCTGCAATGGCAAAGAACAAAGCCATCAAAACATCGTTGACAAGATAATGAAAAGTCAGAACCTTTTCGACATCACCATACTCAAAGTGATGTGCCCCATCACCATAGGCTTTTTCCCAATATCCGATATCGATGCCGATCCAGCCATTAAACCAGATCGGGTATTCCACGAAATGGTGATAGGAGTGAGGTTCAATGTTTGCCCAGACTAGGGCGATTACAGCGCCACTGATAAGAAGAACCGAATAGGTGGTGATGAAGTTCCACACACGATACATGACAATCCCCGTCTTTACTGTTCTTGCAAACCGGTCGCACTCCGGCTTTCAGACTGGAACGCGACCGTATGTTGTTACAATTGGAAATAATCTAATTGGCGTCAAACAACAATGGTAAGGCGGCAAAACTCTGCCGCCTTAATCTCTCATTGTTTTTTGATCTTACGCGATTGCGCTCCAACCGAGCCCCGCCAGAACCGCACCAACAACCGCGATCCCTAGATAAGCGGCAAAGACACGGGGCTTCACCAAAGCCCAGACCGCGACAGCAGCCGGGATACAACTGACCCCACCGGCGATGACGAAGGACATGGCCGCGCCGTTTGACATACCTTGCTCAAGCAAAGCGGCGACCATGGGAACGGCGGCATAGCCGTTCAGGTATGCCGGTGCACCTACGAGTGCGCCCAATATGATCGGACCAATCCCTGTGCCGCCCAGAACCTGAGCCACAAGTTCGGCAGGGATGTAGCGCAGCATTAACGCTTCGATCATGTAAGCCAGAAGCAACCATTTACCCAAGAACAGTGCGTTTTCCAGCGCCGACGATTTGAAAGTTTCGCGTCGATGGGACTCGGTCCAGAATTTCCAGTTTACATCACCCGAATACACATCAGCTCCGGATTCAGACCCACACGACGAGCTGCAACAGGACTTAACAGGCGCATTTTTTAACGGATCGGCAAAGACGGCCGAAGTGGCAAAAACTTTGACAACAAAGCCGCCCATCAGCCCAACGCCGATTGCAGCCACCAGTTTAGCAGTCGCAAAACCAGTGCCGAGAGTTCCTGCAGTGATTGCGAACATGGCGGGGTCCATCAAGGGCGACGACAGCCAAAATGCCATAACCGCAGACAAAGGCGCCCCGACCGCCAGAAGTGCCGCGATGAACGGAATAACTTCGCACGAACAAAACGGCGACAGGCCCCCTGCCAGTGCGGCGACGATAATCATGCGGGTCTCGCGCCCCTCAAAGGCTCGGGCCAAAAGGTTTTCGGCCCCTGTGGATTTCAGAAACGCCACAGCCAAAATCGCAAACAAGATGAACGGTGCTGTATGGCCCAGCGCGGTCAGCGCAAACCGGATCATCGGCATCAGCTCTGCCGGGTCGAGCACCGCCAGAATGGCAGGCAACAGCAAGACGAACACCCATGCCCAATCGGGTTTGAACCGCCGCTGTGGCTGTGGTTGCGTTGTATCAGCCATGATCGTGGCCCTTTCCATCTGCACAATCGGCGCAGCATTCGGACAGTAAATAGTCCGACAACGCGCGCATCACGTCATACTCAGCGGCGGCACATATAATCGAGCGCCCTTGCTTCTTCTGCGTCACCAACCCGGCAGCTGACAGAATTTTCATGTGATGTGTCAGGGTCGATCCAGTGACTCCACATCGATCGCCAAGGGCTCCAATTGAAAGCCCGTTAGGCCCCGCGCGCACCAAGGTACGCAGTACGCCCAGACGATGCTCTGATCCAAGTGCTGCGAACTGTGACGCTGCAATATCTAGATTTAAGGGTTCGAGAGATTCGTGTTTCATATTTCTAGAAATATCGAAATAATTAACTCGCGCAAGCTTTATTTCGACAAAGCTAGAAATATTGAAATCAGCGAAGGGGAGCCCTACCCTTCATAAATGACCACGCTTCATAACGCCATCAGCACCTGCTCCCTATGCAAATCCCGGTTTGCCCAAACCAAAACCTCGCATGCGCCACGCCCCGTGGTGTGGTTTCAATCCGAAGCGCGGTTGCGCATCGTCGGACAAGCGCCGGGAATGCGCGTTTACAAATCTGGCAAACCATTCGACGATCCATCTGGCGACAGATTGCGGCAATGGATGGGAGTCGATCGCGACACCTTCTACGACCAGACACGCATCGCCATAACCCCGATGGCCTTTTGCTTTCCCGGTTATGACGCAAAGGGATCAGACTTGCCGCCACCAAAAATTTGTTCCGAGACATGGGCTGACAAGGTTGATCAGCACTTTGAAGATGTTCCGCTGACATTGATTGTCGGCGGGTATGCCCAATCCCGACACCTTGGCCGAGGAAAGTCTGTCACCGACACCGTGAAATCCTGGCGCGATCATGCGCCGCGGGTCTTCCCCTTGCCACATCCGTCTTGGCGCAATACGGGATGGCTGAAGAAAAACCCGTGGTTCGAGGCCGAGCTTCTGCCTGAATTGCAATTGCGTGTTTCCCACGCGCTGGAACACTAGCCGGAGAATGTCATGAGCGAACAGACGCCTTTGGACAAAGCCCACGCCGCCATGCAGGCTGACCTGAACGACGATGCCGCGCGGCTAAGGTTTTACGAACGTCTGGCAGATCGCGAACTGTTCCTTCTTTTGGCAAAAGAGCCTCAAGGCGACGATATCGACCCCGAGTTGTTCGAGCTTGAGACCGAGAAGTACGTTTTGGTGTTTGATCGCGAAGATCGGTTGTCCGAATTTGTCGGCAACCCTGCCCCCTATGCAGCCCTGCCGGGTCGGGTGATTGCAGGCATGTTGTCTGGTCACGGGATTGGGCTTGGCGTCAATCTGAGCGTGGCCCCATCGTCGATCCTGATCCCGGCCGAGGCGATGGACTGGCTTGCACAAACCCTGAGCAGCGCACCAGATGAAGTCGAAGCACAGATCGCCGAGATCCTGCCCCCCTCAGCCCCAGACGTCCTGTTAACCGCACTTTCGGAAAAGCTGGGTTCAGCGCTGGGGTTGGCCGAATGTGCGTGTTTGGCGGGCGTGCGACATACCGATGGCAAACGCGGGCATCTTTTGGCGTTCATCAATCCGGCTGACGGAGCTGAACGCGCGCTGGCGGGTGCTGCTAACGAAGCGCTGACCTTTTCAGGGCTGGATGCAGGAGAGCTGGATGTCGGCTTTTTTGCCGAAACAGAAGAAATTTCGCAAAAGATGATGTCGATCGGACTGCGCTTTGATTTGCCTGCGCCAGAGGTTCCAGCTCAGCCGTCGCCGACTATCCCCGGCTCAGATCCGAACAGACCACCGATCCTGAAATAGCACCCAAAGGCCGCATGAAAATGGGGCGCAGTCACCTACGCCCCCTTCCCTATTTAGCTATGTGGTCGGATTAGCTGCGCTTCCAAACCCACAATGCGTTGTTTTCGTGCTTACCGGTGTCTTCACCAATCAAAACCGAACCATCGCGACGGATCACAAGGTTGTCTGGGTTCGAGATTGAATCGACCGGGCAAGCGTTAGGCGCATTGTCTTTGTTGTACCCATGGCCAGCCACAACCGGCACCATGGTCTTCACGTCGAAATCTGCTTCCAGCTTCATTTCGTAAACAACGCCGCACTTGTTGGCTTCCAGACGCACATCACCTTCTCCGTCTGCCATGCCTTTGCCGATCGACGACATTGCCATGTACATATATGGAACCGACCCATCCTTGGCGCCTTCGTAGTTGATGTTCACGCCTTCCATTTTGCGGAACTCGGCGGTGGCACCTTTCGCAGCTGCGGCTTTACGGCTTTCAAGGAAGGCCACGCGGTTGTCCGCGGCTTTGCCGTCTGCCCAAGAGGCGATGTCCGCTTCGGTCAGATAGCTGTTTTGACCTTCCACAAAGTTATCAGGAGTGATGCCGTCGTATTCGCGTACCCAAGCTGCAACCTCGGCGCTTGTGCCATGTGCCAGCTCGATCCAGCTAACATCAAAACCTGTTGTGGCGGCATCAGCAGCGTTGCTGTCGTCCTGCTGAACCATCTTTGCGGCGTACAAAGTACCCGCCGACAGATCATTTTCTTTGTCAGAAACGAATTTGAAGAACACAACATCTGTGCCGTCATCCGACAAGTAGACCGTCTTGTGATCTGGCATAACAACCGCGTTTTCGTGGCTGAAACGGCCCATCGCAAAATGCTTAACCGGAGCAGCAGTTGCAGCCGGGTCAGAGACCTCGACGATATAGCCATAATCATACGGGTTCGGGAATTCGCCGCCCAGATATTTGGCCAGATTCAGCTGGTCTTCGTGATACTTATAACCCGGGTTGTTCCAGTCGGCCGAGTTGTCAAAGTAAAGCTCTTCCGACGACAGCGGGGTCGCCCAAGGGGTCATGGTGCCAAAGCAATTCACCCATGTGCCACGCACGGACGAGAAGTCCAGCATCATGGTGTCACCCACAGACCAAGTGCCATCTTCGGCACGGGTCAAAGCGGCGCGGCTCATCCCGCCGGGACGGTTTTCCCAGTTGGTGAACAGAAAGCCGGTGTTGTCGCCAGTTTTGACATATCCGTTGAAATCCGGGTCGTTCGACGTCAGCAGCGCCTCACCACCGATGGTCTTGATCACGCCCATCACGCCGTTATCACCTTCCTGCATCAGGATCTGATAATCGCCCAGCGTAGACATAACGCGGGTCTTGTCAGCATCTGCAGTTGGCACAGCCAGCTCACCCGCGTCCCAATTCACGTTGGAGATCACACCGACACTGGCCTTGGCAAATTCATTGCCCAGCTCTGTTTCCGGGTGCTGCGTATTGAAGAACAGGTCGTTGCCCTCTTCATAGATACCGGTGATTTCGGCACCAAGCTGAACAGTGGCAACGCGTTTCAGAGTGTGGCCGTCAGCATATGCGATAACTGGGGTCATCGACGTGGCAGCCAACAGGCAGGCGAGCGTCTTTTTCATTGGATCTGTCTCCTAGGTCATAGCAGCACGCGCGATATTGCACGCTTGCGGCTCTCCTAGGTTGGGAGTGTAACACACTGAATACACTCGTGTAACAGTTCCAAGACACCCCTAAAATCCCAAGGGTATTTGAAGATCGATTACTTTTTGGCTTCCAATGCGTCGATGCGCATCTTCAGGGCTTCGTTTTCTTCGCGGGCCTTCTGAGCCATCGCGCGCACGGCGTCGAACTCTTCGCGGGTCACAAAGTCACGATCGGCCAGCCAGCGATCCATCCAGCTTTTCATCGCTGTCTCGGCTTCATCCTTCGCGCCCTGCGCCACGCCCATAGCGTTGGTCATCATTTGGGAAATGTCGTCAAAAACCTTGTTGCGCGTCTGCATCTTCTTCTCCTCGCATGAGCTGAGCCCTATATGGGGGTTTGAACACGCAGAGACAAGGTTGACTTGCCCCAAAGAAGAGGTTCAACACAGCAGTATGTTTATGGCCATCCCCTTCCCCGCCATCGCGCCCGAGATCTTTTCGATCGAGCTCGGCAGCTTCACTTTCGCCCTGCGCTGGTATGCTCTGGGCTATCTTGTCGGCGTCGCAATAGGCTGGTGGGTCATGGCACGTGCAATTGGAAGGGCCTCCCTTTGGATCGGCAATCCGCCCATCACGCGCGCGCAGCTTGAAGACTATGCCACATGGGCCATTGTCGGCATCATCCTTGGGGGCCGGCTTGGCTATGTCATGTTCTATGAGCGTGCCTATTTCATGGCCAATCCCGGTGACATTCTAAAGATCTGGACCGGTGGTATGTCCTTTCACGGTGGTTTCGCCGGCGTCGTTCTGGTGACGTGGCTTTATGCTCTCCGCCACAAGATCGAACTTGCCAAATTTGCCGATCTCGTCGCCATCGCGGCCCCGATTGGCATCGGCCTTGTTCGCGTCGCCAATTTCATCAATGCCGAGCTTTGGGGTAGACCAACAACGGTCCCGTGGGGCGTGATTTTCCCCGGTGCTGCGGCGCAGGACTGTCCCGGTTGGGACGCGGCCCTTGGCGCATGTGCGCGGCACCCCAGCCAACTGTATGAAGCCGTACTTGAGGGCTTCATTTTGGCGATCATCATGATCACGTTGGCGTTCAAACGCGGCTGGCTGAAACGCCCCGGCAAACTGACCGGCTTGTTCTTCTTGGGATACGGTTTGGCCCGATTTACTGTGGAATTCTTCCGTCAAGCGGACGCCCAGTTCATCACGCCAGACAATCCTTGGGGACATGTGATCCGGGTCGGCGACCTTGGCATAACGATGGGCCAAACGTTGACCTTGCCCATGATCGCCATCGGCATTGCCATTCTGATCTGGGCCAACCGACGTGCAGCACATGACGGCGCTTGAAGACATCCTGACGGGCCGGATCGCAAAGACCGGTCCGATCTCAGTTGCTGAGTACATGACGGAATGCCTTTTGCATCCGGAACACGGATATTACACCACAAAAGACCCTTTGGGCGCAGAGGGCGATTTCACCACCGCGCCGGAAATCAGCCAGATGTTTGGTGAAATGATGGGGTTGGCTTTGGCTCAGGCCTGGTTGGATCAAGGTTCTCCATCCCCGTTTACACTGGCAGAGCTTGGGCCGGGCCGCGGCACGCTGATGGCAGACATATTGCGGGCCACCACGGGCGTACAGGGGTTTCATGACGCGGCACGGGTGCATCTTATCGAAGCCTCGCCTGTTTTACGCGAACGTCAGACCAGAAACCTTGAAACGTTTGCCGTGGCGCATCATGACAGTGTTGGAAGCCTACCTGACGCCCCCCTTTTCCTTGTCGCAAACGAGTTCTTTGACGCGCTGCCGATCCGGCAATTCCAAAGGGATGGTGACGGCTGGCGGGAACGCCAAATCGGGCTTGAAGACGGCAAACTGGCGATGGGGCTGACCGCCCCCATGCCCGTCAAAGACTTAGCGCATCGGCTAACTGACACCAAAGATGGGAATCTGGTTGAACATTGCCCGGCTGCACTTGGCGTTACAGAAACGATTGCCCAGCGCATTGCGACACATGGCGGGGCCGCATTGATCATCGACTACGGGGATTGGGTTTCAGTCGGGGATACGTTGCAGGCGGTCAAGGATCATGCAGCTGTTTCCCCACTAGCGACGCCGGGAAGCGCCGACCTGACAGCTCATGTGGATTTCGAAGCACTGGCGCGCGCCGCCGATCAGCTCGACCCGCATCTTCTGACCCCGCAGGGGGTGTTTTTGGAACGGCTTGGCATTACGGCACGGGCGCACACCCTTGCCGGAAAGCTCAGCGGCGAGGCGCTGAACGTCCACATTGCTGCACACCGACGCTTGACGCATCCTGATGAAATGGGGACGCTCTTTAAGGTACTGGGACTGACTCGCGCCGATGCGCCCGATCTGCCCGGCCTTCAACGCAACAGGTCACAGGCGCGCTCCGATGACACTTGAGATTCTGACTTCTGACGCACTCGGTGCGACCCGGCATGGGTTTTTCACCCGTAAGGGTGGCGCGTCCTCAGGCGTTTATGCTGGGCTGAACTGCGGCAGTGGCAGCAAAGATCAGGCAGAGCTTGTCCAAATCAACAAAGACCGCGTGGCCAAAGCGCTGGATGTCGCCCCCAGCCATCTGTGCGGGGTGTATCAAGTCCACTCGCCCGACGTTGTCAAAGCAGATGGTCCCATCGAAGGGGACAAACCCAAGGCGGATGCCGTTGTCACCGCCACGCCCGGACTCGCCTTGTCTATCCTGACGGCCGATTGCCAACCCGTGCTGTTTTCCGATCCCGACGCCAAAGTGATCGGCGCGGCCCATGCTGGCTGGAAAGGGGCGATTGGTGGCGTACTTGAAGCGACAATAGACGCCATGGAACAGCTTGGTGCGAAACGCTCAAATATCTTGGCTGTGATTGGCCCGACCATTAGCCCCAGCGCCTATGAAGTGGGGCCAGAGTTTCGTGATGAATTCGTCGGTCACGATGCCTCGTATGATCGTTTCTTTCAGAATGGGGCTGGCGACCGCGCCATGTTCGATCTGCCAAGCTTTGGCCTGCATCGCCTAACAGAGGCAGGCGTCGGACATGCTGAATGGACCGGCCATTGCACCTATACTGATCCTGAGCTCTTTTATTCTTATCGTCGGACCTGCCATCAGAATGAGCCGGATTACGGGCGGCTAATCTCGGCAATTCGGCTTTAGGCCAGACAGATAAAATGCCGCCAACACCTAGGTGGGCGGCATTCCAGAACTCGGCGATGCGAAACGCTTAGGGCGTATCTTCCATCCGGGCTTCCAGCACGTCAAACGGCACTCCCGGTTCATCCTTGGCTCCGCGAATGACAAGCGACGTTTTCACCGACGCCACATTCTCGGCCGCAGTCAGTTCTTCCGTCAGGAAGCTTTGGAACGTCGACAGATCGGGGGCAACACATTTCAGGACGAAATCCACCTCGCCGTTCAGCATGTGACATTCGCGAACAAGGGGCCAATTCCGGCACTGTTCTTCAAAGGCGGACAGGTCAATCTCAGCCTGACTGACAAGACCCACCATCGCGAAAACCTGCACCTCAAAACCCAGCGCGCGCGCATCTACATCCGCGTGATATCCCCGGATCAAACCGTGCTCTTCCAGCGTACGCACACGGCGCAAACAAGGGGGCGCGGAGATACCGACGCGCTTTGCGAGTTCCACGTTGGTCATACGACCGTCGGCCTGAAGTTCGGCCAGAATCATACGGTCGATTGGATCAAGTTTACTTGCGGACATTGAGCTGCCTTTTGATGAGCATCCGGTGGCGCGCCACGTGGCGGCTTCCGATCGGAAATTGCGCAGAGATTACATCCACATGAAGGATTGCGCAACAATCTTTCACACTGGCGCAACATCATTTCTTGCCGGGCGCGTCCTGCGCGGTTGCAACATTGGCTTGCATCCGACCCGCAATGGCCTTTCATTACAGGCTCGGCACGCTTATATGCGACACGAAACAAGAATGCTCAAGGAAATATCCATGTCCGAGACTCGTCACACCAAAGTCCTGATCATCGGCTCCGGCCCAGCCGGTTACACTGCTGGCGTATACGCGTCGCGCGCCCTGTTGGACCCGATCCTTGTGCAGGGGATTGAACCGGGTGGCCAGTTGACCACCACAACCGAGGTTGAGAACTATCCCTCCTTCATCGACATCCAAGGTCCAGAGCTGATGATGAAGATGGAAGAGCACGCCCGCGCGATGGGCACCGAAGTGATCGGTGACATTATTGTTGACCTCGACATCTCAAAACGTCCCTTCATCGCAAAGGGCGACAGCGGCACGACCTACACCGCCGACGCCGTCATTCTGGCCACAGGCGCACGCGCCAAGTGGTTGGGGCTGGAGAGCGAAGAGAAGTTTAAGGGCTTCGGCGTGTCTGCCTGTGCAACCTGTGACGGGTTCTTCTATCGCGGCGACGAAATCGTCGTTGTGGGCGGCGGAAACACCGCTGTGGAAGAAGCACTGTTCCTGACCAAGTTCGCATCGAAAGTGACCTTGATCCACCGCCGCGACACGCTGCGCGCCGAGAAGATCCTGATCGAACGTTTGATGAAAAACGAAAAGATCGTTCCGCTATGGGATCACCAACTCGAAGAGGTTGTGGGCGACGATAACCCGCTTGGCGTCACTGGCGTTCGTGCCAAACATGTCGAAACCGGCGAAGTTACCGAAATCCCTGCAAAGGGCGTTTTCATCGCCATCGGCCACGCCCCAGCAAACGAGCTGGTGAAAGACACACTGGAAACCCATATGGGCGGCTACGTTGTCACCAAACCGGATTCGACTGCCACATCCGTGCCGGGCGTCTTTGCAGCGGGTGACCTGACGGACCATAAATATCGTCAGGCTGTCACCTCGGCCGGAATGGGCTGTATGGCCGCGCTGGAAGCCGAGCATTTCTTGGCCGAACAAGAGTGATCCCCTTCACAGGCAACGCGTATCGGTTGGTCTTCACAGATCAAGATGCGCTGTTGCCTGTACGCTCGCCTGAAGGACGGTTTCATCATTCAGGCCAGTTCGCGATTTATACCTCGTTGACGCCAGAAGGCTGCGGCGTCGCGATCAAACGATACTTAGGTGACGAAGAGGCTCCGCGGCACATCGTTCCGCTGTCGGTGTCATTGGACCATGTGGCCGATCTGCGCGGACAGTCAGAGGCATCGGTCGTGTGGCAAGATGAACGAGCGCTCGGACAAATCCCGTCTACGTGGGAGCTGTCGGATGCAGCGCGCAAAGCAGGAGCGCAGGGGGCGCTCTATTCCTCGCGCTCGCGCCCAGAGCTGACTCACCTCGTCGTTTTTACTGACCTTCCGCACGCCTTACAGCAATCGGGCACCCCCCTGCCCTTCCCCATGTAAACAGCGGAATTTCTTACGTTGCCAGCGGGCCACGTTCAAAATTTTCATGATTTCCCCGTAAAAAACACTTTGCGCTCGCAGAAATCCATGCGATGTGTTCACGCGTGAACACACTTTGAGTCGTCAGTTATGTCGTTGCCCGTAACAAAGCCCAATCCGGACGAGGAAGATCAACTCTTCCGCCTTCTGCGCCAACTCGATACGGCGCCGGAAGCTTCGCAACGCGCGATCGCTGCTGCGATTGGAACTTCGTTGGGTCGGCTGAATGCGCTTTTACGCACCGCAGCCGAGGCTGGCCTGATCACTATTAGTGAACGGGCCGGACCTGATAAACGCCAACGGTTTGCGTATTCGCTAACCGCACGAGGCGCTTCGGAAAAGATGCGGCTCACAGACATTTTTTTGACCCGCAAGCTTGCAGAATATGACGCATTGCACGCGGAACTAACCGGTACAACCAGCGGCCTGGTTCCGCTTAAACACAGGACCAATCTTATGGAAAACAATCTTGCTCCTATTCCCGAGCTTTATGTCAGCCACGAAAGCGCGCTGAAGCTGAAAGTCGAAGCGGCTGACCTGACCAGCCACGATCTGACCCCGCGCCAGATCTGCGATCTTGAGCTGCTGATGAACGGTGGCTTCAACCCGCTGAAAGGCTTCCTGTCCGAGGAAGACTATAACGGTGTTGTTGAAAACATGCGCATGGCCGACGGGTCACTTTGGCCGATGCCAATCACGCTGGACGTGTCCGAGGATTTCGCCCAGTCGATCGAACTGGGACAAGACATTGCCCTGCGCGATCAGGAAGGCGTGATCCTTGCGACCATGACCGTCACAGACCGCTGGGAACCTAACAAAGCCAATGAGGCCGAGAAGGTCTTTGGCGCGGACGACGATGCCCATCCGGCTGTGAACTATCTGCACAACGAAGCTGGCAAGATCTATCTGGGTGGCCCAGTTGTCGGCATTCAGCAGCCCGTTCACTATGACTTCCGCGGCAGCCGCGACACTCCGAACGAATTGCGCGCCTATTTTCGCAAGCTGGGCTGGCGCAAAATTGTTGCGTTCCAAACCCGCAACCCACTGCACCGCGCGCACCAGGAACTGACCTTCCGCGCCGCGAAAGAAGCGCAGGCCAACCTGCTAATCCATCCGGTTGTTGGTATGACCAAGCCGGGCGACGTGGACCACTTCACCCGCGTGCGCTGCTACGAGGCTGTTCTGGACAAATACCCAGCATCGACCACAAACATGAGCCTTCTGAACCTTGCCATGCGTATGGCTGGCCCACGTGAGGCTGTGTGGCACGGTCTGATCCGCGCCAACCACGGTTGCACCCACTTCATCGTGGGTCGCGACCACGCTGGTCCCGGAAAGAACTCGGCCGGTGATGACTTCTACGGCCCCTATGACGCGCAAGAACTGTACCGCGCCAACCAATCGGAAATCGGCTGCGAGATGGTCGACTTCAAACACATGGTTTGGGTTCAGGAACGCGCACAATATGAAGCAATCGACGAAATTCAGGACAAAGATGACATCACCATCCTGAACATCTCGGGCACCGAGCTGCGCCGCCGCCTGTCCGAAGGGCTTGAGATCCCCGAGTGGTTCTCTTTCCCCGAAGTGGTCAAAGAACTGCGCCGCACCAAGCCGCCGCGTGCCAAGCAAGGTTTCACCGTGTTCTTCACGGGCTTCTCGGGTTCGGGCAAGTCGACCATCGCCAACGCGCTGATGGTGAAGCTAATGGAACAGGGTGGTCGCCCTGTGACGCTGCTGGACGGCGATATCGTTCGTAAGAACCTGTCGAGCGAGCTTGGCTTCTCGAAAGAGCACCGCGACCTGAACATCCGCCGCATCGGTTATGTCGCGTCGGAAATCACCAAGAACGGCGGCATCGCCATCTGTGCGCCCATCGCGCCCTATGCGACCACCCGTCGTGCCGTGCGTGAAGACATCGAAGCCTTCGGTGCCTTCGTTGAAGTACACGTCGCGACCTCGATCGAGGAATGTGAACGCCGTGACCGCAAAGGCCTTTATAAGCTGGCCCGCGAAGGCAAAATCAAAGAGTTCACCGGCATCTCGGATTCCTATGACGTACCGGCAAGCCCTGAACTGTCGGTTGAGACTGAGAACGTGGACGTCGACAACTGCGCCCACCAGGTTCTGTTGAAGCTGGAAAGCATGGGTCTGGTGAAAGCCTGATCTCTTAGACACCTAAGAAAAAGCCCGGCCATTGCGCCGGGCTTTTTCGTTGGGCAGGCCTCAGCTGGTCAACCCATCCGGCATCGGATTCCAGTCGAAATAGGCTTTCACGATCCCATGATCGGACGCGCCCAGCTCCTCTTCAAAGTTTTCACGGTTTAGATGGTCGTTGATCACTTCCATCTCGCGGAAGGACCACAGCCGTTTGCGGGAATGGTCATAGAACTCCTCGCTGACCAGAATATGGTCAAGGCTTTCGCGTTTATGTTTGTAAACATGCGTGTAATAGACATGCCGCATCGACCGGTATTGTTGCAGCCGTTCGACGGAATAAAGCCCCTTATCCGCCGACAACCCCGCCCTGCTTTTCTGGATCACGCGATAGGTTGGTTGATCAGATATCAGCTCGTTCGTCACAGACATCGTATCATCGTTCAGATCCCCCATCACAATGGTGGGCGAGATATCGTGATCTTCTTCTGACTTCATCCAACTGTCCAAAAGCACCCGAAGCGCGCCCGCCTCCATCACCCGCCGGATATGGGCCAGCGTGGATTTCGCATGTTTGGCGTGGTGTTGCAGGATGATCGGTTGCGGCTGGGCAAAAGACACGCGGGCCGGTCCCTTGGATTTCAGATGTGCCACAACGACGGTCACTTCCGGCGGGGTCGGACCGTCCCCTTCCGGCTGGATCTTGGCAATCAACAGGGGGCGCGAGAATTTGTTGATAGTGATGGTGATTTCTTCCTCGGCGCCTGCGGTTTCGCGCACCTTGTCGAACCGAAACTGCGGTGGGAAATCGGCGTGCCAACCGCCTTGGACCAGCTGAGATACCTCGATGCCGGTCTTTGCGTACTGCCAACGCGACCTGAGGCCGCCCCCGGCCCGGCGCATCACGTGCCACAAGGTCATAGTCATTGGTCAATCCTGCCTCGGCAAAACATTCCCGCAAGGCCAGAACGGACCAAAGCTCTTGAAAGGCGATGATCTCAGCGTCGACTTCTTTCAGACGCGCCGCGGTCCACTTGATTTTGCGCTGATAATAGGCCCGCCCTTCATCATCGTCTTCTATATGGGGACGGTTGGAATAGGTGATCCTGCCGGGGACCTGCAGATTGAAAAGATTGATCGTCGCAAAACTTAAATCGCGCATATTTGCACGGGCCATGACAAATTCCTCCTGAAAACAACTTCAGCAAGAATAGCACGATTCTTCACGTCACCGGTGAAAACCCGGTAAGCCCTTATTCTTGGGGCTTATTGCTTGTTGATTGTAATTGTCTGAACCACAGTTTCAGGCTCTGCGCGTTCTAGGTCGATATGCAAAAGACCGTTTTCGGTTTTCGCACCAGACACCTCAACCCCGTCAGCCAGCACAAAGCTTTTCATAAACTGACGTGCTGCGATGCCACGGTGAAGGAATACGCGCCCTTCGACGTTTTCGCTTTGCGCACCACGGATCACCAGTTTGGCGTTCTCAACGGTGATCGACAGATCTTCATCCGCGAACCCGGCCACGGCAAGCGTGATCCGGTAAGCGTGATCTGACACCTGTTCGATGTTGAAAGGCGGATAGCCATCTTTGCCAGATTTCGCGGCCTGTTCGACCATGCGTTCCAGCTGCTCAAACCCCAGTAAAAAGGGGTGCGTTCCCAAGCTCATCTTCGTCATAGACACGTCCTTGAATAAGCGACACGTTTGAATGGCCCCATAAAAGGCAACCACCCCCAGAATATGGGAGCCGAACCAGTCAGTTGCAAGGCGGCTTTTACTTGGCGATCACGACAGTCTGGCGTTATGCTTGGGCGACCACGCAACGAGAACGACTCGAAAATGAGCAATGCCAAGGAAATGAAGACCGACGATGTGCTCCGTGTAGAGCTTGAGGTCTTCCGTGCCGAACATCGCGATCTAGACGAAGCCATCCACGCCCTTGAAGAAAGCGGCCGTGCGGATCAGCTGCGCCTGCGACGCCTGAAAAAGCAAAAACTGTCGCTAAAAGACAAAATTACGCGGATCGAAGATCAATTAACCCCCGATATCATTGCCTGATTGCAACGCAGCATTGCATCAGGGGGCGTGTAACCTGTAAGGAAGCGCCAACTGACGCAAAGGATGCGAGGGAAGCATGACGGATGTGAAAGTCGGGATCATTATGGGCAGCCAATCGGATTGGCCCACGATGAAGGAAGCCGCCACCATTCTGGACGAACTGGGCATCGCCTATGAAGCCAAGATTGTGTCCGCACACCGCACACCAGATCGTTTGTGGGATTACGGCAAAACAGCCGCAGATCGTGGCCTGCATGTGATCATCGCAGGTGCCGGCGGAGCCGCACATTTGCCGGGCATGATGGCATCTAAGACCCGCGTGCCTGTTGTCGGTGTGCCAGTGCAGACCCGTGCCTTATCTGGCGTCGACAGCCTTTACTCCATCGTACAGATGCCTAAAGGCTTTCCGGTTGCAACGATGGCCATCGGTGCTGCCGGTGCTGCCAATGCGGGCCTGATGGCCGCTGGCATTCTGGCTGTTTCAGATGCCGCCCTAGCCGAACGGCTGGACGCTTGGCGCGATGCGCTTTCCGCCTCGATCCCGGATGAGCCTTCTGATGACTGATATGCTTTCAACCGGCGCGACCATTGGTATTCTGGGTGGCGGGCAGCTGGGCCGTATGCTGTCTGTTGCGGCCTCTCGGCTTGGTTTCAAAACACATATTTTCGAACCCGGCGCGAACCCACCCGCAGGTCAGGTTGCAGATCGTGTGACCACTGCAGGCTATGACGATGTCGCAGCACTTCAGGCCTTCGCAGCCTCGGTTGATGTCATCACCTATGAGTTCGAGAATATCCCGACCGAAGCGCTGGATGTTTTGGAAGCACATAAGCCAATCCGCCCCGGTCGCGAGGCATTACGTGTCAGTCAGGACCGTTTGACCGAAAAGGACTTCCTGTCAGGTCTCGGCCTGAAGGTAGCCCCATACGCCAATATCGAATGCCCTGACGATCTGACGCAAGCGCTGGACACAATCGGCGCGCCTTCGATCCTTAAGACCCGCCGCTTTGGGTATGACGGCAAAGGTCAGGCGCGGATCATGACGTCCGCTGACGCGGAAACGGCCTTGGCCGATATGCAGGGTGCCCCTTCTGTGTTGGAGGGGTTCATTGACTTTTCTCATGAGGTCAGCGTGATCGCAGCGCGTGGTATTGGCGGCGACGTGGCCTGTTTTGATCCCGGTCAAAACGTTCATAAAGACGGCATTCTGGACACCACCACCGTGCCTGCCAACCTTACCGCATCGCAACGCATGGACGCCGTTCTTCTGGCAGCTAACATCCTGAATGCACTGGACTACGTCGGCGTCATGGGGGTCGAGCTTTTCGTCACGCCGCAAGGATTGATCGTGAACGAGATCGCCCCGCGCGTGCACAATTCTGGCCACTGGACGCAGCAAGGTTGCACCATTGATCAGTTTGAACAGCATATCCGCGCCGTGGCCGGATGGCCGCTGGGTGACGGGTCACGGTTCGCTGATGTGGTGATGGAGAACTTGATCGGCGACGACATGGATCGCATTTCCGAGATCGCCCGCGAAGGAAATGCATCTTTGCACCTTTACGGAAAGGCCGAAACGAAACCCGGTCGCAAGATGGGCCATGTGAACCGCATCGCGGCCCGCCAATCTTGAAGATATCGAACTTTTGATTGGCAGCGGCGTTACCTAATCTGCCATGGCGATTCCGCTTTTCCACAGGTTCAAGCTCTGGCTGAACCGGGATTTATGATCGCGCTGGTTTGTTGAACCCTGCGTGTAGGTGTTGATCAGGATCGGGCGGTTCTGCGGAACGGTCGCAGGAATGCGCCAAGCAGCAGTGATACGATCAACCATCCCCCAATAAAGCCAATCCCGGCACAAAGCAGCCCGTCTGCAGTGACGGGCACGGCGGGGCGGTATTCGTCCCACGTCCTTTGGACCAAATCCGTATCCCGGAAATGCCAAAGCTTGGTTAGGCGCATCAATGGTTCGGTTCCTTTGAGGGCGGTATAGGACCCGTCCAGCCGTTCGTAGCGGCCGAAACTGTCTTGCATCTGATTGCGCAGATCATTCTGAAACTCTGAACCACCCATTTTGTCCAGAGCTTCTTCACGTGTGAAACCAGCAGCCTTCGCTGTCAGATCGAACCCTGCGGTGATCACTTTAAGCTCGGTACGCGCACCGGACAGGCGTTGCATGTATTGCTGCGTAAACTCGGGAAACTGGCTCATCGCCACTGCGCCCGCCAGACCGCCGATCATTGCCAGTGTTTTAATCATTTACCTCACCGCTCTTACATTATTTTGTCACGAGAATCCCAAAGCACCGTGCTCAGGTCAAGGGGAGCGGACGGATTACGTCCCCGCAAAACGAAAAACGGCGCACATAACTGCGCGCCGTTCTAAGGAAACTAATGTGGATCAGATGCCGCGAACGTGGTGCGACTCGTAAATCTCGATGACTTTGGCGATTGCTGCCTCGGGCGACAGCTCTTCGCTTTCACCTGTACGACGGCAGGTCAGCTCTACAACACCGTTTTTGAGGCCGCGCGGGCCAACGGTGATCCGCCAAGGCAGGCCGATCAGATCCATGGTGGCGAACTTCCCGCCGGCACGTTCCTTACGGTCATCATATAGCGGCTCAAGCCCGGCCTTAGTGATAGCTTTGTAAAGTGCGTCACAGGCAGCGTCAGCCTCGTCATCACCCTGCTTCAGGTTCACAATGCCAACATGGAATGGGGTAACGCCTTCGGGCCAGATAATGCCCTTATCGTCGTGGCTGGCTTCGATAATGGCGCCCAGAAGACGGCTAACACCAATGCCGTGCGATCCCATGTGAACCGGAACGTGGTTCTGATCCTTGTCCACAACTTTCGCGCCCATGCTTTCGGAATACTTGGTGCCGAAATAGAAGATCTGGCCAACCTCAATGCCGCGGGCCACGCGGCGGCGCTCTTCCGGCACTTCGTTGAACTTGGCTTCGTCATGGGTTTCATCGGTGCGGGCGTATTTCGAGGTGAACTCCTCCATCACACCCTGACATTGCGCCACGTCATCATAGTCGATGTCACGATCGCCAAAGGTCAGATCGGTCACCGCGCTGTCATAGAAGACTTCGCTTTCACCAGTTTCTGCCAGCACGAGGAATTCATGGGTGTCGTCGCCGCCAATCGGACCACTGTCCGCACGCATCGGGATCGCTTGCAGGCCCATACGCTCATAGGTGCGCAGATAGCTTACCAGATGGCGGTTATAGGCGTGCAGGGCATCTTCCTTGGTCAGGTCGAAGTTGTAGCCATCTTTCATGTAGAATTCGCGGCCCCGCATCACGCCAAAACGCGGACGAATTTCATCGCGGAACTTCCACTGAATTTGATACAGCGTCAGCGGCAGGTCTTTGTAGCTGTTTACGTGGCTGCGGAAAACGTCGGTGATGACCTCTTCGTTTGTGGGGCCATAAAGCATGTCACGTCCATGGCGGTCTTCGATGCGCAGCATTTCTTCGCCATAGTCTTCGTATCGACCGCTCTCGCGCCACAAATCAGCAGGTTGGATCGTCGCCATCTGCATGGGAACATGCCCGGCACGAATTTGTTCTTCGTGAACAATGTTTTCGATCTTGCGCAGGACTTTAAAGCCCAATGGCAACCAAGTGTATATTCCAGCCGCTTGCTGTTTGATCATACCGGCACGCAGCATGTAGCGGTGGCTGACAATTTGGGCATCAGCCGGGGTTTCTTTCAGCACGGGCAGGAAATAGCGGGACAGGCGCATGTCGACCTCAGTTCGTTTATGTATCCCAAGCGGTCTAAGCCATCGTGCGGGTCGGGGCAATCGCCCAATGCCACATGTTCGAATACGACCGCACATCGTCGCAAACCTGCTTGGCAATCCCCGCGACGCCTTGCACTCTTCATCACCAAAGGAGTGCTATATGACCAACGCCATTATGGAGCCCGCCCGCATGACCCCCGTCATCCACTGCACTGATGTGTTGGTGGTCGGTTCGGGGCCAGGTGGTTTGGCAGCGGCACTTGCTGCCGCACGCGCTGGCGTCGAGGTTACATTGCTGGATCGGTTTGGTTGTTTTGGTGGCAACATTACGACCGTTGGGGTCGAAGGTTTCGCCTGGTATCGCCATGAAGATACCGTGGAAGCTGGCGGGATCGGACGCGAGTTTGAAGATCGTGCAAAGGCAATGGGCGCTGCCGTCCCTGAAAGCCAATCGCTGAGCTACGAGCTGGACAGCGAAGGGTTCAAACTGGTTGCTGATCGGTTGGTGGAAGAAGCCAGCATCCACCCGATGCTGCACCGCACTTTTGTGGCGCCCATTACCGAAGGCAACGCCATCATTGGTGTGATCGTCGAAAGCAAAGCAGGACGCGAGGCGATCCTAGCCAAACGCGTAGTCGACGCGACAGGTGATGCGGACATTGCCCAGTTGATGGACGCACCCTGCGTCAAAACCCCAGTGGAGGAGATGCAGGCGGCATCCGTCATGTTCCACATCGCTGGCGTGGACAAGCAACGTTTCATGGAAGGCATACGCGCGGACCCTCAGACCTATGCGGACTGGTCTTCGGGTGAATGGCAGGTGGAAACGGACGGCAAGGAGGACACCATGTACTCACCCTTCCTTGGCAAACCGTTCGAGGCTGCGATCCGCGATGGTCTGATCCCGCCCCACTTGAATACGATCGGCGGCACTTGGGGCGCGGTGCATGATAGCGGCGAGATGACCTATATGAACCTCGTTCATCTGGCCGGCATCGACGGCACCGACCCCGACAGCATGACGAAAGGCGAGATTGAGGGACGCAAGCAAGCCATGCTCGCTATTGATGCGTTGCGTGCCTATACGCCGGGCTGCGAAGGGGCGCGGCTTCGCAATTTCGGCATGACCATCGGCATTCGTGACACGCGCAAAATTGATGCCCAGTACAATATGACAGAAGCCGATGTGCGCGCGCAGGGACGGTTCGAGGACACAATCGGCATTTATCCTGAGTTCATCGATGGCTATGGCGTGCTGATCTTGCCGACGACAGGTCGATATATGCAGGTGCCATATCGCGCGATGTTGCCAAAAGGGGTCGAAGGGCTGTTGGTCTCCGGGCGCGCAATTGGCGGTGACAAGATTGCTCACGCCGCCACACGCAACATGGCGTGCTGTGCTGTTGCCGGACAAGGCGCGGGCATCGCTGCTGCGTTGTCGGTCAAACACCGCGTGGAACTGGGAAATGTCAGCTTGGTGGCCGTTCAGACAGAGCTAAAACGACAAGGTGTTCGCATTGACTAGGCCCATACCCCTAGATCGAACCCCCTATACTGACCGTCACTTTGGTTTCGGTATGCGGCGTTACGGTGCCATCTTCGTATTTCACCCCGAACCCAGATTCGCCTGACACGCTAACACCAGGCTCTCTCGGTTCGTATTGATGCCCTTCACAAGCGGAAAGTACCAGCGACATGGCAATTACGGCAAAAGCAGTCTTTTTCATCAGTCGTCCTTTCAGGAACATCAACCTAGGTTGACCGCAATTAGGGGCATAAGTGCAAGCAAGAAAACGCAGTAAGAGCTATAACCTGCCGAAGGTCGTTCACACCTGAGGTCGCCCAGCCCTTGAAATACCCTTTAGCTTAGGCGACATAGAAGAAAGTTCATTTGTCGGAGCCACCATGCCGCTTCCCGTTCAGACACAGGCCAAATACTGGTCGATCGCCATTGCAATTCTGGCCCTTGCCCTGTGGTTTTTGGGTGATGTGATCATGCCCTTCATTTTGGGAGGGGCGGTTGCATACTTCCTTGACCCGGTGGCCGACCGCCTTGAAAAGGCAGGATTTTCACGAGTGACGGCAACGGTCGTCATCTCGTTACTGGCTGTTCTTGTGGTGATCTTGGGCTTCCTTTTGGTTGTTCCTACTTTAGTGTCTCAAGCCATTGCATTGGCCAATGCCGCACCGGATTTGCTGCGCGAATTGCAGGCATTCCTGACAGAGCGCTTCCCCTCTTTGATGGACGAAAGCTCTACCCTACGGCAGTCATTGGAAAGTCTTGGGCAAAAAATTCAAGAGCGTGGCGGCGAACTTGTTGGCACGCTTCTCAGCTCGGCCATGAGCGTCATCAACATAGTGATCCTTCTGGTGGTCACGCCGGTAGTAGCCTTCTATATGCTGCTCGATTGGGACCGCATGGTTGAGAAGGTCGACGGCTTATTGCCCCTGGATCATCGCCCCGCGATCCGCCAAATCGCCAGCGATATCAACCGCACATTGGCCAGCTTCATTCGCGGGCAAGGCTCTGTTTGTATTGTCCTTGGCACCTACTACGCCGTTGCCCTGATGTTGGTCGGATTGCAGTTTGGCCTGGTTGTTGGCTTCATTGCAGGGCTGATCACTTTCATTCCCTACGTCGGAGCCCTTGTAGGAGGTGCGCTCGCCATCGGACTGGGCTTGTTCCAGTTCTGGGGCGAATGGTGGAGCCTTGGTGCTGTGGCCGCGATTTTCATGCTGGGGCAGTTTCTTGAAGGGAACATACTTACACCAAAACTGGTGGGCAAATCGGTGGGGCTGCATCCTGTCTGGCTATTGTTTGCGTTGTCCGTCTTTGGATCTTTGTTCGGCTTTGTTGGGATGCTGGTTGCCGTACCGGTCGCCGCCGTCATCGGGGTGGTCACGCGCTTCTTCATCGCACGCTATCAGGCGGGGCGGCTCTATCAGGGTATTACCGGGCAACAATCCGTGCTGGACGAGGACATCGCGGACTAATGGCCCAACAGCTGACCTTTGACCTGCCCGCGCATCCGGCGCAGGGGTTGGACGACTTTCTTGTGACCTCGTCAAATGCGAACGCTATGGCTACGATTGAAACTTGGGAAAACTGGCCCAATCGTAAGCTGGTTCTTGCGGGTGACACTGGCACCGGGAAAACCCATCTAACCCATGTGTGGGCAGGCATGTCTGGCGCGCGCATCCTAGCCGCAAGCGCCCTGCCACAAACCAAGATCGAAGATCTGGCGGGCCTTTCCATTGCCGTGGAAGATGCTGATCTGATTGCGGGTGATGCGGACGCGGAAAACGCCCTGTTCCACCTGCACAATCTGGTTCTCGCCGAAGGTGGCTCGCTGCTGATCACGGCCCGCACCGCTCCGTCGCGCTGGGGACTGTCCCTGCCTGATCTGAAAAGTCGAATGGAGGGAACGACGCTTGCAAGGCTTGATCCCCCCGACGACATGCTTTTGTCAGCCGTGCTGGTCAAACTATTTCACGATCGACAGATTACGGTACCCGCCAATCTGATCGACTATCTTCTGCCCCGAATGGAACGTTCGTTGGCAGAAGCCGCAGAATTGGTTTCAATCTTGGATCAAGCCGCCCTTTCCCAGGGCCGCGCAGTGACACGCACATTGGCCGCACGTGTTCTGGACAAATCCCCTGAAAACAGGGCATAACGTCACCTTCCCGTCACACTTTCCCACGATAGAGTGCCGTCATGAATACGTCCAATACACCAGAAATACCTCTTGTTGATTTCCTCTCTGCTGATTTCCCGGCCGCCATAACGCTGCCCGAGGAAGAATTTGCAGGCCCAAAGCGCTTCTTTAACAGAGAGCTAAGCTGGCTGGGGTTCAACTGGCGTGTGCTGGAAGAAGCTGAAAACAAACGAGTGCCCTTGCTTGAGCGCCTGCGTTTTCTGTCAATTTCGGCCACCAATCTGGACGAGTTCTACACCGTGCGTGTGGCAGGCTTGCGCGAACTTGTGCGCGAAGGTGTGTCCACGCCTGCCGCAGATGGGATTAGCCCAGCCGCGCAGTTGAAGTTGATTGACGCAGACGCCCGTGCGCTGATGGCGCGCCAACAAACCGTGTTTGATACCCTGTCGCGCGAAATGCGCGAGACCGGGATCATCATTGCCCGCCGTGAAGACCTGAACGATGCGGACCGCGCCCATCTGGATCAGGTGTTTCTGTCGCAGGTGTTCCCGGTCCTGTCCCCGCTTGCCATCGACCCGGCCCACCCCTTCCCGTTCATTCCAAACACCGGCTTTTCGCTGGCGCTTCAGTTGGAACGCGCGAAAGACAAGCAGAAGCTGAAAGCTTTGCTGCCGATCCCGCAACAGATCGACCGCTTTGTTGCCCTGCCCGCCGAAGACGGCCAGGTCCGGTTCCTGCCGCTGGAAGACCTGCTGCTAGAACATCTTGGCTCGCTATTCCCCGGTTACGTGGAAAAAGGGCATTGCGCGTTCCGTATTCTGCGTGACAGCGATCTCGAGGTCGAAGATGAAGCCGAAGATCTGGTGCGCGAGTTTGAAACCGCGCTGAAACGCCGCCGCAGGGGTGGCGTCGTGCGCCTTAAGATCACATCCGGCGCCCCATCCGCATTGCTATCCATGATCAAACGCGAGCTGCGCATTTCGGACCACGAGATCGTTGAAGCAGACGGTATGATCGGCATGGCAGATTTGGGCGAACTGGTTCTGAAAGACCGCCCTGATCTTCTTTGGCCCAGTTTCACCCCACGCGTGCCCGAACGTGTGCAAGACCATGAAGGCGACATGTTTGCGGCAATCCGTCAAAAGGACATGTTGCTGCATCACCCGTACGAAACCTTCGACATGGTGGTGCGTTTTCTGCATCAGGCCGCCCGTGATCCGAATGTGGTGGCGATCAAACAAACGCTTTATCGCACCTCACATGACAGCCCAATCGTGAAGGCGCTGTGTGAAGCCGCCGAAGACGGCAAATCCGTCACTGCATTGGTTGAACTGAAAGCCCGCTTTGATGAAGCCGCGAATATTCGCCAATCCCGTCGGTTAGAGCGCGCGGGTGCACATGTCACCTATGGCTTCATCAACTACAAAACACACGCCAAAATCTCGACCGTCGTACGTCGCGAAGGGGACGAGCTGGTCACCTATACGCACTACGGCACCGGCAACTATCACCCGATCACGGCGCGCATTTATACCGATCTCAGTCTGTTTACCTGCGACACCGCGCTAGGGCGTGATGCGACCCGCGTTTTCAACTACCTGTCGGGCTATGCCGAACCGCAAAGCCTTGAGAATCTTGCCATCTCACCTCTCGACCTCAAATCCACCTTGATCAAGCGGATCGAGATGGAGGCCGAGTTCGCAAAGGCTGGGAAGCCCGCGCAGATCTGGGCAAAGATGAATTCTCTGGTCGAACCGGATGTCATCGACGCGCTTTACGAAGCGTCGCAAGCCGGCGTGAAAATCAGCCTTGTGGTGCGTGGAATTTGCGGCTTGCGCCCCGGCATCAAGGGTCTGTCCGAAAACATCCGCGTTAAATCCATCGTGGGACGGTTCCTTGAACACTCTCGCATTGTCTGCTTTGGGAATGGCCATGGCCTTCCGTCGAAAAAGGCGCGTGTCTACATTTCGTCTGCGGACTGGATGGGACGCAACTTGAACCGCCGCGTCGAAACACTGGTCGAAATCAAGAATGCCACGGTGAAAGCACAGATCGTCAGTCAGATTATGGCCGCCAACCTTGCAGATGTTGCCCAAAGCTGGGTGATGGGTGCGGATGGCAAATTCGCCCGTGCAGACCTTGAACGCATCGAACGTCCCTTCAACTGCCACAGGTTTTTCATGGAGAACCCGTCGCTGTCGGGGCGCGGCTCTGCCGGGGCATCTGACGTACCTGAACTAACACATTCACAAGATTGAGTAATGTCAGGTGCACCGCTAGACTACCTTCAGTGATTCAGGGGGATTCTATGGACGGACGTGGTGACACCGGGGACGACTGGGGCCCGTTTGGACGACCGCTTTTTGATGATCCTTCCGCGCGTGCCCTTAGCCGCGTTGGTGTTGTCGATGTCGGCTCGAACTCGGTCAGGCTGGTTGTGTTTGATGGTGCTGCGCGATCACCCGCATACTTTTTTAACGAAAAAATCCTATGTGGTTTGGGTCGTGGTTTATCAGAAACCGGGCGCCTTCACCCAGAAGGCCGGGCACGCGCCCTATCAGCCATCAAACGTTTTCAACGGCTCGCCGAAGGAATGGACCTTGGCCCCCTATCAGCCGTCGCAACCGCGGCTGTACGCGACGCAGATGATGGCCCCGAATTCCGCCAAGAAGTACTGAAAGAAACCGGGCTTGAGCTGTACGTCATCGATGGCGAAGAAGAAGCCCGCCTGTCAGCGCAAGGTGTGCTGCTTGGCTGGCCAGAAGCCCAAGGGCTTATGTGCGACATTGGCGGGTCGTCCCTTGAGCTTGCTCATATTAGCAAGGGTGAGGTTGGCAAACGCGTTACCTCTACGCTTGGTCCGCTGAAACTGGCCGCTGTTCCCGGCGGAAAGAAGGGGCTGAAAGCCGAAATTGCCCGCGTCGTTGATCAGCTCGCTGACCAAATGGGGACAGATCACAAACGCCTGTACCTTGTGGGCGGGTCTTGGCGCGCCATCGCACGGCTTGATATGGAGCGGCGGGGCTACCCCCTGACCGTTCTTCACGAATATCGCATGTCGCCAAAATCGCTTTCCAAGACCCTGAAATGGATTGAAGAGGTTGATTTGGATGAAATTCGCCAACACACGGGCACCTCTGCCGCGCGTATGGCGCTGGTGCCGATTGCAGCGCAGGTTCTGAAACGCCTGATGCGCGTGTTCCGTCCGAAAGAGATTGCCGTAAGCTCCTACGGTATCCGCGAAGGGCTGCTGTATGAACAGATGCCGGACAGGTTGCGCAAGCGCGATCCGTTGATCGAAGCCTGCTATCACGCGGAAAACAAAGACGCGCGCAATCCCGGCTTTGGTAAGGCGTTGTTTCGCTTTTTGACTCCGCTCTATAAATCCGTGAAATACGAGGATCAGCGTATCATTCGCGCCGCCTGCTTGCTGCATGATGTCAGCTGGCGCGCGCACCCAGATTACCGGCATGAGGTTTGTTTCGACAACGCCACACGCGCCAATCTGGGCGGTTTGACGCATGAACAACGTGTGTTCCTTGGGTTGGCACTGCTGCACCGCTACAAAAACAGCCGCGAAGGATCGCGGTTCGAGCCCCTGTTCGACATCTTACCGGAAAAAATGCAGGCCCGCGCCGAGGTCTTAGGCAAAGCAATGCGGTTTGGGGCCATGTTCTCGGTCGTGGATCCGACCCAAATGGGAGAGCTGCGCTGGTTCCCGAAAAAACGAGAATTGGTGCTTATCCTTAAAAAAGAGGCTGACGGACTGTTTGGAGAGGTGGCCGAAGCCCGGTTCCAGACATTGGCCGACGCCCTTGAGGCCACACCGATTGTGAAGAAGAAGCGCAAATCTGACTAAAGCGTTTCGCGAAACTACCAAGCATTCATTAAGGCGAAGCTTCCGCGCTGGTGTCTAAATATCCGTCTCACCCGGCTCTGGCCGATCAAGCGGTTCTCGACGGCGGATGATAATATCCCCGTTGGGCAGGACTTCTGGCGGATGATATACCTGCATGTCGCCAAATTTCTCGACCATTTTGGCCCATCCTTCGGACCACTCTTCCGCCATTGGTTCAATCTCGTTTGCCAATCCCTCAAGCAAAAGCTGGAACCCACGGTTCAAAAGCTCAGCCCCCTCAGACAATTCAGGGTTCTCGGGGGGCGTCGTGTCTTGTGCCGCAATGCCATGACTTAGGCCAACAGCAACAAGCGCTGCCAAAACGGGTGTTTTTGCAATCTGTTTCATACCTTGAATGTAGGCAGTCTTTGCCGAATGTGAAGGTCAGAGTGTCAGGTCAACCGAAACCGGGAAGTGGTCAGAAGCCGCCAAAAGCGCTTCACGCATTGGAACATCCTGATAGCATTCCGGGTCATCAAACGGGTGCCAGATACGCCATGTCGGCTTGGTCTTCAGCAGGTCGGGCGACACCATGATATAGTCCAAAAGCGCCTGCAAATACCGCCTTTCCTTGGCGATATAGAAGCGCGAGGTTGTTGGCCGCGCGCTGGTGCGATGCGTCAAGGCCATGCGCGCGTGCGGGTCGTACATGCAAGGGGCGTCACCTTCACCCAACACGATCTCGACCCCGGAACGGCCAAAAAGTTTCTCGTACTCATCAAGACCTGGACCATCGTTGAAATCGCCTAGAACGATCAGTGAATCACCTGCGTTAAGATGTTCATCCACACGACGTCGAAGCCAAATACACTGCGCCATCTGCTTGCGTCGATTTTCGATTGCGACACGCATAACCTCGGCCGCGCCGCGTGCACCGTGTGGTGCCTTCGACTTTGCATGCACACCGATCAACCGCAGAAACTTCCTGCTTTGGCGGTGGGTTAATTCCACTTCAAACGGCGGCTTGGAAAATACGACAGCTTCGGGTGAAGAATCCGTATCTAGATCAAGCTGGAAACTGGTATCGAAACGAGGCGCAGCAAAGGCATCCTCGACCTTTTCGGCCCCCAATGGGTCATGGCGCGCACTTACAATGTCAGGATCATACAGCAGCGCGATTTCTTGCTGTGTGTCGTTGGCAAAACCGATCATGGCTTTGCGCGCACGCAATCCAAAATGATCAGCAAAGCCTTCCAACGCCGGAACCGTCGAGCGTCTTCGGTTTTCGTCAGGAGCTTCAATGATCATCACCGCATCTGCATCAAGTGCAGAGAAGACCTTTCCCACCGCCTTGAACTGGGCTGCCCGTGTCACATCCTGCCGCCCAGACCATCCGTTATCGATAAGGGGCTTTCCAGCGTCGTCAAAAAGGCTGTTGAACCATTCGACATTGTAGGTTGCGATACGCATCAGCTGTGACCTTCGTTGATCTCTTCCCAAGCGCGGTTGACTGCGATTAGACGCCTTTCGGCCAGCTTCAATGCTTCTATGGGAACACCACGCGCGATCATGCGATCCGGGTGGCTTTCACGTACCTCATGACGCCAAACCTTGCGGACATCTTCAAGCGAAGCGTCACGCGGGACGCCCAAAACCTGATAAGGATCGGGGTGGTCATCGGGCACCATACGCGAGCGCAATGCGGAAAACCGTATAGGGTCCACGCCGAATATGCGCGACACCTCTTCAAGGTACGCATTTTCAGCTGGGTGGTATTCCCCATCCGCCAGCGCAATGTGGAAAAGCCCTTCCATCAAGTCGCACAGCGCTGGGTCATCCGGACCAAACATTGCCGCAACCCGTTGGGCGTAAAGCTCAAATCCAGCCACATCGGTACGGGCCAGATTGAACAGACGCGCTGCGTTCTTTTCCTCGGATTTCGGGATGGTGAAGACTTCACGAAAGGCAGAAACCTCATCCCGAGTCACAAGCCCGTCGGCTTTCGCCATTTTCGCACCTAAAGCTATCACTGCGATTGCAAAACCAGCAGAGCGGTCGGGCGGTGTGCGCAAATGCGAAAACACGTCCGAAAGGGTTTCACCTTTGGCAAGCGCGGAAAGCGCATCTGAGATACGGGACCAAATCGACATAGATGCAGTGTTAGCGGCTTTCATCAGCGGGTCACAGGATTTTCTGCATCAAGATAAGGTCATGCCATTGGCCGAATTTGCGACCCGCTTCGGGGACCACCCCAATGGTTTTGAAACCAACGGCCTTGTGGAAAGGCTCCCCCATTGGGTTTGAGGCGGAAACCCCCGCAATCACAGAATGATAGCCCAACTCACGTGCCGCGATTTCTAACGCTTGCATCAAAGCGCGGCCAATGCCGCGACCACGGGCTTCCGGGGTCAACATGATCGCGTGTTCGGCAGTATGGGCGTATCCAGCGCCAGCACGAAACTGGTCAAGACTGACATAACCCAGCACGTAGTCCTGATCTTCAGCAACAAGCACCACTTTGGCCGTTCCAATCATATTGGTAACGTCTTCAAGGGTTTTTGCCACCGAATTGAAGGTGATCAACGTCTCTAGGATGGCAAGGTTCCACAGCTTCAAGATTGCCGGTGCATCCGCCGCCGTCGCCGCGCGAATTATCACAGCTGTACCAGGCCGTTGGGCGTATCGATCCAAGCGGATATGCCTGCTTCCCCTGAATGGAGTGAGATGCGTTTGTCTTCAACAAGTGGATGCAGTGCGACGGCAAGCGCCTCGGCCTCTGGATGCGTGATCTCAAGCGCCGCCAACCTTAACCCGTGATCTGGCAAACGTGGGGCTGGCATCTGATCTTGCCAGCTTAACAAACCCGGTGCGCATCCAGAAAACGGCAACCGCCCGTCATTTGGCACTGCCATGTCCCAATGCAAATCGCCGCGTGACAAGTGCAGCTCATCCCCGGATCCTTCCGGCGCGCGCAACAATGCCTGATGCAGGTTCGGCACGCGAAGCGCCCAATTGGTCAGTCTTGCCGGGCCAGTGAAATAGTCCAGATCAAACCAACGCGCATGATCCGGTGCGGTAGCTTCCGGATCAACTGCGATCACTTCCAAATAGGTCTCTGGGCCAAGGGATAGAAGGGCATTGTGGGTGCCCATGAGCGGGTGGTCTCCTCCCACCGTCATGGACACCCCAAGCAGGTCCTCGATATACGCGACGCCTTCTGACAGGGTCGCGGAGGACACCACAAGATGATCGATCTTTCCCAGAGCCATTTTGTTCCCCCAATGGTCTGAGAGGAAGCTGGCGGGAAAAACCGCCAGCCGCAAGTATTTTTAGCCTTAGGTGCGCGTTGTACGCACCAGTTTCAGGATGTCCTGAGCGGCTTCCGGAATATTTGTGCCGGGGCCAAAGATGGCCTTCACCCCATTTTCATAAAGGAAATCATAATCTTGCTGCGGGATCACCCCGCCACAGATTACGATGATATCCTCGGCGCCCTGTTCTTTCAAAGCTTGCACCAGTTGCGGCGCCAGCGTTTTGTGACCTGCGGCTTGCGAGGAAATCCCAACGATATGCACGTCGTTGTCGATGGCATCCTGCGCGGCTTCGTCAGGCGTCTGGAACAGCGGCCCCACGTCGACGTCAAAGCCAATATCGGCAAAGGCGGTGGCGATAACCTTGGCGCCACGGTCGTGACCGTCCTGCCCCATCTTCACCACCAACATACGCGGGCGGCGGCCTTCAGCGTCGGCGAACTCCTCGACCGATTTCTGAATGGCCGCAAAACCTTCGTCGCCTTCGTAAGCAGCGCCATAGACACCAGCCAGCGTTTTCACTTCGGCGCGGTGGCGGCCAAACTCATCTTCCATAGCCATGGAAATTTCTCCTACGGATGCACGGGCACGGGCGGCTTCAACGGCAGCTTCCAGAAGGTTGCCCCCTTCTTTGGAACGGCGGGTCAGTTCGGCCAAAGCGGCCTCGCAAGCGGCGGTGTCGCGGGTTGCACGGATCTGTTCAAGTCGGGCCACTTGGCTTTCACGCACGGCCACATTGTCGACGTCCAGGATCTCGATCGGGTCCTCTTTATCAAGCTTGTGCTTGTTTACGCCGACAATGGTTTCTTCGCCCTTGTCGATCATCGCCTGACGCTTGGCGGCGGATTCCTCGATCCGCAGCTTGGGCATTCCCGAGGCCACAGCCTTGGTCATTCCACCCATGCTTTCGACCTCTTCCATCAGCTCCCAAGCTTTGTTGATCAGCTCGTCAGTCAGGCTTTCCACGTAGTAAGATCCCGCCAGCGGATCGACCACATTGGTCACGCCGGTTTCTTCTTGCAAGATGATCTGGGTGTTACGCGCAATCCGGGCCGAGAAATCGGTGGGCAGCGCAATCGCTTCGTCCAGCGCGTTGGTGTGCAACGACTGTGTCCCGCCCAGCGCCGCCGACATCGCTTCATAAGCGGTGCGGATCACGTTGTTATAGGGGTCTTGTTCCTGCAGCGACACGCCCGAAGTCTGGCAGTGAGTGCGCAGCATTTTTGAACGCTCAGACTTCGCGCCAAAATCCGTCATCACGCGATGCCACAGGGTACGGGCAGCGCGCAATTTTGCGGCCTCCATAAAGAAGTTCATGCCGATGGCGAAGAAGAAGCTCAGGCGCCCTGCGAACTTGTCCACATCCATGCCAGCTTCAATCGCAGCACGCACATATTCGCGACCATCCGCAAGCGTATAGGCAAGCTCCTGCACAAGGTTCGCGCCGGCTTCCTGCATGTGGTAGCCCGAGATCGAGATCGAGTTGAACTTCGGCATCTCATTCGAAGTGTATTCGATGATGTCCGAGATGATCTTCATCGACGGTTCAGGCGGATAGATATAGGTGTTGCGCACCATGAACTCTTTCAGAATGTCGTTCTGAATGGTGCCTGCCAGCAGCGATTTGTCATGACCTTGCTCTTGCCCAGCAACGATATAGTTGGCGAGGATCGGAATGACAGCGCCGTTCATGGTCATCGAAACCGAAACCTTGTCCAGCGGAATGCCGTCAAAGAGGATTTTCATATCCTCGACCGAGTCGATGGCCACACCAGCTTTACCAACATCGCCAACCACGCGCGGGTGGTCGCTGTCATAGCCTCGGTGGGTCGCAAGGTCGAACGCGACCGAAACACCCTGCTGACCGGCAGCCAAGTTGCGGCGGTAAAAGGCGTTCAATTCCTCAGCGGTCGAGAAGCCAGCATACTGGCGAATGGTCCAAGGACGGCCCGCATACATGGTGGCCTTCACACCACGGGTGAAGGGTCCAAATCCTGGCAGCGTGCCCATATGATCCAGATCCGCCGTGTCTTCAGACGTATACAGCGGCTTCACGTCGATGCCTTCCAGCGTATTCCAGGTCAGGTCATCAAGGGCACGACCGCGAAGTTCCTTCTCGGCCAGTTCCTTCCAGTTCTTCGTATCGGTCATCTTGTGGTCCTTTTCGTCTTAGCGCGCCCTTGGGCGCTGGCTGGTTCTGGGCCGCGGGTCAAAGGGGATACTCCGGCGGCAAAAAAGAGTTTTCGTTCAACGGGGTCGAGGATCATCACCCCCCCAACACCGGTGTCATAGGCCAACACCGCACCCGGGCGGGTTAGGGCACGATGGAAGTCTTGGCTGTCTGCATCCGACAGGCATTTCCCGACCAACGCCGCGGCGGCAAGGGCTTGCCGCCCAAAGGCGCCATCCTCGGTCGTCAGCATTTCGTCGGTCAGTTGATGCGGCGTTTTATCCGCCGCGCGAACCGCAGCTTTGCCCGTATTGCGAAACAACTCCTGCGCTTCAACACTGGTCTCGGCCAGTGGCATATCGGCCATGACGTCATTCTGGACGGCGCGGAAAACTGCAGCGGTGCATGTCAGCTTGCTTTGGAAAGACAAGGTGTCGCCCAACATGAAGTACTGCTCCAACGCTGTTCGAAGGGTCGTTTCGCGATGCAGATTGCATCCCGACAGAAGCGAAACGCTGGTGGCGGCAATCAAAGGAATGCGGCGAACAAAGCTCATCCTTCGCCCTCATTGATAACGGTGAGAACGGCATCACCCTGCACCTCGGGAACAAAGCCGGTTAGCTGGCGGCGAAGATCGGCTGCGGCCGCTGGCTTCGTCGCATAAAAACTTACGTCAAACCCGCCAAGAAAGGCAGGACCTCCGGTGAAGGTCAGCGTTCCCACCTTGACCCAAGCTTCGCCGATACCTGCATCGATCCAGCGATCATAAACGATGGCGAGTTCAACTCCTGCCTCGTCAACAAGGTCGGCGGCCCAGCCGGGATAGGGATCATCCAATCGGATCTTAAGTGCTTCGTATGAGGCAAGTCCCCAAAGGTCGAGCACCCGGTTGGGGTTTGCCCAAGCCACAAAGCCCAAATCGTTCACCGCGACCGGCTTTTGGTAAACCTCTTTCACAAAGTGCCCCATATTGCCGTGTTGCGAGTGGATCGCGTTCGGGCCATTGGTACCGTAATACAGCAACCATTGTCCGTAGCTTGCCCCCAGGAAACCGAAGCCGACCAGCAGAAGAAGCCGCATCGTGTGGAGGGTTTGGTCTTTCAAAACGACCAGCATCATAAGGCCTAAAACGAATGCCATCGCATATAGTTCGTAACGCTCGAACCAACCAAACTGGCCCAACAGAAGGTGGCCAAAACCAGTGAAAAGCGCGCCCGCAAGCAACGCGTTGCGCCGCGGGCCGTCTGCACTGGGTCGTACCAGCAACACGAGCGCGCAGAGCAATGCAATCAACAGCACAACCGCTTTGTGCGAGAAAAGTTGCACCAACACCTTGATTGGCAATTCGGTGATTGAAAAACGCACATGGCCGCTGCCAGACAGTTTCGCCATGACCGAATTCGGCAGGGGCTCAAGCCCAAGCGATGTCAGGAACCACATGAAACCTGCGACCAAGACGGTCGCCCCTGCGAATAGCCCGATGCCTGCGGCCCAGCGCCCCATCAGCAAAAGCGCAAGCGCCCCACCCCCGGTGACCGCCAGCCCTTCAAATCGAACCATTGGACCAAGCACCATTCCGGCAATCAAAAGCCAGCTGATACGGCCGTCATCCATCTGGGTTTGTAACCCGCGTAAGACGGCAAGGCTGGCCAGAATATGCAGGCTATGCTCCATTCCGACCATCGCGGCACCGGCAAAGTTAAACGCCAAGGGTCCAAGTGCTGCAAAGGTTAGCATCCAGCCGCGCGATACACCCGTTTGCACCACGATCCGCGCCCAAAGCACGCAAGCCAGAACCAATGCCAAACTGTTCCAAAACAGCGGCAGCCAGACTTGTGCAGCCGTCCCGGCAAAGGGGGTCAGCAATAGAGGATAAATTGGCGATGACGCAGCAGAGGTATACTCACCCGGGTTCACCCCATATCCACCGGCAGCAATCTGTTCTGCCACCGCAAGATGGATGTAAACATCGTCGAGCGGGTATTCGAAAACACCCGCTCGGATCAGGGACACACCCTGATAAAGTGCGAAAGCCACCACGCCAACAATTACCGAGGTAAATGTCAGCTGCCCTGAAGTCCGGGACAAAGTGGTGGCATTGGCCATCTTATTCGAACTCCATAATCACTTCGTCAACGGCCAGGCTATCGCCCGAACCTGCATTGATTTTGGAGACGACACCCTTCTTCTCGGCGCGCAAGATGTTTTCCATCTTCATCGCCTCGATTGTGCAAAGGGCCTGACCTTCTTGTACTTCCTGACCGACTTCCACATCGACCTTCACCACAAGACCCGGCATCGGGCAGAGCAGCATTTTCGACGTATCCGGCGGTAGTTTTTCCGGCATCAGACGGGCAAGCTCGGCCTGACGCGGCGAGCGCACATGGACCTTCAGATCCGCACCGCGCGAACGCATGCGGAAGCCCGAGGTGATCTTTTCAACCTTCAGAACCAAGGGCTCACCGTCCACTTTCAGCGTGGCAAGGCTATCGCCCGGCGTCCAGTCGGACGTCACGCGCATTTTCGATCCATCTTCGAACTTGATGGTCGACCCTTTCTTGTCTGCCTTGATCTTCACAGCAAACTCTTCACCCTGAAGCGCGACGCTCCAGTTCTTACCAACCTTACGTTCGTGGTTGTCCATGCGACCCGAGATGCGAGTGCGACGGATTTCCGCAACACGGTACATTGCGGCCGCAGCCGCAGCGATGCGTTTCAACGCGTCTTTACCCAGCTCAACCCCTTCAAATCCCTCGGGATATTGTTCTTCGATGAAAGCGGTTGTCATCTCGCCTTTCATGAAAACCGGGTGATCCATGACTGCGCTGACGAAAGGAAGGTTGTGACCAATTCCTTCCAGCTCGAACCCATCTAGCGCGTTGCGCATGGCTTCGACCGCGTCGTCACGGGTGGGTGCCCATGTGCAAAGCTTGGCGATCATCGGGTCGTAGTACATCGAGATTTCGCCGCCCTCGAAGACGCCAGTGTCGTTGCGAACCGCAGTTTTACCCTTCGAGGCTTTGTCCGCCCATTTGCCATTCTCCAACATTGGACCAGCGGCCACTTCTGCGGGCGGACGGTAACGGGTCAGACGACCGATCGAAGGCAAGAAGCCGCGATAGGGGTCTTCCGCGTAAACACGGTTCTCAATCGCCCAGCCGGTCAACGTCACGTCGTCTTGCGACATTTCAAGCTTTTCGCCAGCCGCCACGCGGATCATTTGTTCAACAAGATCAACGCCAGTGATTAGCTCGGTCACCGGGTGTTCCACCTGCAAACGGGTGTTCATTTCAAGGAAATAGAAGTTCCGGTCGCCATCGACAATGAACTCCACGGTGCCGGCCGAGGCATAGTCCACAGCTTGCGCCAAAGCGACAGATTGTTCACCCATTGCTTTGCGGGTGGCTTCATCAAGGAAGGGCGATGGGGCTTCTTCTACTACCTTTTGCTGGCGACGCTGAATCGAGCATTCACGCTCGCCCAAATAGATGCCGTTGCCATGGCTGTCGCACAAAACCTGAATTTCGATGTGGCGCGGCTGCGTAATGAATTTTTCGATGAAGATACGGTCATCGCCAAAGCTGTTGGCCGCTTCGTTTTTGGATGACTGGAACCCTTCGCGGGCTTCGTCGTCGTTCCATGCGATCCGCATGCCTTTGCCGCCGCCACCGGCAGAGGCTTTGATCATCACGGGATACCCAACCTGGTTCGAGATCTTAACAGCCTCTTCCGCGTCTTCGATCAATCCCATATAGCCGGGAACCGTGGAAACATCGGCGTCTTGAGCAATCTTCTTCGAAGTGATCTTGTCACCCATCGCTTCAATCGCGCCTTTGGGTGGTCCGATAAAGGCCACGCCAGCGGCCTCAAGCGCTTCAGCAAATTTCGAGTTCTCCGACAGGAAGCCGTAACCGGGGTGGACAGCCTCGGCGCCCGTTTCCTTGATCGCCTTCATCACATTTTCAATGACGATGTAGGATTGGTTAGCCGGGGGCGGACCAATGTGAACAGCTTCGTCTGCCATTTTCACATGAAGCGCATTACGGTCGGCATCCGAATAAATGGCGACTGTCTTGATGCCCATTTTACGAGCAGTCTTGATTACGCGGCAGGCGATCTCGCCTCGGTTTGCAATCAGGATCTTTTTGAACATGTCCTGTCCTTTCGGTTCATGTGAGGGCGCGGTGGGCAGAACCATCGCGCACATTGGCATAGAAAAGCCCGCCGGACACGAAGGTCACGGCAGGCCGATTGTGTTGGGTGGCTACGTCAGAGACGAAACCGGAAGTTTTCAGATCAGTTGCAGATGCCGACCCCGACGTCATCGCAAAGCGCACCTGCGCCCGCACCGATGACTGCCCCGGCGAGAAGGTTGCCGCTGGCTGCTTTTGCGACCACGGCGCCTGCGGCTGCGCCAGCCCCGGCGCGTTGAAGGTCGTTCCACTGGCATCCTGCCAGCAAGACAAGGGCGACGGACCCTGCAAGAATTCTTGTAAACTGCATTTTTGACTGCCTCTTTCAGAGTTTATTCTTGCAGTCATTATGCCCCGATAACGGGAGTTTCCCAAGGAAATTTTCCGCGATCCACGGCTTGGCGCGCGGCGCAAACGCCTGCCTAGCAACGAAAAAAGGCCCGGTTCAGACGCTAATGCACTGAACCGGGTAGAAGAAGGGGAAGGGTAATGGTTTTGACAAACCATTGCAGAGAACGGGGATGTGTTCCCTGCATGATTGGTATGTTGACACGAAACAGTGTGTTCGCAAGCCCCGAACAAAGCCGACGGGGCTGGGTGGGCTGTTTTCTGCCGGTAAATGTAACCTGCGGGCGAATTCATGCCGATTGATCCTCGAACGCATCAGGGAAGGACGCGCGTGCGCGCGCCTCGTCAATCACCAGCAAAGCTTCATAGTCTTCAGCGTCAAAAGGGTCCTGAGCTGCAAGAACTTCGCGTTCGAACAACCAAGACAAACGACCGGCATCCAAGTTGCCGCGTTCGAAAGGCTGATCTCCGAAATTCTCCCACAACGCTTTCATAAAACCTATGTCCGCACGCCGGTCAGCAGGCCTGCGGTCGGCATAGCGTTCCCGCGCACTTAGCTTCGTGGCCCCGGTTTTGCTGGAGCGACGGATCGTGAACTGAAAGTCCGTGCCCGTAAGACGGCCTGGAAAACCTTTGTGTTTCAGCATGTATGGCAATGCCATTAGAAACCCTCCCACACGCACACACCGTCGACGGGACGGTAGGCTTCGAAAAACTGTGTGGCCTCGGGGGCCATGACACCGTGTTCCACCGGCCGGTCTGCAAGCACGATGATGATCTGATCGGGCAACTCTCCGGGGGCCACAACGATCTGCGGTAATACGTAGTCCTGGCAAATCACCGACATGTCCTCCTCGGCTTGAGTAAATTCGACTGTTTGGTGCGCTCGACCAATGGCTGGTGCCAGAAACCGATATCGGATCGCGGTTCCCACCGCGCTGTCCTCTCCGCGTATAATTTCCAAAAACGTGATGTTTTGGCCGGATGGTACTTCGATTTCAAAATCGGGGTCCCAGCCCTCGTCCTTGGCAAGACCGGTGGTTGGAACAATAGGGATCAGGGTGGCGGCGCTAACCGCCACCCCAATCAGGCCACGAAGGCCCAGATATCCCGCCATGCGACCCATTATCACAGCGGAATATTATCGTGCTTTTTCCAGGGGTTCTGAACTTTCTTACCCCGCAGCGATGCAAAGGCACGGCTGATCCGAAGACGCGACGAACGCGGTTGGATAACTTCGTCAATGAAGCCACGTTCGGCCGCCACAAACGGGTTGGCGAAACGGTCTTCATAGTCCTGCGTGCGCTTGGCAATCTTTTCTGGATCATCCAGCTCTGAGCGATACAGGATCTCGGTTGCACCCTTGGCGCCCATCACGGCGATTTCCGCAGTGGGCCAAGCATAGTTGAAGTCGCCGCGCAGGTGCTTGGACGCCATAACGTCATAGGCACCACCATAGGCTTTGCGTGTGATCAGCGTGACTTTCGGCACAGTGGCTTCACCATAAGCAAACAGAAGCTTCGCACCGTGCTTGATGACGCCGCCATATTCTTGGCTGGTGCCCGGCAGGAAGCCCGGCACGTCGACCAAAGTCAGGATCGGAATTTCGAACGCGTCACAGAAGCGCACAAACCGTGCAGCCTTGCGCGAGCTGTCGATGTCCAAGCAACCTGCCAAAATCATCGGCTGGTTCGCCACCACGCCCACGGTCTGACCTTCAAGACGCACAAAACCGGTGATGATGTTCTTGGCATACTCTTCCTGAATTTCGTAGAAATCGCCTTCATCCGCCAGCTTCGTGATCAGCTCTTTCATATCGTAAGGCGAGTTCGGATTGTCTGGGATCAAAGTATCCAGGCTATCATCCACGCGCGCCGGATCATCAAAGAACGGACGCACCGGAGCCTTGTCGCGATTGTTCAACGGAAGGAAGTCGACCAAACGGCGCACTTCGCTAAGCGCTTCGACGTCGTTTTCAAACGCCCCATCGGCAACCGAAGACTTCTTACAGTGTGTCGAGGCGCCGCCAAGCTCCTCGGCTGTGACCACTTCGTTGGTCACTGTTTTCACAACATCCGGACCAGTCACGAACATGTATGAGCTGTCTTTCACCATAAAGATGAAGTCCGTCATCGCGGGCGAATAGACTGCACCACCAGCACACGGCCCCATGATCACACTGATCTGAGGAACCACGCCGGAGGCCATAATGTTGCGCTGGAAGACCTCGGCGTAGCCGGCAAGCGATGCGACACCTTCCTGAATACGTGCGCCACCTGAATCGTTGATGCCGATAACGGGCGCGCCGTTTTGCATCGCCATATCCATGATCTTGCAGATCTTTTCGGCATGCGTTTCGGAAAGAGATCCACCAAATACGGTGAAATCCTGACTGAACACATAGACCAGACGGCCATTGATTGTGCCCCAACCGGTGATGACACCGTCGCCAGCTGGCTTGTCGGCTTCCATGCCGAACTCGGTACAACGATGGGCTTTGAACATGTCGAACTCTTCAAACGAGTCCTCATCGAGCAGAAGCTCAACGCGCTCACGCGCTGTTAGCTTGCCCTTTTTATGCTGACTGTCGATCCGACGCTGACCGCCCCCAAGGCGGGCTTTTTCGCGACGGCTTTCAAGTTCGTGGAGAATATCTTTCATTTGGCGGCACTCCTTGATTTCGCTGCAAACTAGCCGGACTGGACGGCGGCGGGAAGTAAAAAGGGGCGAATTTGCAAATTAAATGCAAGTATGCTAATGCAAATTGCAAATATGCGAACTCAGGAAACTGCTATGGCCACCCAGAAACTCTATGCGGGTGTGAAACTTCGGGAAATCCGCACACGCCTAAATCTGACCCAGAAAGCCTTTGCTGAAAAGCTGGGCGTCAGTCTTCCCTACCTGAACCAAATGGAAAACAACAACCGACCGGTATCTACGGGTGTGGTGTTGGCCTTGGCGCAGGAATTTGGCTTTGACGTGGCTGAACTGTCCACAGGGGACGCCGAACGGTTGGTGACAGACATGCGTGAAGCATTTGCGGACCCAGTTTTTTCCGACATTCCACCTTTGGCCGATCTACGGCTTGCAGCGTCAAATGCACCAGCGCTGGCTCATGCATTGCTAGAGCTGCATCGCGCTTACAGACTTGGCCACGAGCGGCTTGCTTCGATGGATCAAAACATCGGGAATGATGACAATCCCAGCCAAGCCAGCCCGTGGGAAGAAGTTCGTGATTTCTTTCACTATTGCGACAATTACATCGATGCGATGGATCGTGCCGCAGAACACTTTGCGCAAACGGGAAAATCGCGCGGTCTAGGGCAGGCAGCGATGGCTGAATCCGTGCTGAATGACCGGGGCATCACTCTTATACGTGCAGATGCCGAGAAAGTACGCAGTTACGATGTCGAAACGCGCGAACTGACACTCTCTACGCGCCCTCCGCGTGCCACACAGGAGTTCCAACTTTTGATGCAAGTGGCCCTGCTGACGCAGGACGCCTTGTTGGAGGCCACGTTGGATTTTGCACGGTTCCAAACAGAAGAGGCCAGATCGATTGCGAAACTGGGCCTTGCGAACTATTTCGCAGGCGCTGCCATTTTACCTTATGAGCAGTTTCTTGCCGCCGCGCACGAGACACGTCACGACCTTGAACGACTGGCTGATCGTTTCGGTGCATCGATCGAACAGATTGCCCACAGGCTGTCCACCCTTCAACGCCCCGGAGCAAAGGGCATCCCCTTCTTTTTCGTCCGTGTGGATCAGGCGGGAACCATTACCAAACGACACTCTGCAACCCGTCTGCAGTTTGCCAGATTTGGCGGCGCTTGCCCGCTCTGGAATGTCCACCAAGCCTTTGAAACCCCTGGGCGTTTCTTGCGTCAACTGGCGCAAACACCCGACGGGGTTCGGTATTTCTGTCTGGCGCGAAATGTAACCAAATCAGGTGGTAGCTTCGATGCCCCGGTCCGGCGCTACGCGATCGGGTTGGGCTGCGAGGTCAAACATGCCGGAGAGCTGGTCTACGCAGACGATTTTGACGTGTCCAATGATGCTGCATTCGAGCCTATCGGGATCTCGTGCAGAATCTGTGAACGCCAGCTGTGTCATCAACGGTCGGTTCCACCCCTTGAACGTAAGCTGAAAGTAGACCCATATTCGCGCGGAACACTTCCTTACGAGATTTCAAGATGAACAAGTTTTTCCTACCCATCCTGCTTGCACTGGCTTTCGTAGTTGCTTCGGGCCCCAAACCCGTGCGCGCCGAGAGCTTTGCAACCCAAATGGAACGACGCACTTTTTACCAGTTCAGCCAAAAGCGCCGCAATCCACACAAGTCTGACGAACGCCTTCAAGAGGTAAGATACAAAGGCCTTATCCTTTGGGTAGGCAAGCCAAAGAAAGGCAAGCCGACCGTGATGTATTTACCCGGCTCTGGCGGCAACCTTTACACAAGGGGACACAAATTTCGTTGGTTCCTCAACAGAGGATACGGTGTGGTCGCCATGGCATATCCCGGCATGGCGGGAAGCAAAGGCCAACCAAGTCGCAAGTTGATCCAAAAGCTGGCTAATCAGCTTTACAAGGACATCCCTAAGATGACGGGAAGCAAGCAGATTATTCTGATGGGGGAAAGCCTTGGCACAGGGGTTGCGCTTGAGGTTGCTGCAAGCAAAGCGGGTCGAGCACGTCCCCCTTCTGCAATCATTTTACAAGCACCGTATACGTCTTTGTTGGACCTGACAGCCGCGAAGAATCCCGTTTTGGTACCGTTCTTTGCTGGCCGCACTGATTTGTGGCCATCAAAACGCGTAATCCGAAAAGTGAAATCTCCGCTGTTCATCATGCATGGCAAAAAGGACAAAGTGGTTCCCTTTCGTATGGGAAAAAAGCTTTTTCAGCTTTCCCCCAGCAAGAATAAAGTCTTCGCCGCCCGGCCGCACGCTGGGCACACTTCGATCTGGCGCAAGAATGTTCGCAAACCCTTGCGGCTTTGGTTGCAAGAAATTCACGGAAAATAAAAAAGGCCGGGTCAACACCCGGCCTTTTTACTTATGATGAATTGCGATCACGCTGCGGACAAAAGCCGGTAAATCTCGTCCTTCAACGCTGCGCGTTTTTTGCGCATTTCTTCTTCGTTGAACTGATCCGTTGGTTCTACATTGGTTTCAGCCCGGTGAATCGCACGGTTCAGGTCGTGATACTCATCTGAAAGCTTGGAAAAATGGGCATCTGATTGCTTCAGATCGCTCATTTTCTCAGCGAATTCAGGAAATTCCTCGTGCAGCTCATGCGGGGTGTGTGACATTCGCGTGTTCTCCTCTGTCAAAAGTCATTTGAAGTTTGCGCATGGCAGGCCCACCCCGCTTTGACAGGGATCAAAAACCACCCTCAGCGTTGCGAATTTTGCCAGTTTGGATGAATCCATGGCGCGTCATTCGCCGCAGGCAAGCGACGCCCCAAAATATGATCGGATGCCTTTTCACCAACCATGATTGAGGGCCCATTGAGATTGCCATTGGTGATCCGTGGGAACACAGAGCTATCGGCCAATCGCAGCCCTTCCACGCCGATCACACGAAGGTCGGGATCAACCACCGCCATCGGATCATCAGCGCGGCCCATCCGGCACGTTCCACAGGGGTGATAGGCGCTTTCAGCATGTTCACGGATGAAGCTGTCGATCTCGTCATCGGTCTGCAACGCGTTACCTGGTTGAATTTCGTGTTTCACGAAAGGCTCAAACGCGGGCTGCGAGAATATCTCGCGGGTCAGGCGGATACAGTTACGGAAATCCTCCCAATCCTGATCGGTCGACATGTAGTTAAAGAAAATCCGCGGGGCTTCGTTTGGATTCCGCAGATTTCAAGGTGATCTCACCACGAGAGGGCGACCGCATTGGGCCGGTGTGGGCTTGGAACCCGTGGCCCTCGGCCGCTGCTTGCCCGTCATAGCGCACGGCAATTGGTAGGAAGTGATACTGGATGTCCGGGTATTCAACGCCCGCTTTCGAACGGATGAACGCCGCGCTTTCAAATTGGTTGGACGCGCCCAGACCTGTCTTAGTAAACAACCATTGCGCACCCAGAATGCCCTTCCAGATTAGATTCCAGTAACGATACAGCGTGATCGGCTGTTTCGAGGCATATTGCGCATAAACCTCAAGGTGATCCTGAAGGTTCTGCCCAACACCCGCACGATCCGCCACGACCTCGATCCCATGCTCCGCCAGATGCGCGGCCGGACCAATGCCGGACAGCATCAAAAGCTTCGGTGAGTTGATCGAGCTTGCTGCGATGATCACCTCGGCCTCAGCCCGGATCACTTCGATTTTCCCGCCGCGTTCAACTTCGACGCCTACAGCACGACCGTCCTCGATCACGACTTTCCGTGCGAAGGCCCGGATCAGCTCGCAGTTCTCGCGTTCCAGCGCGGGGCGCAGATAGGCATTTGCCGCTGACCAGCGCCGCCCTTGCCATACGGTCTGCTCCATCGGGCCGAAACCTTCCTGCTTTTGACCGTTATAGTCATCAGTCACCTGATACCCAGCCTGTTTCCCGGCCTCGACAAAGGCGTGGAACAGCGGGTTTTTACGCGGTCCTCGGGTCACGTGCAGCGGGCCATCGCTGCCGCGCCAATCCGCCTCTCCTCCATGGCCGCTGTCGTGCCAGTTTTCCTGCCGTTTAAAATACGGAAGCACATCCGCATAGGACCAACCGTCTGCGCCTTGTTCAGCCCAATAGTCAAAGTCCTTTGCGTGACCGCGAACGTAAACCATCCCGTTGATCGAGCTTGACCCACCGACCACTTTGCCACGCGGTGTAACCAACGTCCGCCCGCCCAAATGCGGTTCAGGTTCTGTCTGAAAACCCCAATCATACATCCCCATATTCATGGGGTAACTAAGTGCTGCTGGCATCTGGATGAACGGCCCAGCATCGGTGCCGCCATGTTCGATCACCAAAACGCGTTTGCCAGCCTCGGCCAGCCGATAGGCCATTGCGCAACCTGCGCTGCCAGCGCCAACGATGATGTATTCTGCTTGCATTGTCTTTCCGTCAGTTCTGGGGTTACTCGCCGCGGGGAAAGCGGGCATTCTCTTCAACATTGTCGAGGTTCATGTGGTTGCGCATGTAGCGCTCAGAGGCCTTGCGGAGCGGCTGATAGTCCCACGGGAAATAGGCCCCGTTGCGCAGCGCTTCGTAGACGACCCAGCGGCGGGCCTGACTTTCGCGCACCTCGTTGTCATAAGCATCTAGATCCCATCGGGCTTCCGACTTCGCGCGCAAAGAGTTTAACGTGCCCTGATGTTCAGGATCCTTCGCATGGTTCACCAACTCGTGTGGGTCCGCATCAAGATCGAACAACTGATCAGGATCTAGCGCACAGCGATTGTATTTCCACTTGCCGTACCGCAGCGACACCAGCGGCGCATACGACGCCTCGGCCGCATATTCTATCGTCACAGGACTGGTGCGTTCTTCACCTTTCGCCAAAGGCACAAGGCTTTCGCCATCAACCCACGGCTTCACTTCGTCCAGCGAGACCCCCGCCAGATCGGCCAGAGTGGGTGTCACGTCGAGCGTTGAAACCGGCGTCTCAACCAACCCCGGCTTAAGTCCGGGCGCGGACACCATCAAAGGCACGCGTGCAGAGCCCTCATAGAAGTTCATCTTGAACCACAACCCACGTTCGCCCAGCATGTCGCCGTGGTCGGATACGAACATGATGATCGCTTCCTGGCGGGTGTTTTCAAGGATATCCAGCATCTCGCCGACCTTGTCATCAAGATAGGAAATGTTGGCGAAATAGGCGCGGCGGGATTTGCGGATGTCGTCTTCGGTGATGTCGAAGTTGCGCCAATCATTGGCGTCAAATATCCGTTGGGCGTGCGGGTCGTGATCGTCGTAGTCCATTGCCGGCACTTCAGGCAGCAGGTGCTCGCAATCCTCATAGAGGTCCCAGTATTTACGGCGTGCCACGTATGGATCATGCGGATGCGTGAAGCTGACGGTCAGGCACCAAGGGCGTTCATCATGGCCGCGCGCCAGATCGTAAAGCTTGGCGCAGGCGTTATATGCCACCTCGTCATCATACTCCATCTGGTTCGAAATCTCGGCGACCCCTGCCCCCGTCACGGACCCCATGTTGTGATACCACCATTCGATCCGTTCACCGGGTTTGCGATAATCCGGCGTCCAGCCAAAATCGGCGGGATAGATGTCGGTGGTCAGACGTTCCTCGAACCCGTGCATTTGGTCGGGACCAACGAAATGCATCTTGCCCGAAAGAGCCGTTTGGTAACCCGCGCGTCGTAGGTGATGCGCATACGTCGGAATGTCCGAGGCAAACTCGGCCGCGTTGTCGTAGACCTTGGTGCGGCGTGGCAAAAGCCCAGACATGAAGCTGGCCCGTCCGGGCGCGCACAATGGGCTGGCCGTATAGGCGTTCTGGAACCGCACCGACTGCGCGGCCAGTTTCTTCAGATTTGGCGCATGCAACCAATCTGCTGGACCGTCGGGGAACAAGGTGCCGTTCAGCTGGTCCACCATGATGATCAGGATATTTGGGTTCGTCATGCATGTTTCTCCAAAATGACATCAAGGCAGTTCAAAACGCGTTCGCAAGCGCGCGTGCCGCTGGGGGTTTCCTCGCGCAGCGCGTGACGGATATAGAGCCCGTCGATCATAGAAGCGATCGTATCCGCGACTTCATGCGCGGCCTCTCCGACAAGGGGACGCAGCCCGTAGACAAGGTTGGAATGCAGTCGGTGCTGATAGACACGCAACAAGCGGCGTGCCCCATCATTGCTTTGAGATAGGACGTAAAAATTTAGCCATGCGCTGATGACTTCAGGACGAAAATTGCCAGCCTCAAAGTTTGCGCGAATGATCGCTTCCACACGGTCACGCGGGTTCTTGGCCCCCATAACAGCTGCGCGCACCTGCGCCCCATAGACCGACAGGATATGACGCATCGCCGCCAGAAAGATCTGATCTTTGCCGCCAAAATAGTGATGCGCCAGCGCACTGGAAACCCCAGCACGCTTGGCGATTTGTGTGACTGTCACATCCAGACTGCCCGCGCGCCCGATCTCGTGAATCGTGGCCTGCACAAGCGCACCCTTACGAATGGGTTCCATTCCAACTTTGGGCATTTCATCCCCTTGCCATCATTAGATTTGCACAGCGTTGCGTTTTTTTAATTGACTCGTCAATCAATAAAAAGCACCGTCCGATCCCAATGAATGCCGGTTTCCCCTCCTCGCAGGCTGCGTTAGGGTTGAACAGATTGGTCCGTTCAATGCGGATCACCAGATTTTGGAACCGCACCAAATAACAGGGAGCTACGATATGAACCTCAAATCCACTCTGTCCGCACTGGCCCTTTCGGCCGTTGCGTCGACCGCATTCGCTGACGGTCATTGCCACGAAGTCACCTTCTCGGATGTAGGCTGGACCGACATTACCGCAACCACCGCTGCAACCTCGGTTGTTCTCGAGGCTTTGGGCTATGAGACCGACATCAAAGTGCTGTCCGTGCCTGTGACCTACACGTCGCTAGCAGAAGGCGACGTTGATATTTTCCTGGGCAACTGGATGCCCACCATGGAAGCTGACATTGCCCCCTATCGCGAGGCTGGCACCGTCGACACCGTGCGCACCAACCTTGAAGGCGCAAAGTATACGCTGGCCGTGAACAAGGCCGCTGCTGATCTGGGCATCAAGGATTTCGCTGACATCGCCGCCCATGCGGATGCTCTGGAAGGCAAAATCTATGGCATCGAGCCGGGCAATGACGGCAACCGTTTGATCCAGTCAATGATCGACGGCAACTCGTTTGGCCTTGAGGGCTTTGAAGTGGCCGAAAGTTCGGAACAAGGCATGCTGGCGCAGGTCGCCCGTGCTGACAAAAAAGACGAGCCGATCGTCTTCCTTGGCTGGGAACCCCACCCGATGAACGCCAACTTCGAGATGTCCTACCTAACCGGCGGTGACGATTTCTTCGGGCCGAACTTGGGCGGCGCTGTTGTCGATACCAACACCCGCGCGGGCTATGTCGCTGACTGTGCCAACACTGGTAAACTGCTGCAAAACCTGACCTTCTCGCTTGCTATGGAAAACGAGATCATGGGCGCAATCCTGAACGACGGTGAAGATGCCGAAGATGCCGCAAAGGCTTGGCTGAAAGCCAATCCCGACGCGTTCATGGCTTGGCTTGATGGCGTGACCACCATGGATGGTGGCGATGCTGTTGCCGCCGTGAAAGGCGCGCTGGGTCTTTGATCCCACAATCCTAAGAAACGCGCCGGGCAATCCCCGGCGCGTTTTTCTTGATCCCCCTCCCAGTGGAAAGGGCGCAGCATGGAATGGCTGACAGAAACGAAGATCCCGGTCGGCAAGACTGCTAAGAAGCTTTTCGATTGGCTTCAGGAAACCGGAGAGCCGTTCTTTGACTGGCTTGCCTGGCTGATGGAGGGGTTGATCGACGCGATCCTTTGGGTGCTTCAGACACCGCACCCGCTGTTCACAACCGCTGTTTTCGTCGGCATCACTTGGCTTATTCAACGCAATTGGAAAACCTGCCTTCTGGTGGCCTTGGGCTTTCTGTTCATTCTCAACCAAGATTACTGGGAAGAAACCACCGAAAGCCTGACGCTTGTCCTGTCGGCTTGCGTGGTTTGTATGCTTGTGGGCACGCCCATTGGTATCGCGGCGGCCCACCGGCCCCGTCTGTTTAAGGCGATGCGCCCAATCCTTGATCTGATGCAGACCCTTCCCACGTTCGTCTATCTGATCCCCGCAATTGTCTTCTTTGGCATCGGTATGGTGCCCGGCCTGATCGCAACCGTGATCTTTGTACTGCCTGCCCCAATCCGCCTGACCCATTTGGGCGTCAGCTCAACCCCGCCGGCCCTTTTGGAAGCGGCACAAGCCTTTGGCGCCACGCCACGCCAAACCCTTTGGAAGGTCGAACTTCCCTACGCGTTGCCGCAAATCATGGCAGGTCTGAACCAAACCATCATGCTATCACTGTCGATGGTCGTTATTGCCGCCCTTGTCGGTGCGGACGGTCTGGGTGTGCCGGTTGTGCGCGCCCTGAACCAAGTGAACACGGCGCTTGGCTTTGAAAGCGGATTCATCATCGTGGTCGTCGCCATCATGCTCGACCGTATTCTTCGCGTGGAGCGCTGATATGACAATCACAACCAACCCCGCCGAGACCGCAGGCGTTGCGGTCAAATTCGACAACGTGTCCATTGTATTTGGCGAACACCCTCAGAAAGCCTTACCGCTGATGGACGCAGGACAAACCCGCGCGGAAGTGCAAGAGGCCACCGGCCAGATACTGGGCGTGCACGATTGCTCTCTGACCGTTCAAGAGGGTGAGATCACTTGTGCTTATGGGTTTGTCAGGCTCCGGCAAATCGACGCTTCTGCGAGCAGTTAATGGGCTAAACCCGGTCGTCCGCGGCGCCGCGCATGTCTGCGACGGGAATGTTCTTGTTGATGTAACAAATGCCGACAAAGCCACCCTGCGCCGCATTCGTGCCCACCGTGTGGCAATGGTGTTCCAACAGTTCGGCTTGCTGCCTTGGCGCACAGTGCGTCAGAACGTCGGGCTTGGGCTTGAACTCGATGGCATCTCGACCATCGACCGAAAGGCGCGCGTCGATGCGCAGCTTGAACTGGTCGGACTAGCGGACTGGGCTGATCGCAAAGTGGGCGAGTTGTCAGGCGGCATGCAGCAACGTGTGGGCCTTGCCCGTGCCTTCGTGACCGAAGCCCCAATCCTTTTGATGGACGAGCCTTTCTCGGCCCTCGACCCGCTTATTCGTGCCCGCCTTCAGGACGAGCTGCTTGAGCTGCAAACCGCGCTGAAACGCACCATCATCTTCGTGAGTCACGATCTGGACGAAGCGTTCAAATTGGGCGATCGCATCGCGATCATGGAGGGCGGACGCATCGTTCAATGCGGCACGCCGCGCGATATCTTCACCAACCCGGTAAACGAATACGTTGCCGATTTTGTTGCGCATATGAACCCGCTTGGCGTTCTGACTGCGCGTGACGTCATGTCGACTGAAAGCTCAACGGCAACAACAACCGTTGATGTTGCAGACCATGTTGATGTGGTCATGAGGGCATTGGCTGGTCAGGGCGAAATCAACGTCATGCAGGCAGGTCAGTCAGTCGGACGCATTACGGCTGATGATGTGATGGCGCGATTGCTGGACCCTCGTAGCGGAAACTAAAGCGCTCAAAGTCGTTCCCATCAATTGGTCAGGCAATACTGCTTACCACCAGATGCCCCTTTCAACCCAACTGCCTTTCGCGGGCAGTCATTTTGGGCAAGGGCGGGCTGAAGGCGTGCCCCTTCATTACGCACCAAGAAGAACTCATGCGCATAGCTGAACCGGCGTACCTGAAGATCCCAGCCACTTAGGGCACCGTCCTGCAGATGCGGATCATTGGGCGGAACAAGCAGCCAATACTCGCGCCCACGCAGGCTTGAATGAACCTGCTTAGATTTGAACCAAATGGCACCTGGATTGCTAAGGGCACACATCTCGGGCCGGGTGACTGCGCGTTTGGTATCCTCATCGCCCTCGACAGCTTGCCAACCGATCAGACGATCACAGAAACTGGCTCCACCTCGCGCGCTGCCTTTATCCTGACCGGATTGGCAGGCCGTAAGGGCAACAATGGCAATGCATGTTGTAAGGGCCGTAAACAAACGCATGAAAAACCTCGTTCAAAATCACTTGAAGCCTACAGCACCTTCGCCTAGCGTCAAGCGCCGCCACCGTCGCACCGAATGATGTGGGGCCGCGAAAACCGAAAGCGATCGAATGCCCAGATTTGCAGCTAACCTAACCCTTCTGTTTGCGGAACTGCCCTTTCTGGATCGGTTCGAGGCGGCTGCCGAGGCTGGTTTTTCCGCGGTCGAGGTCCTTTTTCCTTACGACGATGCCGCGCGCGAAGTTCAGAGGCGGCTAACCGCCAACGGATTGGAAATGGTCCTGATCAATTGCCCGCCTCCCAATTGGGCGGGCGGGGATCGCGGGTTCGCCGCCATCCCAGGTGGGCAGTCCCGGTTTCAACATGACTTCAAGCGCACATTACGGTTTGCTCAGGCCTTCCGCGCAAAGCACATCCACATAATGTCGGGTGTCGCCGACGGCCCGGATGCCCGCGCAACTTTTGTCAAGAACTTGAATTGGGCCGCATCGCACGCGCCGTCACAAAGCCTGACAATCGAGCCGATCAACAGGGATGACATGCCGGGCTATTTCCTGTCCGATTATGATCTTGCTTTGGATATCATCGCGCAGGTGGACGCCCCTAATCTAGGACTGCAATTCGACGCTTATCATGCCCATAAGATCACCGGGGACATGCCTGGCACTTGGGATCGGGTCAAACACCTGACACGCCACATACAGGTGGGCGGCCTGCCCGACCGACACGAACCCATCGCCGGCGTCGTTGACTACCCCACTTGGTTTCGACAGCTGGACCATGAGGGATATACCGGTTGGGTCAGTGGGGAGTACCATCCAGCGGGTCGCACCGAAGATGGCTTGGAATGGATAAAGGGGTTCGACTGACAGGCTCCTGACACTATGCTGTCAGGAGGGGTGTGTCAGTTAGGGGTCATCAACATTGATGAAGGAGAATCAACATGACGACCCAACCCAAAGTTTGCTGGACCGAAATCGCCGTAGGTGACATGGACAAAGCCATCGCGTTTTACAACGAAGTGTTCCAGTGGGACATGAAAGTCGACAATACTGGCCCCAACCCAATGGCATGGCTGGGTGGTGACATGGACACCGCTGGTGGGCACATCTATCCCGGGAAGCCAGGCGCAAATGGCGGCGGCTCTACCATTCACATCACAGTGCCCGACAATCTGGAAAGCACTGTAGAACGTTGCAAGTCCGCAGGCGGCACTATTCTGGGGGACCCAATTGAAATCCCGCCGGGCCGTTTCTCCTATGCAATTGACCCAGACGGCAATTCGCTGGGCCTTTTTGAGCCGAAAGCCTGATCCATGCGCCGTGCTGACCGCCTTTTCCAGATCGTTCAACACCTTCGGGGTGGGCGGTTGGTCACGGCACGCAGTCTTGCCGAAACACTCGAGGTCAGCGAGCGCACGATTTATCGTGATGTCGCTGACCTTATCGGATCGGGCGTGCCGATCGAGGGCGAAGCCGGCGTGGGATATGTCATGCGCGCGGGCTATGACATGCCGCCCCTTATGTTCACCCGCGAGGAAATCATGGCGGTGATCGCTGGCACACATCTGCTTGAGCGTATGGGCGGTGTGTCCATGGCGGCAGCCGCGCGCGAAGCTCTAGTGAAGATACGCGCGGTCCTGCCCGAAGCGCTTCAAGCCCAAGCCGAGCGGGTCGAAATTCACGCAGGCCCCACCTTGATGCCATCAGAACGTGACCGACATTTCATCGACCAGATTGAAGAAGCGATAGATGCGCGTGTCCGATTGGCGTTGACCTATGCGGATGAAAATGGCGCCAAATCAACGCGCACTATCCGCCCACTGGCGCTTTGGCTATGGCGCAATGGCTGGTGCGTGGTGTCGTGGTGTGAACTGCGCGAAGATTTCCGAATGTTCCGTGTTGACCGGATCGAAGGCTTCACCACAGGCGATCGCTTTCGCGAAGAGCGTGATAAAGCCCTTCCCGCGCTTTATGCCCAATTGGCTGAACGCGGCATAGATCCCCGTCAAAACTGCCAAACCGAACCGGGACAAGACTGAAGACCAGTTACGAACCAGCGGATCAGTGCGCTTCGGCCCAGTTCAGTCCAATCCCCGCATCGACGACCAAGGGCACATCCAGCTTAATCGCAGGCTCGGCAGCGCCTTCCATCACGTCGCGAACAACCCCGATCACGTCATCAACCGCATTGTCCTCGACCTCGAAGATCAGTTCATCGTGCACCTGCAAGAGCATCTTGGCTGGCAGTTTGGCGATTGCATCCGGCATGCGGATCATCGCGCGGCGGATGATATCGGCGGCGGTGCCTTGAATAGGCGCGTTGATCGCTGCGCGTTTGGCAAATCCGGCTTGCGGACCTTTCGCACCGATTTCAGGCGTGTGGATACGGCGCCCGAATAAAGTCTCGACCCGTTTGTGTTCTTTGGCGAAGGCCACCGTGTCATCCATATACTGACGGATACCCGGAAAGCGTTCGAAGTATCGGTCAATGAAGCCCTGCGCTTCGGATCGTGGGATGCGCAAGTTGCGCGCCAGCCCAAAGCCAGAGATGCCATAGATTACGCCAAAGTTGATCGCTTTGGCCTGTCGGCGGATGTCTGGTGTCATTTCGTCTATCGGCACATCGAACATTTCCGACGCCGTCATGGCGTGGATATCATGACCATCGCGAAACGCCTGTTTCAGCGCATCGATCTCCGCCACATGGGCCAGAATACGCAGTTCGATCTGGCTGTAATCAAGGCTGATTAACTTGGTGCCTTCAGGGGCAACAAAGGCTTCGCGAATGCGGCGGCCTTCTTCGGATCTTACTGGGATGTTTTGCAGGTTGGGATCTTTCGACGCCATGCGCCCGGTGTTCGCACCAGACTGAAGATACGACGTATGCACCCGACCCGTTTCTGGATGAATGTGATCCTGCAGCGCGTCCGTGTAAGTCGATTTCAGTTTTTGCAGCTGACGATAATCCAGAACGCGGGCGGCAAAAGGGTGCTCCGCCGCGAGGTCTTCCAGCACGTCTGCAGGTGTCGACCATTGTCCGGATTTGGTTTTTTTACCGCCATCCAACTCCATCTCTCCGAACAGAATTTCACCCACTTGCGCAGGCGATTGCACGTTGAAATCGCGACCTGCGATCTCGTGCAGCTCGGCCTCGAACCCGGCCATTTTCTGCGCAAAGGCATTGGACATACGCGAAAGGACTTCGCGGTCCACCTTGATGCCCGTCATCTCCATCTCGGCCAGCACAGGAACCAAGGGCCGTTCAAGTTTCTCATAGACCCGCGTGACCTGGTTTTGATGCAAGCGAGGTTTCAGGATCTGCCACAAACGCAGGGTGATGTCCGCATCTTCAGCGGCATATTTCACCGCATCTTCAATCGGAACGCGATCAAAAGTAATGGCGGATTTCCCGGTGCCCAGCAGCGTTTTGATCGAGATCGGGCTGTGGCCCAGATATACCTCGGACAGCTTATCCATACCGTGATTATGCAGCCCTGCGGCTTGCGCATAGGACATCAGCATCGTGTCGTCGATTGGTGCGATCGCCACACCATAGCGTGCAAGGATTTTGGCGTCGTATTTCATGTTCTGGCCGATTTTAAGGATCGACGGATCCTCGAGCATCGGTTTCAAAGCGGCAATCACTTGATCCAGTGGCAACTGCCCGTCGGCAAGATCAGACCCACCAAAAAGGTCGTCGGCGGCACTGCTTTTGTGGATAAGCGGGATATAGCAGGCCTCGCCCGGCTCTACAGAAAGCGAAATGCCGACTAGGTCGACCAGCATTTCATCAAGCCCAGTGGTTTCCGTGTCAAAGGCAACATAACCACGCGCATAGATGCGATTGATCCAAGCGGTCAGAGCATCGGCATCTTTCACCCACTCGTATTTCTCGGGATCGATGGCTGGCATCTCGGGCGCATCTGCTGCGCCGGCGGCTTCTGGTTGCGCGATTTCGGGCGCGTCCATACCCAGCTTGCCCGCAACCCGGTTGGTCAGGGTGCGGAATTCCATCGCAGCCAAGAAGTCCAGCAGGACCTCCGGTTCAGGGTCGCGCAGCTCCATTCCTTCAAACGGCTCATCCAGATCCATCTGGTCGTCCAGCTTCACCAATTCACGGCTGGTGCGGATTTGGTCTACGTTATCAATCAAGGTCTGACGACGCTTGGGTTGCTTGATCTCGCCCGCACGCTCCAACAGCGTATCAAGATCGCCAAACTCGTTGATCAAAAGCGCGGCGGTTTTGATACCAATGCCGGGTGCGCCGGGCACGTTATCAACGCTATCGCCAGCCAACGCCTGCACATCCACGACACGATCAGGGCCCACACCGAATTTTTCTTCGACGCCTTCAACGCCAATGCGCTTGTTCTTCATCGGGTCGAGCATCTCGACACCGCCCCCCACAAGCTGCATCAAGTCCTTGTCAGATGATAGGATCGTGACCCGCCCCCCGGCTTCATTCGCCTGTCGGGCAAGGGTTGCGATGATGTCATCAGCCTCGAACCCTTCCTTTTCGATGCAGGCAATATTGAAAGCGCGGGTCGCGTCGCGGGTCAGGGGAAATTGCGGCTTCAGATCTTCGGGCGCAGGCGGACGGTTTGCCTTGTATTCCGGGTAAATCTCGTTGCGGAAGGTTTTGCCGGAATGGTCGAAAATCACCGCCACATGGGTGGGCGCATCAGGGCCAACATTGTCTTCCACGAACTTGAAAAGCATATTGCAAAACCCGGCCACGGCCCCAATGGGCAACCCGTCGGATTTGCGCGTCAATGGCGGCAGCGCGTGATAAGCGCGAAAGATGAATGCCGACCCATCGACCAGATGCAGATGACAACCCTTACCAAAGCTCATTGGAACTCTCCCTGACGCGCATGAAACCAGTTAAGACTCAAAAGGCCGCGAGGCACCAGCCCGCGGCCCGAATTTGCTGATGATCAAACAGCCTTTAAGCTGCTTTATCACCATCGGCATGATCCTTGTGAATGAACTTGCAGTCGCAATAGGGGCATTCAACCCAGCCATGTTCATTTGGGATTTGAAGGTAAACACGCGGATGCCCTAATGCGCCTTCGCCGCCATCACAGGCGACCTTGTAGCTATCAACAATCTTGGTTTCAGGCGCGGTCTGGGTCATTTGGGACACCTCTGTCTAATTTGTCGCTTCATTTTAGGTCTCGCAGGGCATCCCCTGCAAGAGCGAAACATCATCCTTTGCGGGCAACCATGCGCCCGATAGGGCGACCGGCCAGAATATGAACGTGTAGATGGGGCACCTCTTGCACGCCATGCTCACCTGCGTTCGAGATCATCCGGTACCCTGCCCCTTCACTGCCTGGATTACTGCACCCAGCATCGCCGAGACTTTCCCGATCGCGCGCGTAAACCCAACGATTTCATCGTCCGAGCCTTCGGTCGCCAAATGATCAAAGGTCACATAAGGCCCTTTGGGAATGACAAGGACATGATCAGGCGCTTGGGGCTGAATATCGCGAAACGCCAATGCATGATCATCCTCATAGACTGTGTCATTCGGAATTTCGCCACGCAGGATTTTGGCAAATATGTTTTGGTCGTCATAGCTGTAGGGCATGGTTGCCTCCCTTCGGCGTCAATCATCAAACAGGTGGTTGGTCTCGGCAATCTCTTGCGCTTGTTCATGCGAAATCGACAGAAATTGCGAAAGTGCGCTTGCGTTTTCCTGTGGCTCACGTCCTTCGCTGATGTGATAGCAATGCTCGAACCCAGCATCCCGTATCTTGTCGCTTTCATGCATAACATCCGCACGGATGGTGGGCAAAAGTCGTTCCATCGACTGCTGTGGCGTGTTCTCACCCGCAAGCCCTACCCGCATGGCATGGCCGGTAAGATATTCATCTGTGAAGATGCTCTCGATCTCCAGCAAACGCGTTGTCGATCGATCCGCGAAGAAATCCTGAAACATTTCCATGTTCTTGGGGTCCATGCAGATCACCATGCGATCTGTGTCGTAATACTCAAAGAGCATCCGCATCAACGCGCGCCGATGTCGGGCACGTTTGCCCATTTGGGTCTGAATGCCACCCAGATCAGGCATGGGGCAGCTGGCCTCGTCAAACAGGTACTCGATGGTCTCGATCCCGGTGACCTCTTTGATTTTGCGAATCAATCTCTTTGCCACATGCCACTTTTTGGCCACGACAATCAGCAGTTCACGTTCACGACCAAGACTTGATTCCGCCTCCCAAAACCGCGGAGCAAACCGCAAGCCGTTGCGCCCACGGCTGGTCAGAAAGCGAAACAGGCTGCGCCCCTCGTTCGAGATCTGAAACTCGATCCCTTCAGCAGTATAAAGGTCGCCCAGACGGCGCTTCAGCTCCGTCGCCTCGGGGCTAATCTTGCGGGCAAATAGGAAATCCTGACTCAACAACAGGTCGTAGTGGTCGTTGTAGAAGGTCACCGGCATCCCATAATCGGTGAACATCAAAAACGTCAGGGTACTTGTCTTGATTTCATTGTCCGGAACCAAGTGACGTACAATGGTCTGGAAAAAGGTTTCGTCAGGGATCCAAGTGGTGCGAAAGAACCGCATGACGTCCTTACGTTTACGGCAAAGGTCGACAACCGATTCAACGGTTCGACGACGCAGGCACCACCATTGGCTACCGATCATCACCTGAATATCGCTGGGCACCTCACGCTTTAAACCAAGGTATTTTTGCAGGTTAAACAACGCATAAAACAGCTTTTTGTGCTTACGCTCGTTTACATAGTGGCGATATACCAGACGTTCTTCTTTGAACCCGGTCTTGATCCAGTCGCTGTCGAAGAAATCAAAGCTTTCGATATAATCCACGTCCTCACGGTCAAGCAGCTCGTGGGCATATTCGGCGGATTTGATCGCCATGCAATCGCCTGACAGCATGTAGAAATGCGTGGCACGCGGAAATGCCTCAAGTGCTGCCTCAACGGCATTCAACGATGCTTGCACCAGTGACCACTCGCCCCAACCGCACTTGATGCGACGTTTAGCAAAGGTAACGTTCGGGTTGTCCTTCAGGGCATCTTGAATACTCTGAAAATCTTCGGGATTGGCACGGGCATCGAAGTGGATCGACATATAGTCGCCAGCAGCGGTCAGCTGCCTTGCTTGCGAAATAATCGCCTCGGGATCTTTGTGGCATAACAGAATGAAGGCGATTTTTGCCATGTGACGCTATGAGACCTTTGGTGCTGACGAATTCCTGCCATAAATAGCTTGAACTTGTGTTCAATAAACAGAGATTCTTTACTTTTTTCATCAATCTGTACACAAACGGGACCAACGGCCCTGACGTAGTGATTAGAAGACGAGGTATTTTATGGGGTTTCCCGGCACCTGGATGACTGAAAGCGAAAGCGTTGTTTATCGCGTCGTACCGAAATGTGCGTGTTCGACCATTGGTCAGATCATGTTCTATTCGGATCACGGCGAGTTCTTTGATGGCGATATTCACGACAGCAAAGATCGCATGCACAAATGGTCTCAGGACCAATCGCAGGCCAAGATCGAACAGAATGTGCGTAGTCACAAAAGCTATGCTTTTACATGCGTGCGCAATCCCTACACCCGAATCCTGTCCAGCTTTTTTGACAAGATCTGCGGCATCCAACGCAATGGTCGTCGCTATCGCGGCAATTTGGTACCTCTGCTCATACAGAAGTATGGGATTGAGGTTGGCGACCCTGAGAACGGGTTCGAGTTCGATCAGATTGAAAGCTTCCGCCGCTTTCTTTTGTTTGCACGTGATACCATCCGTTGGCGCAAACCAATGGATCCAGACATTCACTGGTCGGCCATTTCAGGCCACGTTTCGACCTTCATCGTGAATGGCGGGCGCTACGACAACATCTTCTGGACCGAGAAGTTCAACGACGGAATGCAGTCGGTTCTCGATGCGATCGAAACCCCGCAGAAGGTCATTCTGGACGATATTCCACGCTTTAATGAAAGCGAAGGCCACGGTCCAAAACGCGCGCATCCTGTCGAAGACTACTTTGATGATCTTTCGATGCACCTAGTGTATGAGATCTTCAAGAACGATTTTGAACTGTTCAAGTACGACTTCGAAAATCCAGGGAACAAGATGCCCATCGGCGAGATTGATCTGGATGAGATCCACGCCAAGCTGGGCGACTAACCCAACTTCACTGTAAAGGGACTGCTATGAAAGCGCGCGTCAAATGGGCGGAAGCCCGTAGTTTTGTTGGCACCTCGGGGACCGGGCACAGCATTGTGCTGGGTACGGGGCATGATGGCGGGGGCACACCGGGCCCAAGCCCGATGGAGCTTTTGTTGATTGGGACCGCCGGCTGCTCGGCCTATGACGTTGTGTCGATCCTTGAAAAGGGGCGTCAACGGATTGATGATGTCGAGGTCGAAGTGGACGCAGAACGCGCAGAGACAGACCCAAAAGTGTTCACAAAAATCCACCTGCACTTCATTGTGAAAGGACGCGGAATTAGCGAAGCCAAAGTTGAACGCGCGATTTCGTTGTCGGTGGACAAATACTGTTCCGCCTCGGCGATGATGGCGGCGTCTGCCGCTGTTACGCATGATTTTGAAACAATCGATACTGAATAAAAGAAAGCCCGGCGCAACGCACCGGGCCTTTAAATGTCGTATAGCGAAATGGGCTTAGATCAGCCCGGTTTCGCGAAACAACGCGGGCAAATTGCGATCAGCGCGTGGGCCCATGTGGCGGATGACTTCCCCGGCCACGGTGCAGCCCATTTCGCCGCAAAGCCGCAGATCAGCCCCTGTGGCCAACCCGTAAAGAAAACCTGCGGCAAAGCCATCGCCTGCCCCCGTCGCGTCCACAGGTGTGATCCGTTCCACCGGCACATCAATGCGGTCGCCGCCCGACAATATCGAAACGCCGTCGCCTGAGCGGGTGCAAGCCACCAACGGGCAAATCGCGGCGGTTTTCGCCATAGCCTCTTCCAGATCATCCGTTTGGAATAGGGCTTTCAGCTCTTCTTCATTTCCGATCACATAGTCCAGCTCGTGCTCGATCAACATCAGGAAGTCGGTCCGGTGACGTTCAACGCAGAAGGGATCAGAAATGGCGATCCCTGCCTTGCCACCCGCTGCGCGACAGGCGCGGGCCATGGCGATGAAGGCCTCTTTTCCTTTGTCCTTGTCGAACAGGTAGCCCTCAAGGAATACAATCTCGGCATCTGCGGCGACATCCCCGTCTACATCTTCGGGGCCCAGCTCTGCCGAGATCCCCAAATAAGTGTTCATCGAGCGCTCACCGTCAGGCGATACAAAAATCATCGAGCGTGAAGTCGGCAGCTCTCCACCCGGCACGGGCGGGTTCACGAAACGGGTGCCGTCCATTTCCATAGCATCTGCATAGAAATGCCCCAGCGCATCATCATGAACACGACCAACAAATCCTGTTGTCAGACCCAGATTGCCGATCCCTGCCAGCGTATTGGCGACAGAGCCACCCGCAGCTTGCTTGCGATCTTGCATCGCGGCGTACAGCACCTCGGCCCTGTCCTTTTCGACCAGCTGCATGATGCCTTTTTCGATGCCCATCAGCTCTAGAAAGCTATCATCCGCCGTGGTGATGACATCCACAACCGCGTTGCCAATGCCGACAACCTTGTACTTTTTCGTCATATGTTCTTTTCCTCATAGGGACATATATTCCGAATGATGCAATTTCCGCACATTGGTTTGCGCGCTTTGCAGGTGTAACGCCCATGCAAGATCAGCCAGTGGTGGGCATGTTGTTGAAAATCTGCGGGGATGTTGTCTTCGATGGCTCGTTCCACGGCATCAACATTTTTTCCCACAGCAAGACCGGTGCGATTGCCGACGCGATAGATGTGGGTATCGACCGCCTGTGCAGGCACGCCCCACCACATATTCAAAACCACATTCGCCGTCTTTCGGCCGACACCCGGCAGAGATTGCAGGGCTGCGCGAGAATTCGGAACTTCGCCTCCGTACTCATCCACAAGTATCTGGCTTAGTTTCATCACGTTTTTCGCCTTTTGGCGAAACAACCCGATGGTCTTGATGTGATCGGTTAAGCCTTCAAGACCAAGATCCAGCATCTTCTGCGGCGTGTCTGCCACTTTGAACAGCGCCCGTGTCGCCTTGTTCACGCCGACATCTGTTGCCTGCGCCGACAGGGCCACAGCCACAACCAGCGTGTAGACATTCACATGTTCCAGCTCGCCTTTAGGTTCGGCTTCCTGCTCTTTAAAGCGCTCAAAAATCTCGCGGATTTCGTGATATCCGAGTTGTTTTGCCATCGTATCCATCCGTTTGTGCAGATCGTCATACGCGAGCCGCGCTCAATGCGCAATTTCCGGGTCGCATAGAATGGAAAATCGCGGCACTCTGATCAAGCAACAAACGAGGCCACCATGACCCGCTCTGAAGACAGCTACCATTACAACGTGATCCGCCGCGCGATTGATGAAATTGATGCGGTCGGGGGAGAGCCTTTGGCCCTGGACGCTTTGGCCACGAAAATGGATATGTCGCCTGCACATTTCCAGCGGGTCTTTTCGCGATGGGTGGGGGTTTCACCGAAGCGCTATCAACAATTCCTGACATTGGGTCATGCAAAAGTGCTGTTGGCAGAGCGGTTTTCAACACTGGAAACCGCGCAGTCCGTGGGATTGTCAGGCCAAGGGCGCCTGCATGATTTGTTCCTACGGTGGGAAGCGATGAGCCCCGGTGATTACGCCAAGAAAGGTGAAGGGCTTACGATCTATTGGGGCTGGTTTGACAGCCCGTTTGGAAAATCTCTGGTCATGGGTACTGACCGGGGTATGTGCGGCATTGGGTTTGCAGAAGAAACCGGACCAGACGTTGCGTATCAGGACCTAATTTCGCGCTGGCCCAATGCCACGTTTATCGAAAACCCAGACAGGCTTCGCGACTGGGTTCTTGCGGCCTATGATCCGAAGTCCACGCAGGCCGACAAAACGCCTCTCCACCTGATTGGGTCGCCCTTGCAGATCAAGGTTTGGGAAGCACTTTTGACGATCCCTTCGGGCCACGTAACGACTTACTCGCAGATTGCCGAGAAGATTGGTCAGCCTCGTGCTGTACGCGCCGTAGGCACGGCTGTCGGGCGCAACCCTGTCAGCTGGCTAATCCCATGTCACCGCGCCCTTCGAAAATCCGGTGCCCTTGGTGGATATCACTGGGGCTTGCCAGTAAAACGCGCTCTTTTGGCGTGGGAAAGCGCTGAACTGGAACAAGCGGAAATCAGCTAAGCGTCAGTTTTCACGAATGTTTCCCCATAGCAGGGCCTTGTTATTCGATAACAGGGCCCTTTTGTGTATGGAAAGCAAGAAACTAAATTGAGGACAGCAAAATGCACCCAAGACATGTGATTCTCTCGTTCGGCCTGATTGCCGGACTCGCCACCAGCGCCTGCACATCACCAACCCAGGCGAACATGGGACCGCGCACTCAGAACGGCGCTGCAATCGGAGCGATTGCTGGTGGCCTGTTGGGCGCAACGCGCAAGGGCGACGGTAAGCTCGGAAAAGCAGCAGTTGGCGCTGTTATTGGCGGCGTGCTTGGCGGCGCAATTGGGCAGCAATTGGACAAACAGGCGGGCGACCTTAGGCAAGCGATCGACAATGACGATGTGAAGATCGTCAACACCGGCAGTGAGCTGATCGTCACAATGCCGCAAGACATTCTGTTTGCAACCGACAGCAGCCAGATCAGCTCTGCCCTACACAGCGATCTTGCAGCGCTGGCACGCAATCTGATGCAATACCCGAATTCAGTCGTCGAAGTGCAAGGGCATACGGATAATACTGGCAGCGCGGATTACAACCTATCTCTGTCGCGCAATCGTGCGGCGTCAGTTGCGTCTGTTTTGTTCGCCAACGGAGTTTCCAGCTCGCGTGTTGTAACGGTTGGGCATGGGGAACACCGCCCTGTGGCGTCAAATCTGAATGCAGCAGGCCGGCAACAAAACCGAAGGGTCGAAATCATTATTCGACCAACAGCCGCATAAATATATTTGCGCGTTTTACATCGGATCACACCAGAAGCCGGGCACATCGCCTGGCTTCTTTTTTGTTTGAGGGTCACGCCCGGATGTGGTCATGTAATCTGACCAATTCAACGAGTCTCTCATGCCCTTCCAAAAAATCACCGCAAACAAGCTTTCAAAATCAGTTGTCGAACAGATCGAACTTCTGATCCTGCGTGGAGTTCTACGCCCCGGAGAACGCCTGCCTGCAGAACGCGATCTTGCAGACCGGCTGGGCGTATCGCGCCCTTCCCTGAGGGACGCACTGGCAGAGCTGGAAGAGGCCAAGCTTTTGTCGCGCCGGGCTGGTGCTGGCATCTTCATCTCGGAAGATTTGGACAGCTCCTTTTCACCTGCTCTGATCAACCTCATCGGTCGCCATGATGAAGCAGTCTTTGACTACATCACCTTCAGACGCGATATGGAGGGACTGGCCGCAGAACGCGCTGCACAGTTTGGATCAGACACGGATCTTGAGGTCATAAACGAGATCTTCCTGAAGATGGAACAGGCCCCCGCAGGTCAAGGCGCAGATCTGGACAGCGATTTTCACATGGCAATCATCGAAGCCAGCCATAATGTCCTGATGGTCCATATGATGCGCGCCATGTATGACCTGCTGAAACAGGGCATCCTGTATAGTCGGCAGGTGGTGGTCCAGATCACCAACACCCGAATGGATTTGTTGGAACAACATCGCGCCATCAACGACGCCCTACAAGCGCGTGATCCTCAGGCAGCACGGGCAGCGATCGAAATACATATGGATCATGTCGTGCAGGCCTATTCTGATCTACGTCGCACTGAACGCAATGAAGAGGTCGCGCGCCAAAGGCTGGATTACGAGAAACGCCGTTAACACGATCCACCTCAAAGCAGCTCAGCATTCAGAAACAAAAAAACCCGGCCAATGAGCCGGGTTTCTTAATGTCTTTAGATGAAGGCCAGCTTAGTGCAGCTTGGCTTCCACGTCCTTGATGGCTTCGTCGATCAGCTTGTTGCCGTCGGTTGCAGTCATCTGCTTGGCGATCATGTCGCGGGCTGCGCCCACTGCGACTTGAACCGCGCTGTCGCGAACCTCTTTCACAGCGGCAGCTTCAGCCGATGCGATCTGGTCCGTTGCGGCAGCCAAACGACGTGCGATCGAAGCTTTCAGATCTTCTTTCGCCTGTGCAGCAGCGTTGGCGGCTTCTTCCTTGGCATGCGCAACGATGCGCTCTGCCTGATCAGCCACTTCTTTCTGCTTACGCTCATAAGACGCCAGAATGGTCTGGGCCTCTTCACGCAGGGCACGGGCTTCGTCGAGTTCCGACTTGATGCCATCGGCGCGTTTGTCGAGCTGACCGCCCAACAATTTGTGCACGCCCATGTAACCCAAGAAGGTCACGAACAGCAGGAACGCCAGCGTGACAACCATATTGGTGTTCGACAGATCCGTCCAACCCGCATCACCAGCAGCAAATGCCGGTGTGGCAGCCAGAACTACGGGGAGAAGTGCAATTTTCTTCATCGTCTTCACCCTTTCATCCGCGAGGTTACTGCAGCCGTCACCGATTTGGCGTCAGCTTTGTAGCCCATTGAGCCCAGGATCTCTTTCGCGACATCCTTGGACACTGCCTTAACACTGTCGACAGCGCCGGCGCGAATCTCAGAGATCGCGACTTCGCTTTCGGCAGCCTTTGCGGCAATCTCGGCATCTGCTTTAGCAGCAGCTGCATCAAGATCGGCCTGAATGTCCGCACGTGCTTCAGCGACAATTTTGTTCGCTTCAACTCGGGCGTCCGCCAGGGCCTTGTTATAAGCTTCTTCAGCCTCGACGGCCTTCTGCTTCAGCTCTTCGGCAGCAGCCAGATCGTTGGTGATCGTGCCCTGACGTTCAGACAGCACAGCCTCGATACGAGGCAGAGCGATCTTTGTCAGAACAAAGTAGATCACGACCAGCGTCACCACGAGCCAGAAGATCTGGTTCCCGAAGGTCGAGAAATCCAGCTGCGGCATGCCAGCGGCTTCTGCGCCACCGTGTGCTGCTTCTGTGCTTTGTGTGTTACTTGCCATGTCTTAAGTCCTCTGGAACCGGATTAGATAGGGCGGATCACGGGTGATCCACCCCGTCGTAAGGATGGTTCAGGTCTTAGACAGCAAACATCAGCAGCAGAGCGACCAGGAACGAGAAGATGCCCAGAGCTTCTGCAAATGCGATACCGATGAACAGGGTCGCTGTTTGTGCGGCAGCTGCCGACGGGTTGCGCAGAGCACCAGCCAGGAAGTTACCAGCAACGTGGCCAACACCGATAGCGGCGGCACCCGAACCGATAGCTGCCAGACCTGCACCGATGAATTGACCCATTTGAGCGATATTGCCTTCCATTGTGATTTCTCCTTACGTTGGAATGCTTGAATTAGGATTAGTTAGCGGGCTGCACCCGAAGATATTGTCGTCTTAGTGCGACGGATGCAGAGCGTCTTTCAGATATACGCAGGTCAGGATGGTGAACACGTAGGCCTGGATAAAGGCGACGAGCACTTCCAGTGCGTAGACGGCCGAGATGGCCAGGATTGGCAGGAAGCTGAACATGCCCAAGGCAGCAGCAAAGCCGGCGAATACTTTGATAACCGCGTGGCCAGCCATCACGTTACCAGCCAAACGAATAGAGTGGCTGACGGGGCGCACGAAGTACGAGATCAGTTCGATCAAAGCCAGGATCGGACGCAGCGCCAATGGTGCGGACGAAACCCAGAAGAGACCAAGGAAACCAACGCCGTTCTTCACAAAGCCCAGCACGGTTACGAAAACAAATACGATCATCGCCAGCACGGCAGTCACAGCGATGTGGCTGGTGGCGGTGAAGGATGTTGGGATCAGGCCCAAGAAGTTGGCGAAAAGGATGAACATGAACAGGGTCATGATGCCGGGGAAGTATTTCACGGCGTCTTTACCGGCGACATCCTCGACCATCTTATAGACAAAGCCGTAAGCCATTTCGGCAACCGACTGGCTGCGCGTCGGTACGATTGCACGGCCACGCGACCCAACAACCAGCATCAAAATGATACCGATGATGGCCAGAACCATCCAAAGCGTTTGGTTGGTCGGGGTGAAGGTGCCCAGGTGATCAGCGCCGAAAAGCGGCTTGATCTCGAACTGGTCCATCGGGTGGATGGCCAGACCGGGATGCGCCGGGGCAAACAACACACCAGACAGCAGGACAACTGCCAACACGGCAAAGAATGCAATCTTGATGATCGGGCCTGCGCCCTGTTTTGCGTTCTGTTCAGCCACGTGTCTCTTCCTCTTCTTCCGCGACGGGCTGCGCGTCTTGCGCTTCTGTCGCTCTCTTCTGCATCTGGGCGGCGGTTCCAAGCATGACTTTCATACCGGCCGCGAAACCCAACAATATAAACAGCACCATAAAGATCGGCTTGGTCCCAAAGAGACTGTCCAGCCCGTATCCGATGCCGAAGCCGATGATTAAACCGACTGTAAGCTCTATGACCATCTGCCAAGCAAAGGATGCCTGGTTGTAGGCCTCGTCCCCAGTTTTCGACGCTTCCTCTTCCCCTTTTGCCGCTTTGATGCGGCTATCGAGCTTTTCTAGACGCTCGGGATCAGGGGTGTTGGACACGCAAAATCCTCCAGTGACGGTTAACGCAGTTGCTAAGGGGTGACGCGCCGTGAGTCAACGCAGTTTAGCGCCAACATTGAGACGCGTAAGTTATTGTAAATGCTCCACTTTCAAGATGATGTAGAATCCACAACTGCCGATGAGGGGTCTCCAACTGCGTTTTCCTTGGTATTTGCGTTATTCAACCGATTGGTTGACGATTGGTCGCGGCCCGCCTAGGCCCTTGAACATGGAAAACCGTCTTGATCTTGTATTTGCCGCTCTATCCGATCCAACGCGGCGCGCCATTCTTACCATGCTTCTGGAAGATGATATGGCGGTCACTGATGTAGCTGAGCCGTTCGAGATGTCGCTGGCCGCAGTTTCCAAACACCTAACCATCCTGACGCGTGCCGGGCTGATCACGCAGGAAAAGCGTGGGCGGGTGAAATGGTGCAAACTTGATCCGAGCGCTTTGCGGGAAGCCTCGGTCTGGATGCAGGGATTTGGGCAGTTCGAACCCGTGAATTTGGACGCGTTCGAGCGGTTCTTGGAAGAAGAACTGCGCGACTAAGCAAATCAGCCGGGCAATGTGATCGCCGATTCATTGGCAGCCCATTCTTTTGCAGCGCCTTTCAAACTGTCCAAAATGGCTTGCACTTTGACTGTTCGATGCAGGTCTACATGGGTAACCAGCCAAAACTGTGATCGCCAGTCGTCTTGTGGTGGCATGATTTCTATCAGCTCTGGATATTCTCCCTTCAAGGCGAAGCCAATTCCAGCACCAGCCAAAAGCGCTTGCCTTAGGGACACATCATCGGAAACTCGGAATGTGACATTCTGATCCGGGATATTTTCTGCCATCCATCGCGCAAATGGCGCGCGCGCGGCTGATCCATCCCCTCCAATAAACCGGTGTTCGTGAAGTGTTTGCACTGTTGGCAGCCCGAACTTTGAGACATAGGAAGGCGCCGCATAAAGAGCCACATCCATTTTCATAAATGGCTGAGCTACGTTGTCTGGTTCTTCCGGTGCGCTGCCCGCTCGAATAGCGACATGCGCTTCGCCGTATTCCAACTTGAACAACCGCGCCCCTGTCAAAAGCCGGATATTTGCCTGCGGATGCTGACACTGAAATGCAGTTAAGACCGGAGCTAGCCGGGGTGCGAAAGACGCCAATGCGGTCACGACCACGTCTCCTGTGACTTCCTCACCCTGCCCTTTCAGCCTAGCGACAAGCTGCGTAAATTGTTCCTCTGTGGTGCCCGCGATCCGGGCCAAGTCTGCACCAGCTTCAGTTGGGGTGTATCCGCGGGCATGGCGTTGGAACAGTTTCACGCCCATGCGGGTCTCTAGAGCATCCACATGCCGGATCACGGTTGCATGGTGAATTCCCAAACTGTCCGCCGCGCCACTGACTGTTCCTGCGCGCGCGACATGAAATGCGGTCCGAATTTCATCCCAATGATCCATCGTAAAACCCTCGTCGGTTTTCTGTGCAATTTTCAACACCACCTGTTGATTAACCCAGATTGCGTTTGGAAATGCAAGATAGCACATTCCGCTCAACATCAAACGATCCGCAAATAGGAGATCACATCATGCATATCCTTCGCATTGACAGCTCAACCCGCAAAGAAGACTCACTATCGCGCAAACTGGCCGACGATGTCCTGGCCCAACACCCCGACGCCACCATCACTACCCGTGACCTTGGTGACGGCATTCCACATATCGATGCGGGTTTCACCCGCGCCACCTTCACCCCACCCGAAGCCCGTAGTGACGCCGACAAAGCTGCACTGGCCTTGTCGGACACGATTGTCGCCGAGGTTCAAGCCGCTGATTTGATTGTCATTTCAATGCCTGTCTATAACTTCTCGGCCCCCTCCACTTTGAAAGCGTGGATTGATCAGCTTGTACGGGTTGGCGTGACCTTCCACTACACCGAAACGGGGCCAGTGGGCATGATCGAAGGCAAGCGCGTGATTGTCGTCAGCGCCTCTGGCGGTACACCGGTTGGTGCGGCATACGAATTCGCATCACCGTTTCTGACCCATGTACTTGGCTTCATGGGCCTGACCGATGTGACCTTTATCGGGGCTGCCGGTGAAGATGGATTGGTCGATGCTGAACGCTCGATCCAAGCGTTGGCTGCCTAAGCAATTGATCGGGGGCCTATCCGGCCCCCGACGCCACATCAGATCAGGCAGCATAGACAGCCTTACGGTTTGAAGGCAATGTTGCCCGATGTGTGGAAGATTAATCGCAGGCGACATGACACAGGCCCAGATGGCGGCCATTATCGAGGGGTTTATCTATCCATCCCGTTCGGTGGTGATTGCAAGCGATGCACCGCCGGCGGCGACGGGTTACAATGTCAAACCTACGCAACAGGTGAATATCCTTTTTCCGCAGGGCGAAAACCTTGTGGCCTCGACCGCACGTTGGTGGCTTGTGCCCCACTGGTTCAAAGGTCCGCCTGAAGACTGGAAGGCCACCACGTTCAACGCCAAGATCGAAACCGCCCACGAAAAACCCACCTTCCGCGAAGCTTGGCGCCATACTCGCTGTTTGGTCCCGGCAATGGGGTATTACGAATGGAGCGGCCCCAAGTCAGATCGGCAACCGAACTATGTTCACCTGAAACAGAACCATCCTGTGATGTTGTTTGCAGGACTGCGAAGCGAGCTTTCGGGTGGGCAACAGACCTGCACAATCCTGACCCGCCCTGCGCTACCAGAAATCCACGACCTTCATCCGCGCATGCCAGTCCTTCTATCGGCAGAAGAAGCCGGGCTGTGGCTTGATCATGGCGCGCCTGACGACGAGATACGCGCACAGTTTGGCACGCACTGGACTGGACGCTTCCAAACCCAGCATGTTGCAAAGTTTGGTATGAAGGACGACGGCCCCGAACTGATCGAGCCGGTTGGCGCTGGCAGTTTCGACTTCGGGGACTAATCCGCCAGCAAAACAAAAAACGCCGCGCAGATTCTCTGCACGGCGTATTCATATTGGTTTGATCGTAAGATCACATGCCCAAGGCACCTTTGATCTGATCCAGAGCAGCCTGAAGGATCGCCGGGTTGTTGGCGGCTGCATCAGCAGCAGTTTTCAGTGCCATTTTGGTTGCGTCATCCAGGTTCGAGCCGTCGATCATCTCGCCAACTTTCGCTGCATCAAAACCTTCTGGGGTCAGCAGGTCTTTGTTCATGTCCATCGCACCAGCTTCTTCGGTAGCGGCTTCGGTTGCTTCTTCAGTAGCAGCTGCGGCTTCTTCAGCGGCAGGCTCAGCGGCTGCGCCGGTTACAGCTTCGGTGGCCGAAGTAGCAGCGCCTTCAACAGCGCCGGTTACGGCTTCGGTCGCAGCTTGCGTTGCAGCACCCAGAGCTTCAGTGACAGCTTCGCTTTCACCTACAACACCAGTCACGGCGTCACCAACAGCTTCCATCGCGCCTTCTACAGCAGTGCTTGCAGCTTCTGTTGCAGCGGCAGCAGCAGCTTCGGCGGCTGCGGTTGCTTCGGCAGCAGCAGCCTCAGCGGCAGCAACCGCTGCTTCTTCAGCAGCAGCGGCTTCAGCGGCGGCGGCCTCTTCGGCAGCTTTTGCTTCTGCTTCTGCGGTTGCGGCGGCCTCAGCGGCGGCGGCTTCAGCGGCTTCGACCTCGGCAGCGGCGGTGGCAGCCGCTTCTTCAGCGACCATTTTGGCTTGATTGCCTTCATACCACTTGTACCCACCGAAAGCAGCGGCAGCTACAACCAGAATCGCGATAATGGATTTGTTCATGTCGACATCCTCAACTTGTCATTTGCACAAGATCACTGAATCGACCTTGCGATATAACCGGGATGTGCGGTCTCAGCCCTGTAGGTGCAAGGGGAGTTTCGTTGTTTCGGCATCAAAACGCTTAGAAACCCCAAACTATCGGCTTGAAACAGGGGCAGCGCACCTTTACGTTTCGCATCCAGAACTTAGCGAAACCACAGAAGGAATGGCACCATAGCCCGCAGACCTCATAACGCGCCCCCGACGCGCGACACCGGCCCACGCATCAATGATCGTATCCGGAATCCAGAAATCCGCCTGATTGGCGCTGAAGGCGAAAACGTTGGGGTTGTAACACCCGAGCGTGCGCTAGTTATGGCACAAGAAGCAGGTTTGGATCTGGTCGAGATCTCGCCCAATGCCAATCCGCCCGTCTGTAAGATCATGGATTTCGGCAAGTTCAAATATGAACAGCAAAAGCGCGAATCCGAAGCTCGCAAAAAGCAAAAGACGATCGAGGTCAAAGAGGTCAAGTTCCGTCCGAACACTGATACCCACGACTACGACGTTAAAATGCGCAACGTGTTTAAGTTTCTTGAGAACGGCGACAAGGTCAAAGTGACCCTGCGTTTCCGTGGCCGTGAAATGGCCCACCAGAACCTTGGACGCGAGCTTTTGCACCGCGTAGCCGACGACATCAAGGAAATGGGCAAAGTGGAAAACATGCCCAAGATGGAAGGTCGCCAGATGGTTATGATGATCGGGCCTCTGCCCAAGTAACCTTCTCACCTATCAAGAATTCAAAACGCCCTGCACCTGCGGGGCGTTTTTTGTTTGGGCTAAGCATTCGGTGGCTTCCCCATCTTCCGCAGCTTGGGTAAGTTGGCCGTATGGAAGATCTGTCGTTCATCATTTTGCCACTCACCTTGCTTGCGACCGCTGTCATGGCGGCGTCAGCGTCGATTCAGGCGCACCGCGCTGAAATGGATGCGTTCGGAGCAACCGTTCTGGCGATTGCGACCGGCATGGGCGGCGGGACGTTGCGCGACCTATTTCTTGGCATCACCCCCGTCTTCTGGATCAACGATTTGCGTTATATGATGGCTGCGATCCCGGTGGCTCTTCTGGGTTTCTTGCTGGCCAGTCGAATGCCTTCGGGCAATGGGCAACGCCTGAACATGCTATTGCATCTGGATGCAATCGGATTAGCACTGTTTACCCTGACCGGCCTTCAGGTCGCATTATCCGCAGATGTGCATCCCCTGATGGCCATCGTTCTGGGCTGCATTACCGGCACAGCAGGCGGAATGATCCGCGATCTGTTGTGCAACATGACCCCCAGCCTGTTGAAAGAGGATCTTTACGCCACGATCTCGTTGGTTGGTGGCGGCTTGTTCATCTTGTTGCTGCCGACAATGGGGGAAACTCCCGCCCTGGCAGTGAGTTTTATCAGCATGCTTTTGGCGCGCGTTATCATACTCGCGCGTGCAAGCTCGCAAAGAGCGTCGGACGCGCCTTAATCGGGGGGCTGCTTCGCCACACGTGGGCGCTTCATCAATTCCAAGTAAAGGAAAGGGCCGCGCTTGGCGGCCCCTTTGTTTGGTCTATTTGAACAACCAATTACTCTGCAGGGGTTGGGATCGCATCCCCGCGCGGGGCATCAGGTACCGCAAATGCCACGGCGATAAAGATCAACCCCAGAACGATGCCCAGCACGTCACCGGGCAAAGCCATGAGTCCCTCATATTTCGCTCCCGGCACTGCTCCCAGCGTCACTTTGCCGCCAGCGATAGCGTCAAGCATGCCAGTGGCTTTCACAGCAGGATAGGTAACCATATAGGCAGCAGCGCCCAGCAAACCGCCCAGTATGAAGAACAGTGCGTCTTTGCGGCCAGTTGCGGCGGCAGCGACCCCTGTACCGGGGCAGAAACCCGAAAGCGCCCAGCCAGCGCCAAGCAACAGTCCACCCACAAAGACACCAGCATAGGCGGCTTTAACCGACATATGGCCTACGTCGACAAGGCCCGTAATTTGGCCGCCAAACATCAGGACTGATCCGACACCGATGGCCAGCAAGATGGCTTTCATCAGGCCCAACGAGCGCAGGCTCAGCATGCGGATCAGGACTGTAGGGTTGGTAGCGCCGATGCGATCAAGGACAAAGCCGAACGCCGCACCAATTATAAGAGCAAGAACAATCTGCATGGTTTATCCTTTCTTGTAGGTCATCATGGCGACAGGCACGGCCGCGGCAAAGGCGCCAGCAGCGAAGATGTAGCCTGACAGAGATGTCTGCATCATGCCCGACATCATATGGCCCGAGGTACAACCTCCGGCCAATCGCGCGCCGTAAAGAACTATGAACCCACCGATGAAGGCAATTACGTAACGCTTCATCGGGGTGTCCCCAAAGTTGTCATAGTGAATTGCGGGCAGTTTGTTCTCATCCGCACCATTCCCGCCACGCATCATGGCAGACAGGAACGCGCCCGCCATTATCGCAAGGACGAAAACGAAGCTGTAGTTCAGCGGATTCATGACCGATTTCGCGTATTTGCCGTTTGACTTGGCAAGATAGGCATTGGTTGAGCTGTAGCCCTCTTCAGTTTTGGTCACCAATTCAGGGTTCACAACATCCGCAACGATCCCATCAAGGATCACGAACTGTGTGGACACTCCGATTGGTTTGACCAGAAGGACAGCAAGAAAGAACACCAAGCCCAGCGCCACCCCTCCAATTTTCCAGTTTAATGTCATGGGTCATCCCCCTTTTATATTCGTATTTACGAATATGTTTTCGTTGCAAATCGGATGAAAGTCAAGGCCGTGAAAACTCGACCTTGGTTAAACCCGCTTTAACCAAGGTGAGAGCATGCTGGTTTCATGAAACAGATTCGCACCCCATTGACCGGCACACCCCTTGTCCTTCCCCAAGCCACGCATCCCTGTGGTGAAGCGCAGGTTACCCCCCTTCACCCGGCAGACGAGCTGGCCCAGATCAGGGCCGAACTTTCGCGCCTGCATCAACGCGAAGATGAACTGCGCCGTTTCTTTCGTGAGGATGCGTTGGAAACGGACCTTGTTGGCACAACGCACAGCGTTTCGATTATTCAGCATAAGAAACGTGAATTCGACACCGCAAAGCTGCCTCAAGCTGTTCTGGCCAATAGCAAATTTTATCGAGACGAGCGCAGGACGCTGATCTCGACATCACCTAATTCGGACACGTTGTGTGATCAGCCGGTGCAGCAGCAAACTCAGCACACTAAAAAATTCCAGAATGCTGGTGTCCAAGCGGCTGATACCCGCTTGATCTAAGATTTGGGCATCTTCTGTGCCCATGTGACACGGTTTCTACTGGATCGCCGCGCGGGGCTGCGCTATGCCCTGTTCCGATGACCCAAACACTTACGATCCGCCGCCCCGACGACTGGCACCTGCATCTGCGCGATGGCGAGATGCTAAAGACCGTCCTGCCCGAAACAGCACGTCATTTTGCCCGTGCCATCATCATGCCGAACCTGGTTCCGCCTGTGGTGACCGGCGCAGATGCCAGCGCTTATCGCGACCGTATCATGAGCGCCCTGCCCCAAGGCATGTCGTTCGAGCCTTTGATGACGCTCTACCTGACCGAAGAAACGGATCCGGAAGATTTGGCCGCGGCCCATGCATCGGGCCTGATCACGTCGGTGAAGCTCTATCCTGCTGGGGCCACGACGAATTCCTCAAGCGGGGTGCAGGACTTCGACAAGATCCGCCCGGTGCTGGAAAAAATGGCCGAGATCGGTTGCCCGCTTTGTGTACATGGCGAAGTCACTGACAAAGATATCGACATCTTTGACCGCGAAGCCGTGTTCATCGACCGCGTGCTGGACCCGGTCCGACGCACCACACCAGAGCTGCGTGTGGTGATGGAGCACATCACCACCAAAGACGGCGCCGACTATGTCAAAGCCAATGACACCAAACTTGGCGCAACCATCACGGTGCAGCACCTGATCCTTGACCGAAACGACATGCTGGTCGGCGGCATGCGCCCGCATTACTACTGCCTGCCGATCTTGAAACGTCGCGAACACCGTGAAGCGCTTATCGCCGCAGCCACGTCGGGCGATCCGCGCTACTTCCTTGGAACAGACAGTGCCCCGCACCCGACGCACGCCAAAGAAAGCGAATGTTGCTCTGCTGGGTGTTTCACCGCGCCCAATGCCCTGTCGATCCTCGCCGAGACCTTCGAAGCAGAGGGCGCATTGGACAAGCTTGAGGGCTTCGTTTCACTTCACGGCCCTGCCTTCTACGGACTGCCCGTGAACGAAGACACGATCACCCTTACCAAAGGCGACCCGGTTACCTATCCCGAAACATTGCAGGCTGGCGATCACACCGTCACAACATTCGACCCCGGCTTCCCGCTCCACTGGCGCGTCGACGCCTAAACCTGCTGCCCGACCACACATAACGAGGACCGCTGCCCATGATCCCCTCTACTTTCCCCGCGAAAGAAGAAATCGCCCGCCTGACCGCCCGGATGCTTCTGGAAATCGGCGCGGTGAACTTCAACACGGACGAGCCTTTCACATTGGCTTCGGGCCTTCCCAGCCCGTCCTATATCGACTGCCGTAAACTGATCAGCTTCCCGCGCATCCGCTCGACGCTGATGGATTTCATGACCGTCACGATTATGCGTGATGCTGGGTTCGAGGCATTTGACAACATCGCAGGTGGTGAAACAGCGGGCATTCCCATCGGCGCATGGGTCGCTGAACGTCTGGCGCTGCCGATGACATATGTGCGCAAGAAGCCGAAGGGCTACGGCAAGAATGCACGGATTGAAGGCGCGATGAGCGAGGGACAGCGCGTGCTTCTGGTTGAGGTATCTGACCACCGATGGCGGCTCTAAGCTGTCTTTCGTAGATGCGATTCGCGATACCGGCGCGACCTGCGGCGCGACGGCCGTCATCTTCTATTACGACATTTTCCCTGAGACGGAAAAAACGCTGTCTGATCATGGTGTTCAACTTATTCACCTCTGCACGTGGTGGGATGTTCTGGCCGAAGCGAAGGCCCAAGGCGCGTTCTCGACCGAGACTCTCGACGAAGTTGAACGCTTCTTAAATGATCCACGCGGTTGGCAAGCTGAACGGATGAAATCCTAAATCACACACCGTATTTAGGCCAAACCTCGCGTAAACCAGCCATATATGGTAGGGTTGCGTGAGTTTCCTGAGCATCTGTGTTATCCACAGGTTTCCCACAGGAACATACATTTTGCGTTAACGATTGCTCCAACGTAGAAAAGGGGCCTAGGGGAAATTGCAGGCAGCAGGCATGAACGAAATCAGCACCATTCCGCAAGGCGGTCAGCCCGATGCAACTGCAGATGTGCAGGATGCACTGCCCCACCACATCGAGGCTGAACAACAGCTTCTTGGTGCAATTCTGACCAACAATGACGTGTTTGACCGTGTCGCGGCAATCATCACTGCCGGTCATTTCTACGAGCCCGTGCACGCACGCATCTGGGAAATTGCATCCAGCCGAATTTCCAAAAACGCGCTTGCAAGCCCCGTGACGCTGAAAGCGTTCATGGAGGATGACGAGGGCCTGAAAGAACTGGGCGGCCCCGCCTATCTGGCACGTCTTGCAGGCGCTGCGATTTCCAGCTTCGCCGCCCGCGACTATGCGCAGATGATCTATGATCTGGCGATCCGCCGGGAACTGATCCAGCTGGGTCAGGACATTGCGGCCAAGGCGCAGAAAGTCGACATCGCATCCGAGCCAAAAGAGCAGATCGTCGAAGCCGAACAAGCGCTTTATAAGCTCGGGGAAGCCGGACAAACTGAATCAGGTTTTCAAAGCTTTCTGAAAGCCGTGACCGAAGCCGTTCAAGTTGCCAATGCCGCCTATCAGCGTGAAGGCGGGATGGCAGGCATCTCGACCGGCCTTATGGACATGGACACCAAGCTGGGGGGCCTTCACCCATCTGATCTGTTGATCCTTGCTGGTCGACCCTCGATGGGGAAAACCTCGCTTGCCACAAACATCGCGTTTAACGTGGCCAAGGCCTATAAAAAGGGCACCAAACCTGATGGTACTGAAGGTGCCATTTCGGGCGGTGTGGTCGGCTTCTTCTCGCTCGAGATGTCGGCCGAACAGCTCGCCGGTCGTATTCTGGCAGAAGCCTCCGAAATCTCGTCCCACAAAATCCGTCAGGGCGACATGGATGAAGGTGAGTTTCGCCGTTTCGTACAAGCCGCCAAGGATTTGGAAAGCTGCCCGCTTTTCATTGACGACACGCCCGCCCTGCCGATCAGCCAGCTTGCCGCCCGCGCGCGCCGCTTGAAACGGACCCACGGGCTGGACCTTCTGATCATCGACTATTTGCAGCTTTGCCGCGGTATGGCTGAAAATCGCGTGAACGAGATCGCTGAGATTTCGATGGGCATGAAGGCCATCGCCAAAGAGTTGAACATCCCTGTGATCGCGCTGTCCCAGCTGTCGCGTCAGGTGGAAAGCCGCGACGACAAACGTCCCCAGCTGTCGGACCTGCGTGAATCGGGCTCGATCGAGCAGGACGCCGATGTGGTCATGTTTGTGTTCCGCGAGGAATACTACAAGGAACGCGAAAAGCCCGGCGATCACGAGCTGGACCGCATGGCATCGTGGCAGGAAGAAATGTCCAGCTTGCATGGCAAAGCCGAGCTTATCATTGGCAAGCAACGTCACGGCCCCATCGGCACGGTCGAGCTGTCCTTCGAAGCTCAGTTCACCCGTTTTGGCAACCTTGTCAAAGCGTGGCAGCAAGGGCCAAGCGACGAATTTTGATCATGATTACCGGGGTGAACCACATCACTCTTGCGGTGACAGACCTTCCGCGATCCATTTGGTTTTACACGGAAATTCTGGGCGGCACTCTGCGCGCAGACTGGCCACGCGGCGCTTACCTTGAGCTGGGTGAGCTGTGGCTCTGCCTGTCCCTTTCAGATGCGCCAATCCCATCCCGACAAGACTACACCCATATCGCTTTGACCTGTAACGCCGCCGATTTCCCAACGCTTTCCAGCCAGATCAGGGGTCACGCTGAACTTTGGCAGGACAACAGCTCTGAAGGAGTGTCGCTTTATTTCTGCGATCCTGATGGGCACAAGCTGGAACTTCATCATGGCGATCTTGCGTCCCGCCTTGCGCACTACCGCGCACAGACAGATGGTCAGGTCAGCGTTTACGACTAAACCCCCGACCGTCGATAAAGGGTCGCCATCCGGTAATCCTTGCGCGGTCCAGTTACAGACCAGACTGAAGACCAATCGGGCCAATCCGAAAGATTGTAGGAAACGTGATACCTATCCGGGTCACACCAGTGCTGATCGGTGGTTTTGTCGCCAGCAAGATCGAAATTGTGAAACTCTCGCTCGTCTTCAAACAACACCTGAACACGGCCATTTCCTGCGTCGCGCCAATGGTACATCCGGCTGGCCGCAAATTTTGCACCTGTGGCGGTCACAAGCTGCCCTTCTTCGCGATACGTCAGCCCATCCGCAGCCTGCGTAAACTCCGCAACGCCTGTCAGGTGATGGGTCTCGCCCGATTTCTCGACAATCTCGCGGGCAATCTTCCAGTTTCCAAGAAAATCGGTGATTTTCACCTTAGACACCCCATTATCGTCGCAAACATAGCCATCGTACGTCCAATCCCGGCACGCTTCTCTTGTTCGCTGCATCGCGGCAGTTTATGAGAAACGCGACTGCCAACCAAACGAAAAAGGCTTCGCCGATGATCCCTCGTTACGCCCGCCCCGACATGGTCGCCATCTGGTCGCCCGAAACCAAGTTCAAAATCTGGTACGAGATCGAGGCGCATGCCTGCGACGCAATGGCCGATCTGGGCGTAATCCCGCGCGAAAACGCGGATGCCGTTTGGAAAGCCAAAGACGTTGAATTCGACGTGGCTCGCATTGACGAAATTGAAGCCGTCACCAAGCATGACGTCATCGCGTTCCTGACCCACCTTGCCGAACATGTGGGCAGCGATGAAGCCCGTTTTGTCCATCAGGGCATGACATCTTCCGACGTGTTGGATACCTGCCTGAACGTACAGCTGGTGCGTGCCTCGGATCTGCTGCTTGTTGGCATGGACAAATTGCTTGCAGCCCTGAAGAAACGCGCGCTGGAGCATAAAGACACCGTACGCGTTGGCCGCAGCCACGGCATCCACGCAGAACCCACCACCATGGGCCTGACCTTCGCACGCTTTTACGCTGAAATGGACCGCAACAAGAACCGTCTGGAAAAAGCCCGTTGGGAAGTGGCCACTGGCGCGATTTCCGGCGCGGTTGGCACGTTTGCCAACATCGACCCGGCCGTAGAAGAGCATGTGTGTGAGAAACTGGGTCTGCGCCCGGAACCAATCTCGACCCAAGTCATTCCGCGTGACCGCCACGCCATGTTCTTCGCCACGCTGGGCGTGATCGCTTCGTCGATTGAAAATATCGCTGTGGAAATCCGCCACATGCAACGGACCGAGGTTCTGGAAGGTGCCGAGTTCTTCTCGATGGGCCAGAAGGGCTCATCGGCCATGCCGCACAAGAAAAACCCGGTCCTGACCGAAAACCTGACGGGTTTGGCGCGCTTGGTGCGCATGACCGTGGTCCCCGCGATGGAAAACGTGGCACTTTGGCACGAGCGTGACATCTCGCACAGCTCGGTCGAACGCGGCATCGGCCCAGATGCCACCGTCACGCTGGACTTCGCTCTGCATCGTCTGGCTGGCGTGATCGACAAGATGCTGATCTTCCCCGACAACATGCTGGACAACATGAACAAATTCCCAGGTCTGGTGATGTCGCAGCGCGTCCTTCTGGCGCTGACTCAAGCCGGTGTTAGCCGCGAAGACGCCTATTCGATGGTGCAACGCAATGCGCTGAAGGTTTGGGAAGAACGTCTGGACTTCCGCGAGCTTCTTTTGGCTGACGAAGCCGTCGTTGAAGCCCTTGGTGTCGATGGCATCAATGAGAAATTCGACATGGTTTACCACACCAAACATGTCGACACGATCTTCAAGCGCGTCTTCGGCGAAAGCTGATCTAACGCAAAGCTAAGAGCCTCTTTCTGACCTATCTTGTTGATGGAATAAGAAGGAGGCTCTTATGTTTTCCGCCGCAATGTCCCGCGCATCTGCTGTTTTTGGCGTCGGGTTTTCATTTGTCATCATGGCGATCAGCGGTCTGCTGCTGATCATCGCACCTCGTGGCTCAATCGCTAAGCAACTTGACTGGCATCTGCTTGGCCTTACCCGATCAGGTTGGGAAGCGGTTCATCTGGCGACCTCAAGCGCATTCATCTTGTTTGGGGTTTGGCACACAGTTTTACACTGGCCAATAATCAAAGGCTTCGTGGTGGGAACAACGATGCACCCAAGCGGTCATCGCCGCGAAGGCTGGGCGATATTTGCGATCATTGCTGTGCTATTGCTAAGTGCCATTCTGAATTTGCCCCCCGCCAGTTGGCTTGTGGACCTCAACGAGTATTTCAAGAAAGAATACTGGTTGCTTTCGGGTTAATTTGAGCGTTTCCAAAAAATATGCTATGCTTGGGGCCTTCTGAAAAGGAGGTCCCTATGCAATTCAGAACTCTATTCTGCGCCGCAATCTTGGCCTTTGTGCCAACGCTGTCGGCCGCCGGCCAATGCAACCGCGGCACGCATGAAGCATCAACATGCGCAGCAGGGCAGGTTTGGAACGAAAAACTTCAGGCCTGTATCGACGAAAAATCAGTCTAACCTTTCCTGTGTAAAGGTGACTTTAACCCGCAACTGCCAATCTGCCCTTTATTAAGGTGGAGGCAAGCGGTGCCAAATGACATGACCATAGATACCGACCTGATCTTGGGCGAAGGTCCGGGTCAGATTGTGTCTGGCCCGGCATCTGATCCTATGGCCGATTTGACACCGCCATTGCGTCAGCTTCCGCGTCGCCTGACGAAGCGCCAAAAGGCCGCCATCATCGTGCGTCTGTTGCTGGCCGAAGGGGCCGAGATTGCCTTGCAGGACCTTCCGGTCGGTTTGCAAGGCGAGCTTGTCCACCAGATGTCCACAATGCGTTACGTGGATCGCGCCACCCTGAAATCCGTCATCGATGAATTCGTATTCGAGATTGAAGAGATCGGATTGTCATTCCCCGGCGGGCTAGAAGACGCCCTGTCAGTGCTCGATGGTACAATCAGCCCCGCCACTGCTGCACGGGTTCGAAAGATGTCCGGTGTTCAGATCGCGCATGATCCATGGGCAAGTGTTTCGAACACCCCCGTCGATCAACTGCTTCCCCTAATCGAACATGAAAGCGCCGAGGTGTCGGCGGTTCTGCTTTCAAAACTGAAGACCTCTGTTGCGGCCGAACTGCTGGGTTCGCTGCCTGGGCAACGCGCGCGCAAGATCGCTTATGCAGTTTCCATGACCAGCACTATATCTCCGGACGTGGTAGACCGGATTGGCCGTTCGTTGGCCGAACAACTTGGAACCCAAGCCCCGAAAGCCTTCGAAGGCGATCCCAGCGAACGGGTCGGGTCAATCCTAAACATCTCGCCAGTCGCCACACGGGAAGAGGTGTTGGATGGGCTCGATCAGGAAGACAATGAATTCGCCAGTGCCGTGCGCAAATCGATCTTCACGTTCGCCAACATTCCAGACCGCGTTCAACCCGGCGACGTCCCGAAAGTCACCAAGGATATTGATCAGTCGGTTCTTGTCACTGCACTTGCTGCCGCAACAGGCGATCTGGAAATCGCCGCAACGTATATACTGGACGCCATGTCAAAACGGCTTGGCGAGCAGATTCGCGAGGAGATGGCCGAGCTTGGCAGTGTCAAACCCGCCGACGGAGATGCCGCCATGAACCAAATCATCGCCCAAATCCGCGCGCTTGAAACTGAGGGTGAGATCACGCTGATTGTGCCAGACGAAGACGGCTAGGTCAAACTCTTGCAGGGCTTGGCCACGCCCGTTATGTGTGTCCGACCAGCCCCATGCTTGGGCGACGGACGGAGAGCATCCTCATGGTGCAAGAAAAACGCGGGATTGGCCCCTATCTGACGCATCTGGCGCTGGCGGGTGTGTTGAACCTGCCTCGACTTTTGCCGTACAAGCTTCGCCTGCCCGTAGTTGGTTGGTTCGCGGCCAGGGTTATTGGCCCTGTCGCAGGCTACAACAAACGTGTCCGCCGCAATCTGGCCCTGACATGCCCAGACATGTCAGAGGTCGAAATCAAGCGGATGGAGAATGCTGTTCTGTCAAATGCTGGGCGTTTCCTGGCCGAGATGTGGTCCGGAGACACCTTCTTTAACAGAATGAAGAACACTCATCTGACAGGCCCCGGTGTAGCCGCACTTGAGAAGGCAAAGACAGATGGGCGACCAATCATCGCCACGTCAGGTCATTTTGGAAACTACGATGCCGGACGTGCGGTTCTTATCCAATCAGGCTATAATACCGGGGCGCTATATCGCCCGATGTCCAACGCTTATTTCAACGAAAGCTACAAAAAACGCATGGAGGGGTTTGAAGGGAAAGCCTTTGAACAATCCCGACGCGGCATGGGCGGCATGGTGAAGCATCTTCGCCAAGGTGGTCTTTTGGCAATCCTTCTGGACCAGCGTGAAGATCAGGGCGCAAAGCTAAGCTTTTTCGGCCAACCTGCCATGACAACACTTGCCATCGCCGAGATGGCACTGAAATACGACACACTTTTCGTTCCAATTTTCGCCATCCGAAAAGAGAACGGCGTGGATTTTGAGGTGGTGGTCGAAGAACCGATCGCGCATTCAGATCCTGAAACCATGATGCAGGAATTCAACGATCGTTTCGAAGCGCGTGTGCGCGCGAACATGGATCAGTTTTTGTGGATTCATAATCGCTGGCAAATGCCAGAAGGCTCGCAAGCTTAATCCAGCGCGATTGCTGCTACGATTTCCCCTGGATAGTCTCCCATCCGTGTCGCTTGAAGGATGATCGCGGCTTTTTGGCCTTCGGGTGCCAGTGGTTTTGGAAGCAAAAACTCAATCTCACCTTTGCCATCCCACTTTCCGAAGGCCTGAACATCGGTCACAATATTTGTCGAAGTGATCGAACGGCCCGCGTTTTCTCCGCGTTTGATGGCCACAGTGGCTTTCGGGGCAAAAAGCACGATTTGCGCTACTACTGGCGTCGGCAGCGGGCGATTCGCAATGTTTGCCACGCGCACGACCCGACCGTCTGCGCTGTCTTGCGTTGACAGGCTAACCTGCTCGACGGCCATCTGATGCCTGTGAAGGATCTCCATCACTTTCATGACGTGACTTCCCACGGCCTGATCGGATCCTCCGATCACCATCTGAGGCGTGTAGATGGATTTGGTTCCAAACCCATACGCATAAGCCTTTTGCCGCTTCGTATGCTCTGGACGTGCAAAGGTATCTTTCCAGCCGATATAGTCCCAGTAATCCACATGCATGGCCAACGGTAAAATATCGTCATGGCGCGCAAGTTCGGAAAGAAACTCATCTGCAGGAGGACAAGAAGAACAGCCCTGCGAGGTAAACAGCTCGACCACCACAACGGATCGGTCCCCCGCCGTTGCCACGCCAGCGACTGTACAAATGAAAATACTGATCAAACTCGCCAGAATTGCCCGCATTGATGTCTCTTTCAGTGTTGCTCTGATCTTTAAATAGCGATCCAACGCCTGACCTGCCAATCAAGGATTTGCGAGCGAAATGTTACAGTTTCCTGTTTTGATTGAATTTCCACCCTTCTGGGCCCTATCGCGGCCAATAAATCGTGAAAACAAAGCCCTTGCGCAAACGTCACGTCTCGCGGTTCACTTAAGACAGCCAATCCCTTTTGTGATTTGAAGGATGCCATCCAATGCCCATTTCAGTCGGTTCCGACACAGCCAAGACCCGCCGTAGCCTTTCAGCAGGTGAAAAAACTGTATCCTATTATTCCATTCCAGCAGCCGAAGCTGCAGGGTTGGGATCATTCAAACGCCTGCCTGCCGCCTTGAAGGTTGTTCTGGAAAACATACTTCGTTTTGAGGATGACGGGCGCACTGTCAGCGTGGAAGATATCAAAGCCTTTTCAGAATGGGGTACGAATGGCGGTCAAAACCCGCGCGAGATCGCCTATCGCCCTGCCCGCGTTTTGATGCAGGACTTCACCGGCGTGCCCGCCGTTGTGGATCTGGCAGCGATGCGTGATGGGATCAAAGCACTTGGCGGAGATGCCCAGAAGATCAACCCACTTACGCCGGTGGATCTGGTCATCGACCACTCCGTCATGATCGACGAATTCGGCACCCCACGCGCCTTTCAAATGAATGTAGACCGCGAATATGAGCGGAACCTAGAACGATATACTTTCCTGAAATGGGGTCAGTCGGCGTTTAACAATTTCCGTGTTGTGCCCCCGGGAACGGGAATCTGTCATCAGGTCAACTTGGAATATCTGGCGCAGGCTGTTTGGACCGACACGGACCAAAACGGTGAAGACGTTGCCTATCCCGACACGCTGGTGGGCACGGACAGTCACACCACCATGGTGAACGGATTGGCGGTTCTTGGCTGGGGTGTTGGCGGCATCGAAGCCGAAGCAGCCATGCTTGGTCAGCCCATTTCAATGTTGATCCCAGAAGTGATTGGGTTTGAACTGACCGGAGATATGCGCGAAGGCACCACCGGCACAGACCTTGTTTTGAAAGTGGTCGAGATGCTGCGCGAAAAAGGCGTGGTGGGCAAATTCGTTGAGTTCTTTGGCGAAGGGTTGGATCGTTTGCCTTTGGCTGACCGTGCCACGATCGCCAACATGGCGCCGGAATACGGCGCCACCTGTGGTTTCTTCCCAATTGATAACGAGACCTTGCGCTACATGCGCACCACGGGCCGGGACGAGGCGCGGATTGCCTTGGTCGAAGCCTATGCCAAGGAAAATGGGCTGTGGCGTGATGCGGATTATGCACCGATTTATACGGATACGCTGAAGCTGAATATGGGGGATATCGTACCGGCGATTTCCGGCCCGAAACGCCCGCAGGACTATGTTGCCCTGACCGAAGCGCGCGCGGCTTTCCATCAGGAAATGGCTGAAACCTTCAAGCGCCCCATGGACAAAGAGGTTTCGGTTTCTGGTGAAGACTACACCCTTTCGTCTGGTGACGTCGTGATCGCCTCGATCACGTCCTGCACAAACACGTCAAACCCACATGTGATGATCGGCGCGGGATTGGTTGCCCGCAAAGCCGCCGCCTTGGGCCTGAATCGCAAGCCATGGGTCAAGACCTCTCTGGCCCCCGGATCGCAGGTTGTCTCCGCTTATCTTGAAGCTGCAGGGCTTCAGGAAGATCTGGACAAAATCGGTTTTAACCTTGTGGGCTATGGCTGCACCACCTGCATCGGCAATTCGGGGCCGATCCAGAAAGAGCTGTCGGACGCGATTGCTGAAGGTGATTTGGTCGCGACCTCTGTTCTGTCAGGCAACCGCAACTTCGAAGGCCGCATCAGCCCCGATGTGCGCGCCAACTATCTGGCCTCGCCGCCATTGGTTGTGGCCTATGCCTTGGCAGGAACAATGGATATCGATCTGACCAATGATCCAATTGGACAAGATCACGACGGCAAAGATGTCTATCTGGCGGATATCTGGCCCTCGACACAAGAAATCGCAGAGCTGGTCGAAAAGACCGTTACACGCGATGCCTTTCAGTCCAAATATGCCGACGTCTTCAAAGGTGACGAGAAATGGCGTTCGGTCCAAACGACGGATGCCGAGACCTATGACTGGCCCACCGCATCGACCTATATCCAGAACCCGCCGTATTTTCAGGGGATGGCGAAGGAACCGGGCGTAATCTCGGACATCACCGGGGCAAAGGTGCTGGCTGTTCTGGGCGATATGATCACCACCGACCATATCTCGCCTGCCGGGTCTTTCCCAACCACTTCGCCCGCTGGGCAGTACCTGATCGAACGGCAGGTCCAACCGCGCGAGTTCAACTCTTACGGCTCACGGCGTGGCAATCATGAGGTCATGATGCGCGGCACATTTGCCAATATCCGCATCAAAAATGAAATGCTGCCAGGCGTTGAAGGTGGCTATACGAAAGGACCGGATGGAGGCCAGGTTTCGATCTATGAGGCTGCAAAGGCGCACCAATCCAACGGCACCCCGCTTGTCGTTTTCGGGGGCGCGCAATATGGCGCGGGTTCGTCGCGTGATTGGGCCGCGAAGGGCACCAACCTTTTGGGGGTGAAGGCCGTGATCGCAGAAAGCTTCGAACGCATCCATCGTTCAAACCTTGTGGGTATGGGCGTGATCCCGTTCGAATTCACAGGCGGCGACACCCGTAAAACCTTAGGCCTGACAGGGGACGAAACCGTTTCGATCACCGGCTTAGAAGGCGATCTGAAACCCTTGTCCGAAGTGCCATGCGCAATCACATATGCAGATGGAACCGTGAAAGAGATCACCCTGAAGTGCCGCATCGATACTGAAGTCGAGGTCGAATACGTCGAAAATGGCGGTGTTCTGCACTATGTGCTGCGTGACCTCGCCAAGTCTTAGGATGAGTCGGCCGGAAGAAATGGGCGGACTGGTTGTTCGAAAACCAAAAATGAAAGGTGACGCGCAGCAACCTGTGATGTGCGTCACTGAGATGGGCAGCAATCTGCGATAAATAAATAGTCAGAAAATGATCGGTTTTTGCCAACGGTTCTAGATCGCTGTGCAAACACGCATTACCATAGATCAAATGATTGAATTGCGAAGTTTACGCCAAAGCAATGCAACCAAACTGAGGACAGAATTCAGGTGGGTAATTTTCTTAAAAACATCCCGGTTCCAATTCTGGAATTCACCGCATTCGCGGTTTTCATCGCGATCTTGAACACTACAGGTTAACGCGCTTCAGCTTCGGCGATTGCTGGGCGGATGATGCTTTCAAGAATGCCTTCGGTAATCGGACCAGCAAAGCGTTTCACGACAGTGCCGTCAGCCGCAATCACAAAGGTTTCCGGAACTCCGTAAAGTCCCCACTCAAGCCCAGTGCGGCCTTCGCCATCAGTCATCAGCGCTGCATAAGGATTGCCCAATTGGGTCAGAAATCGCTTGGCGTTGGCGGGGTCATCTTTGTAGTTGATCCCATTGATCTGAACGCCTTCTTCAGCCAATTTCTCCAACATTGGGTGTTCAGCTCGGCAGGGTGCGCACCAGCTGGCCCAGAAGTTTACCAGTTTCACACCACCGGATTTCAGATCGTCTTGTGTAAACCCTGGTTCCCCTTCGAAAGCAGTGACCTGCAATGTAGGAACGATCCCGCCTTCACGGGTTGATGGCAACGCGCCACGATCTTCTTGCTTCATGCCCCAAAGAAACATTGATGCCAGTCCCAAAAACAGAACCGGAGGCAGGATCATAAGCCAAGAAATCCCTTTTTTCTTCTCAGTCATTCCGCTTTGCCCTTTCTTCGGCCGCATCCAGTTCTTGTTTCACTTGGACTGAACGACGCCAAGTCACAAGGATCAGCGCGATCAAAAGTCCGAGAGTGATCGCCCATGATGACAGGATGGCATCTGCATATTTGCCAAGTTCAAGCATCTTTCATCCTTTCACGGACGTCCAAACGGTGCAGGCGAACCAAGCGCAGCTCGGTCCGGGTGCGGATCAAAACAAGGGCTACAAACAGCAAGATGAAGCCAGCAATGCACAACAAGAGCGGCTGGTAGTAGACGTTCGACACGTGCTCTTCCTTGTCCAGCGATAGTGATGCGCCCTGATGCAGGCCTTGGTTCCAGAAGTTCACCGCATAGCGGCTAAGGATGGCAAAAACCGAACCAACGATACACAAAACTGATGTCAGATCTGCCGCCGTATCAGGGTTATCAATGGCCGCCCAAAGCGCCATATAGCCCAGATAAAACAGAAACAGGATCAGAAAGCTGGTCAGCCGCGGGTCCCACGCCCAATAGGTGCCCCACATAGGTTGGCCCCATATTGCGCCGGTAATCAACGCGATCACTGTCATTGTCACACCGATCAGCGCGGCGGCCTTCGCCGCCCGGACGGATACATGGTGACGGCGCACAATCCAGATCAACGAGGTGACAAGCATCATCGCCCAGATGTTGATCGCCATCATCGCGCTTGGCACATGGATATAGATGATCTTGACCGAATTGCCGAAATTAGTGGCTTCTGGTGTGAAGAAGAATCCCCAGATCAATCCAGGGATCAGGGTCACGGCACATAAGCCAATCACCCAAGGCAAAACCTTGCTGCTGAGCGCCATGAACTTGACCGGGTTTGCGAATTCCCAAAGTGACATGTTTTTCCTCTGTAGCTTCCTTGGTTGGGTAGCGAGTGACAACATAGGGCAACTGCCCCGGAATGGTTTGACTTATCTCAGGTTCACACGCAAGGCAGCTGCGGCGGCAAATGGTAGCAGAGCGATGGATCCAGCGGTGATCCCGGCCATCATCAACAGCGGTGTCGTGGCGGAAAGGCCCGCAGCACCTCGGGTGGCGGCCTCGGCCCCGAAGATCAGGGTTGGGATGTAAAGTGGCAAAACCAGCAGCGACAGAAGCAGCCCGCCACGTTTTAGACCAACGGTCAACGCAGCCCCAAAGGCCCCGATCATTGATAAGGCCGGAGTGCCAATCAAAAGCGTGACAAAGATCCAGTAATGCCCAGGGCTTTCCAAGTTCATCAACGTGCCCAGAACAGGCGCGGCCAAGGTCAGCGGTAGCCCCGTCACCAGCCAGTGCGCCAACGCCTTCACTCCTACGATGCCCTCCATCGGGATCGGAGCCGTTGCCAATAGATCCAATGATCCGTCTTCGAAGTCCAACTGAAAGATGCGATCAAGTGACAGCAAGCAGGCCAATAGTGCGCCCACCCACAGAATGCCGGGCGCGATGCGTGATAGGATCGCGGCCTCGGGCCCAACGCCAAACGGAACCAGTGTTGATACAATCAGGAAGAAGGCCAGTCCAAGGCCAAAGCCCCCGCCCGCGCGCATTGCCAGCCTAAGATCCCGAACCAGAAGCGCAATCATTGGAAAGCCTCGTCGAAATCTGCATATGCATCGCGGGGACCGTCATTGTGTGGACGATTGGCATCTGCCTTGTATGGGCCGACATCGAACGTATCGGCCTTCAAGCCCAGATCGATATGCGTGGCAATCAAAGCCGAACCGCCAGTTGCCACATGCCGCTGCACAGCATCAGCAAATAGCTTCACCGATGCCACATCAAGCGACACGGTTGGCTCGTCCAATAGCCAAATGGGACGCCCCGTCACCAAAAGACGCGCCAATCCCAGTCGCCGTTTCTGGCCCGCTGATAGGTTCGCTGCGGGACGGTTTAGAAGACCGTGAAGATTGAAACTTTCCACTGCGGAGGCAATCTCGTCCACTCCATGAACTGATGCCCAGAACCGAAGATTTTCTTCCACAGTCAGGGTGGCCTTCAAGCCGTCTGCATGTGCGCCATATGTGACGTGTTCGGGATCGACCGACACCGTGCCTGAGACAGGCGGTTGAAGCCCGGCAAGCGTGCGAAGAAGTGTGGTTTTGCCTGATCCGTTCGGTCCGCGAAGGATCAGCACCTGACCGGGCTGAAGGGTGAAATCCAGCCCTTCAAGCACTGGCACGCCGCCACGTGCAACAGAAAGTTTATCGGCCCTAAGCTCCATGAAAAAGCCTTAGACCGGAAGGGCGGCCAGCGCAATGCGGCGTCCTTCGGCGATCAGCACATTATAGGTGCGGCAGGCCGCGGCAGAGCTCATAAGCTCAATGCCGATCCCGGCTTCGTCCAATGCTTCCTGCAACGGCTGTGGGGGATGGGCGATTTCCGCTCCCATTCCCAGAAACAGTACGTCAATTTGCCCCTTCAGCGCAGTCAGCGAGGCAATATCCTGAAGCCCGCCCCAACTGATTGCCGTTTCGGCCGTGACAAGCACAGGCCCGTGGATCACTTCACCTGCGACACGAAAGAACCCCGGTCCATAGCTGTCGACCGGCTGCGCGCTGTCATATCTGACTTCGTGAAACTGCATCCTGCTCTCCTTAACCTAGGACCGCATATAGACCTGACAGGGCCGATCCAGCAATGATTGCGTAGGCCACACGTCGATAAAGGCGTTCATACTCCGGATTGAAAACCCAACCTCCGATGAAATTTCCCAAGAGACTGGGCACCATTGTTAAAAGGCCCAGCACCAGTGGAAGTCCCAGAAGTTTGCCCGCGATCAGGAAGGCCGCCAACATGATCAGATCAAAGAAAAACAAAAACGCGGTGGTATTGGCGCGGATCACACGCGGGCCATGTGGCGAGGCCATATAAAGCAAAATGACCGGTGGTCCCGGAATGCCAGCGGCCCCGCCCAAAAGGCCAGCCACACCGCCCGTTGCCCAAACCGTTTTGGGTGTCACTGCCCCGTGATACCGCCATCCGCTTACAAGAGCTGCCAACATTGCAAGGCTCACAAGCGACACGACAAGTTTGAATACTATGGGTTCGACCACGAAAAGTGCGGCCAACCCAAGCGGCAGTGCAAGCGCCATCCCGACCACTAGCCGCATCAGATCTTTCGGATGTCCATCTTTCAAGGCGCGCGGAATAGCAGGTGCGGGACCTGCCAAATCCATAACAATAAGAATTGCGATTGCCAGAACCGGATCAACAACTTGCGAGGTGATCGGTAGAAAAATCATGGCCGTGCCAAATCCGGCAAATCCGCGCACAAGCCCAGCTGTGAAAGCTGCTGCCAGAATCCACCCAAGCCCCGGCAGTGCCAGGGCTTGGGCGAAAAGATCAGGCATCTACATCGGCAAATTGGTTGCCAGAGTTCGCGTCAGGCTTTGACCAGTCGCGTTTCACGCCAAGGCGCAACAAGATGGCCGAGGCCACGAAAATCGACGAGTACGTCCCAACGATCACACCCCAAATCATCGCAAACACGAATCCGCGGATCACATCGCCACCAAGCACATAAAGCGCAATCAGCGCCAAAAGCGTGGTGACAGAGGTCATCATGGTCCGTGCCAGCGTTTCATTGATCGACAGGTTCAGAACTTCTTTCAGGTCCATCTTCTTGTAGCGGCGCAAATTCTCGCGCACGCGGTCAAAAACAACCACAGTATCGTTCAGTGAATAGCCGACGATGGTCAGAAGGGCCGCGATAATGGCCAAATCAAACTTGATGCCCAACAGGCTGAAAATCCCGATGGTCAGCACCACATCATGCACAAGCGCGGCTACGGCACCCAGTGAGAACTGCCATTCGAACCGCAGCCAAATATAGACAAGCACGGCGGCAATCGCAGCAACAACGGCAAGGACGGCAGTGGTTACCAGCTCGCCCGACACTTTCGGCCCGACACTTTCCACGCTTGGGAAGGTGATCGCCGGATCAACCTTGACCAGGGCTTGTTCAATCACGGTCATGGTTTCGGGGGTGATGGCCTCCTGGCCCTCTTGCGCCTCGATGCGGATTTGGCTGACATGCTGATCGGCACGGAAGTTCACGTCATTGACCTCGACAATCGAGATGTCTCCCAGCGCAAGCGGTGTCAGCGCATCACGATAAGTGCCCACATCCACGGCCAGCGTGCTTTCAGTGCGGATTGTCGTCCCGCCACGGAAGTCGATGCCAAAGTTCAAACCGATCACAAGGAACAAGATCACCGATGCGACCATAGCCAGACCGGAGGCCCCCAACGTCGCAATCGAACGTTTGAAGAAGTCAAACACACGGCCCTGTGGTGCCAGTCGAATGCCTTTGATTTCAAGGGTACGCGGACGTTTGCGTTCGAACCAAATGACAATCATCAGACGCGTCAGGAAGATGGCCGTGAAGACCGAGGTGATGATACCCAGCCCCAGTGTGACCGAGAACCCGCGCACCGGACCAGAGCCCATGATGAACAGGATCACAGCCGTGATGAAGGTGGTGATGTTGGCATCCAGAATGGCCGACAGAGCTTTCTCATAGCCCAATTCGATGGCCCGCGCGGGGCCACGCCCCGCTTTCAGTTCTTCGCGAATACGTTCAAAGACCAGCACGTTGGCATCCACGGCCATACCGATGGTCAACACAATGCCCGCGATACCCGGCAAGGTCAGCGTGGCCCCGATCATCGACAGAAGGCCGAAGATCATACCCACGTTCAGGATCAGCGCGATATTGGCGATCACACCGAACCAACCGTAGGAGGCAACCATGAAGATCAGAACCGCAGCAAAAGCCACAATCGACGCGATCTTACCCGCATCAATGCTGTCTTGACCCAGCTCAGGGCCGATTGTGCGTTCTTCGACGTAGGTCAGCTCGGCAGGCAAAGCACCTGCGCGCAGAAGCACGGCCAGATTGGTTGATTCCTCAAGCGTGAAATTGCCAGAGATGATACCCGAGCCGCCACAGATCTGTTCATTGATGCGCGGGGCCGAGATGACTTCTTCATCCAGCACAATTGCAAAAGGCGCACCAACATTGGCGCCAGTGTAGTCGCAGAAAAGACGCGCGCCCGCGACATTGAACCGGAAGTTCACAGCAGGCTGGCCGTTTTGGTCAAACGCGGGCTGTGCATCGTTCAATTGTTCGCCGGTCACAACAGGCGTTTGCTCTAGAACATAAAGCACACCTTCTTCATCCAGCGACGGATAAAGAACATTGCGCGGACCGGGCGTGGTTGTCGCGTCGGTGGTGCGGTTGACCACCGGGTGGAAGGTCAATTTGGCTGTCTTGCCAATGATCTCTTTCAGCTCAGACGCCGACCCGATGCCCGGCACTTGAATCAGAATACGTTTGTCACCTTGGCGCTGAATGGTGGGTTCGCGCGTGCCAACCTCGTCCACACGACGGCGAATGATTTCAAGCGATTGCTGGATGGTACGATCGTCGGTGGCAACGCGTTCGGCCTCGGACAGAGTAACTACGAACTCACCCTCACGACCGGGATTAACCTCGATATCGGTTGATCCAACACCAGACAGGCTGACAACCGGCTGCGCCAGCGCGCGAACGGCCTCGATCGCTTGTGGCAAAGCTTCGGGCTTCGAAATCTGGACCCGAAGTTCAGCGGGATTGCTGTCCTGACGGCGGATCGTACCAATGGTGGCACGCTCGTCCCGCAAGGCATTGCGGATTTCCGGCCAATAGCCATCCATGCGCGCTTCATAGACATCCTCGACCTGAACCTCTGCCAGCAGATGCGCACCACCGCGCAGGTCCAGACCCAGGTTAACCAGAGAACTCGGCGCCCAATCGGGCCACGCGGAACGATCCGCTTCCAGTTCGGCTGTGGCGCCCGTGGTTTCGATCGTTGCGACCGCGTCATTATGGGTCTCGACCCGGTCGTAAAAGCCGTTCGGAGACGCAAAATACAGGCCAAGGAGCACCAGCCCCCAGATCACAAGACGTTTCCAAGTTGCGATTTGAAGCATGTGCCCCTGCCCTATAAATCTTTGTTATTCAGTTTGTTTGGTCGGAAAAGTCCGAGAAGATCAGCCTTCAACCGGCTCGGTCTTACCCATGACATTCACGATGGTCGAGCGTACAACACGGACCTTCACGCCCGATGCGATTTCAACTTCAACCTCGGTGTCGTCTTTGACTTTTGTGACCTTACCGATCACACCGCCTTGCGTGACGACCTGATCGCCTTTGCGCAGCGCACCAAGCATCGCCTGATGCTCTTTCATCTTCTTTTGCTGAGGGCGGATCATGAAGAAATACATGATCGCGAAGACCAGCACCATTGGGACCAACATCCCGTTCAGAATTCCGCCTGCTGGCGCGCCCGCGGCTTGTGCAAATGCAGGAGTTGCAAACATCGTTTAGTCCCTTTTTTCACAGGCGGGCCCTTACGCCCCGCATAAATGTCCGGCGCACCCTATATGGGGGTCTGTGGGTTGTCCAGCAAGCATGGCCATCGGGCTTTCTTCACTTTTGCACACACAATTTAGTCTTTCCTTTCGCGCCGCCTTGCGTAATTTGATCAAAATATCAATCCACAGGAGTCCCCATGCTTGCCTTCAAGATCACTTCGGACGTCGAACCGGAAACCGAGCGTCCCTCGGACGACAAACTGATCTCGGGCAATCCCGAGTTCACCACCTGGTCATTGGAAGAAACCGAGGATCAATTCACCGGCATCTGGCAATCCACTCCGGGCAAGTGGCGCGTCTCTTATGACGAATGGGAATACTTCAATATTCTTAATGGCCATTCGGTCCTGACCGATGCGAACGGTGCAGAGACCCACCTTCGCGCGGGCGACCGCATGGTCATTCGCCCCGGCTTTTCCGGCACGTGGGAAGTTTTGGAAACCACGCGCAAAGACTATGTGATACGCATCTTCGCTTAGGGCTTCCCCCGCGCGCGCCCTTCTGGCATATGCGCGTCAGGTTTAAGCAAAGGACAGATCCATGCATGATATTCGCCTGATCCGTGACAATCCTGAAGCATTCGACAAGGCCATGGCCCGTCGGGGCCTATCGGCGCTGTCAGGCGAGGTGCTGTCGCTTGATGAAAGCCGCCGGGCCGCCATCCTTGCGGCTGAAACCGCGCAGGCTGACGCCAACAAGGCGGCGAAATCCGTGGGGGCTGCAAAAGCCTCGGGCGATGAGGCTGAGTTTGAGCGTCTGCGCGCATTGGTCGGCGAAAAGAAGGCCGAGATTGCCGAGCTGAACGATCAGGCGAAAGAGCTGGACGGAAAGCTCTCCGACCTTTTGATGGGTTTGCCCAACATCATGGCGGACGATGTGCCGGATGGTGAAGACGAAGACGACAATGTCGAGATCAACCGCTGGGGCACCCCGCGCGAGTTCGCCTTTAAACCGATCGAGCATTACGAGCTTCCCGCAGTTCAGGATGGTCTGGATTTCGAGACTGCCGCGAAGCTTTCCGGCTCGCGCTTCATGGTGCTGTCTGGCGCTGTGGCCCGTCTGCACCGCGCGCTGGCCCAGTTCATGCTGGACGTGCACGTGAATGAAAACGAGCTGACCGAAACCTGGACCCCGGTTCTGGTTAAAGAAGAAATGATGCTGGGCACGGGCCAATTGCCCAAGTTTGGCGAAGATAGCTATCAGACCACAAATGGTTGGTGGCTGGTGCCGACTGCTGAGGTTCCGCTGACAAATATCGTCAATGGCGCGACGGTTGAAGAGGGCTATTTGCCCCGTCGCTATGTGGCCCACACCCAGTGTTTCCGGTCCGAAGCCGGATCCGCGGGGCGTGACACCGCCGGCATGTTGCGTCAGCACCAGTTCGAAAAAGTCGAGATGGTATCGATCACCAAACCCGACGAAAGCGATGCCGAACATAAGCGCATGACCCGCTGTGCCGAGGATATTCTGGAACGTCTGGGCCTGCCCTATCGTACCGTCGTTCTGTGCACCGGCGATATCGGGTTCGGCGCGATCCGCACCCATGACATCGAGGTTTGGTTGCCCGGCCAAAAAACCTATCGCGAGATCAGCTCGATCTCGACCTGCGGGGAATTTCAGGCACGTCGCATGAACGCCCGCATGAAGCCCGCCGAGGGTGGCAAGCCCGTGTTCCTGCACACACTTAACGGGTCGGGGCTGGCAGTGGGTCGCACCTTGATTGCCGTGCTTGAAAACGGTCAGGAAGAGGACGGATCGGTCACCGTGCCAGAGGTCCTGCACCCTTACTTGGGCGGCAAAACTCGGATCACGGCGGAAGGTCAGCTGGCTTAACCGTCTGGTCTATTTCAAAAGTTCTTCGATGACGGGATCAAGAGTGCGCGGGCGATAAGACGTCTGCCGCACCCTTTCTTTTGCAGCGCCTGAAATCTGCCGGGCCGGGATATCTTGGCTGTCAGGATCGCGCAAAAGCGTGCGATCGCACAGCAATAACCCCCAAAGATTGCGCCATTCGGGTTGCAAGGCTGCCCCCCGGTCATCCGCCGTCAGGTCAGCGGCGGTCAGAAGTTCCTGAAGTCGTGAAGGGTTGAAGTCTAACTTGCGCTCTTGCGCCCCTGCCACGATCCAAGCCGTTGGAAAGGCGGATAACTCTGGAGCTGCACCCGAGCCCCCGACGATCCCATGATTGCCCGCAAACCAAAGCTGCTGATAGCGTGAATTGCTGCTCGTGATCTCTCCGTTCAGTTTGTCTAGATTGATCCAGAGCGCCGGGGGAAAGAGTTTTCGGCGCTCATCAATTGCCACAGCATGACGCGCTGCCCCAACAGATCGGGACAGATCCGCATCGTGAAACGCATAGCGCGCATTCAGGAAACGCGCGAGCGGACCAAGGAACGGGGGAACACCCAGTGCGCCCACCGTGTCCCATACGCCGACATAAGTGATGTCCAAAAGATGACAGTCGATCCCTTGCGCCTTGCGCCACTCCTCGTCCTTGGGACTGGTGGCGACCTCGGGCGACATGGCCAAGCGCGCGGCCATAGAGGGTGCGCTGTCGGGGTGCGAGTTGCGGCCGTCGCGTGCGCGATACAAGCGCATCGCTTCGGGGATCAGGTCGGTTCGATTAGATGGCAGAATGCCAGCTGTACGGATCATGCCCGCAAGGGATCGCGCTGTGTAGGCGCCGCGGGAGAACCCAAAAATGTAAATCTGGTCGCCCGGCTCATAAGTGAACAACAGGGCGCGGTAGGCCTCCAAAATGCGGTCATCCAAGCCCCAGCCAAGCGCACCTCCCAGCACCCGATCTGTGAACCGCGACAGCTTCGTCACGCCCTGCCCGCTGCCCACACCAGGCAGATAGTGAACAACTTGCGTGACGAAGTCGCGCGCGGTCGGTCGCACTGCTTGCGCAATGCGCAACACATGGGTTGGATTTTGCGCGTCGGACCGGTTCCAGGTTCCGTCACAGAAAATGGCGATGCGTTTCATGTCAGCTCCGGTATTGGGTACCGAACACTAGCATGCCACAAAGGGTTGAGAAGTCTTTTGATTGAGCGGGCTTAGCCCAGCGTCACACCCTTACGGCCCGCCAGATCGGTGAAGTACTGCCACGCCACACGGCCCGAACGTGCGCCGCGTGTCGCTTGCCATTCAATCGCCTCGGCGCGCATGGTTTCGTCATCTATTTCAACGCCATGTGCATCGCAGTAGCCCCGGATCATCGACAGGTATTCATCTTGATCACAAGGATGGAAGCCCAGCCAAAGCCCAAATCGATCTGACAGCGATACTTTCTCTTCGACCGCCTCAGACGGGTTGATGGCTGATGAGCGCTCGTTCTCGATCATATCGCGCGGCATCAGGTGGCGGCGGTTGGATGTTGCATAGAAAACAACATTATCTGGGCGCCCTTCGATGCCTCCGTCCAGTACGGCTTTCAGCGACTTGTAGTGTTGGTCATCATGGCTGAACGAAAGATCATCACAGAACAGCAAGAAGCGATGGCTTGATCCGCGCAGGAGGTTCAGAAGGCGGCTGACCGACGGCAGGTCTTCGCGCTGTAGCTCAACGATTTTCAACGCCTGACCCTGCGACAGAACCTCGGCATGAACGGCCTTTACCAAAGACGACTTCCCCATCCCGCGCGCGCCCCAAAGCAGCGCGTTGTTGGCGGGCAACCCACGCGCAAATTGAAGCGTGTTCTCCAACAGCGTATCGCGCGATCGATTGACGCCCACAAGAAGATCAATCGAGACGCGGTTCACGTGGGTGACAGGCTCCAACCGATCCGGAGACATGTGCCAGACAAACGCATCTGCATGGTTGAAATCAGGCGCAGATAACGGGGCCGGAGACATGCGTTCCAACGCTTCGGCTATACGTTTCATCATGTCCTGATCTGCCATTTTCGATGGTCCTTCATGCCCTCAGAAGAGTTTCAAACCTTTAAAGCGCGGATGAGCCGGGTTTTAAAGAGTTAACGCGACAACAGGCCGAATTTGAGGAGACTTAAAGCGCATCGACACAACGAAAAACGCGCCCGAATGGGGCGCGTTTTCATTTTTCTAAATGATCGGGATCAGCGACCGGTTTCGACCATGCCTGGGTCGTCTTCCGGATCGTCGTCAGGGTCATTGTCCCCGTCATTGTCATCTTCATCATCTTCGTCGAACTCTGCCATCAGTTCGTCTTCAGCTTCTTCGTCGTCATCGTCGAACCACAAGCCTTGCGCACGCAGATCGGCTTCGCGTTTGCGTTCGACACGTTTCACAAGCTGGATTGAGATCTCATAAAGCCCATAGACAACAACGAACAGAATGACCTGCGTGATAACATCGGGGGGTGTAACCAGTGCGGCCAGAACCAGAATGCCAACCACCGCATATTTGCGCACATCAGCCAGACCTTGCGACGACACCAGCCCGGCTTTGCCCATCAGGGTCAGAAGAACTGGAAGCTGGAAGCAAAGACCAAAGGCCACAATGAACTTGATCGACAGGCGCAGGTATTCCTGAACAGAGCCTTGGAAATCGATAGAGGCCTCGACCCCAGTTTCGCCAACATTGCCCGATTGCTGGAACCCTAGGAAGAAGTCGAAGGCCAGAGGCATCACCACGTAGAAGGCAAAGCTGGCGCCAATCAGGAACATGATGGGTGACGCCAGCATGAAGGGCAGGAACGCATTTTTCTCGGTCTTATAAAGACCCGGCGCAACAAACCGCCAAAGCTGATAGCTGAGATAGGGGAACGACAGAACCAATCCCCCGAAAAGCGAGATCGAGACCGCGACGAAGAAACCTTCTTGCAGCTTAATCAAGATCAGCCCGCAATCCGCTTGTCCACGCTCGGCCATGGTCGAACACAGCGGCTCGGTCAGGATGTTGAAGATCGGGTTCCAGACGGTGAAACAGATCACCATGCCGATGATGAAGGCAACGGCGGAATGGATAAGCCGCGTGCGCAGCTCTGCCAGATGCTCGATCAGCGGGGCCGAGCTGTCTTCGATCTCGTCAGTGTCGCTCATGCGTCAGATGTATCCGTGGATTTGGGTTTCGCCTTCGACGCTGGCTTTTTCGCAGCGGGCTTCTTGGCAGCAGGTTTCTTGGCTGTGGATTTCTTAGCCGCAGGCTTTTTGGCTGCGGGCCTCTTAGCCTTCGATTTCGCCGCAGGTTTGGCCGGCTTGTCGTCCGAAACCTTGGCAGCAGCCGTTTTCGACGCTGACTTGGGCTTGACGCTTGCGGCACTGATCTTCTCAGCAGCCTTGGCAGTGGACTCGGCCAGCTTGGCGCTTTCCTCGTCGTCTTTTGCCTTAAGCGACGCGTCTGCATCTTTCTGATCACGCCGGGCCTGCGCGGGATCCCATCGTTCGAACCCCTCGGCGGCCTTGTTCAGCGCATCCAATCCCATCGACTTTGATGATGTGGCGGATTTCAACGTGCTGGCAATATCTTTAGCGCCAGATTCGTCCGCAGCGTCGTTCATGGCTTGCGTGAATTCGCGCCCCATTTGGCGCGCACGGGCGGTGAACCGACCAAGCGTGCGGAACATGCCGGGCAGGTCCTTGGGACCCACCACGATCAGGGCTACAACCCCGATAAGCAGAAGCTCGGTAAACCCGATGTCGAACATAGGCTGCGCCTTTCCTTAGGCGGCTTACGCCTTGTCTTCTTCGGCTTCAGGAGTCACGTCTTTGGCGACTTCGGCGGCTTCGTCTTCGATTTCCTTCTTGCCGTCATCCACGCCCTTCTTGAAAGCGGTGATGCCTTTACCGACCTCACCCATCAAGGACGAGATTTTGCCGCGGCCGAACAGAACCAGCACCACGACGGCAATCAGCAGAAGGCCCGGAAGGCCGATATTGTTGAGCATGTTATTCTCCCTAGTCCAAAAGCCTTTGGGCGGCTTTCGTAGATATATCGCCCAGAACATTTATTGCCTTGCGCAGGAAGTTCAAAGCCCCAAAGGGAAAAAACTGTCTGATCTGCCGTTATTTCAGGGAATTGAGGCGGCATGTCGCATGATCGCATCGGGCATCACGGGGCAAACCCCTGAATTGGTGGCACTGACTGGGGACCGATTCTAAACTTCTGGCTATCACTTATGCGGGAAAACGAAGCAACGGTCGCGACGAATGGCAATCCAAAGCGCCGTTTCCGGCTTTGGAAGGAACACCGATGGAACCGATGCCGTCAGTGTGGATTCATCGCGCTCCATCTGAAACTCGACAAGGCTCTCTTTGCCAATAAAGCGCGCACGCTTGACCAGCGCGCGGGCCCAGACGCCATGTTCAGGAGTCGGGCTTGGCCCAACACCGCCGCGGTCGAAGTCGATCTTCAGGTGTTGGGGACGGATCACGATGTCCACTTGCGAACCATCCGGCACGCCCGGAGCAAGGAATTGACCGAAAGCCGTTTGGGTCAAAGCGCCTTCGACTTTGCCCGAGATGACATTTACATCAGAAAAGAATGCTGCCGCCTGCAAGTCAACTGGCGTGTTGTACACGTTGTAGGGCGCGCCGCGTTGCACGATCTGACCGGCCCGCATAAGGGCAATCTCATCGGCCATGCGCATCGCCTCTTCCGGTTCATGCGTGACCAAAAGCACGGCGGCGCCTTCTTCTTTCAGGATGCTTAGGGCCTCATCCCGGATACCGTCACGCAGTCGGTTGTCCAGCCCAGAGAACGGTTCGTCCATGAGCATGATGGACGGCCGAGGCGCTAAGGCCCGAGCAAGCGCAACGCGCTGCTGTTCGCCGCCCGACAATTCATGAGGGAACTTGTCAATGAATGTGCCAAGACCAACTTTATCCAGCAATTCATGTACACGCTGGCGTTTTTCCGTTCGGGTGCCGGTCAAGCCAAAGGCGACATTGTCCCCAACCGATAGGTGCGGAAACAACGCGAAATCTTGGAACATCAATCCGATATGGCGCTTTTCGGGTGGGACGAACACGCCGGGGCCAGCTACCATTTGGCCATCAATCCAGACTTCGCCTTCGGTTTGGGTATCGACGCCAGCAATAATTCGTAGCGTGGTGGATTTACCGCAACCTGACGGCCCCAGAAGGCCGGTCACCTGCCCCGCTTGGAGCGACAAAGACACATCGCGCACGACGTCCAGCCCGCCAAAACTGCGTCTAAGACCGCGCACCTCAAGCCGTGCCGTGGTCTGACCTGTTCCGTCCATCCGCGTTGCCTTCCCTTTGCCCGATGCAATTCCTATCGTTTCCATCAGGTTTCCTTCGCTTACCAGCCCCCCGGTTGCCTCGCAAGTGAAACAGCGAAAAACGACATGATCAGAAGCACGACGTCGCGAAGAGGACGGACTGGTCCACCAAAGTTGCCAAGCTTTGAGGGAACAGAGGTGACCAATGCGATTATTTCTAAGCTTCACCCCTTTGCTGCTGTCCATCGTGTTGGTGCAGTTAAGCTCAGGCGGGGCCGCTCCTTTGGATGCGGTGTCGGGCCTGACACTGGGCTTCACTCGGACCCAGGTTGGCCTGTTGGGTTCGGCGCATTTCGTGGGGTTTTTCGTGGGATGCTGGTGGGCGCCTCGCCTGATGGGAACGGTGGGCCACGCGCGCGCTTATGCGGGGTTTGCTGCGCTGGGAGCCATCGGCCTGTTGGCGCACATGATGTGGGTCAATCCCTACGCATGGGCGGTTATGAGGATGGCGACGGGATTGTGCGTGGCAGGCAGCTATACGGTGCTTGAAAGCTGGATCAACGCGCGCGTGACCAACAACACGAGAGGCCGCGTGATGGGCGGCTATCGCATTATTGAACTGGGTGGGTCGTTGGGCGCCCAGTTGATGATCGCTGTTTTGGAGCCCGCACATTATATTAGCTACAACATACTGGCGATGTTCTGCTGCGCGGCCATACTGCCTTTGGCATTAACCCGCGCACGCCAACCTCAAATACCCGAAGCGCCGCGCCTCCGCCCCGCACTGGCCTGGATCCGGTCCCCTCTGGCAGTTGCCGCAGTGATCACATCGGGCATCACCACATCCGCTTTTCGTATGGTCGGCCCGATCTATGGCGACGAGGTCGGCCTTGAGACCAGCCAGTTGGCGTGGTTTTTGGCCGCCTTCGTGTTGGGCGGCGCGCTGGCGCAACTTCCAGCAGGTTGGCTTGCAGACCGGTACGACCGGCGCTGGGTGCTGATTTGGCTGTCAGCTGCGGCCATCGTCAGCTGCATGATCACAATACTGGCAGCAGGGTCTGGCATCGCCGGAGTGTTTCTGGCCGCCGGGCTCTTTGGCTTCACCACTTTCCCGATCTTTTCGGTCGCCGCAGCACACGCAAATGACTTTGCCTCAAGCGAAGAACGGGTCGAACTATCGGCGGCCCTGATGTTCTACTACGCGGTTGGGGCCATTGCATCGCCACTGCTGGCGTCAAACCTGATCGAGAGCTATGGCCCACCTGCCCTGTTCACAATGATTGCTGCGGGCCATGTGGTTTTGATCGGATTTGGTCTAGCTCGGATGCTCAGACGCCCAACATTGAAAGAGCGTACACCCTATACCTATACCCCGCGCACGACGTTCTCGATGGGTCGGCTGTTTGGTAAATTGCGGGATCGGGGTTAACAGACTTCCGCCTCTGGTCACGACGCAGGGCATGTCGTATACGGCGACAAACACGTTACGGGAGCTCACATGAACCGCGTCCTCATCACTTCGGCGATCCCTTACATCAATGGGATCAAGCACCTTGGCAATCTGGTCGGCTCGCAGCTGCCAGCGGACCTTTATGCCCGCTATAATCGCTGCCGGGGCCACGAAGTCATGTTTATCTGTGCAACCGACGAACACGGCACTCCGGCTGAACTGGCCGCTGCGAAAGCTGGTAAGCCCGTGGCAGAGTTTTGCGCCGAAATGCACGCGGTTCAGGCCGAAATCGCAAAAGGCTTTCGCCTGTCGTTCGACAATTTTGGCCGCTCGTCCAGCGACCGCAATCGCACGCTGACCCAGCATTTTGCGGGCAAACTGGCCGACAACGGCCTGATCGAGGAAGTGTCGGAAAAGCAAGTCTATTCCAACGCCGATGGCCGCTTCCTGCCCGACCGTTATATCGAGGGCGAATGCCCCAACTGTGGCTATGACGGCGCGCGTGGTGACCAGTGTGAAAACTGCACCAAGCAGCTGGACCCGACCGACCTGATCAACCCGCGCTCGGCCATTTCAGGATCAACCGATTTGGAAGTGCGCGAGACCAAGCACCTGTATCTGCGTCAGTCCAAGCTGAAGGACAAGCTGGATGCGTGGATTGATACCAAAACCGATTGGCCGGTGCTGACCACATCCATTGCCAAGAAGTGGCTACACGATGGTGACGGGCTGCAAGACCGCGGTATCACGCGCGATTTGGATTGGGGTGTCCCCGTGAAAAAGGGCGGCGAGGATTGGCCGGGTATGGAAGGCAAAGTCTTCTATGTTTGGTTTGATGCGCCGATTGAATACATCGCAGCGACCGCCGAATTGGCCGACGATCTGGGCGAAGGCGACGACTTCTGGCAGCGCTGGTGGCGCACCGACAAAGGTGCCGATGACGTGCGTTACGTGCAGTTCATGGGCAAAGACAACGTCCCCTTCCATACGCTGTCGTTCCCGGCGACGATTATGGGGTCGGAAGAACCGTGGAAGCTGGTCGATTACATCAAATCGTTTAACTACCTGAACTATGATGGTGGGCAGTTCTCGACCTCAAAAGGTCGTGGCGTCTTCATGGATCAAGCGCTGTCGATCCTGCCCGCTGATTACTGGCGCTGGTGGCTTCTTAGCCACGCACCTGAAAACTCGGACAGCGAGTTTACGTGGGAAAACTTCCAAACCTCAGTGAACAAAGACCTCGCCGACGTGCTGGGCAACTTCGTCAGCCGCGTAACCAAGTTCTGCCGCTCCAAGTTCTCGGAAGCTGTGCCCGAAGGTGGCAGCTATGGCGAAGCCGAAACGGCTCTGATCGCCGATCTGAACACCAAGGTCCGCGCCTATGAAGGTCACATGGAAGCCATGGATGTGCGTAAAGCCGCACAGGAATTGCGTGGCATATGGGTCGCTGGCAACGAATACCTGCAAACCACAGCACCTTGGTCGACCTTCAAGGAAGACCCTGATCAGGCAGCGGCTCAGATCCGTCTGGCCCTGAACCTGATCCGCCTTTACGCGGTGCTATCCGCCCCATTCATCCCCGATGCGTCAGAAACGCTTCGCGAGGCGATGAACACAGACATGGATTGGCCGGGCGACGTGGGCGAAGCCCTTGCGAAACTGAAAGAAGGGCACGCCTTTACGGTGCCCGAGAACCTTTTTGCCAAAATTGCCGACGAGCAGCGCGAAGAGTGGCAAGAACGGTTTGCCGGCACACGGGACTAGGGTCCCAACGGCCTACCCAATACGTATTTGAAGCGCCCCGCCAATCGGTCGGGGCGTTTTTCATTGCCTGACACCCAACACTGCACCTGATCTGGGGGCAAGCCCCCTCTTCCCCACCATATCTGCCGCTTTTTCCTTTATTTCGCCCTAAAACAGGCTATCTTTAAAGAAGAATAACAATAACCGGATAAGCTGACCGGACAGATGGGTAGCAAGAGCGGTAAGAAATTGACGATTGCTAAAGGCAAACAAAAGCCAATTCGGCTATCGCTGAGTGATAAGCGATCCGTGCGCACGCAGTTTGGCGCGCTGCCGTTCCGTATACACGACGGCAAAGCCGAATTTCTTCTAATCACCTCACGCGGCACCGGACGTTGGATCATCCCGAAAGGCTGGCCAATGGATGGGGAAACCCCCGCAGGTGCCGCCGCAACCGAAGCGTTTGAAGAGGCCGGGGTTGAGGGCAAGCTTTATCACCAAGTGCTGGGCTTTTATGCCTATGACAAAGGTCATGCGGGTGAGAAACTTCCCTGTGTGGTGGCTGTGTTTCCGCTGAAGGTCAAAAGACAGCTGAAGTCTTTCCCCGAGAAAGGTGAGCGCCGCCGCAAGTGGGTGAGCCGCAAAAAAGCGGCGCAGATGGTGTCCGAGCCTGAGCTGCGCCAGATCATCAAGGATTTCAATCCTAAGCTTCTGCGTTAGGTGATCTGCCAGAAAGGCAGACGTATGGGCCTTGCGAAACATGGTTGCGAGTTTCATATATCCTTCAAACTAAGTGACTTCACGTGGACAATCGAACGCTATGATCCGTTACGCCTTGAAATGTGACCAGAACCACAGCTTTGAAAGCTGGTTCCAGAACGCCGACGCCTTTGATGGGTTGCGTGCGGCCGGTCACGTTGTGTGCCCGGATTGTGGCTCGTCGAAGGTCGAGAAATCGTTGATGGCCCCCAAGGTGCGCCCAGCGCGCAATGCAGCCCAGAAACCCGAAGCTGCGCAATCCAAACCCGTGCCAGCCCCGGCAGCCACTGCTGCCACGACACCCCATGTCGCCCCGCCCCCTGAGGTACAGGCTGAAATCGAGGCCGAGATCGCCAAACTGCGCACCAAGGTCGAGGCTGAAAGCGATTATGTCGGAGAGGACTTCGCCAAAGAAGCCCGTGCCATGCATCTGGGCGAAGCACCCGAGCGTGCAATCTATGGCGAAACCAAACTGGAAGACGCCAAAGAACTGATCGAAGACGGCGTGCCTGTGCTGCCCTTGCCGTTCACACCGACACGCAAGGTGAACTAAGGCACCTTGAGATCGAAGGGTTATCAGCTAGGCTGTCGCCAAAGACACCTCATTCAGGACGACGCCATGCCCGCTGATATCACCATCCGGCCCATCTGTGCCGACGACAAACCCGCATGGCGCGTACTGTGGACAGCCTATCTGGATTATTACGAGACCAAGCTGGACGACGCAGTGTTCGACAGTTCGTTCGCGCGAATGCTTTCGGGCGAACCCGGCGAGTATCAGGGGTTGGTGGCAGAGCAAGACGGTATGCTGGTTGGCCTGACCCATTTCCTGTTTCACCGCAGCATGTGGAGCGTTGAGAACACATGCTATCTAATGGACCTCTATGTGGACCCCAACTTGCGTGGGGGAGGTGTTGGCCGACAGCTGATCGAGGCTGTGCACAAGATCGCCAAGGATAATGGCTGCTCAGGCACCTACTGGATGACGCAAGAGTTCAACTATAAGGGCCGGATGCTGTATGATCAGGTCGCCATGAAGACGCCATTCATCAAATATGCGAAGAAGAACTGAGAACGCTGTACCCCGGTTCTGAACTCGGATTCAACTGTTACCCCTTCCACACTTGCCCTTTGCCCCCCCACGCCCTAAACACGCGCGAACGCAGACTGAGAGACAGGACAAGGGCCACATGCCTATTCTTGTGATGAAATTTGGCGGCACATCGGTTGCCAATCTGGATCGGATCCACCGGGCCTCGAAACGGGTCGCGCGCGAGGTGGCCAATGGCTATGACGTGATCGTCATTGTCTCGGCCATGTCGGGTCGCACCAACGAGCTTGTGGGCTGGGTGAACGAGACCTCGCATTTGTATGACGCGCGCGAATATGACGCCGTTGTCAGTTCGGGCGAGAACGTGACCGCAGGGCTTATGTCGTTGCGTCTTCAAGAGATGGATATCCCCGCGCGCAGCTGGCAAGGCTGGCAGGTTCCGGTGAAAACCACCGGTGTACACTCGGCCGCGCGGATTGAAGAGATTCCCAACGACAACATCATGGCCAAATTTGGCGAGGGCATGCGCGTTGCCGTTATCGCGGGTTTCCAAGGTATCGCTGATGATGGCCGGATCACCACGCTGGGTCGTGGCGGATCGGACACCACAGCCGTGGCCTTTGCCGCCGCCTTCGGTGCTGAACGTTGTGACATTTATACGGATGTGGACGGGGTTTATACCACCGACCCGCGTATCTCGGACAAGGCGCGCAAGCTGGACAAGATCGCGTTCGAGGAAATGCTGGAACTGGCGTCTTTGGGCGCGAAGGTTCTACAAACCCGCTCGGTCGAGCTGGCCATGCGTTACAAAGTGAAACTGCGGGTTCTCAGCAGTTTCGAAGAATATGACCCGGAAGCAGGCACGTTGGTCTGCGACGAGGAGGATATCGTGGAAAGCAATGTAGTCTCGGGCGTCGCCTATAGCCGCGACGAAGCGAAAATGACCCTGATCTCGGTGGCTGACCGCCCCGGCATCGCGTCCGCCATCTTCAGCCCCTTGGCAGAGGCCGGCGTGAACGTGGATATGATCGTTCAGAACATCTCGGAAGAGGGTCGCACGGACATGACGTTCTCGTGTCCCGTCGATCAGGTGGCCCGTGCCGAAAAGGCTATGGCAGATGCTAAAGCAGCCGGTGACATCAACTTCCACGACATCGTGGCGGATCAGGATGTGGCCAAGGTGTCGATCGTAGGCATCGGCATGCGTAGTCAAGCTGGTATCGCCGCCAAAATGTTCGAGGTGCTTTCGAATGAAGGCGTGAACATAAAGGTTATCACCACCTCCGAGATCAAGATCTCGGTCCTGATCGACCGCAAATACATGGAACTGGCCGTGCAGGCACTGCATGACGCGTTTGAGCTGGAGAAGGCGTAAGCGGTTACGGCCTTACGGTTGGAAATGACAACGGCCTCGCAGCGATGCGAGGCCGTTTCTATTTAGGGCGCGGCACGTGGGATGCCGACCCCCAACCCGCTTAGTCAGAGAAGCACAGCTTGTTCCCGTCCAGATCCCGAACATATGCAGAGAACCGCGGCCCACGTTGCCCCGGCTTGCCCTGGCACGTGCCCCCAAGGTCGATCGCCAAGGCGTGCATCCGTGTAACCTCGTCCGCATCCCCAACGCTAAACCCAACCATCATTCCGTTCCCTACGGTGGCGGGGTTTTCATCAAAGGGAGTTGCTGCGGCGAAGGCGAAATCCTCGCCGACCCAATAAGTCATCCTATCCGAAGGGGACAGGCATTGAAGCCCAGATTGGTCAAACAACGCGTTATAGAAGGTTTTGGCCGCATCCATATTGTTGGTTCCGACGACGAAGTAGTTCATTTTCATAGGGTGATCTCCTTTTTCTGATTTCAGGCCTTGGTTCCTCACCCTCATATTGATTAATACGCCATTTTGTGTCCTATTTGTTTGATGGCACGATCAAATGCACATGAAAGACTGAAACGGATTGAACTTCTGGCCGCTCAGCTAAAACAGGATACGCATTGCACCGTGGCTGACTTGGCACGGCAGCATGGCGTCAGCGTGCGGACGATCACGCGCGATCTGGCCCTTATGCGGGACCAAGGCATGCAGATTGACGCGGATCGCGGGCGTGGCGGCGGTGTACGTCTGGATCAGCGCTGGGGCGTTGGCAGAATGAACCTGTCCTACGGCGAAGCGGTGGATCTTCTGATCAGCATTGCGGTGGCTGAAAAGATGGACTCCCCGTTGTTTCTGGCCAATCTCGGGGCGGTCCGAAGACAGTTGGAGGCTTCCTTCTCGCCAGAGAAGCGCGCCAAGGTCGACCGCCTAAAATCCCGAATTCTGATTGGTGTTACGGCATCGACATATGTTCAGGCAGGTGCGCATGCGCCTCCGAAGCGGGTCGTACAAGCGTTGCACCAAGCTTTTATTGATCAAGAGGTGCTTGAGGTTCGATATCAACGCGAAGATGGAACGCAATCGAAACGGAAGATCGAGCCCCACTACCTGCTTTTGAAATACCCAATTTGGTACGTTGTCGCCTATGACCACCTTCGGGAAGGTCCACGGGTTTTCCGATGTGACAGAATGCGAGAGGCCACTAAAACCGGATCGTCATTCGCGCTTAGGCCCAAAAGCGCATTCGAGCCTTCGCTAGAGGATGACGATCTTTCTGTTTGACGAGTGATCGTCGTCGTTAGAAGTTGCCCCCCTCCAACCCTGAAATTATCAACTCCACCCCCTGCGCAAAATTGTGCAGTCCATCATATTCGCGGGCGGCGACTTTCTCGGCCATGGCGCGCAGGTTGGGATAGGTCTCGGCGGGGATCAGGTGCAGGTGGGCTTTGGTGACTTCGGCGTATTCCTCGGGGGCGAAGGGGAAGTTTAGTTCTTGTAGCGTGAAGCCATAGATGTGGCTGTCCATCAGGTTCCAAGCGTGGTCGGCGTCAATCAGCGCGAACCCAGCATTCGTCATCACCGAGAGCGTCGCTTCGACATAGGCCAGCACGTTGGGACCTGTGTTCGGCAAGGAGACCATCAGCTGGATCGACCATGGATGGCCCAGGAATGTGGCGCGGGCATTGTGGGCGCGGGCGCGGAGTTCCTCCTGCCATTTGCCGTCTGGATTGGGCAGTGGAATCTGCCCGACGGCCCAGTCCGCCATGCCCATCAGCAATTCATCTTTATTGGCGAAATGGTTGTAGAGCGACATCGCTTCGACCCCCAAAGCGGCTGCAAGTTTGCGCATAGACAGCGAATCGGATCCGGCCTCGTCGGCCAGTTTCACGGCGGCAGCAAGGATCGCCTCCCGCGTCAGTCTAAATGTTTTTCCTGATTTCTTAGCCACTTGCGCCTCTTTCAGTTCCCACACTTGATTTACTTACAGTGTAAGTCTATATCAAGTCCCAAGTTAACTTACAGTGTAAGTAAAGGGATTGAAAATGAAACGTATCTGCATCGTCGGCATCTCCGGCAAACTTGGACAATATATGCTGAAACACGCGCTTGATCGCGGCTATCACGTGAATGGCGTGTGCCGGGAAAAGAGCGTCGGCAAGCTTGACGCCATCATGGCCAAGCATGGGGATCGCATCACGCTTTTCCCCGGCAAGACCAATGACCGCGCGGTGATCAAGCGCGCCGTGAACGGGTGCGAGGGCGTTCTGACCGTGTTGGCCCCGTGGGGTGTGCAGCAGTATTCATCAAGCACCGCGCAGGCGGTGATGGACTTCGCCGAGCCTGACGCGCGGCTGATCTATTCCTGCGGCTGGCACATCACGCTGGACGGCAAGGACCGCTTTTCATGGAAGATCAACGCAATCATAAAATTCCTAAGCCCGCTTCTGAAGTGGCTGCGCCTGGTCGAGATCGACGACCAGTACCTGGCCTGTGACCTGATCTTTAAATCAGATACCAAGTGGACCGTGGTGCGCGGATCGGACCTTGAGGAAGGCGACAGTCAAGGGCTGCCCGTCTGGTCCGAGCATGTGCAGGACCCGGTGCTGGCGTCCAACATGACCCGCCGGATCGACTTTGCATTGTTAATGGTCGAGGCAATGAAAAACGACGCGTTGATCGGGAAAGCGCCGGCTATTTGCGGGGCTGGGACTGAAAGTGCGCAGGTGGTTGGTGCCGCAGTCAGGGGCTAGACTTAGCTGACACCAACTCTAGAAAATCATGGCAGGGCTCGGCGCACAAAAGGCAAACCCTTGAGTGCGCCACCTTGCCTGACGCTCCACCCTGAGTTACTCCAGCCACATGAAACTCTACCTATTTGCCTTCGCAGCTGTTGTGACGAGCCTTGCGATACTTGGCTCAACGAGCACCAACCCCTTTGACACCCAAACATCGTATGAGCGCGATCTGGAATTTGTGGTCGATATCCACCTAAGAAATCGGGACAATCCAACACAGCAATCGGCTTTAGAAAAGCAGGTCGCACGCAATGTTGGAAGCGCGCTGGAAAAATTTGATGCACGGGTCATTGATCATGATGCGTTCCAATCCCATCTTTTTGACGGGTTCGGAGAGTGGCTTAAAAAGAACGCAATTGCACAGGTCAAAGCTTCATACACAGAGCATCTCGACCAACAGGAAATCGAAGTGCTCGCAGACTACTATCGGAGCGATGAGGGGCGGGAATTTCTTCGCCTAGTTCATTCGACCGACGAAACGCCACCGGAACATGTCGAATCGTTCTATGAGGGTCCTGGGCGGGCGCTCGCTAAACATGCGGAAGATTTCACCAACGACATCATGAGACACAGCGCTGAGATACAGAGCGACATAGGGGAGTTCCTTTCCATGCGCCGTGTCGCGGATATCGCGGCAAGGCCCGACGTGGTAGCGTTTGACGGTGACCGCAAACGAAGTGACGTCGTTGCTGCTATGCGCGCCGCGCACGATGCGCAGCAATAGCCGCTCTGTCCTGATCAGCGTAGCTTTCCAAACACCCGCCCGTCATTCACCGCGAACCCCACCGCGATGATTGCGAAGCCGGTCCATGCCTCTGGGCCAATGCGTTCGCCAAGGAACAGCGCTCCGAGACCGATGGCGAAGGGCGGGATCAAAAGGGTCACGAGCATCAGGTTCGCGGCCCCTGCCCTGACAAGGATTGCGAAGTAAAGCACATAGGCCAGCGCGGTCGAAAGCGCGGCAAGGCCAAGAAGTGCGCCCCATGTGGTGGTGGTCAGGCTCAGCGTCGGCGCACCGTCCACCATCCAGACGATCGGCGCCATGATCAGTGTGCTCGCCATCACCATGCCCAACGCATTCATAAGCGGCGGCTGCCCAGCCAGCATAACCCGCCCCCAGACACTGGCGAAGGCATAGGACAGCGCGGCCCCAAGGATGGCCAGTTGCGCGAGATTGGCGGGATTGAAGCCCGACACGGCCTCTGGCCCCATGATGACGCCGACACCGATCAGACCCAGAACTGCGCCTCCGATCTTGCGGCCGGTCAGGGGTTCGTCGACCAAAAGCACGCCTGCGACCACCGCGCCGAACATGGCCGTGGTGCCGTTCAGGATCGAGGCAAGGCCACTTTCAATCTGCGTCTGCCCCCAGAAGATCAGTGAGAACGGGATCGCATTGTTCAGCGCGCCCATACCCAGATAACCCAGCCAGATGCGCGGATTGCGCGGGATCGGGATGCGTTTCATCGCCACGATCACGGCCAGAATAGGAATGGTCCAGAACACGCGATGCAGCGTTATAGTCAGGGGTGGCACCTCCCCCAGCGCGACCTCGGCAAAGAAAAAAGACCCGCCCCAGACGGCAGCCAGTGCGATCAGCATGATCCATGCTGTGCGGTCCATCTGGAGGGAGGGTTGGGGCATTGGGCGGCGTCCTTGGTTGTTGCCCACAGTCATGTCGGGATTTGCTGCGAAGACCAATCCGTTTCTTGTGGTTTCGGTGGGATAGGTTGAACACTATAAGAGGCGCATGTTTAAATGATTACGCGGATTTTGAAATGAATTTGAAATTGTTGGTCGGACCTTCAATTGCCGTGCTCATGGCATGTTCCGCTGTAGACAATCGTGCTGAAATTTTGCCGGAAAGCATTTGGGAAGTAACGGTAAATGGCATAAGCCACGCTTCGCTCAGTATCTTGTTGGAAATGGCAGATAATCCTGAGCCGAGCATTGAAAAAAATGAGATCTGTCAATTTGAAATCACAGGGGCAGATGTTCAATGGCTGGAAGAGCAGTACCGCTCCGGCAGTAAAAAAAGGCGGACCACAGACTATGAAGAAAGGCTGGCTTGGTTTGTGGCCCATGATCGGCAATCCGAAAACTATATTGCCAGTACAGGCTTCTCGTTCCTAACACCCAAGGGTAGAGTGTTTGAGTTATCAGAAGGCCAGTTGAGCGAAGTCGAACAATTCATCATGCAAAAAGAGAGAGAGGCCGGGTGTCGAAGTATTTGAATTGCTACGAGTTTGGGAAAGACTTCATGGCGCAAATTAGAAATGCATCTAAGGTGAGGTTGTTGGTTTGAGCTGGCAGAATTCGACGATCTCTGAAATCACGCAATCCTTCTCGGAACTTGGTTTCACCAAGCGTAGAAAGAACGTGGCTGCCAAAGAGCTGGGCAAGGGCAAGTTTCTATGCCTGAGCGTTGGCTCCTCCAAGATCAAACTCGGCCCGCTGATGGTTGACATCTATGCGAACTGTTATTGGCGAGAGGTCGAAAAGCTTGTTGCCGTCGGGTGCGGATTGAAACAAGGGTTCGCGTCATCGTTTACATCGGCGCGCATGCTGAGCCAAGGTCACCGGTACACAATCGGAAGTAACGAAAGCAAAGCATCGGTCATTCCGCAGATTCTGGAAGACGTGAAAGCCATTCCGGAAAGGCAGCTTCTGGAGCTCTGCGACACACAGGCGATTATCGCTGGTATCAAAGAGGGTATTTCCAATGGGGGAGGCTATGCCGAACGGCTTGTAGCTATCGAGTGGATCACTCATGGCCGGGACGCAGCGGCGTCGCGTTTCGAAGAATGCCTCACGCTCGTTCAAGACGACTTCCACAAGTCGAGACTGTCTAAGTTCTGGGAACGAGTATCGGATTCGAATGTCGGCTGATAACAAGCTCAGGTACATCCCTCGCACACAAACAAAAAACAGCCCACCAATCCGGCAGGCTGTTCTTCGTCTATAGTGTCGCGCTTTACATCTGCCCGTAAGGCGTCGAGCGCGATATTTCTAACTCCTCGTCGCTCATCACCTCTTCGACGCCCTCGAAAAGCGGGGTCGAGAGATAGCGTTCGCCGGTATCGGGCAGCATGACAAGGATATTGGCGCCCTCGGGTGCGGATTTCGCAGTCTCGATGGCCGTGGCGAAGGTCGCGCCGGCTGAGATGCCGACGAAGATGCCTTCCTCGGCCGCCAGACGTTGCGACCACTTGATGCCGTCTGGGCCGGGCACGGTTGTCAGTTCATCATACAACCCATTGTCCAGCGCCTCTTGCAGCACATGGGGGATGAAATCCGGGGTCCAGCCTTGGATGGGGTGCGGGTTGAAATCGGGGTGGCCCTCGGTGGGTTGGTTCTGGTCATTGCGGGTGTTCACATAGCCCGAGGCAACGAGAGCCGCATTGGCCGGTTCGGTCAGGATAATCTTGGTGTCGGGGCGTTCTTTCTTCAACACACGCCCGATGCCGGTCACGGTGCCGCCGGTACCATAGCCCGTGACCAGATAGTCCAGCCGCTCGCCATCGAAATCGGCAAGGATTTCACGTGCGGTGGTGTTTTCGTGGATGTCAGCGTTGGCGTCGGTTTCAAACTGGCTGGCAAGGAACCAACCATTGGCCTCGGCCAGTTCTTTGGCTTTGGAATACATGCCATAGCCCTTCAGCTCTTTCGGGGTCAGCACAACTTTTGCCCCAAAGAACCGCATCAATTTGCGCCGCTCGACCGAGAAGCTTTCGGCCATGGTCACCACCAACGGATAGCCCTTGGCTGCGCAGACCATTGCAAGGCCGATGCCTGTGTTGCCGGACGTGGCTTCGACCACTGTCTGACCGGGCTTCAACGATCCGTCACGTTCGGCGGCTTCGATGATGTTCAGCGCCAGACGATCCTTAACTGATCCTGCCGGGTTTGCGGCTTCGAACTTCACAAACATGTTCACGCCTTCAGGCGCGATGCGATTGATGCGGATGACAGGTGTGTCGCCTACCGTGTCCAGAATGCTGTCATAACGCGTGCCGCGCCCGTTTGTTTGTCGGGTTGTCATGAGACTGTCCTTTTTCTGTGATCTCGACGCTGCCAGTATCCCCCTATTTAGGCGCAGTCCCCTCGTTGCGGAAACCAAATGCTGCGAAAAAGACGGAAATTCACGCATCCCGATAGGTCGATATGATAACGTCCCACCATTACGTACCTGACGGGATGGGTGTTCTTGAGAATTCGCCAGATACTTCAGCGATTGCGCCAAAACATATAGCATTTAGGGCGTGCGTCACCAACGCGCAGGAAATCGCTGAAATTCACGCAACGTGTTTCTGGCATAGGTGGCATACAGAGGGTACGATAGGGCTTGAGCAAACGGTTCACCTGTCCTGATGGGGCATGTTAAGAAACTGTGGCAAACAGGGAACGGTGAGAATGGCAGAAAGCCAACAAAGCGACAGTCGCAAGCTCTTGGTCAGCCTGCGTGAAACCCTTGCGGCAGCGTCCGAAGGGCAAGAGCGGCTTGACCGCATCACATCGCTGATCGCCGAAAGCCTTGGGGTCGAGGTGTGCTCGATCTATCTTTTCCGCGACAGCGAAACGCTTGAGCTTTGCGCGACCGAGGGGTTGAACCCCGAAGCGGTGCACCAAACGCGCCTTCGGATTGGCGAAGGGCTTGTTGGGCGCGTGGCGCGTCGGGGTCGTGTGATTAACACAGAAGACGCCCCGTCAGAACGCGGGTTCCGGTATATGCCGGAAACCGGAGAAGAAATTTACTCCAGCTTCCTTGGCGTGCCGATCCAACGTCTGGGCGAAAAGCTGGGCGTGCTGGTCATTCAGTCGAAAGACGCGCGCGCGTTCTCGGCGGATGAACTCTATGGCATCGAAGTTGTCGCCATGGTGTTGGCCGAAATGACCGAGCTGGGTGCCTTTGTCGGCGAAGGCGAGGCCATGGGCGCTTTGCACCAGCGACCCGCAAATTTCAAAGGTGGGATCGGGCAGGAAGGGGCCGCAGAAGGGCATGTTTGGCTGCATGAACCGCGCGTGGTCGTTACCAATCCGATTGCTGATGATCCCGATGTCGAACTGACGCGCTTGAATGACGCGGTTGATACGCTGCGTGTCTCGGTAGACGAGATGCTGGCAAATTCGCAAACCACTGACAAAGAGCAGATGCAGGTTCTGGAAGCCTACCGGATGTTTGCCAATTCCAAGGGTTGGATGCGGCGGATGACGGAAGACATCGCGCGCGGCCTATCTGCTGAAGCCGCCGTCGAGAAAGAGCAATCTGCAGCGCGTGCCCGGATGAGCCAAGTCCCGGACGCTTATTTGCGCGAGCGTTTGCACGATCTAGATGACCTATCCAATCGCCTACTTCGCATCCTGACCGGACAGGGCAAGGACACAGGGGCAGAAATGCCCAACGATCCAATTTTGATCGCCACAAATATTGGGCCGGGTGAACTTCTGGAATACGGCCGCGGGCTTCGCGGTATCGTGCTTGAAGAAGGCTCGGTCGCCAGCCATGCGGCCATCGTCGCACGCGCCTTTGCCATTCCGCTGATTATTCAGGCTGGTCACATCTCGACTGAAGCCTTGAATGGGGATCATATTTTGGTGGATGGCGAAGCTGGCCTTGTGCATCTGCGCCCCGAGGACACGATTGTCACCGCCTTCCGCGATAAGATGGCGATGGAGGCCAAGCAGCAGGAGCGTTATCGCGGCCTTCGCGACAAGCCCGCAATGGGGCTGTGCGGTACCGAAGTGAAACTGCATATGAATGCAGGCCTGATGGCGGATCTGCCATCGCTGGAAAGCTCTGGCGCGCATGGGGTTGGCCTGTTTCGGACTGAGCTACAGTTCCTAACCGTGGACCGGATCCCCCGCCGTGGTGATCTTGCTGCCACCTATGCCCGCGTGATGGACGCCGCGCAGGGAAAACGTGTGACCTTCCGAACTCTGGATATCGGATCTGACAAGGTCCTGCCCTATATGAACCCCTTGGATGAACCAAACCCGGCTTTGGGCTGGCGGGCCATCCGTGTCGGGCTGGACAAACCCGGTGTGATGCGAATGCAGCTGCAGGCGCTTATTCGTGCCGCGGCTGGGCGTTGTCTGACGGTCATGTTCCCTTTCATCGCGCAGTTGGACGAATTCCGCGACGCCCGCGAAATGCTTCTGGCCGAGATCGAGCGTGAACGTGCGTTGGGTCATATCCTTCCTGAAAAGGTCGAGATCGGTGCGATGCTTGAAACGCCCTCAATGGTCTTTGCGCCGCAGCAGTTTTTCGAGATGGCAGATTTCATCTCGATCGGCGGCAATGATCTGAAGCAGTTTTTCTATGCTGCGGATCGCGAGAATGAACGGGTAAGACGGCGCTACGACACACTGAATGTGTCTTTCCTAAATCTGATCGAAGAAATCGTGACCCGTTGTGACGCAGCCCGCACACCTCTCAGCTTTTGTGGCGAAGACGCCGGCAGACCGATTGAAGCAGTGTGTTTTGCGGCACTTGGAATGCGTCATTTATCGATGCGCCCAGCCTCGATCGGACCGGTCAAGCATCTGATAAGGCGTACCAATTTGGAAGATTTAAAACAGGTTATTGATGCTGCCCGGCTGTCGGGTGAACAATCTGTGCGGTCGGCTGTGAAAACGTGGCTGGCTGAAAACGCCGCATGAAAACATGCGATTTTTTGACTTGAGTACGCGCTGTTAGGCGAATCTTCAGACAATTGGAACAATAAGGGAACAGCAAAGAGGAGAAGCCCATGCTGTTTCGTGTTCTTTTTACCGGTGTGTTCACCGGAACCATCGCCGCCATCGCGGCCTTTTCACAAGGATATGGTATGATCCTGTCCCTATTCGCCTATGTACTTTTTAGCGCCTTTGCCGTTGTCGGAATGGGCATTCTGACCGTCGCCGCACCAAAACGACCTGTTCCTTCACGTCAGTGGAAGCTTGAACAATCGCGCAATCAGCGGTCTCAGCGAATTTGGCACCCTCTTTCACAAAGCCGCCGTGCACCCTACTGGCAAGAACGGTTGGAGCGGATGGCGCGTCAAACCATTGGGGAACAGGCCAAGCCTGCCGCGATCGGCGTGTTTTCATCCGTGCGACGCAATCAGCCGACCTATCGGTAAGGTCCCTACACTTCTGTGGCGATGACCCTCTGGTCGGTTTTCTCAAAGCGACGAACGGATCCGGTGACACCGGACCACGCGCCGCCTACCTGATCAAAGGCCAGAACACGTTCCGGGTTGGTTGGTGGCGGCATCGTCACCTCGTCCAACTTGGAAAAGCCAAAGCGTTTGTAGTACGGGGCATCCCCCACCAACATAACGCGATCCCATCCAAGTCCTGCTGCTCTATCGAGGCTGTGATGGATCAGCAATCCCCCAAGCCCCTCACCTTGTCGGGTCGGGTGGACAGCAACCGGGCCTAACAGCAGTGCGGAATAGTCATTTTCGCCAACGATCATAACCGGCCAATACCGAATAGCCCCCGCCAACACGCCTTCTGCATCCCTTGCGACAAAAGACAGCTCTGGGATCGTCGGGACGTCATCACGCAGCCGGTAAGACGAAAGCGCTTCTCGCCCCGGCGCAAAGCACAAATCGTAAAGGGCTTCGACCTCCCACCAGTCTGCCTGAGTTTCCTGCGCCAGAGTATACAGCTGTCAGCCCCTTTGACCTTCTTCGATTCAACTTAATTGCCGCACCACGCGACCAACCCGTGATAGGTGCCACGCGGACGACCCGTTAGGCCTTGTAGCAGACCCTTTCTATCGGCATGTATCACGCGACGCGCGCCAAAAGGAAGAGGATGCAAATGTTCTATCGACCAGAAAATGGACATGGGTTGCCACATAACCCCTTCAATGCATTGATCGTTCCGCGCCCTATCGCCTGGATCACAACACGTGATGCAGAAGGCCGCGAAAATCTTGCCCCCTATTCCTTCTTCAACGGCGTAGCGTATGACCCGCCTCAAGTGATGTTTGCCACGACCTCGGGCAAAGCAGACAGACAGTTGGGTAAGGATACTCTGGACAATATCCGGCAAACTGGCGTGTTCTGCGTTCACATGGTGTCAGAAGATCTGACCAACGCGATGAATCTCAGCGCTGCCGGCTTCGACCATGACATCGATGAAATCGAACAGGCCGGGCTGAAACGGGTAGCCTGCGAAACCATTGCGGCCTCACGCCTACCGGCAGCACCTGCTGCACTGGAGTGCAAGCTGACCCAAATCACCCAACTGCCGGGCGAAGCCAATCATGTCTGCTTTGGGGAAGTGACTGGGGTCCATCTGCATGACGACTGCATCGTTGATGGTTTATTCGACATCTCACAGGCACGTCCGCTCGCTCGATTGGGATATCGTGACTATACAGTTGTGCGCGATGGCTTTGAGTTGAAACGCCCCGAAGAGTAGACGCGCGGGTGCCAGCTCGCTAAGTTGGCAATGCATCTATGGAGGGTGAGATGAACAAAACGGCCTGATGATCCCAACTTTGTTTTAAAGGAGCACACATGCCGTTTGTCTTGCCCGACGCCACGCGCGTCCACCCCGTCACCCTGCCCGGTGGTTCCGTCCATGATGGCACCGTTTTCTTATCTACCGTGATCGATCAACTTAATATCGAGGTGGGCGATTACACCTATGCCTCGGATTTCGATCCTCCCCCAAATGATGGCTGGGCCGCACGACTCGCGCCCTATCATTTCCCGTTTTCGGAAGGGCGGCTGATCATCGGTAAGTTTTGCCAGTTCGCGCATGGCGTGCGGTTCATTACCGCCGCTGCAAACCATGCCTATGCCGGGTTAACCAGCTTTCCATTTGGCATTTTCGCCTTGGACCAAGAGGTCATGGCGCAACCCGACAGCCGTGACACCCAGATTGGCCATGATGTCTGGATAGGCTATGGCGCGATCATCTGTCCCGGCGTGCGCGTTGGAAATGGCGTCATCATCGGTGCGGGCTCTGTCGTGCGCAAAGACGTGCCCGATTATGCGATTGTCGCCGGAAATCCGGCCGAAGTGATCAAGATGCGCATGTCGCCCGCCGATATCGTCAGGATGAACAATCTGGCGTGGTGGGACTGGCCAACTGATCTGATCGCCCGCGCGCGCGATGCGCTCGAAGCGGGCGACCTGCAAAGTTTAGAGGCGCTTGCCCCTTAAGATCAGTGCCCGCCCAGAATGCCGGTTTTCACCGAGTAATCCACGGCGACCTCGTAATCGGGGTCGTCGTCACTGTCGACCATCAAGTGACCTGCCTTCGTCAGCAGATCATGACAATCGCGGCTAAGGTGGCGCAGCTGTGCCTTCTTACCCAGCGCTTCATATCTCAGCGCCACTGCTTCAATTGCTTGAAGAGCGGACTGGTCCACAACACGCGAACGGGCGAACTCGATCACAACCAAATCGGGGTCGTTCTTCACGTCAAACAATTCGATGAACCCTTCAGCCGAACCGAAGAACAGCGGGCCTTCCACGTCATAAACTTTCGCCCCGTCTTCCTCGCGCGTTACTGCATGAATGCGGGCAGCCGCGTTCCAGGCATAGGCTAGCGCGGATACAATCACGCCCACCACAACGGCGACGGCAAGGTCTTCATAGACGGTCACCGCGGTCACCAGCAGGATGACGAAGGCATCGGTCCGGGGCACGCGGCGCAGGATCTTGAGCGAGTTCCAGGCAAACGTGCCGATCACGACCATGAACATCACGCCGACAAGGGCCGCCAATGGGATCATCTCGATCCAGCTGGAGGCGACCACGATGAAGAGAAGCAAGAAGACCGCTGCTGCGATCCCTGCAATGCGTGTACGGCCACCAGAACGAACGTTGATCATCGACTGACCGATCATCGCACAACCGCCCATGCCACCGAAGAAACCGGTGATCACGTTGGACGTGCCTTGCGCGATACATTCCTGCGAAGCGCCACCGCGCTGCCCGGTCATCTCGCCCACAAGGTTCAGGGTTAGAAGGCTTTCGATCAGGCCGATTGCGGCCAGGATCACCGCATAGGGCAGGACGATCCACAGCGTTTCGAGTGTAAAGGGCGCCAGCGCGGTGCCATACAGCCCCTCACCCGTGCCAAACGGGTTGTGAAAGCTGGGCAAACCACCCTTGATCGAAGCCATGTCACCGACAGTCGGCACGTCGATGCCAAATGCAATCACAAGCCCGGCCACAACGCCGATACCCGCCAGCGGCGCAGGGATGATCGAGGTCAGCTTTGGCAGCCCCCAGATGATCAACATGGTCAGACCAACAAGGCCCAGCATCATGACAAGCGGCAAACCAGTGAGCCATTCGCCCCCTGCAGCGCCATGCCCCGCAGCCTCGACCGTTCCCGGCACCTTAAATTGGGTCATTTGCGCCAAGAAAATAACGATGGCCAGCCCGTTCACGAAGCCCAGCATGACCGGGTGCGGCACAAGTCGGATGAACTTGCCCCAATGCATGACACCGGCAAAAACCTGCAAAAGCCCCATCAGGACAACGGTGGCGAACAGATATTCAACGCCGTGTTGCGCCACCAGTGCGACCATCACAACGGCCAGCGCCCCGGTCGCGCCCGAGATCATGCCCGGACGTCCGCCGATTATGGCAGTGATCAACCCGACCATGAAGGCCGCATAAAGGCCCACCAACGGGTGCACACCTGCGACAAAAGCAAAGGCTACAGCCTCGGGCACCAAGGCCAGGGCGACGGTCAGGCCCGACAGCAGCTCGATCTTGATGCGCGAGGGCGTCAGCTCGTCATTCGGCGACAAGCGCAGATCAGGGCGTTCGATACGATTGGCAAAGCTTGCCAGCAGGGCTCGGGCCACGGGGTCACCTCATTTGGGGAATTGTTCGCGATGGCGCTGTCTAACGGCTTCGCGGCCATCCGGCAATGCCCCAGATGCGAAGCCAACCTGCAATTGTCGGATGGCAACAGCGACATGCGCGCGCTACTGTGCGGGCAACGGCAATCTGGAGGCAAACATGAACACGCATATTGGCATCATCGGTGGCTCTGGCATTTACGATATGGATGGGCTGAAGGATGCGGCCTGGGTGGATGTCGGCAGCCCGTGGGGGGCTCCTTCAGATCAAATCCTGAGCGGGCGTCTGGGCGGGGTGCAGATGTCGTTCCTTCCGCGTCACCGGCGCGGGCATGTGCACAGTCCGTCGGACGTGCCATATCGTGCCAATATCGATGCGCTAAAGCGGTTGGGCGTGACGGATGTGATCAGCGTCTCAGCCTGCGGATCATTTCGGGAAGAGATGGCACCGGGTGATTTTGTCGTTGTGGATCAATTCATTGACCGTACCTTTGCCCGCCCGAAAAGCTTTTTCGGATCGGGCTGCGTGGCTCATGTGGGCTTTGCGCATCCCACGTGCCCACGCCTGTCTGCAGCCTGTGCTGACGCAGCGCGCGCAGCAGATGTTACGGTTCATGAAGGCGGCACTTATCTGGCAATGGAGGGCCCGCAATTTTCAACACTTGCCGAAAGTCGGATGTATCGCGATCAGTGGGGCGCGCATGTGATTGGGATGACCAACATGCCCGAAGCGAAGCTCGCCCGAGAAGCCGAGCTTTGTTACGCCTCGGTCGCGATGGTCACAGATTTCGATTGCTGGCATCCGGGCCACGACGAAGTGGATGTGGCGCAGGTGATTGCGACACTGACCGGGAATGGCGACAAGGCCAAGCGCATGGTGGCTGGGTTACCTGCACTTTTGGGCCCTGACCGCGCACCCTGCCCGTATGGGTGCGACCGGGCACTGGATATGGCGATCATGACAGCGCCGGACAAACGCGACTCGAAGCTTCTTGCCAAACTGGATGCTGTTGCAGGGCGTGTGCTGTGAATCGACTACATGGGATAGACATTGCCCGCTATCTTGCCTTTGTCGGCATGGTGCTGGTCAATTTCCGCATCGTTGCGGAAGTTTCGGCGGACGGATCTTTTGTTTCGCTGATCACCAATAATCTGGAAGGGCGCGCGGCCGCACTATTTGTTGTGCTGGCCGGCGTGGGCGCAAGTCTTGGGCGCGCTGCGTGGCATGTGACCCTGCGCCGGGCCATTTTCCTGTTTGCGATCGGCATGCTGAACATGTTGGTGTTCGAAGCCGACATTCTGCATTTCTATGCGCTGTATTTCATCGTTGCCATCGGCTTCATGTCTCGCCCAAACCGCTGGCTGTTGTTTGGGGTTGCTGGTTTCATGCTGATCGCGGTCGCCGCGCAGCTGTTTTTGGACTTTGACAAAGGTTGGAACTGGAACACGCTGAATTATTCCGGTTTCTGGACCCTTGAAGGTTTCCTGCGACACTCACTTTACAATGGATGGCACCCGGTTTTCCCATGGGCGGCGTTTTTGCTGTGGGGCATGTGGCTTGGGCGGCTTTCGCTGGGGCGCACACGCGTTCAGATAGGGCTAATTCTGGGTGGAGCGTTGGTGGCTGTGGTAGCCCATACCGCCAGCGCGCCCCTGATCCATGACCCAGACATCGGCGCTCTGATGACCACAGAACCAGTCCCGGCCGGGCCGCTTTACATGCTTGCGGGTGGTGCAACGGCCACTGCGGTTCTTGGTGCGGTGTTGATGCTGACACCCGTTTTGCTGGCACTGCCAATCATACGCCGGCTGTGCGATGCCATGATCGTCGCTGGGCGTCAGACTCTGACCCATTATGTGGCACATATCTTGATTGGCATGGGCACGCTCGAGGCTATGGGGCTGCTCGGGGGCACCCTTCAGCCCGCGCAGATTTTCTGGATTTCGATCGCATATTGCGCATTTGCCGCGTTGTTCAGTTGGCTGTGGTCGCATAAGTTCAAACGCGGGCCGCTTGAGGCCACAATGCGTCTGATCACCGAGGGGAAAACATGAAATCCGTGAAAGACTATATCCGCACTATCGTGGACTTCCCGCATGAGGGCATCCTGTTTCGCGATGTGACAACTCTTTTTGCCAATCCGCGCGGGTTTCGTATGGCAGTGGACCAGATGCTGCACCCCTATGCGGGCGAACAGATCGACAAGGTTGTTGGGCTTGAGGCACGCGGTTTCATTCTGGGGGGTGCCATTGCGCATCAGCTGACCTTGGGCTTTGTGCCGATCCGCAAGAAAGGCAAACTGCCGGGCGCAACACTCTCCGAAGCCTATACGCTGGAGTATGGCGAGGCGGTGATGGAAGTGCATAACGACGCGATCCAACCCGGTGAGAAAGTTTTGTTGGTGGATGACCTTCTGGCCACCGGCGGTACAGCTGAGGCAGGCATCAAGCTGATCGAACGCATGGGCGGCGAGATCGTGGGCTGTTCCTTCATCGTCGACCTGCCAGAACTGGGCGGACGCAAGAAGCTGCAAGAACTTGGCATGGACGTGAATGTTTTATGCGAATTCGAGGGGCTGTGAACCTTCGCTTAACCCTCTTCTTCTATCACGGTCTTGCCTGATTGGAGTTCAGGCGCTGCTTGTACACACGTAATCAACGTGCAACGCCCCGCTATCACCCCAGCGGGGCGTTATTCTTTTGATTACCTTCTCTTGGGAAGATCACACCGGGGTTCATAATCCCCTTTGGGTCCAGTGCTTGTTTGATAGCACGCATGGCGGACAGGCCAGCGGGATCGCCGTAGCGTTCGAGTTCCTTGGTTTTCAGGCGGCCGATCCCATGTTCCGCGCTGAATGACCCTCCAAGCTGGTGGACAAGATCATAAATCACCCTGCGAACACCGTCTTTCACAGCCTGATAGTCTTGCTTGCTTTGTCCTTTGGGTGGGAAGACATTGTAGTGCAAATTGCCGTCCCCAAGATGGCCAAAAGCATTGACGCGGTAGGGTCCAAGTGCTGCCAACGCCTGATCCGCTTGATCCAAAAACTCCGGAATTACCGACAATGGCAGAGAGATATCGTGGGAACTAATTGCCCCCACAGCCTTGTTGGCCAAAGGTATTTCCTCGCGCAGCTTCCACAGCGCCGCCCGCTGAGTTTCGGATTGTGCGATAACCCCGTCGGCCACCAGCCCCGCTGCCTGAGCCGCTTCAAATAGCGAAAGCAATGCGTCTTCAGGATCATCCGACGGGCCAAGCCCCAGATCAATCAACACTGACCAATCCGGCCGGGTTTGGAAGGGCTGCGGGCCGCCCAGTCCAGCCTCGGATAGGAATTCAAACCCGGTGCCTTTGATCAACTCAAATGCGCTAATCCCCTGCCCCATTTGCGCCTGTGCCAAGGTTAGAAGGTCCAACGCCGCCGACGGATCACGCACAGCTAACACCGCGGTCCCGGTCCGCGCTGGACGTGGGAAAAGGCGCAGGCTGGCTGCTGTAATCACGCCCAGTGTGCCCTCGGCCCCGCACAATAAACTGCGCAGATCATACCCCGTGTTGTCCTTGCGAAGCCGTTTCAAACCATGATGCACAGAACCATCAGGCAAAACTGCTTCGATCCCCAGACACAGATCGCGCGCAGATCCATAGCGCAGCACGTTCACTCCGCCCGCATTGGTCGACAGACAGCCACCAATCCGGCAGGACCCTTCGGACGCCAGCGACAGCGGGAAAAGCCGGTCTGCATCCTGAGCGGCGGATTGAATGTCGGCCAGAATGGCTCCGGCCTCGGCCACCAGCACATTCTCAGACACGTGCGTGTCCCGAATACGGTTCATCCGTTCTAGGCTCAGGATCACAGGCGCTGCGTCTGGCATGACCTGCCCACCAACCAGCCCGGTTCCACCCCCAAAGGGGACCACCGGGACACTGGCGTCAGAACACGTGCTCACAATCAGCGCGACCTCTTCGGTCGATCCGGGCGTCAGCAGCAGACCGCCAGTGCCCTGATACAGGCCACGCGGCTCTTCCAAATAAGCTGGGCTAAGCGGGCGAAAGGCGGCTTCGGGCAGAATCCCGCGCAATGTCGCCTCGAATGTCGCATCTGCCTTGTTCACGGGCATCCTCGCTGAAACGTGTCACGTGCGTCCGACGCAGCAGGCAAAACTGGATGATCGTCTATCCGGCTTGCGTGCGGCCACGTCGGTCAGAACGCAGGTTGGCATAGAGCACGTGGTTGCGCCAGCGTCCGTTGATCTGAAGATAGCTTTGCGCCACGCCTTCGTATTTGTAACCAACTTTTTCTAACACCCCGCGCGACGCGGTGTTTTCTGGCAGGCATCCGGCCTCAAGCCGCGACAAATCAAGTTCGTTGAACGCGTAGTGAACCAGCGCCTCAAGCCCCTCGCGCATGTATCCCTGACGGGCAAAGCGTTCCCCGACCCAATAACCGGTGGTGCCGGCTTGCGACGGGCCGCGTCGGATATTGTCGAGCGTCACCGCCCCCAACAGCACGTTGTCCTGCCTGCGGAACATGAAAAGTGGAAGTGCAGTGCCGCCCGCGACGGACCTACTGGCCCAATATACGCGATTGGTGAAACTTTTCCGTGTCAGATGATCCGGAGCCCATGTGGGCTCCCACGGGGATAGAAAATCACGACTGGTGGCCCGAAGCGCAGCCCAAGCGCGATAGTCGCCATGCAGCGGCGGACGAAGCGTCATACGCTCGGTTTCGATCCGAACCTTCTTGGACCTTGCAAACATCAAGCAGCGCGCCTTTCCTGAAGCGCCTCCAGGCTTTCGGCTTTCGCAGCTGGCCCGTAGACGGCCATTGCCATTGCGCCCTGTGACAGCGATTCACCAAAGGCCTTCAGGTCAGACAGCGTAACCTTTTCAATTTTCTCAACCGTTTCGGCCAGGGACGGAACGTTGCCCCATATCCCAACCAGTCGGGCCATCCGTTCCGCGCGTGCTGATGGGCTTTCCAGCCCCATCAGAAGACCCGCTTTCATCTGCGTCCGGGCGCGCTCAAGCTCCCGGTCGGTCATATCCGTGGTGGCACGCTTCAATTCGTCGATACAAAGGCCTGATAAAGCGGCGATATCATCCCCGGATGTGCCCGCATAAACCGTCATCATGCCGGTGTCGTCGTATGATCCGACCTGCGAGAAGATCGAATAGCAAAGCCCGCGCTTTTCGCGCACTTCCTGAAACAGTCGTGACGACATACCGCCGCCAAGCGCCGAGCTGAAAAGCTGCGCGGCGTAAAAGCCTTCGTCACGATAGGAAGGCGCTTCAAAGCCAAGCGTGAAATGTACCTGCTCCAACGCGTCATTCACTTCGATATGTGCGCCCGATGTCCATCGAGCCGCATCGGGAATAAGTGTCGGACGCGATGCCAACCCGCCAAATGCCTCCTCAGCAAGGCGCAGGATTTCATCGTGGTTCACAGCCCCTGCCGCGGACAGGATCAATTGATCCGGCCCATAGTGCTGGCCAACAAAACCCGAAAGGTCGTCGCGCCCAAAGGACTTCACCCGCTCGGCCGGGCCAAGGATCGTGCGCCCAATCGGCTGATCGGGAAATGCAGCTTCTTGCAGCCAGTCAAACACCACGTCATCAGGGGTGTCCAACGCCTGTCCGATCTCTTGCAAAATCACACCGCGTTCGATCTCGATCTCGCCCGCATCAAAAACCGGGTTCAGCACAATGTCGGAAATCACGTCGAGCCCAAGCGCTACGTCGTCCTTCAGGACACGTACGTAATAGGCTGTGACCTCGCGCGATGTGTAGGCGTTGATATAGCCACCCACATCTTCGATCGCTTCCGCGATCTCCAACGAGGTTCGTTTTTGGGTGCCTTTGAAGGCCATGTGCTCAAGGAAATGCGCAATGCCATTCTGGGCTTGCGTTTCATGGCGACCACCCGCGGTCACCCACACACCCAAAGAGGCGCTTTCCAGCCCCGGCATATGTTCTGTCACGACGCGTACGCCGTTCGAAAGACGATCTAAACGCACGGTCATGCAGGGGTGACCTTTCCGGTACGTTCAAGGATCAGCGTTTTCAACGCGTCCAGATCATTGGCCACGCGGGTTACGCGTTCGTCGCGGTTGAAAAGGTCCGCCATGCGCGGCGGCAAGGGCACGTCTTCTCCGCAGGCATCTTTGACGGCAGCGGGAAACTTGGCAGGATGCGCCGTTGCGAGCGTGATCATCGGGCTGTCGCCCAGATGCTCGTTCGCGACTTTCACGCCGACGGCAGAATGCGGGCATAGTACCTCGCCGGTTGTGGCAAAGCTGGTCTTGATCTGCGCCATGGTTTCGTCTTCCGATGCACGGCCTGATGTGAATTGTTCTTTCAGATACTCCATCGCACCTTGGCTGATCGCGAAGCCACCTTCGTTCAGATCATCCATCTGGCCAGCGACCGCTTTGCCATCACGTCCATAGGCGTCAAACAGGGCACGTTCGAAATTCGAGGACACTTGAATATCCATCGACGGGCTGATCGAAGGCGTGACGCCCGCCTTGGTATAAGCGCCAGTTTCCATCGTGCGGTGCAGGATGTCATTCTGGTTCGTAGCGATCACCAGCTGGTCAATCGGCAGACCCATCTTCTTGGCAATATAGCCCGCGAAGATGTCGCCGAAATTTCCGGTCGGTACAGTGAAGCTGATTTCTCGATGTGGCGCACCCAGCGACACGGCGGAAGAGAAGTAATATACCACCTGCGCCAGAACCCGCGCCCAGTTGATCGAGTTCACACCAGCGAGCTTTACACCATCGCGGAAGTCAAAGTCGTTGAACATATCCTTCAAGCGCGCCTGACAATCGTCGAAGTCGCCATCCATGGCCAGCGCGTGCACGTTGCTTTCGGCAGGCGTGGTCATCTGTCGACGCTGAACGTCAGACACACGGCCATGGGGGAACAGGATGAACACGTCAACGGCGTCCAAACCTTTGAAGGCTTCGATGGCAGCAGATCCGGTGTCACCCGAAGTCGCACCCACGATGGTCACCTTTTCACCACGACGGCTAAGCGCCACTTGAAAAAACTGACCAATCAGTTGCATTGCGAAATCTTTGAAGGCCAGCGTCGGGCCGTGGAACAGCTCCAACAGGAAATGGTTCGGGCCAAGCTGCACCAAAGGTGCGCGGGCGTCGTGGCCGAACCCTGCATAGGCCTTGGCGATGATTTCTTTAAACTCAGCATCGGTGAAGCTGTCCCCAACGAATGGCTGCATCACACGAAAGGCGATCTCTTCATAAGACAGGCCAGCGAGCGCCGCGATTTCATCTGTCGACATGGTCGGGATGGTTTCGGGCACATACAGGCCACCATCGCGCGCAAGGCCGGTCAGCATAGCCTCTTCGAAGCTAAGAACAGGAGCATCACCACGGGTCGAGATATAGCGCATCGAATTTGAGTCCTTCAGGGGTTTCGGCGCTTCTTACGCCAAAGCAAGGCGAGTGTCATCACCGACCATGTGAGCGCCAGCAAAAACCATGTCCCGACATACTCTAGATGACGGTTGGGGATGCCTTCAGACGTGATCGGCATTGTGAAAATCATGTTAGAGGTCGGGGTGCGCGCGACGATCAGAACCGGTTCTGTGTTCAGATGTTGGGCAAGTTTGTCCACGTCACGGGCAAACCATGTATTACCTGCGATATCGTCTTCAGGGGTGTATCCGTCCCTTTCGTCCGGCCAATACAAGTTGCCGGTGATCGCACTATCCCCACCTGCAAGCTCTGGCTGTGCCGACTGAACTGGGACAAAACCGCGATCAATCAGAATACGCCGCCCATCCTGTGTTTCAAACACCGAGATCAATCGGTGCCCCGCGCCATAGTTGCGATCAGAGGACAACACCAGCACTGCGCCGGCCTCAAACTGGCCTGAGACGTGCACCGGTAGGTATTTGTGCGCGGCTTCATTCGGGGCATCCGGCAAGCCCACCGGGTCCGCTGCGATCTTGGTCTCAACCTCGGCGATCAAAGCTTCTTTCCATTGAAGTCGTTGAAGCTGCCATGTGCCCAGCCCGATGAACAGGGCCAGCACGGCAAGGCTTAGAATGATGGCGATGGCTTGACGCATAAGGGAAACCCGAAAAGAGAAAGGCGCGAAAGGTTGCCCCCTCGCGCCCCTTGATTAGGACTATTTGCGGGTCAGGTTCAACCGCCCCAGATGTAAACAGCTGCGAACAGGAACAGCCATACAACGTCAACAAAGTGCCAGTACCAAGCGGCGGCTTCAAAGCCGACGTGGCTTTCCGGGGTGAAGTGACCCTTGATCGCGCGCATCAGGCAGACGAACAGGAAGATCGTGCCGACGATGACGTGGAAGCCGTGGAAGCCGGTCGCCATGAAGAAGTTCACGCCATAGATGTTGCCCGAGAAGTCAAAGGCAGCATGGCTGTATTCATACGCCTGGAACATGGTGAAGATCACACCCAGGATTACGGCCAGGGTCAGCCCCCAAACAAGATCTTTGCGGTTGTTTTCATGTGCAATCGCGTGGTGCGCCCAAGTCACGGCGCAACCCGACAGAAGCAAAATCAGCGTGTTGATCAGCGGCAGGTGCCACGGGTCAAACGTCTCGATCCCAGCGGGCGGCCAGATGCCGTCAATCTTGGGCGAGCCTTCTGTCATGGGGTACATGGCGTGTTTGAAGAAGCTCCAGAACCACGCAACGAAGAACATAACTTCGGACATGATGAACAGGATCACGCCGTAGCGCAGGCCGATTTTCACAACCGATGTGTGATCGCCTGTTTCGCCTTCGTGCACGATGTCCGACCACCATGCGAACATGACGTAAAGAACACCGGCCAAGCCGATGAAGAACATCCAAGGCATGCCATTGGCCATCCATTGAACGGCGCCAAACAGCATAACGAAGCCTGCGATAGCACCCAGGAGTGGGTTCACCGAGGGCGGTAGAATGTGATAATCGTGGTTCTTTGCATGTGCCATAAGCGTATAGTCCCTGTTCTTCTGGCGTCAGTTTTGCACGGTCATTGAAGTCGGCGCAAGCTGCGCGACCTCTTCCGGCAATTCAGTTTCGTGGAACGTGTAGGACAACGTGATTGCATTCACGTATTTTGCCTCGCGATCCTCAATGATTTCGGGGTCCACGTAGAAGGTGACCGGCATGGTCACGCGCTCTCCGGGTTGCAACACCTGCTCTTCAAAGCAGAAGCAGTCAATCTTGGTGAAAAACCCACCCGCCGAGAATGGGGCCACGTTATAGCTGGCGGTGCCAGCAACCGGGCGGTCGGTTGGGTTGTAGGCTTCGTAGAACGCCAAACCGGTTTCACCCAGACGGATTCTCCATCTCGTGCTGGACGGGTTTGAACTCCCACGGCATGCCGCGTTCTTTCGATGCGTCAAAGCGCACCAGAACCTTGCGGTCCAGCACCACGTCGGATGCTTCTGAAGCCACACCAGTGACACCACCAAAGCCCGTGACACGGCAGAACCAGTCATAAAACGGCACCGACGCCCAGCTAAGCGATCCCATCAGGACCACCACGCCAACCATCTTGGCAGCTGTTGTCTGGTGCGGCGTCAGGCTCATTCGCTGGCCTCGGAGGTTGCTTCGGGCTGATAAATTTCACTCACCTTGGCCACGGTCAGGCCGTAAACAAGGGCGACGAAGCCAACCAGCACCAAGCCCAGCCCGACATTGCGGGAAAAGCGGCGCTTGTGCAGCTCGTGTTCTGCTTTGATCGCCATTAGCCCCAGCCCCCAAGACCGAACGGTTTCAGCGATGCTTCGATCAGCAGCGCACCGTAATGCAGGAAAAGATATGCCAGCGACAGCTTGAACAGCCCGCGTTCAGCCTTGTGCGTGTCGGCTTCGCTGTCTTCATCGGTGCGACGGAAAACATCCCACGCGCCCTTGATGAACATCGCGTTCAAAACCAGCGCAATCACCATATATGTGGGACCACCGACCGAGGTCAGGCCCAGCGCGATCGCAACAGCGGCCAGCGCAAACGTGTAGCCAAGGATATGGGCACGCGTTGCCTTGCGCCCGTGGGTCACGGTCAGCATCGGCACACCTGCGTTGGCGTAGTCGCCTTTGGTGAACAGTGCCAGCGCCCAGAAATGGGGCGGCGTCCATGCAAAGGTCAACGCGAACATCAGAACGCTTTCGATCGAGATGCCGCCCGTGGCCACAGCCCAACCGATCATCGGAGGGAAGGCACCCGCCGCGCCACCGATCACGATGTTCTGCGGCGTCCAGCGCTTAAGCCACATCGTGTAGATCACGACGTAAAAGAAAATGGTGAAAGCCAGCAAAGCTGCAGCCGTGAAGTTGGCGGCCAGCCCGAGCATGACCACCGCCATGACCGACAGAGCGATGCCGATGGCAAATGCTTCGCCTTCTTCAACCTTGCCGGAAGGGATCGGACGGGCCTGTGTGCGCTTCATCTTGCGGTCGATATCCGCATCCCACCACATGTTCAGAGCGCCCGAGGCACCTCCGCCAACAGCGATGAACAGGATCGAGGCAAGACCGACAATTGGGTTAACACCCACAGGGGCAACCAACAGCCCAACAAGCGCGGTGAAGACAACCAAAGACATGACCCGCGGCTTAAGAAGCGCGAAATAGTCGCCAAAACCGGCTTCGCCGGTCTCGGTCTTGGTGGTTTGAATGCTGGCGTCGCTCATGTTGATTTGGCGCTTTGGCTAGGGGCTTTTTTGCACAAACCGCCCCGAATGGGGCGGTCAGGTCGGAAGGGGTCGCCCCCTTCCCTATGATCAGTTGGTCGATGCGACCTGAATGGCAGCTGGCGCGGCAGTCGCGTTGTCTGCGTATTCATCGATCGCGCCTTTCAGCCAAGCTTCATACTCGGCCTCAGTCACGGCTTTCACGGTGATCGGCATATAGGCGTGGTCTTTGCCGCAAAGCTCGGAACACTGGCCGAAATAGATGCCTTCTTTGCCGGGCTCAACTTCGAACCACAGCTCTGCCAGACGGCCGGGAACGGCGTCTTGCTTCACACCGAAAGCAGGGATGGTCCACGAATGGATCACGTCCGCAGCGGTGACTTGCATCACAACCTTTTTGCCGGTCGGCACAACAACGGCGGTGTCGGTGGCCAGCAGGTAGTCGCTTTTGTCATAGCCGTGCTCTTCCAGTGCCGATTTGTCCAACAGGAAGCTGTCGAAACCAAATTCATGCTCGGGATATTCATAGCCCCAATACCACTGGTAGCCGGTCACTTTGATAACAACGTCACCTTTCGGGATCACTTGCTGCTGGAACAGAACCGGCAGCGAGAATGCACCGATGAACACCAAGATCACAACGGGGATCAGCGTCCAAGCGATCTCAATCACTGTGTGGTGCGAGAACGTTGCGGGCTCGGGATTAGCGCGGCGGTTGTGGCGCACGATCACCCACAGAAGAAGACCGGTTACGAAAATCGTAATCGCGAAGATGATCACATTGATCAGCCCGTCCAGCCCCTGCGCGGCCTCGGCAATATTTGTTGCGGCTGGCTGAAAACCCATACCGCCGTCAACCGGCTTACCGATCACCTCGAGGTTTTCCTGCGCGGTGGCGACACCCGCTGTCATCATTGCTGTTGCAGTGGCGAAAAGGCTGCTGAAACGCATCATATTCGTCTTTCTCTTCCCTGTGCGGCGCAGCCCGACACCGGTGATTTCCGGTTCAAGCTGATGCGCACTCTTGCCTCTCCCGCACATGGGCGCGGGAATCCCTTGTTTCTCATTGGTGTGAAACCATATTAGAAAGCTGGGAACAAGGAAAAACCTTCGCAAGTTAATGAACAACGCCGCGTTTAGCGCAAACTCGAGGCCCCCCATGACCGAGACCACCACCTTTCGTCCTTTTGACACCCTGATTGACCAAGATCGGGCCCAAAAGATTCTGGCTGAAACCACCCATGGTGCAGATGATGGAGAGCTGTTTTTCGAACGCATGAGATCCGAAGCGCTTGTTTTTGATGACGGACGGCTTCGTAATGCAAGCTATGACGCCTCGGAAGGGTTTGGATTGCGGGCCGTGAAGGGGGAAACCACAGGCTACGCCCATTCGACCGAAATCAGCGAATCCGCCTTAAAACGTGCGGCTGCGACCGCGCGCCTTGCTGTAGGTGATGGTGGTGGCACGTGGGCTGATGGACCTGCCCGAACCAATCGCAAGCTCTATTCCGACGACGACCCAATGGCAGATGCTGGTTTTGGCCTGAAGGTCGAAACCCTACGCGAGATTGATGCCTTCACCCGCGATCTGGATCCGCGTGTGGTTCAGGTATCAGCAACCATCGCGGCCTCACTGCAAGAGGTGCATATCCTGCGCCCAGATGGCGCACTGGTGTCTGATACACGGCCCATGACGCGACTAAATGTCTCGGTCATCGTGGAAAAGGACGGACGGCGTGAAAGCGGATCTTCTGGCGGCGGCGGACGGGCCGGTCTGACCGGGTTGATGCACGCACAGCAATGGCAAAGCACCGCGCGTGAAGCGCTTCGCATCGCCTTAGTGAACCTCGACGCGGTGCCTGCGCCGGCGGGTGTAATGGATGTCGTGCTGGGCAATGGCTGGCCAGGCATCCTGTTGCACGAAGCCGTAGGCCACGGGCTTGAGGGGGATTTTAACCGCAAGGGCACCTCGGCCTTCTCGGGCCTCGTCGGCCAGCAAGTCGCGTCCAAGGGCGTGACTGTCGTGGATGATGGTACCCTGCCCGATCGGCGCGGGTCGATCACAGTGGATGACGAAGGCACGCCCTCGGGCCGCGCAGTTCTGATTGAGGACGGCGTGTTGGTCGGCTACATGCAGGACCGCCAGAATGCGCGGCTGATGGGTGTCGCCCCCACTGGAAATGGACGCCGTCAAAGCTATGCCCACGCACCAATGCCACGCATGACCAACACCATCATGGAAAGCGGCAACGCCACACCGGAAGAGGTGTTGGGCGAGCTGAAGGACGGTATCTACGCCGTCGGCTTCGGCGGCGGTCAGGTGGACATCACCAATGGCAAATTCGTGTTTTCCTGCACCGAGGCCTACCGCGTTGAAGGCGGCAAGGTTGGCTCGCCCGTGAAAGGCGCGACCCTGATAGGTGACGGCCCACAAGCGATGAAGCAAATCCGCGCCATCGGCAATGACATGGCGCTGGATCCCGGCGTCGGCACATGCGGCAAGGCGGGGCAATCGGTACCGGTGGGTGTCGGGCAGCCATCCCTGTTGATCGGTGGTCTAACGGTAGGTGGTTCGGCGGCGTGAGCTTTATAGAGGGCATCAAGAACCGCGCACTTTCGATAATCGGCAGCGCGCTGATCCTGATGTTCTTTTCCGAGTTCTTCTTCATGAACGAAGGCCCGGTAAATTCGGTGATGTCACTTCGGACCAACCCGGGCCCTGCGATCATCGGAGTGGTTGAAACGACAGCCTATTACGCCTTAGCAGCTTGTGCATTTCTTCTTTTGCTTCCCTCCGCGCGACGGCGGGGAATGGCAGGTTTGTTTCTTGCGGCGTGTCTCTATGGATGGATCACAGAGGGCGCGATCGTCCCGGTGGTTCACGAAGCCCCACCGATTTCTTGGATTTGGACATCGGTCAGTTGGCACGCTCCGATTGACGTGCTGTTGGGGCTCTATCTGTTGCGCCATGTCATGAGTGCTCAGAAACCGTGGACTTCGATAGCATTGCACGCGGTCGCCGGCATCGCTTGGGGGCTTTGGAGCACATGGACATGGGCCGAACCCAGCGGCACGCATTTGATCGGGTCAGATTTCTTGTTCTTTGCTGTGGTGACGTCGGTGATCTGGGCGCTGGGTCTGGTCTTATTGTCCCGTGCGCAAGTCTGGCACCCCATCGCGCTGGAACGTTGGAGCGTTTTCCTGATGGTCTGGGCTTTGGGACTTCTTTGGGCTTCTGTCGCGCTACCATTTTCCATCGGACCATTGGCTCTAAGCGGGCTGGCGCTGTGGCTGATCTTACGCCCTGGGGAATCGGACAGGCCAAGCGCCGACCTTCCCGCGGGTGCCTTCCCGCTAAACCGCTTGTGGCATGTAGGATTAGCCGCCATGACAGCAATGGGCACCGTCTGGCTGTGCGACAGCTTGGGCTGGTTGATCCCGACTGAAGAAATCACGGCCGCCTTTCTCATCGCCGGAGCTGCCGCACTTCTATGGGCCTATTGGCGGGCCTTCACCCTCCGTTAACCAATTCCCGTGCATGGTTAATCCGCAAAAGACGGAATCAACCATGCCGACGGATATACTCCCTTCTCTTCACCCCACCTGCTCACCCCAGTCAGCGGAAGATCAGCTGGATTGGATCCGTCTTTTGCGGTCACGCCGCGTGGGTGTGGCGACATTCTTTCGTCTAATCAACGAACACGGCACAGCACGCGCAGCACTTGAGGCGTTGCCAGAAGTCGCGCGCGCCGCTGGCGTCAAAGACTACGAGCTTTGCCCGATCGAGGTCGCCCAAAACGAACATCAACGCGCGAAATTTGTCGGAGCCCGCATGATTGCGTGGGGCACGCCGGACTATCCTGAACTGTTGTCCGAGATTTCCGACCCACCTCCTTTCTTTTGGGCGATGGGGGATCACTCGCTGTTGCACAGTCCGATGGTGGCACTGATCGGCGCGCGCAACGCCTCATCCATTGGCACGCGCATGGCCCGCAAGCTGGCAGGTGAACTGTCCGAGGCAGGCTTTACCGTGGTGTCCGGACTGGCACGCGGGATTGATACGGTTGCCCATACCGAAGCGCTGGCATCGGGCAAAACCGTCGCTGTGCAAGCGGGCGGAGTGGATGTGATCTACCCAAAAGAAAACACCGTTCTGGCGGAAGACATCGCCCGTGACGGGCTGCGAATCTCAGAAATGCCGCCGGGCATGACACCCCAAGCCCGCCACTTTCCGCGCCGCAATCGCCTGATTTCAGGCTTGGCGCGTGCTGTTGTTGTTGTCGAGGCTGCCGCAAAATCCGGTTCACTTCTGACTGCGCGCAACGCCTTGGATCAGGGGCGAGATGTTTTGGCTGTGCCCGGACATCCGTTTGATGCCCGCGCCTTTGGATGCAACATGCTGATCCGGGACGGCGCAGTGCTTGTCCGCAACGCCGCCGACGTGATTGAGGCCATCGGACCAGCCGTCACCGCACCTTCAGCTGACGCGAATGTGCAGACAAATGACGCTTCTGCCACCACAGAATCTGTCGGAACACGTGACAAAAGGACATTGGCGGAAACAGCCGAATTGCATGGACAGATCCTGTCTCGGCTAGGGTCTTGCCCGCTGGCGGAGGATCAATTGATCCGCGATATCGGCCAATCACATGGCCTGAGATCACAACAGATTCTACCCGAATTGGTGAATCTGGAACTGGACGGGCGAATCATGCGCCAACCGGGGGGGCTTTTATCAAAGCTCTCTTAGTCACGATTCTAAATTGGTAACTTAGTTTTACCAATTTAGCGCTAAACCTTGCGCAAACCCTTCAAAAACTATTGCGCTGCAGCGCGGCAAGCCCTACGAATCCGGCAATTCCAAAATTGGAACCTAGGGGAAACTTGATGCGCGACTTCCAGAAAATCCTGATTGCCAACCGGGGTGAAATTGCCATCCGCGTCATGCGGGCCGCAAACGAGATGGGTAAAAAGACCGTTGCGGTCTATGCCGAAGAAGACAAACTTGGCCTGCACCGGTTCAAGGCGGACGAGGCATATCGCATCGGCGAAGGCATGGGACCAGTTGCCGCTTACCTGTCGATTGATGAAATCATCCGCGTGGCCAAGGAATGTGGCGCAGACGCGATCCACCCCGGTTATGGCCTTCTGTCTGAGAACCCCGATTTCGTGGACGCCTGTGCCGCCAATGGCATCACCTTCATCGGCCCTAAGGCCGAAACCATGCGCGCGCTTGGCGACAAGGCCTCGGCCCGCAAGGTCGCCATTGAAGCAGGCGTGCCCGTCATCCCCGCCACCGAGGTGTTGGGCGATGACATGGCCGCGATCAAGAAAGAAGCGGCCGAAGTCGGTTATCCCTTGATGCTGAAAGCGTCGTGGGGCGGTGGTGGACGCGGCATGCGCCCCATCTTCAGCGAAGACGAAGTTGAAGAGAAAGTTTTGGAAGGCCGTCGCGAAGCCGAAGCCGCCTTCGGCAATGGCGAGGGCTATCTGGAAAAGATGATCACCCGCGCCCGTCACGTTGAGGTGCAGATCCTTGGCGACAGCCACGGCAATATCTATCACCTCTATGAACGTGACTGCTCCGTTCAGCGCCGCAACCAGAAAGTGGTTGAACGCGCGCCTGCCCCTTATCTGAGCGAAGCTCAGCGCGAGGAAATTTGCGAACTTGGGCGCAAAATCTGCAACCACGTAAATTATGAATGCGCGGGCACCGTTGAATTCCTGATGGATATGGAAAACGGCAAGTTCTACTTCATCGAAGTGAACCCGCGCGTGCAGGTCGAACACACCGTGACAGAAGAGGTCACCGGCATCGACATTGTGCAGGCCCAAATCCTGATAGCCGAGGGCAAGTCGCTGTCCGAGGCCACAGGCAAAGCCAGCCAATATGACATCCGCCTGAACGGTCACGCGCTGCAAACCCGTGTCACCACAGAGGATCCGCAAAACAACTTCATTCCGGATTATGGTCGCATCACCGCCTACCGCTCGGCCACAGGTATGGGCATTCGTTTGGATGGCGGCACGGCGTATGCGGGCGGCGTGATCACGCGCTACTACGACAGCCTGCTGACCAAGGTCACCGCCTGGGCGCAGACACCCGAAAAGGCAATTGCCCGGATGGACCGCGCCCTGCGCGAATTCCGCGTGCGTGGTGTGTCGACCAACATTGCTTTCGTCGAAAACCTGCTTAAGCACCCGGTGTTCCTGAACAACCAATACACCACGACGTTCATCGATGAGACACCCGAGCTGTTCAAGTTCTCGAAACGTCGTGATCGCGGCACTAAAGTACTGACCTATATCGCGGATATCACCGTTAACGGTCATCCCGAGACAACGGATCGCCCGGCCCCGGCCGCCGATCTAAAAGAACCCAAACCGCCCGCGCTGCGTGCGGAACCGGCTGCCGGATCGCGCACCTTGCTTGAAGCCGAGGGCCCGCAAGCCGTGGCCGATTGGATGAAGGCGCAAAAGCAGCTTCTGATCACTGACACGACAATGCGTGACGGGCACCAGTCGCTTCTGGCGACCCGCATGCGCTCGATCGACATGATCAAAGTCGCACCGGCTTATGCAGCCAACCTGCCAGAGCTGTTCAGTGTGGAATGCTGGGGCGGCGCGACCTTTGATGTTGCCTATCGCTTCTTGCAGGAATGCCCATGGCAGCGTCTGCGTGACTTGCGCGTGGCCCTGCCGAATGTGATGTCGCAAATGCTGCTACGCGCCTCGAACGGGGTTGGATACACAAACTACCCGGACAATGTGGTGCAGGCTTTTGTGGCTCAAGCAGCGGCGTCTGGCGTGGATGTGTTCCGTGTGTTTGACAGCCTCAACTGGGTTGAAAACATGCGCGTCGCGATGGACGCTGTGGTCGAAGCAAACAAGGTTTGCGAGGGCACAGTGTGCTACACGGGCGACATCCTGAACCCAGACCGCGCTAAGTACGACCTGAAGTACTATGTTGGCATGGCCAAGGAACTTGAGGCCGCAGGCGCACATGTGCTGGGCCTGAAAGACATGGCGGGTCTTCTGAAACCCGCAGCTGCGCGTGTGTTGATCAAGGCGTTGAAGGAAGAGGTTGGTCTGCCGATCCATTTCCACACCCATGACACATCCGGCATTGCAGGTGCGACTATTCTGGCAGCAAGCGACGCGGGCGTTGATGCGGTGGACGCGGCGATGGACGCGTTCTCGGGCGGAACGTCTCAAGCTTGTCTGGGCTCGATTGTCGAAGCGCTACGCAACACCGACCGCGACACCGGACTGGACATTGGCGCAATCCGCGAGGTTTCCAACTATTGGGAAGGCGTTCGCCACCAGTATGCGGCCTTTGAAAGCGGATTGGAGGCACCTGCATCAGAGGTTTACCTGCACGAAATGCCGGGCGGCCAGTTCACCAACCTTAAGGCGCAAGCGCGTTCGTTGGGGCTGGAAGAGAAATGGCCCGACGTGGCGCAAAGCTATGCGGATGTGAACCAGATGTTCGGGGACATCGTGAAGGTGACACCTTCGTCCAAGGTCGTTGGAGACATGGCACTGATGATGGTCAGCCAAGGTTTGACCCGTTCAGAGGTCGAGGACCCCAAGGCCGACGTGGCCTTCCCCGATTTAGTGGTCGACATGATGCGCGGCAATCTTGGTCAACCTCCCGGTGGGTTCCCGAAATCGATCATCAAGAAGGTGTTGAAGGATGAGAAACCCAATGTGGAACGTCCGGGCAAACATCTGGAGCCAGTCGATCTGGAAGCCGCCCGTGCGGAACTGTCCAATGAGCTTCAAGGCTTCAAGGTGGATGATGAGGATTTGAACGGATATCTCATGTATCCCAAGGTCTTCCTGGACTACATGGGCCGTCACCGCCAATACGGTCCGGTACGTACCTTGCCCACCAAGACGTTCTTTTATGGCATGGAGCCGGGGGAAGAAATCTCGGCCGAGATTGATCCGGGCAAAACGCTGGAGAATCCGCCTGCAAGCGTTGGGTGAGACCGATGAAAAGGGCGAAGTGAAGGTGTTCTTTGAATTGAACGGCCAGCCGCGCACGATCCGCGTCCCGAACCGTTTGGTGAAATCTTCGACACAAGCGCGCCCCAAAGCCGAAGATGGCAATGCAAACCATGTGGGTGCCCCGATGCCCGGCGTGGTGGCTTCTGTCGCCGTGGCGGTAGGTCAGCAAGTGAAAGAAGGGGACCTTCTTCTGACCATCGAGGCGATGAAGATGGAAACAGGCATCCACGCCGAACGCGATGCGGTGGTAACCGGGCTGCATATCCAGGCCGGTGGGCAAATCGACGCAAAAGACCTGCTCATCGAGTTTGAATAGATCCCGACAAGCCTAAATGAAAACGGCCGCCCTTGGGCGGCCGTTTCTCTTTTACACAAGACCCATATTTCAAAGCTTACTTAAAAGCTGCTTTCGCGGCTTTGGCGCGCTTTGACCTGACAGGCACTGTGATGATTGTGCGCATCGCGATGGTTGGCTTCGTGGCATTTAGGGCAAAGCGCAACAGGCGTTAGCACACGCCCAGCCCCCCCTAAGGATGCCATGTATTCTTCACCACAGACTTCAAGGTTTTCACCCCGAGCCTTCAATTCCGAAGCCGTCACACCACAAACGACGCAACTTTCAAGCGCAAGTGCAGAGGCGCGCTCACGCTCGGAAACGACCCTTTGGTAGTTGCAAGCAGATAACTCCAAATTCACCCTCCCCCGGATGATTCTGATACTCGTTGACGTTAGTGGAACTAGATTACATTAGAATTTGGCCTAAATAAGTTCACTTCTTTGTGCACCAAGCCAACCCATCCACATTCCAAGGCCCGCCAGCAAAAAAAAGAGGGGAATTCGTGCTTTTCCCCTTGCAGCCAGCGCATGTATTTCATATCTCCGCCTCACCGAAGGAAGCGGGCGTAGCTCAGGGGTAGAGCATAACCTTGCCAAGGTTAGGGTCGGGCGTTCGAATCGCCTCGCCCGCTCCAATCGGTTACCCAGTCTGGTCACCCGCCGGACACTGCCATAGGAAGCGGGCGTAGCTCAGGGGTAGAGCATAACCTTGCCAAGGTTAGGGTCGGGCGTTCGAATCGCCTCGCCCGCTCCAAATGGAACCAAGTTCCCCACCACATATGAAAACCGTGTTTTGCAGCCTCAACGCGATACGTTGAATGGCTTCGCAATTGCCGTGCGGCATGTGCCCAAAAAAGTAAGGGGACGCGCAGCGCGCATCCCCTTTCCCCAAATCATCCTTCCCCTCAGAGGATGTCTGGTTCAGGCGCTCAGAGACTGGCGCCCGGCAAGCTCGTGTATCATGGACTGGATCTGAGCCCGGATCTTGTCATCCGAGATCGACGACAGCGCTTGTGCGGCTTTGGCCGTACGTTCGTCCAGCGCTTCGCGCTCAGGCATGCCAGCACGTGGCAGACCCTCGAAAAAATATGCCGGTTCGACATCAAGCAATTGAGCGATTTCGAACATTTTGCTGGCTGAAACCCGGTTATACCCGGTTTCATATTTCTGAAGTTGCTGGAACGACAGTCCCAGTTTTTCGGCGACGTTTACCTGTGTCATGCCGCGTAGCAGACGCACTTCGCGAATTTTCTTTCCGACATGAATGTCTACCGGATGTACCATTTTTTCACCACATAATTGTTTCCCGCTAAGGGAGAATGGCACCAAACCATATGAAACCCAATTGGTGAGTAATGAACAACTATGTAACATTTTTGGTTACATGATGGGTGATTTATGTTACCAACTCTGCGTGAGGCCTTTTTTACAAGGGTATTTTTATCGTCCGCCCGGGGAAGTAGGTGATGTGTTTCACCTCTGTGCACAATGCGTTTACAGTTAAGGGAACATAAATGACCCATCGTGATGCACCTGCACTGTTGTATGAGATGCTCCGGTCGTTCGCCTCATTGGCGCAAACGCTGAACCTTTCCAGGACTGTTAAAGACCTTGGAAGCACGCGCCAAACAGTCCGCCGACACATTGCCCATCTTGAAGAATATATGGGGAATCCGCTGTTCTCGTTTGACAACCGTCAATACAAACTGACCGAGACAGGAGGGAATGCCCTAAAGGAAGCCGAGGAACTGCTGGCGCGGGGCGAAGCCTGGTTGAACAGCGAAAGCCGGCATGTCTTCGGTTTGCACTACCTGGCATTGCAAGAGGGGAAGATCCCTACTTCCTGCAACAACACCCTCTGACCTCACTTTGGGACAACTCTTCCGAGATTCTTAAGTTCGGGTTTCACTGCTGGGCGCAGTCCGAAGGACAGCTTGAAAGCCCAGATTTTGCCAAGTTGCGACCATATTTGATGGTCTTTCGATACAACCAGATGAACGGAGACTGGATTTGTACCGAAGTGGGCGAAAAATCGTCATTCGCGACATGGTTTGGGTGGGAAAAATATAGATCAGCCGTTGGTCGTAGTGCCGTTAATCTGCCGACCGACAAGGGATACAGCTATCTGCTGACCCAATCGTTTCATGATGTGGCCAGTACCCGAGGCATTCGGCTGGATCACATTCATACCCATATGCCGTATGGGCCAGACGCCACCCCAACGCCAATCTCGTATCACCGCCTGGTGATGGCCTGCAGATATGCGGACGGCGATTTGGCACTGGCGACACTTATTGATCGCACATTGAATGTTCAGATTTTGGAACTGCCCGATGAAATGCGGCTTGCGATGCCTCCTGAACTGGCGATGGACCTCAAACCGCCGTTCTAAAAAGCCCCATCCGGCGGCTGTGTCTAGTTCGCGCCATATTGTTACCAAAATTCAACTACAGGCACCTTCGTTCGACAAATCGCAACGTCTGCGCGAAACTTGGTCACGACCACCAACCACGAGGTTCCGATGACCATTCACGACACATTCACCGGCGCGCAGTACATTACACGCATGCTGGACATCATAAATGACAAAGGGGTGATGATCGAAATTGGTTCAGATTTCGATCGTTATGCGCGTTATATTGCTGAACACCGAACCAAGCTACCGCTTGGTCTGGCGTTTGATCCCGAAAACCAAACTCTGACCGAAGACAACGGGATCTGGATTGTTGGCTGGGACAATGAAGGCAAGATGATGCATTCGCAGGCAATGCGCATGATTGATATGTCTGAAACATTCCTTTCAGACTATCTTAGCGAGAATTTTCAAAGGTTTGCACCACCTGGGTACACTTTGGACATGAACCGCAGCATGTATCGCGCAGGCCCTGGGGCAAAGCGGATCACTGGAAAAATCTGCTATCACGGTGACCTTTGGGTCGAAAGCAGCGAGCGGTACCGCGGAACGGGCCTTCCTGGGATTTTGGCCCGCTTCGCTTTGGCAACAAGCCTGCTGCGCTGGTCCCCCGATCATGTGTTTGGCTTCATGGCACAACATCACGCTTTTCGCGGGCTTGCTGAACGCGAGGGTTACATGCATTGCGAACCCGGTGCGTTGGAACTTCACACGCGTGAACTGAACACAGTGATTCGCGGCTTTTTGACCTATATGTCCCGAGAAGACCTGAGTTTTCTGATGGAAGATCTGCCCGCGCGAGTTCGTAATGTCTCAGGCTGCATGACCCTTCGAATATGGGGACAGACTGGCGTTTGACACTTCAACCACTCAAAGCGGGATAGCCACACATTGCTTATGCAGTTTCAAAGCCGCCTTTTCGCCACTGCGTTCCCCCCCTATAAGGAGCGCAGTTAGAAGAAGGATGACCTGATGCGGCGTGCCACGATCACTCGTAAAACCGCGGAGACCGCGATCTCGGTTGAGCTAAATCTCGACGGGACCGGACAATACGACAACCAGACTGGCGTGGGGTTCTTTGACCACATGCTGGACCAGTTATCGCGCCACTCGCTGATCGATATGACGATTCGCGCCGAAGGGGATCTGCACATCGACGACCACCACACAGTCGAGGACACTGGCATTGCCATCGGGCAAGCCCTTGTCGAGGCACTTGGTGATAAAAAGGGCATCCGTCGCTACGGCGAATGCCACCTGCCGATGGATGACGCGCAGGTGCGTGCGGCGCTGGATCTGTCAGCCCGCCCGTTCCTGATCTGGAATGTGGAATTTGCCGCCCCCAAGATTGGCGCCTTCGACACAGAGCTGGTGCGCGAGTTCTTCCAAGCCCTTGCGACCCATGGCGGCATCACGCTGCATATCGACCAAATTCACGGCTTCAACGCCCACCACGTGGCCGAGGCCGCGTTCAAGGCTGTGGCGCGCGCGTTGCGTGTTGCTGTTGAAACCGATCCGCGCAAGGCGGACGCAATTCCATCGACCAAGGGTGCGCTTTAAAGCGCATCCGACCCGGAGACCAACATGCTGACCGTGATCATCGACTATGACAGCGGCAACCTGCACTCGGCCGAAAAAGCGTTTCAACGCATGGCGGCGGAAACGAATGCAGGTGACGTGATTGTATCCACCAAGCCCGAAGACGTGGCCCGCGCCGACCGGATCGTCTTGCCCGGCGACGGGGCTTTCCCGGCCTGCCGTCAACAACTGTCCGACCATCGCGGCATCTATGAAGCGCTGGAAGAAGCTGTGATCCAACAGGGCCGCCCCTTCATGGGAATCTGCGTGGGCATGCAAATGTTGGCGACCGTCAGTCACGAGTATCAAGACACGGACGGGTTTGACTGGATCAAGGGCCATGTGCGCAAGGTCACTCCGGCTGATCCCACGTTTAAAGTGCCCCATATGGGCTGGAACGATCTGGTGATCGACAGCGATCACCCTGTGCTGGACGGCGTGAAAACCGGCGACCACGCCTATTTCGTGCACTCCTACCACTTCGTAGTCGACAATGCGGACGAACGGCTGGCGTATTGTGACTATGCAGGCGACATCACAGCAATCGTTGGCCGTGACAACCTAATCGGTATGCAGTTTCACCCGGAAAAAAGCCAAGCCGCCGGGCTGCGCATGATTGCGAATTTCCTAAACTGGACACCGTAAACAAAAAAGGGCGCCATACTCGGCGCCCTTCGTCGTTATGGAGCACTCGTTACTTGATCCGTGACCATGTTTGTTTCTTACAAATCGGCCCGACACAACCTGCAACCTTCAAAGTCGTTCCTTTGAGGGTCATTTTTGATTTGTAGACCTTACCCGTCGAGGGTTGCCAAATCTTGCCACCTGAATACTTGCCACCGCCATTTGGGCTCATGTCCCAAACCAGTTGTTTGCCAATATTCGGCGTACTGATCTCTCCGCTAGAATCAAACGCTTTAGAAATCACGCCACAAAGCGCCGTACCACATTGTGAAAATGTGACATGTGCATAGGCACCGTCATCTACCTGTGTTTTCCACACGCCCAGTACCGGATCGGCCATCGCAGGCCCGGCCAGACCAACTGCCAGCGCTGCCGCTGCAATCACTCGTTTCATAGTTACCTCCCTGTTTTGCGGTTATCCTGACGTCCTCGACGTCGCTGTGGCAAGTGTGACGTCACGGGAGGTCTTGCTTGGCTTTCCCCCTTGTCCATGTAAAAAGCAGCGCAATCGACAGCTTAACGGAGCGCTTGCCATGATCCTCTATCCTGCCATCGACCTGAAAGACGGCCAATGCGTGCGCCTTTTGCGCGGAGAAATGGAAGAAGCGACCGTATTCAACGACAACCCAGCAGCGCAAGCGCGGGCATTTCAGGACGCGGGCTGTGAATGGATTCACCTTGTTGACCTGAACGGTGCTTTTGCGGGTGAACCGGTGAACGGAAGCGCGGTCGAGGCCATTCTTGGCGCGATCGACGTGCCTGCCCAATTGGGCGGCGGCATCCGCGACATGGCAACGATTGAAGGTTGGATCGAAAAGGGCCTAAGCCGCGTGATCCTTGGAACCGTGGCCGTGGAAAACCCCGATCTTGTCCGCGAAGCTGCCCGCGCTTTCCCCGGCAAAGTTGCCGTGGGCATTGATGCGCGCGACGGGCGCGTCGCCACCAAAGGCTGGGCTGAAGAAACCGACGTGATGGTCACCGATCTTGCGAAATCATTTGAGGACGCAGGCGTCGCGGCCATTATCTATACCGACATCAACCGCGATGGCGCGATGCAGGGCCCGAATGTCGAGGCGACGGCCGATCTGGCGCGTGCCGTTTCTATTCCCGTGATCGCGAGCGGAGGCGTTAGCTCTCTGGCTGATCTGCGCGCGTTGAAAAGCTGCGGTGCGCCGCTGGACGGAGCCATCTCGGGCCGCGCGCTTTATGATGGCGCGATTGATTTGAAAGAGGCCCTAGGGGTCTTAAAAAGCGCATAAGATGGGCCGGGTTCGCACGACACCCCTGCCCCGGACATCAAAGCTTTGGGACAGTTTCGCCAAAGGTGACTTCATCGATGGCTATGCGGTGACCAGCCCCCTAGCGGTAAAAGAGGCGTTGCAAGTTGGGTTGACCCTACCGACTTGGGCTATGGCGCTTTTGAAAATTCGCAATCGCATTCTGTCGCCTTTTGGGTTCAAAACGCAGATCGACAGCGGCTATGTGGACAGTATCTTCCCGCTTGTCTTCGAAGATGAGAACGAGGTCATCGTGGGCACCGATGACTGGCACCAAGACTTCCGTATCTCGGTCTACAAATCCCACGATACAATTCATATGTCGACTTGGGTGCATCGCCACAATCTGGCCGGCTACATCTATCTTGCTATGGTTATGCCGTTTCACATCCTGATCGTGCGCGACGCCATGCGGCGCATCGCGCGCACGGCAATTGCACCTGAGGCGCAGGCGCAGTAAACACGAACCCGTCAAACAACCGAGGGCACAATGCTCAAGACCCGTATCATTCCCTGTCTCGACGTGGCCGAAGGCCGCACAGTGAAAGGCGTCAACTTCGTCGACTTGATCGACGCAGGCGACCCGGTGGAACAAGCGCGCGCCTATGACGCCGCTGGGGCGGATGAACTGTGCTTCCTCGACATCAAAGCGACCCACGAAAACCGTGGCACCATGTTTGATCTGGCCACGCGCACGGCTGAACAATGCTTTATGCCGCTGACCATTGGTGGCGGTGTGCGCGCGCCTGAAGACGTGCGCGACCTGCTTCTGGCGGGCGCGGACAAGGTCAGCTTTAACTCGGCCGCAGTGGCAGACCCGGATGTAATCGCGCGCTCTGCGGATCGTTTTGGTAGTCAGTGCATCGTCGTGGCCATTGATGCCAAGACCATCGGGCATGACGCGGATGGCACCCCCAACAAATGGGGTATTTTCACCCACGGCGGACGCAAAGCCGCTTTGGACGCCGACGGCAACCCGATTGACGCGGTCGAGTTTGCCAAACTGATGGAAACCAAGGGCGCAGGCGAGATCCTGTTGACCTCGATGGACCGCGACGGCACCCGCGCAGGCTTCAACCTGCCCCTGACCCGCGCCATTTCAGACGCGGTGCATGTGCCGGTGATTGCATCCGGGGGCGTTGGAAATCTGGACCACCTTGTGGAGGGTGTGACTGAAGGCGGCGCAAGCGCTGTGTTGGCCGCGTCAATCTTCCACTTCGGCGATTATACAATTCGCGAGGCCAAGGAACACATGGCCGCCGCAGGCATTCCGATGAGGCTGACATGAGCATTCTAGAGCAACTCGCAGCGACCATTGAGGGACGCAAATCCGCTGACCCTGACAGCAGCTGGACGGCCAAACTGCTGGCTAAAGGCCCAGAAAAATGCGCCGAGAAATTCGGAGAAGAGGCGGTCGAAGCCATAATCGCTGCTGTGAAGAACGACCGCGAGAACCTGACAGCCGAAGCCGCAGATGTGCTCTATCACCTTCTGGTCATGCTTGCCGCACGCGACGTGAAACTGACGGATGTTATGGCCGAGCTTGAGCGTCGCGAAGGCACATCAGGCATCGCCGAGAAGGCCGCGCGCTAGGGCTGCTTTCCCCGGCCACTCTGTCCAGAGTCATTGATTTACCCAACCAGCGCACCGTCCCCGATCAGACGTGGGTATTCAATTGCTGGGCAGCGATCTTCCACGACCTCGATCCCACGTGCTTCGGCCTTTGTGCGGGCGGCTGCGTTGAATATCTCCAACTGCATCCAGACGGTGCGGAGGTTCGGCAGCGTTTCAAGCGCCTCATCCACAATCGGCTCGATGGTTTCAGAGCGGCGGAAAAGGTCGATCATGTCAGTCTCGGCAGGAAGGTCCGCGACCGAAGCCACAACCGTTTCGCCAAACATTTCTTGCCCTGCCAACCCCGGGTTCACCCCAATCACGCGATAGCCTTTGCGGGTCAGGAACCCGGCCACGCGATGGCTTGCCCGTTCAGGTTTGTGGGACAACCCGACAAGACCAATCACACGGGTCGTTGTCAGGATTTGCTTAAGGCGGGTATCGATATCTGATTGAGTCAATATTCTGCACTTATGCCCCCAACGCATCATTTCCAAGCCCGCAAAAGAAAAAGCGCCCAGAGAAAAATCTCCGGGCGCAGTTGGTGGAACGAGGGACAGTGAATAGAGGTTTCAGGCGTTCCACAGCCTGGCCTCTGTCAAACAGGTATGTCGCCTCGGCGGGATTGGAAGGTCTGGTAAAACACTTGTGATCCCCCCGTGACGCGTCAGGCCGAAAGAATGCCAGGCCAGTTGGCGATCCCCTTTTCGATGTTGCCCGGCACATCCTGCAACCAAAGTTCGCGCGCACGCAGGCTGAAATTCAGGTAAAGCTTGTCCTCAAAGATGGTCCAAGCTTCAGGCACCGTTGGGGCGATGTAGCCCTTGCTGGCCGCATAGGCGCAGTACCCACCAAACTGCGGGGCGTATTTCGCAGGGTCTGCGGTGAACATGTCGCGGGTTTCAGCACTTGAGAACAGGACCGTTGCGCCGTCGTATTCCAGCGAGAACTCAGCCACGCCGGGCGTCGGTGCGCCTTTGGTGAAATAGGCCACCGGATCATGGCCATCCCACGCAATGCCATCTTCCGAATAGACGGGCGGGCTGGCCGCAAATGCAGGGCAGGTCAAAAGCGTTGTGCCCAAGGGGAGGGCAACAAGTCCGGTTAATACGCGGCGGCGGGTAATATGCGTCATTAGGGTCTCCTTTCGGTTTCCCCTAATCTGCGTTCAATCCCGATGTATTACAGCCCCCTGCACGGGGAGTTGATCACCGCGTGAGCCGGGTGGCGTACAATGCAACGGCCGCGGCGTTGGACACATTCAACGACCCAAAGTCGCGCGCGAATGGGATCTTGACCAGCGCGTCACAGGTCGCTTTGGTCTTTTCACGCAAGCCCGGCCCTTCGGCCCCCATGACCAACGCCACCGGAGCATCTGGACGGGCAGCAAGTGCTTGTTCGATGGTCTCATCCGCCTCGCCATCCATGCCAAGCAGAACAAAACCCATATTGCGCAGTTCAGTCATCGTGTCGGCAAGATTGCGCACGCGGAGGTAGGGCTGACGCTCAAGCGCGCCCGACGCGGTCTTAGCCAAGGCTCCGGTTTCAGGAGCGGAATCCGTGTTTTGTGCCAATCACCGCACTTGCGCCGAACACCTCGGACGAACGCAGGATCGCGCCAACATTGTGAGGGTCGGTCACGCGATCAAGCAGCACCACAACAGGCATTTTCCCTTCGCCACCCAATACACGCGTGGCAAAGTCACCCCAGTTCAATGGCTTCACCTCAAGGGCTGCGCCTTGGTGCACGGAATTGGGATCAAGGGGGGCTGGAAACTTGCGCGGATCGGCCATTTCGGGGGTCATGCCGGATGCCTCGATCGCGTCCGCCAACTTGTCGGCGGCGTTTTTCGTGACAATCAGCTTAAGCTTTTCACGCTCTGGGTTCACCAGCGCATCACGCACCGCATGAAGCCCAAAAAGCCACACAGTTTCAGACGCAGCTTTTCGCTTCGCCTGCTCTTTTCCTACAACCCATTTTGGCTTTTTCATAACGCGATCCGTCCATCCACTGATCTGCCTTTTCACAAGGCCCGGACAATGCGCCAAGCGCCCGGCCGAGACAAGTGCATTTGGGTGATTTTTCATATTGACGCGCCCCGCCCGTCGCGATACTCAGCCCCACGTTCGGCGCAGTTTGCGCAGGAAAAGTGGGCGACAGGCCGCAAGGTGTGGCAGGGGACTGTAACTCCCTCGAGGCGACTCACGCCTGGTTCGATTCCAGGGTCGCCCACCATTTCCTACCGATGCGAGTTCTTCTGGAAAATCAAAGCACTAGACGCAGGTTGATTTGGATTCTTCTTAGAATTCCGTGTCCAACTGGCTGGCAAATCTAGCCTTCCACAGTGCTTCTTCGTATTCCGAGGCAGCGGTGCTGTCATATACCAAACCGCCCCCAACATTTAGCGTTACATCTTCGTCGTCCAGCATCAACGTACGGATTGCCACGTTGAATTCCGATCGCCCGTCTGGGGCCATCCAACCGATTGAGCCGCAGTAAATATCGCGGGGGTTGGGTTCCAGCTCTGCGATGACCTCCATCGCGCGCAATTTGGGCGCACCTGTGATGGACCCACACGGAAACAACGCGCGCAGGATGTCGGAAAGGCGGGTGCCCTTGTGCATTTGTCCCCGGATCAGCGACACCATCTGATGTACGGTTTCATAACTTTCCACGGTGAACAGCTCGGGCACATGAACGCTGCCGGGTTCGCAGAATCCGCGAGATATCGTTGCGCAAAAGATCCACGATCATCAGGTTTTCGGCTTGGTTTTTTTCGTCGCTTTTCAAGAATACCGCACGGGCGGCGTCTTCGACTGGATCGGCACTGCGTGGTTGCGTGCCTTTCATAGGGCGGGTCTCGATCGCGCCTCCAGCATCCGTGCGAAAGAACAGCTCGGGCGAGCGGGAAAGGATTGCAGGTAAACCCTCTGCCTGAACCAGCGCACCATATTGCACCGGCTGCAAACGGGTCAGCGCCTTATAGAGCGCATGTGCTTCCCCCTGCGCCTTCCCCCGGATTGGGAAGGTCAGATTTACCTGATAGGTATCACCCGCACAGATGTAGTCATGCACGCGCTGGAAGCCACGCGCATAGGTGTCAGCATCCCAATCAGGCGCCAGATCGGACAGCGCAGCGTGCCCAGGTTCAAGCCCGGCTGCGTCCTTGGGGCCATCATATAGACCAAACATCAAAAGCGGCAGGCGACGATCAGGTTTCAACAGCGGCTCAAGCCGAGGCTCCAAAGCGTATCCCAGCTCGTAACTTGCAAAACCCGCAAGCCACACACCGTTTTTCTGTGCTTGATCCAGCTGATCCAAAGCAGCGGGCACATCATCAAGCGTCCAAGCCACAATCTGATCGTGCGGAGCTGAAAACAGCCCAGCCGTACCATCGGGTCCGTGATCAAATCTGATGTCCACCTGCAAAGCCTCCGCTGCGGGTCACAGTTACAGTGTTGATGAATACAACTGCGGATGAAAGGCGGCGTTTGCAAGCCAGAATACGCCAGTTCACCTAGCGATAATCACGCACGCTACAGTTTCGCAGTTTGCAGTTTTTCCAGAAGGTCCAGCAAAAGCTTTGCTTCGTCCTGCCCCATATGGGCTTCGATCCGGGCGGCGATATCGTTGGCCACATGCAGGTTGTCGCGCACGATGTTACGGCCTTTGTCAGTGATCTGAACAAGCGTGCGGCGCTTGTCTGTGACGTCCGATTGGCGCGAGATTAGCCCGTCCGCCTCCATACCCCGTAAGATACGGGTCAGGCTTGGCAAAAGCAGGCAAGCCTCTTTCGCGATGGTGCTTTGCTCGACCTCTCCCAGCTCGTCCAGCGTGCGTAGGATGCGCCATTTCTGTTCAGTCAAACCTAGTTCGCCCAACATGTCACGGATTGGCTGCATGACAACTTCGCGCGCCCGCAAAAGCGAGATCGGAAGGGAACGGGATGTACTTGGAAAGGCCGGCTTGGCGGAAAAATCTTTGTTCATAATAGCAGTATAACAAGCCTGCGGAATTGAACAAAGCAACTATTGTTGACAGGTTCACCATTATTAATTAACATCGCAATTATTATCTGTGGTGAATGAGGGTCAAATGTCGAATCTGGACAGCAATATCAAGAAGCTTTCGGGGTATCTGGCGCGCTTTCGCGAGGATGGAATTCCAAACCGGATTGCAGGTGAAGATCGCGTTGGGTCTGCAGGTGTTTTTCAATCGACTTCGCCCGTCGACAAGTCAGTGATTTGTGAGGTCGCACGCGGAAATGAAGCGGACATAGATAGCGCCGCGAAAGCCGCTCACGCAGCCTTTGCCGGTTGGCGTGACATGCCCGCCACGGAACGACGCCGTATCCTGTTGAACGTGGCGGATGCGATCGAAGCCCGCGCCGAGGAAATCGCGCTGTGCGAATGCTGGGACACAGGCCAAACCATTCGCTTCATGTCGAAAGCCGCGCTGCGTGGGGCCGAGAACTTTCGTTATTTCGCCGATCAGGTGGTGCAGGCTCGTGACGGCCAACACCTGAAGTCCCCCACCCTGATGAATGTGACCAGCCGCACCCCCATCGGCCCGGTGGGTGTAATTACCCCGTGGAACACGCCCTTCATGCTATCCACTTGGAAGATCGCGCCCGCGCTGGCAGCGGGTTGCACAGTGGTACACAAACCGGCCGAGGACAGCCCCCTGACCGCCCGGCTTTTGGTGGAGATCGCCGAAGAAGCCGGCCTACCGCCGGGTGTTTTGAACACGGTTAACGGCTTTGGCCATGATGCGGGCAAAGCGCTGTGTGAACATAAGCTTATCCGCGCCATTGCCTTTGTTGGCGAAAGCCGCACCGGGTCTTTGATCACGAAACAAGGTGCCGACACGCACAAACGCAACCATTTGGAATTGGGCGGGAAAAACCCCGTGATCGTCTTTGATGATGCTGATCTGGATCGCGCTTTGGATGCGGTGATCTTTATGATCTATTCGATCAACGGCGAACGCTGCACATCATCGTCGCGCCTGTTTGTGCAAGACACGATCAAGGACAAATTCGAAGCAAAACTGGTCGAGCGGGTGAACAACATCAAGGTCGGCCACCCACTGGACCCAGCGACCGAGATCGGCCCCCTGGTGACCGAGGAACACTACAACAAAGTGACCTCGTATTTCGATATCGCAAAAGAAGACGGCGCGACGGTAGCTGCGGGTGGTGAAAAGGTCGGCGACGAAGGTTATTTCGTCCGCCCCACGCTATTCACCAATGCCACCAACAACATGCGCATCGCACGCGAAGAGATTTTCGGGCCAGTCCTGACCTCGATCCCATTTACGACCGAGGATGAAGCGCTCGCCATGGCCAATGACACCGAATACGGGCTGACCGGCTATGTCTGGACCAACGACCTGACCCGCGCGATGCGTTTCACAGACAAACTTGAGGCCGGCATGATCTGGGTGAACTCGGAAAACGTGCGCCACCTGCCGACTCCGTTCGGGGGGGTGAAAGCCTCGGGCATCGGCCGTGATGGCGGCGACTGGTCGTTCGATTTCTACATGGAGCAAAAACATGTCGGCTTCGCTACGGGCCAACACAAAATCATGCGGTTGGGTGCCTAAGCGCTCAACCCGTGTTAAGACTGAGACGCGCGACAACCAAGGGGAGGAGACCCAATGGGACAGATCGTTCAAGCTGCGAAAATCACCCATGTGCCAAGCATCTGGATGTCGCACACGATGGAGAAATATAAAGGCATCCGTCAGCCTGCTATTGATGGCTATGCCAAGCTCCGGCAGGACGCGATTGATCGCGAGGTCGACACGTTCTTGATCTTCGACACGCACTGGATCACCAATCAGGGGTTCCACCTGAACGCCAAGCCTCATCACAAGGGCCGCTTCATCAGCCACGAGCTGCCGCATATGCTGGCGGATATGGAATTTGACTATCAAGGCGATAGCGAGCTGGCACAAAGCATTCTAAGCGTTTTGGAAGAACGTGGCGAACGGGCCATGGGCCACGCGCAACCCGATCTGGGCATGGAATACGGCACGCTTCTGCCCATGCATTTCATCAACGAGGGTGTAAATGCCCGCGTGCTTCCTGTCGCAGTAAACCAGTTTTCGTCAATTGAAGAAAACCGTCGCTGGGGATCGGCCATTGCCGAAGGCATCAAACGGTCGAACCGCAAGGTCTCGGTCCTTGCATCTGGATCGATGAGCCATGATTTCACGCCCAACGAACGCTCGGTCGACGGGCTGAATTCTGTAAACGGAGAGTTCAACCGCCAGATGGACCTGCGCGTACTTGAGCTTTGGGAAAACGGCAAATGGGGCGAATTCCTCGATCTGCTTCCCGACTATGCGGTCAAATGCACCGGCGAATGCGCAATGAATGATACCGCACTGCTTTTCGGCGCCTTGGGCTGGAAGGACTACGAGGGCGAGATCGACATTTACACACCCTATTTCGGCAGCTCCGGAACCGGGCAGGCCAATATCAGCTTCTCGGTCTAATCCAAAGGAAACAACATGCGCTTTGCCACCTTCTCTGCTTCGGGCGAGACCTTTTTTGGTGCGATCACCGACGCGGGCGCGATAGCCCTGAATGGTGATTTCCCTTCGTTTTCAAGTCTTTACGAGGTCATTGAGGCGGGGGAATTTGACCAACTGGCCCAAGCGGCCACGGGCAAATCCGTCACCCATACTGATTTCACCTATGAGATGGTGATGCCGGATGCGCGGCGTATCCTTTGCGTCGGCGTGAATTTCCCCGACCGCAACGCAGAATACAAAGATGGCAGTGCGCAGCCGAAACACATGTCGCTTTTCCCACGCTTCGCCAGCGGCTTCACGGGCCATGGTCGCCCCCTGATCCGTCCGCCGGAAAACCACACGCTAGATTATGAAGGCGAAGTGGTAATTGTGATCGGCAAGACAGGGCGCCGCATCAAGGCGGAAGACGCCTATGACCACATCGCGGCGCTGACCTTGTGCAACGAAGGCACCATCCGCGATTGGGTGCGTCATGCGAAATTCAACGTGACCCAAGGCAAGAACTGGGATCGTTCGGGGGCCATTGGACCATGGCTGGTGCCCTTCACCGACGCCAAGCAACTGGATGACGCGCGCATTCAGACCCATGTGAACGGAGAGCTTCGTCAGGATGACACGCTGGATCGCATGATGTTCCCGATCCGCGAAGAGATCGCCTATATCTCGACGTTCATGACGCTGCAGCCAGGTGATATGATTGTAACCGGTACACCCACCGGCGCAGGGGCGCGGTTTGATCCGCCGAAATACCTTGCACCCGGTGATGTGGTTGAGGTTTCAGTTGATGGAATTGGCACATTGACCAACACCGTCGAGGACGAAACCCTATGACACCCGAAGATCACGCCAAAGCTGCTGCTGATCTTCTGACGGCCGAAAAGACCGGCACCCAGATCGGCCTTTTGAGCAAACGCCACCCAGATATGGGCATGGATGATGCCTATCAGGTGCAGAACGCGATCTACCGCGCGAAGCTGGCCGAAGGTCGGCGCGTGATTGGTTGGAAGATCGGGTTGACCTCAAAAGCCATGCAATATGCGCTGAACATCGACATTCCAGACAGCGGCATTCTGTTTGATGACATGTTGTTTGAAACTGGGGCAACCGTACCTAAAGGGCGTTTCATACAACCCCGGATCGAGGCCGAGATTGCCTTTGTGATGAAGTCCCCCTTAGGCGGTGCCGATGTAACGCGCGATGATGTGATTGCGGCCACGGATTACGTCACTCCGTCCATTGAAATCCTCGACACGCGCATTGAACGTATTGATCCAGATACAGGCAAAACGCGCACTGTCTTCGATACGATTTCAGACAATGCGGCCAATGCAGGGATCGTCCTTGGTACCGAACGCCACGCCATTGACGCGCATGATCTGCGCTGGGTCGGCGCGCTGACCTTCCGAGATGGAGAGATCGAGGAAACCGGGCTGGGCGCAGGCGTTTTGAACGATCCGGTGGAAAGCGTGGTTTGGCTCGCGCGGCGCATGGCGCAATATGGACAGCGGATTGAAGCCGGACAGGTCATCTTGTCGGGAAGTTTCATCCGGCCCGTGGAATGCCCATCGGGCACCGACATTCACGCCGATTTCGGCCCGTTTGGGTCGGTTGATATCATCTTCGCCTAGTTCACCCAAATCGGGCGATATGTCGCCCGCAGTGCAAAACCCCTTGCTGCGGGGCCGCGCATCCCGTTATCTCGATCCGAGATGTTTTTAAGCGCCCCACGATATACCCCTCGTGCCCTTTTGGTCGCCCTGTTTTTGGGCGCATCAAGCCTGCCTTCCCTTGCCGATCGGATCACCATATTCGCAGCGGCCAGTTTGGGCGGCGCGCTGGATGATGTCGCGGCAGCTTTCAGCGACGAAACCGGACACGAGGTTGTCCTGTCTTATGCAGGGTCTTCTGTACTTGCGCGGCAAATTACACTGGGTGCGCCAGCAGACGTGTTTCTGTCCGCCAGCAATGACTGGATGGATGTGGTCGAGGACGCAGGCCTGTTGGCTGAAGGATCGCGCCGCAACTTTGTTGGAAACCGGCTGGTGTTGATTGCGCCGGCAAGCGCCACCTCTCCATCGGACCTACCAGCTAACCCTGATGCGTTCCTATCCGCGCTAGACGGCGGGAAGCTTGCTACGGCCTTGGTCGACGCCATTCCAGCTGGGCAATATGGAAAGTCCGCGTTTACGGCGTTGGGCTTGTGGAATGACGTTGAACCGCATCTGGTACAAACCGACAATGTTCGGGCGGCGCTGGCCCTGGTCGCATTGGGGGAGGCCCGTTTGGGAATCGTCTACGCGACGGATGCTGTGGCTGAACCGAAGGTACGTCGTGTGGCGGTACTGCCCAAATCCACCCATGCGCCTATCACCTATCCCGGAGCAGCCACGGCCAATGGCGACGTTAACACTTCCACAGCGTTTCTTGAGTTCCTCACTGCCTCCATTGCGCAGAACATCCTGATTAGCCATGGCTTCCTTCCAGCCGTAGAGGTGGCGCAATGAGCTGGCTAGGCCCAGAAGAATGGCAGGCCGTCGCTCTGTCGCTGAAGGTCGCCGGTTGGGCGACGATCCTGTCGCTGCCCTTCGCCATCTGGGTGGCGCATCTTCTGGCGCGGCACGATTTCCCCGGCAAGCAGATTGTGAACGGTCTGGTGCATTTGCCCCTGATCCTTCCGCCCGTTGTCACTGGCTATCTGTTGCTTCTGACCTTTGGAGGCTCCGCGCCCATAGGGGCGTTCCTGACGAAACTCGGCCTGCCGCTGGCGTTCCGCTGGACCGGTGCTGCCTTGGCCGCTGCGATCATGGGATTTCCTTTGATGGTTCGCGCAATCCGCCTGTCGATCGAGGCTGTGGACACCCGCCTTGAAGCCGCCGCCGCAACGCTCGGTGCGTCGCGGATGCAAGTGTTTACAACAGTCACCTTGCCGCTGGCCTTACCCGGTGTCATCGCAGGCGCAATCCTTGGCTTTGCCAAAGCGATGGGAGAGTTCGGCGCGACCATCACTTTTGTCGCCAACATACCCGGTGAAACCCGTACTCTACCGTCAGCCATCTACAGCTTCTTGCAGGTGCCTGGTGGGGAAAGCGCAGCTGTGCGGCTTGTGATGATCTCGGTCGTCATCGCCATGGGCGCATTGGTTGCGTCAGAGCTTCTTGCCCGCCGGGTCGCCAAACGGATGGAGGGCGCATGACACACCCAGCCCTTTCCGTTCAGCTTTCTGGCCAGCGCGATGGGTTCACGCTGGATGTCCGCTTTGATGCTCCGCCCGGATTGACCGTTCTTTTCGGCGCTTCCGGGTCGGGCAAAACAAGTGTGGTCAACGCGGTGGCCGGGCTGGATCGGCATGCATCTGGACGCGTTGCGCTTGGCAGCCATGTTTTGATGGACAGCGCGACCAATCTACACCTGCCCACACAGGATCGCCGCATCGGTTACATCTTTCAGGATGCACGTCTGTTTCCGCATATGAATGTGCGTCGCAATCTTGACTACGCACGCCGCATCGCGCGTTCGCCCCTCGACACTGCGGAATGGAACCGCGTGATTGATATGCTAGGTATCGGCCATCTGCTGGACCGGCGCACAGCCAATCTTTCGGGTGGGGAAAAACAGCGCGTTGCCATTGGCAGGGCATTGCTTGCAAAACCCAAATTGATCCTTGCAGACGAACCACTGGCCGCGCTGGACGAGGCACGCAAAGAAGAGATCCTGCCTTACTTCGAACGGCTGCGCGACGAAGGGGATGTGCCCGTGCTGTACGTCACCCATTCCGCAAGCGAAGTGGCCCGACTGGCCACAACAGTCGTCGCCTTGGATCAGGGTCACGTGGCCAGACAAGGCACCGCGGCAGATGTCCTAAGCGACCCGTCGTTCATCCCCGGTGATGTCCGGTCTGTCGGCGCTGTGATTGAGGCGCATGTGGTTACCCATCACGACGATGGGCTAACCGAGCTTGATGCGGGCGGCATCCCGCTGCACCTGCCCCGCATCGCACGCGATCCCGGCACGCGGCTTAGGGTACGCATCGCGGCCCAAGACGTGATCCTATCACGTGACAAACCGCAAGGGCTGTCCGCACTCAATTGCTTGCCGGGCACTGTGGACCAAGTACATTTGGGCGACGGGCCGGGCGCTGTTCTGTCGATCAAGACCCCCGCAGGCAGGATATTGGCGCGGATCACAAAGCGGTCGGTCAAGGCTATGGGCCTGACCGAAGATGTGCAGCTACATGCGATCATCAAAACGGTTGCGGTTGCGCCGGGGGATGTGGGCGGTCCAAAGGACTGACACGTCTTACAGCTTGTCGCGCATGCTGAACCACAGCATCGCCATCACTAAAAGCGGCCAACGCAGAGCGACACCGCCCGGGAAACGGGGTGTTGGAACCTGCGCCATCAAATCAAACCGTTCTGCCTGACCTGAAATCGCTTCGGCGACCATCTTGCCCCCAAGCGTTGCCATCGCAACCCCATGGCCAGAATAACCTGACGCCGAAAGCACATTGCCCTGAAGTCGCGCAAAATGCGGCATGCGATTCATCGTGATGCCCAGCGTGCCGCCCCATGCATAATCAATGCGCGTTTCTTTCAGTTGCGGATAAATCTCAAGCATCGGTTTGGACACAAGCTTTTTGATGTCTTTCGGAAACTTGTAGCCGTAGCTTTCCGCGCCGCCGAAAAGCATGCGATTGTCGTCAGACAATCGGAAATAGTTGATCACAAACTTGCTGTCCGCCACAGCATGCCCATCTCGGATCAGGGACTTGGCAAACGCCTCGTCCAGCGGTTCGGTTGCCAGAATGTAGTTGTTGATGGGCATGACACGCGCGGCGACGTGTTTTTGCGTGTTTCCAAGGTACCCATTGCAGCCCCAGACCAGATGACTTGCTCGGATCCGTGCGGCATTGGTGCGCACGGTGACGGTTGACCCTTCGCTGACATCCGTCACACGACTTGTTTCAAAGATACGCGCGCCAGCAGCAACCGCAGACTTTGCCATCCCAAAGGCCAGACGAAGTGGATGGGTGTGCCCCGCCCCCATATCCAAAGACCCGCCGTGATAGGCCGGAGACCCGCAAAGTTCGCGCATTTCATCGCGATCCACTGTGCGGATCAGGTCATAGTCATAGTCTTCATTTAGCTTTCGCACATAGTCGTGGTCTTCAGGCACATACCGCGCACGGTGCATCGCGTGGATGATACCGTCAGTGAACCCCGCATCCGGTGCGTGTTTGGCAACGATGTCGCGCACCAGCTGAACGCTTTCGCGAGCCATATTCCACAACTTGCGGGCATCGTCTTTGCCCACCATTTTTTCCAAATCGTCTTGATCAAGCCGTTGGCCCATTCCGACCTGGCCACCATTCCGCCCCGATGCGCCGAACCCAACGCGCTGGGCCTCTAGTAGAACAACGTCATAACCACGTTCAGCCAGATGGAGCGCGGCAGACAAGCCCGTAAAACCGCCGCCAACGATGCACACATCACAAGTTATGTCACCCTGAGCCGTAGGATACGGTCCCGGTGCATCCGCCGTCGCGGCATACCAAGATTGCGGATATTCTCCGTGCTGATCGTTGGCCGTTAACAGATCCATGTACCCTCCGAACGAAAACGGGGTCAGACCATGTGTCCAACCCCGCTTCTTTGTTTAGCCAGCGACCATCAGGCCCTTTTCTTTGACAACCTCATAGGCTTCGTCCAACGACTTACGGGCGCGATCGATCAGAATGTCGATTTCATCCGTCGTGATGACCAAAGGCGGCGAGATAATCATACGATCGCCCACGTGGCGCATGATCAGGTTGTTTGCAAAACAGCGCTCGCGAGTCAGGAAGCCCACAGTGCCAGGGTCCGACGCAAACGGGGCGCGTTTGGATTTGTCAGGCGTCAAAGCCAGTGACGCCATCATGCCGACGATCTTGGTTTCACCCACAAATGGATGGTCAGCCAACTCATTCCATTTCTTGGCCAGATAAGGCGCCGCTACGTCGCGCACATGCTCGACAATGCCGTCCTCTTCCATGATGCGAAGGTTTTCCAACGCAACCGCACAGGCCACTGGATGGCCCGAATAGGTGTAACCGTGGTTGAACTCGGTCCCGGCCAGAACTTCGGCCACTTTGTCGGACACGATCGAAGCGCCAATCGGCACATAGCCAGAGCTAAGACCCTTGGCGACAGTCATGATGTCGGGCGTCAGGTTCAGCGTTTCACTTCCGAACCAATTGCCAGTGCGACCAAAGCCGGTGATCACTTCGTCAACGATCAGAAGGATATCGTATTTCTTACAGATCCGTTGAATTTCAGCCCAATAACCGTCTGGTGCCACGATCACGCCACCTGCGCCCTGCACCGGTTCACCGATGAAGGCCGCAACTTTTTCAGGGCCGACTTCCTTGATCTTGGCTTCCAATTGTTGGGCACGTTCCATGCCGAACTCTTCGGGCGACATGTCGCCACCCTCGGCATACCAATGTGGTTGGTCGATGAATTCGATCCCCGGAATAGGCAGGCTGCCTTGCCCGTGCATGCCCTTCATGCCGCCCAGTGATGTGCCGCCAATGGTCGACCCGTGATAGGCATTCCAACGCGAGATGATCACATCGCGCTCTGGCTGGCCCTTTTCAGCCCAATAGGTGCGGACCATGCGGATGTTGGTGTCATTCGCGTCCGAGCCGCCATTGGCATAAAACACATGGTTCAGGTCACCCGGAGCCAATTGCGCCAATTTCTGAGCCAGCGCGATGGCGGGCACATGAGTCGTTTGGAAGAAGGTGTTGTAATACGGCAGCTCGCGCATCTGGCGGGCCGCCACTTCGGCCATGCTTTCATTGCCATAGCCGATGTTCACACACCACAGACCGGCCATCGCGTCGAGGACCTCTTCCCCTTCGCTATCTTTCAGCCAAATTCCATTGGCCGAAGTGATGATGCGCGCGCCCGATTGCGCCAGCTCTCCATCATTTGTGAACGGGTGCATATGGTGCGCGGCGTCGATGGCCTGCAGCTCGGCGGTCGGCAGGTGATTGGTGATCTTGTTCATCGCGGATCTCCTCGAAATCTTGGGTCGGACAGAACCACGCGGCGCGAGAATCACCCGCTTGACGTGGCCCGTCAAAAGCTGGGTTTACAATATGATCAAAAAATAGACTGTCAACGCATGACCTGCGATCTGATCAAATTCAGGTCGCCAACAAGGTCTCACGCACTTGGGCGATTCCCTGATCGATATCCTCGCGGATTGCTGCCGCGACACCATCGCCGTCACCCGCACGCATTGCTGCCATGGCTTCAGCATGTTTGTCGGGCAGATTGGCCGTGCCATACCGCCCCAAAACAACGCGCAGCGACGGTCCAGCGCGCAGCCACAACATGTTGGCAATCGACGACAGGACCTCGGATCCAGCCAGATCATAAAGATACGCATGGAAGCGATAGTTGTGCTCAAGATATCCGCGCACATCACCTTGGTCGATAGCTGCATTTAGCAGATCGTCGTAAGAAACTAGTCTCCCAAGCGCTTCAGAGCCTATGTTTTCTGTGGCTTTACGTGCCAGTTCCGGCTCTACGGATAGTCGCACGAACGCTATATCGTTCCACTGTTCCAGATCCGGTTGCGGCACAGATACGCGGCGATTGCCCTTAAATTCCAACGCCCCTTCCGACGTCAAACGTCGGATCGCTTCACGTACGGGGGTCATGCCCACGTCCAATGTGGCAACCAATCCCTGAATGGTGACTGGTTGTCCCGGAGCCAATTCCCCGAATAGAATCATTTCCCGCAGCTGGCGGTAAACCCGCTGGTGATCTGGCAATTTCGCTTGGCGATCTGACAAGTTTTCCCCCATCGTTACTAATGCTTTGCCATTTCCGGCCCCAAAGATAGTCTTTGAAAGCAATCTACTATGGCTTACGCAATTTTACCATATTGCGCGACTCGCCATTTTTTGATCAAATGTCGCAAATGGGCTTGCTGCCCCAAACAGGGAGAGAATGCGAATGAAGAAGACTTGGCTCTTGATGAGTGCCGCTTTGGTTATGGGTGCCACCACCGCCCAAGCCGAAGAAGTGCGCGTGTATAACTGGTCGGATTATATCGACGAGGAACTGCTGACGAAATTCGAAGAAGAAACCGGGATCGAACTGATCTACGACGTTTTCGATTCTAACGAAGTTCTGGAAACTAAGATGCTTGCCGGTGGGTCAGGTTACGATGTCGTTGTTCCGTCCGGAACCTTCTTGCAACGTCAGATCACCGCTGGTGCCTTCCAGCCGCTTGACCTGTCGAAACTGTCCAACCACAGCAACATGTGGGACGTGATCGCCAGCCGGACAGCCAAGTATGATCCTGAGAACGCTTATTCGATCAACTACATGTGGGGCACCACTGGGATCGGCGTAAACATGGGCAAAGTGACGGAAGCGTTGGGGGAAGACGCGCCGATCGACAGCCTTGCTTTGATTTTTGACCCAGCCAACATGGAAAAGCTGGCATCATGCGGCGTGCACATTCTGGATGCCCCGGCAGAAATCATTCCGGCCGCACTGGCCTATCTGGGTGAAGACCCCGACAGCCACGACCCGGACGTGATTGCGAAAACCGAGCCGATCCTGTCGGCCATCGCACCCTATGTGCAAAAGTTCCACAGCTCGGAATACATCAATGCATTGGCAAATGGCGACATCTGTGTGGCCGTTGGTTGGTCTGGCGATGTTCTGCAAGCCCGCGACCGCGCTGCTGAAGCTGAAAATGGCGTCGAGATCGCCTACAACGCCGCCAAAGAAGGCTCGTTGATGTGGTTCGACCAGATGGCCATTCCGGCTGACGCACAAAACCCAGATGCCGCTCATAAGTTCCTGGACTTCATTATGGACGAGCACAACATGGCAGCGGCGTCGAACTATGTTTACTACGCCAATGGCAATGAAGCTTCGCAAGCGCATCTGGAAGAGGACGTGATCGGCGATCCGGCGATCTATCCAACCGAAGAAGCCCTTGGTACGCTTTACACAACCACGCCTTATCCAGCGAAAGTCCAGCGCGTCGTCACGCGTCTGTGGACCAAAGTAAAGTCGGGCACCTAAGCCCGATCTCCCGCTCCCTCCGCGTAATCATACGCGGGGGGAGACCTTCTTTTTTTCCCCGAGGTTATCATGTCTGACGCCGCCACCGTTTCGGCTCCTGCCGAGTTTGCACCCTGGAACGATCCTCAAGCGACGCCGCTGATCCGCTTTCAGAATGTCACGAAACGCTTTGGCGATTTTACCGCCATCGATGATCTGACAATCGATATCTTCGAACAGGAGTTCTTTGCACTTCTTGGCCCGTCAGGCTGTGGCAAGACCACCATGATGCGTATGCTGGGAGGATTTGAAACCCAGACCGAAGGGCAGATTTTGATCGATGGGCAAGACGTGGGCCCGATCCCTCCGAACAAGCGCGCGGTGAACATGATGTTCCAAAGCTATGCTTTGTTCCCGCACCTTTCCGTGGCTGACAACATTGCCTTTGGCTTGAAGCGCGACAGGTTGCCGAAGGATCAGATCGAAGCACGCGTCGAAGAAATGCTAAACCTTGTTCAGCTGAACAAGTTTGCGAACCGCAAACCGCACCAGATTTCCGGTGGACAGAGACAACGCGTGGCGCTTGCGCGCTCGCTTGCTAAAGCGCCGAAGCTTTTGTTGCTGGACGAACCGCTGGGCGCGCTGGACAAGAAGCTGCGCCAAGACACCCAGTTTGAACTGATGGATATTCAGGAACAGACCGGCACCACCTTTGTGATCGTGACCCACGATCAGGAAGAGGCAATGACAGTCGCCTCCCGCATCGCGGTGATGGATCACGGCAAAATCATTCAAGTGGACACTCCGGCCAAGATTTATGAAGAACCGGGCTCGATCTACGTGGCCGACTTCATTGGCGACGTGAACCTGATCGAAGGCAACGTGACCAAATCCGGCGATGATCATGCGACGATCAGCTGGGCCGAGGGTCAGCAGGACCTGACCGGCATCGCCCATGACGAAATTCCTGTCGGCACCCGCGCCACCTTGGCTGTGCGCCCCGAAAAGGTAACTATTTCAGTCGATAAACCCGACGACGTAGCAAATGTGATCCGCGGCAAGGTTCTGGACATCGCCTATCTTGGCAACATGTCGACCTATGTGATCGAGACCCCGACGGGCGAGCATATCAAAGCACAAGCCGCCAACACCCGGCGCATTCGCCGCCGGGCGATCACGTGGGAACAGGACGTTTGGCTTAGCTTCACTGACACCGCCGGCGTGGTGCTGACGTCATGAAGCGCTTTGGCCTGATATCTGTTCCTTATTTATGGCTGCTTGCGCTGTTCCTTGTGCCGTTCCTGATCGTTCTGAAGATCAGCCTTTCGGACACAGCACTGGCCATTCCTCCCTACACACCGACGCTTGATCTGTCCCAAGGTTGGGCTGGGTTCAGGGAATGGTGGTCCGCACTGGACATGGAAAACTTCACTTGGCTCACCCAGGACGATCTTTATTGGAAAGCCTATCTTTCAAGCCTCAAGATCGCGACGGTATCGACGATCCTTGCACTGTTGGTGGGGTTCCCGATTGCCTATGGTATGAGCCGCGCGCCAGACGACTGGCGCCCAACGCTGATGATGCTGATCATCCTGCCCTTTTGGACTTCATTCCTGATCCGCGTCTATGCGTGGAAAGCCATTCTGAGCCAAGAAGGCCTGCTTAATCAGTTGCTTCTGAATATCGGCCTGATCAGCGAGCCGCTGACCATCTTGAACACCAACACTGCTGTTTATATCGGTATTGTTTATACCTACCTGCCCTTCATGGTGCTGCCGATCTATTCGGCGCTAGAGCGGTTGGATGAAAGCCTGTTGGAAGCGGCCGAGGACCTTGGATGCTCACGCATGAAAGCCTTTTGGCTGATCACAATGCCATTATCGAAACAAGGCATCATTGCCGGGTCGTTCCTTGTGTTCATTCCGGCCATGGGTGAATTTGTGATCCCATCGCTGTTGGGTGGCTCGAAAACTCTGATGATCGGCAAAGTGTTGTGGGAGGAGTTCTTCTCGAACCGCGATTGGCCGGTGGCGTCAGCGGTGGCCGTGGTCCTGCTTTTGCTCCTGATCATTCCGATTGTGCTGTTTCAACGTAACGAGGAAAAGCAAAGGGAGGCTGGAAAATGAGACGTCTGAGCTGGTTCAACACCGTATCGCTGACCCTAGGGTTTGCCTTCCTTTACATCCCGATGCTTATCCTGATCGTTTATTCGTTTAACGGCGGTAAGCTTGTCACCGTCTGGTCGGGGTTCTCGACCAAATGGTATGGGGAACTGTTCCGCAACGAGGCATTCCTTGATGCTGCGTGGGTCACCGTAAAAGTGGCCGTAATGTCATCGACCATCGCAACCGTATTGGGCACGATGGCTGCTTATGTGATGGTCCGTGCCGGACGCTTTCACGGGCGCACATTGTTCAGCGGCATGATCTATGCCCCGCTTGTGATGCCCGAAGTGATCACCGGCCTGTCGCTGTTGCTTCTATTCATCGCCATCGGTCTGGACCGCGGCGTGCTGACCATTGTGTTGGCGCATACGACCTTCTCGATGTGCTATGTCTCGGTCGTGGTGTCGTCGCGCCTTGTGACATTTGATCAATCACTGGAAGAGGCCGCCCTTGATCTGGGTTGCACCGGGTTCGAAGCATTTCGCCTTGTCACCCTGCCCATCATTGCGCCTGCAGTGATTTCAGGCTGGCTTCTGGCCTTCACCCTGTCGCTGGATGATCTGGTCATCGCAAGCTTCACCTCTGGTCCTTCATCGACCACTTTGCCGATCAAGATTTTCTCGGCCGTGCGTCTTGGCGTTAGCCCGGAAATCAACGCACTGTCCACGATCATGATTGGCCTTGTAGCCATCGGCGTTATTGGGGCATCTCTAAGCTCGAAACGGGCCATCGCGAAACGCGCGAAGGACGAACAGGAGGCTATCCAGTGAGCGACTTTCTGGAAGAATACGCAACCTATTGCAAAACCCACGGTCGCCCTGATCGGGTCGAGCTGATGCTGTGCGACCTGAACGCGGTTTTGCGCGGTAAATGGTTGCCCGGCGATGACGAAAAGAAACTGACCGACGGCGCTGTGCGCCTGCCTATTTCGACCTATGCGCCCAACATCATGGGGGCAGAGGTTGAAGCCACAGGTCTGGGGATCATCGTGGGTGATCCCGACGGGCGCATTGTGCCGGTGCCCGGTTCTTTGAAACCTGTGCCATGGGCCAAGGGCAATGTCGCGCAGTTGCAAGTTGAATTGATCGACCCGGACACTGGCGAAATCTCTGACCTATCCTCGCGCCAGCAACTTGTGCGCATGGTCGACAAGCTGCACGCCGCAGGTCTGCATCCCGTGCTGGCGACGGAGCTGGAATTTTACCTGTTCAAACCGCGAGCGGAACAGGACGAAGCTCCAACCCCACCCGATCGCAGCCCAGATGCGCAGAACTATGATCTTGAGGTGCTGGAACGTACGCAGGATATCCTTGACGATATCCTGAAGGCGTCCGAACTTCAGGGTCTGGCCACCGACACGCTGATTGCAGAATACGGCCCGGGTCAGTTTGAGATCAACTTCCACCACACCGATGACGTGATGTGGGCAGCTGACACGGCGCTTTTGTTCAAACGCCTTGTGCGTGGCGTGGCCCGGTCACATGGGATGGAAGCCACCTTCATGGCCAAACCCTATGCCGACTTCCCCGGCAACGGGATGCACGTACATGCCTCGGTCGTGGATAAAGATGGCAAGAACGTCTTTGACGATGGCACGGACGGGCCGTCTGATGTGCTGAAACATGCGGTGGGTGGCACGCTTGATACAATGCGTGACCTTCAAGCGATCTTTGCGCCGCATATGAATTCCTACCGTCGTTTCAAACCGATGAGCTTTGCGCCCTCGGCCCCTGATTGGGGGTTCGACAACCGCGCGGCGGGCGTACGCCTGCCAGAAACCAAAGGTCCGGCCGCACGTCTGGAGCACCGTATCGCAGGTGCAGATGTGAACCCATATTTGGCGATTACCGCCATTCTGGGTGGCATGTTGCACGGGGTGCAGACAAAACCCGCGCTGCCTTTGCCGCTGGATGATGCGGGGGCGGAGCCTGCAAAAACCCTGTCAGCTGATTGGCTGCAAACGGTCGAACGCTTTGCAGCCTCTGATGTGGCGGGTGAAGTTTTCGGTCAGCGCTTTGTTGGCGTCTATGCTGCTGTACGCCGCGATGAAATTGCCCAGCTTACCCATGAGATTACTCATGTGGAGTATCGCACATATCTTGGCCGACTGTGATGCCAACCGCCAAGCGCATCTACGAGGATTACGCCTATTCCGACGCCGCGCGGGCAGAATGCATCTGGCCGCGTCCAAGGGGGAATTGGCCTGCGCTTAAAGGGGACCACACCTGCGAAGTAGCGGTGGTTGGTGGGGGTTTCACCGGCCTATCGGCAGCACTTCATCTTGCCGAATCCGGCGTGGATGTGACGCTTTTGGAGGCAGAAGGCATCGGCTGGGGCGCGTCTGGCCGCAATGGTGGGTTTTGCACCATCGGTGGCGACAAACTGGGGCTGGGGGCGATCCGCAAACGCTTCGGTGACGACGCCACTCGCGCCTATTTCTCGGCCCAGCGCGGCGCGGTTGATCTGGTGGCCAACCTGCTGGACCGCCATGGGATCGATGCTGATACCCATTCGAATGGCGAACTTCTGCTGGCCCATACGCCCAGCGCCATGAACGGTTTGCGTTCGGAGCAAGCTGAATGGGCAGAACTGGGCCACCCTGCCGAGATGATCCCGGAAAGTGATCTGAAAGCCCGCGGCATGAATGGTGCGTTTCACGGCGGATTGATCCTGCCCTTGGGGTTTGCACTTAATCCGGGTCGCTATGTCAGCGGGTTGGCGCAGGCCGCATCCGATGCGGGTGCCTCACTGTCACCGCACAGCCCAGTATCGCAAATCGACGAAAGTGAAGGGCACCATGTTCTGACCACTCCCACCGCTCGGATCACCGCGAAAAAGCTGATCGTCGCCACCAATGGCTATTCCTCGGACGGGCTGCCGGACTGGTTGAGTGGCCGTTACCTACCCGTGCAATCCAACATCCTTGTCACACGCAAATTGACCGCGGGCGAGATCGCGGAACAAGGTTGGTCCACGGACCTCATGGCTTATGACAGCCGAAACCTTTTGCATTACTTCCGCCTGCTTCCCGATGGGCGTTTTCTTTTCGGAGCACGCGGGAATGTAGGTGCCAGTGCCGAAGGTCAGGCCGCCATGCGTGCACGGCTTAAACAGCACCTCTCTGCCATGTTCCCAGCGTGGGGCCATGTCGAAACACCACATTTCTGGTCTGGCCTGATCAGCCTATCGCGGGACTTGCTTCCCTATGCGGGACCCATTGGAAACAGCACCACAGCATGGGCTGGCCTGAACTTTCACGGCAATGGCGTGGCCATGGGCACGTGGGTAGGTGCGCGGCTGGCCGATATGGCGTTGGGGCGCATCTCGTCCCTACCTGTCCACACGCGCAAGCTGCCGCGTTTCCCTTTCCCGGCGCTTCGGCGAAACTACCTTTATCCCGCATTCGTCGGGTACCAGCTGAAAGATGGTCCGCCGCCAAAATAAGTCGTAAGAACTAGCCCGCCAGAACCTTCGCATAGATATCGCGCATCACGTTTTTCTGCACTTTACCCATCGTGTTGCGTGGCAGCTCGTCCACCACAATCACGCGCTTGGGCTGCTTAAATTTGGCAAGACTGTCAGCCACGCCCGCCTTGATCGACGCTTCGTCCACCGCAGCCCCGTCTTGGGCGACAGCCACCGCAACGACTGCTTCTCCGAAGTCTTCATGCGGCACGCCGATAACAGCGCTTTCCAACACGCCGGGCAGTTCGTCGATCACGCCTTCGACCTCTTTCGGGTAGACGTTGAACCCGCCGGTGATGATCAGGTCTTTACCGCGCCCGACGATGCTTACATAGCCATCTGGGTCAATCAGGGCGAGGTCACCGGTGATGAACCAACCATCCTCGCGCAGCTCTTCTGCGGTTTTCTCGGGCATCTGCCAGTAGCCCGCGAACACGTTGTCGCCGCGCACTTCAAGCACGCCAATTTCGCCGTCTGGCAGTGACTGCCCCGATACCGGATCGCAGACCTTCACTTCGACACCTGGCAGTGGGAAACCCACAGTGCCTGCGCGGCGTTCGCCCTCATAGGGGTTCGAAGTGTTCATGTTGGTTTCGGTCATGCCATAGCGCTCTAGGATCGCGTGGCTGGTGAGGTCACGCCAGCGGTCATGAGTCTCGGCCAGAAGCGGCGCAGACCCAGACACGAACAGCCGCATCCCCTTTGACGCCTCTGCAAGGCGATTTTCTTTTAAGAGCCGCGTGTAGAAAGTTGGCACGCCCATCAACGCCGTGGCCCCCGGCATGGCTGCAATGATCGCATCCGCGTCGAACCCCGGCAGAAAGACGGCGGCCCCGCCTGCCATCAAGGTCACATTGGTTGCGACGAACAGCCCATGTGTGTGAAAGATCGGCAGCGCGTGGATCAGCACGTCTTTGTCCGTAAAGCGCCAATAGTCGCGCAAAGTCTCGCTGTTCGAGGCCAGCGCACGATGGGTCAACATCGCGCCCTTGGATCGCCCAGTGGTGCCCGAGGTGTAAAGGATCGCTGCGAGGTCTAAGGCCTCTCGCGGCACGGCCTGAAATCCGGGGTCTTGGGCATCACGGGCGGGTACCAACGTCCCGTCTTCACCAGCCCCCAAGGTCAAAATATGTGCGACACCGGCATTCTCTGCCACCGATGTCAGTGCGTCCAGCTTGCTTGGCTCACAAACAAATATGCGCGGGGCTGCATCGCCAAGGAAATAGGCGACTTCGTCCGGCGTATAGGCTGTGTTAAGCGGCAGGAAAACGCCGCCAGCCAGTACCGTTCCCACGTAAAGCTCCAACATCGCGGGTTCTTTGGGGGCCTGTACCGCAACCCGATCTCCGGGGGCGACGCCCAGCGCCACCAGCGCGGCTGCCATGCGTTCGGCACTGGACCAAAAATCGCCATAAGTGGTCACCTTGCCCGTGCGTCCGTCCGTCAGAAACGTTGCATCGTGCCGTCCATCCGAGGCACGCGAGATGGCGTAGGCGAGATGATTTTGCTCATACATGTCGGCTCTCCTGAATTCGGGTTTGGCTTAACTTTTGCCAACCACAGCGTCAATCGGACCAAACGGCCCACCCATCAAAATTTCGACTGCACGAGCAGCCGCCAGAAGTTTCGCCTCACCCCGAGGTGGCCCGATCAGTTGCAGTCCGACCGGCAAGCCTTCGTCCGAAAGACCCACAGGCACTGAGATTGCGGGCAATCCGGCGACCGTCGCAAGGAACGCAAAGCGCAACCAATCCATGTACCCGGTCAGTGTCTCACCGCCCACTTCGCGCACCCATTCCTCGGCTTGCGGGTGGGGCATATTGCCAACCACAGGGCAGGCCAGAACGTCGAAACGCTCAAGAAAAGCGCGCATGTTGTCGTAAATCTGCGAACGGGAAAACTGTGCTTTGGCAATATCTTCGGCGGTCAAGGACAGACCGAAGGTAAGGTTTTCGGCCAGCGTAGGTTTGAAATGCTTTGTCAGGCTTTTCGGTGCTTTGACGAAATTCGCTGCCCACATACCACCGCGGATCACGTGATAGGTGCGTTCTAAGTCAGGCAGATCGGGGCAGGTTTCTTCGACCGTCGCACCTGCACCCTCGATCGAGGCCATCGCCCGCGCAAGATAGCGCGACATGTCAGCGTCCACCGGCGCAAAACCACCCAGATCGGGGGCAAATGCAATGCGTAAATTGGGATCAGCACGGTGCACAGCGTCTTGAAAGGGTGCGTCAGGTTCTGGGAACGACAGTGGTGCACGCGGTTCAAACCCCGACATAGCGTCCAAAAACAAAGCGCAATCCATGACCGAGCGTGCCATTGGCCCTTGCACGCCCTCGCCGATGAACCCTGCGACCGAACCAGATGCGCATCGCCCCGGGCTGGGACGAAGCCCGACAATCCCACAATAGGCAGCAGGCGTGCGCAGGCTGCCGCCGTGGTCCGACCCATGACTGAGCCAGAGAGATCCAGGTTGCCAAGGATACAGCTGCCCCACCGGACGACCCGCCCGCATTCAACCGCGTGTCCCAAGGGTTCAACGTGGCACCGTGCACATCGTTATATGTGTTCCCACCAGCGCCGTATTCAGGTGTGTTTGTTTTGCCCATGACAAGACCGCCGCGTGATTCCAGCCGGGTCACGATCGGATCACTTACCTTTGGGACAAACTCTGCCAGAGACTTTGTTCCGTTGGTGGATGGCACCCCTTCGACAGCCGTCAAATCCTTGATTCCAATAGGCAATCCTGCCAGCCAGCCAGGATGATCCGTGTCACCCGTCAAAGCTGGCGCCGCCGCCCGTGCGCGATCAGCACACTGCACCGGCACCGCGTTTACTTGCGGTTCCACCTGCGCCATGCGTGTCTTTGCTGCCTCGATCAACTCATCGGGCGACACCTCTTTTCGTTTTAGAAGCGCTACAACTTCATGCGCCTCACGGGCACATATTTCGGGTCCGGTGAATGTCATCTTGTCTCTCCCGTTCACCGACAGATGATCACAGAGCACGTCGTGGGGAAAGAAAAACCACACGAGGCCTTGGCGTTTTTGCAAATCTCTTTCATGGTCGCAGCATGACCAAAATCTCGATCTGTATCCCCTACTTCTCTGGCTTCGGCCATACCCACCGCATCGCGGCGGCTATGGCTGATGAAATTGGTGCGCCCGCACATCTGATTGATGTGGAAGCTATTACGGATGCGGATTGGCAAGCACTAGACGCAGCGCACGCCATCGTGTTTGGCGCGCCCACCTATATGGGGTCAGCCGCCGCGCGCTTCAGTCAGTTTCTGGAAGAGGTCGATACGCGTTGGGAACACGGGGTGTGGCACAACAAGATCGCAGCGGGGTTCACCTCAGCCATTCATCCGTCCGGGGACAAGCTGGCCACGCTTCAACGCCTGTCTACCTTTGCGGCCCAGATGGGCATGATCTGGGTCGGGCCAAGCGACATTGGCGCGCCCGTGAAGCCCGAGAAGGCTGGCCTAAACCGCGACGGAAGTTGGTTGGGCTTGATGGTGACAGAACAACTTGGGGCCAAAGATGATCTTTTGCCCGAGGACCTGAACACCGCACGACGTTTCGCGGCCCGTATTCTGGCGACCACACAACGCTGGAACGGTCAGTAGCGGCCTTTGCGCGCCAGCTCGATCTGCGCGTCCATCATCGACATCTCCTTCATGAGGTCCGTGCGCCGCGTGCGGTCCCCTGTTTCAGCCAGTTCCTGTCGTAGGCGCTTAAGTTCGCGTGAGAGCCTAACGAATTCGGGTACTGCGCCGCTTTCTTGAACCAACCGAGTAAACACGGCGTTTTCTGGGTCGTCGACCTTGGGCAATGGCTTACCCGCGCCTTCAAGGTTATCGAAATCGCCGGCCTGTTCCGCTTCAAGAATCTTCTGTTCGATAAGGGTGCTTAGGGGATGGTCCATACCCTTATCCTAACCCAAGCTTTGGACACGAAAAAGCCCCCGACGCGTAAACGCCGGAGGCTTAGGGCAAGTCTAACTTGCTTATTTCTTAGAGATACGGCCGTCCAGCATCGGCTTCACCGGACCCATCTTAGCCATGTACTCCGCAGTTACATCAGCCAGATCTGGACCAAAGTCATATGCATTCTGTGCGTCGCGGAACATTTTGTAACCGTCTCCGCCATTGCGCACATAGTTGTTGGACACAACGCCATAGACCTTTGCGGGGTCAATCGGCGCACCGCCCACCATCACGTCGGAAACACGGCTTCCCGGTTCTTTCGAGACATCAAAGGCATAAGTCATGCCCGCGACCTGTGGGAAACGGCCTGCGCCTTCTTCATGTTGGCTGACACCGTTTTCAAGCGCCGCAATGATGGTTTCGCCGGTCACTTCGAAAGTCGACAGCGTGTTCTGGAACGGAAGCACCGTCAGCACTTCGCCCATGGTCACCTCTCCGGCGTCAATCGAAGCACGGATACCGCCACCGTTTTGAATGGCAATTTCGACGCCCTGATCTTTCACGCGTTCCAGCATCGCGTCAGCAATGATGTTGCCCATGGCGCATTCCATCGCCCGGCACGACCCGCGTTCGCCATCAATCGCCTCGGCAGTCTCAGCAACCACACGCTGACGAATTTCTTCCAGCGGCGCTGCGGCTTCGGCAATACGCGCCTTGGTGGCTTCGTGCTCATGCACACCGCCATCCATGATCAGCGGCTCGCCCTTGGCTTCGGTGATGTTGCCATCATCGTCAAACGTCACGTTCAGCTCGCCCAGAAATTTGCCGTAGGCATAGGCCGAAACGATCGCGGTTGAGCCGACCATGGTCGGGTAAGGACCTTCCGCGCGTTCGTTGGTGTTGGACAGAAGCGTGTTGGTGTGACCGCCCACGATCACGTCAACGCCGGTGGTTCCAGCGGCAACCTTCTGGTCCACACCATAACCAGAGTGGCTGAGAACGATGATCTTGTTCACGCCCATCTCGGTCAGTTTGTCGACTTCACCTTGCACGGCCTCAACCGGATCAGTGAAGATAACATTCGGCCCCGGCGACGCGAGCTCGTCCGTGTCTTGCGGGGTCAGGCCGATCAGGCCAAGCTTCTCGCCTCCACGTTCGATCACGGTGGATTTCGCCAGTTTTTCATGCAGCAAAGGCTCGCCCGAGACATCCGCATTGGACATCAACACGGGGAAGTTCACCGCATCCATGAAGCCACGCAGCACTTCTGGGCCATCGTCAAATTCGTGGTTGCCGACGGTCATCGCGTCGTAACCCATTTGGTTCATCATCTCTGCGGCAAGTTTACCCTTGTAGTAGGTGTAGAAAAGCGTGCCTTGGAATTGGTCGCCGCCATCAACAAGAATGTAGTTATTGGTGCGCGTACGGGCTTCGTCGACCGCTGTTTGCAGACGGGCCGAACCACCAAAGCACTTGCCTTCTGTGTTGTCCTCGGCCGAGCAACCACTGTCGTATTTGCTAATCGGTTCGAAGCGGGCGTGGAAATCATTGGTGTGCAGAACTGTCAGCGTGTAATCCGCCGTCGCAGCCCCCGTGGTCACAGCCAGCGCAGCGGCTGAAGTCAAAAGACGTTTAATCATGGGATCCCCCTGTCATTTATACAACTTGATGACGAGCGTGGCGTGAGTCGGCCTGTCTTGTCAAAACTCTCGTGATCAAGTGGCGGATTAACGTAACGCGAAGATGATCGGAAAGCTGGCGCAAAAGCCTACATTCGTCATCATTGCTTGACGCCTGCAAAGCAACGCGGCACATGGGGACCATGCAAATATACAAGATCCTTCGGGCTGCCGAATGGCAAGCGTTCAAGATGGCCGGGAAGACCACCGGCGCTCCTATCGATGTTCAGGATGGGTTCATTCATTTCTCGACCGCCGAACAGGTGCGTGAAACCGCCGCAAAACATTTCGCCGAGGAAGACGGGCTGGTCCTTGTCGCCTTTGAAACAGACGCAATGGGTGGAGCGCTGAAATGGGAGCCATCACGCGGTGGCGCTTTGTTCCCCCATCTTTTCCGCGAATTGATGTTTTCCGAGGTGCTGTGGGATCACCCCCTGCCCTTCGAAGATGATGGCCATGTGTTCCCGGAGGATATGGCATGAACCTGATTGAGAAAATTGCCCTTAAGGCCCTGCATCAGGTGGATCCAGAACGCTCGCACAGCCTTGCGCTGATGGCGATGAAGGCGGGTGTGGTGCCGATGCCCGGTATTGTGACCTCGGATCGCCTGAAGACCACGTTTTGCGGGATGGAGATGACCAATCCAGTGGGACTTGCCGCTGGGTATGACAAGAACGCCACCGTTGTAGACGCGCTGACGCAGGCCGGTTTTGGCTTTGTTGAAGTCGGTGCCGTCACCCCACGCCCGCAGCCCGGCAACCCGAAACCACGCCTGTTTCGTCTGACCGAAGACCAGGCCGTCATCAACCGGTTTGGCTTTAACAACGAAGGGATGGAGGCCGCCGCCGCCCGGCTGACTCGCCGGTCGCGCCAGCGTCCCGTTCCCGTAGGACTTAACCTTGGGGCCAACAAAGACAGCGATGATCGCGCAGCGGACTATGTGAAGGTCTTCAACTGCTGCGGTCCATTTGTCGATTTCGTAACCGTGAATGTCTCGTCCCCCAACACCGAAAAGCTGCGCGATCTGCAAGGTGCGGATGCGTTGCGCGGATTGCTTCAGGGTGTGCTGGATGCACGCGGCGGGCATGACAAATATACGCCCATCTTTTTGAAAATCGCCCCCGATTTGACCGATGACGAACTGGCGGAAGTGGCCGGTGTTGCGCAAGAGGTTAATGTGGATGCAGTGATCGCCACCAACACCACGTTGTCGCGCGAAGGTTTGAAAAGTGAGCATAAAGACGAGGCTGGCGGATTATCTGGCCCACCTTTGTTCGAAAAGTCCACACGCGTGCTGGCGCGCCTATCCCAGCTGACAGACGGGCAAATGCCTTTGGTGGGGGTAGGCGGCATCGCATCAGCCGAAGACGCATACCAGAAAATCCGGGCAGGTGCTTCGGTTGTGCAGCTCTATTCCTCGCTTGCTTATCACGGGCTAAGCTTGGTTGAGGATATCGCGCTTGGCTTAGACGCGCTGTTGGAACGTGATGGATTTGACAGCGTAGCGGATGCTGTCGGCTCTGGACGAGGTGACTGGCTATGACCGAGATTTGGCACAACCCGCGCTGTTCAAAATCACGCCAGACACTGGCGCTTTTGGAAGAACGCGGCGAAGCATTGACTGTGCGACGTTACTTGGACGACGCCCCGACCGAGGCCGAAATTCGCGCCGCTTTGGCTGCACTTGGCGTGGCCGCAATTGCCATCACGCGCAAGGGCGAGAAGCTGTTCAAAGAGCTGGGCCTGTCGGCGGACACACCCGATGACGATCTGATCGCTGCGATGGTCGCCCACCCAATCCTTGTCGAGCGTCCCATTGTTTTGAAAGATGGCAAAGCCGCCATGGGGCGACCACCTGAAAGCGTGCTGGATATTCTGTAAGGGGTCTAGGACGCCGCGCGTTCCAACGCTGGGTATCGCCAACCAAGCGTTGCCCCCCTTGCGATGAACGAGATCAGCAGTGCCACCCACAGCCCGTGATTTCCAAGGCTCGGCATCAATGCATAGACCGCCGCAAAGTAAATCACCGCAGAAATCACCATCATGTTGCGCATGTCGCCCGTGCGTGTGGCCCCGATAAAAATGCCATCCAGCATCCACGCCGGCCAACCCAGTAACGGCGCCAACACCATGTAAGGCAGAAACGTCCGGGCTACCTGACGTACGTCTTCTGCAGTTGTCATGATGTCGATGGCCCAGCGGCCTAGTATCACAAAGCCCAGCGCCAATGCGCAAGAAATCCCAGCCCCCCATAAGCTCGACATGACCGATGCGCGCCGAAGGGCTGCCCGCTTCCGTGCACCCAGCGCTTGTCCCACAAAGGTCTCGGCCCCGAAGGCGAACCCATCCATCGCGTAGGCTGTCACATGAAGGAATTGCATTAATACCTGATTGGCTGCCAGTTCTGCATCTGACAGACCAGCCCCGTAGAACATGAAACTGGTGAACACCGCCATCAGCAGAAGTGAACGGATTAGGATATCTATGTTCACCACAGCCATGTTTTTCAGGGTCGGACCGTCCAACACCCGCACCCAGTCGCGCCAAGCCGGTGACCCAAACATGTCCCGGCAGAGCCAAAGCCCCAGCGCGCCGCCGGTGAACTCGGCGATCAGAGTGGCGATGGCCACACCTTCGACGCCCCAGCCCAGCCCCAACACGAACCACAAATCCAGCGCGATGTTCACGCCATTCATCGCCACCTGAAGCACCAAAACAGCGCGCGCGCGTTCCAGCGCGATAAGCCACCCAGTGAAGGCATAGACCGAGATCGCAAAGGGGGCGCCCCAGATGCGGATGGACATGTAGTCGCGCGCCATCGCCTCGACCTCGGCCGAGGCGGGTGCCAATTGGAACGCCGCCCAGAACAAAGGAAGTTGTAGTGCAATCAGGCCGACACCACCAACTGCGGCGATCATCAGTGCGCGGGTCAACATGGCGGCAACTTCGCCTGTGCGCCCTGCCCCATGGGCCTGCGCGGTCAATCCGGTTGTGCCCATGCGCAGAAAGCCGAACACCCAATAGAGGCTCGACAGGATCACCGCGCCAATGCCGACTGCTCCAATCGGGGCCGCCGCCCCCATCTGTCCGATCACGCCCGTGTCGACCAGCCCCAGAATGGGCACGGTCACGTTGGACAGAACAATAGGGCCTGCGACTGCTAGAATGCGGCGATGGGTAAGTGTATTGGTCACGAATTAGGCATTAGGAAATGCCCGGTAGCCTGTGCATAAAGCTTGCCACGCTGGTCCTGCCAGGCCTCTACAAGAACGGACGCATAGCGCCGCCCCTGCCGTACCACACGCGCACGCGCATAGGCATCACGTGGCAAGCCCGAGCGCAGGTAATCGATGGAAAAGTCAATTGTCTTGGGCAGGTAAGGCATGTTCTCCGGTCCAAGCGTTGTTGGGTCCAGCGCACCGCTTTCCATGTCTTCCCACAGTGTCGCCCAGCTAAGCTGGATAACCGCAGCGGTTTCCAGGAACGCGGCCGTAACACCGCCATGAATGGCGGGCAAAAGCGGATTGCCGATCAGCTTTTCGTCAAAGGGCAAAACAGCGGTCAGTTCGTCGCCATGTCGTTCGATCTTGATACCAAGGAACTGCACATACGGAATGCCGTCGACCAGCCCTGCAAGGGCGACGTCGCGGCGTTGCTTCACCACTTCGACGGGTTCGGGACGTTTGCGTGATTTGCTCATGCGCCTGCCTCGCCTGTGATCTCGCTTGAGATTTCCGTTGACCGGCGTTTGGGGTCACCATCTGCTGTAAACGCGCCAGTGGCAGTTGCCACGGGGCGACCCTCGTCTTCGTCCAACGCCACAGCCCGCACAAACGCGACCGAGCGCGTGACATGATAGCAGGTCGCCTTTGCTGTGATCTTTTGGCCGGGCGTCGCAGGACGCATATAATCAATGCGCAGATCAATTGTGGCCGTAATTGCAGGCGCATTTGGATGGCTCATTACAGCCGACCCACAGCAGGTATCCAGCAAAGCCGACACCGCGCCGCCATGAATCACGCCTGTACGTGGGTCACCAACAAGCTTTTCGTCATACGGCAAGGACATCACAGCCTCGCCATCACCCAAATCGTCCAGCGTCATACCAAGCGCGCCGCAATGAGGGATCGCCTCGGTAAACTTCCGGGCAATCTCGGCTTTTTTCTCGGGGGTTAGTCCCTTGATCATGGATGCGCCTCTTGCTTGCTGTGTGGCCCATTTATTGGCGCTTGCAATCCCTACGTCCAGACCCTACTTTCGCAATTAAGAATTATTCTCAATTAAAAGTGACAAGATGAGCGACGCAACCACCCTTACTGCCCCAATGGGCATGATGCGCCCAAAACGCCTGATAGTTTTGGCGGTTATGACGGCTCTCGCTGTGGCTCCTGGTCACTTGGGAGAGTTGACGCGCGAGTTAATGACCGATGCCTATGTGCAGGTGTCTGTGTTTGTCGCTGCAACGCTGCTTTTGTTCTACGGGGCAGAGCGGCTTTTCAACTTTGACATCGGCGAGGTTCTGTCGAAATCAAAACGCGCGCAGGTACCTCTGGCGGCGCTTCTTGGATCCACGCCTGGGTGTGGTGGAGCGGTTGTTGTCGTTGCAGCCTATAGTTCCGGCCATGTTGGCTTTGGAGCCGTGGTTGCAACGCTGACCGCGACCATGGGGGATGCAGCATTCCTGCTTATCGCAACGCGTCCTGATGCAGCGATGGTGGTCCTTCCCCTGTCTTTGGCTGTCGGCATCTTGTCGGGCTGGCTGGTGGATTATTTCCATTCCGTTGAATACCGCGCCTCGACCTTAGCAAGCTGCGATCTGGCGCCACTTATCGGAAGAACGCGCCCGCAAGACATCGCATATCTGTTGCTGGCGATCCCCGGTTTCTATGTCGGGGCCATGCAGCTTGGACAGATCGATGTCAGCCACATCTTTGGCTTGCCTATCCAGTATCTGGCACTCGTAGGCACGTTCCTTGGGTTGTCCATGTGGGCGACGTCAAAGGTTTCTGCCATGACGAACGCAAAAGACAGCCCGCTCACCCGAATGGCAGAAGAAACCAGCTTTATTTCGGTCTGGGTGATAGGTGCTTATCTGGCCTATGACTATGTGGCGGAATTCGCAGGTCTTGATCTTGAACTTATGTTCCAATCTGTCGCTCCGCTTTTGCCTTTGATGGGCGTCTTGATTGGCCTTATTCCCGGCTGTGGTCCGCAGGTCTTGGTGGCCACGCTTTACCTGAATGGGGTGATCCCCTTCGCGGCCCTTATGGGGAATGCGGTGTCTAATGACGGGGACGCGCTGTTCCCGGCCATCGCGCTGAACCCGAAAGCTGCGATCTATGCGACGCTGTATTCCACCATTCCAGCGATGATCTTGGCCTACGCGTTCTATTTCCTCGCACCGGGCTTCATGAACTAGATATTCGCCCAAATTGAGTGGTTCTACTGAATTGCACCCAAGGGCGCGGTCCTCTACGGTTGGGTGAAGACCAACCAAGGGGGGCGCGATGTCCGAGGATCGGCTGACATTCAAGGAAATGTGCGCAAAGTTCGACGTAACCCCGCGTACGCTTAGATATTACGAGTATATCGAGCTACTGACACCCGAGAAGGAAGGTCGCTCTCGGTTCTACACCCCGCGCGAAGTTGCCCGTATGACATTGATTCTGCGCGGGCGGCGTTTCGGCTTCTCGTTGGAAGAGCTGCGTCAGTGGCTTTTGATCTATGATGAAATGGGCACCGACGCCCAAAACCGCGCATGGATCGAGCTGGCCGACCGTCAGCTTAAAGCGCTTCGTGAACAGCAAGAAGAGCTGATAGAGAGCATTACCGATCTTCAGAAGCTGCGTGATGACGTGGCTTCGGCCCTTAGCTGAACCAAGATAAACAACGTCGATTCGTCGCAAAACGGCGTCTAAAGCGTCCTTATCGGTGAAATCCATGATTTCTCCGGCAATTTGCCGCTTCCCTTAGGTCAGCGATTTTTCGTTTGAAAATCAAAATGTTGTCATTCCCCAGTTAAAAAAGGCTTTACGCCACGACAGGAAAGAACGCGACGTCACGTTACATTTACGTAAACGTCAACCTATATAGTACACACAACTGGTCAGATGTTCGGCCAGTGTCGGAATGAATGGAGTATCGAATGACCGACGACCTTATGACCATTCGTCAAATGTGTGATGCGTACGATGTGACCGCGCGCACGCTTCGCTTTTATGAAGCAAAAGAACTGCTTTCCCCTGTTCGGGAAGGCCAAAAGCGACTGTTCACCAAACGCGATCGCGCGCGCCTGAAGCTGATTCTGCGCGGCAAACGCTTTGGCTTTGCACTGGAAGAAATCCGTCAACTCTTGGACCTCTACGATATGGGGGACCAACAACAGACCCAGCTTGTGCGCACCGTTGAAGTTGCGCGTGAGCATCTGGAAGGCCTGAAGCGCCAACGTGAAGAGCTGACAGACGCAATCGCCGATCTGACAGAACAACTGGAATGGGCCGACAAGAAAGTCGCCTCGTTCGATGAATAATGTGATCTCCAGAAAGGACGCTTAACCATGCCCAGCTATACTGCGCCCACCAAAGACATGGCTTTTCTCTTGCACGAAGTGCTGAAGGCCGATCAATCGGATATCCCCGGTTACGCCGATCTTGAACCTGACTTCACCAGTGCGGTGCTGGAAGAAGCTGGCAAGGTGGCCAGCGAGGTTCTGACCCCGCTGAATGTTGTTGGTGACCAGGAAGGCTGTCGGCTGGAAAACGGCGTCGTTTACACGCCAACTGGCTTCAAAGACGCTTTCGAGCAAATGAAAGAAGGCGGCTGGACCGGTCTGGACATGCCCGAGGAATTTGGCGGTCAGAACATGCCCGTCCTTCTGGGCACCGCGGTAGGCGAGATGTTTTCGGCGGCCAACCAAGCGTTCACCATGTACCAAGGCCTGACCCACGGTGCGGCTTCGGCCATTCTGGCGCACGGTACGGATGACCAGAAAGCGACCTATCTGCCCAAGATGGTCAGCTGTGAATGGACCGGCACCATGAACCTGACGGAACCGCATTGCGGTACCGATCTGGGTCTGATGCGCACCAAGGCCGAACCGCAGGACGACGGGTCTTACAAGGTTTCGGGCCAGAAGATCTTCATCTCGGCTGGCGACCACGACATGTCAGACAACGTCATCCACCTTGTGCTGGCGAAAATCCCGGGTGGCCCCGAGGGCATCAAAGGCGTTTCCCTGTTTATCGTGCCGAAGTTCAACGTGAACGCAGATGGATCGGTTGGTGCAAGCAACGGTGTGTCGGTTGGAAATATCGAAAAGAAAATGGGCATCCACGGCAACTCGACCTGCGTCATGAACTATGACGAGGCAACTGGGTTCCTGTTGGGCGACATGCACAAAGGCATGCGCGCCATGTTCACCATGATGAACGAAGCACGTCTGGGCGTGGCCATGCAGGGTCTGGCACAGGCAGAGGCCGCCTATCAGAACGCAGTGATCTATGCCAAGGACCGCCTGCAAGGGCGCGACGTGACCGGCGTGAAAAACCCCGATGGCCCGGCAGATCCACTGATTGTGCACCCGGATATACGCCGGTCACTGATGGATCAGAAAAGCTTTGTCGAAGGTGCACGTGCATTCCTTCTATGGGGTGCGCAGCTGATTGATCAGGCGCATCGTTCGGAAGACAAAGACGCCGATGGGCTGATCAGCCTGATGACCCCGGTTCTGAAGGGTTTCCTGACCGATCAGGGTTACGACATGACCGTGTTGGCACAGCAGGTCTATGGCGGCCACGGTTACATCGAAGAACATGGCATGAGCCAGTTCACCCGTGACGCCCGCATTGCTCAGATCTACGAAGGCGCAAACGGCGTTCAGGCGCTGGATCTTGTCGGTCGTAAGTTGGCGGCTGATGGCGGCAAGCCGATCATGGCATTCTTCGACATGATCAAATCCTATTGCAAAGAGCAGGATAGCGACGAGATGAAGGACTTCATCAAACCGCTGAAAACGGCTTCGAAACATCTGCAAGCCTCGGCCATGTATTTCATGCAATCGGCGGCGAAAAACCCCAACAACGCACTGGCTGGTTCGTATGACTTCATGCACCTGTTTGGCCATGTCTGCCTTGGCTTCATGTGGGCGCGTCAGGCCCGCGCCGCACTGGATGCCTTGGCGACCGGTGAAGGCGACGCAGCGTTTTACGAGACCAAGCTGACCACAGCGCGCTACTATATGGCACGCCGCCTGCCCGCCACGTCCATGCATTTGTCACGGATCGAAAGCGGTGCGGACACGGTGATGGCCTTGGACGCAGACGCATTCTGATCCGGGCGAACATGTAAGGAGAGATCATGCCGAAACGTTTCAAACTGACCCGCCGTTTCCCCTGCGCTATGACAGAGGAAGGGCACCGTCGGCTGAAACGTTTCGCACGTGAGGCAGGGCTAGATGAAAACGAAGCCCTGTCCTTTCTCTTCGAGAATTTCGACAGTGTGACTAAGCAAGATAACCTGAACGAACGGCTGCGCCTGTTCACAGCTGAGCTGGTCGCACGCAAACGCTGAAACAACATCTCTGGGAGGGGACGCCATGACCATCAAACTCCACTGCTTCGGCGAAAGCGGAAACGCCTATAAGGCAGCACTTGCGCTTGAACTGTCCGGCCTTGAATGGGAGCCGGTCTTCGTAGACTTCTTCGGTGGCGAAACGCGCACCCCAGAGTTCCGCGAGCTGAACCCGATGGGGGAAGTGCCCGTTTTGATCGACGGTGATGTCACCCTGACCCAATCCGGCGTGATGCAGGATTATGTCGCTTCGAAATCTGGCAAGTTGGGCGGACGCAGCGCAGCTGAGCGACGCGAGATTCTGCGCTGGCAGTTTTGGGACAATCACAAAATGTCCTCGACCGCTGGGCTGACCCGGTTCCTGATGAACTTCCTGCCCGAAGAAAAACGCCCCCAAGAAGTGATCGCCTTTAATCAGGCACGCCTCAAATCCGCATATAAGATACTGGAAACCGAGCTTTCCAGCCGCGATTGGCTGGTGGGCGATCAGCTTACCATCGCTGACATCTCGTGCTGCGGATACCTGTATTATCCTGAACCCTTCGGCTTTGACCGCACCGAATGGCCCGCAATTGACGCTTGGCTGACCCGGATTTCGGAAACGCCCGGCTGGAAACACCCCTATGACCTGATGCCCGGTTCCCCTGCGGACCGCGCGTGATTTCGAAAGGATCAACGATGACTGACGCCTATATCTATGACGCCGTGCGCACGCCGCGTGGCAAAGGCAAAAAAGACGGCACTTTGCACGAAGTGACTGCCGTTCGCCTGTCTTCCGTGGCTCTGAATGCCTTGAAAGAGCGTAACAACCTTGAGGGCCACGCCGTCGAGGACGTGATCTGGGGCAACGTAACCCAAGTGGGCGAACAAGGTGCCTGTCTGGCGCGTTCCTCGGTGCTCTATTCCGATCTGGATGAGCGTATTCCAGGCGTGTCGATCAACCGTTTCTGCGCCTCGGGTTTGGAAGCTGTGAACATGGCCGCCAACCAAGTCAAAGGCGGCGCAGGTGACGCGTATATCGCCGGTGGCGTGGAAAGCATGAGCCGCGTGCCCATGGGCATGGACGGCGGCGCAATTGCTGCTGATCCGCATCTGGCGATGAAAGCCTATTTCGTCCCTCAGGGCATCTCGGCCAACATCATCGCCACCGAATACGGGTTCTCGCGCGACGACTGTGACGCCTATGCTGTGGAAAGCCAAAAACGCGCGGCCGCCGCACGTGCAGACGGACGCTTCAAGTCGATCATTCCGGTACTGGATCAAAACGGGCTTGAGATCATGTCCGAAGATCAAATGATCCGCGAGACCACCATGCAAACGCTGGGTGGATTGAACCCATCGTTCCAAATGATGGGAGAACAGATGCCGGGCTTTGATGCCGTTGCACTTCTGAAATACCCGCACTTGGAAAAGATCAACCACGTGCACCACGCGGGTAACTCGTCGGGTATCGCGGACGGCTCTGCAGCCATCCTGATCGGCAACAAGGAATTTGGCGAGCGTCACGGTTTGAAGCCGCGCGCGCGCGTCAAAGCAACATCGAAAGTCGGCACAGATCCGACGATCATGTTGACCGGCCCGGTCCCCGCGACCGAGCGTGTGTTGCAAGCCGCTGGCATGAATTTCGGCGATGTCGATCTGTTCGAAGTCAACGAAGCTTTCGCATCCGTTGTCCTACGCTTCATCCAAGCGTTTGATGCCGACACCAACAAGGTGAACGTGAACGGCGGCGCCATTGCGATGGGTCACCCGCTGGGTGGCACGGGCGCGATGATCCTAAGTGCTCTGCTCGATGAAATGGAGAGGTCCGACCTCGAAACCGGTCTGGCCACGCTGTGCATCGGTTCTGGCATGGGTGCTGCAACCATCATCGAACGGGTCTAAACATGATCATCCGCAAGGACAGTGTTGAACCGACAGTATCCAAGGACACCTACCCGGCGCCTTATACCCTTCCGGCTGGCCGCATGATGTGGCAGGCCTTGGGGGATGCTGGCGGTCTGACGCAATATGGCGTTTCGCTTGAAACGCTGCATCCCGGTGCGGTCAGCTCACAACAGCATTGGGAGGATCGTGAAGACGAGTTCCTTTACATGCTGGCGGGCGAGTTGACTGTGATCGAGGATGGCGAAGAGGCCATCATCACTCAAGGTGATGCCTGCGCTTGGAAAGCGAACACCAAGGTTGCGCATCAATTGCGCAATGACAGTGATGCGGATGCGACATACCTGATCATAGGCACGCGAGATCCTGAAAACACGTGCCATTATCCCGGATTGGACATGCTGGCGACGCCAGCGGGCTACACCCATCTGGATGGAACAAAATACCCTCAAAAGGGAGACGACCAATGACCGACTTTACATTGAAGACAGACGCAGATGGCGTTGCAACCATCACCTGGGACGTGCCTGGGAAGTCCATGAACGTGCTGTCGTACACAGCATTGGAAGAACTGAACGACCATATCGACACCGTGTTATCAGATGACGCGATCAAAGGCGCAATCATCACCTCGGCAAAGAAAGACTTTGCAGGCGGGATGGACCTGAACGTGATCGCGCAGATGAAAAGTGATGCGGGTGACAACCCTGCCAAGGGGCTGTTCGACGGTGTGATGGGCATGCATGCCGTGCTGCGCAAGATTGAGCGCGCAGGCATGGACGCCAAGACCAACAAAGGCGGCAAACCGATTGTCGCCGCCCTGCCCGGCATCGCGCTTGGCATCGGTCTGGAAATCCCGCTGTCTTGCCACCGTATCATTGCCGCCGACAATCCCAAGGCCAAGATCGGCCTGCCCGAGATTATGGTCGGCATCTTCCCCGGCGCTGGCGGCACAACGCGCCTTGTGCGCAAGATGGGCGCGATGGTGGCGGCGCCGTTCCTTTTGGAAGGCAAGACCGTTTCGCCCGACAAAGCCAAATCTGCGGGCCTGATCGACGAGGTTGTTCCGGCGGATGAGCTGCAAGCCCGCGCGAAAGAATGGGTTCTGAACGCTACCGACGCCGACATCGTGAAACCATGGGACGCAAAGGGCTACAAAATGCCCGGCGGCGCGCCTTATCACCCTGCAGGTTTCCAGACCTTCGTCGGTGCGGCTGCGATGATCCACGGCAAGACCAATGGCGTCTACCCTGCCGCCAAGGCTCTGCTGGCTGCTGTTTACGAAGGCGCGATGGTGCCCTTCGATGACGCGCTTCGCGTGGAATGCCGTTGGTTTGTGAACGTTCTGATGAACCCGTCCTCCAGCGCCATGATCCGCTCGCTGTTCATCAACAAGCAAGCGCTGGAAAAAGGCGCGGTACGTCCGAAAGACGTGGATGACCAGTCGGTTAAGAAAGTTGGCGTTCTGGGCGCAGGCATGATGGGGGCTGGCATCGCGCTGGTATCCGCGATGGCAGGCATGGAAGTGGTCTTGATCGACCAGACCCAAGAAGCTGCAGATCGCGGCAAGGCCTATTCCGAGGGTTATCTAGACAAAGGCATCAAGCGCGGCAAAGCCACACCTGAGAAGAAAGAGGCTGTACTGTTGGCCATCACCGCAACGACCGATCTTGAGGCGCTCAAGGGTGCCGACCTGATCATCGAAGCGGTCTTCGAAGATGTGGGCGTGAAGGCCGAGATGACCAAAAAGGTCGAGGCCGTCGTGGGCGAAGATTGCATCTATGCCACCAACACCTCGACCCTGCCGATCACCGAGCTGGCGAAAGCGTCCGCACGGCCTGATCAGTTCATCGGCATCCACTTCTTCTCACCCGTTGAGCGCATGATGCTGGTTGAAATCATCAAAGGTAAAGAAACCGGCGGACGTGCGGTCGCCAAAGCGCTGGATTATGTGCGTCAGATCCGCAAGACTCCGATTGTTGTGAACGACGCGCGCTTCTTCTACTGCAACCGCTGCATCATTCCTTACATCAACGAAGGCATGCGCATGGTTGGTGAAGGTGTTTCGCCCGCGCTGGTTGAAGGCGCTGCGAAATTGCTGGGTTTCCCGGTTGGACCGCTGCAGCTGGTCGATGAGACCTCGATCGATTTGGGTGTGAAGATCGCCAAAGCCACGAAGGCAGCGATGGGCGACGATTATCCTGACGCGGCTGTCGACGATATCATCTTCTGGATGGCCGACGAAGGCCGTTTGGGCCGCAAATCCAACGCTGGCTTCTACGATTATGACGCCAAAGGCAAACGCGCTGGTCTGTGGGAAGGTCTTGGCGACAAGTTCCAACTGGCCGACGATCAGCCTGACCTGACCGAAGTGAAGCATCGCCTGATGATGAGCCAAGTTCTGGAAGCTGTCCGCGCTCTGGAAGAAGGCGTGTTGGAAGACATCCGCGAAGGCGACGTGGGCGCGATCCTGGCTTGGGGCTTTGCGCCTTGGTCTGGCGGTCCGTTCAGCTGGCTGGACATGATCGGCGCAGGTAAAGCGGTGGAAATCTGCGATGGTTTGACCGACGCTCACGGCGCGCGCTTCACCACTCCGGCGCTGTTGCGTGATCTGGCTGGCAAAGGCGATACGTTCTACGGTCGCTTCGACAGCGCGCAAGACGCAGCTTGATAAAACACCTATGGCCTGAGCTCCGCTCGGGCCATAGTGCTTTCTGATCCTGAGATATTCGCGTTCGGTCGCAACCGAAACGAAAGGACTATGTGGGATGATTAGCGTCCGTTGCGCCACTGCGCGAGCGTAAAGAGATCACCACGCCAGACACCACGATCAGCACCATGCCCAACACGGCACTTGACCCAACACGGTCGCCGTAAAGAACAAAGCTCCAAATTGCCGCGAAAGCCAGTAACGAGTATTCGTAGATGGCAACTTGTGCCGCGTCTCCCAATTGGTAACCTCGGAAGACCAGCCCGACAGCAATCAACGATCCAATCGCCTGCAGGAAGGTGATGAACAATGCCCAAGGGCTGGGCCAGACCAAACCACGCAAAATGAATCCATCTGCGCCGCTTGGCACTTCATGTGGCCAAACGGTCGTGATGACTGTGCCGATCGTTCCGAAAACCCCCAACCAAAAGAAGAAAGCCAGTAGCATCGACATGGCGCTTTCTCCGGTACACCACTGCCGGGTGGCGATTGCCCCAAGGGCATAAAAGAACCCGGCTGCCATCGGCACGACAACAGCGGGTCGTATGCCCTCAGTGAATGGGTCAAGCACGATCAAAACGCCGATGAACCCGACGATGGCTGCCCCAAGGCGCATGAAGCCAATCGGCTTGCCAAAAAACATGGCCGACAACAACATCACCCAGATCGGTGCGGTGAACAATCCTGAGGCTACCTGCCCCACAGGCAGAAATCCCAGCCCGCCGAAGTAAAGCAACATCGCCAACGCGGCCAAACCACCGCGCGCCATCACAGCCCACATACGAATTGGACGCAAACGCGCGCGGCCAGACAGCGCGATCAGGGCAAATAATCCAAACGCCATGATCGACCGCATCATGTGGAATTGCCAAAGGCCCAGCTCGGGTGCGATCTGACGCACAAGGTTGTCAAAAAACCCCAGAAGGAACATTGCAGCAAAGATGAACCCTGCCGCAGCAAGTGGCCTGTCCGCCCCCATGTCGTTTTCCTTCTTAAAAAAGCCTCTTCAGGCCATTGACCACAGAGGTCCGGCTGGGGTCCACTCATAAAACGACACGGATCAGGAAAACACATCGCTTTGGGAGGAGCTTGCATGGGTTGGATGGCAGATGAATCAGGTTTGGAGAAATGCGCGGCAAACTATGTCCCGTTAACCCCCCTGTCCCATCTTAAACGGGCATCAAAGGTTTTTGCCGGTCGCGAGGCAATCGTGGACGGAGCGCGACGGCTGACCTATGCGCAATACCACGACCGCGTCAGTCAACTGGCGTCTGCCTTGGCGACCCGCGGCATACGCCCCGGCGACGTGGTGGCGACATTGTTACCCAACATCCTTCCCCATATCGAAGCCAGCTTTGGTATCCCGGCCTGTGGTGCGGTTCTGAACACCATTAACACGCGGCTGGATGTGGACACGGTGGTCTATATCTTCGCGCACGGGGAAGCCAAAGCCGTGCTGGTCGACACCGAGCTTTTGCCCCTGGCCGAAGCAGCACTTGATCAAATGGAAAAAGACGGGGCAAGCCAACGGCCCGAAATCATCGAAGTTGCTGCCCCTGATGCAGGTTTCCCCGCCACTGGTCGCTATCCCGAATACGAGGCTTTGCTTGCCGAAGGGGATCCGGGCTTCGACTGGATCATGCCCGAAGACGAATGGGAAAGCCTCGCGCTGAACTATACATCTGGCACGACAGGACGTCCCAAAGGCGTGGTCTATCACCATCGCGGCGCGTACCTGATGACAATGGGCACGCCGATCAGCTGGAACATGCAGTTGTATCCACGCTATCTGACCATCGTGCCCCTGTTTCACTGCAACAACTGGAACCACAGCTGGATGATGCCGCTGTTAGGCGGAACCATCGTGTGCTGTCGGACGATCACGGCCAGCGCAGTTTACGATGCCATTGCGGATGAAGGTGTGACCCATTTTGGCGGTGCGCCGATCGTGTTGAACATGATCGTAAACGCGCCTGAAACTGATCGACGCACCTTTGATCATGTGGTCGAGGTGTTCACTGCCGGTGCGCCACCTGCTGCCGCCACTCTCGCCGCGATCGAGCCGATGGGCTTCAATGTCACGCAGGTTTACGGCCTGACCGAAACATATGGCCATGTCACCGAATGTCTGTGGAACGGTCCTGAATGGGATGAACTTCCGCAAGAGGATCGCGCCACGATCAAAGCCCGCACAGGCGTTGCGTTCCCACAGATGGAAGACATCACTGTTTTGGACGAAGGCATGTCTCAGGTTCCGATGGACGGTGAAACCACCGGCGAGATCATGATCCGGGGCAATTCGGTCATGAAAGGGTATTTGAAAAAACCTGAAGCGACTGCAGACTCCTTTGCCGGTGGATATTTCCATTCGGGCGATGTGGCTTACCAATCGCCGGATGGCTACATCAAAATCACCGACCGGTCGAAAGACATCATCATTTCGGGCGGAGAAAATGTCAGCTCGGTCGAAGTGGAGGGTGTTTTGATGCATCACCCGGCGGTCAGCCTTTGCGCCGTGGTCGCAAAGCCCGACGATAAATGGGGGGAAATCCCATGTGCCTATGTCGAACTGAAGGACGGCGCCGACGTGAGCGAGGGTGAGTTGATCGCCTTTGCGCGCGAACGTTTGGCTGGGTTCAAGACCCCAAAACAGATCGAGTTTTGCGAACTTCCAAAAACGTCCACCGGAAAAATCCAGAAATTTCAACTTCGAGATTGGGCAAGATCATCAGACTGATCGGTTCTAATTGCCGGGCGGTTCGGTTGTCGCTATTCTAAGCGCAATCAACAACGAGCAGAAGGCCGCGTCCAAATATGACGGCCCTTACCAAATATGATCGGCTTGAGGCCACAGCACTTTGGCGCCCCGAAGAGGGTGCGCAAAGGATGGATGTTCTATTGTCTTTGGGCGACGCGACGCTGACGATCTCGGATATGCGCGAGAACGTGTTGAACCACTGGTCCCTGCCCGCAATTCAACGGGTGAATCCTGGTGAGCGTCCTGCGGTGTTCCGGCCAGGCACAGACGCCACGGAAGAGCTGGAAACGGACGACGAAGATATGATACGCGCGCTTGAGAAAGTGCGCAAACTGATCGAACGACGTCGCCCCCACCCCGGTCGCTTGCGTCATTGGGTAACGGCGGGAATTTTGCTGTCCCTTCTGGCGCTTTCTGTCTTTTGGTTGCCCGGCGCGTTGCGCGGCTACACGGTTTCGGTTGTGCCCGACCCAACGCGGGCGGCGTTGGGCCAAAGGATTATGACACGGATCGGGCGGATCGCCGGGCAAGAATGCCGGGGGCGCGAAGGGCGCGCAGTTTTAACCCGGATGGCCAGAAGCGTGACGGAAAACGCAGCGCTTCGTGTTGTTGTTCTGTCCAGCGGTGTGCAAACCAGCAAGCATCTTCCCGGCAACATTACCCTTGTTAATCGGGCCCTAATTGAAGATTTCGAACATCCGGACGTCGTCGCGGGCTTCCTTTTGGCGGAAGAATTGCGCCGGGAGGCGACAGACCCGCTTTTGCCGCTTTTGGATCATGTGGGGCTTCGCGGCACCGTGCGTCTTCTAACAACTGGCGACCTGCCCGACACATCAATCGATCAGTACGCCGAGGATGTTCTGGTTGCACCACAAACCGAATTGCCGTCGACAGCTTTGCTGAACCGTTTTGAGAAACAAGGTGTCCCATCTAGCCCCTACGCCTATGCGCTGGACCTGACCGGCGAAACGACTTTGGAATTGATTGAAGCTGATCCAACACCGGCCGCCAACGCACGCGATCTGCTGTCGGATGGTGACTGGATCAGATTGCAAGGTATCTGTGGCGAGTAGCGTGCGTCTGATAACATCTACAGCCGCAACACCACCCTGCCTACATTGGTTATTTGGTTCCGAACATCCGGTCGCCCGCATCCCCAAGACCCGGAACAATATAGCCTTTTTCATTTAGCTTTTCGTCCAAAGACGCGGTGATGATCGGCACATCGGGATGTGCTTCTTTCATTCGTGCGACTCCTTCCGGAGCGGCCAGCAAACACATGAACAAGATATCCTTGGCCCCTGCCTTTTTCAGCATATCAATCGCCGCGACCGAGCTGTTGCCAGTGGCCAACATGGGGTCCACCGCAATCACCAAACGCTGATCAATTGCTTCAGGAACCTTGAAGTAATACTCGACCGGTTCCAGCGTCTCTTCGTCGCGGTAAAGCCCAACAAAACCGACACGAGCTGACGGGATCAGCTCCAACACGCCATCCAGCAACCCGTTACCAGCGCGCAAAATCGACACGAGCGCCAACTTGCGCCCCGCCAAAACAGGCGCATCCATTTCCTGCATCGGTGTCTTGATGCGCTTGTTTGTCATTGGAAGCTCGCGCGTCACCTCATAGGCCAGAAGTTGGCTGATCTCGCGCAGCAACTGGCGAAACAGGCTGGTTGGCGTGGCCTCGTCGCGCATCAGTGTCAGTTTGTGCTGGATCAGGGGGTGATCGACGATGGTCAGATGTTCATACATCTTGCTTCTCCAATTGCTTGCGGATGCGGTTTCGCGTGGCGTCGTCACAGAAAGCTGCGTCGACGGCGACTAAATTCAGGTCATGTAAATCTTTGGGTGTCCAGCCAAACTGACGTGAAAGGTCTTCGTATTCCTTGTTCATATCCGTACGGAAGAACGGCGGGTCATCGGTAGATACCGTAACTTTCACACCGCGCTCGCGCAGCTTGGCAATTGGATGAGACGCAAGATCTGGGTAGACGCCAAGGAACACGTTTGATCCCGGGCAAACCTCAAGCGTGACCTCGTCTTCGATCAATCGATCCACCAGCGCCAAATCCTCGATCGAGCGCACACCGTGACCGATCCGTTCAACCTTCAAGTCATCAAGGGCAGCGCGCACTTCTTCGGGCCCATTCCATTCGCCCGCGTGGGTGGTCAGTTGCAACCCGGCTTCGCGCGCCATGTCGAATGCATATGCAAAGTCACCCTGACTGCCGGATTTTTCATCCCCACCCATCCCGAAACCGGTGATGAACTCGCCTGCGGTTTCCTGTGCGCACAGTGCCGTTTCGCGCGCAAACTCTGGGCCAAAATGTCGGATGCAGGTTACGATGCCACGCAATGTAATTCCGGCATCTCTTTCTGCGGCGGCAGCAGCTTCTTGAATTGCGGCCAGATATTCCTTCCACGCCGCCACATCCCGTCCACCGCAAAAATCCGGCGATAGGAATGTTTCAGCGTAGATTATTCCTTGCTCCGCGCAGGCTTCCAACACAGCCCTGGTCAGACGCCCAAATTCCTCAGGACCCGTCAGGACTGAGGTCGCGGCTTCGTAAACTTCAAGGAAGTGCCAGAAATCGCGATACGCATAGCCTCCGTCTTCGGTAAAGATACCCGACAGATCGATCGACTTTTCTTTGGCCAAGGACCGAATAAACTCGGGCGGCGCTGCACCTTCGATGTGCAAGTGAAGCTCTGCTTTCTGCAACTGTGAAAAACTCATAGGAATGACTGCCCCACCCCGCGCGTTTGCAGCCCAAGATGAGCGGCAACCGACGCACCAATATCCGAAAAGCCAACCTGACCCACTTCTTTCAAGCCAACGCCTGCCCCAATGACTGGCACACGTTCGCGCGTGTGATCGGTGCCAACCCAGCTGGGATCATTGCCGTGATCTGCAGTGAACAGCACCAAATCGCCCTCGCGCATTCCACCCAGAATCCGTGGCACCTGCGTGTCGAACCACTCCAACGCGCGCGCATAGCCCGCGACATCCCGGCGATGGCCATACTTGGTATCAAATTCGACAAAATTGGCGAAAACCAGATCACCATCTTTCGCTGTCTCGAAGGATGAGATCAGATGCTCCATCAGATCCGCATCCGCACCTTTCTTCACAGAAGAGATGCCACGATGCGCAAAGATGTCGCCAATTTTCCCAATTGCGTGAGTATTTCCACCCGCGGCAACCACCCAATCGCACAAGGTAGGTTTAGGCGGTGTCATGGCAAAGTCACGACGGTTCGTTGTGCGCGTGAACCCTTCAGCTTCAGATCCGACAAAGGGGCGCGCTATGACACGACCAATCCGCATATCGTGCACCATTGGGGCAATCGCCTCGCACAGCGCATAAAGACGATCCAGACCAAAGGCCTCTTCATGGGCCGCGATCTGGATCACGCTATCGACCGAGGTGTAAACAATCGGAAGCCCCGTGCGCAGGTGTTCCCCGCCCAACTCGTCCAGAATGACGGTGCCCGACGCATGCTTGTCACCCAGAATGCCGTCAACCCCGGCGGCGTCGCAGATCGCGTCAGTCAAATCCTTAGGAAACGACGGAACGGTATCGGGGAAGTAGCCCCAATCCCAAGGCAATGGCACACCTGCAATTTCCCAATGCCCGGTCGGCGTATCTTTACCCGGTGACACTTCTTCGGCCGCACCCCACAAACCAGTCGGCGTCGCACTTAAGCCCGGCGTCGCATCGCCCGATGACAAGCGGATCGACGCACCCAAACCAAGCGCATCAAGGTTCGGCATCGACAATGGCCCGGATCGCCCCTCGTCCGCCCGGCCTTCCGCACAGGCCTGAATGATGTGCCCTATTGTGTTTGAGCCGGTGTCAGGGACCGTCTTGTCATTAAAGAACTTGTCAGCGTCAGGGGCACCACCACATCCGACGCTGTCCAATACGATTAGAAACGCGCGGGTCATGTATTCTCCATATGCTCGGCACCAAATGCACCGGGTAGAAGTTCAGCCATTGTCATGGTCAGGCTTTCGCCCCCCATCGTCATCATGGTGATTTTCACATCAGGACCGGAAAACTCGGCCAGCTTCTGGCGGCAACCACCGCAAGGCGTGACCGGCAAAGGCGCGTCTGCGATCACCAGCGCCTCGGCAATCTCGCGCTCGCCTGCGGCACACATGGCGGCAATTGCACCAGCTTCAGCGCAGGTACCTTCTGGATAGGCGATGTTTTCTACGTTGCACCCAACATGAACGACGCCTGAGCCTGTACGCAGCGCAGCGCCAACTTTGAAGTTCGAGTATGGGGCATGTGCATTTTCACGCACGGCTTTAGCAGCCTCCAACAGCGACATGATCCGCTCCTGTAAAATATCTATCCAGCAACCCTGAACCTCTGCTTCATCGGATGCAAGTGCAAACCAGATGACTGGGGGCTGGTCGCAAGTGAATGCCGTGCTAAGGTGATGATAGCAGACTTGATTGCCCTTGGGTCATTGGTGTATCGCAATGCAAAGGGAAGATAGTTTAATGCTAAACTATCCTGTTGTCGCCTTGGGAGGCCCTGATGTCCGAAGACCGTTATCTGCGCAAACGCGCACTGGACTACCACGAATTTCCGCAGCCAGGTAAGCTTGAGATACGTCCCACCAAGCCGATGGCGAACGGTCGCGACCTGAGCCTTGCTTACTCACCCGGCGTAGCTGAAGCCTGCACGGAAATCGCTAAAGATCCTTCTGTAGCAAGCCGTTACACGGCACGCGGCAATCTGGTGGCAGTTGTGACCAACGGCTCTGCGGTGCTGGGCTTGGGCAACATTGGCGCACTGGCTTCGAAGCCAGTCATGGAGGGCAAGGCGGTCCTTTTCAAGAAGTTCGCCAATATCGATTGTTTCGATATCGAGCTGAACGAATCCGACCCAGAGAAACTGGCAGAGATTGTTTGCGCGATGGAGCCGAGTTTCGGCGCAATCAATTTGGAAGACATTAAAGCCCCCGATTGTTTTATCGTTGAACAAATATGCCGTGAACGTATGAACATCCCGGTCTTCCATGATGATCAGCACGGCACGGCCATCGTGGTTGGCGCAGCGGCGACCAACGCGCTTCAAGTAACGGGTAGGGATTTCAGCAAGATCAAAGTGGTCTCGACCGGTGGTGGGGCTGCAGGCATTGCATGCCTCAACATGCTTTTGAAGCTTGGCGTAAAGCGCGAGAATGTCTGGCTCTGCGATATCGAAGGGCTGGTCTATGAAGGCCGCGAAAAGGATATGACGCCTCAGAAAGCGGCGTATGCCCAAGGTCAAACCGCTGCGACGCTGGACGAAGTGATCGAAGGTGCGGATCTGTTTCTTGGGTTATCAGGACCCGGCGTTCTGAAGCCCGAAATGGTGAAGAAGATGGCCAAACAACCGATTGTTTTTGCCCTTGCCAATCCGACGCCTGAAATCATGCCCGAGGAAGTTCGCAAGATCGCCCCGGACGCGATCATCGCCACGGGCCGTTCCGATTTTCCAAATCAGGTCAACAACGTCCTTTGCTTCCCCTTCATCTTTCGTGGTGCACTGGACGTGGGCGCGACCGAGATCAACGATGCAATGCAACTTGGCTGTATTGAAGGCATCGCGGCCCTTGCGCGGGCGACCACCTCGGCCGAAGCGGCTGCGGCGTATAAGGGTGAGCAACTGACCTTTGGGGAAGACTACTTGATCCCCAAACCCTTCGATCCGCGCCTGATGGGTGTGGTTGCCAGCGCCGTCGCGAAAGCTGCCATGGAAAGCGGCGTGGCCACACGGCCCGTTACAGATCTTGATGCTTATAAGGAGCGCTTGGACGGTATCTGTTTTCAAGTCCGCCCTGATCATGCGCCCGGTGTTCGAGGCCGCAGCAACTGCCCAGCGCCGTATCGTTTTTGCAGAAGGCGAAGACGAGCGCGTATTGCGTGCTGCCAACGCGATGCTGGAAGAAACGACAGATGCGCCAATCCTGATTGGTCGACCTGATGTGATCGAGCGCCGCTGTGAAATTGCAGGCTTGTCGATGGTTCCCGGTAGAGATTGCGAAATCGTGAACCCCGAACGTGATGATCGGTATCGCGATTACTGGGGTGCTTATCATGAGCTAATGGCACGTAAAGGTGTGACGCCAGATTTGGCAAAGGCAATCCTACGCACCAACACCACAGCCATCGGAAGCATCATGGTGCATCTTGGCCAAGCGGACAGCCTGATCGCTGGTACATTTGGCCAATACCTGTGGCACCTGAACTATATTCAGCAAATCCTTGGCCACGACGCGCTGCATCCGGTCGGTGCGCTTAGCTTGATGATCTTGCAAGACGGACCCCTGTTCATTGCGGATACGCATGTTCACAACACACCAAACGCCGAGCAAATCGCAGAAACCGTCTGCGCCGCAGCGCGCCATGTGCGCCGCTTTGGGGTCGACCCAAAGATCGCTGTCTGTTCCTACTCGCAGTTTGGCAACCACGGCGGTGACAGTGGCGAACGTGCCCGAGGGGCACTTGAGCTGCTGGACGCCGCCCCTCGCGACTTTGCTTATGAGGGTGAGATGCATGTCGACGCCGCGCTGGACCCCGAAGTGCGGCAACGCTTGTTCCCTTCGGCACGCTTTGAAGGTCCCGCCAACGTCCTTGTCTTTGCCAATACAGATGCGGCAAGTGCCGTGCGAAACACCCTGAAGGTTAAAGGCGGCGGGCTTGAGGTTGGGCCAATTCTGATGGGAATGGGCAACCGCGCCCACATCGTTACGCCATCGATTACCGCCCGGGGTCTTTTGAATATGTCGGCCATCGCAGGCACGCCCGTGGCGCATTACGGATAAGCGAATCCCCCCTTAAACTTTGCAAGGCGAGGTTTGCAGTTTTGCAAATCTCGCCTTTTTCAAACTCCAAGCCCTAAAATCATAGGGGTTTGCAAAAATTTGCAGGCGATTTCCCTCCGACCTGCAAATTTTCCGCGATAATATGACGCTACGTCGAAAGCGGTTCTTGCCCGAACTGGTCTTCGGGGCGTAACACTGGTTTCGAGGGAAATAGGAGGATGTGCACCATGGCATACAAAGACGTTTACGCCGCTTGGCAAGCGAACCCTGAGAAATTCTGGATGGACGCAGCCGAAGCGATCAGCTGGGACAAGCCCCCAACCAAAGCGCTCTTTGACGACAACGCGCCGCTGTACGAATGGTATTCGGACGGCATGGTGAACACCTGCTACAATGCGGTCGATCGCCACGTCGAAAACGGCCGTGCTGATCAGGTTGCCATTATCTATGACAGCCCCATCACTGGCCGCCAGTCCAAGACCACCTATGCCGAACTTAAGGACCGCGTGTCCAAGGTGGCCGGCGCGCTGAAAGAAAAAGGCGTGACCAAGGGTGATCGCGTGATCATCTATATGCCGATGGTGACCGAGGCTCTGATCGCCATGCTGGCTGTCACCCGAATTGGTGCGGTTCATTCGGTCGTGTTTGGCGGCTTTGCCTCAAACGAACTGGCCGTACGCATTGACGATGCCAAACCGAAAGCCATCATCGCCGCGTCCTGCGGATTAGAGCCGGGCCGCGTTGTGGCCTACAAACCGCTTTTGGATGGCGCGATTGATCTAAGCACGCACAAGCCGGACTTCACCCTGATCCTGCAACGCGAAGAACACCCGGCCGATCTGATCGACGGGCGCGACTATGATTGGGCGACGCTGGAAGCTGCCGCAACCCCTGCCGATTGCCTGCCTGTCGAAGGCAACCACCCCGCCTATATCCTTTATACGTCGGGCACCACCGGACAGCCGAAAGGCGTTATCCGCCATACTGGCGGTCATCTGGTTGCGCTGAACTGGACCATGAAGAACCTCTATAACGTCGACCCCGGTGATGTGTTCTGGGCGGCCTCGGATGTGGGTTGGGTCGTTGGACACTCTTACATCACCTATGGCCCGCTGGTGCATGGCAACACGACCATCGTGTTTGAAGGGAAGCCCGTGGGCACACCTGATGCGGGCACGTTCTGGCGCGTGATTTCCGAACATAACGTGAAATCCTTCTTCACTGCCCCCACCGCCTTCCGTGCTGTGAAGCGCGAAGATCCCAAGGGCGAGTTCGTCAAGAAATACGACCTGTCCTGCCTGAAACAGGTTTATCTGGCCGGTGAGCGTGCCGACCCTGACACCATCGTCTGGGCGCAAGACCAACTTGGCGTCCCCGTGGTCGATCACTGGTGGCAGACTGAGACCGGCTTTGCCATCGCAGCGAACCCGATTGGCATCGAAGAGCTGCCGATCAAGCTCGGCTCGCCCTCTGTGCCAATGCCCGGCTTTGACGTGCAGATCCTTGATGAAGGTGGACATCCAATGCCAGCGGGTGAACTAGGTGCGATTGCGATCAAGCTGCCCCTGCCCCCCGGCACTTTGCCGACCCTTTGGAACGCAGAAGATCGTTACAAATCGAGCTACCTCAACGCCTTCCCCGGGTATTATGAAACCGGAGACGCTGGCTATATTGATGAAGACGGCTATGTCTACATCATGGCGCGCACCGATGACGTGATCAACGTGGCGGGTCACCGTCTATCGACCGGCGGTATGGAAGAGGTTCTGGCCTCGCATCCCGACGTGGCAGAATGCGCGGTGATCGGCGTGACCGACCAGCTAAAAGGCCAACTGCCGCTTGGCATGGTCTGCCTGAACGCTGGCACGGATCGTCCACATGATGAGATCACCGCCGAATGTGTGAAGCTGGTCCGCGAAAAAATCGGCCCGGTTGCAGCGTTCAAGCTTTGCGTTGTGGTGGATCGCCTGCCCAAGACTCGTTCGGGAAGAATCTGCGCGCCACCATGGTGTCGATCGCAGATGGCAAGGACTACAAGATGCCCGCAACCATCGACGATCCCGCCATTCTGGACGAGATCAAGGACGCGCTGGCCTCATTGGGCTACTAAGCTTGATACGATAGAAAAGAACGCCCCCGATTTCGGGGGCGTTCTCCGTTAGACGAACTGTTCGCGAATCAGTCGCTCTTCCAATCCGTGTCCCGGGTCGAAAAGGATGCGGTGTTCAATATCCCCGCTAGACTTAATCTCGACCGAAACCACATTTGGGACGGACCTGCTGTCAGCTTCCGCCATTACGGGGCGTTTGTCCGATTGCAAAACATCGAACCGAACGACAGCGTTTTTCGGCAGAAGTGCACCACGCCAACGACGCGGCCTGAACGCGGCCACCGCCGTCATTGCCAGAACATCCGATCCAATGGGCAGAATGGGACCGTGGGCCGAGTAGTTGTAGGCAGTTGATCCAGCAGGCGTACACAACAGCGCCCCATCACAAACAAGCTCATCCAAGCGGACCCGACCATCGACACTGATTTGAAGCTTTGCGGCTTGCGGACCGGCACGCAACAAACTGACTTCGTTGATGGCCAGCGCCTCGTGCACTTTACCGTCCGCGCTTTCCGCTCGCATCGAAAGCGGATTGATCACCTCTTCCTCGGCAACGATCAGACGGTCAATCAAACCATCAGGTGCGTATTCATTCATCAAGAAGCCGACAGTTCCGCAATTCATCCCGTAAACAGGTGCCGGAAGATGCTGGGTGCCATGCAGGGTTTGCAGCATGAACCCGTCCCCGCCCAAGGCCACGATGATGTCGGATTGGTCCACCGCCACGTTCCCGTAACGCGTCACCAATTCTTCAAGTGCTGCCTGTGCGATGGTCGTATCACTGGCAACGAACGCGATTCTCTGACTCATGACAAATGTCCCGATTGGCGGTCTTCGTTTCCGAAACAACCACATGTTTCCACAAATCACCAGATAATGCCGCGTCTTTCCGTCTCCGCGTCGCTTTCTAGTCTTTGCGACATGGCATGTTTCCGATAGGAAATCTGAAAATCGTAGCCAAATTGAAGGAAAACGCGCATGTCTGCCACCCGTGACCAAGGTTTCTTTACCGAATCCCTCGCGACCCGCGACCCCGAGCTTCATAAATCGATCACTGATGAGCTTGGCCGTCAGCGCGACGAGATTGAGCTTATCGCGTCTGAGAACATTGTTTCAGCGGCTGTGATGGAGGCTCAGGGCTCGGTTCTGACCAACAAATACGCCGAAGGCTATCCCGGACGTCGCTACTATGGCGGCTGCCAATACGTCGACGTTGCCGAGAATCTGGCAATTGATCGCGCGAAAGAGCTGTTTGGCTGTGAGTTCGCCAACGTGCAGCCGAATTCTGGTAGCCAAGCCAACCAAGGTGTGTTCCAGGCGCTGATCAAGCCCGGCGATACCATCCTGGGCATGGACCTTTCGGCCGGTGGTCACCTGACACATGGCGCCAAGCCAAACCAGTCGGGCAAGTGGTTCAATGCCATTCACTATGGTGTTCGCGAAGACGACAACCTGATCGACTATGATCAGATCCAAGAGCTGGCCACCGAACACAAGCCTGCCCTGATCATTGCAGGTGGCTCGGCCATTCCGCGCGTCATCGACTTCGCCAAGTTCCGTGAGATCGCAGACAGCGTAGGTGCATACCTGATGGTCGACATGGCGCATATCGCCGGTCTGATCGCCGCGGGAGAGCATCCTTCGCCTTTCCCGCACGCACATGTTGCCACGACAACCACCCACAAGACCCTGCGCGGTCCACGCGGTGGTATGATCGTGACCAATGATGCTGATATCGCCAAGAAAGTGAACTCGGCCATTTTCCCGGGTATTCAGGGCGGACCTTTGATGCATGTGATCGCTGGCAAGGCTGTGGCCTTCGGCGAAGCCCTGCGTCCCGAGTTCAAAGAGTATCAAAAACAGGTGCGTGCAAACGCCGTTGCTTTGGCTGACCAACTGATCAAGGGTGGTCTGGACATCGTGACCGGCGGCACCGATACGCACTTGATGCTTGTAGACCTGCGCCCCAAAGGCGTGACCGGCAACATCGTCGACAAGGCCTTGGGCCGTGCCCACATCACCTGCAACAAAAACGGCATTCCGTTTGACCCGGAAAAGCCGATGGTCACCTCGGGCATCCGTCTGGGCACACCCGCCGGCACCACCCGTGGCTTCGGCGAGGAAGAGTTCCGTCTGATCGCAGACCTGATTGTGGAAGTGGTCGATGGACTGGCTGCCAATGGTGAAGAAGGCAATGGCAATGTGGAAGAGGCCGTGAAAGCCAAGGTTGCAGATCTTTGCGCCAAATTCCCGATGTACCCGAACCTCTGATCCAGAGTACACGGAAATAGAACCTGAAACGCCCCCAACTTTGGGGGCGTTTTGCGTTCAACGGGTCAAAGCAAACCGCGCCAAAGCAACACTGCAACTACGACAACGACCAATATCAGAAGGTTGAACATCAACCCAGCACTGACATTCACAGCGATGCCTCTGCGACGATCCCATGGATCAATATTTAGCAGGTAGTTTTCCAGATCGGTCGCAGCCAAGTCCAGCGCCGCTTCGTCCAATTGCCGCAAAAGCCTTGGATGGTTCGCGCGGGCGTTCGCATCCGCAAGCAACCTTCCTTTCATACGAAGATGTCTGGGCAGAAGCCGCCCTGCCCGTCGCAGCTTCGCATCGAAACTTTTGCCACGAATATCCAGTCGTTCTTCCAGAAGCTGTGCAAGGCGTTCCGTACGCGCTGAAATATCCAACTCAATCTCCGATGAAAACGGCGGTCAGTGCAACAACCATAACTTCAATGTCTGAAGATTCGAAGACCCATCCAGCTGTTATTTCTGGGTTCAAAGCCCCGTGAAGTCGGGGTATCAGTCTATATGCTTATGATGCAGACATTCGGAACCGACACCGCCCGCCCGCCAATCCTTATTGCGCATGGGCTTTTCGGCTCTGGCCGCAACTGGAATGTCATTTCCAAACGCCTGTCCGACGAACGGCGCGTGGTATCCGTGGATATGCGAAACCACGGCGAAAGCCCGCGATTTGATACGCAAAGCTATCGTGACATGGCTGGAGATCTGGCAGAGGTGATCCAACATCTAGGGGGACAGGCAGACGTCATTGGCCATTCGATGGGTGGGAAGGCTGCCATGATACTTGCACTGGAAAACGGTGCGTTGGTGAACAGGCTTCTGGTCGCTGATATTGCACCGGTGGCTTACGGCCACAGCCAGCAATCCATGATCGAAGCAATGCGATCGATTGACCTGAACCACGTAAGCACGCGCGGGGACGCAGATCGTCAGTTGGCAGAGGTGTTAGATGACGCATCAGTTCGGGCGTTTTTACTGCAATCCCTGAACGTGAAAGAGCGTCAGTGGCGGCTGAACTTGGATGTACTTGAGGCCGAAATGGCCAAAATCGTCGGCTTTCCCGATATCTCGGCGACCTTCGATGGTCCGGCTCTGTTTTTGGCAGGTGCGCTATCCGACTATGTCTTGCCAGAGCATCGGGCGCGGATCAAAGCCCTGTTTCCTGCCGCCAAGCAGGCGAAGATTCCAGGTGTTGGGCATTGGCTACACGCCGAAAAACCGCGCGAATTCGAAGCGGCAGCACGCAGCTTCTTGAATTTCTAAGTATCTGAAAATGCAAAACCCCGCATAAAAGCGGGGTTTTCGATGGCAAGTTAGGCGCTTCAGTGCGTCCAGGGACCACGCCGATTGGTGGCAAAGTTTTCGCCATATCCGCCAGCCCGAATGTTCTGCTTGCGCTTATGTGGATCAGAAACCGTCGCGTCGATGCCGTGTTCTTTGGCATAATCCAAGGCGGCCTCTTTGCTTTGGAACTTCAATCGCACTTGGCTTTGTGTATCCGAAGAGCCCGTCCAGCCCATCAGCGGATCAATCTCTCGGGTTTCGTCGGCGGCATATTCCAGAACCCAAACTTTGGTCTTTCCCATCCCCGACGACATCGCATTGCGAGCGGGTTGATAGATACGAGCACGCATCCGGCATCTCCTTCAAAAGCTGGATTGGTTATCCGTCATGCGGCACCGCAATTCAAGCCGGAATTGGAGGTGCAGATACCGCACGCGCATCAAGCGCGAGCAAATCGGCCCAGTTTGTTCCGTGAGTGAGACTTAAGGGAGAGTGCAGAGTGACTGCCGGTAATCGACGAGGGAGCGAGGGGTGGGGTGGGTGTATCGTCGCTACCGGCAGTCCGTTCTGCTGCTTGCCTGATAACGCTATCGCAAGGTCAGGCCCTCGGCAAGCACAAATACACCTCTAATTGCATTTTTTTGTGCTTTTTTTCCTTATTTACTACTTATTAAATAAGGACTTACGTAATTTTGGATATCAATAACCATATGCAAAATACAACACAGTGAATCACCCACTGATTGCTGGATTTTGATATGGTTTTCGCACCATTTCTGGTATGTTTGTGAAGTTGCAATAAATTGCTTAACACCACAACTCGCCAATTATGGGGAGATTCTCGTTAAACCTCGGTTAAGCGCTCTTGAAGAAGAACAAAAAGTGACCATTCTTGGGGTTGGAGAGATTCGCATGACACATGACCCGACCCCACATAGCCCGCTGACAAACCCCACAATGGCCCCTGTGGCCCGCCCAAAGCTTGAAGGCGGCAAGCGTTTTGTAATGCACACGCCCTTTCAGCCCGCCGGGGATCAGCCCACCGCGATTGCCGAGCTGGTAAGCGGCCTTGAAGGTGGCGAGCAGAATCAGGTGCTTCTTGGAGCTACCGGCACTGGTAAGACCTTCACGATGGCCAAGATCATCGAGGAAACCCAGCGCCCTGCCATCATCCTCGCCCCGAACAAAACCCTCGCCGCACAGCTGTATGGCGAGATGAAGGGGTTCTTCCCGGACAATGCCGTTGAATACTTCGTCAGCTACTATGACTACTACCAGCCCGAAGCCTACGTCGCGCGATCAGATACGTTCATTGAGAAAGAAAGCCAGATCAACGAACAGATCGACCGGATGCGCCACTCGGCCACGCGGGCGCTTCTGGAACGCGATGACGTGATCATTGTGGCGTCCGTGTCCTGCATCTACGGCATCGGGTCGCCCGAAACCTATACCGCGATGACGCAAGACATCATGGTGGGCGAGGAGTACGACCAACGCGCGATGATGCGCGATCTGGTCGCCCAGCAATACAAACGCAACGACAACGCGTTCCAGCGTGGGTCCTTCCGGGTGCGCGGAGACAGTCTTGAGGTCTGGCCCAGCCACCTTGAAGATCGTGGCTGGCGTTTCTCATTCTTCGGGGAAGAGCTGGAGAAAATCACCGAATTTGACACGCTGACCGGCGCCAAGACTGACACACTGGAAAAGGTGCGTATCTACGCGAATTCGCACTATGTGACGCCCACACCGACGCTGAAACAAGCCATCCAAAGCATCAAGCAAGAGCTTACCTTGCGCCTGAAGCAGTTCGAAGACGAAGGCAAACTGCTGGAAGCCCAGCGCATCGAACAGCGCACCAAGTTCGATGTTGAGATGCTCGAGGCCTCAGGCTTCTGCAACGGGATCGAGAACTACTCGCGCTATCTGACAGGCCGTGCACCGGGCGAACCGCCCCCCACCCTGTTTGAATACATCCCCGACAACGCGATTGTGTTTGCGGATGAAAGCCACGTCTCTGTGCCCCAGATCGGCGGCATGTATCGCGGCGACTACCGTCGCAAATTCACTTTGGCCGAACACGGGTTTCGCCTGCCCAGCTGCATGGACAACCGCCCCCTGAAGTTCGAGGAATGGGACGCCATGCGTCCGCAATCCGTCTTCGTGTCCGCCACGCCCTCAAATTGGGAGCTGGAACAGACCGGCGGCGTCTTCGCCGAACAGGTCATTCGCCCGACGGGGCTGCTCGACCCCGAGGTCGAAATCCGCCCCGTTGAGATGCAGGTGGACGACCTGTTGGACGAGGTGCGCAAAGTCGCCGCCGACAACATGCGCACCTTGGTCACGACGCTGACCAAACGCATGGCCGAAGATCTGACTGAATACCTGCACGAACAGGGCATCCGCGTGCGCTACATGCACTCGGACATCGACACGATTGAACGCATCGAAATCCTGCGTGACCTGCGCCTTGGGGCGTTTGACGTATTGGTCGGCATCAACCTTCTTCGCGAAGGCCTGGACATCCCGGAATGCGGGCTGGTCGCCATTCTGGACGCGGATAAAGAGGGCTTCTTGCGATCCGAAACCTCGCTTGTGCAAACCATCGGCCGCGCCGCACGAAACGCCGAGGGCCGCGTGATCATGTATGCCGACCGCATCACCGGGTCGATGGAGCGCGCCCTGAAAGAAACCGAACGGCGGCGCGAAAAGCAGCATGCCTATAACGTCGAACATGGCATCACGCCCGAGACGGTGAAGAAGAATGTCGAGGATGTTCTGGCTGGGCTTTATTCGGGCGACACCGATATGTCGCGCGTCACAGCCACCATCGACAAGCCCATGGTCGGCGACAACCTTCTGGCCCATCTGGAAGGCCTTAAGGCCGAGATGCGCAAAGCGGCCGAGAACCTTGAGTTCGAAGAAGCCGCCCGCCTGCGCGACGAAGTGCACCGGCTGGAGGCCGTGGAACTGGCCGTGGCAGATGATCCGCTCGCGCGGCAGTCTGCGATTGAGGCGGCTGGAGAGGCTGCGCAGAAGGCCAAAGGGGCGGTCAACGGCTGGCAAGCCGGGACAGCGGGCTGGGCGTGGGAAGAAGAGGTAATGGATTCTGAAACTCAGGATTACTATAGAACAGACGAGTTCATTGAATGCGAAAGCGCGATTAAAGAGCTAACGCGTGCATTAAGGGCAATCCCGGATGACGTTTTCGCTTGGAAATGGGCGATCTTGGCAGCCCATAACATGCTCCAAAATGCGTGCGTCTGCATACTGACTAGAACGGATGAGCTTGGCGCTTTCTCTAAAGATGGCGAAAATGAGATGTACAAGTATCTGTACGGCGAAACGAATGGCGTTCGAAATCTAGATGACCCAAATTTTGAGCGCCCTAACCCGAAACTTGCAGACACAAGATTACTCGTTAAGCGACTTCCAAAGTCTATTGGCGCAGAAATGACAAAACGGAGCGCAAGCAAGATTCCGTTTAATGAGGCGGGCGACCTTTCACGACTTCATGAATTTCGGAACGAATTCGCACATTTCTCACCTAAATCGTGGTCGCTGGAGATTTCGGGCTTGCCACGTATTATTGGAGCAGCAGTCAGGGTTACAGGCGCAATCGTCCTAAGCTCTGACTATCAGCGGCACAATCGGTTCAATCAAGAAGACATGACCCGACTATTGACACAAGTTAGCAATTTGCTGGAAGGCCTTGAGCAAGTCTAGGCGCCTTTTAATCCCTCACACAAACCCAAACCTCTCGCCAAACGGCATCTCGGTCGGCCGTTCGCCCGTCGCCTGAAAAATCGCCTCGGCCAGCGCAGGTGCTGCGGGCGGCACGGGCGGTTCACCGACGCCGGTCACGTAGTCCCGGTTCTCCATCCCACGCACAAACACCTCGGGTGCTTGATTGTTGCGCAGGCCTTCGAAGTCAAAGAAGTTCTCTTGCTCGGCCATGCCGTTGGCATAGGTGATTTGGCTGTTGATCGCGTGGCCAAGGCCCCAGATCACGCCGCCTGCGACGAGGTTTTCGAAATTCACCGGGTCGACAACTTTGCCCACTTCGGCGGCGACCCAAACCTTGTCCAGTTTGATGCCGTCCTCGCCATTCGTGATCTCAATCACCTGCGCGCAGGGGGTGCCGAAGGACAGGCAGAAGGCCACGCCACGGGCTTTGTTTGCAGCAAGTTCGCCGCCCCAGCCGGACATCTCGGCCACAGCTTCCAAAGTCTTGCGCGACGGATCGTCGGTCATCAGGCGCAAGCGTTCCTCGACCGGGTTGGCCCCGGCCTCATGAATAAGCGCGTTCAGGAAATTCTCATGGAAGAACCCGTTTTGCGACGCCCCGACCGAGCGCCATGAACTAACCGGCCCCAGCTTCGGTGCACGATAGCCAATCACGCGGTAGTTCGGGATCGCATAGGGCTGATCCCACAGGCCTTGCGTGATCGTGGTGTCTGGACCCGGAACCGGGAAGCCCTGACGTTCAACCATCTGGCTGTCCATGATCGAGGGCGAGGCGACCTTGATCTCTATCGCGGTCACTTTGCCATCGGCCACAGCCCCACGCCCACGCATCATCGCGATGGGCCGGGTGAAGTCCTGAAGCGTGTCTTCCTCGCGCTTATAGGTCAGTTTGACTGGCGTGCCCTTCATGGCCATCGCCAGTTCGGTCGCGCGTTTCACCACCTCGTCTTCCAGACGGTGCCCAAAGCTGCCGCCCATCATCAAGATGTGCACGTGCACGTCATCCGCATCTATACCGGTCATCTTGGCGACGCTGGCTTGCGTCATGCGCGGGATCTGGTTGCCGGTCCAGACGTCCACACGGGTGTCGGTAACCAACACGGTTGCGTTCATCGGTTCAAGCGGAGCGTGCGCCAAATAAGGCGCGCGGTATTCGGCTTCGACCGTCGCCCCTGCCCCGTCCACGTCACCGTCATCACGCGGGGTTGCGTCCGCATCGTCTGTATCAATCGTGTCTTCCAGCGCCTGCCAGTGTTCAGATTGCTGGGCCGGGTACGGCGCCGCGCCCCATTCGACTTCGATCGCATCGACGGCCTGAAATGCACGCCACGTGTTGTCGGCAATCACGCCCACGCCGCCCGTCACCGGGATCACCTTCTGCACGCCGCGCATGGCTTGTGCATCAGCGGCATCAAAGGACAGCATCTCGCCCCCTTTGCGCGGGTTCACGCGAACGGCCGCATGCACCATGCCCTCCATCCGCATATCAATGCCATAGCTTTGCGTGCCGGTGGATTTCGCGACCATATCAACGCGCTGCATCGGCTTACCGACCAGACGCCACTGGGTCGAGGGGCGCAGGGTCACATCTGTCACGGGCTCGATTTCTGCGGCCTTAGCTGCGAGCGCTTCATAGGGAATGCGCTTGCCGTCGGGCAAAACCACGGCACCGCGTTCCGTTTTCAGCTGCGTGATGGCGAGGCCAGACATTTCGGCCGCCGCTGCCTTCAAAGTTTCACGCGCAACGGCACCTGCCACGCGCAGTTTTTCAAACCCGTCTGGAACGGTTGTCGAACCACCCGTGATCTGCATACCCATCAGCTTGATCACAGCGCCCATGAACCCGCGCATGGTTTCAGCCGCCATACCCCGATCGGTGGATGGGAACGGCACCCCTTCGGCAGCAATGGCCGTGTTCCAATAGGCGGGCGATGGCGGGCCGGGATCGACATTGATCTGGTCCAGCTCAACATCCAGCTCTTCAGCGATCAAAGCCGCTTGAACCGAGTACGCCCCTTGCCCTTTGTCAGCACGCGGGGTGATCAATGTGACACCATCCGCGTTGATCAGCACATAAGGTGTCAAAGCCGCCGTGCCGTCGCCCGGATCATCGTTCAGAGGATTATCTGCAGGTTGTTGGTACTTATAGTAACCAAAGGCGACACCGCCTAGAAAGGCTGCCGATCCGACAAGGAAAGTGCGGCGTGCAATCGTTCCGATGCGTCCCATGATCAGCCCTCCTGCAGGTTTTGAGCGGCGGTTTTTACCGCGGCACGAATGCGTGGATAGGTACCACAACGGCAGAGATTTCCGGACATGGCGTCGTCGATATCAGCATCACTTGGAGACGGGTTGTTGGCCAGCAAATCAGCGGCCTGCATCATTTGCCCACCTTGGCAGTAGCCACACTGCGCCACCTGATGCTCCAGCCACGCTTCCTGAATAGCGTGCAAATTGTCAGGGTTTCCCAGCCCTTCGATTGTGGCGACTGGGCCGTCCACATCAGACATCAATGTCTGGCAAGATCGGACCGCGACACCATCCACATGAACCGTACACGCCCCACAGGCAGCAACGCCGCAGCCATACTTCGGACCATCAATTTTCAGCTCGTCCCTTAGAACCCACAACAGTGGCATGTCATCTTCGACATCTACGTCGTGCGTAACCCCATTAACCGTTAGCTTCATTGCGATGGTCCTTTTTTGGCTACGGTTCGAGTCGTTTTGCCATCTGACAAAACACTAATGACCGCCGGTCATTAATACTGGCCACAGATACCTGCAGCCTGCAAGCCAAAATCTTGCTTTGTGAGCTTCAATAGGGATTTGAATTGTCCAGTCCGTTCGATTGGGACCTAGATCAAGAGCAGAGATCTCACTTTTTCGAGAGCTTCGTTGACTATTGTCAAGTTGCTAAGCCTCTTTTGGGCGCACTGTCCTGTTGCCTCACCAAGCAAACGGAGAGTGATCATGTCACTTGGAAACACCCAAAAGAAAATCCGCAGTTCGCTAGGGATCGGCTTTGCCATGATGCTCGGCACCGTTGCAATGCCGGCATTCGCCGAAGGACCAACGCTGAGCGATGAAGCATTTGAAGCTTCCAAGCAACTTTACTTTGAACAATGCGCAGGCTGTCATGGTGTACTGCGAAAAGGTGCGACGGGTAAGAACCTCGAACCACATTGGAAGAAGACCGCTGCCGACGGCACGATGACCGAAGGCGGTACACTTGCCCTTGGCCAGGAACGTCTTGAAAAGATCATTACCTGGGGTACCGAAGGCGGTATGAACAACTTCTCGGACATCATGACCGAGCAGCAAATCAAAGATATGTCGACCTATATCATGATGGATCCGCCCAAGCCGCCAGAAATGTCGCTTGCGCAGATGAAAGAGACCCGCAAGGTCTACGTCGAAGAAGCTGACTACCCGACCGAGCCACTTCATGGCCGCAACTGGGAAAACTTCTTCGTCGTCATCGAACGTGATGCTGGTAAAGTTGCTGTCATCGACGGCGACACCAAAGAAGTTCTGGCCCACATCCCGACCGGCTATGCCGTGCACGTGATCAAGGCCTCAGAGCACCACAAGATCACCGAACCTGAACAGCCCGGCCGCTTCTGGTACACGATGGGCCGTGATGGCAAGATGACCAAAATCGACCTCTGGCAGACACCGGACAAGATGTTGGTTTCAGAGGTTAAAGTTGCCTATGACGCACGTGACGTGGCCGTATCCGGCGACGGTAAGTACATCATTGGTGGCGGTTACTGGCCTCCGCACTTCGTGATCTCGGACGCCAAAACGATGGAACCGCTGAAAGTCGTATCGACCCGTGGCGTGAACACCGAAGGTGACTATGTAGAAGAAGCCCGTGTGGCCGCGATCTACACCACACCGAACGAGCCAACATGGCTGGTCGCTGTGAAGGAACTGGGCCAAATGTGGCAGGTCGACTATTCCGACCTGGACAACCTGCGTATTGACAAAATCGACACTGCACGGTTCTTGCACGATGGCTTCTTTGATCCGACAGGTCGCTATTTCCAAATCGCCGCAAACGCGTCGAACCAGATGGTCGTAGTTGATAGTAAAGAGCGTAAGCTTGAAGCCATCATCGACACCGCCGCATTGCCGCACCCCGGCCCCGGCGCCAACTGGGAAGATCCGAACTGTGGCCCGGTTGCAGGTACAACCCACCTTGGTGTTGGTACTGTAACGGTCTGGGGCAACGACCCCGAAGGCCATCCGGACAACGCTTGGAAAACTTGCTACGAAGTTGAAACCGACGGCGCGGGCCTGTTTATCCGGACCCACCCGAACTCCAAGTACTACTGGGCTGACCAAACGAAGCACCCAGAGCCTGAAGTTCAGCAATCGGTTCAGGTCATCTCGAAAGAGACTGGCGAGATCGTGAAAACCATCCAGGTTACAGATCAAGAAGGTCACGCTGCTGTGCACTTCGAGTTCAACGCAGACGGCACCGAAGTTTGGGTGTCGAACTGGAACCTGTCAGACTCGCTTGAGCCAAACGGTGAGATCGTGATCTACGACGCTGAAACGCTGGAAGAAAAAGCCCGCGTGAAGGGTCTGTATGCCCCGACTGGTAAGTTCAACGTCTTCAACCGTTCGAACCACGTAACCTAATCGTGAGTTCAAAGAAAACCAAAGGGGCGGGCACTACGCCCGCCCCTTTTCTGCTGTGCCTCAGCACATACCAACCAGCCATTAACCCAGCCAGTACGGAGCTCGGATTATGACCAACGGTCAAGAACCCAAAAAGCCACTTTGGCGTCGATATTTCATCTGGGGTATGCCGCTTGCAGGCATCGCAGGCGTCTTCGTTGCCGGCATTATCTTCTGGGGCGGGTTCAACACCGCCATGGAAGCCACGAACACCAAAGATTTCTGCATCTCGTGCCACGAGATGGAGGATTACGTTTACCAAGAATACAAAGGCACCATTCACGACGTGAACCGGTCTGGCGTTGGCGCAGTTTGTTCTGACTGCCACGTTCCGAAGGACTGGACCCACAAAATGATCCGCAAGATCAAAGCTTCGAAAGAGCTGTGGGGCAAGTTCACCGGCAAAATCAACACGCCTGAAAAGTTCGACGCTCATCGCCTGCAACTTGCGATGAACGAATGGGAGCGCATGAAGAACTCAGACAGCCGCGAGTGCCGTAACTGTCACCACTTCGACAGCATGATGCCTGAATACCAAGCTCCGCGTGCCCGTCAACAACACCTCAACGCGATGAAAACCGGTCAGACATGTATCGATTGCCACAAGGGCATCGCACACCTTGATTTGCGTGACCGCGCCGATGAGGAATACTTGGAGGCCTTGGAAGCTCCAAACCCAAAGTACGCCCGTGAAGTACCTCAGGCCTATCTGGATAGCCTTGCCCGAATTGAGGCGAAAGAAGCTGAAGAGACCGCGGCCCGCAAGGCCGACGAAGAAGCACAGAAAGCGCGCATCATGGCGGCCGTAGAAGCCGCACGTACAGATGAACGTGCCAAGGTCGAAGCCGAATTGGCCAGTTCTTCAGGCGCGACGACTGATGCCGCTACTGGAACCCCAGCCGCCGCTCCGTCTGGTGACACTGTTGCCGCGAATGTGGTGTGGGACAGCGTGCCCACAACTGATTTGGGCTTGTTCTATCCGGGCCAAGCCTCGTTTGAGTGGGTGCAAAACGGTAAGCAACACGGGGGGGCCCGTCCGCTGACCAAAGGTGGAGATCAATGTACAACCTGTCACGCTCAAGAGCTTGAGACGATCGGCAACAAAATCGTTGCAGGTGGCGGCGGTAAAGGTGACGGGCTTGAGCCGACACCGATCCCTGGCAAACGCGGCTTCATCAATGCCTCGTTGCAAGCAACCTATGACGATCAGAACGCCTATTTCCGTCTGCAATGGACGGATGGCGGTCACAACCCTGCCCCGTTTGTTGATGGCGGCAAGATGGACCCCGACAACCAGATCAAAGTAGGCATGATGATCACGGGATCCGGGATTGAACTGGGTCCACAAGTTGGGTGCTGGGCAAGCTGCCACGCCGACAACACCTATATGCCGTTCGATCCGGGCGCCGAGGCGATCTCAGCGAACAGCGCTGTTGCTGCTCAGCTTCAGGCTGACCAAACGATCACCAAATATCTGGCCGAAAGCCGGACTAAGATCGAGGTCAAAGGCCGCCGTGGCAAGGCGCAAGGTGGTTGGGACCAACTGAAAGACACCGCTGAGGTCGACCAACTTCTGGCCGATGGCACTTACTTGGATCTGTTGCGCGTCTATGCCGATGGCTCGTCTTCAAACGGGTATCTGCTGGACCGGCGTGTTGTGAACGATGGTGAAATGGCTGCCGAGGCGAACCTTGCCCCGGATGGCACTTGGACCGTGACATTCTCGCGGCCCCTGACCGGAGGCGCAGGAGACGTCGCCTTGGAAGCAGGCACAACTTACACAGTTGGCTTTGCGATCCACGACGACTTTGCCGCTGCGCGGTTCCACCATGTGACGCTGAACACGACCTTAGGGTTGGATAATGCAGAAGCCGCGATTAACGTGGTCGCACAATAAAAAACTGACGCGGCGGTGGCCTCAACCCGCCGCCGCGTTTTTTTTACACGTAGGAAAGGATCACCAATGACACGCATCTTGCACAAACTGGCCCTGCCCTTCACCGTCGCACTTTGTGCAGCACTTCCTGTTTTTGCCGACGACGACAAAACCGCCGCCATCTGCGCCGAAGCAGAAGAACGCTATGTCGAGCTGATCGGCGCACCCTCCGTGGACGCAGAAGGCGTCACCGTAGTGAAAATGTACAAATACAATTTCTGCCCTGCCGAACTGGTGGTTCCCGTCGGAACCACCGTGCGCTGGGTCAACGTGGACAAGCGCACGAGCCACAGCGTCATTGTCCCGAACGAGCCTGAAAGTGATCGTGCGTTTCCCGAGGAAACCATAGAATTCACGTTCATGACCGAAGGTGATCAGGAATACCTATGTGGCCCACATTGGGAAACGCAGAAGATGATCGGGATGGTAACGGTTGGCGGTAAATAGGCCGACTGAAGCTCACCGCATCCACGCCTGTGCGGGATCTTCTTCACAATAGATCCGCAGATGCTCGATATCATCAATTTTGGCGCGGTTCTGTTTGACCCGAACCCCCTCATCCTTCAGCCGTGCAAAGGCTCGGCTAAGGCTTTCTGGCTTCATACCAAGACGTCCCGCAATCAAAATCTTGTCGTAAGGAAGAACAACTTCGCATGCGCCTGTTTGGCATTCCGCAAGTTCGCAAAGGAACTCGGCCACCCTTTGGGCGCCGGTGCGCGCTTTAAGGGCTTCGATCTGAGATACCAGGTTGTGCAGATGCACAAAGGTTGCTGACAATAGCGAAATTGCGGTTTCTGGCGTTTCCCGAATTCGACGTAGATAATCCTCGGCATCAATGCGCAACAGAGTGCATTGCGTCACCGCTTCTGATGATACTGGATATACATCGCCCTGAAAGGCCAGCGCTTCGCCAAAGCTGCGCCCTTTGGTGAACACACCCACAACAGCTTCGGCCCCGCTTGGTGCAATACGATAAAGCTTTGCCCAACCATCCACCACGATGAAGATGGCGGTTGCCCGTTCACCTTGTAAAAAGACTGTCTGACCACGGTCGTAGTTGCTCACGCTGGCGCGCGAGAGCAATGCTTCGGCATCATCCGATGGCATACTGCTTAACAGCAAAGACTGATGCGCCACCGCCTTATGCTCTGGCTGCATATCTGGCTCCCCTAGCTTGATATGTTAATGAATACGCTTTTCTAAGGCCGCATTGCAACCGGCCTGAAAGGTTCATGAATTGGGCGTGAATGTCCGTGGGACCGTCCTCACTCTGCCCCATGAGGGCACGAGGAGGGAAAGCTAAGCCTGTTCGAGATACTCTAAACGAGCACCTTTGAAGGCCTGAACAACGTCAACCGATCGGGAGGCTGGAACAAGGCAAAGCGCTGTGGAAAGCCCATCGGCAAGCACCGCACGAGGCGCAGATACAGACACGATTTTCGCACGCGCGCGCATTCCTGTTGGGGACAAGATATGACCATTGCCAAGACCAATGGTCATCGCTTCAGGGACAGAGGTTGCGACGGCTCGATCATGCGCGGTCAACCGGTGCACCAACGTGCCATCGGGCAATGCCACGCCAATGTTCCAAGGGCCGCTTGGCCCGTTTCCGACAGCCGCAATTTCCCCCATGTCGACCAACACGTTATGAAGCCCATGGCGTTTCAAAAGGTCAACCACAGCATCCGTGACCGCACCCTGCGCGATACCATTCAGGGTCAACGCCCCTGCGTCGGGCAGACGGACACTGCTTGTGTCAAAGTGCACACGAGACCAGCCTACTGATTGTTTTGCTTGGGTAATTTCGCCTTCACCTTTGTTCAACGCAATGGCGCTCCACAGTGGTTGAATGCTGGGATCAAACGCGCCGTCGCTTGCAGAATGCAGCGCAGTGCACAAGCTGAGGACGGACAGAAGCTCGGGCGACGGTGCTGATAACTGCCCGTCCCGGTTCAGGCGAACAAGTTCTGATGTGTCCTGATACAGGCTGAAGATTGCCTCCAGCCGCGCCAGTTCAGCTTCCACCGCTGTGAAAATGGGCTGCGCTTCAGCATCGTTTAAGCCCGCAAGTTGCATCGACACTGGCCCGCCCAATGCCCGCCCGGTCCAGCGGGCCACTGAAGAGGCCGCAGCCGCACCCGGCATGGCGAAGGCAGCCGCAGTAATGGCCAGGAAACGACGGCGATCAAGACGGCTCATGATGGGGTCTCCAAAGTCAGGGATAGGTCGACAGGCGCTAAAACGGCGTCGTCCGGAATGGTGTCCAAGGTCAACATCTTGCCGCCATAGGTTTCGATGAACGAAGCGGCGGCTTCGGGATTAGCAAACGGCACAATTTCAGGGGCACCCATGCCGCCCGCAACTGGTGCGCCGACAACGAAATTTGCCTCTTCTGCGGGGATCCAGTTAGAGATACCTGGTTCCGCCCAACTGGGGGCCACGCCCATGTCACTGACGTAGACGGCCGTAATTGCAGCCTCGCGTTCAGGGCTTTTCAGATAGGCCATCAGATCGCGCACCTGCGCAAAGAACAGCGGGGCGGGAAAGCCTTCCAAATGGATTTGCCCCTTGGGGCCACCGTGTTCCGCAATGTTCATCTGGCAGAAGTAACTGAGGGCCTGATCAGTTAGATCGGAAGGCGATGGCGGGGCCTTCGCCTCGTCCTCATTACAAGCGGCCAGTGCGAGCACGGCCAGAAATACGATGCGCTTCATGGCTCAACCCTCTGAAAAGCAGCGCGCGCCATCAAGAAGGCGAGCACAGGCCAGATCACCAGCGACAAAGGCGCGGCCCAAGCGGGCAAGGTTTGCGCAGCGCCGGCCATGCCAGATGCCAGTGCAACCCCGTCTGAGGCCGCAATGTTCCACACGCGGAAAGCGTCTGCTGGGTTTGCAACCATCAGCCACGGGAAGATCGAGCGGGTGAAGCTACCGCCGCCATCCATCACAACCGCGCCCAACAGGCCGAGGTCGTAAAGCACAACGAAAACAAGCCACAGGCCAGCCGACAAGCCCGCCGCAGCGGTCGCGCTGCGTGACAAGGCCGACACAAGATAGCCAAGCGCCAAAAATACCGCGCCCAGCAAGATCGAGGTCAGGATGAGGCGTACAAGGGCAACAAGGCTTTCAGCGCCTGCCCCACCGAACCATGCGGCGACCGCTCCGGCGGTTCCGAAGCCGACAGTCATTGCGAACGCGAGAGCGGCCAGATGGGCTGCGAACTTGCCTAGCAAGATTTCTCCTCGTCCGGCGGGATAGGACAAAAGCAGCGACAAGCTGCCCCGTTCGGCTTCGCCCGCGATGGCATCAAAGCTGATCATCAGGGCCAAAAGGGGCGCAAGATACACTGACAGCGTGGTCATCGACGTGACCGAAACGGTCAACATATCAACGCCCAACGTCCCTGTTGGCGCACTGCCTGCAAAGGTTAGTGCCAGTGCGAACAGAACCATGATGACGGTTGCCATCAACAGCCAGCGGTTACGGCGCAGGATCAACATCTCGGTTGCGGCTATAGATAGGAAACGGGTCATTGTGTCCCCTCCTTGGCGTAGTGGCGATAGAGGTCTTCAAGCCGTGGCGGCATCATCTCGATATCCGCAACCACCTCGCCCATCGCGGCGACATCGCGCAGCCGGGCCATTTTCTGATCCGGTGCACAAAGGATTTCCACCGAAGCTCCGTTGATACGTGTGCCGCCGGTTGCTTCGGCAATCTGATCGGCATGCGCACCAGTTGCCCGAATGCGTAGTTTTGTCGGCAGACCAGCTTTGGCTGACAGGCTTTCAAGAGTGTCATCTGCCACCTTCACGCCTTGGCGCAGAATGGCGATCCGATCCGTCTGGGCTTCAACCTCGGTCAACGCATGGCTGGCGATCAGAACCGCGGTTCCCTGCCCGGCCAGCTCATCGATAATGGCATACAGGTCTTGGCGCGAAATCGGGTCGAGCCCGCTTGTCGGTTCGTCCAGAAGCGCAACCTTTGGACTACCAAGTAGTACCTGTGCCAACCCAAGCCGTTGCCGCATGCCTTTGGAATAAGCGCCAATTCGGCGATCCATGGCATCGCCCAACCCTACGCGATCCAGCAGACCGGGAACATCCGCAGCCTGCCCATCAAGGCGCGCAAACAGGGTTAACTGTTCGCGGCCCGTCAGAGCAGGGTGGAAGCTGACCGCTTCGGGGAGGTAAGCGGTCAGCCGTCGGGCCTGAGCAGAGCCGGGCTTCGCGCCATCGACGCGTATCCGGCCCGCCGTGAGTGGAGTCAGGCCCAAAATTGTTTTGATCAGGGTCGATTTTCCGGCCCCGTTATGACCCAGAAGCGCCACGCGCTCGCCGGGTTGCACGATCAGGGACACGTCATCCAAAACGGTCGCGTTACCGCGATCCTTCCGGACGTTTTCAATAGTCAGTGCGTTATCCGTCATGGGGCACCTTTGCGATTGCAGGCGGTCTCGGTGCCTGCATGAGTGGGTGAGAGTCCACCACCCCGCCCGGTAAAAGCGCGGGGAAAGCGGATTGAGACCAGCGCACCAGCTGAACAGCCGGAGAGCCAAGAAGCAATTTTGCGGCGGGTTGGGTCCACAGCACGTGATCCATGCTGTCATTAGGGCGATAGGGCGCGTCGGCCACGCCGTCTCCGTCCACGTCAAACGCAGCGAAGTCGGACCAGTGGTTGCCCTGCCCGTCCTCGGACCATTCGACCCATTTGGTCGACACGTACTTTACCTGAGTGCGATTGCCGATGAAGCTGTTGCCAACGATCCGGTTGTCATCGGACCCGGCGGTGAAGTGAATGCCAATTCCGCAGCCCTGAAACCAGTTGCCCGAGAAGTCGTTTTTATTCGAATTGTACAAGAATGTGCACTTCTCAGCCGCATTCTTCACATAGTTTCCGGTGATCACCGACTTATTCGCATAGTTCAGCATGACCCCGTGGTCGCGGTCATTTATCGACACATTGTCGGTCACCTTTACGCGGGTCGAGAACATGACTGCATAACCAAGGTGATTACCGATCGATACATTGCCCGTGACCTCGGAATTATCGGCATACATGTAATGCACGGCAAATCGCAGATCTCGGAAAGTATTGTTTCTAAATATGTTTTTCTTAGACGAGTTAACGAAGATGCCGTCACGGCCCCAACGAACCTCGTTTCCTTCAACAATCGCGCCGGGCGCGTTCCAGACGTAGATGCCATTGCCACGCGCATTCATGCGGCGATCTTGGCGGCCTTCAATGCGGTTTCCTGACACTCTCGCATCATCTGCACCGTGAATATCGATGCCATAAAGGTTGCCTAGAAGGACATTGTCGCGAATGACAGGGGCGTCGGCGGTCTTCAAAAGTTGGATACCGCTGTCGATGCCTTCATGCTCAGAACCTGAGCCGATCACGGTCAGCCCTTGAACGGTCACGTCATCACCGGTCACTGTGATTACGCTGCCCATGCCCTGCCCGTCGATGGTGGCATAGCCACCGCCGTCAAGCGTGATGGGCTTGTCCAACACAACAGTCTCAAGATAGGTCCCGGGCCGCAGGCGAAGCGTGTCGCCTTCTGCGGCCCGAGCCAGTGTTTCAGCAATGGCTCCCGGCGTTACGGGCACGTCCCAATCAGCCGCCTGCAAGCAGGAAGCGGAAAGAACAAATCCAAGGGTCAGGAGCCAGCGCATTGTCTTATGCGTCCCGTGGCTCGACCATCATCCGGCCGCGCATTTCCATGTGGAGCGCGTGGCAGAACCACTGGCAATAGAACCAGTGAACGCCCGGACGATCCGCAACGAAGGTCACCGACGCAGTTGCCATTGGTCCGACTTCCATGGCGACACCGAAGTTGGCCATACAGAACCCGTGGGTCACGTCGTCCACGTCGTCAAGGTTGGTCACATAAACCGTAACTTCGTCACCCTGCTTCACAGTGAACTTCTCAAGCGAGAAGGTCGGCGCGATCGAGTACATGTAGACACGTACTTTGGTGGGATCGTCCTTATCCCGGATGATCTCGTCCGAGCCTTCTTCCAGATCGACGCCATCGGCTTCGGCCTGTTTGCGGGCATCTTCCCACATCGGGTCATTGCGATCCCAAACGTTAACTGGGTTTACGATGTCGCGGCGAACAATGATTGAATCGTGCGGCTCGGCGAAGGTCGGGCCATCATGGACCACCTTCATCTTGTCGCCAGTGATATCAATCAGCTGCTCGTTTTCAGGCTTCAACGGGCCCACGTTCAGGAAGCGGTCTTTCGAGAATTTGTTCATCGAAATCAGCCATTGACCATCGGCATCCGCAGTTTCACCCATCGAGGTTGAGTTGTGACCGGGCTGATAATGCACGTCCACTTTGTCAACGATCGGATCAACTTCTTCACCCGCGTAAGCTTTGATCGCCTTGGCGATATCCCACTTCACAACCTGGCTGTCCAAGAACAGCGTGGTGTAGGCATTGCCGCGGTTATCAAACGCAGTGTGTAGCGGTCCAAGACCCAGCTCAGGTTCAGCAACGATGCACGAACGCTCATCCGCACCAGCAAACACGTCATCCAACTTGGTCACATCGATCACCGAAACGGTGGGCGACAGTTTACCATTGATCATGATGTGCTGTTTGTCAGGGGCCGCGTTTACGCCGTGTGGCGAGTTCGGGATCGGAATGTAACGGGTGTAGTTTTTGTTCTGACCTTTACGGCCATCAACAACTTTCACGCCTTTCATTTCCGTATAATCGCCGTTCTCGATCGCTTTCTCGATCTCTGCGATGTTGAACACAACAACGTGGTCCAGCTCGTTCTCGGTCATCTCGGGCAGGGTCATCCCCATTTCCGAGTTGTACGAAGTCGAGAAGGCGTATTTGCCCTGATAATCACAATCAGTGTTATCAAGGTTGCCCGAGACAATCACCTGCCAAGCCACTTCCATCTCGTCGCCATCAATGGCGGTGAAGATGTTCACATACTGCTCTGGCTCGTCCAGGATTTTGCCGTCGTTAACCAGCGGTGCTTCGTGCTCACCGTTGGCGAAAACATAGCCAGTGCGCGGGAATTTCTGCGGACGCAGGCCGTGGATGTCATGCGCGTTCGGGATCTCGATGATCTTGTCGCATTTCATCACGTCACAACGCACACGAGCCACACGGGTGTTGGCTTTGTCGTTCATGAACAGGAAGCGACCGTCATAGGTGCCATCTGTGAAAGACATGTGTGGGTGGTGCAAATCGCCGTTGTCATAAGTGACTTTGTTGTTCGACGCCAAGAACTGCTTGGTTTCAGGCAGAAGGCCTTCGGTCAAAATTTTCAGCAATTCATTTGTCTGGCCCCAACCGGTTGCCGAGCAACGGTTGAACACTGGGATACGCATGAATTCACGCATGGACGGCACACCCAAGATGCGCAGTTCGCCGGTTTGGCCCGAAGACCAGAAGCCGTAATAATCGTCCAGTTCACCTGGTTCCAGATGCGCGTTGGCAGCTGCACTTGCTTCTTTGGCTGACATCAGTGTCGAACCGATACCGGTACCTGCGAAGACCGCGCCCGTAGCGGTGGCCCCCAGCATACCCCGGCGGGTCATTGAGAGTTTTTCGTTCTTATCAGTCATTGTGTTTCCTCCTTAGGAGCTGTCGTTCTTTTGGCGTTTGGATGGTTCGCCGGTGGTTTCTTTGACGGGATATTCAGGTCCGCCACGCCGGTCTTGGCCCGCCGCTTAAGCGTGCGGATGACCACCGGACATTTTTCGGTCGACTGATAAAGAACCTGACAATGCAGGCAGTCGACACACTCGTTTGGATTAATTTCGCCCGTTGGATGGATGGCTTGAACGGGGCACTCGTTACTGCAGGTCTGACAAGGGTGCCCGCAGTCGTGATAGCGTTTCAGCCAGTCAAACATCCGCATCCTGGCAGGTATCGCCAGTGCTCCGCCCAGTGGGCAAAGATAGCGGCAATAGAAACGCTCGATAAAAAGCCCGGCGATCAGAAGTACGACGGCAAAGACCACGAAGGGCCATTCGCGCACGAACTTTAGAATGATCGCGGTCTTGAAAGGCTCGACCTCGGCATAGGTCTCGGCCAACGGGATGGACACCATGGACAGCCCAAAGAGCCCAAAAAAGATCATGTACTTGATTGGCCAAAGGCGTTCATGCAGACCCCAAGGCAAGGTCCATTGCGGCACTTTCAACGCTTGCGCGGCTTTGTTCAAAAGCTCCTGCAACGCGCCGAAGGGGCACAGCCAACCACAATAGGCACCCCTGCCCCAGAAGATCAGGGCAGCCGCCACGGCAAACCATTGGATGAAGACCAGCGGGTCCATCAAGAAGGCATCCCATGTAAAGCCAGACCGCAGGCTGCCGGCCAGCGCCATCAGGTTTACGATGGACAGCTGCGCGTTTGCGTACCAGCCAAGGAATACCAGCGTGAATGTCAGATACCCGATGCGGAACCAGTAGAAGGCGCGCGCATTGCGGGTAGCGTGGAACTGGAAGAAGAACGCACCAGACAGCACCAAAAGCATGACGCCCAGCACGCCAATCTCGACCGTTTTGTCTTTCCAGATGCGTTTCCAGAGCGCCGATTTGGCAGCGGCTTCGGCTTCGGCGTCATCAACAACGGGTGCGGCAGCGGCAACCGGCATCAGGAAGCGATCAGGCAGTTTGTAGCCCAGATCGAAAGTCAGGAAGGTCTTTTCTACTGCGCCAATCGCGCGCTGCGCCAGCAACTGCAGGCGAAACGGTTCGGCGGGATTGAACTCGGCCTCTGCAGGGATTTTGAACAAGTCAAGTTCAGCAAAGCTGGGGCTGTCCGTGGTGGCCAGATCGCCCAAGCGGCGCTGCTGCTTGTCAAAAAAGCGCACCGAATTGTCGCCTTGGATCAGCTGAATGCGGTCAAAGATACCGCCGCGCACATATCCAGAGCCCTTGAAACTATACGCCCCGCGCCCCAGCAAAAGGATCGCGTGTTCACCTTCTTCCAGCCAGCCCGTCAGGTTGGCATACTCAGCGTCGCCCAACAGCGACTTGCCGATCGAAGGCACGGACACGACCGCCATGTGCATGTCGATGAACGTATCCTCAGGCGCACCACGTTCGGGGCGTGCGATGGCTTTGGGGTCGCCTGTCGCTTCAAACGCCGCGTTGATTTGACCTATGTCCAGCGTCAATCGGCGCACCGACCCGTCGCCAGACAAAGTTGCCCAGTCTGAAATCGTTTCGTTCGCAAGATCAATCTTGCGCTTCGGCCCATCAGCCTGACGCGGAGACAACCCGCCCAGCCCCAGCGCACGCGCCACTTTAATGCCACCACGCACAAGACTGTCATCGATCACCATGATCGTAACGGTCGCGCCCGAGATAATATCAAGGTCGTGGGCTCCGCCGCCCGCAGCGGCTTCGGCTTTCAGGTCCAGCCCCGCATAGCCTTCGGTCAACTTGACCATCTTCGAGTTGGGAATACCAATCAGAACAATGGGTTCCGAGTGCTTTACAAGCTTCACGCCTGTCAGGATTGCTTCAGGGTCAATCGCTGCAACGACATGGATGGGTTTGCCCGAGTACCCGGTCGTTCCAACGAAGTCCGAGGTCAGGAACGCGTAGGCAATCGTCTTGCCACCTTTTAGGATCGGGGCGACGGGCACATCTTCACGGATGGGTCCAAACGCATCAGCGCCGGGGGCCAATTCAGCAGGTGTCAGGTCTGGGAGGAATTTGGCAAGGCTGTCCGCCTTTGCGGTATCGGTCATGACCCCAGTTAGGATCAGGACAATGGCACAGAGCCAAGAATGGATTGCGCGCTTTATGTTCACAGCGCACCTCCTTTTAGATGAGGGATTACTGTGAATGCGCCACGCGCGGCGCAGTTCGATTTTCCAGTTTTCGCGGCTGGAGGTCCACGGGTTTCAGGCCAAGCTCGTTCTTGGTTCAAACCAAGGGTTTGGGTGTGCAAAACTGTTGCCTGGGTCAAACCGGAACGATCATAACTTCTTCCATCCTGTCCGTAAGACAGGCCAGTCATAGAAGACGAACAGATTACGCAATTGGTGCAATCCTCACAGCACTTGTGGTCGCTTTCCGGATCGGAATCGCCGCTGCTCAGATCAACCTGAATATAAGTCCCACCTTCATCGGCACAAATCTCGATCCACGTCATATTACTGGCATGCCCGAGCGAGGCGGTGAATGGCTGTAACACCAGCGCCATAGCGCCCAACAGTGTAAGGAAAGCACGAAGAGACAGGCGACCACTGCGGTCACCTGACGTGTTCGTTTCAATCCTATGCCTGCGGAAAAGCATCCATGGCTCCGGTTACTGATTCCATGAAACAATTAGGCGAATCCACAGGCCTCGCCTTGACAAGGATCAAACATGCACATGTGAACTTTCGGGGACAGAACACACCAGCGAACCAACTCTTATATATTAATAACAAATAGATACGGACATCGTGTATGATAGAATTCCAACCAAATTAAAGATCATTAACTCGTGCAGTTTTTAATCCAGAAGCTCTCAACAGCAACCAGTCGTTCCTAGCTAGCATGCTGAACATTGTTCGTTGCCTGCTTGGGTTTCATGATGGCGAACCCACGGCCTTGGGTTCTCGAACTCATAATCATCGAGGCATCGTAGATCGGTTTTTGCGGAACAACTGGTCAATACAACCGTTCCTTCTTCCACTCTCTTAACATTCGTCAAGGAACATAAATCATCAAAGGCCCATCTTATTCCCACAAACCGGCCCATGCCTCACCCGCTGGCGATGTTTTAATTGGCGCGACCCCGCGCTTTCGTCTCTCAGTTGGTGTGTGGCGTCCAGCCAGCCATTTGACGAGCGAGAGAGAATATGACCGGTAAAGTATACCTGATCGGCGCAGGCCCCGGAGACCCGGAACTGATGACCATGAAGGCCACCCGCATGCTGTTAGAGGCCGACGCGGTGGTCTATGATCGCCTAGTCTCGGACGAGATTGTGGGCATGGCGCGTGCGGATGCGAAGATGATCTTCGTCGGTAAATCGTCCGACCGTCACACAGTTCCGCAAGACGGCATCAACGAAATTTTGGCCGAAGAGGCGCGCGCCGGGCGAACTGTGGCCCGTCTTAAAGGCGGTGACCCCCTGATTTTCGGGCGTGGCTCGGAAGAGGCCGCGCATTTGCAGGCCCAAGGGATCGAGGTTGAATACGCCCCTGGCATCACTGCGGCCCAAGGTGTGGCCAGTGTGACAGGCGTGCCCCTGACCCATCGCGGCTTGGCGACAGGCGTGCAATTCGTGACCGGGCACCGACAGGCCAATGGTGTGTTGGACCTTGACTGGAAACGGCTGGCCAATCCCGACACAACGCTGGTCGTCTATATGGGCGTGGCCAACATCGGTCAGATCGCTGTTGGCCTTATGACCGAAGGCCTGCCCGGTGCGACGCCTGTTATGGCGATCTCGAAAGCCACCTCGCAAGACGAACAACGCATGATTTCGACCCTTGATCATGTGGCAACGGACGCGCGCGAGGCTGGGCTTAAACCACCAACGCTGTTTGTCATCGGCAAAGTCGTCACGCTTTACGCAGGCGCCCTGCCCAGTCCCGCACAAGAGGTCGCCCATGCGTAGCCACTTGGCACTGCTGCTTCTGACCGGGGCCGCCTATGCAGGCGAACCCGCCTTGGATCAGACGGCGTTGACCCGTCTGGTGCATCAGGATTGCGGCTCGTGCCATGGGTTGACGCTGAAAGGCGGGCTTGGGCCGGACATCCGGCCCGAAACCATCGAACATTACGACGCCGAGGTTCTGACGACTGTCATCCTCGACGGCATTCCCGACACCGCGATGCCCCCATGGCGCCCCCTCATTTCCGAGCAAGAGGCCGCATGGATCGCAGAGTATCTTTTGAAAGGGGAAACCCCATGAAAACCCTGATTTCCGCCATCGCGCTTGCCGCCACTCTGGGCACCGCTGCCTTCGCCGAGACCATCGCCACCGGCGACTTGGGTCTGGTGATCGAACGCGCCAAAGGGTCCGTCCTTCTGGTCGATCAGTCCGAGCGCGCGTCGCTTACGCGGATTGAAGGGTTGGGTGATTTATCCCATGCCTCGATGGTTTACTCCCCAGACGAGCGTTTTGCTTATGTGTTTGGTCGCGACGGTGGCTTAACCAAAGTCGACATCGTGGAACGCAAGATCGCGAACCGCGTTGTTCAAGGAGGCAATTCGATCGGCGGTGCGATTTCGGATGATGGCAAGCTTGTTGCGGTATCAAATTATGAACCCGGCGGCGTACGCGTCTTTGATGCCGACACGCTGGAATTGGTTGCAGACATTCCAACAGGATCGAAAACAATCGGGCTGGTCGACGCCCCCGGTCGCCGTTTCGTGTTTACCATGTGGGACACGGGCGAGACGTGGATTGCGGACATGTCCGGTGAAGGCGATCCCACAATCACCAAAATCCCCGACATGGGCAAAAACCCCTATGACGCGTTGGTCACCGGAAACGGTCGCACCTATATCACCGGGCTGTTTGGCGAAGACGGTCTGACCGCGCTGGATCTGTGGGCAGACGATCCCCAGCCGATCCGCGTACTGCCAAACTATGGTCGCGGGCAGGAAGATATGCCGGTTTACAAGATGCCCCACCTGGAAGGTTGGGCGCTGACCGGATCCGAATTTGTGCTGCCCGCCGTGGGCCATCACGAGGTTCTCTGGATCGACGCAAATACACTTGAGGAAACTGGCCGCACCAAGACCTATTCCCAACCTGTATTCGCAATGGCCCGCCCCGATGGCCGTCAGGTCTGGGTCAACTTCGCCCACCCCAAGAACGACACCATTCAGGTGATCGACACCGTAACGAAAAAGATCATCCACGAGTTTAAACCCGGCCCCGCCGTGCTGCATATGGAGTTCACCTCGCGAGGCCATGAGATTTGGGTCAGCGTGCGTGATGAGAACAAGGTGAAGGTCTATGACACCCACACGTTCGAACTGCTGCGCGAGATTGAGGCCGACAGCCCCTCGGGCATTTTCTTCACCGCCCGCGCGCACCGGACGGGGCTGTAAGCCATGAAAGATATCGCCGACCCCATTGACCGTGCCCTGCTGGACGATTGGCAGCGCGATTTCCCTGTGGTGCCCCGACCCTTCGCAGAGATTGCGAAGGTTGCCGGTACCACCGAGACTGATGTGCAGACCCGCCTTGCAGATATGCAGGAATCTGGGCGTATCACTCGGGTTGGCGCGACATGTGCGCCGAACACTCTGTCGGCCTCGACCTTGGCGGCGGTGGCCGCCCCTGAAGGTCAGATCGAGAAGGTCGCGGCGATCATCAACGAAGACCCCGGCGTCAATCATTCTTACGAGCGTGAGGACCGGTGGAACATCTGGTTTGTGGCCACGGGTCCGGATCGCGATGCGGTGAATGCGTCGCTTGTGCGCATCTCGGATCGCACCGGATTACGTGTGTTAGACTTGCGACTGATGCAGCCGTTCAACATCGACCTTGGCTTCAAGATGAGCGGCGGTGACACCCCCGTGATGCAGACCGCCCCTCGTGCCGTGGATATGTCTGCGATCCGCGAGGGCGACAAAGCCTTGATGAGCATCCTGACCACCGGAATGCCTTTGGTCCCCGCCCCTTACGCCGTGATTGCTGATCAACTTGGTCGCAGCGAGGGCGAAGTGATCACCCGCATTCGCGCCTTGACGGATGCGGGTATCCTGTCGCGCCTTGGCGTGATCGTGCGCCATCGCAAGCTGGGCTGGAAATCCAATGCGATGGTCGTTTGGAACGTGCCGGAAGGCCGGATTTACGAGGCGGGTACCCAACTGGCTGCCCTGCCCGGTGTGACGCTTTGCTATGAGCGCCGCCCAGTCGCTGGCATCTGGCCTTATCGGCTTTACTGCATGATCCACGCGATGTCGCGCGAAGATGCCTTGTCTGTTCTGGACAAGGCGAAGGCCCTGCCCGCGCTGTCGGATGTGGACCACAAAACCCTCTTTTCCACCCGCTGTTTTCGCCAGACCGGCGCAATGATTGCCAAAGCGAAGGAGACCGCAGAATGACACCGCTTGATGATATCGACCGCAGCTTGGTGAACGCGCTTCAAGACGACCTGCCGCTTGAGCACCGCCCCTTTGCACCCTTGGCTGAGAAACTGGGATTGACCGAAGACGAATTGCTGACCCGCGTCACAAACCTGCGCAGCTCGGGTGTTCTGACCCGCTTTGGCCCGTTTTTCGACGCGGCCGCGATGGGGGGGGCCTTTTGCCTCTGCGCAATGGAAGTGCCCGCCGAACGCTTTGACGAGGTGTGCGAGCAAGTGAACGCCCACCCGGAAGTCGCCCACAATTATGAACGCTCACACAAGTTGAATATGTGGTTTGTATTGGCCTGCGAAACGCCAGATTGCATCGACCAGATGGCCACCCGGATCGAGCAAGAGACCGGGCTTGAGGTGAAACAATTTCCCAAGCTTCAGGAATTCTTCATTGGCTTCAGGGTGGCAGCATGAGCATTGACGCAACAGACCGCGCCATCATCGAAGCGCTGCAATCCGGCTTGCCGCTGGTCTCTACCCCGTTTGCTGAAGTGGCGGGTTGGTTACGACTGGACGAAGACGACCTGACCAAACGGTTGGAAGCGATGAAAGAAAGCGGCATCATCCGCCGGATTGCCGCTGCCCCCAACCACTATAAATTGGGCATGACAGCCAACGGTATGACCGTTTGGGACGTGGACGACGCGGCGCTTGGCAAAATCGGCCCCAAGATCGGCGCCTTGCCCTTCGTCACCCATTGTTACGAACGTCCGCGCGCGCTGCCGGATTGGCCTTATAACCTGTTTGCCATGGTCCACGGGACGTCTCGTGACGAGGTCGAGGAAAAACGTCAGCAGATCGTGACCCTTCTGGGCGATGCGCTGAACGCATCCGACACGCTCTATTCCACACGTATTTTAAAAAAGACGGGGCTTCGGCTTCGGAAGAAAGGGGACTGACATGTTCCGCCTGACTGAATACATGCACCAGCTTGTTGCTCCGACCCCCGTGCGCAAACGCGGTGGGGCCGGCATGGTCAAACCAGTGGTGATTTGGAACCTGACACGCCGCTGTAATCTGCGCTGTCGGCACTGCTACACGGTCTCTGCAGACGTAAAGTTTCCCGGTGAACTGTCTGAAGAACAAGCGTTTGATACGCTCGAGGATCTGGGCCAGTTTAAAGTGCCTGCAATCATCCTGTCAGGCGGCGAACCTCTCGATAGCCCCTATCTATTCCCGCTGGCCGAACGGGCCCGCAAACTGACCCGCGTGCTGGCCTTGTCCACCAACGGCACCAAGATTTTCGGAAAGACCGCCGATCAGGTCGCCGAGATCGGGTTCAACTATGTCGGCATCTCGATCGACGGCATTGGCGAAACGAATGACTGGTTTCGCGGTGTCGATGGCGCGTTTGATGCCGCCGTACGCGGCGTGCGCGAGCTGAAGAAACGCGGTGTTCGCGTGGGTCTTCGGTTCTGCCTGACCGAAGGCACCCAGCATCACCTGCCCGACCTTATCAAGCTGTGCGATGATGAAGGGGTCGATAAGTTCTATCTGTCCCACCTTGTCTACGCTGGACGTGGCGACAAAAACCGGGGCGAAGACGCGCACCACCAAATGACCCGAAAAGGGTTGGACCTGCTGCTGGAACGCGCTTGGGAAAGCGCGAATGGCGGCCGTCAGCTGGACATCGTGACCGGCAACAATGACGCCGACGCAGGTTACTTCCTTCGCTGGGCGGCAGAACGGTTTGACGCTGACAAGATCGCTCATCTGCGTGAACATCTTGTGGCTTGGGGTGGCAATTCATCCGGTCTGGGCGTCGCCAATATCGACTTCCTGGGCAAAGTACACCCCGACACCTATTGGTCCGACTACACCGTCGGCAATGTGAAAGACGACAAGTTTTCCGACCTTTGGACAAGCGACGATCAAATGCTCGCAACTTTGCGCACCCGCCCACGTCCGCTGAAGGGACGCTGCGGGGCCTGCGCGATCCAAGATGTCTGCGGCGGCAACACCCGAATTCGCGCCCTGCAAGTCACGGGCGACCCATGGGCCGAAGATCCGGCCTGTTACCTGACAAACGACGAAATTGGCGTGGCTGAAGCCGACCGGCTGGAAGTCACCCCCTTCCGAGGAAAAAGCAATGACCCGAAACACCAGTTCTTTTAAAGCCGCAATCCTTGCCACGGCGCTGGTCGCGTTGCCTTTCGCGGCAAGCGCCGATCCCATCGCGGATTACAAGGAATTCTGTGCGGATTGCCACGCGGAAAACCGTCTGGGTGCGCAAGGCCCAGCCGTAATCCCCGAAACACTCAAACGCATGCGCGGCCCAAAGATCGAGGCTGTCATTCGCGATGGGCGCGTCGCAACGCAGATGCCAGGCTACAGCGAAGAGCTGTCAGACCAGCGCATCGAAGAATTGGCCGCCTATCTGAAAACCCCGCTTGATGTCGTCCCCCCATGGGGCGAGGAACAGATCATGGCCAGCCGCGTGATGGACGAAGACTATGCGCCTGTTGACGCGCCGGTCTGGGACTCGGATCCCATGAACATCACGCTGGCCGTTGAAACCGGCGACCACCATGTATCGGTTCTGGACGGCGACACGTTCGAGGTGCTCGACCGGTTCGCAACGCCCTTCGCCGTGCATGGCGGGCCTAAGTTCACCCCCGATGGCAAGTTCGTCTTCATCATGTCACGTGATGGCTGGGTTCAGAAATACGACATCTACGCGCTGAAACAGGTGGGCCGCGTGCGCGCCGGCCTGAACAGCCGCAACATCGCGATGTCGGGCGATGGAAAGTGGTTGGCTGTTGCAAGCTATCTGCCCAACACGCTGACCATTCTATCGACCGAAGACCTCTCGGTTGCCGAAGTACACGAGGTTGTTGGCAAGGATGGCACACCAAGCCGCGTGTCTGCTGTTTATCAGGCCCCGCCGCGCGAAAGCTTCGTAGTAGCCCTGAAAGATGTAACCGAAATTTGGGAGGTCTCGTACAGCGAAAACCCCGATCTAGGCATATATGCTGCCGGATTCACACATGATTGGCGCATCGAAGGACCGACAAAACAGGACACAGATTTCCCGATCCGCAAGATCACCACGCCGGATTATCTGGACGATTTCTTCTTTGACCAAAGTTATGAACACGTCATGGGTGCGTCGCGCAAAGGCGAGGACGGCTTGGTCATTGATCTGGTGATCGGCATGAAAGTTGCCAATCTGGATCTGCCCGGCATGCCTCACCTTGGGTCGGGCATCACCTGGGAACGCAACGGATCAACCGTGATGGCAACCCCGCACCTGAAAGAGGGCGTGGTGTCGGTCATTGATATGAACAGCTGGGAAACCGTGAAGCGGGTCGAAACCGAGGGCCCCGGCTTCTTCATGCGAAGCCATAAGAACTCGCCTTACGTCTGGGCTGATGTGTTCTTCGGGCCAAACAAGGATGCGATGCACATCATCGACAAGAAATCGCTTGAGATCGTTAAGACGTTGCGCCCCGTTCCCGGTGCCACCGTGGCCCATGTAGAGTTTACCAAAGATGGCAGCCACGCGCTGGTTTCAGTCTGGGAAGACGACGGCGAGGTGTTGGTTTATGACGCGAAAACGCTTGAGATCGTGAAGCGTCTGCCCATGCGCAAACCGTCTGGAAAATACAACGTATGGAACAAGATCACCTTCGAAGAAGGTACGAGTCATTAACCACGCGCCAGCCCTGAAGGGAGCCAGCCATGGACCATTTCGACGCCTTGATCATCTCACACGGGCAACCGTCCTCGCCTGAACCGGCCGAAGACGCTCTGGCCGACTATGTCGCCCGAGTGCAAACCCATTTGCCCGGTGTGAAGCTAGGTTGCGCTACGCTGGCCGCGCCCGGCCGTGTGAGTGACGTGCTGGCCAAGACAAAACCCGGCGCACCTGTCTATCCGTTGTTCATGTCGGATGGCTGGTTCGTGCGGACCTGTCTGGCAGGCCGGCTGGGCGACGCGCCCGTCGAACTGATGGCACCATTTGGAATGGACCCGGATTTGCCCGGTTTGGCAGCAGCAGGTTTGCATGCAGAAGGTCTGGGCGATGGCGACCCCTTATTTCTGGTCGCGCATGGATCAGGCAGCGGCCGCCCTGCCCCCGAACGCGCCACGCGTGACTTTACCTCGAAGCTGGAAATCGCACTGGGTGGCACATCCATCGAGGTTGGGTTTCTGGAACAAGACCCCTCGATCCCCGAGAAGGTTAAGGGGCTGAACGGGGACAATCTGTGCCTGCCCTTCTTCGCGATGGAAGGTGACCATGTGCGCCGTGATGTTCATGCAGCCTTGAAAGCGGGTGGGTTTAACGGGCGGGTTTTACCTGTGATCAGCCAGTTGCCGGGCGTTGACGCCATGGTAGCCCGCGCAATCAAATTACATTTGGCGGGCCAGGGTTCGCCGCTTAAAGCCGCGTCTGCCTAAAAATCAGCCGCGGACCCAGGTCAGAACAGACTCTGGGTCTGCGGGCAGCGTTTCCGCCGTTTCGCCAACAAAATCGGCAAAACCTTTGCGACTGTTTTCCCCTGCCCCAAGGCCGACCAGAACGGGGATATCGTTTTCGATCGCCTCAGCAATGGCCGCGCGAAATCCACGGCCTTCAACTTCTTCGGGTCCGAATTTGTTTAGGATGAAAACATCCGCATTTTGAACACCGCACCCTGTCACCGACGCAACCGCATCTGCAATTCCGGCGGGATCCAAACGGCACGCGCCTGATCCGGGGCCAAGCGGTTGGGTGATTGCGATCACCGGGCCATCTGGCAAAACGCGCACTTTCATATCGCACCCGTTCTCAAACTCACTTTCATGTTCTAGGTGTTTTACGATCCCCACAGCCCGCGTTCCGGCTCGTTGCAGTGTCGTGGCGAGTTCAGCCAACAACCGATCCGTTTCACCACGGCCCTGCGCGGTAACAGACGCGATGCGCATTTACTGCGCCGCCATGGGAACGCGTGCAATTTCGCACTGGCTCCACAATTCTTCCAATGCGTCCAGCAGATGCGCGATGTCGGCATCCGTGTGAACAGGTGACGGCGTGATCCGCAACCGCTCAGTCCCTTTGGGCACGGTTGGATAGTTGATCGGCTGAATATAAACCCCAAAGTCACGCATCAACGTGTCGGTGATGAACTTACACTTCACCGGATCACCCACCATCACGGGGATGATGTGGGACGGGTTTTCAATATGGGGAATGCCCATCGCGTCAAGCCCCGCGCGCACTGTCGCCACGCGTTCTTTCTGGCTGTCACGTTCGGTGTTCGAACGCTTCAGGTGCTGCACAGACGCACGTGCGCCAGCGGCCACGGCGGGTGGCAAGGCGGTCGTAAAGATGAACCCACTGGCAAAACTGCGCACGAAATCACAAAGCTCGGCCGAGGCAGCAATATAGCCGCCCATGACGCCAAACGCTTTGCCCAATGTGCCTTCGATGACGGTCAGACGGTCCATCAGACCTTCGCGTTCGGCAATGCCACCGCCGCGTTGTCCAAAAAGGCCAACGGCGTGTACTTCGTCCAGATAGGTCATGGCGCCGTATTTATCGGCCAGATCGCAGATCTCTTTGATCGGGGCGATGTCGCCGTCCATCGAATAGACGCTTTCAAACGCGATCAGTTTCGGCGCGTCGGGATCTGCAGCGGCCAGCTTGGCCTCAAGATCTTCAAGATCGTTGTGCTTCCAAATCACCCGCGCGGCTTTTGAATGGCGAATACCTTCGATCATCGACGCATGGTTCAGCGCGTCCGAGAACACGATACAGCCCGGAATTTGCGAGGCAAGCGTGCCAAGTGCGGCCCAGTTCGACACATAGCCCGACGTGAACAGCAGCGCGGCTTCTTTGCCATGCAAGTCTGCCAATTCGGCCTCTAACAATACGTGCTCATGCGTTGTGCCCGAGATATTGCGCGTGCCCCCTGCGCCAGCACCCACGGTGTCGATCGCGGTGTGCATCGCATTTAATACGTCAGGATGTTGACCCATGCCCAAATAGTCGTTTGAACACCAGATCGTCACATCCCCAGTGCCATCGGCACCTCGGTGTTTGGCGTTTGGAAAGGATCCGCGCTTTCGCTGAAGATCGGCAAATACGCGATAATTACCATCATCGCGCAGCGCGTTCAGGCGGGTTTTGAAGTAGCCTTGATAATCCATGGGACGTCCCTCCGGTGCATCATCTGTTGAGCCATTGAACCCGATTGCACGATCCCTCGACATGATGTTTGTCAAGTCGGCGACAGATATCGAGATGCGGGCCCAAACCCTTTGACTGTAGAAAAGTAAGACCAACCACCCGCCACCCAGATGGATGACACTCGGCCTCATGGTGCAAATAAATACACCTGAGCGGTTGGCCTAAGGGTTCGAAAACCCAAGCGTGATCGGTTTCGCCACCGGCCTCACCCAAGAACAGAGGCGACATGATCACAGAGGCCGTATTCGCAGTATTAGGACGAGGCTGTGGGATAACCTCGCTGGGTGGGCCTTGCCCGGACTGTGACACAAGACCAGAGGCACGCACTTAACCAACGTCAAGCCGCAGACGTTTCATGTGGTCTGGCAGGGGTGGCGTTGGGCGCACCTCGCGAACCGGACGCGGGCCGGTCAGTGCATGAATAAATCCGACGAGGAACAGCACGAAGGCTGCGATCCACGCTGCGCCCGCAATCAAGATCAACGTGTTGTGCCAAGTGATCAGAAGATCAGCGGCCAGCCAGCGCGTCACGGCAGACAGAATCATCAGCCCATATCCCCATGCAACGGATGTCGGTGGAATGGGAGCACGACCCGTATGGCCAAGGATCGCGCGGCTCATAACTGCAAGCGTCATGCCACCGATCCCGCCAACGCCCAGAACGTGCAACGCACCAACCTCATCTCCGAAGCCCCATTGCGCAAAGGCCCAAAGAGCAAGGCCAGCGACAACCAAAGTCTGCGCGGAAAGTAAAGACCATAAAAGAGGATCACGAAGCGTCCATGTCACCCGCCATTGCGCCAATCGCAGCCCATGAAATAAGGCAAGTGCCAAGGCGATCATCGGGTGCAGGGTGGGAATGAGCAGGCTCCACGGCAAAAGTACAGCAAAGGCCACCGTTCCACGATCTAGCCGGGGCGTGACGGGGGGCCACGTCGCCTCGGGTCGTTGGGCACGTTTCATCGCATTTCGGATAAAGCCGGGCGTCACGCGGCCACCCAGCACGATGATCAATCCGATTTGCGCAAGCAGACCCAGTCGAAGGCCTTCATAGGCGGCACCCGGAACAAGACCGGTCCAATCCAGATGCACAGCGATGTTTCCCGCCATAAGCGCGGTTAGGAACACCAAAAACACCGCATGTTGGGGTTTTGGGCGACGCACCAATTGAACGGCTATCCGCGCGATCAAGACCAGTAGAAAGGAAAGATCAATGCCAGCAACAACCCCAGAAGGTAGCGCCGATGATTGCCACATCGCAATCCGGCCCGCCGCCCAAAGACAAGCAGTCAGCGTTATCACCAAACCGCGCCCGCTTGCCACTGCCGTTAGGAAAAACCCGCCGATCGCAGCGCCAGCATATCCGAAAATCATCTCATGCGCGTGCCATTCATAAGGCGACATGGCGAGGTTCGACATCTCAACCCCGTTGCCAACGGTTTGCGCGCCCAACCAGAACTCCCAGATCACGCCAGACAAGATGGCCCAGATCGCTGCCCCCAGAAAAAACGCTCGAAACCCTTCACTGAGGATGCGTTTTAGAACCTGGGTCATGGTCTGCCCTTCATATCTGTGTCCGTCAGGCTTCGTCTTCCGCCTTGTCGATTAACCCGCGCATCCATTTCCCGGAGAATCCACGCAAATGGCACGCCAAGAATGACGCCCCCGATGATGGATTGCACGGGCGTCAACGCGGTTAACCCGATGGCTTGCGTCATCAGGGTAAAGAAAAACAAGTTTACAGCCGCCGCACCTGCGGCGAGCGGGTAAAGCACGACGGCCAGCAACCAGACTGGCCAACGGCCAGATCTGTCTTGCGCATCAGCCATCACTTACGAAACACCGATTTCTGTACAGCGATCATCGCGATAATCATTGCAATAGCAGCGCCAGCCAACCAAAAGGTTGCGCCACCTACATCGTGGGTATGTCCATCGACAACGGCCTCGCGCAGCGGGGTTTTGTCGTGATGCGCCATAGCGGGTGAGGCCACGACCATGACCCAAACGGCCAATTTCAGAGCGTTCATGGTGAGACTCCTGTCAAGTTCAGACCCATGGGTATCAAGCCAAACGCACCCCGGCCTTGATCATCGTCAAGCTAATCTACATCGCCATCGGCAACGCATAGATCAACGCCGCCAACCCTAAAAACCCGATGAGAAACGCCGTGAACCCACCCCGAAAGCTGGGCGCATCACGAAGTCCCAGATAATCCGACAGGATCACGCGGGCCTTCAGACCCGACAGCGCCAGGACGGTTAGGACAAAGATGGGGCCGGCTTCGGGCAGAACGCCAGCGAAGACCGTGGTGACAAAGCTTAAACCGATCAACAGGATAAGGGCGCGGTTTAGGATCGGTGTTGTCATCAGTGCACCAGATAAATGATCGGAAACAGCAGCACCCAGACCAGATCGACCATGTGCCAAAAGGCGGCGCCGGCTTCCAGATTGCGCGGGGTGCCCCAGCGCATCAACAGCGCAAAGATCACCAGCCCAGCCACGACATGCAACGCATGAAAGCCGGTCAGAAGGTAGTAGAAGGTGAAAAAATCGCTGCTCTCGATCCCGATCCCGTGGCGTGCTTTCTCAGCATATTCGATCCATTTGATGATCAAGAAAACAAGGCCAAGCGCCATTGCGCCGGACAACCACGCCCGCATGTGACGTGCAGACTGCACCGCGCGCGCAGCGCAATACCCGCTGGACACCAGAACGATTGTGTTCACCGCCCCGGCAACACGATCAAGTTGCGCTTGATCGGCTGCAAATCCCACCGGGTCCATCGCCCGCATGCCCAAAAAGGCCAATAATCCCGCGCCGAACACCAAAAGCTCCGAGACGATCAGGATCCAGATCATCAGATCTCCGGGCAGCTCGTCCAAAACGGAAGCCTGGTCACTCATGCGCCACCCGTGATCTGGCGATAGATCTCTGGCAGAGCGGCCGTCAGCTTTGTGGGGTCTGGCACAATCGAAAATCCATCCGTGCCAAAGATACGCTGAACCCAGCCCTGCCCTTTCTGATCAACAACAACGCCATGCACCGCATGCCCTTTTCGGCGGGCTTCGCGTACGGCCATGCGGCTGTCTTCGATCCCGTGTCGTCCTTCGTAGTGATCAAGATCATTGGGTTTGCCATCGGTGAGAACCAGCAGCAACCGGCGCGTGTTTGGGCGGTCGTCCAACTCTGCCGTCATGTGGCGGATTGCGGCACCGAGCCGCGTGTAAAACGCAGGTGTCAGCCCACCAATGCGCGCCTCGACGCGGGGGCCCATTTTTTCGTCGAAGCCTTTGCATTTCTGCACATACACCCGGTCACGTTTCAGGGACGAAAACGCGTGGATCGCAAAATCATCCCCACAGGCATTTAACCCCCAAGATAGGGCGGTCATGGCTTCACGTTCCACGTCAATCACATTGCGCTCGCCGATCGAGGCTTCCGTTGATCGCGAGATGTCCATCAAGACCGAGATCGCCAAATCCCGCTCCATCACGCGTGCGGCCCGATAGACGCGATCGCTAGAGCGTCCGGTAGCCCTTAGTTCGACCTGGGCTGCAATGGCGGCTTCAAGATCAAGCTCATCGCCGTCCATCTGGCGCGGTAGGATCACGCGTTTGGGGCGCAAGGCTTCAAACTGGCGTTTCACCGCGCGGATGCGGCGTTCGGTGGCGGGATCGTGTTCCAGCGCCTCGACCTCATCTGCGACGCTGGCCAGAACGCGTGCATGCGCGGGAATATAGGCCCCTTTCCGGTGATCCCATTCGGGATAGAGAAACTTGCCTGATAAACGTTCCCGTTCCGCATCTTCCGGTGACAAATCAAGGTGGAATTTCAATCGCGTGGCGGTCTTTTTGGACACCTGACCAAGCGCCAACTCGTCCTGATCTTCGGCGGCACGGCGGGCGTTGTCTTCATCATCATCTTCGACCCGGCGGTTCATATTCAGGCTTTCAACCCAGCTGAAAATCGCCTCGAACTTATGCAAGATCAGGCTATCACGCCGTTCAGCCAGATCGCTTTCGGAACGGCGGGCCGCCTTGGTGCCCTCGGCCTCGTCGCCGGGTCCCTGCCCTTGTTCTTCGCTTTCCGGCAGCCGGTCAGCCGCTGCGCGTTTCGCCATGGGGCGTAGGTCAGGCCACATCGGCACCGGGCGAAACGGGCGATAGCCGTTTGGCGCGCGCAGGTGATCCAAATCCGCATCTGGCTGACGGATCAGCGCCACGAACTCACCATCAAGTTTGCCTTTAGGTTCCGGCCCACCCAACAGATGGTCAATTGCACCCTCCATCGCGGCCTCAAATTTTGGCAGCTTCGAGTCAGGTCGGGTTGCCCGACACGCCCCGACAAGAGTTTCATAAAACCCGCGCAAGCCGGGGCAGTCCTTCAGCGTTGCCTGCGTCATCGCGATCGACGCCTGAAGTGCACGCAGATCAGCCCGCAAAGGGTCTTCGTCGACAATAGGTTCGGGCGCATGCGCAACCGATGCCACAAGCCAGAAATAGAGCGCAGCGTTGGCCTCGCGCGCTGGGAATTCGGCGATAATCTCGGGAAGACGCAGAGCTTCGCCATCAAAGCTGGGCCGTGCTTCACGTTCGCGCCACGTGCCCAAGGCACGGCGGAAGGAAAGCCGGTGGTTTGAGACTTGCAGAGTCGCTGGCTTGATCTCAGCCGCATGAGATTCGCCAAGCCCGCGGAAGAATACACCTAGACGGCCGGAGATTTCTTCGAGCGAAACAGCGGTTTCGTCATGCGTGCTGCGGGCGTCAAGACCGCTGGCGTATTTATGCCAGATCTTGCCAACGGTTTCTTCGGGCTCAAAGGGGTCGAATACACGTTCGGACATAGGGAACCTCGGGTGTCAGGTCATCCAGTGTGAAGGCTGCGACCGACCCCATGGCCGGTCGCAGATTGGCATCAGCCATAGATCGCGGTGACAAGGTCCATCAGTCCCCGTTTGACGTCTTCATCGTCAGACAGAGGCTCAATCATCGCCGCGCGGATTGCACGGTCAACGGACATGCCGTCTTCGATCAGCGTGGCGCAATAGATCACAAGGCGGGTCGAAACGCCCTCTTCCAGATCTTGCCCTTTCAGGCCGCGCAGTTTGTTTGCCAGCCGAACAAGGGACGTTGCCCGACTGACATCCAGCCCGCTTTCGCGTGTGACAATATCGATCTCACGTTCGTGGGAAGGAAAATCGAAGTCGATCGAAAGGAAACGCTGGCGGGTTGAAGGCTTCAGGGTCTTCAGGATGTTCTGATACCCCGGGTTGTAGGATGCGACGAGCATGAAGCCGGGGGCGGCCTCGATTTCTTCGCCGGTTTTATCCAGAGGCAAGATGCGACGATCATCGGTCAGCGGGTGCAGAACAACGGTCACGTCTTTGCGCGCCTCGACCACCTCGTCCAGATAACAAATCGCCCCTTCACGCACAGCGCGCGTCAGTGGACCATCAACCCAGACGGTTTCCCCGCCCTTCAGAAGATAGCGACCAACAAGGTCAGCAGCAGACAAGTCATCGTGACAGGCTACGGTATAAAGTGGGCGACCCAAACGGGCAGCCATGTGAGAGACGAAGCGCGTCTTACCGCAACCGGTCGGACCTTTCAAAAGCAGCGGCAGCCCATGGCGTTCAGCAGCTTCGAAGATATCGCATTCGTCAGAAACGGGTGAGTAGAAGGGGGCGCGAGCCCCCTCCGTGGTTTTTTCTACGGCGGCCATATCAGGCACCTTCGCTTTCAGCACCGCGCGCAATCACTTCGCGACGAGGGGCCAGTTGGGCGTAGATGAACAGGATGGCGCCAATGACGACACACAGTCCCGAACCCCAGCGCATGATGAAGAACAGGTGCAGACCTTCTTGGATCTCCATGAAGTTCTCACCCAGCACACGTTGCATGTGGGTCTGAATGGTACCGGCAAAGGTCAGGACGAATGTCATGAACGCCATACCACCGGTCATCAGCCAGAAGCTAACCATGTTGAGAACCTGGTTATACGGGTCGCGGCCCGTCAGGATCGGCATGGCATAGGTGATGATCGCAAGGTTCACCGACACATAGGCACCAAAGAAGGCCAAGTGACCGTGGGCTGCGGTGATCTGCGTGCCGTGGGTGTAGTAGTTCACACCGTGCAGCGTATGCAGGAAGCCCCAGACACCCGCGCCAAAGAAGGCGACAGTTGCGGCACCCAATGCCCAAAGCAAAGCTGCTTTGTTGGGGTGATCACGTTTGCCCTTCCAGACCATGACGAAGCTGAAGCTCATCATTGCAAAGAACGGGATGACTTCTAGCGATGAGAAGATCGACCCGATCCACTGCCAGTAGCCCGGCAGACCGATCCAGTAGTAGTGGTGGCCCGTACCCAAAATGCCCGAGAACAGAGCGGTTGCGACGATGATGTAGAGCCATTTCTCAATGACCTCTCGGTCGACACCAGTCAGTTTCAACAGCAGGTAAGCAAGGATGGATGCCATAACCAGCTCCCAGGTACCTTCTACCCACAGGTGGACGATGTACCACCAGAACATTTTATCCAGCGCAAGGTTCGCCGGGTTGTAGAAGGCAAACAGGAACAGCAGCACCAGACCCCAAAGGCCCAGAAGCAGCACGTTCGTGATGGCAGTCTTACGACCTTTCAGAACCGTCATCGAGATGTTGAACAGGAAGATCAACGCCGCAACAACGATGCCAAGCTTCACCCAAACGGGTTGCTCAATGAACTCGCGGCCTTCTTTGCCCAGGAACCAGTTTCCGGGGAACAGGTCGAACGTGTATGTTACAACCACGCCCAACGTGCCGACCAAAAGGATGATCAGCTGAAGGTAGGCCAGCATTGGTGAATGGATCTCACGTTCGGCTTCTTCCGGTACAAGGAAATAGGCCGCGCCAAAGAACCCTAGAAGCAGCCACACAATCAAAGAGTTTGTGTGCAGCATGCGAACGATGTTGAACGGTAGCAGCTCGGACAGGAAGTTCGGGCTGACATAGATCCAACCTGCCAAAAGGCCACCCAGCACCTGAACGGCGAAGATCGCCATCGCTGCCAGGAAGTACCAATAGGCAATTTTTTGTGTTTGGTATTTCATGTCTTGTCTCCTCGTCCGGCCTTAGCCCGCCTCGTTCGGCGGCCAACCTTGTGCGTCGATCGTGTTGACCCAACGGAAAAACTCCGACAGATCGCGAATATCTTCGTCGCTCAGGTTGAATTGAGGCATCTGACGACGCCCTTCGATGCCGGTTGGCTGTGCTTCCATCCAACCTTTCAACACTTCGAAAGCGTCTTCAGGTTCGTCTTGCACGCCCCAACGGGTCATTACGTTTTGCAGTTCAGGGGCGAAGTAAGCGCCTTCCCCCATCAGTGTGTGGCAGTTGATACAGGCGTGTTTTTCCCACACATGTTTGCCACGGGCGACACTGTCCGTCAGTGGTGCATTTGCTGTCGACTGGGTCACCACATAGCGAACCGAATGTGCCGACAAGAGCAAAAAGACTACAATGAAGAACAGCGAGCCGCCATAGAACACGTTACGTGCCATGGTCTTAGTCATGACTTCTCGCATATCGGCCTCCAGCTCAGTTATCCAATTTTCTGGATAGAGGAGCCCGCGCGCCAGTAGCTTGACTATTGTTAAGGAGGTTGGGTTTTCATGAATTTGGGGCGCGTTTTCAGACGAATTCGAGGTGTCCAAGGCCTCTGGTCGCATGATTTCCATCCACTGCAGTTGTTCCATCAGCCGACCAATGGCGGTTCACTAAGCTTTTCGAACTGAGAGCCTTTCAAGAATTCGCGTCGATGGCTTTCAGAGCCACTCGGCGATAACCCAGCACCCTGTGCCGCTGCTAGGTGTTGCAATCCGGCAAACTGATCATTAGTTATAAGTCTATAACCTATATGGATTCTCCGATGACAACCCCGTCACTTCGCCCTTCAACTCCCCCCTTTCGGATAAAGGTCATGGCGATTTTTGCGCTGGTCTTTGGCATCATGACGGTTATCTCCGGGGGCGGCGTACTGTTCGGACCAGCCGACCTACAGGCAAAGGCAGGAGATTTCGTCGGATTTGTCGTCTGGTTCAATTTTGTTGCCGGTTGGGTCTATGTTGTCACCGCGATCGGCTTGTGGCTCGGAAAAGCATGGGCCGCACGATTTGCTGCGCTCATCGCGATTTCAACAGCCCTTGTCGGATTAGGTTTTGGTATCGCGGTTCTGCGCGGCACCCCGTTCGAGATGCGCACCGTAGGTGCATTGATGCTTCGGTTCTCGATCTGGCTCGCGATTGCGCTTGTTGCTAAACGGGCGGGTCGATCAACATGAACACACGCAAATCGTCCCCTGATCGGAAAGCAGAAATTCTGACAACGACGTTAGGGCTGGCATTCGAGGTTGGCCCGGACCACGTAACCACGGGCATGATTGCGGGCCGGCTTGGCCTTTCACAGCCCGCGATTTACAAGCATTTTCCCAAGAAGGAAGACGTCTGGCAAGCCGCCGCGCAATCGCTTTGTGAACGCATAGCTGAAAACACCCGGTTGGGCAGCGTGACGGACAGGTCAGCGATCGAAAATTTGCGGCACTTGGTCTTAAGTCACCTGCATCTGGTCACCGAGATTCCGGCCTTGCCCGAAATCATGGTCACGCGCGATCCAACAGGGTCATTGACCGCCGCACGCCAGCAAATCCAAAGGGCAATGAGCGAATTTCGCGCCGCTGTGACCGCAGCATTGGACACAATGAGGACTGCGGGACAAATGCGTGCCGGGCTCACCACCGATGACGGCGAGATGCTCGTCTTTGGCATCATTCAAAGCCTGATACTCCGCTTGATCGTAACTCGTGATCCTGCACCACTTGTACCTGACGGCAAACGTTTGCTTGATCTGCAACTCATGCTGTTCACTGATAAAGGAAGCGCGCCATGAAAACTGGTTTCAAACTGGCCCTGATCACCCTGCCAATCGCGGCAATCGGCGCGGGTATACTGGCGCTGGTCGTCTCGAACTCTCCGCCGCCCGAACGGGTCGAACTGGCGGAACGTGCCAACACGGTCAGCATAGTTACAGCCGAGACCCGTTCGATCATTCCGAAAATTTTGGGTTTCGGCGTTGTCGCCCCAGCGCACACATTCGATGCTATCGCGGAAGTTGGTGGAACGGTCGACTATGTGAATCCACGGCTACGTGATGGACAAATCCTGCCAGAGGGCGCGGTGTTGCTGCGTCTTTCTCCAACGGATTTCAACTTGGCCATTGCCCAAGCAAACGCAAATATCCGAGCAGCTGAAGCACGCCTGACCGAACTGGACGTTTCTGAGGCGAACCAACGCATAGCACTTGAAATAGAACGTGAAGTTCTTGCCGTGCGTGCGTCCGACCTTGCACGGGCCGAGACATTGTTCGCCGCCGGAACGCTAACCCAAACCGCCCGAGATACCGCCCGCGCGGCACATCTGGCGCAGCGACAAAAAGTACAGGGTATCGAGGGCACGTTGGCCCTATTCCCAACCCAACGTGCAGTCCAATCCGAACAAATCTCTATTTATCAGAGCACCCTAACCACAGCTGAGCGAAACCTTGAAAGAAGTGAGCTTCGTCTACCTTTCACGGCGCGGGTCGCCGAGCACAATGTGGAGGTCGGGCAGTTCTTGAAAGTCGGTCAGACTGCCGCCAGTCTTGATGGGATCGACAATGCAGAAATCGAGGTTCAGGTCTCGATCAATGCGCTGCACGGTCTGGTGCGGTCAGCTGTATCCCCGCAAGCGACGCTTCCCCTTGATCCAACCCGAATGAGCGAGGTTCTGGCTGAAATGAACCTGATCGCGCAGGTGCATCTGCGTCTGGGCAACGAAGTTGTCACATGGCCTGCCCGCGTAGATCGGTTGGCCGATGGTATTGACCAGAAAACCGGGATGATGGGTGTTATCGTACAGGTCGAAGGCGCTTATGGTCAGACCGGTGCAAGTAACCGCCCGCCGCTGACGAAAGGTATGTTTGTCAACGTCACACTTGGCGCACGGCCTGTCTCTGGCATCGTCCTGCCGCGCAGTGCGTTGCGTGATGGGCAGGTCTATCTTGCCGACAACGACAACCGGCTGCGCATCATCGCCGCCACACCACATTTGGTTCAAAGCGGGATCGCGCTTTTCTCTGACACGATTGCCGAAGGTAGCCGCATCGTGCTTGCGCCCCCCAACCCGGTGATCGATGGGCTTTTGCTAGATCCGGTTTTAGACGCTGAATTGATTCCCCAACTGTTGGCCGAGGACGCCGCACAATGATCCGGTTCTTCGCCGCACATCCGACCATCGCCAACTTGCTGATGATCCTGTTTCTGGCCGCTGGCCTGTTCGTCAGCCCGACGCTACTGCGTGAAACCTTCCCGCGTGCTGACGCAAGTGAAGTCGAGATCAACGTGCCCTATCCGGGCGCCCGCCCCGAGGATGTTGAAACCGCGATTTGCGAGCGGATCGAAAGCGCGTTGGACGCGGTGACCGGCATCGAGCGGCACTCATGTGAGGCGCGCGAGAACTCCGCGCGTGCCGTGGTAAAGCTTCGCGAAGGTGATGATTTTCAGGCCTTCGTGGCCGAAGTGAAATCAGAAATCGATGCGATCACAGACTTCCCCGACCGCGCCGAGGCCGCGACCGTCAGGCCGCTTGGCTTGACAGATTTTGTCGCCTCGGTCGCTATCACGGGGCCGAAATCGCGCAGTGATCTGAACGACTATGCCGAACAGATTCGCACCGACATGCTGCGATGGGGTGGTTTGCCCCGCGTTGATATTCGTGGTTTTTCCACGCGAGAGTTACAGATCGAACTGCGCCCGGATGATCTGCAAAAGTTCGGCGTATCAGTCGCCGATATTGCACGTGCGGTGCAGGCAGGAAGCCTTGATCTTCCAACGGGCAGCATTGAAACGGCAACTGAAACCCTGTTGATCCGTGTGGCCGAAGAACGGCGCAGCACAGATGCTTTGGCGGCACTGATTGTACGATCCTCATCGCAAGGGGGACAGGTTCAACTGGGCGAGATCGCTGACATTTCGCAGGGATTTGCGTCGAAGGATGATGTGATCTTGTTTGATGGCGAACCCGCTGCGATCCTAGACATCACCAAAACCCGTGCCGAAGACAGCCTGCGTACATTGGATGCTCTCAAGGCATTTCTTGAGGCTGAACGTGCACAAGCCCCACCCGGTGTAACACTGGAAATTACCGCTGACGGGGCATCAGTCGTGCGCGATCGACTGACCCTAGTCGTGGTTAACGGCTTGCAGGGCTTGGCACTTGTATTCCTTGTTCTGTGGTTATTTTTCGGATTTCGGTTCTCGTTCTGGGTGGCGATGGGGTTGCCGGTGTCGTTCATGGGCGGCGTCGCCTTGATGGGGATGGTTGGATATTCCCTGAACCTGATGACAACGCTTGGCCTGTTGATCGTGATCGGATTGCTGATGGATGACGCCATCGTCATTGCCGAAAACATCGCCCGACAACGCGAGAAAGGACGCAGCGCATTGGATGCAGCCGTTGAAGGTGCTGCACAGGTATTCCCCAACGTGTTTGCCTCGTTCGGCACAACAGCCATGATCTTCGGATCGCTCGCCTTTCTGTCCGGCGATCTGGGAGCAGTTTTGCGCGTCGTGCCCGTGGTGATGCTGTTCGTCCTAATGGTATCATTGGTCGAGGCGTTCCTGATCCTACCCCACCACTTAATCCATAGCCTTGAGACAACGCACAACGACACAGGCGTTCGTGCGCGGGTCGAAGCCACTGTCGCCTGGACCCGCGAAAACGTCGTCGGCCCGCTGGTCGATCTAACTATCCGCTGGCGTTACGCCACTGCCGGGATCAGCCTTGCGGTTCTGCTGGTCTCAGCTTCAATGTTGGCAGGTGGGTACCTAAAGTTCACTGCGTTTCCGGAACTGGACGGCGACACCATCGTCGCCCGCGTGCTGTTGCCCCAAGGCACGCCCCTGTCACGCACCGACCAAATTGTTGCGCAATTGGAAAAGGGGTTGGATGAGGTCAACGCCACACTATCCCCTGAACAACCGGTTGAGGCACCTTTGGTTCAGCACATCTCGGTCTTTCACGGGCTGAACCGGGATGCTTTCGAAACAGGCGCACATGTGGTCACGATCAGCGTTGATCTTCTGCCCTCGGCGGAGCGTGTCAGTAGCCCCGACGAAATCATGGAGCTGTGGCGCAATTCAGTTGGGCCGGTACCGGATGTCATCAGCCTGAAGTTTGCCGAAAGCACAATCGGACCTGCAGGGATCGCAATTGACCTCCATTTGAAAGGTGACGACCTGACCGCGCTCAAGTCCGCGTCGATCGAGCTGCAGAACTGGTTATGGCAATACAATGGGGTGACTTCGATCCTGGATGACCTGCGCCCAGGGAAACGCGAACTGCGTGTGATGCTGACGGATGCAGCAGGGCCAATGGGGATCACAGCTGCCATGGTCGCGGATCAGTTACGTGCCGCCTATTTCGGCACAACAATCAGTGAAATGCAGATCAATGGATTACTGGTCGAAGTCACCAGCCAGTTCACTGATCAAGATCGCGGCAGCCACACTGTATTTGATGATTTCATAATCACCCGTGCCGACGGGTCCTATGTGCCGCTGTCGGTGGTGGCACAGGTCGAAATTGGTCAGGGCTACAGTCGGATTAATCGCGAAAACGGCGTGCGTAGCGTGACTGTGCAGGGCTCTATCGACACCCGGATTGCCAACGCGAGCGCCATTGTCGGCGACACGCTTGACCGGTTCGTGCCAAAGCTACTTGAGCAGTTTCCAAGCGTAACCCTTGACGTAGAAGGCCAGAATGCTGAAGCCGGAAAGACACAAAAATCCATGGTTAAAGGTTTCGCGATCGGACTTCTGGGTGTGTTCCTTCTGCTCAGTTTTCTGTTCCGGTCATATGTTGAGCCCATCGTGGTGATGCTGGTGATCCCGCTGTCCTTGCCAGGTGCGATCTTCGGGCATATGGCGATGGGTCTGAACTTTTCGATGCCCAGTATGCTGGGTTTCATCGCTTTGGCCGGTGTTGTCGTCAACAACTCGATCTTGCTGGTGGATTTCGTAAAACACGAACACTCTGACGCAACAAACATTTCGCAGGCCGCCGCGCGTGCTGCACGTGCGCGTTTCCGAGCGATTTTTCTGACCACCACCACGACAACGGCAGGGCTTCTGCCGATCCTGACCGAAACCAGCTTGCAGGCGCAGATCCTGATCCCACTGGTGGCAAGTTTGGTCTTTGGCCTGCTGACCGCCAGCCTTGTTGTTCTGTTCGTTCTTCCGGCAATCTACGCAATACTGGATGACCTTGGTCTGAGCACACTGAGCAAAGAATAGAGCAAGAGTGGGAGAACAAAGGTCTGTGTGCATTCTGTGTGCGTTGACCTTGCACAATCCACCCTGCATTCCTTCTTGGTTTCACGCCGCCATCAGCGCGTTGAACACATCAATCGGATCGAAATTGAGCACTTCTGCAATCCACCCCCAATTCAATCTCCAAAGCGACCGATTAGTAAAACAAAGAAAGGTCGGATGAGCGACCAAACCTCCACAGCCACCAAACGTCCGTAACCGTCCGAAATCACGGAAGACTATCGAGAAAACACACAGATACAGAAAACCGAAGGGTGGGTGGCGGAGACGAAGGAATGCAAATAAATAACCCAAATTATTGATTTATAAATACATTATATGTGAGCAGTAAAATCCATACCACAAAACGTACCCCAGCAGGTCACCCAATTAAGCTTTACCAACACATTTCAGTGAGATCGATTTACAAATCTCATGCGCGTGTTCCATCGAATCCTTCACATACCCCGGTTGTTGGGATTGGCAACGTCCATCCACCTGCTGAGCCAGAACATTTAGATTCCTGGATATGATTAACTTATGCGCTTCAATGAGGGACGGCTCGGCTTTCTCAAAATATTCAACTATCGACTTTATGGTCAAGTAAGGGTGAGATGTCTGATCCGGTCTACCTACGAGCCGAGACATTATCTGAATGACTTCATTGAAAGCTCTAAGATAATTCGCTGAAGTATCTCCGGCTTTCGCAGACTCCAACATCAGGCCAGCTTTTTGATCATCCAGGTGATGAGTGTCAAAGCCTTCCCAGTTATGAGATCGCCCATACGCTTCATCAAGATACTGTTTTGCTCGGACAAAATCTTTATTGTCTCTCATGGCCATCGACCATTGGAGCCAGAACAAAACATGGCTTTGGCAAAATCCAAATTCTGAGAGCCGATCAAAAAAGAAGTCACGCTCTGATTCACTCAAAACTACATGCTTTAGCTGGGTATATCTCATTAACTGGGAATACACTGACTTGAACAAGACTTGCGTTCTTAAGGGAGCCAATCGTTCTAGCGCATCGATAATTGCCAGTACCACTTCGCGATCATCAAACAAAAATGCCAATGCATCGCGGGCGTTGATACTAGCAATCACATCAAACCGCTTAAGTGTTTTATTATAAGAGATAAACGGCGATGCAGCATCACCCAGCAATGCCTTAGCACTGTCTCCCCCCAGCATTTCATCAAGCAAATTTACTTGAATATTCTCGCCAATATGGCGCAAATAGAAGGCAAGTATTAGCGCTTCAGTCGCAGTTTTGCCACGGGTCCGGAAGCGATCAAGCTCTCCTACGAACTTGTTGCGTATGTGTTGTGAATTGAAGCGACCTAGCAAAAATCCGGAAAGCCGCGCATTGTTATCTCTTGCAACTATGCGCTTCTTGTCAGATTCTTTTGTAACATCTTTGCCCCATCCGCCTATCCTGTTCGTACAGGCGATAATACCGTCAACTTCACTGTCAGACATGACTTCTGTGTCAAAAATTTGAAGGGGGGTATCCTCCAGCAAAAATGTTCTAATGTCTTCCTCAGAGTCGTAAGGCAGTGTTCTAGATGCTAAAAGGAGACGATTCCCGGCCCCATTGACGATCTTCAAGACGGATCGCAATTCATCCCTCAGCGTGAAGCAATCATCGATAACGAAAATTGCAGTCGGATAAGACTCGACAATCCTTTGTGCTTCTCGGGACAGGTCATGATATTTTTCTCTTAAGTAGAAGACGGTTTCACCCCGTGCCGAAAGATCAAAACAAACTTCTTCAAGAAGCGTAGTCTTGCCAGAGCATATTCCCCCCAAAATGAGAGCGACAGAATGGTCCTTCCTCAGGAAATCGGCAATGTTAGCACGCTCACTCCTCGGAGCCCTGAAGCTCAGAGAAGACTCAAACATGTCTTTATAGTGAAATGGTCTCTTATATTGTCCGTATACCAGAAAACCTTCCTGATCCTCAACGCTTGCAGGATCGTCAGGTAGTTTCGGTAGTTCTTCATAACTGAAACTAAGAGTGTTCAGTTCGTAACTTGCCGCTCCTGAGTGCGCGTCCACAACGAGTCCGGCGAAACCATCCTTGCCAATAGACAAAGACTGCCCAAACTTCCTTTGCTTCGCCAACAAGCTTCGATCACCCCCAGAGCCTTCGCGATTTATGAAAAACACCTTATCCGTTGAACCCGCCGCAGAAAATAGCGCTTCCGCAAGATAGAAATCTGTGTTCGAAAACCCGACGAAAAAGATGGCTTTAGCTCGGGCAAAGTCTTCCCGGAGAGTTGGGTTCCAGTTCGTATCCTTTGCAATCCGCATGTAGCTTTCGCGACCTAAGACACAGCTCTGAAGAAGGTTATGGATATCCCAGCTTCGGAGCGCGCCATGTAGATGCACCACCCATTGGCTGTTCGCGGAACGCTTTTCAAAGTCTCTTTTGGACTCTGTATTGTTAGCCACCGAATGCTTGAGGCCCAAATCGGTTAGACTTTGAGAAATTAGGTCGTCGTAGTTCGTCGTGTAAATCCGATCCCATGGGTATTTCAGTATTTCATCTGTAGAGGAAGTTCGCTTCGAAATTGTGTATTTTTGCGACAACATGGCAAACAAGCCATGCTCACCTTGTTTTTCGACGTATTCATCAGCAGCTTCTTGCAAATCGGGGTACTCAAAGCCTACAGCATCATTGAGAGCTTTAAGCAAAGGGGAAGAAGCCCCCAACTCATCGCCAGAAAAATTCAGGCTGTCAGCCGAAAATCCAGCACCGCAGAACAACAGATTTCCACCACCGCAACCCAGCGCTAAATACTCTTCAATAGACAATTTATGGCTCCCCGAATGAAATACTCTCGTAGAGCAAAACCTTAATTGAACTGTTCTGCAAGGCATCAATGAGATTTAGGTCGTAGTGAACACTATCAAAAAGTAACAAAACGCCACAGGTCCACAGCCAATCAAGTAAAATCGACGATTCTGTCTGGCAGCCCTATGAGCAAAAGTGGACATGGGTTTCCAACTCCCCTCTGCACACGATCTTCCAATTTCCGCCAATGTGTCGTCGCTTCACCAAATTTGTCGGCAACAAACTTGCGGCAAAATGCTTCGCGAAATGTAAGCGGATTCTTCACTCGATTTACCAAGCCGCTGATAGTTGCTTTTTGGCGTGAAGTCGGTTCATACCCAAAATCCGCTAGGCCATCGAGCGTAAGAATTTGGTTCTCGTCCAAGAACCTTCCGACCATGTCCCTCATGTTTTCATGAAGTGACGTGCCGCGAGTAATGATAACCCCTACTGAGATCGCACCATCAGCATGAAGTCGTTTGTAATTCTCCAAATCCCGGTCAAAGAACGGGTCTTTATTGTTCCATTCGATTTCTAAGGCCACCCGACCAGCCGGAAGCTCTCGAACATGGTCAACCTCATGGGACTGGCTCTCAAGGAGCTTTCCATTGATCTTACGCTCGACATGGAAGTGAAATTTTGGCCACTGCCTTTCAGCGAGTGCATTTCTCAGTCTCTGAGTGCCTTTGGCCTCACCACCACCCCCAGCGATCAGTTCCTTCACGGGAATCTTGAAGCCCTTGAGAACTTCGGTCAGCTCAGCTTCAACCTCTGGAAAATCAACCTCAAGGATTGCACGAGCATGAGATAGGACTTCGACTTGGTAGCCTTGCTTTTGCAGTTCAAGTAACATCGTTGCTTCCATCAGGTTTGGCCATGATAATCGCTGAATACCCGCTGGAGTCGAGTCGATTCCGTTGGACCAGCATTCAGGAAGCCATTGTTACCTCATGAAAATCCACAAAATTTACTCGCACTTGAACGGCGAAGAATACTTGATAGCAAGAAAGCCTGCTCTCTGGGCAGAAATTCAAAGTGTGATAGCAAAAGTTGATAGCGCTGCTTGCAAGACCAAACGGTCAAAAGAGAAGCGCAGATATGGCGACATGCTGTATTCTCCACCCGCCCTGAACGCTGAATTCAAAAAATGGTTTGGAAAGTGTGCACCACCTTGGGCAAGTGAGGAATTCAGCTATCATGTTTGTGAAGATGAACGCACGACACGGCGTATCCAAAACTTGCCCAAAACCGAGCAAAAGAGGCTCATTAAGGACGCTGGTTTCGAAGTGCTGTCGACAAAGAATGAGACTGATTTTGTTAAAGAGCGGGTAGCGGTTGAAGTCCAATTCGGCAAGTATTCGTTCGTCGCCCACGATCTGTACGTGAAGCATCTGGCCTTCTTTGCAGCAGACAAAATTGATGTCGGGGTGGAGATATTACCAATGAAGTGCTTATCCCGCGAAATGTCTTCCGGACCCACATTCTTCGAGAAAGACCTGAGCAACATCATAAGGCAAGGCAGGGGCATACCGGGTGTACCGCTAGTCGTCATTGGGGTCGGCCCTTAGGCTGCCCGCGCAAGCTGCTTAGCGAAGTTCTTCTGGCCAAACCAAACACCGACGATGGCTCCAGAAATTATCCGGTGAGCATACCGCTTGAGCTTTGCTTCATTCGCAAATTTACCGTTGCTCTCACGCTGCCCAACCAGTTCAAGCACAACGCGCTCCGCGTCCTCTTCGGGCAAGGCAGCGACGAGATCGTCATAAACATCGCTGGCAATTTCGCCTAGAAGATCAACCCAGCGATATGGGCTTTCTCCTTTGGTACGCCTCGTCCAAATCTCTTGAAGACGAACTCCATCAACTGAGGAAATCAACTTCTCCAAGCTCTTGCGACCTGCAGTTGCTTCAACTGCAATGCCCTCAAGTTCGCTACATTTCTGAAGACGAAGACCAAGGCTCTCGTCCAAATAGTGCGTCCGAATATCTTTTGAATTACCAGAATAAAAACGCATCGACCAAGTGGTATCACCTTCACCAACATCGTTCGCAAATTCAAACCGCATGCCACTCTTAAAGCGAAGGTGAGGAATAGCGGCACGAAATCGGCGCTTCTCGGGGTAGGTCTTGCCAGCAGTGTCCACCTTGGTGATGGGTGCATCCTTGGCGGGGAGAGAAAGGTCAACGCCTGCCTCTCTATGAGGAACGAAATCGTCGCTTGCCCGCCCAAGAGCGTATGACGCTAGTATATAACTAAACGTCGGTGGGATCGCGTTCCCGATCATTTTTGCCTTCTCAGCAAACGACTTACCGAAAAACTGATATGTGATGGGGAAGCCTTGCAAGGTCGCCCGTTCTCGAACCGTCAAGCGCCGATAGCCTGTTTCACTAGCAACGACGATACTCTCTCTCGATACTCGTGTACACGTCGCTGTAACTGTACGCGCTGGCACATCAAGGCGGTCAGGAAAAGACATATTATTATAAACTGGGTGGAAAATTTTGGACTCGCGATTGAGGCGGAGCTCTTCTTCGTTCAACAGCTCTTCCTGCTCAAGTTCAGTCACTTGAGACTGAGAAAGTTCGACACCCCAGACAGGGTCAATTACCTGCTCTTTGCCTGCAAGTGCCTTGGTCACGTCTCCCAACGTCAAATTCGCACATTGCGGCTTGAATTTGTTTATCTGTGCCAATGGAATGTTGGTCGCTACGCATCTCTTGCGAGCCTGAGGGCAACCGAACTCTGAAAAATCGAAAACACCAATGTTTGGTTTTAGTTTTCGATACTTATAAAGTGATGAGTCAGGGTCCGAAAAGCATGCTTCCAAGTATTTTGCCACCCTAGGCACGTTCTCCATTGCCCAAAAGCGTGGCTTCAACCGATCAACAATTGCAAAGAATCGCTCAAGATCAACTTGCCCATCTGCTAAGTCTCCACTTCCGCCGCGATTTGAGTAAGAAAACTGAGTGCATGGAGGGCTACCCACCACGAGATCAATGTTGTCGGGCAAGTCGTCTAAATCCATCGTGCGGATGTTGACCGATGCTAACTCTGTACCATGGTTGCCATTGTGCGTGTCTATGGCAGGCTGCCACCATTCATACGAATTAACCACATCAACACCAGCGAGCTTAAGCCCAAGGCTCCAGCCTCCAATACCCGCATATAGATCAATTGCTCTCATAGACGCCTCATCTTTCAGGAACCAAACTATAGCATTCTGAGAAAGACTGAAGACTTAACGTAACTGGATGAGACGAGCCGCTTGCCTTGGTTCAGCCGCCTTAAGGCGCTTGTCACTCTTGGCCGTCGTCATGCCTGTGATCGGTGTCCGCGATACGACCCGGACATCTCATAGCTCCACGTTGCGCTCAACATCCTGCCAATGCTTGTTTTCAGGTAATGCCTTCGCTCGTTGAGCAACGTCGCGGATTGTGATGGGCGCATAGCCCCAAACATCAACCCCGCCAAGTCCGAAATCCGTCCGCAATGGCTTGCCTTCGCGGTTGCGTTGACCCTTCACTGTTACACGGACAATCCATCGCCTTGCGCCAGATGGGTCGACGACAAGGTACAGACCGCACCCGTCGCCATGACGACCAGCACCGAGGGTTCTCACCAAATTCTTCGTCAGCTTTCCGCTAAGTGCCGCCATGAAAATACCACGATTTCTACCACGCAATGAATAGAAACGAGTCTAATCGAAGAGAAATGACAAGCAACAATGAATGCAGATAGATCAACAAAAACAGCCCCATAAGGGGTTGAATGACTACCAACAAAATTGAATGAAAATGGTGGGTGGCGGAGACGAAGGGATTCGAACCCTCGAGACGGTTTCCCGCCTACTCCCTTAGCAGGGGAGCGCCTTCGACCACTCGGCCACGTCTCCGCCGACCCGTTTAGCCATCTCGTGAAAGAGGGGCAAGGGTCAAAAGTGAATTTTGATGCGCTTTTCGGTTCAATGCCCAATCAACATCAAAGCGGCGCGCTCTTGACCCGCCCCGCAGACAAGGCTTTGCTAAAACGGCCGGTCTGATGCGAACAGAGCTGGCGCGACTTAATACAAATCGAGGGCCGCCACATGACCGCCGAATTCATGCTGATTACATTTACTTTGTTCCTTGCAGGTGTGATCGCTGTTCCCATCGCATCACGATTCGGGCTTGGCTCGGTCCTTGGTTATTTGGTTGCAGGCATCGCGATCAGCCCCATTCTGCATTGGGCCGGAGCAGATGTGATCGCTCTTCAGCATTTTGCCGAATTTGGTGTGGTCATGATGTTGTTTATTGTCGGCCTTGAGATGAACCCGAAATCTCTTTGGGAAATGCGCAGTCGGATTTTCGTTCTGGGTGGGCTGCAGGTGGGCCTAACGACCTTGGCGGTGATGATCATCGCTATGGCATTTGGCCAACCTTGGAGTGTTGGGCTGGCCATTGGGTTGGTGCTGGCCTTGTCATCAACAGCAATTGTTAACCAGACGTTGCGCGAAAAGGGTCTGCTTAGATCGGATGGCGGACAGGCCAGTTTCTCGGTCCTGCTGATGCAAGATATCGCGGTCATCCCGATGCTAGCGCTGATCCCATTGCTGGCCCTTCCCGAGCTGAGCGAAGCCCTTTCGCATGGCGCAAGTCACGGGGCCGATGCCGCAGGACATGGCGGCGAGGCGACTGGCGACCATGGTGGAGCATTGAACCTAAGCCTGGTCGAAGGGCTGTCAGGTTGGCAGACCGCACTTGTAACCCTAGCGGCGATAGCGGGTGTGATCTTTATCGGCACATACCTGACGACACCAATCTTCCGTTTCGTCGCAAAGGCCCGGTTGCGCGAATTGTTTGTCACCACCGCCTTGATGATGGTTCTTGGCATCGCGCTGTTGATGACTTTGGTCGGCCTTTCCCCTGCGCTCGGCACATTCCTTGCGGGAGTGGTCATGGCGGGCAGCGAATACCGCCACGAATTGGAAAGCGATATCGACCCCTTCAAGGGCATCTTTCTGGGCGTATTTTTCATCACGGTCGGGGCAAGCATTAACTTTGGCCTTTTAGGCAGCAACATCGCCATGGTGCTGGGCCTGACCTTTGGCTTGATTGCCCTAAAGGCTGCGGTGTTGTTGGTCCTTGGGCGGGCCTTCAAACTAAAGGGGGGCGACAAATGGCTGTTCGCCCTTGGCCTTGCGCAAGCGGGCGAATTTGGCTTTGTGCTGCTGTCCTTCACTGTCGCAAATGCGGTTATCCCACAGGGTATCGCAGACCTCCTCTTGCTCGTCGTCGCATTGTCGATGCTGCTGACCCCTGCCCTGTTCATCTTGTATGATCGTGTGATTGCGCCGCGTTATATCGGGCAGGATGACCGCGAAGCAGACGACATCGAAGGCGAGGCTTCCATTATCATCGCTGGCCACGGTCGCTTTGGTGGCATCGTGAACCGGGCTTTACGCGGTGCTGGTTATGATACGACAGTGCTGGACTATTCGTCCGAGCAGCTTGAAATGCTGCGCCGCTTCCGGATCAGCGTGCATTTCGGAGACGCCACCCGGCCGGATCTTCTACATGCGGCCGGCATAAACGAAGCTAAAGTTCTAGTCATCGCCATTGACGACAAGGAAGCCATCACCGAGTTGGTCCGCTACATGGTGGAACACCATCCGAACGTGCATCTGGTGGCACGTGCCATTGACCGCAATCACGTCTACGACCTTTGGTCTGTTGGGTGCCGCGACATCATTCGCGAGACCTATGACAGTTCGATCAGGGCCAGCCGCTCAACCTTTGAAGCGCTGGGACATACGCGTCCTCAGGCGGAAGAGCTGTTGGCAGAGTTTGAAGCTGCCGATCGCGAAGTCATGTTGGATCTGGCCGGACTTTACGACATCAACATTCCTCCGTTCGAAAACGAAGCCTATATGGCGCGGGTCGACGAGATGATGGAGGAATGGCAAGATCAGCTTCGTGGGCGCATGCAGGATGTGAAATCGGCCAAACCTGCCGAGTGATACGACGGGCCACATATAAAGCAAAAAAATTTGATGGGGGTGATGGTGCGGTCGGTGGGACTCGAACCCACACGAGTGTTACCTCACAGCGACCTCAACGCTGCGCGTCTACCAATTCCGCCACGACCGCATGTCAGGCTAGGTGACGCGGTTCATAGCGAAGGGGTCGTGTGATGTGAAGCGCAAAATTCGACACGCGAAAAGAATTTCCCTGCGCGTTTTGACATGTGCCTCGTCAGGTGCCAAATGACTGGTATGAACAACACTTTGGAAATGCCCCCCGTCACATGGGAAGTCGCTCGTGATCTGGTGGACTACGAGACCGCCGTCGCCAGAATGGAAGCGCATGCCGATGCCATGGCACGCGGTGAAGCCGGTGAATTGATCTGGCTCTTGGAACATCCGCCACTTTACACAGCAGGGACCTCGGCCAATCCACGTGATCTGGTCGCACCGGATCGCTTTCCTGTCTTTGAAAGCAAGCGTGGTGGGCAGTACACCTATCACGGCCCCGGCCAGCGCGTGGCTTATGTCATGCTCGACGTGGGTAAACGCGGGCGAGACGTACGGGCGTTTGTCGCAGCGCTTGAGGAATGGGTGATCCGCACCTTGGCTGAGTTTAACGTGACAGGCGAGCGGCGGGATGGGCGCGTTGGCGTTTGGGTGGTTCGCGATGACAAGCCGCTGACCGCTCTAGGCCAGCCACCGGAAGACAAAATCGCCGCCATCGGTGTGCGTTTGCGCAAATGGATCAGCTTTCACGGAATATCTATCAACGTCGAGCCTGATCTCGAGCATTTTTCGGGGATCGTGCCTTGCGGAATAACAGACCATGGCGTGACAAGCCTTGTAGATCTGGGATTGCCCGTCACGATGGATGACTTGGACGTCGCATTGCGACGCGTCTTTGATGAAGTTTTCGGCCCGGATCAGCGTTAATCCGCAGCAATTCAGACCTGCGACACCCCGGCACCTTTCCTTTATGGAAAAATTATCGCAGGTTTGCCCGCAAACCGCGTCATCAGGCGCATGTGATCAAGCAAGAGGACTATCATGAAAACGATTCTCTCATCCGCAGCCATGATCATCGCACTCTCCGGCACCGCGTTTGCCGAAGGCGATGCCGTGAAAGGCGAAAAAGATTTTAAGAAATGCAAATCCTGCCACGCTCTCGCCACCCCTGAAGGCGAAGTGATCTTCAAAGGCGGCAAAACCGGCCCGAACCTTTACGGAATCGTTGGCCGCGCTGCAGGCAGCGTTGAAGGTTTCAAATACGGCAACTCGATTGTGGACGCAGGCACCGCCGGTCTGGTTTGGGACGCTGACAATCTTGCAGCCTACATCAAAGACCCCAAGGGTTTCCTGAAAGAGGCCACTGGCGACAGCAAGGCAAAGTCGAAAATGACCTTCAAATGGGGCAAGCCCGAAAACATCATCGCTTTCCTCGCGACATTCTCGGAAGAGATGCCTGCTGAGGAAGCGGCAGAAGGCGAAGCGGCGGAAGCCGAATCGACGACCACCGAATAAAATTCGGCTGTCCGGTCGCGTTATTGCGCTAACGGTGCGTCCTGAACCAGAAATCTCGGTTCAGGACGCATTTTTTTTGGCAAATGCGACGATTGCGGCGTTGCCCCTGACCCACCGGGCATATTACACACGTTAAAAAGCCGGGCAGGGATTTTCCCAGCCCTGTCCTCGTTTAACCCCAAAGGGAGGGATACATGGCGGACGCAGCCATCCACGACCACGACCACCACGACGATCGTGGTTTCTTCACCCGGTGGTTCATGTCGACCAACCACAAGGACATCGGTATCCTGTACCTGTTTCTTGCTGGTCTGACGGGTTTCATCTCGGTCGCATTCACCGTTTTCATGCGCATGGAGCTTATGGAACCTGGTGTTCAATACATGTGCCTTGAAGGCGCTCGTTTCATCGCCGATGCAACGGCTGAATGTACACCAAACGGCCACCTGTGGAACGTGATGATCACGTATCACGGCGTCCTGATGATGTTCTTCGTTGTCATTCCGGCGCTGTTCGGCGGGTTCGGCAACTACTTCATGCCGTTGCATATCGGTGCACCGGACATGGCCTTCCCACGCATGAACAACCTGTCTTTCTGGCTGTACGCCACGGGTGTTGCACTTGGCGTTGCCTCGTTGTTGGCTCCGGGTGGTAACGACCAGCTTGGATCTGGTGTCGGTTGGGTTCTGTACCCGCCGCTGTCCACGACCGAGGGCGGATATTCGATGGATTCTGGCGATCTTCGCGGTCCACGTATCGGGTGCGTCGTCAATCTTGGGTGCGATCAACATCATTACCACCTTCCTGAACATGCGTGCCCCTGGCATGACCCTGTTCAAGGTGCCGCTGTTTGCTTGGTCGATCTTCGTGACCGCATGGCTGATCCTTCTGTCGCTGCCAGTTCTGGCAGGCGCCATCACCATGCTGCTAATCGACCGTAACTTCGGCGGGACATTCTTTGACCCAGCTGGCGGCGGTGACCCGATCTTGTATCAGCACATCCTGTGGTTCTTCGGACACCCGGAAGTTTACATCGTGATCCTGCCAGGCTTCGGTCTGATCAGCCACGTTATTGGTACCTTCGCGCGCAAACCAATCTTCGGCTACCTGCCGATGGTTTGGGCGATCATCGCCATCGGCGCCATTGGCTTTGTTGTGTGGGCTCACCACATGTACACCGTTGGTATGTCGCTGCAGCAGCAAAGCTACTTCATGCTGGCAACCATGGTTATCGCAGTGCCGACAGGCGTTAAGATTTTCTCGTGGATCGCGACGCTTTGGGGTGGTTCGATCGAGTTCAAGACACCGATGCTGTTCGCGTTCGGCTTCCTGTTCCTGTTCACCATCGGCGGCGTAACCGGCGTGGTTCTGTCTCAGGCTGGCGTCGATCGTCTGTATCACGACACCTACTATGTGGTTGCTCACTTCCACTACGTTATGTCGATTGGTGCGGTGATGTGTATCTTTGCAGGTATCTACTACTGGATCGGCAAGATGTCCGGACGTCAGTACCCTGAATGGGCTGGTAAGATCCACTTCTGGACCTTCTTCATCGGCGTGAACCTGACCTTCTTCCCGCAGCACTTCCTGGGCCGCCAAGGCATGCCCCGTCGTTACATCGACTACCCGGAAGCGTTTGCTTACTGGAACAAGATCAGCTCGTATGGTGCGTTCATCTCGTTCGCTTCGTTCGTGTTCTTCATCGGCATCGTGTTCTACACACTGACACGCGGCAAACGCGTGACCGAGAACAACTATTGGAACGAATACGCGGATACGCTGGAGTGGACACTGCCCACACCGCCGCCAGAGCATACCTTTGAAATCCTGCCAAAGCAGGAAGAGTGGGATAAAGGCCACTCGCACTAAGGTAAGATCAAACTAGAAAAGGCCCGGAAATTCCGGGCCTTTTTCTTTGGCAGTTACGCCTTAGGGCAATTCAAGCCTGAAGCGTTCGTCAGACCAGTCATCCACACTTGTGCGCGCGCGGATCCAGACCGTCGATGTTCCATCTGGCACTGCTACGCCCGACAGGCTTCTGGTAAAGGGCTGTTCGTTCGCATGCGGATGCGCCAACACGCGGGTGCCCAGTACGTCACCGGCTTCTGTTTCAACGCGCCATCCATCGGCATAGTCATCCCAACCGGTCTCAGGGTGGCTTAGGGTGACATTAAATGACCAACTCGTACCGCTGGCACGCGCCTCCGCGCCCTCGATCACAGCGTCATGCGCCAAGGCGGGCCCAGCCATAAGTAAGCTGCTTAGTAAGAATAAACGCATCATGACCTCCTGCTTTTCAATGCAGAGTGCGTTCCGTATCCCCGAATTGCCAATCACTTCCCAGAGAGCAGCGAAACCCGGCCAACTGAACTTGCCAAGTCCCCCCATCATTTGCGATGTGTTGTCCGGTTCAAAAGACAAGGACACCCAAATGCCCTACGAGTGGGTTCAGGCCGACCAAACAGATGCCCAGCGCAACAGACCCAAGGCCGAGCTGCACCTTTGGCCCTATCGGTCGCTCCCGCGCCGTGGGTTCGTTTGGATCATGGGGATGGGGTTCGGGATGATGGCGCTTCCCCTATTGGCGTTTCTCGGCACCACTGCCCTGTGGGGACTACTTCCCTTCGGGCTCGCCGCCCTGGGTGCTTTGTGGTTCTTCATCGACAAAAGCTACAAGGACGGCGAAATCCTTGAAGAACTGCGCATCTGGTCAGATCACATGACTCTGACCCGCCACGGCCCGCGCGGTGATGTTCAGGAATGGGAAGGCAATCCCTATTGGGTGACCGTCCAACTTCATAAAACCGGCGGTCCCGTACCCGATTACGTGACGCTGAAAGGCAATGATCGCGAAGTCGAGTTGGGTGCGTTCTTGTCAGAAGACGAACGACCAATGATGCATGCCGAGCTTGCGCGGCGACTAGTCGAACTCAAGTCACGTTAGAGGCCCAGGCGCGCCTCGCGCGGAGTGCGATAGAAGATACAATCGTACCGCGCTTCCATCGTATGTTCGACGTTGTCCCAGAAACCTTCCATATCTTTAATCAACTTGGCGCGCGCCTCGACGTTTCTTTGATCGATCACGTCTTTGATCCGGGGCAAGAACAATGGATAATACTTTTTGCGTTGTTGGTTCGCATAGGCATGTGCTTTCTCACCTCGCGCCCAGACTTCTTTGTCGCTACTGCCGGGCTTGCAAAGATAGTGGAACACTTTGTTCGGCTCGTTCGCTTTGAACGTCACGCGTTTGTAACCGTCATAAGGTGGAACTTTGTAAGTCGGAGTTACACAGGCGCTTAAGGCAAGCACTGTGACGACAGAAAATACTGGTTTCAATTTGATCTCCAACAGAAAAAGGCAGTTCGAATGAACTGCCTCAACTTTGCGTAGAGCTCTTGGGAAGGCAAGAGGTTTTACCCAAGTTTGGCCTTCACCAATGGGCCAACTTTCCCGAAATCCATCTGACCAGTGAATTTGGCCTTCAAAGCGCCCATGACCTTGCCCATGTCGCGGATGCTGTCTGCGCCAACTTCGGCGATGGCAGACACCACGGCCGCATCGGTTTCCTCATCCGAAAGCTGGCGGGGCAGGAAATCTTCGATCACCTTAATCTCTGACAGTTCTTTCTCGGCAAGCTCAAGACGTCCGCCTTCTTCATAGGCGCGTGCACTTTCCTGGCGCTGTTTGACCATCTTCCCAAGAATGGCCAGCACATCAGAATCCGAGATCTGAGTGTCTTCACCTTTGCCTCGCAGGGCAATGTCCTGATCTTTGATCGCGGCATTGATCAGCCGCAGCGTAGTCAAACGCTCGGCATCTTTGTTTTTCATCGCCGTTTTCAGGGCATCATTCACGCGGCTGCGCATATCCATGGATCCATCCATCTGCTGTGACGTTCACAAAGACGGCTACTTATCGAAAAGCATCCCGTCAATCAACACAACTGTCTTGCGCTAACATATCAAAATGAACTTTCCGTGCTTTTTGTGCATGAAGCGCCTCTTGACCCCACCGGACCCCGCAACTAGGTTCGCGCCAATTTGTCGATCGGGAGTCGTTCAATGTCCGCTGCCACCGCCCCTTCTCAGGAAACTGCCAAACCCACTGCCTGTCTTGTTCTTGCCGACGGCACGATCTTTTACGGTCACGGGTTCGGAGCCACCGGTATCACCACCGCCGAGCTGTGCTTTAACACCGCCATGACTGGCTATCAGGAGATCATGACAGATTCCTCGTATGCCGGGCAAGTCGTCACCTTCACCTTCCCCCATGTGGGCAATGTGGGTGTGAACCCCGAAGATGATGAAACGGGTAACCCCGTCGCCGCTGGCATGGTCGTAAAGTGGGACCCCACTGAGCCATCGAACTGGCGTTCGACCGAACGTCTGGTAGATTGGCTTGCCAAAACCGGACGCATTGGCATTGGGGGCGTTGATACACGTCGCTTGACCCGCGCCATTCGCCAGCAGGGCGCACCACATGTGGCGATCGCCCATGACCCAGACGGAAACTTCGACATTGAGACGCTGATCGCCGAAGCGCGTAGCTTCTCGGGTCTTGAGGGGCTGGATCTGGCGAAAGAGGTCACCTGTGCGCAAAGCTACAAGTGGAACGAAATGCGTTGGGCTTGGCCTGATGGATATCCCAAGCAGGAAAGCCCGCGTCACAATGTGGTCGCGTTGGACTTCGGTGCCAAACGCAACATTCTGCGTTGCTTGGCCTCGGCTGGTTGCGATGTGACCGTGCTGCCTGCGACCGCCACCGCGGAAGAGGTTCTGGCCCACAATCCTGATGGCGTATTTCTGTCAAACGGACCGGGTGACCCCGCTGCCACCGGCGAATATGCCGTTCCGATGATCAAAACGATCCTCGACACCACGGATCTTCCTGTCTTCGGTATTTGCCTTGGACACCAGATGCTGGCACTGGCGCTTGGCGCACGCACGATCAAAATGAATCACGGCCACCACGGCGCCAACCACCCGGTCAAAGACAACGACACCGGCAAGGTCGAGATCACCTCGATGAACCACGGGTTCGCGGTTGATACGGCAAGCCTGCCAAAGGGTGTGATCGAAACCCATGTATCGCTGTTTGATGGCTCGAACTGCGGTATCCGCATGGAAACGCGCCCGGTCTTCTCGGTCCAGTACCACCCCGAGGCCAGCCCGGGTCCGATGGACAGCTACTATCTGTTCGAGCGTTTCTCGGACGCGATGGACGCACGCAGCTGATATCCAAATATCTGCCGCTAACCCTGTGGCAGAGTTGCACTTTTCAGACGTGATGGCGGGTTGGTTAACCCGCCATTAACCATTTAACCATCATGCTCGTCTGGTCTGACAGTCCAACGAGCATAAAATGCCATCCCAAGATCTTCGTATCGTCCAAACCAAAGATGCGCTTTCGGTTCAGACAGGAACCGACAAAGTCATCGCCTTCGGAACCACCGCCACCCGCGCGGCATCCCCCGGTTTTGCCCATCCCCAAGACACTGGCCGCAAGCCCTTGGGGCAAGTGTTGGTCGAGATGGGCGCGCTGTCGCCCGAACATTTGGCAATGGCCGTCGCCCTTATGGCACGCGAAGATGCACGGTTCGGGGATATCCTGTCGGCCAATGGCTGGGTGCGCAAAGCCGATCTTTATGCGGGACTGGCACACCAATACGAATGTGACATCGCTGATCTTACATCGCACAAGCCCGATGTACGTCTGATCGATCAGGTTGGGGCTGAATTCTGCATCCGCAATGGTATCGTCCCGTGGAAACGGGCTGGCGCGGCAACAATTGTGATCTGTTCGCGCCCTGATCAGTTCAAGAAACTTTCCAAACAATTTCCGCCATCATGGGGGAAATGTTATCTGGCGATCGCACCAGAAGAAGACATACAGAAAACGCTTGTAGACCTGCGCCACCGCAGCCTAGCCCAGCGCGCTGAAAGCCGGGTCGCAGCCTCTGAAAGTTGCCGCACCTGGAGACAAACCGCCGTCTTGCGCTTCAGTCTTGCCTTGGTTCTGGCAATCACAGCGGTTTTTGTGGTTTCAAGCTACGCTGGCTTTGCCGTTCTGGTCGGTTGGGCCGTTCTGACCCTGATCCTAAACTCATCCCTAAAGGCAATTGCCGCCTGGCAATTTTTCCGCGGCCGACACAGTACCCCCGCCGAATTCATCTCGGCTCGATCCCCGCAAGGGTTCCTGAAGCTTCCAACGGTCTCAATCCTTGTGCCCCTGTACAAAGAACGCGAGATCGCAGGACGATTGGTCAAGCGGCTCGAACGCCTGTCTTATCCTCGCGAGTTGTTGGATATCTGCCTTGTCGTCGAAGAAGACGACACGCTAACGCAAAACACTCTGGCACGATCAGATCTTCCGCGCTGGATGCGGCAGATTGTGGTCCCACGCGGCGTCGTTAAAACCAAGCCGCGCGCAATGAACTTCGCACTGGATTTCTGTCGTGGGTCTATCATCGGGGTTTACGACGCCGAAGACGCCCCCGACCCAGATCAGATTCACAAAATTGTGCGGCGCTTTTCAGAGCGGGGTCCAGAAGTCGCGTGTTTGCAGGGAAAGCTGGATTTCTACAATGCCCGAACCAATTGGCTCAGTCGTTGTTTCACTGTCGAATATGCAACATGGTGGGGATTGGTCTTGCCGGGTGTCGAACGCATGGGGTTCGCCATTCCATTGGGCGGCACCACATTGTTTTTCCGTCGCACTGCGCTTGAAGAACTGGGCGGCTGGGACGCGCATAACGTGACCGAGGATGCGGATTTGGGCATCCGCCTAGCGCGTCGTGGGTACAGGACCGAATTGATCGACACCGTGACTGAAGAAGAAGCAAATTGTCGCGTCTGGCCATGGATTAAGCAGCGGTCGCGCTGGATCAAAGGCTACGCCATGACCTATGGCGTACATATGCGAAACCCGCGACAGCTTCGTAAAGAACTGGGCTGGTGGAAATTTGCAGGGTTCCAAATCCTGTTTCTGGGCGCGCTTTCGCAATTCCTGCTTGCACCGATCCTTTGGACCTTTTGGGCGTTCCCGCTGGGGCTGCCGCATCCATTGCGCGGGGTCGCACCGAACAACCTATTGGTGGTCCTTGGTACGGTCTTCATGGCGGCCGAGCTTTTGACCATCACGGTCGGGGTGCAGGCGGTCAGCAATCCCAAACACCGCTGGTTGCGCTTTTGGGTTCCGACGCTGCACTTTTACTATCCACTGGCATCGCTGGCCGCGATGAAGGGATTTCTCGAGATTATGACAAAGCCGTTTTACTGGGACAAAACCCAGCACGGCAAATTCGATCAGGACCCCGCGACACCGCCCGAGGCATCGGAGATCAATCCGTTAGAGCCGAATCCAGTTTGATACGTGTTTCAAACGCCAGCGAAATGTGGCTTCGCAATGCGTTACGCGCTGCATCCTGATCGCGTGCTTCAATCGCAGTGACGATGGCGTCATGTTCTGCAATCGCATCCTCGCTACGCCCTTCAGCAGCTAATGAGGTCGTGGCCAACAGCGCCATTGAACGATGCACAAGATCCAATTGTTGCACCAGATAGCGATTGTGCGACGCCAGATGCAGCTGCTTATGGAACCGACGATTTGCGCGTGCCAAGGCGGACGGATTGTCCAAAAGTTGTCGGTCTTCTTCCACCATTTCACGCAGAACCCGGATTTCCTCTGGCGCTGCATGTTGGGCCGCCAAGGATGCAGCCAACCCTTCCAGTTCAGACCGCACAACATAAAGCTCGGCCAGTTGATTGTGATCCAGCGAGGCCACAATCAGGCTACGACCGTCACGCGTCAGAAGGGATTGGGTTTCCAGCCTTTGAAGCGCTTCACGGATCGGGGTGCGAGAGACTCCAAACCGCTCGGCCAGTTCGTTCTCGACCAAACGATCGCCGGGCTTGTAGGTCCCTGTATCAATTGCATCAAGGATCATTTCATACGCGTCGCGCTGCCCTTGTTTTCCTTCAGCCACAATTCAGTCCTTCCCGGCCCATGTCGATCCGCACAGATAAACACGACACCATGAACATGGCAAACACCAACCGCGTGTCGCGTCGTCGCAGTGCCTGATTTCCGCATTTCAGACCTTTCGCCCGCTTCCCGGTCAGGGTAGCGTCCGAACATGGTTGCAGATCTGTTTTCACATGTCAGTCACTGGGTCTTTGACCTGGACAACACGCTCTACCCGCCTCGGGTTCGGCTGTTTGACCAGATCGAAGTGCGCATGACAAATTGGGTCATGCAGGAACTTGGTGTGGACCGGAGTGAGGCGGACCGCCTGCGACAAGAATACTGGCGCGATCATGGCACTACACTTGCAGGGTTGATGCGCGTACATGGCGTGGATCCTGCCCCGTATCTTCATGATGTGCATGACATCTCGTTTGATGCGCTTGAACCTGACCCTGCACTTGCAAGCCAGATATCGAACCTACCAGGGCGAAAAATCGTCTACACCAATGGCACCGCCCCTTACGCAGAGCAGGTTCTGTCCGCGCGTGGCCTGTCTGGGTTGTTCGATGCGGTCTATGGGGTGGAGCACGCCGATTTTCATCCCAAGCCCGACCGCGCCGCGTTCGAGGTGGTATTTGCCCGCGATGGCGTAAAACCCGATGCTGCGGCCATGTTCGAAGACGACCCGCGCAATCTGGCCGTCCCGCATGCGCTTGGCATGAAAACCGTGCATGTCGCACCCGAACCTGAACCGGCAGAGCACATCCATCATCACACTGACGACCTGACCGCGTTTCTTAACCGGTTGGGCAATTCTGAAAACCCGGATCATACACACTGATCCCAAGGGGGAACCATGACCGAACATCGTGCTGACATCTTTATCTCTGGTGGTGGGATTGCGGGTCAGGTCACTGCCGCAGCGTTTGCCGCCGCAGGATTCAGCGTGCTCATGGCGGATCCATTTGTCCCTGTCACCACTGCGGATGACGAGAAATCTGACCTAAGATCAACGGCTTTTCTGCTGCCTGCCCGCCAGTTGTTTGACCGCATTGGCCTGTGGCCACATTTGCAAACCCATGCCAATCCGCTGGACCAGCTTGAAGTCATAGATACGACCGCATGGCCGCCTGAAATCCGCGATCGGCGGATATTCAGATCCGATGATATGGGCGACGAGCCCTTTGGCTGGAACCTGATGAATTGGGTCGTTCGGCGCGAGATTTGGACCTATCTTCAAGAACAACCCTTGATCACACCCCTTTATGGGACCGGCTTTCGATCCATCGTGCAACGAACCGATGAAATCATCGTGACGCTGACCAATGGCGACCGTGTACGCGCCCGCATGGGGATCGCGGCAGACGGCAAGTTTTCCCCTCTTCGCGAGGCCGCCGGGATCACCGTTTCGACCACGCGATACGGACAGAAATCACTGGCATTCACTGTCACGCACGAGTTGCCACACGACAACATTTCATCCGAGATCTATAATCAGGGCGGCCCCTTCACCATCGTACCACTGCCCGACATGGACGGAAAACATGCCTCGGCCATCGTTTGGATGAACAAAGGGCCACGGGCAGTCGAGCTTATGGATATGGACGTTGACGCATTTGAAGATGTGATGTTCCACCGCTCTACGGGCTTGCTGGGCCGTATGCAGCTTCAAGGCCACCGATCCATTTGGCCAATCATCACTCAGACAGCAGATCAATTGACGTCAGGGCGCGTCGCGGTCGTTGCCGAAGCCGCCCATGCACTGCCCCCGATTGGGGCACAGGGATTGAACACGTCGCTGAATGACGTCATCGCCCTTCTGGAACTGGCAGAAGCCGACCCAGACGGCTTGGGCGATCCACGCATGATGAAGGCCTATGACGCCGCGCGGGCAACCGATATTGCACGGCGTGCGCGTGCGATTGATTTGTTCAATCGAGTCACGCGCTCGGGCGATGGTGTGATGCAAACTGTGCGCTTGCTGGGGTTAAAGGCGGTGCATGACGTCGCCCCGATGCGCAAACGCGTGATGCGCGCGGGGCTTGGCCCAAGTTAGGACACCTGCGGCACGCCGCCACATGACACGATTGTCGCATTCTTTTTCCCGAACAGATGCAAGATATGCTTTTCTGAACGTGAACAGGAGAAACATCATGGCAACCGAACTGTCCCCCGAAGACAAAGCAAAAGAAGCACGCGCTGAAAAGATCGCCTTCATGATCATGGGCGGCATCGTCGCCGCATTGGCGCTTGGCTTTCTTGTCAAAGGCATCACCGGCGTTGGCCTTGTGGCCTTGGCGGCTGTGCCGGTGATCTATTTGCTGTTGATTTTGATGGCTGGCGGCAAGGGTTAAGGCTGGATTGGATAAAGGCGCGGGATCGGTCCCGCGCGCTTTTCCTAAAGAACCTTGGTCAAAACCGCTTCCAGACGCGCCACGCTGGCGTCCACATCATAAAGTTTGTCGAGCCCAAAAAGGCCAAGGCGGAAGGATGAATACTCCTCGCCTTCGTCACACATCAGCGGCACACCAGCAGCAATCTGAACCCCTTCGGCAGCAAAGGCTTTGCCAGCCTTGATGTCGGGATCAGCTGTGTAAGACACCACGACTCCCGGTGCTTCAAACCCCTCCGCCGCCACTGATTTAACCCCGTTTTCGACCAGCAGTGCCCGGACGCGACTGCCCTGCTCCCACTGCGCATCACGCAGCTTGTCGAACCCATAGGTTTTGGTTTCCAGCATCGTATCGCGGAAAGCGCGCAGGGCGTCGGTAGGCATAGTTGCATGATAAGCATGCCCGCCGCTTTCATAGGCCTCCATGATCGAAAGCCATTTGCCCAAATCCACCGCGAACGAGGTCGAGGTGGCGGTTTTCGCCATGTCCCGCGCCGTATCGTTCATCATGACCAGACCGGCAGAAGGTTGGGCAGACCACCCCTTTTGCGGGGCCGAGATCAAGACATCCACACCGGTCGCTTTCATATCGACCCACGCACAGCCAGACGCGATGCAATCCAGTACAAAAATGCCACCCACCGAATGGATGGCGTCAGCCACTGCCTTTAGATAGTCATCCGGCAAGATCATCCCGCTTGCCGTTTCCACATGCGGTGCGAACACGACGTCAGGTCGGTCACGGTGGATAAGCGTTACAACCTCGTCAATCGGTGCTGGGGCAAATGGCGCATCTGGCGCATTCCCAACACGCCGCGCTTTCTGAACCGATTCAGCTGCCGGGATCGATCCCATCTCGAAGATCTGGCTCCAGCGGAAGGAAAAGAACCCGTTGCGGATCACCAAAACATCTTTGTCAGTCGCAAACTGACGAGCCACAGCCTCCATTGCATAGGTGCCCCCACCGGGAACCACGGCGACGGCGTCCGCGTTATAGACCTCTTTCAACGTGGCCGAGATGTCGTTCATCACGCCCTGAAAGGCTGTCGACATGTGGTTCAGGGATCGGTCGGTGAATACGACCGAGAACTCAAGCATGCCATCGGGATCGATATCGGGCAAAAGTGCGGACATGGGGGTCTCCTTCGCTGTGCCAAGATAACGTGGCCCAATTTCCCAGCGCAGGGAAGAGGTCAAATAGGTCCGGGGCGTTGTTCTTCTGATAAAAGCACATTGGCTTCGACGTCACCCACGCCGGGCATGGTCATGATCCGACGGCGCAAAACGCGTTCGAAATCCGCGATGTCGCGGGCCACCACGCGCAGGCGGTAATCATAAAGCCCCAACACATGCTCGACTGTCTGCACTTCGGGAATGGCAGACACAGCGCGTTCAAAGTCTTCAAGGCTCACCCCCCCTTTGGTGGCGAGCTTTACGCCAAGAAAGACGGTCACACCAAAGCCCAGCGCTTCGCGATCCAGATCCAGCCGCCGTCCCGCGATCAAGCCTTGATCCGTCAAGCGTTTGATGCGGCGCCACGTGGCCGGTTGGCTTAATCCAACCTCACGTCCTAATGCGCCTGCTGACCACGTGGCGTCCTTGGACAACAGTCGCAGCAGGGCGAAATCTGTATCATCCAAGTCGATCATAGCGGCAGGCTTTCATCAGATTTAATCCGGGCCACATGCATCAAAGCTTCAATGTCTGCGATATGCGGCAGAGATAGGATTTGGTCGCGATAGATCGCCTGATAATGGGCCATATCGCGCGCGATGACCGAAAGGCGCACGTCAACACGCCCGACAAAGGTTTGGATTTCGATCACCTCAGGAATTTCGCGAGCTGCCTCGATAAAGTCGTCAAAGGCGCGGGGCTGGGTCTTATCGAGCGTCACCCGCAAGCTTACCTCAACCTCGTATCCCATTGCGCGCCAGTTGATCACTGCACGGGGACCGCGCAGAATATTTTGATCGCGCAACCGATCAACGCGTCGCGTCAGCCGGGCAACGGACAGCCCCACACGATCTGCCAAATCCGCGCCCGCCATTGTCTGATCGGCCTGCATCTGTCTGAGTATGCGTCTATCAAGATCGTCAAGCATGATTTATTCACTATCACATCATCTGACGAATAGTAATCACCATCTTTTCGTGCCATCCCGTCCATTTCCCACTCGAAACCACACATAACCTGCCTATGATGCGACCTCAGAGAACAACCAATGCAAGGGAGCGCCCGATATGCGCGTTTACTACGATCGCGATTGCGACATTAACCTGATCAAAGACAAAAAAGTGGCCATCTTGGGCTATGGCTCGCAAGGTCACGCCCACGCGCTGAACCTGCGTGACTCGGGTGCCAAGAACCTTGTCGTCGCTCTGCGCGAAGGTTCGGCTTCGGCCAAGAAAGCCGCCGCTGAAGGTCTGGAAGTCATGGGCATCGCCGAAGCTGCGGCTTGGTGCGACGTGATCATGTTCACCATGCCCGACGAACTGCAGGCTGAAACCTATAAGAAATACGTCCACGACAACATCAAGCCGGGCGCAGCAATTGCATTCGCCCACGGCCTAAACGTTCACTTTGGTCTGATCGAGCCCAAAGAAGGCGTCGACGTAATCATGATGGCCCCCAAAGGCCCCGGCCACACGGTTCGTGGCGAATACGTCAAAGGCGGCGGCGTGCCCTGCCTTGTAGCTGTAAACACCGACGCAACCGGCAAAGCGCTGGAAATCGGTCTGAGCTACTGCTCGGCCATCGGTGGCGGTCGCTCCGGCGTCATCGAAACCAACTTCCGTGAAGAATGCGAAACCGACCTGTTCGGTGAACAAGCCGTTCTGTGTGGTGGTATCGTTGAACTGATCCGTTGCGGTTTTGAAACCCTCGTTGAAGCTGGCTACGCACCAGAAATGGCTTACTTCGAGTGTCTGCACGAGACCAAGCTGATCGTGGATCTGATCTATGAAGGCGGCATCGCGAACATGGATTACTCGATCTCGAACACTGCAGAATACGGCCAGTACGTCACCGGCCCGCGCATCCTGCCGTACGAAGCCACCAAGAAAGCCATGAAGGAATCTCTGAACGACATCCAGTCGGGCAAATTCGTTCGCGACTTCATGCTGGAAAACGCCGTTGGTCAGCCGACCATCAAAGCGTCGCGTCGTGCCAATGACGAGCATGAGATCGAGGTTGTCGGCAAGAAATTGCGCGACATGATGCCTTGGATTTCGGCTGGTAAAATGGTCGACAAAGAAAAGAACTAAGACCCAAAACGCGGCGGGTTGATTTTCGCCGCGCAGACAGGTCAAGTGGGGCGTCCGATTGCGGGCGCCCCTTTTCGTTGAGAACACAAATGACTGATAATCCCACATCCCGTGACTGGGCCGGCGTCGTGACACTTGGCCTTATCTGGGGCGGTACATTCATGGTCGTCGCGATCGCCTTGGAAGGCTACGGACCCGTTACCGTTGCCACGGCACGCACGACGCTGGGCGCGCTGGCGTTATGGGTGCTGATGCGCGCTACTGGGAAGAGTATGCCGGGATTCAGTGCAGCCCTATGGTGGTCCATTGCGATCATCGGGATACTCTCTACTGCGCTGCCCTTCGTCTTATTAAGCTGGGGACAACAATACGTACCCTCGGCCTTTGCGGGGCTGTCTATGGCGGCCATCCCATTGATGGTTCTTCCACTGGCTCACCTCTTCTCGGACGAGCCACTAAACGCGCGTAAATTCATCGGGGTGACGCTTGGGTTCTGTGGCGCTTTGGTTTTGATCGGACCGGGTTTGGCTCAATTGGGACAAGGCAACGAGCCGCTGGCGCAATTGGCCTGCATTGGCGCGGCATTCTGCTATTCCGTGGCATCGATCCTGACCCGACGCTGCCCTCCTATTGACCCAGTGGTCTTGGCCACACTCACACTTGTGGTAGGCTCTGCCATCTTACTGCCAATCATGCTTGTCACCGAAGGGTGGCCCGCTTGGGAAGGAACAAGGTCCGGCCTGGCCATCGTCGCGCTGGGGCTGTTGCCCACAGCTCTGGCAACACTGCTGCGGGTGGCAATTATCCGTAGCGCCGGTTCGGTCTTCATGACGCTGGTGAATTACCAAGTGCCTGCATGGTCGATGGTTTTTGGCGCGTGGATCTTGTCCGAGACTTTGCCGCTGCGGTTCTTCGCAGCCCTTGCGCTGATCCTGACGGGCTTGGCCATCAGCCAGTGGTTCAGTTTGCGCAAGATGCTGCTTGGCACTTAAGCAGTTGCCGCCTCGACTTCCGCAACGATTCCGTCCACGACATTCACAAGAAGCGTGTCGTCTTCGCATTCTGCCATCACACGGATAAGGGGCTCGGTGCCGGATTTACGGATCAGCAATCGACCTTTGCCATTCAGTTTAACTTCGGCATCCGAAATTGCAGCCTTAACCCGATCTGTTTCCAGCGGCGTTTGTCCCAGTGTATAACGCACATTTTTCAAAAGCTGTGGCACAGTCTCGAAGACTTGGCACAATTCAGACGCAGGCTTACCCGTCTCCATCATGCATGCCAAAAACTGAAGCCCCGCAAGCAGGCCGTCACCCGTGGTGGCATAGTCGCTCATCACGATATGGCCGGACTGTTCACCGCCCAGATTATATCCGCCAGCGCGCATTGCTTCGACGACGTGGCGGTCACCGACCTTTGTGCGCAACAGTTCCAGACCTTGCCCAGCCATGTGCCGCTCAAGACCAAGGTTTGACATAACAGTTGCAACCAGTTTGCCGCCCTTCAGACGGTCTTCAGATGCCCAATGCGAGGCGAACAGCGCCATGATTTGATCGCCATCTGCCACCTGCCCTTTTTCGTCGATAATCATGATGCGATCAGCATCACCATCCAGACAGATGCCAAGATCGGCACCAGTCTCAACCACGGTGCGCGCGGCCAAAGCAGTATCGGTCGACCCACAGCCCTTGTTGATATTCGTCCCATCAGGCGAAACGCCCACCGGGATGATATCGGCCCCAAGTTCCCACAACGCATCAGGTGCAGCGCGGTAGGCTGCGCCATTGGCACAATCAATGACAACTTTAATACCGCTTAGGCGCTTGTTCTTCGGGAAGGTGGTCTTCAGATATTCTGTGTACCGTTGACGGGCCTCTTCGATCCGTTTGGCGCGGCCGATGTTCTGAGGTTGCACCGGATCAACACCTTCATGAACCAATCGTTCAATCTCGGCTTCGTCTTCATCTGACAGCTTGAATCCATCCGGGCCAAAAAACTTGATGCCATTGTCGTGGAACGGGTTGTGCGACGCGGAAATCATGATCCCAAGGTCGGCCCGCATTGAAAGTGTCATGCGACCAACCGCTGGTGTTGGCACCGGCCCCAAAAGCAATACGTTCATGCCTGTCGAAGTCAGGCCTGCGGTCAGCGCGTTCTCCAACATGTAACCGGACAAGCGCGTGTCCTTACCAATCACCACGCGGTGCACGTTAGAATGATCACGACGGAAGTGGCGTCCTGCGGCAGCACCAAGCTTCAAAGCCATCTCGGCGGTCATGGGCCACGAATTTGCAAGCCCGCGAACCCCATCGGTTCCGAATAGTTTTTCGACCATGCTGCCTACCTCTTACTTTTTTATTTCTTCTCGGTCATGGCAGCGTGAAGGCGCAGTGCCTGCCGAGTTTCAAATGTATCATGGACCCGCAAAATCTGCATGCCCTGTGCAATTCCGTGCATCGCTACGGCGACAGATCCCGCCACCCGATCGCGGGCCACGTCAGCCTGCCCAATCGTACCAATGAACCGCTTCCGCGACACACCAAGCAATACTGGAAGCCCAAGATCATGTAACAGTGCCAGATTACGTAGCAAAGTCACATTGTGTTCCAAAGTCTTACCAAACCCAATGCCGGGATCGGTTATGATCCGCTCGCGGCGAATACCTTTTGCTTCAGCAAAGCTGATACGTTCCTCTAGATAATCCATGACATCAAACAGAACGTCGTCATATCGGGGGTTGTCCTGCATGGTGCCCGGCCTGCCTTGCGAATGCATCAAGCAAACAGGCACGTCGCGCTCAGCCACAAGATCCGCCAGTTCAGGATCGAAGGAAAACGCGGATACATCATTCACAATGTCCGCGCCAGCATCCAAGGCCGCTTCAGCCACACGGGCTTTGCGGGTGTCGATTGAAATCGGCGTGGTCACGCCAGCGGCCCGGATCGCTTCGATCACCGGGGCTGTTCGGCGAATTTCTTCTTCTATGTCCACTTCGTCTGCGCCGGGTCGTGTGCTTTCCCCCCCACATCCAAGATGTCTGTATCTCCAGCCATTTCACGCGCGCGTGTCACGGCAGCTTCGAGCGTATCGAGCTCTCCTCCATCCGAAAAACTGTCGGGGGTGACATTCAGAATGCCCATCAATCGGGGCTGGTCCAACGTCATCCCGCAAAGCGTGGGACGCGGGTCGCTCAGGCGCGCAACAGTTGACTGATCAACTTCGGCAAGGGGAACAGTATGCGTTTCACCACCACGCTGACGCTGCAGAACCTGATCAAACCAAAGGTTGTCGCTTCCACAAAGGGCGGGACCAGAATGTGGACGACCCGTCCGGGCAATAGGCTGCGCGCGCTGTGTCATGCCAACTCCTCTAGCTTAACAATGGTCGAGGCGATTTCGGCTTCATCTGGTGCGTCACAACCCACCCACAGGATCTGGCTGGCCTCTACCTCTTTTGCGAACCACAAAACCAGATCGACTGGGTCAGTTGTCTTGGGTGCATCGGTTGCATCCAACACCATCTTCGATGGGGCCCAAACGCTCAACTGGTTGTTTTTAAGCCCCCAGTCCAGTTCTGTTCTTGTGCCAACTGGCACCGCACGTTCATGCGCCTGCGCAAGCCGCCAAGCTGCCTGATCGACCTTCAACAGGGCAATATTGCGAGCTGCCCAGCCAGTATTTGACGATAGGTTACCGGCGTCCACACACAAAATGGTTGGCACCCCGTCATGTTCCAAACTGTCAAGAAAAGCGCTCAACTCAGGGGCAATCACGGCCTGCGAAGATAGAAAAACAACAGTCGCGGGAGGAGCTTGCGCTGCCTCAACGCTTGAAAAAGCGCCGGAGCGATCACGAACAATCTCGACCCCCAGCTTACCCGGCCCACGATCCAGCTTTTCGATGCGAACAAACACACGCTGCGGCTGGGGAGATTGCAAAAGTCGCCGCGCAATCCGCTCGGCTAATGTTTCCAAAAGGTTCAGCCGCTCAGCCTCAAGCTCGGCCATGATGGCTTCGGTAATCGTGTCGTAGGATAGAATGTCATCAACGTCGTCGGACGCGGCCCCACCATGATCCGCGACTTCGACCACAACACTGAAGCTAAGCCTTTGCGTGACGCCACGCTCGGCCTGAAACGCACCGATTTCGACATCCACTACATGGTCGCGTACAGATATACGGTCGGCGGGTTCACCGGTCCCCATCGCATTGGCGCGATCTTCAAGTTTCGAAAATGCCAAGCTGACATCGCTCATCACATGTCCCCTTCAAACTTCGCAGGACCATGCCCCGAACCCATCCCTGAACGCCAGTCCAAAGCGACAAGCGGGCGTGTTCTTGCGTCTTTAGCCGGGCATCCGATAGAAGCGATGCACTCCTATCGACGCCGTTCTTTGAAACCGGCTTGCCCAGCGAGGCGTGACTGCAGTGGTGTGGTAGTGTGTTGCCCCATGGGTCAAGTCACGAGGGGCCCCATCGATCATCGCCCTTGCGATACGTCCCAACCGATCGTGAATGGCTGCTTCATTGACGACTTCTTCACGTCCATCACAGGTGTAGGTGAATTGACAGGCATATTTTTTGCCGGTTCCTTGATGAATTACTCCGCAGATCGAGTTTGGGAACCGTGAGTGAGCGACGCGGTTCAGGATCACTTCTGCAACGGCGAATTGACCCTGCACTGTTTCGCCGCGGGCTTCGAAATATAGCGCTTCGGTCAAGCAGTTCCATTCGGCGTCTTGCTTAGGGGAAGGTTGCGCCGAAAGCCAAGCAACCGTCCGTGCAAATCCTTTGGGCGCTGCTTTAGAGACTTCGGACGCTTTTGGCAGAACAGAGATGGCCGAAAGCTTCTCGCCTCCCATTGCGCCAAGTCCGCTATGTTCTTGCAAAAGCGCGGCTCCGAAGGGGTTAACTGACGTATCAGTTTCTGACGCCAAAACAGGTGAAAAAGCACCCATGAAAGCGACAACAACTGCGACGAACTGAAATTTACACTTGATACGCATCGAACAAACTTCCCTAGAACTGCGCCGGGAGTCCTATGCGATTACGCGTACTGCGTCTAGTCCTGAGCCTTTGACCCGTTGCCTGGCCGTGGAGATATAAGGGCCAAATGTGCAGCTGCGAGTCGGGCGATAGGCACCCGGAACGGAGAACATGAGACATAGTCGAACCCGGCATCACGACAGAAGCGGATGCTTTCGGGATTGCCTCCATGCTCACCACAAATTGACAGAGTGAGGTCAGAGTTTTCGCTGCGTCCGCGTTCAGCCCCGATTTGCAGAAGCTCGCCCACACCATCAGCGTCCAGCATGTGGAACGGGTCTTCTTCATAAACCCCTTGTGCTACGTATTCTCCCATAAAGCGCCCCGCGTCATCACGCGACAATCCATAAGTCATCTGGGTCAAATCGTTTGTCCCAAAGGACATAAAGGACGCATGTTGGGCAATTTCACCCGCGCGCAAGGCGGCCCGGGGTGTTTCGACCATGACCCCCAGCCGATAATCAAATTCGGCACTGCGTTCGATGCGAACTGCCGCAGCAACCGCATCAATTCGGGCTTTTACAATCTCAACTTCACGCTTGGCCGATACCAAGGGGATCATGATTTCAGGCACGATTGGCGCGCCGGAATTGGACGCATCAATTGTCGCCTCAAAAATGGCGCGCGCTTGCATGTCATAGATTTCTGGCACGGTGATGCCCAGCCGAACGCCCCGCATCCCCAACATCGGGTTGAATTCGCGCAGCCCGGCCACTCGGCGTTCTACGTCACGCAGCGGCAAATCCAAGGCCTCTGCCAGTTCTCGCAGACCTTCACGGCCATGAGGCAAGAACTCGTGCAAGGGTGGGTCGAACAATCGAATACAAACGGGCTGTCCCTGCATGATCTCGAACAGATCGGTAAAATCTGCCCGCTGCATGGGCAATAACCGCTCCAATGCGGCGCGTCGATCTTCGGCATGGTCAGCAAAGATCATCTCGCGCATGGCCAACAGGCGGTCATCGTCAATGAACATATGCTCGGTCCGGCAAAGCCCAATCCCTTCGGCCGCAAACATTCGGGCATTGCGCGCATCCGGTGGCGTATCGGCATTGGCGCGCACACCGATATCACGAAATGCATCTGCCCATGTCATAAGCGTTTGAAAACTCTCGCCAAGCTCAGGAGGTAGCATGTCGACCGCACCAACCAGTGCCTCACCAACCGATCCGTCAACCGAGATCACATCACCTTCGCTGAACTCGCGCCCATCGGTGGCTTTCATCTTCCCTTTTTTCTTGTCGAGCATCAGATTCCCTGCCCCGACGACGCATGGCAGGCCAAGACCCCGCGCGATCACGGCAGCATGGCTAGTGATCCCACCGCGAATGGTCAAAATGCCCTTAGCGGCATGCATCCCGCGAATATCTTCGGGAGAGGTTTCACGCCGCACAAGAATGCAGTCCTCCCCCTGTGCGGCCATCGCTTGTGCCGCCCTTGCATTAAAAACAATCTTCCCTGTCGCAGCGCCGGGGCTTGCCGCAATCCCATGTGAAAACGCATCACGCGTACCTTCAGGATCAATTTGACTGTGCAGCAGCTCTGCCAGCGCGCGCGGTGGTATGCGCAAAACAGCTTCTTCGCGCGAGATGACTTCGTCTTTGGCTAGGCTCACGGCGATGCGCACATTGGCGCGTTCAGCCCGCGCAACACGCACGGCATCCAGAATAAACAGCTCATCATTTTCGATCGTAAACTCGATCTCCATCTCTTCGCGCAAACGTGTCCGACACAGATTCTCCATAGCGCAGAAGATCGGCGAAGTTTTCAGGCAGCACTTCTTCGATTGAACGACCGCGCTGGTCTTTGGTCAAATACATGACGTCCCGATCATCAGCTTCGGTCAGCGCGTCACGTCCCTGACTTTTACATAAGTAGCGACCACGAATTTCGCGGTGCCCGGTCACGCCGCTGACAAACTGAATTACGCCTGAGCCGCAGAATTCCTTGGCCGACGCCAAGAACCATCTTTTGCACAACCAAGCCCAGACCCGCATCCGCTGGTGCGCCTTTGGCTTGCCGTAACAGCCGTGCCGTTGTGCCTTCCCACGCCCGTGCCATGGATCGCAAAATCTCGGCCAGTTGTTCCTTAGGGTCTTGGGGGAAATACTCGTCAGTTTCTTCTTCATACAACGCCAGTGCCGCCTGAAGCGCATCAGCGGTCGGAGAAGAGAAGATTTCGAATTCATCAGGATCAAGCCGGCCAACATTGACCGCATAGGATTGAATGAACCGTAGATAAAGCGCGTTTGCAGCGGTTTCACCATGCGTCTTGCACAATTTGGCATGTACCACATCGTTCATCCCGATGTTCAGTATGGCGCCGGGGCCACCCCAATCCGGATCCTCAGACGAAGGTCGTACGGACACAAGCGGCTCAGACCCGAAAAGGGCCAACATCTGATCCAGGTCCGGCATATCGCCGGCTGAAACGCCGTGCACAGCACCAAAATCCAGCGCAATCGTCCGAGGTACCGGCATTTCCAGCCGGATCAGGCGTTGAAGGCACTTGGCCCGCCCGCCATGACGTTTGGTATCAATATCAGCCGTCGGCGTGATTTCGACAAAGCCAGATGAAACTTCTTTCTGCACTGCAGCACCGCCTTTCGACCATCACAATAACGCGCAAAGCGCGCTACACAAGGTCTAGCTTGCCTTGGCAAGTTGAAGCTCTGATCAGCCGTCGATCTTTGACAGATCTGCCACTCCGGCACATGTCACGCGAATACGCGATAGAAGGTTCAGGCGGTTGCGGCGTAGGTATCTGATTGTCCGTATTAATCTGAACGGCTTCAAAGAAGGCATCAATCGGCGCGCGCAGGGCGGCCATGGCAGTCATCGCGGCAGCGAAGTCTTCGGCTTCCATTGCAGGCGAAATAGCTGCCTCGGCAGTATCAAGTGCTGCGAACAGCGCTTTTTCGCTGTCGTCTTCAGCAAATTTCACATCCGCACCATAGGAGTATTCAACCCCATCCTTTTCTTCGGCCTGAGCCAAGATATTGGTGGCACGCTTTACGCCTTGGATCAGGTTCTCACCGTCTTCCGTCGACAAGAACGCGGCCAGCGCTTCTGCCCGTTTAACCAAAAGTGTCAGGTCGTCATTGCCCGGCATTGCTAGGCAAGCGTCAATCACGTCGTGTCGCACGCCTTTGTCACGCAGATAGACCTTCAAGCGGTCATGGAAGAACCCAAGCAGATCGCTGGATGTGTCGGGCAAACTGGCCTTCACCCCTTCGAGGTGCTTGGACAGATCCCATCGAAGTGATCCAGAACTGTGCGGATGGCCGCACCAAATACGCCGTGATCCGCAATCTCATTGTCCAGATCACGCAACAGAGCCGCACGAACGTCGCCGTTTTCGTTCAGCTCAATCTCGTGACGCAAAAGCTGGGCATCGAACAGTTGATCCAACCCGACGCGCAAATCATTTTCCAGAACCAGACGGATCACGCCCAGCGCGGCGCGGCGCAAAGCAAATGGGTCTTTTGATCCGGTCGGCTTTTCATCAATCGCCCAAAAGCCCGTCAGCGTATCAAGCTTATCTGCCATCGCAACAGCAACTGACACTGGCGCAGACGGCACATCATCAGACGGTCCCAGCGGCGAATAGTGCGCAAGCGCAGCATCTGCCACTTCTACGGGGTAGCCAGCAGGTGCGGCGTAGTATTTGCCCATAAGACCCTGAAGTTCCGGGAACTCGTATACCATTTCTGAACTTAGATCGGCCTTGGCCCAACGCGCAGCCTGATCAGCCAGATCAGCATCCGCACCGATTGAGGGCGCGATCGCGCGGGTCATCGCGGCAATGCGGTCTATGCGTTCGGCTTGCGTGCCGAGCTTGTTGTGGAAGGTCACGTTTGCAAGGCTCTCAAGCCAGGGTTTCCCGCCTGCTTCCGCAACGCGAATATCATTTTCCCAGAAGAACTTGGCGTCTGCCAAGCGGGCAAAAAGCACCTTTTGGTTCCCTGCAAGGATGGTGGCACCGTAATCAACCGTTTCGCGGTTTGCGACGGTAATAAACTTCTCAATCCGATCCGTTTTCGGGTTCTTCACGGAAAAGAACTTCTGGTGCTCACGCATCGAGCTTTGCAGCACTTCCGGCGGCAGGTGGATGAAGTCCTCGGCAATGTCGCCCATCAGCACGACGGGCCATTCGACAAGTCCGGCGACCTCGGCCAGCAGGCCTTTGTCTTCGACGATTTCAAGCCCTTGGGCAAAGGCTGCATTTTGCGCTTCGGCCCAAATGTAATCGGCCCGTTCAGCCGGAGACAGGATCACCTTCGCGGTCTTCAACTTGGCTTCGTAGTCGGCAAAGCCGGTAACGGTAAAGCGGCCCGGCGCCATGAAACGATGACCTTCGGTGCTATCACCCGATGTGATCCCATCCACATCAACAGGAACCACGTTGGTTCCCGCTTCATCCGTCAAAATGCAAAGGATCGAGTGCAGCGGACGTACCCAACGCAGGCTGCCAGAGCCCCAGCGCATCGATTTCGGCCATGGGAAATTGCGGATCGCATTCTCAAGTACCTCGGCAATGATATCCGCCGCAGGACGCCCCTGTTTCTCGATCGTGGCGAAGTAAATCGCGCCCTTTGGGGTGTCGCGTTCTACCAGCTGATCACGGGTGATACCTGCACCACGCAGAAAGCCCTCGATCGCCTTATCCGGCGCGCCCACCTTGGGGCCTTTGCGTTCTTCGCGCGTGTCGGGGGACTGGTCCAACAGCCCTTCAACAGCCAGCGTCAGACGGCGCGGGGTCGACAAGGCGGCCGCACCTGCATAAGTCAGGCCAGCTTCCACCAAACCATCGGTTACCAGCTTTTTCAGATCCTCAGCGGCACGCGCTTGCATGCGGGCTGGGATTTCTTCGGAAAAGAGTTCAATCAGCAGGTCAGGCATATCGCTTACTCGCTATATTTTTCGTTCAACTGATGCCAGACGAAACCCCGGCCATCAGGGAAGATGGCGACGACGCGGTCGACCCCATCACGGATATCGCGTTCACCCATAAAAGCCAGCGCTTCACCCTGTTCCAGCGCAGCCCCAATGGCGACAGCATCAAAACAGTCGAACCAGCCGGGCGCAGTCAGTGGGGTGGCTTCTTCGTAAAGCTCGAACGTCTCGGTCAGCATTGCAAGGCTCATCGTTGTGGTGAAACACCCGCGATAGCGCAAAGGCGAACTGTCCGCATCGATCCCTTGAAAGCCGTCATAGACTACGATTTCAGGCTGGCCGGTGACCAGATTGGTCATGCGGTACTCCATCCTCGGCCGAGACTTCGTCGTAAAAGGCGTAAAGCTGCAACCAATAGATCGCTACACCTGCAATAAGGGCAATTCCCACGATAAAACTCCCTACCAGACGGCCGCTCACGCTGCGTCCCCATCAGAAGTCCAGCCACCCGCCGTCGTTTGGATAAACGCATCCGCGCACAGCTTTGAGAGCGTACGCACACGACCGATATAGGCCTGCCGTTCGGTGACCGAGATCACGCCGCGTGCATCCAGAAGGTTGAACAGGTGCGATGCCTTGATGCATTGATCATAGGCGGGATGAACCATCACGATGCGCTTGCCTGTTTTGGGGTCCACATGGTCTTGGTCCAAAATCGCGCGGCATTCGGCCTCGGCTTCTTCGAAATGGCGCAACAGAACTTCGGTGTTAGCAACATCAAAGTTCCAGCGGGCGTATTCTTCCTCGGTCTGTTTGAACACATCACCATAGGTCATTGGGATCAACGCATCCGGTGCGTTGAAAGGCATATCCATCACGTGGTCGACGCCCAGGATATACATGGCCAGTCGTTCCAGCCCGTAAGTCAGCTCTCCTGAAACGGGCTTGCAGTCATGCCCGCCAACTTGCTGGAAATAGGTGAACTGACTGACTTCCATACCGTCGCACCAGACTTCCCAGCCCAGTCCCCAAGCACCAAGCGTGGGGCTTTCCCAGTCATCCTCGACAAACCGGATGTCGTGCATATCCATGTCGATGCCAATGGCTTCAAGCGAGCCTAGGTACAGCTCTTGCAAGTTGGGCGGGCTGGGTTTGATAAGCACCTGATACTGATAATAGTGCTGCAACCGGTTCGGGTTTTCACCATACCGCCCATCGGTGGGGCGGCGTGAAGGCTGCACATAAGCTGCTGCCCAAGGCTTTGACCCCAGCGACCGCAAAGTTGTAGCCGGGTGAAAGGTGCCCGCACCGACCTCAAGGTCATAGGGTTGCATCACAGCACAGCCCTTTTCAGCCCAGTAATTCTGAAGCCGCAGGATGATTTCCTGAAAGCACTGAGGTTTGGTCTTGGTCGTGGCCATGGCGCTGCCCTGAACTGGTTTATGCAAAGGTTGCCACTCAATAGGCGCTGGCCCGGACAGGGTCAACGCGGGAAACAGGCTCAAGGGTTGGGAAAACCCGCCGTTTTCCCGAGAAATTTCCGAAAGGCGGCATGCTGATGTTGACCTTATCGGGGGCCGGTGTGTTACTTGCGCGAAATTCAGCCCATTTCGCCTATTGGCTAAGAGGATCTATGACCAAACAATTTGCCCTTGCATTAGCCACTGGCCTTCTTCCCTGTGTGACCACCATTGCTGCAACCAGTGTGGTGGCCATTGTTGCTGCCCAACCCGCCGTTGCACAGCAATCAACCAATTCACAATCGGTGCGCTGGATTCAGGTCGAAGCCCAACCATCGCTGCGAGAAGCCGAGGCAAGCGCACGCCGCTACTCCAAGCGACTTGAGGGGGTCAGCGGTTTTCGCATCGGTGGAAACTGGTATGCCATCGTCCTTGGACCCTACACTCCGAAGGCTGCCGACGTGCAACTGCGTAACCTCAAAAGCGCCGGTCTTATTCCACAAGACAGCTTCATTGCGTTCTCAAGGCAGCTTCGCCAGCAGTATTGGCCCATTGGGGAAAGCACTCTGACGGCACCCCCGATCGAAACACCTGAAGCACCAACTCCGCTGCCCGAGCCTCAGCCCGAGGTTCAAGCGGAGACAACGACGCCAGCTACGACGACAGAACCTGTTGTCGAACTGATTCAAGAAGAAACAAAGCGCGAGGCGCTGGCCGGCGAACGTCAGTTGGACCGTGACGCACGAAAAGCGCTTCAGGTCGCATTGAAGTGGGAAGGCTACTACACCTCGTCGATTGATGGTGCGTTTGGGGCAGGCACCCGCCGGTCAATGGCAACTTGGCAGGGTGACTACGGGTACGAACCAACTGGCGTTCTGACCACCCGTCAGCGCGCTGCCCTGTTGGACAATTACCAATCCGTTTTGGATGCACTTGGTATGTCAGCATACGAGGATCTTGGCGCAGGTCTATCGATGGCCATTCCAGCTGCGATGGTGGAATTTGATCGCTATGAAGCCCCGTTCATCCACTTCAAGACCAAGGGCGACAGCGGTGTGAAACTTGTGATGATCAGCCAAACGGGTGATCAAAACACGCTCTATGGACTGTACGACATTCTGCAAACACTTGAGATCGTCCCGACCGAGGGTCCGCGCGAACGTGGAAAGAACGGTTTCACCATCGAAGGCGAGGACAACCAGATTACGTCGTTCACTCAGGTCAAACTGGTGGATGGCACCGTGAAAGGGTTCACTCTTGTTTGGCCCAAGGGCGATGACAAACGGCGTAACTTGGCGCTTGGTGATATGAAAGCCAGCTTCGCATCATTGGGACCGCAAGCCTTGTCCGACGATGCGGGACTTGATGCATCTACACAAAGCTTGGATCTATTGTCCGGGCTGGAAATCCGCACCCCTGACCTATCCCGATCAGGGTTCTATGTTGATGATTCTGGGCGCATCCTAACAACGTCCGAGGCCGTCCAGTCTTGCGCGCGCATTTCCATCAATGACGAGTTTGATGCAAATGTTGTTGCCATTGAAGACACACTTGGCCTTGCTCTGCTGGAACCCGCCACGGCCCAAGCACCCATTTCGTTTGCTTCATTCCTAACATCAGATCCGCGCTTGAAATCGGATGTGGCCGTTGCTGGATTTTCCTACGAAGGGCGACTAAGTGCACCCAGCCTTACTTTCGGCACGCTGTCAGAACTGGCGGGCTTGAATGGCGAGACCGAGCTTTCACGGCTGACCCTGACCGCCCTGCCCGGCGATGCTGGCGGACCAGTGCTGGATGCTGGCGGATCTGTGATGGGTATGCTGTTGCCAGCTGGTGGAACCAACGGACGTTCTCTTCCCTCCGACACCAGCTTTGCGATGGATGCAGCTAAAGTATCCGAGTTTCTGAGCAATAATGGCGTTACGACCAGCACGACAGATAGCGTCGCGTCGATTGACCCGGTTGAGCTGAACACCAAGGCTGCGGACATGACGGTTCTGGTGAGCTGCTGGAAATAACAACGCAGACAGCAGTGTGAACTCAGAAAGGCTCGGATCGAAAGGTCCGAGCCTTTCTTTCATTCAGATCGCGCTTACCCGCGCCAGAAGGTCACGGTGAACAAGACGAACACCGCCAAAAGCTCCAATCGTCCGATAAGCATCGCGACAATCAAGATCCATTTTGCCGTGTCGCTGAGACCAGCAAAGTTTCCTGACGGCCCAATCAGATCGCCCAAGCCAGGACCAATATTTGCAAGGGCGGCCGCTGCCCCGGACAAAGACGTGGTAAAGTCCAGCCCGGTCAGACCCAACAACACCGCGGTCGCGCCCAATGTCACAACAAAGAACACGAAAAAACCCATAACCGAGGACAAGACGTCGTCATCCACCCGGCGACCGCCATATCGCGGTGTGAAGATCCCGTGTGGCGAATAAATCGATTGGATCTGCGCTTTGATAGAAGACAGCAGCAGCTGATAGCGGAAAACTTTGATCGAACAGGCGGTCGACCCAGCGCAGCCACCAATCAGGCCGACAAAGAAGAACATCACCACGGGAAACCCACCCCAAGTCATGTAGTCCGTTGACGCATATCCTGTGCCCGTCAGGATTGAGGTTAGATTGAACAGCGTTTTACGCAGAGCCTCTTCGCTGAACTGCCCGGCAGCCAGCCAGCGCCACAGCGCCATGATCAGAACAATAACCACCAGCGTCATGAAGAATGCGCGCACTTGCGGGTCATGCAACAATGGGCGCGCTGTGCCCTGAAGGATCTGCACGTAACGCACGAATGGCAAAGCGGCCAGCAGCATGAACACCACCGCGGCATATTCCGGCCCTGGCCCGAACGCTCCAAAAGACGCGTCGTAGTTGGAATAGCCTCCCGTTGCGATTGTGGTCATCGCATGGGTGACGGCGTCGAAAAAGTTCATCCCCAACGCAAAATATGACATCGCGCAAAGCGCCGTCAGAGTGAAATAGATCACCGAAATGCGGGACGAAATCTCGGTCGCTCGGGGAAGGATTTTCCCAAATGTATCAAAGCCTTCGGATCGGAAAATCTGCATACCGCCAACACGCAGCTCTGGCAGGAAAACCATGGCGACAACAATGATCCCGATGCCTCCGAACCACTGCAACAGCCCACGCCAGAACAAAAGCCCCTTGGGCATTTCATCCAGTCCAGACAACACCGTAGACCCTGTTGTGGTCAGACCTGACATGGCTTCGAAGAACGCGTCGACAGGGCGGGCGTCAATTTCGGCCAACAGAAATGGGATTGCTCCAAAAATGGGCAATGCAACCCATACACCGGTGGTCAAAAGGAAGGTTTGCTGAATTGTCAGCCCTTTACCGACCCCGTTTGCGGTGGCCAAAGCCATCGAGCCACCAATCAGCATGGTCACAATCGCGCTTTGAAGGAACACCTTCCAATCGGGATTGTTGTCGTACAGGTCAACCGCAACCGGAATCAGCATCGTAGCGCCCAAAACGGCGACAAGAAGCCCGATAACATAGATGACTGGTCGCAGGTCCAACATGGGCGCAGGGTTGGCTTTACGCGCGCAGAGTGTCAAGCATCAGCGTGCTTTGTCGCCGCGCAGTGTCACCCATTAGCCCACATGAAACAGGGTCGAAAACAGCTTGGGATCAAGGCTTTCTGCTTCGAACGTGTCGCCTTCGATCAGGATCGACACTGCGTCGTGGCTGTGCAGGCTTTCCTGATGACTGGCAACGATACGGAAATCTCCGATCCGATCATCCAGCTGCAATTGCTCGCAGAACAAACGCGCAGCGTCTTCGACAAATATCGGGTTGGCAGCGTTCAGTTCAGCAAAGGCCTGTTCATCCTCGCGTTTGACCATCACCTGTGTTTCGGTCGGCACCGCGACGCGGCACAGATCAATCAAATCTTCAAACCAAAGCGTGCCCGAGGGCTGATAAATCTTCTCAACCGAAATCCGTGCGACCGAGCGTTGCGAATGCGGTGTGGCCAGCTGGCCTCGCATCTGGCGGGCATGCTCTGACAGCTCAAGCGAACATGGGCAGGTCGAGCTGTAGACATAGTCCAGATGCATGAACTTTCGCCGCTTGCCGCGATGCTCGACCAATTCAAGCGCAATGTCGTAATACTGATAGCCGGACAGGCCTGACCGCAGGCTTTCCACCCGCGCAGGGTAGGAAAAACGCATTTCAATGCGGGCGTCCAAGCTTTCCAGATCAGTTTTATAATCGTCCAGAGCTGCCTCGATCACGTCAAAGCTGAAGGTCTTTTCGGCGTGGGCATAAAAACTGCGCATGATGCGCGACATGTTGATGCCCTTTTTGCCGGCCTCAAGGCTGACTGATCCGGTAACCGACGTCTCTAGCGTCACGTCCGATCCATCGCGAGTATGAAAGCGAAGTGGCAAGCGAAAGTTCGAAATACCCACGTGCTGGATGTGGCGCTTTGCCCCTTGGATCAGACTGGCAGGGCCATTTTGTAGATCCGGCATGGACGCCTTGTAGTCTGCATCGGGGGAAAAATCGCTGGGATAGTTGCGGCTAAGATCAGGATAGTTCGGCAAATCCGCAGACGGCAAAAGTCGTGCGATCGCTGGATCCAGCGCTGCAACCTCGACCGGGTCCGCGGTGGTCGCCCAGTTGCGCAGGACTTCAAGGGCATCCTGTGCCTCAGACTTGCCCACTGCATCCCCACTCTTGCGCTTCATCTGGTTCATGTTGAACCCTCCGATCCTGCTTTCGCATGCCTATAGCATATTCATTTGGCATATAAACGCCAAACGCGAAGGACAGAATGCGACAGATCAGGCCGCGTCCAAGCCGTTCATCAGGTCCGAGATCAGGTCTTCCACGTCTTCCAACCCTATCGACAAACGCACCAGACCATCGGAAATGCCCAACATGTCCTTCTGTTCCTGAGGCAGTCGTTGGTGGGTTGTTGTGGCAGGATGAGTGGCGATGGATTTCGCATCGGCAAAGTTGTTTGAGATAATGAATATCTCAAGCGCATTAAGGAAGCGGAAGCACGCCTCTTTCCCACCCTTCACCTCAATCGCCAGCACGGTGCCGCCCGACGGCGACTGCTGCATGGAGACGCTTCATGTTGTGGATGCGACGGGTGCTGCGGGTAACTCATACGGGACAGTTTTGGGTGCTCTGCCAAGGCTTCAGCCACTTTCATGGCAGCATCAGCCTGCGCACGCACACGCAGATCAAGCGTTTCCAGTGCCTTCAGGTGCGTCCATGCGGCAAATGGATTGATCGCCCCACCGGTGTGTTTCACGTAAGTTTCAATCGGGCCACGGATCAACTCACGCGAGCCACAAATCGCACCGCCCAGCATCCGCCCCTGCCCGTCGACATGCTTGGTGGTCGAATAGACCACAAGATCGGCACCTAGCTCTGTGGCGTAGGAAAACACAGGGGTCGGCATGGCGTTGTCCACCACAACCAGCGCCCCATTGGCATGGGCCAGCTTCACGACGTGATCCAGATCGATCACTTCCAGGGTTGGGTTGGAAATCGCCTCAAGGAATACCAATTTCGTGTCCGGACGGATCGCGTCGTTCCACGCGGCATTATCTGTGCCATCAACCAATGTAATCTCAACACCGAACCGGCCCATAATATCTTCGAGCACATACAAGCACGATCCAAACAACGCCCGCGAGGACACCACGTGGTCACCGGCTTGTGTCAGCGCCATCAGCGCACCATTCACCGCAGCCATGCCCGAGGCACAAGCAAACGCGTCTTCTGTACCTTCAAGCGCAGCGATCCGGTCTTCAAACATGCGATTGGTTGGGTTGCCGTAGCGGGCATAGATAAACTCATCATGTCCGCTTTCGATAAAGCGCGCTTCGGCCGCTTCGGCACTGTCATAGGCAAATGCCTGCGTCATGAACATGGCTTCGGACAGCTCTCCGAATTGGCTGCGACGTACACCGCTGTGCACGGCCTCGGTCCGTTTTCCCCATTTCGTCATGGCGCGTTCCTTTCGCACAAAAAAACCCCCACCGCATCACGAGCGTCGGGGGTATGCATTGCGGATGTGCTCCGCCGTATCCCTGACCTCTTTAGCGGCTTGTTTAACGAGGCCCGCAATCCGGTGAACAAATCGCCTCGGACACAGCCCTAGCGCCTGCAAACAAAGGCGTCAAGAGCAGCTAAAGAATGGCTCGCCATATCGTGAAAACTGCATGCTTGCCATTTCGCAATAGGCTGCCATCCTTTGGGCACGCGAAAGGAAACATGATGAACAAACCCATAGAGCTTTATTATTGGCCCACACCAAATGGCTGGAAAATCTCGATCGCACTTGAGGAGATGGCCCTGCCCTATGAGGTTAAACTGGTCAACATCGGAGCCGGCGACCAGTTCGAATCGGATTTCCTGAAAATCGCCCCCAACAACCGAATGCCTGCCATCGTGAATCCTGACGGACCGGATGGGAAACCGATTTCGGTTTTTGAAAGCGGTGCAATCCTTCAGTATCTCGCGCGCAAAACCGGGCAGTTTTATGGTCAGACCGAACGCGACCGTGTGGCGGTGGACCAGTGGTTGATGTGGCAAATGGGGGGGCTTGGGCCGATGGCGGGTCAAGCGCATCATTTCCTGAAATACGCCCCTGCAATGGATCCGCCGCATGATCTTCCATATGCCAAAGACCGCTATCGTACCGAAGTCGCGCGGCTATATGGCGTCATGGATCGGCGTTTGGGGGAAGCTCGATACTTGGCGGGCGATCTCTATTCGATTGCGGACATGGCGTGTTGGGGTTGGGCATCACTCTGGGAGGGGCAACAGCAAGACTTAAGCGACAAACCCAACCTTACTAGATGGCTGAACGAACTCTCAGCCCGCCCTGCCGTTCAACGCGGTCGCGCAGTGTCCGAAGACCAACGGAGCAATTTGCAAACAGACAAAGATGCCCAGAATTTGCTGTTTAAACGCTGACTTTGAAAGCGCAGCTTATCCTTGATCCGCCGCGTCTTCTTCGGTTCCGTATTTCTTGAATAGCCCCGCCTGCGTCATGAAAAACGCAATCGTTCCCAGTGGCAGGCCGAAGGTTTTGAAGTTTACCCAAGCATCTGTCGACATGGTGCGCCAAATCGCTTCGTTCGCAAACGCAAGCGCCAAGAAGAAGAACGCAAGCCGCTTGGTCAGGATCATCCAACCTTCGCGCTCCAACGGAAGCGCCTTGTCCATCACGGCCTCAAGATAGCTTTCGCCGCGCATAAGACCGAAGCCAAGAAGACCCGCGAACAACAGATAAATCATCGTGGGTTTCATCTTGAAGAAGCGTTCGTCGTTGAACCAGATCGACAGCCCCCCAAACCCGACAACCAAAACAAGCGTAACGATCTGCATTTTCGACAGATGACCCGTCAGCTTCCACATGGCGAGCGTGGACAAAACCAACACCGGGATGAACATCGCCGTCACGGCGACAAAGCCCGAGTATTCCGTCCCTGAAACCGTAAAGGTCTGATCTTTCAGGAATGTGTAGGCCGCAAAGAACAGGATGATGGGTCCGTATTCCAACGCGCCACGCAAGGCGGGATTTACCTGTTTCTCAGACATGGGGTCTCCTTCATCCGCCCAGTTCCACTATCACGGCGCCTGCTGCGATCAAAGCCATCATTGTCAGACGACGCGGGCCCACCTTTTCACCCAGCACGATCCAGCCAATCAGCGCCGCAAACACGGTCGAGGTTTCGCGCAGCACCGCCGCCTCGCCCACGCTGTCCAAGCGGGTGGCCAACATGATTGAGCCAAAGCTGAAATAGGCAACGAACGCGCCTATCAGACCACGCCCCATCAAGGGGCCAAGGGCCGGACGCTCGGCCATATTCCACCAACGTACCCCGGCAATCACAGGCATGAAGAAGCCGTCGATAAAGAAGAACCATGCCAGAAAGGTGAATGGATCAGCGGTCGCGCGAATGCCATAGGCGTCATAAGTGGTATAGGCGGCGACGAACCCGCCGGTCAGAACTGCCATTGCGAGCGCTGGTTTCAGTTTGTCACGGCCAACCGGCCAGTGGCGCAGGTTGTAAGCTGCCAGTGCAAAAATCCCCGCAACCAAGGTAAGCACGCCAATCCATTGCACGCCGGTGAATGTCTCTCCGAACAGATACCCAGCGCCAATCACCGCGAAAAGCGGCCCGGTGCCGCGCACCACGGGGTAAACTACGGTGTAAAGTACAGGCACATAGGTGTAACTTTGCGCGAGCTTGTAGCCAACGTGGATCAGGAACACGACGCCGAAGATTGGCCACATATGCGGTTCGGGCCACGGGACCACAAACAGCGCAAACGGGGCGGCGATTACGCCGTAGCTTAGATCGATTGCACCGCGTGATAGCCACGGATCGTGGCGTCCCTTTTGAAGCGCGCCGAACAAGGCATGTAAGAACGCAGCAAACAGTGCCAGCGCCAGCGCCAGATCGTGTCCGGCAGGCGTGCCCTCAAGCGATGTGAGCCAAGCGCTCATCGCGGATCAGTCCGAGATGCCGATCAGGGCGCGCGCGAATTCTTCCGGGTCAAATGGGGCCAGGTCGTCAATCTGCTCGCCCACGCCAATCGCGTGGATGGGCAAGGCAAACTTATCCGCCAGTGCCACCAGAACACCGCCCTTTGCGGTGCCGTCCAGTTTGGTCATCACAAGCCCCGAAACGTCGGCCAGTTCTTGGAATGTGCCCACCTGCGACAGAGCGTTCTGTCCGGTCGTCGCGTCCAGTACAAGAAGCGTATTATGTGGCGCAGTTTCGTCCTTCTTCTTGATAACGCGGACAATTTTGGCCAGCTCTTCCATCAGATCGGTGCGGTTTTGCAAACGCCCCGCAGTGTCGATCATCAAAAGGTCAGCCCCGTCCGCTTCGGCCTGTGTCATGGCGTCAAACGCAAGTGATGCAGGGTCAGATACCTTCCGGCGCGGTCAGAACCGGCACTCCGGCGCGATCGCCCCAGACCTGCAGCTGTTCCACAGCCGCCGCGCGGAATGTATCACCAGCCGCGATCACGACCTTCTTGCCGGCAGCCGTAAACTGACTGGCAAGTTTGCCGATGGTCGTGGTCTTACCTGCACCATTTACGCCGACGATCAGAACGACCTGCGGGCGTTTGGCGTAAAGCGGCATGGGAACGGCGACCGGCTCCATGATCCGCGTGACCTCGCCCGCCAAAACGGCTTTGATTTCGTCGACCGACAGCTTCTTGCCGAAATGACTTTCCGAGATATTGGCCGTCACCCGCATCGCGGTGTCCACGCCCATATCTGATGTGATCATCAGATACCTCCAGGCTTTCCAACATGTCATCGTCGACCGTGCGGCGAACCACCTTCTGCGCCTCGCGACGCCCGAACATACGGCCTAACAAACCGGGTTTAGCGGTAGGTTCGGGCACGCGTTCGGCCAATGCGTCCACAGGTTCGGGTTCGGGTTCGGGTTCGGGTTCGGGTTCGGGCTCAGGCTCAGGCTCAGGCTCAGGCTCAGGCTCAGGCTCAGGCTCAGGCTCAGGCTCAGGCTCAGGCTCAGGCTCAGGCTCAGGCTCAGGCTCAGGCTCAGGCTCAGGCTCAGGCTCAGGCTCAGGCTCAGGCTCAGGCTCAGGCTCAGGCTCAGGCTCAGGCTCAGGCTCAGGCTCAGGCTCAGGCTCAGGCTCAGGCTCAGGCTCAGGCTCAGGCTCAGGCTCAGGAGAGGCGGATTCTTCTACAACAGGTTCGTCAACATCAACGGGCGCAGTTTCTTCTTCTGCAACAGGCGCTTCGACAACTTCCTCTTCACCGCCATCTTCAACAATCGCCTCAAGCCCTTCTTCGAGCTTCGAAGAGGATTTGAACAACCGTTCCTTGAGTTTCTTGAAGAATGCCATGCGAGCGACCTTATACTGCTTTTCTTTCAAGTAAGGCACAAAAGGGTAGGATGGAAGGGGTTCCCCCCCTTCTAAACTGTCATGAAAATGATACACAGCGCGCATGACCAATCATGATCGCCATTTTGACGACCCAACCCTGCAATCCCAGCTTGATCAGTTTCTAGCTGATCCTGATGCCCGGATTGCTCGGCTAGCGCACGAAGGCCAGACATTCTGGGCCAAAAAGGCAGAAACGCTTTCCCTGCGTTGGCGCCTTCAAAAGGGTGATCCGATGAAGGCATTCCGCGCTGATGTGGCCGGGCATCATGCCTTGGCGAACGCCGGTGTGCCCGTGCCTGAAATCGTTGCCGAGGGTGAGAATTACATCGTCACAACGGATTGCGGCCCCACACTTTCTCACATTCTGCTGGAGCAGTTGGGAACAAGCGCTGACCGTCTGAAGGCCTTCCATGCAGCGGGGGCCGAATTGGCCAAGATGCATGCCAAAGGTTTGACGCATGGTCGGCCTGCGATCAAAGACATGTGTTGGGATGGTCAGAACATCGCAATGCTGGATTTCGAACGGTATGCCCCATCGCGCAACACGGCGCGCGGGCACATGCATGACCTGATCATCTTCATCCATTCGATCTATGGCTTCGTGCCGAAGGACATTCCAGAAGCAGAGGCCGCAGCTGCCGGGTATCGCGCCGAAGACACGTTAGGTATGTGGGATCGCGCCGCGGCTTGGTGCCATAAGATGCGGTGGCTGGATCCAGTCACTAAGCCGCTTCAATGGGGCAATCGTGTGGGGGCAATGGAATTCAAGGCCATCCCTCTGACGCTCAAAACGTTTGGAGTGCGTTAGGCGACCAGCCCGCCCCAAAGGATCAGCATCTGCCCGGCGATATAGAAGCCCCAGATCGCATAGCCTGCCTTGAACCGATGGTGATAGGTGTCGGACATCCGAAACAGGCTGATCGCCAGAATTACATCCGAAATAATGAACAGCCCGGCACCGATGACAGCCCAACCAAAGGGCAACGCCAACGCGCTAAGCCCCATGAGGCCGATAATCACGACATAGATACGCACGGGCCATTGAAGGTGTCCGGTATGGGTCGCGAGCCACAGCTCGGTCGAAACGACCAACCCCACCAGCACAAGCGCTGCAATTGGTGCTGTTGAGAATGCCTCGTAAATCGGTGCGCCGGACAAGCCAAGGAAGTGCAGAATATACAGCAGATGCGCCAAGGCGAAGGCCGACAGGCCATACAGGAATGGGCAATCCCCATCCCGCGACAATCCAAAATCCCCTAAAGCCGAGAGAAACAGCCCGGCCACAAGAAACGCCCCGGCATCCCCCAGATAGGCGGACAGCGAAAACGCCAATAACGGAATGGTCTTGATGATCGAACGCGGCCAAGCGGCCCCCCGCGAGGTCAGCGGGAAATAAGCCAGCGAGACCAGAAGGCCAAGGATGAGCGGCAAGTGAGCCATGTCTTTGCGTAATCCAGTTTGGTTAACGGCGCGTTGACGCACGAAAACCCGCCACATCCCTGGCGGTCAAGCTTGACGTCACCGGAATATGCGCGCTCAGACCTCGTCCGGGAAGTGCTTCATGGTCAAACGGATTGGGTTCGGCGCGGCCTGCCCCAGCCCGCAAATCGACGCATCGACCATGGTCTGGCTCAGCTCTTCCAGAAGATCCTGATCCCACTTATCCGCCTGCATCAACTTCACGGCTTTTTCGCAACCGACACGGCACGGCGTGCACTGGCCGCAGCTTTCATCCTCGAAGAAACGAAGCATGTTCAGCGCAGCCTGTTTGGCGCTGTCTTTGTCGGACAGAACCACCACGGCAGCGGACCCGATGAAGGTGCCATGCGGTTGCAGCGTGTCGAAATCCAGCGGGATGTCAGCCATCGATGTGGGCAACAGGCCCGAGGACGGGCCACCCGGCTGATAAGCCTTGAAGCTGTGCCCGTCGGCCATGCCTCCGGCGGCTTCGATAATGTCGGTGATGGTCGATCCTGCGGGCAACAGATGCACGCCCGGATTGGCAACACGGCCCGACACAGAGTAGCTGCGCAGGCCCTTACGGCCATTGCGTTCAACCGAAGTCAGAATTTCCGGTCCTTCGCGCATGATGCGGGCCACCCAATGCAGGGTTTCGACGTTATGCACCAAGGTCGGGCGATTGAAGATGCCGACCTGAGCCACAAAAGGCGGGCGGTGACGGGGCATGCCGCGTTTACCCTCGATCAATTCAATCATCGCGCTTTCTTCGCCGCAGATGTAAGCGCCAGCGCCACGACGCAGGTCGATATATCCGGGCGCAACGATACCGGCGGCTTCCAGTGCCGAAATTTCCTTTGCCAGGATATCCAGCACGGCAGGATATTCGTCGCGCATGTAGACGAAACAGGTCTCGGCCTCGACCGCCCAAGCGGCGATCAACATGCCTTCCAGCATCAGATGCGGGGTGCGTTCCAAATAGTAGCGGTCTTTAAATGTGCCCGGCTCGCCTTCGTCGCCGTTGACGGCAAGGTAACGCGTGCCTTCATTGGCGCGTACGAATCCCCACTTTGTGCCCGATGGGAAACCTGCGCCACCAAGGCCGCGCAATCCAGCAGACAAAACGGTTTCCTGCACGTCTTTCCAGTCACCGTTTTCGCGCAACTTGGCAAGCTCGACATATCCGCCGTCGGCCTGATATTCGGCAAGGGTCTGATAGTCGGGGGTATGAGCGTGTGTGTCGTCAGATTTTATCGCAGCTACGGTCTTGTCAAACGTGGCGTGATCAATGTGGTTGTGACCCAGTTCCAGTACCGGTGCGGTGTCGCAACGCCCCATGCAGGGTGCACGTACAACGCGTACTTCCGATGCATCTAGCCCGTCCTCAAGCGCCTTTTGCAGCGCCTCGGACCCAGCCAGCTCACACGACAGCGAATCGCAAACCCGGATGGTCAGCGCGGGCGGAGGCGTCTCGCCTTCCTTCACCACATCGAAATGGGCGTAGAAACTGGCAACTTCGTAAATCTCGGCCTGACCGGTGCCCATTTCCTGCGCCAAAGCGCGAATGTGATCGGCAGACAGGTGGCCATAGGCGTCCTGAATAAGGTGCAGAAATTCGATCAACAGGTCACGACGACGTGGCCGGTCGCCCAGCAGTGCTTGGATTTCTTCCAACGCATCCATGTTGATCTGACGGCCCTTAGGCGTACGACGCCCTTTGCCTTTGCCCGATTTCCAGATGCCTTTTTTCTCGTCCAGCGCCATGCCGATCCCGCCTTGAAGCTTGTATAGAACGTCGCCAGCATAGCGCCCCACAGCATCCGCACGCTATTCAAAAGCGACATGCGCATGACGGATTGCGTAGAACGGCAAATTCAAGTTTACATACAGACGCGTATTGCAACACGATCCGAGGTTTCAGATGTCACACCCTTTACGGTTCTTCGCCGTTGCGGCAGGCATCCCTGCGCTGCTGATCGCTGCCGCGTGCTTCTTTGGAAGCTACGTTTGCATCGCACTTATCCTGTACATGACGGCCATTGCCTTTGGCTTGGATCAAGCAATTTCGCGCACTGCCCCTGTGTTAGACGAAGACCAAGTCGCGCGTGATGCCGATGTGCTATCAATTGCAATTGCCATCTGCCATTTCATCGCACTTGTTTTGGTAGTCCTCGCCTTAGCTGGGCACACAGGGCTTTCAGGTTGGGAGCGCGTCGGCCTTTTCTGGGGCGCTGGTATGTATTTCGGGCAGGTGTCAAATTCGAATGCGCATGAACTGATTCATAGGACTGATAAACGACTGAGAAGACTGGGCGTTTGGGTCTATATCTCACTTCTTTTCGGCCATCACAGCTCGGCCCATCCGAAAGTGCATCACCGTTTTGTCGCTACTCTTGACGACCCGAATACCGCGCAAGAGGGTGAGAGCTTTTACGCGTTTGCCCCACACGCTTGGAAAGGATCCTTTGTCGCGGGCTATGAGATGGAGATGCATGATCTGGAACGCGCCGGGCGCAGCGCAGTGCACAACCCCTATGTCATCTACGTTCTGGGCAGCGTTGTGATGCTTGTATGCGCCGCAATGATTGGTGGGTTTTTCGGGCTTATCGGCTACGTCCTAATCTGCGCCTACGCTCAGATACAGCTTCTGCTGTCGGACTACGTGCAGCATTACGGACTTTCGCGGGCAATTGATAAAGATGGTCGATTGGAAGCTGTTGGCCCACATCACAGCTGGAATGCTCCGCATTGGTTTACCGCACATATGATGCTGAATGCTCCGCGCCATTCGGACCACCATGCACATCCGATGCGCCCCTACCCGGCGTTGCGTCTTCCTACCGCCCAAGAAGCGCCGATGCTGCCCTATTCGCTTCCCATTATGGCGACACTTGCCCTGTCGCCAACGCTTTGGAGGCGCGTTATGGGTCGCGCGCTTCGCAGGTGGCGGGAACACGCGGCGCAAGTGACGCTAGACTGACACTGTGGTTTCCCGCCAACGGGGAGCCCATCGCAGCATTCCCCCTTGTTTATCACCCATGTAAGCCTATTCTCATCCATGATTGATTTTCGCTGAGCTGACTGGCCTGGAAGACCAATTTGCACTGAGAATGTGCAGATGCTTTTCGAAAACAACTTCGCCCGGTTCTGGAAGGGGGCCCGAACGTGACTGAAAACGGACTACAGAAAACTGCGTTCTTTATGTTGCTTGCGCTGATCGTCTACGTGTCGATCATGGGAGGTGCATAATGGCACAGCGTTATGGTGGCGAATTCAGCCCCGACGGGCAGCCCAAGGGCGCGACCCCTCGCCCCCGCCGACCTTTTGACGGTCAAGAGCCTGCGCGCAGCGCGGGACGTGTTAATTTCCTGTTTCTGGCACCCCTACCGTTGGCAATCCGGGCATTTTTCCAACCTCCGACCGAAATGGCTTTGACGCTGGTGGCGTTTGGCTTGCTGATCGGTTCTGCATGGTTGACCCGTGAAGGTGTGGTTGCACACCAAGCCTATGATGCCCGCAAGATCGCCCGCCGCCCCGCATTGCCCCGAAAGTTGTTCGGAACAGTCTTGATGGGCGCTGGCTTGGCGCTGGTTGGATTTGCAGGCGGATCGATCCTGAATGCCGTGATTTACGGCGCATTGGGCGCTGGCTTACACCTTGCAGCCTTCGGCCCGGATCCTTTGCGTAACAAAGGCGCTGAAGGCGTTGATGAGTTCCAAACTGACCGCGTTGCACGCGCTGTTGGCGAGGCCGAGAAGCATTTGAACGTGATGCGAGACACCGTTGCCCGCATTCGTAACCGCCATATCGAAGCACGTCTTGATCGGTTCATCGCCACCGCACGCGATATGTTTCGCACGGTCGAAGACGATCCGCGCGATCTAACGTCGGCCCGTAAGTATCTGGGTGTTTATTTGCTGGGCGCGCGCGACGCGACGACCAAATTCGTCGACATTCACCTGCGCGATCCACATGGCGGCGCGCTAACCGATTACGAAACCCTGCTGGATGACCTTGAGGCGAACTTCGCCGCGAAAACCCGGCAATTCCTGAACGATGATCGCAGTGATCTTGATGTTGAGATCGAGGTATTGCGAGAGCGACTGGCACGCGAAGGTGTGCGAACAGAAGATTAAGTACGAGGACGATTACATGACACAATCTACACGCGAGCAGGCCCAGGCCGCTTTGAAAGAAATTGAAGCCACAACAGCTGTCATTTTGCCCGAGCCTTCAAACGCTCTGGTTCCATTGGCTAAGGCAGACAAACCAACCAGCGCTGAAATCAAAAAGCGCATGGATGAAATCGACATGGCCAATAGCCAGTCGATCATCGAGTTCGGTTCCGCCGCGCAATCCGAACTTCAGGTCATCAGCCAAGACATGCTGCAAGGCGTGCGCAACAAGGATGTTGGCCCTGCAGGGGATAGCCTGCGCAATATCGTGACCACGATCCGCGGCTTTTCAATCAGCGAACTGGATATGCGCCGTAAGCGCAGCTGGTGGGAACGACTGCTTGGTCGCTTGGCACCCGCCGCGAAATTCATGGCGCGTTATGAAGACGTTCAGGGCCAGATCGACAAGATCACTGACAACCTGCTGAACCACGAACACGTGCTTCTGAAAGATATCAAATCTCTCGACAAGCTTTATGAGAAGACACTCGATTTTTATAACGAGCTGGCGCTGTACATCTCAGCAGGTGAAGCCAAGCTGGTTGAGCTGGACGAAAAAGTGATCCCCGCCAAAGTGGCCGAAGTGGACGCCGCACCCGAAGAGCAAGGCGTGATCAAAGCCCAAGAACTGCGCGACTTGCGCGCCGCACGTGACGATCTGGAACGCCGTGTGCATGACCTGAAGCTCACGCGCCAAGTCACCATGCAGTCGCTGCCTTCGATCCGTCTGGTGCAGGAAAACGACAAGTCGCTGGTGACCAAAATCAACTCGACACTGGTGAACACCGTGCCGCTTTGGGAAACTCAGCTGGCGCAGGCCGTGACCATTCAGCGCTCGGCAGAAGCTGCGGTGGCCGTCAAGGATGCTACTGATCTGACGAACGAACTGCTCACCGCAAATGCTGAGAACCTGCAAGAAGCAAACCGCATGGTCCGTCAGGAAATGGAACGCGGTGTGTTCGACATCGAAGCCGTGAAATCCGCCAACGCCACCTTGATCGCTACGATCGAGGAAAGCCTGGCCATTGCAGACGAAGGCAAAGCCAAACGCGCTGCTGCGGAAGAAGAGCTGATCAAGATGGAAGCCGAGTTGAAAGAAACTCTGGCGTCAGCCCAAGCACGCGGCACTGCTTCAGGTCACAATCTGGCCGAAAGCGTCTCGAACAGCTAAAAGGGGGCAAGTTACCCGAAAGGCTAATATTTGTGAGCAATTTTGCCTTCAAAAATATCAAAGGGGCCGTCATCGTTTTGACGGCCCTGACTGCTGTTGCGGCCTGCACCGTGCAAACTACTACCCCAGTGCCGCCGACCCAGCGCCCAGTCGCTGAAAAGCCACTGGCACAGCTGTCTGTTCCGACCCCAACTGGGGGCAGCGCTTACTACAAGAATTACTACGCCAAGATCCAACACAGTCTTTTGGTCCACGACCAGTTAAGACGGGATGGCGGTGGGCCGGACACGCCGTTCACAGCTGAAATGCTGGCGCGCAACTTCGAACGCATCGCGTTCAATAGCGAATACAGCACAATTGGAAACCGCCGCATCACGCAAGAGCGCGCCGTTAAACTTACCCGCTGGACAAAGCCTGTCCGGTTCGCCCTGAATTTCGGGGATGCGGTGCTTGAAGATGCCCGGTCGAAGGATCAACAGACCTTTTCGAAATATGTTTCGCGTCTGGCACGTCATACGGGCCATCCGATCAGCGCGTCCCAAAGCAGCGCCAATTTCAACGTGTTCATCCTGACAGAAGATGAGCGGCGCAACTTCGGTGCGCGACTGCGCAGCTTTGTCCCCGGCATCAGCCTGTCTGACCAGCGCGAGATCACCGGACTTCGTCGTGACACGCAATGTGTCGTGCTTGCGGTTGATGCCGATGATGACAACCAAATCGAACGCGCCATTGCCGTCATTCGGGCTGAACTTCCCGATCGGATGCGCACGGCTTGCCTGCACGAGGAAATGGCGCAAGGACTTGGCCTGCCCAACGACAGCCCAGTTGCCCGCCCATCGATCTTCAACGACTCTGACGAATTTGGTCTTCTGACCTCGCATGACGAGCTGTTGCTTGAAATGCTTTACGACCCACGCCTGCGCCCCGGAATGAACGCGGATGACGCACGCTTGACTATCAACAAAATTGCCGCCGAACTTGTAGACGGCACTGTGTGACCCCAAGGAGGAATTAACCATGGGAATTCTAGATTTTCTAACCGGTGAGTTCATCGACGTCATTCATTGGGTGGATGACACCCGCGACACGATGGTTTGGCGATTTGAGCGCGAAGACCACGAGATTAAATACGGCGCGAAGCTGACCGTTCGCGAAGGCCAAGCCGCCGTGTTTGTACATGAAGGCCAGTTGGCGGATGTGTTCACGCCCGGTCTTTACATGCTCGAGACCAACAACATGCCGATCCTGACCACGATCAACCATTGGGATCATGGTTTCAAATCGCCCTTCAAATCCGAGATCTATTACGTCAACACGACGCGTTTCAACGATCTGAAATGGGGCACCAAGAACCCGATCATGTTGCGTGATCCCGAATTTGGTCCCACGCGTATCCGCGCATTTGGCACTTATTCGGTACGCGTTTCGGACCCGGCGCGGTTCCTTGTTGAAATCGTTGGCACCGATGGCGAATTCACGATGGATGAAATCAGCTATCAGATCCGCAACATCATTGTTCAGGCCTTTAGCCGGGTCATCGCAAGCGCGGGCATTCCGGTTCTGGATATGGCGGCAAACACCGCTGATCTGGGCAAAATCGTAGCCGCCGAAATCAGTGGCATCATCGCCGAGTACGGCCTTACGATCCCCGAGTTCTACATCGAAAACATCTCGCTTCCGCCCGCCGTGGAAGAGGTGTTGGACAAGCGCACCTCGATGGGCATTGCTGGCAACCTTGAAAACTACATGAAGTTCAATGCTGCCGAAGCAATGGGGTCAGAGAATTCGGCCATGGCGTCCTCGATGGGGGCTGGCATGGGGGCCGCAATGGGTATTGGCATGGCGGGCCAGATGACAGGTCAAGCTGGTCCTTGGGGTGCTGCCCCAGCCGCGGTTCAGACCCCTCCACCCCCGCCGGTGGAACATGTCTGGCACGTGGCCGAAGCTGGCGAAACAAAGGGGCCATATTCGAAAGCAGCCATGGGGCGCATGGCAGCTGAAGGTGGCATAACTCGCGACACCCAAGTTTGGACCCCGGGTCAGGACGGTTGGATGCGCGCTGAAGATGTGGCCGAACTGGCGCAGCTTTTCACAATTCTGCCGCCCCCGCCGCCCGGCGCATGACTAAGTAAGGGCGATCCGATTGGGTCGCCCACCTGACTGAACATCAACACTTCACGAGGTTTTTCCCGGATGGCCTTTCCGCGCGAAGATGCCCAGACGATTATCGAAGAGCACCGCTTTCCTTGTGATCAATGCGGGGCTGATCTTCGGTTTGATCCGGAACACAACCAATTGACCTGTGACCATTGTGGTTTCAAAGCTCCGATCGAAGATCGGCAAGCTGCCCAAATGGTCATTAGGGAACTGGACTTGAAACGGGCGCTGCGCGCAGATCTTCCTGATCACGAGCTGGAAGAGACCCGCGTTCTGACATGCCCCAACTGTGCGGCTCAGACCGAATTTGACAGCGCCACGCATGCCGCAGAATGCCCGTTCTGCGCGACGCCTGTGGTCACTGATACGGGCACGCATCGGCATATCAAGCCCAAAGGACTGGCCCCGTTCGAGATTGAAGAGCGTGAGGCACGCAAAGCCATGACCGATTGGTTGGGGCGTTTGTGGTTTGCCCCCAACGGATTGAAGGAATACGCCCGCAAAGGCCGAAAGTTGACGGGCATATACGTTCCCTATTGGACGTTCGATGCAGACACCAAAACCCGCTATTCAGGGCAGCGCGGCATTGTTCACGAGCGCACCCGAACGGTTATGGTGAATGGCAAACGCGAACAGAAAACCACTCGCCATGTGCGCTGGACATCGGTATCAGGCCGGGTCGCGCGATTCTTCGATGACGTATTGGTCTTGGCCTCCAAAGGTTTGCCGAAAAAATACACCGATGCGCTGGAGCCATGGTGATCTGTCGCGCCTTGAACCTTATCGCCCCGAGTTTCTGGCAGGCTTCCGTGCAGAAGGCTACACCATCGAACTGGACGAAGGGTTTACCGAAGCGCGTGACTATATGAACCGGATCATCTTACGGGATGTAAAGTTTGATATCGGCGGGGATCGTCAACGAGTCTCGTCAATGGATACGGATATGTCCGATCTGACGTTCAAACATGTCCTGCTTCCCGTTTGGCTGGCAGCCTACAAATATCGGGGTCGCACCTATCGGTTTGTGGTGAACGGCCAAAATGGCCGCGTTCAAGGGGAACGCCCATATTCAGCCTGGAAAATCGCCTTTGCGGTGATTTTAGGGCTGATCGCAGCAGGCGTAATCGGCTATTTGTCGGCACAAAGCCAGTAGCTTTCACCCCACCCGCGCGTTTCTGAAAGGATATATATATGAGAGCCCTGATCCAACGCGTCAGTGAAGCATCCGTCCGCGTCGATCGCGTGACGGTCGGTGAAATCGGTCCGGGCCTTTTGGTGCTGGTCTGCGCCATGGAGGGCGACGTCGAAGCGAATGCAGACACGCTTGCTGCCAAAATCTCAAAACTTCGGATATTCAAAGACGATGCCGACAAGATGAACCGATCGCTGCTGGATACAGGCGGGTCCGCGCTTGTGGTCAGCCAGTTCACCTTGGCGGCAGACACGTCGCGCGGAAATCGTCCGGGGTTCTCGACCGCCGCCCGCCCGGAGGAAGGTGAACGCCTATATGAATACTTTGCAGATCAATTACGGGGGCACGGGATCGAAGTTGCACAAGGCCAGTTCGGCGCCGACATGAAAGTGTCTTTGCTGAACGATGGGCCGGTGACGATCTCGATGGAGTTTTAAGCTTTCGTCGGTGGCCGACGAAAACTAGTAACCCGCTTTCTTGTCGACCAAGTGCAAGAAGGGTTCTTTAGCTTCCCCACGACGAATATTTTCGGCAATGACTTTGGCGGCGGTATCCGGTCGTGTGTCAGACGCGATATGCGGCGTGACGGTCACATTCGGATGCGCCCAATACGGATCTTCATCCGGCAGGGGTTCCACCCGGAAAACGTCCAAAGTTGCGTGCGAAATGTGGCCACGATCCAGAGCCTCAAGCAGAGAATTGTCATCGATAAGCGGCCCGCGGCCGGGGTTGATAATCACAGCCCCTTTGGGAAGCATCGCAATGCGGTCCGCATCCAAGATATTCTCGGTGGCTTTGGTGGCGGGCAGCAGTAAGACCAGAATGTCAGAGTTGCGTAGAACATGGTCCAAGCCCTCATCACCATGAACACAGGTCACACCGTCAATTTCTTTGGCACCACGGCTCCAACCAGACACGGAAAAATTCAGATCGGTAAGCGCCTTGGCAGCCACGCGGCCCAGCTCACCCAATCCCAGTATCCCCACACGCCGATCCCGCGCCAACGGGGGTGCAAGTCGGCCCCAGGCAGGGTCAGTCCGATGGATGTCCTGATCCATTTCGAGGTGATGGCGCAGCACGTGGCCAACGACCCATTCGGTCATACCCTCGCTTAGCCCTTGATCGACCATGCGCGTGTAGGGCTGCGTCAGGGTTCGATTATAAACGATCCGTTCAACCCCTGCCCACAGGCCCAGAATTGCTTTGGTTCGGGTAAAGGGCGTGAAGTCCTGAAGTGCGCTGTTGGGATCATAGATGATGTAATCAACTTGGTCCGCCGGGATGTCACAAGACAGGTTTGCGTCGATCTTGATGTCGTTCAGGGCTTTGGTGATTTCATTCTGATAAACGTCCCAACGCTTGGGGTTGCCCGCATAAAGAATGTTGATGCTCATCACTTTTGTCTCGCTCTGTGAACATGTGCGCTTTGAACCAAACCAAAACCAACCAGCAATACCAGCATGGCAGAGCCGCCATAGCTAACCATCGGCAACGGCACTCCTACCACGGGGGCAAGGCCCATCACCATGGACATGTTCACCGCAAAGAACAAGAAAAAGGTGACCGCAACACCAAGGATCAAAAGCGAGCTGAAACGGTCTTTATTTTTGAAAGCTGATATCGCGCAGAACGTAAGAATGAGCACGTAGAGAGTTAAAAGAGATACGCCCCCCAAGAACCCGAACTCTTCCGCCAGGGTCGTGAAGATAAAGTCGGTGTGCTTCTCGGGCAGGAAATTCAGTCGCGATTGCGTGCCTTGCATAAAGCCGCGCCCAGTCCAACCGCCGGACCCCAAAGCAATCTTGGATTGCGTGATGTGATAGCCCGCCCCCAATGGATCTGTGGAGGGATCTAGGAATGTGTCGATCCTGCGGAACTGATAGTCTTTCAGCAACTGCCATTCCGTGCCCCGAGACATGAAAACAGATGTCACCAAGCCAACACCGGACGCAATGACCGCCCCAAAATACCAAAGGCTGACCCCGGCAAGGAACATGATCACACCCCCTCCGGTCACCAACAGGATCGAGGTGCCAAGGTCCGGCTGTCGCAAAACCAATAAGGTAGGAAGAACAATCAAGATCAGTGGGATAAGCACCCAAAGTGGTCGCGAGACTTTCTTGATGTCCAGCCAATCATAATAAGCTGCCAACATCATGACCAAGGTGATTTTCATCAACTCTGAGGGCTGCAACCGCATGAAGCCCAAATCAATCCAGCGCTGCGCGCCCATCCCGGTTGTGCCGATGATTTCAACCAATACCAACAAGACCAGAGACACCAGATATCCCAGCCCTGCCATATTGCGCCAAAACCAGATGGGCACCATGGCGATGACAAACATCAGTCCCATGCCCAGCGCAAACCGCTTCATCTGCGCCATGGCCCACGGGTCCATGTTTCCGCCTGCAACGGAAAAAAGCATAAGAAACCCGACACTTGCGACGGCAGTTAAAAGCAGGATCAGGGACCAGTTCATATAAAGAACTTTGCGCAGCCCTGAGGGCACATATTTTACGTTGTACTCAAGATAACTCATGCGCGCCCCTCGGCCGCTTTCAGACGATCCGCGTGCGGCATCTCAAGCATCTCTTCGATGTCACGTTGACGGGACCGGATCGTGCCACGTTGACTTGAGGGATAAGCCTCAAGCGGTGGCTGGCCCTGATAGGCTGTTTGCAACATGATATCGCGGGCAATGGGCGCGGCGGCCTTTGATCCGCCACCGCCATGTTCCACAACCACAGAGACCGCATAGCGTGGGGCATCATGAGGCGCATAACCCACGAAAAGTGCGTGGTCGCGCCGTTCCCAAGGCAGGTCTTCATTTCGCGTCACACCCCGCGCGCGCTCAGCGGCGGTAATGTTGCGCACCTGACTTGTGCCAGTTTTACCCGCCATCCGCAGGTCGTCCCCGACTACTTTGGATCGCCCAGCTGTGCCGCGACGCGCATTCACAACTTCGTACATGCCCTTACGGACCGCCTCGATATTTGTGGTGCTGATACCCAAGGCACCGTCATTGCGTATCTCGGTCTCGACCCCGTTGACTGATCGCACAAGCCGCGGATAGATCGCCTGCCCGGTCGCAATTCGCGAGGTCATGACCGCAAGCTGCAACGGAGACGCCAATACAAAGCCCTGACCAATGCCTGCATTCAGGCTGTCACCCACAACCCAGTCAGCTTGTCGCGCTTCGCGCTTCCAAGCTTTCGTCGGCATCAAACCTTGTGCAACGGCAGACAAAGGCAAATCATGCCGTTCCCCCAATCCAAGCTTGCGTGCCATTGCGGATATCTTCTCGATCCCGACTCGTTGCGCGATTTCATAGTAATAGATATCGCAGCTCTCACGCAGGCTTTTGACCAGATCAACTTGTCCGTGCCCCCCGCGCTTCCAGCAATGGAAATTCCGGGAATGAACCTCGACCCGACCGACGCAGCGGATGGTTTCATTCAAGTCGATCACGCCCTCTTCCAGCGCGGCCAAAGCGGTGACCATCTTGAAGGTCGAGCCGGGCGGATACGTACCCTGTGCGGGCTTGGCAGCCAGTGGACGGTAGGGATCGTCCAGAAGGGTCTTATAGTCGGAGCTAGAGATGCCACGCACAAACTTGTTTGGATCGAAAGTTGGCGCGGACCCGATGGCCAACACGTCACCGGTTACCGTATCCATCACCACAGCTGCTGCGCTTTCGCCAGCAAGGCGTGCTTGCACATAGGCTTGAAGATCGGCGTCAATCGTCAGCTGGACATTGTCACCTGCACGACCCTCTTCACGCCCAAGCTCTCGCATCTCGCGACCGACGGCATTGACTTCGACTTCACGTGTGCCTGCCGCGCCGCGAAGATCCAGTTCCATCTTCGCTTCAACGCCGCTTTTGCCAATCTGGAAACGCGGGATCTGCAAAAGCGGATCAGGATCTTCCAGTTTCGACAAATCATAATCTGAAACGGGTCCGACATAGCCAATGACATGGGCAAAATCATTCGCGCGCGGGTAGCTGCGGGAAAGACCCACATCTGCAGTGACACCAGGCAAAGCCGGGGCGTTCACGGCGACTTCGGCCACGTCCTCCCACGCGATACGATCAGCTACTGTCACTGGCACAAAGGGGCTGCGGCGACGCATCTCATCCAATGCGCGCTTCACATCCTCATCTGAAATCCAAACGATTTTGCGCAAACGCTCCAAAACCTGCTCGGGATTTTCGGCATCCTCGCGGATCATGACAATCCGATAGTTCTGTTCGTTCCCCGCAATCAGTACACCGTTGCGATCATAGATCAGGCCACGCGCCGGCGGGATCAGCTGGAATTTGACGCGGTTTTCTTCAGCAAGGTCTCGGTATTCGTCTGCCTGTTCGACTTGCATGTAGCGCATGCGACCAACCAAAATGGCCGCAAAAGACACCTGAAGACCGCCCAATAGAAGACCACGCCGCGTAATCTTGCGTGCACTTGCTTCGGTATCTGACGGAGAGCGTTTCATGCTGCTTGGCTCCGAATAGGATCATCACCCGGCTGTAGTTTTTCGATCCCCAGAAAGAAAACCGAGATGAAAACAACAATGGGATAGATGGCGATCGTAGCCAAAAACTGCATAAGGGCGCGCCCAAAGGGGATCTGATCAACAAAGAAGACCATCAGCAGGATTCTTTCCCCCAAAAGCATGGCCAGCAGCACGGCAGACACCACACCCATTTCCACCAAAAAATGCTGCTCGCGAAGACCCGCCTCGCGGCGACGCAGAACTTCTAAGCCGAGAACTGCCATCATAGCCCCGACTGCTGGTATATCCTGAAACAACAGATCGGTCAGGAAAACGATAACAGCCACAAGTAAGATTGGAACGTAGTCTGGACGGCGCAGCATCCACGCCATGACGATCGCCATGAAGATGTCAGGGCCCGGAAACCGCCCAGCGCTGAGGTCCAACGGAAGAAGTTTTACAAAAAGAAGCCCGACCGAGACCGCAACCAGCAGCCCCCAGAACGCCCAACGCAGCAGGGTAATGCGATCGGTCATTCCCCCTGCCCTCCATCTGTTACGTCGGGCTCGGGTTCTTCGCTATCTGCGCCAATCACCGGTACGGGCGGCGCGGCTGGCGTTGAGACGATCAGACTGCCTTCGCCCTCGACCATCTCACCCGGATGGCTGCGGAGAACCCGCAGGAACTCTAAGCGTTCGTAGTCGGCAGCCAAGCGAACACGCAAACGACGATCACTGCCCAAAGCCACATGCCCCACCAAAAGACCTGCCGGGAACACACCACCATCGCCCGATGACACGACGCGATCCCCAGGCCGAACCTTTTCAGGACTTTCCAGAAAATCGATTGGTGGCGCGGCCGAGTTGTCACCAACCAAAAGGGCATTTTGACCAGATGGTTGGACCATGATCGGGATGCGACTGTTGCTGTCAGTCAGTAGGATGACACGGCTTGTGCGTTTTCCAACGCCTGAAATCCGTCCGGCAAGCCCAAGGCCATCCGTTGCAGCCCATCCATCTACAAGCCCGTCACGGGTGCCGATGTTCAGCAGGACCGACTGGCGAAAGGGTGAGCCGCTATCAGCCAGTACCACGCCGGTCACAAAGCTTAGCTGAGCGTCCAACCGTACATTGTTCAGGTTCAACAGCTGGGCGTTTTCCTGCTCCAACTGCAAGGCCGCTTCCTTCCACGCCTTCATTTGCTGAAGCTCGCGGCGCAATTCTTGGTTTTGTTCGTAAATGCGTGTGTAGGATTGGAAATTCTCAACCATACCAACCAACTTGGTGACCGGCACCAATGCCCAGTCAAAACTGGGAACAACGGCGTCAATCAGGTTGGAACGGAAACGTTCGACCCTTGGGCTATCGATCCGCCAGACCAGAAACACCAGAAACAAACACAGCACCAGCAGACTGATAAACAGCCTGCGAAGCGGACGTACATAGTCCTCGCTCTGGTTTGGTTTAAGTGCCAATCTGGCCTCCGGTTACCCGACGGGCGCGCCCCACCGGCGGGGCAGACCCGATCAGCTGTCGTAGTCGATTACGTGACGCAGTTGCTTTTCGAACTCCAGCGCTTTGCCGGTGCCCAGTGCCACACAGTTCAAGCTTTCATCTGCAACCGAGATGGACAGACCCGTCTGCTCGCGCAAGGCAAGGTCCAGCTCGCCCAACAATGCGCCACCACCTGTCAGCATCACGCCGCGATCCACAATATCCGCGGCCAAATCGGGCGGTGTGGCTTCAAGCGCGGTCATCACCGCTTCGCAGATTTGCTGCACTGGCTCGGCCAGAGCTTCCGCAACTTGCGCTTGGTTAATCTCGGTTTCCTTAGGCACACCGTTCAGAAGGTCACGCCCTCGAATTTGAAGCGAGGTGCCACGGCCATCATCGGGCATGCGTGCGGCACCGATGGTGGTTTTGATACGCTCGGCGGTGGTTTCACCAACCAGAAGGTTCTGCTGTCGACGCAGGTAGCTGATGATCGCGTCATCCATGCGGTCACCACCAACACGAACCGAACGTGCATAAACAATGTCACCCAATGACAAAACGGCCACTTCGGTCGTACCACCACCAATGTCCACAACCATGTTACCGGTTGGGTCAGTGATTGGCATGCCTGCCCCGATGGCTGCGGCGATCGGCTCGGCCACAAGACCGGCGCGACGGGCACCTGCAGACAGAACCGACTGACGAATGGCCCGCTTTTCAACCGGGGTCGCACCATGAGGTACGCAAACGATGATTTTCGGCTTCGAGAATGTCGTGCGCTTGTGGACCTTCCGGATGAAGTGTTTGATCATCTCTTCCGCGCTGTCAAAATCTGCGATGACACCTTCACGCATCGGGCGGATCGCTTCGATCGAGCCGGGTGTCCGGCCAAGCATCAGCTTGGCGTCTTCGCCCACGGCCAGAACTTTTTTCACGCCGTCTTTGACGTGATAAGCCACCACTGAGGGCTCGTTCAGAATGATGCCTTTGCCCTTTACGTAGACCAGCGTATTCGCGGTCCCAAGGTCAATCGCCATATCCGACGAAAACAAACTCGAAAGCCCTACCATTTGGATGCCTATCCCGTTCAAATACCCTTCAGCGCCCGCGACTCCCCTAGGGTCCGGACCGGTGGATATATAAGCGTCCAAGCCCTTTGGTGAAAGCCCTAAAGCAAACACGCAAGCGGCTTATCGCCAAGAACCAAGGAAATTCATACAATTGGATGAGGTTTGCCCGCGCAGGGGTGGGCAGGACTTTCAATTTTCGAACCAAACACCTGTCATACGGGCAAAATTTCTCTGCCCGTATGAAGTTCTTTGATCAAACGCTTTCAGGTTTGGTCTTTTCGCGGCGCGTGATCAGGTTATTCAGCGCGTTCACATAGGCCCGAACCGATGCCAGGATCGTGTCTGTATGGGATGACTGACCACTTACGATCTTGCCGTCTTCTTCCATGCGAACCGACACAGTGGCTTGTGCATCTGTCCCTTCAGTCACGGCATGCACTTGATAAAGCTGCAATTTTGCCTCGTGCGGGAAGACCTGCTTTATGCAGTTGAACGCCGCATCTACAGGCCCATCACCTTCGGAACTGACTTTGCGCTCGACCCCATCGACGGTCATGGTCAGATCGGCGGTGTTCTTTTCTTCCGTTCCAGCCACAACATGCAGCGACTTGACCTGCAGACGGTCATTGGCATCATCCGTGCCGTCGGTCATCAGCGCGATCAGATCATCGTCGAACACTTCTTTCTTGGTATCAGCCAGTTCTTTGAAGCGCACAAAGACGTCTTTCAACTGGTTGTCACCCACATCAAAGCCCAAATCAGTCAGCTTTGCCTTCAGCGCAGCCCGGCCCGAGTGTTTGCCCAATGGCAAAGAGGTGCCAGCCAAACCGACATCCTCCGGGCGCATAATCTCGAAGTTTTCTGGGTTTTTCAGCATACCATCTTGGTGGATGCCACTTTCATGCGCGAAAGCGTTCTTCCCAACGATGGCCTTGTTATACTGAACCGCAAATCCCGACACCTGCGCCACACGACGCGAGATGTTCATGATCTTCGTGGTATCGATCTGGGTTTGATAAGGCATGATGTCGTTGCGCACTTTCAGTGCCATGACGACCTCTTCCAGTGCGGTATTCCCAGCCCGTTCACCCAAGCCATTGATGGTGCATTCGATCTGACGCGCACCCGCTTCGACAGCCGCCAGAGAATTCGCGGTCGCCATGCCCAAATCATTGTGGCAGTGGGTGGCAAAGATGACCTCATCCGCACCAGGAACACGTTCGATCAGCATCCGGATCAAGTCCGCACTTTCGCGCGGCGCGGTGTAACCCACCGTGTCCGGGATGTTGATTGTGGTTGCACCAGCCTTGATCGCGATCTCAATCACGCGGCACAGATAGTCATGCTCGGTCCGGGTCGCATCCATTGCTGACCACTGAACGTTATCGGTCAGATTGCGCGCATGTGTGACAGTCTCGTGGATCAGATCCGCCATTTCATCCTTGGACAGGTTGGGGATCTCGCGATGCAACGGCGAGGTGCCGATGAAGGTGTGGATACGCGGCTTGGCAGCGTGGCGCACAGCTTCGGCGCAGCGGTCAATGTCTTTAACGTTTGCACGGGCCAGTCCGCAGATGACAGAATTTGTCGATCGCTTTGCAATCTCGGACACAGCCGCGAAATCACCTTCCGAGGCAATCGGGAAGCCTGCCTCGATGATATCCACGCCCATCTCGTCCAGCATCTCGGCGATTTCAATTTTTTCATCATGCGTCATGGTTGCGCCGGGACTTTGTTCGCCGTCACGCAAAGTGGTGTCGAAAATCAACACGTGATCCGATGGTTTGTTCATTGTCTTATCTCTTTGATATGAGTGTCTTAGCCTAGGTAGCCCGTCATGCTGGGCTGGTTCGTGGCGCGGCTGGCGTGTCCCCTGAGCGGTCGCGCCAAAACGGCACGCTCAGAGGCGGCTAAGAAGTAGCAGAAGACCCTGCGCGGGGCCGGACGTGATGATATGTATCTGCATTGCCATAAGCGTGAATATACGGCGCTTTACGCCGAGTTAAAGCCCTTTTTTGGGAAAACCGCTCAGAATGCAGCCGCGAACCTGCTTATTCGCTGCTTGGTTGCTCTTCTGTCACGGCCGGTGTTGTTCCTGCTGCAGATGCGGCGCCTGCTGCCGCTGCGGCTTCGGCGGCTGCTTCACTATCAACAGCCGGTGCAGGAGCTGTTTCAATCGCGTCGGCAGCCACGCCGTCTTCCCAAGTGCCCTCTTCCTGACTGCCATCAGCACGATAGACAATCCCGGCACCGTGGCGCTTTCCGTTCTGGAAGTTTCCTTCATATCGATCTCCACCAGGATAGATCGCAATACCCGGTCCGTGGAACAATCCTGACAGCCACATGCCTTCGTAGTTGAACCCGTCAGCCGTGACGAATTTGCCGCGCCCTTCACGTTCCCCCCCGACAAATTCGCCATCGTAAATCGAGCCATCCGCCAGTTTTGATACGCCCTGCCCGTGGGGCATGCCGGATTGCCATCCGCCAACATGGCTGGCGCCATCGGACGTGACCAAGGTTCCTTCGCCATCAAACAGCGCATCCTTGAACATCCCTTCATAGCGCGCGCCATCGGCAAGAAGTGCAATCCCTTTGCCGTCGATAACGCCGCCTTTCCAGTCACCCTCGAAATTGCTGCCATCTGGGTAGGTGATCATTCCGGCACCATCCGCCAATCCGGCGCGGAACTGACCTTTGTAAACAGACCCATCGGGGTATGTCACGTTGCCATCACCTTCGATCACTCCGGCGACCCAATTGCCTTCGTAGCGATATCCGTCGCTTCCTACGAAAGCGCCCTGACCGTGTCGTTGATCTCCTTCAAAACTACCTTCATATCGATCGCCGTTTGCATAGGTGACTGTCCCAGCCCCTTGTCGCGACCCGGCTTGGAACTGCCCAGAGAACACATCGCCATTTGCTTGTGTCAGGACACCTTCGCCGTGCATCTGACCCTTGGTCCAGTTGCCTTCGTACTTCATACCGTCAGGTTGGGTCAGCTTGCCTGCGCCATCGCGCTCTCCGGCCCGCATGCCGCCTTCATAGACAGAACCGTCTGGATAGGTGGACCTGCCACGGCCCTCTTTTACACCTGCAATCCAATCGCCTTCGTAAACGTAACCCGACGGGCTTTGCAGACGACCTTGGCCATGATGCATTGCGTTGCGGAACCCACCTTCGTACTGAATGCCATTGGCATAAAGGGCCTGACCTGATCCATTGATCTTGCCATCCACCCAATCGCCTTCAAAGCTGGCACCGTCCGCGAAAGTGATTTTGCCAAACCCCTCCGGCTTTCCCTTCACGAAGTTGCCTTCGTAGATCGACCCGTTGGGGAAACGGGCCACACCTTGCCCAAGGATCTCTCCGTCAATGAATTCGCCGGTGTATTCATAACCCGATGGAAGGCTAAGCGTTCCCATTCCGTGCTGCAAACCGCCCTTGAAAGTCCCTTCATAGACAGAACCATCGTCATACTGTTTGGTTTCAACCTGCGCTGCAGCGGCCACTGGCATGCATAGCGACAAGGCAATCAATACTCGTATTCCGGCAAATGGGCGTTGCATCTCGAAACCTCGTTCAAATTCTTTGACTTTTTATTGGACCGCCGAAGCAAGCCTGCGCCCAGACTATGACGTCCCAAAAGCCGAGACAACGCTTTTCAAGCTCAGCCTCTTTATCCTGCGGACAAACCTGCTACATCTGTGCCGAACCATCTTCGGCTACGGCCGGACACAAGGACATGCGTGATGAGTGAGAAATTTCGCCTGACACTGGCACAACTGAACCCAACCGTGGGCGCAATTGCGGCAAATGCCGACAAGGCGCGCGCTGCATGGGACGCCGCGAAAGACGCTGGCAGCGACATGCTGGCTCTGCCTGAAGCCTTCTTGACCGGGTATCAGACGCAAGATTTGGTGATGCGCCCGCAGTTCTATCGCGACGCGATGGACGCGGTGGACCAGCTGGCAATTGACTGCGCTGATGGGCCGGCCATTGGCGTCGGTGCCCCTTACCATGACGGCAATCACCTGTTTAACGCCTATTACATCCTGAAAGACGGGAAGGTCAGCACGCGCGTTTTGAAACAACGCCTGCCAAACGAAACCGTCTTTGACGAGGAACGTCATTTCACCTCGGCCGATCCGCAGGGTCCCTATTCGATGGGACCAATCCGCATTGGCACGCCGATCTGCGAGGACGCATGGCACGCCGAAGACGTCTGCGAAACGCTGGCCGAAAGCGGTGCCGAGTTTTTGCTGATCCCCAACGGATCACCCTATTACCGCAACAAGTTTGACGTGCGGCTGAACCACATGGTGGGCCGTGTGGTCGAAACCGAGCTGCCGCTGATCTATCTGAACATGGTTGGCGGGCAAGATGATCAGGTGTTTGACGGTGCATCCTTCGCCTTGAACCCAGGCGGAGAACTGGCCTTCCGCATGGCTGATTTCGATGAAGAAATCAGACACGTAGACCTTATCAGCACCGATGATGGCTGGCGCATCCAGCCCGGAACCATCGCCCAGCTTAGCGATGAGTGGGAAGGGGATTATCGCGCGATGGTCGAAAGCCTTCGTGATTATATGGGCAAAACCGGCTTTAAACAGGTGCTTCTGGGCCTGTCTGGCGGGATCGACAGCGCGATTGTTGCGACCATTGCCGCTGATGCGCTTGGCCCCGAAAACGTGCGCTGCGTGATGCTGCCGTCCGAATACACGTCGCAAAGCTCTTTGGATGACGCCAAGGACATCGCGAACCGCCTTGGCTGTACGTATGATTTTGTACCGATCAAAGAAGGGCGCGACGCGATTACCAACACTCTGGCCCCGTTCTTCGAAGGACTAGAGCCCGACGTGACCGAAGAAAACATCCAGTCCCGCCTGCGTGGTCTGCTGTTGATGGCGCTTTCCAACAAAACCGGCGCGATGCTTCTGACCACCGGCAACAAATCCGAGGTCGCCGTGGGCTATGCCACGATCTATGGCGACATGTCGGGCGGCTATAACCCGATCAAAGATCTGTATAAGATCCGCGTGTTCGAACAATGCCGCTGGCGCAATGCCAATCACCGCGACTGGATGATGGGCCCGGAAGGCGAGGTTATCCCCGTCTCGATCATCGACAAACCGCCCTCGGCCGAGCTGCGACCGGATCAGAAAGACGAAGACAGTCTACCCCCTTACGAGGTGCTGGATGCGATCCTTGAAGGCCTGATCGACGACGAAAAATCCGTGGCTGAACTGGTCGCCGAAGGGTTTGACAAGGCAACGGTCAAGAAGATCGAGCATCTGGTCTTCATCAGCGAATACAAACGATTCCAGTCCGCCCCTGGTACACGCTTGACCAAGCGCAGTTTTTGGCTGGATCGCCGCTATCCGATCGTGAACCGCTGGCGGGACGGCACGTGAGCCACCCCGCAGCATGCTTGATCACATCAACAGCTGATAGCTGTGCGGCACATATTGGAACCCCGCATCACGGGCTTCGACATAGCCCAGCGCGGGGAACGGCATGTGATAGCCGATGAAGGGCATTCTCTCGGCGGCCAGCATCCCCAGCAGCGATTTGCGTGTGGCGGCTGCGGCTGATTTGTCCATGTCGAACTTCACCTCCCAGTCGGGATAGCCCAGCGACCAGACATAATGGTTGGCAAAATCCGCTGCAATCAACAGCGACTGACCGTCGCTATCCAGCCGATAAGCCATATGACCGGGCGTATGGCCAAAGGCTTCGACGGCTTCGATCCCTGACAGAACCGCGTCGCCGGGCGACAGCATCGTCGTCTGTTCGGCCAGCGGGGCCACCTTGGCGTTGAACCCATCATTGCCGGCGGCAGCCCAGTGATCAAACTCGACCGCCCCCGTCACATAGCGCGCATTTGGGAAAGTTGCACCTGCGTCGCCCATCAAGCCGCCGATATGATCGCCATGCATATGGGTGATGACGACGATATCGACATCCTCGGGTGCGTATCCAGCCGCCGTCACCGCTGCGGTGATCCCTGCAGGATTCAATCCAGTGTCAAACAATACCAGATCCACGCCGGTGTTGACCAAGGTGGGCGTAAAGAAGAACTGCGCCGCATCCGTCGGGATATTGGCGGCCGCACTGGCGGTGGCGAACTCGTCCGCACCGACGTTCATACCAAAAATGGCCTGAGGGTCAGGCACGGTTCGCGCGCCTGCCAGCAAGGTCGTTACCTCGAACGCGCCAAGCTTGAAACGACGGGCATCTATGGTCTGCGCGCCCAGTTGCGGCGCCATTGCCTGCGCGGTCGAGGCCAGCCCAAGGGCCGGAGCTGCCGCGCCCAGCGCCATGAAATGACGGCGTGACAATTTGGGAATTGGGAAATCGGACATCGAAGCCTCCCTTTGAATTTTGTTGAAACGAGTGCGGAGAGTATACTCACAATTATCCAGCACAGACGCACCGTCACAAGATTGTGAGACCCACACATGTCCCAGAACAAAACAGCCCCAACGGATCAGAGCGTGCAGGACTTCATCGCCGCAGTTGAACCCGCAGCAAAATGTGAAGACGCGCAGGTGCTCGACCACCTGTTTCGCGATGTTACCGGGTTTCAACCCGCCATGTGGGGGCCGTCGATTATCGGATATGGCCAGTATCACTATGTCTATGAAAGTGGGCGCGAGGGCGACTTTCTGGCAACCGGATTTTCACCGCGCAAGGCCCGCCATTCGATTTACATCATGCCGGGTTATGCCGACTACGCAGACATTCTGGCGCGGTTGGGAAAGCATAAGATGGGAAAATCCTGTCTTTACGTGAACAAGCTGGCTGACATCAATCTTGATGTTTTGACAGAGCTTATCCAAGCCGGGCTTGCCGATCTGGACAAGAAGTGGCCGGTTCAGCCAACTTAATCCCGCTGCTTATTCCCACCAGTGATCAATCGCGGCAATGTCCTCGTCAGACCATCCGAAGTGATGGGCAAACTCATGCACGACAATATGTGTCACCAGTTCGACTATGGTTACATCCCCGCGCCGCGCCAGTTCATCCAAGATAGGGCGCCGAAACAGCCATATCGCATCCAAGGCCAAAGGCTGATCGCTTGGCACCTTTTCTGTTAAAGGCACACCGACATACATGCCGGTTAGTTCATAGGGGTCAGCAATGTCGTGATCAGCCAGCAAGTTGGCGCCTGGGATCTCGGCCACATGAATACCAACGTCCAAGGCTGGCTCGGCAAATGGGTCTGGCAGATGGGCACGCGCCTCAAGCGCTAGTTGCTCAATCTGCGCCAAACTGGGTGCAGATGTCTTCTCCATAGGGAATATTATGGACAATTACGGGCCAATATGAAAGAGGGACCGCCAAGGAGATCAACCCATGACCACCACCCGTTTCGCCCCTTCGCCCACCGGCTATATCCATGTGGGCAACCTGCGCACCGCGCTATTCAACTATCTGATCGCTGCAAAATCGGGTGGCCAGTTCATTCTGCGCTTGGATGACACCGACCCGGAACGCTCGAAGCAGGAATATGCGGATGCGATCATGGAGGACCTGGAATGGCTGGGCCTGACATGGGATCGCGTGGAAAGACAGTCTGATCGTCTGGACCGCTACGAAGCCGCCGCGCAACAGCTGCGTGACATGGGCCGTTTCTACGAGTGCTTTGAGACCCCGACCGAGCTGGACCTGAAGCGCAAGAAGCAGCTGAACATGGGCAAACCGCCGGTCTATGACCGCTCAGCGCTTGCGCTGTCTGACGACGATAAAGCCAAGCTGCGTGAAGAGCGTGGCCAAGGCCATTGGCGCTTCAAGCTGGATCATCAGCGGATCAACTGGACCGACGGCATTCTGGGCGACATCTCGATTGACGCGGCCTCGGTCTCGGACCCGGTTCTGATCCGCGGCGACGGGCAGTTCCTTTATACGTTGGCTTCGGTTTGCGACGATATCGACTTCGGCATCACCAACGTGGTGCGTGGTATCCGATCACGTGACCAATACGGGCACGCAAATCCAGATCATCGAAGCCCTCGGCGGCGCTGTGCCCAGCTTTGCCCACCATTCGCTTTTAACCGGACCGCAAGGCGAGGCTCTGTCCAAACGTCTTGGCACGCTGGCCATCCGCGACCTGCGCGAACAAGGCGTACAGCCAATGGCCCTGCTCAGCCTGCTGGCGCGCCTCGGCTCGTCGCAACCGGTAGAACTGCGCAGCTCGCTGGAAGAAATCATCGAAGGGTTCGACCTGACGACCTTCGGCTCGGCCCCGACCAAATTCGACGTGCAGGACCTGTTTCCGCTGACCGCACGCCATCTGGCATCCCTGCCGCTGAATGCAGTGCAGGCCAAGCTGGACGAGATTGGCGTGCCCGCAGAGTTGGCTGAAGACTTCTGGACCGTCGCGCGCGAAAACATCACGACGCTGGCCGATCTTGATGGCTGGTGGGCGCTGTGCCGCGACGGCGCCGAGCCGCTGATCGACGACGACGACAAAGACTTCATCACCGAGGCCATGACCTTGCTGCCCGACGGACCCTTTGACGGCGACAGCTGGTCAAACTGGACGTCGGCCGTGAAAGAGGCAACTGGCCGCAAAGGCAAAGGCCTGTTCATGCCGCTGCGCAAGGCCGTAACCGGCATGGAACGCGGACCCGACATGTCCGCCCTTCTGCCCTTGTTGCAAGTTGTGCGCGCGAAGGGGTAAGGCGCGACCAAAACAAGCAAGGTCGCCAAACCCGGCGATCTTACACAACTATTCTCGGCTTCAAGAATGCCCAGCGTCACATGCCTGAACTCCGAAAAAACAAGCCTCGGCTTAATCCGTGCGCAAGCCACGGTTTCTGGCGTCGAGATATCACCTAAAATTGTCTCCTTAAAGAGGAACAAGATCGAGCCTCGTCTTCCTCCGGGCATGCGCGTGCTGAACTGCTCTGCATTCATCCTTAGAATTTCGGGGCCGGTTCAGATCGAACATTTGGAATTTCGCATCGCGATGGAGGGCCAAATTGAAGGCTCTCCGTGTACAGGTCAGTGTTTGGATGCTCAGGAATGGTCATCGGAGGACTTTACCGTTGTCGTAGGCACCGAAGACGGTGAAAGCCTCGGTGCCCGGCTTGAGCAACCAAAACTCGAAGATAGTGCAGTTGTGAGCTATAGTGAGCATTCCATGATACTTAGGCTCCAGAACTTAGCGAAACGTAAGGAATACTCTTTCCATTTTCTGGTCGCTGAAAACTCTCACCCAGAACCGGTAGAGTCTTCGGCGTGGTTTGCGGTCGATCAATCACACGCGCACGTCTTGCGCTTCTAGAATGCTGTTCAATCGACCCTACTCCTCCTCATCCCCGCACATTCTGTGTGCACTGCGTGCACTAGCGCTGCTATCTAACCTGCCTCATGCTGATTCCAGTAAAATTTGGGAGTGATGACCATGGTTAAAACGCATGCCAAGTTCTTTGAAGGCAACCTTTCAAGCACATCTCGGTCATATCCCTGACCGCATCTGTCGTCTCTGTTTCCACTGTTGCAAGTGTTCCGCGCAAGGGGCTAACTTTGCCTCAAGTTGAAAAACATCAGTAAGGATAGACATGACTGATTTTCGGAAAGCAGGCGGCATAGCAGCGCTGATTTGTGCGGCGACATACCTGTTTGGTATCGTGATAATGGTTGCTGTGCTTGAACCTGCGGGCTTTGGCGCGTCTGATGCTTCGCCACAGTCACGTCTGGACTTTCTGACCGCGCAGCAATCGGTTTTGTCGATCTGGTATCTGGTCATTTATGTGGTGAATGCTGTCGCGCTTGCCGCTTTGGTCATCGCCTTGCGCGCATTGCTAAAGCCCGCAGCCCCGGTCCTGTCCGACATGAGCGCTGGCTTTGGCATGATCTGGGCCACACTTGTCATGGGCGCGGGTATGATCGCCAATGTGGGGCTTACAGCCACCCTCTCGATGACCGCCTCACCCGAGCTTGCGGCCCATCTGTGGACCACCATCACCACCATTGAAAACGGCCTTGGTGGCGGGAACGAGATCGCAGGGTCCGTCTGGGTGATCACCATCAGCCTTGCCGCGTGGTCGGCAGGCATTCTACCGCGCGCATTGAACCTGTTTGGCTATATCATAGGCGCCAGTGGTCTGCTTACCATCATCCCAGCACTTGAGGCCTTTGGCATGATCTTCGGACTGGGTTTTATCGTGTGGTTCGCCGCTGTCGGCTTTGTCCTGATGCGCAAAGCCTGACCGCACTTCGCCAATTTGTGCACACCACCTGTGCGCCACGCGCACTGGTGTCACCACCCGTTCTGCGCCATGGTAATCCCAGCGAACAGTGAAGGTGACAATCATGGCCGAGGCGCAAGCAAAATTCCTTGAGGGCAACCTCTTCCGGCATATCTCGGTTATGTCCCTGACGGCCTCGGTCGGGTTGATGGCGATCTTTCTTGTTGACCTCGTCGACATGATCTTCATCTCGATGCTGGGCCGGGACGAATTGGCTGCGGCTGTTGGCTATGCGGGTGGCATCCTCTTTTTTACATCGTCCTTCGGGATCGGCATGTCGATTGCAGCCGGAGCGCTTGTGGCGCGTGCACTGGGCGAGGGTGACGCCGCAACGGCCAAACGTCGGGCGGCGACAGCATTGCTTTACGGCGTGGTTATCGGCGCGGTATTCACAGCGGTGGTTTGGTACTATGCCCCGTCGTTGATTGCCCTTCTGGGTGCGTCCGACAACACGCTTGCACTTGCCACATCCTACCTGCGGATCATCCTACCCAGCCTGCCAATTCTGATCATCGGCATGGTCGGAGGCGCTATCTTGCGTGCCCACGGAGACGCACGTCGCGCGATGATGGCGACCATTGGCGCGGGCGTGATCAACGCGATCCTTGATCCTATTCTTATCTTCGGCTTTGACCTTGATTTAACCGGCGCGGCTTTGGCGTCAGTGGCGGCGCGTATCACCATGGCTGTCATGTCGATCTACCCGGTCATTCGTCACTATGGTGGGCTGGATCGCCCAACCCGGGCCGAATTCAGTGTGGATTTCCCCGCCATCATGACGATCGCCCTGCCTGCGATTTTGACCCAGTTTGCGACCCCCGTCGGGCAGGCTTTCGTCACAAGATCTATGGCCGAATTTGGTGAAGACGCGGTTGCGGGGATGGCCGTTATCGGTCGCCTGATTCCTGTGGCATTTGGCTCTATTTTTGCCCTTTCAGGTGCGATTGGCCCCATCGTAGGACAAAACTTTGGCGCGGGCCGGGTCGACCGTGTCAGGCAAGCCATCCGTGACGGGCTGATCTTTGTGCTGGTGGTTGTCGTGTTGGTCACAGCCGTTTTGTTCCTGACGCGCGACCTTATTGCGGACCTGTTCAACGCCCAAGGCCTTAGCCGCGAGTTGATCTTCCTTTTCTGCGGGCCGCTGGCGCTGGCATGGTATTTCAACGGGGTCATTTTCGTAACCAACGCAAGCTTCAATAACTTGGGTCACCCGTTTTATTCCACATGGGTCAACTGGGGCCGGCAGACGCTTGGCACGATCCCGTTGGTCATATTAGGGGCGACCTACTGGGGTGCTCAGGGGGTCCTTATCGGACAGGCTGCTGGAGGACTGATTTTCGCCGGTGTTGCCTTGATCTTGTCCGCGCGTGTGATGCGCAAGGCCGAGGATGGGTTATGCCCCGGTGCCGCGCATCCGTTCCAGCGTCAGACCCGTCTCATCTCGCTCTTTCACAACCGCCGATAAGCGCGAGAGGCCTTCGTCGACCAGTGCGATTTCCTCGGCCGTCAGCATTTGCGCGCGCGGATATATGGGGTCAGCACGGTCGTTCAGGATCGGCGCATTCCAGCCTTCTGTCGTCTCGAAGAAGTGGGTGACGCCGTCCAAACCGAACTCGTGGAAATACCCTTGAACCACAACATCAAGATAGCTCAGCAGCACCGGATTGTCGTCTGTGGGCGGCAGGTGATCTCCGGGTGCAATTGCGTAAATCGCCACGTCCAGATCGCCCCCTGCATGACTGACCTCGGACCCCAACGCGACCCGCGCATAGGCACGTTCGCGCGCATCCAAAGCCGCCCAATCTGCACCCGGAACTGAAGCAATCAGACCTTCAATGTAATCCGCACTGTCCGGCACCGCTGTCAGATAACACAGCGCCCGATGAGGCGATCGTCGCCACGCCCGGTGCCACCCGGTCACACGGGCTGCGCGCGGGTTGTCATAACTGTGCGTTTGACGGTTCACCAAAGAACCATAACCAAAGAAATGCGGATCGCATGTTGTGTTGCTCATGTCCCCCAACCTGCACCTGCATGCCTTTGGACACAAGCTCTTGCCGCCACGCGCGGGCAGCGCTACGGTTGGCTTAAATCCCTGAGGAGTGACCCAAAATGAAATACACCGAAGAACACGAATGGCTGCGCGAAGAAGATGGCGTCTACGTGGTTGGCATTACCGCCCATGCGGCAGAACAGCTGGGCGATGTGGTCTTCTTGGAACTGCCCGAAGTGGGCGACACCGTTTCCAAGGATGATGAGGTTGTGGTGATCGAAAGCGTGAAAGCCGCATCCGACATTCTTAGCCCGCTGGACGGCGAAATCGCCGAGGTGAACGAAACCATGGTGAACGAGCCGGGCAAGGTCAACGACGACCCTGAAGGCGACGCGTGGCTGTTCAAGATCACAGCGTCTGACACCAGCCCGCTGGACGATTACATGGACGAAGCGGACTACAAGAAATTCATCGCCTGATCACGTCAATTCAAGCAAAAGGGGCGCATACCATCCGGTGTGCGCCCCTTTTTGTTTCGGAATTGCTTACGCTTTCGACCGCTCCAGCATCCCGAAAAGATCACGCGGATCATCCGGGTCTGCCAACATGTCCAACCGGCTGAAATAGGCCGTGCCTTCAATCGCATTTGAGATGTAGCGCAGCGCCGAGAAATCCTCGATCGCGAAGCCCACACTATCAAACAGCGTGATCTGCTTGGCATCTGTCCGCCCTTGCGTTTGCCCGGTGATCACCTGCCACAATTCAGTGATTGGGTGGTCTTTCTCAAGCTGCTGGATCTCGCCTTCGACCCAGGTTTGCTCTGGGTACTCAACAAAGATTTTTGAGCGGAGCAAAATGTCACGGTGCAGTTCCGTCTTGCCGGGGCAGTCGCCGCCGATTGCGTTGATGTGCACACCTTCACCGACCATGTTGTCCGTCAGGATCGTGGCACACTGCTTATCGGCGGTGCAGGTGGTGATGATCTCAGCGCCTTCCATGCTTTCTTCGCCCGATTGGCAAGACACGACGTTCAGCCCGTGCCCTGCAAGGTTGCGTGCGGCCTTTTCAGTCGCCGCCGGATCGATGTCATAAAGCCGTACGGTGTCGATGCCACAGATTGCCTTGAAGGCCAGACACTGGAATTCAGATTGCGCACCATTGCCAATCATCGCCATGGTCGTTGCCCCTTTGGGAGCTAAATGCTTGGCCGCCATGGCGCTGGTGGCCGCTGTGCGCAGGGCGGTCAGCACGGTCATTTCGGACAGAAGCTTTGGATAGCCCGAATTCACATCCGCCAGCAGCCCAAAGGCGGTCACGGTTTGCAAACCCTCTTTGGTGTTTTTCGGGTGGCCGTTCACGTATTTGAAGCCATACATCTCACCGTCCGAGGTCGGCATCAGCTCGATCACGCCCACATCCGAATGGCTGGCAACGCGGGGCGTCTTGTCGAAAAGTTCCCAGCGTTTGAAATCATTCTCGATCTCGACTGCCAGCTCGCGAAGCACGGTTTCAATACCGATATGGTGGACCAGACCCATCATGTGTTCGACCGACACGAAGGGGACGTAAGCAAGTTCAGAGGGAAGTGGGGGCATCTTGGGGCCTCAATAGCTGGTGGTGAAACGGTCAAGCACGCGGCGGCCAAAAAGGCTCGCCGTCAGGTCGACCATCAGCCGCGCAGTGCGGCCACGTTCGTCAAGGAAAGGGTTCAGCTCGACCAAATCGAGCGACGTCACAAGACCGCTGTCATGCAACATCTCCATAATCAGATGTGCCTCGCGGAAAGTTGCACCACCGGGGACCGTGGTGCCAACAGCCGGGGCGATGTCGGGTTCGATGAAATCTACATCAAGGCTGACATGCAACAGACCATTTTCCTGCGCCACCTGATCCAAGAAGGGACGCAGAAGCGTCACGATTCCATGTTCATCAAGTGCACGCATATCATGGGCCTGAACGCCTGAGGATTGCAAAAGATCACGCTCTTGACGGTCAACGGAACGCAAGCCAATCATGCACAGCTGTTTCGGATCCAGCTTAGCGGGTAGCGGTTTGCCCAGAAGATCCGGAAAGCCTTCCAGACCACAGGCGAACGCCATGGGCATGCCGTGAATATTTCCGCTGGGCGAACTGGCAGGCGTGTTAAAATCAGAATGCGCATCCAGCCAAAGCACGAATTGCGGGCGGCCGATCTCAGCTGCAGCAGCGACATGACCCGTGACAGTCCCCAGAGCCAAAGCGTGATCGCCGCCCATGTAGATCGGCAGCACGTCCTGCTTGGCCAACTCAAAAGCGTGCCGGTGCAGGCTGCGAGTCCAGCCCGCGACCTCTGGCAAGAACTTCAGATGGCTGTGATTGGTGTGGATCGCGTCCACATTGTCGCGCGCCGCGTCGCCCAAATCCGTGACGGGATGGCCCAACGCGGCCAATTCGTCGGCCAGTCCAGCGGTTCGATAGGCGGCCGGCCCCATGATGCAGCCCCGGCGGCCTGCGCCTTCTTCCATGGGCACGCCAAGCAGATGGATATTGGTCATGCAGCTTCTCCTTCAGTTTTTGGATGAGGTCGCGGACTTAGGTGAATGCCCGCAATGGTGCAGCGCACTGATCCGCCCGCCATTTCGATCGTGGGAATGTCCAAAGGCAGGATCTTTAGATGTGCTTCAATTCGCCTATGTTGTTCAGGTTGCAACGCGTCAAACGCCCGTCGCGACATCGCCAGAATGCGACCATCACCTCCCTGTAACTCGATGGCATTCCCTGCGAATTCCGCAATCTGTTCGTGGCTTAGCGCGATCACATCGCGCCCGCCATGTGCCAGCCGCTTGCGAAGCTCTTCCCGACGGCCAGCATCCAAGATGGTATCCAACCCGATAAGCGCGACATCCGTACCGACACACATCAACACATTGGTATGATAGATCGGAAGCCCCTCTGCATCATGTGCGTCAAACACCATGGGTTCATAGTTGAAATGCGTGCAGAACCGCTCCAACAAAACTTCGCTGGTACGTTTCGACCGCGCCGCATAGGCCACGCGCTCAACATGATCCAGAACCATCGCACCGGTCCCTTCCAGAAACAGCGCATCCTGTTCCAGACCGGAATAATCAATGATGTCCTGCACGCGGTAGCGCGCCTTTAACATCTCCAACACATCCTGACGGCGTTCAACTCTCCGGTTCTGCGAATACATCGGAAAGACGGCAACGTGTCCTCCCGGATGGGTCGAAAACCAGTTGTTCGGGAAAACGGCATCGGGTCGGTCATCGCGCGGATCTTCAAAGAGGTTCACCTCGACCCCAGCGCGTCGAAGGGTCTCAACCGCTGTTGTCACTTCTTCATAAGCCCGTTCAGACACCTCAGCGTCAGAGCCCTTTGGGGCAGACACCTGAAACCCATTGTCACGCGCCGTTTGCGTGTTTGGGCGAAAATGATGCGGTCGGATCATGATCACGGCACTTGGTGCCTGAAGCGAGGTTTGGGGCATTTCTGCTCTCATTGTCCTGAGGAATGCTCAAGCTTAACATGTACATGTTTCCAAATATAATGAGCTTAATAGTCACTATGCCAAATTGTTTTTGCCATAGTGTACATAAGTGTTTATCAGATTGTTATGCATATCTTTGATGACCTCGATCGAAAGCTGATCGCCATCCTACGCGAGGATGGCCGAGCACCAGTTTCAAAACTGGCAACAATTCTTGGCGTTACCCGCGCCACGATACAGGCCCGGTTGGACCGGCTTCAGGACAGTGGGGCTGTTCTGGGTTTCACCATCCGTGCGCGAGAAGATCATGGGCCCGATGGGGTGCACGCCATCATGATGATCGAGGTGACCGGGAGATCGACGCTTTCGGTGATCAAGCGTTTGCGTGGATTGCCCGAACTGCGGTCCTTGCATTCGACAAATGGCAAATGGGACTTGGTTGCACAGCTTACCGCAGAAAGCCTGCCTGACTTTGACCGCGTGTTGCGGGAAGTGCGCGTGGTTGAAGGGATTACCAACAGCGAAACCAGCATCCTGCTTAGCACGGTCTGACCTTGACCTTCCCATAGGCACAACACATATGCGACCTACGATATGTGAATGGAGCCCGTGATGCCCTCTGCCCTGAAAATGACCTGTCTTGAATGCAGCGCGGTTAATCGTGTTCAGGCTGACAAAATCTCGGCCGGCCCGAAATGCGGCACCTGTGGCGCACGCTTGAACGACGGCAAAGTGCGTGCGCTGGACCCTGCCACGTTAGCCAAAGCTCAGCGCAATGATGACGTGCCGCTGTTGGTGGATTTCTGGGCGCCTTGGTGTGGCCCGTGCCGAATGATGGCCCCCGCCTTTGAACAGGCCGCGCGCGCCATTTCCCCACAGGCTCGATTTGCGAAGATCAACACCGAGGATCATCCCAATGTTTCAGGCAAATTTGGAATTCGCGACATTCCCGCGCTGATCTTGTTCCAAAACGGGAAAGAGATTGCACGTCAAGCCGGCGCGGCTCCAGCCCCAGCCATTGAGCAATTCGTGCGAAGCAAAGCCCGCTTTTAGGGTCCTCAGGCATTCGGGATTCTCTGCCCTGGTCTTGGGATAGTTGATGCCCATCACAAGCGCCGATTTCTGCAGAGCAAGGCGGATACGCTACCAAGACCGGCGTCCGAAGAACCCCCTGCAAGCAAAAGCTTAACCAGCGCATCATGCACAACATCTGGAATCCGCCGACCATAACGATCCGCGATGTAAGACACGGGCTGATTATCGCGCCTACACAGATGGACTTCTTCACCAGGAACTGCTGCGGTCAACATCTTGGATATGTTGCTCGCACCCATATATTGGTTTCAAAACTGGAAATTATACCAGAGTATTTTTATCAACTAATCTTTACCTCCCGGTCTGCACCTCCTAAAACGCCTCTGAAACAGGAGCAGACCAGATGCGTATCGCAACCCTATTTACCGCTATGGTTTTCATCACCTCGCCCGTCCATGCGCAAGAGGTTGGGCCATGGGGAGAGCCCCATTTATCACCCCAAATAAGAACCAAAGCCGAGACGAAACGCATTCAAGCAGCCATCTCTGCACCCGAAGATTTTATGGAACCTGCCGCATTTGAAATTCGCAGCGCTGGCGCCGCGACGCAGATGGCCCCGCAACCAGGCACTTTGTTCTCATCCCCGCTTCCAACCCTGCCCGCCGACAAGGAACTTGATTTCACCCTTGGCGAAGCAATTTTTGAGAAGCTTTGGGTTCAAGCGCCATCGTCGACAATCTCGTCGGATGGGCTGGGGCCGCTGTACAACACCCGCGCTTGTTCGGCATGCCACATCAATGACGGGCGTGGGTTTGTCGCCACATCCGACGATCACAAGGGGTTGGTCTTGCGTCTTTCTGTGCCGGGATCCGGGATGCAGCCTGAACCAAGCTATGGGTTCCAGTTGCAAGACCGGTCGATCGCTGGTCACGAAGCTGAAGGGCGGCTGTACATCACTTATGATGAGAAACCGGTCAAACTGGGTGACGGGACAATCGTATCGCTGCGTGCACCGCGCTATTCAGTTCAAGACGGCACGTTTGGGGATTTGGCTGCGGACGCCATGTCCTCTCCTCGGGTTGCACCCCAAATGATTGGACTTGGACTGTTTGAGGCGATCCCTGAGGCTGACATTCTGGCGCGCGCAGATCCACTGGATGCGGACGGGGATGGGATATCTGGCAGACCCAATGTTGTGTGGTCCCACGAGTTTAACCAAAACATGTTGGGACGGTTCGGCCACAAGGCAGGCAACCCAACGCTCCGCCAGCAATCTGCGGATGCGGCCAATGGGGATGTGGGCCTGTCTTCAACTTTGTTTCCCGCGCATTCAGGCGACTGCACCGAACAGCAGACAAACTGCCTTCGCGAACGACATGGCGGCACCGAGGCTCAGGACGGGGTGGAACTTGGCGACAAAGCTTTGGACGTCCTGACAACCTATGTCGCGAACTTGGCCCCACCCGCACGCCGAGATGTATCGAACCCGGAAGTCTTGCGTGGAAAAGCCCTTTTTTATCAGTCAGGCTGCACCGGCTGTCACACGCCCGCGTTTGTCACCCATCGATTGCCTGACGACCCTGCTCGTTCGTTTCAGCTGATCTGGCCCTATAGCGACATGTTGTTGCACGACATGGGGGAAGGGCTGGCGGATCGCCGCCCGGAATGGCAAGCTAGCGGACAAGAATGGCGCACGCCGCCATTGTGGGGAATCGGCCTAACCGGCCAGGTGAGCGGGCACTCGACCTTTCTTCACGACGGGCGCGCGCGATCCCTTCTTGAAGCCATCCTGTGGCATGGCGGCGAAGCGGAGGCGGCACGGGAAACCGTTCGCCTGATGGACGCGCCGGATCGTGCTGCGCTGATCACATTTCTGGAGTTGCTTTGATGCGCCTTATGACAATTGTTGCCGCCTGCATGTTGCCCGCGCAGGTCTTGACCGCTCAGGTCGCCCCCCGTGTTGACCATTCGGAAATTGCCGAACGTGTTTTGACCGTATTCGACACTCAGTTTGGTGCGTTTCGCGACCAAAGCGCCAAACTGGCCGAAATTTCGGAAGCATACTGTGAAGGAGGTGTGCGCGGGCCTGTTCTTGACGCTTTTAGGGACACTTGGCTGGCTTGGGCACCGCTGGACGCCTACCAATTCGGACCCATAGAACAACAGGCCGCCGCGCTGACCGTGAATTTCTTCCCGGACAAAAAGAACTTCACCGGCCGCGCATTGCGCCAACACTTGAAGCGACCCGAGGAAGAGCAAGGAGATCCGGTTGTCGTCGCGGCCTCGAGCGCTGCCCTTCAGGGATTGCCCGCGATCGAGCGTCTGCTTTTTGAGGATCTACCAACCTGCCCGTCGCTTGTCGGTGTCACCGGAAATCTGGCGCGTATTGCGCAGGATTTACATGATGGGTGGTTCGCCTCCGCTGGCTGGGCGGAATTGGTAAGAACGGCCGGACCAGACAATCCCGTCTACCTAACCGACGTCGAATTCACCAAACAGGTCTACACAGCCCTTGGCTTTTCGATCCAACGGCTAAGGGAACACCGCCTTGGACGACCATTGGGAACCTATGAACGCGCCTTTCCCAAACGGGCTGAGGCTTGGCGTGCAGGGTTTACCAACCAGATCATGATCGCCCAGCTGGATGGCATGATCGAGGTTCTAAACCTTGGATTTGCCGGATCGGTCTTCAACCCTTCCCGCGCTTGGATTGTGAAGGTCATCAAAGACACACAGGCCCGCATTGAGGCGATTGGCGCGCCGTTATCCGAAGCCGTTTTAGATCCGATGATGCGCGTGCGTGTCGAAGGCATTCAAACCAAACTGGACTACCTAAAGGCCCAAATGGACGAAGATATCGGCCCAGGTTTGGGTGTCGAAACGGGCTTTAGTGCTGGCGACGGGGATTAATCCAATGAAACGTCGCGATTTTTTTGGCAAGGTGGCGGCTGGGTTTGGCGCAGCCGCACTGCCCTTTCCCGGTTGGGCTGACGCGGGCGCCCCAGATTTCGTAACCGCAGGAAACAAGCCGGACAACTCGACTTGGTTGGTTGGCCTCGGTGAAACTGGACAGGTTCGGTTTCATATCCCGATCCCCGGTCGCGGTCACGCCGCCGCGCTACATCCCCAGCGGCCCGAAGCTGTTGCCTTTGCACGCAGGCCGGGACAGTTTGCGGTGGTTATTGACTGTGCTTTGGGGCGCGAAGTTGCACGACTGGACAGCCCAGAAGGGCGGCATTTCTATGGGCACGGAGCCTATTCGGCCGATGGCACGCTGCTTTTCACCACAGAAAATGACTATGACACGCCAGCTGGTGTTCTGGGCATCTGGGACGTCGCGAATGGGTATACACGCTTGGGCGAGATCTCTTCGGGCGGTATCGGCCCACATGAAATCCTAACACTGCCGGATGGGGGATTGGTTGTCGCGAATGGCGGCATCCAAACACACCCGGACATGGCGCGCGCCAAGCTGAACCTACCTGAAATGAAAACCAATCTGACCTATCTGGGAACAAACGGCGTCATCACAGAACAGGTCGCATTGACCGGCGAAATGCATCAGAACTCGATCCGTCACATCGCGATCGACAGGGATGGGAATGTTGTCGCTGCCTTGCAATGGCAAGGTTCACCCGCAAAGCGGGTCGCGTTGGTTTTACGACATACAAGAGGCGCGGAGCCGCAGCTGTTGTCCCATCCAGACCAACAGCACCTGAAGCATTATGCAGGGTCCATCGCAACCTGCGCTGATAGCGGAGAAATCGCCGTGACAGGTCCCAAGGGCGGCCATGTCCTGTATTTCAATTCAGACGGCACCCCCAACGGATCAGCACCCCATGCCACCGCTGCTGGCGTCTCGCGATCAATATCCGGTGGGCTGATGATCACTTGCGAAGGCGGCTTGGTTCACCGACATCGCGGGACAGAACGTTTCATTCCCGTCGCGGGTGGCTGGGCGTGGGACAATCATTTGGTTTCAGTTTAACGCCCGCAAAAAGGAAAAGGCCCCGCAAAAGCGAGGCCTTTCCAAGTCATTCCAATCCGATCAGCCGTTCAGGCGGATCGTTTCGTTTTTCGGGTCATAGGGGCTGTCGACCGTGACCTCGGCGTCATAAAGCGCGCCCATGATCTTGACCTTCAGCTTCTGGCCCGGCACCGCCAGTTCCGGCGGCAGATAGCACATGCCGATCGATTTCTCGAACGCGACCGAATAGCCGCCCGAGGTCAAACGACCCACCTTCTTGCCATCAAGGAACAGTGCTTCGCGGCCCCACGGGTCCGCATCATCCGGCCCATCGATCAGAACAGTGCAGCACTTCACGCGCACGCCGGTTTTCACCATGGCGTCTTTGCCGTGGAAGTCTTTCTCAAGATCGATGAAGCGTGGCAGGTCAGCTTCGGCGGGGGTTGCATCACGGCCCAACTCGGTGCCGAAGGCGCGATAGGACTTCTCTTGACGCAGCCAGTTTTGGGCGCGGGCGCCAACCAGTTTCATGCCGTGCTTTTCGCCTGCGTTCACCAACAGATCCCACAGATAGTTCTGCATCTCGATCGGGTGGTGAAGTTCCCAACCCAATTCGCCAGTATAGGCCACACGAATTGCGTTCACCGGACACATGCCCAGTTCAATCTGGCGGGCCGACAGCCACGGGAACCGCTTGTTTGACAGAGCGGTTTCGGGATCTGCATCGTTGATGACCTCTTTCAAAACATCACGCGATTTGGGACCTGCGATGGCGAGAACACCCCACTGGGTGGTCACGTCCTGGATCTCGATATAGCCGAACTCCTCCATCTTGTCCTCAGCCGCCTTACGCAGGAAGTCGGCGTCATATTCCGTCCAAGCCCCGGCGGAAACGAGGTAGTAGTTATCCTCGCCGTTGCGCACGATGGTGTATTCGGTACGTGTGGTTCCGTGAGACGTCAGCGCGTAGGTCAGGTTGATACGACCGATTTTCGGCAGTTTGTTACAGGTGAACCAGTCAAGGAACTGGGTTGCACCGGGGCCTTTGACCACGTGCTTGGTAAAGGCTGTGGCGTCGATCAGGCCAACGCCTTCGCGCACGGCTTTGGCCTCGTCCACGGCATATTGCCACCAGCCACCACGGCGGAACGAGCGGGCTTCTTCGTCGAAATTCGCGGGCGCATCAAGCGGGCCGTAATAGTTCGGACGTTCCCAACCATTGACCCAGCCAAACTGCGCGCCTTTGGCGGCCTGACGGTCGAAAGCAGGCGACGTGCGCAGCGGCCGGGCTGCCGGACGCTCTTCATCCGGGTGGTGTAGGATATAGACGTGCTCGTAGCATTCTTCGTTCTTGCGCGCTGCGAATTCGGTGGTCATCCAGTTCGACGAATACCGTTTGGGGTCAAGCGACGCCATGTCGATCTCGGCTTCGCCATCGACCATCATTTGGGCAAGGTAATAGCCGGTGCCGCCAGCTGCGGTGATCCCGAAGCTGAAGCCTTCTGCCAGCCACATGTTGCGTAAACCGGGGGCCGGACCCACCAGCGGGTTGCCGTCTGGCGTATAGCAGATCGGGCCATTGAAATCGTCTTTCAGGCCACTTTCTGCGCAAGACGGCACGCGTTCAGCCATCGCCATGTACTGGTCTGCAATCCGGTCCAGATCCAGCGGGAACAGGTCGGCGCGGAAGCTGTCCGGTACGCCGTGCTCAAAGCGGGCGGGTGCGCCACGCTCATAGATGCCCAAGATCCAGCCGCCGCGCTCTTCACGGGCATAAGATTCGTTGTCGGCATCGCGCACAACCGGGTGCTCCGGGTTGCCAGCTTCGCGCCATTTCACCAGCTCGGGATCTTTATCCATGACGATGAACGTGTGCTCGACCGGGATGGCAGGCATCTTGATTCCCAGCATCTTGGCAGTGCGCTGCGCGTGGTTGCCGGATGCAGTGACGACGTGCTCGGCGGTGATCACCACCTTCTCATCGGACTCAATAAGGTTGCCACCCTTTTCCACCATCTTGGTACAGGTGACTTCCCAGTGGGTGCCGTTCCAGTGGAAGTCGTCCGCCTGCATCTTGCGCACGATCTCAACGCCGCGCTGACGGGCGCCTTTGGCCATCGCCTGCGTCACGTCTGCAGGGTTTATATAGCCGTCTTCGGTGTGATACAGCGCGCCCTTCAGGTCCGAGGTTTCAATCAACGGCCAACGTTCTTTGATCTGATCCGGGGTCAGGAACTCATAGTTGATGCCAACGGTATCCGCGGTCGACGCATAGAGCTGGTATTCATCCATACGCTCGTCGGTCTGCGCCATACGCAAGTTGCCAACCACAGCGAAGCCCGCGTTCAAGCCAGTTTCAGCCTCAAGCTCTTTGTAGTACTTGACCGAATAGTCATGGATGTGGGTCGTCGCATAGGACATGTTGAACAGCGGCAGAAGACCGGCAGCGTGCCAGGTCGAGCCCGAGGTCAGCTCGTCTCGCTCGATCAGCATCACATCATCCCAGCCAGCTTTGGCAAGGTGATAGGCGATCGACGTGCCAACGGCACCACCGCCGACGACAAGCGCTTTTACATTGGTTTTCATGGGGCGACTCCCTTAGGAAAAATCTGTTGCATCATAGATGCCGCAAGGTCGGGTTTCGTGCCAAACCAGCCCGACCTAACGCAGAATGAAAACGACATATCGGTCGGAATCAGCGCGCCAATGCTTCTGCAAGAGCCTCTACCGGGATCACTGGCGTGATGAGCGCTTCGATTTCTTTGCGCCGGGGGTGATCGGGAACAAACAATGTCATGCACATGTAATCTTCGACCAATGCCGCTTGTGCTTCGAAATTATAGCTTAAGTAAGCGCCCTGTTCGCGGCCTGGCCAATAGTAAGGATCACCTGGTTGAAAGCTCTCAGCGCCAGATTTGAAAGGCGTGTAACCGGTGCGGTTGCGGTTTTGCCATTGCCACACATGCACCAGCTCATGCGCCATCAAAAGCGCATGCGGCATAGGCAGGCTTTTCGGCCAACCCTCGAACATGTCGTCGCGATAGAAGTCTCGTTTCAGGTAGATCTGATTCCAAAGCACAAACCCCGCTGGAAAACTCCATTTACGGTCAGGCTGCGGAACGCGATCACAAACAGTCTTGGGAATTTCACGCGGCGTCGCTTTTGGTGTGTCTTGGCTGATCGGTTCAGGCTTAGGAAGCGGCAAAGCCCCAACTCCTGCGCGCACGCGAACCTTGCTGGTGTCCAGAGTTTCGCCGAACAGAACGCGCGACATCTCGATTTCGTTCTCGGACAAGGGTCGCGAGCAAGCCGTTAGACAGATAAAGGCGACAAAGGCTACTTGCTTAAACATTTTAACGCCCATCTGGCTGGGTGTTTAGTGTTTTGCGGCGTGCCCTGCGCACCTGCGCACCAACATAAACCAAGCCAACCACCAGCCCAATGATACCCGCAAGATACGATGTATCGTGCAGCATCGCCGCGCGCCCATATCCGATCGGATCTTTGGCTGCGGCGGGTACCGGAATGTGGTCCATCGGCGGGGCCACCAAAAGGCTTACCAACCCCAGTGCAAGCGTGATCGAGACCACAAGAAATGCCGCCCGAAAGAACACTTTCCTCGCCAAAGTCGGCGAAGGAATGCCCAGCGACATGACTGCGATTGGAATGCCAATCACCAGCCCCATCCACCAGCTTGCCTGCCAACCGACCAGCGCCGCACCAATACGGTCGTGGAAATACTCTGGCATACGGAACTGAGTAAACTTCAGTGCGTGAAAGTAGTCTGGCCCGACCGAGTAGCTGATTTGGTTGTGCACCATTCCATAGATGCCAGCCAAAACGCATGCAAAGCAGACCAGCAAAGGAAGTTGCAGCACACGTCGCATGACTGATTAAAGCAGCCCCGGCACAACTTGATCGGGTGGACGATGACCATCCGCAAAGGTTTTGATATTGATCAGGACCTTTTCACCCATCTCAACACGACCTTCTACGGTGGCTGATCCCATATGAGGCAGCGCCACCACGTTCGGCTGATCACGTAAACGGGGATTGATCTCATTCCCATGTTCGTAAACGTCCAGCCCAGCCCCCGCGATTTCACCAGCGCGCAGCATGCGTGTCAGCGCGTTTTCGTCGATCACTTCCCCGCGCGAGGTGTTCACGATCACCGCGTCCGGTTTCATCAGCTTCAAACGCCGCGCGTTCATCAAATGAAACGTGGATGGGGTGTGCGGACAATTGATCGAGATGACATCCATCCGCGCAACCATCTGATCAAGGCTTTCCCAATAGGTTGCCTCAAACTGCTCTTCGATCTGGGGGTGCAGCCGTTTGCGGTTGTGATAGTGCACCTGCATGCCAAAAACACGCGCACGGGCGGCCACGGCCTGACCAATGCGGCCCATCCCCAGAATACCAACGCGCCGTCCCTGAATGCGACGACCCAGCATCGCGGTGGGCGACCATCCCTCCCACTGACCCGAGGACATGACCCGAATACCTTCCGGAAACCGCCGCGTGACTGCAAGAATCAGCGCGATGGCCATATCTGCCGTGTCATCGGCGGACACACCCGGCGTGTTGGACACCAAGATGCCACGCTCTCGGGCAGTTCCGATATCAATGTGATCGACGCCAGCACCATAATTGGCAATCAAGCGCAGCCGTTCACCGGCCCCTGCCAACATATTTGCGTCAATCTGGTCATTGATAGTCGGCACCAAAACATCGCAGCGCTTCATGGCATCTGCGAGCTCTGCCTGACTCATTGGTTGGTCATTGTCTCGAAGCTCGACGTCGAACAGTTCCATCATCCGGGTCTCAACGACCTTGGGCAACCGTCGCGTCACGACAACACTCAGACGTTCAGCACTCATGCGAGCCCTCCCTGCGGCTTTTCTTTTGCGCATCTCCCTGCCAAAGTGACAAGGAACGAGGCAAGGTACAAGCTCTCTCCGGATCGCAAGCGAAATAAAATTGCGCGGGCGGAGACGAGCAGCAGGAGATCGGTGTGAGTATTCGATTTGGCAGTAGTTTCGCAGCATGTGTGCTGGCGGTTTTTCTGGGCACGCAATCTGCCCATGCCCAGTCCGCTGAGCAGCCCGCTGAGCAGCCCGAGGTTCAGCAGGAACGTGGGGCTGTTACCAACCTTCCGATTCCGCGTTTCGTGTCCCTGAAAGGGTCTGAAGGAAACGTCCGTCGCGGTCCATCACTGCGGCACCGGATTGACTGGGTGTTCAAACAGCGTGGGATGCCGTTGCGAGTAATAGGTGAGTTCGAACACTGGCGTCAGGTGCAAGACCGTGATGGCGTCGGGGGCTGGGTTCATTACTCGCTGCTATCAGGTGTGCGCACTGCTATTGTGGACAACGATCTGATGCCACTTTACAGCCGCGCTGATCCTGAAAGCCAAATCAACGCCTATCTTGAGGCGGGTGTGGTAGCCCGGATTGAAAGCTGTGGTCCGGCTTGGTGCCGATTGAAGGCTGACGGCATCCGGGGCTGGACACTGAAAGACGTCATCTGGGGTGTCGGACCAGATGAAGAGGTCAAGTAGCGGGGTTCTTCACCTTGCGTATCAGGCAAGCAATACGCTAGCCCAGTGATATGAGTAACTCACACAGCACCAAACTGAACCTTTCTGCCGGAATGGCATCTGCTCTTGTGGCGGTGACGCTTGTGGCATTGAAGCTGTGGGCGCTGGGCGAAACGCAGGCCCTGTCTGTAGCGGCCTCGCTTGCGGACAGCGCGATGGACCTGATGGTGTCACTTGGGGCGCTAGCTGCAATTTGGTATGCGTCCCGCCCTGCCGATGAGGATCACGCCTTCGGCCATTCCTCGGCCGAGGATTTGGCCGCTTTGGGGCAAAGCCTGTTCATCCTTGTTTCAGCTGGCATTATCGCCTGGGCCGCAATTGCCCGGCTTTTGTCGGGGGAACCCGCCCCGATCATGTCGCACGAAAGCGGCATTGTCGTCATGGTGATATCCATCGTGCTAACATTGGTGCTGGTTTTTTGGCAGCGCCACGTGGCCACACGCACCGGATCAGCAGTCGTGAAGGCCGATAGCCTTCATTATCTTGGTGACCTCATTCCAAACATTGGTGCGATCTTATCGCTTTGGGCCGCAGCTTGGTTCGGGATGGAGCAGATCGACAGCGTGGTCGCAATTGGCGCTGCTATCATGCTGGCCGTCGGCGCGATCCGTATTTTCAAAACAGCGTGGGATGCGCTGATGGACCGCGCAGCTGACCCGGACCTGATTGCAGGTGTCGAAGCGATTGCCAGTGAACATCCCGGTGTACATGGGTTTCATGACCTTAAAACCCGCCGCGCGGGCTCGATCACCTTTATCAACATGCATATTGAATTGGATGGAAGCCAGACTTTGGACGCCGCCCATTCCATTGGCGCCAGCCTGCGTCGCGCCATTCTTCACGCCTACCCAAACACGGATGTGTTGATCCACAAGGATCCGGTGGGGGTCGAAACGCACCCGGACGACCCCCAAAAAAGCTAAGCCAGCCCGCGACCTTTCAACAGCGGCTCGACACCCGGCATGCGCCCACGAAAGGCTTTGTAAAGGTCCTCGGCCTCGACCGAGCCACCTTTGGACAGGATATTCGCTTCCAGCTTCGCGGCCATATCCGAGTCAAACGCATTGCCGGTTTCAGTGAAGGCTTCGAACGCGTCGGCATCCATCACCTCGGACCACATGTAGCTGTAATACCCTGACGAATAGCCATCGCCTGCAAAGACATGAGCGAAATGCGGGGTTGCGTGGCGCATTCTGATCGCGCCGGGCATACCGATCCGTTCAAGTGTTTCGGCTTGCGCCTGCATCGGGTCCTTAGGGGCCGGACCATCATGGAAATCAAGATCCACCAGTGCCGAGGACAGGAACTCCACCGTTTGGAAACCCGTGTCATGGGTCGAGGCCGCAATAAGCTTGTCGAGCAGAGCCTTGGGCATGACTTCGCCCGTGTCGGCGTGGGTCGCAAACTTGCCAAGAACTTCGGGCACTTCCAGCCAATGTTCGTAAAGCTGGCTGGGCAGCTCAACAAAATCACGTGCGACCGAGGTTCCCGAGATTGACGGATAGGTTACGTCAGACAGCATTTGGTGCAATGCGTGGCCGAACTCGTGAAAAAGGGTGCGCGCATCATCCCAAGACAAAAGCCCCGGGCGTCCTTCTTCGGGTTTGGCGAAGTTGCAGACATTCACGACGATCGGGCGGATGTCACCTTCCAGCTTTTGCTGGCTGCGCATCGCAGAACACCAAGCCCCTGATCGCTTCGAGCCGCGCGCAAAGTAATCCCCGACAAAGACCGCAATGTGCTGGCCGCCTCGCGTGACCTCCCACGCACGGACATCCGGGTGATAAAGCGTCACATCAAGCGGTGCGAATTCCAACCCGAACAGACGATTTGCAGTGTCAAAAGACGCCTCAATCATCCGGTCGAGTTGCAGATATGGCTTGATCTCAGCCTCGTCCAGATCATGCTCGGCCTCGCGGCGACGCTCCGCGTAAAAGTGCCAGTCCCACGGCTCCAATTCGTCGTTGTGACCGTCCGCATGCAGCATTTCTGTCATTGTGGCCGCATCTTTCAGGGCGGCAATGCGCGCTGGTTCCCAGACTTGCATCAGAAGATCACGCACCCGGTCGGGGGTGCCCGCCATTTCGGTCTCAAGCTTGAAGGCCGCAAAGCTGTCATAGCCCAAAAGACGTGCGCGTTCTTCGCGCAGTTGCAGCGTTTCCGTCGCGATCGTGCGGTTATCCGTATCACCCCCATTCGCGCCACGCGAAACATAGGCCTCATAAGCACGCTGGCGCAGGTCGCGGCGCGGTGAGTGCTGTAAAAACGGCGTGATTACGGATCGTGCCAAGGTGATCGCCGGGCCCTCAAGACCTTTGTCAGCCCCGGCCCCACGCGCGGCGTCGACGACAAATCCGGGCAGACCTTCCAGATCAGCCTCGGACAATTCCATATGCCATGCGCGTTCATCCGCCAGAAGGTTTTGGGTGAAATCTGTGCCCAGCATTGCAAGACGTTCAGCCACTGCTTTCAACCGATCCCGATCCGCACCCTGAAGTTTCGCCCCAGACCGGACAAACCGACGACGGGTCAGCTTCAAAACGCGGCGTTGTTCGGAGGACAGGCCAAGCTCATCCATATGACGCCAGAGGGTATCGATCCGGTCGAAAAGCGCCGCGTTCATTGTCACCTCGGCTGAGAACGCAGCCAGCAAAGGCGAAAACTTCCGTTGCAATTCCTCACGCACGGGGCTGCTGTCAGCACCTGCCACGTTGTAAAACACGCCCAACACTCGGTCGAGCGGCGCGTCCGAAAGCTCCAACGCCTCAATCGTATTGGCAAAACTAGGCGCGTCCGCGTTGTCCGTAATGGCGGCAATGGCCACACGGGTGTCGTCCAATGCAGCATGGAAGGCCGGTTCAAAATCAGCGTCACTGATCTTGGCAAACGGAGGCAAATTAAAGGGTGTGTCCCAAACGGACAGAAGCGGGTTGGTCATGGGGATCTCCTTTGTCGGAAACCTATGGGGCCAAATGCGGAAATGCCAGACGCGAAGACGATATTGTCAGTCCAGATCTAGATCGCGGCGGAATGTTTTGCATTCGAAGTCATCAATCACATCGCTTCCAGTCGCGTGGAAGCCGTTCTTTTGCAGAACCCGCATGGATGCCGGATTGTCCAGTTTCACGCGCGCCTCAATCGCCCAAAGGCCAAGATTGCGTGCTTCCTCGATAAGCAACGCAACCCCGTGCGTGGCCGTGCCGCGCCCCGCCTGTTCCTGCCCGATCCGATAGCCAAGCTGTGCCACGCGTGCCTCGACACCCGTCAGGTTCACGCGTCCAACAATCTGGCCCCTGTCTTTCAAAAGAAACATCAGCTCGCCTGCTTCGACCTGCTCGTGGACCAGCTCGGTCAGGCGGAACAGGTTCCAGTAGATATCCGGGCGCGGTCCAACATGCGCTTCGAACCATGATTTGTTGCGCTTTTCGAACAAGAACAATGCCGGGGCATCCGCGATTGCCAGACGCTCTAAAGACAGATCAGCCACAGCACTCACACCCAACGCGCCGCTTCGCTTTGATCACGCGCATCTCTGCATACATGGCGTCATAGATCAGCATACGTCCGCGCAGACCTTCGCCAGCGCCGGTGATCTCTTTCACCGCTTCCATCGCCATGATGCCGCCAATGATGGCTGGCAATGGACCGACGACGCCAGCCTCTGAACAGCTGGGGGCCAGACCCGGTGCAGGGGCTTCCGGGAAGATACATTGATAGCAGGGGGCATCGTTTGCAGGATCAAACGTCGACACCTGCCCTTCCCATTGGCTGAGCGCGCCACCAATGACGGGCTTGCCCAGCTTGGCCGCGATACGGTTCACCAAATAGCGGGTTTCGAAATTGTCCGAGCCCTCAAGGATCAGGTCATATTCGGCCAACAGATCGTCGGCAATGTCATCCGTCAGACGCTGGTTATATGGGTGAACTTCGATGGCAGGGTTTTGGGCGCGCATCGCGGCCTCGGCCGAAAACACCTTGGGCACTCCAATATCCGCGTCGCGGTGGATCACCTGCCGTTGCAGGTTCGAATTGTCGACCACATCGTCGTCGATAACGCCAATCGTGCCCACGCCTGCCGCTGCCAGATAAAGAAGTACGGGCGAACCAAGCCCACCTGCCCCGACCACCAGAACACGCGCATTTTTCAGGGCCACCTGTCCGGGGCCACCGATTTCGCGCAGCACGATATGGCGCGCGTAGCGGTCAAGCTCTGTGTCTGTGAAGGGGCCGTCGTCATCCGAATTGGAACCCGGCGCATCAGGAACGCGCGCTTTGAGCCACGCCAAACCTCGGCCGTAAAGCGCGGCCAAACCGATGCCTGCAAAGAAAACTGCCCAGATGGTAAAGTTGCCGCCCAATCCGGCGGTGATCAGATTGCCCTCAGGCAAAACCGAAAAGCTTAGCAAGATCACCCCAGCCATAAGCGCCGTCAGGATCACAACGCTGAGATTTCGAGAAGTTCAGATAGCTACCGCCCAACCAAATCAGCAATAGCGCCAAGAGAACCCAAAGCATGTCAGCCCCGACCTGTTGAGCCAAAGCCGCCAGCACCGCGTGTGGTATCGCCCAGCGCGTCGACCAATACGTATTCGGCCTGCACCACGGGTGCGATCACGGCCTGCGCAATGCGATCGCCATGGCCTACGGTGAAAGGCTCAGCGCTTAGGTTGATCAAGATGACACCCAATGGGCCGCGATAATCGCTATCGATCGTGCCCGGTGCATTGGCCAGCGTCACCCCATGTTTGGCGGCAAGGCCTGAACGCGGGCGGATTCTTGCATCTCATACCCCGCCGGGATCTCCACCCTCAGGCCAGTAGGAACAATCCGACGTTCCATTGGCGCAAGCACCAAGCCATTGGCACGATCATCCGCAGGCAAGTTTGCACGCAGATCTGCACCTGCCGCCCCAGAAGTCTCGTAAGATGGAAGTGCGATTGCGAGGTCGCTGCCCTCGTCACGCAGAACCTTGATCACGGGCATCACTTCTTCCCTTTCAGCGCATCGGAAATTCGGGCTGCCAGCTGACGCGCGACGTCATCTTTACCCATGCGAGGCCATACATCAGCGCCGTCTTCCGTGATCAGCGTCACAGCATTTTCGCTGCCGCCCATGATCCCGGTTTCCGGGCTGACGTCATTGGCTACGATCCAGTCGCATTTCTTGCGCTCCCGTTTCGACGTGGCGTTGACCATCACGTCATCAGTTTCAGCGGCAAATCCCACAACCAAAGGCGGGCGGCCCTTTTTCATCTGGGCGACTGTGGCCAGAATGTCCGCGTTTTCTGCGAACTTCAGCACAGGCAAGCTGCCTTTTGCGTCTTTCTTGATCTTGCTCCTCGACGCAGACGCCACGCGCCAATCAGCAACGGCAGCGGCGAAAACCGCGGCATCAGCAGGTAATGCAGCCTTCACGGCTTTCAGCATTTCTTTGGCCGATTGCACTTTCACCACATTCACGCCGTCTGGCGGCGGCACATCTGCTGGCCCAGTCACAAACGTCACGTCAGCCCCCAATGCAGCAAGCGCGCGGCCCAGCGCGGTGCCCTGCGCACCCGAGGACCGATTGGCGATATATCGCACCGGATCGATGGGTTCATGCGTTGGGCCAGAGGTCACAAGGATGTGCTTGCCCTTCAAGGGGCCATCCATCAAGGCGGCTTCAACGGCTGCGACGATCTCAAGCGGTTCGGACATACGGCCGGGGCCGAACTCGCCACACGCCATTGCGCCGTCGTTCGGGCCAACAAACAAAACGCCATCCCCTTTCAAGGTTTCAACATTACGCTGGCAGGCGGGGTGTTCCCACATACGGACGTTCATGGCTGGCGCTACCAACACCCGCTTGTCTGTCGCCATCAGAAGTGTCGATGCCAGATCATTCGCCAGACCACCGGCCATCTTGCCCAGAAGGTCCGCCGTTGCGGGGGCGACGACGACCAGATCGGCCGCGCGCGACAACTCGATATGGCCCATCTCGGCCTCGTCGGTCAGATCAAACAGATCGGTGTAGACTTTGTTCGCTGCCAATCCAGAAGCGGATAGCGGCGTCACGAATTCCTGCCCTGCCTTGGTGATCACGGGCGTCACCTCGGCCCCGCGTTCACGCAGCCGTCGGGTCAGATCAAGCGATTTAAAGGCGGCGATGCCACCACCGATGATCAGTAGGATGTGTTTGCCAGCCAGCATAGGGATCCCCTTTGAAGTACAATCAAACAGTTACGGGAGCACGGCCTGCCTTTCAATGGTCAGGTGCTATTTGAACTGATCACAAGGATCAGGACGTTCAGGCGCAGGAGCGTCCAAAACGATGTCAAACCCACCCTCGGTCAGCACACCATCTTCGCCCTGCCCGACAGAGATCACCGTCAATTCCGGCGCAACGCGCGCCAAGTAGGCAGGCACACCCCAATCTTTACGTGCATGGCCGTTTCCGGTGATAACCACCACCGGTCCGCCAGTGTCAGAAACAGCCTGCACCACGCGCAGGGACAAAATAGCATCACGCAGGCGCTGCACCTCGATCATTCCACCAAGCATCTCACGCGGCATCGCTTCGCAATGGGCATGAAACTGAAGCTCAATCCGAGCAGCGTATTGGTCTTCCATCAACGGTTGGTTCAAGCCATAAGCCACCGCGTCGCCTGTGAAATGTGCAGCAACCCCATCCGAATAGGTCGCCTTTGCCACATCACGCGACACCCCTGCGCCGATGATCGCACCGGGGGGATCCTGACTGCGAACAGCGTCAAAAATCGGCAAATACATCTTATAATCAGGCCACCCAATTTCCGCCCAGCGCGCAGCGAAAGCCTTGGGGTCTTGCGCCAGCGCGTCTGCATCAGCCTTGATTAACATCTCAACCACCAGCGCCGCGGGTTGCAGTTCCTCCACGATTTGCGCTTGCGTGGCGTGATGAGTGGGGTTGTCATGCACCTCGCCAATGATGACGACATCAGCCGCTTTCAAGCGCGACAGATCGTCGGCATTTACATCAAGGGATTGGGCAAACGCAGGGGATGCGCAAGTGATCAGGGCACATAAAAGGGCTTTCATGATGACAAGCTAGGCTGCAACAATCACCCCCGGCAAGGGCTTTCAACTTGACGCGCCATATGCCGCAATGTCACCTCGGAGGCATGAGTATGAAACTTCCCCCTCTGACCCTTGTATTAGGCGGCGCGGCCTCGGGCAAATCGGACTATGCCGAACGGCTGGTCTTGGGCACCGGACGTCCGATGCTTTATATCGCCACCGCACAATCTTTCGACGCCGAAATGGATGACAAGATCGCTCGTCACCAAACGCGACGGGGGGACGGATGGCGCACGATCGAGGCACCGCTAGACGCATCTGCCGCCTTTTCCTGCGCGCAGGAGAACGAGGTTGTTTTGTTCGATTGCGCGACCATGTGGCTGTCGAATCAATTGTTTGCCGAGACCAATCTGGGCGACGCAGAAGGTACTCTGTTTAAAGCCATGTCCGACTGCGCGGCCCCGGTTGTTGTCGTCTCGAATGAAGTGGGCGCTGGGATTGTACCCGAAAACGCTTTAGCGCGCCGGTTCAGACAGGCGCAGGGCGAGCTGAACCAACGCATCGCAGCAAAGGCGGATCTGGCAATCACAGTTATGGCCGGCTTGCCCTTGGCACTGAAGGGTGTGTTGCCCAACGGTGCACCGTGACCAAACCCGTCACATGGTGGTGGGTACGCCACGGTCCAACGCATGCCAAAAACATGGTGGGCTGGCGCGATTTGCCAGCAGATCTTTCGGATACTGCGGCTCTGGCGCGGCTATCAGATCATCTGCCAGACCGCGCCGCAGTGATTTCAAGTGATCTGATCCGCGCATCGGACACGGCGGATGCAATCGGAGGCGGGCGAACACGTCTGCCGCATCACCCCGATTTGCGCGAATTTCATTTCGGTGAATGGGATGGATTGGGGTGGCAGGAAGTATCAGAGCGTGACCCAAAGCTGTCGCGGGCCTTTTGGGAAACGCCCGGCGACCACGAAGCGCCGGGGGGCGAAAGCTGGGACCAGCTTTCTGCGCGTGTGACAGCTGTGGTGGACGGCTTGAACCAAAGCGATCACCGCAACATCGTGGCCGTCGCCCATTTCGGCGTGATCCTAACCCAGATCGCTATCGCAGGCGATCTGACCGCCTACCAGGCCCTTAGCCACAAGATAGATAACCTGTCTGTTACACGGCTGGACTGGGACGGAATACGCTGGTCCGTTGGGCAGATTAATCATCTGCCGTGATCCTGCCCGTCACAAAAAGGAAATTGCGCCGGTCGCTTTCATCGCTAACCTGAGCCAATGACTTATGACCTTTATATCGGTGACCAGAGTTTTTCGAGCTGGTCCTTGCGCGGCTGGCTGATGTTTGAGAAATTCAACATCCCCCACCGCACGCATTTAGCTGGACTATATAGTGGTACATTGAAGCAAGACCTTGAAAAGCTTGCTCCGGCCCGGTTCGTGCCGGCAATCTGTACACCCGACGGAACACCCGTTGGCGATACTCTTGCCATCGCAGAAACGTTGGCCGAACGTCACCCTGAGGCTGGGCTGTGGCCCAAAGACCCCGCCGCCCGTGCCTTGGCGCGCTGGCTGGTGGCCGAGATGCATTCTGGCTTTGGAGCCCTGCGAAACGATTGCCCGATGCAGCTTTTGGGAGTTGTCGAGGGGTTTTCCGTAAGTCGCGACGTCAATACTGACCTACTTCGGATTGAAGAGCTCTGGAACACTGCTTGGAAGCAATTTGGTTGCGAGGATAGCCCATGGCTTTTCGGAGACTATTCGCTCGCGGACGTGTTTTATGCGCCGGTCGCGGCGCGGATTGCGGGCTTTGGATTGCCCGTAAGTGAGGCGGCACAAGACTATGTCGCAGCTCATCTTGCTGACCCTGCATTTCGCCGCTGGCGGGCCATTGGGCTTTTAAAATCCTATGACCCCGTGCCCTATATCGAAGGATTGCCTTTGGCGGATTGGCCCGGTCCCTCCCCCCTCGATGCATCCCAATCCGAGGGTCCTTCGATCAACGAGGTGTGTCCCTATTCAGGCAAACCCGTCACGGATTTCCTTGAGCTGAATGGGCAGGTCTGGGGGTTTTGCAATCCCGGCTGTCGCGACAAAACCATAAGCGATTCCGAAGCTTGGCCCGCCTTCATGGAAATGGTGGCTGCTCACAACGCCTGAACGCCGGAATTAACGTTTTGCTAACCATGGCAATCTAGCCTGCTCAAGAACAAGGGGCAGGCTGGATCATGGTGGCACGTATCAGCACAGTGGCATTTGAAGGCATCGATGCGCGCATCGTCGAAGTCGAATGCGCCCTATCCCCCGGATTGCCGGGATTCTCGATCGTTGGACTGCCCGACAAAGCGGTGTCCGAGGCGCGCGAACGCGTCCGATCAGCCTTGGCCGCCATGTCCGTGGCGCTGCCCCCTCGCAAAATAACAATCAACATGTCCCCTGCAGACCTGCCCAAAGAAGGATCCCACTTTGATCTGCCCATCGCGCTGGCGCTTTTGGCTGAAGCAGGAATGCTGGAGCGGGACGAGTTGGCAAATACGCTGGCCATAGGCGAGCTGTCTCTGGATGGCTCGTTGATACCTGTTCTGGGTGCCCTGCCCGCGGCACTTGCAGCGGCGGAGAAAGGACTGGACCTGATTTGCCCGAAGCCTTGCGGGGCCGAAGCTGCATGGATTGATGCCACCAAGGTTCTGGCTGCCGAAAGTCTGGCGGCGGTGCTTCAGCATTTTACTGGACAATCGCCCATCGCACCTGCCGTTGCGGGCCAGATTACAGTTGAAACGACATTCAAAGACTTGGCCGAGGTAAAGGGGCAGGAACGCGCCAAACGCGCGCTGGAAATCGCGGCAGCTGGCCGCCATCATCTATTGATGATCGGGACGCCTGGTTCGGGCAAGTCGATGCTTGCAGCCCGCCTTCCCGGCATCATGCCGCCCTTATCCGCGCGCGAGGCGCTCGAAACCTCGATGATCCATTCTGTGTCCGGCTTGCTGGATGCGGGTGGTATTTCGCAAACACGTCCCTTCCGTTCGCCGCATCATACAGCGTCTATGGCGGCAATTGTGGGCGGAGGGCGCGGGGCCAAACCCGGCGAAATTAGCTTGGCGCATAATGGCGTGTTGTTCATGGATGAGTTTCCAGAGTTCAATCGTCAAACGCTTGAAACGCTGCGCCAACCATTGGAAACGGGCGACGTGACGGTGGCGCGCGCGAATGCGCATTTACGCTATCCCAGCCGCTTTCTGCTGGTCGCCGCAGCAAATCCCTGCAAGTGCGGATACCTGACCGATGCCGGGCGTGCTTGTAACCGCGCACCGATCTGCGGTGAGGACTATATGAAGAAAATTTCCGGGCCACTTCTGGACCGATTTGATCTGCGGCTGGACGTCCCGCCCGTCAGCTTCCAAGACCTCGATCTTCCTGCAACCGGAGAGCCATCGTCGGTCATCGCTGAACGGGTTGCCACTGCACGTGAACGGCAGACGCAGCGCTATGCCGACCAGCCAGATGTTACAACAAATTGCGATATCGAAGGGGATCTGCTGACACGCGTTGCCACGCCAGACGCAGAAGGGCGTGATATCCTGAACAAAGCCGCCGATCGGTTTGGCCTATCCGCCCGCGGATATCACCGCGTTTTGCGTGTTGCGCGCACAATCGCAGATCTGGACGGGGCAGATTGCGTCGAACGCGGCCATATTGCCGAAGCGTTGGGCTATCGCCTTGTCACGCCATTCCCGTGATCGTCCACTGCACGCTTAATCGCATGCGCAATCCGGCTGATGGATTTGTTGGCTTCAGGCAAAGGCCCTGCAAACATCTGCCAAACATGCGCAAGCCCGTCGTCTTCTTGTAAATCCACAGACACACCCTGTTTTTCCAACGACGCAGCCATTCGGCGGGCGTCATCCAAAAAGATCTCGGACCGGCTGACTGTGATCAAGACAGGCGTCGCCCCTGTGTATGTCGCAAAAAGAGGGCTTGCGCGCGGGTCAAGCGCATCCGCGCCATCAAGGTAGTAGGCAGCAAGCTCAGACATTCGTTCGGCCGGCAAGACCACTTCGGTCTTGTCGTTGTCCCGGATCGACGCACCGCTTGAGGTCAAATCGGTCAGAGGCGACAACGCGATGGTCAGCGCGGGCTTCGGCAAGTCCAAAGCAACGATCTGCGCAAGCAAAGCCAGCGCCAATCCACCACCGGCACTGTCCCCTCCAACAATAACAGCCCGGTCGGGATGGGCTGCAATGACCTCTTTATAGATCGCAAGCGCATCATCCGGGGCTGCAGGGAACGGATATTCGGGCGCGAGGCGATAGGAGGGTAGAAAGGCGCGCGCGCCAGCATCCCGTGCAATACGCCCGACCATGTTGCGCACGGTGCGGGGCGAGCCAAAGAAGTAGCCGCCGCCGTGGAAATACAGAAGGATTGGCGCGTCCTCAGCCACACCCGGATCAATTTCCATCACCGGACGGGCCATGTCGTGCCATGTGTATTGCAAGCCGCGCGGCGGATGCAGCGACAAGCGTGTCACCGTCTCGAACCGGCGCCGCACCCGGCCCACGGTTTCAGGCGTGGCACGGGTCAGCGCTGGTCGCTCAGTCAAGCGCAGCCAGAGGTTCAGTGGGCGACGCAGCCAGCTCATGCGCGGCGTGCCTCGATCGCCTGCCAGATCTTTTCGGCCACGTTGGTTCTATCAAAGCGTTCAAGCTCTTGAATGCCCGTGGGCGAGGTCACGTTAATTTCGGTTAGGTAATCGCCAATCACATCGATGCCTACAAAGACTTGGCCTTTTTCACGCAAAAGCGGGCCAATCGCCTCGCAGATCTTCGCGATCACGCTCGGTCAGACCAACTTTTTCAGGGCGCCCACCCACATGCATATTTGAACGGGTTTCACCCGCAGCTGGCACACGATTGATCGCGCCAACGGGCTCGCCATCGACCAAGATAATACGCTTATCCCCGTTCGAGACGTCAGGCAGGAATTTCTGAGCAATCAGCGGCTCGCGGTTGATACCAGCAAACAGCTCGTGCAGCGACGCAAGGTTGCGATCATTGTCGTCCAGACGGAACACACCCGCACCACCATTGCCATAAAGTGGCTTTAAAATAATGTCGCCATGCGCGTCTTTGAATGATTTCAGCGTGGCGAAATCACGCGCGATCATTGTTGGTGGCGTCAGGTCAGGGAACTCAAGAACCAACAGCTTCTCCGGGTAGTTTCGCACCCAGAACGGGTCGTTCACAACCAACGTGTCGGGGTGAACCATATCCAGAATGTGGGTTGTTGTGATGTAGCCCATGTCAAAGGGCGGATCCTGCCGAAGCCAGACCACGTCCATTGTGGCAAGGTCTACATCCTGCAATTCGCCAAGGGTGAAGTGATTTCCCTGCTCACGTCGAACAGTCAGAGGCCAGCCGCGTGCCATGACGCGCCCCTCGCGATAGCTAAGCTGATCAGGCGTGTAGTAAAAAAGGCTGTGCCCACGCGCCTGAGCCTCTTCGGCGATGCGGAATGAACTGTCGGCATTGATATCGACGTGATCGATCGGGTCCATTTGAATGGCAACTTTAAGCGACATGGGGGGCTCCGTCTGAATTCAGTCTCCCATAAATGGGGCAGAGCAGCCCGTGGCGCAATGGGGATCAGTATCCCAATGCGTTTTCAATGATCTGGATTTCGCCTGAACCGTTCACAAGTGCGACATCAAAGCGTGTCGGCGTCAGGTCGCCTTTGGGTTCGCCCGTCAGGAACTCAGCGGCCGTTTGGAAAAGCCGCTTGATTTGTGGCTTTGACAGGGCTTCTGCCGCGCGCAGAAAATCACGGGATTTCTTTACTTCAACAAAGATGACTTCGTCTTGGTCCCGCACAATAAGATCAATCTCACCCTGTTTGCCGCGCCAACGACGAAAAGCCACTTCCCGTCCACCCTGCTGATAGGCCCGTGCCACACTATCTTCGGCAGCGATACCTGAGAGATATGAAACCATCCCGCTCATTGGTCACGGCCCATGCTCAAAGCAGTCTGATAAACCTTTCGGCGCGGCAGGCCGGTTGCTTGCGTCACCATAGCGACAGCGTCCTTCATGCTCATGTCCTGCAATGCATTGGTTAGCATCTGTTCCAGATCCACCTCTTCCTCGCCCTCTTCGGACTGCCCCAGCACAAGGGCGATTTCACCTTTCAAAGTCATCTCGGGTATCTGATCAAGAAGATCCTGGACCGTCCCACGCCTGATTTCTTCGAACTTCTTGGTCAGCTCCCTGCACAAAGCGGCCGGACGTGACTTTGCTTCAGTGGAACACAGCTCCTCTAACAAGCGGTTAATGCGTTTCGGGCTTTCGTAAATGATCAGCGTGGCCGGCATGACCAAAAGTTCAGCCAGCCACTTCTGACGTGCTCCTTTGGCAGATGGCGCAAAGCCAGCAAAACAGAAGCGGTCCGAAGGCAGACCAGACAGGCTGATCGCGGTGATCGCAGCCGTGGCGCCGGGCAACGCGGTGACATGATGGCCCTCTTTCGCAACTTCACGTGCCAGAGCAAAGCCGGGATCGGCGATAAGTGGACTGCCTGCTTCGCTTGCATAAGCCACTGATTTGCCCTGTCCGATCAGCTTCAGAATGCCCGCACGGCCCGCCTCTCCGGAATGGTCGTGATAGGCGATGACTTTTCTGTCCCCCAAAGATACCCCATGGATTTCCAACAGCTTACGTGTGGTTCGAGTATCCTCGGCGGCAATCACATCAGCTGATGCCAGCACATCAAGTGCCCGCAGGGTTATGTCACGGGCGTTCCCAATCGGTGTCGCAACCAGATAAAGTCCGGGCTCAAGGGGGGTAATCAGGGGTTTCACTCTGGACCTGTCTGTTCTGAGGGTTATTATGGCGCGGTCTGTCGGGGTGCGTTCTGCCTCGCCCGGGAAAGGATATTATATGTTTGCCGTTTTCGCACGCACCCGCAAGGCGCTGGGTGCACTTACCGCCTTTGCGTCTCTTTCTGCCCTTGTTGCCTGTAACGTCGCAGCTCCGCAAGTTGGCCAAAACATTAACACGAATAAACCCGTACCAGTTGCCCTTCTGGTACCGTCGGGATCGGGGTCGGCCAATGATGCCAACCTTGCCCAATCGCTGGAAAATGCCGCCCGCCTAGCCATGTCTGAACTGTCCGGGGTCAAGATTGATCTGCGTGTCTACAGCACCGCTGGCAGCGCGAATCAGGCGGCCTCGATGGCGACCAAGGCGGTGAATGATGGTGCGAAGATCATTATTGGTCCGGTTTTCGCCCAAAGCGCCAATGCCGCCGGTGTTGCCGTCGCACGACGCAACGTGAATGTGCTGAGTTTTTCGAACAACCCAAGCATCGCGGGCGGAAACGTCTTCATTTTGGGTAACACCTTCCAGAACACCGCCAACCGCCTGACTCGCTTTGCAGTGCGCCAGGGTAAAGGCCGCATCATGGTCCTGAACGGCAACGACCAAGCCGAGGCCCAAGGACGCGCCGCCATTGAAGCCGCCATCCAGAATTCGGGCGCAACGCTTGCTGGATCGGCCTCGTTTGAGCTGTCTCAGAACGGCATCGTGAACGCACTGCCCGGTATCAGCGCCAAGGTGCGCAGTTCGGGTGCGCAATCGGTCTTCCTGACCTCTGGCACATCGGGCGCACTGCCTTTCCTGGCCGGTCTGCTGCCTGAAAACGGCGTTGATCCTGCAAAAGTCCAATATATAGGCCTGCAACGCTGGGATATCCCCGCCAATGCAATGGCACTTCCAGGCCTACAGGGCGGATGGTTCGCCATTCCTGATCCTGCGCTGAGCAGCCGCTTTGCCGGTCGTTATCAAGCCCGGTACGGCGCATCGCCTCACCCCATCGCGGGCTTGGCCTATGACGGCATTGCGGCCATTGGTGCGCTTGTGAAGGCTGGAAAATCCAACGCTTTGACCACAACTGCTTTGACCCAACCCCAAGGCTTTGTCGGCGTGAACGGTGTATTCCGCCTGCGTGCTAACGGCACCAATCAGCGCGGTCTTGCAATTGCGCAGATCCAAAACGGGCAACTTGCTATCATTGATCCTGCGCCCAGAAGCTTTGCCGGTGCCGGGTTCTGAGGCAGACCGGAACCTTCCGGCCCAAACGGCGGGGCATCTTATTTGCCCTGCCGAAGAAATCCTGAACGAAGACGCTCTCTGGCAAAAGCTGGAGCATGCGTTTGAAGATGCCAAAGATGCCTCGGAAATTCGCAAACTGACGGTTTCCGCGCTTCGCGACAGCATCAAGGCAGGACGCACGAAGATTGCTGACGCGCTGTCGAAAGACCCCCTGGACGCCCATCCCGCGATTGCAGCTTACAGCCATTTGACCGACGGCATTGTTCGATGCGTTCATCGTGTCGCAACTGAGAAGCTTCACCCTCTTCCTTTGCCAACGACGGCCGAGCGGATCGCGGTGATCGCTGTCGGAGGATGTGGTCGTGGCGAAATGGCACCGCAATCTGACTTGGATCTGCTGTTTTTGACGCCTTACAAAATCACCCCTTGGGCCGAAAGCGTCATCGAAAGCATGCTCTATATGCTTTGGGATTTGCGCCTGAAAGTGGGCCATTCAGCACGTACAATTGAAGATTGCCTACGACTGGGGCGCGAGGACTATACGATCCGTACCTCCTTGCTGGAACAGCGGCCGATCTGTGGCGATCAAGAATTGGCGCGGGAACTGGACGACCGGCTTTGGAGCGATCTGTTCAACGACACTTTGGCTGACTTCATTGAAGCAAAACTAGCCGAACGTGATGCCCGCCATGAAAAGCAAGGGCAGCGCTATGTGGTCGAGCCTAATGTGAAAGAAGGCAAAGGCGGCCTGCGCGATTTGCAGACGCTTTTTTGGGTCGCCAAGTATCAACACCGCGTGTCTCATCCGTCCGAGCTGGTCTCGAAAGGTGTGTTTACCGAGGATGAGTTCGAAACCTTCCGCGAAGCAGAAGGGTTTCTTTGGGCCGTGCGCTGCCAATTGCATCTGTTGACCAACCGCCCATCAGATCAGCTGAACTTCGATTTGCAGGTCGAAGTGGCGGATCGGTTGGGTTTCAAGGACACCGAGGGCCGCCGGGGCGTGGAGCATTTCATGCAATCCTATTTCCGCCACGCAACCCAAGTGGGCGACCTGACCCGTATCGTGCTGACCGCGCTTGAGGCCCAGCACCTGAAGCAGGAGCCGCGATTGATGCGGCTTTTGAAACGGCGCAAAAAGCTGAAACACGGGTTTGTCGAAAAACATGGGCGCCTTGATGTGGGCGACGAAACCGATTTCCTGTCCAATAATCTGAACCTTCTTCGCATCTTCGAAGAAGGCTTGCGTACGGGCATGTTGATTCACCCACACGCCATGCGGCTGGTGTCACATAACCTTGATCTGATCGACGATGAGATGCGCAAGAACAAGGAAGCCGTCCGCATTTTCCTTGATCTTCTGCTGAAACACGGCAACCCGGAACGCGCATTGCGCCGGATGAATGAACTTGGCGTTTTGTCTGCTTTCATCCCCGAATTTGAGCCCATTGTGGCGATGATGCAATTCAACATGTACCACAGCTACACCGTTGACGAGCACACGATCCAAGTGATCTCGAACTTCGCGCAGATTGAACGGCACGAGCTGGAAGATGAGCTGCCGATCAGCTCGGAGATCATCGACAAGGGCGTCAATCGCAAGACGCTTATGGTGGCGATGCTGCTGCATGATATCGGCAAGGGACGCCCGCAGGATCACTCCATATTGGGCGCGCAAATTGCCCGCAAAGTGGCCCCCCGTCTTGGCCTGACACAGCGTGAATGCGAGACCGTCGAATGGCTGGTGCGCTATCATCTTCTGATGTCCGACATGGCACAGAAACGCGACATTGCCGATCCGCGCACCGTGCGGGATTTCGCGAAAGCCGTACGGTCTGTGCGACGGTTCGTATCTGCTGACAGTGCTGACCGTCTGCGACATTCGTGGGGTCGGGCCGAACACATGGAACAACTGGAAAGCGACGTTGATCCGCACGCTTTACAACCAGACCCGCCGGGCGTTGGAAGACGGGATGGAGGCGCTGAACCGGGAAAGCCGTGGTACCGAAGCAAAGCGCGCATTGCGTCAAGCGCTGAGCGATTGGAAACCCAAAGACCTAAAAGTCGAAACCGCCCGTCACTACGATTCTTACTGGCAGGGGCTTCATGTCTCAGCCCATACGGTGTTTGCCCGCCTTCTAAAGGATATCGAAGATGACGAAGTACGGATCGAACTGGAGCCTGACGAAGACCGTGATGTAACCCGCGCCTATGTGGTGCTGGCTGACCATCCGGGGATTTTTTCGCGGCTTGCTGGTGCCCTATCTGCGGTTGGCGCCAACATCGTGGACGCGCGTACCTATACCTCTAAGGATGGATACGCGACGGCTTGTTTTTGGATGCAGGATGCAGATGGCAGCCCGTACGATATCACGAAGCTTAAACGCCTGACCCGGATGATCCACAAGATGCTGAAGGGCGAGGTTGTGGCGCATGAGGCCATCGCCGGGCGCGACAAGATCAAGAAACGCGAGCGCGCCTTCAAAGTGCCCACCACAATCACCTTCGATAACGATGGTTCTGAGATCTACACCATCATCGAAGTCGACACCCGCGACCGCCCCGGTCTGCTGTATGACCTGACACGCACCCTGGCCAACACCAATGTTTATATTGCCTCAGCCGTTATCGCGACCTATGGCGAACAGGTGGTGGACAGCTTCTATGTCAAAGACATGTTCGGTTTGAAATTCTACGCCGAGCACAAAAAGAAGCTTTTGGAAGACAAGCTGCGTGCAGCCATCGAAAAAGGCGCGGAAAGGGCAACCTCATAATGGCATCGAGACTGGCACGAGGCTTCATGACCGTTGGTGGTTGGACAATGGCCAGCCGCATTCTGGGCTTCGTGCGCGACATCATGATAGGTGCATTTCTGGGCTCTTCTGCCGTGGCCGAAGCGTTCCTGATCGCGTTCTCGCTTCCCAATATGTTTCGTCGTTTCTTCGCCGAGGGCACGCTGAACGTGGCGTTTGTGCCTATGTTCGCCAAGAAACATGAAGGTGGTGAAGGCGCGTTTGAGTTTGCGCGCGATGCGTTTTCAGGCCTTGCGTTCATCCTTGTGATATTCTCAATCATTGCGCAGATCTTCATGCCAGCACTGGTTTACGCCATGGCATCCGGCTTTACTGAAGACAGCCGATTTGATCTGGCGGTGACCTACGGGCGCATCGCCTTCCCTTACATCTTGTTCATTTCGCTGGCCGCGCTTCTGTCAGGGGTTCTAAACGCCACGGGGCGTTTCATGGCTGCAGCCGCGGCCCCCGTGCTTCTGAATGTGATCTTCATTGCGGCCATGCTTGTGGCGGACATGGCGGGCTTTGACCTCGGGACCACCCTTGCCTGGACGGTACCGGTCGCGGGCGTTGCGCAAGTGGCCTTGGTGTGGATGGCGGCCAGTCGCGCAGGCTACCGTCTGATCCCGCGCATGCCGCATATGACGCCTGAACTAAAGCGCCTTGCGATCATCGCGGCCCCTGCTGCCCTTGCCGGCGGTGTGACCCAGATCAACCTTCTGGTCGGTCGTCAGGTTGCCAGCTTTTACGAAGGCGCTGTGGCGTGGCTGTACTATGCTGACCGCCTGTACCAATTGCCTTTGGGCGTGGTTGGGATTGCCATTGGTGTCGTGCTTCTGCCCGAGCTGTCGCGCAACCTGCGGGCAGGCGATGCGATTGCAAGCCGCGAAGCCCTAAGCCGCGCGGGTGAGATGTCGTTGGCCCTGACCATCCCCGCTGCCGTTGCGTTGATGGTGGTGCCAACTCAGCTGATCGAGGTGCTATTTCAACGCGGGGCGTTCTCGGCCGATGATACGGCTTGGACAGCCCTTGCCACGGCCATCTATGGCGCAGGGCTTCCTGCATTCGTGCTGCAAAAGGTTTTGGCCTCGGCCTATTTCGCGCGGGAGAACACAAAAACACCCTTCTACTTCGCGCTGGTCGGCATGATCGTGAATGCAGTCCTTGCGATTGGGCTTAGCTACTACATTGGCTTCATCGCTGCAGCCATTGCCACCACGGTCGCTGGATGGACAATTGCATTGCTTACATGGGTCGGCGCGGCGCGCATGGGCGAGGAAACCCGCTTTGACGCACGCTTCTGGTCCCGTTTCTGGCGCATCGTGGCGGCCAGCTGGGCGATGGGCGCGGCCCTATGGGCCATGCTGATCGTGATGGGGCCAATGTTTGGGTTGGCAGGGCTAAAGATCATCGCCCTTCTCATTCTAGTTATCGGAGGGATCGCGATCTACGCGGTCCTTGGTCAGCTGTTTGGCGCCTTCAGGTTCTCTGAGATTAAATCCGCATTCCGCCGCGGATAACCCACGCCCGGTGTTTTCTTTTCAGAGCATTCATTTCCGTCCAGACTTCGTAGCGGTCAAGCCGCTGACCGGCATTACCGCCGACGCAATCTTTTCAGGACGCGCGACCAGCCACCGGGGCTGACCAGAAAACTCAGACCAAAGCCTGCGACAAATCCAGCAATCTCGGCGACCCAGTTCAGCCCTGCCCCAAACAGCAGTCCGAAGATAAGCTGAATGCCCAGCAAGAAGACGATGATACGGAACGCGGAAAGCTGATTGCCGCCTGTGGCCGACAGTTCAGCCCACAGAATGAAAGTGTACGCTCCAATCAAGCCATAAACCGCCGGGTATCCACCAAACAAAACGACCCCTGTGTCCCAAACCAGCCAATAAGCAAGCGCACCGAAAATCGCAGACCCAAAAAATACGACCAGAAAAGCAAAAGCTGAAAACACTTCACCAACCATTTTTCCAAGTGCCAATAGGAAAACCAAAACGAACAGAAGGTGCATGAAACTTAAGTGCAGGAAGGAATAGGTAAAGAACCGCGCCAAGTCCTTCAGGGGAAAACGTCCATTTTCAACCATCCACGAAAACAATGGCTCACGAAAGCCCCAGTTCTCGATCGTGGTGATGCGCCAACCTGCGGCGTCCGCCCCTCCGATCAGCCCAGCATTGCCGGCCACAAATACAAGTTCGATTCCCACCAGAAACACTGACAGCGCAATGACCACGGGCGGCAATGGATTCACGGGACTTTCTTCTTGGATATGGCTCATTCACTGCTCCTATCCCGGGTTTCTCCGGGCTTTCCTTGACGGTTTCTACACAGCTAGGTAATCGACAAGGGCACATAATTCCAGACGGAGCAAACACATGACCAATCACACGCCGCGCGTATTTTCGGGGGTCAAACCCTCGGGCGGGCTGACCTTGGGCAACTACCTAGGGGCCATCAAGCGATTTGTGGACATGCAGGCACAGGATTTCGAGGCAATCTATTGCGTCGTCGACCTGCATGCCATCACCGTCTGGCAAGACCCGAAAGAGCTGAAAGATGCGACCCGCGAAGTCGCGGCTGGTTATCTGGCCGCTGGCATCGATCCATCAAAATCGGTTCTTTTCAACCAAAGCCAGGTGCCCGCACATGCCGAATTGGCATGGTTGTTTAATTGCGTCGCACGTTTGGGCTGGATGAACCGCATGACGCAGTTCAAGGACAAGGCCGGTAAGAACGCCGAGAAAGCCTCGCTGGGTCTTTATGCCTACCCTGCCCTGATGGCGGCTGACATCCTGCTTTATCATGCCACCCATGTACCTGTGGGCGAGGATCAGAAACAACATGTGGAGTTGACGCGCGACATCGCCGCCAAGTTCAACCACGATTTCGGTGCCGAAGACTTCTTCCCCATGCCCGAACCCATCATCGATGGCCCCGCAACCCGCGTGATGAACCTGCGTGATGGATTCCAAGAAGATGTCGAAGTCGGGTGAAAGTGACATGGAGCGCATCAACATGACGGATGATGCGGACACAATTGTCAAAAAGTTCAAGAAGTCCAAAACCAACTCGGAGCCTCTTCCTGAAACCCTAGAAGGGTTGAAGGGTCGTCCTGAGGCCAAGAACCTTGTTGATATCTACGCGGCACTTTCCGGTCTGACGGGGGAACAGGTGATCGCAGAATATGCCGGTGCTGGTTGGGGTAGATTTAAGCCCGCGCTGGCGGATTTGGCAGTCGACAAGCTTGCTCCGATCTCGACCGAGATGTCACGCTTGATGAACGACAAAGCCGAGATCGACCGTATTCTGGGCGAAGGCGCTGACAAAGCCAACGCCATTGCCCAACCGATCCTTGATCAAGCCTATGACATCACGGGTTTCTTACGCTCGCGCAAACGCTAACGCTGACGCGAAAAGCAAGGCTACAACATGAACGAAGGGCGTCGGAACTCCGACGCCCTTTTTCGTGATTTTGCGAATTTCAGGAATGGCGCTAGGCTGCACATACGCAGCGGGGGAGCCACGTATGAAACGTAAAGAGTATTCTGGACAAGATATAACTGTCACATTTGACTTGAACCGATGCATTCACGCGCGAAATTGCTTTCTTCAACTGCCGGAAGTTTTCGATCCGTCAAAGCGCCCTTGGGTACAGCCTGACAATGCAAGTGCCGAAGAAATCGCCGCGATGATACGCTCGTGTCCATCCGGGGCTTTGGCATTCAAGCGGCCAAGCGGTGTGGAAGAACGCGCGCCAAAAATTAACAGGTTGGCGATCTTGGAAAACGGTCCGTTGATCTTTGCCGGCGATGTCTGCGTCGAAGGCGGCGAACGTGAAAACCGGGTTGCCCTATGTCGCTGTGGATTGTCTAAGAACAAACCCTACTGCGACTACAGCCATGTTGAGGGTGGGTTTGAAGCGACTGGGGAACCAGCCCCTGAGACACCAAAGCAAAACGAAGATGCTGGCGGCCCCGCCAACGTGTCCCGCCGCTCTGACGGGCCATTGATGGTCGATGGAAATCTTGAAATTTGCTCGGGCACAGGTAAACGGATTGGTACGGTCGGCAAGGCGTTTTTATGTCGATGTGGAGCGTCAAAGAACAAGCCGTTCTGTGATGGTAGCCACAAGGCCGCTGGATTTTCCGACCCGCAGGACCCCGCATCATGAATTGGTTCAGCGATGAAACCCTGACGTTTCTTCGTGACCTGTCCCAGAACAATCGCCGCGAATGGTTCGAAGCCAACAAGCAGCGCTATTCGGATCATGTCAAAGACGCGGCCAAACAGTTCTCTGATGCTCTAAATCAGATACTCACAGCAAGATATGCAACCGAGGTGAGCACCCGGATTCTTTCGCATGCACCGTGATCTGCGGTTTTCCAAAGATAAGACACCCTACAACACCCATATCCATATCGGCTTTTCGGATGCGCAAACCGGTGCCAGCTGGATGGTGGGTCTGCAAATGGATCATCTTGTGGTCGGCTTTGGGCAGTTCGCATTTGACAGCAACGTCCTTGAGCATTGGCGCGAGACAGTGGCGGGCCCGCAGGGTGAAGTTCTGACAGAGCTGAATGCGAAAGCCGTCGCAAACAGCCTGAGATTATCAGAGCCAGAATTGAAGCGTATTCCAATGGAATGGGAAGCAGACCACCCCCAAGGCGAGCTGCTTCGCCGCAAAGGGATCGTCTGGTGGAATGATCATGTGCCGCAGCATGAGATTTTTGGGCCAGACGCACCACAAATTATCGCGGACGAACTTGCCGCGATGGACCCCTTACATGACTGGCTGAAACTGGCACTGGACCCCACGCACTAGGTCTAAATCACTTAGACGTGGATGCCCAACTTTTCTGTCAGCGCCGCAAAGCTCGCGCGGGTGTTTTCGTTCCAATCAGCGCTTCGTGCTTTGAACAAGGTCGCTTGCGATTTGTGAACGGGCACGCCAGCTAAAATCTTCAGATGATTGGCGCGCAGAGTTTCCCCAGTCGACGTAATATCGGCTATCGCCTCGGCCGTTTCGTTTTTCACGGTGCCTTCGGTGGCACCCTGACTATCCACCAATTGATAGTCCGCGACACCATGGTCGCGCAGGTGATCGCGGATCAAACGGTGATATTTGGTGGCGATGCGCAGCCGGAATCCGTGTTTGGCGCGGAACGCCGCTGCCACCGCATCCAAGTCGTCCAGAGTGTTCACATCAACCCAGCATTTCGGCACTGCGATCACCAGATCTGCGTGACCAAAGCCCATAAGCGCAAGCTCTGACACTTTATCGGGCCAAGCCGCCAGTTTCTCGCGCACAAGGTCCGACCCGGTCACGCCCAAATGGATGCGGCCGGCGGCCAACTCGCGCGGGATTTCACCGGCTGAAAGCAACACAAGCTCGACACCTTCGATCCCTTTGACGGCCGCCGCGTATTCGCGATCAGACCCTGTACGGGACAGCTCAATGCCGCGCGCACCGAACCAATCAAAGGTTTTCTCCATCAGGCGGCCCTTAGAGGGCACTCCAAGCTTCAACGTCATGCTTTGTCCCCCGCACCAAGTTCCAACAGAAGCTCCGGCCGAATGACCCCACCAACTGCTGGGTATCTCACCGCTGCCATTTTGATTGCCCAAAACGCGGGTCAGCGCATCATAGCGCCCGCCGGTTGCAACGGGTGGCAGGTCTGGGCGCGCTTCGGCGTAGAAACCGAAGACAAACCCGTCATAATACTCCATCGACGTGCGTCCATAGCTGCCTTCGAAATCGAGTGTATCGACATCCACGCCACGCTTAACCAGCGCTTCGGCACGCGCTTCCAAGCGGTCAACGGCATCTGCGATTGCGGGCATGTCCACTGCGATATCGCGCAAATGCTCCAGCACATTCGACGTGGTCTCGCGCAGGGCCAGAAGGTCATCCAGCAGTTCGACCTCTTGCGTTGAGATCGCGGCCGCAGCAGCGTCTTCGCGCAACGCGTCAACACGCTCAGATATTTCGGCAGAGCTGCGCAGGCCGATTTGCGGCCCGGCATCGATCATCGGATCTCCTTGCGCCAACAGCGCCTCGCGGCCTTCCGGCAAAGACGCGCGGCCTGCGAACCTGTCTAGAAGCGCACGGAACCGGCGCGGACGCCAGATATGACGCAACAGGGCGGCTTTGCGGCGATCGGTCGTTTTCAAGCCACGCACGGCAGCCAGCAGAAGACCCATATCCCCAGTAGCCGCACGCAATGACAATGGTTCCAGCGCTTCGCGGATTAGGGCAAAAACCTCAGCGTCCGCATCGATCGGCGCGTCACGATCGAACACCTCGTATCCCACTTGGAAATACTCTGGTGCTCGTTCGGCGACTTGCTCCTGCGCGCGGAACACCTCGCCCATATAGGTATAGCGCGCTGGTTCTGCCCCCTCGGCCATGTGCATTTGCACCACTGGCACGGTGAAGTCTGGGCGCAGCATAACCTCGCCGCGAATTGGGTCATGACTTACGAACGCGCGGCCGCGAATATCTTCGCCATAAAGGTCCAGAAGTGTGCCAGCGGGCTGCAGGATATCAGCTTCGACAACCTGTGCCCCGTTCGTTTCAAAGAAGCCCCTTAGCCGCGTTGCTTCGGCCCGGATTTGTGCCTTGTCAGTCATCAGACGCCTCGATGATATCGCGCACTTTGGCGACCAGTTCAGAGCGATCACATTCGAACTGGCTGGGGCGCTCTTTCCATTCCTCAAGCGTGGCGCTTTCGGCAATCTTTGCACCCAACACCAGATCCTTGACCTGGACCTTTCCGGCATCAAACTCATCCGAGCCTGCGATCACTGCGACGGGTGAGTTGCGCTTGTCGGCATATTTCAACTGGTTGCCGAAATTCTTAGGGTTGCCCAGATAGACTTCGGCCCGGATGCCCGCGTTGCGCAGCTCGGACACCATGGACTGATAATCCGCCAGACGCGCCTTATCCATGACGGTCACGACGACCGGACCAATGGCCTTGCCGTCCATGCGTCCCTTGGCGCGAAGCGCCGCCAGCAAACGATCAACACCGATTGAGATGCCCGTTGCCGGAACCGCTTGGCCTGTGAAGCGCTTGACCAAATCGTCATAACGACCACCACCCGCGACTGAACCGAACTGACGCGGACGGCCCTTTTCGTCGAGGATTTCGAAGGTCAGTTCAGCCTCGAACACCGGGCCAGTGTAATAGCCAAGGCCGCGCACGACCGAGGGATCAATCTCGATCCGGTCGGGGCCGTAACCTTGGGCAGAGAGGAGCTTCGCGATCTCTTCCAGCTCGGCGATACCCTCGGCACCAATCACGCTATCCCCCACAGCGACGCGGAGGTTCGACAGGGTTTCCTCTGCCGTTGCACCTTTCGAAGTCAGGAAGGCCAACACCGGTTCCGCCTGTTCATCAGACAGCCCAACACCGTCGATATAGGCACCTGACGCATCCAATCGCCCTTTGCCCAGAAGCTCGCGCACGCCAGCCTTTCCAACCTTGTCGAACTTGTCGATGGTGCGCAGCACTGCATCGCGCACAGGGCCGTCTTCGACCCTCATGACTTCCAAGACACCGTTCATTACTTTGCGGTTGTTCACGCGCACCAGATAGTCACCGCGTGGGATGCCGACGGTTTCCAGAGTGTCGGCCAAAAGCGCGCAGATCTCGGCGTCTGCCGCCATACTTGCCGTGCCAACAGTATCCGCATCACATTGATAAAACTGACGGAAACGTCCCGGTCCAGGCTTTTCATTGCGCCAGACCGGACCCATCGCATAGCGGCGATATGGCGATGGAAGATCATTGCGATGCTGGGCATAAACACGCGCCAACGGTGCCGTCATGTCATAGCGCAACGCCATCCAGTTCTCGTCTTCGTCCTGCCAGGCGAACACACCTTCGTTCGGGCGGTCCACATCGGGAAGGAACTTGCCCAGCGCCTCGACCGTTTCTACAGCCGAGCTTTCCAGCGCGTCAAAACCATAGCGATGGTAAACCGCCGCGATCTGGTCGAGCATCAGTTTGCGCTCGTCCACTTCCGCTCCGAAATAGTCGCGAAATCCCTTGGGTGTGATTGCCTTGGGGCGGGGCTGTTTTTTCTGCTTGGCCATGACTGGTCCCAGTTCCGATAAGTGTCGCGGGCGGTCTAGCGGATGGGGGCGTCAGGGGCAAGGAAAGCCTGCAATTGCGCGCGCAATCCAGCTTGTGAGAAAAAGCGCTGGGTCTTGACCGTGACCCACGTTATGACGACACCATGACACAAGATCGCATCACCCAGCTGGAAGAAACCGTCGCCCATCTTAGCCTAACCGTGGATGAGCTGAACGAGGTTGTCACAAAACAGGACGCCGAATTGGCGCGTGTGTCACATCTTGTGCGCATCCTGACGGAACGCGAAGCCGAACGCGAACAAGGCAATTCTGGGGGTGTTGTTCTGGGCGATGAACGGCCACCGCATTATTAAGGCATGTTGGCGTCCATCAACCTGCTGAGCTTTTGTTAGACCTCTTCCACATCAATCACCCCATTTAGTGATTTCAGCGCGCCCTTAATTTGCGGGTTAAGCGGGTAGGATTGTCCAAGGGTCATTTCGACCTCGCCCGGCAGGCTGGGGTCCATCAAACAGACGGAAACTTCGCCGGGCCGCACGTTCCGAGCTTTTTCGGCAGCATCGTTTAACAGCGTTGCGACTTGTTCCAACACGGACGGTTCCTCAAGATACAGCTTCAACGCCATGCCGCCCACATCCGAAACCACGTTGTCGATCGGTGATATCGACCGCGCCAACAGCTTTAGTTGTTCTGCTTCCATCGTGGCTTCGACCGTCACGACCACGTTGGCCCCTGTCTCAAGATAATCGCGGCATTTTTCAAGTGCCTCCGAGAAAATCGTGACTTCGTATTGTCCTGTCGGATCAGTTAGTTGCGCGAAGGCAAAACGGTTGCCGCGTGCGGATTTGCGTTCTTGCCGCCCGGCCACAGTGCCTGCAATCTTGGCGATGGATGCACCGCGTTCAGCTTTCTTTTCCAGCTCGGCCAACGACATAACCTGCTTGCGTTTCAGCGCTGCCATATAGTCATCCAGCGGGTGGCCCGACAGGTAAAAACCAATCGCCTTTTGCTCTTCCGCCAGCCGTTCGCTGGGCAACCAGTCCCCCACGGGCGACAGGCGCGGCTCGGGCAAATCATCGCCCGCTTCCCCAAACAACGACACCTGATTTGAGGCACGTTGTTCATGAATTGCTGTGGAATAGCCAACCAGCCCATCCAAGCTGTCGAAGATGCGTCGGCGGTTTTTGTCCAGCTGATCAAAGGCACCGGCGCGGGCCAGCATCTCCATCGGGCGCTTGCCGACACGTTTCAGATCCACGCGACGGGCAAAGTCGAACAGCGTGGCGAAAGGTTTGTCGACGCCGTCCACTTTGCGGCCTTCGACCACCAGTTTCATCGCTTCGACGCCCACGTTCTTTAGGGCGCCCAACCCATAGACGACCTTGCCGTCTTTCACGCTGAACATCTCAAGCGAGCGGTTCACGCAGGGCGGCACGATCTCGATATCCATGCCGCGCCGCACTTCGTTGGCATAGACGGACAGTTTATCGGTCAGGTGGATATCACAGTTCATCACGCCGGCCATAAACTCGACCGGATGATTGGCTTTCAGCCATGCAGTCTGATAGCTGACCACCGCATAGGCAGCGGCGTGGGATTTGTTGAAACCGTAGTTGGCGAACTTTTCAAGAAGATCGAAAACTTCCGAGGCCTTCTTGGCGGGCACGCCATTTTCGGCAGCACCTTTTTCAAACTTGGGACGTTCAGCGTCCATCGCCTCTTTGATTTTCTTACCCATCGCGCGGCGCAGTAGGTCAGCGCCGCCAAGCGAGTAGCCCGCCATGACCTGCGCGATCTGCATAACCTGTTCCTGATAAACGATAATTCCTTGAGTTTCCTCAAGAATATGGTCGATCAGGGGGTGGACAGACTCGATTTCTTTCAGCCCGTTCTTGACCTCGCAATAGGTCGGGATGTTCTCCATCGGGCCGGGACGATACAGCGCCACCAGCGCCACGATGTCTTCAATACAGGTCGGTTTCATGCGCCGTAGCGCGTCCATCATGCCAGTCGATTCCACTTGGAACACGGCGACGGTTTTGGCGGCTGCATAGAGCTTGTAAGTAGGTTCGTCATCCAACGGGATGGCGTTGATTTCGTTCACCGCACCTTCGGGCGGTTCGTACAGGTGATCACCATTCGGTCCCGTATGGATGTCCCGACCCTGCCCCCGGATCAGGTCCACAGCATTCTGAATCACGGTAAGCGTTTTCAGACCCAGAAAGTCGAATTTTACCAATCCGGCCTGTTCCACCCATTTCATGTTGAACTGGGTCGCGGGCATGTCGGAGCGGGGATCTTGATACAGAGGCACAAGCGCATCCAAGGGACGGTCCCCAATCACCACGCCCGCCGCGTGGGTTGAGGCATTGCGAAGCAACCCTTCGATCTGTTGACCATATGTCAAAAGTCGTTGCACGACCTCTTCGGCACGCGCTTCTTCGCGCAGGCGCGGTTCATCCGCCAACGCCTTTTCGATCGAAACGGGCTTCACCCCTTCAACCGGGATCATCTTCGACAAACGATCCACCTGCCCGTAAGGCATCTGTAGCACCCGCCCAACGTCACGAACTGCCGCCTTGGACAACAACGCACCGAAGGTGATGATCTGCCCAACCTTGTCGCGACCGTATTTTTCCTGAACGTAACGGATCACCTCTTCACGGCGATCCATGCAAAAATCGATATCGAAGTCAGGCATCGACACACGTTCGGGATTGAGGAAGCGTTCGAAGAGAAGCGAATAGCGCAGCGGATCAAGGTCAGTAATCAACAGGGCATAGGCAACAAGGCTACCTGCACCCGAGCCACGGCCCGGCCCCACCGGGATACCTTTATCTTTGCTCCACTTGATGAAATCAGCAACGATTAGGAAATAGCCTGGAAAGCCCATGCCTTCGATGATGCCCAGCTCAAAATCCAGGCGCTCCTTGTAGTCTTCGACGCTGACGGCGTGGGGGATCATCGAAAGCCGATATTCCAAACCCGCCTCGGCCTGTCGCCGCAATTCGGCGACCTCGTCATCCGCAAACTTCGGCAAGATCGGATCGCGGCGATAGGCCATAAAGGCGCATCGGCGCGCAATTTCCACCGTATTTTCAATCGCCTCGGGCAAATCCGCAAACAGCGTGATCATTTCCTCAGGGCTTTTGAAATAGTGCTGCGGGGTCAGACGGCGACGCCCGTCTTGCTGATCCACATAGGCACCTTCTTTGATGCAGATCAGTGCATCATGGGCTTCATAAAGCTTTTGGGCGGGGAAGTAGACGTCATTGGTGGCAACCAGCGGGATGCCCATCGCATATGCCATTTCAACAAAACCGCGTTCGGTCAGGCGTTCGGGTTCTGTCGGCTGTCCACCCTCACCGGGGTGGCGCTGCAGCTCGACATAAAGGCGGTCACTATAGATCGTGTGAAGCTTGCGCATCAGGGCTTCGGCCTTATCGCGCTGACCGTTTTGAAGAAGTTGACCGACCGGCCCTTCCGCCCCACCCGTCAGGCAAATCACACCTTCGGAGTTCGCTTCGAGTATCCTCTAATGTCACCTGAGGCTGCGCGCCGTCTTTATCAACATAGAGGCAGGTGTTCAGCCTCATCAGGCCCTCATACCCGACCTCGGTTTGGGCCAGCAAAACTACGGCAGCCGGGGCTTTGGGGGCTTCTCCCGGTTCGGATGGGTCATAGCAGACATCAACCTGACACCCGATGATCGGCTGCACACCTTCATCTGAGGCCGTCACGGAAAACTCCAGCGCCGCAAACATGTTGTTCGTATCCGTCATAGCGACGGCCGGCATGCCATGTGCTGCGCAAAGACCGGGCAATTTCTTAACGTGGACTGCGCCTTCCAGAAGCGAATACTGGGTGTGCGTGCGAAGGTGAATGAATCGGGGTTGGCTGCTCATTGCGACAAGTTAGACGAGCGGACAGAGTTCTGGAAGAGAGCGTTTACGTTTTGACGCGCTCAAGGCATTCAATTCGATTCCCGAACGGGTCTTCGGTGTAGAATCGATGATAGTCAGGCAGCTTTTCATCCCAAAGGACTGGGCAGCCGGCCTGTTCCAATTGGTCACCAAGCTCATCTAAACCTGCAACTTCGAAGGCTGGATGTGCTTTGCGCGCTGGCTGAAACGGAGTTTCAACTCCAAGATGAACACGCAAGTTCCCAAGGCAAAACCAGACGCCGCCGCGCCCATGCAAGGTTTCCGGTTTCGGTTCTTCCGTCAGCCCAAGCAAATCAGTGTAAAACGAACGGGCCTCATCCTCGCGCCCTTTGGGCATCGCAAGTTGCACATGATGGAGGTTCAGGAGCATGGTACAGGCCTTTGATATTCGGTATACATTTGCATACTAAATCAAAAATTTCAACCCGCACCGCCGTCGCAGAGGCCTAGCCGGCCCCGCCAATAGCCTTCATAACCATCAGAATAGTCGTAGCCCACTTCACCACTGATCGGCACCCGCCGCCCGTCGAACATTGCGTAGTTCGAGTAGGTCCCGCGCCAATCCAACAGCATCAGTTTGCCATTGCTATCCTTTGCAGGGCGTTCTTTCGCCTGCATCCCAACTATGTCGCCTTCCGCGTCAAATCGGAACGTCACACGCGCCTCTTTGTCCCCAACAGGCAAGTTGACATCAACGCGATCATCGGCGATCTGCTGCCAGATGACATGTTGGTTTGCGAGGATGGAATCGGGAAACCATGGCAGCTCGGCAAGGTAACGCATCGCTTCGCCCCGGTCTGCTTCGACACCGGTTTCCCGCCCCATGGGCCAGGCGCCCAGAAGCCGCACCTCAAGCTCTCCTGTCCCCTGAACAAACCGGTCAAGTACTCGGACCACGGGCACAGGACCAAGCCGCATAGTGGCCGACCAAACAAAGCCGGGTTCCGTGGCCGACACGATCTGGCGCGCCGTCATTGGTTGCCAATCCGCCCCCTTCGAAAGGCGCATTTCAACATCTTGCGTCACGCATAGGCTTGTCCGTATTTGGTCATCCCCCGCCATACCCTTCTGGGCAAAGTTGGTAACAATCGCAGGCAAGTCAGTACGCATTTTCCCAGTTGCATCGCGCTGCAAATACTCAGAAAGACCCCGTATCTTTGCGGCAAACCGAAACCCTAGAAACAGCTGCCCGATCAATAGGATAGCTGCAATCAGCAGCAGTATGAATCCAAATGTCTTCATCGCAACCTCCACCTAATACTTAGAGGCTTTAGGATTGATTTGGGTTGATCGTGATCAAGGATTTCCTTGCTTCACAAGCGATTCTCGGTTTTCCTATTCCGACATCAAGAATAACCCGCGCGTTTTCTACGCCGCATCGAAGACGCCAATAGCGGGGCCACCAACAGGGTAAGGCGGCAGGACTATTTAATGACTATCACCTTTCTTCTGAATGGAGAGAGCGTGACCCTGCGCGATGTCGACCCGACGCAATCCACGCTTAACTGGCTGCGAGAAAATCGCGGACTGACCGGAACCAAAGAAGGCTGCAACGAAGGTGATTGCGGTGCTTGCACTGTCATGGTGCAGGATGCGGACGGGGCAAAAGCCGTGAATGCCTGCATCCTCTTTTTGGGCCAGCTGGATGGAAAAGCCGTCACCACAGTCGAAGCGTTGGCGGGTGACGATGGCCTGCATCCTGTGCAAACAGCCTTGATTGAAGAACATGGATCGCAGTGCGGGTTCTGTACGCCGGGGATCGCTGTGTCGTTGGCAACGGCACATCTGAACGGCGACAAGGCACATGATGATGTGTTGGCTGGGAATCTGTGCCGGTGCACGGGCTACGCCCCGATTGTGCGCGCCGCCGAAAAAGCCAGTGAACAACCCTCGCCCGTACAATTTTCCCAAACACCAGAATTGCCAACCGTGCATGGCGACGATCCCATGCAGCCGAAAGACAGTGATGGCTTGGCGAAAGCGTTGATGGAACATCCGCATGCAACATTGGTGGCCGGGGCGACAGATGTTGGGCTTTGGACCACAAAGGTGCTGAAGGACATCCGTCCAGCGATCTTTCTTGGGGGCGTTTCGGACCTAAAACAGGTCGAGATCACGGACACACATATACATATCGGCGCTGGCGTTAGTGTCGAAGACCTGCGTCGGTTGATGCAGGGTCACCACGCGCAATTTGCAGAAATGCTGCGCCGCTTTGCCTCGCTCCAGGTGCGCAATGTGGCGACGATAGGCGGCAACATTGCCAATGGCTCTCCGATTGGGGATGGGCCACCCCCGCTTATTGCTCTTGGTGCAACGCTTCATTTGCGGCGCGGTGACATGCGCCGTCAGATCGCGTTAGAGGATTTCTTCATAGAATACGGCAAACAGGACCGTCAGGCCGGTGAATTTGTCGAGGCGATCTCGATCCCGCGTCAGGCGGATCAGCTTCGGGTCTACAAACTGTCCAAACGGTTCGATCAGGATATCTCGGCCGTTCTGGGCGCGTTCAACATCAGCGTTAAGGATGGCACAGTCACCTCTGCCCGAATTGTATTTGGCGGCATGGCCGGAACGCCGAAACGCGCCAGCCATGTCGAAGCCGCGTTGACAGGACAGCCGTGGGACCTTGCCAACATCCAGTCTGCGTCCAAAGTATTTGCCAATGATTATCAGCCACTAACTGACATGCGGGCCGCGGCGGACTATCGACTGCAGGCTTGCCAGAACATGTTGATCCGGTGTTTTCACGAGGATCAGGGCACTGCGTCTTCAGTGCTGGAGGTGACGTCATGAGCGCTGGAATATCCTTACCCCATGACGCAGCCGCCCTTCATGTGACGGGGGCTGCACGTTATGTGGACGACATCCCCACGCCTTCAAACTGCTTGCATCTTGCCTTTGGATTAAGCGATACCGCGCGCGGGATCATCACGCGGGCTGACCTGTCCAAGGTACGGACCGCAGTGGGAGTGGTCGCGGTCCTGACCGCTGCGGATTTGCCTTTTGACAACGACGTCTCACCCTCGGCCCATGACGAACCACTTTTGGCACAGGGCGAGGTCTTCTATCACGGACAGCCTATTTTTCTTGTGGTCGCAACCAGCCATTTGGCCGCGCGAAAGGCCGCTCGTCTGGGCGAGATCACAATCGATCCCCGCCCTGCCATTCTGTCTATTGATGATGCCATGGCCGCAAACAGCCGGTTCGAAGACGGGCCGGTTATCTGGACACGAGGGAACGCCGAAGACGCGCTTTCAACAGCCCCTCATGTCATCGAGGGCAGTTTTGAGTTGGGCGGGCAAGAACACTTCTATCTGGAAGGACAAGCCGCACTGGCAGTGCCGAACGAGGACGGGGATATGCTGGTCCACAGCTCGACCCAACACCCGACCGAAATTCAGCACAAAGTGGCCGAGGCCATCGGCAAACCTATGCATGCGGTACGTGTTGAAACACGGCGCATGGGCGGGGGATTTGGCGGCAAGGAAAGCCAAGGCAACGCGCTGGCGGTCGGCTGCGCCATCGCCGCGCGGCAGACCGGGCAACCCTGCAAAATGCGCTATGATCGGGATGATGACATGGTCATCACCGGCAAGCGGCATGACTTCCGCATTTCCTATCGCGCGGGCGTCGATGATGAGGGGCGATTGGTAGCGCTGGATGTCACACAAATGACTCGCTGCGGCTGGGCGCAGGACCTATCCCTGCCCGTTGCAGATCGTGCCATGCTGCATGCGGACAACGCCTATTTCCTGTCCGATGTCCGGATCGAAAGCCATCGTTTGAAAACGCACACGGCCTCGGCGACAGCATATCGTGGATTTGGTGGGCCGCAGGGCGTTTTTGGGATCGAGCGGATTTTGGATCACGTCGCGCAAGTGCGCGGGCTGGACCCCAAAAGCGTGCGGCGCGTGAATTACTATCGCGACGGGCAGACGACCCACTATGGACAAGAGATTCAGGGATTTCACATCCCGGCCATGACCGATGCGCTGCTAGAACGCGCCGATTACACCCGTCGCAAAAACGAGATCGCGACGTTCAACGCTGAAAACCCGCTGCTGAAAAAGGGGCTGGCGTTCTCACCCGTTAAGTTTGGGATCAGCTTCACGCTGACCCATCTGAATCAGGCTGGCGCATTGGTTCATGTGTATCAGGACGGCTCGATCCAGATGAACCATGGCGGCACCGAAATGGGACAAGGGCTGTTTCAAAAGGTGGCGCAAGTCGCTGCCCGTAGCTTTGGCGTGCCGTTGGGCCTTGTGAAAATCACGGCGACGGATACAGCGAAGGTGCCCAATACCTCGGCCACGGCAGCATCGTCGGGATCGGACCTAAATGGCATGGCCGTGCAGAAAGCTTGCCTTACTATACGCGAGCGTATGGCTGAGCATTTGGCACAGCTTTGGCAATGCAGCGCTGCCGAAATCACTTTCGCGGATGGAGACGTCCACGGCCCAGCGCAGAGCATTGCTTTCCAAGAGGCTGCAAAGCTTGCCTATGAAGCACGGGTCAGCCTGTCAGCAACCGGGTTCTATAAAACGCCCGAGATCACGTGGGATCGGGTCAAAGGACAAGGTCGGCCGTTTTTCTATTTTGCCCATGGCGTCGCCTTGTCCGAAGTGGTGATCGACACTTTGACGGGCGAGAACCGCGTGTTGCGGGCCGATATCTTGCATGACGCAGGCACCAGCCTGAACCCGGCGCTGGATATCGGACAGGTCGAAGGTGGCTATGTGCAAGGCGTGGGGTGGCTGACGACTGAGGAACTCGTTTGGGATGACAAGGGCGTGCTGCGCACCCATGCGCCATCCACCTACAAAATCCCGGTGTGTTCGGACCGCCCCCGTGTATTCAACGTGGACCTTTGGGACCAACCCAACCACGAAGAAACTATTTTTCGATCAAAGGCCGTAGGAGAGCCGCCCTTCATGCTTGGCATCTCAGCCTGGTTGGCGTTGGCAGATGCCGTTTCGTCTTGTGGCGAAGGCTTCCATGACATGAACGCGCCCGCAACAGCACAAGAGGTTCTGGCAGCGGTCGAAAGGGTGCGCGATGGCGATTGATCTGACCTCCCTCCGCGAAGCACTTGCGAACCATCCCGCTGTGGTACGTGTGGTGGTGGCAGACACTGCCGGTTCGACCCCACGCGAGGTTGGCGCAGCTATGCTGGTCTGGCAGGAGGATCAATCCGGCACAATCGGTGGCGGAGAGTTGGAATTCCGCGCCGCGAAAGCAGCACGCCAGCAGTTGGCAGATGGCACGAAGCAGACCATCCAGCGTTTGCCCCTTGGCCCGGCTTTGGGCCAGTGCTGCGGCGGAGCGGTCACGATCTTGTCCGAAATCTATAGCGCAGATGACCTGATCGCCCTTCAGGACGCCCCCGTGCATGCGCGCCCGGTCGGAGGTCAATCCGACATGCCCCTTGCAGTAAAACGGTTGATCGCGACAGCACGCAATCAAGGCACCAAACCCACCGCTGAATTGCTGCAAGGCTGGATGGTGGAGCCGATCGCACATCCGAGCGAACCCGTTTGGATCTACGGTGCTGGACATGTGGGACGCGCGTTGGTTGCCACTCTGTCCCCATTGCCCGACCTTGCCGTAACTTGGGTCGACGTGGCGTCAGACCGCTTTCCAGAAACACTGCCCGAGAACGTCACCTGCCTGCCCGCGCCTGACCCGGCCAAAGCAGTAGGCCTTGCACCCAACACCGCACACCACCTTGTGCTGACCTATAGCCATGTCATGGATCTTGAGATCTGCCATGCGATTCTGTCGCACGACTTTGCGAGCGCTGGCTTAATCGGATCAGCAACGAAATGGACACGTTTCCGTCGCCGCCTTAACGCTTTGGGACACGGCATAGGTGAAATTGACCGGATTGCCTGCCCAATTGGCGACCCGAGCCTTGGAAAACACCCTCAGGCCATTGCCGTAGGGGTTGCGTCCGCGCTACTTAAGAGCGTGGCATATAACAATAAATCAAACACCACACACCACGACAGGGGGATGTCATTTGACAGGGGATTTGCGCCAAGCTGATGCGCTGATGACGTTGGAGGGTCTGACCAAGGCCTATCCCGGCGTTGTCGCCAATGATCAGGTCTCGTTTTCGCTGCTGCCCGGCGAAGTTCACGCCCTTTTGGGTGAAAACGGCGCGGGTAAATCGACCCTCGTCAAAATGATCTACGGGTTGGTGAAACCTGATGCGGGTCAAATGACCCTGAAGGGCGAAACCTTTACTCCTGTGAACCCAGCCGCAGCACGCGCGGCGGGTGTGGCGATGGTATTCCAACATTTCAGCCTGTTTGATGCGTTGTCAGTGGCCGAGAACATCGCGCTTGGCATGGACAACCCACCGTCCCCGCGCGAACTGTCCGCCCGTATCCGCGAGGTAAGCCAGGCCTATGGGCTTCCGTTAGATCCAGAGCGCACCGTGGGCGATCTATCGGCAGGCGAACGTCAGCGGGTCGAGATCATTCGCTGCCTGCTTCAGAACCCCAAGCTTCTGATCATGGACGAACCGACCAGTGTTTTAACCCCGCAAGAGGTTGAAATCCTTTTCGAAACTCTGCGCAAGCTGACCGCCGAAGGCACCGCGATCCTCTATATCTCGCACAAGTTGGAAGAAATTCGCAGCCTGTGTGAGCACGCTACGATCCTGCGTCATGGTGTGGTGGTCGACACGTGCGACCCGCGCGAAAAATCTGCCCGCGAACTGGCCGAGATGATGGTCGGCGACACGCTTCATGTGCCGACGCGAGAGCAATGGGAACCGGGCGCAGAGGCGTTGTCGCTTGACGGCGTTTCTATGGCCTCTCCCAACGAGTTCGGCGTGAACCTAAGAAATGTGAGCCTGACCGTACGCAAGGGCGAGGTGCTTGGGATCGGCGGCGTGGCGGGCAATGGGCAGGACGAACTGCTTGCCGTTCTGTCGGGCGAGGCGCGCGCCAACACGGGCTCAATCAAACTGGCCGGTGACGAGATCAACACCTTGCCACCCAACGCGCGACGTGCGCGCGGGTTGCTTACCGCACCCGAAGAGCGGCTGGGCCATTCGGCTGCCCCCGAGATGAGCTTGACCGAAAACGCTCTGCTTACCGGCGCGGTGCGCGAGAACCTTGTGGAACGCGGGTTCCTGCGTTGGGGCAAAGCTGAAAGCTTCGCCCGCCGTATCATCGAAGCTTTCGATGTGCGCACGCCGGGAACCGAAAATGCAGCGGGATCACTGTCCGGTGGCAACCTGCAAAAATTCGTCATTGGCCGTGAGGTGTTGCAAGACCCTGACGTGCTGGTTGTGAACCAGCCCACATGGGGCGTGGATGCAGCCGCTGCGGCCTCGATCCGGCAGTCCTTGCTGGATTTGGCCCATAAGGGTGCCGCCGTGATCGTGATCAGTCAGGATCTGGATGAGCTGATGGAAATTGCCGACCGCTTTACGGCATTGAACGAAGGGCGCGTGGCCAACCCCGTGCCGACCCAGAACCTAAGCGTCGAGGAAATCGGCCTTATGATGGGTGGTGGAGAAGGTGAGGTGGCCGCATGATCCGTCTTGAGAAACGACCGCGCCCCTCGAAGCTATGGGCAACGATGACCCCAGTCCTTGCGGTGATCGCAACAATGATCGCTGGCGGCATCATGTTCTGGATGCTGGGCAAAGACCCGTTCGAGGCCATTCGCACAATCTTCTGGGATCCATTGTTTCACGAGACTTTCGGCCCCTATTCACGGCCACAACTTCTGGTGAAAGCCGCCCCTCTGATCTTGATCGCCATCGGCCTGTCGTTGGGCTTTCGCGCAGGCATCTGGAACATCGGGGCCGAGGGTCAGTACATCATGGGTGCCATCTGTGGCGCTGCCGTGGGGCTGGCGTTCTATCCTTCTGAAAGCATGCTCATTTTCCCGGCCATGGTGCTGGCAGGCGCGATTGGCGGTTGGGCTTGGGCAATGATCCCTGGGCTTTTGAAAGTGAAATTCGGCACCAATGAAATCCTTGTCAGCCTGATGCTGGTTTATGTGGCCGAGAACCTTTTGGCCTCGGTCAGTCAGGGGCTGTTGAAGAACCCCGACGGGATGGGCTTCCCCGGATCGCGCAACTTCCGCGACTTCCCAGCGGCCTATAATACCGAGATCTTCACGGGCACCGGAATGCACTGGGGCGTGGCCGCAGCCTTCATCGCGGTGATCCTGTCTTACATCCTTTTGACCCGCCACATGCTGGGCTTTCAGGTGCGACTGGCAGGCGAGGCCCCGCGCGCAGCACGATTTGCAGGCGTGAACCCCACCCGTTTGGTACTGTTTTGCCTTGGCACATCAGGCGCGTTGGCCGGTCTGGCGGGGCTGTTCGAAGTGTCCGGTCCTGCGGGACAGGTCACCATCGACTTCAACTCGGGCTATGGCTTTACCGCAATTATCGTGGCTTTCCTTGGTCGATTGCATCCGGTCGGCATCTTGCTGGCGGGTCTTCTGATGGCGTTGACCTACATTGGCGGAGAGCTGGCGCAGCTCATGCTGGGACTTCCCGGCGCAGCGATCCAGATGTTCCAAGGCATGTTGATGTTCTTCCTTTTGGCGATGGACATGCTGTCACACTACAGGCTGCGGCTTAAACGCCCGGCACCGGCACAATAGGAGCGACGATCATGGACCTAGGACAAATCAATCCGATCCTGCTTTTGGCCTCGCTCATGGTGGCGGCCACCCCGATCCTTCTGGCTGCCATTGGCGAAGCCGTGGTCGAAAAATCCGGCGCCCTGAACCTTGGGGTTGAGGGCATGATGATCACCGGTGCTGTGGTGGGTTTTGCCATTGGGGTAAACACTCAAGCCCCGGCACTTGGATTTGTTTCTGCAGCCATTGCGGGGGCAGCTCTTTCGATGCTTTTTGGCCTTTTGGTGCTTTACCTTAAGTCCAACCAGGTGGCGACCGGACTTGGCCTGACGCTCTTCGGCCTTGGCCTATCGGCTCTGATTGGCAAGCCCTACGAAGGGATCAAAGCCCCTACGATGGCGAAGTGGGAAATCCCGCTTTTGTCGGATATCCCGGTGCTTGGCCCGATCCTCTTCAAACACGATCCTATGGTCTATGTCAGCCTGATCATCATTGCGGCGACGTGGTATGTGCTGACCAAAACCCGTGCTGGCCTCATCCTGCGTGGCGTCGGTGAAAACCACGACGCAGCCCATGCGCTTGGCTACAAAGTGAACCGCGTGCGCCTGATGGCGATCGCTTTCGGGGGTGCCTGTGCGGGCCTTGGCGGAGCTTACATCAGCCTTGTGCGGGTACCGCAATGGGTCGAAGGCATGACCGCAGGCGCAGGCTGGATCGCTTTGGCCATCGTGGTCTTCGCAAGCTGGCGGCCGTGGCGGGTTTTGCTGGGTGCCTACCTCTTTGGCGGCATCACGGTACTGCAGCTGAACTTGCAGGCAGCCGGTGTCGCGCTTCCCGTCGAAGTCTTGGCGATGAGCCCCTATGTGGTGACAATCCTTGTGCTTGTCGGTATCTCGTTCAAAGGAAACCACGGGGCACCCGGATCGTTGGGCCGCAGTTTCCACGCCACGCATTAAGGGACGTTTATGACCAAATCAAAGAATCGACGACATTCTTGACGGGCACACGCCATTGGGCGGTGTGAATGTCGGGCGTGTGATGGATGTTTTGATCCTTTTGTCAGCCGTTTCAATTGCGCTGGAGACTATGCCGCAATTGCCTGGACAGATTCGAAATCTTCTGTTCAGTTTCGAGATTCTACTTCTCGTCGTTTTTGCGGCTGAATATGTGCTGCGCCTTGTCACCGCACCGCGCCCAGCGCGGTATGCGTTCAGCTTTTGGGGCATTGTCGATTTTCTCGCCTTTGCTCCGGCCATCGCCTTCCTGACCCCACAATGGCAGGTGCTACGCGCCTTCCGCCTGTTGCGCCTTGTGCGCCTGCTGAAACTGTTTCGGGGCAGTCACGCGATGGAACGGATGGTCGTGGCCTTCCGGCAAGTGCGCGGAGAACTTGCCATTTTCGGCGTGATTGCAGGGCTGATGCTCTATATCTCGGCCGTTGGCATCTACATTTTCGAACATGACGCCCAACCCGAGGTCTTTTCCTCGATCCCCAACAGCCTGTGGTGGGCAGTGGCAAGCTTCACCACTGTTGGTTATGGCGACATGTTCCCGATCACGCCCGGCGGGCGGATCTTCACCACCTTTGTCCTGTTCATTGGGCTTGGCGTTATTGCCGTGCCCTCGGCCATCGTGACGACGGCGCTATTGGAAAGTGAAACCAATATTCAGCGCCGCATTCGCGAGGCCCGCGAGAACGGGGAAGAGAACAACAACGAAACTGCTCAAGACACCAAGGGAGACTAATATGCGTGTATTGAAAAAACTTCTGGCGACTGCTGCTCTGGCCACCGGCCTGGGTACCGCAGCAATGGCAGAAGACAAAACCAAAGTTGGCTTCATCTATGTTGGCCCGGTCGGCGATGGCGGCTGGACCTACGAACACGATCAAGGCCGCAAAGCGGTTGTGGCCGAGTTCGGCGACAAGGTTGAAACCATCTATCAAGAAAGCGTTCCTGAAGGCGCTGACGCCGAGCGTGCAATCACGCAGATGGCGCTGGCCGGTGCTGACCTGATCTTCACCACCTCGTTTGGCTATATGGACCCGACCATTGCCGTGGCCGAGAAGTTCCCGAACGTGAAGTTCGAGCACGCCACAGGCTATAAACAGGCAGACAACGTGTCGGTTTACTCGGCCCGCTTCTATGAAGGTCGCGCCGTACAAGGTCACATCGCGGGCAAGATGACCAAGTCGAACATCGTCGGCTACATCGCCTCGTTCCCGATCCCGGAAGTTATCCGTGGCATCAACTCGGCTTACATCCACGCCAAGAAAGTGAACCCGGATATTCAGTTCAAGATCATCTGGGCCTACACTTGGTTCGACCCTGCAAAGGAAGCCGACGCTGCTAAAGCTCTTATCGAGCAAGGCGCAGACGTGATCCTGCAGCACACCGACTCGACCGCACCGCAGGCCGCTGCCAAAGAAGCCGGTAACGTAATCACCTTCGGTCAGGCATCTGACATGTCGGATTACGGCCCGATGCCGCGCGTGTCATCGATCATCGACGATTGGGGGCCCTATTACGTTGCCCGCACCAAAGCGGTCATGGATGGCACTTGGGAAAGCGTATCGACCTGGGACGGTATCGGCGCTGGCATGGTTGGCATCGGCGAAATTTCGGACGCTGTACCAGCTGACGTGAAAGCCGAAGCGGAAGCTCTGCGTGATGCGCTGGCTGACGGAAGCTACCACGCGTTCACCGGTCCGGTGTACAAGCAAGACGGCAGCGCATGGCTGGCTGAAGGCGAAACCGCAGATGACGGAACGCTGGCTGGCATGGGCTTCTATGTAGAAGGCATCGAAGGTGAAATTCCGTCGAACTAATCGACTGAAAATCTGATCTCGAAAGAGCCCTGCCATTGGTGGGGCTCTTTTTTTTGCATAAATCGCGACGGAACCCAGGTCGCATTCCGTTTAACGCATATATAGACAAAAACGGAGCGTTACGATGCGCAAATCTACCCCCTTTCTGACCGTCGCTGCACTGGTCGTCGCCCTTCCCGCACTGGCACAAAACCAGCCCGGCGCTCATTTTCTTGAGATGTGGGATCTGGATGAAAACGGTTCGGTCTCGATCGAAGAAGTCCGCGAACGACGTGGCGATATCTTCACCACTTTTGACGCCAATGATGACAATGTTTTGACCGCCGAAGAATACGTGTTTTTTGACGAAGCCCGCGAGGCTGACATGAAGGAACACGGTCTTGGCCAAGGTCAAGGTGGCGGCCAAGGTAAAGGTCAGGGCAAAGGCCAGGGTCACGGCAAAGGTAAAGGTAATGGCATGGGTGAACACAGCGCCGCCATGTCCATGACCCGCGAGAACGCAGATCTAGATGGTGATGGTCAGGTGACCCGCGAAGAGTTTCTTGCCGGTGTCGACATCTGGTTTCCAAAGCAAGATCGCAATAGCGACGGCATTTTGACCTCTGACGATTTCGGACGGAGTTAACTGCGTTCCTTCGTTTGCCTTTTGGGTAAACCGTCCGAAGATCAGGCCCTGCGAAAGCGGGGCCTTTTCCTTTCTGGGCGTGCGTGGCAGGGTCACGTCATGACCGATCTGATATCGCTTGATGGCACCCCTGCCCCCGCTTCGCATTCGGCACCATGCAATTTGGTGACCAAGCAGATGATGCTGCGTCCCGCACGATGTTCGAAGCTTGTATTGATGCGGGCATCACACATTGTAACACGGCGCATCTTTACACAGGTGGGGCCGCAGAAGATTTTCTGGAATGCTTCATGAACGACCAGCGCGAGCGCCTAATGATCGCCACCAAAATCGGTTACGACGCGCCGGACAACATCGATGCATTGCGCCAACAGTTCGACACGTCAAGTGGTCGGCTGGGGTTAGATTGCGTAGATATCCTCTATCTACACCGCTTCAATCCCAACGTCGTACTTGAAGCACAGATCGGGTTCTTGGCGGATTTGCAGGACAAAGGACTGACCCGCCATCTGGCCCTGTCCAATTTCGCAGCGTGGCAAGTGATGAAGGCCCAGGCCATTGCCAGTTCAATGGGCTCGCGGATCGGCGTGGTTCAACCTATGTTCAGCCTTGTGAAACGACAGGCCGAGGTCGAGCTTTTACCCATGTTGGATGCGCTAGCTTATGCGATGTTGCCCGACCTGCGCGACCGCCTGACCGCCCTGACCCCGACACCCGCGCCCGCCACAGACAGGATCGAAGAACATGGATGATTTTCTGGTAATTGGGGGCGGTATTGCCGGCACCTCGGCAGGCGCGCGATTGGCGCAGCTTGGCACTGTGCGGTTGCTAGAGGCTGAAGACGCGCTTGCCTATCATGCATCGGGACGGTCGGCTGCATTGTTTGAAGAAAGCTATGGCACCCCCGCTGTTGTCGCATTGAACCATGCTTCGCGCAGCCACCATGAGGCCAACAAGGTTCTGTCCCCGCGTGGCTTCATGGTGGTGGGCGCAACAGGTCAGGACGACATATTGGCGCAGGACTACTGGCAAAGATGAACCTGGATGCGATCAGCATTCAGGAAGCCTGCACATTAATGCCGATCCTGAACCCTGATGTGCTGTGCGGCGCGGGCTATCACGCCGACGCATGGGATATCGACACTGACCGATTGGTGCAGGGTTTCGCGCGTGAGACCCGCCAGAATGGCGAGGTTATGACGGGGGCTTCGGTCACCGGGATCACGCGTCTGACGGACGGCTGGCAGGTCGAAACCACAAAAGGTGTTTTCACAGGCCGCAAGCTGGTGAACGCGGCGGGCGCTTGGGTGGACGAGGTTGCCGCTATGGCCGGTATCCGCCCTATCGGTATTCGCCCCTTACGTCGTTCCATGGCACGCATTCCGGCACCCGGCGGACTGGATGTCTCCAGTTGGCCAATGACGCTAAATGCAGGCGAAACATGGTATGCAAAGCCTGACGCCGGCGCGTTGATCGTGTCACCTGCTGATGCAGACCCAACCACTCCACATGACGCATGGGCCGACGATATGGTGTTGGCCGAGGGGCTTGCGCGGTATGACGAAATGGTGACCGAGCCTGTGACCCGCGTGATTTCGAACTGGGCCGGGTTGCGCAGCTTCACGCCAGACGGGAACCTTGCAATTGGTCCGTCCGTGGACGACCCCGACTTCATCTGGTTCGCAGGACAAGGCGGGTATGGCATGCAGTCCAGCCCGGCTGCGTCACAATTGCTGGCGGACATTGTGGGCGGAAGGCCGTCTGAGCTGGACGCCGAGACTGTTGCAAGCCTCAGCGCCGCGCGGTTTGGTTAACCCAGCAAAACATCCAAGTGCTTGACCACGGAACGGGCCAGAACGTCAGGCTCGTATCCGCCTTCCAGCATCGACACGATCCGTCCTTCAGCGAATTCATCCGCCACGGATTTCAGCTCGCGCGTGACCCATGCGTAGTCTGCGTCCGTCAGCTGAACACTGGACATATCGTCCGCCACATGGGCATCGAACCCCGCGGAAATGAAGACAAACTCCGGTTTGAAGTCGCGCAGGTGCGGGATCCAATGGCCAGACACAGCTTCACGGAATTCCGCACTGCCCGCGCCCGCAGACAGCGGGATATCGACAAGGTTGTCTGTCTCTTTCTCATGTCCTGTGAAGGGATAGAACGGATGTTGGAAACTGGAACAGAACAGCACGCGTGGCTCGGCCTTGAAGATCTCTTCTGTGCCATTGCCGTGATGCACATCGAAGTCGATGATCGCAACGCGCGAAAGCCCATGGGCCTCTAACGCATGGGCCGCAGCCACCGCAATATTGTTGAACAGGCAAAACCCCATCGCCTTGTCGCTTTCCGCGTGGTGGCCGGGCGGGCGGACCATGCAGAAGATCGGGTTTGCCTCTTTCGCCATGACCAGATCAACACCCATGCATCCAGACCCGGCCGAGCGTTCGGCGGCCTTCAACGTGCCCGGGCTCATCACTGTGTCACCATCGACTTCGACACTTTCCATGCCCTGCCCCGGTGCCAGCGCATAGACGCGGTCAAGATAGTCGCCGTCATGCACACGCTCTAACTGTTCGCGCGTGACAAGCGGCGCATCGTGATGGCGCACCACGTAGTCCATGCCGGACATGATCAACTGGTTATTGATCGCATCAAGTCGCGCCTTGCTTTCCGGGTGCAACGGCCCCGCGTCATGGTCGCGACACTCAGTGTGCGAAATGATGGATAGCATATGGTCTCCTCCCCCAAATCCCTCGTCTGATATTTCGTTAAAGCCAACGTTCGACGATCACCACGTCACGGTCATCCGGGTCCGGACGCTGAGTGAAGCCAAGCTCTTTCATCAAGCGCAGCATCGGTTCGTTCTTCTTCAGAACTGTGCCTTCGATCACGTCCAGATCATGGTCCTGCGCAGCCCCGAAAAGGCCCTTCATCAAGCGCGTGCCAAGCCCTTGGTGCTGAATACGGTCGGACACCACGATGGCGAACTCGCAGCTTTTCTGATCCGGGTTGATCACGTAGCGCGCCACGCCAACCAATACGTCTTTCCCATCAATCTCAGCCATGGCGACCAAGGCCATTTCCCGGCGATAGTCGATGGCCGAGAACTGCGCGAGCAATTCGGGGCTGAGTTCATTCACAGACCCCATAAAGCGCATCTGCTTTGCTTGGGGTGATAGATCCCGCATGAACGTTTGAAGATACTCTGCATCCTCGGGCCGGATGGGACGGATCACAAGAAGCGTGCCGTCCGACAGATACGTTTCGCGTGCAAGATGGCGCGGATAGGGGTGAATGGCCATGTGATCGTAAGGGCCATCCTTGGCGGGTGCTCGCTTGACAGAAATGCGTGCATCAACAGCCAGCACACCATCGGGGCTGGCAAACAGCGGATTGATATCCAACTCGGTGATCTCGGGCAGTTCACTGACGATGATCGACACGCGTTTCAAGACATCAACCAATGCTTCGCGATCCACAGGGGCAGAATCCCGGAATTCCTCCAACGCTTTGGAGACACGTGTCTTGTTGATCAGTCGCTCTGACAAAACGGCATTCAACGGAGGCAAGGCGACCGCGCTGTCTTTCAAAACCTCCACCATTGTGCCACCCGCCCCGAACAGAACGGTTGGTCCAAAGACCGGATCGCGGCTGGCACCAATGACAAGCTCTCGCGGATCTTTCAATTTCGCCATCGGTTCAACCGTTATGCCGTCGATTTTCGCATCCGGCCGGGCAGATTTGGCTGACTTCATAAGCTCGTGGAACACGCGCGTGACCGATGTGGCATGGGCGACATTGACCCGTACACCACCCACATTTGTTTTGTGGGTGATGTCAGGGGATGAGATCTTCATCGCCACCGGGTACCCAACGGTTTCAGCGGCAACCAACGCTTGCGACGGGGTTTGCGTCTCGATCGTCATGTTAACGGGGATGTTGAAAGCCCTTAAAAGCGCCTTGCTTTCCGTGTCCGACAACATGTTGCGCCCATCCGACAAGGCCGAAGCGATGATCAACCTTGCCCCGTCCAGATCTAGGCCTTTCTCGAATGCCCGCGCACGTGGCACTTCTAATGCCAGTTTGCGATTGCGTCGGTGCTGCACCAAGTAGCTGAACCCTTCGACCGCACGTTCGGGTGTTTCGAAATCGGGCACACCAGCTTTGGAAAGAATTGCGCGCCCAGCCTCGACCGATGGCTCCCCCATCCAGCACGCCAGAACGGGTTTGCGCCGGCGCTTGGGCAATGCGTCCACCACGGCTTGTGCCGTCGCCACGGCATCCGTCATGGCTTGCGGGGTCAACATCACCAACACCCCATCATTGTCAGCATCTTCAAGTGCGGCTTTAACTGCCGCAGCATAGGCCGCTGGATCCGCATCCCCCAAAATATCGACGGGGTTGGCATGGCTCCAATAAGCAGGAAGGGCTTTGTCCAACACGGCTTTTGTCGCGTCAGAAAGTGGTGGCAGTGTTAGGCCAAGATCACCAGCCCGGTCCGCCGCAAGCACCCCGGCGCCACCGCCATTGGTGATGATGCAAAGACGTTCGCCGTATACTTTGCGGGTGTTTGCCAGAACCTCGGCCGCCGCGAATAGCTGACCAAGCGTCCCAACCCTAACCGCACCAGCACGTTCAAGGGCTGCATCAAAGACCTCGTCCGAGCCAATAAGCGCGCCCGTGTGGGTATGCGCCGCTTTCGAGCTGCTGGCGTGGCGGCCAGACTTCAGCACGATCACCGGTTTCAAGCGCGACGCACGGCGCAGGGCAGACATGAAGTTCTGCGCGTCCTTGATGCCTTCGATATACAAAAGGATCGCATCTGTTCGCGGGTCCATCGCAAGAAAGTCCAGCACGTCTCCGAAGTCGATATCGGAGGAATTGCCAAGGCTGACCATGGCCGAAAAGCCCGAGTGATGCGGCCCGGCCCAATCCGCGATCGCGGACACCAAGGCACCTGATTGGGATACGAATGCCAATCGTCCTTTGGGTGGGTCCGAACGCAGAAAGCTTGCATCAAGGCCCAGCCACGGACGCACCAAACCAACGCAGTTAGGCCCCATAAAGCGAATGCCGCCTTTACGCGCCGCTGCTTTGACCTGAGCCTCCAGATCCTTGCCGCGCCCATCGCCCTCACCGAACCCTGCAGACAGGATAATCGCGGATTTCACCCCAGCGTCCGCGCAATCGCGCATGATGCCCGGCACAGTGCGGGCGGGGGTTGCGATTACGGCCAAGTCTACTTCCTGAGGCAAGTTTGACACTTTGGAAAAGCACTTATTGTCTTCGATGGTTTTGTGTTTTGGATTGATCGGGAAAAGCGTTCCCTTAAAGCCACCTGCCGTCAGGTTTCGCCATGCCATCGCCCCAACGGAGGTGCCAGACGGGCTTGCCCCAAACACGGCAACAGATGCCGGGTCAAACAGCGTCGTAAGAGGGCTTTTGTCCATCAGTAGCTTCCTTAGAAAATTGCTTTCAAGGCAGTATAGCAGCTTACCAATGGGTAAACGCTACGCAGCCCTGATCGTCTTTGATGTGCCTCAACCTTCTGACAGAGAAGTTGTTTCAATACCCTTTAGAATTGGACAATCAGGGCGATCATCCCCAGCGCATTCACGCACAAGATGCGAAAGCGCGTCCCGCATGGCGTTCAGGTCGGTGATTTTCGCCTCGATTTCGTCCAGATGGGCGCGTGCGATGCGTTTCACATCGAAACTGGCGCGGGACTGATCCTCGTAAAGGGCCAGAAGGGCGCGGCAGTCTTCGATAGAAAATCCCAATGCGCGGGACCGCGCAAGGAAGGTCAGTTTGTGCAGGTCAGTCTCGCCAAACACACGATAACCATTGGTGTCGCGCAAGGGCGTAACCAGCCCGATTTCTTCGTAGTAACGGATGGTTTTGGCGGGCAGGCCCGTTTGCTTGGCAGCGTCAGAAATGTTCATGTGGCCTCCTTCAAGGCGGGTTTGATGAATCGCAGCCTTAGCGCGTTGCTTAGAACCAACACCGAGGACGCGGCCATGGCCCCAGCCCCCAGCATCGGTGACAAAAGCACGCCCCAAACAGGGTACAGGACACCCGCGGCCACCGGCACCAGAGCGACGTTATAACCAAAAGCCCAAAAGAGGTTCTGGCGGATGTTGGTCATGGTGCGACGGCTGATTTCAAACGCGTTCACCACCCCGGACAATGCCCCCGACGACAGGACGACATCCGCAGCCTCGATCGCGACGTCCGTGCCGGTGCCGATGGCAATTCCCACATCCGCCTGCGCAAGCGCGGGCGCGTCGTTGATACCGTCGCCGACGAAGGCAACTGTACTGCCTTGGGCCTGAATATCCGAAAGGGTCTGCATCTTTTCACCGGGCACGACCCCAGCGACAACGCGGTCTATGTCCAACCTATCCGCAATCGCCGCCGCTGTCGCCGGATCATCGCCTGTGATCATCACAAGCTCTCGGCCCATTGCGCGCAAGGCTGTCAGCGCAGCGGGGGTATCCACTTTCACCGGATCTGCCACACCAATCAGCGCAGCAAGCTCACCATCAAGTGCTGCAAAGAACACCGTTTGGCCATCCGCACGCAACGGATCTGCACGGGTCACCAAATCGGACAGAATGACACCTTCGCGCGCCATATAGGCTTGCGAACCGATCAGAAGCTGGTGGCCTTTCACTTTGGCGGACAAGCCAAAGCCGGTTTCGGTCTGGATTGAATCGACGGCGGCTGGAATGACACCGCGCGCTGCGGCGCCAGACAGGATAGCCTGTGCCAACGGGTGTTCACTTTGCGCTTCAACCCCTGAGATCATCGCCAGAAGCGCGTCTTCGTCTTGACCTTCTACTACCTCAAAGGCCGTTAACGTTGGTCGCCCTTCGGTCAAAGTACCGGTCTTGTCAAAGGCCACCACATCCACGGATTGTAGCGTTTGCAGAGCATCCCCCCGCCGGAAGAGCACCCCCAACTGCGCCGCACGACCTGTCCCCACCATGATCGAGGTTGGCGTCGCCAGACCCATCGCACAGGGACAGGCGATGATCAAAACAGACACGCCGGCGACCAGCGCCAGACCCAATGCAGGGTCGGGGCCGAATACCAGCCAGACGGCGACCGTCAAAAGCGCCACAGCGATGACCACAGGCACAAATACCGCGGTGATCCGGTCGACCAGCGCCTGAATAGGCAAGCGCGCACCTTGGGCGTCTTCGACCATGCGCACGATTTGGGCCAGCATCGTGTCGGGACCAACGGCAGTCACGCGGGCTTTCAAAGCGCCCGTTCCGTTGACGGTGCCTGCAGTGACCGTATCGCCCTGCGCTTTGGCCACTGGCACAGGTTCGCCGGTGATCATGCTTTCATCTACAAGGCTGCTGCCGTGCAACACCTCGGCGTCCAGCGGCACGCGTTCGCCAGGGCGGATCACGATGACCTCGCCAGTGATTACCTGCGCGACGGGGCGGGTGATCATACGGCCTTCGACCTCAACCGTGGCTTCGTCCGGGGCAAGTTCGACCAACGCGCGGATCGCCTCTCCAGTGCGGCCTTTGGCGCGGGCTTCCATCCACCGACCCACAAGGATCAGAGTCACAATTACGGCGGCGGCTTCGAAATAGACATTGGCAGTGCCCGCAGGCAGCACGCCGGGGACCAGCACCGAAACGAGCGAGTACAGGTAAGCTGCCGACGCCCCAAGCGCGACAAGCGCGTTCATTTCAGGCGCACCGCGCAACAGCGCGGGAATGCCCTTGGTGAAAAACAGTCGCCCCGGACCAAAAAGAACAATCGTTGTCAGGATCATCTGGAACCAATGGGAATTGGCCTGCCCGATAGTGCGCGCGACCCAGTGGTGGAAGGGAGGATAGAGATGTCCGCCCATTTCGATCACAAAGACGGGAAGGGTCAGGGCAGCGGCCAGAAGGGCCTTGCGTCCAAGGGCGCGGGTCTCACCTTCCTTGTCGCGCGGCCCTGATGTGGCGCTGTCCGACCGCAGTGTGGATGGGAACCCTGCTTTGGTGATCTTTGCGGCCAATACATCCGCCGAAGTCGACCCGGCCAAATAGGTTACAAATGCCCGTTCCGAGGCAAGGTTCACACGCGCCTCCAACACACCGGGGGTGGCTTTCAGCATGCGTTCCACACGCCCTACACAGGCGGCACATGACATTGATTGGACATCCAAAACCACCGTGTCGCGTCGGGCAGGATAGCCTGCGCGATCCAGAGCATTCGCCAAATCCCCAGCTGTCGCCGGTGCCGCGAATGAGACACGCGCGGTTTCGGTGGCAGGATTTACAGGCGCGTCCGTCACGCCTTCGACGCCTGCAAGCGCTCGCTCGGCCCGCCCGACGCAGGACGCGCAAGACAGATTCTGCAGCTCGATGGTCAGAGGAATTGGGGTAGCCATGGTGATCTCCGTTGTATCACCTATGACATAGGGATTCCAGTTACTGGAAGGTCAAGAGGTGTTCAGAAGAATTGACGCATTGACCCGTCGAATGTGCGCTGTATTCAGAAAGCACCGTATGAAAGGACACCAGATGACTACATTCCTTGTTCCCGACATGAGCTGCGGCCATTGCAAAGCTGCGATCACGGAAGCGCTGGAAGGGTTGGGCGAAGTCGCTTTGCGCTTCGACATGGAGGCGCGCGAAGTGCAGGTGGAAGGGCTAACAGCCTCCAAGGTCATCGCTGCACTTGAAGATATCGGCTTTCCGGCCACTGAAAAGTAAAACCCCGGCGCAAAGGCCGGGGTTTTGGTTAGCGTTTGTGGCAGGCGACAAGTTGATTGTTGCCAAGATCCTTAAGCGGCGGCTTGCTTTGTGCACATTCCGGCCCGGCGATTGGGCAACGGGTGCGGAACACACAGCCCGATGGTGGGTTCAGTGGTGACGGCAGATCAGCATCCAGTATCAAAATCTCTTTCGATGCTTCTGCTTCAGGATCCTGGGATAGGCACCGCTGAAATCAGGGCTTCCGTATACGGATGGCCAGGCGCGCGATAAAGCTGTTCAGCCTCGCTGATTTCCATCACATTGCCCAAGTAAAGCACCATCACGCGAGTCGAGATGTGCTTCACAACGGACAGGTCATGCGCGATGAAGATCAGGCTCAGCCCCATCTCTTCCTGAATGTCCATCAGAAGGTTGATCACCTGCGCTTGAATGGACACATCCAACGCCGAGACGGGTTCATCACAGATAATCAGCTGCGGTTTCACGATCAGCGCACGGGCAATCCCGATCCGCTGACACTGCCCACCCGAAAACTCGTGCGGGTAGCGGTTGATCATGTTGGGCAGGATGCCCACACGCTGAAGCACTTCACGCACCCGATCCTTTACTTCAGACGCAGAAATGCTTGGGAAATGTGTTTTCAGCGGCTCAGCCACGATCTGGCCAATGGTCATTCGCGGGTTCAGGGATGCCAGAGGATCCTGAAAGATCATCTGCATCTCTTTACGGTGCTCACGCATGTCGTGCTTGTTCAGCTCCAGCAAGCTGTCGCCCAACCACATGACCTTACCGGCCTCGGCGGGGACCATGCGCATGATCGCGCGGGCAAGCGTAGACTTGCCACAGCCACTTTCGCCCACGATACCAAGCGTTTCACCCGGCATAAGGTCAAAGTCGACCCCATCCACGGCCTTAAGCTTTTGTGCCGAAGTCCAGGGCATCGCGCCCTTCGCACGAATGTCGAACCAGACCTTCAGGTCGCGCACCGACAATAGAGGTGATTGCATGTTCATGACAGCTCCTCCAAGGGTTTCAGGCACGCCCTGCGGCGCACGGCACGGCCAACAACACCATCCAAAGTCGGACGTTCCACAACACAGCGGTCATCCGCAAAGACGCAACGCGGCGAGAAGGGACAGCCCTTGGGCATGTTCATCATGTTGGGAGGACTGCCCGGAATGGTTTCCAAACGATCGCTTTCGATGTCCAAACGCGGAACAGCTTGCAACAAGCCCATCGTGTAGGGGTGTGTTGGCAATTCGAACAGGCCCTTAGTGGTGCCATATTCCATCTGTTGCCCGCCATACATAACCAGCGTTTCCTTACACGATCCAGCCACGACACCAAGGTCGTGAGTGATCAGGATAATGGCCATGTTGAACTCTTTCTGGAGGTCTTCCAGAAGCTTCATGATCTGCGCCTGCACCGTCACATCAAGCGCCGTTGTCGGCTCGTCCGCGACAAGAATGTCTGGTTTACACAAAAGCGACATTGCGATCATGACGCGCTGGCGCATCCCGCCCGAAAACTCGTGCGGATACATGTTCACACGTTTTTTGGCCTCAGGGATACGCACCGCATCCAGCAAGTCTACCGATTGTTTCACGGCGTCACTTTTGGACATGCCTTTGTGATGGGTAAGCACCTCGGCCATTTGGTCAGAAACCCGCAAAAACGGGTTCAGACAGGTCATCGGATCCTGAAAGATCATCGCAATGCGCTCTGCGCGGATCTTTGTTCAGTTGTGCCAGCGACATGTCGAGGATTTCTTCTCCCTCAAGCTTCACCGACCCTGTTGCCTGACCATTCTGGGCCAAAAGACCCATGATGGCGAACACGGTCTGACTTTTGCCCGACCCGCTTTCCCCAACCACACCAAGGGTTTCCCCGGCATCAAGGTCAAAGCTGATCTTGTCTACGGCCGTTACAGTGCCATCCGGCGTATCGAATTTGACGCTCAGGTCACGGACTTCAAGTAGTGCCATAACTCACGCCTCCCTTAGCGGTCTTTGGGATCAAGTGCATCACGCAGACCATCACCCAGAAAGAAAAATGCAAACAACGAGATAAGGAAGAAGAAGAGCGGGAAACCCAGCATCCACAGTGTTCCATATCGCATTTGTCCAGCGCCTTCGTTGATCAATGCACCCCAGCTTGTCAGCGGTTCCTGAACTCCAAGGCCAAGGAACGAGATGAAGCTTTCGAACATGATCATCTGCGGCACCAGAAGTGTCGCATAGACGATGACCACCCCAAGAAGGTTCGGCACGATGTGGCGCAAAATGATCGACGGTGTCGAAACACCTGTGGCCACTGCAGCCTCGACGTACTCTTTGTTCTTGATCGATAGGGTCTGACCCCGCGCAATCCGCGCCATATCCAGCCAAGAGATCATTCCGATCCCGACAAAGAGCATGAAGATCGAACGACCAAACACCACAAGAAGCAGGATCAAGACGAACATGTAAGGGATCGCCATAAGGATATCGACGATGCGCATCATGATATTGTCGATACGTCCACCGACAAAACCAGCAGTGGCCCCATACAGTGTTCCCACGACCACCGAGATCAACGCACCTACAACCCCGATCATCAGCGAGATTTGAGTCCCCTGAACGACACGGGCAAAAAGGTCACGCCCAAGCGGATCAAGACCAAAATAGTGGCTCGTTTCGAAAGATGGGCCACCCAAAGTGCGTACTTCACCCATCAGGTTCCAGTCGATCTCTTCATTCGACCAAGGAGTTACAAAGCTTCCAAAGATCGCGAACAGCGAAATCAGCGTTAAGATGATCAGCGAAAGAACCGCTGCCTTGTTTCGGAAGAATCGCGCGCGTGCATCACCCCAGAGCGATCGCCCTTTCAGCAGTTCTGCACTTTCCATGTTTGTATCTAAACTCATTGTTCCCCCCTTAGTACCGAATGCGTGGATCGATCCACGCGTAAAGTACGTCAACGATCAGGTTGAACAGGATTGTCAGCATCCCAACCAGAATGGTGATGCCCATGATAACCGAATAGTCGCGGTTCAGCGCAGCTTGGACGAAGTCTTTACCGATGCCACCGGTGGACAGGAACATGTCCACAACAACCGATCCGGTGATCATGCCCACGAACGCCGGTCCTAGATAGGAAATAACCGGGATCAGCGCTGGTTTCAGCGTATGGCGGAAGATGATGACCCGGTTAGGCAGACCCTTTGCGCGGGCTGTTCGAATGAAATTGGAGTGCAACACTTCAAGCATCGACGACCGTGTCAACCGCGCAATCGACGCGAGGTAAGAGGTCGACAACGCAATCACTGGCATGACCAAGTAAGCTGAGTATGCGTTTGGATCTCCGGGACCTGTATACCAGCCGCCACCTGGAAGCCAGCCAAGCCCGAGAGTGAAAATCAGCACTAGGATCGGAGCCATAATGAAGTTTGGCATCGCCTGCGCGCCAATCGAAAAGCCAACGGCAAGATAGTCAAGCCAAGTGTTTTGCCTGAGTGCGGCAAGGATCCCAAGGCTTCCTCCGATCAACACCGCAAAGACAAAAGCCCAGAACCCGTAGGTCAGCGTAACAGGAAACCCGTCCGCGATGATCTGGTTCACTGTCCGATCCTGGTAAACAAAGCTTGGACCAAAATCGAAATGGAACACGATGTTTTTCAGGTAGGTGCCAATTTGAACAAGGAACGGGTCATCCAGCCCGTATTTGGCGTTGATGTTTTCCAGCACGACCGGTGGAAGTGCACGTTCTTTCGTGAAGGGGCCGCCAGGGGCAGCGCGCATCAACACAAAGGAAAACACAATCAAGATGAGGATAACAGGTATTGCCATCGCTATGCGACGAAGAACAAACCCAAGCATTTTGGAAACCCCGCAGATATGCGGGCGCGGGCGGTTTCCCGCACGCGCCCTAGTTGATTAAAACAACACGGCCTTATTCGGCAACGCGGTACATCCGACGCGTATAGATGTTGTTCATCAGGTCATTGAAAGGATAGCCCTTCATGTCCGGCTTAACCATGATCACCTGAGTATACTGGTAAACAGGAGCGATAGGCATATCGTCGGCCAGAAGCTGTTCCATCTGCTTGTAGTCTTCGGCAGGGTTGTCCGAAGTCTTCGCAGCTTTTGCCAGCTCGTCAAATTTGGGGTTCGAATACTTGCCGTTGTTGTGGCCCGAAGTCGAAGTGAACAGGTCGGTATAGGTCGACGGTTCGTTGTAGTCACCACACCAAGCATAACGGGCCATGCCGAAGTCACCCGAACGCAGTTTGTCCAGGTGAACCTTCCACTCGAAGTTTGCCAGTTCAACTTCCACACCCAGCGTCTGCTTCCACATTTGCGATGCTGCGATAGCGATCTTCTTGTGAGCTTCCGAGGTGTTGTAGTTCAGGGTCAGCTTAAGCGGCTTGCCACCTTCGCCGTAACCAGCTTCTGCAAGCAGTTCCTTGGCTTTGGCGTCACGCTCTGCCTGGGTCCAGTTCGAATACTCGATGTCGGGCATTTCGAAACCAGCAGTCTTCTGGTGGGTCCAGTTGTAAGACGGATACTGACCACCCTTCAGGATGCTGCCAACAATCACGTCACGGTTCAGTGCATAAGACATGGCCTTACGAACACGAACGTCTTTCAGCTCTTCCGGGCCATTTTCACCCAGGTTGAACATGTAGATGTATGAACACGAGCGTGGTGTCGAATAAGTCTCTTCCGGCAGTTTTGCCTTCAATGTCGGGAACTGACCAGCCGGCACTTCGGTCTTGTCAACTTCACCAGCGTCATACCGGGTCAGAGCGATGTTCTCATCGTTGATGACCAGTGCGACAACCTTCTCGATGATGGTGTTGTCGTTGTCCCAATACATCGGGTTACGCTCACGGGTAACCTGTACGCCTGAGGTGTAGTCGGTCAGAACGTAAGCACCGTTACCAACCAGATTGCCCGGCTTTGTCCACTCGGCGCCGTTTGCTTCCAGAACCTTCTGGTTCACCGGGAAGGTCGAAGCGTGTGTCAGCATGCCGGGGAAGTAGGGGCGCGGTGCATCGATTTTGACGACCAGCGTTTTGTCATCAGGTGCGGTGACACCCATGGTGTCGGCGGCCATCTCGCCTGCAACAACTTTCGCGCCGTTCTCAACGCCCATCAGTTCCATATACCAAGCATATTCCGAAGCGGTTGCCGGATCTGCCAGACGACGCCACGAGTAAACAAAGTCACCCGCGGTGACAGGGTCGCCATTGGACCACTTGGCATCGCGGATTTTGAACGTGTAGGTCAGGCCATCTTCCGAAACTTCCCAGCTTTCAGCCGCACCCGGAACCGGGTTACCATCTGCATCCGAGTTTACCAGACCTTCAAACAGGTCGCGCAGTACGTGCGAGCCTTCGACGTCGGTATTGATTTGTGGGTCAAACGACTTGATGTCGTCCAGCATACGATAGGTGTAAGTCTGGTTGTCAGACAGCTGCTCTCCGGTCGCCGGATGGGTGCCAGCGGCAAATGCCGGGCTCGCCAAGGCGAAAGCCGAAGTCAGCAACGCTGCTTTGATTGATAGGTTCATGAAAGTTCTCCCAATTATAATTTTTTCAGACAAATGGACGAGGTATTAACACACGTGTACAGCGAAAGACTCACTGCCCTCGGCTTTTGTCAGTGAGGCATCCTATGCGCATCGCTTTAAAAGAGACAACACTTAACAGCGTGACCATACATCCTCTGACTCTCATCGTCATAACGTCGGTAGAAGGCCATTCTTCCGTCGTTATCACGATGCACTTGGTCGTTTTGAGGTCATTTATCTTACGCATAGCCTCCGGATTGCGCACTATTGCTTCTTACAACGAAGCGCCCAAACCCGGGTTGGAAGGAACCAAAACCCGTATCAGCGGAAGACCTGGTTCATCATTTCACCCTGCGATTTCTTTGTGCAAGGGGGGTCATTAACGCGATCCAGTCGCTCGTTTAAATTGATAACCACCAAAAAGCCGCTCTACTTCCCATTCGGCGTTTCACAAAATTTTACTAACTGGTAAAATCATTGCCAAAGCCCGCATGTCGTGCGAGTTTTGTACGCTTAAGAGATTTAGAGGAAATCCCTTGCAGACAGAAACATCAAAATCAGGACAGACTTCTGCTGTCTCATCTCAGCTTCCGCAGGTCACTGTGCCGCGAAATCCGGGAATGCCGCTTGATATGAATTGGGTGCGCGCTGCCCAGGCCAACACTTCGGCTATTGAACGCAGGGCAGCAACCCTTGGCGCGCGCCGCAGCGTCAAGAAAACCCATCAGGCTGCATGGCTTCTTAAGGCGATCACAATGATCGACCTGACCACGCTTTCGGGCGACGACACCGAAGGCCGTGTGCGCCGCTTGTGCGCAAAGGCTGCCCACCCTGTCCGCCCCGAGATCATGTCGGCCCTTGGTATGGACCCTGTCACCACCGGGGCTGTCTGTGTCTATCACGAGATGATCGAGACCGCCGTTGCGACCCTGAAAGGTCTGGACGTCCACATGCCCGTTGCCGCTGTGTCCACCGGCTTTCCGGCGGGTCTTAGCCCTTATCATTTGCGCGTAGAAGAGATCCGCGAAAGCGTGCGTGCTGGCGCTGAAGAGATCGATATCGTCATCTCGCGCCGTCACGTGCTGACCGGAAACTGGCAGGCACTTTATGACGAGATGCGCGACTTCCGGGAAGCCTGCGGTGATGCTCATGTAAAAGCTATTCTGGCCACAGGCGAACTTGGCAGCTTGCGCAATGTCGCGCGCGCTTCGCTTGTCTGCATGATGGCTGGCGCTGACTTCATCAAAACCTCAACCGGCAAAGAAAGCGTGAATGCGACGCTGCCGGTGAGCCTTGTAATGATCCGCGCCATCCGCGACTATTTCGACGCCACCGGATACAAGGTCGGCTACAAGCCCGCCGGCGGCATTTCAAAAGCCAAAGACGCGTTGGTTTACCTGTCGCTGATCAAAGAAGAGCTGGGCGACGACTGGCTCAATCCACATCTCTTCCGTTTCGGTGCAAGTTCGCTTTTAGGCGACATAGAACGCCAGCTGGAACACCATGTGACCGGCCACTACTCGGCCACTTACCGCCATCCGATGGGTTAAGGATACGATTATGACCGTGAAAGAAATCTTCGAAAGCATGGATTACGGCCTCGCCCCGGAAAATGCCAAGGAAGCGGAAAACTGGATCGCCGACCGCGACGGCAAATTTGGGCTTTATATAAACGGTAAGATGACCGCTGCTGGTGATCCCTTTGAAAGTCGGAACCCCGCCACGGGCGAAGTTCTGGCACAAGTGACCCAAGCCACGCCAGACGATGTGGATGCTGCCGTGACGGCCGCGCGCAAAGCGCAGAAAAGCTGGGCTGCTTTGCCGGGTCATTCCCGAGCAAAATACCTCTATGCTCTGGCGCGATTGGTGCAGAAACACGCACGCCTGTTTGCTGTGTTGGAAACCATGGACAACGGCAAGCCCATTCGCGAAAGCCGCGACATCGACATTCCGCTGGTTGCGCGCCATTTCTATTATCATGCGGGCATGGCGCAGCTTCAGGACGCTGAACTTCCAGATCGCGAGGCGCTGGGCGTCTGCGGCCAGATTATTCCGTGGAACTTCCCGCTTTTGATGCTGTCGTGGAAGATCGCACCTGCGATTGCGATGGGCAATACGGTGGTACTGAAGCCCGCCGAATATACATCCCTGACTGCGCTTTTGTTTGCGCAAATCTGTGAAGAAGCCGGGCTGCCCAAAGGTGTCGTCAACATCGTGACCGGCGATGGGCGTGTGGGCGAAGCCATCGTGACCCATGAAGACATAGACAAGATCGCCTTTACCGGCTCGACAGCCGTGGGTCGACATATTCGTCGCCAAACCGCCGGGTCTGGCAAGTCTCTGACGCTCGAGCTTGGTGGCAAGTCACCTTATATTGTCTTTGACGATGCGGATTTGGATTCAGCCGTCGAAGGGCTGGTCGATGCAATCTGGTTCAATCAAGGACAGGTCTGCTGTGCGGGCTCGCGCTTGATTGTGCAGGAAGGTATCGCGGATCGCTTCTATGCCAAGCTCAAGGCCCGCATGGACAAACTTCGCATAGGCGACCCGTTGGACAAGTCCATCGACGTTGGTGCTGTGGTGGACCCCGTGCAACACCAGCGCATTACAGAAATGGTCAAGCTTGGTGCGCCCGAAGGCGAACTTTACCAAGCCCCCTGCCCGCTGCCTGAACAGGGATGCTTCTACCCGCCCACGCTGATCACCGGTTTGTCGACCGCCTCGACCTTGATGCAAGAAGAGATCTTCGGCCCTGTACTGGCCGCAACGACCTTCCGCACTCCGTCCGAAGCCATCGAGATTGCCAACAACACACGTTACGGATTGGCGGCAACTGTCTGGTCGGAAAACGTAAACCTTGCGCTTGATGTTGCACCGAAACTGGTCGCCGGCGTCGTGTGGGTGAATGGAACCAACATGTTCGACGCGGCCGCAGGTTTCGGCGGTGTGCGCGAAAGCGGCTTTGGGCGCGAAGGCGGATGGGAAGGGCTTTTGGCCTATACCAAGCCAAGCGGCAAATCCGTGGCTTTGAAACCCATCGCCCCCATGTCTGCCCCGAAAGACGCCAAGGTTGATGCGCTGGACCGCACCGCCAAATTCTATATCGGCGGCAAACAGGCCCGTCCGGATGGCGGCTATTCGCAGGCTGTATGGTCCAAACAGGGCGCGCTTCTGGGGCATGTCGGGTTGGCCAATCGCAAGGACATCCGCAATGCGGTAGAAGCCGCAGCGGCTGCCAAAAGCTGGGCAAAGACCACAGGTCACGCCCGCGCGCAGATCCTTTACTATATCGGTGAAAACCTTTCCGCCCGCGCGGATGAGTTCGCTGGTCGCATTGACGCCATGATGGGCGGCAAAGGTGGCGCGAAAGAGGTCGAGGCGGCGATTTCACGCCTCTTCACATATGCTGCTTGGGCCGACAAGTTTGATGGTGCAGCCAAGCCCGTGCCGATGCGCGGTGTCGCACTGGCAATGAACGAACCGATTGGCGTAATAGGTGGCTTTTGCCCGGATAACGCCCCCCTTCTTGGGTTGGTGTCACTGATGGCCCCAGCCATTGCCATGGGCAACCGAGTGGTGCTGACAGCAAGCGAGCCGTTCCCGCTGGCCGCCACCGATTTCTATCAGGTGCTGGATACCTCGGACCTACCAGGTGGTGTGGTGAACATTGTCATCGGCAGCCATGCCGAATTGGCAGCACCCCTTTCAGGCCATCTGGGTGTAGACGCGGTCTGGAGTCATTCGGGCGCGGACATTTCAGCCATTGTCGAAGTGGAAAGCGCAGGCAACGTGAAACGCAGCTGGGTCAACAACGCGCAAGCGCGTGACTGGTTTGGGGCGGATGGTGAGGGGCGCGAGTTCCTGATCCACGCCACCGAAGTAAAAACGGTCTGGGTACCTTACGGGGAATAGCTCAAGCTTTAATACCGCATAGGATGTATTCTGTCCGGAATGTGGGCGCATTCCGGGCAGACCGAATGGAAAATCGGTGATTTTGTTGGAATCGCCTTCTTTTTTGCAGGAATTCCTAAATAATTCCTTTATTACTCAGCAAAAGCGACAAGATAAGTCGTCATCGAGGCAAACGCATACAGTTACGCAGGGAAGGCAATGCCGACCACATTTAATGTGATCTCATTGGGCAATCACGCCCTCATTGACCCAACTGAAGGCAACGATGTTATTGAAAATGCATCGGCGCTGGTTGGGCTAACCGTTGGCGGCCTGGGCGACCCCCTGCTTGACGGGTTTTCTTCTTTCTCATCAGCCGGCAGCGGTTTCGGTGGCGGCAATTCTACTGCCTATGACAACAACAATAGCAACTCGAACGATCAGTTCTCGATCGACGGTGGTCCGGCACAAACCTTCGATGCGGTAGCGCCCTATTCAGCAACAATCACTTTCATTGATGGCACGACAGCGACTGTGACCGCGGTCGTCTTTCAAGATACCGCTGGAAACACCTATCTCGCGCCGGAGTTTTCGTCGAACGCGGATCAGGCATTATATGAATTTGGCGCAATGCGATCCATCACGTTGGACAGCCTTATCGGTGGCACCTATTCGGGGCTGACAGGCACGCGCGAAACGTGGAATTACGTGACATGCTTTGGCAAGGGCACACATATCCGGACTCCGAAGGGTGGGGTACCTGTCGAGCAACTCACCCCCGGCGATACCGTCTGCACGTTGGGCAGCGGTGATCAAGTCGTGCGGTGGGTTGGTGTGCGCGAAGTCCCGGTAACCGGAAAGCTTGTCCCGATCCTCATTAAAGCTGGCGCACTCGGACAAGGTCTTCCTGAACGTGACCTTTGGGTTTCACGCCAGCACCGCATGCTTTGTCGGTCGCGCGTCGCAGCACGGATGTTTGATACGCCAGATGTCCTTATTGGGGCCAACAAGCTGACGGTGCTTTCAGGCGTGCGCGAAGATGACAGCATGGACAAGATCACCTACTGCCACATCCTGTGCGACAATCACGAGGTCGTCTTTGCCAATGGAACACCCGCCGAAACGCTGTATCTTGGCCAACACACGAAAACTGCGATGAGCCCAGAGGCATTGGACGAAATCCGCGCGATCTTCCCAGAGCTGGTCGACGGCTCAGAACCGCCCCATCCGGCTCATCCCATCCCAGACAACGCACCGCAGCGCAATTTGATGCGCCGCCTGCGCAAGAACAACCGCGCCTTTATCGAGGCGAACTAACCTACTTGCTGCGCCAGCTATCCAGCCAACGCGAAAAACGCCCCTTGGCTTCACCGGCCCGTTCATCCACGGCCTCCCATGCCTCGCCTGCATCTTGCAATGCCGGATCGATCGAGCGTTCGCGGAACTGACGCCACAGCGCACGGATAAATCCGATCACGACGGCCAGAACCAAGAAGAACATGATGTTGAACCACGGGATGATGGTGGCATCGGGACCAACAACCGGACGAATAGCGACCGCGTTCGGGAATGCCGAGATCAGTTCATTACGCCAACCATAATGCGTCACCACCGCCCATTTAGGGCTTTCTGGGGTCGAGCGCAGGTCGTCAACCTCGGTCTGCAGGCTTGCTGTGTCAAACTTGAAATAGAACGGCCACGACCATCCGGTGTCTTCGTTCCGGTACACCATCACCTCATCCGCATCGGTGCGAATAAAGCCCAGCAGGTAGGTTTTCTTTTTCACAGTCTGGATAAACTGAACATCCCGGTTGATCAGCCCGCTGGCCTGATCATCTGGTTTCGACCAGAAAATCCGTGTCCAGTCGCCAAGGTCCTGACGTTCCTGATAGGTGTTCACAACGCGCACGACATCATGTTGTGGCAGCGTATAGTGCAGCACGCTAAACAGGATCAGCGCGATCAGAATTCGAATGATGATACGGAAACGGCGCATGGTGAACCTCAGTTAATTAGAATGATAGACAGCAAAACAAGCAGCGCAGGCACGACATAGACCAGCAAAATCAGCTTGGGCCGAAAGCTTTTCTGATATGCCTCCATCCCTTCGCGAAGCCAAATTTCACGATCACTTTCGTTGCCATTGGGATGCTCTTCGGCCCATTTCTCTTCCAGCTTCTCCAGCCGGACTGAACGGGAATACAGGCTGACCAAGACATAGACAATGCTTAGCCCGATAAATCCAAATACAATCAGTCGTAACGCAGCTACCATCAATCCCTCCCTTTAACAGCGCCCCAAGGGCCAACCATTTCGATCACCTGTTCGCGCGTGCGCTTGCGCGTGGTGCGCGGTGCTTTCAGGCTTTCTTTGCGCCCGCCAAACAGCTTATCACGCGCACCGGCCTTATTAGCCATATAATCACGATGCAGGAATTCTGCCACAAACTCGCGCTTTTCGTCAGGCCATGTGGCGTAAGAGGCATAGAAAAGCTCTTTATGACAGATGAACAGCTGGCGGAAATCCATCGGAGCCAGCTCGGACAAAAGCCGATTGATCAGGTCGCGATCCGGATGATCGGGCCGCGCACGCAACGTGTAGAAATAGGCCGGATGGCGGCTGTCGATCCGCGGCCACTGCCCGCCTGCATCTGCCCAGCGAACAAGGGCTGCCAACCCGTGGAAAGCTGCGGGCAGGCTTGATCCCAAACGCTGTGCAACGTGGCGGAGCGTCCGCGAGGACATGTCGCCCAAATCCAATCCAGCACTGGTTGCCGCGTCGACCAGAATGAATTCCATCTTCTGACGCAAGATCCGCGCACCGACCTCGCCTCGGGCTTTCACCAAGGGCTCGACCAGATCGTTTTTGCGCAGGAAACTGGCAATCCGGTTTGGTTCAGTCGTGTCGATGAACGGCAGACGGGGGAACTTCTCCATCCGATCTTTATCGCCCGACACAATCACCACGGGGGCTTCAACATCGCGGAAGATGTAAAGCCCGCCGAAATGATCGGTCCAGAAATTGCCCTGCTCAAACTCCTGCACACCCAGATCGACCGGAACACGCGTCACGTCCCCGGTTTCGCGGGCCAGATCAATCATCTCGGCAATCAGGTCGTCGTCATACCACGCGTTTGGCGCTGACTGGAAATGGTCGATCTTTTCGGCCAGCGCGCGGGCGTTTTTGACATGGCTTTGGGTCGTGTCAGCCTCGATCACGATCTTGCGGATGTCGAACAGCCGCGACGGGTCCGAGATGTCATAGACCGAGTTCATCAGCTCGCCCGCCACCGCGTCATGGGCGGTCAGCGCAAAAAGCTTCGCCTCGTTATCCGCAATGAACTGCCGCAATATCCCGCGCGAGGTCGAGAACATGGCATTCAACAGCGGCGCCTTCTTCTGATCCACCGTCAGAATGATGAACTGCCGGTTGCAGCCATTGGGGTTGAGGTAGAGCGGGTCTTTGAATTCCTCACCGATCTCGGGCGAAAAACCAGAGACATCGATATGAAATTCTTTTAGCTTCGTCTGCTTGCCCGCCAACCCCTTAAGCGCACGGTTATACCGCTCGATCAGCGCCGGGCTGTCGACCCGGATCAGATTGCCAAACATGAGACCGCGTTGGATGAGGCGTTTCATTTCTGTGCCGTCAATTTTGATTTAAAGATGCTTCGGAGTTGGTCAGCCGCCGCCGTGTACTTCGCGTCGGTCTCATCATCAATTCTCCCAAATGCTAGCCTGCGATTCTTTATGGACTCTTCGCGTGCCTCTTGATCCCTCGGCTCTCGGTCTTTCTCGATTTTCTCATCTGCCACTCTTTGAATTGCGAAAACGACATCGTGCTCGAAATCAACCAGATTGTCCGATAGTTCTTTGATCTTCTCCGCTCCCCAGACTACTTCAGCTTCGATCTGATAACCGTAGTACTCAAGTCTCGCTGTCCGCAAATCCTCCAAACGAACATTCATGGCTAATACCCACGCCTCGTCGTTCTCAATTTTACGTTCCGAGCCGCGGCTTTCCAGCTCCTTTTGCACTGCTGTGCTCATCTCTGCAGCTGGCATAAAACCATTTCGAACGCGCCGAAAAGCATCAATTCGTCGCTGCAATGAGATCGCCATTTTTCGAGCGAGCGCATGATCGTTTTCCCAGCGCTTTTCTCTTTTCCAAGTGTTTAGCCCACGCCAAGCAACGTAGGCGCCAAATGGCGCGGATATTGCAAGAGACACATTCCTCAGGAGTTCTGAACTATCGATCCAGTTCATCACCCTTTCCCCTCCAAATACCGCTTCTTCGCCTCTTCCTGACGGCCAAAGTCACGCACCATCGCCTCGATGGCGGCTTCATCCGATTTATCGGCATAGCGGAACTCTGAATCGGCGTAGCGGTTCACTTCCTGGATCACCATGTCGGTGGTGATGGGCACGCGCAGCTCGGCGATCATGTCTTTCTTGGTGTCATAGTCTTTGACCAAGAACAGCTCGGGATTTTCCATCCATTCGTCGGGCAATTCAAAGTCCATGGCGCGGACCTTCACCGCGTCGGTGATGTTTTTGATCGAGCGGCCCGTGAAGCGCTCATCAGCCTCCTGAATGCCTTTCAGATAGGTGCCGATTTTGGCGATGTCGTCCAGTTCCCCGATCTTGTCATTCACGCGGTCGAACACGTTCATCAGCCCTGTTTCCTGCGGCTTGTTATGCGCCTCGAACGACCGGGCGACGGCGGATTTGATCTCTTGCGCGCCGTAAAGGTCATGCTTGCCCAGCGGGATGTCGTGGTTCTTGCCCATCAGCAGATGCAGGATGTCGATATAGTCCTCGCGCGTGCGGGGCCCATCGACCAAGAACCGCGCACCGGCGCGTTGGCGAAGGGCGTCGTCCACATTCTCGGGATAGTTCGAGAACATGCCGAAGGTGCAGTTGCCGCGCACCACGGTATTGGCGCCCGCGAAGCTTTCCATCAAGACCGCCGTGACCTCTTGCTGACCGGCGGAGGACTGTCGATCCCCACGTTTGCCGGCGATCTGGTCGATGTCATCCACGGTGCCAAAGCCGATCACATTGGGGTCGAGCACATTGTTGATAAACGCCTTGGCGTTCTGGCCGGATTTACCCTGATAGCTGTCGATATTGTCGATGCCGAAGTTTTGATAGCGGAACGGATAGCCCGCCACCGCGCAATAGTCATTCACCAGCCCGGCCATCATCTGGATCAGCGTGGTTTTCCCGGTGCCCGGTTTGCCGTCCCCCATGAAGGTGAAGATGAAACCGCCCAGCTCGGCAAACGGGTTCAGTTTGCGGTCAAAATCGTAAGCCATCAACATCTTTGACAGCTTCATCGCCTGATATTTCGCGATGTGGTTGCCGACAACCTCGTTCGGTTTCTTGAAGGACATCGTGATTTTCGACCCGCGATGGGCGCGCGATGGGGTGAAACCCGAAATCGTCAGCTCATCCGACTCGACCCGGTAGTTGGCCGAGGTAAACGGACCAAGGTGGCCAGCAGTTTGGGCACGCAGCGCGACCTTCTCCATCAACTGTTCGACATAGGCCAAAACGGTTGCGACCAGCTTGTCCTCGGACGTCACAAAGGTGGCGAGTTCTTGGTCCAGCTCCCACAGCGCGCCGTTAAGCGCAAGCGGGGCGTTGTCGGTCAGGATTTCCTCAACCGCGCCAACTTCAATAGCAGCCTCGCTGGCATGGTCGGCCAGCAGGTAAGACGTTGCGTTGGCGAAGACGTGCAGGACAATCAGCGCCTCGGCCGTCAAAAGCTCCGAGAACGCCGTGGACTTGTCCGCGCCCAAACGGCCTTCAAGGTTGGCACGACGCAATGCGGCCAGTTCTGTCTGTTCGGCAAAGCCCTCGCCCACTGCCAACGCAATCGCGATGGCGCGGCGGAGCGTATGCAGCACGGTCGCCTGAAGCGGCGACACCAGCGGGTCGTCCCCATCTGATCCTTCGACCCGTTCGACCAGATGCACGCCTTCGGGCCGTGCTGTTGAACGGGTGATAAGACCCGGTGTGGTCGACCGAAAACGGCGCGCCCGCCCGACACCCGGACTGCGTTCAGCCTTAGGTGCCTCTTTCGGCTTGGCAATCCGGGGCGTGTGATCGAACCCGTCCAGATGCCCCGCAGCCGCGTCATAATGCGCGCGGATTTCCTCTTCACGAAGCTCCATCAAATCAGCGGGTAGAGACATCAATAACTCCTAAAATCAACGGTAAGACAGCACCCGGCCACCCGGGCTAACAACAAATTTACGTACATCGTGGAACCCGGCGGGGTTCTTTTCGGCAAGCACCTGAAACGGGCGTTCGGGCATGATGATCGAACGCTCCATCGCGCTGGCACCGATCCCGGACCCCGACCCGGCAAACGGATCGATCGCGAATATCTCTCGCTCAACCTTGCCGAACCAACCGGACTTTTCTTCTTTAACGCTTTGGCTTTTCAGCTCTTCCACGGTCCAAGCCAACGCCCAGTCTTCGCCGGGTGGGCTTTTCGCTTGCTCCAACACCTCACGCAGCGGGCCGGTCTGGCGGGTAAACGTGTGACTGTACATCGGGCCGACATGGAAACGACGCAGTCGTTTGGGGTGCAAGTCGTCAAAGTCCTTGTCGAAGCCTGTAGCAATCGTCACCAACTGCAACCCCGCCATAGATTGTGCCATCAGATGCGACTGCATCTGCGGCCAGCGACGTTCGTCTTTTGGCAACGCGGTGCGGCCTGTATCCTCAAGCTCCATCAGATAGATGGTAGGCAGATTGACCTCGCTGTCATAAACCGCCCAATGCGCCAGATAGACACGGCGCGTGTCGCGGCCTTCGCCCCTGTTGTGACGCCAAACCACATCGGGATGCATCTGCGGCCAGAACAGATCGCCGCGCTGAAGCTCCTCGTAATAAAGCCGCTGCGACAGAGCATATTGCAGCTTTTTTGGCACGGTCAGGTCGCCAACGATCTGGCTGACCATTTGGCTTTTCAGATCGCGGGCGGTGGCCATACCTTTCAGATGCGTGCCCGCCTGCGCAGCGTCCGAGGCCATTTGCAACAGCTCTGCATGGATCGGAAACCCACTGTCGCGTCGATCAAAGGTCAGCGTCTTGCCGCCCAGCCCATAGGCCGTTTCGGACATATGATACTTGTTGGCCAACGCCTTAAAGCTGATGCCAAGCTTGATCAGGTAACGGGCGAGAACTTCGACCTCGTCGCGCGCAAGCTTGCCCTCGACCTCCATCTGTCCAGCCACACGGGCCAGATGCGCGGTGATCTTCTCGAACTTCGAGAAATACCGACGCGTGATCCGCGTGTCCGTCAGCTCGGCATGGTCTGGGCGGGCAAAACCGGCAGAGGCGCGTTCGGAGGTTTTTATATTATCGCTCATCGGTGACTTCATCTCCAGATTTCCTGAACAGCCAAGGGCGATACTCGCTCTGAATTTGCTGGTATTTTAGCCGCGCTCTTAGCAGTTCCGTCACGGCAAAAATCACCCAAAATGCGGTAACCACCATCATCAAAACTGCACCGATTGTCGAGCCCAGCCCCAAATACTCAACAGCAAAGATCGTGACGCCGAGAAACAAGAACATTCCAACCGAGCCTCGCACTAGAGTCACGAGAAGCAATCTAACAACTGCACTCCGCTCACCCATCCGAACTGGCCTTCTCGCGCTTTGAAACTAATAGTCGTACGGCAGAACCCAAAACAGCGCTTATTGCTACGATGCCGACACCCAACGCAGACCGAGGAGAGTAAACATAATACAGAACCAAGAGGAGGGAAGCCATTGACGCTTGAGCCGCAAGCTGCCTCCAAGATTTGGCGCGCTCAAAAAGAAACACTAATTACTGCCCATACAGGTTCTTGTCATGCTTCTCGACAATCGCCTGGAACCGGCGCGCAAAGCGTTCGTCTGCTTTGGCTTTGGCCTCCAACACGTCACGGGCAAAGACCATCTGATCTTCATGGGCTTCCATCATGTCAGCCATCCGCTGGTTCGTCGCCGTCCCGATGGACGCCATTGCAGCTTGTGCTTCCTTGTCGGTCTCGACGCCAATCTCGTTGATCCGGTGGGCCACATCCTGCTGCTGCGCCGTTTTCAACGACTTGGTCAGCGCGTCATACAGAACCACACGTTGCTTGGTGTCTGTCTGCAATTTGTTGATCAGCACCATCTGCGTTGCCGCTTGGTTTTGTAGCGAGTCGACCCAGGTTTTGCCCTTCTCGATGTAACGCTCCAACGTCTGCGACTTGGCAAGTTTCACTTGCTCGTCCTGCACCATCTCGTTGTACTGCGAGTTCAGATCAGCCAGTTGAGTTTCCAGCTGCGTGCGTTTGGCGGCGTCCTGTTCGTTGGCAATCTTGCCCTCAAGCTCGATGATCTTGGGGTCCATGCCAAGGATCTCTGCGCGCAGGGCTTCCAGCTCGCCCACGGTCATTTCGCGTTCGTCCAGCGTGGTGGTCAGGTTCGCACCGACCTTTTCCTTCTGTTCGTTCAGCATGGCAAGCTGACCTTCCAGAAGGTTTACGATGCTGTCGGATTGCGCGATCAGCTCTTGCAGCTTGTCGTCGATGGACGCCGTCCGCATGCGTTCTTGACGCAGGCTTTCGGACTTGCCTTTGGAGAAGATGCCGACAAAAGTTTCCCACCCGGTTTTCGACCGCATCTGGTCAAAATCTGTGGAAAAGCCAGATGTTACATCATCCAGACCCATAATCAGCTCTGCGATATTGGCGTTCATCGCTTCGGTATGGGCATGCACGTCGTCCAGCGTCGCATTTTCAATGTCGATCGAGATATCTTCACCCGTCGCGGCCTTCGCGCGCGCGGTCTCGATCCGCGTCGTCAGTTCGGAAATCTTTGACTGCGCCTCTTCCACTTGCGCTTGGCTTTCACGAATCTGCTTATCAAAACTGGACATATGCCCTCCTTAATTCCACCAAATACCCCGGCAGGGTCTTGTCGCCCGCACAGGAAAAGTTAATCACTGTTACATTGCTATTTAGGTTGAGTTTAGCGCGATTTAAAGACCCACAACAGCGTTTTCGCTCGCCAAAGGGGTGAAATCGACGCTTTGGCAATCTGTCATTGTGTGACGCAAGTTTGACCCCTAGGTTTCTGTCATGATTGACGACATCGCCCCCCTTTTGGAAGAAATCGCGCGCAGGCGTGATGACCTTATTGCGCTGACACAGGACCTGATCCGCATCCCGACGCTAAACCCGCCGGGACGCGATTATCGCCGGATTTGTTCCTACATCGCAGAACGCATGGGCGCACAAGGCTGGCAGGTCGAGATGATCCGGGCGGAAGGCACCCCCGGCGACAGCACTGAATATCCGCGTTGGAATGTGATTTGCCGCCACGAAGGGTCTGTCCCCGGCGATTGCGTGCATTTCAACAGCCACCATGACGTGGTCGAGGTTGGGCACGGTTGGACCAAAGATCCATTTGGCGGAGAGCTGGAAGACGGGCGCATCTATGGGCGCGGCGCGTGTGATATGAAGGGCGGCTTGGCTGCGTCTATTATTGCCGCTGAGGCTTTTGTAGCGCTTTACCCAGACCATAAAGGTGCGGTGGAAATCAGCGCCACAGCCGACGAAGAAAGCGGTGGCTATGGCGGCGTCGCCTATCTGGCCGAAAAGGGGTATTTCGATCCGGATCGCGTGCAGCACGTGATCATCCCAGAACCCCTGAACAAAGACCGCATCTGCCTTGGCCATCGCGGCGTTTGGTGGGCGGAAATCGAAACGAAAGGGCGTATCGCCCATGGATCGATGCCGTTTCTTGGCGATTCAGCGATCCGCCACATGGGGGCCGTTCTGGAAGAAATGGAACGCCATCTGTTCCCGCTTTTGGCCACCAAAAGGACCGACATGCCCGTGGTGCCCGAGGGCGCGAAGCAGTCCACGCTGAACATCAACTCGATCCATGGCGGAGAGCCGGAACAGGATGCCGACTACACCGGCTTGCCAGCTCCGTGCGTCGCAGATCGCTGCCGCATCGTGATCGACCGCCGCTTCCTGATGGAAGAGGATATTGTCGAGGTGAAAGCCGAAGTCAGCAGCATGCTGGAAGCCATTCGCGCCGATCGGCCCGATTTCGAATACGAAATCCGCGACATGCATGAGGTCATTCCGACAATGACCGACAAGGACGCGCCAGTGGTCAAGACAACCGCTGCTGCCATCGAAAAAGTGCTTGGGTCGCAGCCATCCTATGTGGTCAGCCCCGGTACCTATGATCAGAAGCACATCGACAGGATCGGCAAGCTGAAAAACTGCATCGCCTATGGTCCGGGCATTCTGGACTTGGCGCACCAGCCCGACGAATGGGTCGGCGTGCAAGATATGATCGACAGCGCTGGCGTTATGGCTCTGGTCCTTGAAGAGCTTCTGGTCGGCGCGGGCTAGAAGTTATTCACGGGCCCGCAACACACGCGCGGGTTTGGTCGACAGAGGTCGGTACGCAAAAAGCATCCCGGCAAGCACAGTGGCAAAGACTCCACCCAACACGATGGCAAGCGCATTGGGCAGGTCAAAGACGAAACTCTCATCCATGATGTAGTGGGTAACGGCCCAACCGGCGACGCCCCCTGCGGCAACGGCCACGACACCCGCTGCGGCCCCCAATACGGCCGAACGGATCGCGAAGTTCAGCAAGATCCCGGCTCGTGTCGCACCAAGCGTCTTCAAAATCGCAGCCTCGTAGGTGCGCGCGCGTTCGCCCGCAGCAGCTGCCCCCATCAGCACGACAAACCCAGTGACCAATGTTGCCAACGCACCATAGGTGATCGCCGCCGCCACCTGCCCCATCAATCCGGTGATTTGGGTGATTGCGTCACGCACAGAGATTAAAGTGAGATTTGGATGGGCGTTTCCAAGATCACGCAAGATCGCCGCCTCACCTTCCTTTTCGGAATAGATCGTCGCGATGTGGCTATGTGGAGCCCCCGCCAAAGCGGATGGGTTCATTGTCAGGACAAACCCCATACCTGCTTGGCTAAAGTCAACTTCGCGCAGCGATGTAATCTCGCCCGTGATGTCACGCCCAAGAATATTGATGGTCAACTGATCCCCGATACCGATACCCATCTCGCGCGCTTCTTCTGCAGCGAAACTGATCTGCGGAGGGCCTTGGTAATCCTCGGGCCACCATTCCCCTTCGACCACGGTTGTCCGCGTTGGTTGCGCAGAATAGGTCAGCCCCCGGTCACCACGAATAACCCAGTGCCCTCCTGCAACCTCGCGCGCGGGGCGGTTGTTGATTTGAGTAATAACGCCGCGCAGCATGGGCGCTGTGTCGATACGGCTGACGAACGGGTCGTCTTCAAGGCGGGCTTTCACGGCATCAATTTGATCTGGCTGGATATCCACCACAAAGAAACTGGGGGCGACCTCCGGAAGATCGCGCGAAATCGAGCCGCGCAAGTTGTTGTCGACCTGACCCACGGCAGCCAGCACGGCCAACCCAAGGCCAAGCGACAGAACAACCGCCCCGGCCTCGCCCCCGGGTCCTCCGACAGCGGTGAATGCCATGCGCAGGGTCGGTACGCGGCGCAAGATCTGGCGATGCCCCAACCAGCGCGCGGCAAACTTCACCGCAAATCCCGTTAAGACCAGCGTGGCAAAGGCGCCGGCCAGACCAACGAAGCTCCACATCGCAAGCGCTTGCATGCCCGATAGCTTCGCCGCCACCCAAACCAACAAGGCCAGAATGCCGATGCACAGCCCAATGAACAGCGGACGCGGAAGCCGGGTTGACCCAAGGGCCGCATCGCGGAAAAGATCGGCGGCTTTAACCTCCTCCGTTCGCGCAAGAGGCCAGAGTGTGAACAGTAAAGCGGCCAACGCACCGTATAGCGTGGCCTCGGCCAATGGACCGGGATACAGCGTCAGCTCTGCCGAAATCGGAAGGGACTGCGAAATCACGGGCACCATCAGAACCGGGATCAACGCACCTAGTGCAACGCCCAGCGCTAGGCCGACCAGCGTTAGGATACCGATCTGCAAAAAGTAGGTCAGGAAGATCACACGACGCTCTGCCCCTAAAGCGCGCAGGATTGCGATCGTGCCGGTCTTTTCATCAAGATAAGACCGGATGGCGGCCGAAATCCCGACACCACCCACGGCAAGCCCCGCCAGCCCGACCAAGACCAGAAATGCCCCCAAGCGATCGATCAAGCGCCGCATGCCCGGCGCGCCGTTGCGGGCATCCTGCCAGCGCGCACCGTTCGGTTCCAGTTCTGGCATAAGATCGGCAAACGCTTGGTCGATCCCACCAGTGGTCAACCGCATGCGATAATGGCTGTCAAACAGCGTGCCCTCGGACAGAAGGCTGGACCCTTCAAGCGCGGTACGTCGCAGGATTGATCGGGGACCCAGCCCGAAACCGGCCGTGGCATTGTCCGGTTCGCTGACCAGCTCGGCCATCAGAACGAAAGGCACTTCGCCTAGTTTCAGGGTGTCCCCAATCTGTAGGCCCAAACGGTCAATCAACAGATCATCAAGCACGATGCCCGGCTGCCCGTTTGAGCCGTCCAACGCCGTGGCCAATAGCATCGGTGGATCGAGCTTCGGGTCGCCATAAAGCGGATAGGCATCATCCACAGCCTTTACTTGCGTCAATGCACGCTCCTCCCCGACCACGATCATGGATCGGAAGTCGGCGATAACAGATAGCACCTCGGCCGTGTCGTTTAGCATCTCCAGTTCGGTGTCATCTGCAAAGCGATAGGTGAAAGAGACTGACGCATCGCCCCCTAACAAAACCGCACCTTGGCTGGACAATCCGGCACGCAACGCCTCGCGGACTGATCCGACGGCAGCGATAGCGGCGACCCCAAGGATCAAACACGCAAGGAAGATGCGAAATCCTTTAATTCCGCCTCGCAACTCCCGGCGGGCCAGTCGCCATGCCATCGCAATGCTAGAGGTCATGCAAGCAGCCCATCTTGAATATGGACAACGCGGTCACAGCGTTCGGCAAGTTCTGGGGCGTGGGTGACAAGGATCAACGTCGATCCATGTCGATCGCGCAGGCCAAACAACAAATCCATGATCGCCGTACCGGTGGCGCCGTCTAAATTGCCGGTGGGTTCATCCGCCAGAAGAATTTCAGGACGCGGCGCAGCAGCCCGCGCCAAGGCAACACGTTGCTGCTCTCCTCCGGACATTTGACTGGGGTAATGATGAAGGCGATGCGCCAGACCCACAGCTTCCAGTTCCTGCGTGGCCAGATCAAACGCGTCTGGCTTTCCGGCAAGCTCTAACGGGATCGCCACGTTTTCCAACGCCGTCATGGTCGGGATCAGGTGAAAGGATTGAAACACAACCCCCATGTGATCGCGGCGAAATCGAGCCAATTGGTCTTCGTTCATGGCACCAAGATCTTCACCCAGCGCGCTGACGGAACCACCTGTCGCCTGATCCAACCCACCCATCAGCATCAGCAGGGATGACTTGCCTGATCCCGAAGGTCCGGTTAGTCCCAATGTCTCGCCAGTGGTCACATTTAGGTCAATGCCCTTGAGGATCTCGGTCCGGCCTGCATTATTGCCGAGCGTCAGGCGCACATCGCGTAGTGAAAGAACCGGGGTCGTCATAGGCAGACCTTCTTTAGGAGAATGGTATGGTATCGAGTGCATATGGGGTTTTGCTGCGTGGTCTCAAGGGGATTGTTCTATCAGTTTTCATGACTGGCACCGCGCAAGCCGAGACAACGACGATTTTAGCTCTGGGTGACAGCCTGACTGCGGGCTATGGCCTTCCGTTGGGTGATGGCTTTGTACCGCAGATGGAAGCAGCGCTTATCGACCAAGGATTGGATGTTCAGGTGATCAATGCTGGTGTGTCCGGCGACACCTCGGCAGGTGGTGCTGCGCGATTGGGATGGATCCTGACAGATGATATTGACGTCGCATTGGTTGCCCTCGGTGGTAACGATATTCTGCGCGGCATCCCCCCTGAAGAAACGCGGCGCAATCTGTCTGCAATCCTGACTGAACTTGACGCGCGGGGCATTCGCACCTTGCTGATCGGCGTTCTTGCATCATCAAACTTCGGCGACGGATACCGCACTGACTTTGAGGAAATGTACCAGGATCTCGCAAAGGAATTCAGTATGGAATTGTTCCCGAACTTCTTGGAGGGCATCGCCTCAACCGGATCATTTTCTGATGTGCAACGCCTTTATCTTCAGGCGGATGGACTGCACCCCAACAAGCAGGGTGTGGCGAGAATAGTGGACAAAATGGCCCCTTCCGTGGTATCCTTAATGCAGTAAATCTACGATCCCGCATTTAATGGTTGAACATGTCATCGAGTAGTCTCTGACGGTTGGCCAGGACAACAAAAACCTATTCCTTGAGACACCTATGCGGGGTTTTCTGACTGTGCCAATCTGACGACCCGTTGTAGCAGGTCGGGCCCCGACCCGATGCGAATGTGCGGAGCGCCGTTTTGAAGATACTGATCGCCTCAGACGATCCTGCGCTACAGCGCAAGGCTCTTACAGCCGCTGAAAAGTGTGGCATGCCGGCTCCCGCAGGGTTCGACACCATGCAAAAAGCTCTGGGAGCGCTCGAAAACCCACCGGAATACAATTGCGTCATTGTCGACTACCGCCTTTCGGACCTTGGTGGCCTGAAAACAGTCGAGAAACTATGCCGACGCAACAAACAATTGTCTGTTGTGCTTCTTTTACCGGGACAAGACGTTGAGGTCGCTCGCCATGCGCTAAGAACCGGGATCTGTGCCGGTGCACCGGTCGAGATATCTGACACAGCTCTGGCAAGCATCTTGAATCTGGTTAATGAAGACCTTGGGGTAATGGTATATCCCAAAGCGAACAAACCAGACTTCAAACGCGAAGAAACTGGGCTTTCACGCCGTGAACTGCAAATCTTGGCCTCTTTGTGCGAAGGGCAGCAGAACAAAGAAATCGCGCATCTGTTTGGCATTCAGGAAGTCACCGTGAAGATGCACATGCGCGCCATCATCAACAAGTTGGGTGCAAAGAACCGCACTCACGCCGCCATGATTGCATTGCGCAACGGCTTAGTGTGAACCCGATCAGTCCTCGGGCGGTTTTTCATCCCAACGATCATTGAGAATACGCTGACTGTCCCCGTCCGGATCGTCATATTGTTCGGATTTCAAGGTCCAGAAGAACGCAGCCAATCCCGCCCCACCTAGCAACAGGGAAATCGGGATAAGGTAAACTAAAACGTTCATCAGCTTAGCCTTTCTTCAAACGCAATGCGTTCAGTGACACTGACACCGAAGATGTGGACATGGCAAGGGCCGCGGCCAAAGGTGTGGCAAATCCCATCAATGCAATCGGAATGGCGATGGCGTTATAGCCTGCCGCGATGGCAAAGTTTTCCTTGATCCGGCGCGTGGCCGATTTCGAAAGATCAATTGCCCCTGCAAGCGGCTCCATCGATTTGCCCAGAAGAACGATGTCAGACACCACACGCGCGGCTTCCAGCGCAGATGCGGGTGAGATCGAGACATGCGCCGCAGCAAGGGCGGCCGTATCATTCAATCCGTCCCCAACCATCAGTACCTTCCGGCCGGACTTACCCAATCGCGCCACAAACTCTGCTTTGTCTTCCGGCAGCGTGTCAGCTTTCCAGTCTTCGATGCCTACACGTCCGGCAATATCAGCAACGGCGGCGGGCACATCACCTGAGATCAGCGTGACCCCCATGCCCTTGGCTTTCAGCGCTGTGATTGCTTCTTCCACGCCCGGACGCAAAGCGTCTGTAAACGTAAACGCCACCGGCTTGGCACCCGAGATGGAAAGGTATGTCGCGGTTTGACCCACGGCATTTGCCCCCAGCCATTCTGCACGGCCAAGACGCACGGTCTTACCCTGCCATTTCCCCTCGATACCCTTTCCGGGAACTTCAGTGACTTGCGTCACTTCCGCGGGCTGAACATCTTCAGCGCGCGCTGCTTGGGTCAGGGATTGAGCCAGAGGGTGGCTGGACCCTTCGGCCAATGCCAGAGCAATTTCAAGATCACGCGACTTGTGACGGGCAAGAGCATCCAGTGCGGGTTTGCCCTCGGTCAGCGTTCCGGTTTTGTCGAACACGACGTGATCAACCTCAGCCAGACGCTCCATCGCGGTGGCGGATTTCAAAAGCATACCTTGTTTGAACAGGCGACCTGATGCGGCTGTCGTCACGGCCGGAACCGCAAGTCCCAGCGCACAGGGGCACGTGATGATCAAGGTGGCCACCGCGATGTTCATCGCCATGCGCCAATCGCCGGAATACCAGAACCAAAACAGAAAGGCCGCTGCGGAAAGAATATGCACCACGGGGGCATAAACGGCCGCCGCCTTGTCCGCCAAAGACGTGTATCGGTTGCGCGCAGTTTCAGCTATGGCAACCAGATCGGCCATTCGGTGCAGCGAGCTGTCACGCCCAGCAGCGGTCACGCGTACAGTCAATGGGCCGGTCAGGTTCACCTCACCCGTTGAAACGATGCTGTCAGGGGATGCGGCAACAGGTAGGCTTTCCCCGGTCAAAAGCGAGCGATCCAGCTCGCTTTCGCCACCAACGACGATACCATCAACAGGCACACGTGATCCCGGCACAACGCGCACGACCTGGCCCGGTTCCAGTTCGGACACGGGGACCTGTTCGTCGGCTTGGCCTTCTGTGACACGAAGCGCGCGTGGGACTTCAAGCGCCGCCAATTCCTCGGCCGCAGACCGCGCAACAGCGCGGGTGCGGTAATCCAGATAGCGTCCCGCCAGCAGGAAGAAGGTCAGCGACAGGGCCGCATCGAAATACGCATGTTCACCCGAATTCATCGTCTCGTAGATTGACATGCCCAGCGCCAGTAGGATCGCCAGAGATATCGGCACATCCATGTTCAGGCGGCGCACTTTTAGAGCGGACCATGCCGATCGGAAGAACACCTGACTGGAAAACCCAACTGTCGGGATCGCGATGGCTGCACTGATCCAGTGGAACAAATCACGTGTGGCGTCTGTCGCGCCGGACCAGACCGCAACGCTTAGAAGCATCACGTTCATCATCGCGAAGCCCGACACGCCCAAACGCATCAAAAGGTCTTTGCCCTGCTTGTCAGTGGCGGTCGCGGTCAACTGACCGGGATCAAGCTCATATGCTTCAAAGCCGACACCGGTCAGGTAGTCCGCCAGATCTTGCGGCTCGACGTCCGGATCCACATCCACAACAGCACGTTTCAGCGTCAGATTTACGCGAGCAGCACGCACACCGTCCTGCTTGGCCAGACCACGTTCCACGCCCACGATGCAAGCTGCACAGTAAATCTGGGGCAAAGACAGCATAATCCGCTTCGCCTCCATCCCATTGCCAATATAGCCCTTGCCCGCCTGCTCTTCAGCAAACGAGGCAGCATCACATGCGGGACAGGCAGAGATCGGAGCAGCCATGATTTGATCCTTGTTCGTGCGCCAGAACGCCTAGTTGGCTTTCAGGTAGATCGGGATGCGCTGTTGAAAGCTGGTGCCATCTTCAGCCACAGCATTCATGCGCAGGTTCCAGTTGCCTTCACCCAGAGCACCTACTTGGGCAACATATGCACCGGTAGAGCTTTGGGTAAATTCAGGCTCTTGATCCTCGTTGACATGTGTGGCCCGACCAAGAAGCCCATAGATCGACGTAACGGTAACAGGTTCCCCCTGTGCGTCTTTGATATCAACAACCAATGTCTCGCCATCAACACGGGCGGACACATCCCAACCCAAAGATTCTTGCGCGATGCGTTGGGCATCGAATTTCTGGCTCGCGACATACGAGTTCTTCGTCTCGAGACCGGGGAAGGTTCCCACGGCTGAATAAGCCATGAAAAGATTCACTCCGATAATGATCGAAAACGCCGTAACCACGATGGCCAAAACATGTTTGCCCGTCAGTTCGAACTCTTTTTTCTCGGTCTGATCAGCCATTTCTTAACGCCCTCTTCCATTGAAGATCGTATCTAGGTGGGCACGATCCCCGGTGACGCCATCCACAACCCACAAACGTAAATCCGTACGGTCGAGAGTGGCCCCTTCTGAACCCGGAGGTGCAATCACGTAGACACGCTGTTTGGCCTCGGTATCTGGTGGAGCTACTAACACAAGTTTGTCAGTTCCTTCCAGTTCAACGATCAGGTCGCTGCCATCGGTCAAGGTGAAGTAGTAGGGCCATTCTTCGCCATGGCGGTTACGAACGCCCACGTCATAGGTGTTGCGGATCGAACCGTCAGCCAGCGTGACATATGTCGGGTTGCGCACGGGGCGAATGGTAACATCCACTTTAGGACGCGCGAACAGGGCCACGGTCAATGCAATCCCCACAAGTGTCCAGAGCGAGGTGTACAGAATGGTGCGCGGACGCAGCAAGTGCTTCATCACCGGGATTTTCTGGTTCCCGGCGCGTTCGTACGACTTGTCTTTCAGCGCAAGATAGTCGATCAGGCCACGTTCCTTGCCAACCTTCACCATCATCTCGTCACAGGCATCGATGCAAAGACCGCAGGTGATGCATTCCATCTGCTGGCCGTCGCGAATGTCGATCCCCATCGGGCATACGGCAACGCAGGCGTTACAGTCGATACAATCGCCCAGATCGTCCCGGCTTTTGCCACGTCCGCGTGGTTCACCGCGCCAATCGCGATAAGCGATGGTGATCGTGTCTTCGTCCATCATCGCGGCCTGAATGCGCGGCCAAGGGCAAGCATAGATACAGATCTGCTCACGCGCGATGCCACCGAAGAAGAAGGTGGTCAGCGTCAGCACCAATACCGTCGAATAAGCCAGCGGGTGCGCTTGACCGGTCATCAGATTCATCAAAAGCGTCGGCGCATCGGCAAAATAAAAGACCCACGCGCCGCCCGTGGCGACCGCGATCAACATCCAAGCTATGAACTTGATCAGGCGCTTGCGGATTTTCTCGCCGTTCCATTTCTGGCGCTGTAGACGGATCCGCGCGTTCCGGTCGCCTTCGATCCAGCGTTCCACAAGGATCATAAGGTCAGTCCACACGGTTTGCGGGCAGGTATAGCCACACCACACACGGCCAGCCGCCGATGTAAACAGAAACAGCCCAAGCCCCGCCATGATCAATAGACCCGCGATGAAATAGAATTCATGCGGCCAAATCTCGATCCAGAAGAAAAAGAAGCGCCGGCTTGCCATATCTACGAGGATCGCCTGATCCGGTAGATTCGGCCCGCGATCCCAGCGGATCCATGGGGCGAGATAATAAATCCCAAGCGTGATCCCCATAATCCACCATTTAAGGCTACGGAATGTGCCCTTTACTCGTTTGGGGAAAATTGGCTCGCGCGGGGCGTATAGCTGTTCGGGGGCGTCAGTCATGACTGTTTCTCGGATCCTGTGTTTCGCGTAGGGTTCCAGTTAAGAACTATTCCAGATTAAAGCATTGATGTGGATCAAAACATTTTTGACCCGGCCTCTGCAGCCCACTTATCTAAGCCTTTGTAAAAGCGCGAGTTTGCACAGTGTCGCAGCGCCAACTGGTCGCAGGTGGCATTAGATCGCACTATAGGTTTTATACCGTGAGTCGTTTTATCCGCAGGCCTTCAAAGAAAAACCCGGGCGCTATGCACCCGGGCTTCTTTTTGTCGGCACCGACCTCGGAGAAACGCGCGAACAGGATCAGAGGTCGGTGCCTTCGACCGGGGAGTGAGGCCCCGGATCTTAGGTTGTTGGCCGGTGGCTTATTCGCCGCCGCCCAACTGATGGATATAGGCCGACACCGCATTGATCTGGCTGTCGGTCAATTTGCCTTTCCAGGCTGGCATGACGCCATAGGGGCCTTCCGACACGATCGATGTGATGGTGTCTTTGTCGTCGCCAAAGAGCCAAATGGCATCGGTCAGGTTCGGCGCGCCTTGTGCGCGATCCCCGGTGCCGTCTTCCATGTGGCAAGACGAACAGTTGTCTTCGTAGACAACAGCGCCAGCTTCAGCCATCGACATGTCAGCAGCGTCCTTGGTCACCGGCGACAGCGACATGGCATAGGCCACGACCTGTGCGATCTCTTCATCGCTCAGATAGTCATCACCGAAGGCAGGCATTTCCGAATACCGAGTGTCCTCGTCTTCATCGGACCGAATTCCGTGGGCAACTGTCGTCTGGATGTCTTCCAGCGCACCACCCCAAAGCCAGTCATTGTCCAGCAAGTTGGGATAGCCAACGTTGCCAGCCGCACCTGAACCGTGACACTGCGAACACCAAGTGGCGAACGTCGCACGACCCGATTGAATGGCGTAGTTGTGCAGGTCCGAACCTTGGGTCAGCGTGGTCAGATCAGCCGAAGCCAACTGAGCCTCAAGTTCGCTGTTCATGCCCTTGAAGCGGTCGATCTCTTCCGCAACTTCTGCACGGGTCGAATAGCCAAGGTAGCCAGCTGTGGCCCCTTTGATCATCGGCCATGCGGGATAGGCGATGGAGTACCAAACACCCCAGAGAATGGTCAGGTAGAACACCCAGACCCACCAACGTGGCAGCGGATTGTTAAACTCTTGAATGCCGTCCCATTCGTGGCCCGTCGTTTCGGGTTCTTTCTTTTCAACAGGTTTCTTACTCATTGCCGCAACTCCTTTTGAGCTGAGCGCCCGGGAACATCAGTCCCGGTCACCGGCAGGTTTGTCTTCGTGGCGGAACGGGATGTTCGCAATGTCCTTGTGGACTTTGTTCGAGCCCGGGCGGAACGCAAACAGTGCTGCCCCGACGAAAAAGGCGAACATCGCGATCAGGAACCAGCTGTCTGCGAAGGCTCGCATAATGCCATAGGTGTCCATCATCCCTACTCCTTACCGGCTTGCGTCAGGTGTGAAGGTCGAGAAGTCGACCAGAGTACCCAACATCTGCATATAGGCGACCAAAGCATCCATTTCGGACACACCCGGCTTGCCATCGAAGTTGCGTGCTTGCGCCTTCGGATAACGAGCCAGAAGCGCATCAACGTCCGAATTGTCGCCATCGGGATCAGCTTGGCTTAGCCAGTCTGCTTCCGCATTTGCGATCTGTTCGTCGGTGTAAGGTACACCTACGATCCGGTTCGTCTTCATCAGGTCCTGGACGTATTTCGGCTCGATCAGCTTATCCAAAAGGAAAGCGTATTTCGGCATCACCGATTCCGGTACGACCGACTGCGGATCAGCCAAGTGATCCACGTGCCATTCGTCCGAGTAGCGGCCGCCGACGCGGGCAAGGTCTGGCCCTGTCCGCTTGGAGCCCCACTGGAACGGGTGGTCGTACTGGCTTTCAGCCGCAAGGCTATAGTGGCCATAACGTTCTACTTCGTCACGCATTGGGCGGATCATCTGCGAGTGGCAGACATAGCAGCCTTCGCGCACATAGATGTTCCGACCCTCAAGCTCGAGCGGCGAATAAGGGCGCATGCCTTCAACATCCTCGATCGTGTTTTCGAGGTAGAAAAGCGGTGCGATCTCTACGAGGCCACCCACGGTGACAACCAAAAGGCTACCGACCAGAAGAAGCGTTGCGTTCTTTTCAAGAACAACGTGTTTGTCGAGAATTCCCATCAGTCATTCCCTCCTTATTCTGCCGGCGCCGCTGCTGCGTCGCCTGCTGCTTGTGCAGCCGGAGAACGCTTCACGGTCATCCAAAGGTTGTAGCACATGATGATTGCGCCAGAGAGGAACAGAACCCCGCCCATGCCACGCACCACGTACATCGGGAACTTAGCGGCAACGGTGTCAGCGAACGAGTTCACAAGGAAACCTTGCGCATCAACTTCACGCCACATCAGGCCTTCCATGATACCAGTTACCCACATCGAAGCGGCGTAAAGCACGATACCGATGGTGGCGAGCCAGAAGTGCCAGCTAACCAGTTTCTGGCTGTACAGGCCTGCACGGTTCCACAGCTTGGGTACCAAGAAGTAGAGCATCCCGAAGGTGATCATGCCGTTCCAACCCAATGCACCCGAGTGCACGTGGCCAATGGTCCAGTCAGTATAGTGCGACAGCGAGTTTACTGCGCGGATCGACATCATCGGCCCTTCGAAGGTCGACATGCCGTAAAAGCCGATCGACACAACCATCATACGGATGACCGGGTCGGTACGCAGTTTGTCCCATGCGCCAGACAGCGTCATCAGACCGTTGATCATGCCACCCCAGCTCGGCATCCAAAGGATGATCGAGAACACCATACCAAGGGTCGATGCCCAATCCGGCAGTGCGGTGTAATGCAGGTGGTGAGGACCAGCCCAGATGTACAGGAAGATCAGCGCCCAGAAGTGGATGATCGACAGCTTGTACGAAAAGACCGGGCGTTCAGCTTGTTTTGGCACGAAGTAGTACATCATACCCAAAAAGCCAGCGGTCAAGAAGAAGCCCACAGCATTGTGGCCATACCACCACTGCGTCATAGCATCTTGAACACCAGCGAAAAGCTGAACTGATTTCGAGCCGAAGATCGAGACCGGAATGCTCAGATTGTTGACGATGTGCAACATGGCAATGGTGACGATGAACGACAGGTAGAACCAGTTGGCCACATAGATGTGCGGCTCTTTCCGCTTCATCAATGTCCCCATGAACACCAGCAGATAGGCAACCCAGACGACTGTTAGCCACAGGTCGGTGTACCATTCGGGTTCAGCGTATTCTTTCGACTGAGTTGCACCCAGCAAATAGCCGGTCGCAGCCAGTAGGATTACAATTTGATATCCCCAGAATACGAACCAAGCCAAATTACCGCCCCAAAGGCGCGCGCCTGATGTGCGCTGCACAACATAAAACGAGCTGGAAATCAGAGCCGTACCACCAAACGCAAAGATCACTGCAGATGTATGCAGTGGGCGCAGGCGGCCAAAGTTCAGATAGCCCTCAGCCCAGGCAAAGTTCAGGTCCGGAAAGGCCAGCTGGAACGCAATAAACGTCCCGACCAAGAAGCCTACAACGCCCCAGAAGGCGGTTAAGGCGACGCCCACGCGAACGGGCCCATCCATATATCCAGTATCAACGACCTTTTCGTCCCCCACGCCTCGAAGCGTGTAAACAAACAGGCCTGCCGCGATCAAAACCACCAGCACTGCGTGTACTTGGTAGGCTATGTCGCGGGCATAGCTTGCGGCGATCGCGGCCAGCACTGCAAGCAGGCCGTAGATCGCCAATTTGAGGTAATCCCACATTTTGCGTCCCTTCGTCATTGTCATGTGCCCACTCGACCCAAAATAAACTCGGGGACACCTTTCGACTTTTGTCGGTTTGGACTTAACCCCTCGACCTTACCTTGATCCATGTCAAAACCTGCCAATACGAGGCAGAATTCATCATTTGACCCATGTCAAAGCGTCGCAGGCAAAGCCTTGGCACCCTCAGACAACACCGTCTGGAGGCCTGATATGAACTACAAGACCATTATGACGATCATCTCGGAAAGTGCACCATACCGTCCTGCATTGGACACTGCGCGCTGTTTGTCCGAGCGTTTTGACGCACATCTCGAAGCAGTTTGCTTGGGCGTCGACCCTTCACAGCAAGGGTTTTACTATGCCGGAGCATCCGCGATGATGGTTCAGGACAATTTGACTCAAGTCCGCGAAAACACCGAAGCCTTAGAGGCTGAGGTCAGACAGATTCTTGCGTCAAACGTCCTTCCATGGTCCTCAACGGCACTGGCTACGCAATCTGTCACTCTGAACCATGTTGTCTCGCATCGCAGCAGATTCGCCGACTTAGTCATCTTGCCAAGGCCCTATGGTGAAGGCCGGGGCCATGATGCCGAGGCAGTCATCGAAAGCGCAATGTTCGATGGTGGCGTACCAGTTCTGGTTTTGCCTGATGACATATCCTTGCAGCAATGTCCGTCCAATGTGGTCATTGCATGGAATGAAAGCACTGAATCGTTGCGCGCGATCCGCGCTGCAATGCCATTCCTGCAAGCTGCCGATACAGTTTCAATTGCGATCATCGATCCGCCACAACACGGGCCAGAAAGAGTCCGATCCCGGAGGTGCGCTCAGCCAGATGTTGGCACGTCACGGCGTTCGGACCGAGGTCTCGGTCCTTGCGAAAACCATGCCGCGCGTAGCGGATATCCTGAACCGACATGCAAGCGACAAAAATGCCGATCTAATCGTTATGGGCGCGTATGGACATTCGCGATTCCGCGAATCCATTTTGGGTGGAGCCACCCGGCATATGCTTGAAATTGCTGCTGTTCCGGTCCTCATGGCGCACTAAGCCATACCGCGCATTCAGCGCTAGAAGATTGGACCGCCGTCCAAATCATCCCCAGTCTCTGAGACAAGTCTTTGCAGATCGGGGATGTTTACTTGCCGCTTGCCTTCCAGCAAGATCACGCCCGACTTTTTCAAAGCCGATATCTGTCGGCTTACCGTTTCCAACGTCAGTCCCAGATAATCCGCCATTGCTTCACGGGTCAAAGGAAGCTCAAACGCCATCCCGTCTGCTGGCAAACGCTTGTACAGCGCCGCGTCCCGGCGTGCGATGATCAAAAGAAGGCTGGCAATCTTCTCACGCGCGGTTTTACGGCCCAAAACAAGCATCCATTCACGCGCGCTATCCAGTTCATCCAATGTCATCTGCAACAAGCGCGAGCCGATGGACGGTGTGGATCCCATCAAGTCTTCGAACGGTTTTTTGCGGAAACAGCACAGGGTCAAATCGGTGACCGCCACCACATCAAATGGTGCGATTTCCCGGCCGGGGCGGCCAATGAAGTCTGATGGCAGAAGCAACCCGACCATCTGCGTTCGGCCATCTTCCATGGTTTGGCTAAGTGTGGCGATGCCAGTCACAACACTGGCAACAAATTCCATTTGGTCGCTGGCCCAGATAACGGGCTGGCCAGCTTCGTATGTACGATAGTACTTAATCTCGTCCAGATGATCCAATTCATCCGGTTCACAGCGCGAACACACGGCCCGATGGCGAATCGGACACGTACCGCAATCCCGAGAGTTAAAACTTGAGTGATTCATGGCTTCCTGAACAAGATAAGTATCTTGATTTGATCCTGATCAAAGTATGTTGCGCGTTTGGTGTTACAGCGTATTCGAATGCAGACACTTACGCAACTCAAACGCCTCGGTCTTTTTGACGCGCGCGTGCCCCGTTATACAAGCTATCCGACCGCGCCTCATTTCAAAACTGGGTTCGGAATCCGAGACACTTGCCAACTGGATCAGTGCGATCCCGTCAGGCAACAAGGTCTCGCTTTATGTCCATATCCCGTTCTGCCGACGCCTGTGTTGGTTTTGCGCCTGCCGTACGCAAGGCACATCCACAGCCGAGCCGGTGGTGGCATATGTCGAGAGCCTGAAACAAGAGCTTTCAACGATTAAAGCCCTTTTGGCCCCGGGGATCGAGATTGAGCATCTGCACTGGGGCGGCGGTACGCCGACACTGTTGCAGCCCGAGATGATCACCGATCTGACCAAGGCTATTTTGGACACAATGCCTCTTGCCGAAGGCGCACAATTTTCAGTCGAGATCGACCCCTCCGAAGTTGACGGGGTCCGTTTGGATGCGCTGGCAAAAGCGGGCATGAACCGGGCTTCGATTGGCGTGCAGGACTTCGATCCGATGATCCAAGAAGTGATTGGACGCCCACAAAGCTACGAAATCACAAAAGAAGCCGTCGATGGGTTGCGGGACCGTGGCATCGAAAGCCTGAACATGGACATCCTTTACGGGCTTCCCCATCAGAACACCGCGCGGATAACAGATTCCGTTGAAAAACTGATCAGCCTTGGCCCGGACCGTGTTGCCTTGTTTGGATATGCGCATGTGCCTTGGATGGCGCGTCGTCAGACACTGATCCCGACCGAGGCCCTCCCGTCCGCAGAGGAACGGTTGGAGCTTTATAATACGGCTCGCGATTTGTTTGTTGCCAACGGCTATGACGAGATCGGCATTGATCACTTCGCGCTTCCCTCGGACGGATTGGCCAAAGCGCACAAAGCGGGCACAATGAAACGAAACTTTCAGGGCTATACGGAAGATACGTCCGAAGTTCTGATGGGCATCGGCGCAAGCTCAATCGCACGCTATCCGCAAGGGTATGTGCAAAACGAGCCCGCCACAGCCAAGTATCAAGCCGCTGCGCGTGCCGACAAACTGACCGCTGCCAAAGGCCATACCTTTACTGGGGACGACATCGCCCGCGGGCGTGTGATTGAAGAACTGCTTTGCTATTTCCGCGCAGACTTTGACGCCTTGTCAGCCGAACTCGACCTTCCAATTGGCACATTCCTGGGCTGGGTTGATGGGCTTGAAGAGACTCTGCCGGGCTCAACCACGCTGGATGGTAATACTCTGACCATCAATGATCACGCGCGGCCATTGGCACGGATGATTGCACGCCATTTCGATGCGTATGATGTGAATGAAAGCGGTCACAGTCAGGCGGTCTGATTGGTCGGGCTAAATATGGACATTGCTCGAACGCCACTACTTTGCCCTGTGGCTTAGTTCTTTTTGCGATAGCCTGCTTCGACAGCGATACGATCAAGCACCTCAGCCAGGGTCAAACCATGCTCAAACGCTCCGTCGCGCAGGAAGGTTTCGACCTGCGCAATCACCAGCGGGTTCACCATCATAAACGTATGGGTCACCGGCAGGGTGATATGATCATCCATGCCTTTAATGCGGGTACTCTCGACCGACACTTTCCCATCGTCAGCCCCGTCAATTATGGCCGAATAGATTGGGTTCAAAGACCTGTTGCCCGCAATCACCCCAAGCTCAAAACGCGGTAAGCCCACCTGATTGGGCACCGAGTTTTTATCCGTTCCCAGTTGAAGCCCAGCGGGGCCATTCAGCCATTCAAACGGCTCAAGGTCTGCGAACTCGTCCACCAGCTGAGACCCTTGATTGGGCGGCGCTAACATCACGACGCGCCCCATTGTGGAGGGACGGTTGGTTTCAAGCCAAACGCGCGCGAGAATGCCCCCCATCGAATGAGTCACGAAGTGCACCTTGTCGTCGCCGCACGCTTCAATCGCGGGCGGAATAGCGTGCTCGACCAGAACAGAGATTTCGGCTGATGTGGACGGGTACCCAAGGTTCACAACCTTATATCCTTCGGCCACAAGCGCTTCTTCCATCACCCAAAGCGATGATGGCGAACGTGCGAGTCCATGCAGCATAACAACACAATCCGCGCGTGTGGGCAGCATGCTGCTAAGCAGGGTAACAATCGAAAGGCCGAATAACAGTCTCATACGATCTAAATAGTCACAACATTGCGGAGTTTCGAGTGACATGACGCCACGTCTCAGCGACCGGCAAGACTTAGCGCACGCGCAAACGAATGAAGCCGAAACGACAAACGCCCCCTGCTGTTTGGCAGAGGGCGTTGCACTCAATTGAGACGGCTTATCTGATCTCTGTATGGAACCCTGGGGCAAACCACCGGATGATCAAAGCGCCTGCACCCGCGATAGTAACTGCCAGCACAGCAAGCCAACCGATCACAGGGATCATCGCCATGACCGTGATCGCAACAGCCCCAATCAACGCGGCAATCGCACGCTCGCCCAGTGTTTCAGGAAGAGGTCGGCTCATCACACCTAAAACTCCTACACCAAGAATATATGTACCGATCACATAGCCCGCGATGCCCAACAGCAGCGCCAAGATGATAGAGGCCGGGATGAGCAGGATGCCATAGCCAGTCAGGGCAAACAGAAACAGTGAACCCGCCACGGCCGAGATAGACAGAAAACCCATCCACAGCGCGCGCATCGGTGTCTCAAGCGTCCGTTCACGCAAATTCATAAGGAACATTGGCGCCATCGCGGCGATGAGAGTAGCAAGGGCTGTCAGGATTAGAATCGTGCTGACCTTGCCTCCGAACCATGACGCCCAACCGTCGGATTCAGGTTGAACTGTTGCGCCACCTTCCGGGTCTGCAGTTGGGTCAAATGCATCTGAATCATGGCGTTCAATCCGCTCGGGCGGCGCGACATGCGCCGGAATCTCAATCTCGTCTGGTTCTTCCGAATAAATGTAAAGCGTGCCTTCGACGCGCGCGTTCTCACCAAAGCTCACTGTTTTGGTCGAAATACTTGCGTCACCTGAAATTACTTCTGTCAGCAAGATGTGCTCGGCAGCGATCAATGCGCTTTCCCCAATGGGGGCAGTAATCTCGGCGCGTTGGGCCGCAATACGCAGGTCACCTGAAACTGGGGCCGTGACCAGCACCGTGTCCCCCAACATCTGCGCATCGCCGCCAACTGGCGCGGATACGCTGACATTCATACCTGCAGCGTACAAGCTTTGCCCAACCGGGGCAGAGATGGACACCGAACGGCCACCAGCATGCGCATTGCCTTCAACAGGTGCGGAAATGACGACGGTGTTGCCGGCAACGAAAGCGTCATCCACCGCGTCGCCCGACAATGTTACGTTGTCGCCAGCGATATAGGCATCTTCGCCGAAGCGATATTCTTCCTGCGCAGCTGCTGGCAGCGCCGCAGCGGTCAGGAGTATAATTAGTAGTGATCTAAACATGGCTGTCCCCGCCAAATGTTGATGTTATTGCCGTTAACATAGGGTTGTTCGAAAGCTGTTGTAAGGGGGGCAATAAAAAATTGTACGGTTTTATGGTAGCATGTTCTCAGCACCAAGTAGATGACGCAATCACGTTAAACGTGTTGGCAATAACGCCAAAGCACACAGGGATTTAAATTCACACCACAACCAAAGGGTTACACGATGGACTACCCCGATTTCATTCGCGCATTTCCCGCACTAGACGCACCATTTTCAGAAGACATTGTGAAAAGTCACGCCATCCAGTCCCCGGCTGGCTTGGTGGTATTCTTTGAATTCTTTCAGGATTTCACCCTGCCAATGCACCACCACAAAGCGCAGTGGGGCACCGTGATTGAAGGTGAGATTGAGCTGACGATTGGGGATGACACCCGCCGATACGGACCCGGCGACAGCTATTCAATACCCGCCGGCGTCGAGCATGGAGGAAACATCAAAGCGGGCACCAAAGCCATCGATGTATTCGAAGAAGCAGACCGTTATCCCCTGAAAGACTGAAAAGAAAATGGCGGCCAAAAAGCCGCCATTTCCAAACTTGATTAGGGTCTCGGTGAATGTCCCGCGGGAACTCACCTGACGCTATCTGAATTCCGAAGGAATTCAGATTACATCATGCCGCCCATGCCGCCCATGCCGCCCATGTCGGGCATGCCGCCAGCAGCTGCGCCTTCTTTAGCAGGTTTGTCAGCAACCATGGCTTCGGTGGTGATCAGAAGGCCAGCGATCGATGCTGCATCTTCCAATGCGGTACGTGCCACTTTGGCTGGGTCGATCACGCCGAACGAGAACATGTCGCCATATTCTTCGGTCTGAGCGTTGAAGCCGAACGAAGTATCGTCGCTCTCGCGCACTTTGCCAGCAACAACTGCACCGTCAACACCAGCGTTCTCAGCGATCTGACGCAGAGGCGCTTCGATGGCTTTTTGAACGATGACAATACCAGCGTTCTGGTCAGAGTTTGCACCTTCGAGGTTTTCCAGCGCTTTTCCGGCCTGAACCAGAGCAACACCACCACCAACGATGACGCCTTCTTGTACAGCTGCACGCGTTGCGTTCAGAGCATCGTCGACACGGTCTTTACGCTCTTTCACTTCAACTTCGGTCATGCCGCCGACGCGGATCACAGCAACACCGCCTGCCAGTTTGGCAACACGCTCTTGCAGTTTCTCTTTGTCGTAGTCCGAAGTGGTTTCTTCAGCTTGGGTACGGATCTGAGCAACACGTGCTTCGATCTCGGCTTTCTCGCCAGCACCGTCAACGATGGTTGTTTCGTCTTTGGTGATTTCGATTTTCTTAGCCGAACCCAGCATGTCCATGGTCACAGACTCAAGCTTCATGCCCAGATCTTCCGAGATCACTTGACCACCGGTCAGGATCGCGATGTCTTGCAGCATGGCTTTACGACGGTCGCCAAAGCCCGGAGCCTTAACAGCAGCAATTTTCAGGCCGCCGCGCAGTTTGTTGACAACCAAAGTTGCCAGCGCTTCGCCTTCAACGTCTTCTGCAATGATCAGCAGCGGTTTTTGCGACTGGATCACCTGCTCAAGCAGCGGAACCATCGACTGCAGCGACGAGAGTTTTTTCTCGTGCAGCAGAACCATGCAGTCTTCCAGATCAGCGATCATTTTGTCAGGGTTGGTCACGAAGTAAGGCGACAGGTAGCCGCGGTCGAACTGCATGCCTTCAACAACAGTGGTCTCGGTTTCCAGACCTTTGTTTTCTTCAACAGTGATGACGCCTTCGTTGCCAACTTTTTGCATCGCGTCTGCGATCTGCTGGCCGATTTCAGCTTCGCCGTTGGCCGAGATGGTGCCAACTTGCGCAACTTCGTCGCTGTCTGCAACGTCACGTGCCGACGCTTTGATGCCTTCAACAACCTTGGCAGTTGCCAGGTCGATGCCGCGCTTCAGATCCATTGGGTTCAGGCCAGCTGCAACCTGCTTCAGACCTTCGCGAACAATCGCTTGGGCCAGAACGGTAGCAGTGGTTGTTCCGTCGCCAGCTTCGTCATTGGTGCGCGAAGCCACTTCTTTGACCATCTGCGCGCCCATGTTTTCGAACTTGTCTTCAAGTTCGATTTCTTTTGCAACCGACACACCATCTTTTGTGATGCGGGGTGCGCCGAACGACTTGTCCAGAACCACATTGCGGCCTTTCGGGCCGAGGGTCACTTTGACAGCGTCAGCAAGGATATTGACGCCACGCAGCATTGCATTGCGGGCATCGGTGTCGAACTTTACGTCCTTAGCAGCCATTTAGCTTACTCCTGGAAATACGTGTAAATAGGTCAGACGATCAGGCAATGATGCCCATGATGTCGGATTCTTTCATGATCAGCAGCTCTTCACCGTCGATGGTGATTTCAGTGCCCGACCATTTGCCGAAGAGGATTTTGTCACCCTCTTTGACGTCCATAGCGATGCGATCGCCGTCGTCGTCTTTGGCGCCAGCACCAACAGAAACAACCTGGCCTTCAGCCGGTTTTTCTTTAGCGCTTTCCGGAATGATCAGACCGCCAGCGGTTTTTTCGTCGCTCTCTACGCGGCGAACAAGCACGCGGTCATGTAGCGGGGTAAAAGCCATTTCTGAGACTCCCTAAGCTCAGTTAATATTTGTCTTAGCACTCACCTGATGCGAGTGCTAACGGCGAATAGTTAGGGGTGGCTTTGAAGGGAGTCAATAAAGGGCGGCTGAAAATCTTTCCCTCAGCGCAGCAAAACCCTCATTCCTCAAGCAAGTGCTCATACCGCTGGTCCGTCAGCGTCTTCATAAACGCAACAAGAGCGTCAATGCGCTTGTCATCCAAGGCGGGACCCTCAGTCAGTTCCATAACCGAGAGATTTTGTGGAATTTCAGGCATCGCCCAGTTTTTTTCTGTTTCCGGATTGATCTGTCGATCTGGATTGGTCGTGTTGTACTTATTGTAAAACAGCACAACCGTTCGAAGGTCTTCAAACACACCGTTGTGCATATACGGGCCGGTAATGGCTACATTGCGCAGCGTGGGCACCTTGTAACGTCCTGCAGCCTTTCGGTCGTCCACTGCTGGATTTGCCAGCAATCCCAGATCCGGCCCCTTGATACCGTTTGCTTCACGCACCGCTTTATTCTCGGGCACGCCGATGTTGTGATATTCGTAGTTGGTAAATGTCTCGTCCTGAGCAATCGGGGACGGGCGCAGCTGATGGCATAAGTTGCAGTTGGTGAATTGCTGTGACGTGAACAGCACCCGCCCAAGTTCCTCTTGCGCAGTAAGCTGCACTTCGCCACGCAGGAAACGATCATATTTGCTGTCAAATGGCGCGAAAAGAGATGTGCTTTCAAACGCCGCAATCGCTTGCGTCATCGCGTCATAGGCCGCGTCGTCAGACGACCAAATCTCATCCCCGAATTGCGTGCTGAACGCATCAACATAGCCTTGGTTTTCTTTCAGACGCACAACAACAGACGCCTTATCGGGCATTCCCATCTCAATCGGGTTCAGGGGCGGACCACCCGCCTGTCCGGCCAAACCAGCAGACCGTCCATCCCAGAACATACCCCCGCGCCAAGCTGCGGCGTCCAATTGCTCAAACCCTGGCGTGAACATCGCATAGCCAGCTGTTGGGGCTGATCGATCCCCAAGGCTTTCCCCGTCATCGCCCAACGATACGGCCCGCCCAACCTCGGTTTCGCGCGGATCTACAAAGGCGAATTCCGGATCGTGGCAGGTTGCGCAGGACTGGGTCCGATTTTTTGAGAGATTCACATCAAAGAACAACGCTTCACCCAGCTGCTCTAGGCTATCAAAGGCCATTGCAGGAGAAGCGGTGGCCAAAAGGGCAATTAGTGAGATGAAAGGGCGCACGTCTGATATCCTTTTTCGGCACTGATACCGTGTTTCGGCAATCACGCAACTTGATTCCGATCAAATTAGTCGGATTAATTTGAAGGCGAAAGATAAACTGCAAACGCAACAGCAATGTGACTAAGCTATTCGGCGGAAGTCCGACCTGTTTCTGTCAGATCATAAATTCCCCGCTCGACACGCTTGAACCAACCATAATGGTTGATCGCCATAATATTGGTCGCACGCGTTACGCCGGTCATCTTCGCAACCTCAGCCCCTTTACAGGGTCCGTGCTGAACCAGATGGACCCGAATTTTCTCGGCGTCCTGCCGATAGGCTGTCACAAGCTTGCCCCGCGTTCCGCCCGTATTGGGGTCGCCCTCGCGACGGGCAAATTCGGAAAGCAAACGCTTGGATTTGACCTTGGATTTTCTTGGCTGAAACGGGCCAGGGTCAGAGTGAACTTGCACAAACCCATCTTTAAGCCGAACAGACAGCACGCCCAGACCCAAGCGCTTGCACAATCCGACGTTGCCCTTGAAAGCCCGCCAGCCGGGTTTGCCTTTCCAGCGAGGCACGGCCACATAGACCAGATCAGTCACGGACTGCCGCGCAATGGCCTGTTGCAACAGCGTCAGTGAAAACCCAGCCTTCAATTCAACGATAACAGGCTCTTCTTCATTTCGAAGCGCGACAACGTCAGCCGGCCCGATCTCGGACTTCACTTCATAGCCCAAATCCTCGAGCCACGATTTAACGGGCGCATACAGCTCGGTTTCGGCGGGTTTGCTCACTTGGTTATTTTCCTGACCAACTTTGCAGACAGTTTCGCGTCCATATCAGCGATCTGCAAGGGGGCTTGCCTTGCCCCAAACGCATGGCGGGGTTTCTGCAACTGCACAGATGTTGGCCCTATCAGGGATGACAAGGTGCATTCGCCTTTCTATAAGGCACTCAAACACGACCACACATAGACGGATGATGCATATGACCACGCTTGTTTTCGGCCACAAATCCCCTGACACCGACTCGACCGGATCGCCCCTGATCTGGGCCTGGTATCTGAACGAAGTGAAGGGCGTAGACGCCAAGCCAGTTCTGCTGGGCCAACCCAACACCGAAGCCGCCTTTATGCTGAAGCGCTGGGGCTTTGACATGCTGGACATCATCGCGGACGTGGCAGACGACCAGCCTTGCGTCATCGTCGACACCAACAACCCGGCCGAGCTGCCCGCCAACATCAACGGCGCAGACGTTCAAGCGATCATCGACCACCACAAGCTGGTCGGCGGGCTTGAGACCAAAGGTCCGATCGACATCACCATCCGTCCGCTGGCTTGCACCGCAACCATCATGTACGACCTAATGGGCGACGACGTTGCCAAGATGCCTGAAAATATCAAGGGCGCGGCCCTGACCTGCATCCTGTCGGACACGCTGGAGTTCCGCTCGCCCACCACCACGGATCGTGACCGCGAAGTCGTGGCCGCTTTGGCCGCTGATCTGGGTGTGAATGTCACAGAATATGCAGCCGAGATGTTCGCCGCGAAGTCAGACGTATCCGATTTCTCGGACGCCGAGCTGATCCGCATGGACTCAAAAGAATATGAAGTGTCGGGCACCAAGTTCCGCGTATCGGTTCTGGAAACCACCGCACCGGAAATCCCGCTGAACCGCAAAGCCAGCTTGATGGAAACCTTCAAAACCGTCGCCGCCGAAGATGGCGTTGATCAAGTGCTGCTGTTCGTTGTGGACATCCTGAAGGAAGAAGCCACTCTGCTGATCCCGAACGACGTTGTGAAAGGTGTTGCTGAAAAGAGCTTTGGCGCCACTGTCGAAGGCGACGCCGTTGTCCTTCCCGGCATCATGAGCCGCAAGAAGCAGATCATTCCGAACCTGGCTGTTTAAGCTGGTTCAAACTTCAGTAAGAAGGCCCGTGCAATTGCGCGGGCCTTTTTGCATTTCTAAATGGCGTGGGCCGAAAGGCAGATGACTACTTATTCTGGCGCATTGCGCAAAGACGCTGGGTTGGGCAATCCCACTGCCACCCGACGACCTGAGGATGATAAAACAGGAATGTGTCGGGGATGGTGAAACCACGTGCGCGCAGCTTGTCGGTAATGGTCCACTCCATGCCCTTACCGGGCATAACATAAGCGTCGAGCGACAGATCCCCGTAAGCAGCCGAATAACCAAACTCTTGATTGGGGACGCTTTCTTTTCCAGCAACGAATGCTTTGTTCAAACCGCGAAACATAACCAATGCGCCGCGCGCGATCTTGTCATCTTCGTTGTCTGATTGCCCTCTCAGCACATAGACGTGGCGAACTTGGACTCCGAAAACATCACCTTGTTCATACCTTTCAGGTGTCAGCTCTCTTAGGCGGGGAAAAAACCTGCGTCGACTGTCCAGAACAACCACAAAGTGGTCATCAGCAAGCAAACGAACCTCAAGCTTTGTAATCCCGTCTTTCTGAACATCTGTCGCTGGATCAAACTGCGAGATATCAACGCGTTCCACAACTTGAGGCCGATCCGCAGAGTCCGGCACCAACCAACGCCCCTTAGGGTTTATCACAGATAATATACAGCAGATACCCCAACGCAAGCAGCGGAATTACCATCATGATTGGCCCGACATATTTCCCGGATCCAAATCGTTCGAAAAGTCGTTCTGGCACTCGTGAATTCCAACTTATTAGGTTTTTTGTGAATCTACGTTTGAAAACTGACAAATGATAGCTCGGATCCTTACGATGGTATTTCCCCCTAGCCTCGTTATCTCCCCTCTGCCATATCTCCCATAACAAGGAGCGCGCCATGACCCGTATTATCGAAAACCTGTCCGAGGTATCTTCTAACTACGACGCAATGTTCGTCGACCTCTGGGGCTGCGTGCACAACGGGATCACGGCGTTTGACGACGCGGTCGCGGCATTGCGCGCCTATCGGGCAAATGGTGGCTATGTGGTGCTGGTCACGAACTCCCCTAAACCCCGCGCGGGTGTGGTGGAGCAGCTGCCGGACTTCGGTGTGCCTTCGGATTGCTATGACACGATCGCCACGTCGGGCGACAGCGCGCGGGCGGCGATGTTCACGGGTGCGATTGGCAACAAGGTCTATTTCATGGGCGAATGGGAACGTGACGAGGGGTTCTTTGAACCGCTGCACGTTATCGACAATCCCGTCGAGATCACTCGCGTTCCCGTCGATCAGGCCGAAGGCATTGCCTGTTGCGGCCCGTTCGATCCAATGGCTGATCTGGAAGAGCTGCGCCCCGCCCTGCTGATGGCCAAACAGATGGGGCAGAAACTTCTTTGCGCCAACCCGGATATCATCGTGGATCGCGGTGAAGAGCGTGAATGGTGCGCTGGTGCAATCGCCAAGATGTATACCGAAATGGGCGGCGAGAGCCTGTATTTCGGCAAGCCGCACCCGCCGATCTATGATCTGGCGCGACGTCGGATGATTGCGGACGGACGCTCGGCCCCAGATAATCGGATCCTCGCCATTGGCGACGGGATTGCCACGGATATCAAAGGTGCATTGGGCGAGGATATCGATTCCCTCTTCATCACTGGTGGCCTGGCGCGGGAAGAGACAAAAACGCGCACGCAGCCCGATCCAGACGCGTTGGATCAGTATATCCAGTCGCAAATGATCACTCCGACATTTGCGATCGGCTTCCTGCGATAACGTAACTATTTAATATTAAACTGTCTTTTTCGATATAGCCGCTACTTCATCAGAGCCTAATGCGGCAAACCTTCCTTAGGTTGAAGCGAAAACTCGCGCCACTTTCCCCTTGATTTTCTGCAGTTGCAAAGTAATGTTATTGCCAATACGAACGGCAAATAATCCATTTGTTACCCGGAGGATCAGAATGTTGGACAACTTCCCACGCGGAACGATCTGCATTGAAGAGCTGGAAATAGGTATGTCGCGCCACGTCATCAAAGAGGTGACCGACCGCGATATCGAACTGTTTGCCGAGGTTTCGACCGACCGCAATCCGGTGCATTTGGATGATGACTACGCGAAAGACACGATTTTTCAGGGCCGCATTGCCCATGGAATGCTGACCGCCGGGTTGATCTCGGCTGTGATTGGCGAGCAACTGCCCGGACACGGCACCATCTATATGGGCCAGCAGCTAACGTTTCTTGCCCCTGTGCGCCCCGGCGATGTTGTGCGTGCAGAAGTGACCGTGATGGACATTGACTATTCCAAACGCCGCGTGACCCTGAAAACCGAATGTCTGGTCGACGGAAAACCCGTTTTGAAGGGTGAAGCGAAGGTGTTGGCACCTTCCGCGAAACTGGACTGACCCTGCCGTTTTCGACCCCGATTAAAGCCCGCGCATCAGCGCAGGCTTGCACCCCGTTGTCCCGCACGATAATGCCAGCATATGCGGATTATTCGTGACTATCAGTTTGTAGATCCATCGGACCGGGGCGCCACCGCCGTCATCGGCAACTTCGATGGTGTGCATCTGGGCCATCAATATGTGATCGACATCGCGCGCAAGAAAGCGACCGAGCTGGGCGCGCCGTTGGGCGTCATGTCCTTCGAGCCTCATCCGCGCGAGTATTTTGCCCCCAAGGCCCCACCTTTCCGCCTGATGAACGCCGAAACCCGCGCGCATCGGTTAGAAAAGCTGGGGATCGAAGTACTGTTTGAACTCAGCTTCAACGACACGCTGTCCGCCCTGACACCAGAAGAATTTGCCCGCGAGGTTATCGTGGACGGCCTTGGCCTGACCCACGTCTTCATCGGTGCAGATTTTCATTTCGGCAAGGGTCGTGCTGGAACGCCCGCGGACCTCGAAGCACTCGGCAAGAAGCTGGGCTTTGGCGTAACCGTTGCCCCCCTTATGTCGGACGATGTCGGCGAAGTCAGCTCGACCGCCATCCGCACCGCTTTGACCGAGGGCCGCCCACGCGATGCAGCCCGTATGCTGGGTCACTGGCACCGCATCGACGGCGAAGTGATCCGCGGGGACCAGCGTGGCCGCGATCTGGGCTATCCCACTGCGAATATGTCGATCGCTGGACTGCACCCGCCAAAGTTCGGTGTTTATGTGGTGGAGGTCGACATTCTGACCGGCCCGCACAAAGGCAGCTACGGCGGCGCGGCTTCGATGGGCACGCGCCCGATGTTCGGTGAAAACCTTCCAAACCTCGAAAGCTTCATTTTTGATTTCAAAGGCGACATCTATGGCGAACAGATCTCGGTTGCTTTGGTCGAATACCTGCGCCCGGAAGAGGTCTTCGACGGCCTTGAAGCGCTGATTGCACAGATGGACGCTGACTGTGACCGCGCCCGTAAGATCCTATCCAACCTGAAGAGCCAAGCATGATCCGTCACATCGTCTTTTTCACCGCGAAGAACCCAGATGACCGCGACGCAGTCCGCGAAGGGTTGGAGCTTTTGAAAGGCATCCCTGATTGCATCCGGTTGGAGATCGCTGAAAACCGGTTTGAAGATCCGATCCCAGGTCCTTCCCCCGACGTGATCGTCTATGGCGAATTCGAAGACGAGGCACAGTTGGCGGCCTACAAATCACACCCACTTTACCAACAATCCATCGCCCGCGTGCGGCCTTTGCGTGAAATGCGCATTGCCGCAGATTTCGAAGCCAACTGATGGCGGCGGCTTTGCGCAAACGGTTTTGGGAGCGTCCTTTGGGGGACCTGACCCCCGCCGAATGGGAAGCGCTGTGTGATGGCTGCGGTAAGTGCTGCCTGAACAAACTGGAAGACGAGGACACTGGTGATGTGGTTTTCACCCGTGTTGCCTGCCGTCTTTTGGATGGCGACACCTGCCAATGTTCACAATATGATATCCGGCTGCAGTTTGTACCCGAATGCATCCACCTGACACCGGAAAACATCGGCGAAACCGCCTATTTCATGCCAGCCTCATGTGCCTATCGTTTGCGCCACGAAGGGAAACCCTTGTACGACTGGCATCCGCTGGTGTCGGGTGATCCCGAAAGCGTACACAAGGCCGGGCGCAGCGTGCAGGGCTGGACAGTGCCTGAATTCGAAGTCCCAGAAGAAGAATGGGAAGACCACCTGATCGAGGAGCCTCACTAATGTATCTCGCCTCTGACAACACTGGCCACGTACACCCCAAGATCATGGAAGCGCTTGTGCGCGCCAATGAAGGTTATGCCATGCCTTACGGGGCAGACAGCGTGATGGAGCAGGTCACCGCCCGCATTCGTGATGTATTCGAGGCCCCCGAAGCGGCGGTCTATCTTGTAGCCACCGGCACGGCGGCGAACTCGATTGCATTGGCCACGCTGACGCAGCCCTTTGATACCATCTTTTGTTCACCCGAGGCGCATATCCACGAAGACGAATGCAATGCACCTGAATTCTATACGGGTGGTGCGAAACTGACGCTGGTGCCATCGGTCGATGCGAAGATGTCGGAAGGTTCTCTGTCGACCAGCCTCAGCAGGGAAGAGACCCGTGGCGTACATGGCCCCCAGCGCGGGGCGGTCTCGATCACCAATGTGACCGAACGCGGTACGGTTTATTCCGTGGCAGAAATGAAAGCGCTTTGTGATGTGGCAAAGGGGTTTAATCTGCCTGTGCATCTGGATGGCGCACGTTTCGCAAATGCAGTGGTTTCGCTGGGCTGCACACCCGCCGAGATGACGTGGAAAGCCGGTGTCGATGTGGTCAGTTTTGGCGGCACCAAAAACGGCTGCATGGGCGTTGAGGCCGTGATTTTCTTTGACCCCAAACACGCATGGGAATTCGAGCTGCGGCGCAAACGCGGTGGGCATCTCTTCTCGAAAAACCGCTATCTTGCGGCGCAGATGCTGGCCTATTTGGACGGTGATCTCTGGCTTGATCTCGCGCGCCGTGCAAATGGCGCCAATGCGCGCCTTGTTCGCGGGTTGAAGCAAATCGAAAGTGCCACGTTCCTTCACGAACCACAGGCCAATATCAGCTTTGCCGGATGGTCGCGCGCTGGCCATAAGCGCTTGCACGATGCCGGGGCCGCTTACTACGTTTGGGATGACAACCTTGAAGGGGACGATCCGAACGAGGTTCTGACCGCGCGCATGGTGGCCGATTGGTCAATGTCTGATGAAAACATCGACCGGTTCATCGAACTGGTACGCGGCTGATCACCCGTGCTCTAAGCGCAGGCAGGTTCTTCTAGAAATGCACGGATCCAGTCAGCCACCTCTTTCGGATGGCTGATCGGGCCCATATGCCCGGCACCCGCGATCACGCTGCGGTGGACATTCGGGAATCGCGATTGCATCCGGTCATGCACTGCACGCACCAAATCAGGCGAGCGTTCGCCTTCTAAAAGCAACACCGGAATTTGCACCTTTTCCAACGCCCCCGGCGCCACCTGGCCATGCACATCCTCGTGTGTGACGCTTCGGCCTGCGGGGATCAGGTGAATGCGTTCCGCCATGTCCGCTTTCAACCGATCAGGTAGGGCGTCCCACGCTGTGTCGCTTCCCCACTGGCAGTTGAACAATCGTGCGGCTTCCATCGGGTCGCCTGCACGCATCGCATCGGCGAAGACACCGTTCATATAGCGGTGGTTTTCCTCATAAGCGGGATCAGATTTTGCTGTTGTGAACAAAACCGGCTCGTAAAGGGTCAGGCTGCGGACCATTTCTGGGGCAATCTGCGCAATACGCAACGCGATTGTCCCACCAAAACTGTGACCAATCAGATTTACCTTACCCGGCGCGAACCGTCTCAAAAGGTCCAGCGCCACTTGCGTTGCGGTGTCTTGATAATCGCCCTGCCCGTCCCAATCCGCACTGCGGCCGTGTCCGGGCAAATCGTAAGCAAGTGATGACAGAACGTCACCCAACGCCGTGCGCACGCCGCGCCACGCACCGGAATGCGCCAAAGAGCAATGGATGAACAACGCATCCCGCGCGCCTGTTCCCATGCGGTCCCAATAGGTCGCATGCCCTGCGAAGTCTTCCTGCATGCTCATCCCTGCGCAGATAGATGCGCGTCAAGCAGATCGAGCCGGTCCTGCCCCCAGAATTTCTCGCCATCATCGCAGACATAGAATGGCGATCCGAAAACGCCCGCGTTGACGGCATCATCCGTGTTGGAGGCGTAGGTTTCCGCCCCCATCAGCAGCCCACTGTCCGCCAATGATGGGTCAAAGCCCGCTTCACCTAGACACGCCTTGATAACCGCATCATCCGCGATGTCTTTTTCATCGACCCAAATAGACCGCATAAGAGCGTTCACAAGCGCGTCGACATCCCCTGTACCTGCGCTCTGTGCTGCGATGATTGCATAAGAAGCAGGCGCACCGTTGGTGGGCCAATGTGCTGGGTTGAAGTTGATCGGCATGTTCAGCGTTTTCGACCAGCGTTTCAGTTCCTGCATGCGGTATTCCATGCGGGATGGATGACGATCTTTTGGCAATTGACCACCCGTGCGACCAAACAACTGCCCGATATCTAAAGGCTTGTAGGTGACCGAAACACTGTTCTTGCGCGTGATTTCGGCAAAACGGCTGCCCCCAAAGTACGCCCATGGCGACAGCACTGTGAAATAATAGTCGATATGGCTCATTTTTCTTCCTTGTGACACCTGAACTGTTTCAAGGAATTCTATCCCGATGTTATGGGGTGTCAACGTCACGATTCTGTCATACAGAGCAACTCTGGGGTCTGCTGCCATGCCTTCCATCACCGAACCGAAACTAATCTCGGGCAATGCCAATCGTCCATTGGCCGAAGCCGTCGCAAAACGCATGTCTATGCATCGCGGCTCTAACGTCGGGCTGGTAGATGCCCGGGTCGAGCGTTTCAATGACCAAGAGGTCTTTGTCGAGATCTACGAGAATGTCCGCGGCGAGGATATGTTCATCATCCAGTCGACCTCGAACCCAGCCAATGACAACTTGATGGAACTGTTGATTATGGCCGACACTCTGCGCCGATCATCAGCGCGCACCACCACCGCTGTGATCCCTTACTTCGGCTATGCCCGTCAGGATCGCCGCACCAAAGCCCGCACACCGATCTCGGCCAAGTTGGTGGCCAACCTGATCGCCCAGTCCGGTATCGAACGCGTTCTGACCATGGACCTGCACGCAGCCCAGATCCAAGGCTTTTTCGATATGCCCGTGGACAACCTTTATGCCAGCCCAATCTTCGCACTGGACCTGAAGCACCACTTTAAGGACTGCATGGATGAATTGATGGTGATTTCACCAGATGTTGGCGGGGTTGCCCGTGCACGCGAACTTGCAAAACGGATCAATGCGCCACTGGCCATCGTCGACAAACGCCGTGAAAAGCCGGGCGAGATTGCCGAGATGACTGTGATCGGGAATGTCGAAGGCAAACGCTGCATTATCATCGACGACATCTGCGACACAGCTGGCACCCTATGCAAAGCCGCTGAAGTTTTGATGGAGAACGGTGCGCAGGAAGTGCATTCCTATATCACCCACGGCGTCATGTCCGGTCCAGCGGTTGAGCGGGTACAGAACTCTGTGATGAAGTCATTGGTGATCTCGGATTCAATTGAACCGACACAACCTGTTTTGGATGCTAAGAACATTCGCGTAGTGCCCACCGCACCAATGTTTGCCCAAGCGATCCTGAACATCTGGGGTGGGACCTCGGTTTCGTCTCTATTTGATCACGACACGCTGGAGCCCTTGTACGAAGGCATGTATTCTTAATCACTGCTTCCAAGCACACGAAAGGGCCCTAAGGGGCCCTTTTTAGTTGCGTCACATTAAGATTTAGACGTCCCAGATCTCATCATCTGCAACTTCACCCATTGCAAACCAGTCTGTGCGCACGCGGGCGACACGGGTATCTCCCCAAGTCCGAAACACGATGTCAAAACCTTCGGTCGTAACGTTTTCCGTCGTCACATCCGCCCTTTGATTACTTTCACCCGCAATGTCCCACATGGACATCGAAACCGTTACGATTGGCGGTGACAGGAAGGGCTCTGAAAACTTGATTGGGCAGCGCAATTTGCGTGGGCCAGTTCCGGTCCACATTTCTCCGTCGTGCTCAAAATCCGAAAACAGCACTTTGCTGCCTCGGTCTACGCCCAACATATGGGGTCGAATTCGTCTCATAATTTATCTTATTCTAAAAAATTCAATCAGTTAATGCCCAACAATTATGGCCAAATCAAGTTTAGCTTACGATTTTAACCTTAGAAAAAGTGGTAGTAGTGCCAAGATGATAACGCCTGAGATTAAGAATGGCGCGCCCGGAAGGTAGAAACTTGCCGTGGAATCAGCAAATACCTGAAAGATTCCAGTGACCGCCATAGGGGCAATAACCGCAGCGATAGAGCCCAGACTGGCGATCACGCCCTGCAGCAACCCCTGCCGGTCTTCTGAAACCATATTTGCCATCATGGCTGTCATTGTCGGTGGGGCCATGTCTGCCAAAGCCGCCACAGCGATCCCAATAAACAAAACATAGACACTCGCCGTCAATCCAAAGGCAATCAGCGCTGCGATGGCACAGATGACCGAGAAGATGAGGGTTTTGTACTCTCCCCATTTCGGGATCAGAAAACGCATAACCACGCCCTGCGTGAAGGCGACCCCAATGCCGTAGGACGCCAGTGTTAAGCCAATCAGCGCTGTGCCCCAGCCAAAGACCTCTCGTGTCCAGAAGGCCCAAAGGGTGGGATAGACCATGTTTGCGAATTCGAAGGCGAAGATCAGAACTAGCGGAAGGCCTAACCCCGGCAGGCGGAATGCGTCCAGGATAGAGCCAAAAGGGTTCAGATCACGACGCGTGAAACGCCGGCGTTTTTCCGTTGCAAGGCTTTCGGGTAGCAGGAAAAGGCCGAAGGCGACATTTGCTGCGGCCAGTCCTGCGGCAAGCCAGAACGGTGCTGTGATGTGCACACTGGCAATCAGCCCTCCAATCGCGGGGCCCATCACGAAGCCTATTCCGAAAGTGGCTCCGATCAAACCAAAATTGGTTGCCCGATCCTCGGGCTTTGAGATGTCGGCCAGATAGGCGGTTGCGGTGATATAGGTTGCCCCCGCTATCCCAGCCAGCACACGGCCGATCAGCAGCCACCAGAAGGTCGTGGCCAGCGCCATGATGACGTAGTCCACAGCAAGCGTCACCAACGCCAAAAGCAACACCGGCCGACGGCCAAGACTGTCCGAAATACCGCCAATGATAGGAGCAAACACAAACTGCATCGCGGCGTATGAGGCCATCAAGATACCACCCCAGAAAGCACCGTCGGCGGTGTTGGCCGCGCCGACACGCTCCATCAGGTCCGGCATGATCGGGAAAACAATACCGATACCCACCGCATCCAGAAGGATGGTGGCCAGAATGAACCAGATTGCCCCGCGCTTTTGCATGCTTTGCTCCTTTGTCCACATCAGTGACCTGTGGCAACGCAAAGCGCAAATGCAAAAAAGCCCCGCCATTTGGGCGGGGCTTTTCTAATTTCATGTGCCGTGGGCTTAGCCTTTGACGGAAAGTCCCAGTTCACTTGCCATCGCAGCGATATCCACCGTGCGTTTGGCCAGCTCGTCCAGATTTTCGGCGGTTGCGTTTTCGGATGCGGAAGCCGCATCAGACACAAACCCATCCAGAACGTCCTGTGTCACTTCCGAAACAGGCAAGGCACGTTCAGCCAGAACCGAGGTGCCCGTTGCTGTCACTTCGGCGAAACCGCCAGTAACCGCAAACTCGGCGTTGCCTTCGGGCGACTCAACGCGAACGATACCGGGGCGCAACGTCGTGATCGTCGGTGCGTGGTTCGGCATCGCCGTCAGGTCGCCATCGGCACCCGGCAGCTGGACCGCGGTCGCTTGAAGCGAAGCCAGGCTTCGTTCCGGCGACACCAGGTCGAATTGCATCGTATCAGCCATAAAAGGCCCTCCTTCAGCGGTTCAGCTTAAGCAGCGTCTGCCGCCATCTTTTCGGCTTTGGCGATCACGTCATCGATACCGCCAACCATGTAGAAGGCGCCTTCGGGCAAGTGATCGTATTCGCCAGCAACAACAGCTTTGAACGAGCTGATGGTCTCTTCCAGTTGAACCTGAACACCGTCAGAACCGGTAAAGACTTTCGCAACGTCGAAGGGCTGCGACAGGAAGCGTTCGATCTTACGAGCGCGCGCAACAGTCAGCTTATCTTCTTCCGACAGTTCGTCCATGCCAAGGATGGCGATGATGTCCTGCAGCGATTTATAGCGCTGAAGGATTTCCTGAACGTCAGTCGCAACTTTGTAGTGCTCTTCACCGATAACCAGCGGGTCAAGCAGACGTGATGTCGAACCAAGCGGATCCACAGCCGGGTAGATGCCTTTTTCCGAGATCGCACGATCCAGAACGGTCGTCGCATCAAGGTGGGCAAACGAGGTTGCAGGTGCAGGGTCGGTCAAGTCATCCGCGGGAACATACACGGCCTGAACCGAAGTAATCGAACCCGATTTGGTCGACGAAATACGTTCCTGCATGGCACCCATGTCGGTTGCCAGTGTCGGCTGATAACCAACCGCCGAAGGAATACGACCCAACAGAGCCGAAACTTCCGAACCAGCTTGGGTAAAGCGGAAGATGTTGTCGACGAAGAACAGAACGTCCGAACCGGTGTCATCGCGGAACTGCTCGGCCAGGGTCAGACCTGACAGGGCAACACGCATACGTGCTCCGGGAGGTTCGTTCATCTGGCCGTAGACCAGCGCAATTTTCGACTTTTCCAGATCGTCGGGAACGATAACGCCCGATTCAATCATCTCGTGGTACAGGTCGTTACCTTCACGGGTACGCTCACCTACACCAGCGAACACGGACACACCCGAGTGCACTTTCGCGATGTTGTTGATCAGTTCCATGATCAAAACGGTTTTACCAACGCCGGCACCGCCAAACAGACCAATTTTACCACCTTTGGTGTAGGGGGCCAGCAGGTCGATGACCTTGATGCCGGTGGTCAGAATTTCGGTTTCAGTCGACTGGTCTTCGAAAGCAGGTGCGTCGCCGTGGATCGGGCGAGTTTCTTTCGATTTCACAGGGCCTTTTTCGTCAACGGGCTCGCCGATGACGTTCAGGATGCGACCAAGTGTTGCGTTGCCGATCGGTACCGAGATCGGTGCGCCAGTGTCAGTTACTTCCTGACCGCGGACCAGACCTTCGGACGCGTCCATAGCGATACAGCGCACGGTGCTTTCACCGAGGTGCTGAGCCACTTCGAGGACAAGTTTGTTGCCGTTGTTTTCGGTGTTCAATGCGTTCAAAATTGCCGGAAGGGCATCCTCGAACTGAACGTCCACAACGGCGCCAATCACTTGGGTGATCTTACCTTTAGCGTTAGCCATTGTTGTTTCTCCGGTTCCTTAGAGCGCCTCAGCGCCCGAAATGATTTCGATAAGTTCGTTGGTGATCACGGCCTGACGCGAACGGTTGTACTGAATGGTCAGTTTGTCGATCATGTCGCCAGCGTTGCGGGTTGCGTTGTCCATGGCGGACATCCGCGCGCCCTGCTCCGAGGCTCCGTTTTCCAACAGCGCAGTGAAGACTTGCGTGGCCACGCCCGAAGGCAGAAGCGTTGCAAGAATGCCTTCTTCCGACGGCTCATAGTCATAGACGGTCGACGCTTCTTCGGCACCTTCTTCGGGTGCGTCAAAGCTGGCCGGAATGACCTGCTGAGCAGTTGGAATCTGGCTGATCACGCTTTCGAACTTGTTATAGAAGATCGTCGCGACGTCGAACTCACCCTCGTTGAAACGATGGATAAGGTCGTTGGCGACAGCCTGAGCATTGCTGTACCCAACATTGCGCACACCCGACAGATCCACATGGTCAACCATATGGTCTGCGAAGTCACGCTTCAGTTGTTCACGGCCCTTCTTGCCAACAGTCAGCATTTTGACTGTTTTGCCCGAAGCCATCAGCTCTTCTGCTTTCGCACGCGCCATTTTGGCGATCGACGAGTTGAAGCCACCGCAAAGGCCGCGTTCGGCGGTCATGACCACAATCATGTGGACCTGATCCGAACCCGTTCCCGAAAGCAGTTTCGGAGCACTATCGCCCCCAGACGAAGCAGCCAGCCCCCCCAGAACGGCGTTAAACCGATCTGCGTAGGGACGACCTGCTTCGGCCGCTTCCTGTGCCCGCCGCAGTTTTGCGGCGGCCACCATCTGCATGGCCTTCGTGATCTTCCGCGTCGACTTGACGCTTTCGATCCGATTTTTGAGGTCCTTAAGGTTGGGCATCGTTCAGAGCCCCTCTTAAGCGTAGTCTGCGGCAAACGCGTCCAGCGCTGCTTTGACCTTGTCTTCGAGCTCACCTTTAACCTTACGGTCGTTGTTGGTGATATCGTCCAGCAGATCTGAATGCTTCTGACGCAAGTGGTTCAGAAGACCGGCCTCAAAGCGACCCACTTCTTTCACGTCAACCTTGTCCAGGTAACCGTTGGTGCCGGCGTAGATTACGCAGACGATCTCGGCGTTGGTCAAAGGCGAATACTGTGCCTGCTTCATCAGCTCTGTCAGACGTGCGCCACGGTTCAGCAATTGCTGTGTCGACGCATCAAGGTCCGAACCAAACTGAGCAAACGCAGCCATCTCGCGATACTGAGCCAGCGACAGTTTAACCGGGCCAGCAACCGAGGACATAGCCTTGGTCTGAGCCGACGAACCAACGCGCGACACCGACAGACCGGTGTTCACAGCGGGGCGGATGCCTTGGTAGAACAGTTCGGTTTCCAAGAAGATCTGACCGTCGGTGATCGAAATCACGTTGGTAGGAATAAACGCGGAAACGTCGCCACCCTGAGTTTCAATAACCGGCAGAGCGGTCAGCGAACCTGCACCATAGTCTTCGTTCAGCTTGGCCGAACGTTCCAGAAGGCGCGAGTGAAGATAGAAAACGTCACCCGGGTAAGCTTCACGGCCCGGTGGGCGACGCAGAAGCAGCGACATCTGACGATAAGACACAGCCTGTTTCGAAAGGTCATCATAGATGATCAGGGCGTGGCGGCCATTGTCACGGAAGTGCTCGGCCATCGCGGTTGCGGCATAGGGTGCCAGGAACTGCATGGGCGCGGGGTCGGATGCGGTTGCAGCCACAACGATCGAGTATTCAATCGCGCCGCTTTCTTCCAGCTTCTTCACCAGCTGAGCAACAGTCGAGCGTTTCTGCCCAACAGCAACGTAGACGCAGTAAAGCTTTTTGCTTTCGTCGTCGCCAGCGGCTTCGTTATAAGATTTCTGGTTCAGGATCGCGTCCAGAGCAACGGCAGTTTTACCAGTCTGACGGTCACCAATGATCAGCTCGCGCTGGCCACGGCCAATTGGGATCATCGCGTCAACCGACTTCAGGCCGGTTGCCATCGGTTCGTGAACCGATTTACGCGGGATGATGCCCGGCGCTTTAACGTCAGCAACGTTGCGCTTTTTGGTTTTGATCGGGCCTTTGCCGTCGATCGGGTTACCCAGACCGTCAACAACGCGACCAAGCAGTTCGTCACCAGCAGGAACGTCCACGATGGAGTTCGTACGCTTTACAGTGTCGCCTTCTTTAATGTCGCGGTCCGAACCGAAGATAACAACACCAACGTTGTCGGCTTCAAGGTTCAGGGCCATTCCGCGGATACCACCGGGGAATTCAACCATCTCACCAGCCTGAACATTGTCCAGACCGTATACACGGGCGATACCGTCACCGACCGACAGAACGCGGCCAACTTCGGCCACTTCGGCGTCTTGACCGAAGTTCTTGATCTGGTCTTTCAGGATCGCAGAAATTTCTGCTGCTTGGATACCCATTATCCGACCTCTTTCATGGAATTCTGAAGTGCATCGAGCTTGGCTTTGACCGACGTGTCGATCATCCGCGAGCCCACTTTGACGACCAAGCCACCGATGAGAGTATCATCGACAGCCAGGTTGATGTTCACATCCTTGCCGATGGTGGCCTTTAAAGCCTTGGCAAGTTTGTCCTGCTGAGCCTTGGTCATGGCTTTGGCTGCGGTCACCTCTGCGGTCACCTCACCCTTATCCTCGGCGATCAGGGCGCGCAGGGCGTCCAGAAGCTGAGGCAGCACAAACAAACGACGTTTTTGGGCCATCAGACCCAACGCGTTCGCGACCATCGGCGAAAGTTTCATTTTCTTGGCGACAGCTGAGATCACAGCACCCTGTTCATCGCGGGTATACACCGGCGAATTGATCAGGTTCACAAGATCAGAGCTATCGGCGAGAGCAGCATCAAGAGCGGACACATCCGCTTCAACTGCTTTCAGTTTCTTACCCTCTTTGGCCAACTCAAAGATGGCCGTGGCATAACGTTGGGCAATGCCAGTTGAGATCGAGACTGGTTCGGACACGTCCACCCTTCCGATGTACTATGCCCCATCATGGTTTGCGTGAGCAAACCGGGGCGGCCTACAGAAGCCGCGATTTCGCGCGTGCTATCTAAATCGTCGTCGCATGTAACAGGGAAAACCCCACCTCGCAACAGGCTTGAGTGGGTTTAACGCCAACATTCTGGACGTAGGTTTCGTAAGATTCCTGCATCATTTCGCCCTTACCCCTTAACCCTAGGGACAAATTCGTGGTTAGGGGTCGAAATTCTGGGGTCCGTTTTCAGAATACCATCGCATACCGAAGTGACCCACAATCACGATTCCTTAGCGCCCGCGCCGTTTTTGGCGTTGAACAATCCTCACAATCGCGACTGATTCTGTTGGCTAAGAGCCACTGTGGCGCGGTGCGCTTGGTTCTGGCACGGCCAACCCCTCGAGCACCTTCAAAGGCTTGCGAACAGCTTGCGCCAGACCCGGGCGTTTCGGTGCGGGAATCTGTTTGGTGACTTCCACCATCAAAACACCGCCCGCAAGGATCACCGGCAGCTGATGCCCTGCCCGTTCCCAGAACGCCCCAGTCTTACGCCAAAAGCGTTTTGCCGATGGGGGTTGATACAGCGACGAAAGATGCCGTTCGACTTGGAAACCATGCTCTCGCAGTTGCGCCTCTAGCTGTCCAAGCGAATACGGGCGCCCATATCCAAAGGGCGTCGCATCTGATCGCGCCCATAAGCCCGCGCGGTTGGGCGCGATGAACAAGGCGCTCCCTCCGGGACCCAACACGCGATAGCATTCGTCCAACAATTGGCTGGGTGTTTCTGATGTCTCAAGCCCGTGCATCACAACCAGACGATCCACAATCCCGGTGTCCAGCGGCCAAAGCGTGTCTTCAACCAGAACCGAGACGTTTGGAAGACCCGCAGGCCAAGGCATCACCCCTTGTGGGGCTGGCATCAAACCGATGACGCGTCGCGCGGTCTTCAGATAAGGCCGCAACAAAGGCACCGCAAAGCCGAATCCGGCCACGGTTTGCCCCTTGCATTGAGATTCTGGCCACAACGCCACCACTTTATCGCGGATCGCCTTTTGGGCCGCACGTCCCAACATGCTGCGGTAATAGAAATTTCTGAGATCCTGCACATCTAGATGCATGAAACGTCATTCGACCCCGGTCTGTTCAGAGCTGAGACTACCTGAACACCTGCAAAATGGAATGCCCGATCTGCATGCAGCGGTTCCTACGAACCGCCCCCGGTTTTGCGCAACACAATGGCCAGATTGTTCGCCGGCATTTCAATCAGGTCAGCCTGACGCAAACCGGTTTCCGCACTCCACGCTTCGATTTTCTCGAGATCCTTGTAACCGATCTGCGCATCATGATCGGTAAGCGAAGCGTGAAACGCTTCGTCCCCTTCGCTTCGAAATGCACCACCTGTTCGAAACGGGCCATAAAGGAACCAACTGGCGCCGGGCGCAAGATTGCGTGAAACACCGGCAATCACGGCATGAGCCGTCTGCGCATCAATCAGATGCATCAAGTTCACAGTTACAATCATCGACATAGGACCCGTCCGCCATGATGGCGCGCTTGCATCCAGGAATTGCGCCATACGCATATTCCGGACACCCTTCTCGGCTCTCCAGGCATCAATGCTGTTGAGACGGGTAGCTTCGATGTCTGTTGGCTGCCAGATCACATTTGGAAAAGCGCGGGCATACTCCACGATATGCTCGCCTGTTCCTGAGGCCAGCTCTAACGCGACCCCCTGTTTGGGAACATAGGGCTCCATAGCTTCCAGGATCGGTGAAAGGTTGCGCGAGGCAGAGGGCGCAGACAAGCGATCATCAGCACGCTGATGCGCTATTGAATGTGGCTTTTCTCCTGCCATTTTTATCCCTTAGGCGCATAACCAGTATTGAGGCTCGGGTTAGTTTGAGCAAGACTGATTAACCAGTACGGAGGACCAGAATGCTCGAACTCGTCACAATTCCCTGCCTTTCGGATAATTATGCATTTTTACTGCACGACGCCAAGACAGGAAAAACGGCACTTATCGATGCGCCCGAGCCGCTGCCCATTGAAAGTGAACTTGAAGCGCGCGGTTGGTCTTTGTCGGAAATCTGGTTAACGCACCATCATTGGGACCATATTGACGGGGTCGCTGATCTGGTCGCCTCGACAGGTGCGCGCGTCATCGGGGCCAACGTGGACCAGAATCGCTTGCCGCCGCTTGATCAGTCTGTCACAGCTGGACAGAGCTTCGACTTTGCGGGTCACGAAGTTCAGGTCTCGGACGTATCAGGTCATACCATTGGACACATCGCGTTCTATGTCCCAGACGCAAAAGCGGCGTTCACCGGTGACAGCCTGATGGCGCTGGGATGCGGCCGTTTGTTCGAAGGCCGCCCTGAGCAAATGTGGGACAGTTTGCAGCGCCTATCCAAACTGCCTTCAGATACCCAGATCTGTTCGGGTCATGAATATACTGGCGGGAATGCGTCCTTCGCGATCACGATCGAACCCGGCAACGAGGCCTTGCGCACCCGTCGGGAACGCATTGAAGTGGCCCGTTCGCTGGGAACGCCGACAGTCCCTTCCCTTCTTGCGGAAGAGCTGGAAACCAATCCTTTTTTGCGGGCGCACTTGCCCTCGGTCAAAGCATCCCTACATATGGAAACCGCAACAGACGCCGAAGTCTTTGCCGAAATTCGGGCTCGGAAAGACGATTTCTAAGCAAAAATCCGCAAAATCACACTTGTGCGAGCAAAAATTGACCAAAAGGGTCTTGATAGCGACGCAAGGACAACCGAACCTTAACATTATGAGGCAACGGTAAAAGGCGAAGCAATCGCCGGCGGGAAATCCGCAGAACTTACGAGGAGCGCGCAACATGCCATCTTTTTCAAAACCCCTCGAAGAAGCCATTCATCAGGCTTTGGCGATAGCCAATGACCGCAAACACGAACTGGCCACGCTTGAACATTTGCTTCTTGCGCTTCTGGACGAGCCCGATGCAACGCGCGTGTTGAAAGCGTGTTCTGTTGAGGTGGAGGTATTGCGCAAAGTTCTGATCGATTTCATCGACGAAGAACTGACGACACTTATCACCGACCTTGAAGGGAACGAGGCGGTTCCAACCGCAGCTTTCCAGCGCGTGATCCAACGCGCCGCAATCCATGTGCAAAGTTCGGGCCGCACCGAAGTCACGGGCGCTAACGTGCTTGTCGCGATTTTCGCTGAGCGCGAATCGAACGCTGCCTTCTTCCTGCAAGAACAGGACATGACCCGCTATGATGCGGTGAACTATATCGCCCATGGCGTCGCAAAAGAACCTGGCTTTGGCGAAGCACGGCAAGTTTCCGGTTCACCAGATTTCGACGACGAGGATGTACAAGACGCCCAGCCCGCTGAAGAAAATGACAGCGCGCTTGCAAAGTACTGCGTCGACCTGAACGCAAAAGCGCGCGAAGGGGATATTGATCCCCTGATCGGGCGGGCCCACGAAGTTGAACGCTGCATTCAGGTGCTGTGCCGCCGTCGCAAGAACAACCCCCTTTTGGTTGGGGATTCCGGTGTTGGTAAAACTGCAATCGCGGAAGGGCTGGCGACTAAGATCATCGCGGGGGATACCCCTGAAATTCTGTCCGAAACCACAATCTATTCCCTCGACATGGGCGCACTTCTGGCAGGCACACGCTATCGCGGTGACTTCGAAGAGCGTTTGAAAGCTGTCATGAAAGAGCTTGAGGATCACCCGGACGCAGTCCTATTCATCGACGAAATCCACACGGTCATCGGCGCTGGTGCGACCTCGGGTGGGGCAATGGATGCTTCGAACTTGCTGAAGCCTGCCCTTCAAGGCGGCAAGCTGCGCTGCATGGGATCGACCACCTATAAAGAGTTCCGCCAGCATTTCGAGAAGGATCGTGCACTAAGCCGCCGGTTCCAGAAAATTGACGTGAATGAACCGACTGTTGATGACGCGGTGAAGATCCTTCAGGGGCTGAAGCCGTATTTTGAAGAACATCACGGTGTGAAATACACTGCCGATGCCATCAAATCAGCCGTTGAACTGTCTGATCGCTATGTGAATGACCGTAAGCTGCCGGACAAGGCGATTGACGTGATCGACGAAGCGGGTGCTGCCCAACATCTGCTGATTGCTTCGAAACGCCGCAAAACCATCGGCACGAAAGAGATTGAGGCCGTGGTTGCCAAGATCGCGCGCATTCCGCCAAAAAGCGTTTCGAAAGACGATGCTGAAACCCTGCGCGATCTTGAGAAATCTCTGAAGCGCGTGGTGTTCGGTCAGGACAACGCGATCGAGGCATTGTCTTCGGCCATCAAACTGGCACGCGCTGGCTTACGTGAACCCGAAAAGCCCATCGGTAACTATCTGTTCGCCGGGCCAACGGGCGTGGGTAAAACCGAAGTGGCCAAACAGCTCGCCGACAATCTTGGTGTAGAGCTTTTGCGTTTCGACATGTCCGAATACATGGAAAAACACGCCGTTTCACGCCTGATCGGGGCACCTCCGGGCTATGTTGGGTTTGATCAGGGTGGGCTTCTGACTGATGGCGTCGATCAGCATCCGCATTGCGTGTTGCTGCTGGACGAGATGGAAAAAGCACACCCGGATGTCTATAATATCCTGCTTCAGGTCATGGATAACGGCGAACTGACGGACCACAATGGCCGCACGGTCAGCTTCCGTAATGTGGTCTTGATCATGACCTCAAATGCGGGCGCAGCCGAGCAAGCGAAATCGGCCATTGGCTTTGGTCGTGACCGTCGCGAAGGCGAAGACACTGCCGCCATCGAACGTACCTTTACGCCGGAGTTCCGCAACCGCTTGGATGCGGTGATCAGTTTTGCGCCGCTGGGCAAAGAAGTGATCCTGCAAGTGGTCGAGAAATTTGTTCTGCAGTTGGAGGCTCAGTTGATGGACCGCGGCGTTCACATCGAACTCACCCGCGCTGCCGCCGAATGGATTGCCAACAAGGGCTATGATGATCGCATGGGCGCACGCCCACTGGGCCGTGTCATTCAAGAACACATCAAGAAGCCTTTGGCCGAGGAACTGTTGTTCGGGAAGCTCGCCAAAGGCGGATTGGTTCAAGTGGGCGTCAAGGATGGCAAGCTGGACATTCGCATTGAAGAACCGAAAACCCCGCGCATCGGACGTCGCAAGAAGCCCCCGCTTCTACCTGCGGATTGATGCGCGCCCTTTGGGCGACAATAGTGCTGATCTGCGCCGCAACCCCGGTTGCGGCGCGTGATCCAATTCTCAGCTTCCCTGTAGACTGCAAGCTGGGCGATGACTGTTTCATTCAGAACTATGTGGACGCTGATCCCAGTTCGGGTGCAACAGATTTCACCTGCGGGTCACTCAGCTATGACGGCCACGAAGGTACGGATATCGCACTAACCTCAGACATGGCAGCTAGAGGTGGAGTTGACATTAGACCCGTCGCGCCAGGGGTGGTTCGGCACACCCGAACCGACGTCGAAGATCATTTTCTCTCTGAGCCATTGGACTATCCCCAAGGACAGGAATGTGGGAATGGCTTGATCGTGGAGCATGGCGGTGGTTGGGAAAGTCAGTACTGCCACCTGCGCAAAGACAGCATCCATGTTTCCGTCGGCCAGAAAGTCGGGCTTCGATCCATATTGGGGCAAATCGGCATGTCAGGGCTGACCGGTTTCCCTCACCTCCATTTGACGCTGCGCAAGAATGGCCGTGTGGTTGACCCATTTAATGCCGATCCCTTGACCTATTGTGGCAGCGATCAAACGAAATCACTGTGGGCTGAGGAGCCTGAGTACCAAACCAGTGGATTTGTAAATGCAGGCTTTAGTTTCAAGGTTCCGGAATTCGAGGTCATAAAATGGGGACAGGCGCATCGGTCCACAATTAAAACCACGGCAGGCGGGCTGGTGTTCTGGGCACAAGTATTTGGGGCCAAACAAGGCGACAAACTGCACCTTATCATTCATGGACCGATGGGAGTTTTCGTTGACCATTCCGAAACTCTGACATCCACGCAAGCCCGCGCAATGCGTGCGATTGGTCGCAAACTTCACCAAGAAAACGCGGTGCCCGGCATTTATCACGGAACGGCTACGCTGCTACGTAAGGGGCAGGAAGTTGATCGCGTCTCGATCCTGACCACACTGCAAAGCGCGCTTTAGCGTTCAGTCAGCTTCAGTTCGATCCGACGATTTAGCGCGCGGGCTTCAATAGTGTTGGCAGGATTAACTGGACGATACTCACCAAATCCAGTTGCGGCCAAACGTTCCGGCGGGAAACCCAATTCGTCGATCATGTATTCCACAACCGACAATGCACGAGCTTGGCTGAGCGCCCAATTGTTGCGGAACTCGCCTGTGCCGGACAATGGAACATTATCGGTATGCCCATCAACACGGATCACCCAATCAACCTCGTCAGGGATTTCCCCGGCGACGTCAGACAACAGCGTGGCCACCCTTGCGACTTGCGCTTTGCCTTCGGGCTGCAATTCCGCGCGGGCGCTGGCGAACAACACTTCTGACGAGAACACAAAACGGTCCCCGACAATCTGAACACCTTCACGATTCCCAAGAACCGACCGCAGCTTGCCGAAAAACTCGGACCGGTAAGCGGAAAGCTCTTTGGCTTCTTCCTCAAGCCGTTTGCGCTCTGCCTCTTCCAGCTCGGCGCGTTTGCGTTCCTCGGCGGCCACGCGCGCCAATGCGGCATTCAGCTCGGACCCGAGCTTCTGAATTTGCACTTTTGCTTCCTGATCGCGTGTCGATCCATCGTCAAGAATGGCCTGCAAGCCGCCAAGTTGGGTACGCAATGCGGCGACCTGTTCGTTTAACAGCGCGATCTTGCGTTGGCCCTCGGCGCTTTGCGCCTCTTCCTCGGCAAGTGCCAAATTGGCTGCGGCCAGCAACCGGGCACGTTCCTCGGATTCACTCAAAACGTCAGTCGAAACACGTTCGGCTTCCAACCGCGCGGCCAATTCGGCCTCCAAACGGTCGCGCAGATCGGCACTATCGGCACCAGCTCCGGCTTGTTCTTCCAGCTGCAACAAGGCCGAAGCCAGACGCTTATCCAAATCCACACCGGCCGCCTTCGCAGCCGCGAGCAAGGTTAGCGTATCCTCTGCCTGCTTGCGCTCTGCTTCCAGCGCAAGCGTCATCGCCGTCAGCTCCGTGTCCGCGTTTTTCAATCGTTCACGCAAAGCTTCAGCGGCTGCGGCTTCGGCCAGCTTTCCAGCCTCTTCGTCGCTTAGGGCTTTTTGGCCGTCTTCGACTTTGACTTCCAAATCGGCGACCAATGCTTCCAACGCTTCACGTTTGGCAGCGGCCAATCGCGCAGCTTCGGTGCCGGCGTCTATCTCATCGCGCGCCTTCACAAGAGCCAAATTCAACGCTTCTTGTTCCGTGATCAGCTTCGTGCGGGCTTCCTCAAGCTCGGCAACAGAAGCACTTAGGGCTTCTCCTTCAGCCAGAGCACGGTCACGTTCTGACAGCAACGTCGCGACCTGAGCTTCAAAGCTTGTGATCCGCGCCGCTTGTGCCGCGAGATCTGAAGCTTGGTTTTCTGTCTGCGTGGTCAGCTGAGCGATCATCGAAGCCTGCGCATCCGAGATTGATCGCGCCTCGCTGAGTGTTGCATTCAGCGTACCGACCTCACCCTGAAGCGCTTCGGTGCGGTTGCGCTCTAGCCCCAAGGCATCAGCAAGCTCTGACACCTGTACAGACAGGGCATCAAGTTCGTCGGCCTGCCCTGATATCGTTTCGCGCAGGATAAACTGAACGATCATGAAGATGGTCAGAACGAACATCAACACCAGCAGCAATGCCGTCATAGCATCCACGAAACCGGGCCAAATTGACCCGCTCATGCGTTGGGAAGATCGGCGGCTCAACGCCATGACTTAGTCTTTCTCCTGACCCGAAGCGACACGGATCGCGTGGGTCAAGGTTGCCAAATCACCACGAAGATCGGACAGGCTTTCCTGTCGTCCAGCCTGCATTTCTTCCAAGATGCGCAAAAGCTGTACATCGATCGAACGCAGGCGCATCCGGCTTTCGGCGTCGACCTGCGTTTCTTCATCTTCTTGTGCATTGGCTTCAAGAATCCCGCGGACCGCCTCTTGGCTTTCGGCGATCTGCATCAGCGCCTGCGTCTGCCCATCATCCTGAGCAAGCTGCGAGGTCAGAGCTTCGATATTGGTCGCAAGCGACCGCAAACGTTCGTCCATCATCGTGCGCTGCGCGTCGGATTGGACAAACATAGTTTGCATGGTTTCAATCTGTTCGGCCAAGATGCCCAGATAGGCACCGGCTTCGGCAGCGTCCTCACCATCTCCGCCCGAATAGCTCAGCTTGGTGATGGTCGACAGCCATTCTTCAAGCTCGCGGTAAAACCGGTTTTGACCATGTCCTGCGAACAGCTCCATCAATCCAACGACCAATGAGCCCGCAAGCCCAAGAAGCGAGGATGAGAACGCGGTGCCCATACCACCAAGCTGTTCTTCCAAACCGGTCATCAGGCGGTTGAACACTTCAACCCCGCCTTCACCTTCGCCGGGGGCAAGGGACCGGATGGTCTCGACCACCGCGGGTACAGTGGTGGCCAGCCCAAAGAACGTGCCCAACAGGCCCAGAAAAATCAAAAGATTGACGATGTAGCGCGTGATGTCGCGCGCTTCATCAATACGGGTGGCGATACTGTCCAAGATCGACCGCGACGACCCCGAGCCGATCTGAAGCTGCGATCCACGATTTGAGCGAAGCAACGCCGCCAAGGATGCCAAAAGACGCGGTGCGCGTTCCGGATCGTGATGTTCGCGCTTCTGCACAAAGCCTTCGATCCAACCGACCGAAGCAAACACCTGCCAAACCTGCCAAAAACAAGCCAAAAGCCCGATCACGAAGACAAACAGGATAAACCCGTTCAGATATAGGTTTGCCATGAACACAGGCAACACATGTGGCAGAGCGACAAACGTGCCAAAACCCACAAGCCCCAAAGCAACCAGCATCAAGATGATCTGGCGTACGGGATGGGTGAAAGACGGCTCGATGCCTTTTCTTTTGGGCGCAGTCAGCGTCCCGCGATCTGGTTGATCCATGCGGGGAAAGTCCTTGTCGCCATTATTATTGACGACAGGATAGGCAGGTTTTCAGCCCCTGCCAAGCTTTCTATCTGCTGATCTCAATTGCCCGTTAACGCACGCACCTGACGCGACAGCCACGACAAATCTTCATCCTCGATCCCAAGCTCGGTCAAGTGGTTGGCTGTGTTATACAGATACTCTGTATTTGGCCCCCTGCCCCCAACAGCAGAGGCAATGATGTCAGCCTGCACAGTCAGCTCAATCTGGCAATATTGAACGTGATCCGGGTCGATAACATAAGTCACGGCCTGGACCGTTCGCCCGTCAAACAGATCAATCGTCAGCTGCTTTTCAAGATATGCGGATGACACAAGTTCGCGTTCGCGCAGGTCAGCCATCGTCTTGTCGTAGGTACCCGGGCGCGCGCGAAAGGCCAGACCTTGGCAATGTGCGCCTTCCAGTTCATCCAAGGCCAGCACCAGTCCCGGGTTCTCTTCGGTTCCCCGATGATGGATCGAGCGCATGCAAAAGCTTCGATGGTATTCGGGCAGCGTCGCGACAACGGCTTCGTCGTGATCGAAGCCGGGGTTCCACATCAAGGAACCATATCCGAACACCCACAAGTCATCATTGCTCATTTTGCTCGCCCTTCTGTTTCGCGCAGATTAAACACGCCTATAAACACGTGTTGTGTAAAAGGGAAAGTGTCATGCGCAAGTTGGTTGTGATTGCAGTTGTTTTGGCCGGTCTTTGGGCCGGATATTGGTTTATCGGTGCGAAAGGTGTCGAAACTGCATTCAACACGTGGATCGAAGATCGCCGTAGCGATGGTTGGGTATCACAGGCGCAAGATATCTCGACCCAAGGATTTCCCAATCGCTTTGACACGATCTTCACAGGGCTCGAGCTTGCCGATCCCGAGACCGGTCTGGCGTGGCGCGCGGATGAGTTTCAGATCCTTGCGCTTTCTTATCAACCAAATCACGTGATTGCGGTGTGGCCGGGGCAACAAGTGTTGTCTTCACCCGAACAAAACATCTCTTTCAAGGCCGACGAATTCAAAGGCTCGTTGGTTTTTGATGCTCATCCGGATCTTCCTTTGGACCGAAGCTCGATTGTGATTGAGAACCTGACCATGCAATCCAGTGCCGGCTGGACGGCAGGGCTTGAAAGCGGGCAGATCGCTACGCGCAAATCCTCAGCTGCGCCTAATCGCTACGACATTCATTTCGAAGCGTCCGACCTGTTGCCCGCGTCGTCCTTAATCCAAGGATTTGCAGGTGGAGAGCTGCTGCCCCCGGTTTTTGAGAGCGCGCTACTAAAGGCCAGTGTTGATTTCACCATGCCTTGGGACCGGCACGCCGTTGAAGATGCCCGCCCACAGATCACACGGATTGATCTGGAAGACCTTGATGCACAATGGGGAGAGCTGGGGCTGAAAGCCGTCGGAACAGTCGATGTTGATGAGCGCGGCATCCCAGCGGGCGAGGTCGCAATCAAAGCCAAGAACTGGCGCCAGATGGTTCAGATCGCCGAAGCATCGGGCACCCTTGCACCAGAATTGGTCAGCACCGTGACTGGCGCGCTTCAGTTCGTGGCAGGCTTGTCTGGCAATTCGGAAACATTGGACGTGACACTGCGCCTTTCCGGCGGGGCCGTGTTCCTTGGGCCCATCCCGATTGGATCAGCCCCGATTATCAAAATCCGCTAAGGCACAGCCCTAACGACAGTATGATCCACTGCGATAGCGGGCCGTATCAAAATGGAAGTGGTCCTGATGATACCGGTCTGCATTGGGGCCTAAAACGGTTCCAAATGGTCCGCAGGCGGCTTTGTGCATCTTCTTCAGAACTTTGCTATGTACCGGATCGCGCCACCCGCGCAGGACAGATAGCTCGGTCCCATTCTTCAGTCGAATCCCTGCGATATCCACCGCGCGGCCTTTGCCGTGTTCACTGATCTTCGCCCCGCGCTTGTTGTTGCGCGTGCGACAAGCGTAATGCGCCACAACGCGAAGCGATGACGGTCCACCGCCCAAGCGTCCAACTGACGGGAATACGCCATTGCGAACCCAGCTGTTCAGCGCTTTGGCCGTCGTGCAATCCATGACAGCTGACTGACTTAGCTTTACGCCTGAAACCTCGGTCACGCGGACTGGGGACGAAATACCGCAACCACGGATTTTGCCCGGAATTGCTGAAATCGCCTGCCCCTTGATCTCGTTCACACCACAAATTCGGCCACGCTTGCCTGATGATGCGGGTTTTGGAGTCGATGAAGCGATTTTTTGAGCAAACCCCTTTGGGCGATTGACCGGACGCAACGAACGCGCAACAGCCAGTTTGGTTGGCGCTAATGGCACTTCTGGCGCGACGACGGGTTCAGCTTTTGCTGGGCGTTCTACCGGTCGCTGAGGTGTTGGCGACGCAGGCTCTTCTTGCACGTCAGGGCGGGGTTCAGGCCGCGTCGTTTCAGCCGTCGCAACACCAGCGTTAAGCAGTGCAAACAACGCAAAACTTCCGATCCGCAAGGTAAATCTGCAGCCAATCAAACTCGTCATCCTACCCTCGTGTATGGCTTAGTCGTGTTTAACGGAGCGCCCGAAATCTGGTGCGTCCGTATCCTGTCCAGCTTCGATGATACCACGCCGGATCGCACGGGTTCGAGTGAAATAGTCAAACAGGTGGTCCCCGTCGCCTTGTCGAATGGCGCGTTGCAAGGCGAACAGCTCTTCCGTAAAACGACCCGAAGATCTCTAAGGTCGCGTCTTTATTGGTTAAAAACACATCACGCCACATGGTGGGATCAGAGGCGGCAATACGCGTAAAGTCGCGGAAACCCGCCGCTGAATAGTTGATCACCTCAGTATCCGTCACGCGGCCCAGATCATCTGCGACGCCTACCATTGTATAGGCAATCAAATGTGGGGCGTGGCTGGTTACGGCAAGAACCAGATCGTGATGGTCCGCTTCCATCATTTCGACATTCGAGCCCATACCGCGCCACAAATCTGCAAGGCGTTGAGTTGCTGTCTCATCAGCACCGTTGGGCACAAGAATGCACCAACGGTTATCATAAAGCTCGGCAAAGCCGGATCGCGGTCCACTGTGCTCGGTCCCGGCAAGTGGGTGGCCCGGAATGAAATGAACACCGTCGGTCAGATGCGGTGATACAGCATCGATAACAGCACGTTTCACAGACCCAACATCTGTCACAGTTGCGCCCTTACCCAGAACCGGACCAATTTCCTGTGCAACTGCACCCATTGCGCCGATCGGAACTGCCAACACCACAAGATCGGCACCTTCGGCGGCCTCGGCGGCCGTATCCACGACCCGATCACAGAAGCCCAGCTCTCGGGCAGTGTTACGAGTCTCCGCTGAACGCGCGGTGCCTACGATCTCGCCTGCCAGTCCACCACGGCGCATTGCATGCGCCATCGACGATGCGATCAGTCCCAGACCAATCAAGGCGACGCGTTGATAGATCACACTCATGATGCGCCTCCTTCCTTTTGATCGCCCTCAGCCAACGTAGGTCCGCCTTTGAAACGCCCTATCATGTGCGCCACGCGGCGACAGGATGCCTCGTCCCCAATCGTGATACGCAGGCAGTTAGGCAAGCCATAGCCCGCGACACGGCGGACGATAATTCCTTCGCTTTGAAGAAACTCATCACAAGCGTTTGCTTCACCTTCGTCCGCAAAGCGTGCAAGAATGAAATTCGCACAAGACGTGTCAGATGGCACACCAAGTTCCGCCAAAGCTTCTGCCAGCCAGGCCCGAAGGCGCGTGTTTTCCTTCAAACAGCGCGTGCTGTGTTCATGATCGCCCAGCGCAGCTTCGGCAGCATCAAGCTGAGGCATAGAAAGATTGAACGGTCCCCTTACTCGGTTCAGGACACCGATCACCTCGGCCGAGCCATAGCCCCAACCAATGCGCAGACCGCCAAGTCCATACATCTTCGAGAAAGTACGCGTCATGACGACATTCTCGTGTTGTTCGACAAGCGAAGCCCCACCATCGAACCCATCAACATATTCCGCATAAGCGCCATCAATGACCAATAGAACATCGTCCGGAAGTTCACGAGCAAGGCGTGAAAGGTCGGCCCGGCTGACCATCGTGCCGGTCGGGTTTCCGGGATTGGTGACAAAAACCAACGACGTCTTGGGTGTCACTGCGGCCAAGATCTCATTCACATCGACCATACGCTCACGCTCTGGCACTTTGACCGGGGTTGCACCCGCCGCCAACGCCGAGATCTTGTACATCGAGAACCCGTGTTCGGTGTAGATCACTTCCGTTTCCGGACCGCTGTAGCACTGACACAGAAACGTAATAACCTCGTCCGAGCCTACGCCGCAGATGATGCGCTCTGGATCAAGACCATGCAGCGAACCAATGGCCGTACGAAGGCTGGCGTGGTCAGTGTTCGGATAGCGATGCAGCGCATGACCTGCTTTTTGGAACGCCTCAACAGCTAGCGGGCTTGGTCCGAACGGGTTTTCGTTCGAGCTGAGCTTGATGACATTCGTCATCCCCTCGACACCCGAGGCACCACCTACATAGGGCTTGATCTCCATGATCCCCGGCTGGGGCACAGGTTTTGTCATGACTTAGCCTTTCCTTCGTAAGCGCGGTTTTAGACCTACTCCAAATTCAAGACCAGCGATGTTTAGATCGTGCTGAGATTTTGAAGCAGAATTGTATTTTGGCCGCATTTCCAGAATTGCAGTGATCCTGAAAAGCAGAAAGGGCCGCGACTGGCGCGACCCTTTCCAAATTCGAATGATCCGTAAAGATCAGTTTTTGGCGTAGAATTCGACGACCAGATTAGGTTCCATCAACACCGGATAAGGCACGTCTGACAAGCCAGGGGTGCGAGTGAAGGTGGCAACCATTTTTGAATGATCGGCTTCAATGTAATCAGGTACATCGCGCTCGGCCAGACCAACAGCTTCCAGAACCAGAGCCATTTGCTTGGACTTGTCACGCACTTCGATCACATCGCCTTCTTTGACGCGGTACGAAGGAATGTTAACCTTCTGGCCGTTCACTTTCACGTGGCCGTGGTTCACGAACTGACGGGCAGCGAAGACGGTCGGTACGAACTTGGCGCGGTAAACTACAGCATCCAGACGACGCTCCAGCAGGCCGATCAGGTTTTCACCGGTATCGCCTTTAACACGCTCGGCTTCGCCGTAAATGCGACGGAACTGTTTCTCGGTCAGGTCGCCGTAGTAGCCTTTCAGCTTCTGCTTGGCGCGCAACTGCAGACCGAAGTCCGACAATTTACCCTTGCGACGCTGGCCGTGCTGGCCGGGGCCGTATTCACGACGATTTACTGGCGACTTCGGACGTCCCCAGATGTTTTCGCCCATACGGCGGTCAATTTTGTACTTGGCAGCAGTTCTTTTTGTCATCTGCTGATCTCCTTCAATAAAGTTTCGAAGGGCGTTGTCCTCTGGCTTGCGCCTGACAGGGATCCCCTTGCGGAGGCCACCAACACCAATGAAAACCGGCCCCTCGCGGGACCGGACTTGGGGCTTATAGCGCCGTGGACGGTGGAGTCAATGACTAGGCAACACCAATTTGCCCGTTACGGCCATAGATCTGCTGCGCCGAATTATCAGATTGTGAAGTGAATCCACTCAACCCCGGAAACAGGCTATTCAACCGGTCTTGATGCTTGGATTGCGTGGTATCCAAATCCGAAAAGGCTGGGTGCTGGCTTTCCAGCGGAACACCATTGGCCCAGATCACCTCGTGCCGCCCTAACAAGACCTGATAGAAACATGTTTCTTCGGCAACTCGATCCGTCGAGATAAGGCTGCCATCAACCAGATCGGCGGCACTGGCTAGAACTTCGTCCTGTCCGATCAACTTCTGAGCGCGCATGCCTGAAACTAGAATTTGTTGATGAGGAGAAACCAAAAGATCCGCATCCGGCTGGCCAGAGCGAATAGCTCCTGCGCGCAGACGGATGGGCTTTGTCTCTGGGCTTACCATCATTCGCGCAGCCGATATCTGACGTTGCCCGACCCAAAGGACCGGCTGACCACCGTGTTCACGGGTCAATAAGATGCTACCTTCCCGCAGCTTTTCGACCGGACACTCGCCTGAAGGCGTGCGCACCCGCGTGCCTTGCGTCAGAACTGCCATGCCCGACGGCTGTTCGACCAACTCATCCTCGGTTGACGCAACCATATTGGCGCGAACAACACGCAAGGTTGTTTCTGATGGTGGAACGGAGCCCGCGAAAACCAACAAGGGACATCCGCCATTTGGTGAAACCACCAAAGAGACCAGATAGCTTTCATAACCATCTGTCACTTCGAACCCAACATTAAGCCTTGGATCGTTTTCCGCCATAACATCGAGGCCGTTAGCCCCAATCGTAGCCGCGCCAACCAGTTGATGCACAAACACTGCTGCGCGTCTTCGATTGTCTGATTGCTCACCTACATTCTGAAGCAATGCGAGCTCTCGTGACCGATCAACCCGTAATGCTTTGCCACTCCATTGCCAGTCTGAACCCACAACCAAAGCCCTAAGCGGAGCATTGTCCGCCATGTCGACCTTCGTCTGCGCCCAAGAGATGACAAAAGTGCCCTCGTAGCCCATCTTCATGCCTATATACCTGCCATTATATTTATTTTTTTAAAAAGGTAGCACGCGCGAATCACCTTGGTAAAGGTTTTGTAGCGCACGGATGACACCTGTCGCAGATGGGTAACAAGTTGGATCGCAAGCGTTAATATCAAAGCTGTATCTGAACCCTTGCGCAGCGCATTTATGATTGGTAATATTTTCTTACCAATCTTCAGGAGCGCTTCATGCCCGTCATCACAGAAATCGAAGATCTACGTCGCATCTACAAACGGCGCGTGCCGAAGATGTTCTATGATTATGCTGAAAGCGGCAGTTGGACCGAACAGACCTTTCGAGAAAACAGCACGGACTTCGAAAAGATCTACCTTCGACAACGTGTCGCCGTGGATATGGACAACCGCTCGACCAAAACCACGATGCTGGGGCAAGATGTCTCAATGCCTGTTGCACTGGCCCCTGTTGGTTTAACCGGCATGCAAAGCGCTGATGGTGAAATCAAAGCTGCCCGCGCGGCCGAAGCATTTGGCGTTCCGTACACGCTGTCGACAATGTCGATCTGCTCGATCGAAGATGTCGCCGAAAACACCACCGCTCCTTTCTGGTTTCAGGTTTACACCTTGAAAGACGATGACTTCATGCGCCGATTGTTTGATCGCGCACGCGCAGCAAATTGCCCTGCCATTGTCGTCACCGTAGATTTGCAGGTCTTGGGCCAGCGCCACAAAGATCTGAAAAACGGGCTTTCAGCCCCACCCAAGCTGACTGTCAAGTCTGTTGCCGATATGATGACCAAGGTGCAGTGGGGGCTTGGTATGCTGGGCACCAAACGCCGCTTTTTTGGTAACATCGTGGGACACGCCGAAGGGGTCGAGGATCCATCGTCGTTGCACACTTGGACCGCGCAGGCATTTGATCCATCCCTAGACTGGGATCGGATCAAACAGTTCAAGAAAATGTGGAATGGCCCAATGATCGTCAAAGGGATCATGGAGCCCGAAGACGCCATCGCCGCCATGAATGCGGGAGCCGATGCGATTATCGTGTCCAATCATGGGGGGCGGCAGCTGGATGGAGCACTCAGTTCCATTAGGGCGCTGCCTGCCATTATGGATGCCGTTGGCGATAAGGTTGAGGTACATTTGGATAGTGGCATCCGGTCAGGGCAGGACGTCCTAAAAGCGATCGCGATGGGGGCAAAAGGCACGTATATCGGCCGCGCATACACCTATGGATTGGGTGCGATGGGGCAAGCGGGTGTCACGCGCGCGCTAGAGGTGCTTCACAAAGAGCTTGATATCTCGATGGCATTTTGCGGCCATAGGGACATCAACAATGTCGACAGAAGCATACTACGTATTCCCAAAGGGTTTTCCGGCGACTGGGAAGGCTGACCAGTGTCCGAGACCTGAAAGTTGGGTTGGCCAAATTCAGTTTGGCCAACCTTCAGAAATAGCTGCGCACCAACGCACCCGATATCAAAACCCACCCATCTGCGACCACGAAGAACGCCAGCTTAAATGGGAGCGAGACGATTGCCGGCGGAACCATCATCATCCCCATGGACATCAGGATCGCCGCGACAACCAAGTCGATGACAAGGAATGGCAAAAAGATCAGAAAGCCGATCTGAAAGGCGCGCTCAACTTCGGACAGAAGGAAAGACGGCACCAAAAGCGATAGGGGCGATGTTCCCGCAAGATCAACCCCTGCGGTTTCTTCCCGCAAAGTGGCCAGATGGGTGAAGGTTTCCGGATCAATACGATTGGCCATAAAAAAGCGAAACGGTTCAATCGCAGCTGTAAATGCAGGCTCGAGTTCCAACACCCCTTCCGAGAAAGGCTTCGCACCATTCGCCCATGCCTCCAAGAAAACAGGTTCCATGATGAAATAGGTCAGGAACAACGCAAGGCTGACGATCAACATATTCGGTGGCGATTGCTGCAAACCGATCGCCTGCCTGAGGATGGAGAGGACGGTCACGATAAAAGGAAAGCAGGTGATCATTATGGCCAAGCCGGGAACCAAACTTAACACCGTGACCAACACAAATATCTGAATTGTCCGGGTGGCAAGCGACCCATCTTCTCCCAACGAGATCGAGATATCTTGCGCCATCAGCGCCGAACCAGACCCCATCCAGATTAATCCGGCGACCAGCAAGCACAGCCCAGATACCCAACCCTTCATCGCGATCACAGCCCCGACTTTAGATCGACAATTTTAGTCAAGCGCACGGCTATTTGCCCTGTAGGATCACCTTCGACCTCTTCAAGCTCTCCGTGCGCAATAAGCCGGTCGCCAACATAGAGCTCGACTGGGTCGTCTATCCGCTTGTCCAACGGCAGGACATCATCTTGCTTGAGGCACAAAAGCTCTTTAACAGTCGGGCGGGCAACGCCCACTGATATCGTCACTGCAATGGGAACACGGGCGAATGGGCTACCATCGGATTCGATTTCCTGGGTAAGTGATTGTTCAGCCATGATGGAATGCCTTTTCGTTCACGTGGTACAAAGTTTCGACGGCTTGTTTGATGCGCAAAACAGCTTCTGAAAGATCAACGCAGCATTCACTTTTGCCTGACCGCAAATAGATCTGCCCATCCGGCAACGTATCTTTCTCTAAGATCTCAAAAGGTATCGAAATAGCTTCTTCCAAGAACGCCTCCAAAGCAGAACGATCGGCGGGTGAGACGAGAACTTGAATGGACCCATCGGCCAGCTCTTCAGCCATTGGTATTATCGCCTCGGACACTATGGGGCCGATCGCCTTTTCAAGCGCCTTGGGAAGGACCACTTCGAGCATCTGTGTTAGAAGCGGCTCGAGAGTAGACAGCACGTGGCTGCGTGCTTCTTGATATGTAAATCCCAGATCCTCAAGGTTGCGCGCGAACTCTGCTTTAACGCGTTCGCCATCTTCATTCATGGAAGCCGCCGCATCACCCCATCCAGTTTGATATCCTGCCTCGTATCCTTCAAGCCTGCGCGCTTCGAACTGTGCGTTCAGGTCGGACTGTTTTAGGGTCAGCGTCGCATCTTCATGCGAATGCCCAGCGACGGAAACTGCGTCGCCAAAATCTTCCAAGGAATATCGAAGGCTCATCCTGCTGCCCCCTCGTCTTCTTCCATCCAACCGCGCAAAATCTCAACCGTTTCGGTCTGACGCTCGGAGATAAGATCACGGAGTCGCTGCACTGGGTCAGCAGAGGGCTCAATCGCCACAACGGCGTCGGAGGTGTTCTGAATGGATCGAACGTTCGGGGCCAATGCTGGTGCTGTGGATTGCCCCTGCAACGCCTCGCTGGCAGCGCTGATTGCACCACTTGGTTGGCCGACGGACGCATCAGGTAAGCCAAGTGCTGGTACATCACCCGCCGTCTTAGGCAACGCGGCCTGAGCGGTCAGCATCGGGCGCAAAACGAAAAGCCCCATCACAAGTGTGACGATGGATAGCAAAACAAGTTTGATCACCGACATTAAATCAATATTCAAAGAGCTCAGAAAACCCGATGAAGGGCTACTGCCCGCCTCGGCAATCGCCTCGAACTCCATGGTCTTTATGGTAATGATGTCACCGCGCGTTTCATTGAAGCCCACTGCACCTGCTACAAGCTCCTGTAGGCTTTCAAGTTCTGCGTCTGAGCGGGGAGCCCATTCGGTTGACCCGTCGTCATTTACTGTTCGAATACCGTCCACCAACACTGCAACAGTCAGTCTTTTCACAGCACCCGGGGTTTTCAGAACTTCGCGCGTTGTTTCGGACACTTCGTAATTCACGCGTTCGCGCGTCTCTGACATGTTTGACGATGACGACCCGCTTCCCGCGGCGGCATCTCCGTCTGGAAGATTAGAAGCCACACTGACGCCGCCCGCCTCACTGTCGTTGGCTGCGTTCGAGCTTTCAGTCGTATCTGTAGAGATCGCAACACGGCTTTCGGGATCAAATCGTCGTTCACGGATGGATTCTTGCTCGGTCTCCGTTTCAAGGTTCAACTCAATAACGGCGTTCCCAAAACCGACTCGGGCCTCCAAAAGCCGCTCAACATTCTGCTTCAGACGCTCGGCACGATCCTGCGCGCCAGACAGCCCACCAACTCCCGCCTCGTCACCCCCCATTAAACCAGCCCGGCTGTCGATTACCGAGACGTTTTCCGGCGACAACCCAGGGACTGCGGATGCCACCAAAAACTTGAATGCCTTGATTTGATGGGTGGGCAGTGTGCCGCTTGCGGTTGTGATGGTGACCGAAGCAGTGGGATCATTGCGCTGCCTAAACTGTCTGGATGACGCATTTGCGATGTGCACCCGTGCATTTCGAACCATGGGGCTGGCCACAATAGTGCGTGCGATTTCACCTTCTTTCGCCCGCCAATAGGCAGCGTCGAACATCTGCGACGTGGTACCAAAACCGCTGAGCCCATCCAAAAGCTCGTACCCTTTGCCAGAATTTGCCGGCAGACCTTCGCTTGCCAGAGTCATGCGCAGCGAATCCCGCTGAGTTGCATCAACGAATATTGAACCTCCGCGAATTTCAAAGGCTACATTACGACCTTCAAGCGCCTGTACCACTTCACCCGCCGCACTGCTTTCCAGACCCGCGTATAACAGTGTCATCTGCGTATTTGTTGCCATGCGGGAGAGGCCAATCACGGCCACAAACATGGCCAAGGTTGCCGCCACGACGACACCCCTTTTACGTAGGTCCATCGCCCCCCAAACCGAGATCAACTGTTGCAAGACGTAACTCCTTTTTCGAGCGGGCTTCTACCCCCGTCATGTCAACCTGTTTCCCCCATCGCCCTTAATAATTGGTTAGTGCCAATCAGTTTATATCGGCCCAGTGCAAATGGATTCGAGGATCACATGTCTGACGACGAAACCGCTCAAGGAGCCGAGAATGAAAAAGCCTTGGGAAAGAAATCGAAGAAGGGTCTGGTGATCGGACTAGTTGGTGCATTGCTGCTAGGCGGTGGCGCTTTTTACGCAACGTTTGCCGGGCTTGTCGGCTCTAAGCCCGCGGCTGAAACGGCGCTGGAAGACACACCCGGCGTTCAAGAACTACCCGCTGTGAGCTTCTTGGAACTTGATCCGCTCGTCGTTTCGCTCGGCCCGAATGCAAGCAATCGCCACCTAAGATTTCGCGCTTCGCTTGAGGTCGAGCCCACGTATGAAGAGGATGTCGAGAGGCTGAAGCCTCGCGTGGTAGACATCTTAAACTCGTATTTGCGGGCGGTAGATACCGCGATGCTGGAAGATCCCCACGCATTGGTGAAACTGCGTGCGCAGATGCTGCGCCGCATTCAACTGGTGACCGGCGAAGGCCGTGTGCGCAACTTGTTAATTCTCGAATTCGTGCTCAACTAAACTGGAGTAGGTCATGAACTACCTTGCCGATATTTTCCTTGGACTGGGCGCTTTTGGGGCGGGCATCTATTGCCTAGTCCTGTCACGCCGCCTGAAACGGTTCAACAACTTACAAGATGGTATGGGCGGTGCAGTTGCCGTCCTAAGTGCGCAAGTTGACGACATGACAAAATCCCTTGATCAAGCGCAGTCGGCAGCTGGTCATAGCGCGTCCGTTCTGACCGAGCTAACAGAGCGCGCGGAAACATCAGCCCGCAAGTTAGAGCTGATGATGGCGAGCCTTCATGATTTGCCAGACCCTTCTGATACGGCAGTTGAGACAACGCAGAACCCCACCGCAAACAAGACTGGTTTTTCTTCGACACGCCACTCTGCATCGGCGTCTCCACTCTTTTTGAGCAACCGCAATGTTGAGGCCGCAGAATGACAGGCGCACCTAAAATCACCCGCAAACCAACAAGAACGTCCCGGTTTCGAAAACGTAGCATTTTGGTTTTGATTGCCGTGACTTTGGTGACGTCTGGCGCGGTCAGGCTTGGGCCAGTAACGGCGGCATTCGCAGAGGATCTTTCCGAGCTGCTCTCTGGAACATCTGCTGAGGCGGATTCTCCAGCACTGCAGTCAGAACAAAGGGATGTCGCTGTCGTTCTGGCCGCCCTGCAAGAACGAGAAGCGATGTTGGATGAACGAGAGAAAATGCTCTCGCAACGAATCGATGCGCTTAGCATTGCAGAAGAACGCGTCTCCGAAAAATTGGAAGAGCTTACCATGGCGGAAGAGATGCTCGCGTCCACAATGGCCAAAGCTAAAACAGCTGCGGCGGACGATTTGGATCGATTGACTGTTCTTTACGAAAACATGAAGCCCAAACAGGCAATCCCGCTGTTTGCAGCAATGGAACCCGATTTCGCAGCGGGATTCATCGCCAAAATGAAACCCACCTCGGCGGCGCCCATCATGGCGGGGCTCGACCCCCAAACATCTTATGCCATCAGCGTAGTTCTGGCAGGCAGAAATGCGTCAGCGCCGACCCAATAGACCAGTAATCAGAAATTAACTCGGCCATGCGATGACAGTTAGGTACTGGCTTAGAATAGCAGAGGTTCTTTATGATTGGCTTTGTAGGTATAGCCCTGATTTTCGTGATGGTGTTTGGCGGTTATCTAGCTGCTGGCGGGAAAATGGGAATCATTATGAAATCCCTGCCCTTTGAGTTCACAATGATTGGCGGTGCTGCCGCAGGCGCATTTATCATCTCGAACGACATGTCGGCAATCAAGCACACGCTCAAGGATATTAAGAAGGTCTTCAAAGGCTCTAAATGGAAACCCGATGACTACCGTGACCTGCTCTGCCTTCTGTTTGAATTGATCCGACAGGCTCGGCAGAATGCTGTTGCGCTTGAAGAACATATCGAAACGCCAGAAGACAGCCCGATTTTTCAGCGCTACCCTAATATTTCAGCCGACAAGGAAGCTATCGAACTGATCTGCGATACGCTCCGATCAGCCTCGATGAACTATGACGATCCCCATCAGGTCGAAGAGGTGCTTGAAAAACGGATGGAGGCCAATCTCCATCACGCGCTGCATTCAAGCCACGCCCTACAATCTGTGGCTGACGGCCTACCCGCGCTGGGTATTGTGGCCGCAGTTCTTGGTGTGATCAAAACCATGGGTTCCATTGATCAACCACCTGAAATTCTCGGAAAGATGATTGGCGGCGCCCTCGTCGGAACATTCTTGGGCGTTTTCTTGGCATACGGGTTGGTTGCACCCTTCTCAGCGAAGGTGAAAACCGTGACGGAAGAAGAAGCACATTTCTATCATCTTATTCGCGAAGTGCTTGTCGCCAATCTTTACAATCACTCGGTCAACATCTGCATTGAAGTTGGACGCCAAAATACACCCGGCCCGCATCGCCCCAGCTTCAATGATCTCGAAGAAGCACTTAAAGAGATCAAGAAAGCAGCTGCATGAGAGTTTGGTTCGCACCGGCAATCGCAATCCTTGTGACTGCAATGCCAGCGATGGCGCGCGACATCACGGTCCGTTCGGGCGAACACACAGGTTTCTCGCGATTGGTATTTTACATCAAACCCACAGACGCATATGCCATTACGAACGTTGTGGATGGATACCGACTTACGCTTCCTCAGGATGTCACAAGCTTCAATTCAGCGCAGGTATTTGAATTGATACCCCGCACACGCGTTGAAGATCTAATATACTCTGGGAACGGCGAAATCATCATTCGCGAAGCCTGCGACTGTCATATCAAAGAACTTCGGCTCGCCTCCGGTGAGGTGGTGATCGACATTGTTGATGGACCCGATCCCAATACGCATTCCGAACCGACGACCAAGATGCCAGATGACACACCTGCTTTTCAAATTTCAGGGACCAAAGGTCTCTTGCCTCTGTTTGGTTCTGGCGAATACGAGGCTAGTCTAGAGAAGACAGTCAACGCCGAGCATTTGATACTACAAGCCGATCCGCCACCTGCCGAAGAGGAACAATCTTTGGTCGACAAGCAACGCTTGCTTACGCAGCTTTCAAAGGCCGCCGCGGAAGGATTGATCGAAGCGAAGATCGACCAACCTAAAATGCCAACAATTCTCGCCGATTCAGTTCTAGAATCCGAGGAGCTCATGCCCGAGCCCTTTGCGCATACCCCGAATGACCACGTTAGGATGCAAACAGCACACGACGAAGCGCGCGCTATGCGAACTGGACAATCGTTCGCCGCTCGGGCTTGCCTGCCAGATGATCAATTTGACATCGCAAGCTGGGGTCATGTCGCACCGGCCAGCACCCAACCGACAGCAGAGTATTCATCTAGCTATCTGGGAGAATTTGACCGGCCCGACGAAGGGCTCCTCCTGGCACATATCAGGCAAAATATATTCATGACATTCGGGCTGGAGGCACTGCAGCTTATCGATATCTACGATGGAGTCCTTTCGGACATCACCAGCCTTCGTATGATGGCGGAAGTGATGGAATACGGGCATTCAGCCGACGCTGACCGCTGGCTGACACAAATCAGCTGCAACAACAGAATCGCCATGTGGGCAGTCCTTGCGCAAAGGGCACTACCAGCTGAAGTCAACGAAACCGCTATTTTAAGATCATTTTCGGAGTTGCCATCACATCTCAGAAGTCATTTAGCGCCTGTATTGGCGCGAAAATTCTTGGACGCTGGCGAGACTGACGTAGCGATCGAGATCAGAAATATTGCAGCACGGTCCGGGCGCGCACCATCGGAAAGTGAAGCTCATCTTGAAGCTGAAATCAAGCTCTCAACAGGGCAAGCGAATGAGGCCGAGAGAGAACTTTATAACGCAGTTCAGAACGACCTGTCGCGAACCCAGTCCGCTGTTACCGCGTTGATGGAAAGCAAGTTGGAAAATGATCGCGGGATTTCGGATCAAGAACTTTCACTTCTGGCGTCGATTGCGTTTGAACACGGGGAAAGCCCTATGGGTATCGGACTCCAGCTTTTACATGCCCGCTCTCTCTTCCACATGGGACGATTTGCTCAAGGGTTTAGTTATTTTGACGATATCTCAGGCTTTGTTAAGCAAACCCAGTTAAACGCCACACTTGATGAAGCCGGGCAGAAATTGCTGTCCCTCGGGTCAGATTCTGATTTCCTAACGTTCAGCATGACGCGCAACGACTGGGGAACAGTATCTGCAGAAACCAGGCTGGAAATCGCAAAACGCCTTAAGAAATTAGGGTTTACAGAAAATGCACGGCGCTTTGTCCTGAACAGCCCGAACGCCCCTGATCGGGCTACGCGTGAGTTCTTAGGGTCGGTAGCCATGCGTCAGCGGAAACCAGGTGTGGCTTTGAGCTATCTTGTTGGCCTAGAAACGGAAGCCGCAGTTGCTCTGCGACAGCAAGCTTTGAAGCTGCGTCCCAAAGATGATCGCGGGCAAGTGATTTCCAAAAATCTTGCGCTCGCATCCGTGCAAAAAAGCAATACGAAAACCACCATACAGATTCTCGACATCCCAGCAGGTTTCATTCCGGATGACGTCATAGAAGCTTTGCGGGAAGAACACCCGACGTCTGAACCCGATGCTCAAACTGATTTGCAATCTTATCAGGCCATTCTGGATAGGAGCATATCCACGCGGGACGCGTTGAATAGCCTTCTTGGCCTTTTTCCAACGGTTGATAATGGTAAGTAACTGATCGTTAAGCGTGATCTTCTAGGCTCGGTTCGAACTTAGCAGCAAGAAATGCGCGAAAATGACGATCCTCAGAAAAACGCCTCCGGATACAGAGGTCTATAGCAAAGCTCACACCACCAACGCTCATCGTCTGGGTTGCGCGCCTTTGTGTGCACGTCCACAGACAAACAAGAGTTGCGCTAAGACAAAACGGCAATCAGTTTCGAGCCAACCGTGATGATTATCCGCGCCGCGAAGGATATATTCCGCCCAACAATCCTGCTTGCATTGGCCCTTATGGCGATCATCGTGATGATGATCTTACCGATGCCTGCTTGGGTCCTAGATTTGGGATTGGCTGCATCTTTTGCCTTGGCCATCCTTATGTTCACGGTCACTTTGTTTATCGAGCGCCCGCTGGATTTCTCGGCTTTTCCCACAGTGTTGCTTGCTTCGCTCATGCTACGACTGTCGCTGAATGTTTCCTCAACAAAGCTTATAATTGGGAATGGACACACAGGAACCTCCGCCGCTGGGAGTGTTATCGAGGGCTTTGCCAGTTTCGTTATGGGCGGCAGCATCCTTTTAGGTCTGGTCGTATTTTGCGTCCTTCTCATCGTGAACTTCATCGTAATCACAAAGGGTGCCACCCGCATGGCCGAAGTCGGCGCCCGGTTCGCTTTGGACGGCATGCCCGGCAAACAGCTTGCCATCGACAGCGACATGTCCGCGGGTGCCATTGATCACGCCGAAGCCAAGGCGCGGCGTGAACGCGAGCAGGCCGAGACCACATTTTTCGGATCGCTTGATGGCGCTTCAAAATTCGTCAAAGGAGATGCCGTCGCAGGACTTCTGATCACCTTCCTGAACCTCGTCATGGGGCTTATCATCGGTGTTGTCATTCACGGGATGGACTTGTCGCTTGCGTTTCAGACTTACGCAATTTTGACGGTTGGGGATGGGCTGGTCACGCAAATCCCTGCTGTGATCATCTCGATCGCATCCGCCCTGTTGCTGGCGCGGGGCGGCACGTCTGGATCGACTGATCTGGCAATGTTCTCGCAATTCGCAAAACATCCCTCTGCCCTAGCAACCGTTGCCTTTCTGATGGGGTTGTTCGGCTTGGTGCCCGGGCTGCCATTTATACCATTTATGCTTGGGGCTGCGGTGCTTGGATTTGCTGCATGGTCCGCTGCCAAACAGAACGCAGCCGCTGCCGCCCAAACGAAAGATCCCGCAGACGTTGAGACTGAAACCCCTCAGGAAAGCATCGGTGATATTCTGGATTTGGACGATATCCACGTGGAGTTTGCAGCCGACCTTGTCGCGATGGTATTGGATCCGGCCACGGGATTGGATGCCCGCATCTCTAGCATTCGCAATCACACAGCCAGTGCATTTGGACTGATCCTGCCCGAAATCAGGTTAACGGATAACGGATCACTTCCGGCAGGGACCTACACGATCAAGATCCAAGGTGTGGAGCAAGCTCGTAATCGACTGTACCCTGATCGGGTATTGGTCATTCTCAGCGGAGACGAAGCTCTGCTGCCCGAGGGGGAAGACGTGCAAGAGCCCGTTTACCAAGCCCCGGCGCGCTGGATTCAAACCGATGATCAGGAACAAGCTGCATTGGCGGGTTGCGCAGTTGTTTCTCCAACCGAGGTCCTTGCGACACACCTGCTTGAGATCATGAAGCAAAACTTCCCACGGCTGTTGGGCCTAAAGGCCTTACGCAGGCTTTTGGACGAGTTCGTCAACCTATCTGACCCTGCGCGAGCTGAAGCCAATAGGCGGCTGTTGGACGAACTGGTTCCGGACAAGGTCCCACTTGACCTGCTACACTCCGTTTTGCGGCTGCTTTTGGAAGAGCGGGTTTCCATTCGAAATCTGCCCGTGATTTTGGAAAGCGTGGCCGAGGCGCGGCCAGTATTGGGAACGCCCGAGGCCATTTGCGACCACGTTCGTCAGCGTCTGAACTTTCAGCTTCTCTCTGAATTGAAGCGTGAGGACGGAACCGTCCCATTGATCCAACTGGCTCCGGAATGGGAAGCCTGCTTCCAGTCGCATCAGCTGGACCAAGATCGCGGTGAAGTGGCCCTTCCACCAGAGGAATTCAACCGTCTTGCAAATGCTGTTGCAGACAAGATCGCGCGCGCCGGTGAAACCGGTATCTATCCAGCCGTTGTCACATCATCACGCCGACGTCGCTTCCTGCGCACAGTCCTTTCGGCCAAAGGGATTGCTAACCCAGTTCTGTCGTTCGAAGAAATTGGGACAGAGGCACGACCCTCCCTTGTCGGACTGGTGCCCGGATGAATGCTCAATATGCCTTGCTTCTGGAGCAGTCTCAGACCTTTTTCATGTTGGGTTTTGTCGTGTTTTTGCGCGTGGGCGCTGCAATGGCCCTTCTTCCAGCCTTTGGGGAAACCATGGTCCCGGTACGTGTACGCTTGTTTCTGGGGTTGGCCTTTACTGCAATCGTCACGCCAACCGTTGCATCCCAAATCGAGCTTTCACTTAGTCAACTTAACTCTCCGATCTACCTTCTGAGCGAACCGATCATCGGGCTGGGATATGGGATCACCTTGCGTCTTGCGATCATCACCCTTCAGGTCGCTGGCAGCATTGCCGCTCAATCGACATCTCTTGCACAATTGATGGGGGGGAACAATTCTGACCCCCAACCAGCTATTGGACATGTCCTTACGATCTCAGGGTTGGCGCTTGCAGCTATGCTGGATCTGCATGTGCGGATCGTTGAGGGCTTCATGCTTTCCTATCAGGCATTCCCAATCGGGCAACTGCCAGCGCCAAAGGGATTTTCAGACTGGGGCATCACCCACATTGCGCGCAGTTTCGGATTTGCATTCACGCTGGCAGCCCCCTTCGTCATCGTATCGCTTCTTTACAATGTGGCGCTTGGGATCATTAACCGTGCCATGCCCCAGTTGATGGTGGCTTTTGTTGGCGCCCCAGCCATTACTGCGGGTGGCCTTATTTTGCTGGCGCTGACCACGCCCGTGCTTTTGCCGATCTGGCAAAACGCGTTCGAAGCCCTGCTGCTTGATCCGTTCGGAGGGTGGTAAATGGCTGACGAAGACGATGACAACAAACAACACGAGCCAACGCAAAAGAAGCTGGATGATGCCAGAAAACGTGGCGAGATCGCGCGGTCTACTGATCTGAACACAGCCATGTCCTACATGGTTCTGCTGCTGCTTGCGACGTCAATAGGGGCATCAACGATGAGCGGCCTTGGTAGCGTCTTTTCGAGTCTCCTTGGACAATCGGACAAGCTTTCTGAATTCGCGTTCCGTGGCCGGGGCGGACCAGTCTTAGCAAATGCAATGACAGACATAGCTTGGCATCTAGCACCCTGGCTTTTGGTGCCAATGGTGGCGGTGCTTGGCTTGACCGTGGCCACGCAGAGCTTCGTCGTTTCGCCGGAAAAGCTTATGCCCAAGCTTAATCGCGTGTCCCCTCTTTCCAACGCCAAAAACAAATTCGGTCGCTCGGGTCTGTTTGAATTCTTCAAGAGCTTCGTGAAGCTTTCGATATACGGCTTCATTTTGGGCATCTTCATCTGGATCAAGCTCCCCCTTATGCTGGCGGCACTTGCCCTGACTCCCGGCATGGTGTCGGTTTTGTTGTTGGAGCTGTCAGTCGAGTTTTTCGCCATCGTGCTTTTGGTCGCAGTGGTCATCGGGGGCATTGATTTTCTCTGGCAAAAGCAAGAACACCTACGCAAAAACCGCATGTCGCACAAAGAACTCATGGACGAGATTAAGCAAAATGAGGGTGACCCGCACATGAAAGGTCAAAGGCGGCAAAGGGCGTATGACATCGCCACGAACCAAATGTTGCAAGACGTTCCGGATGCTGATGTCATCGTCGTCAACCCAACCCATTACGCGGTGGCTCTGAAATGGTCCCGTCTTCCCGGGGATGCGCCGATCTGTGTAGCGAAAGGTGTGGATGAAATCGCAGCCCGCATCCGCGAGGTGGCATCCGAACATGGTGTGCCAATTCATCGTGATCCACCAACAGCACGTGCGCTTCACGCCACGGTCGAAGTGGGCAACGAGGTGCCACCAGATCAGTATCAAGCTGTCGCAGCGGCCATTCGTTTTGCTGAAAACATGCGCCAGCGCGCCAAGAAATCACTGAGGAATACAGATGGCTAAACCTATTGCTCAACTTACAGATCTGACCGCAATGAAACTTGAACGCGCCATGGCAGAATTGTCCGCCAGTGCAGCGACGATTGCAGATCTGGAAGGACTGATCGCTGACCTTAGGGATCGTTTGCGACAGCTTCCGGGACTCGATGCCGAAACAGGGAAGAACCCTGCCCTTTCCAGTGGGCATTTTGACCGATGGCAAAAACAGGCCGAGGGTCAGTTGCGTCATCTGAACATTCTGCTTGCGCAGGCGCGATCAGAGCATGAAGAGGTTACTGCGAACACCCGCCTGGCCTTCGGGCGCGATGCTGCAGTAAAAGCCATCAAAGCCAAAACAGGGCGCGCGCAGCAGGACTTGCTGAGAAGACGCATGGAACACCAATAAAACCAAGCTCCAGAAGCGTTTCCCCCCTTTTCATTGGCACCGATCCAGTCTATAGGCACGGCTTCACTGCGGGGCTTACACCCTTGGAGGATTCCCGCACCTTTTGATTATGGAGAAAACCAATGGCAAATAAGATTCCGAATCTTGAAGCCACGGTACGTACGGGGACAGGCAAGGGGGCCGCTCGTCAAGCTCGCCGCGAAGGCCAGGTACCGGGTATCGTTTACGGCGGTGGCGAAGAGCCGCTTTCGATCAATATTCCCTTCAACGAACTGTTCAAAAAGCTGAAGGCCGGTCGTTTCCTTTCGACCCTGTGGAACCTGAAAGTTGACGGTCACGAAGACGTTCGCGTGATCTGCCGCAACGTTCAGCGTGACGTTGTCAAAGATCTGCCGACCCACTTGGACCTGATGCGCCTGCGTCGTACCAGCCGGATCAGCCTGTTCATCCACGTTGAGTTCGAAAACGAGGAAGAAGCACCTGGCCTGAAACGCGGTGGTGTTCTAACCATCGTACGCCCGGAAGTCGAGCTGAACGTTCTGGCAGGCGAGATCCCTGAAAAGATCGTTGTTGATCTGACCGACCGTGAAGTTGGTGACGTCATTCACATCTCAGACGTAACGCTGCCTGAAGGTGCGAAAACGACTGTTGACCGTGACTTCGTCATTGCCAACATCTCTGCACCAAGCTCGCTGCGCTCGGAAGACGATGGCGAAGCTGAAGAAGCAGAAACCGAAGAAGCCGCTACTGAAGAAGCAGCCGCTGAAGAATAAACAAGACCTGAAAAGGTGTTGTGAAACGGGATCCTTCGGGGTCCCGTTTTTTTGTTCACTCAATCTGGTGCATTATCCAACCGTTCGAACACCAGAACACTTCCCCGTGTTCCCCACGGCATTAGCCCAAACCCATTTGCAAACATATCGACAATTAGTTGACGCAAAGCGTGGCCACCATAGGCTTGCGGGTGGATCTCCATAATGACGATCCGTACATCCCGCCACCATTTTTCGCCTGCCAGATCCCGTTCTGCGCCTTCAATATCCATGGTGATCACAGTGGGTTGAACCGCCGCTTGGAGGTCTGAAAACTTCAACGCAGGAACAGAAACCAGCTTGGATACTTGTTTGGTTTTCTCTCCATCGGCGGAAATAGCTGAAGCCCAAAACCCGGGAAGGATTTCGAAAGTCACCGTTTCTTCCGAATAACTGTCTGGTACAACTGCGCCATGAAGAACGCGCAACTCCTCTAAACTGTTCATCACCGCATTGTCGCCAATCGCTTTGAACATGGCCGGACTGGCCTCGACGGTAGTTACATTTGATGCCCCGGCAAGGCGCGCCGCCTGCATTGCGATATAGCCAGCGCCCCCTCCCAGATCCAAAACGCGATCGGTACTGCGGACATGCTGTTTCGTCGCGTTGCTCTCGTTGCCTTCATAGCGCTCGTCCCTGATGACCGCTTCGATATTGTCATTCATGCAAGATTTGGGGATCTTCAGCTTAAACCCATCTATTTTGAACTGTGGCATACTGCTCTCCTGCTATGAACGGCCACATGGGAGTATTTGCCACGCTGGATCAGGCCAAGTAGATTACCTAAAATGATAATTTCGGGTTCACACCCCGATGTCCAGAAGGAAAAATCGCTTATGAAACTGTTCGTCGGACTTGGGAATCCAGGCGCGAAATATGCAGGCAATCGGCACAATATTGGCTTCATGGCAGTTGAACGTATAGCCGAGGATCATGGGTTTGCCCCCTGGCGCGGCAAGTTTCAGGGCAGCGTGAGCGAAGGCAAGCTTGGGTCCGAGAAGGTAATCTTGCTGCGCCCCGAGACTTTTATGAACCTGTCGGGCCAATCTGTCGGAGAGGCCATGCGGTTCTACAAGCTCACACCTGACGACGTGTATGTGTTTCATGACGAACTGGACCTTGCACCGGGAAAATGCCGCGTGAAAACCGGCGGGGGACATGCAGGGCACAATGGCTTGCGATCTATCCACGCCCATATAAATGCTGATTATCACCGCGTTCGGATGGGTATTGGCCATCCGGGCAACAAGAATGCTGTTGCCGGATATGTCCTACGGGACTTTGCAAAAGCAGATCAGGATTGGCTGGATGACGTGTTGCGTGGCTGTTCTGACGGGGCGTCGGAATTGGCGGCTGGTGACAGCGGCAAGTTCATGAACGCCATCGGCCGGCGCGTTAACCCTCCTCGGTCTTCGGGCGGCAGCGAAGCACCCCCGAAAAAGAAGGCGCCGCCAGAACCTCGCCCTACGGCCAAACAAGCACCAGCATCTGACGACACCCGCAGCCCACTGCAAAAACTGATGGATAAGTTTTCTTGAGTTTGCGTGACGCATTTGAAGTTCAGGCAGGCAATAATGAACGGTTAGATAGCCCTTTCACAGCACGCATTCTGCGTGTTGCTGGGCGCATCCTGACACCCGGATCCCCGCTTGCCGATCGGATGTTGGAATGGGAGGGGAATGTCGGAGCCTTCGGTCAGTCTTTACCCCTACGGTTTCTGGCTGGGCTTCATGCGCTGGTGCTAACTGAAGACTGTCCAGCGCTGGTGGGCATCTACCCACCCAACCCCTCTCCTAGCGATACACAGATTGAAGCTGCAATCCGGGTGGCCCTTTCAGATCACACAAAGACGTTGGATCGCTGGTTGGATATGCCCCCTCAGACAAATGAGGTCCGACGTGCAGCGGTTATGATCGCGGCCGGACATTGGTTGGCTAAGCATTATGCACTGCCGATGCGGGTGCTGGAACTTGGCGCGAGTGCGGGGCTAAACCTGATGTGGGATCAATTCGCGCTGCAAGCAGGCAGTGTTCGGTTGGGGCCAGAAGATGCACCCGTCGTGCTGTCTCCAGATTGGCGTGGGGATCTTGCCAACCGGAACCGCCCCTAGGGTTCTTTCGCGCCGCGGTGTCGACCTGATGCCCATGGATGTTGAAGACCCTGATGATCTTTTGCGCATGTCCTCTTATCTTTGGGCGGACCAGCCCGAGCGCTTGGAACGCAGCAGGGCTGCCGCTTCAGTTTTCGAAGCACATGTCGACCAAGGTGACGCAGCCGATTGGCTGGAAACACAGCTGGAAGCTGTTGCGCCTGATCACCTGACCCTGATCTATCACACGATCGCCTGGCAGTATTTCCCAGCTGAAACCCAAACGCGTTGTTTGGCAGCCATTGAGGCCGCAGCGCAAAACGGGCCAGTCGCACATCTGTCTATGGAAGCAGATGAACGCAAAGGGGAAGGCGCAGCCATGACGCTTTCACTATGGCCTGAGGCGCGAAAGTTGACGCTTGGTCGTGTCGATTTCCATGGACGATGGGTGGATTGGACGGCACCTTGACCCGAAGAAAGTGAGTTCCAAATGCGCCATCTCTTGAAACGCCTGATGCAGGTTTTACTGGTTCTTGTCGTTCTGGCTGTGGTCGCGGCTATCTGGAAACGTGAAGAAATCTCTCGGCTGCTCGCCGTGAATTCTTTGTTTTCGGAAGAGAAGATTGTTCAAAACTTCTCGCATATGGATGGTGCGTTTCTAACCCAGACACTGTCGCGCGGGGATGGTCCTGTATCTGAGATTCCTTTGGGGGACGCCATTAAGCTGCCCGCAGGTGGCGACGAATGGATCAAGGACCGCAGCGTGACGTCTTTGGTTGTGCTGAAGAATGGCAAGCTGCGCTTTGAAGACTACTATCTTGGTACCGAAGCTGAAGATCGCAGGATCAGCTGGTCCGTCGCGAAAAGCTTCCTTTCAGCGCTGACCGGTATTGTTCTGGCCGATGGCGCAATCGCGTCGCTTGACGATCCCGTCGTGCTATATGCCAAAGACCTGAAAGGCAGCGCATATGAAGGTGCCACGATCCGAAATGTGCTGAATATGTCTTCGGGCGTCGTGTTTGACGAGGATTATCTGGACTTCAATTCTGACATCAACCGCATGGGCCGCGTGCTGGCACTTGGCCAATCCATGGACGACTTTGCCGCCGGGTTGACCGAGACCTTCGCGGCCCCCGGTGAGACTTGGCAATATGTCTCGATCGACACTCATATCATCGGCATGGTGATCCGGGGGGCCACTGGGAAATCAGTTTCGGAACTTCTGCAAACCCGGATTGTCGAACCGATGGGATTAGAAGACGCCCCCTATTATCTAACCGACGGGTATGGCGTGGCCTTCGTACTGGGCGGGCTTAATTTACGCACCCGTGATTATGCTCGGTTCGGGCAGATGTTCCTTCAAGATGGGCTGTGGAATGGCCAACAAATCGTTCCGGCAGATTGGGTTGCCGCATCGACCGCATCCTCTGCCCCTACGGCCGCTGGCGAACAGAAATACGGATATCAATGGTGGATGGCACCCGACGCGCCAGATGGCGAGTATTTCGGGCGCGGCATTTATGGCCAGTACATTTATATCGACACAAATCGCGATGTAGTAATCGCGACCAATGCAGCAGATCGCGGGTTCCGCGGGGAAGGCGTGAACGACACCAACATCGCGATGTTCCGTAAGATCGCGATGTCGATGGATTGAACCCAGTTAGTCTACCGCACGTCCTTCAGTGTCGGACATGTCAAAACCCAGATACTTGGCGACGGTGAAGATATCCTTGTCGCCACGCCCGCACATGTTCATGCAGATGATGTGGTCCTTAGGCAGCTTCGGGGCGATCTTCGTCACGTGAGCCAGCGCGTGGCAAGGCTCAAGCGCAGGGATGATACCTTCGGTCGAGCAGCAAAGCTGGAACGCATCCAAGGCTTCCTTGTCGGTGATGGCAACGTATTCTGCGCGCCCAATTTCGCGCAGCCAGCTGTGTTCGGGGCCGATGCCCGGATAATCCAGCCCGGCTGAGATCGAGTAGCCGTCAAGGATCTGCCCGTCATCATCCTGCAACAGGAAGGTGCGGTTGCCATGCAGCACGCCGGGGCGACCACCGGTCAGCGAGGCGCAGTGCTCCATATCGTCATTCACACCCTTGCCGCCGGCCTCAACACCGATGATGTTCACGCTTTTGTCGTCGAGGAACGGATAGAACAGGCCAATCGCGTTCGATCCCCCGCCGATCGCAGCGATGAGCGTATCGGGAAGACGGCCTTCGGCCTTCTGCATCTGCTCTTTCGCTTCTTTCCCGATGATCGACTGAAAGTCGCGCACCATCGCAGGATAAGGATGCGGCCCTGCTGCGGTTCCGATGCAATAGAACGTGTCGGCCACATTGGTCACCCAATCGCGCAGCGCATCGTTCATGGCATCTTTCAACGTGCCACGACCGCTTTCTACGGCAATCACCTCGGCGCCCAACAGGCGCATGCGGAAGACATTCGGGGCCTGACGCTGTACGTCATGTGCGCCCATATAGACGATACACTTAAGGCCAAACTTCGCACAAACCGTCGCAGTCGCAACGCCGTGTTGCCCCGCACCAGTCTCGGCGATGATACGGGTCTTGCCCATGCGTCGTGCCAACAGGATTTGACCCAGCACGTTGTTGATCTTGTGTGCGCCGGTGTGGTTCAGCTCGTCACGCTTCATATAGACCTTCGCGCCGCCCAGATGCTTGGTCAGACCTTCTGCAAAGTACAGCGGGCTAGGACGGCCAACATAGTGGGTCCAAAGATCCTGCATTTCGGCCCAGAAACTATCGTCGGTTTTGGCCTTCTCGTACTCGGCTTCCAAATCAAGGATCAGCGGCATCAGCGTTTCCGAGACGAAACGCCCACCGAAATCACCAAACCGGCCCTTTTCATCGGGACCATTCATGAAGCTGTTGAACAGATCGTTGGACATGGGCTTACCCCCCTTTGGCCTTAAGCGGCAGCGTGAGCAGCGGCACAGAAGGCCGCAATCAATCTCTCATCCTTGATACCGGGCGCGGATTCAACCCCTGACGACACATCGACTTGCTTTGCACCCGTCAAACGGATCGCTTCAGCGACATTGTCGGGCGTCAGTCCCCCCGCCAGCATCCATGGGCAGGGCCAGTATTTGCGCTGCACCAGACGCCAATCAAATGTGATGCCGTTGCCCCCCGGCAGATCGGCCCCTTTGGGTGCTTTGGCATCGATCAGCAATTGATCGGCCACGGCCGCGTAGCGATCAATCTGTCCCACGTCATCGGGGCCAGAGAATTCCTATGGCCTTGATCACCGGCAGCCCGAAAAGTGCCTTCACTTCGGCCACACGTTCGGGGCTTTCAGATTCGTGCAACTGGATCATATCTGTCGTCGTCTTGCTGACGATATTCTCGATCCCGGCGTTATCCATATTCACAACCAACGATACTTTGGCCACGCCCACAGGCACGTCCAACATCAGTTCTGCCGCTTGATCCACCGATACGGATCGCGGACTTTTGGGAAAGAAATTGAACCCAATATAGCGCGCACCTGCGTTAACCGCAGCCGCGAGCTGTGTGGGGTCTTTCAACCCACAGATCTTTACCGAAATGCTCATCTGGTTCAGCTGGTCTTGTCTAGGAGCGCCAGTACATCATCGCCTGTGCGAGCTTTGGGCTCTCGCAACGACTTCACTTCACGTGCCAGTTGGTCCCGTTCACGGCGGTTGCGCGCACTTTCAGCACGCAGCTTGTGTTCGCGCAGCCATTCCCAAACGAAACCGATCAAGATGCCAGCCACAACGCCGCCAAAAATGACAACGAACAATGGAAGCGTGATGGACCAGCTCCAACCCAGGAAGCCCGAAAGCTCGCTGGGAAGAATATTCAACGTGACACTGCCCCGATTGGCCAATGCGACCGTGATCAGAACAACACCAAGCGCCGCCAGAAAGGCGTAACGGATATACCGCATTTAGAACCTCTTATTTGCCGTTCAGCCGGTCCCGCAGAAGCTTGCCGGTTTTGAAAAACGGCACATGCTTTTCTTCGACTTGCACCGACTCACCCGTACGTGGATTTCGTCCAATACGAGCATCTCTTTTCTTGACTGAAAATGCGCCAAAGCCGCGCAGTTCGACCCGATCACCACGAGCCATAGCTTCAATGATCTCTTCGAAAATGCTGTTCACAATGCGTTCGACATCACGCTGATAAAGGTGCGGGTTTTCGTCCGCAATCTTCTGGATCAGTTCAGACCGGATCATTCTGGTCCCCCCAAATTGGTCTATCTAATGGATTTTGCATCCTTATTCTGTCCGAGTATAGGAGCAAACCAAGCCTTAGGATACAAGCCTTGGTAGGCAAGAAAGCAAAAATCTGACCAATTTCCGCCATTTTCTGCGGTAAATCCAGCATGCTGCAAATGCACATCACACCCTTTCCGCAGGTCGACACTTACGTTGGCAGCTAGCAGCCCTTGTGATTCGAGGCATCCAAAAAGAAAACGGCCCCACGCATTGCGCAGGGCCGTTTCATCAATTCAGTGGAAGACTTAGTCGTCCTGCTTCAGAGCGGCGCCCAGGATATCACCCAGCGATGCACCCGAATCCGACGAACCATACTGTTCTACGGCTTCTTTCTCTTCCGCGATTTCACGGGCTTTGATCGACAGACCCAAACGACGCGTTTTCGCATCGATGTTGGTCACGCGAACGTCCATCTTGTCACCGACCTGGAAGCGCTCTGGGCGCTGCTCGGCACGGTCACGCGACAGATCTGAGCGACGGATGAAGGACTTCATGCCTTCATACTCGACTTCGATGCCGCCATCTTCGATCGAGGTCACTTCAACAGTCACAATCGAACCGCGCTTCACGCCGCCAACTGCATCTGCGAAGGGGTCGCCGTCCAGTGCTTTGATCGACAGAGAGATACGCTCTTTGTCAGTGTCAACTTCCGACACAACAGCCTTGACGATGTCGCCCTTTTTGAAGTCCTGAATGGCTTCTTCGCCACGCTGGTCCCACGAGATGTCCGACAGGTGAACCATGCCGTCGATTTCGCCGTCGAGACCAATGAACAGACCGAATTCGGTGATGTTCTTGACTTCGCCTTCGACCTCGGTGCCCTCGGGGTGTGTTTCTGCAAACACTTCCCATGGGTTGCGCATGGTCTGCTTCAGGCCCAGGGATACGCGGCGCTTGGCACCATCGATTTCCAGAACCATGACTTCGACTTCTTGCGAAGTGGACACGATTTTGCCTGGGTGAACGTTCTTCTTGGTCCACGACATTTCAGAAACGTGTACCAGACCTTCAACGCCCGGCTCCAGCTCAACAAACGCACCGTAGTCGGTGATGTTGGTCACGCGGCCAGTGTGTGTGCTTTCCAGCGGGTACTTGCCAGCAACCAGATCCCACGGATCGTCTTGCAGCTGCTTCATACCAAGCGAGATACGGTGGGTCTCTTTGTTGATCTTGATGACCTGAACCTTGATGGTTTCGCCGATCGTCAGGATCTCGGAAGGATGGTTCACACGGCGCCATGCCATGTCGGTGACGTGCAGCAGGCCGTCTACGCCGCCCAGGTCAACAAACGCACCGTATTCGGTGATGTTCTTGACGACACCGTCAACTGCTTGGCCTTCGGACAGGTTGCCGATGACTTCAGCACGCTGTTCGGCACGCGACTCTTCCAAGATTGCGCGACGCGAAACAACGATGTTGCCACGACGACGGTCCATTTTCAGGATTTGGAACGGTTGCTTCAGACCCATCAGAGGGCCAGCGTCACGTACGGGGCGCACGTCAACTTGGCTACCGGGCAGGAACGCAACAGCGCCGCCAAGGTCGACTGTAAAGCCGCCTTTGACGCGGCCGAAGATCGCGCCTTCGACGCGTGCATCGTCTGCGTATGCTTTTTCCAGGCGGTCCCATGCTTCTTCACGGCGGGCCATCTCACGCGAGATAACAGCTTCGCCGCGGGCGTTTTCAGCCGCGCGCAGGTAGACTTCCACTTCGTCGCCAACGGCGATTTCAGGGGCTTCACCAGGATTTGCGAATTCTTTTAGATCAACGCGGCCTTCCATTTTGTAGCCTACGTCGATGATGGCTTGGCCAGCTTCAACAGCGATGACTTTACCTTTGACAACAGAACCCTCGTCGGGCGTGTCCATTTCGAAGCTTTCATTAAGGAGGGCTTCGAATTCCTCCATAGTTGCGTTAGCCATGTGGCGTTTCATTCCTTTACAGTCATTTTCACGGGCCGAGCGGTTGTCTCCGCCGGTCTTGGATTTCCCAATTTGGTCAACAGGTTAGACGCAAAACAAAGAGGGCCGGAGCACCGACCCTGCCTGTCTTTCCCTGAGTCGCGGCATTTACACCTTGTCGACAGGGCGGGGATTACGCGGATTCTGCCTTTAAAGCAAGGGCATTTCGCGCGATTACAGCGGGATGCCCTTCTTCTGAAGCTGCTCGATAAGGTCTTGTTGCAGCGCATTGCTATCGCCACCGCCAAACTGCACACCCCCGCCTGTGAACGCAGAGCCAAAGCTTTGCGCGGCCACAACGGTCTGGGTCAGGCCCGACACAAATTGTCGTGTTTCCAACGGGGACAAAGGGTGGATGAAGACCGACCAAATCTGTCCACCCGCTACGGCATATCGTGCATCCAGAACAGCATCGAAATTGGCTTGTAACATGCGCTGCATCAACGTCTCATCCATTGCGCCAGCGGGACCGATCCGCACCATCGCACGCATCCTACCCGCTGCTGGATCGGTGACCACCACCATCGGTACGCCAGCAATAACCAACTGAAAGCCAGTTCCTTGCGGCTGAAGTTCGGGATCAATCGCGGCCAAGATTCGCCCGATCCGCTCGTACGTCATAGGCGGTTCGCTCTGCTCCTGCGCAAGCACGGGCAGATGGTTGGCAATGGCCAGCATCACGGCAAGGATTAAGGTTGTGGTTCTGCGCATCTGGGCACCTCCGTCTGCGTCAGCATAACCTTGCCTGATGTTACATACGATGCACAGTGTGGTGAGGGGCGCGTCAGCGCTTAGCGTTAATATACGCGACGGCCAGCGCCACCGCATCCTCGATCGACAGGTCGGACGTGTCGATAATCACCGCATCCTCAGCAGGTTTCAGCGGGGCCTCTTCCCGTTCACTGTCTCGTTTGTCACGCGCGATTACGTCGGCAAGCACCTGTTCGCGGATGACGTCATGGTCCTTGGCGGACAGCTCCAAGAACCGCCGTTCGGCACGCACTTCGGCGCTGGCGGTTACGAAAAGCTTCACATCCGCATCAGGACAAATCACCGTCCCAATGTCGCGGCCATCCAGCACCGCGCCTTCATCACGCGACGCAAAACTGTGCTGAAAGTCGACCAGAGCAGCGCGCACTTCTGGGATAACCGCAACTTTCGATGCTGCCTGCGCCACCTCGGGCGTGCGCAAATCACCCTGCATGTCAGCGGAGGTTAAAGCCTTGGCGGCTTCAATCGGGTCACGACCATCCAGCACCTTTGCCCCAACCGCCCGATAAAGCAGCCCTGTGTCCAAATGGGCAAAACCGAAATGCGCAGCGACCGCTTTGGAGATTGTTCCTTTGCCAGCGGCGGCAGGACCGTCAATTGCAACAATGAATGTCATGCAGATTGTCCTTTCCAACGACGCCACATCATACCAGCTACTCCGGCAAGCAGTATGGACAGGGCGACCGTTACAAAGCCCGACTTCAACATGGTGAAAAGTGCCGCGACCGAGACCACCTCTTCATCAATACTCTTAGCGCCCAGACGCAGCAGATCCGCCACGGCACTGTTTTCATTCCAGTCAAAAACAGCGGCCAGAACAGCAAGACCTGAAAGCCCAATTGCCCACTTTTTTGGGAACAATAGGAAATAGGCCAGAATAAGAGAAAGGGCCATCAAACCGGGATAAAGAGTATCCAGCTTATGCTGCACACTCAAATAATGTGCTTTCCCGTTTTCGCTTAGAGCCATCAGAAATGCGCGCGCTTCGTCAGTCGTATATCCGCTTGGACGCAAATCGAACGGCATCAGCCCATTCGTATCATCCATGATGATCGGCAGGGACCAAAGAACCATGGCACAGTAGACAAGTACCGTTGCGGCAAACACCGCCCAGAAGGCTCGTTTCAAGCTCATCCGTTGTTGCGCACCATCTGTGCGCCAAGGTCCGACATCAGCGGCTCAAAGACCGGGAAGCTGGTGGCGATGGGGCCGCCGTCGTCTAGATTGATCGGTTTTTGCGAAGCGAAACCAAGGCAGGCAAAGCTCATCGCGATGCGATGGTCCAGAACTGTGGCGACGGTACAGCCGCCGGGTACACCATCGGGGCCAAGGCCCTCGACGCTCCACCAATCTTCGCCCTCGTCTACGGTGACGCCAGCGGCGCGCAGACCTTTGGCCATCGCATCGATCCGATCGCTTTCCTTCACGCGCAGCTCGTGCACGCCGGGCATTTCAGTCTTGCCGGTGGCGAAGGACGCGACGACAGACAGAATTGGGTATTCGTCGATCATGCTGGCTGCCCGTTCGGGCGGTACCACGATGCCCTTCATGTTGGGCGAGTATTTCGCGCGAAGATCTGCGACAGGTTCACCGCCCTCGAGGCGTTCGTTTTCAAAACTCAGATCCGCTCCCATGTCCTGCAGCGTGTAGAACAGCCCAGCGCGGGTCGGGTTCAGGCCGATGTTGGGCACCAAAACGTCCGATCCTGGCACGATCAACGCGGCGCAAACTGGGAAGGCCGCCGAGCTGGGGTCGCGCGGCACAGCGATGGTTTGCGGTTGCAGTTCCGGCTGTCCGGTCAGTGTGATCTTGTGACCGTCTTCCGTGTCTTCGACTGTAATCTCAGCGCCAAAGCCTGCGAGCATGCGTTCTGTATGATCGCGGGTGGCTTCTTTCTCGATCACGACAGTCTGGCCGGGCACGTTCAGACCCGCCAGAAGCACGGCAGACTTCACTTGAGCCGAGGCCATCGGCGTGGTGTAGGTCACGTTCACAGGTTCGCGCGCGCCAACGATGGTCATCGGGATGCGGCCACCTTCGCGGCCATAACTTTGCGCACCAAACAGCGCGATGGGGTCCGTCACGCGACCCATCGGACGCGAGCGAAGCGAAGCATCTCCGGTAAAGGTCGCGGTGATCGGAGATGTCGCCATCGTGCCCATAATCAGACGCACACCGGTGCCCGCGTTGCCGCAGTCGATCACGTCTTCAGGTTCTGCGAACCCACCAACGCCCACGCCGTTCACGCGCCATTCGCCTTCTCCTAGGCGTTCCACATCGGCACCGAAAGCGCGCATGGCATCTGCGGTGCCCAACACATCCTCGCCTTCCAAAAGTCCCGTGATATGGGTCTCGCCCACAGCCATCGCGCCCAAGATCAGCGAACGGTGGCTGATTGACTTATCGCCGGGCACGCGCGCCTCGCCTTTCAGCGGGCCGGATTTGCGGGCGGTCATGGGAATGGCGGGGCCGTGTCCGGACATAGAAGACTCCTGTATTCTTAGAATGCTGATAGCGCAGACATTCCAGCGAAGCCAGAGCAATTGGGCTTCAAGGCCAACCCAGGAAGATCAGATGCGGCGGAAGGTCAGATAGTGCGGTGTACGGCCTTCGCGCAGGGCCTTTTGCTCGTAACGTGTCGAGATTCAGTCGCTCCAAGGTGCGCGCCAATCTTCAGCACGTTCGCCCAGCCATTCGAACCCAGCGCGTGGCACCTCTTCCAAAGTCTGGCGTACATAGTCTGGAATGTCGGTGGCCACACGGAACTCGGCCCCCGGCTTCAACACTTTGTGGAAGGGTTCAAGATATTCAGGCGTGACGAAACGACGGCGGTGATGGCGTTTCTTGGGCCACGGATCGGGATACAGCAGGAATGCTTTGTCGATGCTTTCAGCTGGCAGCACGTCAAACATGTCACGCACATCCCCCGGATGAACGGCCACATTTTCGCAACCCGCCTCGCGGATTTTGCCCAGAAGCATGGCCACACCGTTGATGTAAGGCTCACACCCGATGATGCCGATCTCAGGATAGGTGGCGGCCTGATGAACCATATGCTCACCGCCGCCAAAACCTGTTTCCAGCCAAACCGGCTTACCGTCGAAAAGCGCGGTCAGATCAAGCGGTGTGCGATCGGGGTTTTCCTCCCAATCCACTGCACCCGGGCTGAGTGCTTTCAGGTCTTCGTCCAGATAGGTTTTCTGGCTGTCACGCAGGCCTTTGCCTTTAAGGCGGCCGTAAAAATTGCGCCATGGCGCGCCAGAGCGGTGTTTGTTTTGCGATGCATCATCTTGGGTCATGGCCGCGCCTATGCAATGCAAAGGGCGGGCGCGTCAAGTGACGGCCCGCCCTTTTGTTGTTCTGATCGTGGATCAGACGGCTTTCTTAAGCGCATCCACCAGATCTGTCTTTTCCCAGCTGAAGCCGCCATCGGCCTCGGGCGCGCGGCCAAAGTGACCGTAAGCTGCCGTGCGTTGATAAATGGGCTTGTTCAGGTCCAGATGCTGGCGAATGCCGCGCGGCGTCAGGTCCATTTCCTGTGCCACAGCGCGTTCAATCTCGGCCTCAGGCACTTCGCCAGTACCGTGCGTATCGACATAGATCGACAGTGGCTTGGCCACACCAATGGCATAAGACAGCTGCAGGGTGCAGCGTTCAGCCATACCAGCGGCAACGATGTTTTTCGCCAGATAACGCGCAGCATAAGCGGCCGAGCGGTCCACCTTAGTCGGATCTTTGCCTGAGAAAGCGCCGCCGCCATGAGGCGCAGCACCACCATATGTATCCACGATGATCTTGCGGCCCGTCAGACCCGCGTCACCATCAGGCCCACCGATCACGAATTTACCGGTCGGGTTCACGTGCCATTCGGTGCCGCCATTCACCCAATCCGACGGCAGAATTTCGCGGATATAAGGCTCCACAAGGGCGCGCACATCGTCGCTGGTCATCGTTTCATCCAGATGCTGGGTCGACAACACGATCGAGGTCACCTCGACCGGCTTCCCGTTCTCATACCGCAACGAGATCTGCGACTTGGCGTCCGGGCCCAGTTTCGGCTCGGCGCCACTTTTACGCACTTCGGCCAATCGCTTAAGGATGGCGTGGGAATACTGGATCGGCGCTGGCATCAGCTCGGGCGTTTCATTTACGGCGTAGCCGAACATGATGCCCTGATCCCCTGCCCCGTCGCGATCCACGCCTTGCGCGATATGGGCGGATTGTTCGTGAAGGAAGTTCAACACGCGGCAAGTGTTCCAGTGGAACTGTTCCTGCTCGTACCCGATGTCGCGGATACAGTCGCGGGCGATCTGTCCGATCGAGCCCATCATGGCTCGCAGACGATCCTGATCGGTTAGACCAACCTCACCGCCGATGACAACCATCCCGCTGGTTGCAAAGGTCTCGCACGCGACGCGGGCGTTGGGTTCTTCGCTCAGAAAGGCATCAAGAACGGCATCCGAAATTCGGTCGCAAACCTTATCAGGGTGGCCTTCGGAAACGGATTCCGAAGTAAAAGTATAATTCTTACGTGACATGAAACATGCTCCATTTGTTCAGCCCGTCACGTCAGGAAGCCGTTGTGACGGTGGTCAAACATGGGTATCCGGCCTAGCACCGAAAAGGTCAATGTGAAAAGCGATTACGGGTAGAAATGGCGGCGAGCGCGACACAGGCCAGCAACAAAATAAGTGGCAAGTCCCCGAAACGGGCATAGATCGTCTCAGGTTTGGAAGCTGGAAGCGATACATCAAGATGGCCAGCCTGCCCCAGTGGTAGAGACTTAACAACGCGTCCATGCGCATTGATCGAAGCGCTGATACCGGTGTTCGCAACCCGTATGATTGGCAGACCAAATTCAATGGCTCGAAATCTCGCTTGTGCTAGATGCTGTTGCGGGCCGGAGAAGTCGCCAAACCATGCATCATTCGTGACCTGAAGTAACCAGTTCGGACGGACAGGCGCATTGCGAATATCCTGCGGGAAAACCGCTTCATAGCAGATCAGTGGCAACACCGTACCCAGCGCCCCAAAGTCCAGAACTTCGGGGCCTGCTCCTGCCGAGTATCCTTGCCCCAGTTGGGACGCGAAAGCCCGGATTCCGAAACGGAGCATGGCGTCACCAAATGGAACGTACTCTCCGAACGGGACGAGGTGATGCTTATCGTAAACCGGGCGTGCGCTTCCGTCCGCTTCGACCAACGCCAGACTGTTGAAATAGCGCTGCCCCTCAGACCGTTGAATGCCCAGAAGCACGGGCTTTCCATTTGCGGCACCAGCCACATGCGGAAGCAACCACTGGACGTGTTCCAACAGCGAAGGCACCGACGTTTCGGGCCAGATGATAAGATCGGGGGCCGCGCCTTCGGGATTGGCGGCTGTCAATTGCAACTGCCGCTCTACGAAACTTTCCGCAAAATCAGGGTCCCATTTCAGATGCTGTGGCGCATTAGGTTGCACCAAACGAAGCGTGTGTACGGTGTTTTCCGGGGGGTCTGTTGACACCAGAAACGTTGTCAAACCCAGCGTCACTGTCAGACTTCCAAGCCGCCAAAACCCTTTGGCCTCACGTCCAACTATGGACATGGCGAGGAGACTTACCCAAACCAAAGACAGAAATGTCAGACCCGTCACCCCCACCAACGCAGCAAGCTGTGCGACGGGTGTGTTGATCCATGCAAGACCCGGACCACCCCACGGGAAACCAGTGAACATTGTGCCGCGCAACAGCTCGGCTGCGGTCATTCCAACAGGCCAAAGCAGCCATTCAAGTCGACGTTGTGACCCCGCAAGCCACCGAGCCACAGAACAGCCCAGCGCCCAAAGAAGGGACAGCCCGCCTGCCATCCCTAAAAGCGCAAAGGGGGCCATCCAACCGTGGCGATCCGGTTCAACGAAGAACGGATTGACCAGCCAACTCATCGTGACGGTGAAATAACCAAGCCCAAACAGCCATCCATGTAGCGCAGCACTGCGCGAGGAATGGCTGTGTCGCCAGATCAAGTATCCGACAAGAAATCCAGCAAGCGTGGCGGCCCAGACTCTGAAATGGCGCTTGCCCAAGTGCAGCGAAGGCGCCCGCCAAGATAAGGACGACGACACGCCATCTTGGATGGGCTGAAATGCGCGACGCCCAGGCGTCAATGTCAGGCATTCTGTTTTGCGGCGTCATTTGCGTCGGGGTCTTCGTCCGCCACATCCGCTACCGGCAATGGGCCGGGCACACGCAGGCGCAATCGCTTGATGCGACGCGGATTCCGCATCCACGACCTCAATCTCAGCGCCACCTGGATGTGAGATGACTTCGCCACGTGCTGGCACCTGCCCGCACAGAACAAAGACCAGTCCGCCCAGAGTTTCGATTTCGTCCCCATCAGCTTCTTCATGTTGAAGCTGGACCCCAGTCGCGGCTTCAAACTCATCAAGCGGAGTCTTGGCTTCGATCAGATACCAGCCGGGTTTCTCTTCAACCCACAGCGCACCTTCTTCAAGGTCGTGTTCGTCTTCGATCTCGCCAATCACCTGCTCGATCAAATCTTCAATGGTCACAAGACCATCCACGCCGCCGTATTCATCGATCACCAGCGCCATGTGAATCCGTTCAGTTTGCATCTTTTGAAGCAACACACCGATCGGCATCGAAGGCGGCACAAATAACAAAGGCCGGATCAACTTACGCAGCACAAATCGGGCAGACTTTTTGCCCGGCTTGCCGTTGAAACCGTGATTCAGCGCCAAATCCTTTAGGTGCACCATGCCAATAGGGCTATCCAACGTGCCATCAAATACGGGCAGACGAGACAACCCGCTTTCGCGGAATTGTTCGACCAGCTCGTCTTTCAGAATATCGATGGGGGCGGACACGATCTCGGATTTCGGGATCATGACATCTTCGACGCGCATGCGACGCAGGTTCACCATTCCCGGAGTTACCACAGGTGCATTTCCATGCAGTTCCGGCAGCGTTTCCACCGGCGTGATACGATCATATTCTCGGGAGGCACGCGCACCAAATATGCGGCTAAAAAATCCCGGCCTTTGTGTTGTTTCATCCCGCAGCGCGCCAAGCGCTGCCTTAGAAGATCCGTCTGCGGTGTCGCCCATTGTTCCTTTTCCGTTGTTGCGCGAAGTGCGCTGTCACTCTTCATATGGATTGGAAATGCTCATCTTGCCAAGGATTTCAACCTCCAACCCCTCCATCAATGCTGCATCTTTGTCGTCTATGTGATCATAACCCAACAGATGAAGCACTCCGTGTACCAAAAGATGGCTCACGTGATGGGGAAATTCCTTACCCTGCTCCTTGGCTTCGCGCAGGCACGTTTCATAGGCAATTGCGATATCACCCAGTTCTGGGTCACCCGGAGGACCCGGTTGGCCACCTGGATTCTCCGCCGCCCGATCATCAGAGGGCCAAGATAAAACGTTGGTCGGGACAGGCTTGTCACGAAAGTCTTGATTCAATACCGAAATGCGCGCGTCGTCACAGGCCAATACGCTGATTTCAAAATCATCGCCAATGGCTGGCAGCAACTGCAAATGCGCAATCGTTTCGGTCGCTGCGTGATCCGCCAAGGATTGCAGCTTAGCCTCTTCCCAGCGGGCATCTTCAAACACGATGTCGGTGTTCATGTCATTTGTCGCGACGGGTTGAACGCGCAATCGCCTTTTGAGCGGCCTCGTCATACGCCTCGATGATCTTGGCCACCAATGGATGCCGCACAACGTCTTTCGAGGTGAAATAGTTGAACGAGATCTGCTTAATCCCGGTCAAAAGCCCCTCGGCATCGCGCAAACCGCTGTCCACGCCGCGCGGCAGGTCAACCTGACTGCGGTCGCCGGTGATCACCATGCGCGATCCCTCACCCAGACGTGTTAGGAACATCTTCATCTGCATCGTGGTGGCGTTCTGTGCTTCGTCCAGAACGACGAATGCATTCGCCAAAGTACGTCCGCGCATGAACGCCAGCGGTGCAATTTCAATCCGTTTATCTTCGATCAGTTTGGCAAGTTGTTTACCGGGTAGGAAGTCGTTCAACGCATCATACAAGGGCTGCATATACGGATCGACTTTGTCCTTCATATCGCCAGGGAGATATCCCAACTTCTCGCCAGCTTCGACAGCGGGTCGGCTAAGAATAATCTTGTCGACATGGCCGCCCAGAAACATATTCACGCCCACAGCCACAGCCAGATACGTCTTACCTGTGCCCGCAGGGCCGATTCCAAAGGCTAATTCATTGTTGAACAGGCTTTCGACATAGGCTTTCTGTGCTTCCGTGCGTGGCTCAACGGTTTTCTTGCGTGTCTTAATCTCGACACCGCCGCTTTTGAACATCTCGATCTGATCGCCGTCACGGGTGCCCGTGCCTGCCTGCGTCCCGCCCATTCGGATTTCGGCGTCGATGTCACCCGGCTCGACCGCTTTGCCACTTTCCAGCCGCTCATAAAGCGCGCGCAGTACTTCTATTGCCTTATCGCGCGCATCGGATTCCGCTATCACAGCAAGCTGATTGCCGCGCCGAATAATCTGCACGCCCAGATGGCTTTCGATATGTGTAAGGTTGCGATCGAACTCGCCGCACAGGTCAATGAGAAGGCGGTTGTCAGGAAATTCCAGCAGCGCTTCGTGGGCCGAACTGGCGTCCGGGGCTGCGGTCATGTCTTCAATTCCCAATGGGGTCTCCTGTAAGATGCATATCCCGATGGTGCCAAGAGCCGAGGGGACACGCAAGCCCCCACATGAAAACTTCATGTGATTGTCACGAAGTCGCGCGGTTTTCAGCCATCTTGGATTTAGTCCAGCAGTTCGCCCGTCAAGGAATTGGTGCGACTGCCAATGATCTTTACGCGACGCAATGTGCCGACGGGCACATCACACTCGGCATGAACCGCGTGCAAGTGATCGGATTTGCCAACCATCTGCCCGTCAAGCCGCCCTGTCTTTTCGAAAAGCACACCAACTTCTTGCCCAACCATCGCGCTTTGAACGGCGCGCTGTTGTTCAGTAAGCAAAGCTTGCAGGCGATGCAGCCGCTCGGTGGCGACTGTATCATCGATCAATGCGCGTTCAGCCGCTGGCGTGCCGGGGCGGGACGAGTATTTGAAGCTGTAAGCCTGACCATAGTTCACTTCGCGGATCAGGTTCATTGTGTCTTCAAAGTCTTGATCATCTTCTTCAGGAAAACCGACAATAAAGTCGCCCGAGATCAGGATGTCGGGGCGTGCTTCGCGAATCCGCTCGATCACGCGCAGATAGCTTTCAGCCGTGTGACTGCGGTTCATCCGTTTCAAAATCTTGTCCGAGCCTGACTGAACGGGCAGGTGTAGGTATGGCATCAGTTTTTTGCAGGTGCCGTGTGCTTCGATCAAGTCATCGGTCATGTCATTGGGGTGTGAGGTGGTGAAGCGAATACGCTCCAGCCCGTCAACATCGTCCAATGCCCAAATCAGCTTGGCCAAAGACCAATCACCATCCGGCCCAGCGCCGTGATAGGCATTCACGTTCTGACCAAGCAGAGTGATTTCACGCACGCCGCGTTCGACCAGATCGCGCGCCTCGCGCAGGATGCGGTCAACCGGGCGGCTAACCTCGGCCCCGCGGGTGTATGGGACCACGCAAAAGGCGCAGAACTTGTCGCACCCTTCCTGAACCGTCAAAAAGGCCGTCGGGTTGCGTTTGGCTTTGGTGCCACGCTGTTTTGGAAGATGTTCGAACTTGTCTTCATCTGGGAAATCAGTGTCGAGCGCTTTTTCACCCTTGGCCACTTGCTCCATCATGGCAGGTAGACGGTGATACGTTTGGGGGCCAACGACCAGATCGACCATCGGCTGACGGCGCATAATCTCTTCGCCTTCGGCCTGCGCGACACAGCCTGCCACACCAATCTTCAGATCCGGGTTCTCGGCCTTCAATCCTTTAAAACGACCCAGTTCGGAATAGACTTTCTCGGCCGCCTTTTCCCGAATGTGACATGTATTCATCAAGATCATATCCGCATCATCGGGCTTGTCCGTTTCAACGTACCCATCCGCGCCCAGCGCTTCGGCCATGCGTTCGCTGTCATAAACATTCATCTGGCAGCCATAGGTGCGGATGTAGAGTTTTTTCTTGTCGGACATGACGCGTTTCCCGAAGTTTTGCGGCTTATGTTCAAGTTCCCGCGTCCTACAGCAAAGGGAACAGGCCCGCAACGCTTGCAAAACCTGTTGTTTTCAGGAAGTTTCTGACGGCAATCAGCAAAACCAGCGATGAACGGGAACAAATCATGCGACATAGTGATCTTAGCCAGTTCCTAAAAACCTCTGGGGACGTTTTGTCCAAAGGCCCCGTTGCGCTGATCTTTGTCGAGGATCTGGTCGAGGTTGAAAGCACCATTCAGCACCATCAGGACGCAGGATTTCGAGCCTTGCTGGTATTTGCACCCGACGCGTTGAAGCTTCCCGCTGAAATGGAGAGCGCCGTTCATCGGATCGCCTTCAACACATCAGTGCCAGGGGCCGTGATGGATGCCGTCAATCAGGTGATCGACGCCGCACCGGGAACCTGGCTGTACTACTGCTACAATGCTGAATACTTGTTCCACCCCTTCTGCGAATCCCGCACAGTGGGAGAGCTTATTGCCTACCAAACGGAAGAGCGACGCGACGCGATCCTAAGCTATGTCGTCGACTTATACGCTGATGATTTAGAGCAGTTCCCAAACGCGGTTTCGATCGAGAACGCCCATTTGGACAAATCCGGTTACTACGCAAACGGACGAAAAGGCCCCGATGGAAACCCGCACGAACGTCAATTGGATTTCTTTGGCGGGTTGCGGTGGCGATTCGAAGAACATGTGCCCGCGAACGGACATAAGATCGACCGCGTATCACTGTTTCGGGCGAAACCCGGATTGAAATTGCGCGACAATCACACGTTCAATGACGAGGAATACAATACCTATTCCTGCCCGTGGCATCACAACGTGACTGTAGCAATCACCAGCTTCCGCACAGCCAAAGCCCTGAAAACAAACGCTGGTTCAAAACACGACATTCCAAACTTCAATTGGCACAACACCACGAAGTTTCAGTGGAATTCACAGCAACTATTGGACCTTGGCCTTATGGAGCCCGGCCAGTGGTTTTGACCAGCATTCCAACTCGCCTCGTTTCACGATAAACATGGCGGATCATCCAAGCGAGCACCCGCCGCGACAACGCCTCGGCCTCGTTTATTCATTCCAAGACATCACGAGGTACTGATGACAGAAGTCACGCAAGGCGCGAAGGTGCGCATTCACTATACTGGTTCGCTTGAAGACGGCAGTGTTTTTGACAGCTCAGAAGGGCGTGACCCGCTGGAGTTTGAAGTTGGGTCCGGCATGATCATTCCCGGTCTCGACAAAGCCCTTCCCGGTATGACCGTTGGTGAAAAGAAGAAAGTCACTATCGCCCCAGAAGAAGCTTACGGCCCACGTCAGGACGAAGCCATTTTGGAAGTCCCGCGCAGCGACATCCCTGCCGAAATCCCGCTGGAAGTTGGCATTCAGTTGCAGATGTCTGGCCCACAAGGCCAGCCGGTTCCAGTGACCGTCACGAACCTGACCGACGATACTGTCACGCTAGACGCAAACCACGCGCTGGCGGGTAAGGCATTGATCTTCGATTTTGAGGTTGTGTCGATCGACTAACGACTTTGCAAATTGCTGGGTCGCGCGCCTTTGTGTGCGGCTCAGCTTCGGCGCAGACGGATCACCACATCAACTTTCGAAATCTCGGCACCCTCCGGCGCTTCCGGAAGTTGAGAGATTTTCAGATCTTCGTCCGGCGCATCCATCAATTCTTCGGTGTCTTCCCAAAAGAAATGCGGGTGGTTCGAAACATTGGTGTCGAAATAACTCCGCGCACCGTTCACCGTAATTTCACGCAGAAGACCCGCCTCGGAAAAGACGCGCAGCGTGTTGTAGACCGTTGCAAGAGACACACGCTCTTCGCCGCCACGTGTCGCTTCATACAAGCTTTCCGCGGTGACATGGCGGTGTTGCCCATCCCCAACCAACAGCTGAGCCAACACCAATCGCTGCCGTGTCGGGCGCAATCCGGCACTTGCCAACCAGTTGGCTTCGGTGGGTTTTTCGTGCTGCATCATATTCTAGAACTTTAGGGACCCGCAGAGTGTTTCCAGACGAATATAGGGGCTCCGGGCACCAAGCGCCAATAAAAATTGGCTTTTGCGAACAACATACCCTTTCTGGGCGATCAGCTACCCTTGCGCCAAGCTTTCCTCGGGTGCTAGAGGGTGGTGTAACTGAAGACACAAGATATGGGGCGGAGTGAATGGCGGACTATCCGACAAGCTTTGGAAAAGAAGACCTTTTGAAATGCGCAGCAGGAGAGCTTTTTGGCCCCGGCAACGCGCAACTTCCAGCGCCCCCCATGTTGATGATGGACCGTATCACCGAAGTTTCGGGTGATGGTGGCGCGCATGGCAAAGGCCACATCCTGGCTGAATTCGACATCACGCCCGACCTTTGGTTCTTTGACTGCCACTTCCCTGGCAACCCGATTATGCCCGGCTGCCTTGGCCTTGATGGCTTGTGGCAGTTGACCGGCTTCAACCTTGGTTGGCGCGGTTGGCTTGGTCGCGGCTATGCGCTGGGTGTGGGCGAAGTAAAGCTGACCGGAATGGTCCGCCCCGACCGCAAAATGCTGACCTACAAGATTGACTTCACCAAAGCGATCCAAACGCGCCGCCTCACAATGGGTGTGGCCGACGGTATTGTGGAAGCTGATGGAGAGGTTATCTATCAGGTCAAGGATATGAAGGTCGCTCTGTCCGAGAGCTGATCCGACTTACTATCGGTGCCCCAAGGCACTGCTACACGGAGGAGTGCGCGCATGCGTCGTGTCGTCGTTACCGGTCTGGGCATCGTCTCGGCCATCGGGAACAACAAGGACGAGGTTCTGACCTCGCTCAAGGCTGGCAAGTCCGGCATTTCCGCCAATCAAGACATGGTTGATCATGGGTTCCGCAGTCAAGTTGCAGGCATGCCTGACATCGACATTGCGGCCCATGTGGACAAACGCACACTGCGCTTCATGGGCCCGGGTGCGGCCTATGCGCATATCGCGATGAGCCAGGCGATCGAAGATGCGGGCCTTGGTGAAGACGATGTTGTGAACCCACGTACGGGTTTGGTTGCCGGATCTGGTGGCCCATCGACCAGCGCGATGTTTGCAGCCCACCAGACCGCGCTGAAAACCGGCGCGACCAAGCGAATTGGACCGTTTGCCGTGCCGAAATGCATGGGCTCGACCATTTCTGCGAACCTTGCGACGGCGTTTAAGATCAAGGGGATCAACTACTCGATCACCTCGGCCTGTTCGACTTCATTGCACTGTATCGGCAACGCATCCGAACAGATCATGATGGGCAAGCAAGACGTCATGTTTGCTGGCGGTGGCGAGGAATTGGACTGGACCCTGTCGTGCCTATTTGACGCGATGGGTGCGATGTCATCCAAGTATAACGACACGCCCGAGAAAGCCTCGCGCGCGTTTGACGCAGACCGCGACGGATTTGTGATCGGTGGTGGTGGTGCCATCTTGGTTCTGGAAGACCTTGAGCATGCCAAAGCGCGTGGCGCCAAAATCTACGCCGAGGTCACTGGCTACGGCGCGACGTCGGATGGCCACGACATGGTGGCCCCGTCTGGAGAAGGCGGCGAACGTGCAATGCGTCTGGCCATGGACATGCTGCCCGAGGGCCGCAAAGTCGGCTATATCAACGCCCACGGCACATCGACCCCGGTTGGTGACGTTGGCGAAGTGGAAGCCGTACGCCGCGTCTTCGGCGAGGGCACCACGCCCCCTATTAGTTCGACCAAATCTATGACCGGGCACAGCCAAGGCGCGACTGGTGCGCAAGAAGCTGTCTATTGCTTGTTGATGCTGGAAAACGACTTCATTGCGCCGTCCATCAACGTTGAAAATCTCGACGCTGAAATCAACGAGGGCGAGGTCGCCACTAAGTTGGTTGAAAACGCAGGTCTGGATTCGGTCATGACCAATAGCTTCGGCTTTGGCGGCACCAATGGCTCGATGATTATGAGCAAATACCAAGACTGATACGACGACGAATTTGACACGAACAGAATTGAGGGACTGACATGGCAGGGCTTATGCAAGGTAAACGCGGCCTCATCATGGGGGTTGCAAACCAACGCTCGATCGCGTGGGGCATTGCGCAGGCGATGGCCAATGAGGGCGCTGAATTGGCGTTTTCCTATCAGGGTGACGCATTCGGTGGACGGGTTGCTCCGCTGGCTGAATCAGTCGGGTCGGACATTCTGGTCGATATGGATGTGACGGACGATGCCGCGCTGGACAAAGGGTTCGATGACTTGTGGTCCAAATGGGACTCGATCGATTTTCTGGTTCACGCGATTGCTTATTCTGACAAGAACGAACTGACTGGCCGCTTTGTCGACACGTCACGTGCGAACTTCAAACACTCGATGGACATCAGCTGCTATTCGTTGATCGAAGTGGCCCGTCGTGTAGCCCCGAAAATGACTGAGGGCGGCACGATCTTGACCCTGACCTATGGCGGATCGAACCGCGTGACCCCGTTTTACAACGTGATGGGCGTTGCAAAAGCCGCGCTGGAATCTTCCGTTCGTTATTTGGCCAACGACCTTGGCCCGGACGGCATCCGCGTAAACGCGATCTCGCCCGGACCGATGAAAACGCTGGCCGGGGCTGCAATTGGCGGCGCGCGCAAAACCTTCCGCCACACGGAACAAAACGCGCCGCTACGCCAGAACGCAACGCTCGAGGCCGTGGGCGGCACCGCTGTTTACCTCGCCTCGGATTATGGCAACTGCACGACGGGCGAGATCATCACCGTCGACAGCGGCTTTCATGTATTGGGCATGCCGCAGCCAGATAATCTCTGAGTGGCAAAACAGTAATCGCAACGAAGGCTCCCATTCGGGGGCCTTTTTTGTTTCCCTTCCAGCTCTGGACCCTATCCTTGATCTGGTGCTTACTGCGCGAAGCCAAAGACAAGGACCCGGACCATGCAAACATTCACCGCCAATGACGGGTTAGAGATCGCATTTCGTGAAGAGGGTGAAGGCCTGCCGGTGCTGGCACTGTCCGGCCTCACGCGCAACTCGGACGACTTCAACTTTGTTGCCCCGCATCTAAAGGGCGTCCGCCTGATCCGCATGGATTACCGCGGGCGGGGGCAGTCGGATTGGGGTGACCACAAGACCTATACCGTGCCGCAAGAAGGGCTGGATGCGCTTTTCCTGATGAACCATCTTGGGATCGATAAAGCCGCCATTCTTGGCACCTCGCGTGGTGGACTGATCGCGATGGGGCTTGCTGCGACCGTGAAGGATAAGCTTCTGGGCGTTTGCATGAACGATATCGGACCCGAGCTTGCCGCCGACGGGCTGGACAACATCATGGGTTATTTGGGACGCAAACCAAGCGCCAAGACCATAGAAGAGGCCGCCGAAACACGTGCAAAACTCATGGCCGGATTTGGCTTCAAAGATGTGCCGATGGGACGCTGGATCGAAGAGTGTCACAACTTGTTCGAACAGGACGATAAAGGGCTGACCAATCGTTATGACCCTGCCCTGCGCGACGCGGTTCAGGCCGCTGGCGCGCAGCCTGCCCCCGATCTATGGCCATTCTTCGACGCGATGGCGGACTTGCCCCTTGCCCTGATCCACGGCGCAAACTCGGACCTTCTGTCCGACGGGACCGTTGCCGAAATGCGCGCGCGCCGCCCGGACATGGGGTATGCCAAAGTGCCCGACCGTGGCCATGTGCCATTCCTCGATGAACCCGAAGCCATTGCAACCATCACCGAATGGCTTGGAAAGATGCAATGAACATCAACGAGATCCGAAACGCGGCCCGTCGCTGCGCGGGCCATGTAAGACGCACGCCGCTTTTGTCTTCACCGTTTCTGGACGAAATCGCCGGGCGATGCGTGTTCGTGAAACCCGAATGCCTGCAACATACGGGCAGCTTCAAGTTTCGCGGTGCGCATAACGCGATTTCCATGCTGACTGCCGATCAACGCGAATTGGGCGTAATCGCCTTTTCATCCGGCAACCACGCGCAAGGTATTGCACTTGCCGCCCGCCAAAACGGCGCACCGTCTGTGATTGTCATGCCATCTGACGCCCCCCGGATGAAAATCGACAACACACGCGCCCTTGGGGCCGAGGTGGTGCTTTACGACCGTGCGGGCGAGGACCGGGACGCTATCGGTGCCCAACTTGCCAAAGAACGCGACCTTACGCTGATCAAACCCTTCGACAACGAGGCCGTGATAGCAGGCCAAGGCACAGTTGGGCTTGAGATCGCCAATCAGGCCCGCGAGGAAGGCATTTCAAACGCACAGGTGCTGGTGCCATGCGGTGGTGGCGGGTTGACCTCGGGCATCGCGCTGGCTTTGGAGCACGAAGCCCCCGACATGATAGTCCGCCCAGTCGAGCCTGCGGGGTTTGACGATGTGACGCGTTCGCTTGCCAGCGGCAAGATCGAAGAAAACGCCCAGCGCGCCGGGTCAATATGTGATGCGATCATCACACCCTCGCCCGGCCAGATCACGTTCCCCATCATGCAACGCCTATGCGGGCCCGGCATCGTTGTGCCGGACGAAGATTGCCTGTGCGCTATGGCGCAAGGGTTCACCCGTTTAAAATTGGTGATCGAACCGGGGGCGGCCATTGCGTTGGCTGCGGCCCTGTTCCACCCAGAAACCATCAACGGTGACGCCGTGATTGTCGTGGCCACCGGGGGCAATGTTGATGCCCCAGTTTTTGCTGATGCCCTAAACCGTTTTGCCTGACCGGAGACACTTATGACTGATTTCACGATGGCCTCGTTCAACGTCAAAAACCTGATTGGCGCGGACAAGGAGTATTACCAGTTCCAAAGCTACACACCCGAGGAATACGCTTGGAAGCGTGACTGGATGGCGGACCAGATGATGTCGCTGGACGCCGACATCATCGGTTTTCAAGAGATATTCGAGGAAGACACGCTGCTGGACGTGATCGGTGAGGCCAACGCACGCGCACACGACCTGAACGCCGCCACCATACCCGATGAAAACAAGCGCTATCATCGCAAAGCGATCTTTAGAAAGCTTGCCACGCACCCATGGCCCAAGGATGGATTGGCCTTTGCCCCAAATTCGGCCGATGGCGGGCCCGGAGAACGAAGACCCGGCGTAGCTGTATTGTCACGCTTTGGATTTGTGGGCGACCCAGAGGTTATTCAGGACCTGCCAGAACCGCTTACCATTCCCTTCCCCGCCCTGCGTGGGGATGACGGGGAAGCGGGTCACTACACGCTGACCCGCATGTCGCGGCCGGTCCTGAAGGTGCGCGTGCCAGTTGGCGACCATGTGATTACGATCTTCAACTGCCACCTGAAATCGAAACTGGGCGAGTTTATCCGTCCAGAAGGTGCGCCCTTCCCGCCGGAAGCCGACCTGACTGCCTATGACCCCGTCGGGCGGGCGTTAGGAGCCGCGCGTTCAGCCATGCGGCGCATGGCCGAGGCATGGGTTTTGCGCAGGTTGGTCGTTGATGAACTGGAAGCTGGTCACCCCGTTGCCGTCATGGGCGATTTTAACGATGGGGAACATGCAGTAAGTTCCGAGATTATCTCGGGCGAGGTGCCGTTTAAGAACTACGCTTGGATGCTGCGCCATGACGCGAAAACCGACCGCGACCGCTATTCCCGCGAGGAAAGCGCCCAGATCACCGCGGAAATCGAAGCTGTTCGCCTGCATTCAGCCGAAAAGCTCTTCGTGCGCAAATCCTTGCGCGACATGGTTTATACTTCGGCCTTTGGTGGAGTGTTTGAAAGCATCGACCAGATCTTCCTTAGCCGCCATTTTCATCCGGACAATGTGCAGCGTATCGCAGACATGACCTATTTCAGCGTGCTGAATGATCACATCACCGACGGCTCCCATCCAGAGGCGCCTTATAACAAGTTGGCGTCGGATCACGGTCAGATCATGGCGCATCTGACTTTGCGCGGGTCCGAATGATCAAGATCCCGGATGACAACGGCGTGGCGCTTCACGTCGTGGAAAGCGGATCAAAGGAAGGACCTGCCGTGGTGTTTGCCCACGCGCTTGGGTCCGACCTGTCCATGTGGGATGCGCTGGTGGCAGAGATGCCCGATCATCTGCGCCTGATCCGAATGGACATGCGTGGGCATGGCCACAGCCCCTGCCCCGACGGTCCTTATCCGATGGGCGATCTGGTGGCCGACGCCGGTCGGGCGCTGGATAATCTGGGCGTTAAAGATTGCGTTTTCGTGGGCCTGTCGATTGGCGGCATTATTGCGCAGGGGTTGGCGGCTGAACGGTTGGATCTTGTACGCGGGCTGGTGATCTCGAACAGCGCCGCCAAGATCGGAACGCCATGGATCTGGGCCGCACGCATCAAGAAGGTACGCGACAGCGGGATCGACGCCGTGGTTGACGCCAATATCGACCGCTGGTTTTCGCGCGCTTCGCAACGCGATCAGCCAGAGCTTTTGGACGACGCCCGCACCCGCATGCGCGCCACACCGCCTGAGGGTTATCTGGGCTGCATGGAAGCCATCGCAGACACCGACCTTTATGAAAGCACCGCACGCCTACGGCTGCCGACACTGGCCATTGCAGGTAGCGAAGACGGATCAACCCCTGCCGACATGGTGCGTGAAACGGCTGGCCTGATCCCCGGATCGAAATTCGAGCTGATCCGCGGCACAGGTCATATGTCCCCTGTCGAGAAACCCGCTGAATATGCTGTGCTTCTGACGGATTTCCTGCGCTCTATCGGCCATTTCTAAGAAACGCCGCGTCGTTTTCTGACCTTCCTGTCGCAAGATTGTTGGCAAGCTCTTCGTTTCCGCGCAAGCTTTGGGGGAATGACACACCAACAGGAGCTGCCATGGACCGGATCAAAGCCGCTGTCTGCCACGCCTTCGGGGAACCGCTGGTCATCGAAGAGATCGCAATTCGCGCGCCAGAAGGCAGCGAGGTTGAAGTGACGCTGGATGCCGTCGCCATCTGCCACAGCGACATATCTTATGCCGACGGGGCTTGGGGTGGATCACTGCCTGCTGTTTATGGCCATGAAGCCGCCGGGCGTATTACAGGTGTGGGCGATCACGTAAAAGGGTTGTCCGTTGGCGACCCGGTTGTTGTGACGCTTATCCGCGCCTGCCAAACCTGCCCCAGCTGCGCCTCGGGCACCCCCACCGCCTGCGCGACGCCTTATGACGGCGACCATGGGCCCATCACCGACGTTGATGGAGGCAAGATGCATCAGGCCATGGCAACGGGCGCCTTCGCCGAACGTGTCGTAGTGGAACAAAGCCAAGTTGTGGAACTGCCCGAAGATATGGCCATGGACGTGGCGTCTTTGCTTGCTTGTGGCGTCATCACCGGCGTGGGCGCTGTGGTGAATGCGGGCAATGTTCGCGCAGGGGACGTAGTGGTTGTGATCGGCGCAGGCGGCGTGGGCCTGAACGCCATCCAAGGCGCGCGCATTGCAGGTGCCTCACGCATCATCGCGGTCGACATGTCGGAAGAAAAGCTCGACGCAGCAATGGAGTTTGGCGCGACGGACGGTGTGCTCGCCACAATGGACAAGCCATGGAAAGCCGCCATACAGGCCGCAGGGCGCGGGGCGGATGCAGTATTGGTGACCGTCGGCGCGATCCCAGCCTATGACAGTGCCCCGCGCTATCTTGCACCGGGTGGCAAGGTCGTCATGGTTGGCATGCCCCACTCGGGTGACATGTCCAGTTATGAGCCCGTGGTATTGGCCGCACTTGGGCAGGGTATGGTTGGGTCCAAGATGGGCGACGTGGTGATTCAACGTGACATCCCATGGATGATCGACCTCTATCGGCAAGGGCGCTTGAAGCTGGACGAGCTGATCTCGGGCCGTTGGTCTTTTGACCAGATCAACGAGGCGATAGCCGACACCAAAACCGGGGCCGCGCGTCGGAACGTAATCCTCTTTGATAAAGGATAATTAGATGCGGCTTCGGGACCTCGACATCATCGTGACAGCACCGCCTGCCCCCGGTTGGGGCGGGCGCTATTGGATTTTTGTTAAAGTCACGACCGATAACGGCATCACTGGCTGGGGCGAAGTCTATACATCCGCCGTTGGCCCCGATGCCATGCGTGCCGTGATCGAAGATGTGTTCAAACGGCACATGCAGGGCGAAAACCCTGAAAACATCGAATTGATGTTCCGCCGCGCCTTTTCTTCTGGCTTCACCCAACGCCCCGACCCGACTGTGATGGGCGCGTTTTCCGGGCTTGAGATCGCTTGCTGGGACATCCTGGGCAAAGCGCGCGACCGCCCGGTCTGGGCCTTACTTGGCGGCAAAATGAACGAGCGTTTGCGCAGCTACACATACCTCTATCCCGATCCGCACCACGAACTGCCAGCGTTCTGGACCTCGCCCGAAATGGCCGCCGAGGCGGCTGTGACCCGCGTTGAGCAGGGCTTCACCGCACTGAAGTTCGATCCCGCCGGGCCATATACGATCCGTTCGGGCCATATGCCTTCAATGAAAGACATCTCGCGTTCGGTTGCGTTCTGCAAAGCGATCCGCGAAGCCGTCGGTGACCGCGCGGATCTGTTGTTTGGCACCCACGGTCAGTTCACCACCGGCGGCGCGATCCGCATGGCCGAAGCCATCGCACCCTACGGGCCGCTTTGGTTCGAAGAACCCATCCCGCCCGACAACATCGCCGAAATGGCCAAGGTTGCCCGTGCCAGTTCCGTTCCCGTGGCAACCGGGGAACGACTGACAACAAAAGCTGAATTTGCTGAAGTGTTGCGCCAAGGAGCCGCCTCAATTCTGCAACCCGCCTTAGGGCGCGCAGGCGGTATCTGGGAGGCAAAGAAGATCGCCACCATCGCAGAGGTTCACAACGCCCTGATTGCCCCGCATCTCTACGCAGGCCCAATCGAATGGGCCGCCAACCTGCATCTAGGCGCGTCTATTCCAAACCTTCTGATGGTGGAAACCATCGAGCAAGGGGGGGACTTCCACCTTGCCCTGATTGGCAACACGATCCATTGGGAAGACGGCTTTGTGATCCCGCCAGACGCTCCGGGACTGGGGATTACACCGAACGAAGCCTTGATGCGCGCGCACCCATATACGGGAAGCGGATTGCATCTGGAAACGCAAGAAGATCCCTGCAGCTATGATCAAGAAAACCAGTTTGAAGGTGGTGCGCCGTCTATCAAAATCGACGACGCTTGATCAGACCTAAACCAGCAGAGGTTTCTTGTTTTTAAGATGACGCTCAACAAGTTTCTTCTGGCGTTTCGCGTCTGGTGTGAACTTGGCAAAGCTGGGACTATAGTCCCGATCCGCCAGCTCGGGAAACAACGTCAAAACCTCTTCCCGCGCGTCATCGCTGATCGCCTTCAATGCCTCAGGTCCGGTATATAGGCTTTCGCTGGGCGCGCCTTCTGCATAAACCACTTGATGGTCATCAAACAGCATGTGGTAGTACGTGACCTCGGTCATAGATTGGTCAATGTAGATACCGGGAAGCTGTGTCAGCTTGACCGCATGGACCAATACATCCGTCGTTCCAAACATACGTTGCGCAATAGGTGAGCTGATCAGCATCCGATGCTGGCGGGACACCAGAAGATCGCGCTTTGGCAGCCCATCACCCAGCGCGCTAGCGGTAATTCGGATTGGGAACAGCTTTGGGTTGCTAAGAAGCTTCTCAACAGTCACTGGGCTTTTTCCGATCCATCGCACGGGCTTCACACCCTCTGCGGTCAGAACCAGGTCACCAACCTGAACATCCTCAATCGCTATCGGACCAAGCTTGGTTTCGATGAGAGTACCTGCTGTGAAACAGGTTACATCGTCCCAAGCGAAACCAGAAGTATAGTCCTGCCACCCCCCTAGACTGTCAATGACAGACCCATCGTCAAAAGCCGATCCTGGGGCTGGTACAAAAATGAAATTGCTACCTGTCGACCAAAGATAAAAGTCTTCTGTATGCGTGGTGCCGCTGGAATCCGTAAAGGTCAGCTCGTAGGTGCCGCCTTGCGGATTGGTATAGGTTGTTCCACCGATTGTGATCTCTTCTGTGAAATCATCGGTGAAGTAAGGGGACATGTTGGGGTCGTCATCTTCAATGGTGACCGGCACTAAAGTGGTGGGCGTCCCCGTCCCTGACCAAATCCAACCTTGTACATTATAGGTGGGCATAGCTCACCTCCACTCAACACATAGGCTTTCATTGCGGCTTGTTTTGGCTAAATAAAATAGCTGTCGGCAGCTCACTAATTTCCGGCCTGTTCGCGAAACACATGCTGAACATTAATACTGCATTAAGTGTGAAGTTGCAATTTTCATCTCGCTATAACTGCATCACAACAAAAAAACACACGCCCAGGATGAGTGCACCCAACTCTGATGGGTGAAGGTTTTTCTGGCTTTTGGATACAGTATCCGTTAATGACAACCTAGGACCTGCTTTCCACCTCCCTCCTCAAAAGGAATCCCTATGTCACAATCCGTGTTTTCTGGCACCATGCCTGCCTTGATGACCCCGTGCACTTCTGACCGCACGCCAGACTATGACGCGCTGGTCAAAAAGGGACACGAGATGATCGCTGCCGGCATGTCGGCTGTGGTTTATTGTGGGTCCATGGGGGACTGGCCGCTTCTGACAGATGAAGAGCGCATGACGGGCGTTGAACGCCTTGCCAGTTCAGGGATTCCCGTCGTTGTGGGGACGGGTGCGATCAATTCGAAATCCGCCGTTGCACTTGCGGCTCACGCCCAAAAAGTGGGCGCTGTTGGGCTGATGGTTATCCCGCGCGTTCTGTCGCGGGGATCGTCGATGGCCGCGCAGAAAAGCCATTTCAAAGCGATCCTGTCTGCCGCACCGGATGTCCCTGCCATCATCTACAACAGCCCCGTTTACGGTTTCGCGACTAAAGCAGACCTGTTCTTCGCCCTGCGCGCAGAACATCCCAACCTGATTGGCTTCAAGGAATTCGGCGGCAAGGACGACCTGCGCTATGCGGCCGAGCACATCACCAGTCAGGATGATAGCGTGACACTGATGGTCGGCGTCGACACTGAAGTCTATCACGGCTTCGTCAATTGCGGCGCGACAGGCTCGATCACTGGGATCGGCACCGCCCTTCCGAAAGAAGCGTTGCTACTGGCGGCCCTTTCGCAGAAAGCCGCAGAAGGCCATGCCGAGGCCCGCAAGCGCGCGCTTGAGCTGGAAGACGCTTTTGGCGTTCTGGCCAGCTTTGACGAAGGCACCGATCTGGTGCTGTACTACAAGCACCTTTTGGTCCTGAATGGTGAAGACGAATACCGCCTGCATTTTTATGAAACTGACGCCCTGTCCGATGCGCAGCGCAACTATTGTGAACAGCAATACACCTTGTTCAAAGCATGGTTTGCTGACTGGTCAAAACAGGGTGGTATCATCGCCGAGTGCATGTAAGCCTATCCGCAACTCATAAGGATCAAGATGCGTAGCAATAAAGTCATCCACGTGGTCTCCGCCCATGCCGAGGGAGAGGTGGGCGATGTGATTGTCGGCGGTGTTGCCCCTCCGCCCGGCGATACGGTCTGGGAGCAACGCAATTTCATTGCTGCGGATCAGACCTTGCGCAACTTCGTCCTGAACGAACCACGAGGCGGAGTGTTTCGCCACGTGAACCTTTTGGTTCCTCCAAAACACCCCGAAGCTGATGCGGCTTGGATCATAATGGAACCTGAAGATACGCCGCCAATGTCCGGGTCAAATTCGATCTGCGTGTCTACTGTGCTGCTGGACAGTGGCATTCTGCCAATGACCGAGCCCGAAACCCACCTGACGTTGGAAGCACCGGGTGGTCTGGTTCGGGTGCGCGCAGAATGCAGGAATGGCAAAGCCGAACGGATTTACGTTCAAAACGTGCCCAGTTTTGCAGACAAGATTGATGCGATGGTCGAGGTCGAAGGGCTGGGAACCCTGCGCGTCGACACCGCATTTGGGGGCGACAGTTTCGTGATCGTTGACGCCACCGATCTGGGCTTCGCTCTGACGCCAGACGAAGCTGCCGATCTGGCGCGCACTGGATCAAGGATAACCGATGCCGCCAATGAACAGCTTGGCTTCAGCCATCCCGTCACAGATTGGAACCACATCTCGTTTTGCCAAATCGCTGGTTCCTTAACCCGCGACGGCGATCTTCTTGAAGGCAAAAACACAGTGGCCATCAAGCCCGGAAAGCTGGACCGATCACCTTGCGGCACGGGTGCGTCAGCACGTATGGCGATGCTTTTGGCGAAAGGTCAGATGAAAGCGACAGATCGCTATCATGCACGATCTGTCATCAACAGCGAATTCCGCTGCCGTGTGGTGAAGACGCTTGACCTAAATGGCCGCCCCGCAATCCTTCCCGAAATCTCGGGTCGTGGCTGGATCACCGGAACACATCAGCACATGCTTGACCCTGATGATCCCTGGCCAGGCGGTTATCGTCTCAGCGACACATGGGGTGCTTAGGGCAGGCGCATCTGACCCATTGGTCAAAGAAACAGTGGGTGCATCCCACTTGAACATCTGGCACACCAGTTTCAAAATGCCGGAAAAGCAATAACCAGGGCTCTTACATGACCGTCAAACGCAAGATTGCTAGACAAAGCCTTCCGGATGTCATCACCAACGACTTGCGTGAACGCATCCTAAGCGGCGACCTTGCAGAAGGTGCGGTGATCCGTCAGGAAGCGTTGGCCGATGAATATGACGTATCGCGCATGCCAATCCGCGAAGCGTTGAAACGGTTGGATGCCGAAGGTCTTGTCCATCTGACGAACAATCGCGGAGCATCGGTTGTAAAGCACTCGATTGCCGAGATCGGTGAGATTTTTGATCTGCGTATTCTGATCGAAGTGGATTTGTTCAAACGCGCCATACCGAAGATGACGCAGACTGATTTCGACAAATGCGAAATGCTCCTGACGCAAATGGAAACGTCTTACGATGCGGATGACGTGGCTCATTGGGGCGCGCTGAATTTCAGCTACCACACCGCGCTTTATGCAGCCGCGCAGCGCGGGCTGACAAACGAACTGCTGCATCGAGTGAATCTGCAATCCGATCGCTATGTGCGGATGCACCTAAGCCTTATGGAACAACGCGATGGTGCAAAGGACGAGCATCGTCGCCTTTTGGAACTTGCCGTGAACAGGGATGTGACCGCAGCGACTGCTTTGCTAACTCAGCACATCCAAAACACCAAAGACGAGCTTCTGAGCATGATCTCAGCGCTGCGAGAGGCCGAAGCGCGCTGAATAGCCGGTCATGATGTGTTGGGGATGTTGATACCCAGCAGAAACAATTCATGTTCCTTGCGGATAAAAAAAGACCAGACAACGATCACTCGCTGTCTGGTCTATTGATTTATAGGCTTACTCAGCAGCCGAAGCTTGCTCTGCATTGGCCAACTTGTCACGCAAGCCGTCGCGGTACAGTGCTTTCGTAAGCGCGACACACATCAGGCCCATTACCACAGTGAACGGCAAGGCCCCGATAATCATGGCGCTCTTAAGTGCCTCCATCGGATCAGCACCGCCATTGGTCTTACCTGCGATCAACAATGTGCCGATCACAAACGTTAGGATAAGACCCCACACGATTTTGTGCTTGTTGCCGATGTTCTGATCGCCACCAGACATAATGGTGTTCATCACCAAGATGCCCGAGTCAGCCGAACGTCACCAGGAACGTCATGATCAGGACCACACACATCACGGTAATGCCGGACAGAAGTCCGCCCGAGATGATCTGCTCAAGTGTTACGAACAGTTTGGCTGTGTTCGAAGCCCCGATGATCGCGCCTTCAGCAGCACCGCTCAGTTCCATGTCGATGGCCGTGCCACCCAGAACAGTCATCCACGCAAAGCAGACAAGTGCAGGGGCGAAAACGCAGCCAACGATAAACTCACGAACCGAACGACCTTTCGAGATACGCGCTAGGAACAGTCCCACAAAGGGTGAGAACGCGATCCACCAAGCCCAGTAGAACGTGGTCCAACCAGCTTGCCAGCCGAACTGACGTCCCGGCTCACCAGCAGCATATGCGGCAGTTAGAACATCGTCAGACAGGGCTGCAGCCTCGCCTTCAAGACCTGACTTAAAACCCGCAAGTGAACCCCAAGCGTTGGTCGCTCCGCCACGCAATGCGTCGGCATATGGTGCGGCCTCGGCTGGCAGAGCTGCCGCGAAATCAGCCCCGGATTGTGGACCGAATGCGCCAAAGCTTAGCGAGACGTAGTGCAGGATATAGTCGGCAAATGCAGTGGCGTAGGTTGTCATGGCGAACATAAACGACCCGAAGATGACAAAGGTCATCAGCAGGATGATCGACAGGACAAGGTTAAGGTTCGACAGGTATTTCACCCCACGACCAACACCCGACACAGCGGACAGAATGGAAAGGCTCATGATCACAACAAGACCCACGATCAGGCCAACTGTGCCTGGTGCAGGTGCATCACCTGTCATGTCCATCATCCATTCAGCACCGGTGATCGCATAAAGACCATCGATGAATTGTGACACGCCAAAACCGATGGTTACGGATACACCAAGGATCGTTGCAACAACCCCAAGAACATCCACAACATGGCCAAGAAAGCCGTTCATCATCTTACCGAAAAGCGGTGTCAGGGCCGAACGGATCGTCAGCGGCATGTCACGCGTGTAAGCGTAATAAGCCAGCGACAGCCCGGTCGCGACGTAGATTGCCCAGGCGTGGAAGCCATAGTGCAGGAACGTGTAGCGGAAGCCGGATTGAACAGCCTCAGCACTGTTGGCACCAACGCTGCCCGCCAGCACCTCGGGGTTGGAACCCCAAAGGCCAAGAGGCTCTGCCGTGGCGAACACCATCAGGCCGACGCCCAGACCGGCGCCAAACATCATCGAGAACCAAGAGAAGTTTGAGAACTCAGGGCGTTCGCCTTCGCGTCCCATGATCCTGCGACCGGTTTGCGGCAACACTGCCACCACCAGCAAGAAGAACGAGAAAAGACCAACGATTACGATGTAGAACGAGTTGAAGCTTTCCAGAAGCTTCCAGTTAAGACTGCCAAGAACGCCGTTGGCGTTGGCAGGCCAGACAAGGGCCCAGATAACCAGGCCAACCATGATTGCTTTGCTGAGAAGCGCGATTTCAACGCTGTGCCCCTCGTAGAACCCACTTGCGGCCCTTTTGACCTCCAAGTCGGTGAATGGTTGCTTTAAAGACATGCGTCTCCTCCCTAGTTCGCACGTGAAATTTTCCGGGTTAGTTGATTTTCCGATAGCGGCCCCCCGGATGGTTTCCGCTTGGTTTAATTCAGGATAGCTTCAATTTTCGCCAATGTCGCCACATTCACGGCAACACCATTATCCTTCGCAGACAGCCGTTTGTTACGGCGTCCATCACCGGGCAAATGTGCGCCCTCTTGTTGGTGGATTGCTTCGACCAAACCGACAACACCGGTCGAGTATGCGTCACCCGAGGTTGCCCCCGGATCGATCGCCAGAAAGAACTGTCCGGTTTTCGGCGGGCCGCCCACAGTGCCCGAAAACGGCGAGGCATTGATGCCAAGGGTGGCCCCGGTCATAGCCGCTGCCATGATTTCAGTCATCAAGGCGACACCCACACCTTTGTACCCCCCGGACGGAGCCATCGAGCCTTTCAGACCAACTTCAGGATCGGTGGTCGGGTTGCCTTCCGCGTCAAGAGCCCAACCTACGGGGATGGGTTTGCCTTCGCGGGCATGTTTCATCACTTCGCTTTTGGCGATGGTGCTGGCGCTTTGGTCGATCAGCACGGCTGGCTGCCCATCTGAACCCGGCGCAGCAATCGAGAAAGGGTTTGTGCCAACAACAGGCTTGGCACCACCCGATGGCGCGATCGAGGCTGGCGCATTGGTGAACCCAATCCCCAACAAACCGGCCTGCGCCAGTCGATGTGTGTGATAGCCAAGAACACCACAGTTATAGCTGTTGCGGATCGCCAGCGCGGCAATACCCTGCTCGCGCGCTGCGGGGATCAATGCTTCGAACCCCTGATCAATTGCGGAATGCGCAAAACCTGTAGCCGCATCAACGGTGATAACACCCGGCTTTGGACGTTCCAGTACAGGCTTGGCTTGCCCATCAACTTTACCGCACTGAACGTGCTCGCAGTAAATTGGGATATATGCCAGACCATGACTGGCAACACCGTCAGCTTCGGTCGCTGCGGTGGCAACAGCCAGTGGTCGCGCGTTTTCTTCTGACGTTCCGGCCGCGACAAGCGCGCGGAAAGACAGGTCCTCGATTTCGGCCAGTGTAAGTGTTTTCGTCTCTACCATTGTGTTGCCTTCTCAATCGTTGTCTGACAGCCCCGCACCGGCACCCAGTTTTCGGGATTCCTCGGTCGCAGGGGCATAGGTTCGGTGTGCAAACTGGTTCAAAGCGTCCCAGCTTGCCTGATCTGGATGTGAGCGTGTTTGAGGGGTCGTGGTCGTCACCGTATCGAAAGACAGGGACACCGACACGCGCCGGGCGATTTTCGGCAGATCACCCTGCATATCCAAACAAACGCCATCTGTTCTGGCAATCGTCCCATCAGCGTCGACACATACCGTTTGCCGCGTAACCTTTGCCACGTTTGCAGCAAAGGGCAGAAGGACGGATGGGACTGCAACATGCTGCATCTCGATCGACCTGTCCGACAGATGCTGCGCACAATCAGAAAGCAACGCACCGACAGCGATTGGGCACAGTTCACCTTCGCTCTGCCAGATGCCTTGAACTGAGTGCGGCCTGTGATGATCCGACTGATCAGTAAAGCCGCGCTGTAGAACTTGTATCAATTCTTCGCTGCCGTTTAACCCATGAACACATAGCCAGCGCGCTGCCTTTGAAGCCTCCTCAGCCAAACCCCAAGAATACCCGGCACCACGTGCGGCGCGTTTGGCGGTGGCCTCCATTTCGTTCAGAGAGAAGCTCATAGCGCGACCTCCGGGTAAACCCAAAGATCTGCGTTCTTGTCTGTCAGCTCGTCGGGATAAGGCGCACCGGCATACATACAAATCCGAACCCAGCGATCCGAGCGTGGATCAAAGCGTGTTGCCCCAAAAAACGACAACTTCGCCCGCAACATATCTATCGGCAGAACTGTAGAGGAAATCGTGTTGTCGCGAATTTCTCCGTAAGGCGCGATCTGGCTGATCTGCGCCCGCCGAATGGTGTGACGATGTTCTGGGTGCTGCAAAAGAAATTCAGCGATCGGCAGGTCCGCGTCAAACAAAGCAAGCGCATTGAAAGCGGCAACTGCATCCCGGGCTGGGGCAAGGGGTTGTTCATATTCCGCGATTGGTTCTTCGAAACGCTCCCCTAACCGAGGTTCCAGCTTTTCTTCCGAAACATACCATGCTCGCGCATGGTTTTCTTTTTCGGTCCAATCGGTATCAAGCGCCCAGCCAAAGCTGTCTTTGATCAAAGCACGTGTCTGCGCGACAGTGGTGGCCCCATCAATCACGAAAGCCTCTTTGTTGCTGTCAGCCATGCAGGTGGCCAATCCGTCGACAAGATCACCATAAGGCTCAAGTATCAGCGACGCGACAAGCTCTTGTCCTTCTTCGCTGAGTGAGGCCGAGGTCCAGTTCATGAGCTTATCCCACGGCGCATCCCCCGCAAGAGCATCTTTGGCAAGGTAGGCGTTCAGAAGCTTCAAGTCAGCTTTCAGCTCTTTAAGCTTTTCAATCTGAATTGGGTGTTCGGAACGCCACTGATCAATCGTGTTGGCGCTTCGTTGTAGAAGCGAGATGAAGGTCGCGCGCTCATCCGCACTTGCAGATTTCAATGCACGAACGCGGGCAATCGCCTCTTCCCGGGCCATGATCCAGTTGTTGAACAAGACCGGGTGGTTGACGATGAACGGCGCCATGCCCAAGCCCGTTGAATTGCCGATCCCAAGCTGGCGCGCAATGTTGGGATCAAGCCCAACAGCTAGGTCGCCCCCCTTCGCATTCGCCATATGCTGTACGAGATCACGCACAAATGTTCGGGTCAGGAACACCGACAGCATCTCGGCCTGGAAAGGAACGGCCATTTCTTCACGATCCGCAATGCCCTCGCGGTCCGATGCCCCAAGCTTGCCTGATCCATAGACCGCTGTCGTGCGCATCAAATAGCCAACGGCATCGATCTTTTCCTGATCAGGCTGTTGGCCGGCGGCGAGTGCATCGACAAAGTGTGCCCACAGTCGAACTGATCTGTTGGCACGAGACACCGAGATCTCACGCCCGCTGACCCGACCTGCTTCCTGCAGCGGCACATTTTGGGACAGCCGTTGGATGTCAGCGGCATCTGGCACCCCATCAAACAGCGTAAATGTTGCATCCCATGCTGTGGCAATCACTCGATCGGAACGCATTTCGGGCGGAAGATCATGCGCAAACGCAACAAGCGAATAAGCGCGATCTGGACCTTGCGCCGTGTAAACCGCATGCCCTACGCCATCGGCATTGATGTCAAAGATCGGACGGGTGAATTTCCAGTTTTCGCGTGCCATTCGGCGGGTCAGAACGCGCATGAAGCTAAGTCGGCACTGATGCAAAGACCCAAGCCGTTTCAGCCTCATCACATCTTCAGGCGCGCGGCGCGTTATATGATCGGCAGCTTGTCTCATTTGGCTTGTGGCCCAAAACTCTGATCGTAGAAGCGGTACCAATTTCCGCCCATGATGCCGGCAACTTCGTCGGCATTCATACCTGTGGCCTTTAGACCGGCTTCGATATTTCCGAAGTGGCGGTTATCTTCGAACCAGCTGGGCATTGGGGGGAAACCCGGCGCGGATTTTGATCCTTCGCCATAGTCGATCTCTTTCGTCCATCGGCCAACGCGCATCCATTCCACGATACTGTCGGGCTGATCCTGACACAGGTCGGTGCCAATTCCCAAATGCTCGACACCGTATGTCTCTGCCGTCCGCGCGATCATTTCGCAGAAGCTTTCCAGCGTGCAATCGGACTTGTCCTTCAGGTGATGCGGATAGATCGAAAAGCCGAGCATACCACCGTGTTCGGTTACCGCATGGATCACCGCGTCGCGCTTGTTGCGCAAAGCAGGCGACCAATCATACGGATTCGCGTGAGTGATAGCGATGGGACGCTCGGACAGTTCGGCAGCCTCGATGGTGGAGCGATCGCCGGAATGGCTCATGTCCACCACAAGGCCGACCCTGTTCATCTCTTTGATGACCTGTTTGCCCATGCGGGTGATGCCGGTATCTTCTGCCTCGTAACAGCCCGTCGCCAGCAACGACTGGTTGTTATAGGTCAGCTGCATGAAACGCGCGCCCAGCGTGTGCACGATTTCAACCAGACCGATGTCGTCTTCAATGGGCGACGGGTTCTGGAAACCAAAGAACACGGCAGTGCGGCCTGTTTCACGGGCCACGTCGATATCGCTGGCCCACTGACCTTTCATGATCAGATCAGGGTAGGTCTCGAACCAGCGATTCCATTTCTCAAAATTCAGGACGGTCTCTCGGAAATTCTCGTGATAGGAAATGGTGACGTGGATCGCGTCCACGCCCCCTTCACGAAGCTGGCGAAAGATCTTTTCCGACCAGTTGGCGTACTGAAGACCGTCAATCCGCATCAGACGGGACCGGCGCTGATGTAAGCGGTTTTAACGGTGGTGTAGAACTCGGCAGCTGCCTTGCCCTGTTCGCGCGGTCCGTAAGAGCTGTCACCCCGGCCACCAAACGGCACGTGGTAATCCGTACCTGCGGTCGGCAGGTTCACGGTAACAACGCCGGTGCGCGCATTGCGGCGGAAATGCGTGGCCCGGGCCAGAGATTTCGTCACGATGCCTGAGGTCAGACCGAAATTGGTGTCATTCACCGTGGCCAGCGCTTCATCATAGCTGCCCACCTTGATCACACTGGTCAGGGGCGCAAACATTTCCTCGCGGTTGATGCGCATGTCGTTGGTGGAGTTCAGGAACACACCCGGCGACATGTAGAACCCTTCGGTTGGCATTTCCAGACGCGCACCACCACAGGCAAGTTCGGCCCCTTCCGACTTGCCCAGATCGACGTAAGCGAGGTTTTCGCTCAGCTGCTGTTCGCTGACGACCGGACCCATCTGGGTGCCCTCTTCCAGCGCGTGACCGACTTTCATTGCCTGCGTGCCTGCCACCAGTTTTTCGACAAAGGCGTCGTGAATGGCTTCATGCACAACAAGGCGCGAAGACGCGGTACATTTCTGACCGGTGCCGCCAAAGGCGCCACCAAGCGCCAGTGTGACAGCTAGATCCAAATCCGCGTCGTCCATGACGGCCAGCGCGTTCTTCGAACCCATCTCCATCTGCACTTTGGTCAAGTTCTGGATGGCTGCGGCGGCAATACCTTTGCCCACCGGCACAGACCCAGTAAACGAGATCGCGTTTACTTTCGGGCTTTCTACCAGTCGCTGTCCAATCGAGCGACCAGCGCCCATAACAAGGCTGAACAGGCCCTTTGGGATGTCCTGACGATTGATGATCTCGGCCAAAGCAACAGCCGATGCAGGCGTCGCATTGGCGGGTTTCCAAATCACCGCGTTGCCATAGCAAAGCGCAGGCGCAATTTTCCAAGACGCGGTGGCTGTTGGGAAATTCCACGGGCTGATGATAGCCACAGTGCCCACGGCTTCGCGACGCACATCAATCTCAACACCCGGACGGACGCTGTCGGCGTTCTCGCCCAATTGGCGCAGACATTCTGCGGCGTAGTAGGTGAAGAATTGACCGGCGCGATACACTTCGCCTTTGCCTTCTGCAAACGGCTTGCCTTCTTCACGGGCCAAAAGCGTTCCCAGCTCTTCACAGCGTGCGATCAGTTCGTTGCCGATGGCCATCAGAACTGCCTGCTTACGCTCCATGCCATACGCTTCCCATTCGCGCTGGGCGACACGAGCCTGATCCAAGGTGGCTTCAAGTTGATCACCGCTGGCTTGTGCAAACATACCGACAAGATCGGACAGGTCTGACGGGTTGCGGTTTTCGATCTCGCTTTCGCCAGTCAGCCATTCGCCAGCAATCAGGTTTTTTTGGATATCAGTCATGAAAGTGTCGCCTTACACAGAAGTCAATTTCATCCAGTATGGACTTTTTACGTCACTTCAATCAAACTCAAATTACTGAAGTTAGTTTCAATAATTTTGAATGTTGACCAATGACGCTGAAAATCGAAATGCTCCGGGGCTTCGCAACAGTTGCGCGAAGGGGAAATCTAAGCGACGCGGCACATGCGCTTGGGCGCACGCCATCTGCTGTGTCCATGATGCTTAAACAGCTTGAGATACATCTGGGTGAACCGCTGTTCGAAACCGATCGTAAGAACAAACTGACCGCCCTTGGCGAATTCGTTCTTGAGCAGGCCGAACGCGAGCTGTCACAGTTTGACAGCACCGTCAGAGCCATCGAAGGTTTTGCAAAGGCCACGCATGGACATGTGCGGATCGCGGCCGTTCCGTCCGTTGCTGGTTCAATCATTCCACAGGTTTTCCTGCGCTACATCAATGAATTAAGCAATGTTGATATCGAGCTAAGAGACATGGATTCCCATTCCATCTTGCACGAGCTTTCCCGCGACCGCATCGATATTGGCATCGCCACACTTGGGGAAAACAACGCGGGCCTCCACAGTCAGTTCCTGCTGTCGGACGCCTTTGGCGTGATCTGCCCGAAGGACCACCCACTGGCGAAAAAACAAGGGCCGATAACTTGGGATGCGTTGGGGGACGAACGCTTGATCGCCAACAGCCTGTCGGCTGGAATTGACGCCGCCCCCTCGCACGTGTTGCACCAAAAAGCATTGCTGACCGCACAGAACCTGACGTCCTTAACCGCGATGGTTCGGGCAGGAATTGGAATAACAATCCTTCCGGAAATGGCTGTGAGAGCATCCAATTCCATTGACCTTGCTTTCCGTCCTTTGACCGATCCCGTCGCAAAACGGCGAATCCATTTGCTGCGCAAAGCTGGGGCCACTCAGTCCCCAACCGCCCGCCGATTGGAACGTCACATCATCGATTGCGCCAGCGAGCTGACCCAACATGACGGGTTTGGAGCAGAGCCATGACCGACGCGCCCCTTACCCTTGGCATCCTAATATTTCCGGGCTTTCCTATGGCGTGCCTTACATCCTGTATCGAACCCCTGCGCGCCGCCAATGAAATATCGGGGCGCAAGGCGTTTCAGTGGCAGGTGATCGCCGAAACTAATACCCCGGTTCCTTCTTCTGCTGGGGTGAGCTTCGCCCCAGACATGGCCCTGCCCGAGGTCGAAGAGATGGACCTTTTGTTGTTTACGGCCAGCCCGAATGAACGCTTCAAAACACCTGCTCGTGCGCACGCGGCACTGCAACGTTTATCACGCCGAAAAACCCGGTTGGGTGCGATAAGCGGCGGAGTATTTGCACTTGCCCGCACTGGGCTAAGTGGTGACACACCAATGTCTGTGCACTGGTGCTATGAGGCTGCGTTTCAGGCTGAATTCCCAGACATCCCCATCCAGAACACGGTGATTTGTCTGGATGGATCACTGACCACAATTTCAGGAGCATCGGCGGTTTTCGACCACATGCTCACCCTGATCGAAGAGCGATTGGGCGGCGACATCATGGCCGAGGTCGCCTGCTGGTTTCAGCACCCCTATATCCGAAGCGCAACGGCAGCCCAGAAAACGCCTGCACATACGACTGCAAAAAGTCAGGATCTGCTCCCCCAGCAAGTGGCGAAAGCCATCGAGCATTTTGCCGAGCATATCGAAAGCCCTATCCAGATCAGCGATGTGGCTGACGCCGTGGGTGTATCGACCCGATCGCTTGAACGGAACTTCAAAGAGGCGACAGGCCAAAGCCCCCTGAAATACTATCGAATGATGCGCATGAACCAAGCGCGGCAGCTTGTGCTTTATTCAAACACTCCGGTGACCGAAGTGGCCTTTATGGTCGGTTACACAACACCCAGTGCGTTCTTACGCCACTATCGTGAAAGCTTTGGCCGTACGCCGATTGCAGATCGGCGTGCCAAAAACTCAATGCGTGTTGGGTCCAGCGATGCGCTGCCTATCGGCTGATCAGGCGACCGAATGGGCAGCTGTGATCAATGCATGATGAAGTGAGGCCGCAGAGGAGCGTGGCGCAATCACTGCCACCTTTCGGCCAGTCAAACGCCAGATGAATGCGCCCATGTGCTCGATCGTGCCGCGGACAACACTGTCCGACGTCATGTTTCGCACAGGGACGTTGGTCAGTCGTTCGAAAAAGTCACAATGCGCGTCCCCTTCCACGTCAAAGCGACACCAGCCATCCGTCTGCTCAACCACCGAGGCCGTTTGCCCCAACGCCTGTTTTAGCTCAAACGCCAACAGCTCGTGATGGTCATGCGGGGCCAAGATCATCCATTGTTCATGTCCGGTCCAAAGCGCCGAGAAGCCCCCGGTTGAAGCAACCTGTCCGACATCGGGCAGCGACAGATCATGGTGTTTCAAGATGGCGGCCCGCAGCTTGTCCAATTGATCGGTGCGCGCGGCAACAGAAGCCACTGCCTGATCAACGACCTCTGAAATCGTCAAAGTGCCGATCTGATCAACGCGCGGCACATCCGCGCCCAGTGGTGTAAGGGCTTGCAGTTTATGCACGAAGTTTATCCCCCTCCGGATCAACGAAGTGAGCACTGGTAATCTCTACCAGCACCTCTTGATTTTCCAGTGGATTGACCAATCGCAACCGCTCTCCCATCCGGTCGAACCCACCTTTTACGAATGCCAATGCGATCGAAGTTTCAAGGGTTGGGGAATATGCGGCCGATGTAACGTAGCCTTGATCATCTGCAGCGCTGGTCGGACCAGAAACATTCATCAAATGCCCGCCTGCAGGGAGGGTCTGAGAGACGTCAACAGGACGAAGCCCCACAAGATTTAAAGCGTCGTCCTGTTTCATTCCGTCGCGCTGTGAAAGCACACTTCCGACAAAATCCTTTTTGGTAGACACCATGCGCCCCAGCCCCAGGTTCAACGCGGTTGTCGTACCATTCAGCTCATTCCCAGCTGCGTGGCCCTTTTCGATACGCATGACGCCCAGCGCCTCAGTACCGTAAGGTGTAACGTCAAACTCTTCGCCCGCCGCCATGAGCGCGCGCATCAGCGCATCACCATAGCGGGTTGGCACGGCGATTTCGTAAGCAAGCTCACCCGAGAACGAGATGCGGAACAGCCGTGCACGGCAGCCGCCACAAACCGTAATCTCGCCGCAGGCCATGAAGGGAAACCCCTCGTTCGAGATGTCATACTCCGGGTCCACGATCTTTTGCAGTAGCTTGCGCGCATTGGGGCCTGCGACTGCATATTGCGCCCAGGCTTCTGTCGTCGATATCAACTGCACATCCAGATCCGGCCACAGGCATTGGCGGGCAAATTCCATGTTGCGATAAACCAGAACCGCATTGGCGGTGGTGGTGGTGACAACAAAATGATCCTCGGCCAGACGGGCGGCAGTGCCGTCGTCATAGGCCACGCCATCTTCACGCAGCATCAGACCATAGCGCACCTTGCCAACGGGCAGTTTCGCAAAACCATTGGCATAGATTTTGTTCAGAAACTCCGCGGCATCCGCGCCCTGAACGTCGATCTTGCCCAGCGTGGTCACGTCGCAAATACCGACCGAACTGCGTGTCGCCAGCACCTCGCGATCCACAGATTGACGCCAGTGCGTCTCGCCCTTCTGCGGGAACCACTGCGCGCGCAGCCAGTTGCCAACCTCGACAAACACCGCGCCTTGTTCCTCGGCCCATGTGTGGCTAGGGGTCAGGCGGGTTGGGTGAAACTCTTTGCCCACGGCACGACCCGCGAGCGCACCCATGGACACGGGCGTATAAGGCGGGCGGAAAATGGTGGTTCCGGTTTGCGGGATCGACTTGCCTGTCAGCTCGGCCATCACCGCAAGCGCGCCGACATTTGACGTTTTGCCCTGATCGGTCGCCATGCCCAGCGTGGTGTAGCGTTTCAGGTGCTCCACCGACGTGAAGTTTTCTTGATGCGCCAGTTTCACATCCTTCACGGTCACATCGTTCTGAAAATCGAGCCATGCGCGTTTCGCGCCTGCAACGTGCCAGAAAGGGGTGAGCGAGACGGGGGCGCCATTGGCTTTGGGCAAGTCAACAGGCTTCGCCTTGATACCCAGATCGGCGAGGGCCGCTATGGCCTTGGTCGTCCCCGAATTCAGCGCGGCGTGGGTCGACATCTCACCCATCGCGGCCCCGGCTACGGATTGCCCGACCGGAAGGTCACCCCCCGGCACAAAGGCGTGGATGCTTTCATTCCAAACCGGGCGGCCGCGTTGGTGGCACGTCAGTCCCAAATTGGGATTCCAGCCACCGGACATGGCCAGCGCCCCGCAGGAAATCTCGCGGGTCTGACCATTGGCCAGTCGAACCGTGACCAACTGCAGCCCCAGCCGACCTTTCGTATTGATAATCTCAGCCCCTGTCAGAACCTCAGTTCCTGCAATCGACGGCGCACCGGGGCGAACATCGACCACGGCAGGTACGTCAATACCTTTCGCGATCAGGTCGCGGGCTGTCTGGTGGGCGTCATCGTTGTTCGCGAACACCACGACCGACTGCGCGGGCGTCACTGCCCAACGGTTGGCATAAGCGCGCGTGGCACCTGCCAGCATCACGCCGGGGCGGTCATTGTTTTCAAAGGCAACCGGGCGCTCGATTGCACCCGTCGCAACCAAAGCGCGCTTGGAATAAATCCGCCAAAGCGTTTGGCGTGGCTTCCCGATCTCAGGTGCGGGCAAATGGTCGGCGTTACGTTCAACCGCTCCGTATATCCCGTGATCATATGCGCCAAACACGGTGGTGCGGGGCATGATCCGCACATTCGGCAGCGCGGCGAGTTCGGCTTCAGTCTGTGCCACCCAATCCGCGCCTGACAGGTCAGACAGTGCCGATGTTTCAGACAGCAAACGTCCACCCAGACGGAAATCCTCATCCGCCAAAATGACCTGCGCCCCAGCCCGTCCGGCAGTCAGCGCTGCGGCCAACCCAGCCGCCCCCGCACCGATCACCAACAAATCGCAGTGCAAATAGCCCTTGTCATAGACATCGGGATCAGCCTCGCCCGTCAGGCTTCCAAGCCCTGCGGCTTTGCGTATGATTGGCTCGTAAACCTTTTCCCAAAACGCCTTCGGCCACATGAAGGTCTTGTAGTAAAACCCCGCACTCAGGAAGTTCGAGAAGCGATCATTGATCGCCATCATATCGCGCTCCAGAGACGGCCACCGATTTTGTGAATTTGCGGCAAGCCCGTCATAGACTTCAGCCACCGTCGCGCGGGTGTTCGGTTCTTGTCGACCGCCCGAACGCAGCTCGACCAGCGCGTTTGGTTCTTCCGACCCGGCGGTCAACACCCCACGCGGACGGTGATATTTAAATGACCGCCCCATCAAGCGCACGCCATTGGCCAACAGCGCCGAGGCCAGCGTGTCGCCTGCGTGCCCTTGATAGGCTTTCCCATCGAATGAGAAATTGAGCGTCGCTGACCGATCGATCAGTCCGCCGGAAAGACGGTTGGGCTGTGTCATGCCTCAACCTCAGCCGCCCGGTTGGCGCGCGCGACATCGCGGGCCAGTTCGACCTTAGTGATCTCGTGCGTGGTGGTGTCGCGGGTCACGACCAGCCATGACCGATCCCCTTGTTCATGGAACCACAGTTCACGGTGCAGACCCGCCGGATTATCGCGCAGATGCAGATAGTCGTGAAACTCTCGCAGAGCATTTTCTGACAACCAGTAGGGTCGATTGATCAGACTTGCGTCACCCAGATAGGTGAATTCCTGCGCGTCGCGCGGCCCCAGAAGCGGATGGTTGATGATCATCGGTCTGTCCTCAGTGCAGGTTGGGCTGCGCGCCCTGCCCTTTTTCGTCAATCATGTGCCCGGTCATAAACCGATCCAGCCGATAGGCCGTTGCGGTCTCATGTGGGCGATCTGTTTTCAGCAGATGGGCGAAGCAATAGCCCGCTGCAGGCGTGGCTTTGAACCCGCCATAACACCAGCCGCCGTTGAAATAGAGCCCGTCAATATGGGTCTTATCGATGAAGGGTGAACCATCCATCGACATATCCATGATGCCGCCCCAGCTGCGCAGAAGCCGCGCGCGTCCAAGGCCAGGGATCAATGACATGCCACTTTCAATCACATCCTCGACCACCGGCAGGTTTCCGCGTTGGGCATAGGTGTTGTAGCCGTCGATATCGCCACCAAAGACCAGCCCGCCTTTGTCGGACTGGCTGCAATAGAAGTGCCCAGCGCCGTAGGTGATCACGCCCGGAATGAAGGGCTTCAACCCTTCGGACACGAAGGCCTGCAACACGTGGCTTTCGATCGGCAAACGCATGCCCGCCATCGCCATCACCCGGCTAGAGCTGCCAGCGACCGACACGCCAACCTTGCCCGCCCCGATGAACCCGCGCGACGTCTCGACGCCCAGTACGCGACCGTCTTCGATGCGGAACCCAGTGACTTCGCAGTTTTGGATGATGTCCACGCCACGCTGGTCCGCGCCGCGCGCATAACCCCACGCGACCGCATCATGACGCACAGTGCCGCCACGCCGGTGCAGAAGGCCGCCCTTGATAGGGAAACGGGCGTTTTCAAAATTCAGGAACGGGTACATGGCCCGAACTCCGTCGGTGTCCAAAAGTTCGGCGTCTGATCCGTTCAGGATCATCGCGTTTCCACGTCTGCGCGCTGCATCCCGCTGTGCGTCTGTGTGCACAAGGTTCAGAATGCCACGCTGACTGACCATCGCGTTATAGTTCAGGTCTTGTTCAAGCCCTTCCCACAACCGCAACGAAAACTCATAGAATGGCTCATTCCCATCAAGCAGATAGTTCGAGCGAATGATTGTCGTGTTGCGCCCGACATTCCCGCCACCGATCCAGCCTTTTTCAAGCACCGCGATCCGCGCGCCATTAAACTCTTTCGCCAGATAATAGGCCGTTGCCAAGCCATGCCCACCGCCGCCGATGATCACATAGTCATAGGCATCCTGCGGGTCGGGATCACGCCATTGCGGCCCCCAACCTTTGTGCCCGGTCAATGCCTCTTTGATCAGCCTGAAAGCAGAGTATTTCATCGCTAGTCCAATAATCGCCTGTACCCATTGATCCGTTCCAAAGCGGTTACCGACAGCGTGGTTTCTGACAATAGTGAGCATAAAACCGACAAGCCCGCCACAAAGCGGGGCGTTGGTCAGGCCGAGAAGCGGATCTCAAACTCAGCGCCGCCTGCTGGCGTCGCATTGTTTGGCGTGACGTGCAAATGCGCGCCATAGATCTCTAACAAGGCCGAGACGATGGCCAAACCCATCCCGGTTCCCCCTTGCGCACGCCGCGTGGTGAAGAAGGGATCGGCAAGTTTTGCAGCATCGTTTTCTGAAATGCCTTCACCGTCATCAGAAATTCGCAAAACCCCGTTCTGAAACTGCAGTTCCAGATTTCGCGCGCCATGGGCCAAAGCATTCTGCGCCATGTGCAAAAGTATGATTTCACCATGATCATTCGAAAGCGGGATCTCGTCCTCGCTGGGCTGGGCAATATGGATGGTCAAGCCGTCGAGATCTGGCAGCATCTTTGACAGATTACCCGGCCCTTTTTGCGCTTCCTGACGTAGCTGAGACATCTCGCGCAAGCGGGTCAGCAGGATGTTCATCCGTTCACTTTCGCTGCGGATATTTCCAAGCAGTTTGGCGCGATTTTCCGGGCTCATATCGTCGCTTTGAAGAAGTTCAGCAGCACCCGATATCGACGTGACCGGAGACTTCAGCTCATGGGTAACATGGTCCGTGTATGTGGCGATCTCTTGCGATTTTTGATCCAAGGTATCCGCCATAGACAGCATGCTTTCACCAAGGTCCGCCAGCTCGCGCATCCCGTAGTGCTGCAAAGGTTCTGATTTGGGCTTTTCACCGGCTGCAATGGCCCGTGCCTCATCGCGCAACCCACGCACTGGTCGCGACATAAGCCGCAACAAAAGGAAGCCAAGCAGCAAGGCCCCGGACAGGGTGAACACCCCCATGATCATCAATGGCGCGCGTTCACGGAAGACGAACTTTCGAAGGCTAAGCGGGGTACGTGACAGCAACACAACACCGATCACGCGGTCTTGCGAAAGCACAGGATAGGCAACAAAAACGCGAAACCCCGTATCGCGACTGATCGAATTCAAAGGATGGCGACCATAGTCATCGTCACGAGCGCGTAGCGTTACCCCGACGCTTCCTGTCAGCGCGGTTTGCACCTCAGGTAGTTGCTCGAAGCTGCGCAGCCCATCTTCCCCTAAGCCCACAGCTTGGTGGTCTAGAAAAATGGCACCTGCCAAGGTCGTTCTGCCTGCAGCTTTTGCAAGTTCCCGAAGGCGGGACAACACGTCGTCATGGCGCGCGTCCGCATGAGCATCGACAGGTTCCCCGTCGGGCACAGGCGGCAGCACCGGTTGTTTGCGAACGTCAATTCTGGATGGAATGGGATGCAAGGCCTCGCTCCAGAACTCCAGTTGCTTTGGAAAGGCTTTCGTCCCGACCTCTGAACCGCCTAACGCCTCGAAACTGGCACGATAGACTTCAGAGTATATCGCCCCCTGCTTCAAAAGAGATTGCTCGGTTTCCCGGACAAACTGATTTGACGTCAACTGCACTGTCAGCATTGCCGCAAGCGGGATCGAAACAAGCGCCACACAAACGAGCCCCACGACAAGAGCCATCGAGGGGCGCCATTTTTTGCGTATGCGGGTTACAGGCTGCATGGGCCAAGCTTAATGCCAACACCATGGACAGTCACAATGACATCATCACACCCCGCCTGCGCCGCCTTGGCGCGTATGTTGCGGACATGGCTGTCAATCGTGCGGCCTGACATGGTGGAATTGGCACCATAGACCGCTTGTATCAACTGATTGCGATCGTGAACGTGTTCCGGGCGCGCCAGAAGGTGACCCACAAGCTGAAACTCGGTCGCTGTCAGGTCCAACTCATGCTCGGCAATTCGGCAAACATGGCCAGCCGTGTCGATGGACAACGCACCGTGCACCAACCGGCGCGTAGCGGCATTTGCCCGTGACAGTATCGCCTTGATGCGCAGCACAAGCTCGCGTGGGCTGAACGGCTTGGGGACGAAATCATCCGCCCCCAACTGAAAGCCCAGAACCCTGTCGATCTCGTCATCGCGCGCGGTCAAAAACAGCACCGGTACATCCGACTGTGCCCTTATCGCTTTGCAGCAATCGAACCCGTCCATGTTGGGCATGCCTATATCCAACACCACCAGATCGATTTTCTCGCGCCCGATATGGGTCAGAGCGATTTCACCGTTCGCGGCCTCGGTTGTGCGCATGTCAGCGGCTTCCACAGCGATACGGATGATGTCGCGGATTTTGGGGTCATCGTCTACAATCAGAATATGCGTAACCATGCTTGATGTCTTGCAAGGGGCAGAGCCGTTGTCCAGTCTAACTTGATTATGGATCATTCTTCAGACCCCCGCCTTGCGCCGGGGCCTCAACCCCAGAAGCGTCATCACTGCAATCATGATCATTCCCAGCATGGCTTCTGGTTCGGGTGACGATGACCCTGCGAACCCTTGCGGATACGCATTCTTCGTTACGCCTGACACCATGGGCAAAGGAACGCTGGCTTGAGTTGCCGCTTCTCCGGTTGTGTTCACCACATTCTGAGACACAGCGACGAAGGAAGTGTTTCGGGTTTGAAGTGAGTACTCCAACCCAAGCCGGGTGATCTCTTTATCAGCAGCATCCGCCCGATCACGTACGGCAATGCGGCGGTCGAGTTTCGCGATCTGGTTGCGTGCCCAGATTAGTGGCAGCGCCGCTTCACCTTCCTGATCTGACAGGACAAGCTCTACAGGCATTTCAGCCACACGCCCTCTGACAAGTCCCTTCAGCGTGACCTGCCCCTGATCGCTTCCTTTGTACCGCGCATAAACACGCAAACTGTTTCCGGCAAACAAGTCGGGCAGGCGGGAGGGCGTCATATCCGTGACCTCCAGATCACCCCAGTCAATCTCGATATCTGTCAACAGGGGTGTCTTCAGGTTCGCGGCCATAATGTCGGCAACTTCCATGGCGTCTTCATCTAGTCCAACATAGCGAGCGTATCCACGACCCTCGTCCGCCATGGCATCCAACAGGTATCTGTTGACCGAACTTCCAATCCCGAATGCATAGATACGCGATTGCCCAATCTGTTCACGAATGGTGCGCAGCACCCGTGCCTCGTCACCGATGTAGCCGTCAGACAGAAAGACCACGATGCGCATGGTGTCTTCCGGGCTTTCGGTTTCGAAGGCTGTGCGGATGGCCCTGTCAATCTCTGTCCCACCGCGGGCAGACAAACGCGAGACAAACTTGCGGCCTGCTGCAATGTTGGACGTGGTTGCTTGGCTGGCGTCTTCTGCGAAATGCCGCGCTGTGCTCGAAAATGGGATGATCCGGAAATAGTCGTCAGGGCGCAGACCCTTCAGGGCCGCATCCATGAACCGTTTGCTTGCAGCCAGTGGCTGCCCTGACATCGAGCCTGACGTATCCAGCACAAAAACCAATTCGCGTGGTGTGGCTGTGGCGTCATCAGGCACAGCGGGCGGTTCGATCATCACAGACAGGAAGCCACCGCGTTCGTCATGATGGGTTAGGGTTGCGGCCTGCAACGCGTCACCGCCCAGCATGTAGCGCAGAACCAAGTCCTTGTTGTCCATGACCTTTCCTTGCGCGAATTGCGCGTTCAGGCTGCCATCCGATTCAACTATATCCAGCGGATGAGTTGGGCTTGCCAATTGCGACATCTCGACCCCGGCCACCATGTTCAGGTCCAGCGAAACGCGATCCGACACGATGCTTGTTGGCAAATCCAACCCAGCCACATTCGGATAAGCAGGCACGGGACTGATCGACCAGGTGGCGTTCTGCGCGGGGTGCGTCGACATCCGTAGCAGGCTCTTCTGCATTCACTTGCGGGCTTTCATAACGCGGCCCAACGATCAACGGCACAACCAGCTCAAACTGCCCGTCGATCTTGGGAACCATCTGCACGTATTTCAGCGTGACCTCGACCGGCAAACCCGGCATCAGATTGGCGATCTTCTGAGTGAACATGTTCGGGCGGTGTTGGGTCAGCAACGCCGCTGCTTTACCCTCGGATGCGGCTTGTTTGTACTCGGCTTCTGCGGTCGCTTTCTCGCGGATCACGGCCTGCACGATTTCGTCCCCGACCTGCATGGTCATCCCGAATACTGCCGCATTTTGGTTCAGCGGGAAAAAGTACTCTGCCTCAAGCGGCACCTCGGAGGGGTTTGAGAAAACCTGACGCAGCTCCACCGTTGCCATGTCGCCCTCGATATTGACCCTATAAGCGCTATCCAGCATTGGCAGCTCAACCGTTTCGCCATTAACCTGCGCAATCACCCGACCCGCGACGTCATCCAATTCCGATTGAGCAAACGCCGAAATTGGCAGCGAGATCGCAAATGCCACGGCAACAATCAGCAGCGTCACGCGATTCATGCGGGGATATCTGCGACCCAGACTGCGCGGTGATTGGCGTAATGTTGTGTTGGTCATGGGAAACTCCTTCTGTCGAAAAATAGTCAAAGGTCCAAAGCCGCCAGCACTGCCTGCTCATAGGCAACACGCTCGGGCTCGGGCATGGATTTGGGGGTGATGCGCTGGATGGATTGCCACACGCGCGAAGATCCGTTCAGCCAGCTCCAGACAGCTTCGCCGACACCTGCTGTCTGCGCGCCATCCAGCGAGACAAAGCTGACGGCAACGGTCCAAACCTGACCATCGGGGGATGTGGCTTCGTAAACGGATGTGGGAAGCGGATCGAACCGCGTTCCGAGAAAACGGACGTCATATCCCATCCCAAGCAGGCAGGTCGCCGGTGAATGGAGATGCCGTAAGGGCGAAGACGTGCGCACGACGTTCAATCCCATGGGACCAAACTGCGCCTTCTGCGCAAAGCCGCCATAGCTTGCGAAATACAGCTTTTCAGTTGCGCTCAGCGGCACGCCTTGCGCTGGGTTGCCCAATAGCTGGCCGGGCAATTTGATTTCGGCCACGTTGTCGGACCGATCCAGCGGTGTACGCGGTGCGTTGACCACAGCCACAGCCATCGCAAGCGCCAGACCTGCGATGGGAAGATGCAGAACGCTGGGCAACCTGAAGGCTGGCAGCCAGTTTTGTCGGGGAGCGGCGGGTTGAGGGCGGTAAAACACCACCACGGGCAGTGCAACCAGCGCCAAAGACACCAGCCCGATCGTTGAATGCAGTCCGGGCTCCATCGTGTTCACGCCTTGGCCAAGCCCAGCCGCAAGAAGCGTGATCCGCACACCATTGCCAATCACAGTCGCCAGACCAATCACGACACCAGCAAGCACGGCGCGGAAGAATGCGGGGCGAAACAAAACATTGATAAAGGCCCATAGGCTTACCATCAAAAGCAAGCCGGACGCGCCGGAACACGGCAGAGTCCACCAATACATCAACGCCGTTCAATTGCAGGCGAACACCTTCGCAGGTCAAATCCGCAAAGAACGGGGACAACATCGCGCAGGCGACGTCGGCTGACATCATCTGAAGCGGAAACCCCGCGACGCGTTGAAGGATCGGGGCCAGCGGAAGGCAGAACAGGAAGAACACCGACAGCCAAAGTGGCGAAAGCGCAATTCGGCGCTGATCCAGTCGCAGGAACGTGGCCAATGCAAACACATCAATCGCCAGCGCCAAGGCGCTAAGGATGTTGATCGCCAGCATCTGACCCGCAAGACGGACCCCGGCCGCAAAAAGGAATAGAACAAAAACGCGTCCCCGTGTGTCAGGGCCGCTTGGACGGGAGCTCCAAAGGGACAGGACTGCAAGCCCGATAATCAAAGCGCCATATAATCCACCATTGGATTGATATGAGGGATCGCGCCAACTCGTAATCAGCCATCGCACGGGTTCGATGGCCAGCAGGGCCGATGCAGTCGACAGGCCAATCCACAACAGGGTATCGCGTTTTTGTTCCATGCAACCGTTTTGCGCAGACAGTTGTGCAGACCAGCGCTGCAAGATGTGCAGGAAATGTGCAGGAAGGCGTTTGGTATGGCATTCAACGCACTGCAACCCCCTTGCGCTCAATCAAGAATTGCATTTCCATGCGCGTAGCAGGAGTATTTTAGCTATGAAGAATTTCACACGGCGCGCGGCGCTTATTGGCGTTGGAGGTGCTGCAGGCTGGGGGATGTCTTCCCTGATCCGTGCGCAATTGCCCGTCTATGAGGGAACCAGCCGTATAGATGTTCCCACTGGTGACAAAATACTGAATGACGCAAGCGGTTTGTCGGCAACACCGGTCAACAAGCACCTACGCCTCAGCAGCTCTGCTAATGACAATTTGATTGACGAAATCCGGCGCGAAATCTCTGAGGCAAAATCCGAAAACCGCCCGCTTAATGTGGGTGCCGCGCGGCATTCCATGGGTGGCCAAGCCATTCCCCGGGATGGGACAGCAATCACCTTTGATAACGCAGAGGTCGAGCTGGACAACACCGCATTGACCTATCGCGCACATGCAGGCGCACGTTGGTCCGACGTGATCACCACGCTTGATCCTGCGGGCTTCTCGCCCAAAGTCATGCAGTCCAACAACGACTTTGGTCTGGCGGCCACCTATTCCGTTAATGCGCACGGCTGGCCTGTCCCGTTTGGTCCGATGGGGTCAACCGTAAGGTCGTTGCGGATGATCTTGCCGTCAGGCGATCTGGTGACATGTTCAAAAACCGAAAACACCGATCTGTTCAATCTTGCCATGGGGGGATACGGGCTGATTGGCATCATCATCGACATGGAAATCGAAATGGTGAAGAACACGCGCCTTACCCCCAGCTTCGAGGTAATTGAAGCAACCGATTTTGCCGCTGCTTTTCGAAAGGCCGTAGACGATCCCGCTGTCTCCATGGCCTATGGACGACTAAACGTAGAACGCGAGACATTTTTCGAGAAAGCTCTGCTTGTCACCTATCGCGAAACAGATGACCAAACCGACCTACCAGCCGCAGCAAGTTCAGGCTGGATGTCCCATGCGGCCAGCCGCCTTTACCGTGCGCAGCTTGGAAACGAGACTTTCAAAACCTTTCGATGGTGGAACGAAACCAGCATCGGCCCAGCACTTGGCGGAGGGGACGTCACGCGCAACTCCCTGATCAACGAACCTGTGGTCACCTTGGATGACCGAAACCCCGACCGGACTGACATATTGCACGAACACTTTGTCGGCTTTGATGCATTCGATGCCTTTGTGCGCGCCTGCCAAGAGGTCATTCCGGCCTCGTATCAAGAATTTCTGAATGTGACGCTTCGCTACGTGGCTCAGGACGACCAAAGCATTTTGTCTTTCGCCCCGGAACCCCGCATTGCCGCAGTCATGTCATTTAGCCAAGAGCTGACACAACGGGCAGAGGCGGACATGACGCGCATGACACAAGAACTTATTGATCGCGTTGTAGAGGTCGGCGGGGCCTATTACTTGCCCTATCGACCACATGCACGATTGGAACAACTCTCTGATGCCTATGCTAATGTGGGCCAATTCGTACGTGCGAAACGCGAGGTCGATCCTGACCTCGTTCTGCGCAACAATTTATGGGACCAGTATCTGGGGCGCTTATGACCAATCTACAAAAACTTTGCATGGGGTATTTCGTAGCGCTGATGGGTGCTGCATCCCTGAATTACATTCCCGGCCTGACGGATAAAGACGGTCTCGCGTTTGGGATATTTGCGCTCGATATCTATGACGACGCACTGCATGTGGCCTCGGCCATTTGGGCGCTGGTCGCGGGGCTTCTATCGCACAAAGCAGCCAGAAGCTTTCTGATCCTGTTTGGGCTCGCCTATCTGGGCGATGGGGATCTTCGGTTTCTTCACCGGCTACGGATATCTGGACCTTGGGATATTCACCAACGGATCGGCGGGGATGGACTGGTCGCTGCCACGCGTATTGGCCAACTTGCCCCATTTGGCACTGGGTGGGATCGCCGTATGGGCAGGATTTGGGCGTATGGGACGCGCAGTTTGAGGCGACTTTGGCGATATACGAAGCGGCTATTGCTACTTGGCGTCTTAGCGGTTGTAGGTTTGCTGCTGCCCGTGGGCTATGTCGAAACGATGTGCCGTGGTGACGCCGAACCGACGGCCTACACTGCTCTAATCGCACCTGCCCATCACCGACCAGAATCCCGAACGCTGATGACCTATCCTGAATGGGATATCGTTCATGCGTACGAGGACTATGCGCGGGTCATCGAAACCGCAGACCCACATGATTTTGGCTTTTTGCAATCAATTGGTGGGTTCTGGTCATCCCTATGTTCGCTTACTCGTGAAGCCTCAAACCACGGTCACGTCGATGGTGAAACAAAGCAGATGGTCTATGTGATCGGCGTCAGCTTCACTGCCGAGCTGTTGCTTAAAGCCGCCTATGAAGAAACCATTGGGCGCTTGTTTGCTGCCCTTCGCGGCGCTGAACGTGCACCTCTCGACGATGTCTCCGCGCGTCAAGCCTCTGCCTATGCGGAATTCCTTCAGCAAACCCCTTGGTACAAATGGGATTTTCAGGCGGATGCATTGGCTTTGCAAAATGCGGCGACGGACAACTTGCGCGATCAAGAGCGTCGTTTCGCGCTTGGCGCTGAATATGGGGCCAAGGCGGCATATGCCGATGTAATCGCAGACGCGGTCGCGCAGGTGGGACCAGACGCCTTAACACTCAGGATGATCGCGACCGGAGTGGACGCTTCGTATTTCGACAGCATCCCTGATGTGGTGGTCGTGGGTAACCATCCCGAAGGCATCGAAATTGAGACACCCCGTTACCGCGCATTGACGCATCTTCTGACGAGGTTCGCCAATGATGGGCTCGACTTCGTGGAAATTGCGGGCAACGACGACATTCTGTTCACCGCGCTTTCTGCGCGCGCCTCTGAACCGGGGGCAGTTTTCAGTCGCGCACGGCAGGGGATCGATGATCATCGCCATCTCATCGTCGTAAAAACTGTCGATCTGGCGGCCCGCCTGCGCACCCTATCAAGCACCGGTCTGGTCTTGGAACATATCCATGACTATTAGACGCTTCCTGATCGCCATTCCGCTGATGTTTCTGGGATGGATTTCAGTGCTGCTTGCCGTTGCATTGCTCACCGATGAAGCGCCGGCCTATGTCGTCGTTTTTCCCAACCAGACCCTTCTGAACAATCTAGCACCAGATACGTCCGTGATTGCCACGTCAGATTTCACAATATCACTCAGGTCCGAACAGGCCGGTTTCGCGAAATCTTTGTACAAGAAAGGAGCGCGGCTTGTTCTTCCTGTCGGTTTGGCTGGATGCCTGCCAATGCCGCAAAACACACCTATTCGTTAGTCAAATTTGTTAGGGAATAGACCCGCCAAAATGGGCAGCTTGGATTCTGCTTTGTCTGCAGACCGTAATGCTGTACTAATTCTCTAGTTGTCACTGACGGAGAATTGCCGTGGCGCGCCGACGCAGCGAGTTGCTCACAGATGTTGAGCTTGAATTTATGATCGCCCTCTGGAGCCTTGGTTCCGGATCGGTACGTGATGTTATGGGGGCCCTAAAGGGCAGCACCAAGCGGGCTTATACGTCCGTGGCGACCATCATGAAAATTTTGGATGACAAAGGGTATGTCACATCCGAGCGGCAGGCCAGAAGCCTGGTGTATGTGCCCGCCATCCAAAGGCATGAGTACGAGGGACGGTCCCTCAAAAATTTGTCAGATGCTTTGTTTGGAGGAACACCAACCGCGCTTGTTGCAAGGCTGGTGGATAACGAAGATCTGACGGACGAAATGATCCAGGAAATAAAAGAGATCATTGATACAAGGATCAGAAAGGATGACGATTGAACAAATCGTAGGGGGGGTGATCTGGATTCAATCCATGATCTTGCTGGCCGCGTTGGTATTTGCCGTTTTCGAAGCAGCATTCATGCTGTGCGGACAACGGCGATGCTTCCTGACGCGCCGCCGCTTGGGCGTTACCGCCTGTGCCAGCCTTGCCGTATTGCCGCTTCTTCTGCCATTTCTGTTGTCATCGCCGCTGGCGACATCAGTGAATGCGACGGACGCGATTGTGGCGCAATATTTGAAGGGCAATCTTTCCGTCAGCGCCAGCGAAATGAGCGCGCTAATCTCGGTCAAATCCCAGATCGTTGACCTTGTCACCGGCGGTGGCTCGACATTGGTTATGGTTTTGGTCGCAGCGTTTCTGGCGACACTCATCGGTCGAAGCTTTTATCTAGCCATCAATGTCGCGCGAATTCATCGGTCCATCCGCGCGGGACGCGTGATGGGTCAAAGCCGGCGCGTGCGTGTGGTGCTAAGCCCCGAGATCACTGTGCCGTTCTCGACGCGCGGGCTCTGGTACTACTACGTTGTGCTTCCAGAAAACCTATACCGGGATCGCGATGCAATGCAGATGTCCATTGGGCATGAAATGCAGCATATCAGACAAGGTGATGTGGATGCCGAAGTAATCTTGTCGCTAATCTCACCCTTGGCCGTTCTGAACCCCGGGTTTTGGTTCCTGTCAGGTCGCCTGCGTAAGCTGGGTGAACTGGCGTGCGATCGCGCCTATCTGGCGCGCCGTGGGTTTGATGCACATGGCTATTCGATCCGCCTTCTCAGTATCGCCCGCCGCAACCGAAACACTCGAGGTCAGCCCCGCGCCTTTGGTGTACCACTGGTCGGGCGTTCTATTCCGTTCATGGGGCGTCGCTCGATGCTTAAAGATCGCATTCTTGAGATTGCGCGCGATCAGGCCAACCCAACACGCGAACGTCGCCTTGTGGGTATCGCGATGTCAGTTGTGGTGACGGCCTGTGTGTTTGTTGGCGCGACCTCGCTTGCGCAACCTACGGATTGGAGCCACGAGCGGATCATGCTGTCGACGGTTGCCAACCTAGAGCGGCTGAACCAGCTGAACACCTTGGCGCAACGCAGCTGGTAAACATCCATATCGCGCAATGAAAAACGGCCCGGAAATCCGGGCCGTTTCTTATTAATATGCTTGGAGTTTCACACCTTCCAGAAACAGAAGACACCCCATGCGATTGAGATTGCAAGCGGGGCCCAAAGCGGCATTCCGATAAGTCCCAGCCAGATCAGAAAGATGAAACTGGTGCCCAGAAGGCTTAGGAAATAGCGATCACCGCGAGTGGTGGTCAATCCCAACACACCCTGACGCTCTGCCCCACCGGGGTATTTGATCTCGGTGATAGTCAGGATTGCGATCCCCGTGAAAATTCCAATGAAGACGAACGCAGTGGGCCACGTCCAAGCCATCCAACTTAGCATATCAAACCCTTCCCATCGCGAAGCCCTTCGCGATGTAGTTGCGGACGAAATAGATTACGATTGCGCCCGGAATAATGGTCAAGGTACCAGCGGCTGCCAGCAATCCCAGCTCATACCCCGCACTGGATGCAGTCTTGGTCATTGTGGCGGCGATCGGCTTGGCCGCGACCGCCGTCAGGGTCTTGGCAAGCAGCAGTTCGACCCATGAGAACATGAAGCAGAAGAATGCGGCGACACCGACACCTGCCTTGATCGTCGGGATGAAGATCGACACGAAGAAGCGCGGGAAGGAATAGCCGTCGACATAAGCGGTCTCGTCCAATTCCTTGGGCACGCCGCCCATGAAGCCTTCCAATATCCACACGGCGAGCGGGATGTTGAACAAGCAATGCGCCAGAGCCACGGCCAAGTGCGTGTCGAAGATACCTACGGCTGAGTAGAGCTGGAAGAACGGCAAGGCAAACACCGCCGCCGGGGCCATCCTGTTGGTCAGGAGCCAAAAGAACAACTGCTTGTCGCCCAGAAAGCGATACCGTGAAAACGCATAGGCCGCAGGCAACGCCACAGCGATCGAGATCACCGTGTTGATCGACACGTAAAGGATCGAGTTGATGTAGCCCCAATACCACGTCGGATCGGTAAAGATCGTCTTATAGGCGTCCAGCGTAAAGGTCTGAGGAAACAGCGAGAAGCCTGACAGGATCTCGTTTGTGGTCTTGAAGCTCATCGCGACAAGCCAATAGATCGGCAACATCAGGAAGATGATGTAGATGATCGGGACGAGGGAACGTTTCTTCATGGGGTCGTCCTCAATTCAAATCGTCTTTGGTCATCAGGGTGTAGAACAGCCATGACACCAAAAGCGTGATTGCGAAGTAGATCAGCGACATCGCCGCTGCCGGTCCAAGGTCAAACTGCCCAAGGGCAATTTTCACCAAGTCGATGGACAAAAGCGTTGTCGAATTACCGGGACCGCCGCCGGTAAGGACGAAGGGTTCGGTATAGATGTTGAAGCTGTCCATGAACCGCAGCAGGATCGCGATGGTCAGCACGTTTTTCATCTTCGGCAGTTGGATATAGCGAAACACCGACCAATTGGATGCACCGTCGATTTTGGCCGCTTGGTAATAGGCGTCGGGGATCGAAACGAGACCCGCATAAGCCAGCAGCACAACAAGCGATGTCCAGTGCCAAACGTCCATCGTAATGATAGTCACCCAAGCCGCGAACGGGTTTTGAGTCATATCATAACTGATGCCCAAAACGTGGTTAATGAAGTATCCCAGCAGACCGATATCGGGCAGCGCAAAGATGTTCCACATTGCGCCAACAACGTTCCATGGGATCAACATCGGAAGGGCCATTAGGACCAGACAGACCGGTACCCAGAAGCCCTTGCGAGGCATAGAAAGCGCGATTGCGATGCCTAGTGGTACCTCGATGATTAAGATCAGGAAGGTGAACAGAAACTGGCGACCAAGGGCGGCGTGGAACCGTTCAGATCGCAAGATCTGTTCAAACCACGTCAGCCCTTCCCAGAAGAAAAGGTTGTTCCCGAAGGTTTCTTGAACCGAGTAGTTCACCACGGTCATCATTGGGATCAGCGCGTTAAACGCCACCAGGATCAACACCGGCAGCACAAGGAACCACGCTTTTTGGTTTTCGGTTTTCATGCTGAAACCTCCTGCGGGGCGGGATCGGTTGCGATCCAGCCATCGGAATAAACTCGGGTCTGGCTTTGCAGAAACTGCAAATGAACTTTGTCACCTTGCGCCGGTGCAGGACCGTTCATAATGGCCGAGACCTTCTGGTCGCCCACTATCGCCTCGACCACGTTGTGGCGGCCGACGTCAGCCACACGATTTACCCGTGCCGCGATGCCGGTGTCACCAACGGCCACAAATTCAGGGCGGACACCGATTTCAATTCGGCCATCCGTGCCGCGCTTCACAGCGCCTTCCAGTGGGACATTCTGGCCTTGGAAGAAGGCGCCTCCGTCGCGTAGCTCTGCGGGCAGGACGTTCATGCCGGGCGACCCGATAAAGTGGCCGACAAAAGTGTGGGCAGGGCGTTCGAACAGCTCGACCGGGGTACCGATCTGAACCACTTCGCCGTCTTCCATCACCACGACCTGATCGGCGAAGGTCAGAGCCTCGGTCTGGTCATGGGTCACATAAATCATCGTTGCTTTGACGCGCTGGTGCAGCTCTTTCAGTTTCGACCGCAGCTTCCATTTCAGATGTGGGTCGATCACTGTCAGCGGTTCATCGAACATCACGACATTCACGTCGTTACGCACCAACCCGCGCCCCATCGAGATCTTTTGCTTGTTGTCAGGTGACAGCCCGGCCGCACGACGATCGAGCATGTCGTTGACTTCCAACATCTCGGCAATCGCAAGCACCCGTTCGCGCACAGTGGCTTCGTCCCTGCCCCGGTTGCGCAGTGGGAACGCCAGATTATCGTAGACCGTCATTGTGTCGTAGATGACCGGAAACTGAAAAACCTGCGCGATGTTGCGTTGATCTGGCGGCAACGGTGTTACGTCCTGATCGTCAAACAAGATACTGACCGTCCGACGGTATCAAAAGCCCCGAAATGATATTCAGAAGCGTGGATTTTCCGCAGCCTGACGGACCCAGCAGCGCATAAGCCCCCCCGTCTTCCCAATCAATGTCGAGGTGCTTTAACGCATAATCCTCGGGACCTTGCGGGTTCGGCATGTAAGAATGCCGAAGGTTCTTAAGTGTGATCTTGGCCATCTCGTCCCCCTTAGACGGCGCGGCTGCCATCGGGTGCAAAGTAAAGGCACGCGTTGGCATCCATGAAGAATGTGTGGTTTTCGCCGACCTCATACGGGTGGGCGCCGTGGGCAAGTGAAACCCAGGCATGATCGTCAAATTCAAAATGCGCCGAGCTTTCGGACCCGCTGAGTTCTGTCACGGCGATGCGGCCTTCAAGCGGGACGGTTGCCATGTCATTTGGCTGCGGCACGATATGATTTGGACGCACAGCAACGGTGTATTCACCGTCAGAAAGCCCCGATGTTTCAGGATTTGCTGCCCAATTGATATCGCCCATCCGGAAGCTGTCACCCTGCTTCACCACAGGCGCATAGTTGATTGGAGGGTCCGAGAATATGCGCGCAGCGGCCAAAGTGTCCGGAGCACGATAGATGTCGGCAGTTGTGCCGAATTGCGCGACGTATCCATCCGCCATCAGCGCGGTTTGCCCGCCCAAAAGCAGCGCCTCTTCCGGTTCGGATGTGGCATAAACCACAACCGCCCCACGGCCCGCGAAAAGCTCGGGCAGAAGTTCACGCAATTCCTCGCGCAACTTGTAGTCGAGGTTGGCCAACGGTTCGTCCAAGAACACGGCTTGGCTGTCTTTGGCAATCGCACGCGCCAGTGCACAGCGTTGTTGCTGTCCGCCAGACAGTTCATGCGGGCGTCGATGCAGCATCGGGCGCAGCTTCAGAATATCGGCCGCCTCTTCCACGCGACCTTGAATTTCGGATTTCGCCAGTCCAGCCACTTTCAGCGGCGAGGCGATGTTGTCGTAGACTGTCATGTGTGGGTAGTTGACGAAAAACTGGTGCACCAAGCTGATCTTCCGCTTCTGCGTCGACAGTTTCGTTACATCTGTTCCGTCCATCAGAACCTGACCAGATGCAATCGGGTCCAGCCCCGCCATCATCTTGATCAAAGACGTCTTACCGGCCCCGGTTTGCCCCAACAGTACGTTGAAATGACCTGTCTCCAACGTCAGGCTAGTGGGTTTGATATGCGTCACCCCTTGAACCACCTTGGTGATATCTTTCAGCACAAGTGCCATCATTCATCCTTGATTGAGTAAACGCCGGTGGGCGGACAGGGGGGCTGAGGCCCGATAAGGCCCCAGCCCTTTTTGGGTCACGAGGTAAGGGCCTCGTGACACGGGAGTCGTTTAGTTGGCACTCCAGCGCGCAACCAGTTCGTCATAGTTGACGGTCTGGCCTTGCGGCTTTTCGTTGTCCAACGGGGGCTTTGCACCACCATTAGCGTACCACCATTCCGCATCCTTTTCCTCGTTCAGACGAGGGCCACAGCCGCCATAGACGTTCTGAGCTTCATCTGCGCGTTGCATCCGAGCCATGGTGATGTCCATTTCCTCGGCCAGACGGTTCATCGCTTCCTGCGGGGTAAAGGCACCCGAGTTCACGTCACCAATCTGCTGCCACCAGATTTGGGCAAGCTTAGGATAGTCAGGCACGTTGATGCCGGTTGGCGACCAAGCCACGCGGTCGGGCGAGCGGTAGAATTCCACCAGACCACCCAGTTTTCCGGCGCGTTCGCTGAAGCTCTCGTGGTTGACCGAGCTGTCGCGAATGAAGGTCAGACCAACATGCGACTTCTTCACGTCAACGGTTTTCGAGGTCACGAACTGAGCATACAGCCAAGCAGCTTGCGCGCGATCCGATGGGGTCGACTTCAGGAAGGTCCAGGTATCCAACATCCTGATAACCGACCTTCTGGCCTTCTTCCCAATATGGGCCATGCGGGCTTGGGGCCATGCGCCAAAGCGGCGTACCCTCGTCATCCACGGTGTTGTTGCCTTCAGATTTAGGCTTCACCATGTCGGCGGTAAAGGCGGTGTACCAGAAAATCTGCTGGGCCACGTTGCCTTGTGCCAATGCGGGCAGCGACTGATAGAAGTCATAGCTTGCAGCACCCGGAGGGGCGTAATTCCGCAGCCATTCGTCCCATTTGCGGATCGCATAAACAGCCGCTGGGCCGTTTGCAGCACCACCACGGGTCACGCTTGCGCCTGATGGGTTACACGAACCGGCTTCCATGCGGATGCCCCATTCGTCGATTGGAACACCGTTGGGCTCGCCCTTAGAACCAGCACCAGCCATCGACAGCCAAGCATCCGTCATACGCCAACCAAGATCAGGTGCACGTTTGCCGTAATCCATGTGACCATAGATATCGACGCCATCGATATTTTTGACGTCGGTCGAGAAGAACTCGGCAATGTCTTCGTAAGCTGACCAGTTGACAGGAACGCCAAGGTCATAGCCGTATTTCGCTTTAAAGGCCGTTTGCAGGTCTTCGCGATCAAACCAGTCCTTGCGGAACCAGTAAAGGTTCGCAAATTGCTGGTCTGGCAGCTGGTACAGGTCGCCATCCGGTCCGGTGGTGAACTGAGTGCCCATGAAGTCAGCAAGGTCAAGCGTCGGCGATGTTGTCGCCGCCCAATCGCCTGCCATTTGATCGGTCAGGTTATAGGCCAGTTGCAGGCGCGAGTGCGTCCCGATCAGGATCAAGTCATTCACGTAGCCATCATAAAGGTTACGCTTGGTCTGCATCTGTGTTTGCACAGCTTGCACAACTTCGCCTTCACCCAAGATCTGGTGGTTGACCTTGATGCCGGTGATTTCTTCGAACGCCTTGGTTAGAACCTCGGCTTCGTAACCGTGAGTCGGAATACCTTCCGACAGCACGTTGATCTCCATCCCAGAATAGGGCTGAGCAGCTTCGATGAACCAGTTCATCTCGGCCATTTGTTCGTCTTTGCTTAGCGACGAAGGTTGAAACTCGCTGTCAATCCAGCGTGTCGCAGCCGCTTCATCGGCATAAATCGAGTGTGTCCCCGCAATTACGGCGGTCGCCGCAACTGCGGACATAAGATACGTCCGCATCTTGTCCTCCCAGTTTTTTATAAACCGGCCTCCCGCCGGATACGTAACGTTTGCAAAGACAGCGCTAACAGTCAACTAATAAATTAGTAGAAAGAATATTGACGGCTATTTCGGTGGAAAGCTGGAACTTTTCTTGGGCCCGTAAACTGCGTACTGTAGGAAAAATACTCATTGTAATCCAATGCATTAAGGCTACATCGCGTCGCATGAAAACCGCTTACGGATATCAGGTTACAGCATCAGATTCGGCCCAAGTCACGATGGGCCATCATGCCAAATCGCTGTATCTGGCTTTGCTTGATAAGGAACGTACGACAGGGAAATGTAAGAACTGCGGCAGATGTCAGCCTCCGCTAAACCAGTTCAATCAGTTTGATCCTCTGGATTTTTCCCGAGGGACCTTTGGGTAAATCTTCCAGAACATAGATGGCGTCTGGGGATTTGAACTTGCCGAGCTTCGAAACGCATATCTCCACAAGCTGCTCAGTCGACAACTCTGATCCATCGCGCAACTTAACAGCAGCCTCTACCCGCTCTCCATAGGTATTGCAGGGGCGGGCAAATGCAGCAGCCTCAACCACATCTGGATGCGAATAGAGCGCTTCATCGATTTCGCGTGGGGCGATGTTTTCGCCGCCCTTGATGATCAGCTCTTTCAAGCGACCCGTCACGAAGAAATACCCGTCTTCATCTACATGCCCAAGATCACCGGTGCGTAGCCATCCGTCGGGTGTGAACGTGTCAAGCGTGGCCTCTGGGTTCTTCAGATACTCGCGCATCACATTCGGACCACGCACCGCAATCTCTCCCTTGGTGTTCGGTGGCAGGGGCTTCAGATCAGTGGACAGGATACAGGCTTCGTTCCCATAGGCTTTCCCCGGTGATCCGATTTTGCGGACACCTGGTGGAAGAGGATTGGATAGTATTTGAGCCGCTGTTTCCGTCAGCCCCATCGTCTCGACAATCGGAACTTCGAACCGGGTTTCGAACGCCGTCTGAACATCGGGCGACAACGGAGAAGAAGCTGAACGCCCGAACCGCAGGCGGGCACGGGTATCGGATGAAGGGGTGATATCCGAATGCAGCAAATGCGAGATGATGGTCGGCACGACCGAGAACCAAGTTACTTTCGCCTGTTCACACTGATCCCAAAACTTGCTTGCCGAGAACTTCTCGGACACCGCAAGCGACCCGCCTGAGACCAGCGTGCTCAGGAGCGTCACGCACAGCCCGTTGATGTGATAAATTGGAAGCACGCAGAGGCCACGATCATCCGGCGTCAGCTTGTGGGCCACGGCGGGCGTCCAACCACCAGCCAGAAGACTTGCATGGCTATGCACTACGCCTTTGGGTCGACCCGTGGTGCCCGAGGTATACATAAGCAGCGCATCGTCGTCGGGGGCCAGCGGATGCAGCGTCGGGGTCTCGTTAGCGCAACCAGCAGAAAACCGCGACATTCTTTTTGGGCGAACTCTTTCGAACAACTCCGCTTGGGCTTCGCCAACTAAAGCGATACGCGCCTCGCAATGATCCAGCGCATATCCGATGGCCTCGTCTCCGGCGACAAGGTTGATCACCGTCGCGCGGAACCCGCCGTAGAGCACTCCGTAAAGGCATTCGACGGCCTCGCGCCCGTTTGGTTGGAGGATCGCGACACTCGCCCCTTTCTCCAGCCCCAGCGCGGTAAGTTGCCCCGCCAAATGCTGCGCCCTGCCCCGCAAATTCGACCAGGTCAGCGCGGGCTCGCCATCGAAAAATAGATAGGCATCACGATCACCGATCCCCCTTGCCCGGTCATCCAGCCAATCGCGGACGGTACCGTTGGGGGGCGTATGATCGTCCACCATCATTTCCCAGCGTCGGCCCAGTAATCCGCGAAGATGTCTTCGACTGCGGGTTCAACGGGGGGAATTTCACGCACAATCTTGGTGCTTTGGATGAAGTGCTTCCAATGCAGATTTTCATCAATCGCATTGCCACCCCAACTGCCGCACCCCATGGAAAGCGAGAACGGCATCCCGTTGTTAAACGACCCGCCCGTGGCGAAGGTGTGCGCCTGATTGACGATGACCCGGCAGGTCGGCATCGACGCGCCCAGCGCGACAGCACGTGCATCATCAGCGGTGTGAATGCCGATGGAATGCCCTGCTCCTTGATAGTCCAGAATACGCGTGGCGATGGCCTGCGCATCATCATAATCCTTTGCGCGATACAGCGCCGCGACACGGCTGAGCTTTTCGCCCGACAGTGGATGATCCGGGCCGATGCCTTGTGTCTCGACCGCCAAGAACTTGGTGTCATCCGGGACCTGACCAGACAGGCCAAGCGCCTCGATCATCTTGTCGGCATCCTGCGCGATCACCTCACGGTTCAGATGCCCGTCAGGCCAAAGCTTCGAGACGATCTGCGCTTCGTCTTTCACCAGCGCGCCGCCCTCGTCGGCCAGTGTTGCGATGAAGTCGTCATAGATTGCGTCGACGACGATCATCGAGTTCTCGGACGAACACGAGGTCGCGTTGTCGAAGGTCTTGGACGCCGTGATTTTCTGGGCTGCGGACTTTAGGTCAGCAGTCTCATCCACGATCACGGTCACATTGCCTGCACCAACAGCCACAGCGGGTGTGCCGCAGGTCTGTGCGCGATGCACGTTGTTCTGACTGCCCGTGCAGATCACGCGATTGCACAGCTCCATCATCGCCTGCGTTTTGGCTTTGGACCCCGGCGCGGGGATCATCTGAACCAGATCATGATCCAGCCCCAGTTTGTCGAACTCCGCGTGAATGTAGGACAGAAGCAGCTCGCAGCTCGCCACACCCTTCGGCGATGGGGCAACAACAACCGCGTTGCCGCACTTCAGTGAATTGATGATGTTGTTGGCAGGCGTGGCCGCCGGATTGGTTGATGGGACCACAGCGCCAATCACCCCGATGGGGCGGGCGATCTCGGTTATGCCGGATGCCGCATCGTCCCGGATGATCCCTTGCGTTTTCACACCTTTGATGTCGCGCATCAGGCCAAGGGTCTTGCGGTGGTTCTTGATCATCTTGTCAGGCACATTGCCAAGTCCGGTTGTTTCAACCGCAAGCTCGGCCAAGGCCTTATTGCGTGAAGGCTCCATGATTGCCCAAGCGGCGGCTTCGGCCGCGCGGTCATATCGCGCTTGGCTGGCGCCAGCTTCGTAAGCTTTCTGGGCGGCACGCGCACGGGCCACAATCGCGCTTACTTGGGCAATATCATCATGTGCATTCATCACGGAATTCCTATTGAAGTGGATAGGGCGACGACCGCCCTATCCGTTGGTACTGCTCTACTTGTTAAAGACCTGCAAGAAGCTCTGCGAGTGTCTCTTGACGGGCTGCCCACATCGCCTGAACCTCTTCACGGGTCATGATGTGCATGGGCGATCCACCGGCTTTCATTTTGCCTGCTACGCGAGAGTTCTTGAACATCTCAGGAACGCTTGCAGCCAGTTTGTCGATGACGTCTTGCGGGGTGCCTTTGGGCACCATGACACCGCGGAAGTTCACACTGGCATTGTCGATGTCATAACCCTGTTCTTTCAGGGTCGGAACGTCTGGCAGGAACTCGTTGCGTTCCAGATCGAACACACCCAGAATTTTGACGTTGCCAGCTTGCTCTGCACGGAAGGCATCAGACAGGTTGTTCACGCCACCCATTACGTCACCCGCGATCACAGCCTTCATCGCTGCGGCACCGCCACCTTTGGTCGGGATGTAAGCCATTTTCACGTCGGCGGCTTTTTCAAGCTGAAGCGCTGCGATGTGGTGACCCACAAAGAGGCCTGCACCTGAGAAGGTCAGCTTGCCCGGGTTTTCCTTGGCGTAGTTCACGACATCTTCCATCGAGTTCATTGGGCTATCTTTGCCGACAACAAACACAGCTGGGTCTGCGCCCCAGTTGGCGATGGGCTCAAAACTGTCGGCTGAGTATTCCACGCCACCTTTGATCGACTGAGCAATAAAGTGGGGAACATTGTATGCGCCCAACGTGTAACCATCAGCCTCAGCCTGCGTTGCAAGCCAGTTCCAACCAACACGGCCACCAGCGCCGGGTTTGTTGATAATGGCCACAGGCATGCCAAGCGCGTCTTCATTGCCCGCCGTCATGGTGACGATGCGCGCCTGAAAGTCGGTGGCGCCGCCTGCGCCATAGCTAACCATCATCATGATGGGACGTTCGGGGTAGTCCTCGGCGATGGCTGCGCCACCGGACAGGGACATCAGCGCCAATGCGGCGCCTGCCAGTAGATGTTTCATTTAAGATACTCTCCCTTGGATGTGCGTTTGCCGCTTTTGCGCGGTCTTGTTCAGAAAAATATCTCTCGTGGTGTGTAAACTTTGAGCAGCATGGCGAAGAGCCCATACATCACGGCCAAAAAACCAGCGGTGATAATCACACGCTTGATCCACGTTTTGGCTTCACCATGTGGTGCAGGGTCGTAAAAGCTAAGCAGGATGAAGAAGGCGATTGTGCCGGCTGTGTAAAAGCCCAGCGCTTTGGCCGCCCAGAAGATATAGATAAGCGCAATGATCAAACCCGGCAGCAGCCAGACGAAATCCCGCTGTGAAACTCCGTTCCCAACTTTCGTCCAACCCAGGATCGCTTTGACAAAAGTCCACAAAGCCAACACGACAAAGGCGGTCGAGATGAGGCGCGGGAACAGGAATGCTTCGGACGGTTGCTGCGTGTAGCTGACCCAAGCGACCCACATGCCGACCAAGGCGATAGCACCAGACGCGACGATGTGTTGAATACGGGGAAGACTAACGTGGCTCATCCCATGATCTCCTCTTTCGACGTATAGCGGCGGTTGCGAAGTTCCATCCAGACTGAATAGGCGATCGACGCAACGACGATTGCGATCAGGACGATGTTCAACATTCCGGACAGGAAGTAGCTGGCCATCCCGTCGGTGGCCCCTGCTATCATCGATCCTTGGATAAAGTTTGCCTCGGCGATCGGACCTAAGATCAGACCAAGCACCAGCGGCGCGGCCGAGAAACCAAAGCGTTCAAGGAAGTACATCATGACGCCCAGCGTCGCCATTACGTAAACGTCGCCCATGCTGGATTGGACCGAGTAGCTTCCGAAGACGGCAAGCCCAAGCACCACAGCAGCCATGACGCTTTGCGGGACCTGCGCCACGCGGGCGGCAAGACCGGCCACATAAAGCCCAAAGATGCACATCAGGATTTGTCCGATCAGCATCGAGTTGATGAAGGTCCATGCCACGTCCGGGTGATTGTCGAACAGGTCAGTGCCCGGGAAAATTCCGTGGATCAGTAGGCCACCCAACAGTACCGCTGCGGTTGGCGATCCGGGGATGGAAAGCGTCAGAAGTGGCACAAGGCTTGGCCCGACCATGGCATTGTTGGCCGCCTCAGCCGCGATCACGCCTTCGCTGTGGCCCTTGCCGAACTTTTCACGCTCCGAGCTGAATTTCTTAGTTTGGTCATAGGCGACAAGACCCGCGATCTGCCCCCCGACGCCCGGAATAAGCCCGATGATCGAACCTGTGATGGTTCCAATGCTCAGGGCTTTCGGGCGGCGAAGAATCTCGCGAATGGCATCCATGATCGAATGTTTCTCGACCTCGATCACCTCCGCATTCGTCGCACTGCGCCCTTTGGCGAACATGGTCAGAACCTGCGGAATGGCAAACAGCCCGATAAGCGCCGCGATGATGTTGATGCCGCCACCCAAAGCCGGGTGGAAGATAAACCGCTGTGCACCCATGATGTCGTCAAATCCAATGGTTGCAAGCCACAGGCCAATGCACCCCGACAGAAGACCCTTCACCACCGATGCGCTGTCCAGCGAACCAATGACTGTGACCCCAAGGATGGCGAGCCAGAACAGATGGCTTGGCCCAAAGGCCAGCGCCCATTGCGACAGAACGGGTGTCAGAAAGATTAGCAGAAGAACACCGAACACACCCCCAACAGCCGAGGCAAGGAAGCTAAGCTGAAGCGCTTGCGCCCCTTTGCCCTGCTTGGCCATGGTGTGACCATCCAGTGTCGTCGCAATGTTTGCAGGCGCACCCGGGATCTTCAAAAGAATAGCGCTGACAGCGCCACCCGCCACCGTCGAGGTATAAGCGGCCCCCAGAAGGATCAGCCCCTGCACGGGCGCCAGGTGAAAGGTGAAGGGTATCAGCAACGCGACAGCCATCGTGGGCGAAAGTCCCGGCGTTGCACCAAGGATAAGCCCCCCAATCGTGCCTAAAAGCAAAAGGCCGAATGAGATTGGTGTGAACACATCACCGAAGTAATATAGAAATTCCAAGATGCCGTCCCGTTTTTGATCACGCGTTGACAATTAAAGCTAAGACATGAAAATAGTTTTGCAAATGTTTTCATTTTTTAGTGCGAAGAGCCAGAAATATGAACCGAAAACAAAAGACTAAGCCGGATATTGTCGATGTTGCGAAGGCGGCTGGGGTCTCGATCTCGACCGTATCGCGAAGTTTCAATCACCCTGATTTGTTGAAACCAGCGACTCGCAAGAAAATCGATCGGGCGGTGCAAAAGCTTGGGTATATCCGAAATCGTGCAGCGCAGGTCATGCATGGGCGTCGGACCGGGACAATCGGACTGGTTGTCCCCACAATCGACAATGCAATCTTTGCAGAGCTCATCCAATCTTTCTCAGAAGCACTGGATGAGCTGGGATTCACGATGCTTATTGTGTCCCACGGGTTCGACCTTGATCGCGAATATGCGATGCTGCGTAAACTGCTTGAGCACAGGGTTGATGGGCTTGCCGTTATTGGTCTTGAGCACAGCGAAGCGACCTATCAGCTGATCGAACAGCAAGCCATTCCAAGCGTCGCAATATGGAACTACGAAAGTGACGCTCGGCTGTCCTGTGTGGGGGTCCAGAACTCGGAAGCGGGTCGACTGGCCGCGCGCCACCTTCTGGACCTTGGCCATCGCGACATCGCGTTTATCTTTCCGGATCCGGCTGGGAATGACCGTGCCCGGGACCGCCTGCAAGGTGCCGTTCACGTGTTTCAGCAAGAACAGATCGCGATCCCGGATGACTGGCGACTTGAGTCCCCCTACAACATTGCGGAAGCCAAGCAGGCAAGTCTGACGCTGCTTTCCGGAACGCGGCGACCGACTGCAATCCTGTGCGGCAATGACATCATTGCGCAAGGCGTTCTTTACGCAGCGCTACAGCTAGGACTTCATGTACCAAATGATTTGTCGATCATGGGGATCGGCGATTTCAAAGGCTCGGGCGAGATCGAACCATCGCTTTCAACCATTCGCATTCCGGCACGTCGTATCGGCGCATTGGCCGCTGAACAGATCATAAAAACCGTGACAGGGGAAACCGAAGGAACAACCGCAACGAATTGCGAACTTCGGCTTGTGCAAAGGGCGTCGACGTCTTCTCCAAAACGCACGACGCCCTAAGAAATCGTATTAGGTGCTGTTCACCAGCCACCGATCACATCAGGCAGGCGCGTTTACACCACGGGCAACCCGCTTACCTGACGTCAGACCATTCACCTTCTCGACGATGGCTTCGGCATCAATCCCGTGATGACGATACAGATCGCCAATCGTGCCGGTTTGACCGAAATGCTCAACACCCAACGGGATGGTCTGATGACCCGTCACAGACCCCAACCACGAAAGCGTCGCGGGGTGCCCATCGATCACCGTGATGATCTTACAATGCGGCGGCAACGTGCCCAACAGCGCCTCGATATGAGATTGCGCTTCTGCGTTCCCTCGCGACCGCGCACGTTGCGCCGCCGTCCAGCCCGCGTTCAACCGATCAGCCGAGGTGACAGAGAGAACGCCAACATCGCGTCGCCCTTCACCGATGATGCCAGCGGCCTTGATCGCTTCAGGGGCGACCGAACCTTGATAGGCAATCACGACCTCACAATTCGGGCCGGGTTTGCGCATCCAATAGGCGCCATCAATGGCCCCTTGGTGGAAGTCCTCGTCCACACGTTTTCCGGGTTGTTCAATGGGATTGGTGGTCAGGCGCAGATAGACAGAGCCGCCGGTTTCATCGCGCAGCCAAGTCCGTTCATCCGGGTCGCCCTCACCATCGCGCTGAAGGTAGTCAAACGCCCATTCCATGATCACGGCCAGTTCGTCAGCAAATGCCGGTTCGAACGAGGCTAGGCCGTCCTGCGACATCCCGATCAATGGCGATCCAATCGACTGGTGCGCGCCTCCTTCGGGGGCAAGCGTGACACCTGACGGGGTGCCAACCAGCAAGAACCGCGCATCCTGATAACAGGCATAATTCAGTGCATCCAAACCACGTGCCACGAAGGGATCGTACACGGTGCCAACCGGGATCAGCCGCTTGCCAAACAGGCTGTGGCTAAGGCCCGCAGCCCCCAAAAGCAGCATCAAGTTCATCTCGGCAATGCCAAGTTCGATATGCTGACCTTCGGGTGTGAACTCCCATTTCGCGGTCGAAGGGATGCGGTTTTCGATAAACGCATCAGCCTGTGCGGTGCGGGCAAAAAGCTTGCGGCGGTTCACCCACGGACCAAGGTTCGTCGTGCCCGTCACGTCAGGGGACGTCGTTACGATCCGTTCGGCCAGCTTGCTGTCACCCTTGGACAGATCGTCCAGCACCTTGCCAAACGCCATCTGGGTCGAGATCTCGCGCGAGGTATCCATCTCGATCGCGGGCACCTCGATCTTATCATCGGCAAAGCGGCGCGGACCTTGGGCAAAGAAAGGCGCTTTGGACAAGAAATCCCGAAGAGCAGCCTGATCTTCGACAGTGGCCAGCGGCTCCCATTCGTCACCTTCAGTCACACCCATGTGCTTCTGCCACGCACCAAACTGCGTGTTGTTCATCAACCCGCCGTGGTTGTCTTTGTGGCCCGCAATCGGCGTACCCCAGCCCTTGATCGTGTAGGCAAGGAAACAGGTGGGGCGGTCATGGTCGATGGCGTCGAATGTCTGGGCCATCGTCTCGACGCAGTTGCCGCCAAGGTTTTCCATCAAGGCTGCCAGCTCTTCGTCGCTGTGCGCTTCAATCAGCGCAGTCACATCACCTTGATCGCCCAGATCGTCCATCAGACGTTTGCGCCAAACCTCACCGCCCATGTAAGTCAGGGCCGAGTAATCCTGGTTGGGGCAACTGTCGATCCAGTCGCGCAGCTTGTCCCCGCCCGGCTCTTCAAAGGCCGCACATTGCAGCGTGCCGTGCTTGATGCGCACAACGTCCCAGCCAAACGCGTCAAAGATCTTTTCGACGCGTTCGAACAACCCTTCGCGGACAATCCCATCCAGCGACTGGCGGTTATAATCGATGATCCACCACGTGTTGCGCAGATCGTTTTTCCAACCTTCCTGCAGGGCTTCGTAAATGTTGCCCTCGTCCAGTTCGGCATCACCAACCAGCGCCACCATACGGCCCATCGGCGCATCAGTACCCCAGCTTTTCGCCTTGATGTAGTCTTGGATGATCGAGGCAAACGACGTGACCGCCACGCCAAGCCCAACCGAGCCGGTCGAGAAATCGACATCATCAATATCTTTGGTTCGGCTGGGGTAAGACTGAACCCCACCATAACCGCGAAAGTTTTCCATCTTCTCGCGGGTTTGGTTGCCCATCAGATACTGAATGGCGTGGAACACAGGTGATGCATGCGGCTTCACCGCCACACGATCTTCTGGCTTCAGCGTCGAAAAATACAGCGCCGTCATGATCGACACCATCGAGGCTGAACTGGCCTGGTGCCCGCCAACTTTGATCCCGTCCACTTTGGGGCGCACGTGATTGGCGTGATGGATCATCCAGTGTGACAACCACAGCAGTCGTTGCTCAATAGTCTTGAGGTGTTGCATCTCGGTGGACATAGAACCCTCCTTATTCGGCAGCATGTTTAGCAGGAATTGGCAACGCGTGTCCCAGATCCGCAAGTATATCTGTCACCTCTTCAAGGCCAACAGACAAGCGGATTAGTCCATCGCTGATCCCATGCGCGGCACGCTCTTCGGGCGTATAGGTCGAGTGTGTCATCGATGCTGGGTGCTGGATCAGGCTTTCTGCATCCCCTAGCGATACGGCCCTCTGGATCATTTTCAGATTGTTCATCAGTTGAATGCCGCCTTGCATACCGCCTTCGACCTCGAATGCGATCATAGCACCGGGTTGGTCCATCTGACGCTCAGCCAACGCATGCTGTGGGAAGCTTTCCAATCCCGGATAATGCACGGCGGTGATCGCCGGATGGGTTTCCAAGAATGCAGCAACCGTTTGCGCCGAAGCGCAATGCCGATCCACTCGCAACGCAAGTGTCTTCAACCCGCGCAAGATCAGCATGGCGTTGAACGGCGCCATCACCGCCCCGGTCATATCCTTCATGCCAACCAGCCGGATTTCCTCGATCTGCTCGGCCGTGCCGACGACAAGTCCGGCGACCACGTCACCGTGCCCCCCCAGATACTTGGTGGCCGAATGCACAACGATGTCAGCCCCCATTTCAATCGGGCGGGTCAGGTATGGCGTGGCATAGGTGTTGTCGACAATCACCTGCGCACCAAACTCATGGGCAATCCGGGCGGAGGCTTCGATATCTACCAAACGCATATTCGGATTGGCTGGTGTTTCGAAATAAACCACCCGCGTTTTGTCCGAGATCGCTTTGCGCAGGTTTTCGGGGTCCGTCATATCCACGTGGGTGATGGTTACACCCCATTTCGCCAATCCGTGCCGCATGAATGCGAAGGTGCAGCCATATAGGGTCTTATCCACGAGCACTTCGTCGCCGGGCGACAGAAGCGTCCAAAGTGCTGCGGTAATTGCCCCCATGCCGGAAGACAATGCAAGACCAGCCTCGGCCCCTTCCAAAGTTGCTATGCGTTGCTCCAACAGGTCGCAGGTCGGGTTTGAGATGCGGCTATAGATGTGACCCGGGCGCTCACCTTCGAACATCTCACCGCCAGCTTCGGCCGTTTCAAAGGCAAAGGTCGACGTCAAATGCAATGGCGGTGTTAGCGCGCCCTCATTCTGAAACGGATCATATGCGTGATGGATGGCACGAGTGGCGAAACCTGTTGAGTGGGTCATTGGAAGCTCCTGATTCATTTAGTGACATAATGAACCCCATCGCGCGGCATTGAATTGCCAACAATGCCACCAATTGATACTATATTGGCATAATCTACTAATTTAGGACCGAAAATGGACACGAAAGACAGGCAGATCATCCGTGCACTGCAAAAAGATGGCCGCATGACAAACCAGGATCTCGCCCAAGAAGTGAACCTGTCGCCGTCGCCCTGCTTGCGCAGAGTTCGCAATCTGGAAGCCGACGGCGTCATTCAGGGATATAGTGCCGACGTGGACCCGGCCGCTTACGGCCTATCCATTACTGTCTTCGTGCGCATCCGGCTTGAACGGCATAACGAAGTTGATGTGCAGAACTTTGAAAAACGGGTCCGAATGATTGACGAAGTGCTTGAATGCCACGTGATGACCGGGGCTATGGATTATCAACTGCAGGTTCTGGTGCCCGACCTTAACGCCTATGAAGATTTCATTCGCACCCGGATCCACCCGATCGGCGGCATCGCTTCGATCGATACAAGCTTTGTCTATGGGACTGTTAAGAAGACAGCAGTATTCCCGCCCACGTCTTAATGTCGGCCCTTCAGCGATTGCCCTATCGGTTGTGCCGCCTACCAGACGATCGTCACGCAGTCAGGTGAAATCCCCGGAACTCTTTTACCGTGGAAAGACACAGCAAGGTTTTCATCTGCGCGACCGAGGGAATAAGCGACAACCGTTCACGATATAGCGTTTCGTAATCCTCGGTGTTTCGGGCTGCTACCCGGATGAGATAATCAAATTCACCCGAAATCAGATGACACTCCAAAACCTCTGGCATCTGGCAAATAGCTTCCTCAAACGCAGTAATATCATGCCGTCGAGCACTTACCAGTTTGACCTCGATAAAGATTTGTATTTCAAGCCCGACGGACTTGCGGTTAAGGCGCGCAGCGTAGTGGGAAATTTTCCCGTCAGCCTCAAGCAATTTGACACGCCGATGGCAGGCTGACAGTGACAGCCCGACCTTCTCGGACAACCGCGCCATCGATATCTGACCGTCCTTTTGAAGGATGGAAAGAATGTGGATATCAAGTTGGTCCATAGGAAATTTTCTCTTTTGAAGCCCTCAGATGGAAATATTTCCAGAAATTTTCCTATTAATCAAGAAATGGAAGAACCTTTCTTATCTTGGTTGCGCTAACCTGAACATGTCCTGAAACGGACGCTACAATTAAAGGGAGGGAAACATGTCCCATAAGATCGTCGTCGGTTATGACGGCAGTGACAGCGCCAAAGCGGCGCTCGCATTCGCTACGGATTTGGCCAAAACGCTGGGCGGCAGCATCGTTGTTGCCCACGTGTTGGAATGGTCGCCGTATTCCTTTTTGACGCCAAATGAATTGGAAGAACGTCATAAGCGCCGTGGTGAAGAACTAGAGCGCGCAGAAGCTGCGATAATTACTCCAGCTGTTGAAAGCCTGAAAGATAGCGGGCTGCAGGTCGACACCGCACTTAAATACGGAAATATCGCCACGACCCTTGGTGATATTGCCAACGAATGTGGTGCTAACCAGATCGTGATCGGCCGCAATGGCGAGCCTGGTCTTTCTTCGCGTGTATTCGGTTCCGTTGCTATCAGCCTTGCACAGGCTGCACCGGTGCCAGTGACCATCGTGCCTTAAAGCGAACAGGAAACATCATGACCAATCAAATTAAGGCGGCAGCCCTTGCTGTGCCCGCCATGTTGGCAGCATCCGCGCCAGCCATGGCACAATCATTGGACCAGACCATCAATGAAGGTTTCGCAAGCGCGACCGGATGGTTTGTAAGCTTAATCTTCAGCCCGTTCCCCGGAACCACCTTCCCGTGGATCGTGATGTGGCTGGTTATCGCCGCAACCGTATTCACGCTTTATTTCGGCTTTATCCAGTTCCGGGCATTCCCGCACTCGATCTCGCTGGTCAAAGGTGACTACTCCGACCCCAATGACGCCGGCGAGGTTAGCCACTTCCAAGCACTTGCAACTGCCCTTTCAGGCACCGTGGGCCTTGGCAACATTGCCGGCGTCGCAGTCGCGGTCGGCATTGGTGGACCCGGTGCAACATTCTGGATGATCCTCGCTGGCCTAATGGGCATGGCGTCGAAGTTCACCGAATGTACGCTGGGCGTGAAGTACCGCAATGAGTACGAGGACGGCACCGTTTCCGGTGGCCCTATGTACTATATGACCAAAGGCTTTGCCGAACGTGGTCTGCCAGCAGGCAGCTTCATGGCGGTCCTGTTCTCGGTCTTCTGTATCCTGGGTGCTTTGGGTGGCGGCAACATGTTCCAAGCCAACCAAGCGCATGCACAGATTGCAAACGTTGTCGGTGACTTCCCGGGTTGGATCACAGGTGTGATCTTTGCCGTAATCGTATTTGCCGTGATCGTTGGTGGCCTGAAATCCATTGCCAAGGTAACTGAAAAAGTCGTTCCCTTCATGGGCGTGCTTTATGTGCTGACCGCACTGGTTATCCTGATCATGAACGCAAACATGATCGGCTGGGCTTTTGGCGAGATCTTCTCTGGTGCATTTACCGGAGCCGGTGTTGCTGGTGGCATGGTCGGCGCTCTGATCCAAGGCTTCAAACGGGCTGCGTTCTCGAACGAAGCTGGTGTTGGTTCCGCAGCGATTGCCCACTCGGCAGTTCGTACGAAAGAACCTATCACCGAGGGCTTCGTGTCCCTGCTTGAGCCGTTCATTGATACCGTTGTGATCTGTACGATGACCGCTTTGGTGATCATCATCACTGGCCAGCTGGTCAGCGATCCGAACACAGGCCTGTATCTGCTGGATGAAGGTGCATCGACCATTCAAACGGTTGATGGCAACAAAGGCGTCGCGCTGACATCTGCAGCGTTCTCGTCAGCCATTCCTTTCTTCAAGTACATCCTGGCGATTGCGGTTATCTTGTTTGCTTTCTCGACCATGATCAGCTGGTCCTACTACGGCCTTAAGGCCTGGACCTTCCTGTTCGGTGAAGGCCACACCAAAGAGCTGGTGTTCAAGGTCATCTTCTGCATCTTCGTTGTAATAGGCGCTTCGGCCAACCTTGGCCCTGTGATCGATTTCTCAGACGCAGCAATCTTCGCCATGGCGGTGGTCAACATCGTCGCGTTGTACTTCCTGATGCCCGTGGTGAAAGGCGAGCTGGACAGCTACCTGTCACGCCTCAAGTCAGGCGAAATCAAAAAGTTCCACTAGTGTAGATACTTCCCCTTTACGAGGGATCGGAACACAAAGCCGCCGGGTTTTCTCGGCGGCTTTTTTCTTTTCTGATTCTACGGAAATTCAGAAACATCAATCCAAGCAGCGTTCGCCCGCTCAGACGATCCCTGAGAACAACATCTTCTATTGATCTGAAAATATGGCGATCCCGGGAGGACTCGAACCCCCAACCCTCTGCTTAGAAGGCAGATGCTCTATCCAGTTGAGCTACGGGACCGCACACCAGAGCATTACCCTTGCGTGCGCCCGTAATTCAACCTGAAACTTTCAAGTCATGCGTCGATCTGTTTGGCAATGAACCACGAGACCGGAAGACCGACCAAGAACCCTGCCGCGGCGGCCCAGATGATGGGCTGTGCGGTGTCCATGCCCATGGTCAGCGCTGCGACCATGAAGATACCTGCAAGAGATGTGCCAATGATGGCGTAAAGGACCAAAGCCAAGCGGAGCATCGTGAATTCCTTGTGTTAGATGCGATATATCGAATGGATATAGGCACCCCGTTTGAACCGCTTCTTTGATCCGGATCAATCGCCCATCATTGCGCGCGCGACATAGTAACTCACCGGCAGACCGATCACGAATCCAACCGCCGCCGCGCCCAGCAATGGCCACAGGCCCGTGACACCGTTCACCAACGCGATCACCACCAGCACAGATGCCAGCGTGGACCCGATGATCCCGTAAAATGTCATGACGATTTTGAATAATGGCGAGCGCATGAGGGGTCTCCTTGCCGGGCGGAATAGCCGACAGACCCTGCCCTGCCTACTTCTTCTTCACGAACTGCGTCAGTATGACAATGCGCTGCCCTTCAACGCGACCCTCGATATGTTCCGGGTTGTCCGCCACAAGGCTGATCCCACGCACCGCTGTGCCGCGTTTCGCCGTGAACCCCGCGCCCTTCACGGGCAAGTCCTTGATCAACACCACGTTGTCGCCTTGGTTCAGCACCGCCCCGTTGGCATCCTTGTGGTTGGAGGCCGCGGCAACATTGTCGACCCACGCCTGCGTGTCCTCGTCCAGATACACTTGGTCCAGCAAATCCTGCGCCCAAGAGGCCTCAATCCGCTTCAACATCCGCACAGACAACACCTGAACCGCCACATCCTCGGACCACATCGAGGACGCGAGTCCCCGCCAATGGGTCTCTTCCGGTGTGCCGTCGATCTGAGCGGCGCAGGTGGCGCAAATCTCAGCCGAGGCATCTGCGGGTCCGCCGGGAACGGGGATGGAGGATAGAGGGGCGTCTGAGGCGCAGAGGGGGCAGGTCATGTGGGCTCCGGGGTTGGGTGAGGGAGCTATAGGGGGGATTGGGAATGGGAGTCACGCGGAAATTTGGAGGCGGCGCCTGACTATGACAAGCCAGCTATTTTAAGGAAGATGAAACATCTTTCACCAGTGTTCCCAACATTTTCAGAACATTTGGATCAAAGTTTGTCTCACCATGTGAATCTTTGGACTCTTCAGTTTCTTGCCCAAAAAGCCGTTCACTAAACTTCGCAATCAGCTCTTTTCGTTTAGTCTCGTCTAAAGATTCGATGAATGGCCCTATCGCCTTGACTTCAAGCGCAAACCAACGCGTTCGCTTCTCATTTTGTCTATGAAGGCTTGATTGTTTAGAGGAAAAGACAGCTCCGTAGAGTAGGACCGCGGTCAACGAAGCCGCTTTCGCAATTTGCGCCCAGTCGAGTGTCCCTGCAAACGAAATGTTCACAGAGCCTTCAGCCGTAGAAAAACTCATAGTGTTCCAGTAGGTGAGAGCGATCCACAACACTGTCAATCCAATGAAGACTATAGATATCCAACGCCATACATTTGCTTGCCCTCGTTCGTGGTCTGCCAAACTTTTGTAACCACCTGCAACGCTGTCTTCTGCAACAAGCCCGTGCATTTCCAAGATTGAAGCATGACGATTTTCAGAATCCTTCGTTATCTCGTCAACTTTCGATTTGAAGTTCTCAAAGAGTGCGTTGGTTTTCTTCACCCATGCAGCATCTCTTTTTTGAAAGACAGCATCCTTTTCAGTTTGAAACATCTGGGACCATGCCGAGTATTGCTCATCTCGATCTATTTGCTTTTCTGAGAACTCCTTAGCGCGCTGTGATTGGTCGCTAGAAAATTGCTCAAGCCATTCTGACATCTTTTCCCTCTGTGAACCATCAAGAGCATCCACGGCGTCACTTAGAGCCTGTTCCTTTTGCTTTAGGCTTTCGAGTGCGGCTTTTTGATTGCCAAGCTCGACTGAGAATTCGGACGATTTCTTTGTAATTGAGGAACAAAAGGAGTCGAATGTTTCTTCTAGGGTTTTCTGGCTATTTATCACGGTAACATCGGTAGAAAAACCTGAGAGTTGGAATATTGCTGCTGCCTGACTGCTAATATAGTTGTTTGCTGTGGTTAGATGGCCAACGGTAGGGGAATTGTGAAAAGTGCTCAACTGACCCCAAAAACTCGGATTTTTTAGGTGTTGTTCAATTTGATCCATCAGAACTATTGGCGTAATCTCTGGATCAATCGAGGCAAGCACACCATTGAGATTTTCGAGGACCTTTTTTAGCCTACGTAGTTCAATGGTGAGTTCTTCGTTTGGCTCGTCGATAGCAATCTCTAGCCACTCTTGTGACTGTCTGACTGTTTCATGAATGGCATGCTTTTCGAACTCAGTTTTCCAGCGGGACACGGGCTACCTCAGAATATATTTCCGTTTAACGAACCAGAAATACCCATGGTTGAAGCGCAGAGCAACAACTATCGGCAACGGATCTGGCATGCCGTAAACTGAAAGCAAGAAAAGTGCAGCAAGGGTTCGCACGCGATTTGCTTTGCAATTCGCTGCCGCGCACTGTGCTCATAAACGGATTACTTTAGTCATCCATTTTTAAAGCACTAATGAAAGCTTCCTGCGGGATATCCACTTTCCCGAATTGACGCATTTTCTTCTTACCCTTTTTCTGCTTCTCCAGCAGTTTCTTCTTCCGGGTCGCGTCGCCGCCGTAGCATTTCGCGGTCACGTCTTTGCGCAGGGCAGACAGAGTCTCGCGCGCAATCACCTTGCCGCCAATCGCCGCTTGGATCGGGATTTTGAACATGTGGCGGGGGATCAGGTCTTTCAGCTTTTCAACCATCGCGCGGCCACGCATTTCGGCGCGGTCACGGTGAACCATGGTGGACAGCGCGTCGACGGGTTCGTCATTCACAAGGATCGACATCTTGACCAGATTGTCCTCGCGATAGCCCTCCATCTGATAATCAAATGACGCGTAGCCCTTCGTGACCGATTTCAGGCGATCGTAGAAGTCGAACACAACCTCGTTCAACGGCAGGTCATAGACAGCCATGGCGCGCGACCCGGCATAGGTCAGGTCCAACTGGATGCCCCGGCGGTCCTGACACAGTTTCAGCACGTCGCCCAGATATTCGTCCGGCACAAGGATCGTCGCCTTGATGCGCGGCTCTTCCATGTGATCGACCGTTGACAAGTCGGGCATGTCGGCGGGGTTGTGCAGCTCGATCATCGAGCCGTCTTTCATATAGATGTGATAGATCACCGACGGCGCGGTGGTGATCAGTTCAATGTTGTATTCACGTTCGATCCGGTCGCGGATCACCTCAAGGTGCAGCAGACCAAGGAAGCCACAGCGGAAACCAAAGCCCAGCGCGGCGGATGTTTCCATCTCGGAGCTAAACGACGCGTCGTTCAGCGCCAGCTTTTCGATGCTGTCACGCAGGTCTTCGAACTCGGAACTGTCCACAGGGAACAGGCCACAGAACACAACCGGTTGCGCAGGCTTAAAGCCCGGCAGAGCATCTTCGGTGCCTTTCTTCTCGTGGGTGATCGTGTCGCCCACCCGCGTGTCACGCACCTGCTTGATCGAGGCGGTCAGGAACCCGATTTCACCCGGTCCCAGCACGTCAATCGGCTGCATCTCGGGCGTGAAGACACCCACACGGTCGACGGGATACACAGCGTTGGTCGACAGCATGCGAATACGCTCGCCCTTTTTCAGTTTGCCGTCGATCACGCGGATCAAGACGATCACGCCCAGATAAGAGTCATACCAACTGTCCACCAGCATCGCCTTCAGCGGCGCGTCTGGGTCGCCCTGCGGGGCGGGCAATTCGTTCACGATGGCTTCCAGCGTTTCGTGGATGCCCTGCCCTGTCTTGGCGGACACCTGAATAGCGCCAGACGCGTCGATGCCAATCACATCTTCGATTTGCTCGGCCACACGGTCACAATCGGACGCGGGCAGGTCGATTTTGTTCAGGATCGGCACAATGTCGTGGTCCGCGTCGATGGCCTGATACACATTCGCCAGCGTCTGCGCCTCAACCCCTTGAGTCGAGTCCACAACCAGCAAAGACCCTTCGACCGCGCGCATCGACCGGCTGACCTCATACGCGAAATCCACGTGGCCGGGGGTGTCGATCAGGTTCAGGACGTATTCCTGCCCACTGTCGGCGGTGTAGTCGATCCGCACCGTGTTCGCCTTGATGGTAATCCCGCGTTCCCGCTCGATATCCATACTGTCGAGCATCTGCTCTTTCATGTCACGGTCAGCAACGGTGTTCGTCTCTTGGATCAGACGATCAGCAAGCGTGGATTTCCCGTGGTCGATATGTGCGACGATCGAGAAATTGCGGATATGTTTCAGGTCGGTCATGGGCCGGATATGATGTGGATTTAAAGGGTCGTCAAGGACTTCGATGCTTCCCTCACTCCATCGGCAGCACATTCCGCTTCACCATAGTCCGCAAGGTGAAGCTTGACCGCATCCTTGCGATGCCTTCGACGCGCATGAGTTTTTCCTCCATGAAGCGATCAAAGGCGGTCAGGTCGGCGACGACGATGCGTAGAAGGATGTCTCGGTTGCCGCTCATCAAATGGCATTCCATCACCTCATCCATGCGCGATACGGCGCGTTCGAAATGGGTGATAGCTTCGCGTTTTTGGCTTTCCAATTCGACGGAAATGAAGACCGTCACAGGCAGCCCCAACTTCGACTGGTCCACCCGCGCGCCGTAGCCGGTAATGACCCCATTTTGCTCTAACGCTGCAATCCGTCGGGCGCAGGGCGTAGGGGACAGACCGACGGAATCAGCAAGGTCGCCGAGCTTCTGGCGTCCGTCCTCTTGCAGGGCGGCGATGATGCGGTGGTCGATGGCGTCCATTAGATAAATCTCGTTTTGGCGGGTTTCTCATCAGATAATCGCCAAGATTTCACAAGTCCACGCCTAATTTTGGTGAAATTCCCCCAAGTCACGTTGTTAGCTTGTGCAGAACACGGAGGACATCATGAACATCACACAAGTGGCAACGCCCACCCACGAAGGCGTGTATCGCGTCGAAGCACCCGAGTTCGGCTTGGTTGGATTTATCGCTATTCACTCGACCACGCTTGGCCCTGCGGCAGGCGGTTTGCGGATGAAGCCATATGGATCAGAAGACGAGGCGCTGACCGATGCGCTGCGCTTGTCCGAAGGCATGACTTATAAGAATGCAGCGGCGGGGCTGCCTTTGGGTGGCGGCAAATCTGTCATCATGGGCGATCCAACAAGCTTGAAGACACCAGACCTTCTGCGTGCCTTCGGCCAAGCTGTAGACGCTTGCGAGGGGCGGTATTGGACTGCTGAAGATATGGGCATGACCCCGGCGGATATGGCTGAAGTGGCCAAGGAAACGCGGTTTGTTGCGGGGCTGGCCGACGGTAAGTTTGCGTCCGGCGATCCGTCCCCCATCACTGCGCGTGGTATCTTCAACTCGATCCGTCAGGTCGCCCGTCATGGTTTGGGGGACGCCCGATTGAAGGGACGTACTGTGTCCGTTCAAGGCTTGGGGCATGTCGGGTGGCATCTGTGTCATCGTCTGAAAGCGGCTGGTGCCAATCTGGTCGTCACGGATATCGACGCAGACCGCGTGCAAGCCGCTGTTACCGGGTTTGGCGCAGAGGCCGTTTCTCTGGACGAGATTTATGGCGTCAAAGCTGATATTTTCGCGCCCTGCGCGATTGGCGGAATTTTGAATGCAAAGACCATTCCGAACCTGAATGTAAAAGCTGTGGCAGGTGGTGCAAACAACCAATTGGCGACGTCGCAAGATGCGGAACTTCTGCACGGTCGCGGCATCCTGTATGCACCTGATTATGTCGCCAATGGCGGTGGTATCATCAACGCAGCGGCTGAGATTCTTGAGATCGAAACCCGCGTAGAATGGGTTGATGAAAAACTGCGCGCTTTAGACGATACGATGAACAACATCCTGATTTCTGCGAAAGATGCAGGCGTCAGCCCGGCCGTGGTTGCGCAGGATGTTGTGGCGCGTTCAATGACCTCGCGCGCGGCATAAACCAGAAGGGGGCGTTGTGGCGCCCCCATTCTCGGCTTAGTCTCTGGCTAAAAGCCCGAGAGACATGACCCAAACACAATCAGACATACTGACCATCACGCTGAACCCAGCGCTGGACATGTCCACTCAAATGGGCAGTGTGCGCGCAAACGAGAAATTGCGCTGTGATGCACCCGCAATAGACCCCGGTGGTGGTGGCATCAATGTCGCCCGTGCGATCCGGTATCTTGGGGGCGACGCAACGGCCTTTGTCGCTTTGGCGGGGTCGCGAGGGCAACAGCTTTCCGACCTTTTGGCGCAAGAGGGCGTACCGCAGTTGGTGCTGAATCTTCCTGGGGAAACCCGGTTCTCTCTGGCTGTCACCGAACAGTCGGCGCAGTCTCAATATCGCTTTGTCATGCCCGGCCCCGAATGGACGGAGGATCATGTTGCAGAGCTGTGTGAACGTCTAAGGCAAGAGCTGCGCGAAGGGGCGCATGTTGTGCTGTCTGGTTCGCAACCCCCCGGTCTTCCAGCGCAATTTCCATCACAGCTGGTCAAACTGGCGCATGCCAAAGGGGCCATCGTTTATCTGGACACATCAGGCCCAGCCATGATGGCTTTGCAGGAAAACGCATCACTTGCACCAGATGTTCTAAGGCTTGATGGCACAGAAAGCGAAGCACTGGCAGGGCGGCCGCTTGAAACTGTTTTGGATGCCGTGCAGTTCGCACAAAAGCTGGTCGAAACCAGCAAGGCGCATTGCGTCGTCCTAGCGCGTGGGGCCGAGGGGTCGGTGCTTGTGACCCCAGATCTCGCCCTGCATGCGCAAACGCCCCCTGTGCCGGTCCAAAGCAAAGTTGGGGCCGGTGACAGTTTCATGGGCGGATTTATCCTGTCGCGTGCACGCGGTGAAAGCTGGGCAGACGCGCTGCGATGTGGTGTCGCATCGGCAAGTGCGGCTGTAATGAGCCCCGCCACAGAACTTTGTAACGCAAAGGATGTCGCCCGCCTGATGCCCGAGGTCTCGATCACGGAACTTTGACCCATTACACAAATTGCATTCGACTGATCCAATCTGTATTCTGAAGACTAAGCGGGCAATTCAGACCTGCATATGAGGCGGACATTTAAGAGGGTAAAGATGAAACGAGTGGTTCTTGCGGCGACGCTGATGGCGGCGCTTTTACCAGGACAATCTGCAATTGCTGGTGGCACGATTGAACGCGCTTGCATGAAAGCCGATCGACCCAGCGCGACGCGTAGCCTTTGCAGCTGTGTTCAGAAAGTTGCCAACGCGACATTGACCGGCGGAGAACGCTCAAAAGTCGCCAAGTTCTTCAAAGAACCCCACAAAAGCCAATCGACCCGGCAATCTGATCGCCGCACGGACGAGAAGTTCTGGAAGAAATACAAGAAATTCGGCGCTCTTGTCGCCAAACACTGCAGCTAATCCAAGTGCTTGATCAATCCGACTGACGCCGCCTGAACCAGATCCAGCGTCTGGTCGAAGTCACGCGTGTAGTATGGGTCGGGAACGTGATCCATGCCTGCCTCGGGCGCGAAATCGGTGAACAATCTTACCGGCGTAAGGGACCCTTCTGGGCGCAGGTGTTCGATGTTCTCGATATTGCTGTCATCCATCCCAATGATCAGATCGAACTGCTCAAAATCTCGGGCCGTGAATTGCCGCGCACGAAGGTCGGACAGGTCAAAATCGCGAAGCTTTGCAGCCGCTTGCATCGGCGCATAGGGCGGATCGCCTACGTGCCAGTTTGATGTACCAGCGCTGTCCGTCAAAACATCCAACCCTGCTTCGGTCGCAAGAGAACGAAAGACGCCTTCGGCGCTGGGGGAACGGCAGATATTGCCAAGGCAAACGAATAAAACGTGTGTGGTCATAAGGCGGTTGTAACAATGCCGGGCGGGGCTGTCACGAACCAGCCGGTTTGTCGCGCCAGATCATTTTCATATACAAGCGTCCGCCTTCCAGTTCGTTGCACATTTGATCAATACGCTTTTGTCGTGTCTCAGGGCGTTTGGCTTGTGCAATCCACCCAAGATAATCGTTTTTCTGATAGGGCGGGCGCTTGTCATAAGCGTGTTGCAACCCTTCGGATCGCAGCCGAGCAGCAACATCAGAAGGCATTGGTTGTTTAGGGCGTTTCAGTGCCATGTACTCAGGATGCAACGCCTGTTGAAACCGGTCAACCAAACGCAACGGGCGCTGTTTCGCTTAAACTGCACTTCCTCTCTTGCAGGCCCCTTAGCACTGCGCCAAAAGCATCTCATGTCGCGCGCAAAACCATACTCTTTGAACTGTCCGATTTCCCTATCCCTTGACCTTTTGGGCAACCGTTGGGCCTTGCATGTCCTGCGCGAGCTGCATGCGGGTCCGTCAGGCTTTGGCAAGCTGCGAGAGGGCTTGCCGGGGATCGCCACGAACATGCTATCGTCCCGTCTGGCTGAACTGGTCGAAGCGGGTCTGGTTTCAAAAGCCGGACGAACCTATGCATTAACCGATCGCGGGAATGCGACACGTGGCATCTTGTTTGAACTTGCGCGGTTTGGACGGGATATTCCTGTGCCGGAAGGGGGCGTTTCTATGAATGCCCCGTCGTCCCGCGTTGCCATTCTTGCCGGTGCCATTGAACGTGCCGCCGGACCATTGGACGAATTGCGCGCCGAAATCTGGCTTGATGAAACCCCGTTTGCCTTGACGGTCTCCAAGGGGCGCGCCGCACTTCTGGCAGGGCAAATGCCACTTGCGCCTGTAAGGTTGGGCTTTTCATGGTGCGACCTAGAAGCCGTAGCCGAAGGTCATCAACGGGTTGCCAATTTCGCCGCACAAGGCGAGATCGAGGCGCAAGATCCCTTGCAAGTGGCCGCTCTGCTTGATCTGCTACAAAAAGCTATGGACATATACGGCGGCTTCAAATGACCCACATCCTGATCCTGACCGGCGCTGGAATTTCAGCTGAAAGCGGGTTGGGGACGTTTCGCGATGTAGATGGGCTTTGGACGAAGTACGATCTGGAAGACGTGGCGACACCCGAGGGGTTCGCGCGCAATCCGGTATCTGGTTCATGAATTCTATAATGCCCGCCGCGCCAATTGTCTGGATGCCACGCCCAATGCGGCCCATGATGCGCTGGGACGGTTGCAGGCAGAGCATACGGGGCGTGTCACGCTGATCACACAGAATGTGGATGACCTTCATGAACGCGGTGGCGCGACCGAGGTGATCCATATGCACGGAGAACTGGCAGGCGCACTTTGCGCGGATTGCGGGCACCGCTGGTCCGCCCCGCGCGAAATGTCGGCGGCTGCCCCCTGCCCCAACTGCTCCGTACCGCGCACCCGACCCGACATCGTCTGGTTTGGCGAACTGCCGTACCAGATGGATGAAATCTATGCAGCACTTGGCGAAGCCGACCTTTTCGTCGCGATCGGTACGTCAGGCAATGTCTATCCCGCTGCAGGTTTTGTGACCGAGGCGCGGAGCATGGGAATACCAAACCTAGAGCTGAACCTTGAGCCGTCGGATACGGCACGGATATTTGACGACGCACGCTTTGGCCCAGCGACCGAGCTGGTGCCGATTTGGGTGGACGACATTCTGGCGCAAGCTACCAGGTCTTGAAAAAGAAAGGCCGCAGCGAAACGCTACGGCCATCCGGGGTTGACGAAACCCCTATTCAGGGTGCGGGGCTGGGGACGCATTCACCGCCCCGCACCCCTTATCCTTAGTTGGTACCGGTGCCGCCTTGGACCGTGGCCCCGTGACCTTCGCCCATTTTGCCGTCTTCAGGCTTACCGTGCTGCATGCCACCACCCATTGGGTTGCGCTTCAGAATCCACGGGGATTTCGACCGTCATTTCTCCGGCTTTTTCGAAGACCAGCGTTACGGTCACGGTTTCACCATCCACAAAGGGTTGGGTCAGGCCCATGAACATGACGTGATCGCCACCACGCTGAAGTGAATGCATGCCACCCGCTTCCACGGGGAAGCCTTCTTCGACTTCCATCATCTTCATCACGCCGTCGCCCATATCCTTGTGGGTATGCAGCTCAACGCGTTTGGAGGCATCAGATTTGGCGGCAATCAGACGGTCATCTTCTGCGCCGTGGTTCATGATCTGGAAGAAGGCCGCGCCGGCCTTAGCGTTCATACCCGAGGCACGCGCGTAGGCATCGTTGATCATGATGTCGCCAGCCAGAGCGGGCAGAGCAAAAAGGGCAGCTGCACCGGCAGCCAGAATGGTTTTAATAGGGGTCATTGTCTTTTCCTTAGGTCTTTGGATTGGTCTTGATTGAAGGGATCAAACCAGAACCGGGGGACCTCGGGCAGACGGGGACAGTTCATCGCGTCCGGCAAGCGGCGTGACCTGCGAAGGAACAATGCGGGACACAAGCCGGGTTTCGGGCGCGTACATGGCGGGAAGGGCAAATGACGCCGCAAAGATCGATGTGCCATCAGGACAGAGATGCACCGATTCGATGGGTTCGCCATCTGGGCCAAGTGTGATCGTGGTCATACCGGTGCCCGTACAAAGCACCATCTCAAACGACCCGCCAAGATCAGGACTATCACCACGGGCATCTGCCAGCGCAAAGCTGGTGATGGTCAGCGCAAAGGCCAAAACATATGCAAATGCCACACGGATCATGCCCATTAGCTATGCTTCTTTTTCGGGCAGAACAAGCGACAAAGTGTATCAGGTGATCGACACGCGAAAACCGCCCAAAGCGTTAGCTTTAGGCGGCTCAATTCCGGTCGATCCGGGAAACGCTAGAGCTTAGGCGGCTGCCTGAGCTTTTGCGACTTCCTTTTTAATCTTCAATGCGTTGGTCGACAGTTCGTCGTTCTTGGCTTTCGCCAGGAACGCGTCCAAACCACCACGGTGGTCTACCGAACGCAGGGCCGCAGCCGAGATGCGAAACTTGAACGAGCGACCCAGTGCTTCAGACTGAAGCGTCACGTCGTTCAGGTTCGGCAGGAACCGGCGGCGGGTTCTGTTTTTGGCGTGGCTGACATTGTTGCCAGTCATCGGGCCTTTTCCGGTCAGTTCGCAAACACGCGACATGCTCTTATCCTTGCTCTCTCGGGCCAGATTGGTGAGATTTTCAGCGCGCCCTCGCGCTGCTCACGTCCAGCCGGTCAATACAAACGGGCGCCGCAATGGCAGCGCCCCGAATTCCGTTCGCGGTAATTAGACGCCTTTCAGGGGCGCGTCAAGTGAGTCGCAAGCAGAAGTTCACGCGCTGTATACGTGCCAGTCTTTGGCGTCGGATATTGCCTATTTCGTTGATAGACAAGGGCGAACTGGACGGCCTGAACAGGTATCTCAGACTACTCGGCCGCTCTGACCTGCCCCCCTGCGGACGCAAAATGATCCTGTGACCAACTGTAAGCTCCGAAACAGGGCTCAAAGCCCGCGCGATCGCAGCTTGCGCCGTGCTCGGCCAACAGAAAAATGGACCTGTCCCCAAGCGAAGTTGTGATGTTGCCCTCGCCCAGAAATTCGAACTGTTGATAGCCATGTTCTGCTTGCTCGGAAGATACGAAAACCACAATCAAGCGCCCGCCGGTGCCGCTGTTGAATGACGCCATCGTCGAGCAGGTATAGATGCCCGTATCAAGGATCGGATCTGTGATGCCATCCCCATTAAAATCCGCAACGGTCTGTAATCCACCTTGGTTGGTTTCAAGCGTACCGTTTTCGAACGATGCGCAATCCTTGGCCAAATCAACCTCGTAAGCCTCAAGCGCTGGCGCGAAAGCAGCTGAATGGTTTTCCCCGGGCATCTGCTGCGCCCCGACCACAGTCGCGGAAATCAACACGCTGGCAATGGCGAAGAAGGACAAACGGAATGACATGAATGATCCTTTCAAAGACGCGTATGCCATACAAAGATAAGTATCTGGATTGGCGACCGGAAGAGGATACATCGATAGATCGGTGGAACCGGCCAATAACAGCCTAATGAGGTTCCTTTGAACCACTCCTCGTCATTTTAATCGAGGCTCCGTGCCCAACTTCATACGCATCAGCCACGTTGTACTGGCATGACGTCCAGTGTGCTTCCAATCCTTTTGGCCACTGCGATGGATCCAGTAAAACCCGAATGATATCCCCTTCAAAAAACTGGACAGCCCCTGCCCGTGTATCAACATCCATTGGGTCAATATGTGATTGATAGTCAGCTCTGAAACGTTTTGCTGTTTCCCAGATTGAGTGCGATACCTGCATATCCACATAGACCTTTTCCAAGTCGCCATCATAGTCACGCTTTTTCGTCTGCCTGATAAACAGCATTTGGTCGCGCGGGATATCCAGAACAGCAATGTCTGACTGTGGTCCCGAGCTGGAATTTACATAGTCAAAAAAGTTCAGCCGTATCTGATTGGGCTGAAAGCACAAATACCATGCGTTTGCGCTTTTCAACCGCTTGGCCATGCGCACCGCGAAAATCGCCCCAATGCCGGACATCACAGCGATCAGAAGCAGAATGCGACGAAAGAACTGATCCACAGGAAGCAGCATTGCAGCAGCCGTCACAATCGATAGGCACAGCAAAACGATGCCAAGCGATGAATAACTATATGAACGATAGGTCAGGACCAAGGAATCTGAAGAAGTATTTTCAGTCATATCAACGGTTCGCCCAATGCCTATCTTTCAAAACCCTTACCTAAAAGGTTACCCTTGCCCCCGCTTGCGATCAACAAGCGAAGACAAGGGGTAAGATTTGAACGGCGATCAATCCTCGCCCAAGAAACCACCCGACTGACGTTCCCACAATCCGGCGTAGATGCCTTTTGTGGTCAGAAGCTGGTCGTGGCTTCCGTCTTCGATCACGCGCCCCTGATCCAGAACAACGATCCGGTCCATCTGGGCGATGGTGGATAGACGGTGGGCAATTGCGATCACGGTTTTGCCTTTCATCATTCCATAAAGCGTTTTCTGGATGGCGGCTTCGACCTCGCTGTCCAACGCAGACGTCGCTTCGTCCAGCACCAGAATGGGCGCGTTCTTAAGCATAACTCGCGCAATGGCGACACGCTGGCGTTGCCCGCCAGAAAGCTTCACGCCACGTTCGCCCACATGGGCATCATAGCCAGTGCGCCCCTTGGGGTCTTCCAGCGTCTGAATAAACTCATGCGCTTCGGCCCGATTGGCGGCAGCGATCATCTCGGCTTCGCTGGCCGAGGGACGACCATACAGCAAGTTCGCGCGAACCGACCTGTGCAGAAGAGAGCTGTCTTGCGTGACCATACCGATCTGTGCCCGCAGGCTGTCCTGCGTGACGCCTGCCACATCCTGACCGTCGATCAGGATACGCCCGCCTTCAGGATCACGAAAACGCAGCAGCAGGTTTACAAGGCTGGATTTGCCCGCGCCGGACCGACCAACCAAGCCCACTTTTTCACCGGGTTTCACCGACAGGTTCACTCCATCAAGACCGCCCGAACCTTTCCCATAATGATGGGTCAGTTCGTCAAAACGGATCTCTCCTTTCGACAGCTTGAGCGCAGGGGCATTCGGCGCATCGGTGACTTCGTGCTCGACCGAGATTGAGCGCAGACCTTCACGGATAACGCCTGCATGTTCAAACAGCCGCACGGTGACCCACATGATCCAACCGGACATGCCGTTCAGACGAATGGTCAAGGCGGATGCCGCGGCGACCTCGCCCACGGACACGACACCGCGGCTCCAGAACCAGATCGACGTACCCAGAACGCCCGTAATCAAGAACCCGTTCAGGATGTTTAAGCCAAAGCTAAGTTCCGTCATCAGGCGCAAGAACCGTTGAAGACGCAAACGGTGGCGTTTCAGGGCGGAAAGCACATAGCGTTCTTCGCTTTCGCCTTGGCTGAACAGCTTGACGCTTTCGATATTGGCATAGGCATCCACGATCCGTCCGGACAGCAGCGAACGTGCGTCGGACCATTTCTCGGACGCCTCAGCGACGCGCAAGGCGACCCATCGGGTATAAAAGATGTAAAACACCAGCCAGATCACAAGCGGCAGCGCCAGACGTGGATCGATCTGGCTTAGGATCAAGGCAGCCGCGATGACATAAGTCAGTGCGTACCAAATGCCTTCGAATGCCATATAGGTGCCGTCTTCAACTGCGCCACCCAGCTGCATCACACGGTTGGACAACCGCCCCGCAAAATCGTTCTGGAAGAAGCCCATGCTTTGGCCCAACAGGTGCTTGTGCGCACGCCACCTGACCTGATCATGCAGGTTGCCCACAAGGGTCTGTTCCAGCAGCAAGTGGTTTAAGCCGATCATGGACGGGCGCAGAAACAAGATGAACAGTGCAGCCAACAGCAGCTCCAACCCGTGGGTCTGGAAAAACGTCGGCGCGTCGGTGCCGTCCATCAGGTCGATCACGCGACCGGAATAAAAGATCAGCCCTGTTTCGATCAGGGCCACAACAACACCCGACAACGCCATAAGGGCCATCAGCTTACCAAAGCCGTCATATTGCGTCTTCAGAAAGGGCCACAGTTTCGTGGGTGGAGTTTTGTCCGAAAAAGGACGGAAAGGGTCGATAAGATTTTCGAAAAACCGAAACATGATGCGCTCCGTGCGCTAAAGGAAATACAAAGGATAATCGGGGCTGACGTCAGCCCAACAGGACCAGCGTCTAGTGTCGCGGTGGGGTCCTGAGCTGATTCATCCTGCACTCTCCTGCATGTTTCGAAGTCACGCTAACCCAGCTGTTAGCGCATATCAACCCCCGATGGCAGAGCCATGGATTTCAGCTATCAGACGCCAATTTCAGGTGGGCGAGCATCTCGTCCGCAGCGCGCGAGGCCAACAATTCACCTGCCGCCACCTGCCCACCAAGCACGTCAATCTGCGCGCGCGCATCACCCGTTTCCAGCGCCGCCAAAAGGCCGATGCGCAGGTCTTCTTCGAACCAGTGGCGCGCCTGCGCGGCACGGCGTTTGTCCCAGTGGCCGTGTTCACGACGCCAAGCAATCAGCTCTTCCATGGTCTCCCATGCATCAGGCAACCCATCATGTGTGACGGCGGACACCATCATCGCCTTGGGAAAGCCTTCCGGGTCATAGACACGCTTGCGCAAAAGACGCAAAGCGCCCGCATAGTCAGCACAGGTGCGCATGGCGGTATCTTTCAGCGGTCCGTCAGCCTTGTTCACTAAGATCAGGTCGGCGATCTCCATGATGCCGCGTTTTACGCCTTGCAGCTCATCGCCACCGGCAGGCGCAAGGAGCAGAAGGAAAAGGTCCGACATCTCGGCCACCATCGTTTCGGACTGGCCGACGCCCACGGTTTCGATCAGAACTATGTCAAAGCCTGCAGCCTCACACAGTGCGACAGCCTCGCGGGTGCGGCGTGCGACCCCGCCCATATGGGTCTGCGAAGGTGACGGGCGGATGAAGGCATTTTTCTCGCGGCTCAGGCTTTCCATCCGGGTCTTGTCGCCCAGAATAGAGCCGCCCGAACGGGCCGAGCTGGGATCAACCGCCAACACAGCAACCTTCAACCCTTTTTCAATCAGGAACATCCCGAAGGCTTCGATGAAGGTGGACTTGCCCACACCGGGCGTGCCGGATAGTCCGATACGCAACGCTTGGCGACCTTCTGGCGCTGTGGCTTCAAGCAACTTAACCGCTTGTTCGCGATGATCTGCACGCCCGCTTTCAACCAACGTAATGGCGCGCGCTAAGGCACGGCGCTCGCCTGCAATCACCCGTTTGGCCAGATCCTGAATGTCCATGTTGCCTCCGCCTGTTCGCACCGTTTTTGACGCCTGCACCTGCGCCTGTCCAGAGGCCGTGCACATGTTAGCGCCGATTGGGTCAAGGATTGGAGCCAAGTTCCGGGCTGGACCCGGCAGGCGGGGCATCGGATAAGGGCAGGATGACGGATCAACTGCCCATCCATGACGCAATCCCCGCGCTGCTTTCCGCGCTGGCGGATCAAGGCCGCGCGGTGCTGATGGCGCCGCCGGGGGCCGGTAAGACCACCGTTGTTCCGCTTGAGATGCTGAAGGCCGGTGCGTTTACCGGGCGACTTGTCATGTTGGAACCCCGCCGTTTGGCGGCACGCGGGGCCGCCGAACGCATGGCGCAGACCTTGGGCGAGAAGGTAGGCGAGACCGTCGGCTATCGCATTCGTGGCGAAGCCAAGGTGTCTAAAACCACACGGATCGAAGTGGTGACCGAAGGCATCCTGACACGCATGCTGCAATCGGATCCATCACTGGACGGCGTCGGTGCGGTGATCTTTGATGAATTTCACGAACGCTCGCTGAATGCGGACCTTGGGCTGGCCCTGACATGGGAGGCGATGGGGGCGCTGCGCGATGACCTGAAGCTGGTCGTTATGTCCGCCACGCTGGACGCGGATCCGGTGGCAAAACTGTTGGATGACGCGCCCATCATACGCTCCGAAGGTCGGGCGTTTCCGGTCGAGACCAAGCATCTGGACCGCCCCTTGGCAAAAGGCGCACGACTTCCCGAGGTAACAGCCGATCTGGTTCTGACTGCACTGCGTGAGACCGAAGGCGGCGTTTTGGTCTTCCTACCGGGCGAAGGTGAGAATCCGGCGGTGCGAAGGCGCGCTTAAGGGGCATTTGCCCGGCGATTGCCAGTTGCACACTCTTTTCGGTGCGATGGAGTTTACCGCCCAGCGCGCGGCCATTCAGCCTGCCAAGACCGGGCGTAAGATTGTGCTGGCGACCGCGATTGCCGAGACATCCCTGACCATTCAGGACATCCGTGTTGTAGTGGATGCAGGACGGGCGCGGCGTGCCAGGTTTGATCCGGGTTCCGGCATGTCGCGACTGGTGACCGAGCGTGTGTCTAAGGCCGAAGCGGAACAGCGCCGTGGTCGTGCGGGGCGTGTCGCCCCCGGCACCTGTTACCGGCTTTGGACCAAAGGCGAGGAAGGCGGAATGCCCCCCTTCGCACCGGCCGAGATCGAGACCGCCGACCTTGCCCCGCTTGCTTTGGAGCTGGCAGGCTGGGGCAGCCCGGATGGGACGGGCTTAGCCTTTCTGACACCGCCAAATTCGGGCGTGCTGGCCGAAGCACAGAGCCTTCTAAGAAGCCTCGGCGCGCTTGATGATGGCGGGCGGATCACCGATCATGGCACAAAGCTTGCCCGCTTGCCGCTGCATCCGCGCCTTGGGCATATGCTTCTGACCGCGGGTTCTGACGCCGCGGATTCTGGCCGCGCTATGGGGTGACCGTGACCCCCTGCCCCGTGGCGCTCCGATGGATCTGACGCTGAGGCTTGAAGCGATCCGTGATCCAAAAGGCTTTGCGGCGAAACGCGGGGTTCAGGCAAATCGCGGCGGGATCGAGCGTATCCGAACCGAAGCCAAACGGCTGCGGCGGATGGCCGGCGATGCGCGCCCAGACCTCAGTCCTGCACAGATGGCCGCGCTGGCCTATCCCGACCGTGCGGCGCTGCGCCGCCCCGGTGACATTCCACGCTTCGTGATGTCCGGCGGAAAAGGCGGGATCATGGACGAAGGCGACGTGTTGGCGGGGGCACGACTTATCGTGGTGACCGACACGGACGGCAACCCCCGCGAGGCACGTATTCGGCAAGCGACCCATATCAGCGAAGGAGAGCTACGCGATCTGTTCACGGATCAGATTGCGTGGGTCGAAAGCTGCGCTTGGTCGAAACGCGACGGGCGGGTGGTGGCACGGCGGCAGGAATGTCTGGGCGCCGTGGTGTTGGATGATCGCATCTGGAAAGACGCACCTGCTGACGCCGTTGCGCGTGCGATGTTGGATGGGGTGCGCGACCTGGGGTTGCGCCCGTCGGATGCAGCCAAACGGTTCATCGCGCGGGTCGAATTGGTGCGCGCGGGCGGGGACACCCTTCCAGACATGAGTGAAGATGCGTTGATGGCAACGCTCGACAATTGGCTGCTGCCACATCTGTCCGGCGTGAAGACCTCTGCCGGTTGGAAGAAGTTCGACATACTGGAAGCTCTGCGCGGCCGGCTGGATTGGAACCAAATGTCACGGCTGGATAAAGAAGCCCCCGCGCATTTCTCAACGCCATTGGGGCACAAAACGCCCATCGACTATTCTGGGGATACGCCGGAAATCAGCCTGCGCCTGCAAGAAATGTTTGGCGTTACCCGCCACCCAATGGTGGGCAAAACACCCCTGCGCGTGACGCTTTTGTCACCTGCCCGCCGTCCTGTTCAGACGACAACCGACATCCCCAATTTCTGGGCGACAAGTTATGCCGACGTGCGCAAGGACATGCGCGGACAGTACCCAAAACACCCCTGGCCCGAGGACCCCACGCAAGCCGATCCCACCCTTCGCGCCAAGCGAAGAGGCACCTGACCCACGTCACTTCACCGTGATGAAATCCCATTAAATCTCTAGTTTACTTGCATTTTTACCTCGTTTCCCCATATAGTGACCGTTAATCAATATCGTTCAAAAACGAATGCAGGTACAAAATGTCATCGCTTCTAAAACAAGCCTGGGAAGAGGTTGTCTTTCCTATGTTCAAACGCCCCAACCGACTGCAGGTGGCGGCGCTCTGCTATCGTGGCGCAGGTGATGACAAAGAGGTTCTTTTGGTCACATCCCGCGGCACAGGTCGCTGGATCCTACCCAAAGGCTGGCCAATGGACGGCAAAAACGCAGCCGAAGCCGCACGTGAAGAAGCGTGGGAAGAGGCCGGCGTTAGCGAAGGTCAGCTCGACCGCGCACCGATTGGCGAATACTCTTACGACAAAGCGTTGGACACAGGCGGCGTGGCACGTTGTTCGGCATCAGTTTATCCGCTGAAGGTGGAAAAGCTGGTTGAGGAATTCCCGGAATCCGACGAACGCACGCGCAAGTGGGTGTCCCCGGAAGAAGCCGCGGAAATGGTCGATGAAAAAGACCTAAGCCAACTTCTGCGCGACTTCTAAGACGCGGGCACCGGTATCCATCCCTTTCCCCATCGAATCTATTGCATTTGAAACGCCGACGGGCTAGCGCAGGCGCTGAATTGTAACGTCTAAGTTACAGCCAGAAGACAGCTGCAGCGCGGGGGACAGGCCATGAGCGGCGAGAATAACGGCAACCAGTGGAAAACACTGGATAAAGACTTGAACCGGATCAGTCAGGTCGAATACGCCACACAATACGTCGCGCGTCCCTTGGTGGGCATGGGCGTTGCATTGGCGTTCATCGTGCTGGCAGCCCTTGGGGCGGCCGTGTTCTTTGGGCAAACTCCCACCTCGCTTGTCGTCGTGATCGCAGCCGCTTTTGGTGCCTATATGGCGCTGAACATCGGCGCGAATGACGTTGCCAACAACATGGGTCCCGCAGTGGGTGCAAACGCGCTGACAATGGGCGGCGCCATCGTGATCGCCATTTTTTGCGAAAGCGCTGGTGCCTTGTTGGCCGGGGGGGACGTGGTCTCGACCATCTCAAAGGGTATTATTGATCCATCAGGTTTTGATCATTCGCGCACATTCGTCTGGGCAATGATGGCGGCACTAATCTCGTCTGCGCTTTGGGTGAACCTTGCCACTTGGGTTGGCGCGCCAGTCTCGACCACACACTCGGTCGTAGGCGGAGTGATGGGCGCAGGCATTGCAGCAGCAGGATTTGCTGCGGTCAGCTGGCCCACAATGAGCAAGATTGCTGCCAGCTGGGTTATCTCTCCTGTTCTGGGCGGCGTCATCGCAGCCCTATTTCTGGCCCTGATCAAGCACAAGATCGTCTATCAGGAAGACAAGATCGCCGCTGCAAAACGCTGGGTGCCCGTGCTGATCGGGATCATGGCTGCAGCTTTCGGGGCGTATCTGTCGATCAAAGGTCTAAAGCGGATTGTTAAGATTGATCTGGGAACCGCGCTGATGATCGGTGCCGCCGTGGGCGTGATTGCCTATGTCGTCACCGCACCGCTGATCGCGCGTCAGGCTGCGGGCCTTGAGAACCGCACCAAATCCCTGAAGACACTGTTTGCTCTACCGCTCATTTTCTCAGCCGCACTTCTCTCATTTGCACACGGCGCCAATGACGTCGCCAATGCAGTGGGTCCGCTTGCCGCCATCGTTCACGTGGAAAGCGTTGGTGATTTCGCCGCGAAGGTGACGATCCCAACATGGGTCATGGTCATTGGCGCGTTCGGCATCAGCTTTGGCCTGATGCTGTTCGGCCCGAAACTGATCCGCATGGTGGGCAGCCAGATCACAAAGCTGAACCCAATGCGCGCCTATTGCGTGGCGTTGTCTGCCGCCATCACTGTGATTGTGGCCAGCTGGCTGGGCCTGCCCGTAAGCTCGACCCATATTGCTGTGGGGGGTGTTTTTGGTGTGGGTTTCTATCGCGAATTCCATATGGAGCGCCGGTTACGTAAGTCCATGGCAGCACGGCCTCAAGCCAAGCGCATCGCATCCGAGGAACGCCGCCGCCGTAAACTGGTCCGCCGTTCGCATTTCATGACCATCGTCGCTGCTTGGGTGATCACTGTCCCCGCGGCCGCCCTGATGTCCGCTGCGATCTTCTATGTTCTGAACTCGGTTATGGCTTGATTGCCAAGACACAGAATAGAAAAAGGCGCTCAATTTGAGCGCCTTTTTTTGTGGGAACTGAGCTGATTTACTTCCCCAAGCACCATCGCATCACGGCCTTCTGCGCATGCAGACGGTTTTCGGCTTCGTCAAAAATCACTGATTGCGGGCCGTCCATAACCGAGTTCGTCACTTCCTCTTCCCGGTGGGCCGGAAGGCAGTGCATGAACAGTGCATCTGGTTTGGCATGCGCCATAAGTTCGTCATTGATCTGGTAGGCTCGCAGCAAGTTATGGCGCCGCTCACGAGCAGACGGTGCATCGTGCATCGACACCCACGTGTCTGCGACGAGTAGATCGGCACCTTCAACAGCTGCAATGGGGTCACGGACAATATCGACATTCACTCCCTTTGCGCGCGCTTCTTCCACAAAGCCCATTTCGGGATCCAAGGGCTCCGGCCCTGTGAAGGTCAGATCAAACCCGAACTGCCCGGCGGCATGTAGGAAGGAGGCGCAAACATTGTTGCCGTCACCTGCCCAGACCACCTTTTTCCCTGCGATCGACCCGCGATGTTCTTCGTAGGTCAGAATGTCGGCCATGATCTGGCACGGGTGCGAGCGGTTGGTCAGGCCGTTGATCACCGGCACATCAGCGTATTCCGCCATTTCCTGAAGCGTCGCCTCTTCAAAGGTACGGATCATGATCATATCGACGTAGCGGCTTAGCACTTTTGCGGTGTCCGCAACTGTTTCACCGTGGCCAAGCTGCATTTCCGAGCCCGACAGAACCATCGTCTGCCCGCCCATCTGGCGCACACCCATATCAAAGCTGACGCGCGTCCGGGTCGAGGGCTTTTCAAAGATCAAAGCAACCATGTGACCATCCAACGGACGTTCGTCATCAAGCGTCCCTTTGGGTTGGCCAGCGCGCGCGCCTTTGATCCGATGCGCTTCTGAAATGATGCCCTTAAGATCTTCAGGGGATGTGGCGTTGATATCCAGAAAATGTTTCATTTGCTCTGGCCCTCATGGGTTTGTGTTGTGGCCGTGGCGGCTTGATCAAGCCGCGATATGGCCTCTCCGATGTCTTCGTCTTCGATGGTGAGTGCGGGTAGAATACGTAGCACGTTGTCTGCCGCGGGGACGCACAGCACGCCCGCGTCATAGCATTTCGACAGCACGTCCAAGTTTGTCACTTTGCACTTGAGACCCAGCATCAGGCCCGATCCTCGCACGGCTTCGAACACATCGGGATGAGCAGCGATGAGGCCTTCCAGTTTCTGACGGAATAGCCCTGCTTTGCGGCTGACATCCGCGAGGAAATCAGGATCCGCGACAATCTCGGTCACTTTCGATCCGACCGCACAGGCCAGCGGGTTGCCGCCATAAGTCGACCCGTGGGTGCCTGCGACCATGCCGCTTGCCGCATCCTCGGTCGCTAGAACAGCACCCAAAGGAAAGCCGCCGCCAATGCCCTTCGCGACCATCATGATATCTGGCGTGATGCCCGAGAACTCATGCGCAAATAGCTTGCCAGTCCGGCCCATGCCGCATTGCACCTCGTCAAAGATCAAAAGCGCACCGGCTTCGTCACACGCAGCCCGGATCGCTTTCAGCTCATCATCCGGGACGGGGCGAATTCCACCCTCTCCCTGAATAGGTTCTATGATCACGGCGGCCACATCACCTTCCGAAAGCGCATTGGTCAGACCGTCAAGGTCGCCAAACGGCAGATGGGTAAAGCCGGGCAATAGCGGGCCAAAACCAGTGGTCAGTTTCTCGCCACCTGCGGCAGCAATCCCAGCGGACGACCTGCCATGGAACGAGCCGTCAAAGCCGATGATCTGCGTGCGGTCATGCTGGCCTTTGTCATGCCAATACTTACGCGCCATCTTCACGGCCAGTTCGCAAGCTTCGGTGCCGGAGTTGGTAAAGAACACCGTGTCCGCAAAACTCAGATCGACCAGCTGGTCCGCCAGTTTCTGCTGCTGCGGGATCTTATAAAGGTTCGAAACATGCCAAAGCTTTGCGCCTTGCTCGGCCAGAACCTCGACCAACGCAGGATGCGCATGGCCCAGCGCGTTCACCGCGATGCCCGCACCCAGATCCAAATATCGTTCGCCCCCATCCGTGACAAGCCAGCTGCCCTGGCCATGCTCGAAAGCAAGATCAACACGGTTATAGGTCGGCAAAAGCGACGGGATCATGGTGGTATCCTCTTCAAAAAGAAGCCTTTGGGTGCCGGATGGCAGGCCTCAAGTCAACAATTTCCAGATGGGTTTAGATGGGTTTGCGCAAACGGAGCGCAGGATCAAACGGGGACGGACGTCAGGCGCGGGTGCATCGGCGTCGGGTGTCAGCGATATGTGTCTGTTTGATCATGAGGGCGGGATAGGGGATCACGCGCGCGCTGTCCAGCCTTTTCAATCCCCACAAGGGCGCATAGGAGGGTGATATGGAAACGCGCAATTCCCCCTTAGCGGCGGCTGGCTTTATGCTGGTTGCTGCGGTCTTCATCGCAGGCACAACCCTGATGGCAAAGCTTGCTGGGCGGGACCTGTTGGGCGACGCTTTGCACCCCTTTCAGATCACCCACGGCCGTTTCACCTTCGCGTTCTTGGCCATTGGCAGCTTCGCGCTGTTCAAACGTCTACGCGTGACCCAGCCCAATCTGAAGCTGCATGTGGCGCGGTCGGCGGCGGGGTTCGCAGGCGTGACCCTTATGTTTGCGGCGGCCACTTTAATCCCATTGGCAGACGCTACGGCGATCAGTTTTCTGAACCCAGTGATTGCGATGCTTTTGGCGATCCCCCTTTTGGGCGAACGCGTTGGCCCATGGCGTTGGTTGTCCGTGGCAATGGCCCTTATTGGGGCGTTGATCCTGATCAAACCGGGCGCATCGAGTTTTGATCCCGCCGCCCTTCTGGCCTTGGGGGCTGCAGCCCTTCTGGGACTTGAGACCATTTTCATCAAACGGCTTGCGGGCCGCGAGGCACCTTTGCAAATCCTTGTGATCAACAACGCCATCGGATTGACCATTGCCTCTTGCGCAGTGCTGTTCATCTGGCAGCCCCCAACACCTGCCCAATGGGGCGTGTTGGCGGCGCTTGGCTTCATGATGGCCGCAGCCCAAGCATGCTATGTGCAAGCAATCCGCCGTGCGGATGCAAGCTTTGTTGTGCCGTTTTCCTACGCCACTTTGATCTTTGCAGCGCTGTACGATTTCGGAGTGTTTGGCGTGCGCCCCGGCCTGACCAGCCTGATTGGTGCCAGCATTATTGTCGCCGGAGGGGCCATTTTGGCTTGGCGCGAGGGTATTCACCGTCGCTAGAGTCCGATCTGCGCTTGTATCCGGCGCGTGGGTGATTAGTATAAGGGCTTCTGAATTCACAGGGGGCGTTGGCTGATGACGGCCTGCCCCAAGCAGACGGGAAGAAAGCATGTCCTGGACCGACGAGCGCGTTGAAATCCTGAAGAAGATGTGGGGCGAGGGTCAATCGGCCTCGGTCATCGCAAAAGAACTGGGTGGAGTGACCCGCAATGCGGTGATTGGTAAAGTGCACCGTTTGGGCCTGTCCAACAGGTCCAGCAGCACCAAAGCGCCCGCCAAGGAAAAAGCCGCACCGAAGGCAGCGGCCAAGCCTAAGGCGGCAGCCAAACCCAAGGCAGCGCCGAAAAAGGAAGCCGCTGCGGCCAAGGCCGAGACCCCCGAAGCGAAGCCCATGTCAGCTGCGCGTAAAGCCATTATTCCTGCGGGCCAGCCTTTGCCCCCGCAACCTTCGGCGAATGAGATCAGCCCAGAGGCCCTGGCCAAAGTCAGCGAAATCGAAAAGGACGCCAAGCGTCTGAACCTGATGGAACTGACCGAAAAGACCTGCAAATGGCCTGTTGGCGATCCGGCGACAGATGATTTCTGGTTCTGCGGCTTGTCCGTTCAGCAAGGCAAACCTTACTGCGAAGCCCATGTGGGCGTGGCGTTCCAGCCCATGTCCTCGCGTCGAGACCGTAAGCGGTAAGAAGCGCTCATACAGAATTCCGAAAGCGCGCCCTTGTGGCGCGCTTTTTGTTTGGCAAGACTGCAACCCTTTCCATAACGGATCGCTTTGGCTATATGCCCGCCATGACCAATTCAGCCAATCCGCCAGATCTGCGTCCCGACCTTGCCCCGAAAGCCCGCTTTTCAGAGCCCGCCCGCGATGGCCAGCCTACCGTGGGCATGGTCAGCCTTGGCTGCCCCAAGGCGCTGGTCGACAGCGAGCGTATCCTGACCCGCCTTCGGGCTGAAGGCTATGCGATCAGCCCCGACTATTCGGGCGCAGATGCAGTGATCGTGAACACCTGCGGGTTTCTTGATTCGGCCAAGGCAGAAAGCCTTGAAGCAATTGGCGAAGCTTTGAACGAAAACGGGAAGGTGATCGTCACTGGCTGCCTGGGCGCCGAAGAAGACTACATTCGCGGCACCCATCCCAGCGTTTTGGCTGTTACTGGCCCGCATCAATACGAACAGGTTCTGGACGCCGTGCACGGTGCTGTGCCGCCCAGCCCCGACCCGTTCATAGACCTGCTGCCCGCCACAGGCGTCAGCCTGACCCCGCGCCACTACAGCTATCTGAAGATTTCCGAGGGCTGTAACCACAAGTGCAAGTTCTGCATCATCCCGGATATGCGGGGGCGTTTGGCCAGCCGCCCGGCCCATGCTGTAATCCGTGAAGCCGGCAAGCTGGTGGATGCGGGCGTGAAAGAGCTTCTGGTGATCAGTCAGGACACATCGGCCTATGGCGTGGATATCAAACACGCAGAAGAGAACGGCCACCGCGCCCATATCACCGATCTGGCGCGTGACCTTGGCGCGCTAGGGGCGGGCAAGGACCTGTGGGTCCGCCTGCACTATGTCTATCCCTATCCACATGTGCGCCAGCTGATCCCGCTGATGGCCGAGGGGCTGATCCTGCCTTATCTCGACATTCCGTTCCAGCACGCCCACCCGGACACTCTGAAACGCATGGCCCGCCCGGCGGCAGCCTCCAAAACTCTGGACGAGATCGCCGCATGGCGCGCTGATTGCCCCGACATCACACTGCGCTCGACCTTCATCGTCGGCTATCCCGGCGAGACCGAAGAAGAGTTCCAGACCCTTCTGGATTGGATGGACGAGGCGCAATTGGACCGCGTCGGTTGCTTCCAATACGAAAATGTCGACGGCGCGCGATCGAACGACTTACCGGATCACGTTCCTGCCGAGGTCAAACAAGATCGCTGGGATCGCTTCATGGAAAAAGCGCAGGCAATTTCCGAAGCCAAACTTGCCGCCAAGGTCGGGCAGGTGATCGACGTGATCGTGGATGATATCGACGAAGACGGCATCGCCACCTGCCGCACGAAAGCCGACGCGCCCGAGATCGACGGGAACCTGTTCATCGACGACGGAACCGAGGGATTATCTGTCGGAGATATCGTATCAGTCGAGGTCGACGAGGCTGGAGAATACGATTTGTGGGGCCAACTGCGCTAGGGAGCAGTCCCCAAAACTGATCCAAGCACCCTTTTTCCGCGTACTATAACCAGTACAAGGAGAAGGATATGCGACATATATTTATCGCCGTTGGCCTGATCAGCACGATTGGTTTTGGTGCTTTTGCGCAGGAAAACACGATCGAAGACGTCATCTCGGACCAGATCAGTGCGCTGAAATCAGGTGATATTGAGGGCGCGTTTTCACATGCCTCACCCAACATTCAACGCCTTTTTGGAACGCCCGACGTGTTTGGAGATATGGTGCAGAACGGCTATCCCATGGTGATGGACCCCGCACAGGTCGAGCACCTCGACCAGATCACAAATGGGAACTACACTCTGCAGCGTTTGCGCATCCAAGACCGATCCGGCGACGATCATTGGTTCGCTTATGAGATGATCTTGGTGAACGGCAACTGGCGGATCAACGGCGTCTACCGAATTGATCCACCGGGTCTTAATGTATAACGCCAAAACGCCACACGCTTAAAGCGAGTTCACAACATATTCCATTATTCACTTGCTATGTTGACCCGATAGTCTATCCGATTGGCCAGACACCACTTAAGCAGGCCCATGACAGAACTTTCAAAGATCCCGCAGCCCGAACAAGATGCAATCACAGCACGCGATTGGGTCAGAACTCTAGCGAAATATCGCGAACCAAGTACGCTCCGCAGTTCGTTTGAGCTTGTCGTCAGTGCCGGGCCGTTCATTCTTCTTTGGGCTCTTGCGTGGTATTGCCTTTCCATTAGCCCGTGGCTGAGCCTTGCAATTGCGGTTTTCAACTCTGCCTTTCTGCTGCGGCTGTTTGCGATCCAGCATGATTGCGGGCACGGTTCGGTTTTCAAAAGCAGGAATGTAAGCGACTGGGTTGGCCGGGTGATCGGCGTGGTCACATTGACCCCCTATGACGTCTGGAGACGTACCCATTCCATTCACCACAATTCAGCCGGCAATCTAGGCAAACGCGGCATCGGGGACATCATGACCCTGACCGTTGAGGAATACAAAGCACTGTCACCGTTGCGTCAGCTCCAGTACCGCCTCTATCGCAACCCGATCACTCTGTTCGGGTTTGCCCCTGGCTACCTGTTTTTGCTGCAAAATCGCGTACCCGTTGGCTTGATGAATGCCGCGCGTTACTGGGTCAGCGCCATGGGAACAAACATCGCCATCGTCGCAGCGCTTGTATTGATTTGGTATTTCGGAGGTCTGATGCCTGTGCTTCTGATCTTCTTGCCAACCACCCTTTTGGCGGCAACCGCAGGCATGTGGCTGTTCTACGTCCAGCACCAGTTCGAAGAGACCCACTGGAATGTCGAGGAAGACTGGCAGCTGCACGATTCTGCGCTACATGGTAGCTCGCATTATGTGATGCCTTCGGTGCTGCAGTGGTTCAGTGCGAATATCGGCATTCACCATGTGCATCACCTGCACAGCCGCATCCCGTTCTATCGGCTGACAGAGGTCCTTAAAGAAAACGAATATCTGGCGACGATCAACCGCATGACCATTCGTGAAAGCTTGGCCAGTGTGCGTTTGCATCTGTGGGACGAAAAAAGCAGAAAGCTGATGTCGTTTTCGCAGGCGCGGCAGATTTACGGCTGACCACGCCTGACGCTGTCTTTCGGATCAGATCCCGCGCGGTACGCTGAACAGAACCCATCCATCAATCCGCGCGACCTCGGTCCCGCCGGTGTCGACTTGGAACACACCCAGACCTTCGTAGTCTTCCGGGCAACCGACCAGATCGGCGGTGTGGTCCAGATAGTTGATGGTCAATTCATTCTCGCCCAACTTTTCACACTCATCCGCCGGGGTGCGATACCCGCCCATTAGCGGAAGGTCGGTCACATTGGTGGTGGGGGTAGTTGTCGGGTTGAACGCCTCGCAACCGGTCAAAAGACCGATAAGGGCAACCGGGACAATCATGGGGGCAAAGGGTTTCATCACTGCTCTCCTTCTGTTTGCGAAGAGCATATCACAAGTCGTGCGGATGGGGCGAAATTTTCGCCAGACCACTAAAAAAGGGCGCGGAGTTGCCGCGCCCTTGCTATTCCTGTTTTACCGCTGGGCTTAGGCCTCTTGCAGCGCTTTCACCGTGATCTCGCGTTCGCCGCGGATCATCATGGCACGGGCCGCAGCGTGGCTACCAGCCAGCGTGGTAAAGTAAGGGATCTTGTCCATCAAAGCGACGTTGCGCATATCACGGCTGTCGTTGATCGACTGAGCGCCCTCGGTCGTATTCATGACCAGATGCACTTCACCATCTTTCATAATGTCGATGATCATGCGGCCGGGCTCATAGGCTTTGGCGACCACATCTGCTTCGACCCCATTTTCAGCAAGGTACTTGGCCGTGCCGAAGGTTGCCAGAATCCGGAAGCCCTGCTGGGCCAGAAGTTCGGCGGTTTCAACCAGTTGCTCGGTCTTGTCGCCGTCCTTGATCGACAGGAACACAGTGCCTTCGGTGGGCAGCATGGTCCCTGCGCCCAACTGTGCCTTCAGGAACGCCATCGCGAAATCTTTGTCCGCGCCCATTACTTCGCCAGTCGAACGCATTTCTGGACCAAGGATCGTATCGACACCTGGGAAACGCGCGAAGGGCAACACAGCCTCTTTCACAGCGAATGTATCGATGTTGGGATCAACCAGATCAAAGGCGTCCAGCTTCTCACCCGCCATGACACGTGCGGCGATCGACGCGATAGGCGACAAAACCGCTTTGGCCACGAAGGGCACTGTGCGCGAGGCACGCGGGTTCACCTCGATCAGATAGATCTCGCCCTCTTTCACAGCAAATTGCACGTTCATCAGACCGACGACATTCAAGGCCAGTGCAAGCTCACGCGATTGGCGGCGCAGCTCGGCGATGATTTCGTCCGACAAGCTGTAAGGCGGTAGTGAACAACTGCTATCGCCCGAGTGTACACCCGCCTCTTCGATGTGTTGCATGATGCCCGCGACATGCACGTTTTCACCATCACACAGAGCGTCAACGTCCACCTCGATCGCGCCGGACAGATAGCTGTCCAACAGCACCGGGCTGTCACCTGACACAACCACCGCTTCAGCGATATAGCGTTTCAGTTGCCCCATATCGCGCACGATTTCCATCGCGCGACCACCTAGAACATACGACGGACGGATCACCAGCGGGAAGCCGATCTCGTCTGCAATCTTAAGGGCCTGATCGTCAGTCGAGGCAATGCCGTTGTGGGGTTGTTTCAGGCCAAGCTTGTTGACCAGATCCTGGAACCGCTCGCGGTCTTCAGCAAGGTCGATTGCATCCGGAGTGGTGCCAAGGATCGGGATACCTTCTTCTTCCAGCGCATTGGCCAGCTTCAACGGGGTCTGCCCGCCAAACTGAACGATCACGCCGTGCAGTTCTCCGTTTTCCTGCTCGGTGCTCAGAATTTCCATGACGTGTTCGAAGGTCAGCGGTTCGAAATACAAACGGTCCGAGGTGTCATAATCGGTAGAAACGGTTTCTGGATTGCAGTTGACCATGATGGTTTCATAGCCCTGTTCTGTCAGCGCAAAACAGGCATGACAGCAGCAATAGTCAAACTCGATCCCTTGGCCGATCCGGTTCGGTCCACCACCCAAGATAACCACTTTCTTGCGGTCCGAGGGACGTGCCTCGCATTCTACTTCACCCATCATCGGGACTTCGTAGGTCGAGTACATGTAAGGGGTCTGCGCTTCGAATTCAGCGGCGCAGGTATCGATACGTTTGAAGACTGCTTTGACACCTTCCCCCCGACGCACATCACGCACATCTTTTTCGATGCGTCCGCTAAGCGTGGCCAGACGGGCGTCGGTAAAGCCCATCATTTTAAGCTTGCGCAAACCACCGGCGTCCGACGGCAGGCCATTTTCACGGACTGCGTTTTCAGCCTCGACGATTTCGCGGATGCGATCCAGGAACCACGGATCAAACGCAGTCACGCGCTGGATATTGGCATTCGACATGCCATGACGCATGGCCTGAGCAATTTTCAGGATGCGGTCTGGACGCTGTTCGGAGATGGCTTTGATGATGGCGGCCTCTTCTGGGGCGCCTTCGATCTCGATCTCGTCAAAGCCGGTCAGACCGGTTTCCATCGACGCCAACGCTTTTTGCAGCGATTCATGGATGGTACGGCCGATCGACATGACCTCGCCCACGGATTTCATCGCGGTGGTCAGCTCGGGCTTGGCGCCGGGGAATTTCTCGAATGCAAAGCGCGGTATCTTGGTGACAACATAGTCGATGGTCGGTTCGAAGCTAGCAGGTGTCACCTTGGTGATATCGTTATCCAGTTCGTCCAGCGTATAGCCCACTGCCAGTTTCGCGGCGATTTTCGCAATCGGGAATCCGGTAGCTTTTGATGCCAGTGCTGATGACCGCGACACGCGCGGGTTCATCTCGATCACAACCATACGGCCATCTTCGGGGTTCACTGCCCACTGCACGTTCGAACCGCCGGTTTCCACGCCAATCTCGCGCAGCACGTTGATCGAGTGTGTGCGCATCAGCTGATATTCTTTGTCGGTCAACGTCAGCGCGGGCGCAACAGTGATCGAGTCGCCAGTGTGCACCCCCATCGGGTCCACGTTTTCAATCGCACAGACGATGATGGCATTGTCAGCGGTGTCACGCACGACCTCCATCTCGAATTCTTTCCAGCCAAGCAGGCTTTCATCTACGAGGATCTGATTGACGGGCGACGCATCCATGCCGGTGCGGCAGTAATGTTCGTATTCTTCGCGGTTATACGCGACGCCACCGCCGGTACCACCAAGGGTAAAGGCCGGGCGGATGATGGCAGGTAGGCCAATATCATCCAACGTTTCCAAGGCTATTTTCACGCCCGCATCAAGATCAGCGTGGCCCTTTTCGTTGGTCGGCGCAGTGACGATGTTTGCGCGGGGGTTTTCGATCCCCAGACGGTCCATCGCTTCGCGGAACAGCTTACGATCTTCGGCCATTTCAATGGCGTCACGCTTAGCGCCGATCAGTTCCACGTTGAACTTATCCAGTACACCCAGATCATCAAGCTCCAGCGCGGTGTTCAGACCGGTCTGACCGCCCATGGTGGGCAGCAGAGCATCGGGGCGTTCTTTTTCAATAATCTTGGCAACCACGTCTGCGGTGATCGGCTCGATATAGGTCGCATCGGCAAGGCCGGGATCCGTCATAATCGTCGCCGGGTTCGAGTTCACCAGAATGACGCGGTAACCTTCCTCGCGCAGTGCCTTACAGGCCTGAGCACCGGAATAATCAAACTCGCAGGCCTGCCCAATAATAATGGGCCCCGCGCCGATGATCATGATCGAATTGATATCGGTTCTCTTTGGCATGGTAACCCCCATCAGCAGACTGGACACACGCGGGAATCCCAACCGCGCGCAAATTGTCGTGGGTTATAGACACCGAGGGGCTTTGTGCAAGCCCTGAAAGCACGGCTGGCCAGGATTTGACGAGATATAACACACTCAAGCGATGAACGCTGCTCACATAGCTCGACACCCAGAACCCGACCAAAAAATTAGTGCTTAAACTCCACAGCTCCCATCCTTAGTCAGGAACAAACCCAGCCCGCCATTGACTTGCTGGCTGTGCGCCAGTTAGTCAGCGTTGCATTGTGAGAGAACAGTAACAGCAGGTTAATTCTTGTGAAGTTATTCATAAAATTTACAATAATTTACGCGATTTTTGCGGTTACGCTTGTCATGCTCGCTCGCGAAGAGCCTGTCGATGTTCTGACTGCCACAGCTCTGCTGTTTCGATCAAAGCTAGATGTTCTCTTGCTATTCATACTTGCCTTTTCGCTGCTTGGTATCGCGATCAATGCCATCTCGAAGAAGCGCAGCTATGCCGACGTTGCGCTCTCTGTGGCATTGGCCATTATCGGTGTTCTGATTTTTCAGAATGCATTCACATTGGTTAAAACTACGATTCCATATGTCGTGCCTTTCTTTGCAGATCCGGCATTTGCAGAGATTGATCGCTATCTGCACGGTGGCGTAGACCCTTGGAAATATACACATGATTGGGCAACGGCACTTCCAATCAGTTGGTTGACACCCATCTATTCTGGCTTCTGGATCTGGGTTCCCGCCGCTGCTCCCGTGTATTTTGCAGTAGTCGACGCCGATGAAGTTCGGGTGAACCGTTCAATCATCGTCTATCTCGCATCATGGATTTTCATAGGAAACGTGCTGGCTGCAATGGGCAGTTCAGTTGGACCCGTTTTCTATGACCGTTTACTGGACAGCGATCGTTTCCCCGAATTGGCGATTGCGCTTGAGGCCAACACCACGGTCATGGATGGAATCGACAAAATACAAGGCTATCTTTGGATGATTTACAGCCAAAACGGCCAAGCCTTCGGATCTGGGATATCAGCTTTTCCCAGTGTTCACGTTTCCGTTGCAGTTGCCTCGGCTCTGTACTTGTTTGAACGATCCAAATACCTACTCCCAGTTGGATTGCTGTTCGTTACCCTCATCCTGTATTTGTCGGTCTACACAGGCTACCACTATGCCATTGATGGATATGTTTCGATCATCTTTGTAGTCGCACTGTGGTACGTGCTGCTTAGAAAAGATCGGGATCGACAAGAGCAACCAGACTGAAACTTTTGCGTGACCCCCTTTGGGGTCTAATTGGCAAGCGCATGAGCAAAGTTTAACAGTTTAAACCCAGAGAATGAAACTTTCCGGCTATTTTCAGGGGTTCGGCTTGACTTTGCCCGCCAAGGCAGGTGTATCGGCCCGAGACTTTTAACGCTCGTGGGAGCCTGACATGCACGCCTATCGCAGCCACACCTGTGCTGAACTGAACAAATCCAACGTCGGTGACACCGTCCGCCTGTCGGGCTGGGTCCATCGTGTCCGCGACCATGGCGGCATCCTGTTCATCGACCTTCGCGACCATTATGGCGTGACGCAGGTTCTGTGTGACCCGGACAGCCCCGTCTTTGCCGAGATGGAGAAGGTGCGTTCGGAATGGTGTATCCGCATCGACGGCAACGTCAAAGCGCGCGACGCAGATCTAATCAACGACAAGATCCCGACCGGTGAGGTTGAGGTGTTTGTACGGGACCTAGAGGTGCTGGGTGACGCGGGCGAATTGCCTTTGATTGTCTTTGGCGATCAGGAATACCCGGAAGAGACCCGCCTGAAGTATCGCTTTCTCGACCTGCGCCGCGAAGTCATGCAGGAAAACATGAAGCTGCGCTCGGACGTTGTGGCGTCGATGCGCAAGCGCATGTGGGATGCGGATTTCCGCGAATACCAGACCCCGATCATCACAGCATCCAGCCCTGAAGGCGCACGTGACTTTCTGGTGCCGTCGCGTCTGCATCCGGGTAAGTTCTACGCTCTGCCGCAGGCCCCTCAGCAGTTCAAGCAGCTGATGATGGTTGCAGGCTTCGACAAGTATTTCCAGATCGCGCCGTGCTTCCGTGACGAAGACCCGCGCGCTGACCGTTCGCCGACTGATTTCTATCAGCTGGACATGGAGATGTCTTTTGTCGAACAGCAGGACGTATTCGACACAATTGAGCCCGTTCTGAAAGGCGTCTTTGAAGAGTTCGGCGGCGGCCGCAAAGTCGATCAGGACTGGCAGCAGATTTCCTATAAGGATGCTGCACTGTGGTATGGCACCGACAAGCCTGACCTGCGCAACCCGATCAAGATGCAGATCGTGTCGGAACATTTCCGCGGCTCGGGCTTTGCAATCTTCGCGAAGCTTCTGGAAAACGAAGGCACGGAAGTGCGCGCCATTCCTGCCCCGAAAGGCGGCTCGCGCAAATTCTGTGACCGGATGAACAAATTCGCCCAGCAAGAAGGTCTGCCCGGCATGGGCTACATCTTCTGGCGCGAGAAAACCGCAGATGGCGTGGCGCAAGAGCTAGGCATCACGGTGAAAGAAGCACAGGCCAAGCTGAAATCCGGTGAAGTCGAAGGTGGCATGGAAGCCGCTGGTCCTTTGGCCAAAAACATTGGGCCCGAGCGTACCGAAGCCATTCGTCAGCAACTGGGCCTGAACGTGGGCGACGCGGCCTTCTTCCTAGGTGGCAAGCCGAAAGCGTTCGAGGCCGTCGCAGGCCGCGCCCGTGCCGTCATCGGAGACGAGCTGGGCCTGACCGACAAGGACCGTTTTGCCTTCGCTTGGATCGTGGACTTCCCGATCTATGAGGCGGACGAAGAAACCGGCAAAATCGACTTTGAACACAACCCGTTCTCGATGCCGCAGGGTGGAATGGATGCGCTGAATGGCGATCCTCTGGATGTTCTGGGTTATCAGTATGACCTTGCCTGTAACGGGTACGAGCTGGTGTCGGGCGCAATCCGAAACCACAAGCCCGAGATTATGTTCAAGGCATTCGAACTGGCCGGCTATGGCAACGACGAGGTCGAAAAACGCTTCGGTGCTTTGGTCAACGCGTTCCAGTATGGCGCACCGCCCCACGGTGGCTGTGCCGCTGGTGTCGACCGCATCGTGATGCTGCTGGCGGATCAGGACAACATCCGTGAAGTCGTGATGTTCCCGATGAACCAGCGTGCCGAAGAATCTGATGATGAACGCACCCTCTGATCCGATGAACGAGCAGCTACGCGAACTGCACCTGCGCGTTATCCCGCAAGAGTGATTTGATCACCGATATCGCATATCAATAATTCCCCTAGCATTATCTGGCTTGCCCACAGACCTTCTGCGGGCCAGTCTGGTGCTAGGAGAACTTGATGTCATTCGATCCCATTATTGCACAGAACCGCTTTGGCTATGGGCCAAGGCCGAGTTTAAGCGCACCCAAATCTATTTTCCAGATGTTGGACTTTTTGTCTGGTCCAGACACTCAGGCCGACCGCTTACCCATCCCCGGGTTTGTCGACATTTACGATGACCTGAAAGAAATCCAGAAACTGACCGTTGCTTTCCGCAAGGCACGCAAAGAAGGCGGCCCTGCCGTCGAAACAGCCAAAGCCGCGCGTAAAGAAAAATATGCCCAGATGAATCGCAAGCGCGAGGCTTGGTTCACTACGACTCTGGTGCGTTGCACCAGTGCTGAAGATGCGTTCCGGGAACGTTTGGTACGTTTTTGGACTGATCATTTCACCGTGATCGGCAAGGGCCCAAAGTTCAAAAGAGTGGCGTCTACTTTCCCTGAAGACGTCGTAAGACCGCATGTGAACAGACGTTTTGTGGATATGCTGAAAGCAAGCAGCACCCACCCGGTAATGCTCCATTACCTGGACCAGTTCGCATCCGCCGGAGAAGGCAGCAAGTTGGCAAAAAAGGGAAAACGGAGCCTGAACGAAAACCTAGCACGCGAGAATCTGCTTGAGCTGCACACGCTAGGGGTAGACGGCGCTTATACGCAGAAAGATGTGCGTGCATTTGCTAACCTTCTTGCGGGCTTCGCACTGGGCAAAGACGGCCGTTACAGGTTTCGTCCTGAAAAGGGAAATCCGGGGCCCGAGACGGTCTTGGGAAAAAGCTATGGAGATGAAGAGCCCAGAGTCGAAGATGTTTTTGAAGCGCTTGAAGACATCGCCCGGCACCCCGACACGGCCCGTCACATCGCACGCAAATTGGCCACACATTTTGTTTCGGACAATCCCAACCCTGATCTGGTCAACGCGTTAAGCGAAAGCTTTACGGCAAGCGATGGCGACCTGATGGCACTGTACGAAACGTTGCTGAACCACCCTGCCGCATGGGTTCCTGTACGCGGAAAAGTCAAACAACCGTTTGATTTTGTTGTTACAGCCGTTCGCGCCTTAGGGGTGCCAGAGGACGCACTGACCGACCTAAACCGTAGACAGCTTAATCTCATATTCTTTGGTCCACTGAAACTAATGGGACAGAGATGGGAAACCCCCGGTGGGCCTGATGGATGGCCCGAGGATGCAGCCCATTGGATCACACCGCAGGGTCTTGCGGCGCGTATTCAGTGGGCTATTTCAGCCCCTTCCGCTTTTGAGGTTAAGCTGCCTGATCCGCGAGATTTCGTAAAAACTGCGTTGGCGGGCCAGGCATCGGACAGCACCGAATTCTCCGCTCGAGCCGCGGAAACGCGGTGGGAAGGGATTGGAATCATCCTATCGTCGCCCGAGTTCCAGCGCCGTTAAAAAGGAAACCGATCATGACGAAACAAACATCTTTTTCGCGTCGCGGCTTTCTGAAAAATGCAGGCGTCCTTGGTTGTTCGCTTGCAGCAAGCCCTTTATTGACCCCTGTCAGTCTTGCGGCGACGCCCGGCGACCATCGGCTGGTGGTCATCGTTCTGCGCGGCGGGATGGACGGGCTGGACCTAGTACGCCCTATTGGTGACCCTCTGTTTTCCACCCTCAGACCTGACTTGTCTTCAGTTGAGGATGTACTTCCGCTGAACGATTTCTTCGCATTGCACCCTGCGGCCCATCAGCTGCATGGTTTGTGGAAGGCCGGGGAATTGGCCTTTGGACAAGCCGTCTCCACGCCATACCGCGACAAGCGCAGCCATTTTGATGGGCAGGACATTTTGGAAGCAGGTGTGGCGGCAAACGGTGCGATCCGCGACGGATGGCTGAATCGCCTGGTGCAAACCATGCCCGGCAGCAAACTTCGCACTGCCTTAGCCGTTGGCCGCGAGGATCTGTTGATCCTCAGCGGTGACGCTGCGACTTCGGGGTGGTCGCCAGATGTTACCCTATCCCTGTCCGAAGCAACGCGTCATCTTATGCGGAAGGTCCATCAAAGTGACCCACTGTTCTCAGCGGCATTGATCGAGGCCATCGACCTGACTGAGGTGCTGCACCCTAAAATGCTGATTAATGCCGAGGATTCCGCAGACGATCCGGCCGAAATGATGTCAGACGCCATGAACTTCGCGCGCAAACACGGGGGTATCTCCAGCATCGCGTCGTTCACCGCCGACATGCTAAAGCTAGATACCCGGATTGCATCATTCTCAATCGGCGGATGGGATACGCATGTCGGACAAAAACAAAACTTCAAACGTGCACTGATAAAGTTGCAGGACGCGATCATGACACTGAAGGAAGAACTGGGTCCAGTCTGGGAAAAGACCACCGTGATGGCCATGACCGAGTTTGGGCGCACCGTGCGTCAAAATGGCAGTAAAGGAACAGATCACGGAACCGGCGGGTCCATCGTGATGGCCGGTGGGGCCATCCGTGGGGGGCGTATTTATGGAAACTGGCCCGGGCTAGAGGAAGAAGCGCTGTATAATCGGCGTGACCTGATGCCGACCGCAGACATTCGCCTTTATGCTGCATCGGCAATGCAGGGTCTTTTCAGCGCCAGCACTTCCGACATTGAGGGAAAGATATTTCCAAGCTTGGACTTGGCACCCGGCATGCCAAAAATCATCGCTTAAAATGAAATAGGGCGCGCTCGAAAGCGCGCCCGATACTCATAACAACAGAACGCTACAATAAAGGTCGGGTTAACCTGCCAAGGGCTGCGTTTTGATGATTTCACCTGCTGCTTCGTTAACCGGCGAACCGGGTTCGACAACAGCCAGAACAACCGCGGTGACCATCATAACTGCACCAGCAATTAATACAGTCCAGTCAACGACAGCGTTTCCAAGCTCTTCATCAGCAAATTTCTTGATCAGGTCATTCATGTTATCAACCTCGCAATTGATTGGTTTTACCCTTCCTCGATCTTCAATCTGCATCTGAAAAAGGGCGGAAATGAGGAAGGCGGGGGTCCATTTCGTGCCGAATTGCCCGGATTGAGGATTCTAAAGCTGCCTTCGATCCTTCAGGCGATCCTCGACCAGATGGATCACCCGGGCCATATCTGCACCTGTTGCACGTCCTGCATCCCGTGAAGCCGCAAGGCTTTTCGCCGCAATCGCCATCGGCTGATCGTGCGCGCTGAGTGCAAGTCCGCCCAAAAACTGCGCGACATAATCCTGGGCCTGCCCGTCGTCACGATCCCGCAAAATCTTTGCCAGATGTGAGAGGTCATCCTGAAGTGCCAGTTCATCGGGCTGAACAATCTCGCTTGGTAAAACCTTTGGGCGGACCGGTCCTTCTTGAGGCGGCAAGACCGCTAAGATGGCCTGTTGGAATTCCGCAAGAGACTCAACCGGCTTGACAAGAAACCCGTCCGCACCGGCCTGAAGGGCGCTGTCTTGTGTTCCAGCATCACCGCTCATCCCAAGGATCACCGGCACGCGAACTGTATCTTTGGTAAGCTCCGCGATCAGCTCTGCCCCGGACCCATCAGGAAGCCCCATATCAATTATAACAGCGGTGGGGCGATAGACCCGCAAATGTCGATGGGCGGCTGCAAGATTGTCCGCCCTGCGAATGCGTGCGCCTGAACGCAAGCACAAAAGGCGGATGGCTTCGGATGCAAATCGACTGTCCTCTACCACCAGCACCGTCATCCCGTTCAAGGGACGGTCTGCCGTTGGCGGTTGGGTCATCATGAAGTTTTCAAGATCGTCGCTCATCGTCTGGCTCCTTACACGGTCACCATGGCTCAGAACTGCCTAACAGGAGGTTAAACTTGCATCCGCGCGCGCTACATACACCTGTGGCACCGTGCCGCTTGCCCAAACCGGGTCGCTTGGGCATAAGCAGCACAGCATTTGAAACGGGAGAGACAAGATGATCGGACGCCTGAACCACGTAGCCATCGCCGTACCGGACCTCGAGGCCGCCTCGGCGCAATATCGCGACACGCTGGGCGCTAAAGTGAACGCCCCTCAGGATGAACCCGATCACGGCGTAACCGTCGTTTTCATCGAGCTGCCGAACACCAAAATCGAGCTGCTTTATCCGCTGGGCGACAACTCTCCGATCACCGGCTTTCTGGAAAAGAACCCGTCGGGCGGCATTCACCACATCTGTTACGAGGTCGATGACATCATCGCCGCACGTGATCAGCTTCAGGCGTCAGGCGCGCGCGTTCTGGGCACTGGCGAACCCAAGATCGGCGCGCACGGCAAGCCGGTCCTGTTCCTGCACCCAAAAGACTTCACCGGCACCTTGGTCGAACTGGAACAAGTCTGATGTCCATCACCGCGGCCATCGTTCTTTATGTGGTGATCTGGTTCGTGACCATGTTCGTGGTCCTGCCAATCCGCTTGCGCACCCAAGGCGACGAGGGCGAGATCGTGCCCGGAACACATGCTGGCGCGCCTGCCAATTTCAAGCTGGGGCGCACGCTGATCATCGTGACCATCGTCGGAACCATCGTCTTCACGATTATCGCGGGGATCATCGTCTCGGGTTGGATCGGGATTGAAGATATCGACTGGTTTGATCGGTATGAAGACGTGAGTGGGTAAGTAAGGGCGGCGAGCGAGCGCCCTTAGTAAGAATTGTGCCATCCTTGGCGGAGACGATTGTATTGATTGATTGTTCGAAACGAGTTGCCGCTAAGGCTTTAGTTCTGATCTTGCTTTTATGCACTTCCGCACAGGCTGAGCAATCTAGAAAACTGATCATAACCGGCGATCTTCCTGAAGCAACGGATGCCGATATCAGTTTCTGCGATGAGGCGTTGCGAGGGTATTCATGGGAGTATTCTGAGGAGTTCGGAGAATTGGCGACCCAGCGCGAAGCGGCGGTGTTTGTTTATGCTTTGGGGTTCCCTTTCGCGCCCGAATACGTCCAATCCTTGGAGAACTTACCTCTGTTGAATGAATACTTCTTGGAAGCTGTGGAGGAAGGAAAACTACCAGGCAACCCTGTAGTATTGCCGGGCGGTTTCGAAGGAACGTGGAAGAACAACTTACGATGCTCACCAAAGGGCAAGCAGAGAAGATGCTTGTTTATTGTACCAAGGTTAGATGCTTTCGCTCTTTCGAGACTTTGTGACAAACTGCACAATGTTCTCAAGTAATAGCCAGATATCACATCTAAAGGCACCCGACGGACGCCCTGTTTCGTTCTAACGCCCCGCTAACCTATGGAACATGTGGGTAAAACTTGCCGCACCCAGAATGGGAATCAAAAGGTTCACCAGAGGGATGGAAAGCGGCACTGCCATCAAACAGCCAGCCAGCCAGATCTGGGCGTTGTGGCGTTTGCGCAGAAGATGTGCTTCGTGCCGCCCGATGCGCCGCATGGCGGCCATTGTGAAATACTCGCGGCCCAGAAGGTATCCGTTCACGGCGTAAAACAGGATCGGTGCAAGCGGTCCGACAAAGAAGAACATGATCAAGGCGATCAGGTTCACACCCACGATCACCCCGAAGAACCCAAGGCTTTCGCGTACAGCAACCATAAGAGGCTGCTCTGGGTTGGGGGCAAGATGGGGATAGTGCTTGGCCTCGACCGCGTCGGCGACCTCGTCCAGAAACAAACCGGTGAAGGCACCCGCAACGGGCACCATCAGAACGACGGATAAGACGATCATCAGCAGGATAGACGCCCAGAGCGCCAGACCCTCAATCCAGTTAACCTCGCCAATAAACGGGAGCGAAAACGTGTCGGGCACCAGAAAGCCAACCAGCCACGTCATGCCGAAGGTCACCGCCACCAACAAGCCGACCGTCAGGCCAAGCCCCTTCAGCAGCACATTGCGAAAGCGCGGGTCGCTGAGCTGGCCCAGCGCGCGGAAGAAATCGTCAAACATCATGTCTCGATCCAAGTGGTTTTTGCGTCCAAATCCGGGCGCGGACGCTCGGGTGGGGCGACTGTTTCGGTGCCAATATGAATGATCCCTGCAACGCTTTCATGGCGTTCCAGCCCAAAGGCGTCGCGGGTAAAATCCGCGTCAAAGCTGGCCCAGCCCGACAGCCAATTCGCCCCCCAGCCCGACGCCAACGCTGCATTCAAAAGCGCAAGACACACGGCGCCTGCGGAATAGGTCTGTTCGATCGCGGGCACTTTTTCCGAGGCAACCGGGCTTTCAACCACCACCACAGCCAGCGGGCTGCGACCGTAGGCCAGTTGCTCTTTCTCGATCTTGGCGGCGTCATAGCCCAGCGATGCACCACGGTCCGCCACAAGGTCATGGGCCCGCGCCATCGCGGCACCCGATAGCACAACAAAGCGCCATGGCTCTAGCTTGCCGTGATCCGGCGTACGTGCAGCAGCGGTAAGGATTGTAAGCAATGTGTCGCGATCCGGACCGGGACCGGTCAGTGTTTTGGCGGGGCGGGATCGGCGGGTCAGCAGAAAATCTAGGGCGGCTTGGTTGCGGTCAGGCATGTCTTGTCCTTTGGTCAAAGCAAATCTTGCTTGGCCGCACACCCGCGGCTGGCTGAGGCTTATGTCGGGTTTGCGGGCGGCCTCGTCAAGATGTTAAGTCACTTTACATTGAAGAAATCTGACATCTCACTCAAATGATCCGAGAAGAAGGCCTGCACCTTCGCGCTTGGCTGACGGGCGGCAAATGTCTCGGCCATGGGATCTGGCGCATGGATTTCAGCCCCCGACATCTCTTCCAGCACCGCATGGCCGCAGAAGGGGACATAGACTTCGGAATAGCCGCCTTCATGCGCCATCATCAGACGCCCGCCACACAGCTCATCCGCCAACTCCATGACCATGCGGGTCATTTGACGGAATGTATCTGCGGTGGCCAACATGCATGACAACGGATCAATCACTGCCGCGTCATAGCCATTGGCGATCACGATCACTTCTGGCTCATGGGCGCGGATCGCAGGGATAACCAACCGCTCCATCGCTTCAAGATAAGTTGCATGCCCACCACCCGGAGGCAGAGGGATATTCATATTTGCGCCCTGCCCGGCCCCCTCGCCGCGTACCTCAGCGTCGCCCGTATCCATCGGATAATTGCGTTCCTGATGGATCGAGATCGTCAGAACGTCTGGGTCTTCGATAAACACAGCCTCGGTGCCATTGCCGTGATGCACATCCCAATCCAGCACCACGAAACGTTTGGCCAACCCTTTGGTCTGTGCAGACCGAATTGCGATGGCCAGATTGGCCAGCAGACAAAACCCATTGGGAAAATCGGGAAGGCAATGGTGCCCCGGCGGGCGTGACAGCGCATAGGCATTGTCGACCTCACCACGCAACACAGCTTCCAGCGCCGCCACAGACAAGCCCGTGGACAGCGCGGCGATCTCGTACCCACCTTGACCAAATGGCGTGCGCAGCCCCAGTTCGCCGCCCCCAGCATCTGACGTGGCTTTAAATTCCTTCAGGAAGGATGCGGGATGCACCAATGACAGCGTCTCAAACGTTGCTTCGGCGGCGCTTCGTGCCTCTAGCGACCGAGTCAGACCGGTCACATCCATCAGGTTCTTCAACCGCCGTTTGGTTTCAGGATTCTCCGGCAATCCGCCTGCAGCCAAGGGCTGTACCAACCCACCAACTGGAAGGTTGCCCGCATAGTTGCCACCTGAATGCCAAAAGCACTTTTCGTCCCAGAAAAACCCTGTCTTGCGCATGCCGACCTCCTGTTTTCTGCACAGTGACCGAGGAACCTTGCGTCGTCCAGTCCAGCGCGGCACTGTGATCAAATGAAGAAGGGTGAACTATTACATCTTGCGCAAGATGGCGCACGGATCACAGTGCGAGTCACACCAAAGGCATCGCGGAACGAGGTCGCATTGCGTGATGGTCAAATACGCGTGTCCACGACAGCCATGCCCGAAGACGGCAAAGCCAACAAAGCGGTTCAGAAACTTCTTGCCAGCGCCCTTGGTATTGCAAAATCGCGCCTTGAACTGATCCAAGGCGCGACTTCAAAAGATAAGATATTTCAGATCAAAGGTTGATCAGCTGCCCGAAGGCGGGATGGACGATGTCGCGTAGTCACCATCATCATGATGGTCAATTGCACCACCCAGCGGGTCATTGCCATACTGGTTCGGCCCATCGGTACCCTTCTGACACATCCAGTAGATCAGAACGATCCAGCCAATGATCGGAATAAGGATCAAAAGCATCCACCATGCGGATTTGTCATAGTCATGCAGGCGACGAGATGTAACAGCCAAGCTGGGTAGAAGCGTTGCCAGAGAGAACAGATCGCTGAGCGGCGAAAACAGTTCGCCCCACCCAAAGATGGTACCGTCGACAAGCCCAAGTACGATCGATGCGACAATGATGAAAAGTGTATACCACCAGTACTCGCTGCGCGCGGCACGGCCTGAAAAGGTCACGTATTTCTGAAAACACGTTCTGACTGCGGTTTGAAAATCCATATTCACATGTCCTTGCTATTCTTGGCTTTGCTTGCGCCCTATGCGTGGCTCTTCGCCGGATTTGATGCGCGCGATATTTGCGCGATGCCGGTGGAAAATCAAGACCGCCAATGCAACCGAAATAAGAACCAAGCTGTTCCAGCCAAAAATCAGAGCGATCACCGGCGACAAGGCCGCAGCAACCAAAGCAGCCAAAGATGAAATGCGGAACACCAGCGCCGTGACAAGCCAAGTGGCACATGCAGCAAGCCCCAGTGGGAAGGCCAAGGCCAGCATTGTTCCCAGCCACGTGGCCACGCCCTTGCCGCCTTTGAATCCCAAATAAATCGGAAAGCAATGGCCCAAGAAAGCCGCAAACCCTGCCAGTTGGGCTGCGTCCTCGGCGAACAACGCTCGTGCAATCAGGACGGCGGCTCCGCCCTTACCCGCATCCCCAATCAGGGTCAGAAATGCCGCTACCTTATTCCCAGTGCGTAGGACGTTGGTTGCACCTATATTGCCCGATCCAATTTGGCGAAGGTCGCCCAGACCAAACACACGCGCCATTGCGATGCCGAAAGGGATAGATCCCAGCAAGTAACCAGAGATTGCAACAAGCACCAATAACAATGGCGCCGTAGTTATGTCAGGCATAGTCCGTCCCTTTTTTCGGGTAGCTTTGCTAAGCCGCCCCACCATCGTCAAGTGCGAAGTCCAGAAGCGGAAGCATCCGTCCAGCGAAAGAGCCGGATGGCACCTCTCCCACGCGGAGCGCGCCCATTTTAAGATAAAACGGCTCGGCATATGGGTCACTGTCGATCCGCATGACTCGCGCAGCTTTGGATTTGGAACGCGAAATGGCCCAATCAAACAGATTAGCCCCCACGCCTTGTCCCATCGCACTGGGGTCAACGAACAGATCTTCAAGCTGGGCCCTATCGCCAGTGACAGATAGTTGCGCCATGCCGCACAGATCAGGGTTCGCAAAAACCACCAACTCGGGGCCAAGGTCGCTTGGCGATATTGTAATCTCATCTACAACCGAAGCCATGAATTCTGCGTCATAGCCCCAATGGGCTTTCGCACGCAGGATCATTGCGTTCATTGCATCCAGATCAGAGGTTTGTGCAGGCCGGATCATTTTCTGGTCCGCTCATCCATAGATTTGCTCGCCCCCAACCCAAGTTCCCAACACGCGACCCTCCATTCGCGTACCGTCGAATGGCGTGTTCTTGGATTTTGAGTTCAGCTTGAAACGGTCCAATACGAACGGGGCGTCAGGATCAAACAAAACCAAGTCGGCGGGGGCACCCTGCGCCAACTCGCCTCCGGGAAGGCCCAGACGACTTGCTGGGTTCAGTGACATCGCGCGCCACAGCGTTGGCAGATCGATTAGCCCTGCATGGACCAGCCGCATGGCGGCAGGCAGAAGCGTTTCCAGCGCCACCGCACCTGATGCGGCTTCTTCGAACGGCAGGCGTTTGCTTTCCTCATCCTGCGGCGTATGCATGGACGATATGATGTCGATCAGCCCCGAAGCCACAGCTTCAGCCATGGCAAGGCGGTCGTCTTCTGAACGAAGCGGCGGTTTCACCTTGAAGAAGGTGCGATAGTCGCCCACGTCAAATTCATTCAGCGTCAGGTGGTGGATGTTCACGCCTGCACTAACATCAAGACCAGCCTCTTTCGCGCGTTCCAGCGCAGGCAGGGCTTTTGCTGTCGACAGGTTGTCCGCGTGATAGGCCACCCCGGTCATCTCAACCAAGGCAAGGTCTCGTTCCAACCCCATGCGTTCGGCGTGTGGGCTGACAGCTGGTAAACCGCGCAACGACGCGAACTTACCCGAGGTCACAGCAGCCCCTTTCGACAGTTGCGGTTCTTGCGGATGACCAATAATCAGCGCACCCAGCGATCGCGCATAGGTCATGGCACGGGAATAAACTTTGTTATCCGTCACCACGTGATCACAATCAGTGAAAGCCACAGCGCCAGCGTCCAGCATAAAGCCCATCTCGACCATTTCGCGCCCGGCGCGTTCCTTGGTCAAAGCGCCCATGGAATGCACATTCACCGGGGCCACCTGCCCCGCGCGACGGGTGACAAAGGCCAGTGTTTCAGGCGTGTCTACGGCAGGCGTTGTGTCCGGGCGAATGACCATGGTGGTCACGCCGCCCGCTGCCGCCGCCATTCCAGCCGTGCGGAAGCTTTCCTTATGACGCTCACCCGGCTCACCGATTTTCACGCCGATATCAACAATGCCGGGGGCCAGACATTTGCCACCGCAATCAATGACATCACCCGCTTCGCCAGTGTTCACGCCGGTGATCAGCCCGTCTTCAATGGTCAGACTACCAAGCGTATCTGTTCCGGCTTCCGGGTCGATCAGGCGGGCATTTGTGAAGGTGGTGGTCATCTGGCAGCCTCTTTTTGCTGAACGTCGCGCATTAATCGATATACCGCATTACCTTGATTGAGACGTTCAAAGCCGATTGGAACCGTGTAGGTTCCATTTTGTCCGCGCTTGATCTCTTCTGCGAAGAAAATACTGGCTAGGTCATCTACCCGGAAGTCCAACACCGTTTGTGCCGTAATCGGATAGCTTCTCAACTTTCGTCCAACAACGGGATATTGGCTCGCAATGAAGGCCCTGCGATCTGTGAGCGTGTACCAGCTGCTTCTACGCCGCACAGTTGAACCAAAGATGGACCAGCACAATTGCCCCAAACCGACAAAGAAAAATAGCAATCCAAACATCCAAAACATCCCTCCTGCTCGAGATGCACCAAACATCCAGAAAACCGAGAATGCTATGAAGAAAATAGACATTCCAAACTGAAGCACGCCGTCGATCTGGACTTTGAACCCTTGATCGGGCCGTCCCTGCCAAAGGATCTCTTCCCCTTCGTCCAGATAACTACCCCAACCAATTTCCCGCAGTTGATCGTGCATCAGCCCCCCCGCGCGCGATTTATCGCGGCCTGTGTGGCTTTGGCATCTGCCTGATATTTCAACATGTACTTGTCGCCCGAAAGCGTCACGACCTGCGCTGCGGTGAAAATAACGTTCATCTTGTTAATAGATGTTAGCAGGATTGTACGGTTGCCCGGCCCAACTAGGCGGCGATTGGTTAGGTACCATGTGAAGCCAAGCTGTTCCTTCGCAACGTAAAGCCCGCGCACTGCGATGGCGGCAACAGCGCCAACAACACCCGTCCAAGCATGGGGATTGCCCATATACATGAGCACACCTGACATAAGAAGCGACCCTAGGACCGCAAGCATCACGTGCTCTTTCACATAGGTCGACAGGTTGCCCGAAAAACTTTCGATCAGCTTCTCGCCCGGCTCAAGATCGGGGCCAGTCTGGTTTTCCAAGCGGGGTTCCAGTTCGAACTCTTGCTCAGACATAGACGCCCTCAGTCTTTTCGGCCCGCTCCGCTCTCAAGTTGCGCGCCAGTAAGTCCATCGCGGCCATGCGCACAGCGACGCCCATTTCGACCTGTTCCTGAATGACAGATCTGTTGATGTCGTCGGCAATCGTTCCGTCGATCTCGACCCCGCGGTTCATCGGACCTGGGTGCATAACGATGGCATCGTCCTTGGCATGGGCCAGTTTTTCGGCGTCCAGCCCGTAGCGGTGATAGTATTCACGCTCAGATGGGATAAAGCCGCCATCCATCCGCTCGCGTTGAAGGCGCAACATCATGACGACATCCGCGTCTTTCAGGCCCTCTTCCATATCGTCGTAGACCTCGACCCCGAACTGGTCGATCTGGCTGGGCATAAGGGTCGGCGGACCAACAAGCCGCACGCGGTTTTCCATTTTACCCAGAAGGATCAGGTTCGAGCGCGCCACACGGCTGTGCGCAATGTCGCCGCAAATCGCCACGGTCAGGCGATGCAAGCGCCCCTTCTCGCGACGGATGGTCAGCGCATCCAAAAGCGCCTGAGTTGGGTGCTCATGTTTGCCGTCGCCCGCGTTCAACACGGCGCAGTTCACCTTCTCAGCCAGCAAGTTCACGGCACCCGAATGCGGGTGGCGCACGACCAGAAGGTCCGGATGCATGGCGTTCAGCGTCAGCGCCGTATCGATCAGCGTCTCGCCCTTTTTGATCGACGAGGCCTGCATCGCCATGTTCATCACATCCGCGCCCAAACGCTTGCCGGCGATCTCGAACGAAGCCTGCGTGCGGGTTGAGTTCTCAAAAAACATGTTGATCTGGGTAAGCCCGGCCAGCACGTCAGAGCGCTTCTGAGCAGATCGGTTCAAATCCACATAGCTGTCAGCAAGGTCCAGAACGGATTTGATCTCTTCGGGGTGAAGCGGTTCGATCCCCAGAAGATGGCGTTGGCGGAATGTCATACGGGCCCCCGTCCTTGGTTCTCAGCGCTTATAGGGTCGGGCGGGTCTTTCGTCTATCCCTTCTGTGACGTCAGGGGCGTTTACCTTCCGTGCGGGCGCGCATAGGCTGCGGGCATGGAATCGGCACAAGACTGGCACAGCGCAAAAGCGCTTCTGGAATGGCATGTGGAACTGGGCGTGGTGGATGCGATCGGGGATACGCCCGTCGACCGCTATGCGTTGGCTCCATCCGATCCGAAACCCGCGCCTGAAGCCCAGAAATCCACTCCGGTTGATCTGCCCAAGCGGACAGCACCGACACCACCGCCCGCGGCCCCCAGCATCGACTATGTTGCGCTGGCCAAACAGGCCGCAGCAGGCGCGCAAGATCTGGACGGATTGAAAGCCGCCATGAAAGCATTTGACGGCTGCGAGCTGAAGAAAGGCGCGCGCAACACGGTTATTTCAGACGGAAACCCCGCCGCCCGCGTGATGATCATTGGCGAAGCACCTGGCCGCGACGAGGATATTGAAGGCAAGCCCTTTGTTGGTCGCGCTGGGCAACTTCTGGACAAGATGTTCGCGGCCATCGGCATGGGACGTGACGTGCCCCTTTCAAAGGATGCGATCTACATCACCAACGTGATGCCATGGCGTCCGCCGCAAAACCGCGATCCCGAACCTGCTGAGATGGCGATGATGGTGCCGTTCCTTGAGCGCCATGTGCAACTGGTCGCGCCCGAAGTGATTGTTCTTATGGGCAACACCCCGTGTCAGGCCGTACTGGGCAAACGCGGCATCACCCGAATGCGCGGCCATTGGGGCGAAGCGTGGGGTAAGCCAATCATGCCGATGTTCCACCCGGCCTATCTTCTGCGCAATCCGGCCGCCAAACGCGAGGCGTGGGCGGATTTGTTAGAAATCCAAGCTAAGCTGAGTAGTGATGCATGAGGATATTGGCGTTCTCTGATCTACATCTCAGCCGGAAAGCGGCCCACACTCTTTTGACTGCCGCCAAGGATGCGGACCTGATTTTCGGGGTCGGTGATTTCGCGCAGCGACGCGAAGGGTTGACGGAATATGTAACGCAGTTCGCCGATTGGGGCGCACGCGCGATCTTTACTGCGGGTAATAACGAAAGCGACTCCGAACTGCGTAAAGCAGTTGCCGGGACCGGAATTCAAGTGTTGCATGGCGAATGCGTCGAGGTTGATGGAGTAACCATCGCTGGGATCGGAGCCGCTGTCCCACCATTGCCCCCTCTGTCGTGGCAATCCTACGACTTGACTGAATCTGAAGCCGCCGATCTGCTGGCCCCAATTGCACATGCCGACATCTTAATCTCGCATTCTCCTCCGAACGGTGTTGCGGATCACCACAAGGAATTGGGGGCGTTGGGATCAACGGCAATCCACGATGCGGCCATCCGATTGGCGCCCAAGTACCTTCTATGTGGCCATGTGCATGACGCGTGGGGGGAAACTGGCCAAATCGGCGAAACTCACGTGATAAATCTTGGTCCAGTCCCGAACTGGATCACATTGGAAAGGGCTTAACGTGTCGCATATCCCCGCAGACAACCAACGCGACTTCATTCCCGTACGAATTGCAGTTCTGACCGTGTCCGACAGCCGATCAATGGACGAGGACCGATCAGGCGACACATTGGTCAAGCGGATTGAAGAAGCCGGACATACGCTGGCCGACCGCAAGATCATCCGCGACGAACGCGGAGAGATTGCAGATCAGCTGCGTGCGTGGTCGCTGGACCCTGAGATTGATGTGGTGATCTCAACCGGTGGCACAGGGCTGACCGGCCGCGATGTCTCGGTCGAGGCGCATCGCGATGTCTATGAAAAGGAAATCGAGGCTTTCGGGACCGTTTTCACCATCGTCTCGATGAAGAAGATCGGCACCTCAGCCGTGCAAAGCCGTGCGACAGGTGGCGTTGCCAATGGGACTTATTTCTTCGCCCTACCCGGCAGCCCCGGGGCGTGTAAGGACGCCTGGGACGAAATTCTTGTCCATCAACTCGATTATCGCCACCACCCCTGCAATTTTGTCGAGATTTTTCCGCGTTTGGACGAACACAAGCGACGGAAGTGAACCGCTGAACCGTTTGATCCGTAAGGATCATATATGCACCGTCTATCGAAACTGTGACCACACGCCGCTTGCCCAAGCGGATGGTGCAGTTCAGGATGACGGCGGAAGAAACGGAGCGACACATGCGATTTCTAGGACGCAGCCTGATTGGGCTATTCCTGCTGGCGGCGACAATCGGACTGCTGGCGATGGCTGCCTTGACCGTGAGATCGGCCTTTCAAGCCCGTGCTGAACGCGACGGCGCCGCGCCGTCAGGTCGTGAACGGGTCTTTTCTGCCAATGTCGTGACGCTCTCGCCCTCGACCATCACGCCAGTGCTGTCGTCGTTCGGCGAACTAGAAGCTCGTCGAGCGTTAGACATCCGCGCCCGCGCAAGCGGGACAGTGGTCGAAATGTCAGACGCCTTTGTAAACGGTGGCGAGGTCGCTGAAGGCGCGTTGCTGCTGCGCATCGACCCAACCGATTATCAGGCCGCATTAGATCTGGCACAGACTGATCTGGTTCAGGCCAAGGCCGAGCTTCGTGACGCACGCGCTGCCTTGGAACTGGCGCGTGATGATTTGGAAAATGCCAAGCGACAAGCCGCTTTGCGTGATGCTGCGCTGGAACGTCAAAGCGACTTGGTGCGCCGCCGTGTCGGCACCGAAGCCGCCGTGGAAAATGCAGCACTTGCGGCAAGTTCAGCCGCTCAGGCTGTGTTGGGAAAACGGCAGGCGGTCATCACTGCTGAAGCCCGCGTCGCAAACTCCGATGCGGGTCTGTCCCGTTCAGAAATCGCATTGGCCGAGGCTCAGCGCCGCCTGAATGAAACCAAAATCCGTGCCGAATTCGACGGCACGCTGACAGATGTCACTATCCTGCGTGGCGGACTTGTTACTCCGAATGAAAAGCTTGGGCGTTTGGTAGATTCGACTAAGCTTGAGGTCGGATTTCGCGTTTCCACTGCACAATATGCGCGCTTACTTTCAGACAACGGGAATTTGGCCAATCTTCCAGTTTCTATCCGACTGGAGGCCACAGGCGTGGACCTGACGGCCACCGGCCAGGTGGACCGGGAAAGTGCGGATGTGGGCGAAGGGCAAACAGGTCGGATGCTGTTTGCCAATCTGGACGCGACACCTGGTTTCCGTCCGGGTGACTTCGTAACTGTCGAATTGTCCGAACCCCCGTTGGATCGGGCGGTAAGACTTCCTGCAACTGCGCTGGATGCTTCGGGCAATATCCTTCTGTTGGGCGACGAAGACAGATTGGAAAGCGCGCAAGTCACGCTTTTGCGCAGGCAAGGCGATGATGTGTTGGTTCGCACCGACGGCCTTGAGGACCGCGAGGCAATCACCAAGCGCAGCCCTGTTCTGGGCGAAGGCATTCGCGTGCGTCCTGTGCGCGATGGCAAGATGGCCCCAGAGGCCAAGCCAGAAATGGTTGCACTAGACCCGGACCGCATCGCCATTCTGAAAAGCTTCGTGGAAAGCAGCGAACGGATGCCGGAACGCGCCCGCGACCGCATCTTGCGTCAACTGGAAGATGGTGAGCTGCCTGCCGACACCTTGGCGCGGCTTGAAAAGCGCATGGGGAACTGACCCATGAAACCTGCAGTCGGCATACTTTCCTACTTTACCCGCCATGCGACGGTGGCGAACCTGCTTCTTGTCATTCTGGTGGCGCTTGGCATCGCGAGCTACCCGCAGATGCGAGCGCAGTTTTTTCCAGATGTAATCGTGGAAAGCGTCACAGTATCGACCACTTGGAAAGGTGCCGGTGCTGAAGACGTAGACACTGCCATCGTACAGGTGATGGAACCCTCGCTTCTGGCCGTGGATGGAGTTTCCAGTGTCAGCTCGCGCGCGTTTGAAGGTCGTGCCCGGATCGACATGGAATTTGAACCCGGCTGGGATGTCAACCAGGCCGCGGATGACATTCAGGTCGCTGTAGACGAGATTTCGGACCTGCCAGAGGATGCAGACACGCCACAAGTCCGGCGCGGAGCCTGGCGCGACAGTGTGACGGATGTAGTGATCTCGGGTCCAGTGGCCATCGAACAGCTTGGGCGTTTCGCCGATGAAATGGTGATCCGGCTGTTTGAACGCGGAGTGACGCGCACCACGATCCGGGGATTTGCCGCACCGCGCACGGTGGTTGAGGTGACATCGCTGTCACTGATCGAAAACGATGTGACCATGGCGCAAATTGCCCAAGTGATCGCTGGCGAAGTCACTGCAAACCCGGCAGGCAACGTATCGTCTGGTGCGGCGCGCGTGCGCACAGGCGACCCAAAGCGTAGCCCGGATGACATCGCATCGCTTGTATTGCGCGCCAACCCCGATGGGTCGAACCTGACCGTTGGGGACGTGGCGACCGTCCGCGTCGAGGGCGTGAACCGCAACCGATCCTATTTCGTGGGCGATAATCCCGCGATGGCATTGAATGTCTCACGCTCCGCCAAAGGGGATGCGATCGAGCTGCAAGAGATCGTCGAAGAGGTCCGGGCCGAAATGCTGCAAACCCTTCCTGAAGGGGTGGAGATGGAGCTGATGCGGACGCGATCCGCCTTAATTTCAGCGCGTCTAAAGATGCTGACCGAAAACGGTTTGCAAGGCTTGGGATTGGTGCTGCTTCTGCTATTCCTGTTCCTGAACGCGCGCACTGCCTTTTGGGTTGCCGCCGGATCCCCGTGGCGATGACCTCTGCCGTCTTTCTAATGTATATGGCCGGGCTCACGATCAACATGATCTCACTTTTTGCTCTGATCATCACGTTGGGGATTGTCGTTGATGACGCCATCGTCGTGGGTGAGCATGCTGATTTCCGGGCAAGACGGTTGGGGGAAAAGCCATTCACGGCTGCTGAAAACGCCGCCAAACGAATGTTCCCCCCTGTTTTCTCTGCCACTTTAACGACGATTATCGCCTTCTTCGGGCTGACCTCGATCGGGGGCCGATTTGGGGATCTGATCACGGACATCCCGTTTACAGTTATCGTGGTGCTAACTGCATCATTGATCGAATGCTTCCTGATCCTGCCGCATCACATGGCGCATGCGCTGACACATACCGCCAAGGAGCATTGGTATGACTGGCCATCGCGGCAAGTGAACAAAGGTTTCCGGTGGGTGCGCGACAAGGGGTTCCGCCCCTTCATGGCGTTGGTGATCAAGGCGCGTTACCCCGTGATTGCGGCAACGATCCTGATCTTGGCCAGTCAGGCCTCGATCTTCATTCGGGGGGATTTGACCTTCCGTTTCTTCAACGCACCTGAACGGTCTACAATCACTGCAAACTTCGCCATGGCCGAAGGTGCGACACGCACTGACACACGTGCCATGCTGGACAATGTGCAAAGCGCACTAGGACAGACTTCCACGCAATTCGAGGCAGAACACGGCGCTAGTCCTGTTGCTCATGCGCTGGCGCAGATTGGCGGGAATTCTGGCCGCGGTTTGTCGGGCGTAGACAACAAAGATGGTGACCTTCTGGGGGCAATCGTGATCGAGCTGATCGACGCTGATCTTCGCCCCTACTCAACTTTCGACGTTGTGTCCGCCCTTCAAGAAAACATCGAAAACCACCCGCTGCTTGAGGTTCTTTCCTTCAGGGGTGGCCGGTACGGGCCGGGGGGTGACAGCCTTGACGTTGACCTGTTTGGCACGACATCCGAGGCCTTGAAGGCCGCCGCAGAAGACCTGAAATCCCAGCTTATTCAGTATCCCGAAGTATCCGCGTTGGAAGACAGTCTAAGTTACGACAAAGAAGAGCTGGTTCTGGATCTGACCCCGCAGGGCAAGTCTTTGGGCTTCACAATTGACGATCTCAGCCGCGTTCTTCGCAACCGCCTGAATGGGGTCGAGGCAGCGACATATCCCGACGGAACACGATCCGCAGAAATCCGGGTTGAGATACCAGATGGGGAACGCTCGGCTGATTTTCTGGAACGTATGCAGCTGAGAACGCAGTCCGGAGCATATGTCAGCCTTGCCGATCTGGTGTCTGTTCAGGCGCGCACTGGGTTTGCCACGGTTCAGCGTGAAAATGGCATTCGAATGGTCAATGTCTCGGGCGAAGTCGCAGAGGATGATCCTGCACGCGCGGAAGAAATTCAGCGCACCATCGAAGATGAAATCTTGCCTGAATTGGCCGAGACCCATTCGATCGAATATCGCATTGGTGGGCTGGCCGAACAGCAAAAGGACTTCCTGAAGGATGCCCGCACAGGTCTGATCCTTGTGCTTTTGGGGATCTTCCTGACGCTGGCTTGGAATCTTCTCAAGCTGGACACGGCCGTTGGTGGTGATGTCGATCATCCCCTTCGGATTGGTCGGCGCAATCTTCGGGCATGTGCAATGGGGCGTTCCGCTTTCCATGTTCTCGGTCGTGGGGCTGATCGGGATGACGGGGATCATCATCAACGATTCAATTGTGTTGGTTACAACAATTGACGAATACGCCCGCGAGCGAGGGATCATTCCAGCAATCATCGAAGGCGCAGCAGATCGGCTTCGCGCGGTGATGTTGACCACCATGACGACCGTGCTGGGTCTAATGCCGTTGCTTTATGAACAATCCCGTCAGGCGCAGTTTTTGAAACCCACAGTGATTACACTGATCTACGGGCTTGGATTCGGGATGGTGCTGGTGCTGTTGATCGTACCGTCGCTGATCGCCATTCAGACGGATATCGGGAAGATGTTGGCGACCCTACGGCGTTTGTGGCACGGCCGAACCCGTAAAGCGGCAAGGCCCGCCGTCCTTGTGACCGGGTTGGCTGCGGGCGCTATGCTGATTGCCTTTGGACTGTCATTGGCGCTTTGGGGGGCCAACGGCGGCGCAATTTTGCGAGCGGTCCTGATTTGTGCGGGGATCGCCGCTGCCAGCATGGCGATGGCCGTGGCGCTGAACAGAAAAGCTTCAGGCGTTTAGTCGAACGTCCCCGTGACGCGGCCCAGCAGCATGAAAGCACGTGCCGTGCGGGTATCCGCCATCGCGGCCAAATCCGCATCCGAAGCGTTCTTTTCAAACTGCGCGAAGGTCTGATCAAAGCGGCGCAAAAAGTGATGCGCCGTATCGCGGAAGATCGGATCCTTGCGCATGCGCCCCGCAGTTAGTGCCAGCGACGATCGATCACGCACGCCACCAAGTGCCGCAACCCCTTTTCCGCGTTCACCCGCGGCGAACTTTCGCCAAATCTCGGGACGTGCACGGTCGGGGCGCAGATCATCCATATAGATCCCGTCTTGCGACATCAGGGTCAGAATATCCTGAGCGGCCTGAATCAAACCGGCGACCTGCCGATCCTCAAGGGCACGACGCAGGGCACGGAAACCCTCGGCGTCTTCGGCGTGCTCGGGAAAATGCATCGCGCGGATAAAGTCTTCGACCGACAGGGGCGGGGTCATATCTTCGGCGGGGGTGCCAAGCGCCAGGCTGGTCTGATCATCCGGGTTCTTAGAAGGCTGATCAGCACCAAGTGCCGGGGCAATCGGGGCTGGATGCGGATTGGTCAGGCTTGGCATGCCCGGACGGATCGACACAAAAGTTGCCAGCGCGGTTTCTGTCCGGCGCGACACCTTGGCGATCTCTTCCAGTTTCTGTTCAACCTTCGAGACTTGCATCCCGTTGCCACTGACGCCTTGCTGTTGTTGCAGATAGGCGGTGCGCATACCGTCAATGGCCGCTTTCAACCGCGCGCTTTCCTGCCGCATGATCCGCGCCGAGCGCATGGCGGCAACGGCCACCCAGATCATCGCTACAGGCATGGCGATCGCCACAACAACCATCACGAAACGAAGGGGGTTAAATACACCATCCGACGGACCTGTGCCCAACACGATGAAGAACATCGCGCAGGCGGCCACCCAAACCAAGGACAGCGCCAATCCGATCACTTCGGCCGTGCTTAGCGACGGCACTTCATTCAGAAAACCCAAGGGCGATGCCCCTTTGGGTTCTGGTTTGACGTGCTTGTGCTGGGGCTTGTCTGCCACGATCAGATCCAGTCGATGTTCAGGATTTCATATGCTTTCTCGCCACCCGGCGTGCGCACTTCAACGCTGTCGCCTTCTTCTTTGCCAATCAGGGCACGGGCAAGGGGTGACTTGATGTTCAGCTTGCCGCTTTCGATGTCCGCTTCCGGCTCGCCCACGATCTGATAAGTCTTTTCTTCATCCGTGTCTTCATCAACGATGGTCACGGTGGCCGAAAACTTGACAGTGCCGGACATGTTGGCCGGATCGATCACCTCAGCCAGCGACAAGATTCCCTCAAGCTCTTTGATGCGACCTTCGATAAATCCCTGCTTTTCCCGTGCGGAATGATACTCGGCGTTTTCTTTCAGATCGCCCAATTCACGTGCGGATGCGATCGCCTCGATAATAGCGGGGCGCTCAACAGACTTAAGCTGTTTCAACTCGTCATTCAGCGCGGTGTGGCCCGCGCGGGTCAAAGGTATCTTGTCCATCAAACCTGTTCATCTTTTGTCGCCACGCGCAGCAACAACGCTACGGGGTGGTGTTTTCATTGCGGCTCGGTCGTGTCGAAAATCTAGCAATCTGGCGCGATTTGCAACGCCATTGTTTGACGGCTTGATTGTATCCAAAATCGACACCCTTTTGATACAAATCCTGCGTGTCAGCGCAAACAGAGCCATAGTTCGGCAATTTTGTCGGAAACCTTACGTCCAAACGTCGCGTCTTGATTGACCCGCCTTCTGTGCCAAGCTAACGATCTTGCGAAACGGACTATCCGGGGAAAAGATTATGAGCGACATCGAACGCGAAAGCATGGAATACGACGTGGTCATCGTGGGCGCAGGCCCAGCAGGCCTGTCAGCGGCCATTCGCCTGAAACAACAGGATCCAGACCTAGAAGTCGTGGTTCTGGAAAAAGGGTCGGAAGTTGGTGCGCATATCCTATCCGGCGCAGTGCTGGACACATGCGGGCTTGATAAGCTGATCCCCGATTGGAAAGACAAAGGCGCGCCGATCAAGACCGAGGTCAAGAAAGACAACTTCCTTGTGCTTGGACCAGCAGGTCACATTCGTGTGCCAAACTGGCCGATGCCGCCGCTGATGAACAACCACGGCAACTACATCGTTTCGATGGCGAATGTCTGCCGATGGATGGCGGAACAGGCCGAGGCACTGGGCGTCGAGATCTTCCCCGGCATGGCCGCATCCGAGCTTGTTTACGGCGAAAACGGCGAAGTGAAGGGCGTTGTCGCTGGCGTCTTCGGCTTGGAAGAAGACGGATCGATCGGTGAAAACACCGAGCCGGGCATGGAATTGCACGGCAAATACGTCTTTATCTCGGAAGGTGTGCGCGGGTCTCTTGCGAAAGAGATCATCGGCAAATACGACCTTCAAGCCGGCCGCGATGTTCAGAAGTTTGGCCTTGGCATGAAAGAGGTCTGGGAGATCGATCCTGCCAAACACCGCGAAGGCACTGTGACCCACACGATGGGCTGGCCCTTGGGCAAAAATGCAGGTGGCGGTTCGTTCATCTATCACTTGGAAAACAACCAAGTCTTTGTCGGTTTCGTGGTTCACCTGAACTACAAGAACCCGCACCTCTACCCCTACATGGAATTCCAACGTTTCAAGCATCACCCCGAGATTACGAAGCTTCTGGAAGGCGGCAAACGCGTGGCTTACGGCGCGCGCGCGATCACCGAAGGTGGCTATCAGTCGATGCCGAAAGCATCGTTCCCTGGTGGCGCCCTACTGGGTTGCTCGGTCGGTCTGGTGAACGTGCCGCGCATCAAAGGCAACCACAACGCCATGCTGTCAGGCATCGCGGCGGCTGATGCGGCTGTGAAAGCCCTTAAGGCAGGTCGTTCGGGCGATGAGCTGAATGATTACGAAGAAGAACTGCGCACCGGTGAGGTCGCCAAAGACCTGAAGAAGGTTCGCAACGTGAAACCGCTGTGGTCGAAGTTTGGCCTGACGGCATCGCTGATGCTGGGCGGTGTGGACATGTGGGTCCAGTCGATCTTCAAGTTCTCGCCTTTCGGCACCGTGAAACACGGAAAGAACGATGCACAAGCCACAGGCAAAGCCGCCGATTACCCGGAAATCGACTATCCGAAACCCGATGGCAAGATCAGCTTTGATCGCCTGACCAACGTGTCTTTTGCGGCCACCAACCACGAGGAAAGCCAGCCTTGCCACCTGAAGCTGGGCAATCCGGACTTGCCGATCTCGGTCAATCTGCCCGAGTTCGCCGAACCCGCGCAGCGTTACTGCCCCGCAGGTGTCTATGAAGTGGTCGAGGAAGACGGCAAAGATTCACGCTTTGTGATCAACTTCCAGAACTGCGTGCATTGCAAAACCTGCGATATCAAAGACCCAAGCCAAAACATCACCTGGACGGTTCCGCAGGGTGGCGACGGGCCAAACTATCCGAACATGTGATCACGTGTGATCAACAATTCTACAATCGGGGGTGGCCATGTGCTGCCCCTCATTGTTTTCGACCGTCAGGCACACTAGGTTTCTGAAAACCTGCGGCGACAAAAGGAATCCCTGCCCTTGTTCAGCCTTAAGACTTCTGCGGTTCGCCGCTTTGCTATACCTACCCTTCTGGCCGCACACTGCGCCATGGGAACTGCTGCATATGCAGACAATGCGGCAGGGGCCTACCTTGCTGCACGGCATGCCGATCTGACCCGCAACTTTCCGGAAATGGTCGACTACGGTACGCGTGCCATTGCGGAAGATCCCGAAAACCTGGACGTCATGGAAGGCTTAATCGTGGCACAGATCGCGTTGGGCAAGCTGGACGATGCACTTCCCTATGCCCGGCGGCTAAATGCGGTGAGCGAAGACAACCAAATCGCAGCCTTGGTACTTCTAGGGGACGCCTTGGCCAACGATGATTGGGAAACAGCGACTGGACTGGTTGGAGATAAAGTTTCGATCGCACCGATAATTGACCAGATGATCCAAGCGTGGATCAGAATCGGTCAGGGCAAAATGTCCGATGCGCTGAAAATCTTTGAAACCCTCGGGGAAGACGACACAAGCCTAGGGTTCACCTTGTATCAAAAGGCCCTTGCTTTGGCGTATGTCGGGGATTTTGAAGGGGCAGCCAGTATCTTGGGTGGAGATGACGGCGAGCTTCACCTTAACCGTTCAGGTTTGTTTGCTCACGTCCAAGCCCTCAGCCAGAGTGATCGACAGGATGAAGCGCTCGAGCTGATTAAAAGCGCCCAATCCGGCATGACCGACCCCGAGGTCGATCAGATAATCGCAGATCTTGAAGCGGGTAGAACACTTGAGTTCAACATTATCCGGACCCCGCGTGACGGCATAGCTGAGCTGCTTTTCGCTGTTGCCGAAACCGTTGGCCCCGAGGGTGATCAAACCGGCATATTGCTATACAATCGCGTAGCCGAACATCTTGCACCGACCCACGCAGGTGTTTTGATACTCTCAGCTCAACTTCTTGAACAAATGGAGCACCTTGATCTGGCAATCGAGACCTATGGTCGTGTTCCACAGGACAATTTTGCTTATCAGCATGCCGCGCTTGGGCGGACAGATGTGCTGCGCCGTGCAGACCGGCTAGAAGAGGCGGCAGGAGAGCTGCGCACCCTAGCCGAGACCTTTCCTGACACGTTGCGTTTCCGTGTCGCGCTTGGTGACACCCTTATGCAGCAGGACCGCTTTTCCGAAGCACGCGATGCCTATGACCACGTCATCGATCGATTTGAAGTCGACTTGGCTGCGCAATGGCCGACCTATTTCCAACGCGCCATCGCGGCTCACAAGCTGAAAGATTGGACATCCGCCGAAGCTGACTTCCGCAAAGCGTTAGAACTGAGCCCCGAACAACCCACTGTCTTGAATTACTTGGGGTATTCGCTGGTGGAACGGCGCGAAAAAATGGACGAAGCGCTCGGCATGATCGAACGCGCCGTCGCAGCGCAACCAAACCGCGGGTACATCGTTGATAGTTTGGGCTGGGTTCTGTACCGCCTTGGACGTTATGGTGAAGCCGTTCAGAAAATGGAACGTGCGGTCGAACTTGAGCCGATTGATCCGATCCTGAATGACCATTTGGGGGACACCTTTTGGGCTGTTGGTCGCGAACGCGAGGCCGAGTTCCAATGGAGCCGCGCGCTGAGCTTCATCACAGACGACACCGATCTGACCGAAATCGATCCAGACCGCATCCGACGCAAGCTTGAAGTTGGGCTGGACGTGGTGTTGGACGAAGAAGGGGCCGACCCCCTACACGCCTCGGAATGAGCATTGCCAAGGTTTTCGCCCCTGCCAAGGTGAACCTAACCCTGCATGTGACCGGGCAGAGGAAGGATGGGTATCACCTTCTGGACAGCCTTGTCGTGTTTGCCGATGTTGGTGACCGCATTACTGTCATGCCTGCCGCGCAAAACCGTCTGGAAGTGATTGGCCCACGTGCCGAAGGCGTCCCAACGGACGGAAGCAACCTTGTCGCACGCGCTGCGGATCTGTTTGGCGTTCCCGTACACATAATCCTGTCGAAACACCTGCCCGCCGCTGCGGGGATCGGGGGCGGAAGTTCGGATGCGGCCGCAACGATTCTGGCACTATCAGATATCGTCGGAGACACCCGGCTTCCCGAAGGAGTGGCTGAGCTTGGGGCAGATGTCCGCGTGTGTTTACTAAGGCAAGCGGCCCGCATGAAAGGGATTGGCGACGATGTTGTGCCTTGCCCCGGCTTGCCCCCTTTGTTCGCGGTTTTGGCAAATCCTGGCGTTGACGTCCCAACGCCCAGCGTTTTCAAGGCACTTGAAAACAAACAAAACTCACCGATGCCTAAGAAGTTGCCTCAGGGCCTGAAAACGGCGGCTTTCATCAACTGGTTGTCCACACAACGAAATGATCTGGAAGCCCCAGCCATCGCGTGCGCGCCAGTGATACAAGATGTGTTAACCGCATTGTCTGCTTTGAACGGCACACGCCTTGCACGCATGTCGGGTTCAGGGGCGACCTGCTTTGCCCTGTTCGAAACCGAAGCTGAGGCAAAAATCGCCGCGCAATTGCTGTCACAATCCCACCCGGATTGGTGGGTGGAAGCAGCAAAGCTGCAGTAAGCTTTTCTATTAAGCGCTGGAAGAGCTTCCCCTGAACAACCCAATGGGTCAGTTAAGGCGCGCCACAACGTAATCTGCGATGTCATGCAGCATATGGCGGATGGGTGCATCTGGCAGAGCGGTCAACGCAGCTTTGGCCTTGTCAGCCCAAGCGATGGCCTCGGCCCGCGTATCCTTAAGCGCGCCGTGTTTGTTCAAAAGCACCAACGCGTGTTCCAGATCGCCCTCTTCCTGCCGACCCTTTTCGATCGTGCGGACCCAGAAGGCGCGTTCTTCGTCATCAGCCTTTGCAACAGCTTTGATCAATGGAAGTGTCAGCTTGCGTTCACGGAAATCGTCGCCGATGTTTTTGCCTGTGGCATCACCGCCCCAGTAATCCAGCAGATCATCAACAATCTGGAATGAAATACCCAACGCATCGCCGTAATCGAACAAAGCCTTCACCTGTTCGGGGGGGGCATCAGCGATCACACCACCTACTTCAGTCGCCGCAGAGAACAGCGCGGCTGTTTTGCCACGTACTACTTGACGGTAGACATCCTCGTCCGTGGCCAAGTCCTGCGCTGCGGTCAGCTGAAGCACTTCGCCTTCTGCAATAGTTGCCGACGCGTTTGAAAGAATGCGCAGCACATCAAGTGACCCGGTATCGGTCATCAACTGGAACGAACGCGAGAATAGGTAGTCGCCCACCAGAACGCTTGATTTGTTATCCCACAAAAGATTTGCCGTCGGGCGCCCACGTCGTTGGGCGCTTTCATCGACCACGTCATCATGTAGCAGCGTTGCGGTGTGAATAAACTCAACAGTGGCTGCCAGATGGATGTGATACGGACCGTCATAGCCACATAGCCGGGCAGCCGCCAAGGTCAGCATCGGGCGCAGACGTTTCCCGCCCGCATCAACCAAATGTGCCGTAACCTCGGGAATACGGGGGGCGTGTTTCGACACCATCCGTTCGCGAATCAGCGTGTTCACAGCCTCCAGATCGTCGGCCAAATGTTGGCCCAAACGCTCATGGGGTTTATGTGCAGCTTCGATCAGCATCTTCACCTTCCCGTCAACCGGCTCGACAAATGGGCGAGGTTGCCCTTATGTCCGAAAGCATGAAAGAGCTTCTCAGGACCACGGATCCAACCATGATCCCCTTCGTAACCGCCCTTCTTACAGGCGAGGATATAGCTTGCTTTGCAATGGACGTCCATATGAGTGCGCTGGAAGGAAGCATTGGCATATTGCCGCGCCGCCTCATGGTACGTGATCAAGATTTGTTCATGGCGCAAGCGATCCTACGCGACCATGACATCGCATTTGAAAGCTAGGGAAGCCGATGGCGCATGATGGCCTGACACAGGATGATTTTCTAGGTGGACAGCTTGTGCTGTCTCAACCCAAGGACGGATACCGCGCAGGCGTGGATCCGGTTTTTCTGGCCAGTGCTGTACCCGCCAGTTCAGGGCAATCGGTGCTAGAGCTGGGCTGTGGAGTAGGCGCAGCGTCCTTGTGTCTGGGAACGCGGGTGCCGGGTTTGGAATTGCACGGGATCGAGCGACAGGCCAGCTATGCTGACCTTGCACGAAAGAATGCCGAGACAAACGAAGTGCCAATGACCGTCCATGTTGGGGATTTGGAGCAGATGCCCGAAGCCCTTCGCGCGCTCAACTTCGATCACGTGATCATGAACCCACCCTATTTTGATCGGTCGCGCGGCAGCATGTCTCCGGATGAAACACGTGAACAAGCGCTGGGGGAAGAGACGCCACTGTCAGTCTGGATTGATCAAGCCACACGCCGATTGAAGCCACGCGGGTTTCTGACTCTAATCCAGTCCGCCGAACGACTGCCGGATGTGTTGAAAGCGCTTGATGATCGTTTGGGCTCGGTCATCATTCAGCCTCTGTCACCTCGTAAGGGACGTCCTGCCAAGTTGGTTTTGATGCAAGCCCGTAAAGGCGGTCGCGGCGCATTTCGATTGGCTGCCCCGTTGATCTTGCACGAAGGGGACGAACATCCCGCGGACCGTGATCATTATACCAAGACAGTGCAGTCCATTTTGCGCGACGGGGCTAAGCTGCCCTTGAACTAAAGGGCGACGTCGCAAGGTTTGGTAAGGTGCGATCAACCACAGTGGCAATTCCCCGCAAAGTTTCACAACGTTTTCGTGACAACCCGATAAATATGTGGTGCACTCCTAGTATTCATTAAACCCATAGGAGGATCGCCATGAGCATGAGTTCGCATCTTGAAGAGCTGCGCAGGAAACACGAGGTCCTATCGGAGAAAGTGGAAGCCATCCAGCGCGCGCCCGGCACAAGCGATGCCGAGATTACCGAACTGAAAAAGCAAAAGCTTAAGCTCAAGGAAGAAATCGAACGCCTGACTGAAGCCTGACGCTATCGGCCGGGTCAGGTCTGTTCAGATGAACCAGCGCTGGCCCGCGCCGCCATCAAAGCGCCTGCCGTGATCAGCAGGCCTGCGATCAACAAAGACGGGTGCGGCTCTGCAATACCCGCGATGATCAGCACTAGCGTGGACAAAAGGGGCGCCCCATAACTGGCGACGCCCAACAATTGTATGTCGCCACGCTTCACCCCCACATCCCACACATAAAAAGCAAGCCCAACCGGACCCAGGCCAAGTCCTGCGACCGACGCCCAGCCAAGTGCGCCGTTGGGCCAGACTGTGTCTTCCCAGATCAAATGCGCAACCGTGGAAAGCGCCGCGGTCAGCAGGCAGAACACCACAACAGACGCGGTTGGCGTGTTGCCCAAGCGACGCGAAAGGACCGAATAGCCCGACCACGTCAGCGCACATAAAAATGCCAGCCCGAAACCGGGCAACGCACTGACATCAAAGCCCTTCGCACCCCCCAACACAATCAACGCGGCCCCTAGGAACGAAACCAGTGCTCCGATCACATGCATTGGGCGAAGGCTTTCCCCGGGAAGCAATCCCGAGAACAGCACGATGAACAAAGGCCACAGATAGGCGATGAGGCCCGCCTCGGCAGCGGGTGCCATGCGCAGGGCTGAGAAGTAGAGTGCGTGATAGCCAAAAAGACCCAATGTCCCGAACGCATAGACCCGCCAGCTGATCGTGCGAAGGATGCCAAGCCCTTCGGTCGAGGTAATCCATCCCACACCAAGCGCGCCGCCAATCAAAAAGGCCATCGCAGAAAGCTGGAATGGGGGCACGGGGGCCGTGCCGACCGTAAACAGCGCGAGCAAAGACCACAGAAGCACCGCGATGAACCCGACGAATGTGGCTGTTTTTCGCGTCATTTGGTTCCCTCGGGCGGAATGATTTTCAAACCTTCGGACACATGCGTGTTCTTTTCGATCTCAGCAAGCACCCAGTCACGAAATGCTGCAATCGCCGGACGGCTTTCCTGACCGTTTCGGCACAGAAACCTAAACCGCGCCTTTGTTGACAGGGCAAGGCCGTAGGGTGCAACAAGACGCCCTTCAGCCAGATATTTAATGACGAAAGCACGACGCCCCAGCACAATCCCCACCCCGGCCATGGCGGCGTCCAGCGCGTGATCCGGCTGGGAAAACACAGACTTGATACGCGGGGTGCCCTTTACCCCTGCAGCGCGCAACCATGCAGGCCAATCGCATGGTGGGTTCAAGAAGTCATCTGACGTGTTGTGGATCAATGGGGCCGACAACAGGTCTTTTGGATCGGGATATTTCTCAGCCATCGAAGGCAACATGACGGGGGTTAGCCATTCACTTGCAAGCGGATGAGAATACAGCCCGTCATCTGGACCATAGCCAAATCGGATGGCCACATCGACTTCGTCCCGGTTCAAATCAACGAATTTCAAACCTGCGGCAAATCGCAGCTCGATCTCGGGATGATCCTGCGCGAAGGCATAAAGACGCGGCGCAAGCCATTTGGATGTGAATGCGGGGCCGGCAGTTACGGTAAGAGTGTTGCTGTCCAGACTGCGCCGCGCCGCACGCCATGCGGTTGTGAGGGTCTCGAAGCCATCTGCTGTGCCAGGGGCCAAGATACGTCCAGCTTCCGTTAGCTCAACCGCGCGATTTAATCGGTGAAACAGAGGGGCACCAAAGTGATCTTCAAGCGACTTAATCTGAAACGACAAAGCCGCAGGGGTCACATTCAGTTCAGCCGCAGCTTTCTGAAACGACATGTGGCGTGCTGCGGCATCAAATGCACGTAGCGCTGTCAGTGGGGGCAAACGATCGCTCATTTCAGTTAAGTATCACTTGCCTGAAGCCTTTGAAAGTCTCGTTTGTCTGTTGGCAATCAATAGACCACATTCAATACAGGCAAACATAGCTTAACAGGAGTAAAGCCATGCTGGAAACAGCCACCACACAACCAGATCAGCGCGCAGCCTTTGATCGTGCGCACGCGGAACGAGCTCAGGCATTCAAGCATGCCACGATGTGGGTTCGCGGTTTTTTGGTTGGCTTGATTCCCAAGCCACAAACAAAAAGGGCTGACCAAACAGGCCAGCCCTTGAATTGTGATTGTCCTGCGTGATCAGACGAAGAACTGCGCACCATTGGCTGAGATGGTTGAGCCGTTGATGAAGCCCGCATCGTCAGACGCAAGGAATGCTACGCAGCGTGCAATCTCTTCCGGCTCACCCAGACGTCCCGCAGGGATACCTGCCACAATCGAATCACGTACTTTTTCCGGGATTGCCATAACCATTTCAGTCGCGATATAGCCCGGGCAGATTGCGTTGGCGGTGATGCCAGCGCGCGCACCTTCTTGAGCCAACGACTTCACGATGCCCAGATCGCCCGCTTTGGTCGCAGCATAGTTTACCTGAGCAAACTGACCTTTCTGACCATTGATCGAGCTGATCACAATGATACGGCCGAACTTGCGTTCGCGCATGCCGGGCCAGATCGGGTGAACAGTGTTGAACACGCCAGTCAGGTTGGTGTCGATCACCTCTTGCCACTGTCCGGGGGTCATTTTGTGGAACGGGGCGTCACGGGTGATGCCAGCATTCGCAACAACCACGTCGACTGGGCCAAGGTCTGCTTCGACCTGCGCAATACCAGCTTGGCTTTCCTCATAGCTGCCAACATTCCACTTGTAGGTTTTGATGCCGGTTTCGGCTGTGAAGGCTGCGGCTTTCTCTTCATTGCCGGCATAGGTCGCTGCGACCTCGTATCCTTCTGCCTTCAACTTTTTCGAAATTGATGCGCCAATCCCGCGCGATCCTCCGGTGACAAGTGCTACTCGGGCCATGTATTCCTCCATCTCGAATCTTTGGGTCTGAAACTCTATTACATTTTCAATATACCCTGCGCAATATTATTGCGCAAACATTTTGCCGCAATGCAGAGTTTATTTTGCAACTGCAACAAGATCGCGACAAAAATCATAACAAAAAAGGCGCCCGAAGGCGCCTTTTTGATCGATATCTGCGAACTTAGGGACGCTCAAGGCACATGGCCACGCCCATGCCGCCACCAATGCAAAGGGTCGCCAGACCCTTCTTGGCGTCGCGACGCTTCATCTCAAACAACAGCGTGTTCAGGATACGGCAACCAGAAGCGCCAATAGGGTGACCAATGGCGATGGCGCCGCCGTTCACGTTCACCACTTCCGGGTTCCAATCCATGTCCTTGTTCACCGCGCAGGCCTGTGCGGCGAAGGCTTCGTTGGCTTCAACAAGATTCCAGGATCCTGAGCTTTCCAGCCAGCCTTATCCAAGGCTTTACCCGATGCGTGGATCGGGCCAACGCCCATGATCGACGGGTCGAGACCGGCGGTGGCGTAGGACGCGATGCGCGCCAACGGTTCCAGCCCGCGTTTCTCGGCTTCATCTGCGCTCATCAGCAGCACGGCAGCAGCGCCATCGTTGATGCCCGAAGCGTTGGCTGCGGTGACCGAGCCGTCCTTGGCGAAGGCTGGGCGCAGCTTCTGCATGGCTTCCATTGTGGCGCCGTGCCGGATGTATTCGTCTTGGTCCACAACGGTCTCACCCTTACGGGTTTTAACAACAAACGGCATGATCTCATCCGCGAACTTGCCAGCTTTCTGCGCAGCTTCCGCCTTATTTTGCGAGGCTACGGCAAATTCATCCTGCATCTCACGCGTGATCTGCCATTGTTCGGCCACGTTCTCGGCGGTCTGGCCCATGTGGTAGCCGTTGAACGCATCCCACAGGCCGTCTTTGATCATGCAGTCGATAAACTTCATGTCACCCATTTTGTGCCCAGCGCGCAGGTGCGCGACATGGGGGCTGAGCGTCATGTTTTCCTGTCCACCGGCCGCAACGATTGCGGCGTCACCGAGCTGAACATGCTGTGCGCCCAGCGCGACAGTGCGCAGACCCGAACCACACACTTGGTTGATACCCCAAGCCGATGCTTCTTTGGCATAGCCCGCATTGATATGAGCCTGACGTGCCGGGTTCTGACCCTGTCCGGCCTGAAGCACCTGACCCAATATGGTCTCGCTGACCTCGGACGGGTCGATACCAGCACGGGCGACGATTTCGGCCAAAACAGCGGCACCCAGATCATGGGCCGGGGTGTTTGAAAACGCTCCCGAGAAACTGCCGACTGCGGTCCGTGCAGCCGATACGATTACGACATTGGTCATGATGCTTCCTTTTCCTCCAGACTGACGAGCTGCAGTAACCCGGGCGCTTCGGATGTTTCCGAAACGGCCGATTTACCGCAAGTTCATTGCTGGGCGCATCCTGTGCTGCATTGCAGAGAAAATCAAGCTTGGAGAGTGAGCCAACCCATTTCAGGGACCTAAGCCGCGGTCCGCCAATAGGGATCAAGCGTCGGAACACCGAAGTAGTAACCCTGCATGCAATCGACCCCGATCTGGGTCAAAAACGCTGCGTCCTCGGCGGTCTCAACGCTTTCGGCAACGGTGAACATGTCGAAATGTCGTGCGACCGACACCAAGGCCTGAGTAAGTATTTGATTGTCAGGATCACGATGGATTCCACGAACAAATTCGCCGTCGATCTTGATGATGTCGAAATAGAAATCCTTGAGATATTTGAATGACGTATAGCCTGCCCCAAAGTCATCAAGGGCAAAGCTGATCCCATGCCCCTGCATCTCAGCCATGAAGACCTGAACCAGCTCTGGCATGGTAATCGCTGTTCGCTCTGTGATCTCAAGAATAAGGCGCTCCCCTAGATGCGGGTCATCTTCCAGCCCGCGCTCAAGCACCTTCTTCCAACCGGGATATCCGATTGAACGGGCGGACATGTTAATGGACAGACGCAGGTTCGGTTCAGCCTGCAAAGCCTCAAGCCCCTTTTCCAGCGCCAAAGCATCCAAAATGCGCCCAAGCTCCTGATCCTCGACGGCACCAATAAAGTCTTTTGCGGGAATCACTCGGCCATTGCGATCAAGAACCCGAACCAGTCCTTCGAAGAACGCGCGGCGATCGGGTTGAGTGGTTTGAACCACTGGCTGAAACGCAAGCCTGACTCGTTTTTTGCGCAGTGCTTCGCGGACAAGACTGATTGCGTCTTTATCCTGAATCCCTAAGGCCGAGCTTAGGGGATCGCCCGCCGGGCCGGTGCCGGTATCGTCCGCTTGTTCGTCTGGTGATGTTTTGTTTTTGAAGTTAAACATAGCCTCGCCTTTGCTGCCACGGGTCCATGAGTGGCGATTCTATGCTAACGACAGGTAAACTAAATAAATTGCCTAAATTTCGATGGGATTGCCCTTTATGACCTCTTCCTCGCGCACAGAACCTGACCTTCGCAGCTGCCCCTGGCATTCATCCGAACCAATATATCAGGAATATCATGACCTTGAGTGGGGCGTACCCGAATGGGATGGGCGTGCGCTTTGGGAGAAGCTGATTCTTGACGGATTTCAAGCCGGGCTAAGCTGGCTCACAATCCTTAAAAAGCGAGACAACTTTCGGGCAGCTTTCGAGGGCTTCGATCCAGAACGTATCGCAACTTGGGGCGACGCCGAGGTTGAGCGTCTGCTTCTGGATAAGGGCATTATTCGCCACCGCGGCAAAATCGCTGCCACCATCACCAATGCACAGGCTTATCTCGATATCTGGGCGGGGCCGATGCGTTTCGTGATATGATGTGGGGGTATGTCGACGGGGCGCCTTTGAATGGCAAGTACAAGACACAGGCGGACGTGCCCACCATGTCCCCGTTGTCCACGCAGATTTCAAAAGACCTGAAGAAAGCAGGATTCAAGTTTTGCGGCCCGACCATCGTCTATGCATGGATGGAAGCCTGCGGGCTTTTCAACAACCATCTGATCAGTTGCCACCGCCACGATCAGGTTTAACGAAGTCCCGCCAGCAATTGGACACTGGGCACGCCGGTCACTGACATCCCCTGAGATTGCTCATAGGCGCGAATGGCTGCACGACCTTTTTCGCCGATGACACCATCGGGCCGCCCTGCTTTGAACCCAAGGTCATTCAATCGCTTTTGCAAAGCTTGTCGTTCCTTGGTGCTCATGCCCCACGGTTTTTTGGGATAGTCTGCCTGTATCGCACGACCGCCAGCCAAACGATCAGATAAGTGTCCCACTCCAATCACGTAGCTGTCCGCATAATTGTAGGTTTTCAGCACATGAAAGTTCTGGAATATCATGAAGACGGGGCCAGAGGGACCTGCTGGCAAAATCAACGCGCCGCTTTCGGACCCAGAAAAAGCACGTCCCTTCACATCCATAACGCCCAGCTTCCCCCAGTCGCGCAAACGGCGTGTGAAAACCCGACCTGTCAGCGCCAGATCAAACCCCTTCGGCAACCGAACCTCGATCGCCCAGGGCTGACCTTGCTGCCATCCCTTTGTCTGTAAATAGGCGGCGGTAGAGGCTAGCGCGTCCGTCGGATCATCCGACCAGATGTCACGCGCACCGTCCCGGTTAAAATCCTCGGCATGGAGCAAATAAGAGCTGGGCATAAACTGTGTATGCCCCATTGCGCCAGCGTATGATCCTTTCATACGCGACGGGGAAACATCGCCTGAAGACAGGTGATCTGAAGCGCGGCAATAAGCTCGGATTCGAACAAGTCCCGGCGGCGGCCTTCATAGGCAAGTGTCGCCAATGTGGACAGCACAGGAGTAGAGTCCACGCACCGCGCCAAAGCTGCTTTCCATACCCCAGATCGCAACGATGATTTCCTTCGGGACGCCATACTGACGCTCGATCTTCTTCAAAAGCGTCGGGTAACGCGAAAGAACCTTCTGTCCACCCTTAATACGCTGAGGGGACGCGGCCGAACTGATATAGTCCTGTAAACTGCGCGAGGTTTCAGCCGGGCGGCGGTCAGATTTGATCACCGAAGACAAGTACTTCGCCTTACCCAACGCCTTCAGTGCCTCATTACTAGCCCCCGCAGCTTGGGCCTTAGCAGAAAATTCTGTCAGCCATCGGTTAAAACCACTGTCAGCCAAAAGCCTGCTTGGCGCCAAAGTGGCGGCGGCCATCAAAGTCATGGCCATCCTGCGATCAAATCGGGCAGATGATCGGGGCATGTGGGCTCCTGTTCACGGCTATTCGCGCAGGTCACTCTAAGGACCGGGCGGCGTAGCTCAAAGCCAAACTACTGGGATCGGCAAATCCACGCCGTGTCGGGGCAATTGCACCCATCCGTCGGGCCGCGTATAGCATGCAGGAACTGAACTATGTCCTGAAAGGCAGATCATGAGCGACGACACGAAATCCGCGAATGAAATGTGGGGTGGCCGCTTCTCGGCTGGTCCCGATGCGATCATGGAAGCGATCAACGCCTCAATTGGCTATGATCAACGCATGGCGCGACAGGACATCGAAGGCTCGCGTGCGCACGCCGCCATGCTGGCAGCAACAGGTGTGATCACCGAAGACGATGCTAAGGTCATTCGCGAAGGTCTTTTGACCGTGCTGGCCGAGATCGAGGGCGGAAAATTCGCTTTCTCAACCGCGCTGGAAGACATTCACATGAATGTGGAAGCGCGTTTGAAAGAGATCGTCGGCGAACCCGCTGGCCGTCTGCACACCGCACGGTCACGCAACGACCAAGTTGCCACTGATTTCAAACTTTGGGTCCGCGACCAAATGGATGCGGCGATTGATGGGCTTGAAGCCTTGATCCGCGCCCTTTTGGGTCAGGCCGAAGCAGGGGCAGACTGGGTGATGCCCGGCTTCACGCACCTGCAAACCGCTCAACCCGTCACGTGGGGCCATCACATGATGGCCTATGTCGAGATGTTTGGCCGTGACATGTCGCGCTTTCGCGACGCACGCGCACGGATGAATGAAAGCCCGCTGGGCGCAGCTGCGCTAGCCGGCACGTCCTTCCCAATTGATCGTCACATGACCGCCGAAGCATTGGGCTTTGATCGCCCCGCTGCGAATTCTCTGGACGCTGTGGCAGATCGTGATTTCGCACTGGAATTCCTATCATCTGCCACCATCTGCGCCATGCACTTGTCGCGCTTTGCAGAAGAGCTGGTGATCTGGTCGTCCGCTCAGTTCCGCTTCGTGCGCATGTCGGACAAATGGTCGACCGGGTCGTCGATCATGCCACAAAAACGCAACCCGGATGCGGCCGAGCTGATCCGCGCCAAGATCGGACGGATAATGGGCGCTAATATTGGTCTGATGACCGTGATGAAGGGCCTTCCGCTGACCTATTCCAAGGACATGCAGGAAGACAAAGAGCAGGTTTTTGACGCCGCCGACAATCTGATGCTGGCGCTGGCTGCCATGTCAGGCATGGTGTCAGATATGACCGCGAATACTGAAAGCCTTGAGGCTGCGGCTTCGTCCGGGTTCTCGACCGCAACTGATCTGGCCGACTGGTGTGTGCGCGCGCTGAACATGCCGTTCCGTGACGCACATCATGTAACCGGGTCACTGGTTGCGATGGCCGAAAAACGCGGCTGCGACCTGCCCGACCTATCGCTTGAGGATATGCAGTCCGTAAACGCGCAGATCACCGACGAAGTCTTTGGTGTCTTGGGCGTTCACAACTCGGTTGCCTCGCGCACAAGCTATGGCGGCACCGCCCCATCCGAAGTACGCAAACAAATCGCACGTTGGAAAGAGGTGCTGGCATGATCCGCGCCCTTCTGATCACAGCGCTTCTGGGTCTCGCGGCCTGTGGGGCCGATGGCGAACCTATTCGTCCCGGCTCGCCCGAAGACACAAGCGCGCAGTAACGCTTAAGCACAAAACTTCAAAACGCCGGTCACAACGACCGGCGTTTCTTGTTTCCAACATGGGCCGAGGGTTGAGCGTCGGACGCAGTTCCGCTAGGGCAGTCAGAAAGCGCAGACAGACGAGGCCCAAAATGGACCATTTCCTTTACCGCGATGGCGTGTTGCACGCCGAAGATGTGTCGATTGAAGAGATCGCTGCCGATGTTGGCACACCGTTCTACGTCTATTCGGCGGCCACGCTGAAACGGCATATTGGCCTTTTCAACGAAGCGCTGGGCTGGGCTGATCACCTTGTCTGCTTTGCGGTTAAATCCAATTCCAACCTCGCCGTTCTGAAGCTGCTGGGTGAAATGGGCGCGGGCATGGATGTTGTGTCTGGCGGCGAATACCGCCGCGCGATTGCCGCCGGTGTGCCGGGCGAACGCATTGTCTTTTCCGGCGTCGGCAAGACCCGCGACGAAATGCGTCTGGCTCTGACGGGCGGCATCCGCCAGTTCAATCTGGAAAGTGAACCCGAAATGCGGGTGCTGTCCGAGGTCGCCACGGAACTGGGCGTCGAAGCCCCCGTGACCGTGCGTGTGAACCCTGATGTGGATGCCAAGACCCACGCCAAGATCTCAACCGGGAAGTCGGACAACAAGTTCGGCATCCCTATTGCCCGTGCGCGCGAAGTCTATGCCGAGATTGCCACCCTGCCCGGCCTGAAAGCTGTGGGGATCGACGTGCATATCGGCTCGCAATTGACCGAACTTCAGCCCTTCCGCGAGGCTTACGAGAAAGTCGCCGAACTGACCGAAGCCTTGCGCGAAGACGGTCACGAGATCACCCGACTTGATCTGGGCGGCGGTCTGGGCATTCCTTATGAGCGTTCCAACGACGCGCCACCCCTGCCGATTGAATATGGGCAGATGGTGAAGGAAACCGTAGGCCATCTGGGGTGCGAGATCGAGATTGAACCGGGCCGTCTGGTGTCGGGCAACGCAGGGATCATGGTCACCTCTGTCATCTATGTGAAAGAGGGCGAAGGGCAGGATTTCCTGATCGTGGATGCTGCGATGAACGACCTTGTGCGTCCCGCCATGTACGAAGCACATCACGACATCATCCCGGTCATTGAAAATGCCCCCGGCGAGGAAAAGTCGCGCTATGACATCGTCGGCCCGATCTGCGAAACCGGTGACACCTTCGCAAAAGGGCGCGATCTGGACAGCTTGAAACCCGATGATCTGATCGCCTTCCGATCGGCAGGGGCCTATGGCGCTGTGATGGCATCGGAATACAACTCGCGCCCCCTGATCCCTGAAGTGCTGGTGATGGATGATCAATATGCCGTCATCCGCGCACGTCCCACCTATGAAGAGATGCTAGGACGCGATACCATCCCCGCATGGCTGTGATCTTCCCACGGGTCCGGTGACCCGGCCCAACATACCTGACGGGGCGCGAAAGCGCCTTGCTAAGCCCTTGGCGCTGACAAGGGGCGGGATGATTCTGGAACGGCTCTGGCAAGCTGGCTGGCCCTTGGCAACAGTATTGCTTGCAGGTGTGGCAGTTGCAGGGTTCGGCGGGCTTCAAGGGATTGTACCCCGTGTTCTTCTGACGATTGCAGCGCTGATTTGCTTAGTCATTGCCGCACGGCGGTTTGATTGGCCGCAAACAGATCAGGCCCTACGTCGGCTTGATGACAGTCTGCCCGGCCACCCCATTTCCGCTATAAGCGATGATCAGGCAACTGGGCTGGATGATCCAGCCTCGTCCGAACTGTGGCAGGCTCATCAAAACCGAATGCTAAGGCGTTTGGAAAAGGTCGATGCTGTGGCGCCGAACCTTCGCGTAGCCCAGAAAGATCCATACGCCCTGCGGCTGATCGCCATAACAGCGGCCGTGATGGCGCTGGGATTTGGGTCTTGGCGCACCATCTCACCCCTTGGGGCTGGCGAGGCAACGGCCGCAATCGCGGCTGCCAGCTGGGAAGGCTGGATCGAGCCGCCTTCTTACACGGGTCAACCAAACCTGTACTTGGGTGACCAGCCGGATGGACTACTGTCTGTACCCAAGGACAGTCGCCTGACCCTTCGGCGATATGGCGATCTGCAAGCGCTGACGTTTGATGGCTCAATTCTGGGCGCTCAACCGGGTGATAGCCCAAGTGTCAGTCAACAGATTGAAACAAGTGGGTCCTTATCCATCGCCGGACCAAATCCGCGCAGCTGGTCGATCACGGCGATCGAGGATGCCCCCCCAGAGATTCGCACGAATGGGCCGCTGACCCGACAGCTTAGCGGAGAGTTCACTCTCGGCTTCATTGCCACCGATGACTATGGCTTGACCAACGGCGAAGTCGTCATGCAACTGGCGTTGGATCAGGTTCTCCGCGAACACGGACTGACTATCGCGCCAGAGCCGCGTGGCGACCTGACCGTGGACCTGCCCCTTCCTTATCGCGGGGCACGCACAATGGTCGAAGGAAACCTGCAAGAAACTCTTGTGGAACATCCGTTTGCGGGCCTGCCCATCATCCTGACATTGCAGGCACAAGATGGCGCTGGTCAGATCGGTGAAAGCGCCCCCTTTCATATGATCCTACCTGCGCGCCGCTTCCTTAACCCCGTTGCAAAAGCGCTGATCGAACAAAGGCGCGACTTACTATGGAACCGCGCCAATGCGCGCCGTGTCGCGCAAGTTTTGCGCGCAACACTTTTCTATCCAGAAGACTTGTCCCTGCCTGAAGGGATTTACCTGCAACTGCGTGGTGTGATCCGGCGGATCGAAGCGGGGGTCGCTTTTTCTGAGGTCTCGGACGGGATGCCAAGTGATTTGCGTGACGAGGTTGCACAGGTTCTTTGGGACGTTTCTGTAGAATTAGAAGACGGCCAACTGGACGATGCAAGGGACCGCATGCGCGAGGCACAACGCAGGCTGGAACAGGCCGTGCAGGATGGGGCCACGCCAGAAGAGCTGGCAGAACTGATGGAGGAGTTCCGCGAGGCAACGCGTGATTATCTGGATCAACTGGCCCAGCAGCAACCCCGCGAAGACGACCCAAACGCCCCGCAAAATGAAAACGTGATTGAGCTGAGCCAATCTGATCTGGACGAAATGATGGACCGGATTGAAGAGCTGATGCGCGAAGGGCGTCAGGATGAAGCGATGCAGATGCTCGATCAGATGCGGCAGATGATGGAAAACATGCAAATGGCGCAGGGCGGTGAAGGCCAGCAACCCGGTGACCAAGCGCGTGAAGAACTGCGCGAAACCATGCGTCAGCAACAAGGGCTTTCGGATCAGGCTTTTCGTGACCTGCAAGAGCAAGGTCAAGGCTCACAAGCCGGCGAGTCCCAAGAAAACGAAGGGCGCGATGGCGGTCAGGGTCGGGGGCAAAGCCATGATGGTACTGGCGGTGAACAGGGTAACTCTGGCGACGGCGGGGCACAGGATGATCCCTCTAGGCAACAGGGTGGCGATTTGGCTGGCCAACAGCGTGCATTGCAAAATCAGCTTGATGCCCAAAGGCGTAATTTGCCTGGTGCAGGCGATCCGTCCGGTCAAGCCGCACGCGACGCATTGGACGAGGCTGGGCGCGCCATGGGGCAAGCTGCAGATGCGCTGGAAGAAGGCGACGTTCCCGAAGCCCTAAACCAGCAAGCCGACGCAATGGAAGCTATGCGTGAAGGGCTGCGCCGCTTTGACGAAGCCATGACCAACGAACAAGCGCGTCAAGAGGGTGAACAAGGTGGCAATCCCGGTGAAAGCCAGAACGCAGGCAATCAAGATCCCTTGGGACGCAACCAATCGGGCGGGCGCGGCGCAAACGCCTCCGATAATCCGCTGGGTGACACAGAAGAAACTTATCGACGCGCCGAAGAACTTATGCAGGAACTACGCCGCCGGTCGGGCGAGTTTGACAGGCCGGAATTGGAGCGTGATTATCTGGAACGGCTGTTGGATCAGTTCTGATCCATGCGAGATGCCCTATGGCTACATCCGCTTGCGTGCAGCCAGTGCCGCGGAAATCGTGCCTTCGTCCAGATAATCCAGCTCGCCCCCAATTGGCACGCCTTGTGCCAGTGAGGATACCAGACACCTGTCTTCAAGTTCTTCTGCGATGTAATGCGCCGTGGTTTGTCCATCTACGGTAGCGTTCAGCGCTAAGATCACCTCGGTAACCTCTTCATCCACAACACGTTGGATCAGGCGCGGAATGCCAAGGTCTTCTGGCCCAACCGCATCCAGCGCGGACAGGGTGCCCCCCAGAACATGGTAACGCCCCTTGAAAAGACCGGCACGTTCCATCGCCCAAAGATCAGCCACATCCTCGACCACGCAAATCTCACCCACTGCGCGTTTTTCCGAGGTGCAAATATCACAGCGATCTGCGGTCGAGACATTGCCGCAAATCACGCATTCACGCGCAGTTTCAGCCACAGCCTGCATTGCGTCTGCCAAAGGCGTAAGGACAAGCGCCCGCTTTCGGATCAGGTAAAGCACAGCCCGACGCGCGGACCGAGGCCCCAGCCCCGGCATTTTCGCCATAAGCTCGATCAGGTTCTCGATGTCACGCGGGGCTTCACTCATCAGGGATCAGAACGGCAGGTTCATGTCTTTGGGCAAACCCAATTCTTCGGTCAGACGGGACATTTCACTTTCCGAACGGGCTTGCGCTTTGGATTGTGCATCTTTGATCGCCGCAAGGATTAGGTCTTCCACCACTTCTTTTTCATCCGGATTGAAAATGGTCGGGTCGATATCAAGGCTTGTCAGAACGCCTTTGGCGGTGGCGGTCGCTTTGACCAGACCTGCGCCGCTTTCGCCGACCACGGTCATGGTCTCGAGGCTTTCTTGCATCTCGGCCATTTTGGTCTGCATTTCCTGCGCTTTTTTCATCATCCCGGCCATGTCGCCAAGACCACCCAAACCCTTGAACATCTGATGCTCCTACTGTTTCAACTTGGGAATTAGATACGGGCGCATGCCGCGCGATACAAGATGCGGGTTAGTCTTCTTCGAACGGGTCCCATTCATCTTCGACCTCGGCAAGGCCCGCTTCTGCAGCTTCCTGCACCATATCCTCGGCCGATCGGATTTCAGTAATTTGCGCCTTTGGGAAGGTCGCAATTACGGCCTGCACCAGCGGGTGGGCGCGAGCCTCTTCCTCCAGCGCCAGCTTTTCGCCATCGCGGATTTCGGTGATGGTCGCGGCCTCACAGCCATTGACCAGTGTCACGCCCCAACGCACGCCGGTCCAACCATGCAAGCGCTGCGCCAGGCGGGCCGCCAAATCCTGCGGCGCAGAATCAGACGGGGTGAATTCGATCCGACCCGGTTGATACGACGCCAAACGAACGCCGCCTTCGACGTCGACCAACATCTTCACATCGCGGTTGGTGCGGATCAGCTCCACTACATCTTCAAACCGTGCATAGCGCGCCAACGAAGGTTCGGATTCCGTCGCGACGGCTAAAGCGGTGGCTCCGCCGGTTGGTCCTGACGGCATTGATTGCGTAGACACGGCGGAAGCACCCGTTGTGGCGCCGCCCCCAGCGGGCATCCCACCTCCGCCGCCCGGACCAGATGGGCCCGCAGGCGGAACAGGAGTGTCCTTCAGTTTGCGCACCAGCTCTTCGGGCGAAGGCAAGTCCGCCACATGTGTCAGGCGAATGACTGCCATCTCGGCCGCCATCATCGCGTTGGGCGCACGGCCCACTTCCTCGATCGAGGTCAGCAACATCTGCCACATCCGCGCCAGCACCCGCATTGGCAAAGCTTGCGCCATTTGCTGCCCGCGCGTGCGTTCGTCAGGCGAAACCGTTGGGTCTTCCACCGCCTCGGGCGTGATTTTGATGACGCTGACCCAGTGCGATACCTCGGCCAGATCACGCAATACCGCCATTGGGTCGGCACCATCAGCGTATTGCGCGCCAAGTTCGGTCAACGCACCAGCCGCGTCACCCTTCAGGATCATGTCAAACAGGTCGAGCACCCGCCCCCGATCCGCCAGCCCCAACATGGCGCGGACTTGGTCGGCGGTGGTTTCTCCGGCCCCGTGGGAAATGGCCTGATCCAGCAGAGACTGCGCATCACGTGCTGATCCTTCAGCCGCCCGCGTGATCAACGCCAGCGCGTCATCCGCAATCTCGGCCCCTTCGGCATCGGCAATCCGGCGCAGCATGGCCAACATGTCTTCGGGTTCGATCCGACGCAGGTCAAAGCGCTGACAGCGCGACAGCACCGTGACCGGCACTTTGCGAATTTCGGTCGTCGCAAAGATGAACTTTACATGCGCGGGGGGTTCTTCCAGCGTCTTCAGCAGTGCATTGAACGCACTGGTCGACAGCATGTGAACCTCATCGATGATATAGATTTTGTAACGCGCCGAGGCCGCCCGGTAATGCACGCTTTCAATGATCTCGCGGATATCACCCACACCAGTGCGCGAAGCCGCGTCCATCTCCATCACATCTACATGGCGCCCTTCGGCAATGGCCACGCAATGTTCACATTCGCCACAAGGCTCGACCGTCGGACCGCCCTGCCCATCTTTTCCGATGCAGTTCATGCCCTTGGCGATAATGCGTGCAGTCGTCGTCTTCCCGACCCCGCGAATGCCCGTCATGACAAATGCTTGCGCAATCCGGTCAGCCTCAAACGCGTTTTTCAGCGTGCGCACCATAGCCTCTTGCCCCACCAGATCGGCGAAAGTCTCGGGGCGGTATTTACGTGCCAATACCTGATAGGCAGGCGCGTCGGTCTGGGTGTCGGTCATGGAAAGCCTTCGGGCCGGATTCGTGTCCGGGTCAGACTAAGGCGATGTCGGCGCGGCGTCTACCGAAAGCCAATTGGTTCGCGCTGTTAGTCGTGCTAGGCCATGCTTATGGAACCACTATTTCCCATCGCCTCGCTTAACGCTGGAAACGGAACACTGGGCATCTGCCCTTTGCCCGGTCGAACTGGCGACTATCGCGAGGACCTTGAAACGCTGATCCAATGGGCACCCGATATGGTCTTGTCCATGACGACGCAAAGCGAAATGGACAGCTATGGCGCGGGGCATATGAGCGAAGACCTACATTCCAGTGGCGTGATTTGGCATCACCTGCCGATCCGTGATTTCGGTGCACCATCCGACAAAATCGCTGCGATGTGGCCAGCCATTTCGAATGAGGCGCGTGAAATTTTGGATCGCGGCGGAAAGGTTCTGGCCCACTGCAAAGGCGGGTGCGGGCGGTCTGGCATGGCCCTGCTTAGACTATTGTGTGAACAGGGGGAGACCCCGGATCAAGCTTTGACCCGCTTGCGTGATGTGCGCCCTTGCGCGGTGGAAACCGACGCGCAAGAGCTGTGGGCAAGCACAGTCGAAGCCACGACCTCGCCATCGTAACGAAGTAGCTTAACGCCCTTTGCGTTTACCCGCCCCACGTACATGTGTGTTGACCATCTTCGAGAATTTCTTCTCGCGTGAACGAGACTGAGCAACGGTTTCCGTGTTCTTCGCTTCGCCACGCCGAAGTTTCATCCAGCGATCCAACCGCTCTAGGTCCAACGATCCCTCGGCGATTGCAGCCTGAACGGCGCAACCGGGTTCGGTCTCGTGCGCGCAGTCTGAAAAGCGGCATTGCGCTTCCAGCTCGGCCAAATCGTCAAACACGTTGTCGATCCCTTCGCGGGTATCCAACAAACGCAAAGCGCGCATGCCCGGCATGTCGATAATCCAACCGCCAGCAAGCATTGGCCGCATCGATCGCGCGGTGGTCATATGCCGTCCCTTCGCGTCATCCTCGCGAATGGCGCTGGTGGCTGCGTCGCCCCCGGTGAGCGCGTTTGTCAGAGTGGTTTTCCCCACGCCTGACGACCCGATAAAGGCGGCGGTCTGGGGTGATTTGCACCAAGCCGCGACGGATGCAGCATCCTCAGGATCACGCGAATTTACCGATATGATCGACAGCATCGGGTCCAACGCCTGTGCCTCACGCTCGTATTCGCTTGGATCATCGCAAAGATCCGCTTTGGTCAGCACAACAACCGGATAACATCCAGCCTCATGCGCAAGCGCCAAAAACCGCTCTAGGCGGGCGATATTGAAGTCATCATTGCACGATGTGACGATGAAAAGCGTGTCCACGTTTGCTGCAATCAACTGTACATGCGCATCAGTTCCTGCACCGCGCCGCTGCAAAATAGACTGACGGTCAAGAATATGCTGAATGCGCATTTCCGGATCTGCCAGCACCCAATCGCCCACGGCCAGTTCGCCAGCCGAGTACTTAGGTGTGGTAAGGGTAACGACACCTTTTTCGCCCAGCGCGGTCATCTGCGCACGGTGAATTTCGGTCAACCGGTAAGGGGTCAGGGTATCGGGATGTTCGGCACGTGCTTGTTCGAAGGATGTCGACCATCCAAGGTCTATGAGAGTCTTTGTCATTGGTCTGCCTGATTTAGCATAAAATCTCACCCGTCGCGCAGACGCGGCGTTGGGTGCATGGGGTCAGGCAGGGCCGGATCAATCCGACGGGCGACAACCTGCCTGCAAGGCGGTGACGACACTCATAAAATCCCTCCGTTCAAATGCGTGGCCAATTGTTGGAAGGGCCGCGCGGGCTTGGTCCGACATTTTGAAACAGCGTTTCATGTGCCGGGTAAACTTTGATCCCTTGCGGGGAAAGGTTGTTTCCCCTGTCGGGTATTTCAAATCCATCGGGTTTGAAATCTGGTGAGAGGCTGAACACGACCCAAACGGGACTCGTTGTGGCTGCTTCCTTCCGGATCTGACCAGATTGGCGAGGCGCCTGCCCGCGCCAACCTCTCGACCCTCATATATGAGCCTGTGCGCGTGGATGCAAGCCTTACAGCGCAAGCTCGTAACAAGCGAAACCGCGGGCGTCTTTCGCCTCAAGTTCAGTTACCTTGAGCCAAGGATAGGTAACAGCGGCGCTCGCCCCATGGGGCGACGAGCGGAACCATATTGAGGCATCTTTCACCGGCGAAAAGCGCCAACTTGGATCGGAATCAACGTCGATCCGGTTCTGTTGCGCGACATAATCCGACAGAAGTTCGCGAATTTCGACTGGGACGACAGGCAGGATGTCTTCCGCATTTGGTATCGGATAATTTCCACCCCCCAGCACGCGGTAATCCGAGGTTGCCAGCAAAAACTTCTGATCGTCTTGCACTGCATGCCCATTGAAGCACAGGGACTGAATTCGGCCGCTTCCCGAACCAGTATGCACTCCGGCGGGGGAGAAGCGCGAAGGTTGGGTCAGATCAACTTCGTAGGTCAGCCCCAGAACGCTTTCATGAATATATCCCGGCACACCATCGTCTTTCAGCTGTATGGCACGCTGACCAGGCAGAACCTGATTAAAAATACTACATGACCGCTCTAACCAATTTCGCAGAAATGCCCCTGTGACTTTGACTAAGGCAAAGCTATTTGGAAACAAATACAGGTCCGCCAAAGATCGCTGTGTCATGCGCCCCGCGGGCAATGAGGTATAGTAGTCAGGCCCACCAAACCCCCCGGATTTGAACGCAGCACCTGCTGCCAGAACGGGAAGATTCTCTAACCCCAATGCCTTTTGACAATTGCGCGCATGATCCATCATGGCCAACTGAACCAAACGGGTTGCACTATCTGCACCAACCAGCGTAAAGAAATTATCCAGCGGCTTTGTGGTCTCACCCACACCTGCCTGCATGGCGGCGCGTGTCGCGTCATGGAGATCAGCGAATAGCGATTCCAGAGTCCCGGTCCGAGCTTTCGACGTTACCTGGGCGTCACGCGCAGATTGCTCCTCAACAGCTTTCAGACTGGCGGCTTTACTGCATACGTTCCAGCGCCCGTCGCCGAACTCGACCCCAAGGTCCACGATGCCCAAATGAGATCCCCAAAATCCAGGCATCACGGTTGGCACACCGTTCAGCAGCCCAGAGCTGTTGCCATCAGTTTCTGGGTGCGGTTTTTCGCCATCTTCGACAGGAAACACCTGATGCGTGTGGCCACCAATAATAGCGTCAATGCCGGGCACCCGTGACAGGGGCCGCAACACGTTCTCCATTCCCGGAACATGTGCGTCGGAACCCAACCCGCTATGCGCCAAAGCGATGATCACATCCGCCCCAAGCATCTTCATTTCGGGAATGTGGCGCTGTGCCGTTTCAACGATGTCGGCGGTTTGAATTTTGGCTTGCTGCAAAGAGTTCGGCGGTAAAAAACCAATCACCCCGATGCAAAGATCGTGCGTGGCACCAATCTCATCCATGACCTGACGTCGTAGCAACGTGTAAGGCTTGATCGTGGAATCGCTTCGGATTCTCGTGGATTCTGGCGTTTGCAGACAGAACCGGAAAGCTTGCGTTTCGTACCGCGTTGATGACTGCTTCGCGCCCGCGATCAAAGTCATGATTTCCCAAATTCACCGCATCATATTTTAAGTGATTCATTGCACGGATCATCGGATGAAAACTGGTTTCATTTTCAATACAAGGCGCAATGCCTTCACCCAAAGCCGATCCGTAAAGTGAATCCCCGTTGTCCAACAAGATCACATTAGTCGCTTCAGCCCGGGCGGCTTCAATCAACTTTTCCGTCCGCGCCAGACCCCATCCACCTGCCTTACGGTCGGAGTGGTAGTCATATGGCAGGATATTCATATGCAAATCGGTTGTTGCCAATATGCGCAAGTTCACCCGAGAGGTTTGCCCCCCCACAGGCTCCTGAACAAAGTGCCTCATTAAATTACTTTCCCCTTATACCAATCCTCACCCCCAACAGCCCCTTTTGGTGGTGATTGACCTTTGAACTCTTCCTATCGTTGTAAAATGTCAATTTAGTGGCGAATCTGTATCCAAACTGGACAGCGCGGCTCTCTCTGATAGCGTGCCGGCAGAGCATCAAAACAGGATCCCACCCAATGAAAATAGCCGAACAGGTCACGTTTGCTGCGGGCCAACTGAACCGGGATGCGGAAATCCGTTCTGATCTAGAGCAGCTGCACCAGCTGGCGCAGGCATCAAAGCTTTTGCCGCTTTGGCGTGGGAAGCCCTTGATGCGGCCTGACGCACATGGTTGGGTCTTGGCGTTTTTGCAGCAAGCCGAGTTGCCTGATGAATTTCAAGCTGCCCCACTAACATATCTGGGTCGTCTAAATGACGAGCCCATTTTCGCACTGGATGTTTCTAATTGGGATCAGAAGTGGCGACTTGCCAGATGCAACTCAGTTTGTAGATCAAAGCATCCAGCACCATCCAGCGTTCCCGTCAGACATGGGATTTGGCGAACTGCGCGCGATCATGGCAGGGTTAAGCCCCGACGATGCCGAAATAGCCGCAACAGCTCGGTCCATTCTTGAATGGCATCGTATTCATAGATTTTGCGCCAATTGTGGAGAAGAAACCGTTGCGACGATGGGGGGATGGCAACGCGATTGCGCGGCCTGCGGCCGATCCCATTTTCCGCGCACGGATCCCGTTGTCATTATGCTGATCACACATGGAAACTCGGTTCTGGTCGGGCGCGGCGTTGGCTGGCCAGAAGATATGTATTCACTGCTTGCCGGCTTTCTGGAGCCGGGCGAAACCATTGAAGCCGCCACCCGCCGCGAGGTTTTTGAAGAGTCTGGTGTACAGGTCGGACCCGTTGGATATCTGGCTTCTCAGCCTTGGCCCTACCCTTCGTCGCTGATGGTGGGCACTTGGGGGCAGGCTACATCGACCGAAATCACGCTGGATCCGAACGAACTTGCTGACGCGCGATGGATCACGCGTGAAGACATGCTGGATATATTCGCGGGCCGCAATCCGGACATCAAGCCAGCCAGAAAAGGGGCTATTGCCCAATTTCTGTTGGAAAACTGGCTTGCAGATCGACTGGACTAGCTTCATTTTGCAAACGAGGCGAACGGCAGGAGCGATCGATGAAGATCAAAACCCATGAAGATATCGAAGCGACCATTGATCAGGTGTTCGAAGCCGTGACCGATTTCGAAAGCTTTGAACTCGCTGCCTTGCGTCGCGGTGCTGAAGTGCAACGGACCGACGCTGTGCCCCAGCCGGGGCAAGGAATGGGCTGGCAGGCCAAATTCATCTACCGCAATCGCGAACGCTTGGCCGATATCACCGTGGACGAATTTGACCGCCCCAATCACCTGCGTGTCTGGGCGAAAGTTGCAGGCCTTAACGTCGATGTCGATGTCGAGTTGTTGTCACTATCGAGAAACCGCACGCGCATGACTATCAGTGTCGAAATGCGCCCAAAAACGATCCCGGCGCGATTGCTCATCCAGTCGCTGAAGCTTGCACGCAGTACGATGCTGCGCAGATTCCGCAAGCGCATTTCCGAGTTTGCGACAACAATCGAAGAGCGCCATCGCACTTGATCCATTGCACCGTTTCGCAGATCAGTCGCGGGCTGGATCGCGCGGGTAGACACCCAAAATCTCCAAAGTCGATGTGAAATAGGCCAGCTCTTCAAGCGCTAGCTGAACGTCCTGATCGTCAGGATGACCATCGATATCGGCATAAAAGCGCGTGGCGTTGAACGAGCCATCCACCATGTAGCTTTCCAGCTTGGTCATGTTCACACCGTTTGTCGCAAATCCACCCATCGCTTTGTAAAGCGCTGCGGGAATATTTCGGACTTCAAACACAAAGGTGGTGATCATCCCGTGGTCGCCACGTCGCTCAAGATTGGGCTCACGTCCCATAATCACAAAACGCGTGGTATTGTGGCCGTGGTCCTCAACATCTTCGGCCAACAGGTTCAGCCCATAAATCTCGGCCGCTAGCGCGGATGCCAACACACCTTCGCCAGTCACTTTCGACTTTGCCAGATTCGCGGCCGCCCCTGCACTGTCAGCGGCACCAACACCGCGCATACCGTGAAGTTTCAAGAAATTTGCAGATTGGGGCAGCAGCACCGGATGGGCGCGCACCAATTTGATATCTTCAATCGCAACTCCGGGCAGACCCATCAGGCTGATGCGCACCCGCACGAAGGCTTCGTCCAGTATGTGCAGTCCGCTTTCGGGCAGCAGACGGTGAATATCCGCAACACGGCCATAAGTCGTGTTTTCAATGGGCAACATGGCCTGTTCAGCCTTACCCGAACGCACCGCGGCGATGACCTCGTCAAAAGATTCGCAGGGCATAGCTTCCATATGCGGTCTGGCTGCCTGACAAGCCTCGTGCGAATAGGCACCTGGCTCTCCTTGAAAGGCGATTCGACTGGTCATTTTGCGGACCCTCCCTGCAGGTTAGCGTTAAAGGACGATTAGTCGCGCGTCATATCGCTTGAAAACATACAAGGGAAGCGGCTAGAAGGCTTCTGACTTTGGATGAGACGGAACGCGACATGTTCGACACAATGACAGTTACTAAAGCGAGCGGTGCCGTGATTGGCACGCTCTTGGTTCTTTTGCTGGGCAGCTGGGCCGCCAGTGCCCTGTTTGACACCAGCGGCGGGGGACATGGCGCAGGCCATGGCGACGATGCACATGCAGCCGCCACAGGTTATGTCATCGCCACCGAAAGCGATGATCACGCAGCGGAAGAAGCGGAAGAAGCCGTTCCCTTTGCTGATATGGTTGCTGCAGCCGACGTAGACAAAGGCGCGAAAGTTTGGGGCAAGTGTAAAGCCTGTCACAAATTGGAAGATGGCGCCAACGGAACCGGCCCGCACCTGTACGGTCTGGTTGACCGCCCGATCGCCAGCATTGATGGCTTCGGATACTCGGACGTTCTTGCCGGCATGAGCGCCGACGCTTGGACCATCGACACGCTGAACGAATGGCTGGCCAACCCGAAAGCCTTCGCACCAGGCAACAAAATGACCTTCTCGGGTCTGAAGAAAGATAAAGATCGCGCCAACTTGATCGCGTATCTTGCAACCATCGGCGGCTAATCGCCTCGATTGCAATTCTTAGAAAGGCCGCCCCACACCGGGCGGCCTTTTTCTATTTTGCAGACGGAAAACGTGAAAACAGGCAGCGAACGGGCGTTTAACACCTCGTTCACCAATTCGCGCCTTGAATGTTACTGGGCAGCGCCTTTTACTCGGTACAACGAATTTCGCACGGTTAACGGAGGTGACGCCATGAGAAACGCACAGACGAAAGCCCTTGCCCGGCCAGACAATCGCGCTTTGACGCTTGGGCTTGGACTGGCGACAGGCGTGTTTTTGGCGTTGGCTCCATTGGCGGCCAAAGGCGAAGCCACCGTCAGCCACGGCTATTCCAACTTCGGAGAGCTGAAGTATGGCCCGGATTTCACCCATCTGGACTATGTAAATCCGGATGCCCCCAAGGGGGGAGAGTTCTCCACCTGGGCGCAAGGAACCTTTGACAGCTTCAATCTTTTCACCCGCAAAGGCACCACGGTCACCATGTCGACCATTGGGTATGAACGTCTCCTCATAAGCACAGCGGACGACCCGTATGGCTCTTACTGCTTCCTCTGCACGACAATGGAGTACCCTGACGACCTATCTTGGGTGATTTTCAATTTGCGTGACGATGTGCGGTTCTGGGATGGCTCACCGCTGACCGCCGAAGACATCGCGTTCAGCCACAACCTTTTTGTGGAACAGGGCATTGCCGAATACCGCAACATTATCGGCACTGTCGTCGAGGGCGTCGAGGTAACCGGACCCTTGCAGGTGAAATACACATTTGTTGATGACGCCCCTATGCGCGACCGGATCGGTTTTGCGGGCAACAGTCTTGCTCTGTCCAAAGCATGGTTCGAAGAAACCGGCACGCGCATTGACGAAAAATCTGATGGTCTGTTCATGGCAACCGGCCCCTATAAACTTGGGGAATACGAGTATGGCCGCAATGTAAGCTATGTGCGTGACCCCAATTACTGGGGCGCAGAGCATCCCCTTTCAGTTGGGCAGAACAACTTCGACAGCATCTCGGCCATCTACTTTGCAGACGGAACGGCCGCGATGGAGGGGTTCAAAGCGGGCACCTATACGTTCCGCACCGAAAACTCGTCCCAAATCTGGGCCGAGGATTACGATTTCCCAAATCTGCGCGACGGCCACGCCATAAAAGCTGAATTTCCTGACGGAACGGTCGGCACAGCGCAAAGCTTCATCTTCAATCTCGACAAACCTGAATGGCAGGATTCCAAAGTGCGTGAAGCGCTTGGCCTGATGTTCAATTTCGAATGGTCGAACGATGCCCTGTTCCGCGGCCTTTACAGCCGTGTTGATAGCTTCTGGCCCGGCATCGACCTTGGTGCATCCGGAACTCCAAGCGACGGCGAAGTCGCCATCTTAACGCCTCTGGTTGAGCAAAACCTGCTGCCAGAGAGCATATTGACCGACGCGGCCGTCATGCCACCCGTACATGACGCCAAGGAAAACCAGCCCTCGCGCAAGTTCTACCGTCAGGCCAACAAGCTTCTGGAAGAGGCCGGTTGGGAAATCGGAAGCAGCGGGTTCCTTGAAAAAGACGGCGCACGCATGAGCGCCGTGTTCCTGGCCTATAGCCCGTCGTTTGATCGCGTTATCAATCCGCTGGTTGAGAACCTGAAACAGCTGGGCGTTGATGCAAAGCTCGATCGCGTAGACATCCCCCAATATATTGAACGCACGCGATCAGGCGATTTCGACCTTGTTACTCATTCCATCAGCATGGGATTTGAACCGGGGACCGGACTGGAACAGTGGTTCCATTCGAAAACTGCAGAGGACAGCTCGCGCAATCTGATGCGCCTGCGCGATCCGGCGGTGGACGCCCTGCTGCCCATCGTTGCGAAATCTGAGACGCTGGATGAACTTCGAACCTCAACCAATGCACTGGATCGTGTCTTACGCCAAATCGGCTTCACCATCCCGCAGTGGTACAAGAACAAACATACCGTGGCGTTCTATGATATGTTCGGCCACCCCGAGAACCTTCCCCCTCTGTCATTGGGTGAATTGGCTTTCTGGTGGATCGACGCAGACAAAGAAGCCGCGTTGAAAGAGGCAGGCGTGCTGAAGTAAACCCGGCACAGACCGGCAACAGCCAAACAAAACAAGGAACCCCCAATGGGCGCATATATTCTGCGTAGATTGCTTTTGATCATCCCGACCCTTTTCGGGATCATGGTGATCAATTTCACGCTGACGCAATTCGTGCCCGGTGGCCCGATTGAACAGATCATCGCCCAGATGGAAGGCGGCGGGGATGTGTTCGAAAGCATTTCAGGCGGGGGCGATCCCGGTGGTGAAGCCGCTGGTGGCGGCGATGAACGCTATCTGGGCGCGCGTGGTTTGCCCGAGGAATTCATTGCAGAGCTCGAGAAAGAGTTCGGCTTCGACAAGCCGCCACTTGAACGCTTTTTCACAATGATCTGGAACTATATGCGGCTGGATTTTGGGGAAAGCTATTTCAGATCTATTGGCGTGTTCGAATTGGTGGCTGAAAAGATGCCCGTGTCGATCACGCTTGGACTGTGGTCAACGGTCATCGCGTACATGATTTCGATCCCCTTGGGCATCCAGAAAGCCGTACGGGACGGGTCAAAGTTTGACACCTGGACTTCGGGCATCATCATCGTGGCCTATGCCATTCCCGGTTTCCTGTTTGCGATCCTTTTGCTGGTGCTGTTTGCGGGTGGATCATACCTACAATGGTTCCCGCTCAGGGGCCTGACATCAGACAACTGGTCCGAGCTTTCGCTTTGGGGCAAAATCGTTGATTACCTGTGGCACATCACCTTGCCAGTGCTGGCATCGACAATTGCCAGTTTCGCGACGCTTACGCTGCTGACAAAGAACAGCTTTCTGGACGAGATCAAGAAGCAATACGTGGTCACCGCCCGCGCCAAAGGTCTGGCCGAAAACAAAGTGCTTTACGGCCACGTCTTTCGCAATGCGATGCTGATCGTGATCGCAGGCTTTCCATCGGTTTTCCTTGGCGTCTTCTTCGGCGGCTCGGTGATCATCGAAACTCTGTTCTCGCTCGATGGACTTGGGCGTCTGGGGTATGAGGCTGCACTGGCACGAGACTACCCTGTCATCTTCGGAACGCTCTTCGTCTTTGGCCTTTTGGGACTGCTGATCGGCATCCTGTCTGACCTGATGTATGTGTTCGTCGACCCGCGCATCGACTTTGAAGGGAGGGAGGTCTGATCATGGCTCTTTCCCCCCTGAACCAACGCCGTTGGCGCAATTTCCGTCGGAATGGCCGCGCCTTCTGGTCGCTGATTATCTTCTCGATCCTGTTTGGCCTGTCGCTCTTTGCCGAGCTTCTGTCGAACGACAAGCCGATCTTGGTGAAATACGATGGCGGCTATTACATGCCCGTCTTAAAGTTCTACCCGGAGACTGCATTCGGAGGCGATTTCAAGACCGAGGCCGTCTATGGCGATATCGAGGTGAAATGCCTGATCATCGCGCAAGGGTCCGAAGCCTGCTGGGACAACCCCGAAGACGTGATTGCCGAGGCGAAATCAGGCACGCTTGATGGCGAACCAATCAACAAGGGCTGGATGGTCTGGCCGCCGATCCCCTATAGCTACACAACCATCAATGACATTGACGGGGCAGCCCCCAGCGCGCCTGATGCCAAACACGTTCTGGGCACCGACGATACCGCGCGCGACGTGTTGGCACGGGTGATCTATGGCTTCCGTCTGTCCGTGTTCTTTACGATAATCGTGACACTTCTCACGTCGATCATTGGTGTCGCGGCGGGTGCCATTCAGGGCTATTTTGGCGGTTGGATCGACTTGATTTTCCAACGGATACTCGAGATCTGGTCCTCAACCCCATCGCTTTACGTGATCATCATTCTATTCGCGATCCTTGGGCGAAGTTTCTGGCTTTTGGTCTTTGTCACCGTGCTGTTCGGTTGGCCTGCACTGGTCGGCGTGGTGCGTGCAGAATTCCTGCGCGCACGTAATTTCGAATACGTCCGTGCCGCCCGCGCTTTGGGGGTATCCAATCGCGTGATCATGTACCGTCACGTGCTGCCCAACGCCATGGTTGCCACTCTGACGATGCTGCCCTTTATCATCACCGGCACGATCTCAACCCTAGCCACGCTGGACTTCCTTGGCTTCGGCTTGCCGTCCTCTTCCCCATCACTGGGTGAACTAACCAGGCAAGCAAAGCAAAACCTGCAAGCGCCGTGGTTGGCCTTTACGGCCTTCATGACATTCTCAATCCTACTGTCGCTGCTCGTCTTCATCTTCGAAGGTGTGCGGGACGCGTTTGACCCAAGAAAGACCTTCCAATGAGCCTTTTGACCGTCAACAACCTAAGCGTCAGCTTCCGACAAGATGGACAATCACACCCGGCGGTACGTGGTATCAGCTTTAGTGTCGAAAAGGGTGAAACCGTTGCCTTGGTTGGCGAAAGTGGATCGGGGAAATCCGTATCCGCCTTGTCCACCGTGTCGCTTCTACCAGACAGCGCCGAAGTTACAGGCTCAATCACCTATGAAGGGCGCGAGATGATCGGCGCGTCAAAGTCTGACCTGCGCGATGTGCGCGGCAACGACATCAGCTTTATCTTTCAAGAACCGATGACGTCGTTGAACCCGCTGCACACGATCGAAAAGCAGATGGCGGAATCGATCCAGCTGCATCAGGGGCTGACCGGCGACGCCGTTCGGGTGCGCATTCTTGAGCTTTTGGAAAAGGTAGGCATTCGTGACGCAGAAACGCGGCTTATGCACTATCCGCACCAGCTATCGGGTGGACAAAGACAACGCGTGATGATCGCCATGGCGCTGGCCAATGGACCGGAACTTTTGATCGCAGATGAGCCCACCACAGCGCTGGACGTGACCATTCAGGCACAGATCCTTGATCTTCTGGCTGACCTGAAGCGAAGCGAGGATATGAGCCTTCTGTTCATCACACACGACCTTGGCATTGTGCGTCGGATTGCGGATCGAGTTTGCGTGATGAAAGATGGCGAGATTGTCGAGACCGGCCCGACCGCGGACGTGTTCGAGAACCCGCAGCACGACTATACAAAGATGCTTCTTGGAGCCGAGACACACGGCCAACCCGATCCAGTCCCTGCCGACGCGCCTGAGATCGCTTCGGCCAAAGACCTGCGCATCTGGTTCCCAATTCAACGTGGGTTGATGCGTCGCACTGTGGGACACATCAAAGCGGTGAACGCTGCATCCTTCAACGTACGTGCTGGCGAAACCGTCGGCATTGTCGGCGAAAGCGGGTCGGGCAAAACAACGCTCGCGCTTGCCGTGATGCGGCTGATCAGCTCGGACGGACCAATAGTCTTTATGGGCGACAGCATTCAGGGGCTTAAGTCGCGCCAATTGCAGCCGCTTAGACGTGACATGCAGATCGTGTTCCAAGACCCCTATGGCTCGCTTTCGCCGCGAATGACGGCCGAGGAGATCATCGCCGAAGGACTATCAGTTCATGGCCTAGAGCCCGGTCGGAATCGGCGTGAAATGGTGGCCGAAATCATGGAGGAGGTGGGCCTCGATCCATCCACAATGCATCGCTATCCGCACGAGTTTTCAGGCGGGCAACGCCAGCGCATCGCCATTGCGCGCGCCATGATCCTACGCCCCAAGTTGGTGGTTTTGGACGAACCGACCTCAGCGCTTGATATGACCGTACAGGTCCAGATTGTCGAGCTGTTGCGTGGACTACAGAAGAAACATGGGCTGGCGTATCTGTTTATCAGCCATGATCTTAGGGTGGTGCGCGCGCTAAGCCACAAAGTTTTGGTCATGCGTGCCGGTGACATCGTGGAAAGCGGTGACGCGGATCAAGTGTTTGACGCACCTGAAACGGACTACACGCGCGCACTGATGGCCGCTGCCTTTGATCTGAAAGCCAGCGACGCGGTATCTCAGTAATCAAGCTATCAGGACGGCCCCATCACCTTACAGCGTGTATTGCGCGCGTTTAGGCGACGGCAAGCCAAGTCGGCCTGTTCCTGCGTCATGCTGACAAAGTTCGCATGCCACCCGTCCGAACGCTTCACAACCTTGCGCAAAGCCTCGTCCAACGTGTCGATCTCGCGCAAGGCCGTTTTAAGCAACCGCCGTTCAGCTTGATAACGAGACCCCAGAACACCAACATTGATCGCATAGTGCCTGCCACCGGATGTGGACATCCGGGTTACAATTTCGGGCGCTGCATCTGCAGGTTTTGTGGCTGGTTCCAGCGACGTCAGGATGATCGCAGCAGGGCGCGGTGGCGGGGAAGCCATGGCTGCCTGCGCAATTGCGGGCTCATTCCCGAAGGGCTGAGAGGGCGTGGTTTCAATCGTAGGGACCAATGCGATGGCCTCGGCTTCAGGTGTCGTAGGCGCTGCGTCCGTAGCAGCGACAACAGCGTCTTTGATGCTGTCGGTCAGACTGGCCAATTGGGTATCAACGACGGGCTCTTGCGCTGCAACAGGCCGGGGCGCGGGGCGCGGGCTGCGTTTGACGGCAGTGATCAGGCGAATGGTCTTTCCTGCGGCACCCGGCTCAACCACCGGGGCGGCGCCTCCCACATTCCCCGCATATAGGGGTGGGGCAGGCTTGCGTACAGCGGCCCTGCTGGGTGCACGGCGAAAGCCCAAATTCATCAACTCGGCCACTTTAGCATTGCGCGAGGCGGTGGAACGTCCACCAAAAACGGTGGTGATGATCCGCTCTTGCCCACGCTCAGCAGACGCAACAAGGTTAAACCCTGCAGCATTGGTAAATCCGGTCTTGATACCATCCGCACCTTTATAGCTGTTCAAGAAACGGCGGTTGGTGTTGTTCACGGACTTCATCCCCGCATGGGTCGAGCGTCGCGAGAACAGGTTATAGTAGCCAGGATGATCATAAAACAGATGCCGACCAAGCGTCGTCATATCACGTGCCGTGGACAAGTGTCCGCTTTCTGTAAGACCGTGGGCGTTTTTGAAATGCGAACGTGTCATGCCCAGTGCTTTAGCGGTGCGGTTCATACGACGCGCAAAAGCAGCTTCGGAACCCGAGATCGCAATGCCGATCGCTGTGGCAGCATCGTTGGCGGATTTCACAGCGGCAGCGCGGATCAGATAGCGCATCTTAATTTTCTGCCCTTTGCGCAGACCCAGCTTCGACGGGGGCTCTGCCGCAGACTTGGCCGTGATGGTCACAACCGTATCGGCTGATATTTCACCATGCTTAATGGCTTCAAACGCAACATACAGCGTCATCATTTTGGTTAGTGAGGCCGGATGTAGACGGGTATCCGCATTGCGGGCGTGCAGCACTTTACCGGTACGCGCATCAATGACCATAGCCGCATAGGGCGCAGCTTGCGCACGCGCGGACATGGAGAAAACCATACAGCCAATAACTGCAAGAAATAGCCCGAAACGGGCCAACTGCTTTAAACGCGTCATCACGACGGTTACCTTTTCTGCCTCAATCGCCAGATCTTTTGTCCAGCTGATTTGTTTTTTTCAGGCTAGCATGCAGAAAACTTTTGGGAAACTGCTTATTTTCAAAGCTCTATAGCGTGGCTTGCGGGTCACGTCCCGCCACATAACGCCAGATGTAGGGGGGCCACTTCCCTGTGCTCACAACATCTGCCATAGCCTTGGGGTTCGATCGTCGAAGGACCGCCCAGAATTGCGCGCTTGATTTGCCACATCTTGCCGATGCAAAGAAACCAATTGTTGAGGCTTGCGCCCCCATTTTGTATGAGCCAACCCGAGTAGTTTGCCCCCTTCCCCTTTTCAGGGCGTAGGCAGAACATATATTGTGTGACCCGGATGCCTTTGACTGCAACCCAAGGAGCGATGTCTAGATGACAACATCCCCAATCATCCTGTCCTCGGGCCACCCCGATGATGACGGCGAGGCTGGCCTTGCAGTAGCGACAAAGCCAAAGACCAAACGCCCGCCGATGTATAAGGTGCTTTTGCTGAACGATGACTTCACCCCAATGGAGTTTGTCGTCATGGTTTTGGAACGATTTTTCGGCATGAACCATTCACAGGCGTTCGAGCTGATGTTGACTGTCCACAAAAAAGGTCTGGCTGTTGCCGGTGTCTTTTCGTACGAGATCGCCGAAACAAAGGTCACACAAGTCATGCAGCTGGCGCGGGAACACCAACACCCACTGCAATGCACCATGGAAAAGGAATGACCGCCGCGCGCGGGTTCTAAGATGCTTCAAACACGTTTGCCCATAGCCCTTGATGATGGGCTGATCACGCTGCCTTCGGACGGTCCAATTCTTGTTATTGGCCCTACGACCGAGCACGAATTCTATGCTCTTCCGAAAGATCGCGTTACGATCTACAGCCAGTTCTATCCCGATGTGACCTTTTGGCAGGCCCGCGGATACAACGTCGTCAGTGACTTTCCCGAAAATGGGTTCGCCGCAGCAGTGATTTGTGCCCCAAGGTCCAAAGCGTTGGCGCAAGCATGGTTGCATGCCGCCAATCTGGCGACAGAGGGTGGGTTGGTTGTTCTGGATGGCCAGAAGACTGACGGCTTGGACAGCCATCTGAAAGCACTTAAGAAACACGCAAGCAATCTAGGACACTTGTCGAAAGCTCATGGAAAGCTCGTTTGGTTTCAGGGGTTGGACGCACCTGAATGGAAGGCCGCTGACATTCATCTTCCAGAGGGATTTGTGACACGGCCAGGCGTGTTTTCGGCCGAGAAATTTGACAAAGGGTCTGAGGTTCTGGCTGCCGCCATGCCCGACGCCATTAACGGCCGCGTCGCGGATCTGGGTGCGGGCTGGGGCTATCTGTCCCGACACATCTTATCTCGCGAAGGTGTTGAAACGCTGGATCTGATTGAGGCCGACCGGTCCGCACTGGACTGCGCACGCCGCAACATTGACGATCCGCGCGTGCGTTTTATCTGGGACGATGCGACAAGTTTTACACCAGACCTGCCCTATGATGTCGTGATCTCGAACCCTCCGTTTCATACCAGCCGCGCTGGTCGTCCTGAGCTGGGGCAAGCGTTCATTAAATCAGCAGCCCGCATTCTGAAACCATCGGGCCGTTTCGTCATGGTCGCAAACCGCCACCTTCCATATGAAGATACGTTGGCCAAGCATTTCCGCGTGGTTGAAGACCTCGGCGGCACTGCGGGCTTCAAGCTTTTGGCGGGCCTGAAACCTCATCGCGTGACGCGCTAAGATCCGCTAGGCTCGCCCGAGGGAATCGCCTCACAGACAGGAGAAACAGATGTCCTTTTCCATTGCAGGCAAGACCGTCATTGTCACCGGGGCTGCCAACGGCATCGGTCTGTCGATCGCCCGGCACTTTGCCGATCATGGTGCCAATGTGATCTGCGCGGACATGGACGAAGCAGGTCTTCTGGATGAATGGGGTCCCAATCCTGATGGGGATGAGGACGACGCCGGAAACACGCGTATCTTTGCGGGTGATCTGCGTGAAAAGCTTACGATCGCCAATCTGCTATCTGCCACGATAGACGCGTTTGAGAGGGTCGATATTCTGATCAATGCATCCCGCCAAGTGGCGTTGGCAGACCCGTTGGACACCGATGATAAATCCGTCGCGACTCTGTTGGATCAAAACCTGATGACCAGCCTGCGTCTAAGCCAGCAGGTCGCAAAACGCATGATTTTGCAGGGGGAAGATTTAAGCGAAGATGATCACGAAACCCCATTGGGGGCGATCGTGAACTTGTCTTCAATAGCATCAACGCGCACGCAACCGGGTCTGATGGCTTATTCAATTGCTTCGGCAGCGGTGGATCAAATGACCCGGTCATTGGCGGTAGCACTGGCCCCAAATCGAATTCGCGTAAACGCTGTTTCCTTTGGCTCATTGATGAGCGCAAGCTTGCGCAACACGATCCGTGAAGAACCTGAAACCCGCGAAGACATCATCGAAGGTACCCCTTTGGGCCGGATTGCAGCCGCATCCGAAATCACCGAAGCGGTACAGTTCCTTGCCTCGGAAGGGTCAAGTTTCATGACCGGTCACATCTTAAACGTCGACGGCGGGCGCAGCCTATTGGATGTGGTCGGCAATCCAGCGCATTAAGCGCGATACCAAGCCTTATTTGCAGTTCGGGTTTGCAGAAAGCAGGGCTTCGCGTTCCGCTTCGCGCGCCTTCAAATCAGCTTTTGCCTGTTTGTACTCTTGAAAAGTCGGCAAAGTCGAATTGATCTGAGGTGTTGGCAGGCAAACACTGACAAATGGGACAACCCCTTTACAGAGCTTCAATGGGTTCGAAACTTTGACGGGCGAATTGGGAGTCTGATAGCCACGGTCGACCTCGGTTTGCAGGCGGGCGATCTCTTGGTTGAGCGTCTCAATCTTCTCAGCGACGGCCGAGCGGCACTGCGAAGGAACTTGCTTTGCAGACACCTGTTGTGTCGTGGTCGTTTGACAGCCAGCAAGGAAAGCAGCTGCAGTTGTCGCCATAATTAGAACACGCATGTTTAACCCTCGTTCGTTTTCGCGAATACCTTTTCGGATAACTCACTGTACAAAACTCCCCTCTTTGCCGCGGGGGGAAATGCTGATAGCTCCTCCCCAATAGAATTGGATGCAGCAAGCGGAGCCTTTCATGACCGACCAAATGACCGCCCAGAAGGAACAGGCCAGCGCGTGGTTCCGCACGCTACGCGACCAGATTGTTGCCGCATTCGAGGCACTGGAAGACAGTCAGATGGATAGTCCTTTTGCCACTGAACCTGCCGGACGGTTTGAAATCACTGAAACCACCCGACAATCCGACGACGGATCAGATGCAGGCGGCGGGCTGATGAGTGTCATGCGTGGTGGCCGGGTGTTTGAGAAGGTTGGCGTGAATGTCTCGACCGTATACGGCACGCTTGGCAAACCCGCTCAGCAAGCCATGGCGGCGCGCGGCGTGCCGGGGATCGAAGAGGATCCGCAGTTCTGGGCCTCGGGCATTTCGCTGGTGGCGCATATGCAAAACCCGCACTGCCCCGCCGTTCACATGAACACGCGCATGTTCTGGACGCCGGGCGCGTGGTGGTTCGGTGGTGGGTCCGACCTGAACCCGTGCATCGAATATGACGAAGACACCGCGCATTTCCATGACGTGCAAAAGCAGCATCTGGACCCGCATAGCGAGGCGCTTTACCCCGAGCTGAAGGCCTGGGCGGACGAGTATTTCTATATCCCCCATCGTGGCCGCGCGCGTGGTGTGGGTGGGATCTTCATGGATGACCGAAACACGGGGGACTGGGCTGCCGATTTCGCACTGACACAAGACATTGGCCGCGCCTTCTTGCCGGCCTTCGTTCCTATCACAGAAAAGCGCCGGAATACGCCTTGGGACGAAGCGGACAAAGACACGCAACTTGTGCATCGCGGCCTCTATGCCGAATACAATCTTGTCTATGACCGGGGCACAAAATTCGGGCTGGCCACTGGGCACGACGCCAACGCAGTATTGATGAGCCTGCCACCTTTGGCAAAGTGGGTTTAACCGTTGGCAATTGGGGACATAGTCCACATAAATGACAGCATGCAGTCTGGGTATGAGTATCGGCTGGAAGCACCTGAAGGCGAGGATTTCGATCCCAGCTTCACCCCGCACCACACCCCAGCAGAAATGCTGGCCATGGGGGTGTTCGAAGGCAAATACATGAACGATTGCCGGGAAGAGTTTCCCGCCAGTTGGTTCGATGATGCAAAGCTGACAGACAAACCGGATTCTTCGGTCAACTATTTTGGCATCAAAAGCCGTCAACCTTTGTCCATCTGGCGCGAGAAGGGCTGGATCATCGGACCGGACCCGCGTGGGTGGTTTCAGTGGTACTGCCGCTATCACTTAGGCCGTCGCTTGCCTGAAACAGATGCCGCCCAAATCAAACGTTGGCGCGCATTTTCGCGTCATGCTGGTCAGATCCGCGCCAATTGTTATCCGGGCGATATCTTTTGCAGACCACGCCAAAGACAGGCGCTTTTGCAATGGGCCTATGATCCCTTGATCTGATCGACTTGCCTTGCCGGCCTTCAAGAGGCAGATTGTTGGTAACGAAACGAAAGGCTAACCAGTGACAAGTTTCAAGCTCGACGATTTTTTGCCCTATCAACTGGCTGTTCTGTCCAGCCGTATCAGCGCTGGGTTCGCGAAACACTACCGTGACGCATACGGCATTTCTGTATCTGAATGGCGTGTGGTGGCGCATCTAAGCCAAGCCGACAGCGTCAGCGTGCGCGAAATCCACGCACGTGTGGATATGGACAAACCAAAGGTTAGCCGCGCGGCGTCTCGGCTAGAGGCAGCCGGGTATGTTACCAAAACGGTCAACCCGAAAGACCGAAGATTGATTGAGCTAAGCCTGACGCCCAAAGGGCGCAATATGATCGAGGCATTGGCCCCAATTGCTGAAGGATACGAAGCCCAAATCAGTGCGCTTCTGGATGGGGAAGACGCAGATTTTCGGTCGCGCGTAAAGCAATTGATCAATCGACTGGAACCCAGCGTAACTGAAGAAGACTGAAATTTCTGACGAAGCGTTACAGAAGACATACGCACGCCAATAAGGCACAGTTCCTCTAACCAAAAAGGGGAACACTCCATGTCCGATATTGTCATTCTCGACGGTGCCCGCACCGCCATTGGCGGCTTCGGCGGCAGCCTTGCCGCGATCCCGCCCAGCACATTAGGTGCAACTGTCACACGCGAAGCGATGGTACGCTCGGGCGTTGAACCGGGTCAGGTTGGGCAAGTTGTCTTTGGCCATGTCATCAACACTGAACCCCGCGACATGTATCTGTCGCGGGTCGCCATGATCGAGGCTGGCATCCCCGAAACCACCCCCGCAATGAACGTGAACCGCCTGTGTGGCTCCGGACTTCAGTCCGTGGTTTCGGCCACTCAAAACCTATTGCTCGGCGACGCCGATTTCGCGGTCGCTGGTGGCGCTGAAAACATGAGCCGTTCGCCCTACATCCTGCCTCAGGCACGTTGGGGTCAGAAGATGGGCGACACGGGTGCGCAAGACATGATGCTGGGCGCGTTGAACTGCCCGTTTGGCACCGGACACATGGGGATCACGGCGGAAAACGTGGCCTCGGAACATGATGTTAGCCGCGCGGATCAGGACGCCTTCGCGTTGGAAAGCCAAGCCCGTGCCGCTAAGGCGATCGAGGCCGGGTATTTCGACAGCCAGATTGTGCCCATCGAGGTAAAACAGCGTCGTGAGCTCGTTCAATTCGCGCGCGACGAACACCCAAAGCCCACCACGCCAGAAGCATTGGCCGGCTTGCGCACAGCGTTTCAGAAAGATGGAACCGTTACGGCAGGCAATGCGTCGGGCATCAATGACGGCGCTGCGGCGATGGTGCTGGCACGCGCTGATGCCGCCAAAGCTGCAGGGCTAAAGCCAAAGGCGCGGATCATCGGGTACGGACTTGCAGGTGTACGACCCGAGGTCATGGGCATCGGCCCAGTCCCCGCGGTCGAAAACCTGCTGGCTAAAACCGGGCTAACGGTCGCGGATTTCGACGTTATCGAATCCAACGAAGCCTTTGCGGCACAGGCCATTGCCGTGAACAAAGGGCTTGGCCTTGATCCTGCGAAGGTGAACCCGAATGGCGGCGCCATTGCCCTGGGTCACCCGGTCGGCGCGACAGGCGCGATCATCACTATCAAAGCACTTTACGAGCTGGATCGCATTGGCGGATCAAAGGCGTTGATCACCATGTGTATCGGTGGCGGGCAAGGCATCGCGCTGGCCATCGAGCGTTTGTAAGACACCAAAGGAATGGCCCGGTCGTTGTGCCGGGCCTTTTCTTATTTCCAATCGAAGAAGTCGTCATCAACGCGTGACAATAGCTCTTGCGCCAGTTCATGGCCCAGCTTGGCGCCATCAGCGATCTTGCCTGAAATCTCGCCACTTTCGCTTTCTGACCCATCTGTACGCAGGATTTCACCGCGTAAAGTCAGCGTATCGCCATCAAGTGTGGCCAGCGCCGCAATCGGCGTCTCACATGATCCATCAAGTGCACCAAGGAAAGACCGCTCTGCCGCCAACCGTTGACCGGTCTCGGCATTATGGATCGCGTCCAGCATATCCTTTGCGCGCATATCGTCGGCACGGCGCTCAATCCCAATAGCTCCCTGAGCGACTGCATTCAGCATCACGTCCGTTGGAATTGCGGTCTTAGGAACGCCTTCGATCGCCAAACGGTTCAGACCGGCCATGGCAAGGAACGTCGCCTCGGCAACGCCATCTTCAAGCTTTTTCAGACGGGTTTGAACATTTCCGCGGAACTCGACGATATTAAGATCGGGCCGGGTGTTTAGCAGCTGAGCTTTACGGCGCAGCGACGACGTACCTACGACCGCACCCTTTGGAAGGTCCGCGATGGAGCGATAGTTGATCGAAACAAACGCATCACGCGTATCTTCGCGCGGAAGGTAGCAATCCAGCACCAACCCCTCGGGTTGTTCAACCGGCATGTCCTTCATCGAATGCACTGCAATATCGATGCGGCTGTCCAACATCGCCTCTTCAATCTCTTTAGTGAAAAGGCCTTTATTGCCGATTTCCTTCAAAGCCCGGTCAGCGTCGATCATCGCGCGATCATCGCCCGTCGTGTGGATCACCACAATTTCAAATGCCGCTTCGGGCAAGTCAAAGGCGGCCATCAGGCGGCGGCGCGTTTCACGAGCCTGTGCCAGCGCCAAGGGGCTGCCGCGTGTGCCAATATTCAATGGTGCGTCGGGGGTCGGAAGTGCATATGTCATGGGGTTGGTTTACGCAGGATGGCCAGCGCTGTCCATGCCTGCGACACCCCCAGCGCTTGACATCCTGTCGCGGCTTTGGGACGAGGCATGTAACCAGACAGGAAAGGCCAGCCCAATGACCCAGCAAAAGACCATTCTGCGCGCACTTGCGGGCGAGACCCTTCCGACCCCTCCAATTTGGATGATGCGTCAGGCGGGACGTTACCTGCCCGAGTATCGCGCCACACGGGCGCAAGCGGGCGATTTCCTAAAGCTTTGCTATAATCCAGAGCTGGCAGCCGAAGTAACGCTGCAGCCCATTCGACGCTATGGCTTTGATGCGGCGATCTTGTTTGCCGACATCCTTTTGCTGCCGCAAGCCCTTGGTGCCGATCTATGGTTCGTGACCGGGGAAGGCCCGCGTCTGTCGACAATCACCCAACAAGCAGATTTCGATAAGCTGTCAGGCAAAGAAGACATTCACGAAACACTGAACCCGATTTACGAAACCATCCGCATTTTGCGTCGTGAGTTGCCAGAAGAGACCACTCTGATCGGGTTCGCCGGCATGCCGTGGACCGTCGCGACCTATATGATCGCAGGTCAGGGCACCAAGGATCAGGGTCCGGCCCACGCATTGAAGGCTGAAAACCGTCCGCTGTTCGAGGCCGTGATGGATCGCCTGACCGAAGGCACGATTGAATACCTGTCCAAGCAAATCGAGGCAGGTGCCGAGGTCGTAAAGCTTTTCGACAGCTGGGCTGGATCGCTGAAGGGCGAGGATTTCCAGAAATACGCGGTCGAACCTGCGCGGGTGATCACATCCGAACTTAAGAAACGTCACCCCGGCATTCCGGTCATCGGTTTCCCGCGCGAAGCGGGTGAAGGCTATATCGGGTTTGCAAAGGAAACTGGCGTGGACTGCGTCGCGCTGGACAACTCGGTCAGCCCGGAATGGGCGGCAGCCAATGTGCAAGTGGATGGCTGCGTGCAGGGCAACCTGAAATCCAGCCACATGGTCACCGGAGGCCAAGCGTTGGTTGACGAAACCCGCGCCATTGTCGACGCGTTCAAGAACGGTCCGCATATTTTCAACCTCGGTCACGGCATTACACCTGATGCGGATCCTGAAAATGTGCAGCTGATGATTGATACGGTTCGAAACGGCTGATCAGGTAGAACTACCAGCCTGCTTGCCAAACCTGCCGGACACGTGTCTTCTGCGCAAGTTGCCTTTAGGAGATCAACATGCGCATCGGTATCGTCACGCTGATCATTGCTTATGTTCTAAGCCAGTTTTACCGCGCCTTTCTGGCGGTGATGACGCCTGCGCTTAAGTTGGACTTGGGCGCTACGCCCGAAGATTTGGCGCGCGCGTCCGGCGCATGGTTTCTGGTCTTTGCGTTGATGCAGATCCCGGTCGGATGGGCTTTGGACAATATCGGGCCACGCAAAGTCGCGGCGGGCTTGTTGGCGGTCGGTGGCGCTGGCGGAGCCGCCGTTTTCGCCATGGCCTCAAGCCCTGACCACATTCTTTACGCCATGATCCTGATCGGGATTGGCTGTTCCCCCATTCTGATGGCCAGCTACTTCATCTTTGCGCGAATGTATTCCCCCAAGGTCTTTGGGACACTTGCAGGCATGGTCATTGGCATCGGGTCGCTTGGAAATATTGCGGGCGCTCTGCCGATGGCGCTGGCAGTCGAGCAGTTCGGTTGGCGCGCGTGCCTGTGGGCCTTGGCTGCGGTCACGCTGATTGTTGCCTCTTTGATCATGATCGCTGTGGACAACCCGCCAAAGGCCACTGCGGAAGATGGGGCGCAGAAGGGCTCTGTGCTGGATCTTCTGAAAATGCCAGCGCTATGGGCGATCTTCCCAATCATGTTTGTAAACTACACTGCCGCCGCTGGCCTTAGGGGCAGCTGGGCGGGGCCTTACTTGCGAGATGTTTACGGGTTGGACACCACCGGCATTGGATGGGTCACAATGGCCATCGCATTGGCGATGGTTATAGGCAGCTTCGCTTACGGCCCACTGGATCGCGTTTTTGGGACGCGCAAATGGGTGATCTTCTTCGGCAACCTGATTGCCGTTGCACTGGTCTTCTTGCTTTGGGCCGCTCCAGATGCGGGCCTATGGCGCGTGTCTTTGATCATGGCGTCCATTGGCCTGTTTGCCGCAAGCTTCCCTTTGATCATGGCCCATGCACGAAGCTTCTACCCGCCTCACTTGGTGGGCCGGGGTGTTACGCTTTTGAACATGTTTGGGATCGGCGGCGTTGGAGTCTTCCAATACGCCTCGGCCAGTGTCTTCAAATCAGCACAGGGCCCAGATGTGGCGGTCACGGCCCCCTATCAGGCCGTGTTCCTGTTTTTTGCAGTGCCCGGATTGATCGGCTGTCTGCTTTATCTGCTCAGTCAGGACCGAACAGATTAAAGCGTTTCGAGATAAACTTGAGAAACTAGTTTGTTTCGAAACGCCCACCATATTGATGTGTCATGCAGCGTTTCGGTTTTCCCTGTCTCAGGTTAAAACCGAAACGCTTTAAGCCGATTTCTTTGGCCTGCGACGACGGCGATTCTTAGGCGCGCCGCTCGGGTTCCCAGAAGGCTTCGGCCCCTGCCCTTGAGCGTTTCGTGGTTTGCGACCACCGCCACCTCCGGCACCACCGCCGCCTCCACCGCCACCGCGACGGCCTCCGCCACCGCCGCCTTGACCGCGCTGAGGGCGCTTTTCTTCCGCAGGGCGTTTCCCACCCAGAACCGGGATTTGGATCTTCATGACTTTTTCAATGTCACGCAGAAGGCCAAGTTCGACACCGGACACAAAAGAAATCGCGTCGCCATCTGCACCTGCACGGGCCGTCCGGCCGATACGGTGAACATAGTTGTCAGCGACCTCAGGCAGATCGAAGTTGTAAACGTGGCTCACGCCCGGGATGTCGATACCGCGCGCGGCCACATCGGTCGCCACCAAGATACGTGCCTCGCCGGCACGGAAAGCTGCAAGTGCGCGGTCGCGTTGACCTTGGCTTTTGTTGCCGTGGATCGAAACCGCCTTGAACCCTTTGGTCACAAGGTGCTTCATCAGTTTTTCAGCACCATGCTTGGTGCGCGAAAAGACCAACGACAATGCTTCTTCGTCATGTTCAAGAAGCTCGATCAGTTTGACAATCTTCTCGTTCCGGCCAGGGCTGTAGTACAGACCCTGCGTGACCTTGTCGGCGGCTTTGCCGGGAGGCGAGACCTGGACGCGGGCGGAATCTGTCAGATACGCCTTGGACAGCTCAGCCATCAACTTCGGCATGGTGGCCGAGAAAAGCATCGTCTGGCGCGGCGTGCCCAGCGCAGGCGCGATTTTGCGCAATGCATGGATGAACCCCATGTCGAGCATCTGGTCAGCCTCATCCAACACAAGGAAGGTTGCTGTGTCCAAGCGGATCGCCCGGCGATCCATCAGGTCGATCAAACGACCCGGTGTGGCCACAAGGATATCAATTCCCGGCGCCAGCATGTTGATCTGCTTGTTGATGGACATGCCACCAACAACAGTACGCACTTTCAGGTGGGTGCCCTGCACATAGGCACGCAGATTATCGGCAATCTGGTTGACCAGCTCGCGGGTAGGTGCCAGCACCAGCGCTTTCACCGATTTCGGCTGACGCTTGTCATGGTTGCCCAGCAACTGGTGGATCAGTGGCAGGCCGAACGCAGCCGTTTTACCGGTGCCGGTTTGGGCAAGACCCATCACATCGCGGCCTTCCAGCACCAAGGGAATGGCCTGAATTTGAATTGGAGTAGGTGTCTCATAGCCGGCTTCCGCCACGGCCGAGACCAGTTTCGGGTCCAACCCGAGATCTGCAAAATTTGTCATCATCGTCTTTCTGGCGCACGCAATGGCGCACCGCATACACGCGGGTGGGGCATCTTTGCCCGTCGCTTAGGTTTGCGACAGATGCTCGCACGCAGGCCGAATGCCCAAGCGCCGATCTGACCGCTAGAACCCCGCGTGATTTGGGAACTTGTAGAAGGGACTGTCTGCCTCACATTTGGGGCGGGTCGCTCACGCGTCGACCAGACAGTTAGCGCGCGTATCACAGCCAAAACCACACAAGTCAACGACAAATGATGGCAATTCAGCCGGAAAGCCCTTTCACGCATGATGATTCTGATCTAATGAACCCTCCGTCTTTGGGTGGTTCAAAGACGAACAAAAATAGGAGGCCGTAATGGGCTATAAAGTCGCCGTCGTAGGCGCCACGGGCAACGTGGGCCGCGAAATGCTGAACATCCTGGCGGAACGCCAGTTTCCTGTAGACGAGATTGCCGCGCTTGCATCGCGCCGTTCGCTTGGTACTGAAATCAGCTTTGGTGACAAGACCCTGACCACCCAGGATCTGGACACCTTTGACTTCACCGGCTGGGACATCGCGCTGTTTGCTGTGGGTTCGGAAGCGACCAAACAATACGCGCCCAAAGCAGCAAAATCGGGTTGTGTCGTGATCGATAACTCGTCGCTGTACCGTTACGACCCCGATATTCCGCTGATCGTGCCCGAGGTGAATCCTCAGGCGATCCATGATTATGCGAAGAAGAACATCATCGCGAACCCCAACTGCTCGACCGCGCAGATGGTTGTAGCGCTGAAGCCGCTTCACGACCGCGCCAAGGTCAAACGCGTTGTTGTGTCGACCTATCAGTCGGTGTCGGGCTCCGGCAAAGACGCGATTGACGAGCTGTGGAACCAGACCAAAGGCATGTATGTGCCGGGTCAGGAAGTCGCGCCGAAGGTCTATCCCAAGCAGATCGCATTCAACGTGATCCCGCATATCGATGTCTTCATGGACTCGGGCGACACGAAAGAAGAATGGAAGATGATCGCCGAGACGAAGAAGATCATCGACCCGTCGATCAAAGTCACCGCGACCTGCGTGCGCGTGCCGGTCTTCGTGGGACACTCGGAATCGGTCAATATCGAAACCGAAGACTTCCTGGACGAGGACGAAGCCCGCGACATCCTGCGCCAGTCCCCCGGCCTTCTGGTCGTCGATAAGCGCGAAGACGGTGGCTATGTCACCCCGGTTGAATGCGTAGGCGACTTCGCCACTTTCATCAGCCGTATCCGGCAGGACGTGACCATTGAGAACGGCCTAAACTTCTGGTGCGTCTCGGACAACCTGCGCAAGGGTGCTGCCCTGAACGCGGTACAAATCGCCGAGCTTCTGGGCCGAGAGGTTCTTAAGAAGGGCTGATTTGTCCGCCTCAAATTACAGAGAAAGCCCTGCCAATTGGTGGGGCTTTTTTGTGGGAGCAATGTCTGCGGTGAGCCCAAGTGAATGATGTTGCGGGACGCACAAATGCCTGCTTGCGCCCCGCATCAGTTTCTTCCTACGACACGTTCTTCAACAGCGTTTCCGCTGCCAGCCGGCCAAAAGCATTTGCGGCCTTGGGGCTTGCTCCCGTGATCAGACGACGATCAACATGGCATGAGGCATCTGCTTTTGTGTTGGTAATCTGCGCGCCTAGAGCCGTCAGCTTCTCACACACCCACCACGGCATCGGACCTGGCAGGTAGCCGATCATGGGGGTTTGTTTGTCGACCGAATCCGGGAACACGGTCATCTTGTACCCTTCGTACAAGAACCCTTTTTCAGTCTTCGCGGCCAATAGCGCAGCGGGGCCGTGACAAAGTGCCAGTGTGAATAGGTCCTGTTCATGGGCCCAATGCAGCACTTTCCCGACATCGGCATTTTCGGGCAACCCGAGCATCGCCCCATGACCTCCGGGAATGTACACAGCGGCATAAGGCACTGCATCATCCATCTTACGGGCAACAAAGTCCGCAAGGCTGCCAGGGTTTGCAAAGGTATCCGCATGATCGCGATAGAGCCGCTTGACGTCTGCATCATCCGCAGGCATCGCCCATTCTTCGATGGCGACGGGCGCGCCAGTTGGTGTGACAACGTCAATCTCGAACCCTGCGTTCATCAGATGCAGCATCGGCAGGCCCATCTCGACAGGATGGTTTCCCGTCGAGAATTTCTTGCCGTTAGCCATCGTCATGTTGCGTTCTTCGGTGCAGATCATCAGAACGCGGTTTTTGCCGCCCGTGTATGGGGTCGCGTAAGACCCGCCATCATAGTCCGTGGTGGGCGATGTGCCCAACTTGATCGCCAAGGGGGACGGGCTAAACGCGCCGTCGATTGTGGGTATCGGTGTCGCGCGGAACAGTTTGCGTAGGATGCCCATATCAGTTGACCTCAGTAACGATGGTATCGCGGGATTTGCGGACTTTACCCATAGGGGCCAGCCAATCGCCGCTTTCGTCGCGATAGCCCAATGGCATCAACACGACTGACCGCAAGCCGCGATCCTTCAGGCCAAGAATTGCGTCCACGGCATCGGGGTCAAAGCCTTCCATAGGCGTGCTGTCGACCTCTTGCTCGGCAGCTGCGACCAGTGCAATGCCGAGCGCGATATAGGCTTGGCGTGCAGCGTGGGCGTAATTGATCTCGGCGTCGCGCGGCAAGTAGTTGGATTTCAGATTGTCGTAGTAGGCGTGCAGCATCGGCAGTTCGCCACGTTCCGCAACATTCAGATCAACAACGTGGTCGATCCGTTCGGCCGTGTAGTTATCCCACGCTGCAAAGACCAGCAGGTGAGAGCCATCGGTGATCTGTGCCTGATCCCAAGCGACTTTTCGTATTTCACCCAAGACGTCAGGGTTGGTCACAACAAACACCTCGAACGGCTGAGTGCCGCTGGATGTAGGAGCCATACGTATCGCCTCAACAATGGCATCAACCTTATCCTGCGGCACAGCTTTTGACGGGTCCATTTTTTTGGTGGCGTAGCGCCAGTTCAAAAGATCATTCAGAGGCTTCGCGGTCATGGGTTCGGTCCTATTGTCAGCGCCCCGGAAGGGCAGTATACATTTGTGACTGACTACCTATGGGGAACCGCTCTGTGCCGCAAGAAGGCAAATGCCTGACCCTCGGTTACATAAAGGGAACCACCATGCTGGACGATAAACAATGCCCCGAATGCAAACGCATCAATGAGGTGCTGTCGCGTGTCGGTGATAGGTGGAGCGTGCTTGTCGTGATCTCTTTGGCCGAATACGGGACGCTGAGGTTTAATGAACTCAAGCGCAACCTTGGCATCTCGCAACGCATGCTAAGTCTGACGCTGAAAGAGTTGGAGCGTGACGGGCTTGTGAACCGAACCTATCACCCAACAATCCCGCCCAAAGTCGAATACAACCTGACCGAAATGGGCCAGTCATTCCGAGAGCCAGTCAGTGCGTTGGGCTATTGGGCACTGGGAAACCTATCCAAGATCGATGCCGCGCGCGAAAACTATGACGCGGCTGCCGCGAAGTAAGCTCCTCTCCGATTAGCCGTTGTCGCGCACCTTCAGTGCCGCGACCATTCCTCGTCCGCGACGAAGGGCGGTAAACCCTGTGCCCAGCGCGATGATCCACAGGGCGAGGGCCAATGCCGGCAATCCGGCAATCACAGGCACAAAGATCGACAGCGCGGCTGCAACCGTCGCCAAGGCCATCCGGTGTTGTTTGGCCATTGGTCCGCCGAAGTCCGGTTCCAATCCTTGTGCAGCCCCAGCCTCGCGCGTGTAGGCGGTCAGAACGGCCATCGTGGCAGCCGCCCAGCCCAGCGCTGGGCTGCCCGCGCCCAAGCCCATCCCGATAAGGATCAGGATATCTGCATAACGGTCAGGCGCCTCGTTCCAAAAGGGGCCATCTGCTTCGGCCTTGCCGCCTTCGACTGCGACCATTCCGTCAAAGAGATTGCACAGCAGTCGACCCTGAACGCCCAGCGCAGCGAGGATCAACCAAAATGGGTTGCTGCCCCCGGACATCCAGAATGCGCCCCCCGCGATCAAGGCAAACAGGATCGATCCCTTGCTGATCTGATTGGGCGTGACACTCTTTGTGACCAGCCAGCTTGCGGCGCGTTTGGCCCAGTTTCGGTCTCGGCTGGCGATGGGGCGACGTTGCATGGAAACCTCCTAGGCCACGGACCAGAAATAGCGGGTCAGGTGGAAGAAAATCGGGGCCGAGAAGACGACGCTGTCCAGCCGGTCAATGAAGCCGCCATGCCCCGCAATCAAGTGGCCCCAATCCTTGACGCCTTTGTCGCGTTTGATGGCGGACATCACAAGGCCTCCGAAAAAGCCCATAAGCGTGATGACCAGCGCCATTCCTGCTGCCTGTAAGGGTGTGAAAGGAGTAAGCCACCAAAGCCCTGCCCCAACCAGACAGGCCGACGCGACGCCTCCTAGGAAACCCTCCCACGTCTTGGAAGGTGACAATCGCGGCGCAATCTTGTGCTTCCCGGCAAGCTTGCCCCAGACGTATTGCAACACGTCCGACAACTGCACCACGACCACAAGAAACGCGACCAGAAGGACGTTCTTGCCTTCGTATCCCGGGATGTTCAGCGTCAAAAGCGCGGGGACATGGCTGGCTGCAAAGACACAGATCATCAAGCCCCACTGCGTTTCGGCAACGCGCGTCAGATATCCATCTGTATCCCCGTTCAAAGCCATTACGATCGGCAGTAGCAAGAAGGCGTAAACCGGGATGAAGATGGCATACATCCCATACCAATTGTCCCAGACCAACAGATACTGCACAGGCAGGATCACAAAGAAGCTGATCACCAGCGCCCAATGATCGGCGCGGCGCTTGGCGGTCAGGGTCAAAAACTCGCGCAGCCCTGCGAAACTTAGCAAAGCAAACAGGATCACCACACCCGCCTTACCACCCAACATGGCAAGCGCCAAAAGCGCGACCATGCCCCACCACGCATTGATCCGCGCTATCAGGTTTTCGATGACGTCGTTTTCAGCACCCAGCTTAAGTTTCAGAAGCTGCGCAATCACGGTGGCCACGATCAAGATGGCCAACACGGCCATCATCAAGGTTGAAAACTCTGCAGGAGCACTCATGACGCGACCTCAATTGCCAAATCAGCCAAGGCAGTTTGCGCGCGGGCCAGAAATACTTTTTTGTCTTCACCGTCTTTGATGTTCAGCGGGGTGCCAAAGGTGACAGAACACAACAGCGGAACCGGGATCACTTTTCCCTTCGGCATGACCGAGGTCAGATTGTCGATCCATGTGGGCACCAGTTCAACATCAGGGCGGGCTTTGGCCAGATGATAAAGGCCGGGCTTGAAGGGCAGAAGCGGATCGTCCGTCACGTTGCGCGTGCCTTCCGGAAACAGGATTAGGCTGGCCCCCCCGTCCAAAGCCTCGACCATCTGTGCAATCGGGTCTTTTGTTCGAGTTTCACTGTTGCGATCAATGAGCACCGCATTGAACACATCACGCCCGATGAACGATTTCAGTTTCGAGGTCAGCCAGTAATCTGACCCCGCAACTGGCCGCGTCCGCGACCGAAGCGCAGGCGGCAGCACGGTCCAGATCAGGACAAAATCACCGTTTGAACCATGATTGGCGAAATAGACGCGCTGTCGACCGACCGGATCAACCCCGTCCCAAACACCGCGCACAGCGGTGACCAGTCGCGCGAACAGCACAATGGCATTGGCCGTCAGCTGTGCAAGAAGCCGCCGTAGTAAATTTGATTTCTCATTCATCAAGCTGGCACAAACCCACCAGCTTCATGGTCATAGAACTCCAACCCACCTTCACCGATATCGGTCCAAAGACCGTGCAATGACAGCTCTTCCGCTTCGACTGCATCGCGCACGAACGGGAAGGTCATCAGGTTTTCCAGCGAGACAAGCACGCCTTCTTTTTCCAGTGTCGAATCCTCGATATCTGCGTCGTTTCCGCCAAGTCGTTCGTAGCCCGGTTTCAAAATGTCGATCCAACGCCCAACAAACGAAGTGTTCTCGGCAAGTTCGGGTGCGTTCCCTAGGCATTTCTCATGAAAGCCCTTCACGCCACCGCATTTGGAATGACCCAGCACGATCAGATGGGACACTTTAAGCGCAGTGACGGCATATTCTACTGCCGCGGATGTGCCGTGATAATCACCATCTGGTGCGAAAGGCGGGACAAGGTTGGCAATGTTACGGTGCAAGAAAATCTCGCCCTGATCCGCGCCAAACATCTGGGTCACATGAACACGGCTGTCACAACACGAAATAATCATTGCGCGCGGGCGCTGGCCTTCATCTGCCAGTCGGCGATACCACGCCTTGTTTTCAGAAAACGTCGTGGCATTCCAGCCATGATAGCGTTGCACAAGATATGCGGGAAGGGGGCGGGCATTTTTCATGGACGTCTCCTGTAAATCATTCACTGAGTTTTACGCCGCAATTACACGAAATTCGAGCAAATTTTGCATCATCGATATACGATTTCTTGAGACGCCGCGTTCATCCTGCCCATGAGGGACTAATGACAACCGGGGTGCTGCAATGACTGAAATAACAAAACTTACCTATATGGAAGAGATACAGCTGGATCGGGACCAGCTTCACACGCTTTACGTGCGTTTCGGCCCCGTTCAGGCTGATCGGGACCTGAACCAATCGCTTGAAGATCTGGCGCTTTGGCTGGCTCGGCTTCAGAAGGCGCGAAAACTGGGGAAACACGAAGATCTTCGTTCTGGTGCTGATGAGCTTAAAAAGATCGCAAGGCGATTGGGCATGACAACATTGGCCCGCGTGGCGCGTGATGTCGCGGAACTTTGCCTGACACATGATGCAGCTGCGCTATCTGCCACAATGGGACGCCTGACCCGTGTGGGGGAACGCAGCCTGATTGCGGTTTGGGATCTGCAGGATATGTCGCTTTAGGGGTCGACGCGAAGAACAGGGATTGCCCCCAGACATGAGGGCGCTACTCTGCAGGGCAACACGGGACACCAACAGACCGAGGCCCCCATGACCCTGACTTTCGCTGCGAACACCAAACACGCAATCCCTCTTCACCTGATCGAAAAGGGCGATAAAGCAGCTTTGAAGAAGTTGCCCGAGCAGGCCCAAAACTGGGCTGATGCCAACGGGTTTGATGGAACCCTTGGTGAATGCCTGATTGTGCCCAATGCGTCCGGTGATATTGAGATGGCGCTGGCAGGGCTTGGCACCACAAACACACGGGCGCGCAAACGCTTTGGTGCGGTGGCAGCACGGGCCAAGCTTCCTGAAGGTGTCTATCGGCTGGACAGTGATCATTCGGAGTTGATCACGCAGGAATTCGCCCTGGGCTGGCTTCTGGAAGGGTATCGCTTTGACCGCTATGCCAAGCAATCCGCCCCTAAAGCACAGCTTGTTGCGCCCAAAGGTGTCGATGCTTCGCGCCTTGAAGCCATCACCGCTGGCGAAAAAACAACACGTGATCTGATCAACATCCCGGCCGAGGATATGGGGCCGGATGAACTGGAAATGGCTGTCCGTGATCTGGCCAAAGAATTTGATGCCAAGGTCAAGACAACAACAGGCGAGGTCCTGTTGGATGATAACCTACCCATGATCCATACCGTCGGACGTGCCGCCTTGCGCGCGCCACGACTGATCGACTTGCGGTGGGGTAACGATGGTCCGTCGCTTACTCTGGTGGGCAAAGGCGTGTGTTTCGACACAGGCGGGCTGAACCTGAAGCCCGGTGCCTCGATGGGGTTGATGAAGAAAGACATGGGTGGTGCTGCCAACACTCTGGGGCTGGCACAAATGATCATGGCGCTTGGTCTGAAACTGCGCTTGCGCGTATTGATCCCCGCCGTAGAAAATGCGGTTGCTGGCAATGCGTTTCGACCGGGAGACATCTTAACTTCGCGCAAGGGCCTAACAGTCGAGATCAACAATACCGACGCCGAGGGTCGCCTTGTTCTGGCCGACGCGCTGGCGCTGGCGGATGAAGAAAAGCCAGACCTCATCGTGTCGATGGCGACGCTGACAGGCGCCGCACGTGTCGCGGTCGGCCCCGACCTGTCGCCGTTCTATGCAACCGAAACAACAGACGCCGACGCCTTGCGCCAAGGTGCAAAATCCAGTGCTGATCCGGTCTGGGAAATGCCCTTCTGGGACCCCTACGAAACCATGATCGAACCCGGAATTGCTGATCTGGACAACGCACCGAAAGGCGGGTTCGCGGGTTCGATCACTGCGGCGCTCTTTCTGAAGCGCTTTGTGACGGATACGCCGCGCTACATGCATTTTGATATTTACGGTTGGAACCCCACCGCCGCGCCGGGCCGCCCAAAAGGTGGCGTGGGAATGGGCGCGCGGGCGCTTTTGGACGCTTTACCTGATATGTTGGACCTATGATGGATCGTCGCCTTACCCCCGCCAACGAAAACGTCGCGCATGAAAGTCTGCGTGGTAAAGTCAACGCCCCCCGTTTTTCCGAAGGTGAGCTGAAGCAGGTTGTCGGTGACAGCTTTCTGCTGGATGCACCCAGCGGGAGCCGCGATCGGCAGGTCCTGTCGGGTGATCAGTTCAACATTCTGGATGGCGACGATCACATGGTCTTCGGCCAGTCGTTGAAAGACGGTTATGTTGGGTATCTTGAGGCATGGGGTCTGGGCGACCCCCAAACCCTGACCCATCGGGTGACGCATCGCACTACACACATGTATCCCGAACCGAATTTCAAAACGCCGCACAACAGTGTGTTTCATATGAACAGCCAGGTGCAGGTGGTGGCCACTGAAGGCAAATGGGCCGAAGTGAAACTGCCCAAAACCCCGATGTCGGCCCCGAAACATGGCTATATCCCGATGTCCCACCTGTGCCCAATCGACGAGTACTCCTCGGATCCTGTTTCGATTGCCGAGCAATTTTTGGACACGCCTTACGTCTGGGCTGGAAATTCTGGCTTTGGCATCGATTGTTCCGGTCTTGTTCAAGCTGCTCTGCTGGCCTGTGGGATCGGCTGCCCTGCGGATAGCGATCTGCAAGAGGCCGCGTTGGGTCTGAACATTCCCAAGGACGCACCGCTTCAACGTGGTGATTTGCTGTTCTGGAAAGGCCATGTGGCAATGGTGGTGGACGACACGCGGATGATCCACGCGAATGCGCATGATATGTCTGTGGTGTACGAGGATATGGCATCCGCCGTTGCGCGGATCGAAGCCCAGGGCGATGGCCCGGTTACATCACGTAAGCGGCTGTAAGGATTAATCGACCGCGCGGATCAGCTTACGTTCCAGCACCCGTAGCACAGCGCGCAGATCGCTACCGCGTTTCAGGATACGCCCGTCCATACCAATCACAGAATACTGCCCCTGCTTACCGCGCAGCTTGGGCCGTTTCTCGATTCGATAGATTGGATGCTCTGCCGTGCGCCGGAAGATCGAGAATATCGCAACATCGCTTAGAAAGCTCATCCCGTAGTCGCGCCATTCTCCGGCGGCAACCATTTGACCGTAGAGCCCCATAATCGCACCAAGCTCGATACGGTTGAAGGCGACCTTCTCGGCCGGTTTGCCTGCCCCTTGAAAGGGCGTCGCTGTTTGCCAGTTCATAACTTCAGACTGGACCGCCATGGTTAACAAATCAATACCTGCCCCATTTTTGCCCTGAAAACTTCAGCAAGTTTTCATCCGGTGACCGTTTTGACGCCCCGATCACAATGGATAGTTAACGAATAGCGAGCGAAAGCTCTTACCGGTGCCGCATGAACAGCCCCCACCCAGTATGCGGCACCGGGGCTATTGTTAACCTCTCCAATCGTCAACACTATTGACCACGCGGTCGGTTTTATGCATCCTACTTAAGAGTGATCTTTGGGGGGACCATATGACGCCGCAGGAAATTGCCGAACGAAGTGCCGAAATTATGTGGGCAGACGATCCGGCCAGCCAAGAATTGGGAATGCGGATGGACCGTGTTGGCCCCGGGCGCGCTGTCCTGTCCATGGTCGTGCGCAAAGATATGGTGAACGGACACGGCACCTGCCATGGCGGGTTTTCCTATGCGCTGGCGGACAGTGCTTTCGCCTTTGCATGTAACAGCTACAATGACCGCGTGGTTGGGCAGCATTGCTCGGTCACGTATCTAAGCCCCGGCAAACTGGGTGAACAGCTGACCGCAACCGCAACCGAGGTCAGCCGCGCAGGCCGTTCTGGCATCTATGACGTGACAGTCACCGGTGATGACGGTCGCGTTGTGGTGATCTTCCGCGGCCATTCACGGCAAGTATCCGGCACCCATTTCGACGAAAAAGACTGATGACGTGAGGCGGGACTGATCCCCGCCGGAGGAGAGATATGAAAGACCTGACACCCCGCAAGGAAGACCTTGATCCGATTGAAATCGCATCACGTGATGAAATTGCCGCCACGCAACTGGAACGCATGAAGTGGTCGCTGAAACACGCCTATGACAACGTGCCTTTCTATAAGAAAAGCTTTGATGATGCGGGCGTACACCCAGATGATCTGAAAAGCCTCTCGGATCTGGCAAAGTTTCCGTTCACAGTGAAGCAAGATTTGCGTGACAACTATCCTTTCGGTCTGTTCGCAGTCCCCCGCGAGCAAATCTCGCGTATCCACGCGAGTTCAGGCACCACGGGGCAGCCAACCGTCGTTGGTTATACGAAGAACGACCTTAAAATGTGGTCGAGCGTTGTTGCGCGTTGTATGCGGGCCTCGGGTCTGCGTCCGGGTGATGTGCTGCACAACGCCTATGGTTACGGCCTGTTCACAGGTGGTTTGGGTGTGCATGGCGGCGCTGAAGCAGCCGGTTTGACCGTGGTGCCGGTGTCGGGCGGGATGACCCAACGCCAAGTCCGCCTGATCGAAGATTTCCGCGCCGATGGCATCACCGTGACGCCATCCTATGCGCTGTCCATTCTGGACGAATACGCAAAGCAAGGCATGGATCCACGCAAAAGCCCCTTGAAGGTTGGCATTTTTGGTGCCGAGCCTTGGACCAACAACATGCGCCGCGAAATCGAAGACGCCTTCGACATGCACGCAGTCGACATCTACGGCCTGTCCGAGGTGATCGGACCGGGCGTCGCCAACGAATGTGTTGAAACCAAAGACGGGCTCCACATCTGGGAAGATCATTTCTATCCCGAGATTATCAACCCCGACACTGGCGAAGTGGTCGAGGATGGCGAGCTGGGCGAGCTCGTCTTCACCTCGTTGACCAAAGAAGGCTTCCCGATCATCCGCTATCGCACACGCGACCTGACCCGTCTTCTGCCGGGCACTGCACGGTCCATGCGCCGGATGGAGAAGATCACCGGGCGCTCAGATGACATGATCATCCTGCGCGGTGTGAACGTCTTCCCGACCCAAATTGAAGAACAGCTGATGGACGTGCCCGCGCTTAGCCCGCACTTCCAGATCGAACTTGTGCGCCCTGGCCGTATGGACGAAATGCATATTCATGTGGAAATGGCCGATGGTCAGTCGCAAGAAGGTGCCGAAGCCGCCGCACGCGCTTTGTCCGGCAAAATCAAATCCAATGTCGGCGTCAGCGCCAAAGTGCATGTTGCAGACGGTGGTAAGGTTGCACGAAGTGAGGGTAAGGCTGTAAGGGTCGTCGACAGCCGACCAAAGGAGTAATCCATGCCACGTGGGATCGCCCGTGATCATGAAGAAAAACGCGCTGCCATCCGCAAGGGGGCAGCGGCCTATTTCGCAGAGCACGGGTTCGATAGGGCGTCGATGACGGCGGCCGCCAAGCATTGCGGTGTGTCCAAAGCGCTTATCTATCACTACTACGATAGCAAAGAGGCACTGTTGTACGATATTCTGGATCACCATTTGTCAGGATTGGTCGCCGAAGTCGAAGCAGCACCTGAAACCGACGGGCTGCGTGGCCTCGTCCGGGCGATCTTGATTGCCTATAAAGGCGCCGATGCAGAGCATAAGCTTCAGCTGGACAGCCTGAATGTTCTTGAGCCGGACCAACAAGTTCCCTTGTACGAGCTTCAGAGACGGATGATCGACATGATGGGGGCTGCTTTGAAGAAAGAAGCCCCAGATCGGTTCGAAAACGGTGCCAATCTGCGTGCAGTGACCATGTCAGTCTTTGGTATTTTGAACTGGTACTACATGTGGAACCGACCAGGGAAAGGTCTGAACCGCGAGGATTATGCAGACCTCGTCACAGACATTATCACCGGCGGCATCCACAACCTGTAACCACAGGGCTGGACGGGAAATCGCCGATCACGATCCTGTCAATTCTCTTTCACAAGGTTTCGGCTAAGCTTGGAGTGAATCACTTCCAGCCCTAAGAGGATGCCCGATGAAAATTGTAAAACAGCTTAGCATTGCCGCCGTTGCCCTGACCATTTCGGTTGCCGGTGTAGCCGCTCATGCGGACGCAACCAATCCCACCGTAATTAAACGGATGGAAGCCATGAAGGCCATTGGGGGGTCGATGAAAACCCTGTCAGGCATGGCAAAAGGTGAAATGGAATTTGACGCGACCAAAGCAAATGCTGCCGTCGCAACCATTGCGGAAAAAGGTATGACGGTGCCTGCCTTGTTCGAAGCCAACGAAGCCGATCCCGCCACCGAAGCGCTGCCAGCGATTTGGGAAAACTGGGATGACTTCGTCAAGAAATCCGAAAATATGGTGATGGCGGCCAAAGGTGTGGCTGAGATCTCGGATCAAGGTGCGATTGGTGCCGCGCTTGGACAGATTGGCGGAACTTGCAAAGCCTGCCACGACGATTATCGCGTGAAAAAGTAATCTCAGAGTTTGCGAAAGGCGCGGCTGTTAACGCGGCGCCTTTCTTAACTTGTCAGCCGCACCAGATGCGGTCGATCAGACCCTTCTCATCGATACTGATGTTCAAGCGGTCAAGCTGATAGTCCTGCGTATAAGCCATACCTGGTCGGACCAAGCGATGGTTGCTGGGCAGGTTCAAGTCCAGCAAAGCGGCCGCGTCTTCACCCTTCAGATGCATAAACTTACCCGCCCCGCAGTCTTCCTGCGGAACGTCTGTTGGCGGGGGCATCTCGGCGGACACACATCCACCCAACGCGACGGCGATAGGAATAAGATATCGTAGTTTCATGCACCTAAAATCCTGCCAATGTCGTCCCAAGGCAAGTGCTGGTCGCTACCTTGTTGATAATTGCGCGGGTTTCGCCCACCTTTGGGTCAACTGATTACTAGGAGGAATCCCATGCGCACCCGTGCTGCTGTTGCCGTAGAGGCTGGCAAACCACTTGAAATAATGGAAGTGAACCTTGAGGGCCCGCGTGCCGGCGAGGTGCTTGTTGAAATCAAGGCCACTGGCCTGTGCCACACCGACGAATTCACCCGATCCGGAGATGACCCCGAGGGGATCTTCCCGGCCATTCTGGGCCACGAAGGCGCAGGCGTCGTGATTGAGGTGGGCGAAGGTGTTACCTCGCTTGAGGTCGGCGATCACGTGATCCCGCTTTACACGCCCGAGTGTCGCGAGTGCGACTATTGCCTGAACCCGAAAACCAACCTCTGCCAGTCGATCCGATCAACCCAAGGGGCTGGACTGCTGCCCGATGGCTCGACCCGGTTCTCGATGCTGGATGGCACGCCGATCCACCATTACATGGGCTGCTCGACCTTCGCCAACCACACCGTTGTGCCCGAGATCGCGCTGGCAAAGGTGCGCAAGGACGCTCCGTTTGATAAGATCTGCTACATCGGCTGCGGCGTCACCACCGGCATTGGTGCCGTGATCAACACCGCCAAAGTCGAAATCGGTTCGACCGCCGTCGTGTTCGGTCTGGGCGGCATTGGCCTGAACGTGATCCAAGGCCTGCGTATGGCAGGTGCGGATCAGATCGTTGGCGTCGACCTGAATGACAGCAAAGAAGAAATGGGCCGCCACTTTGGCATGACCGATTTCGTAAACCCATCGAAGGTGGACGGCGATATCGTTGCCCATTTGGTCGAGCTAACGGGCGGCGGTGCGGATTACAGCTTTGATGCCACGGGCAACGTGAACGTGATGCGTACCGCGCTGGAATGCGCCCACAAAGGCTGGGGGGAATCGATCATCATCGGTGTCGCACCTGCAGGGGCCGAAGATCTCAACCCGCCCCTTCCAGCTGGTCACCGGCCGCGTCTGGCGTGGCACGGCATTTGGTGGGGCTTCGGGCCGGACCGACGTGCCCAAGATCGTCGACTGGTACATGGATGGCAAAATCGAGATCGACCCGATGATCACTCACAAGCTGAGCCTTGATCAAATCAACGAAGGGTTTGATCTGATGCACAAAGGTGAAAGCATCCGCGCCGTGGTCGAATACTGATCCACATGCAAAATCTGACAAACCAAGGGGGCTTCGGCCCCCTTTTTCTTTCTTGCGCGACAGAATGTAGACTTGCCTTCCCGTGTCAAATCCATAAATTAGAACCATTCTAATTCAGGAGCTTTCCATGCTGTCCGCCACCCTTCACCGTCGCCGTTTCTCGGATCTGTCTGAGCAGGAAATTCTGGCGCTTGCCATTTCGAACGAAGAAGACGACGCGCGGATTTATCGGCAGTATGGCGAACATTTGCGCGAGGAGTTTCCATCCTCGGCCAAGGTCTTTGACGGCATGGCCGAAGAAGAGGATGAACACCGTCGGCTGCTGATCGAAGCGCATCAGGCTCGGTTTGGGGATGTGATCCCTTTGATCCGGCGCGAACATGTGGCCGGTTTCTACGCACGCCGCCCGGTCTGGCTTGTCGAAAACCTTGGCCTTGAAACCATCCGCGCAGAAGCGCGCGAGATGGAGCGTCAGGCGGAGCAGTTTTATCGAAAAGCAGCGGATCGTACGTCGGATGCAAATACGCGCAAACTTTTGGGTGATTTGGCGGCCGCAGAAGCAGAACATGTCCATCTTGCCGGTGATTTGGAGGCCAAACATCTGGGTGAAGAAGACCGTCAATCCGAGGATGAAGCAGCACATCGCCAATTCATCCTGACTTGGGTGCAACCGGGTTTGGCAGGGTTGATGGACGGGTCTGTTTCAACGCTCGCTCCGATTTTTGCAGCGGCCTTTGCCACACAAAACACACACACCACGTTCCTTGTTGGTCTTGCAGCCAGTGTGGGTGCCGGGGATCTCGATGGGCTTCACCGAAGCCGCGTCGGATGACGGAGAGCTTTCGGGGCGCGGCAGCCCGGTCAAGCGCGGCTTTTCATCGGGCATCATGACCACCATCGGCGGTTTGGGGCACGCCCTGCCCTATTTGATCACCGATTTCTGGACAGCAACCACCATTGCCATCCTCGTCGTGTTTGTCGAGCTTTGGGCCATCGTCTGGATTCAGAACAGGTTTATGCAAACCCCGTTCATGCGCGCAACGTTGCAAGTTGTGGTTGGGGGCGCGCTGGTCTTTGCGGCGGGTGCTTTGATCGGCGGCGGCTAGGCTGGACCATCATCGTCCCTAGTCTGGAGATACCTTCAGCCACTTCCCCGTCGCAAGCTGACCTCAAAATGGAGGTCTTATGTGTGATGCAAATGGAACGGCTGTCGGCACGGTCTTACTTGAAAACACCCGTATGCGCGTGACCGAGTGGCGGTTTGCCAAGCGTGGCGACAACACGGGCTGGCATAAGCATGCTTATGACTATCTGGTCATCCCAATGTTTGACGGCATTCTGCAGATCGATCAGCCCGATGGAGCACGCGTTGAAGCGAAGCTTCAGAACGGTGTTCCATATGATCGCAAGGCTGGTGTTGAGCACGATGTGATCAACGGCAACGACTTTGAATGCGCCTTTATCGAGGTCGAACTTCTTGAGGATGCACCTTCGTCCTAACCGTCGCATAGCCAAGCGAAATATTGCGTGTTAGGGCTTGGCACATGATCGATGTGCTGTTGCAAACTCTGCCCTTCTTTGCCCTGATCGGACTGGGCTATGGCGCTGCGGCGCGTGGCTTCTTTCCGCCCGAAGCAACCGCCTATCTGACCCGCTTTGTCTTTTACTTTGCACTTTCAGCAATGCTGTTTCGCTTTTCCTCGAACCTGACTTTGTCCGAGGTGATCAACTGGCCGTTCATCTGGGCCTATGCGCTGGGTGGTTTGGCGGTCTACATCCTTGCGACAGTCGTCGCGTTGCTGCGCAAACGCGGTGCGCAGGAAGCCGCAGTCGAGGCCCAATGCGCCGTGATCGGCAACACCGGCTTTCTGGGCGTACCCATGCTTGCCCTTCTGTTGGGCGAGGCCGCAATTCCCGCGGTCATGCTGGTCCTGGCCATCGATCTGTTCTTATTCAGCAGCCTTATCGTCATCATCATCACAGGCACCCGCGATGGCCGCCTCAGCCCAGCAGTCTTGGGAACTGTCGGCAAAGGGTTGATCTCGAACCCGATGATCGTATCGATGGCGCTTGGTTTCGCGTGGTCGGCAACCGGTGTTTCACTGGCCGAGCCGATCAGCCGTTTTCTTGACCTCTTGGCCGGAGCCTCAACCCCTTGTGCGCTTTTTGCCATTGGCGCTTCACTGGCCACAAAATCGGCCGAACGAATGTCAGTCGCTGGCTGGTTAAGCTTTGCCAAGCTTGTCCTGCATCCACTGGCCGTCGGTACGTTGGCCCTGTTGGTGTTCGATGTTGAGCCCTTCATGGCAGGTGTGATGATTGCCGCCGCCGGTCTGCCCGTCGCAGGGAATGTATACATGCTTGCCCAGCACTATGGCGTGGCACCTCAGCGGGTTTCGTCAGCGATCCTTCTGTCGACAAGCCTATCGATTTTCACCGTGTCCGCCATCATCGCCTGGGTAACATCATGACTATTCTGACCGGCGCGTATCGCCTATTTTTCCCGGCCGCCCTACTGTTCGCCAGCGCCGCTATACCGCTGTGGATCATAAGTTTTGCGGGGGCAGCCTCACCAAACAGCGACCCGATGCTTTGGCACCAACACGAGATGCTGTGGGGCTATCTTCCCGCAGCGCTTGCCGGGTTCCTTTTTACCGCAATCCCAAACTGGACCGGGCGGCCCGCGATTGGCCCAGCTGTCTTGCTGGCTTTGTTTCTTCTATGGTTCGCGGGGCGCGCAGCCATGTTCAGTGCACCAGATGCGTTGTGGGCGCAAATCGTTACCACGGGGTTCCTGCCTGCAGTTGCCGTGCTTGCCGCGCGTGACATCGTGCTTGCGGACAATCGCCGCAATCTGGTTGTCGTCGGCATGATTTTTGCACTGAGCCTTTCTCAGATCCTATTTCTTTGGATGGACCGCGACACCGGCCTAACCGCTGGGTTTTCGGTGGCACTGTTGATGCTGGTTCATATCGGCGGTCGCGTCACGCCAGCCTTCAGCCGAAATTGGTTGAAGAAACGAGGTGCGACCAAGCTACCGCCTGAATTTGGGCTCATCGATCGCACGGCGTTGATCGCGACCGTGGTGACGGTGGCGCTTTGGATCGTGTTGGGAAACGGCATTGCAACTGGGCTGAGCGCAGGTTTGGCGACAATCGCATTAAGCCTGCGCCTTTCGCGTTGGGGCGGTTGGTCCGTGCAGACCGAGCCGCTTTTGCTTGCCCTTCATGTGGCTTACTTCTGGCTGGTCCTTTCCACAGCGCTTCTTTCGGCAGCTTGTTTAAGCGATTTCGCCACCATCGGGCAGGTGCATCATGCACTGGGCGCTGGAGCGGTTGGAACCATGACAGTGATCGTCATGCTGCGCGCGTTGTTGGGGCATTCTGGCAGACCAATCCAAGGAAATCTGTTCGACTGGTTCTTGTTGGCGACCCTGCATGCAGGCGCTGCTTTAAGGGTCGCGGCGGATTGGGCATCTGATCCCACCGTATTTTACCACGCAGGTGGCACGTTGTGGGCAGTTGGCATGTTGGCTGCCGCGATCCGCGCTTTCCCCATTGCCATCACGCCCCGGCTCTAGTTAGGTCGGTTCAAACCTATTGAAGGAGCCCACCATGGAAGTGATTTCGGAAAACGCCTGCTTCGGCGGCACGCAGGGTGTCTACAAACATGCCTCTGACGCGACTGGCACCGACATGACCTTTGGTCTTTTCCAACCGACTGAGGCGCAAGATGGTCCGGTTCCGGTGTTGTGGTATCTGTCTGGCCTGACCTGCACGCACGAGAATGCGATGACCAAAGCCGGAGCACAGGCTTGGGCCGCAGAACAGGGTATTGCGCTGATCTTCCCCGACACCAGCCCGCGTGGCGACGGTGTCGCTGATGACGAAGCTTATGACCTTGGTCAGGGGGCGGGCTTTTATGTGAACGCCACCCAAGACCCATGGGCCCCGCATTTCCAGATGTGGGATTATGTGACCGAAGACTCTTCCGGACCTTGTCTTCAACCACTTCGCACTCGACGCAGAACGTCAGGGCATCACGGGCCATTCGATGGGTGGTCACGGCGCGTTGACCATCGCGATGAGCCTGCCTGAGCGCTTCCGTTCGGTGTCTGCGTTCTCTCCCATCTGCAATCCGACCGGATCGGACTGGGGCAAGAAACAGCTGGGCGCGTACCTTGGCGAGGATACCGCGAAGTGGGAAGCCCACGACGCCTCGCTTTTGATGAAATCCACCGGGTTTGACGGGCCGATGCTAATCGACACGGGGACCAAGGATCAGTTCTTGGACCTGTTGAAGCCCGAAACTCTGGCCGAAGCCATTGCTGTTCGCCGACAAGAAGCAACTTTCCGCATGCAACCGGGCTATGATCACAGCTACTTCTTCGTTTCGACCTTCATGGAAGATCATGTGGGCTTCCATGCCGAAGCGCTCTGGTCCTAACACACCATGGCCGTCTATATCGACGCAGATGCCTGCCCAGTGAAAGCCGAGGCTGAAGCGGTCGCCACCCGCCACAAGGCAACCATGTATGTGGTGTCAAATGGCGGGCTGCGCCCTTCGCCCAATCCTTTGGTCGAGATGATTTATGTGCCTGATGGTCCTGACGTGGCCGACATGTGGATCGCCGATCGCGCTGGCCCCGGCGATGTGGTCGTCACAGGGGACATTCCACTGGCGGCAAAATGCGTCGAATCCGGTGCCGAGGTGATCCGCCACAGTGGCGAGCGCTTCACGCAGGCCAACGTACGTGAACAGCTGGCAATGCGTGACTTGATGACTGATTTGCGGGCGGCAGACCCATTCCGACAAGGCGGCGGAAAGCCCTTCTCGAAAGCTGATCGCGCACGTTTCCGGCAGGCTCTGGACACCGCCCTGCGCCGGGCCAGCGCATCCGGCCCGTAAAAAGTCACCGGCACTTTCACTCAGTTTTTCCCCTTAACCGGCCACGCCGGTTCGTGGTTCCATTCGCCCAGTGAAAAATTTGGGGCAGCTGCCCTGAACTTGAAAGGGACGTAAATGGAATCTCTTCTTATTAATCTCGTTTCGGGCGCAGTCGGCGGCAACGTTGCTGGTGGCCTTTTGAAAAATTTGAACCAAGGTACTCTGATCAACTCGATCGCAGGTATTGCTGGCGGTGGTCTTGGCGGATCGCTTCTTTCGATGCTTGGTGCTGGCGGTGTTGCTGATGCAGCCGGCGGCGGTGGCTTGGACATTGCATCCATCTTGGGCCAAGTGGCTTCGGGTGGTGTAGGCGGAGGCGTGTTGCTTGCTGTGGTAGGCGTTGTGCGCAACATGCTGGCGAAATAAGCCGAAAGACTTTTTTAGCGAGTGGTGGGGAAGGCTTAGGCCTTCCCCTTTTTCTTGGCCAAAACGACGCATTCGCTTGCCTATCCGACCTACGAGGACTAGTCAGTAAACGACACTGACCGGAGGGCAAGCCATGCCGCATAGCGACCCGAAAACGCTGGTATCGACCGATTGGCTGGCGAAACATCTGAAAGACCCGGATCTGCGCATCCTTGATGCCAGTTGGTACATGCCGGACATGGGTCGGGACGCGAAGGCCGAATACAACGCGGCCCACATTCCCGGCGCACGCTATTTCGACATCGATGAAATCGCCGACCTGCGATCCGACCTGCCGCATACGATGCCGCCGGTCGAGAAATTCATGTCCCGCGTACGCGCCATGGGCGTGGGCGATGGTCATCAGATTGTTGTCTACGATGGCATGGGGCTGTTTTCCGCTGCCCGCGTCTGGTGGATGTTCCGCTTGATGGGCCACAAGGACATCGCCGTTCTGGATGGCGGGTTGCCAAAATGGCAAACCGAAGGCCACCCTATCGAAGACATGCCGCCGGTCATTCGCGATCGTCATATGACGGTCAGCCGTCAGGCCCACATGATCAAAGACGTGACGCAAGTGGCTGCGGCCTCGAAGCTTGGCGACTATGAGATCATCGATGCCCGATCCACCGAACGCTTCCGCGGCGAGGTGGACGAGCCGCGTGAAGGATTGCGTTCCGGCCATATCCCGAACTCGAAAAACCTGCCATTTGGCGACCTTCTGAACGCAGATGGCACGATGAAATCCCCAGACCAGATGCGCGCCCAGTTTGAGGCCGCAAAAGTCGACCTGAAAAAGCCCGCGATCCTCAGCTGCGGCTCGGGCGTGACAGCCGCGATCCTTGCCTTGGCGTTGGAGCGTATGGGCCATGACCGCCACGCAGTTTATGACGGCAGCTGGTCCGAATGGGGCATGTATTCCGACCTGAAAGTCGAAACCGGAGAGTAGACGATGTTCACAAACCTGAAAGCCCAGCCCAAAGACAAAATCATGGCGCTGATGCAGCAGTATCGCGAAGACCCGCGTGATGGAAAAATCGACCTTGGCGTTGGCGTTTATAAGAACGCACTGGGTGTGACCCCAGTAATGCGCGCCGTTAAGGCCGCAGAAAAGGTACTCTGGGACATTGAAGGCACCAAAGCCTATACTGGTCTGGCAGGAGACCCGGCTTACGGCCGCGCTCTGACCAAGCTGGTACTGGGCGATGTGATCCCGTCTGAACGTCTGTCGATGGCTGCCCAACCCGGCGGCACAGGCGCGATCCACCAAGCGGTCGAGCTGATCAAGATGGCGTCACCCGATGCCACGATCTGGCTGTCGGCGCCGACGTGGCCAAACCACCCGTCGATCATCAAACATCTTGAGATGAAGATGGCCGAATACCGCTATTTCGACAATGAAAGCCGCGCGGTTGATTTCGACGGGATGATGGAAGACCTGAAGGGCATCAAGGCAGGCGACGCTGTTCTGCTGCACGGCTGCTGCCACAACCCGACCGGCGCGAACCTGACCTTGCCCCAGTGGAAAGAGGTCGCCGCGCTGATCGTCGAAAAAGGTGCAACCCCACTGATCGACATCGCCTATCAGGGCTTTGGCGACGGTCTGGAAGAGGACGCCGCTGGCGTGCGCCTGATCGCGCAAGCCGTGCCAGAAGCGCTGATCGCGGCCAGTTGTTCGAAAAACTTCGGCATCTATCGCGAACGTACCGGGTTGCTGGTTGGCATCTCGGAAAATGCCGAACAGGCTGGCATCACCCAGCAGAACCTGACCCACCTGAACCGTCAGAACTTCAGCTTCCCCCCGATCACGGCGCCCGTCTGGTGACCATGATCCTTGAGGATGAGGGCCTGAAAGCCGACTGGATGGCCGAACTGGAAGAAGTCCGCACCGGGATGCTGGGTCTGCGTGAGAAACTGGCAAACGAGTTGCGTGCTCGCACCGGATCAGACCGCTTCGGCTTCATCGCCGACCACCGCGGCATGTTCTCGCGCCTCGGCGCCACGCCCGAACAGGTCGAGGCGCTGCGTGTGGATCACGGCATCTACATGGTCGGTGACTCGCGGATGAACATCGCGGGTCTGAATGAGGAGACCGTGCCGCTGTTGGCGGAAGCGATTTCGAAGGTTGGGGTTTAGGTCTCAGGCCCGATTAAAGACTGACGGCTCTCGGTTTGCTGACCGGGGGCCGTTTTTATTTTAGGCTTTGGTGCCGGAAGGGCGGCGGAGACCCGTCTACGCAGAAACGTCCCGGCTGATCCCCTTGCTCAGTCATTCCCGCCGACTGAACTAAGGGCACCTATTCCTAGCTAGCTTTTCACAGCAAAGAAACATCGAACTCAGATCACGATTCCCACTCGGACCGGATCTTTTTGTTCGCTTGGTCAACAGATCCATCAGCGTCATCGCAAGAAAAATACACAATGTTGAGCGCCGCAAAGTTGCCTTTGAAGCATGATATCTGATCCATGTGTATCAGTGCATCCTCAACCGAGCAGAGTTTATCATGCGCCATTGCTCGCGCCACTTTAGCCATTGAAGAAACCAACGGGTGATTGGTCCGCTCTCTCCATTCTTGGATCAACTCTAACCTAGTCTCTTTGGAAACCTCTGCAGAAACTGCAGGACGAGCTATCTCTTCGAGCACCATGAAGGCTGCGTTTGACGAGATTGCGTTTGCACGATCCATCAGCGCAATTGACGCGTCGCGATCATTGTAGGGAAATCTGCAATCGATGAAGCCGGCGAAATCTGCCTCGGTCATATTAGACAACCTCTTATCAAATCCATGACGCATCGCGCCTTCAATCAACCGAGTGTAGAAAAAGAAAAGGGAGCCTTCCAGCCCCCTTTCCACCCTGTTGGCCTTGGCATTTGCTCGGCCAATCTGCGTCGGGGGTTGATCCCCCTGGCGCTCTGTATTCACCCGTTGGTGAATTCCGGGTAGGCCTCCATGCCCAGTTCGGCCATGTCCAATCCGTTGACCTCTTCCTCTTCGCTGACACGCAGGCCCATTGTGGCCTTGATGATCCAGAAGAAGATGAAACTTACGACGAAGACGAAGATACCGATGGCAAGGAAACCCATGATCTGGGTACCAAAGCTGGCATCCGCGTTCGTCCAAGCCACGATGAACGTGCCCCAGAAGCCTGCAACCAGATGAACCGGGATGGCACCGACCACATCGTCGATCTTCAGCTTGTCCAGCAGCGGCACCACGAAGACCACGATTGCGCCACCCACACCGCCGATGATCAGCGACTGGAACAGCGTCGGAGCGAGCGGTTCAGCGGTGATAGACACCAGACCAGCCAGCGCGCCGTTCAGGGTCATCGTCAGGTCGACCTTTTTGAACATCAACTGCGTCATGATCATCGCGACAACAGCACCGGCAGCTGCAGCCATGTTGGTGTTGGCGAAAATACGCGCCACGTCCGAGACATCGCTGATCGTGCCCATGGCCAACTGTGAGCCGCCGTTGAAGCCGAACCAGCCGAGCCACAGGATGAATGTCCCTAGCGTTGCCAGCGGCAGGTTAGAACCCGGCATCGGGATCGTGCGGCCATCTTTGTACTTGCCGATACGCGGTCCCAAGATCAGGACACCAGCCAAAGCAGCGAAACCACCTGCTGCATGCACCAGAGTCGAACCCGCGAAGTCCGAGAAGCCAGCTTCCGACAACCAGCCGCCGCCCCACTGCCAGCTTGCCTCAATTGGATAGATGAAGCCGGTCAGAACGACCACGAAGGCCAGGAAGGGCCACAGCTTGATACGCTCGGCCAGCGTGCCCGACACGATAGACGCAGTGGTGGCGCAGAACATCAGCTGAAAGAAGAAGTCCGAAGCGCCGGATGCATAGCCTACGTCCACCGCCTCGGCAGCAACGCCAACCGGGTCAAGCGAAGTGACGGCGAAGAACGGGCCCAGCCAGCCTTCGACCAGCCAGTCGCCGGGATACATGATGCCGTAACCTGCGAGCCAGTACATGATGGCGGCAATTGAAAAGAGCGCGATGTTCTTGGTCAGCTGCATGGTCACGTTTTTGGAACGCACCAAACCAGCCTCAAGCATGGCGAAACCTGCCGCCATCCAGAACACAAGCATGCCACCCAGCAGGAAAAGCACAGACGTCAGAATGAACCCGGTATGTGGGGCGGCTTCTCCACCCGTCTCTTGCGCCAAGGCAAGCCCCGGCAATGAGGCCAAAATGGCCGTCGAAATTAGAAGTTTGCGTGTCATAGTCCGTCCTTTCACGCTTAAACGGCGTCGATGCCAGTTTCGCCGGTGCGCACGCGCATGGCGTCCGACACGTCGAGGGTGAAGATTTTGCCGTCTCCGATTTTTCCGGTGTGCGCGGATTTGGAAATCGTCTCGACCACCTCGGCGGCCAAATCGTCATTCACGACGATCTCAAGCTTGATTTTCGGCAAAAAGTTCACGGCATACTCTGCGCCGCGATAGATCTCGGTGTGCCCTGACTGGGCACCAAAGCCCTTAACCTCAGATACCATCATGCCGGTGACACCCACGGCGGTCAGCGCCTCGCGTACGTCGTCCAACTTGAACGGTTTGATCGCTGCTATGATCAGTTTCACGGTCTTTCCTTTCCTTCTTCGGCATGGCTCGTTGACCATGCGCCTGCAGAAAGTCAGCCGCTGCAGCGCAGAAATTGCACGCGATTGAGCTCATAAAAGGGTCTGAAAACCCGGCCTGCGTAGAATTTGGTACTGGTGCCTAGAGCAGTGCTGAAAAAGCGGGCAGCGCGAAAAGTCGCGCCCCGACGGGCTTGGGGCTACACTTGTCTGAAACGAATCGCTAAGTCATAGCGACAGGCCCCGAGCAGACCCGGACGAGTATTATGAGCCAATCTGGCCAAAAGCGCCCCAAACTGGTGGCAGACAAGCGTTACCCGACAAAAAAGGCAGCGCCCAAGAAACCTGCGCGCACGACTAAGCGCAAGGCAGCACCGAAACCACGCAAAGGCGGAGGTGGCGGTGGCCCACGCAAACCACGTTCGGTTTTGGCGTGGCCATTTGTCATGATCGGGTGGCTGCTACGGATGCTCTGGCGCCTGATGTGGAAAGGGGCCGTTGTCGTGGCCCTGATCATCGGGGGGGCAGTGTTCTACTTCGCGTCGACAATGCCCGAACTGAACGCAATGCTGGATGGGCGCGCCAAAGGGTCTGTGACCATTCTGGACCGCTATGGTGAAGTTTACGCATGGCGCGGGGACCAGCGCGGACGCACCATTACAACCGAGACCGTCAGCCCCCATCTGAAAAATGCTGTCGTTGCCACCGAAGACAAGCGGTTCTATCGCCACCTCGGCCTAAGCCCGCGCGGGATCGCCAGTGCGGTGAAGATCAACCTGAATGAAGGTCGCGGACCGCTTTCGGGTCATGGTGGGTCAACTCTGACGCAGCAGGTCGCGAAGCTTCTGTGCCTTGGCGTTCCCTATGACCCCGATGTCTGGAAAACCGAAGCCGCATACGAGGCTGATTGTCGTCAGGGTTCGCTGCGACGCAAAATGAAAGAAGCCATCTATGCGATGGCGCTGGAAACCAAGTTCACCAAAGACGAGATTCTGACGATCTATATGAACCGCGCCTATCTTGGGGCCGGTTCGTTCGGGTTCGATGCAGCGGCCCAGCGCTATTTCGCAATTCCAGCGTCCGAGCTTAACCCGGCACAAGCTGCGATGCTGTCGGGCATGTTGACGGCTCCTTCCCGTTACGCACCGACTAACAACCTAAAGCGTTCGCAAGACCGCGCCGCGACCGTGCTGCGCCTGATGAACGAACAAGGGTATCTTAGTGACAAGGAAACCGCGCAGTTCCAACAGAGCCCCGCTGTTCTGTCAAAAGCTGCCAAAGCTCAGGCTGGCGGTTACTTTGCGGATTGGATCATGGGCGACTTGCCGGCTTTCTTGACCCGCAAAACAACCGAAGACGTTATCATCAAGACCACGCTTGATCCGCGCATCCAGAAAGCCGCTGAAAATGCGGTGGAGAAGATCTTTGCTGAAAAGGTTTCCTCTGGATCGAAGGCACAGGCCGCCGTCGTTGTGATGAGCGCCGATGGGGCTGTTCGTGGTTTGGTTGGCGGGCGGGAATCTCGTGTTACCGGAGCGTTCAACCGCGCGACACAGGCCAAACGCCAGACAGGTTCAGCGTTCAAACCCTTTGTCTATGCCGCCGCGCTGGACATGGGGTATCAGTGGGACGACTTTGTCGTTGACGAACCCTATTGCCTGAACATCCCGGGATCAGGCGAATGGTGCCCTAAGAACTATACCAAGAAGTATTACGGCACGGTCAGCTTCACCGAGGCACTTGCCAAATCGTTGAACATTCCCGCCGTTAAAGTGTCCGAAGAAGTTGGGCGCGAGGCTGTTCGATCGGTTGCCTCCATGTTCGGGATCGAAAGCGATCTGGCAGCCGGTCCTGCACTGGCCTTGGGCGCGTCCGATGGCACATTACTGGAAACCACTGGAGCCTATGCAGGCATTCTGAACGGCGGGTCGTCCGTGACACCTTACGGTTTGACCGAGCTGCGCCTTGTCGGTGACCGAGATCCCTTGATGACCCAATCCGGCGGTATCGGAGAACGCGTAATCTCGCGCGAGGCGGCTGCGCAGCTGACCTATATGATGAACCGTGTTGTAGAAGCAGGAACCGGCACCCGCGCCCGGATCGACGGGCTTGAGATTGCCGGCAAGACTGGCACCAGCCAGTCAGCACGCGACGCTTGGTTCATCGCCTTTACTGCGGACTACGTGATGGGCATCTGGATGGGGTATGACGACAACACACCCTTGAAAGGCGTGACCGGTGGCGGGCTGCCTGCTGAAATGTGGCGCGAAGCTATGGTTGAAATCCAATCGCAACTTGTGCCGACCCCATTGCCAATGATCCGTCCACGGTCGACCCCTCAGTTCGATGGGCGATTGATGACGTCTGATGATCAACAAGGATTTGGCGCTCCGCAGCAAGGCGGTGGCAACCAGGGCGGACAATCCGTGGGGGAGGCCGTCGAAGATGCGCTGATCGGCGTGTTACGGTCTATATTCGGCCAGGGTAACTGATCCCATTCATCAGAGTGAAAACAAAAAAAGCCCCGGCAAAACCGCCGGGGCTTTTTGAATTCAAGTTGGTTGCGATCAACCCTTTTGCAAATCGGCAATCAAGCGATTCAGATCACCCTTGCGACGGTCAAGCATCGCACCGATCTCTTTACGCTCGGATTTCACAATCGAGATACCTTCGACCTGCATGTCGATAAATTTGCCGTTCTTCGCGGACACAACAAACACAACATCAAAGGGTGAATGCCCCTTAAGTGTTGTCTTGGTCAGAACTTCGAAGCGGGTTTTCACTGGCTTCGAGCTGACAACATCAATGCGTCCACCTTGGAATTCGCGAAAGCGGCTACCATAGCGACGCGCAATATAGACGCGGAACGCTTTAACAAAGGCGCTTTTCTGCGCCGCGCTTGCGGAACGGCCATCAGGGCCCAATGCCGACAACGCGATAAAGTTCACGTCAGCATATTTCGCGAACACACCTTCGAATTTCTTGATCATCGATGCTTCAGACGCACCCGAATTGATGATCGAATTGATGTCACCGACAACTTTGGTAATCAGTGCTTCGGCCTGAGACGCTGAAACCGCAGCCATGGCGCGTCCCGGCATCATCGCCAAAACACCCAGTCCAGCCAGACCACCAACAAAGGCGCGGCGTGTCATAGAGGTCTCGTTACCCATCATACGCATCATAAATATCCTCAAGCTCATCGTCTTCTACTTCTATGCCCAGCTCATAACGACGGGAGTCCAGATAATAGAGCTTCATCAGGTCATAGCCCTCTTCGCTCTCATAGAACTCATTAATCGTGTCGCTGAACTGATAGCGATCACCGAACTTAGATAGGACCCAGGCAGCTTTTGGAAGGTGTTTCACATCGGTCGGCAAAACCAAGCTTAGTGGGTTCAACGCGAAATCGACCAGGATACCGAAACCATCACGTTCCGTTGACGGGCCGAAGAAAGGTAGAACCACATAGTCACCTTCCGGCGCACCCCAAACATGAAGTGTTTCACCAAAATCGCTTTCACGCTCTTCCAGACCAATATCGGTGGCCACGTCGAAAAGACCAAGAAGACCTAACGTAGAATTGAACGCAAAACGCACAGTATTGTGCACAGCGTCTTCGACATTGCCCTGAAGCAGATTGTTCACAACAACACCCGGCAAGGATGCATTGTCCGAGAAATACGAGACAGAGTTTCGCACCGGTTCAGGCAAAATGGTGCCATATGCATTTGATGCAGGCGATACCAAAGCGCGGTCCAACTTGATGTTGGCACCATGTGTGCGCCGGTTTTGATCCTCATGCGGGTCTACGTAACCATTAGGCGCAGGCGCAGTTGCGCAGGCGCTAAGCCCCATAAGAGCCAATCCGGTCAGTGCCGCTACTAATTTCGAATATCTTTTCGTCACGTGAACAATCGCTGAATCTGGTGTTTTTTTGCTTATCCGCGCCACACATAATAGATGCGGTCGTGTTTCACAGATGTTAAGGCTTCTGCAGCTATTAGATGTGACTATTTGGCGACAGTTGCAAGCAGAAACCCGCCGAAGGTTCGCGACGACAGGGTTGCAGGCAATTGACCCGCAGAGCAAGCAGGTAAGCATGAAACAAAACCAGCTGATACAAGGCTTGGAAGAACTACGCGATCAGCGCCGCAAGTTGCGTGGGTTGTTGTGGAGCGTCGCTCTCTTCTCGGTCTTCGTGAATTTGCTGATGCTGACCGCACCGATTTACATGCTGCAACTGTATGACAGGGTTCTGGGCAGCCGGTCAGAGGCAACCTTGATTGCCCTTACTTTGCTGATGGCGTTCCTGTTCCTTATGATGGGCGTCTTGGACTACGCACGGGCACGCATCCTTGCACGGGCCGGGGCGCAGTTTCAGGCATCACTTGATAAAAGGGTTTTCTCGGCGGTGATGCGTCAACCAAGTGGTGGTGGCGGCACAACAGCCGGGTTGAAGGATCTGGAAGCGCTTCAGAAGCTTCTGTCCAGCCCTGTGATCACTGCTGCCTTTGATATTCCTTGGACACCGGTCTTCTTATTCGCCATCAGCGTCTTCCACCCGTGGCTTGGTGTTCTTGCCGTCGTGGGCGGGGGGCTGTTGATCGCGATCACCGTGTTGAATCAGGTTTTCACCAAAGGGCCACTTACCCAAGCAACAATGGCAACCATTCGCGCCGATCAGATGGCCGAACAAATGCGCACAGAATCCGAAATGGTACGCGCCCTTGGCATGTCCAGCGGCGCCTATCAGCGCTGGCATCAATCGCGTGCGGTGTCGCTTCTCGAAAACCTGCGCGCATCGGATCGATTGGGGCAGTTTTCGGCGATGTCGAAAACGTTCCGCCAGTTTCTGCAATCAGCAATGCTGGGATTAGGGGCTTATCTGGCCTTGAAAGGCGAGATTTCGCCCGGAGCGATGATCGCCGGTTCAATTCTGCTGGGCCGCGCACTTGCACCGGTCGATGCTGCGGTCAATCAGTGGCAGCTCGTCCAACGTGCGCGGTTGGGTTGGCAGGCACTTGCTGAACTTCTGGCGGATACCCGGCCCGAACAAGAGCGCACCAGCCTGCCTCGTCCCGCAGCGAAGCTGCGCGTTGACCAGCTAACCGTCATTCCGCGTGGTGCAAATCGCGCAGTCTTGCGGCAAATCAGTTTTGAAATGAAACCAGGCGAAGCCCTTGGTGTCATCGGGCCGTCTGGGGCTGGTAAGTCGACGCTTGCTCGCGTTCTGACGGGTGTTGTTACTCCGGATGGGGGAACCGTGCGCTTGGACGGGGCTTCCCTTGATAACTACTCTCCCGAAGCATTGGGGCGCTACGTTGGATATCTACCTCAGCGTGTTCAAATGTTCGAGGGGACTATAGCCGAGAACATCGCCGGTCTTGATCTGCAACCAGATTCCGCAGCCGTAGTAGCCGCCGCCCAAATGGCAGGAGCCCACGAATTGATCCTGTCACTTGCCGAAGGATATGACACGCCCATCACACCAGGCGGCAACACTCTGTCTGGCGGCCAGATGCAGCGCGTTGGATTAGCACGCGCTCTTTATGAAGATCCCGTTATTCTTGTGCTGGATGAACCAAACTCGAACCTGGACAATGACGGCACAAAAGCGCTGAACACGGCCATCCGCTCAGTCAAAGCGCGTGGTGGAGCTGTGATGATCATGGCGCATCGCCCCGCTGCCATCAAAGAATGCGAAATACTCTTGATTATTGAAGACGGGGCTGCGCGCAGTTTCGGTCCGCGCGACGAGGTTCTGAAAGCTCATGTTCGGAACGCAGAGCAGATACAATCCTCGCAATCAAACGGGGGGGCTCAGTGATGCAAGATATCCCGAACTTCTCGGCTCGACGACCGCTAATCATAGGTTTCGTCGCGTTGCTGATCTTGGTCGGCGGCTTTGGCACGTGGTCGGTCGCCAGCAAGCTGTCCGGTGCGGTTATTGCGGAAGGTCAGGTTCAGATTGAGCAAAACCGAAAGGTCGTCCAACATCTTGACGGTGGTGTCGTCACAGAAATCCTAATCGACGAAGGGGATACGGTGCAGGCCGGGGATGTGTTGGTCCGGTTGGATGAGGGACAGTTGGCCTCGCAACTTACGATTATTGAAGGGCAGTATTTTGAACTTCTTGCACGTCAAGCGCGGTTTGAAGCCGAACGTGACGGCGCAAAGGCGCTGCAGTTTATTGAAGAGTTGACCAAAGCGGCAAACGACAACCCCGAAATTGAGAGCCTTATGCAGGGCCAAACACGCCTGTTCAATTCGCGTGTAGAGGGGATGGCGACACAGCTTGAACAGCTGGACAAACGCAAGACCCAGATCTCGCGCCAATTGGATGGTCTATCGGCGCAGGTTACAGCATCGAACGAACAGCTGATCCTGATCCGAGAAGAGCTCACCAATCAACAAGCCCTTCTGGACAAAGGGCTCTCGCAGGCATCACGCGTATTGGCACTAAAGCGGGAAGAAGCGGCAATTCTTGGCCGGTTAGGAGAGCTAACCGCGGCGCAGGCCGAAGCTGAACTTCGGATCACCGAGACCGAACTGCAAAGCATCGCTTTGCAAACGGATTTGCGCGAGCACGCCATCACCGAACTGCGAGACGGTCGCGCAACCACGCGCGATTTGGCAGAGCAGCGTAGAAACACTTTGGAACAACTTGAGCGGCTTGAAATCCGTGCGCCTGTATCGGGCGTCATCCACGGGCTGCAGGTTTTCGCCGAACAAGCCGTTATCCAACCTGCCCAACCAGTTCTGTATGTCGTCCCGCAAGACCGCGACTTGGTGATCATGTCACGTGTCGATCCGTTGCACATTGACCAAATCTTTGTGGGTCAGACGGTGTATCTTAAGTTTCCGGCCTTCAACAGCCGCCAGACCCCAGATCTTTTAGGTCGCGTGACACGCATGTCAGCAGATTCATTCGTCGATGACGGGACCGGACAATCATTTTATCAAGCGGAAGTGCAGTTGGAAGAAGGCGAAATTGAACGCCTTCCAAACGGTGCGGTTCTAATCCCTGGCATGCCGGTTTCAGCCTTCATTCGGACCACCGACCGCAGCCCGATGCTTTATCTGGTTGAACCGCTGTGGGACTACTTCACCAAAGCGTTCCGCGAATCCTAACCCCCGCGGCGATAATTGTTGCCGCATGTCGGTTTCCAGCTTTCCCTAAACCCTGACGCAAGATAGCGTCCGGGCAACGCCTGATAGTCAGGTTTGACATCTAGAAAGGACCGTTCGATGAGCGCATTTGAAACCCGCCTTGAAGAACTGGGCATCACATTGCCTGACGCCCCTGCACCCGCCGCGAACTATGTACCCTATGTGCAGGTTGGTGATCTTGTGCATGTTTCGGGTCAAATCTCGACCAAAGAAGGTGCGTTTTTGACTGGAAAACTGGGCGACATCATGACCGCCGAAGAAGGTGCCGACGCCGCGCGAAGCTGCGCAATCGCACTTCTGGCTCAAGTAAAAGCAGCCTGCGGGGGTGATCTGGATCGCCTCCAGCGCGTTGTAAAGCTGGTTGGCTTCGTGAACTCGACTGCAGACTTTGGGGACCAACCGAAAGTGATCAATGGCGCTTCGGACTTCATGGTCGAAGCCTTGGGGGACGCCGGACGCCACGCGCGTTCAGCCGTGTCTGCAGCAAGCCTTCCCTTTGGTGTCGCTGTTGAAATCGAAGGTATCTTTCAGATCAAATGACGCGCAGACCTGTCCCCTTGCCGCAAAGCTTCTTTGACCGGCCCATAGCTCATCGTGCGTTGCACGATCTGGCTGCGGGTCGGCCAGAAAACTCGCGCGCGGCCATTCGGGCAGCGGTCGAGGCAGGATATGGGATAGAAATTGACCTGCAGATGTCCCACGACGGCCAAGCGATGGTTTTCCACGACTATGATCTTGCCCGACTGACGGCTGCCTCGGGTCCCGTCCGTCAGCGAAACGCGATCGAGTTGGGTCAGATCAACCTGACCGGCGGAGAAGAGGGCATTCCCAGCTTTGCAGAGGTTCTGGACATCGTTGCAGGTCGCGTGCCGCTTTTGGTCGAATTGAAAGACCAGCACGGCGCGATGGGCCCGCATGAAGGAGTGATGGAAAAAGCGACTGCCGAAGCACTCTCCGGGTATGAGGGGGACGTGGCGGTCATGTCTTTCAACCCACATTCCGTCAAAGCATTTGGCATGTACAATTCCAGCCTGCCACTTGGCCTGACCACCGAAGCTTACAAACAAGAAGACACGCCCCTTCTACCCGCAGCAACACGCCGTTATTTGCGTGACATCCCTGATTTCGACGATGTCGGGGCCAGTTTCATCAGCCATGATGTACGTGATTTGAACAATCCGGCCGTGACGCGCCTTAAACAGCGCGGCGTGCCGGTTTTGTGCTGGACCGTTCGGTCAGCAGAGGTTGAAGCCCAAGCACGCAAGGTGGCTGACAACGTAACTTTTGAGGGCTATCTGGCTTGACCAGACATCCCTGCTGCCGCTGAATAGACTCGTGAGCGAATCCCAAGTTGATATCCGCACCCACACGTCCATCGACGCCATCCGCGCCGAGGATTGGGATGCATGTGCATGCCCGGAACGCGCAGCTGGTGGGCGGGCGTTTGATCCCTTCACAACCCACGGCTTCCTATCAGCACTCGAAACTTCTGGTTCGGTTGGTGAAGGCACGGGGTGGCATCCACAGCATCTGACCGTCCAGCAAGGCAAACAGATCATCGCTGTGATGCCGCTTTATGTGAAAACCCACAGTCAGGGTGAATACGTGTTCGATCACGGCTGGGCGGAGGCATATGAACGCGCCGGTGGACAGTACTATCCCAAACTGCAAGCTGCCGTTCCATTTACGCCCGTGGCTGGACGCCGATTTCTGACCCGCCCGGAATATGTGCAGATTGGGCAGGCGGCCTTAGTTCAGGGCATGGTGCAGATCGCTGCCGACAATCAGATGAGCTCGGCGCACGTTACTTTTTGCACCAAGGATGAAGCCGCAGCGGGTAATGCGATGGGGCTGCTGACACGCGAAGGGCTGCAGTATCACTGGCAGAACAATGACTACGCGAATTTTGATGCTTTCCTGACAGCGCTTAGTTCACGAAAGCGCAAACAAATCCGCAAAGAGCGTCGGCTGGCACAAGCATTCGGCGGAACCATTCACAGTCTGAGCGGAGCTGAAATTCAACCCGCGCACTGGGATGCCTTTTGGCACTTTTATCAAGACACTGGTGCACGAAAATGGGGGCGACCTTATCTGACGCGCGCATTCTTTGATCAGGTTCACGAAGTAATGGCTGACGATTTGTTGCTGGTTTTGGCCGAGAGGAATGGCCAACCTATCGCCGGGGCGTTGAACGTGATTGGACGCGACGCACTGTTTGGCCGCTATTGGGGCTGTGTCGAAGACCACCCGTATCTACATTTCGAGCTATGTTATTATCAGGCCATCGACCATGCCATTCGCCATGGATTGAAACGGGTCGAGGCTGGCGCGCAAGGTGAACACAAACTGGCCCGCGGCTACCTGCCGGTCATCACGCATTCGCTTCACTGGATCAACGACCCCGGCTTTCGCGAAGCCGTTGACCAGTATTTACAGTCCGAACGTAAGGCTGTGGCGCAAGACATCGACGTTCTGACCTCGTACGGGCCGTTCAAAACAGTCGATGTGGCTGAGCACGACTGAACCGTCTTAGCCCTGGATCGCTTCCAGCATTGCTTCCCCGGCCGAGGTTTCGCACATGCCCGGGTTTTCCTCGACATGCAGGATCTTAACCTCGCCATCGACCACATAGGCGCCATAGCGCTGCGACCGTTCGATCAAACCAGCTGGCGGGGCTGTGAAATCCATTCCAACGGCCTTGGTAAATTCGGCCTGCGAATCCCCCAAGAATTTTAGCCCAGCTTCCGCCGCACCTGTGCTGTCGGCCCAAGCGCCCATCACGAAGGGATCGTTGACCGCGATGCAGATCACATCGTCCACTCCTGCTGCGTCCAATGCGGACTTGGTGCGGATGTAGCTGGGAACGTGGGCCGTCGTGCAAGTGCCGGTATAAGCACCTGGCAGTGCAAAGATCACGACTTTACGTCCGTCCAGCAGCGACGACAGGCTGACAGATTCCGGGCCTTCTGCACCCATCCGCAGCAGGTTTGCATCGGGGAGTTTGTCTCCAACTTTCAGGGTCATTCGCGCGTTCCTTGTAATTGCTTCTATCAGTTGAATCTCGCGCGCTTCCGCGCCACTGTCCAGCCAACTTTCTTGTGATGTCATGAGATGCCGATCGTTGCCAAAGCAACCATTTTCGTCCTAACGTGACGCGCAACCAAATGCGGAGCAAAATATGTCTCATATCGTCGTAATCGGGGCCGGACAGGCTGGGGCCTCGTTGGTCGCAAAACTGCGCAATTCTGGCTTTGACGGGGACGTCACACTGATCGGGGCGGAAAGTGCGCCGCCCTATCAGCGCCCACCTCTTTCCAAAGCATACCTGCTGGGGGATATGGAGCTTGAGCGGCTGTATCTTCGGCCAAAGGAATTCTATGCGGATCAAAACATTACACTGCGCCTAAGCACGCGCGTTGATGCCATTGATGCCCAGTCGAAAGAAATTGTGATTGGCGATGAACGCATCGCCTATGACCAGCTAGCGATCACGACCGGCTCGACCCCTCGTTATCTACCTGCTGCAATTGGGGGCACGCTGGATGGCGTCCATGTTGTACGCACCTTGGCGGATGTGGACGGGATGGAACCCGAGTTTGCCGATGGGCGTAGCGTCCTGATCATTGGGGGTGGCTATATTGGGCTGGAAGCCGCCGCCGTTGCAGCCAAGAAGGGCCTTCGGGTAACATTGGTCGAGATGGCCGACCGCATTCTACAGCGTGTCGCCGCGCCCGAGACATCGAACTATTTCCGCGCTCTACACACGTCACATGGCGTGGACATTCGCGAAGGCGTTGGGCTGGACCGTCTCACCGGCGAAGGCCGTGTTACAGGCGCGATTTTGTCGGACGGCACCAAGTTGGACATTGATTTTGCCATTGTTGGCGTCGGCATTGCTCCCGACAGCGCGCTGGCAGAAAGCGCCGGACTTGATCTGGACAATGGCATCAAAACTGACGCCAAAGGCCGCACGTCGGACCCGTCCATCTGGGCTGCCGGAGATTGCGCATCTTTCCCCTATCGTGGCGACCGCATCCGGTTGGAAAGCGTTCCAAACGCCATTGATCAAGCCGAAATCGTCGCCCGAAATATACTGAGCGAGGATGTGGACTATGTCGCGAAGCCTTGGTTTTGGTCAGACCAGTATGACGTGAAGCTGCAAATTGCAGGGCTGAATACGGGCTACGACAACATCGTCACCCGTCCTGGCGAGAAGGATGGCAGCGTCAGCTTCTGGTACTATCAGGGCGACACGCTTTTGGCGGTCGACGCGATGAACGAGCCGCGCGCCTATATGGTCGGTAAGCGGCTTGTTGAAGGGGGCAAATCGCCGGACAAAGTTGCCGTGGCCGATCCCGGAACCGAACTGAAATCTCTGCTGGCATGAGGATTATCGCGGGGCGCTTTCGCGGATTGGCGCTGGCAAGTGTTGGCAAAGGGGATGCAGGCGCACATCTACGACCAACCACAGACCGCGTGCGCGAAAGCTTGTTTTCCATGCTAACCGGCGGGCGTTTCGGAGACCCGATTGAAGACACCCGCGTGCTTGACCTGTTTGCGGGCACTGGCGCATTGGGGCTTGAGGCCCTGTCGCGCGGCGCTTCCCATGTCACTTTGGTGGATGATGGTCGGAAGGCCTTGTCTCTGATCAAAGAAAACGTGACCAAATGCCGGTGTGCAGACGAAGTGACGGTCGTGAAACGTGATGCGACACGACTGCCCGAAGGCACGCCTCATGACCTGATATTTCTGGACCCTCCCTACGGTAAAGGGCTGGGTGAAAAAGCATTGGCCGCCGCCATCAAAGGCGGCTGGATCGCCGATGGCGCGCTTATTGTTTGGGAAGACAACGTGCCAGTGATCCCGCCCGAAGGCGTCACCCAACTGGACAACCGACGCTATGGCGACACGGTGATCACGATCTGTGAGGCATCACTGTGACCCCTGCAATGGTCATTTTCGATTGTGATGGCGTGCTGGTCGACAGCGAACCCGTCGCGAATGACCAACTGTTCAAGTTTTTAGAAAATCGTGGGTGGCCTGTAGCAACCGACTGCGACATGCATCGGTTCGTTGGCAGGCCGCTTTCCGATATTATCGCCGAAGCCCGCGCGGCCGGAGCGACGATTGAAGAAGGTTGGCGCGATAGCTTTTATCGCGAGATGGACGCGGCCCTTGCATCAGGCGTGCCGCTTATCGAGGGCGTCGTAGAGTTACTGGACCAAATTGATCAGGCAGGTCTTAAAACCGCCGTTGTGTCAAACGGGCGATTTGCGAAGATAAAGCTGACACTTGGGCCGCATGGGCTGTGGGAACGGTTGGAAGGAAAGCTCTATTCTCCGCAGAAACATGGCCGCATGAAACCAGCGCCTGACATGTTCTTCATTGCGGCGAAGGATGCTGGTGTCGCGCCCGCAGATTGCGTGGTGATTGATGACAGCCCCACCGGAGTAACAGCGGCTTTGGCTGCTGGGATGCAATGCATTGGTTATGCGCAGCACACGCCGCGTGACATGCTTGAAACGCTTGGGGTCATAACCGCAACTTCGATGGAAGAAGTGACCCGCCTTCTTGGCCTAGATCGCGATTAAACGAAAAAAGCCGCCCAGTTACGGGCGGCTTTCGCAAATTTGCAGAACTTACTTCGCGCGAGTTACGGACACGGCAGCGCGGGCGTCTTCAACCATTCCGGTGCCGTCCAAACCCTTGTCGTTCATATCCGCGATCCACTCGGCGATGACTTCATCACCCAGATCGCGAATCTTAGCGGTCTCATCTTCCGAAAGCTCTGCCAGCGCGTTGCCACTGGCCGCCATCTTTTCACGGCCAACTACATCGCCTGTGTCATGGGCACGACCAGCCCAAGCCGATGCATAGAAGCCCGAGTTCGCATCGATCACCGCCTTCAGATCATCGGGCAGGCCGTCGTAGACGTCCTTGTTCATCGCCCAGATGAAATAGAGGTTATAAAGCGACTTTTCACCCGCAATGTCGGTGTGGCTGTCGGTCAACTCGTCCAGTTTTAGCGACGGTGACATCTCCCACGTGATCACGCCGCCATCCACGACACCCTTTGACAGGGCTTCGGGAAAGGCGGGAACGGGCATGCCGATGGGTGTCGCCCCCAGCTTGTCCAACAGGCGCGTGGCCGTGCGCGACGGGCCGCGCAGTTTCAACCCCGTGAAGTCGGCGACCGAGGCAACGGGATCGCCTTTCTTGTGAACAATCCCGCGGCCATGCATGTGTGCTGCGATAACCTTTACGTCAGCAAAGTCGTCCATCAGATATTTCTGCGTATAGACCCACGCGGCCTTAGACGCCTCTTCGCCAGATTTCGTCACCATGAAAGGCAACTCCATGGCTTCGGCCTCGGGGAAGCGACCGGGTTGATAGCCGGGGATCACCCAGCCACCGTCAATCGCGCCATCACGGATCAGGTCATACTGACTGGTGGCTTTGCCGCCCAGCTGCATTGCCGGGTAAAGCTCTACCTTAATGCGGCCACCTGAATCTTTCTCGATCTTTTCTGCCCATGGGGCCATGAAATAGGTCGGGTTGGCCGACAGGGGCGACACAAAATGCTGGAAACGCAGGGTGACCTCCTGCGCGGCAGCTGTGCTGGCAGCCACAGCCAGTGCGGCGGCAGCAGTCAGGGTCGAGAAGGTGGATTTCAGGGTGAAAGTGCGGAAGCTGGTCATTGGCCCCTCCGTATTTCTTTTAAACAGCCGCGCGCGCGAAGTCGCGGAAGCCCAAGCACCTTTTGTGTCTGAGCAGTTAGAACTTAGGAACTGAATGCTGCGGGTGCAAACGCAAAATGGCAAGATTCCTGACCTAAAGAACATCAGGCCGAATGCGCGGCGGATTCAAAAGGAAATTTTGGTGACTAGGGGGAAACTTGAAAAAGTTTCCCCTAAGTAAACTTGCGGATTATCCCCAAGTCGGATGGAATTTTCCTGCTGGGGACAACGTGAAGATTTCACAGCCATCAGCGGTCACTCCGACCGAGTGTTCGAACTGGGCGGAAAGAGATTTGTCGCGCGTAATCGCCGTCCAATCATCCGACAGGATTTTCGTTTCCGGACGGCCCAGATTGATCATCGGTTCGATGGTGAAGAACATGCCTTCTTCCAACACAGCACCCGTGCCGGGTCGGCCATAGTGCAGCACATTCGGCGGTGAGTGGAAAACACGACCCAAACCATGCCCACAGAAATCGCGCACGACAGACATACGCTGCGCTTCAGCGTACTTCTGGATGGCGTGGCCAATGTCACCAAACGTATTGCCGGGCTTCACAGCTGCGATGCCTTCCATCAATGCGTCATGGGTCACTTGAATAAGGCGATCGGCAAAGGATTTGATTTTGCCAACCTTGTACATGCGACTGGTGTCGCCGTACCAACCGTCCACAACGACCGTCACGTCGATATTCAGGATATCACCTTCGACAAGTTCGTCATGTTTACGGCCGGTTTTGTCATTCTTCATCTTCGGCGTTTTTGAGCCGGGAATGCCGTGACAGACAACGTGGTTAAGCGAAATACACGACGCATGCTTGTAGCCCTTATATCCGATCGTGGCCGAAACAGCGCTTGCTTCATCCACCATCGCCTCGATCGCGGCATCCAGTTCTTCTGTGGTGACACCGGGCGCGATCATAGGGGCTACGCGGTCCAAAATTTCGGCGGCAAGCTTGCCGGCCGCGTGCATTCCAGCGAAATCCGCTGAATCGTACAGGCGAATGCCTTCTTTGGTTACGCGCATCTTGTCGTCCATCTTGGTTTCCTTCTTCTGTCCCTTAGATAGGGCCTTCAGACCAAAGACGCCAGAGGGGCTGCGACCTCTACCCCAATCGGTGAAATTGTCGTACCCAAGACGATGACCTCAACCCCGGCGGCGCGGGCCGCATCAAAGGCCTGCCCATAGGTCGGATCGATATCTCGGGCCAAGTCAAACCGGTCACAATCGGTGCGCTGCACCAGATACAGCATCACTGCGCGATGGCCTTCGGCCACCATCTTGGTCAGCTCGCCCAGATGCTTGGTTCCGCGTGCTGTGACACTGTCTGGAAACTCGGCCAGACCGGGCTGGCGGCAGAGGGTCACTGACTTTACCTCGACATAGGTCAGACCATCGCCTTCAAGCAGGAAATCAATGCGGCTTTTCTCACCATACTTCACCTCGGCTCGAACGGTGTGATAGTCGCCCAACTCCGGCACATTCCGCGCCTCCAAAGCAGCCCGCAAAGCCCGATTGGGCACCGAGGTGTCCACACCTGTGAAATGCCCATCTGCGTGTTCAACCAGCCGCCACCCGAACTTCAGCTTTTTCTTCGGGTCGTCATTTGGCTCCAACCAGATTTTCATGCCCGGATCAGCCAAACCCATCATCGAGCCGGGATTGGCACAATGCGCTGTGACTTCGCGCCCATCTTCCAACTGACAGTCTGCCAGAAAACGCTTGTAGCGACGAATAAGCACTGCGGGCACAAGAGGGCTGGGAAATTCCATATCTCGGGCCTATACCGGAATAAGGAAAGGAACAAGCAATGCCCAATCCTTCAGCCGCAATGTTGGTGATCGGAGATGAAATCCTGTCCGGACGGACACGGGATGCGAACATGCATCATCTTGCCGGAAAGCTGACCGAACACGGTATTGACCTGAAAGAAGTTCGGGTGGTCTCGGATGATGCTCAGGCCATTGTTGCTGCTGTCAAAGCCCTTTCTGGCAGCTTCGATCAAGTCTTCACATCTGGCGGGATCGGTCCGACACATGATGACATAACTGCGGATTGCATTGCGCGTGCCTTTGGTGATCACATCGACATCCGCAAAGACGCATACGATCTTTTGGCGGCGCATTACGCGGCATCCGGTCGTGAATTCAACGAAGCGCGCCAGCGCATGGCGCGCATTCCGGACCGCGCTGTTCTGATTGATAATCCCGTGTCGATTGCCCCGGGGTTTACGCTTGAAAATGTACATGTGATGGCCGGAGTGCCGTCCGTCTTTCAGGCAATGGTGGACAGTGTTCTGCCGACCCTCACCGGCGGTGCGCCGCTGGTCTCACGCTCGGTTCGGATCAATCGGGGGGAAGGCGACATTGCAGGCCCTCTTGGCCGCTTGGCGCAGCAACATGACACGCTTAGCTTCGGGTCATACCCCTTTATCGAAAACGGCGCTTACGGTGCGAATATCGTTATTCGCGGCACAGATTTAACCCAGCTGGATCACGCCACCCGCGCGCTTCAAGACCTGTTTAAGGAGGCAACATGACAACGCCACACCTTCCCACCCCCGAACAACTTATCGAGGCCAGCGAAGCCACATGGCCACCGGCAGCCACCCATCGCGTCGGCGCTTGGGTGTTGCGGGATGGTGCAGGCGGGGGCAAACGCGTCTCTGCTGCAACCGAGAACTGGCCGACCACCGAAGCCGATTTGCCTGCCGCCGAAAAAGCAATGCGCGACATGGGCATGGAGCCGTTGTTTCAAATTCGCGCGGGCGACGAGCATCTGGATGATATGCTTGAACAGCACGGCTATGACATCATCGACCCCGTGAACATCTGGGTTATCCCGGTGTCTGAACTGACCCGCGATCCGCTTCCACCTGTTTCGGCCTTTGCCATCTGGCCAATGCTGTCGATCATGACTGAGTTGTGGGATGAGGGTGACATTCATGAAAAACGCCGTGCCGTGATGGAACGTGCCGACTGCCCTAAAACGGCATTACTGGCGCGGACGGATGACAAACCTGCTGGGGTAGGATTTGTTGGCATTCATGACGGCATTGCTATGGCGCATGCGCTCCATGTTGATCAAGATCTACGCCGTATGGGGACAGGACAGAACCTGTTGAAACAGGCTGCAAAATGGGCCGAAGAACAGGGCGCTGAATATCTGTCGCTGATCGTGACCCAAGGAAATCACGCGGCCAATCCGCTATATGCAAATCTTGGTATGCACCTTGTCGGTCACTACCATTACCGCGTGAAACGATAGAAAGGACCCAGAATGGCGCACAACTCAAAGGGTGTCACTGCACTTGACCTACCAATGGCCAACCCGCTGCCCGAAGACATCCAGAAGTATTTCGACATCTGCGACGACAAGTTGGGGCTCGTTCCAAATGTGCTGAAGGCCTACGCCTTCGACATGGCGAAGCTGCGCCCTTTCATGGACATGTATAACGAGGTGATGCTGGACGACAGCGGCCTGTCCAAACTGGAACGCGAGATGATTGCGGTCGTCGTAAGTTCGATTAATCGGTGCTGGTATTGTCAGGTGGCGCATGGGGCTGCCGTTCGTCAGCTTTCGGGCAACCCGCAATTGGGTGAGGCTATGGTGATGAACTGGCGCATGGCTGATCTGGATGCGCGTCAAACGGCCATGCTTACATTCTCGGAAAAGATCACCAAAGCTTCATCCGAGACATCGGAAGAAGACCGTCAAATATTGCGGGATGTTGGGTTCTCGGATCGGGATATTTGGGACATTGCGGCGACCGTTGGGTTCTTCTCGATGTCCAATCGCATGGCATCAGCCGTGGGCATGAAGCCGAACGATGAATATCACGCCCAAAACCGATGATCCCAATCCAACGCCTTCTGACCTCTGCACTACTTGTCTGCGCGTTTCCTTTGGCTGCGTGGTCTTTGGACCTTCCAGCGGGCGCTGAGCTTCAAGCCACACATGCCGGTGAGGGCCAAGCCGAAATCGCCTTGGGCCGTTTTGACGGCGAGAAAGTCCCATCCATCACTGCTGTAGGTTATGTGGAACGTCAAGCATGGCGATCCGAGGGTCTGGCAGCGCGAAGCTATCAAATCCTGACCACAATTCGTGACCAGCTTTTGCAGGATGGCTATCAGCTGGTTTTTCAGTGCCAGGCCGTGTCGTGCGGCGGGTTCGATTTCCGCTTTCAAACCGGGCACTTTCAGGCGCCGGATATGTTTGTCGATCTGGGGGATTATCATTTCCTAAGTGCTCGCAAGGGGGAAAGCTTCGCGCAGCTTCTTGTCAGCCAAAGCGCAAAAGATGCCTTCGTCGAGCTGACCTTTGTTTCGCCCTCGAAAGACGATGTCCCGGAACTGGCAACGACAACAGCAGGACCGTCGACGTCCATCCCTCAATCAACGGGCCCACTAGACCTGCAGCTCAAAGACATCGGGCGTGTCGTCCTATCTGGTCTCACCTTTGCAACAGGCTCATCAGAGCTGGAAGAAGGTGAGGTTCCTGCCCTGTCCGATCTGGCAGCGTTTCTTGCCCAATCGCCTGACCGACGCATTGTGTTGGTTGGACACACAGATGCCGAAGGAAGCCTTGAGGGGAACGTAGCCCTTTCACGCAAGCGGGCTGCATCCGTGATGAAACGCCTGATCAGCCGCTATGGCGTCGATGCCAGTCAGTTGACAGCCGACGGGGTGGGATATCTGTCACCCCTTGCCGGAAACCTAACCGCAGAAGGTCGCGATCTGAATCGCCGGGTCGAGGCGGTTTTGCTGAACACAAACTGACAAAAAAGGGCGGGGTTTCCCCCGCCGACAGTTCTCTCCACGTTAATGCTGCTTTGCTGCTACCAGACATCTGGCCCTTTGTTTGCAAAGGAATGCACCAGAAAATCAATGAACGCACGCACCTTAGGCTGTGTAAATCTGCCTGGGGGGTAGATGGCGTAAATACCCTGTATGTCTGGCGGCAAGTCTGGAATGGCGTCGACAACCAGTCCTTGCTCAAGCGCATCGGCAAAAAGGAAGCTGGGCAGATAGGCAATGCCTAAACCAGATATAGCCGCGTTCAACAAAGACTGCCCGTCATTTACACTTAGCCATCCCGCCGACCGTACTTGTCGAACTTCGCCGGACGGAGCCGGGATTTTCCATACGTTCCCAGAACTCTGGCTGGAATAATGCAAAAGCTTGTGTTCGTTCAGATCGTCAATGCGTTTCGGGCGGCCATACTGTTCAAAGTAAGCAGGGCTGCCAACCATACGGCGCGTTGTGTCGGCGATCTTACGTGCCCGAAGCGAGCTGTCTTCAAGCTCACCCACACGGATCGCCATGTCGAACCCTTCTGAAATTAGCTCAACATAGCGGTTGGCAAGCTCCATCGTGACATTGACGTCTGGAAAATCTTTCAAGAATTCGCCCAAGACCGGGCTAAGGTGGTTTACACCGAAATCTGTTGCGACTGATATGCGGAGCATCCCGGCAGGCGCAGATTGCATGGAGGTGACCAAGGCGTCCGCTTCGCCTGCATCATTCAGGACGCGGCGCGCGCGGTCATAATAGGCCAACCCAATTTCAGTTGGGCTAACCCGGCGCGTGGTGCGATTCAGAAGGCGTGCGCCCAAACGCGCCTCAAGACTTGAGACGTGTTTCGATACAGCCGATTTCGAAATTCCCATTTTCTTGGCTGCATCGGTGAACCCCCCTTGGTCCACTACGGTCGCAAATGCCTCCATTTCGGTCAAACGATCCATCAGATACTCTCTACAATTGTCCCCCAACTCCATTTGTATCGCTACGAATTGGGGCAAGACTGTGAAGAGCAGCCGACATTACAGGGGTAATCGAGCTTATGTTTCTGAAATGGAAACGCGAATACTTGAATGAATACTTATACTTCACAATCATTGCGCGAGCTTTGAGTGCGCTTAGCCGCTAGAAGCATCACTGGAACCCTGTTTTTACTGACCCATTCGCACATCGCCACACAACTAGTGTGTTGCAAACACAATCTCAGCGAGAGTTATCCAAACTGGCAGCGTCAGTGCAGACAGAAGCGTCGTTTGAGCGATTAATGTGGCGACCAACCGTCGATCTGCCCCAAATGCCGATGCAAGAACATGCGCAGCCGACGCAGTGGGTAGTGCTGCAAACACAACAAGAACCGAAGCGATTCCCGATTCCAAACCCAGTACAACCCCGATGGTCAGTGCGAATGCGGGCATTGCTACCAGTTTGATCGCAGAGATTGCGGCATTGAAACCGTTAAGCCTTGCCAGTGCCTTCCAATCCATCGTTGCTCCAATTGAAAGCAATGCGATAGGAATGGCCGCTTTTGCCAAAAGCTCAAGCGGCGCCATGACCGGAGATGGAAGTTGCACTTGAAGCAGTCCAACGCAAAGGCCGGATAAGCTGGCCAACAAGAAAGGGTTCAACGCGATTTTCTTTAGGGTTGCTTTTAAACCGAAAGAACCACCGCGCGACAACACGCTGACTGCCATCAGGTTGGCGACCGGAACGCCCATCCCAACGGCCACTGCCATTTCACCAAGCCCCCCATTTTGCAGAAGGGACACCGCGACCAGACCTAGCGCTGTGTTGAAGCGCCACGCCACTTGCCATGCCCCTGCGAAATTCAGAAACCGGTCAGGTCCGTGACGACGGGTAATCCACCCCAATCCCAATCCAACGCCCATAATCGCCCAGACAAGAGGCGCCATGGTCGCGACCTGCGAGATCTCGATCGGGCGACTGGCGGCTGCGACAAACAGTAGGGCTGGAAACAAGATCTCGAAATTCAGACGGTCGAGGCCTTGCCAAGCGTTTTCAGACAGCCTTCCACGCACCAGCCCGCCCAGCCCAACCAGCAAAAAGCTGGGCAGAAGTCCCAGAAAGATCGAGCTGAAAAGCATTCGGCCTCCTTCTAGGCCTCATACAAGATCAGAGAGAGGCCGCCAGACGCGATCCTTGGTCAATCGCACGTTTGGCGTCAAGCTCGGCCGCGACATCGGCCCCACCAATTATGTGTGCGTTGATGCCTTTTTCAGCAAGCTGATCAAAAACTGAGCGTTCGGGAATCTGTCCGGCGCAAAGAATGATATTGTCGGCCTCAATCAAGCTTGGGTTTTCACGCGCTTCACCGGACGAAACCATCAAACCTTCATCGGTAATGCGTTCGTAGTTTACGCCACCCTGCATCTCAACGCCTTTCATCTTCAAGGTCGCACGATGAATCCAGCCGGTGGTTTTACCCAGCTTCTTGCCCAGCGCCTGTGCCTTGCGTTGCAAAAGGACAACCTGACGCGCAGGGGCTTCGGGTTTCGGTCCTTCTGGTGACAGACCGCCGCGCGCGATACCGGGATCGGTGACGCCCCATTCCGCAAGCCATTCCTCAAGGTTCTCGGTCGGGCTTTCACCTGCCTGCGTCAGGAATTCGGCAATATCAAAGCCAATCCCGCCCGCGCCAATGATTGCTACCTTGTCGCCCACAGGCGCGCCGTGACGCAGCACATCAATATAGGAAAGCACTTTATCGCCGTCTTGTCCCTCGATACCGGGATCGCGTGGGATTACGCCTGTGGCGATGATCACCTCATCAAAGCCGATCAGGTCATCGGCGTTCACTTCGCGACCCAACTGCAAGTCGATATCGGACGCCCGGACCATCCGGTCATACCATTCGACTAGCCCAATGAATTCCTCTTTGCCGGGGACCATCTTGGCCATGTTGAGCTGACCACCGACCTCATCCGCGCGATCAAACAGGGTGACCTTATGACCGCGTTCATCGGCCACCAATGCGGTGGCCAATCCTGCTGGCCCAGCGCCAACGATGGCGATGGATTTCGGCGTGTCAGTCATTTCGTAGCTAAGCTCCGTCTCGAAGCATGCACGCGGGTTCACCAGACACGTCGAGGTTTTGCCGCCGAATGTGTGGTCCAAACAGGCTTGGTTACAGGCGATGCACGGTGCAATTTCGCCCGCTCGATCCTCGGCCGCTTTCACCACAAAGTCCGGATCAGCCAAGAACGGGCGCGCCATCGACACCATGTCGGCTGCTCCGCCGGAAAGAACCTCTTCCCCCACATCAGGTGTATTGATGCGGTTCGAGGTGATGATCGGGATCGACACCTGTCCCATCAGTTTTTTGGTGACCCATGTGAAGGCAGCGCGGGGGACGGATGTGGCAATCGTCGGAATGCGTGCTTCGTGCCAACCGATGCCAGTGTTGATGATCGTCGCACCTGCTGCCTCGACTTCTTTGGCCAGTTGGACCACTTCGTCAAATGTAGATCCATTGGGCACAAGATCGATCATCGACAGACGGTAGATTAAAATGAACTCTGGCCCAACGGCCGCACGTACGGCTTTGACCACCTCAATCGGCAGGCGCATCCGGTTTTCATAAGACCCACCCCAGCGATCCTCGCGTTTGTTGGTGTGGGTCACAAGAAACTGGTTCAGGAAATACCCCTCTGAGCCCATGACCTCGACCCCGTCGTAGCCAGCCTGTTTGGCACGGGCGGCGGCGGTGGCAAAATCTGCAATCTGCTTCTGTATCCCCTCCTCATCCAACTCTTTCGGTGGAAAGGGTGAGATGGGGGATTTCACCGGGCTGGCAGAGACGCAATTCTGCCCATAGGCATAGCGACCAGCGTGCAAGATCTGCATAGCAATCTTGCCACCTTCCGCGTGCACCCGATCCGTGACCGACTTGTGGTTGGCAATGTCGTCGTCCGAGAAAAGCCCAGCCGCGCCGGGGAACACGCCCCCTTCTTCATTCGGAGACATCCCGCCGGTAACAATAAGCGCTGCGCCCCCACGGGCACGCGCTGCGTAGAACTCTGCAACCCGATTCCAATCGCCACGCTCTTCCAAACCAGTGTGCATTGATCCCATCAACACACGGTTCTTCAATGTAGTAAAACCAAGATCGAGCGGGGCAAGAAGATTAGGGTAGCGGGTCATAACGGTCCTCGGGCTGCCAATTTCCATAAGTATTGACGCGCACGTAAAGCACTGTCACTTGAAACGCTGCGTAACCCTTTGGTCGCGTCAATCGACCAAGGCGGCCAGTTCCCCGATCCGTTCAGAAGAAAACACCTGAACGCCAGCCTGCCGCAACGCCGCTGTGACCACGCCCATGCCCGTACGCCGCGCACCATCGTGAAGACCGCTATAGATCACATAAGTACCACAAGAGGGGCTTGCTTCGGTCAGCAACGCGTATTTGCATGCATGCTTCTTGGCCGCGGCCACAGCATGTTCTGCACCAAGCAGATAGGCCTTGGTCACATCCTGTCCTGACACGTCCAGAATACGACCCTGCCCGGCCATTACGGATGCACCATCGCAATTGGGCTCGATCTCTGCTGGCAATCGCGGAACTGACAGGCCACCCAGAAGCTCGGGACAAATGGGGTGCAGCCAGCCTTCGTTGGCCCAAGCACTCAGACGATCGTCACGAAGTGTTTTTGCCGCCCCGTCATAGCGTACCTTCTGGCCAAGTAAGCAGGCACTGACGAGGATGCCCGTCATCCTTCGGTCACATCATGACAATGGCGTCGAAAGGCCCGCTTGAGCATATCCAGCTCTGACCGAAGAAGATCCATCTCAGCGCGGATATCCTCATCCAATGGTTGCCCTGTGACGATGGTGAAGCTGTCCAAGGTCTCGCCGTTTGATCTGTCTTGGATCAAGAAGGTCTGAACGCCATCGCTAAGTAGCTCAACAGGGATCGGAACACGCACGCTATACTGGCCTTTGCCCCCAGGCACGGCGGCAACTTCGACACCTGGCACAGAATTTGACTGATGCGTCACTTCAAGATCAGGCGCATTTGGCCCCATGGAAGTCAGTATGCCTTCCCAAATACCCGCGTGAATGCGAGCAGATTTAAACGACATGTCAGCCATGAGATCTCCTTAACAGGTCTTGCCCTTACATCTCGGCGCGAGGATGTCGGCACAACGTCAAATCGCACAACGACACCTTGTTCATCTTGGGATTCTCAAACACAAGATCCACCCACATTTTGTCGACTCGCTTCTCATTTATGTCTGAGTAGGCCAAATCGAATTCGAAAACTGCGTCACCGGATTGCAGGGTTTGCTGCTGTCGCAATTGTTCGCTGTTCGGGCCGTGCTGGATGTTCAAACGTGCGAAAAGACCGACCGGTCTTTCAACTTCGGCAGAAATCGACAAACGGATGATATGGTTCCGGTGCAGACCTTCGGTCGCCGAAGATGGGACATCCACAACCAACGACAAGAACGATCCATTGAAACCCAAAACTTCCAGCGTCATCCCAAAAGGGGCAAGATCAGTTTCACGTGTATTGCGCACCTGTCGGAATGTCAGTTCTGCCAAAGGGCAGTCATGAAACAGTTTAACCTCGTCACCAAATGGCGTGCCGTTTGGCACCGAAGCAACGCCCGAGGGTTCAAGCGGGCCACGCCAAACTTGAGGACGAGAGGCCCAATCAGAATGAAGTGGCTTTTGGATGACATTCGAACCCAATGCGGGCAAGGCCAGGCGGCTGTCAGCTTCGAACAACACCTGATCAATATGCTGGCGCAACTGACGTGCTTTTCCCCGCAGTTGACGCAAGGCCAACTTATCCATTCCTTCGGCGTCATGCGCCATACGCGCCCAACGACGCAGGGCCCTGCGGTCATTCAAACGATCCGAAAGGGTGGTAATCCAGCTTTGCATAGTGGTTGCGATGCCCGTTCCAGTGGTGATCAGGTGTCAGGATGGCTGCACTTAATCAGATATTCCCTAGTTTCGCAATTTGCCAAAAATCGACGCCAAACCACCTTTGCCGCTTTCGCCATTTGGATTTGCAGCCGTGATGGCATTCACGAAGCCATTCAGCTGCGTAAGCCCATTGCGCCGGTCAATCGCGTGATCTTTGAACCCGGTTACGCTGGCCACAACCAGCTTGTCCCCAAGGGGCAAAAAGGCACGCCAAGTCGTGTCGGACAGAGATTTCGGACGATTTGAGGAACTGTCACGCGTAAGAACTTTCACAACGCCAGAAGCCGTTTTCAGATCCAGAACCTCGACGGTTTCTGCGTCCCCAGACCGGCTAAGTGCCGCACGCCCAGCAGGGCTTTCCAGAAAAGCGCGCGCTTGCGCCATAAGCGGCTCGGATTCATCCGCGCTTGCGGCCACATCTTGCGGCATGGGCGAAACACTGGCCACAAGGAAGGCTGGGTTCTTGGGGCTTGGGTCGGCCGGATTGCGTGTGAGCGCTGCGCAGGCTCCAAGCGGCACGAACGCGCCCGATGACTGATCGCGAAGCGAGCTTACATCAACGCAGTAGCCCTTTGGCGCTGCAATCGTTACCGCGCCAGACATAACGATCCGCGTCTGCACCAAATTGTCCGAAGCAGTCGGTGCCTGTTTCGAAAACAACGGGCTGTCGCGCACATCGTCAGGCTTTGCGCCCCCGAAGCACCCGGCCAACAGGCCGGTCATCAAACAGATTGCACCCCATTGTGTGGCCCATTTAGCCACTCTGGTTTCTCTAACTAAGTACACAAACTCACCTAACTCTGTACATGCGCGGGTCGTTGCCCAGCATCATCCCTTCCGTCTTAAGTTCGGAATAGCAACTCTAAGGGGCATGGCGCAAGTCAGCTAAAAGCGGATTGTCCTTTGTGTTCTTTCACGACACAGTTGGGGCAAATCACCAGTTTATGTGTTCTGGAGCGTTAATAGTGACATCCGATCCCCAACTTTCCTTCTGGTCCCCCGCGCGGCCTTATTGCCAGATTTGGCGTTCGGTTCTTGGGTTCTTTCTGATCCATGTGGCCTTTTTTGCGGCGACCTTTGCGATCTTCGTGGCTGGGGGATGGTTGATCGGAGAGCATCCGGCAAACATCCTGAATGCCACCACAGCCGTGCACGCGGGTATCTTCTTTCTTACTTTCCTAGGGTATCATTTGGGCCTTTGGCTGGTGCTGCGGTTTTTACACAAACGCAGTTTCTCAAGCTTGTTTGGCGCACAACACCACGTGCTGTGGCGTCATTTTCGGACCGGTATTCTGATCGCGCTTGCAATCAGCTTGGCGGCAACCCTTCTGCAAATGCTTGAACCACTTTTCGTTGTTCCACAGGACCAAACAGAACTTCTACGCAATTTGCCCACCAGCGAATGGGCTTTGATCCTTATCCCCGCGTTGGTTCTGATTTTCATCCAAATCTTTGCCGAAGAATTGGTGTTCCGCGGCTACATGCTTCAACAACTTCGCGCGCGCTTCCAATCACCTTGGATATGGGCAATCCTGCCTTCTGTGGCATTCGGCCTGCTGCACGCCGACCCGGCTTCGTGGGGTGTGAATGCAATTTTCTATGTCATCCACACAAGTGTCGTCGGCATCGTTCTAAGCTTTGTAACGGTGCGCACCGGGAATATCGGCGCTGCTGCTGGTCTTCATTTTGGAAATAACGCATCGATGGTGTTGGTGGGAAATGCGGGGAACTTGGATGGTTTTTCCCTTTTTACTGCCGAGGTAAATCTGATGGGATCAACAATGACCGCTTCGATGATCCTGCAAACCACACTGGTTGTGGTCGCGTTTGCGATTTGGTGGCGCCTGTCCCAACGTAACCGCCCAATTGCAAATACCGTCGAGGCAGATTAACTAAGGCCAAACGCAACAAGGAAGTCTGGCGATGAACTGGATCTCGAACTACGTCCGCCCCCGCATCAACTCGCTTTTCTCGCGCCGCGAAGTGCCCGAGAACCTGTGGACCAAGTGCGGCGAGTGCGGCACCATGCTGTTCCACCGTGAATTCTCCGAGAACTTTAACGTCTGCACCAACTGCGACCATCACATGGCCATCACGCCTCGTGAGCGATTTATCACATTGTTTGATGGCGGCATCTTCACCGAAGTCGACGTCCCTGCCCCCATCGATGATCCGCTTCACTTCAAGGATCAGAAAAAATACCCAGAACGCATGAAGTCCGCCCGCAAAGGCACGGGCGAACGCGAGGCCATGTTGGTGGCCGAAGGCGAAATCGGTCGCACTCCGATCGTTGCGGCTGCGCAGGATTTCAGCTTCATGGGTGGCTCTATGGGCATGTATGTTGGCAATGCTATCATTGCTGCCGCCGAACGTGCCGTTGCGCTGAAACGCCCGCTGGTCCTGTTCTCAGCCGCAGGTGGCGCGCGTATGCAGGAAGGCATCCTAAGCCTGATGCAAATGCCGCGAACGACTGTTGCCGTTCAAATGCTGAAAGAAGCAAACCTGCCTTATATCGTCGTGTTGACCCACCCGACCACGGGCGGGGTCACCGCGTCTTATGCCATGCTTGGGGATGTGCACATCGCCGAACCCAACGCTCTGATCTGTTTTGCGGGGCCGCGCGTGATTGAACAAACAATCCGCGAAAAACTGCCCGAAGGCTTCCAGCGCGCTGAATATCTTCTGGATCACGGAATGCTGGACCGGGTGACGCACCGCAAGGACATGAAAGACGAGCTGGTAACGATCCTGCGCATGCTGACGGGTCAACCGCCAGCGGTCAAAGGTGACCTTCCCAAACCGGAACCAGAACCTGAAGCGGAAGCCGCACCGACCGAAGAAGCGTCCACTGACGCCAGTAAGGCCGACAAGGCGTGAGCGCCCAAGGCTCGGACATCATCCTTGAACGGATGATGTCGTTGCATCCGAAGATCATCGATCTGACCCTGGATCGCGTCTGGCGCTTGCTGGAAGCTGTGGACAGTCCACAAGACAAGCTGCCTGCAGTCATCCACCTTGCGGGGACCAACGGCAAGGGTTCGACTCAGGCGATGATCCGTGCCGGGCTTGAAGGCGCCGGAAAGCGTGTACATGCCTATACCAGCCCACATCTGGCACGGTTTCACGAACGTATTCGTCTGGCAGGTACGCTGATCAACGAAGACGCCCTGACCGAGGTTCTGGACCGCTGCTATGCCGCCAATGGCGGTGAGAACATCACCTATTTCGAGATCACCACCGTCGCAGCCTTGATGGCCTTTGCGGAAACCCCAGCTGATTTCACTTTGCTGGAAACTGGGTTGGGTGGACGGTTGGATGCGACCAACGTCGTCGAAAAACCCGCCCTGACGGTGATCACCCCGGTTTCAATCGACCACACCCAGTTCCTTGGCGAAACCCTGCCCGAAATCGCAGGCGAGAAGGCGGGCATTCTGAAGCGGGGCGTCCCGTGTGTGGTAGGCCCGCAAAAAGATGAAGCGCTGGACGTGATCGAGGCGCGCGCGGCCAAACTGGGATGTCCCCTGTTCGTGCATGGCCAGCATTGGCATTTTTGGGAAGAACGCGGGCGTTTGATTTTCCAAGATGAAAACGGACTTCTGGATCTGCCCTTGCCCGCCCTGATCGGTCCGCATCAAATCGAAAACGCTGGCGCTGCGATCGCTGCGCTGCGTGTGCTGGGCTTCGGCGAAAATGCCTGCGAGGCTGCGATGCGCGATGTAACGTGGCCCGCACGTATGCAGCGCCTGCGTCACGGTCCATTGATCGATGCAGCAGGTGAAGCCGAGCTTTGGTTGGATGGCGGCCATAACCCCGCCGCTGGTGAAATGTTGGCAACCGTCTTGGCAGACCTACCGAAGCGCCAGACCCATCTGATCTGCGGAATGCTGAACACCAAAGATATCGCTGGTTATCTACGTCCCATGGCAGATGTGTCAGCTAGCCTGACCGCGGTTTCGATCCCGGATGAACCCAACACCTTGCCCGCAGACACAACAGCCGAGGTCGCCAAGAGCGTCGGCATGAATGCCAGCACCGCTGAAAGTGTTGAGGCCGCAATCCACGCGATCAAGGCACGCGACCCACAGGCACGTATCCTGATTTGCGGTTCCCTTTATCTTGCGGGCGCAATTTTGCGAGAAAACGGCTAAATCATCCGTTTTAGCAATCGTGATCACAAAATTAATTTTTGCTGGCACCACACATCCGCATCAACAACACGATTCAAGCCCTGGAAAAGAATCACTTTTTTGCCCGTTTTTCGAATCACCAGTGATTCTATGTAAAATGTTGACGGTTTAAGGGGTTAGCGCCTATAAATAGGGTATTCTATAGGTAAAGTCCGCATCAAGTGGACGGCTTATCGAGCAGTACATTACGCTAGGGCGGCAAGGTGATTCGAAAGGGGCAGAGTTTAATAGCCTCTATGTGATCACAAATTACATCGTGACCCTTTGCCTAACCCAGTGGCACTTCGGGGAGCTTAGCTTCCCATATCCGAGTTAGGCAGGCAGGTGAAAACCTGAGGGGTCGCAGACGGCGGCCCCTCTTCAATCCTGCGCAGCACCCCAATCCTTGTCTTGCATCTCACGCAACCGGCTGGCGGTACGTTCAAACTCAAACGACCCTTCACCTTCGATATAAAGCATCTCGGGTTGTGCAGCGGCAGAGGCAATCAAACGCACCTTTGCCTCGTACAAAGCATCTATCAACGTCACAAAGCGCTTTGCCTCGTTGAAGTTGGATCGCCCAAGGCGCGGAATATCTTCCAACACCAAAAGCTTCACGGCGTTGGCCACGGCAAGATAATCCCCCGGCCCCAGCATCGCACCGCAAAGGTCATGAAACTGCGCCCGCGCAGCACCATTGCGATAGGCCGGCAAGACGACCTCGCGCCCCTTTACGGTCAAGGTCAGCGGCTCTGTTTCTCCTCCAGTTAGGTCTTTCCACAAAGCGTCAATTGCACCACGCGCTTCTGCGCCCGAAGGGGTGAAATAGACCTGCTCTCCTGACAGCCGATCCTGACGGTAGTCGTTAGGGCTGATCAGTTCATGCACGACCATCTGGTCTTTCAAAAGCGCGATGAACGGTAGGAACAACTGTCGGTTCAGGCCGTCTTTATACAACTCATCTGGATGACGGTTCGACGTGGTAACAACCACAACGCCCGCGTCAAAAAGCTTTTCAAACAAGCGACCCACAAGCATTGCATCAGTGATGTCAGTGATCTGCATCTCATCGAAGGCAAACAGTCTCACGTCTGCAGCGATCTTTGCAGCCACCGGCTCCAGCGGGTCATCAACGCCTGTTTTGCGCGCCTCGGTCATGCCCTCATGCACCTCTTGCATGAACGCATGGAAATGCACGCGCCGCTTCGCTGACGTCTCAAGACTGTCCACGAAAAGGTCCATCAGCATCGACTTGCCGCGCCCGACACCACCCCAAAGGTAAAGACCCTGCGGGACCTCTTCTGGTTTCGAATGAAACAGTCCACCCAGAATGCCGCGCTTGCGTGTCGGCGCTGCGTCAATGTGGGCACGGATGTCTTCAAGCGCGGGCAGGCAGGCCTCCTGCGCTGGGTCGCGGGTAATCTCGCCTTTGGCGGCCAGAGCGTCATAGATCTTAATCAGATTTGCCATGAGTTCTGATAAAACGGCACGTCACATAAGGAAAGGTGAACTGTCCCATCAAAAAGCAGGAATTGACGAGGCGTGGTCGTTACCTGACACTGCCGGGATGACAGAAACGCGCGCGCCCCTTATCACACCCGTCCTCGTGGCCGGGTGCCTTATCATCCTCGTCAGCTTCGCGATCCGCGCCAGCTTTGGCGTGTTCCAGATCCCGATTGCGACCGAATTCAACTGGCCGCGGGCCGAGTTTTCGTTGGCGATTGCCATTCAAAACCTCGCCTGGGGGATCGGGCAGCCGATCTTTGGCGCAATTGCCGAAAAGATGGGCGACCGCAAAGCGATCATCATGGGCGCGCTGATCTACGCGGTAGGACTGGTTGCCAGTTCGGCAGCAGTCACGCCAGAAGCCCATCAGATGCTAGAAGTGCTGGTTGGCTTCGGCATCGCAGGGACAGGGTTTGGCGTCATTCTGGCCGTTGTGGGCCGTGCCGCGAGCGACGAAAACCGCTCAATGGCGCTGGCGATTGCTACAGCAGCGGGGTCAGCCGGACAGGTCTTTGGCGCGCCATTGGCCGAGTACTTGCTTAGCATCATGAGCTGGCAGAACGTATTTTTGATCTTTGCCGCCGCGATTATCGCGACGCTGGCATTGCTGCCTTTGATGAAAACCGAAAGCTTTGCGTCGAAATCCGAGCTTGAGGAAAGCATGGGTCAGATTCTTGTGAAGGCGTTCAAAGACCCAAGCTATACGCTGATCTTTCTGGGCTTCTTTTCCTGTGGCTACCAGCTGGCCTTTATCACTGCACACTTCCCTGCCTTCGTAACCGAGATGTGCGGGGCTATTGATCCGTCAGGCACATTGGCCGCCGTGGGTGTGTCGTCCACTTCGGCGCTTGGGGCGATTTCAATCTCGCTCATCGGGCTTGCGAACATCGCGGGTACGCTTTTTGCGGGCTATCTGGGCAAGACCTATTCCAAGAAATACCTATTGGCAGCGATCTACACGGGCCGCACTATCGTGGCGGCCTTGTTCATCCTGATGCCAATCACGCCGACCTCGGTCATCGTGTTCTCAATCGCGATGGGATCCTTGTGGCTGGCCACAGTGCCCCTGACTTCGGGTCTGGTCGCTCACATCTACGGTCTGCGCTATATGGGCACGCTTTATGGCATCGTCTTCTTCTCGCACCAATTGGGCAGCTTCCTTGGCGTCTGGTTGGGCGGTCGGATGTATGACGCCTTTGGCGACTACACCATGGTATGGTGGATTGGCGTCGGCGTCGGTGCATTCTCGGCCATCGTGCACTTGCCTGTTAAGGAGCAGCCACTGGCCGCTCGGGCAGCGTAAAAAAGCTTCAGACTGGAAGAGCGGTGGTTTTGAAAACCGTGCGCAGCGCAAAGCTGGATTGCATACCCTGCACCCCAGGTAAGCGCGCAAGATACTGGCGGTGAATACGGGCGAAATCCTCGGTGTCCTGCGCGACAACTTTCAGCAGGTAATCCGCTGTTCCGGCCATCAGATGGCATTCAAGCACGTCCGGCACACGGGCAACTTCACGCTCAAACGCATCCAACACTTCGTCTGCCTGTCCTGACAATGTAATCTCAACAAATACAGTTGTTGGGCAGTCCAGCTTCCGGGCATCCAAAAGCGCCACGTAGTTCTTAATAAAGCCCTCAGCCTCTAACCTCTGCACGCGCCGATGACAGGCAGAGGGGGACAAGTTCACCTTTTCTGACAGCTCCGCGTTGGAAATGCGTCCGGTGCGTTGCAATGCCCGCAAGATGCGGCGATCTACACTATCAAGTTCCAATTTCGATCACATTCCTTGCGTATTTTTCATCAAAAGCGCGGTTTTCTTCGATAAACTATACTCACTGCGCCACATCTTTTCAAAGCAATTGCGTCGCCTCCCCCCAAGATCAAGGCAATAGATACATTTTTTCCCTGAAACAGGGACAAGGAGGAACCCATGCTGATCGGATGCCCAAAAGAGATCAAGCCCCAGGAATTTCGCGTTGGCCTGACGCCTGCCGCTGCCGGTGAGGCCATCGGTCGCGGTCATTCCGTGATTGTCGAAACCAATGCCGGTACAGGCGCAGGTTTCTCGGACGAAGATTACACCGCAATTGGTGCCACCATCCTTGGCACGGCAGAAGAGGTCTTCGCCAAAGCCGACATGATCGTGAAGGTAAAAGAACCTCAGGCGGGCGAACGCAAGATGCTGCGCGAAGGCCAGCTTCTGTTCACCTATTTGCACCTTGCACCCGATCCCGACCAGACGCACGACCTGATCGCGTCCGGAGCGACCTGCATCGCCTATGAGACCGTGACCGACAACAATGGCGGCCTGCCATTGCTTGCGCCGATGTCAGAAGTTGCTGGCCGTTTGGCCCCGCAAGTTGGTTCGTGGACACTGCAAAAGGCCAATGGCGGCCGTGGCGTTCTGATGGGCGGCGTTCCCGGTGTTGGACCGGCCAAGGTTGTTGTGATCGGCGGCGGCGTTGTGGGTACACATGCGGCCAAGATCGCAGCTGGTATGGGCGCGGATGTGACCATTCTGGATCGCTCGTTGCCACGTCTTCGTTATTTGGATGATGCCTTTGGTGGCACGTTCAAAAACCAGTATTCGACCGCAGCGGCCACTGCCGAGCTGATCACCACCGCCGATATGGTCATTGGTGCGGTTCTGATCCCGGGTGCTGCTGCCCCCAAGCTGATCAGCAAGGCCCAGCTGTCGACCATGAAGCCAGGCGCGGTTCTGGTGGACGTGGCCATCGACCAAGGTGGGTGTTTTGAGACCTCGAAAGCCACCACCCATGCCGACCCTATCTATGAAGTCGACAACGTGATGCATTACTGCGTGGCCAACATGCCGGGCGCCGTTGCGCGTACCTCGACCATCGCATTGGGCAACGCCACCCTGCCCTTCATGCTGTCGCTTGCAGACAAGGGCTGGAAAGAGGCATGTGCAGCCGATCCGCACCTGCTGAACGGCCTGAACGTGCATGCTGGCAAACTGACTTATGCAGCTGTCGGCGAGGCGCTTGGGCTCGATTACATCTCAGGACAAGATGCGCTGAAGATCTGAACCTCCCTTCAGATTTAATCGTGACGAAAGCCCCGCCATTGAGCGGGGCTTTTATTTGACACCCTACCCATCCCACGATTGAGTAGGGATATGCCAAGGCCCCAGAATATCCCGGACCCGCTTGTCCAGAAAGCCTTTCAGGACTTCCCTGACAACGTGCGGGCAGATTTGCTTGGGCTGCGCGACCTGATCCTTAATACGGCCGCTGAGCTACCCGAAATCGGCACCCTGCATGAGACCCTGAAATGGGGGCAGCCCGCTTATCTAACCCCAGAAACGGGCTCTGCGACCACGATACGGTTGGGCATCCCAAAATCGGGTGGGTACGCGCTCTATACCCATTGCCAGACCAGCGTGATGTCCGAGTTTCAAGCGCTTTTCCGTGACGAGCTGAGCTTTGAAGGCAATCGCGCTGTGCTGTTCAAAGCAGGGGAAGAACTGCCCGAAGGTCCGATGACAGCGTTGATCACACGCGCACTGACCTACCATTTGAAAAAGAGTTGAAACGAAAGAAGCCCCACCATTTGGCAGGGCCTTCTTTCGACATGCGTCGAACCGGATGTGGTAGCGTGGGGCGGACTTGAACCGCCGACCCCAGCATTATGAGTGCTGTGCTCTAACCAGCTGAGCTACCACGCCATCTCACATCGGGGGTCCGAATATTCTGGCCCGTCGCAAGTGTCAAACGAAAAACGCGTTAAAACCAAAAACCCGCGTAGAAAACCATAGAAAAAGGGCGCTGAAAAACTCAACGCCCTTTCCGGAACTTTTGCGTTCTTACGACTTCTTCAAAGCGTCGCGGATTCTTCGGTCAGAATATCCAGCTCGCTGGGGCCAGCGGGGGCTTCTTCCGCGGCTTCTTCTTCCTTGGCGGCCGATTCTTTGGCTTTGTTTACATAGCGCACCAGCATGAACACCACATAAGCGATGATCAGGAAGTTGATGATAGCCATGATGAACGAACCATAGGCGAAGACAGCAGCACCACCTTCACGAGCGGCTTCAAGCGAAGCACCTTCGGCGACTTCACCGGACAGAACAGCATACATGTTAGTAAAGTCGATGCCGCCCATAAACAGGCCGATGATCGGGTTGATCAGGTCTGCAACCAACGATCCAACGATCGCGGTGAACGCGGCGCCGATGATGATACCAACGGCCATGTCCATGACATTACCTTTGGCGATGAAATCTTTGAATTCTGAAAGCATGGTGTCCCTATCTGTTGTTTGGTCAGGCAAAATGCGTGATCCTGTTCGCATTGAGCCAATCCTGACACAAAAAGCCGACAATTTGTGGGGGAAAAATCTCGCCGTCGTCACCGCATAATGACGTAAGGGTTAACTTGGCAGTTTTCCGGTCAGGACATACCCCAAAATCTCGACCACTTGGGCAGGTTCGCGGGCTACGGCCAGTGCAGCTGCATCAACCTCTTTCAACGCGTGGTCATGTTCTGGCAGCTGTAGAACGATCAGGGATTTGCCCTTTGCAGCAGCATATCCTGCATCAAACGCAGCATTCCACTGGCGGTATTTCTCGCCGAAGCGGACGACGACGACGTCTGCGTCCTTGATCCCTTTACGGGTGCGGATAGCGTTGATCATCGCACCTTTGTGGTCATGCCAATACTTGTTGGGTTCATCGCCAAGGATCGCAACACCGCAATCGTCTGACGCATCATGATCCGTCACGGGGGCGCTGAAGGTCACATCCAGCCCTTTGGCACCTTCGATGATTTGCTCGCGCCAATCGGTGTGGATTTCGCCAGAAAGGTAAACGTTCAGGGTCATGAGGTGTGCTCCTATAAAAAACGCGACCCCGAAGGACCGCGCTTTGAATTATCCGCGCAGGCTGCCGCCCGTCGCCTTTTCGACCTTCTGGACGATCTTGGCGCTGACGGCCTCGATATCCTTATCGGTCAGGGTCGCGTCACGCGGCTGCAAGCGCACGGTGATGGCCAGAGACTTCTTGCCCTCGCCCAGCGATCCGCCGATGAATTCGTCAAAGACGTTCACGTCGGTGATCAGCGCTTTGTCGGCTCCGGCGGCTGCGTTCACCAGATTGATGGCTTCCACATCTGCGTCCACCACAAAGGCGAAATCGCGTTCGACCGGCTGAAGATCAGACGCACCCATCGCGCCGCGTCCCGTGCCTTTGGCTTTCGGGAACGGCACTTTGGCCAGATGCACGGCGAAGGCCACAACGGGGCCCTTCACGTCCATCTCGGCGATGGTTTTCGGGTGCAGCTCTCCAAACGCGCCAAGGATGTTCTTTGGACCCAGCCCCAGCTTGGCCGAACGTCCCGGATGCCACCACGCGTTCATATCGCGCACAAAGGTCAGCTTGGCGGGGGCGCCGATGGCGCTCAGCACAGCCTCCACATCTGCCTTGGCGTCATAGGTGTCGACAGGGCGACGTGCGCCGAAACGATCACGCGGGCCGGTGTTACCAACCAAGATACCCGTGACCATCTGTTCGTATTCTTCCGGCTCGCCGCCGCTGAATACGGGGCCAACTTCGAACAGCGCCAGATCCATGAATCCACGCGCCTGATTGCGCGCTGCAGCCTGCAAAAGACCGGGCAACAAAGACGGGCGCATATGGCTCATTTCCGACGAGATCGGGTTTGCCAGCGCGACGTTATCACCACCAGTGCCAAAACGCGCAGCGCTTGCCTGATCAATAAAGCTATAGGTCACACATTCGTTGTACCCCAGCGCCGCCACGGTGCGCCGCGCGATGCCTTCACGCTTTTGCATCGGTGACAGGATCGCCTTGGGCACGCCCACATGGGTGCGCGGCAGCGGCTTGCCCACCAGCTTGGTCAGGGATGCCACACGCGCGACTTCCTCGACCAGATCAGCAGACCCGAGCACGTCGGGACGCCATGACGGCACATGGGCCATATCGCCGTCGATGGTGAAGCCCAGCGCGGTCAGCGTCTTGCGCTGCTCATCCGCCGGAATGTCCATACCGACCAGAGACTGCACACGGTCGGTGTCCAGCTTGTAGGCGCGGCTTACGTCCGGCACGTCGCCGGCGGTCACAACCTCCGATGCCTCGCCACCGCAGAGATCAAGGATCATCTGGGTCGCAGCCTCAATTGCGGGCGCGTTATAGGCCGGATCGATGCCGCGTTCGTTGCGATAGCGCGCGTCCGAGTTGATCTTCAGCGCGCGGCCTGTTTTGGCGATCTGGATCGTGTCCCAGAACGCGGCCTCAAGGAAGACATTGGTGGTCTCTTCCGTGCAGCCTGTGGGCAAACCGCCCATGATGCCCGCGATGCTCTCGACGCCTTCGCTGTCCGAGATCACGACCATGCCGGGCTCGAACGTGTATTCCTTTTCGTCCAGACCGATCAGGGTCTCGCCCCCTTTGGCGCGATGCACGCGCAGGTTGCCCTTGACCTTGTCGGCATCAAACACGTGCAGCGGGCGGTTCATGTCGTAGGTGAAGAAGTTGGTGATATCGACCAGCGCGGAAATGGGCCGCAAGCCCACAGCCTTCAAACGCGCCTGCAACCACGCGGGGGAGGGTCCGTTCTTCACACCTTTGATCAGACGGCCCATGAAGACGGGCGCATCGTCGCGCGTGTCGTCATCAATGGTCACGTTGATCGGGCTGGGGCCGTTGCCCTGAACCTTGTGGGCTTTTAGAGGCTTCAGCGTGCCAAGACCACGGGCGGCCAAGTCACGCGCAATACCGCGCACGCCCAGCGCATCGGGGCGGTTCGGCGTGATCGCGATCTCGATCACCGGGTCCACCTTGGTCGGATCATTGGCGGCGAGCCAGTCGACGAAACGCTCGCCCACTTCGCCCGAAGGCAGTTCAATGATGCCGTCATGCTCGTCCGACAGCTCCAGCTCGCGCTCGGACGCCATCATGCCGTGGCTTTCGACGCCGCGGATTTTGCCAACCGAGAGCGTCACGTCGATGCCCGGCACATAGTCGCCGGGCTTGGCGAGGACCACAGTGATGCCTTCACGCGCATTGGGCGCACCGCAAACGATCTGCTTTTCGCCCTCGTTGGTGTCGACTGTGCAGACACGCAGACGGTCGGCGTCGGGGTGTTTTTCGGCCGATTTCACCTTGGCGATGGTGAAGGCGCCCAGACGGTCCATGGGGCTGAAGATATCCTCAACCTCGAGCCCCAGATCGGTGCAAGCCTCGGCGATGTCTTCGACGCTCGCGTCGGTGTCGAGGTGGTCTTTCAGCCAGGAGATGGTGAATTTCATAGTTTTTCCTCTGGAGACGTTACGAGAGGTGTCTCAAAACTCGGTTTTAGCTCAGTTGTCGCAAACGTATCTTTTCGCATCTCGGTTAGCACATTGAGTGCATTGGCATAGGTTTGCTTAACTGCTTCTCGCCTGAAGTCGGAAAAATCTGGGTGCGCAAATGCATCAACCAAATTCTCAATCAACAAGCCACATTCACTGACCACTGCATCAGGTGCAGTAGTATAAAGTTCGAAATACCTCTTACGAAGCTGAAGGATCGCTTTTCTTGCTTCTTCAGGTTCATCGAATGTTAGATGGAAGATCACATCTTCTATATCTGAGGCGAACCTGCGGTAAATGACCCTGCGTTCCAGACGAAGTTCGTTCTTCCGATCAAGTTGTTTCTGCCAACGATACACCAGTGCACCACCGATCAAACCAATGACGGGTACAATTAGTGCAATCCAGTTGGCGATACTCACCTACTCAGCCCCCCACGCATGGTCGGCACGTCGAGCGAGCTGAAGCCATAGTGGCGCAGCCAGCGCAGGTCTGAATCAAAGAACGCACGCAGGTCGGGGATGCCGTATTTCAGCATGGCCAGACGGTCGATGCCCAGACCGAAGGCAAAGCCTTGCCATTCGTCCGGGTTCACGCCCGCCGATTTCAGCACGTGCGGGTGCACCATGCCAGAGCCCAAGATTTCCATCCAGTCGTCGCCCTCGCCCAGCCTCAAAGTGCCGCCTTCCCATGAACAGCGAATGTCGACTTCAGCCGACGGTTCGGTGAAGGGGAAGTGCGAGGCGCGGAAGCGCAGTTCGATTTCGTCGATTTCAAAGAAGGCGCGGCAGAATTCTTCCAGCGTCCATTTCAGGTTCGCCATCGAGATGTCTTTGTCGATCGCCAGCCCCTCGACCTGATGGAACATCGGGGTGTGGGTCTGGTCGTAATCTGATCGATAGACGCGGCCCGGTGCGATCACGCGGATCGGCGCGCCGGTCTTCTCCATCGCGCGGATTTGCACGGGCGAGGTGTGGGTGCGCAGCACGTGCGGCGGGCGGTCGTCGCTGTCGTCGCGGTGCATATAGAACGTGTCGAATTCCTGCCGCGCGGGGTGGTGCGGCGGGATGTTCAGGGCGTCGAAGTTGTACCAATCGCTTTCAACCTGCGGACCTTCCGCGACCGAGAAACCCATGTCGCCGAAGATGGCCGAGATCTCCTCGGTCACTTGGCTGATCGGATGAATGGTGCCTTGGCGCGCAGGGCGGCCCGGCAGGGTGACGTCCAGCCATTCGGTGCGCAGACGTTCGTCCAGCGCGGCATCAGCCAGCCCGGATTTCTTGGCCGCGATGGCCGAGTTAATCTCGTCCTTCAGGGCGTTCAGCGCAGGCCCGGCAACTTGGCGTTCCTCGGGCGTCATTTTGCCCAGCTCGCGCATCTTCAGGGCCACTTCGCCCTTTTTGCCGACCGCTTGCAAGCGGATATCTTCCAGTGCTGCTTCGTCAGCAGCCCCACCGATTGCGTCCAGATATTTTGTTCTGAGCTCGTCCATCTCGGTCCCTTTACTTCGCACCGTTTCCAGCTAGCGAATACAGGGCAAAATGGCAAGCGGGCGCAGGGTGTCAGAGGGCGTTCAATTCGTGAAGGCGGCTTTCAAGAAACGCTGCTTGTTCGGGTGCTTGGGACAGGGCAATGGCCGCGCGATAGCTAACGGCAGCCTCTTCATGGCGCCCTAAGCGGGCCAAAAGATCCGCGCGACACGCGTGAAACGGCTGATACCGGGCGAGTTTGTCTTCGTCTTCGATGGATGCCAGCAGTTGCAAACCAGCTTCGGGGCTGTCCGCATAAGACAAGGCCACGGCTTGATTGATCCGAAGGATGGGATTGGGGTGGCGTTGGTAGAGCACGTCATACAGCGCCACGATCTGCGCCCAATCGGTGTCCGTGAAAGTTGCGGCTTCCGCATGCACCGCACTGATCGCGGCTTGAAGCGCATATGGCCCAGCCGGTCCTTGGGTCAACGCGGATTTGGTCAGTGCAAGCCCTTCGGCGATCCGCCCGCGATCCCAACGCGCGCGGTTCTGGGCGTCCAGCGGTACAAAGCTTCCGTCCTCGCCCCGCCGTGTCAGGCGGCGACTGTCAGACAGCAACATGAGGGCAAGCAACCCTTTTGCCTCGGCATGGTCGGGAAGAAGCGTGGTCAGGATACGGCCAAGCCGGATGGCTTCCTGAACCAGTTCTTCGCGCATAAGCTGCCCAGACGAGGCGTGGCAGCCTTCGGTAAAGATCAGATAGATCACCCGCAGCACAGCATCGGTACGTTCGTGCAGGTCGTCAGGTTCAGGCAGTTTGAACGCGATCCCCGCATCGGCGAGTTTCTTTTTAGCGCGGGTCAAGCGGGCAGCCATGGCGTCTGTTTTGTCCAGAAACGCATTGGCAATCTCGGCGGTGGTCAACCCGCCCAGCGCCCGCAATGTCAGAGCCACGCGGGACTTTTCTTCAAGCGCCGGGTGGCAGCAGGTGTAAATCAACTCTAGTCGGTGGTCAGGGATTACCATGTCGCGATCATCCGGGTCGTCGCGGTGCTGTTCCAGCCGCAAAGCCAGCTCATCCGAGGTCCGTTTGGCGGTTTCGCCCCGACGTAGCCGGTCCAGTGCTTTGCGGCGGGCCACAGTGATCAGCCAAGCATCTGGGTTGCGCGGCGCGCCTTTGCGCGGCCAAACTTCTAACGCCGAGACAACCGCATCCTGCAAGCTGTCTTCGGCCAGTGCGTAGTTGCCAGTTGTGGACACCAGCGATGAAAGAATGCGCCCCCAATCTTCGCGGATCAATCGCGTGATAAGCGTTTGGGCTTCGATCGGAGGCAACATTGTCAGTCGAAGATCATCACGGGGCGTACTTCAACTCGACCGTATTTGGCGTCCGGGATTTTGGCCGCATAGTGCAGCGCCTCATCCAGATCTTTGCAGTCCAGAATGTAGTACCCACCAAGCTGTTCCTTGGTTTCCGCAAAGGGTCCGTCGACCAGTTCGGTCTTGCCATCGCGTACGGATACGGTGGTCGAAGTCGCAATAGGCTCAAGCGCATTGCCCCCTACCATCTTGCCAGCATCCTCAACTTCTTTTGTGAAATCCACATAGGACTGCATGTAGGGACCGAAATCATCCGTTCCCGGCTGCGGGCCATTGTCTTCGGCATTATAAATCAAACACATGTATTGCATTGGTTTTCCTTTCATCTGTTGGGAAAGGTCTATGCCTTTCTGTGTACCAGACGTTTGGGAATGGGCAAAATCGACATCTGATTGCCAAATTAGTTTACGCCAATGCCCAATCAGCTGATTTTCTTTTTGGATAGAACCAGAAACGTCATCATTCCCAGCGGCGGAATGGACTTTTTCTGATCGACCTCCAGCGAGGGTTCGCCAAGCACTGTTTCAATCTCAAAATCTGAGTGCCAACCAATCACATTGGCAAGAGGTGCCGTAACTTTTTCGATCGCAGCCAATACACCTTCTGTGCGTGCGAAATGGTTGGTGATGACCACTTTTCCACCGGGTTTAAGCACGCGTGCAATCTCGGACATGACCTGTTCCGGGTCGGGGACGACAGACAGAACATGCATGGCGGCGACTGTATCGAAGCTTCCGTCCGGAAAATCGAGCGCGCGCGCATCCATCTGCCGAAGGGATGTCACGTGATCCAAACCCAAACGTTGCACCTTGCTTTGCGCTTTGGCCAACATCTCGTCGCTGAAATCTATGCCTGTGACCTGCAATTCGGATTTATAGTGCTGTAGCGAAAGCCCAGTGCCGACGCCAACTTCAAGCACGGATCCAGTTAGGCTGTTGATAAATTCAACTGCGCAGCGCCTGCCGGCATTGGTAATGCTGCCAAAGGTTTTGTCATAAATAGGTGCCCAACGGGCGTAGGAGGATCGAACAGCTTCGATTTCCAACTTACTTCTCCTTCTAATGCTTTGGATTGCGTTTGGCCGACCAATTACCAAATAAACTCCACAGAACCATTCCAATGTAACCAACACATAACACGACCAAAGTGATCCATGCGTAGGTCAAAACTGCTGCCCCGATGAAGGCAAAGCCAACTAGGGCGAACTTAACATTGCCGCGCGGCACGCGGACCGACTTAAGGGACCAAGTCGGAACGCGGCTGATCATCAACATGCCAACTATGACGGTATTAATGCAGATGAGAAGATCCGGCAGTATCGCCGTATCCGTGAACGCAAACGAAACGGACATCGGCAACAACACCAGCATCCCCGCAGCGGGTGAGGGCACGCCAACAAAGAATGCATCTGGGGTGTTTTCGTCATCGGCTTCCGTTTTACTGCTCACGTTAAACCGGGCCAACCGCATGACGCAGCAAACTGCATAGACCAACACCGAAATCCAAGCGGCGCGCATGTCCTGCAAGGCCCAGAAATAAATGATCAACGGAGGTGCGACGCCAAAATTCAGGAAATCTGCAAGCGAATCCAGTTCAGCGCCCATCTTGCTGTCACTTCTCAGCAAGCGCGCTATGCGGCCGTCGAAGAAGTCCAGAACACAGGCGGCAACGATCAATTGAACTGCCAGCACATAGTTGCCCTGAACTCCAAACCGAATTGCTGAAAGGCCGGCACAAATGGCTGCAACGGTCAGCATGTTCGGGATCAGCTGAACAAGCGCAAAATCGGTGATCGTCTTGTCAGAAGAGGGGGTCATATTACAGCCTGTCTATCCATCATGTGCGGTAGGCAGCTCTGCGATGATCGTTTCGCCAGCCACCATGGTTTGACCTATGCTGACAAGCGGCGGCACCTCTGGGGGCAGGTAAACATCTAACCGAGATCCAAACCGGATCAGGCCGAACCGCTCGCCCGTTTGCATTTTTGCACCGGGTTTGATGAAGCAAACAATGCGACGGGCAACCAAACCAGCGATCTGAACGACTGCTATTTCTTGTCCATCGGGCAATTGAATACGCAGGCTGTTGCGTTCGTTATCCACACTGGCTTTGTCCAGCGACGCGCTTACGAATTTGCCTGGGCGATACGCAATTGCTGTGACCTCGCCTGTGATCGGCGTGCGATTAACGTGGCAATTGAAAACGCTCATAAACACGCTGACGCGGGTAAGCGGTGTATCCGCCATGCCAAGCTCTTTTGGAGGAACGGCTGGCTCGATCAGAGACACGATCCCATCAGCCGGGCTGACGATGAGCCCCGGACGGGTTGGAGTTGCGCGTTTCGGGTCACGGAAAAAGTAGTAGCACCAGATTGTGAGCCCCACACCGATCCATCCCAAAAAGGGCAAGATCAGAAATAGAACGAACGTAATCGCAGCAAAAATCGCGACAAACTTTATGCCTTCGCGGTGCATCGGCTTAATGAACGTACCAAGTAAGTGCATCTTCACCTTCCCTCGCGGCAATTAAGAGCCACTCTCAATAAGGTGGTTGAGACAGAGTGCAAGGGCAATCTCTGAAACTGGTAGCTATCCGCGTCGTCATAGGCGGGTCTTATAGGCCATCTTGCCAAACCTCTTTCTGAACAGAAGAGGAAACGCCAAACAAAAAAGCCGCAAGGTTTCCCCTGCGGCTTTCGAATACTTGCTGTTGCCAGGCTTACGCAGCCAGAGCAGCCTGCGCTTTTTCAACGATCGCGCCGAATGCGGCAGGCTCGTGAACGGCCAGATCGGCCAGAACCTTACGGTCCACTTCAACACCAGCCAGGTTCAGGCCGTTGATGAAGCGCGAGTATGTCAGGCTTTCGTCATGAGAACGAACCGCAGCGTTGATACGCTGGATCCACAGCGCACGGAACTGACGCTTGCGGTTCTTGCGGTCGCGGGTTGCATATTGGTTTGCCTTGTCGACGGCTTGACGCGCTACCTTGAAGGTATTCTTGCGGCGGCCATAATAGCCTTTAGCGGCCTTGACGACTTTTTTGTGACGGGCGTGGGTTGTGGTTCCACCTTTAACGCGGGACATATCAGTATCTCCTCTTAGCGGTCGTAGGGCATGTAGCCCTTGACGATCTTAGCGTCGGGGGCGGACAGAGCGGCTGTACCGCGTGCGTTGCGGATGAATTTCTTCGTCCGTTTGATCATTCCGTGCTGTTTACCAGCCTGGGCTCCCATGACCTTACCGGTCGCGGTAACCTTAAAGCGCTTCTTGGCGCTTGATTTGGTCTTCATCTTGGGCATTTTCGTCTCCAATCAAAGGTTACGTTTATGCACGGTGGGCATGCCACATTAGCCCACACGCACATGAAGTTGGCCGTATAGGGCCAGAATGCGCGACTCGCAAGCGTTTTTTGCCTTCTGAAATCAGTGCTGACTAGGCCTGAAAATATGCCATCCAGCGTGTAACGACGGTGTCGACGAGATGAGGAATGGATTCGATACTGTAAGCGTTCGGTTTGGCCCCTACAGCGATGGCGAGCAATCCGCCTCCGATCAGAAGCATAATCGCAGGAACACGGGGTGCGTCACCCCTGCTTAGCGCACCGAAAATAGCGGGCACCGACAGCACCAGAATTATCAGCCCGACAACAAAAAAGGTGTCATAAGTCACGATTTCGCCTCCACCAAAAGTACCAACTTGATACTCAGTGCATCAAGTATAGCTCATTTAGTTCACGTTGCGTAGATCAGACTTTCATCACACGGTGCTACACGCAGAATGTTTGTTGTGCCGGGCACGTTGAAGGGCACACCCGCCGTCACAACGATCTGGTCGGTCTCTTCGGCAATACCCGAGCTTCTGGCCGCACGGGCGGCAGACACCACGGCGGCCTTGAACCGCTCAACCACAGAGGCCGTAACAAAACAGTTGGTGCCCCAGGACAGGCAAAGACGACGTGCGGTGCCGCGCAATGGCGTCAGCGCGATGATTGGAACTCGCGGGCGTTCGCGCGCCGTCAAAAGGGCCGTGGTTCCGGATTGCGTAAAGCAGCAAATCGCCTTGATGTCCGTGGTTTCTGCAATCTCGCGCGCGGCCGCTACAATCGCATCATTAATGCCACTGCGTGTTGCCACACGAGATGCTTCGACTTGCTCGTGATAAGTGGCGTCATTTTCGACTTCGATGGCCACCGCATTCATCGTGGTAACCGCCTCTACCGGATATTGCCCCGCAGCGCTTTCCGCGGACAGCATAACGGCGTCAGTTCCATCATAGATCGCGTTTGCAACGTCAGAAACCTCGGCCCGCGTCGGCATTGGGCTTTCAATCATGCTTTCCAGCATCTGTGTTGCGACGATCACTGGCTTGCCTGCTCTGCGGCAGGAATTGATCAGGCGCTTCTGGATCGGTGGGACTGCGTGAACGGGCAGTTCAACACCAAGATCCCCTCGCGCAACCATGATACCGTCCGAGACTTTCAGAATCTCATCAAAGGCATCTACGGCCGCAGGTTTTTCGATTTTTGAAAGAACCGCCGCCCGGCCCTGCGCCAGCTCGCGCGCTTCTTCAACATCTTCGGCCCTTTGAACAAAACTTAGCGCAAGCCAATCCACACCAAGTTGACAGGCAAACTCAAGATCCGCGCGGTCCTTGTCCGAAAGCGCCGCCAGCGGCAACACAACATCAGGGACGTTCACACCCTTTCGGTCTGAAATGGTTCCGCCCACTTCGACCAAACACTCGGCGAAATCTGGCCCGCATTCTTTCACGCGCAACCGCAGTTTTCCGTCGTTGACCAACAAGGTAGATCCAGCTTCCAGCGCTGCAAAAATCTCGGGGTGCGGTAGGCAGACACGATGACCTTCGCCGGGAGTTTCATCCAGATCAAAGCGGAAGTCCTGACCTTCTTCGATATCAGCTGCGCCAGCTGCAAAAACACCACAGCGCAATTTAGGACCCTGAAGATCCGCCAAAATCGCGATTGGGCGATCCAGATCTTTTTCCACCTGCCGAACCAGAGCATGACGTGTGCGCTGTTCATCATGGGTGCCGTGGGACATATTCATCCGAAATACATCTGCGCCAGCCTCGAACAGCGCTCTGATCATATCATAGTCGTTCGACGAGGGTCCAAGGGTTGCGACGATCTTGACATTACGATGGCGTCTCACGGCGCACCTCTCTTTCATTTGGTCTTACGTGGGGTCGGATGACCTATGCAGCAAAATGTTAGCGCTGACAACTGGCGCTTGCCTTCAACCTCCCTTAAAGGAGAACTGAAACAGAAAAACAACGCCAAGATGACATACACACCTTTTCACATTTATGGCCAAGACAGGCCCGCACGCTGGTTGATCACATGCGATCATGCCGCCAACACTGTTCCTTCTTGCGTAGGCGACGGTGATCTGGGCATTGCGCCCGATGATATGAACCGACACATCGCCTATGACGTTGGCGCTGCTGCAGTCACCACTCATTTAGCCGAGCTGCTGGATGCCCCCGCGATCCTGACCAACTTCTCGCGTTTGGTGATCGATCCGAACCGTGGTGAAGACGACCCTACATTGCTGATGCGCCTTTATGACGGGACAATCATCCCGGCAAACCGGTACGCCGACAAAGCGGAAAAGGCGCGCCGACTAAACGCTTTCCACCGCCCCTACCACGATGCGCTTGCCGAACTTGCGGCCCGCCAGGAGAATACCGTGATCGTTGCGATGCATTCCTATACGCCGCAACTGAATGGTCGCGACCCGCGCCCGTGGCACATCGCGATCCTGCACGAAAAAGACAGCCGCATCGCGACGCCGTTGATCGAACGGCTTGAGCAAGAAGCCGACCTGTGTGTTGGCGAGAACGAGCCTTATGGCGGCCATTTGGATGGCGATTCAATCGACCGTCACGCCGTCGTGCAGAAACGCCCGAACGTTCTGATCGAAATCCGCAATGACCTGATCGAGACCGAAGACCAACAGCGCGAATGGGCGGAACGACTGGCCCCAATTCTGACCGAAGTACTGGCAAAAAGCGGGCTCTAAAGGCGCCGTTTGGGCAGTGTTTCCACAGCGCCCGTTCCTTGCCTCACGGGGCGTTGATCCCCATATATATAGTAGGTTTCAATGAAAGGAGACCCGCTATGACCATTGATCAACTGACAACGTTCTTTGGCTGGATGTCTGTATTAAATATCGTGTTTCTGCTTGTGGCCACCATTGGGATAGTTGTCCTACGCCCCGTGGCCATCAAATTGCATTCGTCGCTGTTTCCGCTCAGCGAAGACGCACTGAACAGCGCGTATTTCAACTATCTTGCCAACTTGAAGATACTGACCCTTGTTTTCTGCGTGGCCCCATGGATTGCGTTGAAATTGATGTAACTCGTATCGCGCCCGGTTGACCTTGCCGGGCGCAACCGTTCCAATGCGCCAAACCGCCATTCAACCGGAGCCCATCATGGATGACCAAACCCGTATCGAGATCGAAGCCGCCGCCTTTCGCCGTTTGCAAAAGCACCTGATGGAAGACCGCACTGATGCTCAGAACATCGACATGATGAACCTTGCGGGTTTTTGCCGAAACTGCCTGTCGCGTTGGTATCAGGAAGCCGCCAACGAACGGGGCATTGAAATGACCAAAGACGAAGGCCGCGAGGCGTTCTATGGCATGACCATGGCCGAATGGAAGGCGAACCATCAGACCGACGCCAGCCCGGAAAAGCAGGCAGAGTTCGAGGTGGCATTTAAAGAGAACGTGACAGACAAGCCGTAAGCGTTCCGAATGCTCAAAGATAGTCGAGGTTGAAACAAAGTGGCCGATTCCGAGATGCGTTTGCCGCTCTGGCTAAAGGCAGAGTTGAAGCAGATCATGGCATCGCTTGTCGATGAAGACTACGAAGGTCTGGTCGCGCAGACGAAGGGCATTCGTCTTCCTGCCGATGAAATGAGGCGTGCCATCTCCGAGTACGGGAGGCGCTTAGTCCTTCCTCCGGAAAATCATTATTCAAGCTCTACTTTTGGAGAAATTATAGTTGGCGAACTGTCATTCTGGGTAGATCTCCCTTTTTACACTGAGGAAGAAGGAAGGTCCGATCTCGAAGTGCGTCTTACGATTTATGAGCGGCGCGGCCCCAATGGTCGGTGCCTTTTCGAAATAGACGGCATTCTCGTTCCATAGCGATCCTTACAACGAGTTCTTAGACCTTCCACACCAGTTTCGTCGCATCGATAATGGCAGAACCCTCGGTTAAAAAAACCAACCCGCAATAGCTCTATCGCCTTTCTTCCCTCCAAGTGGTATGCTGCACCGCAGAAAAAGCATTTGGAGGCTTATCTCATGGGCGGTCGGATCATCTGTGTGGCGCAACAAAAGGGTGGCGCGGGCAAAACAACGCTCGTGTCCAACTTGGCAATCGCATTTTTGGCCGAGGGGAAAAGCGTGGCCCTTTTGGACACGGACCCCCAAGGCAGCCTTGGTAAGTGGCTGGATATTCGCGAAGAAATGCTGGGCGAGGATGAAAACCTCCGGTTCTCGACGGCGACCGCCTATGGGATTTCGCGTGCCATACGGGGTCTCGCCAAAGAGGCCGACGTCATTCTGATCGACACGCCCCCGAAAGCCGACAGCGATGTGCGCTGGGTCCTCGGTGAGTCGGACCTGGTGCTGGTCCCCGTCTCCGCCAGCAAGGCCGATGTCTGGGCAACCAATGATATTCTGGACTTGGCGGATCGGGCTGGGAAACCAACGAATGTTGTCATGAACCGCACACGCAACGGTACGCGCGTTGGTGAACAAGTGGCCGAGTCGGTAGCCGAGCTTGGGGCAAACCCGTTGCAGTCATCATTGTCGAACAGGGTGATCTATGCCGAAGCACTGGGACGCGGTCTGGGTGTGATTGAGGCAAAAAGAAGTGGTCCCGCTGCAGACGAAGTGCGTGCGCTCGCTGGCGAAGTGGCTACTGTTCTGAAACTGGAATACAATCCCTCGCGTCAACTGGCTTAAGGCCGCGAATTTTCAATAAAAAAGGGGCCGCATGCGCACCTTCTGCTTATTGGTGTAAGCACTACATCAGGGCATAAAGTGAACGCCGGCTTGGCCTCAAGCTCGTGAAGATGACGTCGATTACGCCACAGCAGACGCCGCAAGCAAGGATCGTGAATAATCGTGCTTGGCTGTGCCGTGTCGCAGGTCGTCGGTCTCCATAACCTCAACAATCTCTCCGTCTTTCATGACGGCAAGCCGGTCGCACATGTGTCCGATCACGGGCAAATCATGCGAAACCATCAAGTAGGTCAATTTATGCTCGTCGCGCAGGTCGGTCAGCAGGTTCAGGATTTCGGCCTGCACAGATACGTCCAGTGCCGAGGTCGGTTCATCCAGAAGCAAGATATCCGGCTCGCCTGCCAGCGCGCGCGCTACGGCCACCCTCTGCCGCTGCCCACCCGATATTTGGTGAGGATAACGAAAGCGGAACTTGCTTCCCAGCCCCACGTCATCCAGCAGTCTGACGACCCGTGCGTCGATGTCTTTGAAGCCATGAAGGTGAAGCGTTTCGCTGAGGACTTGATCCACCGTGTGTCGCGGGTGAAGCGAGGCATAGGGATCTTGAAAAACCATCTGCACGGTTTTGTAGAATGCGCGGTCCCGCGTTGCGCCCTCCAACCGCGTGCCTTCCACGGTGATTTCACCAGACCATGTGGGGGCCAATCCGGTGATCGCCCGAAGGATGGTCGATTTCCCCGACCCGCTTTCGCCAACCAGGCCAAAGCTTTCACCAATGCCCACGTCAAAACTGGCGGCTTTGACCGCATCCACGCGGTCGCGATCAATCCCAAACCAAACGTTCAGGTCCTTGATGGTCAAAGCAGTCATCAGCTTCCCCCCACGCTTTCACTTTCGGCCCAAGCGTCATCGCGCTTAAGGACTTCAAGGTGCTTCTTCGGCTGGTCCAATCGCGGCAATGAGTTCAAAAGCCCTTGGGTATAGGGGTGCTTTGCTTCGTGCAGCTTATCTGCGTCACAGACCTCGACGATGCGACCTGCATACATGATTAGAACGCGGTCACAGAACTCGGACACAAGGTTCAAATCGTGGCTGATAAAGATCAGGCCCATGCCTCGCTCTTTCACCAGCCCGTCCATGATATCCAACACTTGTCGTTGAACCGAAACATCCAATGCCGAGGTCGGCTCATCTGCAATCAAAATCTGCGGGTCCGGGATCAACATCATCGCAATCATGATGCGCTGCCCCATGCCGCCCGACATCTCGTGCGGGTAAGCGCGCATGACGCGCTCGGGATCACGGATCGACACGGCTTCCAACATGGCGATGGCTTTTGCGCGGGCCTGTGCCTTCGATGTGTTGTTGTGCAGCAGATAGGCTTCCATGATCTGATCGCCGATGGTCATCACAGGATTCAACGAAAACTTCGGATCCTGCATGACCATGGATATCTTCTGACCACGTACTTTGCGCATTTCGGGTTCAGACAGGTCCAAAAGGTTTTGCCCTTCAAGGCGGATGGCGTCCGCCTCGACCATTCCGGGCTTTCGGATCAGGCGCAGGATGGCGCGGCCCGTCATCGACTTTCCTGATCCACTTTCCCCGACGATGCCCAGCCGTTCGCGTTCCAATTTGAAGGACACACCGCGCACTGCATCAAAGATGCCCTGACGAGTTGGGAACCGCACCCAAAGGTTTTCGACTTCAAGCAAGCTCATTGACTTCCATCCTTCGGATCAAGCACATCGCGGAGCCCATCCCCCAAGAGGTTGAAGGCTAAAGACACAGTAAAGATGGCAAGCCCCGGCACGGTCGCGACCCACCAGTGATCAAGAATGAAACGGCGACCTTCTGAAATCATCGCGCCCCATTCCGGGCTGGGGGGTTGAGCGCCAAGTCCAAGGAAGCCCAAGCCTGCGGCCGCAAGAATGATCCCCGCCATGTCCAGCGTGACCCGCACGATCAGGGACGAGATGCACAAGGGCCAGATGTGTTTTGTGATGATGCGCAAGGCACCTGCGCCTTGCAGGCGTATCGCGCTGATATAGTCTGCAGATCGGATCGTCAGCGTTTCCGCCCGTGCAATCCTTGCATAAGGCGGCCATGCTGTAAGTGAGATCGCCAGTACAGCATTCTCGATCCCAGCACCAAGCGCTGCGACAAAGGCCAGAGCCAAGACAAGGCGCGGGAAGGCCAGAAAGATGTCGGTGATGCGCATTAAGATCGTATCGGTCCAACCGCCCACATATCCGGCGACTGTGCCCACCAACAGCCCCGCAACGGGCGCGATCAGCGCCACAAGCGCCACGATGTAAAGCGTAATGCGTGATCCATAGATTAGACGGCTAAGGATATCGCGGCCCAGGCTGTCCGTGCCCAGAAGGTGACCGTCTGAGCCCAGTGGCTGCAATCGGTTGCTAAGGCTTTGTTCAAACGGATCATGCGGGGACAGGAACGGGGCCAGTAAAGCCACCAGCAAAAGCACCAGCAAGATGCCCAGCCCAAACATGGCCATTGAGTTCGCCCTGAGTGTCAGCCACCCCTGATACAGGTTTGCCAACCGTGCATGACGGCGCGACGTCGGCGCGTCAGTTACAAGCCATTCGCGCCAGCTTTGATGTTGAGAAGTCACGTCGCTCATTTCGACCTCGGATCAAATATACGATACAGAAGGTCGGACAGGATATTGAGGCAGATAAAGATCAGCCCAACTACAACTGTGCCACCCAAAACGGCGTTCATATCAGCGCTAAGAAGCGCGGTGGTAATGTAGCTGCCGATACCCGGCCACGAGAAGATGATCTCGGTCAGAACGGACCCTTCCAGTAGGTTGGCATAGCTCAGCGCAATGACGGTGATCAGCTGCACGCGGATATTCTTAAACGCATGGCGCCAGATCACGGCACGCTCGGACAGTCCTTTGACCCGAGCCGTGGTGACATACTCCGCCGACAGCTGTTCCAGCATGAAGGATCGGGTCATCCGGCTGATGTACGCCAGCGAGTAATAGCCGAGCAAAGCAGCGGGAAGCACGATATGCGAAAAGGCGTTTCGGAACACCGACCATTCGCCTGCAATGGCGCTGTCCAGCAAGATCATCCCTGTGCGCGTCGGCACGATATCTTGATAGAAGATGTCCAGCCGTCCGGGCCCTCCGACCCAGCCAAGCACGCCGTAGAAGACCAAAAGTCCCATCAGGCCAAGCCAGAAGATCGGCATGGAGTAGCCAACCAACGCCACAACCCGCGCGATCTGGTCGATCCAAGACCCGCGATTGACGGCAGCAACAACGCCCAGCGGCACACCAAGCACGATGCCAATGATGACGCCAAGTGAGGCAAGTTCCATCGTTGCCGGGAAGACCCGCGCGATGTCTTCAGACACAGGCCGGGCGTTCAACAGTGACATTCCGAAGTCACCGTGCACTACGTCCCAGAGGTAGTAAAAGAATTGAACAATCAAAGGCTTGTCCAGGCCAAGCTGTTCGTAAACAGCGTCATATGTGGATTGCGACGCGCGTTCGCCGACGATTGCCAGAACCGGATCAATTGGCATGACCCGCCCGATCACAAACGTCACGAACAACAGCCCAAGCATCGTCACTGCGATTGACCCAAGCGTCAGGAGAGTCCCCTTGATCCAGGGGTAGAGAGGCGCACGGCGGCGCCTCTCTTCGTTGGTATCACTAACCGCCATTTATTTGGTGATCGGCCAGTAGGAAACTGCAGTGGTCGCACCACCCAGATTCACGTTCTGAACATTGTCGCGCATCGCAGCCTGTTCGATCTTCTGGAACATCACAGCAAACGGTGACATATCGCGGAATTCAGACTGAATGTCGCTATACATCTGCTGACGCATATCGCGATCGTTTTCGACAACAGCGGCGGCAACCTTGTCGGTCAACCCGCCCGTGTCCCAGCCATTACGCCATGCCAGAAGTCCAGTGGCATTCGCTTCGTCCGAGTTGTCGGGATTATACGCAAACGTGCCTGCATTGGTGTGCGGGTCAGGATAGTCCGGGCCCCAAGCGCCAATATAGACGTCCAGATTGCGTGAACGATATTCACCCAGGATTTGCTTTGCAGTCCCCACGGTGATGTTCAGCTTGATCCCAACCTGTGCCAGAGCGTTCTGGTAAGTCTGAGCAATCTCGATCCGCTCTTGTGCTTCACGCACACCTGCGGTCAGTTCAAGACCCTCAGGCACACCAGCTTCAGCCAGAAGAGCCTTTGCTTTCTCGACATTCAGGCTGAATGGATTTTCATCCACAGCGCCCAGGAAAGTACGCGGCAGGAAGTTCTGGTGGATGGTGTATTGACCATTCAGGAAGCTGTTTTGCATCCCCTCGTAGTCCACCAGATACTTCATCGCCTGACGAACTTGCGGCTTTGAAAGCTCAGGATGTTTTTGATTGAACGACAGATACATCAAACGGCCACGCAGTTCGTCATGGATGACCACGCCGTCCGCGTCGCGCGCACCAGCAACGTCTTCTGGGTTCAGGTTACGAGCCATATCGATGTCACCACGTTCAAGCAATAGGCGCTGCGAGGCGCTTTCCTGCACATGGCGTACGATCACACGCTCCATCGTCGGCGCACCCAAATAGAAGTCCGGGTTCGACTGAAGCGTTACGCTTTCATTTGGCTTCCAGCTGACCAGTTTGTAGGCACCGGAACCGGCTGAATTGGTTTTCAGCCACGTGTTGCCCATGTCTCCGTCAGCTTCGTTTTCCATGACGGTTTTCATGTCGACGATGCCACCAATCGTGGAGGTCAGGCAGTTCAACACAAACGACGTCGCATAGGGCTGATCGGTTTTGATGGTGACGGTGTTGCCGTCAGCAACAATGGTTTCACCGATGTTCTCAGCCGTAAAACCGAACTGGGTCAGGATAAAGGACGGTGTTTTGTCCAAAACCACTGCGCGGCGCAGCGAAAACTCGACATCTGCAGCGGTCACTGGATTGCCGGAATGGAACATCAGACCCTCACGGATCGTGAACGTGATCATCGTTCCGTCATCAGACACCGTCCAGCTTTCCGCGATCTCGGGCTGATAGCCAGCATCCAGATTGGCCGGATCAAAGTTGACCAGCTTTTGATAGATGTTGCGGCTGACGTCCGATCCAGCAAATTCGAAGCTTTCAGCCGGATCCAAGGTGGTGATATCGTCAATCCGGTTTGCAATCACCAGCATATTGGCCGGCGTTTCAGCAAATGCCGCCGGCACCGAAGTGACGGCCAGGGCAAGCCCAATGGCTGCACCGGACATAAATCGTGTTAGGGAGTTCATTGAATAACCTCTCTGTTAACGTTGGATCTGGTCCGCATTGCCGTCATGACCCCCAGGTCAGTTCCAGCACACGTAACCAGTTTTCGTGGCACAGTTTTTTGATGAGTTCCTCACCAAACCCGTGCTCTCTCATTGCCTGTCTGAGTTTTGGAAGGGCCGACACTTCGGTCAACTCCTTCGGTACGACTGCTCCGTCGTAATCAGAGCCAAGTCCGACCCTGTCTTCTCCTAAAATACCAATCAGATGATCCAGATGGCTAAGCATCTGCGTGATCGGTACATCAGCTAGCATTTTGCCGTCTTTTCGCAAAAATGCCACTGCAAAGTTCAACCCAACCATGCCGTCGCTTTCCGCAATCGCGCGCAACTGGTCGTCGGTCAGGTTACGTGAATGTGGTGTGATCGCGTGCGCATTAGAATGCGTCGCGACCAATGGCGCCTCGGAATGGCGTACCACATCCCAGAAACCAGCTTCATTCAGATGCGAAGAATCCACCATGATCTTCAGCATGTTGCACCGCTTGATCAATGCAAGACCGTGGTCGGTTAACCCAGCGCCTATGTCCGGGGACGACGGGAACCGAAACGGCACACCGTTTCCATAGATGGTGGGGCGGCTCCAGACCGGACCAATGGAGCGCAAGCCAGCTGCATGAAGAACGTCAAGCATGTGCAGATCGGCATCAATCGCTTCAGCACCTTCCATATGCATGATCGCCGCCATCTTTCCTTCGGCAAAGGCTGCGCGCATATCTGCCACGCTGCGGCAAATCTTCAACGCGTCTAGACGCTCAAGCTCCAATAAAATGGCGATCTGAGACGTCACAACGGGCAGTGCATCGCTGCATTCTATCGCCTCGGGCAACTCCAGATCGTAGCTGTCTTTGGTCATCTCTTGGATCTTTCAGATCCAGATCCGTGGGGGACGGTACGAAGACCGCAAAGAACCCGCCGCCAAATCCACCGATCTTACTTCTGGGCAAATCAATTGCTCCGCTTCGCCCTTCAACAAACGAGGTTGCCTGCCCCATCCCGCCTGCGCGGTAGAGTTTCAGCAAGACATCATTGTGACCATCAAAGACCAATGGAGCTGCAGCAGACACGATTTTTTCTCCCAAGTTGAGGTAACTGTAGCAAAGAATATGGTATTGTCTTATGAAATAGCTATGCGTTTTTATCATACTCCTATTCGTGGAATACCTACTTATGAGTAAGTCAAAAACCCATCATTCAATCTCGGAATACAACGCTTTACGGGCTGTTATGCTGGCTGGTACGACAACCGGAGCAGCCCGCCAGCTTGGGATATCTCAATCAGCCATCAGCCGTTCGATCGCGAACCTTGAAGGCAAGCTTGGGCAAGTATTGTTTGATCGGGAATCAGGGCGACTGGCCCCTACACAGGCTGCCGTCCGTCTAAATCGAAGGCTTGATCCGCTTTTCGAAGCGCTCAGTCGCATTGATGGGCCGACAGAGCCAATACGCGAGAATCTACGTCTCATCGCACCACCAACCTATGCGCACCGTTTTCTGATCTCTTCGATCAGCAGTTTTCTGAAAATGAACCCGGAGTTTCATGTCAACTTTGAGGTCAACACTTCCGAAGAGGTCACCCGCGGAGTCATCGAGGATCGATTTGACCTGGGCGTGATCGGTGTCGAAATTAAGCGGGCCGAGTTGCAGCTTCTGCCATACCGAAAGTCATCAGCCGTGTGCGTGCTGTCGCCTGATCATCCACTGGCAACGCGGAAAGAAATCCTGCCCGAGGATCTGCATGGCGAAGACATGGTTGCCCTGTCCTATCGACACGAGCGTCGTGGACAACTGGAACGTCTTTTGCATCAAGCCCGCGCCGAGCCGAATGTCGTGGCCGAGGTTTCCACCTCTTTCGCAGCGGCAGATATGGCGAAGGAAAAGCTGGGACTGGCTGTGATCAACCCATTCCCGCTTTATCATTATCGTGCAGATGACCTTGCGTTTGTCCCATTCCGATCGCCCATCCGGTATCACAGCTATTTTGTGACATCGAGCACCCGCCCCATTCCACGGACTGCGCGAGTTTTCATGAGACACCTGCGCCTACACACGCCCAACGACCCATTCTCGCAGAAAGCGTAGGGTTTCTTACGACACCGTGCCACATGGGTCTTGCGCATAGGTGACAGAGTTTCACCGGCGACCGTACGACTTCAAAGCAAACCTGAAATCCAGATCCATAACGGCCATAAGAAAGTGGTATTATTCTCCGCCTCTTAGGTCGACGCTGTGAAATACCTTCTATTTCTTCTCAAACACGATAATCGCTTCGCCGATGTGAACACCGTAGCGCGATACGTAAGCGCGATTCAGCACCCGATCATCATTAAGCAACCACATCCAATCGTCAAAATCGACGCGCATCGTTCCCTTTCGAACTGGCAAATCGATGCGATAGGTCCAGTTGAACGTATCCCCGTTTTCACGACCCGTCGCTGTTCCCAAGACACCGGGTGCCGTCCCTGTCCAAGTGTCCTTACCGGTCTTTTCAAGCGTCCAGATACGTTGTTCTGTTTCACCGTCATCATAGGTGAAATCTTCGACCAGCGTCAGAAAGCGACCGTCCCATGTTCCCGAGATTTGGACATTGAACCGTCGTTGGACTGTACCAAATCGGTCTTGAAACTGACCATGAGCGACGGTGTTGCCCTCAAAGAATTCCTCAAGGTTAAACGAACGCTTGGAAAGAACTTCGTCATCCAGATCCGGGGTCCCGAAGCAGGCAGACAGCGTGAGCATTGCCAATAGAGCGAGTGTCATTTTCATGGGTCTGTTTCCTCTGTTCGTGGCTCGATTAAACGAGCGGTTTGGCGATGGTCAAATTCTGAAGCTGTGTCTTTATAAAGCGTGTCCCGGCTGACCCGCGTGTCTTCGCAAAACGAAGCCAAGGGCCAACGCCGCAATTCCGAAAGCAGACAGCACTATGGCCGGCCAGTTTTCGGTTGGAAGATTTGCGGCGATCACCCCGGAAAGAGCCCACATGATTGCTGCTGGATAAGCCCACTCAGCTGGCCTGCGCGACTGGACTGAAAGAGCAACCAGCAAGACGATTACCAGCATGAACAATGCCGCTGTTTGGGCGGTCAGAACCCCGTATCCGCTTATGACAACGCCCGCGCCGACCCCGGTCGCTGCCGTCAACCAGCCAGCATAAAGCGCCACTGGACGGACTTGCCAGACGCGGGCATCGTCCCCAGCACGCAGCATTGCGACGATTGCAAATACGGCCATTGCTAAGATCATGATCGTTGCCAAGATCGGCGCAACGTTCGCCGCAGCGATCCAGAAAATACCAAGGCCAAGGCTTACCAACAACGGCAAACGCATCTTCTGCCATTGGCGGTCACGCGGTGCGTTGAACCACCCCCAAAGCGCGCCTGCGATCAGCCAGATGTAGATCACGCCCCAAATGCTGAAGGCCCAGCCTGCGGGTTGAACCGGCCAGAAGTCCAAAACCACTGGAAATTGTTCTGGCCTGTATCCTGCAAAGTCGCGGGTCAGAAATGGGGACAGCATGAAGGCCACCGTTGCAAACACAACTGCGATCGCGAGTATGGGAATGTTTCTTGTCATGCCGCCAGATCCTTCTTGTTTGGGTGAACCGCGGTTACTGCTGCGCAGCATGGTCTGGGCGCATCGTGGCAATCAGTTCAGCGACCTTGATGCCGAACTTACGCATCTCGGATTTGTTCATGATCACGCCATTCTCAGTCAGGTAAAGCCAGTCGGTAACAGACAGTGTGTGGCCCCCTGCCTCTTCGGGAAGCACGATTTTATATTCCATCTTGATGGTTGACCCCGAGACTGTGCCACGCGCCTCACCGATTAGGTCGTCGGCCGTGGCAGTGAATGTGTTGCCTTCACCCAGTTTCAAGAACCATTTGCGGCTTTGCTGTTTGCCGTTGGAATAGGTGAACTCCTCGCTCAGCGTTCCGGTATCACCGTCCCATTCACCAACCATTTTGGCGACGAAGCTGTTGGTCATTTTGCCCGTCGGTCCATAGATCAGCCCTTCGGACAGGATCGGGCCGGACAAGTGCGTTTTCAGCACGAAGGCGGGATTGGTGCTTGCGTAATCCTCGGGGCTTTGCGCGCGGAAGCTTAGAAGCAGGGATTTGGCAACCATCGCTAAAAGTACCAGCAAGGGAAGGATGGTAAGAAGTTTCATGTGGTTCGACCCTCAGAGGGGAGCGCAAGGACAAGGGCCATTGCGCCAAGTTTCAGGATGCAGGGAATAACAGCGTAAGAGACGTTCAAAGTGGTCAGTGCATGGGCACTGTTGGGCGCGCCGGGCGCGAACCCGCTTCGCTCAAGCAAGGGCAGGACAAGGAAGGCGGCCAGCGCAAGGCCGAGCTTGCCAGCGAAAGACCAGATACCAAAAGCCAGCGACGGCTCAAGCCCCGCCCGGTTAAGCGCGACCGAGAACATGGCGGGCAGGATCACCATATCTGCGCCCAGCGCCGCCCCCGAAGCGATGCAAACCATCGCAAAGCCAACTAGGTTTCCGGGCGCCAGAAACGCCGCGCCGGCAAAGCCGAGGATGGCAAGCGGCATGGCAATCAGAAGGGTCAGTTTTGGCCCAAAACGATGGCTTGTCCGTGTCCAGATTGGAAGGCTCAGGCCAGCGCTCAAGAAAAACAGGATCAGTAAGGGGCCGGCTTGGCCCGGCAATTGCAGTCGGTCTTCGACGAAGAACAGAAACAGGGTGGACGTGATGGCGACAGGCAAGCTGTTGACCAATGCCAGCACCAAAAGTCGCATCGCGCCGGATTGGCTGAGACCAGAAAGCGACAAGGGTTCGCCCGGGATCGGTTGACGCTGCCAGATAGGGAATGAGATGGCGGCACAGGCCACTGCAAGCGCGCCCAGAAACAGCCCAAACGCCGGATAACCCTGCGCGCTTGCGCCCATTGCCACAAAGATCGTCGGCACGATGGACGCGACCACGACACCGGTGAGCATCCCCCCTTCGCGGAAGGCGGCCATGGTCATCAAATCGCGCGGCGCTGGAGATGCCGCAAGTGTCGCACTGCGGGCGTAAAGCAGGATCATGCCCAGGCTGTAGGACGAGAATAGCAGTACAAGGATTGCGATGATCTGGGCGACAACGTTCGGACCGGAGTTCAGCGCAAACAGCAAAGGAAAGCCGATTGCCAACCCAAGGGCCGCCGTGATCGCGAAAGTGCTTTGTGCCCGTGGCCAGCGGTCGATCGCCCAACCGATCAGCGGATCCTGCACAAGATCAACAAGCCGGATCACCAAAAGAATGGTGCCAACAGCGCCCAATCCAATTCCCAAATTCAACGACGCGAAACGGGGCAGATGGATGTAAAGCGGAATGCCCGCCGCAGCCAGCATCAAAGCATAGAGACTGACGCGCGGGTACAGCATCACTCGCCTTTCAGTTTGCGGGTAAAGGATTTCGAACGGGTGTTCTCGCCCAGAAAAATGCCCATGAAACGGGACTTAATTTTTGGGTGCGAGAGCGTACAGGTGGGTTTGCCATTCAGCCAGAATGCAATCTTGTTCTGCCCCTTTGACACCGCCGTATAGCGATCACCTTTGCGCACATCGTCAAAGCAGGTGCTCAGCTGATCACGGACCGGTAAATCCGACCCCAAGCGCGCAAGCTCGCGCATTGTGCTTTCAACCAGATCAAACTCTGTAAGGTTGCGCATGTATTGCAGTTCAAGCCCAAAATCCTTGCTCCAATCCAAAGGTGCGCCGGATTGGGTAAACAGCCGCGCTTTGTAGAGCGGGAACCCCACGAACCGGAACGTCGCAGCGCCTCGCAGCTCGGCATCTGGCAACACGGCCTCAACCGTATTCGCCTGCGCGCTGATTGGTGTCAAAAGCAACCAGAGAAGGGCGATGCATCTACGCATGGGCGAGCTCCACTTGGACCACATTGGTGTGACCCACGGCGAAAGATGCCGCGCAAATCTCAAGGTAATACTGCCAATTGCGAAAGAAACCCTCGTTGTATCCCATCTCGGCAATCCGGCGTTTCTGGGCGCTCAGGCGTTCGGCCCAGATCCGGCAGGTTTGGGCATAGTCCCGACCAAAATCGAAGCTGTCGCGCACTGCAAAACCGGCGGCGTTGGCTTGGCTCGCGATCACGCTGTCGGACAACAGCATGCCGCCGGGAAAGACATATTGGCGGATGTAGTCGGACGACGTCTTGTAGGTTTCAAAGAAACTGTCTTTGACGGTGATTGCCTGCAACAGCACGCGCCCACCTTCGGCAAGATTGCGTTTTAGTGTCTGGAAGTAGCTGGGCCAGTAGCGCGCGCCGACGGCCTCGATCATCTCGATCGAGACGATGTTGTCATATTGCCCGTTGATGTCGCGATAGTCCCGCAGCTGAATGTCAGCGCGCCCGTCAAGGCGGCATTCCGCATAGCTGTGCTGATTGCGCGAGATCGTGACGCCTGTCACATCCCGGCCTTCCTGACTGGCATGTTCTGCGAAGCCACCCCAGCCGCACCCAATCTCCAAGACCCGGACACCGTCTCCAAGCCGCGACAAGGCGCGGTCATTCTTACGGGTCTGCGCACGCGCCAGATCAGTGTCACCATCATCAAATAGACCGGACGAGTAGGTCATACCGTCATCCAGCCAGAGCGCGTAGAATTCGTTTCCAACGTCATAATGGGACCGGATGTTCTTGCGTGATCCACGGCGCGAGTTCGCGCGCATCACCGTATCAACCAATCGAAACTTCGCCTTGTGAAACGGGCTGGCCTGATCATAGGCACCAAGGTGGTCACGGTTGTTCATCGCCAAGGCCATCAGGCCTTCAACGGACGGTGTGTCCCACATCCCTTGCACATAGGTTTCCCCCAGCCCGACCTGCCCATGTGCTGCCATGGCTGACACAGCCGCCCAATCACGAATGACCATTTCCGCTTCGGGACCAGACGTTCCGAAGTGATAGCGTTCACCCTCGGGCGTGCGCAGGGTCAGTTGACCGTCACGCAGACGCTCGCATGTCGATAGGAAGTTCGACTTCAGGGCTTTGTTCGTGAAACGCATAATCCATTCCTTTGAATTGGTGACTGTTGGTAAGCTTGCGGACGATGCGCATTGCGCTGGCGATGCCATCTTCGTGGAAACCGTGCCGGTTCCATGCACCGGCGAACCACGTGTGGTTTTGCCCCTGCATCTGACGGATAACCTGCTGGGCCTTCAGGGCAGCTTTGTCGAACACCGGATGTTGAAACTGCACCTCGTCATAGATCGCATCCGTAGGGATGGGCTTAGAGGGGTTCAAAGTGACGAAAAGCGGATCGCTTTCAGGGATGGCCTGAAGCTTGTTCATCCAATAGGTGACGCCGATGTCACCGTCTTGCGACCGATAGGACCAACTTGACCAAGCGGCCTTGCGACGCGGCATCTGCCCGGTGTCGCAATGAAGCACAGCCTTGTTGGGCTGATAGCGGATGTTTCCAAGGGCAGCGGCCTCAGCTTCGGTGGCGTTTTCGCCAAGGATCTTCAAAGTTTGATCAGAATGGCATGCAAGGATCAGCTCGTCGAACGTAGCCAGTTCCGCGTCGCCGGTATGGATGTGAACGCCAAAATCGTCGCGCTGCACATGCTTAACAGGAGTGCTCGTGCGAATATCACATCCACGCGCGACCAAAGCAGCCTCTAGCCTGCGGACATATTCGATGCTGCCGCCTTTGACGGTCCACCACTGGTGCTCGCCTGCACCTGCCAAAAGCGCGTGGTTGCGAAAGAACTGCACCAGCGATTTCGCCGGGAACTGGTCCACTTCAGCGACGGGCGTCGACCAGATCGCGCCACACATCGGCATCAAATAGTTGTCGCGAAACCACTTCCCCAATCCCAGCTCGTCCACCAGCTCGCCGATGTTTTTGTCGTCGTCTTTGGCAGCGGCCTCGGCGTGTTTTCCAAACCGAACGATATCGGCGATCATCTTTATGAATTGCGGGCGCAGCAGGTTGCCTTTTTGCGCCGTAATGGCGCCTAGGGTGTTCAGGCCATATTCCAGTTGGCCGTCATTGATGCTGGCACCAAAGCTCATTTCGCTTTTGATCACCGGCACGTCGAGGTCGCGAAACAGCCGTGTCAGGTAAGGATAGGTGACATAGTTGAAAACGATAAAGCCCGTATCGACCGGTTGGTCGCCGTTCTTGCCTGCCATCACCGTGCGCGCATGCCCGCCCAAACGCGGAGCAGCTTCGAACAGGGTGACATCGTGAAAGGGTGCCAAATAATACGCGGCAGAAAGGCCCGAAATGCCGCCGCCAACAATGGCGATCCGTTTGCGGGGGCCTTGGGTTTGATCGTACATGCTGTCCTCGCCTCAGGGGTGGTATGAGTGGATTACGTAAGGCCTTGGCATCTGGATCATTTTTGTTTGGAAAAACTTTCCACTAAAGTGATCCAAACACCCATCGCGCGCGTAGAAACCATATGATGCTGGAACATATTCAGGCCCAAACCCACCACGCGCGCCGTGGCGCGCTGAAAAATGCGTTCACCTATGGCGTGGATTATGTGCTGACCGACCTTGGCCCGGTTAATCCGCGCCTGATTTCTCGCAATCGTTTCAACCTCTGGTCCGTTTGGGATCACCGACATGGTGGCGTGCGCGACGACGGTCGCGGTGTGGAATGGTTTCGATCCATTCTGGAAGAACGCGGGCTGTCGACGGAAAACGCACAGCTTCTACTGCTTACACAACCCAGCTTCTTATGGTTCCACTTCAACCCGGTCAGTTTCTGGATTGCCCTTGTGGACGGCACACCACGTGCCTTTGTGGCCGAGGTCAACAGCACCTTTGGACAGCGACATTGCTATTTCTGTGCGCGTGACGGGTTCGCGCCGATCCGGAAAGGCGACACTTTGGTTGCTCAGAAGCTTATGCATGTCTCGCCCTTCCAGAAGATCGAAGGTCACTACGCGTTTAATTTCGGCATGACTGACGACGCGATCGACATTCGCATTTCATTCAAGAACGGCGATCACGGCGTATTGGCGACGCTATCCGGCGACCGCCGCCCCGCAACCAGTGGGTCACTGGCATGGGCTGCGATCCGCAGACCGATGGGCGCGGCCAGAGTTCTGGCGTTGATCCATTGGCAGGCCGTGATCCTTTACTTCAAACGCGCACCATTTCTGAAGAAACAGCGCCCACCGGAACAGCTTGTCAGCGATGGGCAGGATCTGCGCGGTGCCGAAGAATGACGCATTTTCCAGGCAAAACCTATTGGCTCATCGGGGCCAGTGAAGGCTTGGGGCGCGCTCTTGCGCAACGTCTGGATGAAGAAGGCGCGCACGTGATCCTGTCCGCGCGCAATGCTGAGAGGCTCGAGCAACTCTATGGCGCGTTAAAGAATGCCCAGGTGGTGCCGTTAGACGTCACCGACACCGATGCTGTTCGTACCGCCGCCGCTTCTATCGGCCCGTTGGATGGCGTGATCTACAACGCTGGCGCCTATGAGCCCATGCGCGCAACCGAATGGGACAGCAAAGCCGCACTTAGGATGAGCGACGTCAATTTCACCGGCGCGCTGCGCGTGCTGGGCGAAGTTGTGCCGGGCTTTGTTAAAAATGGGCAGGGAGATATCACGCTGGTTGGTTCTCTGGCCGGATATCGCGGACTGCCCGCTGCAATCGGATATGGAGCCAGCAAAGCTGCACTTGTCAGTTTGGCCGAGACCATGCGCTTTGACCTCAAAGGAACCGGCGTGACAGTGCGTCTGGTCAATCCCGGTTTCATCAAGACCCGCCTTACCGAGAAGAACAGCTTTCGCATGCCGATGCTTATGACGCCCGAGGCCGCTGCGGAACGTGTGCTATCAGCGATGAAGAAACGCCGGTTCCGAACAGATTTCCCGGCACCCTTTTCATGGGCAATGCGCTGCTTAGAGTATTTGCCAGACATCCTCGTCTATCGCGGCAAATAAGAGCCACATCTGTACTCCGACCGCATCCAATTCACCTTCCAGAACAAAAAAAGGCCGACGCACCTGAGACTAAATGCGTCGACCCTTGGGGGAATTGCCCCGGCTTTGGGGCCGAAGCGGGGGGATTAGTGACAGGCAGGGCGTGTGCCGGGTAGAAGCACTTTGTCGATCACATGGATCACGCCGTTATCGGCTTTGATGTCCGCAATCACTACGTTCGCCATCTCGCCGGTACCATCAGCGATCATCACGCCATCAGAACCCGCCGTGATACACAGACGTTCGCTGGCAAGGATCGGCTTGAAGTAGTTTGAGCCTGCGGGGATCATGCCAGCCATCAGCTTGCGATCATCCACATGGTAAAGCAGCACATTGGTCAGCTGACCTTTGTTTTCCGGTTTCAGCAGCGTTTCAACTGTGCCTTCTGGCAGAGCAGCAAAGGCATCGTTGACAGGGGCGTACACTGTGAACGGACCCGGACCCGACAAGGTCTCGGCCAGTCCAGCGGCCGTCACAGCGGCGACAAGGGTCGAGAAGCGGTCATCAGCAGCGGCGATTTCAACGATGTTGTCAGCGTGGGCGGCGACTGCGGAAAGGCTAAGTGCGGCAGCGGCGAAGGCGGTTTTGAATTTCGATTTCATTGTAGGAACTCCATGTCGGTGAGCGGGCGTCGCCCGGTTTTATTTCGTGTTCGTATAAGGGTTACGCAGCAGCACTTTCGTTGGATGACTTCCTCACGAATTCGTGATCTAACCACTTGATAATAAAAAATAAACCACCGGAAATCCGATGGTTTATCTAAGTATTACGATGCGGAGAATATCAGATCCGGAACAGCGGCTGTAGTAGCCTCGGCATCAGCGCACTGAAGCGTAATCGCGCGTCCGTTGCAGCAAGACAGATACATGCGTCACCCGGATCAGCCACCGGCGTATGTTCCAGCGTTTCATCGGCAATCTCAATATCGCCCACGCCGAAACGGCCGGTTTCATCGCTAAAGCTGCCTTGCAAGACAAGCGTCATCTCTAACCCGTTGTGGCTGTGATCCGGAACGGCTTGGCCCGACGGGATGTAGAGAAGCCTGACCGAGCCATGCGCGTCGGCCGTAAGGATATCCTGCCGAACGCCCATGCCCAGTTTCTTCCACTTGGGCGCGCGGCCTTGCATGACTTCCATAACCGGTCCCGGATAGATACCATTCCGATCGTAGACCGGTTCGGGCGTAAACGGGGCGTCCAGTTGTGCAAGGATGCTGTCCTTAAGCGAAGACGACACTGCAACAGCATTGGTATCTTCCAATACGGCCCCACCGACAGCCTGATGCGCCTCAAGCGCCACGCGGCACTGCGCACACAGCGACACATGGCTGGCAACGGCAATTGCAAACGCATGCGGAAGCGTGCCTGCTGCATAAGCCGCCAACATGGCGTCGGGGATGTGATGGTTTATGGCACTCATTGTTTGAGGTCCTTCAACTCGTGTCTCAAACGTTCCAGCCCCAGCCGGATACGTGACTTAATGGTTCCGAGTGGTAGTCCTGTCTGGGCGCTGATCTCTTGATGTGTCAGCTCGCCCAAATAGGCTTTCTCGATGATCTCTCGCTGTTCTGGCTTCAGATTGGCGAGGGCTTGTTTCAGCTGTCCGGCCTCTTGTTCAAGGCCAAGTATCTGGCTGGCGTCCGGTTCCATGCTCGGCTCTTCTTTTAGCTCTTCCGGCATCGGCCGGTTTTCCTTGCGCACGATATCGATCTGGCGATTGCGGGCGATCTGATAAATCCAGGCAGAGACCTGCGCGCGGTGCGGATCGAACATGGATGCTTTGCGCCAGATGGTCAGCATCACGTCCTGAACAATCTCTTCAGCCTGATGGGCTGACGCCCCTGAACGAATAATGAAACCCTTCAGGCGCGGTGCAAAATGGTCGAACAAAGCAGCAAATGCGGTGCGATCACGGTTGTCCCGAACGGCCAGCATCCACTTGGTCTGTTGTGAATAATCGGTTTTGCTTTGCGACACAGGCTCTCTTTCGTGGCAAGGCATCACGCGGACGCTTTTTGCGCTGCTCGGGTTATCTAAGGTCTGTGTCAACATATCTTAGTTACGCAGACCTGTGAAATTTGGATCACAATTTCACGGTAAGCTTTCACGAATTTCTCGTAAATACTTAATTCAGGGTGCTTTTTTGCCTGCGGGGTTTTGATCTAGTAATACATTCGCCAGCCCGTAAGACTTGGATGCGACACGCTTGACAAACATCGGGCGATGTCCATCGTTTCCGAGAGCACAATAAAGCATCGAAGCTTTGACCGCGCGTTAGATGCAATGGCGATCAGATTCCGCCGCCAACCTGCGCACTGCACTTGAGGAGCAATAAACAGTGACGAAACCGCAAGCGGACTTCGATCTGATTGTTGCGGGCGCTGGCATGGTGGGCATGTCAGCTGCGCTTTATGCCCAGATGGATGGGTTGAAGGTCGCTGTTTGCGATCCGAATCCACCGGGATCGGGAACAACCTACGGGTCCGCCTGCACCATCGCCACCTATGCCTGCATTCCGGTCAACAGCCCGTCGATATTTGCATCTCTGCCTCAACTGCTGACCAGCAAAGACAGCCCGTTAAGCTTTAACCTTCTGCATGGACTAAAGAACCCGCGTTGGATGCTGTCATTTCTGAACAACTGCCGCGCCTCGAGGGTTCGACATATCTCCGAAGCCTTAGGGCAGTTCTTGTCCTATGCAGATGCCGGCCTTGATCCCCTGATATCCGCGGCCGGTGCCGATGACCTTATCGTCAATAATGACTGTCTTTATGTCTGGTCGACCCGCGCCGGGTACGAAGGTGCACGTGAAAGCAATGCCATGCGCCGCGAACAGGGCGTAGATTTTGACGAGCTTTCCCCAGACGCAGTTCGTGCGATGGAGCCCAACCTGAAACAGCCCATCTATCGCGGGCTGCATTTCAAGGGCGCGCGTCATCTGACCAACCCGCAAGAGCTTGTGGCCCGCATGATGCGCCGGTTCGAAGCATTGGGTGGCACGTATCTTCCCACGAGACTCGACCGCTGCAAACCGGATGAGAGTGGTGTGACGGCATGGCTGAGTGATGGAACTGAGCTACGTGGTCGATACTTCACGCTCACCGCAGGCGCGCGGTCCCGGCAGATAAAAGGCACCGGTGCGGAGCCGTTGCCACTGGGAACTGAACGTGGCTATCACATCCTATATCGAGATCACGCAGAGCTTGTGTCTCGGCCCGTTGGCTGGGCCGAAGCCGGGTTCTATGCCACCCCAATGGCGCAAGGATTGCGCATTGCTGGTACGGTCGAGATCAATGAAATCGACGCGCCCTTCAACCACGGCCGCATTGATTACCTGACACGAAAATCCCATGAAATGTTTGGCGATCTACACTCACCCGATGACACGTGGTTAGGGCATCGGCCAACCCTGCCAGATGCGCTGCCAGTGATCGGTGCCTCCCCGTCATCAAAGCGAATGATATACGCATTTGGCCACCAACATATCGGCCTAACGCTTGGCGGGGTGACTGGGAAGATCGTGACAGATCTGGTTCAGAAAAGAACGCCACACTGTGACATCGACAGTTTTACGCCACAGAGATTCATGTGACGCGGTCCAAAGAAACCAACAGGTTGATTTTTCTTATGACAGCAGTCAGGTCATAGGCATGCGTGCGATTTACTTGATCTCATTGGTGGCGGTTACGCTTTTAGCTGCAGGGCTTCACTGGGCTTCGTTTAGCTACTTCAAATCGCAGGAAATCGCGAAAGCGGAAGCTCGATTGTCGCTTTATCGCAGCACCCTTGAAAGCGAACTGCGCCACTTTGCTCACCTGCCGTTTCTTTTGTCTCTTGATCCTATGGTGGTCAGCGCGCTTTCTGATGGATCCGTCAGCGCCTTGGACAAAAGGCTGGCACGTTTCGCACATAGCGCGGGTCTCGATGCGATTTACTTGATGAACAGCGACGGGCTGACCATTGCTGCGTCAAATGCGCAAAGTCCACGAAGCTTCAAAGGCCAGAACTACTCTTATCGGCCATACTTCCAGGCCGCCCAAAGGGGCGAGCTGGGCGAGTTCTACGGGATCGGCGCGACAACAGGAATTCCGGGGTATTTTTATGCGATGGCTGTGCGCCAGCCGCAGTCGGATGCCACAGGGGTTGTAGCAATTAAGATCGATTTGTCACGGCTGCAAGAAGACTGGCAGGCCTCGGGCGAGAAGATCATATTGGCCAATGCAGACGGGGTGGTTCTGTTGGCGTCAGAGCCGAGCTGGCGTTACAAAACGCTCGCTCGGCTTACGGCGCCTCAGCGCGACAACATCATGCAATCACGCCAGTTCGGGGCCGAACAGCTTGCTTCTTTGGACTGGTCGCCAAGCATTCTGCGGCAAACTGCCAGAATTGGCGAAGAAGACCTTCTGTATCTGAGCACTGCTGATTTGCCAAATGGCTGGTCGCTGCATTTCTTTGTTCCAGATGATCCGGCTGCAACGCGGGCCTGGCTTGCGACAGGAACCTTCTTAGCGCTTGTTTTGTTGGGCTTTAGTGCTTGGCAAGTCAGTCGCCTGCGCCGGGTGCGAACGGCGCTTTTCGCATCAGAGCGCGAAGAGGCGGAGCTGCGTTTGGCCAACGAGCGTTTGGCCGTAGAGATTGACGAACGACGTGCAGCAGAGCGGACATTGCAAAAGACTCAGACCGAACTGGAGCGCGCAGGCCGGCTTGCAGCGCTCGGGCAGCTTGCCTCGTCCGTCACGCATGAACTGGGTCAGCCCATTGCAGCCATGCGAAACCAGCTTGCGGCATCGGAAATGACCGAGGGACCAACAACCCTGAACGAAAAGATGCAGGGCTTGGTCGCACGAATGGAAAGCATCACGCGGCAATTGAAATTCTTCTCTCGCAAGGGTCGCGACAGTTTTGAGGTGTTTGACCTGAAGGATGCAGCGCAAGACGCCCTAACCTTGTTAGAATCGAGCATTCAGGCCCGCGATGCTTGGATTGATGTGCAGGCGCCAGAGCACGCGTTGACGCTTTGCGCCAACAAGTTGCGCATCGAGCAGGTGATGACGAATATCGTGCGCAATGCGCTCGATGCAGTGGAAGAACAGGACGAAAAGATCGTTACGATCACGATGGGCGACACGCCGGATACTGTCTGGTTCAAGGTTGCGGATACCGGGCACGGACTGGGGGATCATTCCCTTGACGACCTACGCGAGCCCTTTACGACGACACGCGAAAGCGGCGAAGGTATGGGATTGGGGCTAACAATCTCGGCAGGGATTGTGTCTGATCACAACGGGTCAATCACCGCGAAAGACCGGCCCGATGGCGGCGCAACGTTCTGCGTAAACCTTCCCAAGAACGAGGCAGAGACATGACCAGTTTCCGAGTGTTGATCATTGATGATGACAGGTTGATGCGGAATTCTTTGGTCGATCTGATCGAAGCTTCGGGCTGGATCGCCAAACCCTTGGCCCGTGCCACGGATGCGGCCAGATGGATTGCGCAGTTTCAGCCAGATGTCATTCTGTCTGATGTACGCATGCCGGGCATGACGGGGCTGGATCTATTGAAAAGCCTCGACACGGCCCCCCCTATTGTTCTGATATCTGCCCATGGCGACATCCCGACCGCCGTCGAGGCGATGAACCATGGTGCCTACAGCTTTGTTGAAAAACCCTATGACCCAAAGCGATTGCTGCTAATCCTGTCGCATGCGGCGGAGCAGTTTCAAATGCGCCAAAGCAACGCGCGTCTCAAAGAACGCTTGCATCAGCTGTCTGGATTGGACCGCGTGCTTTTGGGTCAAACGCCCGAGATGCGGCGGCTACGGGATGCGATTGCGATGGTTGCCCTAAGCAATACATCCGTATTGGTTCAGGGCGAGACAGGCACAGGAAAAGACCTTGTCGCAAGGGCCATCCATGATTTGTCATCGCGATGTGATGCTCCGTTCATCGCGATTAATGCGGCGCAGATCAGTGCCGAGAACTTACCGAAACTGGCCCGCAGCGCTGCGGGTGGCACTTTGTTTCTGGACGAAATCTGTGCCTGTCCCCCAGATCTTCAACCGGTGCTTCTAAGACTGGCGGATGCAGGAGAGATTCTGGATGCCGCACAAGGCACCCCAGAGAAACTAGACCTACGCATTATCGCAGCCACAAACGAAGACCCGGAAGAAGCGGTTGGCCAAGGGCGCTTGCGGCAAGATCTTATGTTTCGGTTGAACGGTTTTGCCCTGCATCTTCCCCCACTTCGGGCGCGGCCCGACGATGTCGCTTTGTTGGCTGTTCGTTTCCTTCATGATTTCGCCTCGCTGTACGAGGTTCCAACACCTGATTTGACGGATGCGGATACATCGGCACTGATCGCGCACAATTGGCCCGGCAATGTGCGCGAGCTGCGACAGGTGGCTGAACGGTGCGTGATGATGGCCAAGCAGGGTCTTGGGACAATGCGGGAAGCGCTTTCAGGGGCAGCGCTTGATCCGGCGGATCGTCCCGGATTGCGCGAAGCCGTTGCGGCGTTCGAGCGTCAGATGATCAGCAAAGCCATCCAACAGCACGCTGGCCGTATGGATGATACCGCCACAGAATTGGGCATTGGGCGGCGCACCTTGAACGAAAAAATCGTCAAACTGGGTCTCGATAAAGACGCGCTTTTATAGCTCTGCGGAAATCCGCAGGGCTGCCGCTTATGCCCCGGCACTTTTCTTCATACGCTTTTGTCTTCAGATGCTGTTTACTCGCTCCATAATGAATTCTGGGAGGAAATCAGACATGAAGAAGTATCTGAACGGAGCCGTTGTCGCCACCATTGCTGCAACCTTTGCAGGTCAGGCGCTGGCCACAGAATGGAACGTTTCCCTTTGGGGCAAACGCCGCGCATTCACAGAGCACGTCGAAAAGCTGGCCGAACTGGTGTCAGAAAAGACAGGGGGCGATTTCACGCTGAACCTGTCTTATGGCGGCCTTAGCAAGAACCGTGAAAATCTGGACGGAATCTCGATCGGCGCATTTGAGATGGCACAATTCTGCGCGGGTTATCACCGCGACAAAAACCCATCGATCACTGTACTTGAACTGCCCTTCTTGGGCGTAAGCTCGCTTGAGCAAGAGGTGGCCCTGTCGATGGCGGTCTATCAACACCCCGCCACCATTGCCGATCTTGCACGTTGGAATGCGACGCCGCTGATGCCATCGCCCTTGCCGCAGTACAATATCGTTGGCGGCGGTGACGCTCCTGCATCGCTGGGTGATTTCGCTGGGTTAAGCGTTCGGGCCACCGGCGGCATCGGCAAAGCGATGGAAACCGTCGGGGCTGTACCGACGTCAATGTCCGCATCAGAAGTCCGTCAGGCCATGGACAGCGGTGTTGTAAAAGCTGTGGCTTTCGCGCCCCATGCCCACATGTCCTATGGGACCATCGAGAATGCGACCTGGTGGACGGCGAACCTGAACCCCGGCACGGTGAACTGCCCGGTTGTGGTCAACACAGATGCGTTGGCTGATCTAAGCGACGAACATCGCAACGCCCTTTTGGGGTCGATTGACGAGTTTATGGATCACTACCTGGCCAACTACAATGGCGCGACAATGGATGCTTGGGGCCCTGCCCTTGAAGAACGCGGCATCGAGGTTGTTACGTTCTCGGACGGTGAAATCGCAGCCTTCAAAGAAGCCGCCGCAGCCCCCGCAGCCGCGGCTTGGATTGAACAGAACACTGCTGCAGGCCTGCCTGCACAGGAACTGTATGATCTTGTCACCGGCATGATCGCAGACGGTCAATAATCTGCAGATCCCTTAAGCCCGCGCCGGACTTGGCGCGGGCTTATTCCTTTCTTCAACACACGAGGCATCCATGGCGACTGCATCTCTTGTGCTGTCTGACAACAGCATCCTCAGCAAAACTGATCGTGCTTTTCTGCGTATCGAACGCGCCTTTTGTTTGATCAGCGGGCTGGCTGTTTTTTCGCTGATGATCCTTGCCGTGGTTTCGGTTGGTGGGCGCAACGCGCTGAATGCACCATTGCCGGGCTATGTCGACTGGATTGAACAAGCCATGCCACTGATTGCCTTCATGGGGGTATCATTCGTGATGCGTGAAGGTGGGCATATCCGCATGGACATGGTCGTGGGCCGGTTAAAAGGGCGCACGCTGTTTACCGTTGAGTTGATCACGACATTGGCCGTTTTAGCTTTGATGATTTTGATGCTCTGGGGGTCTTGGGCGCATTTCCAACGCAGTTTTGATTTCGCCGCCCCTATGTGGAGCCGAGACAGCTCGATGGACATTGCATTGCCAATCTGGCCCGCCAAGCTGATGGCCCCCTTGGCATTCGGCATTCTGTGTGTGCGGTTGTGCCTTCAAGTTTGGGCCTATCTTCACGCCATTCTGACCGGGAACCCCATCGCAATCCCCTTACCAGCTGATGCCGCCACGCAGGCGCAGATGGAAGCCAACCAACTTGAAGAGCAGAACTGATGGAACCTATCGACATTGGACTTTGGGTCACCGGTGGCCTTTTGGTGCTGGTCTTCCTTGGGATGCGCGTGGCTTTTGCGGCGGCTCTTGCTGGGATGATTGGGCTTATCTGGATCTTCTGGGCCAAGAAGGACTATGGGCTGGATGATTTCGGATGGGCGTTGGGCGTTGCCGTCAAAACCGCAGGTCAGGTGCCGCACTCCAAGGTTTCCAGTCAGGCCCTGTCCCTGATCCCGACCTTCATCCTAATCGGATACCTTGCCTATTACGCCGGCCTTACCAAAGCACTGTTCGAAGCCGCGAAACGCTGGATAGCATGGGTGCCCGGGGGGCTTGCCGTGTCGACGGTTTTTGCAACGGCCGGATTCGCGGCTGTTTCGGGTGCATCGGTCGCTACTTCGGCAGTATTTGCACGCATCGCCATCCCTGAAATGCTCAAGATCGGATACGATAAGAAATTCGCCGCTGGTGTCGTGGCAGCAGGTGGCACGTTAGCCTCCCTGATTCCTCCATCTGCAATCCTTGTGATTTACGCCATCATCGTCGAACAGGATGTCGGCAAATTGCTTCTGGCAGGATTTATCCCCGGAGCGTTTTCGGCACTGATTTACGCTCTGCTGATCATAGGGATGGCGCTTACGATTAAAGGGTTTGGCCCACCAGTGACCGGGTATACTTGGAAAGAGCGCTTGGTCTCGCTTCCACCTGCCTTGCCCATTGTTTTCGTGGTCATCACAATCATCTGCTTTGTCTACAACCCGTTCGGAGGCGAGGCATGGGGTACGCCGACCGAAGGCGGCGCAATCGGGGCTTTCGTTGTCTTCCTAATCGCGCTCTACCACGGCATGCGCTGGACGCAGCTGAAAGAAGCCCTGTTGGAAACCGCCAAGCTGAGCGTCATGATTTTCACCATCATCTGGGGCGTTCTGGTCTACGTGCGCTTTTTGGGATTTGCGGATCTGCCCAGCGCATTCTCGGATTGGATCACGTCGCTGACCATGTCCCCCATGCTGATCCTTGTCTGCATCTTGCTGGCCTATGCGGTGCTTGGGATGTTCATGGATGCCATCGGAATGCTGCTGCTGACACTTCCCGTTGTTTATCCGGCTGTGATGGCCCTGAATGGTGGTGAGTTTGTCAGCGCCGCGGACAGCACATTTGGCATGTCTGGACCAATGTGTGCGATCTGGTTTGGCATCCTTGTCGTGAAGATGGCCGAATTCTGTCTGATCACCCCACCCATCGGCCTGAATTGCTTTGTGGTTGCAGGTGTAAGGGACGATCTAAGCGTGCAAGATGTGTTCAAGGGCGTGACGCCTTTCTTCATCGCAGACGCCATTACAATCGCGCTTTTGGTAGCGTTCCCGGCCATCGTACTTTGGCTGCCCAGCCTGGCGTGACTTAACCAAATATAAACCCGCCACGCGGCACAGGACCGCGTGGCGGGTTATAGATCAAACTGACTCTTTGCCCTAGAACATAGACGCCTCAGGAAGAAGTGCGTCGGGCAGGTTTTGGTAACATACGGGCCGCAGGAAGCGACGGATCGACAAGGTGCCGACGGATGTCGCCCCGAAGTTGGTGGAGGCCGGATAGGGCCCGCCATGGACCATGGTGTCACTGACCTCGACCCCGGTTGGGTAACCGTTGGTCAGGATACGCCCTGCCTTACGCTCCAACACGGGCATCAGAGTTTTGGCGTCTGCGATGTCTTCATCATCCATGAACATCGTGCAGGTCAGTTGCCCCTGAAGACTGCGGGCGACCTCTTGCATCTGCGCAAGGTCATCGGCCAGAACAATTAGTCCCAGCGGGCCAAAGACCTCTTCCCCTAGTGCTTCATTGGCCAGCCAATCCGACGCTGTGGTCTGATAGAGATAAGGCGTGGCGTTACGCATGTCGCACATTGATGTCAGAAGTTCCTGCACACCCGGGGCGCCTGCAACACGGGATTGCCCGTCGCGATAGGCGGACGCGATCCCATCGGTCAGCATGGTTTGGGCACCCGTGGCTTCAAGCGCGGCAGTGGCTGCTTTCGTGAAGGCTTCGGCCTGATCCTTGCGGATCATCACAATGCCGGGATTGGTGCAAAATTGCCCTGCCCCCATGGTCAGCGACCCGGCCCAACCCGCACCAATCTCTGCCCCACGCGACGTTGCCGCATTCGACAGGATGAACATCGGGTTGACCGAACCAAGCTCTCCAAAGAAAGGGATGGGTTCGGGACGCTGCGCACACAGATCAAACAAAGCACGCCCGCCACCAAGGGATCCGGTGAACCCGACCGCCTTGATCAACGGGTGCTGCACAAGCGCTTGGCCCACGTCACGTTTACCGCCCTGAACCAGCGAGAAGACGCCGGGATGCAGGTTGCAACTGGCAATGGCAGCATGGATCGCCTCGGCCACGATTTCAGCCGTGCCGGGGTGAGCCGAGTGGCCTTTGACAACAACCGGGCAACCTGCGGCAAGCGCGGCGGCTGTGTCGCCCCCGGCAGTGGAAAAGGCCAACGGGAAGTTTGAGGCGCCGAAGACGGCCACAGGGCCAATCGGACGTTGGATCATCTTCAGGTCTGGCCGTGGTAGAGGCGCGCGATCTGGCAAAGCGTCGTCGTGACGGCGATCAAGGTAATCACCCGCCAGAATATGCGACGCAAACAAGCGCAACTGGCCGGTTGTGCGCCCGCGTTCGCCCTGCAAGCGGGCTTCGGGCAAGCCGGATTCCTGTGTGCCGATCTCGGTGATGGCGTCGGCGCGGGCTTCGATTTCGTCTGCGATGGCATTCAGAAACGCAGCGCGGTCTTCGCGGCTGGAATAGCCAAAGGACCAAAACGCGTCCTCGGCGGCCTGTACGGCGGCATCTACATGTGCCGGGGTGCCTACCGAAAACGGGCGGGCGGGCCCATGTGCGGGTTCCGATGTGAAGCTTGCATCGCCTGCGACCCAAGCGCCCGCAATAAGGTGTTTTCCGTGAGTGGTGGTTGTCATGTCAGGGCATCCCAGTTGTTTACCAATTCGCAGGCTATATCAAAGGCGGTGCAGGTAGAACCCGCATCACCGCAGTCCTGCCCGACAACGTCGAAAACTTTGCTGTAAGCGAGTAAAGAGGGAGGACCGTCTTGCATTGCAGCGCCCTGTTAGAACGAACGAATACTTGCCCCTATCCGGGGCTATGACACACCAAAACTACTACATTTTAAGCCCAATCTTGCGCCCTTCGTAGAATGCGAATGGAGCCTGACGAGGAGCAACGCAATCGCCAACCTGATGAAACTCCAACCCTGCGTCGCGCAGATCGTCGGCCACCATCGTGAATGCATTGTTCGTCGTGGCGAACACCAGTGTATCTGCGGGCACAAGTTGGCTTTCGCCACTTAGCAACGACCTTACAGTGGCACCGTTTGCGCCCCAGCTGTCGATCACAGCTTCCGGATGAAAGCGTACCCCCAACCCTGTTAGGACTTGGCGGGCACGGTGATCTGCAGTGGTACGGGCCAGTTCTTTGCCCACCACCGCATCTGGCGTGACGATGGTTACGTCGTGTCCTTTTTCTGCAAGATGCCAAGCTGTGCCCACCCCCCGCCAATTGCCGCCTTCGTCCAAAAGCACCACGCGTATGCCTATCGGTACTTCACGACGCAGAACTTCTTCGACCGACGCGACATTTCCGTGTTCCAGCCCCGGCAGTTCCTTCATTTCAGGACAAAACCTTTGCCATCCTGTGTTCGCAGGTAAAGACCCAGTGGCAACCACCACCTGATCTGCAGCAAACGCTGATATGTCATCCGCATCCATGAAGTGATTAAGCCGCACATCGACACCCAGTTGATCAAGCTGCCGTTCGTACCAGTCCAGAAGCTCTAGCGATCTGGCCGCGACGGGGTTGCAGTCCAGCCAGTCGAAATTGCCCGCCGATGTGCGGCGCGGCCTCGCTGATGGTGACCGTATGACCACGTTCAGCCGCGACCCTGGCAGCTTCCAAACCAGCCGGTCCCGCCCCGATCACCAAAACCTTTTTCGGATGGGCCGAGGGCTCAAACGGTTCGCCGCCCCATTCCCATTCGCGGCCGGCTGATGGATTGATAAGGCACGAAATCCAATAGTCGCGGGACCGGCGCCCCCAACACATCTGATTGCACGAAATGCAGCCGCGAACATCTGCCTCACGATCCTCGCTCATCTTACGAGCCAGATGTGGATCCGCGATCTGACCACGCACGATCGACACCAGATCTGCCTGACCCGCCCGCAGCACGTCACGTGCATTGTCCGGCGTTCTGATCTGGCTTTCAGATTGTACGCGTGCTGTCTTGAGCTGTGCCTTGAGCTGAGTTGTGACGTCGACGCTCAGCTTCTCGCCATACACAAAACTGGGCATCACTTTATCAAATTCCAGATAGCTTCCAGACCCGCAGGTCACATAATCAAGCTGGCCCGTCGCATCATGCGCTTTTGCGATGTCCACAAGCTGCTCAACCGACAAGGCAACCGGTTCGCTGGGGGCTGTACTGACAGACAGGCCAATAATGAAATCCTCGCCACAGGCATCCCGAATGCCGTCTTGAATGCGCAATCCGAACCTAAGCCGGTTTTCCAGTGATCCCCCCCACCGGTCCGTCCGCGTGTTTGAGGTTGGCCGCCAGAATTGTTCGATCAGCGAATGGTACGCGGCCCAAATCTCGACCCCATCAAACCCTGCTTTCTGACAGCGTTCTGCTGCCCGAATGAAACCCGCGATGCATTCCTCGATCTCCGCGTCCGTTAAGGCATGACTGCCATCACTGTCATGGTAGCTGGGCTGCCCTGAGGGCGATACGTTTGGCGCATAGGACAGGTCCGCGTCGCCATGCTGCCCGATGTGATAAAGCTGCTGAAGGATGACCGCGCCTTCTGCTTTGCATACCTCGGTGAGGCGCCGAAAGCCGGGAATGACATCATCGTCATCAACCCGAAAATTTCCCCGAGTCAAAACGGCGGATTGGTCGATCGGCATAGGCTCGACCACAATCATGCCTGCGCCACCGCGTGCGCGTTCTAAATAGTAATTCAGATGCTGCTCTGCCGGCAGACCCAATCGGGACATGTTCGTCGTGTGTGCACCAAATACGATGCGATTGCGCAAGGTGCGGTGGCGTAACACCAACGGCTCTAGCACGGGATCGTTCATCTTGGTCCTCCCAATCAGTCGCAGATCACGGGGGCTACCGATCAATGTGATCAGTTTCTGCGTGGTGGCTGAACTGTCAACGCATGATAAACGGGTCCGGGATTGGATCATCGCTGGTGCGCAGCCAGACGGTCTTGATCGTCGTGTAATCAAGCACGGCCTGAAGCCCGCCTTCGCGACCATGACCAGACAGACCATAGCCACCAAATGGTGCGATTGGACTGACTGCGCGGTAGGTGTTCACCCAGACAATACCCGAACGAATAGCTTTGATCATGCGATGCGCGCGCGTCAGGTTTTGCGTAAAGACACCGGCGGCCAAACCGAATTCTGTATCGTTGGCCATTTCGATGGCCTCTGCTTCACCCTCGAAGCTGAGGACGGATAGAACCGGCCCAAAGAATTCATTGGTTAGACAAGGGGCATCCGGTGCATCGGAACAGTCAAGAATTGTTGGCGGGAAATAAAACCCGTCACCTTCGATCGCGGCACCACCAGTCAGCAGCTTCGCACCAGCGTCCAACGACCGTGCAATCAGATCTTGTGCCGTTTCACGCTGACGCATCGTGCAAAGCGGCCCAACTTCAGTCGCCATGTCATTGGGCGTGCCGATCACAATTGCTTCGGCCTTCGCCTTCAGGCAGGCCAGAAATTCGTCTTTGATCGACGCTTGAACTAACAAGCGTGATCCGGCCACACAGCTTTGCCCAGTCGCGGCAAATATGCCCGACACCTGCGCATTTGCAGCACTGTCGATATCCGCATCGTCAAAGACGATGAAGGGGGATTTGCCGCCAAGCTCAAGTGACGTCGTGGCAAGGTTCTCTGCCGAGTTCCGTACGATATGGCGCGCAGTTTCCGCCCCACCTGTGAACGCCACATGATCAACAAGCGGATGGCGGGTCAGAGCGGCTCCGGCGTCGGGCCCACCCGTGATGACGTTCAAGACACCCCTGGGGAACCCAACTTGATCAAAGATCTTGGCAAACTCCAGCATAGGCGCAGGGCCATCTTCAGATGCTTTCAACACCACCGTGCAACCCGCCGCCAAGGCTGGCGCGATTTTTACAGCTGACAGAAATAACTGAGAGTTCCACGGCACGACCGCCGCAACGACGCCAACCGGTTCGCGCCGCAACCATACTTCCATATCCGGTTTGTCGATCGGCAGATGCGCGCCTTCGATCTTATCCGCCAGTCCCGCGAAATAGCGAAAATACTCGGCGACATAAGCGATCTGCGCACTGGTTTCCCGGATGATCTTGCCGGTGTCACGGGTTTCGATTTCGGCCAGCCGTCCAGCATTCTCGGCCACTAGCTCCGCAAGTGTCGAAAGCAGTTTGCCCCGCGCCGTTGCTGTCATTCCTGCCCATTCAGGAGAAAGGAACGCATCGCGCGCCGCATGGACAGCAGCATTCACATCATCTTCGTTTGCACTTGCCATCAGCGCCCAAGCCTGCCCAGTGGCCGGGTCAAGGCTTTCAAACTGCGTTGCGCCATTCGAAAACTGGCCGCCAATATAGTGCTGAAAGACCTGCATCTTACCCCCCATGCCCCTGCCCAAATGCTGGCATAACTTCATTGATAAACCGCTCAAGCGACGCCTTCTTGCGGTCAAAAGTCATAGAGCTGTCGATCCAGAACGAATACTCATCATACCCTAAAGCTTCGTATTTCTTTAGACGTTTGATGACCGTTTCTGGTGTGCCAATCACCAAATCACGTTCCATTGCCTCTGGCGAATAGAAGGGATGTGCGGCAATCTCGTCCTCAGAAAGTGGGTCGATTAAGCCTTGCGATATATCGCGCTTGTTCATGAACCAAGCACCGAAGTAGCAGTAAAACCGGTTCAGCTCCTCTGCGCCAAGCTTGGCGTCCTTATCGCTATCGGCAACATAGGTGTGCTGAAGAAGCATGATCTTTGGACGAGGCTGCTTCGAAAACTTTTCACAGGCATCGTTGAATTTCTGCATCAGGCTTTCCACCTCGGCCTCGCCGTTCCAAAGCGGGGTCACCTGCACGTTACATCCGTTCGAGACGGCAAATTCGTGACTGTTCGGATCGCGCGCAGCAATCCAGATCGGGGGTCCGTCTTCCTGCATCGGCTGCGGGGCTGATGTGGTGCTTGGGAACTGGAAGAACTCTCCACTATGGGCGTAGTCACCTTTCCAAAGCTGCTTCACAGCAGGAACCAATTCGCGCATCCGCTGTCCCGCTTCCCACGCGTCCATTCCTGGCATCAAGCGTTCATATTCGAACGAATACGCACCACGAGCGATCCCAATATCAAGGCGACCATTCGTAATAAGGTCGGTCATCGCCGCCTCACCCGCCAACCGGATTGGGTGCCAGAACGGAGCCACTACGGTTCCGGTCCCAAGGCGCACATTTTTTGTGTGATTTGCGACGTCGACAAGGTTCAGAAATGGGTTGGGTGCAATGGTGAAATTCATCCCATGATGTTCACCCGTCCAGATGGCATGCATGCCGCCCTCGTCAGCGATTTTGCAAAGCTCGATGAACTCATCATACAACTGCTTCTGATCTTGATCGGGCGATATGCGTTCCATATGCGCGAAAAGAGAGAACTTCATGTCTTACACCTCTGTTGTCAGCGGACGCACTTTGCCGCTTATCTGATTGCCATAATACACCCCGAAGTTTCCCATATGGTTTTCCCGCGCGAACCGATCCAACATCGTGCAGATCACCGGATCCGCAACGCTCATCAGAGTGGTTTCTCCAAGGTCGGTAAACTTACCCTTGGCACTGGCCGGTCCGCTGGCTTGGCAAAGGAACGAGATATGTTGCGTTTCGCGCGCTTCATCTTCGTAGACCGAATAGACAAATCCGGGCTCGGCCTCGACGCCGACATCCGAAATCAGACGCTTTAGCGTTCCAGTTGCACCGCCGCGGCCCAGTTTGCTTTCGGGAAGGGTCAGTCTTCCGTCCTCATTGCCCAATAACAGCACTTTGCCATCATATTCGATCAAAGCGGATATCATTAGGTCGGCGCTGTTCGTGACGGCCTCGGCCTCGGCGGCAGGGGTGACATAGGCCCCACGGGCGTATCCAAGGCCGGGGTGTGTTGTTGTATCAAAGGCCTCCACCTTACCGACTAGGATCAGGTGATCCCCGGCATCAACCCGATTGAACATCGAGCAGTCGAACCAAGCTGAAACACCCGAAAAGATGGGGGATCCATGTGGTCCAACTGTCCAATCAACCGTGGCAAAGCGGTCCTCAACCGGGCTTGCGAAAGTATTGGAAACCTTCATTTGATCTTCGGCCAACACATTAACTGCAAAGCCTTCGGCTTCGTTAAACGCAGCGAAGTTACGAGAACTGTTGGCAAGGCAAACCAGCACCAATGGCGGATCGAGCGAAACCGAGGTGAACGAATTCGCGGTAAAGCCAAGTGGCTGCCCAGACTTGTCATTCGTGGTCACAACCGTGACCCCGGTCATGAAAGTCCCAAAGGCATTGCGCAGGGCGCGCGGGTCGATCTCAGACATTTCGATCTCCTACGGTTGGGGCTTTGAGCCAATCGGACAAGGCATTGTTCACAAGCGCGGGTGCGGTCAAGTTTACCATATGCCTGTGCCCCTTGATCACCACTGACCGACCATTTTCAGCTTCTTTGGCCATGGCATTGGCCATTGCAGGGGTCGAATTCTGATCCCCATCACCCGTCAGCGCCAGCATGGGGCACGTGATATCGCCCATGCGATCTGCATAGGTCGCATCACCGCGTGCAAAGGCATTGTAGGCTGTCGCGTATCCATCCAGATCAACATCTGACAGCCACTTCGACACCTGAGCACGCGCGGCTTGGTCGTCCGCGCTTTGCCCAAACCAACGGGATAAGGGCGTTTCCAAATCAAACCCACCGCAACGGATTTCTTCAGTACGCGAGATTACTGCGGCACGCGCCTTATCAGAGCGGAGATAAACTCCGTTTAGCAATGCCACACGGGTCACGAGTTCAGGATGTGTTATCGCAAGTCCGCTTGCGATCAGCGCACCCATCGAATGCCCCGCAAGGGCAACCGGGCCGATGTCCAGCGCATGTAAGGTGGCCCTTAACCAGTCCACAAATTCGGGCAACTGCGCGTCTTTGGAAAGGGGATCGCTGCCGCCATGTCCGGGCATGTCTACTGCTACAACGTGATGCGTGCGCGACAGATGCTCGATCTGTGGGCTCCAAGCTGCGGATTGCATGCCGACGCCATGAACCAAAACCACAGGTTCGCCCGACCCTGCGGTCAGCGCCGTGACTTCACCGTAAGGCTTAGACAGCTGCAGGGTTGTCGACATCATGACCCAATTCCTTCAGATCCTCGATAGCGATCTCCGATCCGGTGATGAGGGCGCCCCCCGATTGACGCGCCCAGCGCGATGACGATCTCATCAGGTGCAGGGGCGTCGGCGATCTGCGTTTGGATGGTCAGGTAATGACTTCGACGCCCAGCATCATGTTTGTCCATCAAAGGAATTTGCAGCGACGCATTTGCCGGGCCGCGTGTGTTGGTGAAAGACAGATAGGATTTTGCGCCCACGGCCTCGCGGTAGGAGTTACCGAACTGCAACGTGTGGATCAGGGCCGAGCCGTGCTCAACTTCCCCGTTCACACCAACAATGGCCGACTTCCCATACCCTTCGACCTTGTCCCCGCCACCGGCGGCATCAAGGACCATACCTGTTAGCAACTGACCCAATCCCGGCGCACAATCAAGGATCGCAGGCTTTAGGTTTTCGACAAAGCCCTGCCCGGCCCACGGACTTCGGATCACAGCGATTGCGGCAATCATGGTCAGCGGCGTTTCTGCGGCTTTCCCACCTTCGATCAGATTGTTTTCTACGTGCAAAAGGGTTTTGCGGATTTCTGCGGGCATGATGCACCTCGTAGCGACTCAGTTGCCGTATCATGGTATACCATAATCTTGTATGTCAATAATTCCTTGCCCACGAACCGCGTGACTGGTATCCATCCGTCATGAACAAACCCGTACTTTCAAAGATATCTCAACCCCCCGCGACATTGCGCGATATGGTTCAAGACCGCATGCGGGATGCGATCATTGAGGGGCATTTCAAGCCCGGCGAACGACTGGTTGAACGTCCGCTTTGTGAACAATTGGGGGTCAGCCGCACCGTTATCCGCGAGACCATTCGCTATCTGGAAGCCGAAGGTCTGGTCGAAATACTTCCGGGTCGTGGTCCGATCGTCGCGGAAATGACGTGGGACGATGCCAAGCAGATTTACGAAATCCGACGCATGCTTGAAACAGCAGCAGCGCGCACCTGCGCCCTGCGCATCACGCCTGATCGCAAGAAAGCACTCAAGGCCGCCTTGCAGCAACTTGAACGGGCTTTCGATGATCCCGTTCCCGGAAGCCTTATTCGTGCCACTGCTGACTTCTACTCAGAGATTTTTGACGGCGCTGGGCAGCACATAGCCTGGACCATCGTACAGCGCCTGAATGGTCGGATCAGCAGATTGCGCATGCTGACACTGGCGACATCCGATCGCGCACAGCCCGGTTTAAAACACATGCAAGCGATTTGCGCGGCCATTGTCTCGGGCGATTCTGACGCAGCTGAAATAGCTGTGCAGAACCATTTGAATGACACCACAGCAATCGCCGAACGCCTTTTGGCCGAGGAAGATTTGTAACGATGCCCAAAGCTTACTGGATTGCCAATGTGACGGTTACCGATCCCGACGCCTATCAGGGATATCAGGCCGTCGCACCAGAAGCCTTTGCACGATTTGGTGCACGTTTTCTGGCACGCGGAGCAGCAGAAACGCTTGAGGGCACAGACTGGCAACGCCGTGTCATCATCGAATTCGACAGCATCGATACAGCGCGCGCTTGTTACCAATCTGAAGAATACCGGGCCGCCCGTGCCAAAAGGGCCGGAGCATGCGACGCAGACATCGCCCTTATCGAAGCATTGGAAGACTAAGGAGCTGCCAAATGGAGAAAACCAACCCAAACCTGTTTGAGGTCGGACTAGACCGCCGCAAATCCACACTTGGCGCGGAGTATGTCGACAAGAATCTGGAAGCCGCTGACGAGTTTAACCGTGGTTTTCAAGAAGCCATGACCGAGTGGTGTTGGGGGTTTGGCTGGGGGGATGATGCCCTTGATGCAAAGACACGTTCCCTGATGAACCTCAGCATGATCGGCGCGCTTGGCAAAATGCATGAATGGGAACTTCACTTGAACGGCGCCATCACCAACGGCTGCACAATGGAAGAAATCCGTGCGGCCATTCATGTGATCGCGATCTACTGTGGTGTCCCGCAAGGGGTGGAGTGTTTCCGCATCGCCCGCAAAGTGCTTGAGGAGCGCGGCTTGCTGTCAGAAAGCTCGGCGTAGCTACCTACGGCAAATCTCAAGGCAGGCACGAAGCCCGTGTTGTCCTGTTTCAAAGTAAAGACGCCCGCCATGCTGTTCGGCGACGGTGGCAACAATGGTCAGCCCCAGACCAAACCCGTCAATCGCACGTGTGTTATCCCCGCGCTTAAAGGGGGCAACAACCGCTTCGATGTCTTCGGCAGACATTCCCGATCCTTCATCCTCAACAACAATCGTGGCATGCTCTGGTGTCGCGGTTAGCTGGACCGAAGCACGTCGTCCGTATTTCAAAGCATTGTCGATCAGGTTCGAAATCGCTCGTTTCAACGATACTGGGCGCGCCATGACCAGAATACGTTGTTCATCCGGCAGCGCTGCCAAACCAGACGTTGTAGCAAAGACGGATCGCCCCCCTTCAACGCTGGGGTTTTGCGGCGACACAAGCGATACCGGGCGTTCCATGTCCTGATAGTCAGCCACCAACGCATCGACCAATGACGTGAACGACAGCTTGCGCGGTGTCTCTTCGTTCAGTTCCGCCCGCGTATATGTCAGCACGCTCTCGATCATCTCGGTCATACTGTCGATGTCAGCTTCAAGCTTTTCGCGCAGGTCCGTTTCCTTGATCAGGGCTGTGCGCAAGCGAAGACGCGTCGCGGGTGTGCCCAAATCATGGCTGACCCCAGACAGAACCATTGCGCGCTTGGACAGCTGCGCGCGTTCCTGTTCAAGGTGGGCATTCACCGCCAACACCGTCTGTCGCAGTTCGGCCGGACCATGAACTTCATAGCTGTCTGGACCACCAAGCCGTCCACGTTCCCGCAGCGCGTTGGCAAACCGGTCGAAATGCGCAGATGTGTCCAAAACCATGGTCGACAGAATAGCGACAGCAATCAACGTCAACAAAACAGCAGCAAGCCGCAGGTCAGACGGCGCGGCATCACAGCCCCAGATGGATTGCCCATCGATACGCACCCACGGCTGAACACCCATGCGGGCAAACAAAACCGGATCAGCGCAATAGGTCGCCAGAAGACGCGTTACATTTCCAAACTTCTCCGCTGCTGTTTGGCCTTCATTCGACACCAATTCGGACACGGCATACTGAAGCTTGCCCGAAACAATGCCGACATTTAGCGACGATCCTGAAACGGGGTCACGACCTGCTCCGATAATCGAGATGTTGGTTACAATTGCAGGCCTGGGAATACCTTGAACCCGGGAAAACTCACCTCGCGTTGCCAATACTGCCTCGTCGTTTGACAGCTTCGACACGTACACCCCAAGGGGCGGTTCTGCTCCGACGCGCAAGGATTCATACAGTGAAACACCGGTGACATAGCTTCGGGTCAGATGGTCTTGCCAAGCCTTGGTTGACGAAAACCAAAGCCAGCCTGCACCAAATGCAGCGGTAAAGCAGCCAAGGATCAACAACAGCCCAAGCGTTCGGATTTGCAACCCTCGGCTCATGCGCTGCCTTCTACATCTACATCTGTTGCGAAAACATACCCGATGCCGCGTTCAGTGCGCAAAAGCTCGGGCTGTTTCGGATCACTTTCAATCTTCCCGCGCAGCCGTCCGACCAGAACGTCGATGGCGCGACCGGACGCCTCTGCGCCCTGCCCCTCGCCGGTAACATCCAGTGACGTGGCGATCTCTTCCCGTGTCAAAGGGATATGCGGGTTGGCCAGAAAAACCTTCAGCAACGCCGTTTCCTTACGCGACAGAGCAACTTGAAATCCCTGGGGCGACGTCACTTCATCAAGTTTGGCGTCATATGTCCAACCTGCAAATCGAAACGTCGATACGCTTCGACGATACACCAACGACGCACTTCGCTTGGCGCGGGATAGAACTGCACGCACGCGTGCCAAAAGCAATTCCGGATTGAAGGGTTTCGCAATATAGTCGTCAGCCCCCACCTGATACCCTGCCATGCGGTGATGGTCTGCAGACAAAGCCGAGACAAGGATAATGGGTACATCTTGTTCGTCACGCAGGCGCGCGCAAATCTCGACACCGTTTTCATCGCCCAGCATCACATCAAGCAAGATCAGGTCGACCCGCCCGTTTGTTAACTGCTCCATGATCGCGCTTTCGCTATCGCAGGGAAGAGCGATGTAGCCGTTTTGGCGCAGATACTGGGTCATCATGCCCCGTGTATCTACGTCATCATCGACGACCAGAAGTCGTGGAATCGCCATGTCCGTATTCCTCCCTCGGGACCATGAAACCAAATTCACTGTCCGCTTGTCTGTAACAGCGTGCAACAAAATCAAGGCTTGCGTAACATCAAGTAACAAATTGGTCGAAATTCTACCCGCGAAACCCGTTATTGGCTGCAACAACCATTGCGCAAAGCAGGGTAAGATCGTCAGGCTTGGGACAGCGTCACCTGATGTTTGGTGACCAAAGGGAGGAAATTCTAATGAAAAAATCCGTATTTACGGCCGTTTCGGCTATTACACTGACCTGTGCTCTGCCGCTGATGGCCGAGCCGCAGGCAGAAGTTCTGCACTGGTGGACATCTGGCGGCGAAGCCAAGTCTGTTGCTGTGCTGCAGGGCGAGTTCGCCGACAATGGCGGAACTTGGACCGACATGCCTGTTGCTGGCGGTGGCGGTGACGCTGCGATGACCGCACTGCGTGCTCGCGTACTGTCTGGCAACGCACCGACAGCTGTTCAGCTGAAAGGCCCGGCCATTCAGGAATGGTACGAAGAAGGCGTTCTGGCTGACATCTCGGCAGTTGCACAAGCTGAAGGCTGGGCAGACGTTCTGCCGGCATCAATCGCTGGTCACATGATGTGCGAAGGCGCATGGTGTGCGGCTCCGGTCAACGTGCACCGCATCGACTGGATCTGGGGCAATGCTGACGTGCTCAGTGCCAACGGCATCGAAATGCCAACCACTTGGGACGAATTCAACGCCGCCGCTGACAAGCTGGCTGCTGCTGGCGTAACGCCGCTGGCACATGGTGGTCAGGCATGGCAGGATGCGACTGTGTTCGAAGCTGTCGCACTGGGCATGCTGGGCGCTGAAGGCTTTAAGAAAGCCTTTGTTGATCTAGACATGGACACGCTGAAGTCCGACAAAATGGTCGCTGTCTTTGACCAGATGCGAAAAATGCGCGGCTATGTCGACGACAACTTCTCGGGTCGTGACTGGAACCTTGCCACTGCAATGGTCATGAACGGCGAAGCCGCCTTCCAGATCATGGGTGACTGGGCCAAAGGTGAGTTCCTTGCCGCTGGCAAAGTGCCGGGCGAAGACTTCTTGTGTGCATCAGTGCCGGGCGATGGCTTCCTGTACAACGTTGACAGCTTTGCCATGTTCAATGTGGACGGTGACGACAAGAAAGCCGGACAAGAACTTCTGTCCAAGTTGATCGTCGGCAAAAACTTCCAGAAAGTGTTCAACCTGAACAAAGGTTCGATCCCTGCACGTGTTGACGTTGCTCTGGACGAATTTGACAGCTGCGCGCATCTGTCCTCCAAGGACATGAACGAAAGCTCGGAAAATGGCTCGCTTCTGCCTAGCTATGCCCACGGTATGGCGCTGCGTGGTGCTCAGTCGGGTGCAATCACCGATGTGGTGACCGCACACTTCAACTCGGACATGTCATCGGCTGATGCTGTGAACCAGTTGGCCAACGCTGTCGCCAACTCCATGTAAATCTCCCTGGCCTCGCGTCTGACCTTCAGGTGCGGGGCCTCCTTTTATTCAGGGGTCGTTACAATGACCGAATGGCTTGAACGTCATATCCCCAAGATGGTGCTGGCACCCTCTTTCATCGCCATCCTCGTTTTCGTTTACGGCTTCATTGCCTGGACAGCTTGGGTATCGCTGACCCGCTCGCGGCTTTTGCCAAAATACGAAGTTGAGGGACTCATCCAGTATGAGCGCCTGTTTGCATCGCCTCGGTTTGATACCGCGATGACGAACCTGTTCATCTTCGGCTCTTTGTTCATCGTGATCTCAATGGTTCTTGGCCTGCTGATCGCCATTCTGCTGGATCAAAAAATCCGCACTGAAGGCGTGTTGCGCACGATCTACCTTTACCCGATGGCGCTGTCGATGATCGTCACCGGTACCGCGTGGAAGTGGATCATGAACCCCGGACTGGGCATTGAAAAAATGGTCCGCGACTGGGGGTTTGAAAACTTCTCGTTCGATTGGGTGATTGACCCTGACATGGCGATCTACGCTGTTGTTATCGCAGGTGTCTGGCAGGCGTCAGGCTTTGTCATGGCGCTGTTCCTTGCCGGTCTACGCAGCGTAGACGGAGAGATCATCAAGGCCGCACAGGTCGATGGCATCCCCAGCTGGCGCATCTATTCCGCGATCATCATTCCGTCGATGGCCCCGATCTTCTTGTCAGCCTTCATCGTGCTGGCCCACCTCGCCATTAAAAGCTTCGACCTTGTCATCGCTTTGACCGGAGGCGGCCCCGGTTATGCCACCGACCTGCCCGCGACATACATGTACGCAATGGCGTTCTCACGCGGTGATATCGGACAAGCGGCAAGCTCTGCCATGGTGATGATGGCCGTCGTCTTCGCGATCATCGTTCCTTATCTTTACTCAGAACTAAGGGTGAAACATGACTGATATCTCGCTTTCCCCCGCCCACAGCCCATCGCGCAATTGGGGCCGTATCGCCCTGCGCTGGTTGCTGTTCACACTTCTTGGCATCTTTGCGCTGTTCTACCTGATGCCGCTTTTCGTGATGGTTACGACGTCGCTGAAAAGCCTTGAGGAAATTCGTACCGGAAGCCTTGTGGCGCTCCCACGCGAAGTCACTTTTGATGCATGGCGCACGGCTTGGTCCGGTGCCTGTACCGGCATCCAGTGTGAGGGTCTTCGCCCTTACTTCTGGAACTCGGTCATCCTTGCGATCCCAGCCGTTGCGATTTCATCCTTTCTTGGAGCGCTCAATGGTTACGTGATTGCGCAGTGGAAGTTCAAGGGTGCCAACCTGATCTTCTCGCTGATGCTGTTTGGTTGCTTCATCCCCTTCCAGGTGGTGCTGCTTCCGATGGCACGCATGCTGGGACTGATGGGCATCGCAGGTACCATTCCGGGGTTGATCTTTGTGCACGTGATTTACGGCATCGGGTTCACCACGCTGTTCTTCCGCAACTACTATGTGTCGATCCCGCAAGAGCTGGTGAAAGCCGCCAAAGTGGACGGTGCTGGGTTCTTCCGGATTTTCTGGTCGATCTTCCTGCCTCTGTCGCTTCCGATCATCGTTGTGACCGTCATTTGGCAGTTCACGCAGATCTGGAACGACTTCCTGTTCGGCGTGTCCTTCAGTCAGGCTGGGACGCAACCGGTCACCGTTGCACTGAACAATATCGTCAACTCAACCACTGGCGTGAAGGAATACAACGTGGACATGGCTGCAGCGATCATCGCCGCCCTTCCCACGCTCCTTGTCTATGTCGTCGCTGGCAAATACTTCATCCGCGGTCTGACCGCTGGATCCGTGAAAGGCTAAACCCATGGCTCCTATTCTGGATATCAAAAACCTCTACAAAAACTATGGGTCCGTCGAGAATCCTTAAAGACATCAACGTCGCGATTGAACCGGGGGATTTCCTGGTGCTGGTTGGACCCTCGGGTTGCGGTAAGTCCACACTGCTGAACTGCATCGCAGGGCTTGAGCCGATCACCGATGGCACGGTCGCCATTGGTGGGCGCGACATGACCCATGTCAGCCCCAAAGATCGCGACATCGCAATGGTGTTCCAGTCTTACGCGCTTTATCCGACCATGTCGGTGGCCAAGAACATCACCTTCGGCATGAAAGTGCGCGGTGTGGACGCGGCAACGCAGGAACAGAAGCTTCAGGAAGTGGCAGCGCAGTTGCAGATCGAACCGCTTTTGCAGCGTCGCCCCGGCCAACTTTCGGGCGGCCAGCGGCAACGAGTGGCCATGGGACGGGCGCTTGTTCGTGATCCCAAGCTGTTCCTGTTCGACGAACCCCTGTCCAACCTCGATGCGAAGTTGCGGGTTGAGATGCGGACCGAGATCAAGAAGCTGCACCAGAACCTGAACGCCACCATGGTCTATGTGACCCATGACCAGATCGAGGCGATGACCCTTGCCACCAAGATCGTCGTCCTGAAGGGCGGCGTGGTGCAGCAGATCGGTTCACCCGCCGAGATCTATAACCGCCCTGAGAACTTGTTCGTGGCGGACTTCATGGGAAGCCCGGCGATGAACTTGATCCCTGCACGGGCCATGGCCAACGGCAAAGGCACCAAGATCGAGATTGAACGCGCAGGTGCCGCCCCGTTGGTGCTGACAGATACACATGCCAAGAACTTGCCTGAAGACGTGATCTTGGGCCTGCGCCCTGAAGACATCGCCGAAGCGGGCTTCCGTGCAGGCGAAGACGTGCAGGAAGCCGATTGCATGGTCGAAATGGTCGAACCTGCGGGTGCTGATACCTATGTGGTGTCTCATCTAGGGGGCAAGCAAGTCACTGCCCGCTTGCACGCAGAAACCAGTGCCAAGTCGGGCGAAAACCTCTCCTTGGCGTTTGATCTTAGTAAGGTGTCATACTTCGCACCGGAAAGCGGTGAACGGCTGAACTAATCATATCGCGCCGGGATCAGGTCTTGTGCAACACACGACCAATCACCGGCGCGATCATGACGACCAGTACGATCCGAAGCACGTGATGCGTGACCACATAAGCAAGGTCAGAGCCGGCAATGATGGCGATCACCACCATCTCGGCCTGACCACCCGGCAGGAAGGCCAAAAGCGCGTCCAGCGAGGGCGCAAGCCCTAGCCCAGCCACCAATGCAAAGAACAAAAGCGATATGGTGCCAAGCAGCACTGAATAAGCGAGGCCTGCGAAGACACTTTCGCGGACCTCTCTTCGCGTGATCCGAACATATTTTACACCCACAGCGATGCCGATGAAAAACTGCGCAGCCTGAATGATCTCGGCAGGTGGTCGGGTATGGATCAAGCCCGTCAAAGACAGACCGGCAGTCAGGATCATCGGGCCTAATATGGATGCGCCGAACAGTCCTACCCGCTCAAAAAACTTCCAGCCAACAAGTCCGGCGATGATCATCAGCGCTATCTGAGTGGGCGCAATTTCGGTCATGGGCTGGCCTGGTGCAACATTCAGATCCAAGTTCCAAACCATCTGCATTGCAAAGGGCACACAGCTGACCAAAACAACAATTCGGGTCGCATGAATTAGCGACAGTGTCCGCGGATCGCCCCCAGCTTCTTCCCCAAAGATAAGCATATCCTGCAGCCCACCCGGCATCGCGCTGTACCAAGCGGTCACCGGATCAAGTTTGAAGACAAAACGCAGAAATGGATAACCAATCGCCGCAACAGTCGCGATGAACAACGGCACGATCAGCAAGGATTCAGCGATTTCTGGCATGCGCCACAAAAGCTCTGGCGTGATGGACGCGCCTACGGCAACGCCCAGAAATGTACGCATGAAAATGCCAAACTGCCCTGCCCCTTGAAGAGAGACCCCAGACAGCGCCGCAATCAGGCAGGCAAACATCGGACCCAGCAGGAACGGCAAAGGCAGCCCAAGGACATAGAACCCCAGACTGCCGATAGCCGCGATTAAAAATGTTAGAGCACGATCCATCTTAGGCTCGGGTATATGTGATTAATCCCCATCTGCGACACCCTTTGCACGAAGACGGGCGCGGCGCGCACGGAAACTGGGCAGGAAGACCAGAATGGCCGCGATGACCAGCAGGCCCAACGTCATAGGTCGTTCCCAAATAAACCCGATGCCATCATACAGCTGCATTGAGCGCGAGAAGTTGTCTTCCAGCATGCCGCCCAGAATGAACCCGATCAGAAGTGGCGCCAGCGGATAGTCTGCAAATCGCAGTGCAGTGGCCGCGACACCAAAGCCCACCAAAAGCAGCAATTCGGTTGCGTTGTTTTGGCCGATATAAGCCCCCATCAACGTGAAGAAGAGGATGAATGGGATAAGGTAATTCCGCGGGATCGACAGCACTTTGGCGATGTACGGGATCAGGGGTAGGTTCAGGACCAACAGAACCAGATTGCCGATGAACATCGACATGATAACAGCCCAGAAAATCTGCGGCTCATCAAGCATCAATCGTGGACCGGGCGTTACATTAAGCGCAATCAAAGCACCCAACAAAATCGCGGTCGTTCCCGAACCGGGAATGCCCAATGTCAAAAGCGGGACAAAAGACCCGGTGCAAGCCGCGTTGTTCGCGGTTTCAGGCGCCGCAAGCCCCTTGATCGAACCCTTGCCGAACTCTTCTTGCTCTTCCTTCGTGGCCAGGTTTCGTTCGACAGCGTAGCCCAAGAAGCTGGCAATCGTAGCGCCTGCGCCGGGCAGGACGCCAATGAAAAATCCTTGCAGCGATTGACGTCCGATCACTGGTGCAATGGCCTTTGCTTCGGCCCTTGTGATGCGAAGATCTTTGATCTCGCCATCTTGGCTGTCCTGCGTTGTTTTAGGTTTCAGCACCAGGAACAGTGCCTCGGGCAAAGCGAACATGGCCATCGCAAGAGTGATAAAACCAAAACCTGATTGAAGGTCCATGATCCCCATTGTGAAGCGCGGCATGTTGAACAATGCACCTTCACCCACGGTGGCCATGATCAATCCCAACAAGGTCATGATAAGGGCCTTGGCGACCTGTCCCGTACCCGCAAACGCAGCGATCGCCGACAGGCCAACAACCATCAGCGCGAAGTATTCAGCAGAATGGAACAACAGCGCGACCGAGGACAGGGCCGGTGCAAAAACCATGAGAAGAAGAGCACCGATACTACCCCCCGCGAAACTTGCAATTGCAGCAATGGTCAGGGCCTTCCCTGCCTTGCCCTGCTTCGCCATAGGATAGCCGTCAAAGCTTGATGCAACCGTTCCGGCGACCCCCGGTGCGTTCAAAAGAATGGACGAGGTCGACCCACCAAAAATGGCACCGTAGTAAACACCAGCCAACAAGATCAGTGCCGCCGATGGATCACCCATCGAGATTGCGATCGGGATCATGATTGCGATGATCGACATGGGACCAAGCCCCGGCAGCATCCCAATAAATGTGCCGATCAGACAACCGCCGATCACCATCAACAGGTTTTGAATGGAAAAGGCCGTTTGCAGGCCAATCAGAAGTCCTTCAAGCATGGGATCAGCCTCCTACAAAGCCGGGCAATGGGCGCAGGTAGATGCCCAGAACTTGCTGCACCAAATACCAAACGACCAGCGTGGCAAACAGCGCGACCGGGATCATGATGACCCATTTGCGTTCACCCAGAATGAACGATCCTAAGATCAGAAAAGCAGCGGTGGAAAAGATGAACCCAAGGGGGCGTAGGCAAAGCGCGTAAGCAACCATCAACGCCAAAAGCAGTAAGGCTTGCCCCAGCTTGTATTCGCCAAGCCGACGATAGTCGATTTCAGCCTCTTTCTGTTCAGACTTTTCAATCCCTGACAGGATGAACAAAGATGTCAAAAGGCCCAAAACGGAAAGAACCTTTGGGAAGGTGCTGGGCCAGATCGGGTTGCGTTTCATGAAGGGCGCAAGCGCTCCATCCATCGTGAACCAAGCGGCGTATCCATAAGCCAGGCATACTCCGACAAGTATCAGCGCGATCCAACGATCAAGTGCCATCATCCCCTCCGAATTCAGTAGAAATGTGGGCAGAGCGCGTGACGCTCTGCCCGATCAAGTAAGGCTTACAGGAAGCCCAGCTTTTTCATCAGATCACCAATGACCTGCTCTTGCTCTTCCAAGAAAGCTTTGAAGTCATCGCCCGAGTTGTGGATGTTGACCCAACCGTTGCGTCCGCGCACTTCTTCCCATTCCGGGGTGGCGTACATTTCAGCAAGGGCTTTTTGGTACATAGCCAATTTGTCTTCAGGCAGACCCGGTGCTGCGAAGAACCCGCGCCAGTTCACAAAGCTGGTATCAATGCCCTGTTCTTTCATGGTCATGGCATCAGCGGCAGCCGGCACACGTTCGTCCGACGTCACGCCGATGATCTTCACTTCGCCTGCATTCGCCAGATCAACCGCTTCCGAGAAACCGGTCGACAGGGCTGCAATCTCGCCCGACAGAAGGGCTGCCATTGCTTTGCCGCCCGCGTCATAGGGAATGTATTTCACGCCCAATGCATCCTTGCCTGCGGCTTCGAATGTCATGGCTGCAACCAAGTGGTCCATACCGCCGGGAACCGATCCGCCGCCGATCGCCGTGGCGCTGGGGTCAGCGTCATAGGCCGCCATAAGATCTTCCATCGAGTTGATGGGGCTGTCTTTGCCGACAACAATCGCAGCGTAGTCACCGATGGTGCCAGCAACCAGCGTCAGGTCGCGGAAGTTATGCGGGAACACACCGGTCAGCGAGCGGATCACGATGGGGGTCGAGTTCACCATCAATGTGCCGTGGTTGCTGTCAGCGTTTTCGATCAGAAAGCCGATAGCCTTGCCGCCACCGCCACCTGACATGTTCTCGTAAGATGCAGTGCCTGCGATACCAGCCTTCGTCAGCGCCTCGCCGGTGCCACGGGCCGTTCCATCCCAACCGCCACCAGCACCGCCGGGGATCAGAAAGTGAATGCTATCGACTACTTTGTGTCCGTCCGCCATCGCGGGTGATGCAAATGCCATCGCGGCCAAAGCGGTCGCCATAAGGGCACGGCGGCCCAGTGAAAATGTCGTCATGATTTCCTCCCAATTTGACAACTGTCCGAAAGGCGGCTCAGTTAACCGAGGTAACCACAACAACCTGACACGGACCTGTCACGGCTGTCGCGAAATGAACAAGACCCATGAAATTCCTTTTGATCGAAGACAACATAGAACTGGCAAACGCGGTCTGCGCCCGCATGCAAATTGACGGCCATGTCGTTGATCATGCTGCATGTTTTCAGGATGCAATTGCGTTTGCGGACACTGAAGACTATGACCTGATATTACTGGATATTATGCTGCCCGATGGTGATGGCCGTACCTTTCTGAAACACCACCGCGCCCGGCAGAAAGACACACCTGTGATTGTACTGACTGCCCGGTCGCAGGTGTCGGACAGAATCAGCATTCTGGATCTTGGGGCGGATGACTACGTGACGAAACCCTTCGATCATGAGGAGCTTCAGGCCCGTTGCCGTGCCGTTCTGCGTCGCAAAGCGGGCACGACGCAAAGCACCATTCAGCTGGGAAATGCAACGTTCGATCCTGTGGCAGGTAGTTTGGCGATTGATGGCAAGCCGATCACGCTGCGCAACCGTGAACTTCGATTGCTTGAGTTGTTGATCAATGCGCCGGGGCAAATCTTTCCCAAGCACAAATTGTTCGACCGGTTGTTTGCGTATGACGAAGACGTCTCGGAAAACGCGATCGAGGTTTATATTGGCCGACTGCGCAAACATTTAGAGACCTCGGATTCTGCGTATCACAACGCTGCGTGGATTAGGGTATCGGTTGGACCATGGTTGAGGGGGTCAACGTCACCGGATCGTTACGGAACCGCTTGGCGGTCAGCCTGATTGGCGGCGCGGCCGTTCTGACAATCCTATTGTTTGTCGTCGTTCGTGCATATGCCGCCCAGATCGCGCAACAGGGGCAAGATAGCATCCTTGCTGCCTCGGTCAGTTCCATTCTGGATGCGGCCATTTTGCGCGATGGGGCTGTTGAAGTTGACTTCCCCTACGCGTCATTTTCGATGCTCAGTACAGACGCTGACGACCGAGTTTTTTATGCGATATATCAGGATGATAAGCTCTTGTCCGGGTATGAGGACCTTCCACACATCACCGATGGCAACATGGCGCGAACCCTGCATCACACCGCGAGTTATGACGGCGTCGCAATCCGATCCGCTACGGATGCCCGGACATTGGTCGGGGCGAATACACGAACGGTCATTTCGGTCACGGTCGCCCAAACACAAGACGCCTTGCAGGTCACCCTCGCCGACATCTCGCGCAATGTGGCTTTGTACGGCACTGGGTTCTTTTTGCTGTCTGTCCTTCTGTCCTTCTGGGCAACGGCCACAACCATTAATCCACTTAAACGCCTGACAAGTTCTGTAACCAAGCGCGGCCCGAAAGATCTAAGCCCAGTTGCCAGCCCAGTCCCGATTGAAATGGCATCGCTGGTCGCATCGCTTAATCACTTGATGGGGCGGTTGGACACATCCCTACACCAGTCAGAAGATTTCATCGCAGAAGCCGCGCATCGTGTCCGCACCCCTTTGGCGACGGTCCGTTCACATGCCGAAGCGACGCTTCAACGTGTGGATCGGGATGAAAACCGAAAGGCCATGCGGGCGATGATCCGCGCCATTGACGAAAGTTCGCGCGCGGCTGGGCAGCTGTTGGATCACGCCATGACCACCTTCCGTGCTGATCATCTGGAACGCACAAGCATCGATCTGGTCGAACTTTCGAATGAGCTGGTTATGCGCCTGTCCCCTGTGGCTGAAATGAAGGATATCCATCTGAAGATATTTGCGGACGAGCCGGTGATTGTCGAAGGCGACAGTATCCTTTTGCAAAATGGCATCCGCAATTTGATCGACAATGCTTTGAAATACTCGCCAGCGGAAAGCGAAATTGCCATCCACGTCACATCAGCTCCACGACCGTCCATTCAAATCCGAGATCAGGGACCAGGCTTCCCATTGGAAGGGATCGAGGATTTGCTGACCCGCTTTTCACGCGGGGACAATGTGAAGGGCATTATCGGCTCGGGTCTTGGGTTGACCATCGCGCAAGACGTGGCCACCGCCCATGGCGGAAAGATCAGCTTGGAAAACCAACCCGGAGGCGGCGCATGCGTTACATTCTCGCTTTAATCCTGTTCCTCCTACCTTGTGTCGCGATGGCGCAGGAATGGGAAGACCAGCAGCTTTTCCAAGGGGAAATTCCTGCCGAAACACTGCGCGTTCTGTCCAGCACCGACACCGCCTTTTTTGCCCCGATCGTAGAGCAATTTCTGGCCCAAAATCCGGAGTGGTCAATTGAGTATCTGGTGACCTCAACCGCTCAGATCGACCAGCTTTTGCGTGAAACCCCCGACCGTTTCGACATCGTGATTTCCAGCGCCATGGACCTGCAATTGAAACTGGTGAATGACGGGTTTGCGCGTGCATTGCCCGGCATCACCCACCCGAATTGGGCGCAATGGCGCGGGCGCTTGTTTGCATTCACCACAGAGCCCGCGACCATCGTCGTCAACAAGGCCGCATTCGAAGGAAAACCAATACCCCAAACGCGGCAAGACTTAATTCTGGCGCTGCGGCAGGAGCCTGATCTTTTCCGGGGAAGAATTGGCACCTATGACGTACGTCAGTCCGGGCTTGGCTATCTTTTCGCCACACAAGATGCGCGGGCTTCGGAAACCTTCTGGCGCCTGACCGAGATCATGGGAAGCCTTGATGCCCAACTTTACTGCTGTTCTGGGGAAATGATCGACGACGTGGCCTCGGGCAAACTTCTTGTGGCTTACAATGTTCTGGGCAGCTACGCCGCGACACGCCAGTTGAACGACGATAGGTTCGAGATCATCCTGCCTTCAGATTTTCCGACCATGATGATGCGCACGGGGTTTGTGTCCAAACACACGCAGCACCCAGACGTGGCCGAGGCATTCATTCAAAACATGATCGACATTCAAACCAGCGACGCCGGTGCAGGTTCATCCCGCTTGCCGCCGCTCTACCAGACATCAGAGACCGCCAGCCCATCGGTTATTGTGCTTGAGCCAGCCTTGATGACCTACTTGGACAAGCTAAAGCGCCAGACCTTTGTAGAAGAATGGATGAATGCGGTAATTCAATAGGCCAAGAATGGGCTGAACCGCTTGCTCTGCCCTGTCAGTTCTGAATAATAGCGCTAACATTTTCCGGTTATGCCGAAAAACCGCAGTCACAAAGAGTGCCAAATGACAGATCAAAGCATCAGGGCACTTCGCCAATTCGCTAAGCAGATATTTCAGAAATCCGTCGAAACCGCGGATTCAGCGCTTGCGATGAAAAACGCGCTGTCTGACGCCCCTTTCCCGGCGCTCGCACTTGACGGGAAGTTCATTGTTATCGGCATCGGCAAAGCAGCCCCTGCCATGATGCGCGAAGCACTGGATCAAATCTCTGACCCAAACACCGCTCTTTGCATCACGCATTCGGAAAATACCGAGTCCGCCGGGGGTGCTGCCTTGATGTACGGTGCGCATCCCGTGCCAGACGAAACGAGTTTGTCTGCGGGTCAGGCGATTGCTGATCTTCTTGCCACGGCTGGCTCAGCTGACCGTGTCATTGCTCTGATTTCAGGTGGTGGTTCGGCGTTAATGGCTTTGCCGGCGACCGGCATCTCGATCTCTGACAAGGCAAAGGTCAGTGCACTACTGCTAGCCGCCGGGATCGACATCAATCAGATGAACCTTGTCCGCCAACAGTTAAGTGAACTGAAAGGCGGAGGCTTTCTGCGCTATGCCGACCCCGCTCCGGTCTCGGCCTACATACTGTCCGATGTAATTGGCGATGACCTTCGCGCGATTGCAAGCGGGCCAACAGTTTCCCCAATCGGAACCCGAAAAGATGCACGTGAGATTTGCGAGTTGGCTGGAATTTGGAGCGAGCTACCATCATCAGTGCAAGATCACCTGTCGCGGCCAGAAGCTGCCACTCAGCCCCCAGAACCCAGTGAAAACCACCTGATCGGTTCAAACCGCCAAAGCCTGCAAGCAGCCCAACAAGCCGCCGCAGCCTATGGTTCTGTTCATGTCGTTTCGGACCATCTGACTGGGGACGTTAAAACCGCCGCCACCCTTCTTCTTGACGCGGCCGAAGCCGTACCATCCGGTGCCGTCACAGCGCTGTTGGCTGGCGGCGAGACGACTGTGCAGCTTACCGGATCGGGGAAGGGCGGCCGCAATCAAGAGCTTGCGCTTCATGTGGCAATGGGTGCCGAGAAACGTGGACTACCGGGCGATTGGGTCTTCCTAAGCGGAGGCACGGACGGGCGCGATGGTCCGACAGACGCAGCGGGCGGAGTTGTTGACGCATCCAGCCTTCAAAGAATGAGAACCGCAGGGGTAAGCCCCACGGCGCTGTTAGATAACAATGACAGTTATTCCGCCCTTTCCGCATCCGATGATCTGTTGATGACTGGGGCCACAGGCACCAATGTTGCGGACATCCAGTGCTTTCTGATTTCAAAACCCTGACCCGATAGGACTCCTGATGATTTTTTGTTGTGGTGAAGCCTTGATCGATATGTTGCCAGCCAATATGGAAGGCGGAAAATCAGCCTTTGATCCGCATCCCGGCGGAGCAATATTTAACACCTCGATCGCCTTGGGTCGGCTGGGGATTCCGGTGGGTTTGGTCGCTGGAATCTCATCCGACATGTTCGGGCAGATGCTGCACGATGAAGTCAAGGCCAGCGGTGTCGACACAGGGTATCTTGCGCAGGTAGACCGCCCCACGACCTTGGCCTTTGTCCAACTTGTTGATGGCCACGCACGATATGCGTTTTATGATGAAAACACAGCGGGGCGTTTGCTGGCATCCGACGAGCTATCGCCATTACCGAAGGATGCACAGGCGATGTTCTTTGGGGGTATCTCGCTTGCCGCTGAGCCCTGCGCTGACACCTTTGCAAGTATGATAAAGGATGCTCCAACTGACTGTGTGGTCATGATGGATCCCAACATCCGTGCAGATTTCATAGAGAATGAAGTGACATATCGTGCGCGTCTGAAGCAGACGATGGCGCGGGCAGATATCGTCAAGCTTTCAGACGAGGATTTGGATTGGTTAGTTCAAAGCGATGCACCCTTTCCAAAGAAAGCAGCGCTGCTTCAAAAAGACGGCCCCGGCATCGTTGTTGTGACCAAGGGGTCCGAGGGTGCCGAAGCTTTCTTGCCAAATGGCCAGAGCGTCTGCGCACCCGCTGATAAGGCAAGCGTCGTGGATACGGTCGGCGCTGGGGACACGTTCAACGCAGGGCTTTTGGCACAGCTTTATAACGATGATCTGCTGACCCGATCGGCCCTTGCCAACATTACAGGCCCCCAATTGGAACGCGCCCTAATCATGGCCGCGAAAGTGGCCGCAATCACAGTGTCGCGCGCAGGGGCCAATCCCCCTTGGGCACACGAGCTGTAACGTTACCTAACCCTGACCCAGGAAATCCGTAATCTCAGCACCGACTTCTTGTCTTTGCGTATACATCAGAAGATGGCCAGCGGGATAAACATGCAGCTTTGAATTCGGCAGCATATTCGACAGAAGGATTTGATTAGCAATCGGGATCAGCCCATCGAATTGCCCAGCAATCACCAATGCGGGCTGCTTGAGGTTCCGCAACCACGGCAAGCTGGTCCAACTGCACATTGCGCGCACCTGCGCGAAGTAACCTTCGGGGCTGGGACGGATCGCGTGTTTCGAATACTCGCGGAAATCAGCCGGAGCGAAAAGGGCTTCGCCGCCATACATCAACGGGCCAATGAAGTTGCCATAGGCCTTGCTGGTGAAGCGCAGCGGGAACATGATCTCGGACAGGGCTATGGGTGTCCCCCACCAGCTGCCGACACCGCCAGCTGAACAGATTGCCAGCACCAGCTTGGACACACGATCGGGTACGGTATGGGCTATCTGCTGTGCAAGCGCACCCCCCCATGAAATACCGAGTATGTCGAACGCTTTGATGCCGATTTGATCCAGAACCCGTAGCGTGAATTCTGCATAATCCGGGATCGACGAGATATCGTCGATCATATGCGACCGGCCCGTTCCGGGCATGTCGATCGCAATCAGGCAGCGGTCGTTGGTTTCGTCCAGCAAGGGCAACAGCACCTCGATGGACTGGGCAAGGCCGTTGCACACCAGAAGCGGCGGCAGGTCCGAATTCACGACGCGGTGGAGGTAACGGATCTTCGCACCATCCACCTCGATCATATGAAACTCGGATTGGTCGATGGTGTCGATCACCTCTTGCACGCCCATTAACGCTCGCCCTCATGCACATACGTACCGGGCGCATCAGCCAAACGCTTGTACTTTCGGTTGCCCAAAGTTTTCGCAGGCGCGCCGCGCTCGGCTGGGTTATTTTTGTCCAGCCATTCCAACCAATGTGGCCACCAACTGCCATCGGTCAAATCGGCACTTTCATGCCAGCTTTCCGCACTAGAGCTGTCCTTGCCATCCGCCCAGAACTTACGACGAGTCTTGGCTGGGTGGTTGATCACCGTGCCGGACACATGGCCACCTGTGGTCAGTACGAATTCGGTCGGGCCGGATACAAGATCAGTCGCAGTGAACGATGTCTTCCACGGCACGATATGGTCGCCGTCCGCCGCTAGGAAATAGCACGGCACGTCAATGTTGCGCGTATCGACTGGTGTTCCGCAGATGGTCAGCGCGCCCGGCTCTTTCAGCTTGTTCGCCATGTACATTTCTTCGACAAAATAGCTGTACCATTTGGCAGGCAGGTTCTGCGTATCCGCATTCCAATAAAGCACATCAAAGGGCGCTGGTGATTTACCCATCAGGTAGTTCGAGACCACAAAGCCCCAGATGCTTTCGTTCACATGCAGCATTGCCATCGCATTTGCGATGTCGCGGCCCGGTGCGACCTTCTCGGACTTCAGACGTTGGTTATAAGCTTCAACTTGTGGTTCGTCGATGAACACCTTGATTTGCCCTGAATCTGAGAAATCGATCATCGTCGACAGGAAGGTCGCCGTCCCCAACTTGGATTTCAAGTCGTCTGGCATGACGGCCAATGCCGCAGTCAACATGGTTCCGCCGTTGCACCAACCCATGATGTCGACAGCGTCAGATTTCGAGACCTCGGTGGTCACGCGCAATGCCTCGAATATGCCGTCCGAAACATATTCATCCCAACCCAAATCGCCCATTTCAGGGCTCGGGTTTCGCCAAGCAACCAGGTAAACGCTCTGCCCTTGTTCAAGCAGATAGCGGATCATGGATTTCTTTTCGTTCAGATCAAAGATGTAGAACTTGTTCACACAGGGCGGCACGATCAGGATCGGCGCCTTGCGGGTCTTTGCGGCCATCGGTTTGTACTGGATCAGCTCGATCAGGTCATTGCGATAGATGACAGAGCCCGGTGTGGTGGCCAAGTTCTTGCCAACCTCGAACGCCTCTTCGTCAGTGGTGCTGATATAGCCCTTTTCCAGATCCGCCAGCATATTCTGGTAACCGTCAATCAGGCTTTGACCACCCGTTTCCTGCGCCAGTTTCTGGGCCTCGGGGTTGGTCGCAAGGAAGTTCGACGGCGACAAGTTATCCGCCGCGATCCGCGCATAAAAACTGAGCTTTTGCTGCTCGTGATCCGACAGGCCAGCCGTATCTGCCATGTCCACCATCGCCTTTGCTGTCAGCTCATAGGAATGGCGCAGCAGCGGGAAGAAGCCTTCGTTCCATGTATCGCCGCGAAAACGATTGTCTTTAGAGGGATCAATAGCCTCACCTGCTTTCACAGCGGTGGTCATCCAAAGCTTTGCCATATCCTGTTGATAGGACATCCAAGTTTCGGCCCAAACACCCATTGGGTTCGACCCTGGTTTCCCCATCTCTTCAAGCATCTTGAAAAAGTCTTTGGACATACTGAGCCCTTCCTGATTCCGGTCAATCGCGCTGCATTATCTGGCCGAAATGCTTCACGAGTTTTTCAACGCCGATCTTTAGGTCAGTTTTCAGCGGCTTCACGTGCTAAATTCAACTTTCCCTGAATTTTATCGTCTCTTTCGGGAACCATTGACGCCAGACCTTCGATCAAGCCCGAGATTTGGGCCGCCGGCACCTTATCTTCAATTTGGGACAGCATAAGGCCACCATAGACTTCCCACATCTGTGCCCGTAGGGCTTTGCCAGAATCTGTGATCCGCAATACTCGCCCGCGTCGGTCGCTGGGAGCTGGGCATTGCGTGACCAGCCCGCCATCGACCATACGCTTAATCGTGCGAGATAAGTTCGGTTGATCGAACAGGGATTGGCGCTCCAACTCGTTTTGGCGCATCCCTTCGATTTCACGCTCTAGCGCCCACAGAATATCATACCACGCAGCAGACGGTAACCGGGCGCGTTTCAGTTCAGCCTCGAAAGTCTGCGTGACCCTTTTGTGGGCAATGTTTAGCAGCACCCAAATCGCGGTGGTCTGTTCATTTGGCTTTTTGTCCATCTCACATTCCCGTTACCGGAGCGACTGCCGGCTTCCCCTACGCACTCACTTTAGATACATGCACATGCATCTATTAATTCATCCCTCGTTGCCATGCAACATGACAAAGGAGCCGACACAATGAAACCATTTCTAACCGCCGCCGCCTTCGGACTAGGCCTTGCTGCCGCAGGAACCGCCACCGCCGAGATCTATAAGTTTGACCCCGGCCACACCGAAATCCGCTTTTACTACAACCATGCTGGGCTGTCGGAACAGTCGGGCCAATGGAAAGTAATCGGCGGCGAAGTTGATTTCGACCCTGCAAATGTTGCAGCCACGAAAGTCACTGTGACAGTAGACCCGGCCAGCATCGACACTGGCGTCGGCCCGCTGGACGATCACCTGAAAAGCGCGGATTTCTTTGACGTTGAGAATTTCCCCGAGATCACGTTCACCTCAACCGGGGTCGAGCAGACATCGGACAGCATGATCACGCTGGTGGGTGATCTGACGATCAAGGACAACACCAAGCCAATCACCATGAACTTCACGCTGAACCATAACGGCCCGCACCCGCTGGGCGAATTCTTCGACTTTTACCAAGGCGATTGGATTGGCGTTCAGGGGACCGGTGACATGCTGCGTTCGGACTATGGTGTTGGTATGTTTGCACCTGTGACGTCAGACGAAGTGCGCCTGGAAATCTCGGCCGAGATGCGCGCTGGCGGCTGGGAATAAACCATGCGGTTGACGAACACGCCTGACAGTTGGGGGGCGCTCGCGCGCCTCCTGCACTGGGCGATTGCCGGGATCATTCTGTACTTGATAGGGCTGGGCGTCTGGATGACCCAGTTTGTCACGGATGCCTTGGTGCAGTTCCCGCTGGTGCAGACCCACAAAAGCTGGGGATTCGTCGTGTTCGCGCTGGCCTTGGTCCGCGTGGCTTGGCGTTTGCTGAACAGGGCGGCCCCCGCGCTGCCCGACCACATGCACCCACTGGAAAAGCTGGGCGCGAAACTGGGGCATCTGGGGCTTTATGCACTGATGTTCATCATGCCGCTGTCTGGGTGGTTGATGGCCTCGGCCTCGCCTCTGCAGGATCGGTTCGGCGTGAAGAACAAAGTGTTCAACTGGTTCGAGATGTACGACCCATTTGTGCCGGGCAGCGAAGCACTGGCGACCTTCTTCGCACAGGTGCATTTTTATTCCGCCCTTGCGCTTGGGGCCTTACTTGCAGGCCACGCAGCAGCGGCGCTTTGGCACCACGTCCACCACAAGGACGAGGTTTTAAGGCGCATGACCTGGGGCAAATGATCCCCGAGACATGAAAAGGCCCGGCGAATTGCCGGGCCTTTCCTTCTTCAAGCAGAAGAATGATCAGTTGCTATCATTCCCGATCGAGTTCGGATCGAATACATTTCCAAAACCGGAATTGTTTGACGATCCTTCAGCACCTTCATCCTCCGTTGCGCCATCTTCTTCGTTCTGCAGCGTGTTCGGTGCGAACACCCCGCCGAAGCCCGAGTTGTTCGACGGTTTAGGTGCCGTTTCGGCTGCCCCACCTTCAGCACCTTCTTTCGCTGCTTTCTCGGCTGCATCCTTGGCACGACGGTCACGCAGTTCTTGAATGCGCTTCTCGGTTTCAAGACGCTTTTGTTCCTGAATACCGGCGACGCATTGCGCAGGACTGTAGGTCATTGCCGAGGCGATCACAGATACCGTTCCGATCAGTAGCACGACCAGCGCGATGGCTGCTGGGTTGCGACTGATCAGGCCGGGGACCTCGATCTTGCCAGCCAACTCGCCCACTGTGGCATCCTTACGCGCATCTGCGATCATCGCTTTACGCTTGATGTTCGCCTCGTTCACTAATGCAAAGAACACTGTCAGCGCTACGATCATAAAGGCCAAGGCCGAGATCGCCGGAGTGATCCCGTAACGTACTTTCTGGGCCAGCTCGATCGTCAGCGTTGGATATTCACCAAAGGTGAAGGTGGTGGTGTTGTAGTTCTCGAACGAGGCGAGGAACGCCAACACACCTGCCGACAGGATCGCAGGCATCATGAAGGGCATCAGCACCTTGCGGAACGCTTGTGCGTGAGTTGCGCCAAGGTCCAACGCCGCCTCGGTCAACGCCATGTCATAGCGTTGAAGGCGCGCCACCAAGACCAGCATGCAGTAGCTGGCGATGAAGGTGGACTGACCGATGATGGTCAGGAACAACCCATTCGACAGGAAACTATCTGCACCCAGACCCAGCATCCGGTTGATCCGGTCCCAGAACACCAGCGTCGAGATACCAATCACAACGCCGGGGATCAGGATTGGGGCGATGATGATCGTGTAGTAGGTCGCCCGCAACTTCGGCCAGATCTGCGTAAGCATAAGTGCCCCTGCAAGACCCATCGAAACCGACATGACCACCGTTCCCATCCCAACAAGGACCGAGTTCTTGATCCCGTTTAGGATGCGTTCGTCCCGAAACAGCGCTCCGAACCACTCGAATGTCAGGCATTCCCACGGCGTTGCCCGCGGAAAGCTGGGCGAGTTGAACGCCGTGATCGACATGATCACGAGGGGGCCAAGCAGGTAGGCGAAGAAAATGCCCAGATAGATTCCAGATGGATACGCGAATGATTTTATCAGAGGTCATTTGCCGATATCCCCCATGTTCACTTTGAACACACGCATCAGAGCAAGCACCAGAAGGATACAGGTGACAAGCAGAACGATCGCGTAGGCCGCGCCTTGTGGCCAATCAGAGTTGTCGTTGAACTGCTGATAGATCAGCTGGGTAAACCAAAGCGATGATGGACCTCCTAGGTACTTGGGGTGCGGCCAGCGCACCGGCAGACAGCATGAACACCATCGTACAGCCCGAGCTGATGCCCGGTTTGGCGTATGGAATCACAACCCGCTTATGGATGCGCCACCATGGTGCACCAAGATCACGCGCAGCCTCGATCTGGTTGTGATCAAGGCTTTCGATCACGTTGTAGATCGGGAAGATCATCAGAAGGATATAGGCGTATCCCAGACCCGCATAGAGCGCGATATCATTGCGGATGAAGTCAAAGGGCGTGTCGAATATCCCAGACCCCACAAGCAGCGTGTTTATGACCCCGCTTTCACCAAAGATGATCCGAAGCGCAAAGGCGCGCAGGATTTCGTTGATCCAGTAAGGGATGATCAGCATCAGCGCAAAAACGCGGATGTGGTTGCCCTTTGTCTGGCCCAGATAGTAGGCAATTGGATAGCACAGGATCAGGTTAAACAGCGTCACAAAGACGGCCGCCACCAACGTACGGAAGAACACTTTCAGGTCCACCGCATTGTAATCCTGCGACCCGCCTTCGGGGCCAAAAATCAGGTACTTATAGTTCTCGAGTGTATAGATATCCTTCGGCCCACCAATTTCGGGTGGGGGAAGGTTAGGACGGAACGAGAAGTCGAGCATCGACAGCTGCGGAAGGATGATCAGGCCAACGGTCCAAAAAAGGACCAGACCCAACATCAGGGATCCCATCAGCGTGCCGTTCCGGTTGAAGAATTCCTTCAGGAAACTTGGCATCGCGTCTCTCCCTATTCCGCAGCCAATTCGCCGGCGGGGACGGCAACGGCGTTGTCGACCTCGTATTCCAGCGTCATGTCTTGGCCCGAGTGATCCTCGAACGACTGACCGTGGTTGGGGATTGCGACCTTCAGCTCTTTACCGCCGTCGCCTTCCATGAAGATGTTGAAGGTGTTGCCCTCGAATTCTTCGTGGTTGACCTTTGCAGTAACGAAGTGGTCGCCTTGCGTGCCGGTCGGGGCCAGCGAAAGTGCTTCGGGACGAATGAACATCATCGCCTCGTCACCTACCTTCATCGTCCCTTGATTGGCGGTCGAGATGCGTGACAGCAGATCACCCGAGCGGTTGGTTCGGATCAGAGCATGGCTGTCCTTGACCTCCAACACCTTGCCGCGAAAGACGTTGTTTTCGCCCACGAAGCTGGCTGCAAATGCGGTCGCCGGATCGTTATAGATGGTCTTGCCGTCTGCGATCTGGTCAATCACACCCGCGCGCATCACAGCGATATCGTCCGACATAGTCAGCGCTTCGCCTTGGTCGTGCGTGATGTAGATGAACGTAATGCCAACGCGCTTCTGAATCTCACGAAGCTCGGTGCGCATGTGCTGACGCAGTTTTAGGTCGAGCGCCGAAAGCGGTTCGTCCAAAAGAAGCACATCGGGTTCAGCGCAAAGCGCACGGGCAATTGCCACACGCTGACGTTGACCGCCTGATAATTCGCTTGGCAGCTTGTCGCCCTGATCAGACAGGGCAATCATATCCAAAAGCTCGTCCGCGCGTTTGCGACGCTCCTTGGCGGATGCACCCGCGATTTCCATCGAGAATGTGATGTTCTCCCAGACTTTCATCAGGGGAAACAGCGCAAGGTTCTGGAAGATCAGCGCAGTGGGGCGTTTGTTCGGCCCAATCCCGCGCATGTTGTTGCCACCGATCAGCACGTTGCCTTCGCTGGGCTCTAGAAAGCCCGACACAGCGCGCAGGATTGTGGTCTTGCCACACCCCGATGGTCCCAGGAACGAGAAGAAATCGCCCCCCTTGATGTGCACATTTGCGTCGCGCACCGCGACGAAATCTCCAAAGCGGATCCAGAGGTTCTCAAGATCTACGCCTACTCCGGCACTCATATGGTCTCTCCCCATGAACGGGCCGTTCACGCGCTGAGATCAGGCGTGCGACCGTGTTTCCAGACGTTTCAGTCAGGTTGGTGACGCGCCCCCGCCCAGTGACGGAGGCGCGCAATTTTCAAGTCGCTTAAGCGCTCTTGAATTTGTTTACGAACTCGGTGCGCACGTCCGCGTACCAAGGTGCTTCAGCAGGCCAAGGGTTTAGGTTGGCAAGGCTGTCACCTGGATAGGCTTCCGAGAAGTTCTTCTTGTAGGTGTCGCCCGAATGGGTGTCAGCACCCAGCACAGGAGAGTTATAGCCGTGGCTGTCAATCGCCACACCAGCAGGCTGCTGACGGTAGGCGTATTCGACGAAGGCATAGACTTGCTCTTCATTCGCGGCACCGATCGGCATCGACATACCATCAACCCATGCCATCGCGCCTTCGACGGGTGCTTGATAGTGCACCGGCTCGCCTGCGGATTTCAGGGCCAGCGGCGGGCCGTCCCATGTCTGGCCAACGACAACACCTTCGTTCAGAAGACCGTTCTTCTGGGTGTCGGCATCGTTCCAGATCAGCTTGATGCGCGACTTACGAGCGACACACCAATCAGTGATCTGACCCCAGACTTTACGCATGGTGTCTTCGTCGTTGTATGCAGCCCAGACAGAACCCGGCTCCATTTCGCCCGATGCTTCCATGTAAAGACCAGCACCCAGCATCATCGAGTGTGCACGGCCCATGGTTTTGCCAGCGTTTTCTTCGGACCAAACGTCGCCATAGCTGGGCGCATCGCCCGATGGCAGCCATTTGTCAGTGCGGTATGCGATACCTTCGGTACCCCAGATATGCGGCAGCCAGTGCGCACCGCTGTCACCGAAGTTCCATGCATCGGTACCGATTTTGGCCATTGCTGGGTTTACGGCGTCGATGTTCACTTTTGCCAAATCGAACGGCTTCAGAAGCTCAAGCGGCTCCCACTGCAGCGAACGGTTGTTGGTGGGCGAAACGATGTCAAAGCCCTGACCTTTGGTCGCTTTCATCTTGTTGATGATTTCTTCGTTCGACCCGATACCGGTGTAGTTCACCTTGATGCCAGTCTCGCCTTCGAAACCTGCAATGAACTCAGGTGGCAGGTAGTCCGACCACATCAGGATATTGAGTTCACCCGACGAAGCCAGTGCGTTCTTCACGTAAAGTGGTGTCGCCAATGCGGCCGCACCCATCGTGGTTGCGCCTTTCAGCACAGAACGACGACTGAACTTGTTCTCTGTTGTCATTGTATTCTCCCATTGGTTTTTAGTCTTTTTGTCTTGCGACAGTTTTTTTCATTATCTGGCCCATCAATAGCGCCAGTTCCACCGCTTGTTCGGTCCAGATTTAAATCCTCGCCAGATACGTCAACTTTTTAAGGCCGACTTTGGAGATGGATAATGAGCCTGAGTCGGATTATTCCCGTTTTGTAACAAGCTCATGAGCGTTCGGACAAAATCGCCCTCACGATGATAGGCATTCACGATTTCAGCCTGAACGACTCCTTGACCACCACGGAAGTGAACGACCTGAAAGGGGTTCGTGTCAACAACTTAAGCCAGTTAGAACTTGATTTCATGTTAGATCGAAAGGCCGATCATTGCGACGCCCCCTTTCATTCGGATGGCCGCCAACAAGCGGCGATGCTAACCCAAGCTTGCGGGGGCAGCACTTCACCCAGGAAAAGCAAAGCCCACAAGGAAACCAATGCCGGCACAAACCCACGCGCGAAAGGGAATATGATGCAAAGGTCTCCGTGCTTGTTGGCCTGACCCAGCCTATAAAAAGGCCATGTTTATCACTGTGTACGCGATCAGATATGGCCAGCTTTCAGCAGCGGGCAATGGCAACACGGCCATCATAACCAACACCGGGATCACAAGTTCCAGCACCACCAAACCCGGTGTGGATGTCCGATCACCTGCCATCTAACAATAGTGTTTCATGTCGCATGCAATAGCGCCTCCGACAGGATGATCAGGACGATGCCCGTGGTCATTGGCTCAAATCACATCTTCAAACAGTTGGCGTAAGTTTTCGCGTGTCAGCTCGACCGGGTTGCCGCCACAGCTGGGATCCTTGATCGCACCTTCGACAAGCGCATCCATCTGGTCTAACGACACGCCCATCTGAGACAGATTGCGCGGGATTTCGAAGCTGTCATTGAAGTCCTGTACGAACTTTTGGAAGCTTTTGAAGCCGCCCTCGATCCCCAGATAGCCTGCTGCACGGTCAAACCGATCCGCGATCTCACCCGCGTTGAACTCCAGTACTGCGGGCATACAGACCGCATTCGTAGTCCCGTGGTGAGTGTTGAAGATCGCGCCGACCGGATGCGACAGCGCATGGATGGCACCAAGCCCCTTCTGGAACGCGGTCGCGCCCATGGCGGCGGCAGACATCAAATGCGCCCGGGCTTCAAGATCAGTTCCATCTGCGTAGGCGCGCGGCAGATAGTCAATGACCAGCCGCATCCCTTCCAGCGCGATACCCTGTGACATCGGGTGATAATGTGGGCTGCTGAACGCCTCGACACAGTGGGCAAAGGCATCCAGCCCGGTGCCTGCTGTGATAAACTTGGGCATGCCCACAGTCAGCTCGGGATCAGCAATCACCACCGCAGGCAAAACCTTCGGGTGGAAGATGATCTTCTTCTCATGCGTGACTGAATTTGTGATGATCGACGCGCGTCCAACTTCGGATCCGGTGCCCGCTGTGGTTGGCACAGCGATGATGGGAGCGATCCCATCAGGATCCGCACGCGTCCACCAGTCGCCAACGTCTTCGAAATCCCAAATCGGACGGGTTTGCCCAGACATGAAGGCGACCATCTTACCAAGGTCCAAACCGGACCCACCACCGAAGGCGATCACGCCGTCATGCCCGCCTTCGTTAAAGGCTTCTACTCCGGCGGTCAGATTTAGCTCTGACGGGTTCGGATCAACCTCGCTGTATATCCCGCGACCCAAACCGGCGGCTTCCATGATGTCCAGCGTCGCCTTCGTGATCGGCAAATCGGCAAGGCCCTTGTCCGTCACAAGCAGCGGGCGTTTCATACCCGCTTGCGCACAAGCCTCGGGCAGTTCCTTGATGCGGCCAGCGCCGAACTTCATAGCGGTCGGGTAAGACCAGTTTCCAACAAGGTTCATGATGTCACCTTCTTCAAATGGTAGGATTTTGGGCGCGTTAGATTGTGGAAGCCGATGACAGACAAGCCACCCCCACGCCCAGTGTTTTTACAGCCAGTCCAGCACAAGCCGGGATCAAGATAGTCGGCACGGTTCATGAAAACTGTCCCCGTTTCGACCTGATCACCCACACGGGCGGCACGATCCACATCGCTGGTCCAGAGGCTAGCGGTCAAACCGAACTCGCTGTCATTCATCAGGGCAATGGCTTCTTCATCTGACGAGACCTTCATGATCCCAACAACCGGACCAAAGCTTTCGTCGCGCATCACGCGCATATCGTGGGTGACATTGGTCAGAATCTGAGGCGTCAGATATGCGCCGCCATTATCCTCGGCGAATGTGTCGATATGCGCCACAGCCCCATCAGCCATCGCCTCGGAAATCTGGGCGCGCACTTCGTCTGCAAACCGAACATTGGCCATGGGACCAAGTGTGGTTTCCGGATCCAAAGGATTGCCCAGCTTGTAGCCCTTCACGATCTCGACCGCCTTCGCGACGAAGTCGTCAAATAAGCTTTCATGGACGTATATCCGTTCGATCCCACAGCAGCATTGCCCAGCGTTGAACATTGCCCCGTCGATCAGAGTGTCGACCGCCGCCTCCAGATCGGCATCGTCCATGACATAGCCCGGATCTTTGCCGCCAAGTTCCGTCCCGACGCCAGTGAAGGTGCCTGCCGCTGCGCGCTCCATCGCCTGACCACCACCAACGGATCCGGTGAAATTCACAAAATCAAACGCGTTGCCCGCAATCAGATCATTGGTCACATCATGGGATAGGAACACGTTCTGGAACGCATCTGCGGGAACGCCCGCTGCGGCAAAAGCCGCCGCCATACGTTCGCCCACCAGCAGTGTCTGCGTTGCGTGTTTCAGTACAACTGCGTTCCCGGCAATCAGCGCAGGGGCGACAGTGTTGATGGCCGTCATGTAAGGATAGTTCCAAGGGGCAACCACAAACACCACACCATGCGGCACGCGTTTGATGTAGCGCTTGAACGTCGCGTCCTCACCCACTTCGATATCCGCAAGGCTGTCTGCTGCGATTGACGCCATGTGGCTGGCGCGTTCGTTGAACCCGCCAAATTCGCCGCCATAGCGCACCGGGCGACCCATCATATGAGCCAGCTCTGGCACAATTTCATCATTCATTGCGCCCACAGCAGCAACGCCCGCCATCACCAGATCAACGCGTTCCTGCAACGGACGCGCCGCCCAGTCTGCTTGCGCCGCCCGAGAACGCGCAACCACAGCCTGCGCGGCTTCCAACGACAGAACCTCACGCTCTGCAAAGACCGATCCATCAATCGGCGAGATACATTTCAACATCTGGCCCATGCCATGTCTCCATCTTCCAAGGGATCACGTCCCTATTTCTTTTCTCAGATATTCTGGGGAAAGCCCCGTTATGCCCGTTCAAACCCGCGCGCGATTTCCCAATCAGTCACAACGCGATCAAACTCTTCAATCTCGACTTCCGCAGCGCGCGTGTAGTGATCCACCACATCATCGCCCATCGCGGCCCGTAGCATCTTTGATCCGTGCAACGCATCACGCGCTTCACGTAGGTTGCCCGGTATCATGCCAGTTTCCCCCTGATAAACATCACCCGTTGACGGTGCCTGAAGCTCAAGCCCCTCTTCAATGCCAGCAATACCAGCCGCTAGCATTCCCGCTATGGCCAGATAGGGGTTCATGTCCGAGCCAGGGATGCGGCACTCAACGCGCACGGCTTTGGTGCCGTCTCCACACAGCCGGAAACCTGCTGTGCGGTTGTCCACGGACCAAATGATCCGCGTGGGCGCAAAGGTGCCTTTCATGAAGCGTTTGTAGCTGTTGATGTAGGGCGCCATGAACGCCGTATAGTCGGGCGCGTATTTCAACAGACCCGCCATGTAGTTCTTCATCAGGGCTGACATGCCCAGCGCATCGTCGGGGTCAAAGAACACGTTTGCACCGTCTTTCCACAGCGACTGATGCACGTGGCTAGAGGACCCAACTTTGTCCTGATGCCACTTGGGCAGGAAGGTCGCAGCATGACCTTGCTGCCACGCGATTTCCTTCACCGCATGTTTGGCAATCGAATGATACTCGGCATTGTCCATCGCCGGGGCGTATTTGATATTCAGTTCTTCCTGACCAGCCTCGGCTTCACCCTTCGAGTTCTCGATCGGAAGCCCAGCGTTCCACAGATGATTGCGGATCGGCCGCATCACGTGCTCTTCCTTGGTGGTCTGCAGGATGTGATAATCTTCGTTATAGCCCGAGATCGGAGTCAAATCGCGAAACCCGCCTTTGCTGATCTCGTCAAAGCTTTTCTCGAAAAGGAAAAACTCCAGCTCGGTCGCGGTCATAGCGTCAAAGCCCATCTCGGATAGACGCGCCACCTGACGTTTCAGAATCGCGCGGGGCGAATGGGGCACGTCTTCATGCGTGTGGTGATCCAGCACGTCACACAGAACCATGGCCGTGCCTTCAAGCCACGGCACCGGGCGCAGGGTCGCAAGGTCCGGCTTCATCACATAGTCGCCATACCCGTTTTCCCACGAAGTCGAGGCATAGCCTTCCGGCGTTCCCATCTCGAGATCAGTGGCCAAAAGATAGTTACAGCAATGCGTTTCTTCATAAGCGCCCGCCACAAAGTGACCTGCGTGAAACCGCTTACCCATCAATCGGCCCTGCATGTCGACCAGACATACCAAAACCGTATCAATGCTGCCCTGTGCCACTTGGGCCTTTAGATCATCGAATGTCATATCTGCCTCTTTCAAGAATGTGTGGGGCAAGGATGTCCCTGCCCCACAAAACACCATTAGCCATAGCGGTACGGGCGTCCAGCTTTCTGCATGTCGGAATTGTACTTGCGGAAGATTTCAACCACTTTCGCCTTGGTCGGGCTTTCGGCTGCGATCTCGTCCCAGAATTTGACGGCAGCTTCTTCGACCTGTGCCCATTCCTCGTCCGGGATGGTGGTCAGCTTCATTTTGTCGCCGTTGACGCGCAGGCTGGCTTCGCCACCCCAATACCACCACTGGCGATAATAATGGGACTGATCACAGCAAACACGGAACAGCGTTTGCAGATCTTCCGGCAGCTCGTTCCAGCGATCCAAATTGGTGAAGAACGACCCGGCCCATGCGCCCGAGATGTTGTTGGTCAGGAAGTAGTCAGTCACGTCAGCCCACCCAACGGTGTAGTCTTCCGTGATACCTGACCACGCGACGCCATCCAGTTCGCCGGTTTGCATGGCGACCTCGATATCTTCCCAAGGCAGCGTCACAGGAACGACGCCGAACTGGCTTAGGAAACGACCAGCTGTCGGGAAGGTGAACACGCGTTTGCCCTTCAGATCCTCAAGCGAATTGATCGGTTCCTTGGTGGCAAAGTGGCACGGGTCCCATGACCCGGCGCTGACATGTTTGATGCCTACGGCCGAGTATTCTTCGTCCCAAATTTCGTTCAGGCCATACTGGTTGAACAGCACAGGCACATCCAGAGAATAACGGGACGCGAAGGGGAAATAGCCGCCAAACACGGTGACATCGGTGGGCGACGCCATCGAGTCATCGTCCGACTGAACCGCGTCAATCGTGCCTTTCTGCATGGCGCGGAACAGCTCTCCGGTTGGGACAAGTTGATCGGCGTAGAACAGCTCAATCTGCATGCGGTCGCCTGCGATCTTGTTGAACATCTCGATCGCCGGATCGATTACGTGGGCCGCCAGCGCGGGGCCCGCATAGGTCTGCATCCGCCATTTGATCGTGCTTTGTGCAAGCGCGGGTGTCGCCAGTGGGGCGGCCGCCATGCCAACCCCGGCGGTAGTTAAGAACTTACGTCTTGTCGTCATTTCTTCTCTCCTAGTTGGTTGAATTTATTATTGTTATTTTCCGTACACATAATTGGGCAGCCAAAGAGCGATTTGGGGGAAGATCATGATGATTGCCAAAGCCAACACCATGATAAGGACGAATGGCACAATCGAACGATAGATATCCCCCAGCCCAATTTCTGGTGGTGCCATGGCCCTCATGAGAAACAGGTTATAGCCAAAGGGCGGCGTCATATACGCGATCTGGGTGGTGATGGTGTAGAGCACCCCATACCAGATCAGGTCGAAACCCAGCACTTTAACCAAGGGCACGTAAAGCGGTGCCACGATGACCAGCATCGCGGTGTCATCCAGAAACGTACCCATAATAATAAAGCTAAGCTGCATCAGGATCAAAATAACCCAGGGATCCAGCCCCAGCTGATCCGTAAACAGGTTGTCGATGGCCTTCACTGCACCCAGCCCATCGAACACGGCACCAAAGCCTAGTGCTGCCAAAATGATCCACATAAACATGCAAGAAATCAGCAGGGTCTGCTTGGTGCAGGTCTCGAATGTTTTCCAAGTCATGCGACGCTTGGCGACAGAGGCGAACAAAGCTGTCAGCGCACCAATGGCCGAGCTTTCGACCAAAGAGGTCCAGCCGTTTACGAAGGGGACCATCATCGCAGCGAAGATCGCCAACGGAAGAACTCCTGCCCCAAGCAAGCGGATCTTTTCGGCGCGCGACACTTCATGAGTATCTTTCATCGCAGGTCCTAGATGCGGTTGGAATTTACAGCGTAGCCAGATGTAGATGATAAAAAGCGTGGCCATCATCAATCCCGGCATCACACCAGCAAGCCACAGTTGGCCCACCGGTTGGCGTGCAATCATTGCGTACAGAACCAAGACGACCGACGGTGGCACAAGAATACCCAAACTGGACCCAGCCTGAATAACCCCCGTGACCATGATCTTGTCGTAGCCCCGACGTAAAAGTTCCGGCAGCGCAATCGTCGCGCCAATGGCCATGCCTGCGACGCTTAGCCCGTTCATGGCGGACACTAGAACCATCAGACCAATGGTGCCGATGGCAAGGCCACCGTCCACCGGGCCCATCCAAACATGGAACATGCGGTAAAGGTCATCCGCCAGGCGGCTCTCGCTAAGGACATAGCCCATGAAGATGAACATCGGCAGGGTCAGAAGCGGATACCATTTCATCAGCTTCATCGCGGCCGAGAACGGAATGTCCTGTCCGCCCACGCCCCATAGCGAAAGCGCAGCAATCGCGCCTACGGCTCCAATCGCTCCGAACACGCGCTGGCCTGTGAACAGCATCAGCATCATCGCTGCGAACATGAAAATGGCGATATATTCTTGGCTCATGCGCGTGTCACACCGATCTCGTTGCCCTTGATGCGGGCGATGTCTTTGAACAGTTCTGATATGGCCTGAAGCAGCATCAGGAAGAAGCCGACGACCATGATGGATTTGATGGGCCAGGCATAAGGTCGCCATGCGGTGGATGAACGTTCCAGCCGGCCAATTTCTTCACTTCCGGTGATTAATCCCCAGAAATAGGAAAACGGCGCGTCCCCCCAATACCCCAGAGAATAGGCGGTCGATCCGACGCCACCCCAGATCAATACACCCAGATAGATCAGCAGGAAGAACACCGTGAATGCGTCGAACCACGCCTTCTTGCGGTCATTCCAATTGTGATAAAACAGGTCCATCCGAACATTCGATCCCATCTGGAGCGAGTACGGACCACCCATGATGTAATATGTCACCATTGCGAACTGCGCCATTTCCAGCGTCCACATTGACGGCACGAAAAACGTCTTCGAGATCGAGGACCACAAGAGAATCCCCATCATCACGAACAAGCCCCACATCATCACACGACCGATGCGATAGTTGATGGCGTCGACGACATGCACATAGCCGGAAATGAAGCGTATCAACTGGCGCTCCCTTCACCCAAAGCAGCTTTCGCCGTGGCTATCCAACCCGCAAGTTTGCGCGCCATTTCTGTCTGCTGCTCGGGTGTTTCGATCAGGTCATTTCGCACCTCGATCATCACGTTGGGCAAGCCACGTGGAACAGCTTGGACATTTAGTGTGTGCGCAACCCCATCCACTGCCGCATAGGGCTCATTCAGCTGAACATTAAGCTCTAGATCTTGCAGGGACCGTCTTCATCATAGCGCGCGCCATACGGTCGTCATCGCCATGCAGAATGCCAACTTGCACCTCGCGTTTCTGACCGCGATAGGTTGGTGTAAAACTGTGCATGGTGACCATCAATCCAAGGCTGGGCTGGTGCTTGGTGATCTGATCGGAAAGCATTTCCGAGAATGGCTGATAGACATTGCGCACCCGCGCATCCCGATCTGCATCGGAAATACCCGTATTCGCTGGTATGTCGAAAATTTCACTGCGCTCGGGGATGGAATCCATAGCTTCGGGCGGGCGGTTGCAGTCATAAACAAGCCGCGAGATTCCACCGTAGACCAGAACAGCCGACATGCGATCAGCCATAGCTTGCGCGACGGGAAGAGCGCCGGGATCCCAAGCGATATGGCGTGTCAGCATTTCTTCGTCCAACCCTAGGTTTGCCAGATGAGCAGGCACATTGTTTGACGCGTGTTCGCACACGACGATCACTTTGGGCGCATCGCCCATCAGATCCACATGCACTGCTGGACCAAACTCAGAGATCAGCTTTCTCGATTCCATTTGTTAAAAGTTCCACAGCCTGCCTTGCTGTGTCAATATTTTTCCGTAACAATTCCAGCACCCTTGATTTATATGTAGGATTCTTGACAGAGTGGTGAAACTCAGAACAAAGGAAGTCCCCCGTGCGTGTCACCGACCAGCTTCTAAAACATCGCGATGACATGACCCCGTCCGAGCGCCAGCTTATGAATGTGCTGCTGGACGACTATCCCCTGTCCGGGCTCGGCAGCATCACCGAGCTTGCCAGCAAGGCCTCGGTTTCAACAACAACCGTTGCGCGCCTTTTGCAGAAAACCGGGTTTAACGGTTATCCACAGTTTCAAGCTGCTCTTCGGCGTGAGTTAAAAGAAATGATCTCGGACCCCGTGGCAAAACGGGATGTGTGGAAAACGGATCTGCCAGAAGAACACACGCTGAATCGGTATTCGCGGCAAGCGCTTGAGAACCAAAAACGCAGTTTGGACGAGGTGGATTCCAGAAGAGTTCGACGCCTTGTGCAAATTGCTTTGCGATCCAAACCGACGGATATTTATCACCGGGGGTCGGATTACGGGCACGCTTGCACAGTATCTGTATTTGCACCTTCAAATGATCCGCCCTGATGTGCGGCTTCTACCCTTCTCAGCGTCTTGGACGCACGAGCTTTTGGACATCCGAAAAGGAGATGTGTTGATCGCCTTGGACGTTCGCCGATACGAGAACACGACCCTTGTCATTGGCCAGCTTTGCCACGAACGCGAGGCAGAAATTGTGCTGTTTACAGACCAATGGCGATCCCCGATCCATCGACTGGCGCGCCATACCTTCAGCGCACGTATCGCTGCCCCATCTGCATGGGATTCCATGGCGGCCCTGTTGGTGCTTTTGGAATGCGTTGTGGCCGAGGTGCAGGAACGCCTTTGGGACGACGTGAAACAGCGCACCGATGCCTTGGAAGAGGCATTTGATCGCACAAAACTTTTCCGAAAGTTCGGACAAAGCGGTGGCGGAAGCTCTGGCTAAACTTGGTTAGCCTGCCATGTTCGGCAGACAGTATTTCACTCACTCATTTTCTAGTGTTGCCCATCCCAGCCCAATGCCAGCGTACGCATGGCGACCGTGTAGATTTTGAGAATGACCCGCATTGTGATAGAATAGCCCTTCAAGTCTTCTAAATTTAATTGCAAAATCTTATTTGGGCCGCGTGTGCGAATGTCCGAAACTGATACTAAATTTGTTGGTGAAATGGGGGTCCGTGCAGATTGGATTGATCTGCGGGATCAAGATTATGTGCCGAATTTGGCAATCCTGAAACGCTCTCTTTCCTTAGATCCGCATCTGCTGACGCTGCCTGATGAAGAAGGTTTACGTCACCCGACCTTTTCGGTTCGCAATCAAGGCAACTCAGGTCGGTGCGTAGGGTATGCTCTAGCAAATCTGATCGACATCCAACGGCATTTGCAACACGTCAATGGTGGCGACCCCAACGGAACCGCACCATCGCAAACCGAAGATATCACCAGCGCCGATATGCTTTATCGCATGGCTCATTTCCATGATCGGTATCCAGCTCTTGAGGCGATGAAGGCGGATGATCGGGAAGGCATTCTGACCCTGCGCTCTGCAATCAAAGGTTTCTATCACCATGGAGCTTGCCTTGACTGGCCCTTCGCTACCACACCGCCCGACGCCACAAGGTGGCAAAGCGATAGTTACCTGGGGGACGGGCCGGATATCGGCCGGCGTTTCACCAGCGTGGAACAAGCGCGCAATGCCCGCGACATTGGGTTGGGCGCTTACTTCCGGTTGGCGTCTGTCCTGAACCATTTCCACGCCGCCTTGAATGATGCGCAGGCCGTTTTGGTCAGTGCAAATGTGCATGATGGTTGGCTTCAGGCCGTTCCCAACAAAAACGGAGTGATCACTTGGCCACCGTCCAAGGGCAAAATGGGAACGCATGCTTTCGTTTTGACGGGGTATGACGAACACGGTTTTCACGTCTTGAATTCATGGGGGCCGGAATGGGGCGGCTATAAAGGGCAAGCCGGGATCGGGTTATGGAACTACGACGACTGGGCCCGCAATGTCATTGATGGCTGGGTGCTGCGCCTTGGGGTCCCAGCACCCGCAGCCTTTGGCGCATCGGTCGGAGAGAAAGGCAGCAAAGGCGTCGTTGGAAAGATCAGGTCAGGGTCCACACCATGTTTCGAACTGGTTGGACACTACATGCATCTGGATGACGGTTATCATGTTTCATCCGGATCCTATCCGTCCTTTAGTGATGGCTGGTCACGTACCCAGGAACATCTAGCACCCAAGCTCGACCCACAAGCTGACCCTTCTGACCCCGATAAGTACCGTGGTATTTTGTTGTGGATCCCCGGCAGTCTTGAGGGGATAAAGCCAGCTTTCTCTGCAGCTGTTGCGCGTAAGAATGCCATCAAGGCCTTGGGGCTTTACCCCTACACGATCTTTTGGTGCAACAGCTTCGTCGAGAAATCGCTAGAGGTACTAGAAAGCCTGTTCGACAGCTGCATGTCGCAAGCAGGTGAGACCGCAGAACATCTGGACGAACTGATTGAGAACCGCGTGCGCGGGGTCGGGCGCGCCTTCTGGCGTGATATCGAGATGAGCGCCATGCGCGCGCTCAAAGGCACGGGTGAGCTGCCTTTCGAGCGTCATCTTGACCGCAGCTATTCAGTCACGGGTGTCGTTGGGGATTTCCTGCACAGCTTGCTCGACCTGAAAGAAGAGACGGGGTGTGAGCTGCATATCGTAGCTGAAGGCGCTGGCGCATTAATGGTGCACGAAATGCTGTCTTTGCTCAAACCCGACATGCCTCCGCCTTTCTCTCAGCCTGGTGTCGACTTTCGCGAAACTTGGTTTGATACGATGCATCTGGCGCACCCGGCCATTGGATTGCCGCGCGCGCAGAATGTCCTGCTGCCAAGGATTGCCAAAATGAACGGCCCATTGGACGGCAAGCGACGGCGCAAGACAACGTCTCGCAAACCGGTTGTGCAGTCGCTGTTAACAGCTGCCGAAAAGGTCCCAGCGCGTATCTATGTTCCAACTGAAGATCTGGAAGAGCGGGTTTGCTTCGGCGGGTATGGCAAATCAGTGCTTCATTTGGTGTCGAATGCGTTCGAGGACCGGTACCCTCTTCCTCGTGGCACGGATGCCCCCGACGCGGGCGCCTATCTGAAGGCGCGGCCTTTCTTGGGCATGGCAAGCTTGGCAGAAAACGATGCGGCCGTATCCAGTGGGGCGGTTTTCCGGCTGAACCGAATTCTTGACCAGAAACATGATCTTGAGCGCATTCAGCAATCCACGCTGAACGACGATCAAACCATCACCAACAGTATTTTCGAGTGCATCAAAGGATTTCAGAAACGTGTGACCTGACAAAGGAGAAGACCAATGGCCAAAATCTCAGTTGAGCAATTGATGTCCAAACTGGCAGACCCTGACGTGACCGAAAAGGAGCTGGCGCAGTACTTTGTGCTGGATGACGATCAATCCGGTGCCTTTGACCCGCATTTCAAGCTGAACCCCTCCACGGTCAAAATCCCGCGTGGCGAAGACGCGGCCCAGCGAACAGCGGCCGCAATGAATTCGGCCAACTGGTTTGCGCGGCTTTCACGTAAAGGCAAGTTTCACGAAAAGATACGGCAGGGATATGACGGTCCAATCATCGTGTCCGAAGGTGACAGCTGGTTTCAGTTTCCATTGCTGCTGAAGGACACGATCGACCACCTGATGAAGCCCTATGCCATCTATTCTTTGGGGGCTGCGGGGGATCTTCTGAAGCGGATGGCGGATAAACGCGAATACATCAAATCCCTGCGTGAACAGAACGGTGAGATTCTGCTTCTGTCCGGGGGTGGCAATGACCTTGTGGCTGGCGGCGCGCTTGCCTCGCATCTAGAAGAATTTGACCCGGTCCTGAAGCCTGCTGACTATCTTTTGCCTTCGTTCCAAGCACTTTTGGACGACGCGTTGCGCCATTATGGCCGGATGTTCCGGGACGTAGAACAGCACTTCCCGCAGGTCAGCGTGCTTTGCCACGGTTACGACTACCCAGTGCCAAACAAGGACCGTTGGCTTGGCAAGCCGATGGAGGAGCGTGGCATCAACGACAAAGGTCTGCAAAAAGCCATCGCTGCCGAAATGATGGATCAGTTCAATCGGCGGCTAAGGCGTCTGGCCCGTTCGGTTCCCAACGCGACTTATATCGATTGCCGCGGTGTCGTTGGCGATGACCGCTGGCATGATGGCTTGCACCCGACAGATGAAGGCTACCGCGACGTTGCGAAGAAGTTCGAGGCCGAAATCAAGAAAGTCGCGGGACAGGATACCTCAGCCCCGGTGGTGGGTGGCCCCTTTGGCAGTGCCTCCGAAATTGCCAGCTCACTTTCTGCGCCGACTACAATAGCCGGGGGGGCTCCCAAAGGGCTCTCCTTGCACGTCGGTCTGAATACGGTTGATCCCAACCACTATGACGGCTGGGACGGCAAGCTGACCGCATGTGAAGCAGATGCGTTGGATATGGAGGCCTTAGCCCAAGCCGAGGGATTTGAAACCACGCAGCTTTTGACCACCGACGCGACCCGTCAAAACGTGGTGGACCGAGTCGAGCGTGCCGCGAAAGAGCTGAAGGCCGGTGACATGTTCCTGTTCACTGTGTCTGGCCATGGCGGGCGCGTGCCTGATTTCAATCAGGACGAAGACCATGATGGCGACGAGAAGATGGACGAGACCTTGTGTCTTTTCGACTTTCAGATTGCCGATGACGAGCTTTACATGCTCTGGACCAAATTCCGCGCGGGCGTGCGGGTTCTGCTTGTGCCCGACACCTGCCATTCAGGTTCGATGGCACGGTTCGGACCAACTGCTCCGGCGACATTGTTTGGCCGTCCCATGGCAGTGAATCCAAACGTGCGGGCGATGCCCTTGCACATCGAAGATCGTGTGTGGCGCGCAAATGAAGCGGCCTATCGCGAGGCGTCGAAATCCTACAGCGCCTTGAAAGAAAGCGTAATGACTGCGCCGCTTTCCAGTCCCATCCAAGCGTCAGTTCTGAACCTTGGCGCCTGCAAGGATACGCAGTTCGCCATGGACGGGCCCAGCAACGGTGCCTTCACCGGTGCGCTATTGAAAGTATGGGACAATGGCAACTTCAATGGCGACTACTATACGTTCCGTACGGCAATTGATGATGAGATCAACAGTGACAGCCAGAACCCTCAGTTGTTTGAGCCATTGTTGAAGGACCCACACTTCGTCACGGATCGACCCTTCACCTTGTTGCGTGGAGGCGATGGAGAAAGGGCTTCTCATACGGCACCCGGCTCACCAGCCAATGAAACAGGCGGCGGACAATCCCGTGTCAGTGCCGAAGACGAGGAAGGTGATGAGCTTGACCAAATCCCAGACAGTGACGTGCGCGCCATTTTGGATGCGAAGGCACGCGGTGCAGGGTTTCGCAACAGCACTGCTGCGCTACGCTGGTCAGATTATGCAGATTTCGATGCCTTTATTCGGTCGCTCGGACTAAGGAACTTCTCGACCGACGAGTTTCTTATCCTCGGCGGTGGGCACAGCACGCCCGGCGGTTCATGTCACGGCAAGAACCGATATCCGCCGCGCAACCTCTGGACCAATATCGCGAAGACCGCGCAGGCGATTGACCATTTGCGGGATCGCTTGGGAAAACCGATTGCCATCACCAACGCGTATCGGGGGCCCGCCTATAACAAATGTATCGGAGGGGCTAAGGCCAGCCAGCACATGGCGTTTCGGGCGCTGGATTTCAAAGTCTCAGGCATGGCCGCACCCGAGGTCGCGACAGCCCTTCGCTGGCTGCGTGACAAGGAAGGTTTCTTCAATGGCGGGATTGGGCGCTACAACAGCTTCACCCATATCGACACGCGCGGCACAAATGCCACGTGGCCGCCGGCGTTTCGCGACAGCCGGCTTCCGAACACGTCCCCGCTTTTGCCGCATGTTCCCGGCGCACCGCAAAAGCCAGATCGGCCTCAGACATCCCGCATCCCAGACGCGATACCCAATCTGGCCGACCGGATTGCGATGCTGATTTCCACCATTCTGGCCAAGCCCCGATCAGCACCGGGAAGTACCGCCCGGTCAGCTTTTGCAGAACCGACCATGCGATCCGGCGATGCGTTTGATCCGACTGCAACCATGGCCACATCGCAGCAAGCCCTTCAGTCCGCAGTGAACGCATCCAGCGTGATCTCGTTTGTCGAAAACCTCACGCCGCAACAGAAAGAAGATGTGCTTTTGTCCACGCTGTTTGCCCAGCGCGCCGCAGATGCTGCCTTTGACCCGGTGAAAGAGCGTGATGCGTGGTTTGCCAAATATATGGAACTGCTCAGCATACTTGGATGGAGCCGCGAAGCCGCCCCGTTCGAGGCAAGCCAAAAGATGAAAGGCAATGGCAGTTTTGATCAGGTGATTTTATCCACGCTTGCACAGGTCGCCACCGGCAATCAGTTCCGCATCGTGCAAAGTGCGATCGAGGCGCTGCGCGGGCTGACCCAAGATGATGGCAAGATAAAGCTGTTCGACTTCGAAACCTCGTCTTCGACCGGCGGCAACTTTCAGGTCGGCAGCGCCGAAGCCTCGGGTGAAATCATCAGCATGGCGCTGGGCGCATTCAACTTCACCTTCAAGGATCGCAAGCAGAACGTGTTGTTCGTGTCCTGGGGCAAGAACGAGCTCGACTACTGGTTATCTGCTCAGAAACTATCGCTCAGTCCCAGCATCTATACCGATGTACGCAGCATTGTCCGCGACAAGCTTGCCGACACGCGCAAGACGCTGATTGCCGATATTGAACTGGGTTGAACGGAGAACGCCATGACGCGCGCGAAGGATATATCTAAGCTGCAAATTGATCCTTTTTTTTTGCTGATCATGCTGCTTCCTGTGGTCGTCTTGATCGCCGCCGAGTATTTGCTTGGCACGTTTGGGGACACCACGGTCCATTTGGAAGGGCTTGAATTGAAGGCCCAATCCCGGCTGATCGAACTTAGCGCGCGTTACCGCTTTCTTGCATCGCTCTTCTTTTTCATCGGGGCGACCATATCCGTGACTGCCATTTTCACCTTTGAGCTTTTCTCGCGACATACGCGTCGATCGATCCTGACAACGCTTCTGGGCATCGTGGCTGTCATCGCGGTCTCACTAAGCTTTTCGACCTTTGAACCCGACTGGATGCCCGCCGGGTTTGATAGCCATACATTGCTTGGTGAGAACCTGTATTTTGAAGTGATGCTAAGCGCCAGTTTGCCGGGCTGTGAAGCAGGTGGAAGTCTGCCAGATAATTGCGACAAGCAAGGCGCTTTCTACGCAATGGAATACCTGCTGGACCGAGCGAATTTGTTTACCTCGCTGTCCGCTGGGGCGGTCATAGCGGGCATGGTCCTTGCGCTATCCCGACCTTCTGGGTTGGGGGCATCACCTCATCCAGACCTTGAAAAAGAAGCGGGGATTTTGAAATCCGCACAGGAAAGCACGCAACGCTATTTGTACTGCTCAGGAATGCTGCTGACCACCGGCATGGTGTTGATGATCTCCTGGATGGGATGGCCCGGCGATGCGATCTTGGACAAAGACATGCGAGAGGCGCATGAACAACTCGTCGGCTCTTTGTCGATCTATCGGGGCGTCACCTATTCCATTTTGATCTTGTCCTACTACCTTCCAGTCAGCCTCTTTCTGAAAGTGCGCATTGATGCCTTTCATGATGCTGTGAAAGCATCAGGCACGCCAGATCTTGCGGAAGATGTTGCTGGCTTCGACATCCAACGTATCGCGACTTTGGACGCGCTAAAGGCCATCATCGCAATCGTGTCTCCGATCCTGACAGGAGCAATCGGATCGTTCGGAAGCTTGTCTGGTTTTGGTGGATAAATGTACTGGCTTGGCGGCTAACTTCAGCAGCTGTGCTTTACCATTTTTTGTGGAACATCCGAGCCATAGATCTAACGAATAGAGAGTTTACGCGAGGTCGTCGTATTTCTTCTGGATTTTCGTATCCAAAATTCATTATGCTTTTTTTACCACTCGCGGACATCCGACTTTTTTTCAAATAATCATCTATGAATCAGGACATTTCAATCAATGGAACGCTCGCTCTTACGGTAAAGTTTCGTAAGGTCCCCGAAAGGGTTTCTGGCGCCTTTGTCCGCTTGAGCAAGAATTCAATCCATCTAAGAGAATGCGCTGTGTCCCGCACCCCTGCGGCACGGCAACACGATTCATATGGCGATCAACTGAAAGAAAGTGCCAAGCGCATGCTAAATGCGAGTCTGCGCGTCGATGTTTACTTCGATGCCCTTGGCTTAGAATCCGGTCGTTGCCCATGCGAATTCCGCGCAATAAATGGGCGCGACCGGACTGACGGTCTTTTCTGGTGATAAGTTGCGTTGTAAACTGCACGTCCCTCAACAGTTTCAGGCCTAATTCCTTATGAACATAGTCGACAGCCACACCGGCGGAGAGCCAACGCGGGTCATTCTGGATGGTGGCCCAAACCTTGGACATGGTCCTTTGTCGGAACGTGCGCAGCGCTTGGCCGAAGAACACGAAGATTTTTACTTGTCGGTCATGCTTGAACCGCGCGGACAGCCAGCCATGGTTGGCGCGTTGTTGGTCGAACCCGTGGATCAAAGCTGCGTGACAGGAGTGATTTATTTCGACGCGGGCGCTGTTATCGGGATGTGTGGTCACGGCACAATTGGGCTTGCCGTGACGCTTCATCATTTGGGGCGTATCGGACTTGGCCGACACCGCATTGAAACCCCTGTGGGGGTGGTCGAGGTTGATCTGTCCGACGCCAATACCGTGACGGTCACAAATATCGAAAGCCGCCGCGTTCAGGCAGGTGTCACGATTGATGTACCCGACCTTGGTCCGGTGACTGGCGATGTTGCTTATGGCGGCAACTGGTTTTTCATCCTTGATCCTGCGCCCCTTCCAGTCGATCCCGGAAGCATCCGCGCCCTGACGGATGCAGCCATTGCGATCCGCGAAACGGCGAATGCAAACAAGATAGGCGGCGAGAACGGAGAACCGATTGACCATGTGATCTTTCAGGACACATCACCAAATTCCGGCATGCACAGCCGCAACTTCGTGCTTTGCCCAGATGACGCCTATGACCGCTCCCCTTGCGGGACGGGAAGCTCGGCGCGATTGGCGTGCTTGATTGCAGACGGGCGGATTGAGTATGGGGAAGAGATTGCGCAGGAAAGCGTTATTGGTAGCCCGTACCGCCTGTCGTGCACCGCTGGTCCGAATGGTGGCGTGATCCCAACCATCACGGGTCAGGCCTATATAATGGCAGAAAGCCGATTGATTTTTGATGCGGACGATCCCTTCAAGAATGGTATCAGAACCTGAATGCCAACGCAGTTTTTGAAGGTCAAAGATGTCTGACGAAATCACAATCATTGGCGCTGGCATTGTTGGCATCAGCATCGGGCTTGAACTTGCGCGCCGCGGCCAGAAAGTGCGTGTGCTGGATCGCAAGGGCGTCGCAAGCGAGACGTCGCAAGGGAATGCAGGCGCATTCGCGTTTCAGGAAATTGTTCCCTTAGCCACGCCGGGTATCATGATGAAAGCGCCGAAGTGGTTGATGGACCCGTTGGGCCCACTTTCGATCCCGCCCGCCTATGCGCTTAAGATTGCGCCTTGGATGCTGCGGTTTTGGCGCTCCAGCTGGCCAGATCGCTACAAATCCTCAATGCTGGCACAAGCGGATCTGATGCACTTGTCTAAGGCTGCATTTGAGAGGCAAGTGGCTCAGATCAAGGGCGAACACCTGATCCTGCGGGATGGGCAACTGGCCCTTTACGAAAGCGAAAAAGAGTATCGTGACACGCTTCCCGGATGGAAGCGGCGGCAGGAACACGGGTTCAACGGAAACCACCTAACAAACCCCGACATGATCGCGGAATATCAACCGGGGTTGGACACGCGCTTTACCCACGCGGTTTTCACTCCGGATTGGTTGAATACGATCGATCCAAAGCTTTGGACGGAAACCCTTGCGCAGTCCTTTTGTGACCATGGGGGGCGAATTCAGGTCGCCTCGGTCAAAAAACTTTTGCCGTCTGAGGCTGGAATACGGATCGAAGCTTCAGATGGCGTGATCGAAACGTCAAGGCTGATCGTTGCGGCAGGCGCATGGTCACATCACCTTGCGCAGTACTTCGGTGATCGTATCCCGCTGGAGACCGAGCGTGGTTACAACACAACCTTACCACCCGGTGCGTTCGATCTGCGCACCCACCTAACCTTCAGCGGACACGGCTTTGTCGCATCGAAAATCGGGGGTGGCGTCAGGGTGGGTGGCGCAGTCGAACTTGGAGGCCTAAAGCGGCCACCCAATTTCAAGCGTGCTGAAATCCTGTTGCGGAAAGCGCAGGAGTTTTTACCCGGCTTACGGACGGAAGGCGGCACACAATGGATGGGATATCGCCCGTCATTGCCCGACAGTTTGCCGGTTATCGGAGCTTCCCCGAACGATCCGCGTGTAATATATGCATTCGGCCACGGACATCTTGGACTAACGCAATCCGCCGGCACGGCAGAACTGGTTGCTGATCTCGCGTTGGGGGCCTCGCCTTCTCTGCCGCTTGACCCGTTTTCGCCAAACCGTTTCTGAATGCGGGACCTGCGCTGCTATCGTTACAAAACGATCACGCAGGCGTGCTTCAAACGGTGCTTCCATTTTGCGCGCAACACCCCATATCCTGCTGGTAGCTGAAGGAGACCAACATGCGTTATCAAAAAACTCAAGATGCCATTGATCGTCTGACCCCGGAAGAATTTCGGGTCACCCAACAGGACGGCACGGAACGGGCATATTCGGGCAAGTATGATAAGCACTATGAACAGGGCATCTATGTCGATGTGGTAACAGGCGAGCCCCTGTTCGCCTCGGCATCCAAGTTTAATTCTGGCTGCGGTTGGCCTGCCTTTTCGACTCCAATTGAAACAGCACACGTGACAGAACATCGCGACAGCACATTTGGAATGGAACGGGTCGAAGTACGATCCAAACACGGTGACAGCCATTTGGGTCACGTCTTCCCGGATGGCCCGCGTGAGATGGGTGGCCTGCGATATTGCATTAATTCCGCCTCGTTGCGGTTTGTACCAAAAGACCGGATGGAGGCCGAAGGCTATGGCGACTATCTTGACCTTGTGGAGGAAAACACATGACTGAACGCGCAATTCTGGCCGGGGGCTGTTTCTGGGGCATGCAGGATTTGATCCGCAAGTTGCCTGGCGTGACGGATACGCGGGTTGGGTATACGGGCGGCGATGTTCCGAATGCCACCTATCGCAATCACGGCACCCATGCGGAAGGGATCGAGATCGTGTTTGAGCCCGATCAAATTAGCTATCGCAAGATCTTGGAGTTCTTCTTTCAAATCCACGATCCGAGCACGGCAAACCGTCAGGGCAATGATATGGGGACAAGCTATCGCTCCGGTATCTACTATCTGTCCGATACGCAAAAACAGACCGCTCTGGACACTATCGCGGATGTGGACGCCAGCGGGCTGTGGCCCGGCAAAGTCGTGACCGAATTGAAGCCCGCCGGAGATTTCTGGGAGGCTGAGACCGAGCATCAAGATTATCTGGAGCGCTTGCCAAATGGGTATACCTGCCACTTCGTCCGTCCCGATTGGGTTTTGCCCAAACGTGATGCGGCTGAATAGGCCATCAACCGTATGACCAAATCACAGCCCCAGTTCGACAACAGTTATGCCCGAGAGCTTGAGGGCTTCTATGTGTTGGTGCAAGGCGCGCAAGTGCCTGCACCACATGTCCTTCGTCTGAACCGCCCACTGGCGGATGAGCTTGGACTTGATCCCGATCACCTTTCGACGCCCGAAGGGGCGCAAGAACTGACCGGGATGCGGACACCTGACGGGGGCACCTCGATCGCGATGGCCTATGCTGGGCATCAATTTGGTGGGTTCTCTGCGCAACTTGGTGATGGGCGCGCATTGCTGATCGGTGAAGTGATTGACCGAAACGGTCACCGCCGGGACGTCCACCTGAAAGGGTCCGGCAAAACCCCATTTTCGCGCGGCGGGGATGGCAAAGCCGTGCTGGGGCCAGTGCTACGCGAATACCTTATGGGCGAAGCGATGCACGCCCTTGGCATTCCAACCACGCGGGCATTGGCTGCATCGACCACAGGGGAAACTGTGCTTCGTCAAGATGGCCCGGAACAAGGCGCTGTTTTGGCACGCGTGGCGTCTTCACATCTGCGGGTTGGCACGTTCCAATTTTTCGCATCGCGTGGGGATCACGCCCGTGTTCGCAAGCTGGCCGACTATGCCATTGCCCGCCACTATCCTAATGCGGCCGACGCAGACTCCCCCTACCTTGAGCTTTTCCGGCTAGTCCAGGAACGTCAGGCAAAGCTGATCGCACAATGGGTTCACGTTGGTTTTGTTCATGGCGTGATGAACACCGACAACATGACGATCTCGGGCGAAACAATCGACTATGGCCCTTGCGCCTTTGTCGATGCCTACAGCCCTGACGCGGTGTTTTCGTCAATTGACCGGCAAGGGCGCTATGCGTTCGGGAACCAGCCCAATCTGGCACATTGGAACTTGGCGCGGCTCGCCGAAACCTTGGTTGCTTTGGTGAACCCTGATGATCAAGAGGGTGCTATCAGCCAGCTGACCCAAGCGCTGGATGAGTTCCCCGATCTGTATCAACAATACTGGTTGGATGGGATGCGCCGGAAACTTGGACTTATGTCAGAACATGATGATGATCTTGATCTGGCGAACGATCTGCACAGTCTGATGCAGGCCAACGAAAGCGACTACACCCAGACTTTCCGCGCCCTGTCATCGGTCGCAATAGGCGAGACGTCAAAGCTGCAGGGAGTTCTGCCGACAACTGATAGCTCAGTTTCAGACTGGATTAGTCGATACCAACTTCGCTTGGCTAAGGATGAAGTCTCTGATCGAACGCGCACGCAGATGATGGACGACGTCAATCCAATCTACATCCCACGCAATCACAAAGTCGAAGAAGCCCTAAGCGCTGCTGCTAAGGGGGATATGGCCCCGTTTGATCGTTTGCTTGAGGTGCTAAGCGCGCCTTACGAACTACAACCGGACGCCGACGCCTATGCCTTGCCTGCCCCGGACGGGTTTGGGCCGTACACAACGTTCTGTGGTACTTAGATGGATTTGAGCCTCGGGATCGTCAACGGGAAATGACGACCCCGAGCACTTACATGGACGCTCCACTTCGTCCATGACTTATGCTTTGAACAACCCTCAACAACCACCCCCGGTTGAGACACTTGCAAAGCACAAACTAAAGCGTTTCGGTATAAACTTGAGGCACTTGATTGTGCCGAAACGCTTTGCATCCATACAGCGCGATCAAGAAGCTTCGGTCGCGGGAAAACGCGTCACGCTCCGGTGCAATTTCCGGTGACGTGACGAAGTGAAACGTAGTGTTTCCCCGCGACGAAGCATTCCAACCAATCCAAAGAAAATGAACCCGACCTGAATCAGGAAAGCACCCAGGTTGAACGCATCAATCAGACTGGCCAGCACAAGCACCGCTGCCACTATTTTGGACAGCGAATACCCAGCGCCATTGCCGCATGTGTACCCACATTGAACCATTGCGAACCCACCCACATAGATGGCTGATCCAATCACCCCTCCGGCCTGGAGAAGCCATGGGTATCCCGCAAAAATTTCGAGAATATCTGGCAACTTAAAAACCTCTTCATATCAATATAGATGAGATTAAGAGGTGGCCGGCCCGTCGTCATACCCAAGTTGGGGTAAAATGCATTAGCCCAGATGTTTTTCAGCCTCGTCCAGCACATCTTTCCAGTGGCGGAAGAACACAAGTTGCCCGGCATCGTCATAAAGACGGAAATCAATCCAGTCATAGTCCGCACGAAACTCGTCCAAAGTGGCAAGAGGCACCTGTGATCTTGTGCCCCGTTCATGAAGATGACTGGCAGTCGACCTTTCTGAGCTTGAACCCTAAAGGACCAATCGGTTTGCTGCTCTCCCATCACCATGCGCGAAAACGCCTCATGAGATGAGTGGTTATCAGTCAACGCAGTCTCTGACCCAGTGACCATAGCTTCGAAAACCTCAGGCGTTTCAAAGGTTTCTACATCCGCAGGATTGTTGCCATAGACAGCATGGATAAACCCGCGTTTGCCGATTTTTCGTGCAAGATAGAACCCGGCCTTCACCATAAAGGGCAACAGGTGTGGCGTATATCGCGCGCCCGCCAGGATGAAGCGGTGCCACTTCTCCATGCGCTCGTATTGCACGCGCTTGGTCATTGGCAGAACACCTGCGCAGGCAATGATCGCCGTCAGCTCTACCTCGTCATGTTCGGCCAATGAAAACGCATAATGGCTGTCTGAACCAAGCGAAATCACAGGGCAACGTTGAACGCCCTCAGCGCTTAGAATTTGAAGCGTGTCTCGGGTTGCGGCTTCGTCATAGTCGACTGATGCAGGCACCATGTCAGACTGTCCATATCCAGCACGAACCGGGACAATCACACGTATTCCACGGGCTTGGGCTTCTGCCTCGGCCGAAGCTGGCCACCGAACCAACCCATAGTCCAAGGGTAGGAACAGAACGGGCTTTCCTGCCGGATCCCCCAAGATCAGATAGTCCAACCGGCGCCCATCCGGCGTGATCAACGTCTGAAACGGGCGTTCTTCAAGCGTGGCATACCCACGGCTGACAATGCGCGGCCCCGGATTTGCTTTGATCGTCAGGTTTGACATGTCCATTACCGAAAGAGCCAAGCGCACCAGCTCGATCTGGCTTTTCGTTTCGGTCTTGGAAAGAATGGATTTGATCTGTGCGCGCACCGTATCAACTGAACGTCCGCGTTGTTCGGCAATCTCTTTGACCGAACAGCATTCGACCAAGCTTTGTACAACGCTTGCTTCTGCGCCCGTCAGATCAAAGGCACGTTTCAGAATGTCCTCAAACCCGTCCGGGCAACTGACTTCAGAGGACGCGGCAAGAACATATGCACCACGGTCCCCGACGTGGACCTCTTGCAAGCGCACGACGACAAAATGTCCTTTCTCGCGTGAACGCAAACGCAGGACGGCGGTGTTTTCGCTTTCATCGGTGACCAGTATGCGGGCGGCAACCCGGATGCTTTCCACATCCTCTGGGTTCACGCGCATCTTTGCGATGTCATCGCCCAGCACCAAGCCCAGCACCTGTTCGGCAGCGCCGTTCACCGCAGCGATCTTGCCCTTCTGATCCAACAGAAAGGCCGCAACTTTATCGAAAGGCGCAATGGCAGCATTCAATTGGTCTTGCGTGCTGGATTGGTCTAACCGATCCAGGAACGCGCCAGCACGGTCGAAATGGCTTGAAATCGTGTGATCGTCGAGCAGCCGAGGCGCGGATAAATCCACGCCTTCGCGTAGCGGTTTCAGGGCTGACTCCCAAAGATCCAGAAGCGTTTCATATCGTGATGGATCAAGTGCCACATCATAAAGACGCTCAATCGCTTCGTCGCGGGTTTTTCCTGTCAGGCCATCATCACCGCCCGACATTGGATGTGCGGGTTCAGTCATGGCAAAACAATCATCTATAGCGCAAAATAGCGCTGGGTTCGCATAAGACTATGTTAGCAACGGGTGAAGTGTCCGCCAAGGGTCGAAGCCTTACGGGATTCCCGACTGAAACAGCCCTTGACGCGTTAATTACACGCAAGTGATGAATGGCGTCGCGCCCTACAAACCATCACGAGAAATCAGCGCTGCGCCATCAATTGGGCGACGTCCAACATCCGGTGCGAAAAACCCCATTCGTTGTCATACCATCCAAACACCCTAAGCAAGCCGCCCTCTGACACGGAGGTTTCGGGGCCGGAAATCACAAGGCTTTCAGGCCGCATGCGCAGATCAGACGACACAAGGGGTTCATCTGTCCAGCCAAGGACTTGACCCGTGGCCCCCTTGTGCAGAAGGTCGCGTGCTTGGGCTTCACTGACCTCAGAGCTCAAGCGCACGGTCAGATCGATACAGGAAACCGAGGCTGTGGGCACACGGATTGCGCGGGCTTCGATCTTGCCTGCAAGCAGGGGCAAGACGTCCCCAACCAGCTTGTGGGCGCTGGTTGTTGTCGGCACCATCGACAGCGCCGCGGCACGGGACCGCGCTGCATTTGCGCGTGGCTTGTCCACAGTGGGTTGGCTGCCGGTATAGCAATGAACCGTCGTCATATGCCCACCAATCACGCCCAACTTGTCGTCCAGAAACTTCAACAAAGGAGCCAGCGCGTTGGTTGTGCACGATGCGTTCGACACGATCCGATGCCCCGCCAACTGATCTTCGTTTGCCCCCAGCACAACGGTCACATCCGCCTCGGACGACGGGCCAGATATCAGAACATTAAGGGCGCCAGCAGCAAGCCCACGCTCTGCGACCGCGCGTTTGCCGGCCATGCCCGTGCATTCCAGCACAACATCCACATCCGAAAGATCCATCGTGCTGATGTCGGAACGGTCGTAAAATGGAATTGACTGTCCATTGATCACAAGGACCTGATCACCAACCGAAACCTCACCCGGAAACGGGCCAAATACGCTGTCATACTTGAACAGGTAGGCACAGGTATCCAAGCTTTCGATATCGTTGATGAACGCAACTTCGAACGGGCCGAAGTCTGCGGCCAAGATGCGCAGGATCGACCGACCAATGCGGCCAAAACCGTTTAATCCAATGCGGATTTTCTGTGCCATGACGTGTCCTTCGCGCGCATATGTTACCCCCACAGAAGGGGATATGCGTGCTTGGTTCAAGGGTTAGTTTTGAGATTTTGATCAAATTTTGTGTGATCAGAGTTTCCCAAGCGGCATGTGTCGGTTCACGTCCTTATAAAGAAGGTACCGGAACGGACCGGGTCCGCCAGCATAACAAGCTTGCGGGCAAAAGGCGCGAAGCCACATGTAATCGCCTGCTTCAACCTCGACCCAATCTTGGTTCAATCGATAGACCGCCTTGCCTTCAAGAACATAAAGCCCGTGCTCCATCACATGGGTTTCGGCAAACGGGATGACCCCGCCGGGCTGGAACGTCACGATGTTCACATGCATATCGTGACGCAGGTCGGAAGGATCGACAAAACGCGTCGTGGCCCAAGCGCCATCTGTTCCGGGCATAGGGATCGGATCATGATCGACGTCACTGGTGACAAATGGCTCGGGCGCGTCCACCCCATCGACGGGTTGGTATGCTTTGCGGATCCAGTGAAAGCTCGCCGCTGCACCTGAGGTGTTCGTCAAAGTCCAAGGGCAACCAGCCGGTAGGAATGCGTAGCCGCCCGTGACCAACTTGTGTTCAATACCATCGATCGAAAGGGATACCTCCCCCTCGACCACGAACAACACGGCCTGGGCTTGCGGGTTATCTTCGGGTCGGGTGCTACCACCGCCCGGCGCGACCTCGGCAATATAATGTGAAAATGTTTCAGCGAACCCTGAAAGTGGGCGCGCCAACACCCAAAACCGCGCGTCAGACCAGTGCGGCAAAGCCGATGTCGTGATATCTGACAAAGTACCCTTAGGAATGACCGCATAGGCATCCGTGAATACAGCACGATCCGTTAGCAGCTGCGTTTGAGGGGGCAGCCCCCCCTCGGGTACGTAATAGGTCGGTTTCGTCATTCGGGCCTCCAGAGAACGCCCTATTCAATCGCAAGACGCTGGAACCTCCAAGCTATTTCGTGTCGAACCTATGACGATTGCTCACGTTTTCGTTTGGCGGATGGACGTTGGATGCAGATTTGGTCCAGATATCAACCGAACACCGCGACAGATCGGTGAAGGGAAAGGATTGCGTCATGTTAGACGCTTACGCACGCAAACTGATCGACCCGCCGTTGAACATGGCTGGACGTGGCTTGGCACGGGTTGGTGTTGGGGCCAACTCTGTCACGCTTGCTGGATTGATGGTTGGGATCGCTGCGGCCGTCGCAATTGCGATGGGGTATTTTACTTTGGGGTTGATCCTAATCCTTCTATCGCGCCTTGCCGACGGGCTGGACGGGGCCGTAGCACGAGCTTCGCAAAAGACCGCTTTCGGCGGCTACTTAGACATCGCGTCTGATTTCTTTTTCTACGGCGCAATCCCCTTCGGCTTTATCCTTTTTGACCCTTCCACCAATGGCATCGCAGGGGCGTTCTTGCTTCTTAGCTTTTACGTGAATGGGGCCAGCTTTTTGGGCTACGCCATCCTTGCCGCCAAAAAAGGGATGGAGACTCGCGCCCAAGGGGTGAAGTCGCTTTATTACTCAAACGGGCTGCTAGAGGGGACCGAAACCATCGTGTTTTTCGTCCTTCTCTGCCTTGCCCCCCGTTTCTTTATGCCGCTCGCGTGGGCCTTCGGCATTCTTTGCTTCGCCACTGCCATCCTGCGTGTCTACGGCGCGCATCAGGCATTTGGCCAACCCTCATCCGACCAACAGGAGACTGAATGAAACACCTTGCTTTTGCCGCCAGCTTGCTGGCAACGACCATGTTGCCGCTTGCCAGTGTCGCAGACCCCAACCCGTCCGATTGGGACGCTGTTTTAGAAGACGCTAAAGGCCAGACCGTTTATTGGAACGCTTGGGGCGGCTCACCCACCACCAATGCGTTCATCGAATGGGCAGGGGATCAGATCGAAACCCGCTACGGCGTGACGTTGGAGCACGTGAAACTGACTGACACGGCCGATGCCGTGACCCGCGTGCTGTCCGAAAAGCAGGCCGGTCAAGATGATGACGGCGCGATCGACATGATCTGGATTAACGGCGCCAACTTCGCCTCGATGAAAGAGGCTGGATTGCTGTTTGGTCCCTTCGCGGAACAACTGCCCAACTGGCAATACGTGGACGCCGAGGGCAAAACTGTGCGCACTGACTTCACGGTTCCCGTCGAAGGGTTTGAGGCACCATGGGCAATGGCGCAGGTCGTGTTCATGTATGACACGGCGGACATCCCCGCCCCGCTGCCATCGGCCGCCGCGATTCTTGAATGGTCCAAGGCCCATCCCGGCCGCTTCACCTATCCGCAGCCGCCAGATTTTCTGGGGAGCACCTTCCTGAAACAAATGCTGGTTGAACTGGCCGAGGATACCTCTGCCCTTGCAGCCCCTGTGTCGGATGACAGCTATGAGACCGTCACAGCACCTTTGTGGAACTTCCTTGAAGAGCTAACTCCCACGCTCTGGCGCGAAGGTCGTGCCTATCCGGCCAATGGCCCGCGTCAAATCCAGCTGATGAATGATGGTGAGGTCGATCTGGCGATCAGTTTCTCACCTTCCGAAGCGTCGACTGCCATCGCCAACTTTGAGCTGCCCGACACCGTGCGCACCTTCGTTTTGGACAAAGGCACCATCGGCAACGCCTCTTTCGTGGCGATCCCCTATAACTCGGGTTCGAAAGCCGGTGCGATGGTTCTGGCCGATTTCCTGATGTCGCCCGAGGCACAGGCAAATGCCCAAGACCCCAATGTGCTGGGCTATGGCACGGTTCTGAACATGGCTGCTCTGTCCGATGACGACCGCGCGCGCTTCGATGCGCTCGATCTTGGTATCGCGACCCTGACACCCGCCCAACTTGGCGCGGTGCAGGACGAACCGCATCCCAGCTGGATGACCCGCATCTCGGATGACTGGCAATCCCGCTACGGCGTTCAATAACAGACTTGCCCCGCGCATCATGTGCGGGGCAAATTCGTCCCTGATATGGTCCGTTTCCCTTCCCTCCCTCTGTTCCCGGCGCTGACAGTCCTTGTGCTGCTAGGGCCACTTGTTGCTGGGTTGTGGGGAACAATCCTGCCCGCATTTGGGCACCTGCCCGCCGCAGGACAATCCGGGGCCCATCTTGATGCATTCCGTACACTGTTTGACTGGCCCGGCATTGGTCCGGCGATCCGACTGTCGCTGGTCACAGGGATCTTGGCAGCGGTACTGTCGCTGGCGATCACGGCGCTGATCCTTGCAGGATGGGCCGGGACGCGCGGGTTTCGCCTTCTCGAACGCCTGCTGTCGCCCTTTCTGTCTGTCCCTCATGCCGCCGCAGCCTTCGGACTGGCTTTTTTGATCGCCCCATCCGGCTGGATTGCACGGCTGTTTTCACCATGGCTCACGGGGTGGGATCGACCGCCGGACCTTCTGATTCTGAACGACCCATGGGGGCTGTCCTTGGTCGCGGGCATGGTGATGAAAGAGGTGCCATTCCTCCTTCTCATGTCCATCGCAGCCCTAGGCCAGATCGACGGATCACGCCGCATGGCACTGAGCCAGAGCATGGGTTACGGTCGTATCTCGGCTTGGATGTTCGCGATCTTCCCGGCAGTTTATGCCCGCATCCGGCTACCGGTGCTGGTGGTGCTGACATGGTCCATGTCGGTGGTCGATGTAGCAGTGATCCTTGGACCATCCACACCCCCAACCCTATCCGTGCAAATCGTGCGTTGGATGTCGGACCCAGACATCGCGTTCCGCCTGCAAGCCGCTGCCGCTGCGTTGCTGCAACTGACGTTGGTGATAGGCGCGGTCGGTCTGTGGTTCCTTGGTGAAAAGCTGGTCGCCCGCCTGGCCTGTGGTCGGATCGAGGCTGGCCGTCGCGGCCACCATGACCTGCCCCTACGTGTCATCGGCTTCACCCTTGGCACCGCCACATCGCTTGCCCTGATCTTCGGGCTGCTGGGCCTAATCGTCTGGTCCTTTGCTGGCTTCTGGACTTTCCCCGACATTCTGCCCGACCAATTCACCATGCGCAGTTGGATGCGCTATCGCGCGGGCAGTTTGGACGCCCTTGGTGAAACCGCCCTGATCGCCGCCCTCGCCGTTGGAATCGGCATGCTTCTAACCGTCGGCTGTCTTGAAACCGAAGAACGCCGCGACCTGCGCCTGACCGGGCGTGGCATGTGGCTGATCTATCTGCCTCTGATCGTCCCGCAAACTGCCTTCCTACCGGGGCTTCAGACCCTGTTTCTGAATTTCGGGTTGGATATGGGCCGCGCGCCCGTCGCCTTCGCCCATCTGGTCTTTGTCCTACCTTATCTGCGCCTATCGCTTGAAGGTCCGTGGAAGGCTTGGGACCGCCGCCAAGCGACTGTTGCCGCCGCCCTTGGCGCGAGCCCAAACCGCGTTCTCTGGCGCATTCGTCTACCCATGCTGCTGGCGCCACTGCTGACCGCCATTGCAGTCGGCGTCGCAGTCTCAGTCGGGCAATACTTGCCCACGTTGCTGATCGGTGGCGGGCGGCTTGAGACGCTGACGACCGAGGCCGTCGCGCTCGCTTCTGGCGGGGACCGCCGTGCGATTGGGGTCTTCGGCCTGATGCAGACCGCCGCAGCACTGGTGCCCTTTGCGCTGGCCTTGGCACTGCCCGCCCTGATATGGCGCAATCGAAAGGGGCTAAGGCATGGCTGAAGGGCTGCATCTGGATAAGGTGGAAATCAAGCAATCAGGCGCGCGCCTGATTGCCATCGACACCCATGTCGCCCCCGGCGAAGTATTGACCATCATGGGCCCGTCAGGTGTGGGCAAATCCACGCTTTTGTCTGCGATCATTGGCACGCTGGCCGACAGTTTCGCGTGCTCTGGCCGTATCCGCTTGAACGGACGCGATCTGACGCCACTGCCGCCGGACGAACGCTGTGTCGGCATCCTGTTTCAAGACGCTCTTCTGTTTCCGCATTTAAATGTCGGTGCAAACCTTGCCTTCGGGCTGGCGCCCGGTGGCTCGCGATCCGAACGGCGGGGCAAAATCGACGCCGCCCTTGCAGAAGTTGGCCTGGAAGGCTTCGCTGACCGCGATCCGGCCACCCTTTCAGGCGGTCAGCGGGCACGGGTCGCTTTGATGCGCATGCTTCTGTCCGACCCTCACGCACTGCTGTTGGACGAACCATTTTCTGGTCTGGACGCAGAGCTTCGTGGGCAGGTTCGCCGATTGGTCTTTGACCACGCCAAAGCGCGGGCCTTGCCGGTGCTGCTTGTGACCCATGATCGGGAAGATGCCGAGGCTGCCGGTGGTCCGGTTATTACACTTGGTAAGGGCTAAAGGCGCACCAGCGCCCGGTTCTCTAACCGATACCCTGTGGGCGCGATCTCGGCGCGGAATTCCGGGTCATGGCTGACCAGCAGGATGGCTTGATCCAGCCCCTTCAGGATCTCGACCAGACGCGCATAATTGTCAGGATCCAGAGCATTGGTTGGCTCATCAAGGATCAGCACTTCAGGCTCCATTGCCAGCACCGTTGCAAGCGTCACCAGACGTTTCTCGCCCCCGGACAGCTTGTGGGTCACCCGGTCGCGCAGATGCATTAATCCAAGCCGCCCCAACACGTCATCCACGATGGCCAAGGCTTCATCCTTGGACTTGCCTAGGTTGAGCGGACCAAAGGCAACGTCCTCTGCCACTGTGGGGCAAAAAAGCTGATCATCCGCATCTTGAAACACAAAGCCGATGCGACGGCGCAGCTCGTGAAAATCTGCTTCTTCGGTGCGCGGTTTTCCGAACGCCATGATCACCCCTTGGGTCGGTACCAGCAGACCCATGATGATCTTCAAAAGCGTGGATTTGCCTGCGCCGTTTGGACCGACAAGCGACAGCCGATCGCCTGCCTCTAGCCGCATTGACGCGCCTTCAAGAACAGGGTCCAGCGTCGGGTAGGCAAAGTGGATGTCCGTCAGCTCAATAAGCGGCATAAGTAACCTCGGCCCAGACAAGGGCGGCCAGCGCGACGCTTAGCGCCACGGCGAACAGCAGGTCCGTGCGGGTCAGCCGGAACTCTTCCAGCAGAACGATGCGCCCCGAGAACCCCCGGCATTTCATAGCTGCCAAAATACGCTCGGACCGCTCGATCGCACGCACAAGCATCATCCCTACCAAATAGCCATAGCTGCGATAGGTGTGCCAATTGGTGCCGGGCCGAAACCCGCGCAATTTCATCGAGGTGCGAAGGCGCAAATACTCTTCCCTGAGGACGTCGATATAGCGGATGGTGAACATCATCAGATGCACCAGCCGTTCCGGTGTTTTCAGGGCGAAAAGCGCATGTCCCATGGTGACAGGCTCCATCGATCCGACCAGCGTCATAACAGCCAGAATGACGGCATTTGCAGTCAGCGCAATCTCGGTCGCGCGCCACAGACCTTCCCACGTGGCGTCAAAACCCCAAAGGGTGAAGATCGGCGTGCCCGGCATTGTGAAGGGCAAAAGCACCAGCGTGAAGATGATGAACCCGTCCATCATCGCCATGCGTTTCAGCGTCTTGTGGAACGGAAGGCCCGAGATCCCCAGAAGCCACATGGACAGAATAAGTGCACCGGAAAGCACGCGCAGATCGTCCAACGCAACGACAGTGATCGCATAGATCACGGTCATCACAATTCGCATCCGGGGATCAAGCGACGACACCGCCGCGCGAAGGGCCCCGAAGCCGGTTAGCGGCTTGTCGTCAGAGGTGAGGACATAAGTCACTTACCACCCTCCATTTTGCGTCGTGCGGCGATGTAGAAACCCAAGCCGAACAGGCCGACAATATAGCCGATCCCACCAAGAATGGACTGGAAGTTGGTTTCGGTTTTCAACGCGGTGATTTCCTGCCGGATCGGTCGCAGCTCGTTGCGAAGCATCGTTGCAATCTGCGCGCGGGTTTCATCCGACAACCCTGCAGACGCCGCAGGCATGGAGGAAGGGTCCCCAGCCAAAACCGACGCCCCGGCCGAAGCATCAGCCGCCGCCTGCCCCATCAACTGCGCCACTTCTGCACCCGGCATCGTTGCCTCAGCCACATGCCCCGCACCAAGGTCGGATCGGAAGATATGCGTGATCGGTTGGGTCGGCGTGTAGATGAAGAAACCATCTCCATCGGTCTTCGCTTCACCCAGCTTGTTGCCAGCTTCATCAAAGACCTCAACCAGTTTGTCGACAGCCATGGAACCGTCGGACATGCCGATCTCGCCTTCGATATCGCTACCTGATGGAAAGACGCTGGCGATGATGTTGTGAGCCAGTGCGGGCAAGGGGGCGATAAGCGCTGCGATCAGTATCAAAACACGGATCATGCCAAGCTCCCCTTCGCGCCTATGAACAGTTCTGGTTTCACGCGCCGCGCCAGATAGATGGCCGCGCCGGACAAAAGAGCCTCGATCACGATGACCGGGATGTGGGCAAGGAAGACAAGCTTGGCGGCGGGAATGAATTCATCGCCAGACAGTCCCAGCGAAAATGCGACGGCAAGCGTGGTCATCGCGATAGCAAAGCCGCCCCCAATGCCGCCCCAAATGGCGCCTTGCATCGGGGTTCCCCGCGCGACAAGACGTCCAAAGATCAGGCCAGCCAACACGGCAGGACCCGCGATATTGATCGCATTCACGCCCAACACGGTCAGTCCTCCGAAGCCGAAGAACACGGCCTGCAAAAGCAGCCCGACAAACAGCGCCGGGAACGCGGCCCAGCCAAGCACCAACCCCGCCAATCCGTTCAGGATCAGATGGACCGAGCTTGGGCCAATGGGCACGTGGATCAGCGACGCCACAAAGAAGCTGGCAGACAAGACGCCTGCCGCTGGAATACGTTCCAACGGCAGTTTGCGTAGGCCAATGGAGATACCACCCACGGCAAGCGCAGCACCGGCGATGAGCACGGGGTTAGACAGAGCGCCGTCTACGATATGCATGACGGCCCCCTCACTTCAGATCCTCAGCTCGAACCCAGATCACAGCGTCTTGGGACAGCTCTTTGCCTTCATGTTCCTTCGCGGGACCGGACCCAAGGGCCGCAAAGCCCCAATAGCCTGCCTTGGGGATGCCAAAGGTGAAGATCCCATTCTGGTCAGAGATGGCAACAATCGTGCCACCAGCCATAGGTTGGGCGGTCGGGTTCGTGGTCGAGAATGCCTTTAGATCAGGCTCGGCCGCCATGTATTCAATCTCAATCTCGGCCCCCGGAACGGGCTTGCCGTCGGACAGCACCACACCCGAAAACGTCGAACCAGTGACCACGTTGTATGGCTTGTTCAACGGCAGGATTTCCGTCGGTAGACCCACCGGCTGATCCCAATCCGTGGGCAGCGTGTTGCGGTTCAGGACGACCTTGGTGATCTGCTGGATGAAGATGTCCTCGCTTTCCTCATAGTAAGGCGCAGGCACCGTCACGACCACATAGTCGCCCGAGCGCTTAACGGGAACCGAAGCGGTATAAGCGGCGGCCTCGTTCGTAGCACCTTTGAAGGTCGCCGGTATAAGCCGATCCGACAGATCAACCTTTTCGCCGTTATGGACCATGAAGAATTCCACAGGCTGGCCCATGTCCATCACATGGCCGTTCTCAAACGGATGCCAGAAGACCAGCCCCATAGGCACGTCGCCGGGTCGGTCAATCAGCGTTTCTTCGGTGTAGTTCAATTGGAAATGCGCTGACGCTGCAGCGGGTAGGAAAGCGGCCAGAGTAGCGGCCAGTAGACAAGTTTTCATGTCGTCCTCTTTGGGTACACAGACGGATGCCTGCATTAAAGAAGGAACAACGGGGATAATGGCTCGGATGGTCTGGTGACCGCCGGGCCAGACGCTCACCCCGGCGTCCGGTTAGGTTGGGCTAATGCCCAGCGTCCGGCAGGTCTCCTGACTCGCGGGTCTTAGCTTGGCTGGCCTTCCCGGGCGTGGCCCAGTGGCATATTCAGCTTCGCTCGCCGCTCACAGTTGCGGGGGCAGTCACGGTTTTGGCGCCTAATGGCTACACCTCACCGTATTCCCTATTACTACCGCGGTGCTTCTGCACACACGGAACCGATCGCTAGATTTGAATGTCAGATGAGAAGGGTGCGAGTCAAGCAATTGCACCTGCGCAAATGGGTCGCAGACAGACGTCAGCACGTCGCGAATTTCGCCAACATGCTGAAATTGTAGCATTTAATTTCAAAAAAATTATCAGCTGCCGCGATAGGTCGAATACCCATAGGGGCTGAGCAGAAGCGGCACGTGATAATGCGCAGCCTCGGCCATACCGAAGCGCAAAGGCACTTGATCCAGAAACAAGGGCTCCGCCCCATTTTGTCCTGACGCGCGCAGATAGTCGCCCGCATGAAACACCAGCTCATATGTGCCAAGCTCGAACTCGCCCGCGGGCAATATTTGCTCATCCGTGCGGCCATCATCATTGGTTACAAGCGATCGCACCAAAGCACGCGTCTCGCCTTCGATCCGGTAAAGGTCGATCTGCAAGCCTTCGGCGGGGCATCCCTTTGCCGTATCCAGTACATGGGTGGTGAGATATCCAGACATTCGCGCCTCCGGTAAATTGTCGTTAGGCCAGTATGGAGTGGTGCAAAGGGTTGGGCTAGTGGTTTTTGGCGAGTGTGAAACAATAACCCTGAGAATTGCGAAGTCGGCTTTGCGGACTTTGTTGCCGTTCTCGCTTGAAGGATCAATGTCCGCTCAACTAACGGCCACACCCGCTGAAGACATTTGCTTCTCAGCGCTTTCCGTCGGTGCGGTTGAGAGAGTTCCGTCCTTCACAACAGTGACGCCATAGCCTCGGTTTCTGGCAGCCAGCGCTGTCTTTTGCACGCAGTAATTGAGGTCCAAACCGGCGAGATGCAGTTTGCCAACGTCAAGGCGCTCCAATAGGGTATCGAGTTCGCCGGTTTCAAACGCGTCCTGTACGCGCTTTACAATGACATGATCAGGGAGTGACAAGAATAGCTCTGCAAGTTCTGTCCCGTAACTGCCTTCGACTGCCTGCCCTTTCATGGTCAGGCGCGCCACTACCTTCGTGGAAGGGATCGACCATTCCTGACAGACGGCAATAACAGGATGGTTTTGGGCTCGCGCGGCTTCTACTTCCTCAAGGATCTTTGCTGCAGCAAACTCTTTTGCAGCATCCGAGTAAGGGCCGCGTTCCCAGAATACTGACTGTAGGTCAATCAACAGAAGAGCCGATCCAGTGCGGTCCGGTATCGTTTCTCCGGCACTTACCGAACCGATACGCCTTACTCCGTTGCCGAGCCAGATTAAGGGGAGGAGGATTGCAGCGCCCAAGACATAACCGAAAGTCATGCTCTTTCTCCTGCCTGGTTTTTCAAGCTGTCCACCACTGCACGGACGACTTCAAGCGCTGTAGAAATTTCTTCACTGCTTAGGCTCGCACCAACCTCCTCCATCAGCTTCATTTCCTTTGATAAAATCTCTTCGATGAGGGTTTGACCGTGATCGGTCAACGCTAGAAAAGGCGAGCGTTTGTGGCGTGGGTTTGCGCGTTGCTCAACGAAACCGGAAGCCAGCGTTTCGTTGCACATGACTTGGACGTATTGTCGTTTGATTTCGAGCCGTGCCGCGATTTCAGGGACGGTCTGCTCTCCGTATCTGTGCAGTATTTCCAATACCGCGCGCATCCGAACTGTAAGGGTGGTTCCGACCAAACCAGCTTCAACGCTGGCTTCTGCGGCCTGCATTAATGGGCGTGACATCCAAACGAGTCGATGAAGGTGTTCTGCTTTCATATTGTCAATATACTTGTCATATTGACAAGTGCAATGTCAATCTCTCACAGCAGCGGACATTGAAACAGACTGCAGCATCGGTTAGTAGGGCTCAATGCCGCCATTCATTGTTCATCCAACCTTCGCACAAGTTTCTGTTTGGCGAAACTCACCCTCATTCATCTGAGGGACCACGCCATCGGGTCCGATTTCGTCACAAGAACGCGTTTATCCTTTGCCCCCTAAACTGATTCCTCGTGACCCCTCTGTCCTTTCGCTTATAACTGTTAGAACCAAACAGGTCGCAAAGAGGTCAACGTGAGAAGATACACCCGTGATATGCGCGGCTACGGCCCCAATCCACCGCACCCGCAATGGCCGGGCAACGCCAAGGTCGCTGTTCAGTTTGTGCTGAACTACGAAGAAGGTGGCGAGAATTGCGTGCTGCATGGCGATGCTGCCTCCGAGGCGTTCTTGTCCGACATTCCCGGTGCCGCTCAGTGGCAGGGACAGCGCCATTGGAACATGGAATCGATTTACGAATACGGCGCACGGGCCGGGTTTTGGCGTCTGCATCGACTGTTTACCGGCGCGGGCATTCCGCTGACCATTTACGGCGTCGCAACCGCCCTTGCCCGCAGCCCCGATCAGGTGGCCGCGATGAAGTCCGCTGGATGGGAGATCGCCTCGCACGGCCTGAAGTGGGTCGAACACAAAGACATGGCCGAGGTGGACGAACGCGCCGCTATCGCCGAAGCCATCCGCCTGCACACCGAAGTCGTGGGCGAGCCTCCGCGTGGCTGGTACACCGGGCGCTGTTCCTCCAACACTGTGCGGCTGGTCACAGAACAGGGCGGCTTTGACTACATCTCGGACACCTATGACGACGACCTGCCCTATTGGGCCGAAATAGGATCACATGACCAGCTGATCATCCCCTACACACTCGAAGCCAACGACATGCGCTTCGCCACCGCCCCTGGTTGGGTCACAGGCGACGATTTCGGTCGTTACCTGATCGACGCATTCGATACACTTTACGCCGAAGGAGAGGCCGGACAGCCCGCGATGATGACTGTCGGGCTGCATTGCCGTCTTGTGGGACGTCCCGGCAAGATCGCAGGCCTTAAACGCTTCATAGAGCACGTACAGGCCCATGAAAGCGTTTGGTGTCCCCGCAGGGTCGAGGTGGCCCAGCATTGGGCCGCCACGCATCCCCCTGCCCGCTTTGAGCGCCCCAGCCAGATGGATCAGGCACGCTTCGTCGATCTGTACGGCAGCATCTTCGAACATTCGCCTTGGGTCGCTGAACGTGCCTTTGATCTGGAACTCGGTCCCGCCCACGACAGCGCGGCTGGCGTTCACAGCGCGCTTTGTCGTGCCTTCCGAAATGGGTCCGAGGGCGAGCGTCTGGACGTCCTGAAAGCGCACCCTGATCTTGCGGGCAAACTGGCCTCGGCCGGCAAACTGACGGCGGAAAGCACGTCAGAACAAGCCGGTGCTGGCCTTGATCTGCTAACCGATGAGGAACGCGCCGTCTTTACCCAGTTGAACACCGACTATGTGGCTCAACACGGTTTCCCCTTCATCATCGCGGTGCGGGACCACGACAAAGCATCAATCATGGCAGCCTTCCACCGCCGGATCGGCAACGACCGTGAGACTGAGTTTGCGGAAGCCTGCCGCCAGGTCGAACGCATCGCCGAGTTCCGCCTTGCGGACGTGTTGCCATGACCGAGATCACCGCTTCCCCGTTGACCGCCGAGGCCTTCGCGCCATTCGGTGATGTGCTTGAGCTGGCAGACCGTGAAAGCCTGACAATTAATGCCGGGATGTGCCAACGGCATCACGATCTGGCCCACTTGGAATTCGGTGAGGGTCGTGCTGGGATCAGCTTGTTTGATGGAAAGGCACGCGGCTTTCCCTATGCGCTGGATCTTGTTGAACGTCACCCGCTGGGATCACAGGCGTTCATTCCCATGAACGGCGTGCCCTTGCTGGTGACTGTTTGCCAAGACGAGGACGGGGTACCCGGTACCCCACAAGCCTTTGTAATGCGACCAGATCAGGCCATCAATCTGCACAAAGGCACTTGGCACGGGGTCTTGGCCCCCATTGCCGCACAAGGTCTTTATGCAGTGGTCGACCGGATCGGAGATGGAGCGAACCTTGAAGAGTTCTGCTTTGCCGAACCGGTCACCATTCATCCACCAGTGGCGTGATCAGTAGAAGGTTATATCGTCGACAAGACCCATTTTATTGGACACATCTTCGATGATCAGCTTGTCGCCTCCACCCAGATCAATGTGAACATCACCATTGGTAACCGTGGCTTTATTTCTCATCAGCTGCCAAACGCTCATGCCCGTTGGAACGTCGTCCTGATCAATGAAGATCCGGTCATTTTGATTGTCATTGAAATCCGTAATGCGATCAACGCCGTCATCATAGTAGAAACGATCATTGTCGTTTCCGCCGGTCAGCCGATCATTGCCTTGGCCTCCATACAAGCGATCAGAGCCGTTCCCGCCCATCAGCCGGTCATTGCCTTCATCACCATACAGCCGGTCCCAGCCTTGACGTCCGACTAGCGTGTCATCACCATCGTTGCCATAAAGCCTGTTGCCGATATTGTTGCCCTTGATCGAGTCGCTGGCAGAGCCGCCATAGACACCTTCGACGCTGAAAAAGGTATCACCATACGCGGCTCTATAACCTGTGTTCGCTAAAAGGTTCACTGTCACTGCGGTCGTTTCGACAGAATAGTCTGCATAGTCTGTTCCAGACCCGCCTTCCAGCCTGTCACGGCCATTCCCGCCTACCAAAGTGTCGTTGCCTGACCCGCCGATCAGTCTGTCATTGCCGTTGTTCCCAACCAGAGTGTTGTCGACCCAATTGCCGTATATAACGTCGTCGCCAGATCCGCCGTGCGCGTTTTCAATCGTGGTTCCAGCTGCCACAATCAGATTGCCCTTATAACCCAAGACATCTGATATCTTTTGCTGCCGCAGGTCGATCTTCTGACGGTATCCGCTACTGGAAAAATCAAATGTATCTTCACCACCGCTGTCAAAAACGGTCATCGCGACACCCACAGAGCTTCCGGCAAGCGATGTAAATTCCGATGCAGGCCCCTGAGCGTTCGAACCATAGCCCCAGACAGTGTTGCCATCGTTCACGTCAGTCGGCGTGCCATACAAACGTTGGATTGCCAAAATATCAGCCACCATTGGTGTAAGAACATAAGCCCCAGTAGCATTAATATATGGATTTCCAGTTTGGCTGAAGTAAGACATGACCGACATTTGCCAACTGTCATTGGTGTAATGCGCGTCTGCGTAAAAGTTGCCTGACCCATTATAGTCGCCAGCGTGTCCCAACCCCAACGCGTGCCCGATTTCATGCACATAGGTCTGATGGGAATAGCTGTGCAGGTCGTATTCATCGCCGGAATACCAGTTTGGATTAACATTTACCGTCGACTTGGTGATGGTTCCGCCACTTACGCTTGAACGGTTGAAAGCGCCAGCTTCATTATCCTTAAAAAGGATGTCTCCGCCGGTCCCGGCGATCTCGACAAAGTTAATTCCAGTCACGGCGCTCCAGGTTTCCAACGCCTTCTCAACGAACCATTCACCTGCCGCTTCTAGCCCAACAAGGGAATAGGTGAGCGTCCCACCGGCCGACACATCGAATTTTCGCGACGACCCACCCCAAAAACCGTGGGTCAGATAGTTGGCAACCTGGCTGGTAGAGTATGTTGGCAGAGACGCTGCGACCCCTCCAGCCCCGGCGCCAGCGCCAATAGAGCCGGTTTCACCATCGTCTACATGATATAAGTTACCGCATTTGACGCACATATTGACCTCTCAACAATAAGTTGTGTGTTTCAAAGCAAATATTAACTTTCATCACAAGTTCAAAGTTATGCATCAGCGACTTTGTGCGGGCAGCGCAACGCTTTGCCCACGCATTGGCGTTATATCGCTAGGTGTCGATCAACCATGCGCTGGACCATGGGTGCAAAATGCCAGTAATCAGGCGTCTCCATCCCTACGCGCTTGCCAGCTTCGTCCAGATAGCGAACGGCAATGATCTGTTTCAGGTTTGGGTTCTTTTCGAATGCGGCAACTTCCTCTGCGTTCATCGGACCGCCCTGAAGCTCTAAAGTGTGCACAGAGGCCGCGCTGAGACGGTCAAAGTATGACGGCTTGGTTGCACAAAGATAGCGTTTTGCCGCCACGTGATACCTCACACAATCTGTGATGACGCTTGGGAAGAACTGCTCCAACACCTCGGCACCGGCGTCTTCGTGATGACGGTCCTCAGTGTCGTCCGGGTGATATGTTCCGAACTCGGACGTGAAATGCCCGATGTCGTGCAAAAGGGCACCCACGATGATCTCTTTGCTTTGACCGTTCTGCTCGGCGATGGTGGCGCCTTGAAGCATGTGTTCGGCCATGGTCACATCTTCACCCAGGTATTCCTCATCACCACGACGGTCGAAAATACCTCCGATGAACGCGACGATATTGTCCGGGGTTAGCGCCTCGACTTTCGGCTTCATTCGGCGGCCTCCTGATTAAGCGACCGCGACAGGGCTGCGTAGGTAGAGCGCATCCCGTCCTTGTCAGAATAGCAGCCCTGAAGCCAGCGCGTGCCTTCACCGGAATACCCCTTGCGCGCATGCAGTACGCGTGTGTTGTCGACAACAAAGCCCTCTCCGGGCTCGAGCCGGAAGGTAACTTCCATCGCAGGGTCGTCGATGATCTCGCCCAAACGACGATAGGCGGCATAGTAGTCTGGCATTTGGTCAAAGGGCACGTCTGTCACTGCCGCCAAAGAGCGGTTGTTGAAACGTACGCCGATGATCTCGCCATCCGGGGCAAGTTCGATCATTGGGCGGCGTGATTGCAGACAGACACCTTCTTCACCGGCATATTCGAACCGCGCGCAGTGATCGGCAAGGATGTCGAACGCGGCTGGGTCTTCTTCGCGTAAGCAGCGCGCAGCGGCAAAGCCGTCCACGACCATATTCTCGCCGCCTGCGGCCGAGCTTTCCAAGCAATAGAGCACCTGAACCGAAGGCACCGGATCACGGTAGGGGTTGTCCGTATGCGCCTGAAGCCCAAGCCCCGTGAAGGCAAGGTTTGTTGGGTTCACCTCGGTCCGCACTTCGAAATGGCGGCCATAGTTGGTCTCACGCACATAACCAAACAGATCCACTACTTTGAATAGCGCACCATCCTCGACCGGTCCGTTCACGACCTTGCCGAACCCATAGCGCGTGACCTGCGCCAGCCACGCGGCGAGTGCGCTCGGATCGGTGGACAGCTGCGAGAAGTCTCCAAGCGGCACATGACCCATCAGACCAGAATCCCATGTCTCGACGCCTTCGCCAAGCCAACCGCGTTCCGATGGAACGGGGCGGTCATACGCGTTTTCGATCAGCCAGCTCGTATCATAGGTGATGGCCTTACCTTCCGGCGCGAAGTTAATGGTTATTTGGCCGCCACTGACTGAGGCGTTGGTCATATGCGTGTCGGCAGGCAGTTCGCCCAACGACAGTAAGCGTTGACCATTGCCAGACGCGCGGGTCTCGGGATCCCAGGAATTGTCGCGCAGCCACATGGCGTGAAAGCGAAATGTACCGTTGGGGGAAGTTAGGGTCAGAACCTGTCCCGATGGGTCGAGCTGGGTGGTAATCATGCGTGTGACTCCTGTGACGCGTTGATCCTGTGATGATTTTCCAGCCAAGCCGTGATAAGGACAACCAAGATAAATGACATCTGAGACACCGAAAAACTTATGGATAATCCTCTTTCAAATCTGCCATTGGACTGGGTTCACGCCTTCGAAGCCGCCGGACGGCTGGGCAGTTTTACCGCAGCCGCGAAAGAAACAGGGCTGACACAGGCTGCGATTAGCCAGCGGATTGGGCATTTGGAAACCCGACTGGGTGTCACCCTGTTTATCCGCAAGCCGCGCGGCGTTGTCTTATCGGTCGAGGGAGAGGCTTGGCTTCCCTATGTCTCAAACGCACTGGGAACGCTTCGGCATAGCTCAGAAGAGCTGTTTGGCATTCGGCGCAAACGGCTAACTATCTGGAGCAGCACATCCGTTCTTGAGCACTGGATCGCACCGCGTTTGCCAGATCTTACACTTGGGGCTGAAGTACAGCTTTCGTTTAAAACGGTACTGCTTGCATCAGAAGATGGGCCAAATCTGCACGGCGTTCGCTTACGTTATGGCAACGGTGATTGGAACAGCGTGTATCGCGCACGTCTTTTCGATGAATTTCTGACCCCGGTCGCTGCGCCTTCGCTTGTCGGCGGGATAGGCCATGATGACTGGCAAACCCTTCCACGCATCGGTCTGTCCGGACCACGCGCGGGCTGGCATGATTGGGCCGCTCTTACAGGTGATGCCCCAACCCCTATGCCCTACCTGCGTTTTGATACATTCACAGCCGCCCTTGCCGCTGCCAAGGCAGGTGCTGGTGTTCTTCTGGCATCGGTCCCGCTGATTGCGCCCGCAATCGATCAAGGGCAGTTAATTCGACTGTCCCCGACCGATCTTCCATCTGAGAATTCATACTGGATGGTCGCGGAACGGGGCGATGTTACAAAGCACCAATGGAATGGTCTGGTTTCTGCCCTATGTGCCTAAGTTGATCATATTCAACGGACGCATTTTCAACAGGTAGAACTACGACTTCTGCATTTTCTTGAGGTATTCTCTGTTGCGTCCCGGTAAAAGGCCCGTCAAACACCGGCAAACTCTAGGGCCTTGGAAAGGGCGCATGGACAGTCAGATGAAACCAGCACGGATCGAATTCAACGCCGTCACCTTCGCAGTGGCCGAGCGGCAGATTCTTTCCGACATGTCGGTTGATTTGACGGCAAGACGTGTTGGCATCATCGGGCGCAATGGGTCGGGCAAAACAAGCTTCGCCCGGCTTCTGTCTGGTTTGGTTAAGCCCGGTGAAGGTTCAGTACGCATAGAAGGATTAGACCCGGCCAAAGACCGCCGTGCGGCGCTGTCGCTGGTGGGCATCCTGTTTCAGAACCCTGATCACCAAATCATTTTTCCCACAGTGGTCGAAGAACTAACCTTTGGTCTGCGCCAGCTTGGCCTTGAGGACCCAGAAGGCGCCGCGCGCATTCAATTGGAAAAGTTCGGGAAAGCGCATTGGGCCTATAGTCATGTGCATGGCCTCTCGCAGGGGCAGAAGCAACTGGTCTGCCTTATGGCGGTTCTTGCCATGGCGCCACGCATTCTAGTGCTGGATGAACCCTTTGCGGGTTTGGATATTCCCACACGCATGCAGCTTGGCCGCTATCTGGACCGCTATGACGGAACTTTGGTGCACGTCACCCATGATCCCGCTGATCTAGCAGACTATGATCACGTGATTTGGATCGAAGCCGGGAAGCTGGTTCAGCAAGGCGCACCGGGCCAAGTGTTGCCCGCGTTTACGACACAGATGAAACAGCAGGGGGAAAGCGATGATATCTCTGACCTCTCCGATTGAGACGCGTGCCCACGGTTGGCCCGCTGGGTTAAAGCTCGGGCTGTTGTGCGTTGCCACGATTGTGCTGTTCAAAGCTGAAAGCGTCGCCTTCCACCTGACCGCTTTTGCAGGATTACTAGCTGCCTATGCGCTGCCCGGAACAGTCTTCCTGAAAGCCGGGCTTCGTGCCTTAAAACTTCTATGGCCCTTCGTCGCTTTGGTTGCGCTGTATCACATCGTGACGCGCACATCAGTCGAAGGGATCGTGATTATCCTGCGCATGCTGACCGCTGTGGGTCTGGCCAATCTGGTTACCATGACGACACGGCTGTCAGACATGATCGCGGTTGTGCGTTGGCTGGCGACGCCCTTTCGTGCCCTAGGGCTGCGTACCGAATACCTTGAGACCGCGATCGCGCTGGTCATCCGGTTTACGCCTGTGCTGATAGGCAAAGGCACTCACCTGACCGAGGCTTGGCGCGCCCGGTCTGCCCGCCGTCCCGGCTGGCGCATAATTCTGCCGTTCACAGTTCTTGCGTTGGATGACGCAGACCACATTGCCGATGCGCTGCGTGCGCGCGGTGGCTTCGATGCCATGAAGGAGAATACCTAGATGGAAAGAAATGTAGTTTTGATCGCCCTTTTTGCGGCCCTGATCGCCGCGCTGGGATTGATCCCCAAAATCGCACTTCCGTTTGGTGTGCCGATCACCGCGCAAAGCCTTGGCATCATGCTGTGCGGCACTGTGCTGGGTTCGAAGCGTGGCGCGCTGGCCGTGCTATTGTTCCTTTTGCTGGTTGCCATTGGCTTGCCACTTCTGGCAGGCGGTCGCGGTGGTTTAGGTGTTTTCGCAAGCCCCACAGTTGGGTTCCTCATCGGCTTTCCGATTGCTGCCTTCGTCACCGGCCTGATTACTGAAAATTGGAGCGCAGGGCCGCTTTGGCTTGGTGCCGGTGTGGCGTCTGTCGTCGGTGGCATTGTCGTGCTTTATGCCTTTGGTATCCCGGGCATGGCTTTCATGTTGGACAAAACACTGGTTGAAGCCACGGGGCTTATCACCGCCTTCATTCCCGGCGACGTGATCAAGGCTGCCTTGGCAGGCATGCTGACAGCGGCGCTGGCCAAGGCCCGTCCAGCAAGCGTGTTGTCACGCGCCTAAGACAACAAAAAGCGGCCAGAAATGGTCGCGCGCGAGCCGCGGTTGCACCACAGCGACCGCGGCTTTTTCATTGTCAGTGGGTCGGGCCAGTTTTCGACAAATCTCGATCCAGAGCAAGTTCTGCTAGACCCACCGAATTTCCATACCCTATCAATTCAAAGATAAGAGCAGGAGAATCGCCATGACCGCCAAGAAAAACGTGCTGTTCATCATCATTGACCAGCTTCGTGCGGATTGCTTGCATGGGGCATTGGCCAATCACGTAGACCTGCCCAACCTGCGCGCGCTGATGGGTGATAGCGTCACGTTCAAGCGGCATTTTTCGGTTGTGAACCCCTGTGGGCCGTCGCGCGCGTCAATCCTGACGGGTCAGTATTCGATGAACCACCGCTCGGTTCGGAATGGCACGCCCCTGCGCCACGACACGCCGACGCTTCCCAGCGAAATGCGCAAGGCCGGGTATCTGCCAATGCTGTTTGGCTATACCGACACGTCGTTTGATCCGCGCGTTCATGCGCCTGAAGACCCGGTGATGCAGACCTATGAAAGCCCGATGGCTGGGTTTGTCGAGCAGGTCGAAATGCGGCTTGAGATGTCTTACCCGTGGCGATCATACCTGATGGGCAAAGGGCATCACTGGAACAACTACTGGCAGCTTTACATCCCCGGCGGGGATGGGTTGGCCCTGAATGCACCTGCCGTTTACGCGGCTGAAGACAGCGACACTGCTTTTCTGACCGATCAGTTTTTGGAACGGATGCCCGCATACGCCGACCAAAGCTGGTTTGCTCATTTGACCTATATCCGCCCGCACCCGCCGTTGGTCGCGCCCGCGCCCTATAACGACATGTACGATCCTACAACGTTGCCCGAACCTGCCCGCGTTGGAACACGAGACGACGAGGCTGCGGTTCACCCTTTCTTTGGTCCAGCGATCACGAAAGAAAAGGCCGCAAATTTCGTGCTTGGCGCAATGGCCGATGACAGTGACGAGACACTGCAAGCCCTGCGCGCGGTCTATCTTGGACTGGCGACCGAGGTTGATCACCATATCGGGCGCGTGGTGGCGTTTCTGAAAGAAAGCGGACAGTGGGATGACACTCTGTTGGTGGTCACCGCTGACCATGGCGAGATGCTGGGTGACCATCACGCATGGGGCAAGCACTCGGTCTATGACGCGGCCTATCACACGCCATTGATCATCCGGGCACCGGGTTGCAAGGCAGGCCATGTGGTGGACGATCCAACAGAAAGCATCGACCTGACGCCAACGATCCTGAGTTGGGTGGGACAAGAGATCCCTAACGCGATGGATGGACGATCGCTTTTGCCTTTCTTGTCTGGCGATACGCCCGAGGGCTGGAGGGATTATTCGTTCTCGGAACTGGATTTCGGTGACCCGATTTCACCCACGATCTGGCAACAGGAACTGGGCACGGATGCAAGCACGTCCTGCGTGAGCATCTTACGTGATAGCCGTTTCACTCTTGTTGAATTTGCAGCTGATTTGCCTCCGCTTCTGTTCGATCACGAAGGTCAGGGCGAGCTAGAGGACGTTGCTGGCAACCCTAAATTTGCCACCGATCTTGCGCGTCTCACGCGACAAATGTTGCGCCACCGGATGCGCAACATGGATCACACGCTGTCCTATGACATGATCACCAATAACGGGCCTAAGCGTGCGCAACGCTACCCGGAAAACGACGCCAGCGCATAATCCGCCACGTCTTTCAGGCTGCGTGCTCTTTCCTTTGGTTCCACACCAAGCCTTTCCATCGGAAGGCCCGCGCGGTTCAGCCAGATCGTGTGATAGCCAAACCAAGTGGCCCCACACACGTCCCAGCAATTGGATGATACGAACAGGATGTCTTCGGCGGGAAGGCCGAATGCATCTGGACCCATTTGATAGGCCTCGGGTGCCGTTTTGAACTTCCCGACCGTATCGACAGACAGGACATGATCTAGAAGCCCATCAAGTTTGGCGGCCTTCAAGGCGCTGTCGATCATCGCCTGCGTTCCGTTGGACAGGATGGCCATAGGCACGCACGCCGCCTTCAGCCGGGTCAGCTGCGCAAGGTTCTCATCAAAGGCCGTGAGTTCTTCATAGGCACCCATCAGTGCCGCACGCATGTCAGGCGTCAGATCGACCTCATGCAGTGCACAGGCATAGTCCAGACCGTCGCCAGTGATCTGCCAGAAATCGGCATACTGATCGCACATCGTGCGCAGCCGGGTGTATTCAATCTGCTTATCGCGCCAAGTCGTGGCGATTGCCGCGCCTTTTCCGGGGAAGAACTGCTCAGCCAGCGCGCCAACTGAATAGACATCCAGCAGGGTTCCGTAAGCGTCGAAGGCGATGGCTTTGATGGGCATGTGGTGATCCTTTCCGTTCGCCACTTCAGCCTAGGGGCAGATGGGTCGTTCAGGAAAGGGAAAACGGGCGCGTCAGTATTCTTACCAACGCGCCCGTCTGAATAGTTAGTCGATGACGCGGACCGCGCCTTTGGCAGCAGAAGACGCCAGCATCGCATAGGCTTTCAACGCCTTCGACACTTTGCGTTTGCGTGGCGCAACAGGCTTCCAGCCCATTTCGTCCTGCGCCTTACGACGCGCGGCCATTTCTTCGTCAGATACAGCCAAGTTGATCGTGCGGTTTGGAATGTCGATCTCGATCTTGTCGCCTTGTTGGACAAGCCCAATCGCACCACCTTCCGCCGCTTCCGGCGAAACGTGACCGATCGACAGACCAGATGTACCACCCGAGAAACGACCATCTGTCAAAAGCGCACAGGCTTTGCCCAGACCCTTCGATTTCAGGTAGCTGGTCGGATACAGCATTTCCTGCATGCCCGGCCCACCGCGTGGACCTTCGTAGCGGATGACGACCACGTCGCCTTCTTTCACTTTGCCCGTCAGAATATCGCTGACCGCTGCATCTTGGCTTTCGCAGACATGCGCGGTGCCGGTGAACTGCAAGATCGACGCATCAACGCCTGCTGTTTTCACAATGCAACCATCAAGCGCGATGTTTCCGAACAGAACGGCAAGGCCACCGTCCTGACTGAACGCATGTTCCTTGGATCGGATCACGCCGCCTTCACGGTCAGTGTCGAGTTCCTTATACCGGTTCTCGGTCGAGAACGCCTGCGTGGTGCGCACTCCACCCGGGGCGGCCTTAAACAGGCTTTCAGCTTCAGGGTTGTTGGCAACCTTGATGTCCCACTTGGCAATCGCCTCGCCCATGGTTGCGGTATGCACAGTCGAACAATCGTTATGCAAAAGCCCAGCGCGGCTGAGTTCGCCAAGGATCGAGAAGATGCCACCCGCGCGGTGCACGTCTTCCATATGAACGTTCGCGATATTTGGCGCGACCTTACACAGACAGGGTACCTTGCGGCTTAACTGATCCATGTGGGTCATGTTGAAATCAACCTCGCCCTCATGGGCGATGGCCAACAGGTGCAGAACGGTGTTGGTTGACCCACCCATCGCGATGTCCAGCGACATAGCGTTTTCAAAGGCCTTGAAGGTCGCAATCTCGCGCGGCAGAAGGCCTTTTTCTTCGTCCTGATAGTGGCGCTTGGTGATATCTACAATCTTGCGACCAGCCTCAAGGAACAGGTGCTTGCGATCCGCATGAGTTGCCAAAGTCGAGCCATTGCCCGGCAGGGCCAGGCCCAGTGCCTCGGCCAGACAGTTCATCGAGTTGGCGGTAAACATACCCGAGCACGACCCGCAGGTCGGGCAGGCATTCTCTTCGATATGCTGAACCTGCTCATCGGTCAGATCTTCGCTGGCGGCTGCAACCATCGCATCGACCAGATCGATTTTGGTCATGTCCAGATCGGCAATGTCGATCTTGCCTGCTTCCATCGGACCACCCGACACAAAAATTACCGGAATGTTCAGGCGCATCGCAGCCATCAACATACCGGGCGTGATCTTATCGCAGTTCGAGATACAGACCATGGCATCCGCACAATGTGCGTTAACCATGTATTCCACGCTGTCTGCGATCACTTCGCGCGATGGCAGGGAATACAACATCCCGTCGTGACCCATGGCGATCCCATCATCCACGGCGATGGTGTTGAATTCCTTGGCGACGCCGCCGGCGGCCTCGACCTCACGCGCAACCATTTGGCCCAGATCTTTCAGGTGAACGTGGCCCGGAACGAACTGCGTAAAGCTGTTCACGATTGCGATGATCGGTTTTCCAAAGTCGCTGTCGGTCATGCCGGTCGCGCGCCAAAGGCCACGGGCACCGGCCATATTGCGGCCATGGGTCGAAGTTCTGGAACGGTAAGCAGGCATGCGGTCCCCACCTTTATCTTGGGTTTTCTGTCTGGCAGCGATTATCACTCTGCGGGCTTCGAAACCAGTCTTGATTAAGAAACAACGCGCAAGCAAGGCCGAGATACCCAAAAAGTTGAAGTTGGAACTTTACGTGCCTCTTTGCTTGGCGCGCACTGCGCAGAGGGTTAGGATCGGGTTGATCCGTTTTGATAAAGGTATTTTTCAATGAAAAAACGTAAGGTTCTGGTCACCGGCTCGGCTGGGTTCATCGGCTACCACCTTTCCAAGTTGCTGCTTGCCGAAGGGTTCCGTGTCCACGGCTTCGACGGGATGACCGATTACTACGATGTGACGCTGAAACAGCGCCGCCATCAGATGCTGCTACAAAACGAAAGCTTCACGGCGACCGAAGGGATGCTGGAAGACCAAGCGTTGTTCGATGAAATGGCGGATGAATTTGCACCCGACATCATTGTGCACCTCGCCGCGCAGGCAGGTGTGCGTTACAGCCTTGAAAACCCGCGCGCCTATATCGAATCAAACGTTGTCGGCACGTTCAACGTCATGGAGGCCGCCCGCCGTCATGAGGTCGATCACCTTCTCATGGCCTCGACCAGTTCGGTCTATGGCGCAAACGAAGAAATGCCGTTCACCGAGACCGAAAAAGCAGACAACCAGCTGACCATCTATGCTGCCACGAAAAAGGCAAACGAAAGCATGGGGCACAGCTATGCCCATCTTTGGAACATCCCAACCACGATGTTCCGGTTCTTCACGGTCTATGGCCCATGGGGCCGCCCCGATATGGCGCTGTTCAAGTTCACCAAAGGGATCGTCGAAGGCACGCCCATCGACATTTACAACAATGGCGACATGTTCCGCGACTTCACCTATGTCGAAGATCTGGTGCGCGGCATCCGCCTGTTGATTGATACGACCCCCATTCGCCCCGAAAGCCCGGACGACATCGAGGAAGGCGATAGCCTGTCCCCCGCCGCGCCCTATCGTGTGGTCAATGTCGGAAACTCTGACAAGGTGCGCCTGTTGGACTTTGTGGAAGCCATCGAAGACGCGCTGGGGAAGAAAGCCGAACGCAATTACATGGAGATGCAGATGGGTGACGTGCCTGCAACATGGGCAGACGCCACATTGCTACAGCGTCTCACCGGCTACCGACCGGCCACGGATTTCCGCGATGGAGTGAACAACTTCGTGGATTGGTACCGAGATTACTACAAAGTTTGATCGACGGCACAAACAGTCAAAACCCGCCCTTTTTGGGCGGGTTCTTGTTACTCTTCGATCGGAATCGGAGCAAGCTGCAGAAGTGGTATCGCTACCCCCGGTTCGACGCCCACAATGGCCAGAAGTGTATCCTGATCCGGCACAGGTGGCGTACCTGGTATCAGCGGAGACCAGATACGAAGCTGGCGTTGCGCCCGCCCTGCGGCCACCAAGTCAACCTTTAGGCCATGCTGCGGCGCTTGAAGTGCATTCGAGGCCTTATCCGGAAAATCATCCTCCGCAAGCAGCGATGCCATCGCGAAACGCGCGCCACTTCGGTCTTCCCAGCCTGCCCGTTGAAAGGTTTTCGCATCAGCAGTGCTGTTGCCAATACATACCGCAAACTGATTTGCATCTGCCATCATGGTTTCGGGGCAGGCGATTGTTATGCGAAGGGTCATAGTGTTACTCCCATTCTGGTCGCCATCCATTGTTCTAGAAGCTCGATCTGCTCAAGCGTTGGCTGGGGACGTGTGCTGTCCCAAACCTGAACCCCATACAGGCGATACACCCCTGGGATGCTTCCAGACACTTCGGCCAGACCAATTCTTAGAGGTTGAGCATCGACCTGCTCGCTCATAAGTTTTTGCGACCGCTGTGTAACTTTGACACCATCCATCCTGATCGTGGCTCCACCTGCGTAGGATTGAAGCGTTGCAATGCGTATCTGGTGGCCACCCCAAATACTGTTTGCGACCAAATTGCTGGCGTTCACCCCCTCTTGCACCAACCGGCTGTAGAACTGCAGCCGATCTAGACTTGGGTAGGATCCCAAAGACATACCGTTCGCACTATTTTTGCTGATCTCAGCGAAGTTGACGCGAGCCGTACCAACATTGGTCAGCAACTGATAACCAATCACCATTGTCATAGGATTTCCGATACGGAGCTGGGATGCGGTAATCATGTTGTCGTCAATACCATCCATCTCAACCCAGTGGTGGGTCCCATCAGTACGATAGCTTGGGCGCGCGGCGCTGACCGACTGGCTAAGATCCAATGCATTGCTCGACAAATCCCGCCACAATCCAACGGCCTGATTGTCTGCCGTCACAGCGCTGCTGCCTGCGTCGTCCTGAAACAGCTTTGTCGTGTCAGACGGATCAAACATTGCAGAAGGTGAAAGCTGCAAGGGTGAAAACGGTACCACCGGCGCGGCCCCTGACTTTCGAAGGGCCACAGCCGGAATCTCAAATCCCAGCGCCATCATTAGGTCAACACAAATGCATGGATGCCAGTCGCAGTCGTGCCGGTCGACATGATCTTTCGCACCCCGACAGGAAGGATGGAGTTATCCGCGACCACAACCGAACGTGCAGCCCCAGCGACACTTTCGAACGCAACCACACCACCGACTTCGACATAAAGGGAAACGGCGATATTGGGCAATTCGCTAAGATCGGATGGCAGAACGGGTTCCATGTCGGTCGCTGGTCCACGAAGGGACGGCGAACGGCTTTCGAAGGGATTGGACATAGCAAGCTCCTGACAAGTTCACACGCAATCAGGCACCCAAAAAAATTTGACGCCATACGTGATGGGATATCGAGCTTTCTAAGAAGAGAGGTTGAAGAAGGCTTAACCGGACCGAACGCTGCGCTACGACGCGCTAAGCGAACGAGGCAACACCCCAGCTTCAAGAGGTGATAACTTCAGCTCTGACAATTGCTGCCACAGGTTGTTCAGCGTGCCTTTGCTGTTCTTAGGGTCACGGTAAATGCGGATCTTCAAGATCTGTTGACAGGCGGTCATCCACAACTGTCAGCAATCCTTCCTCGATTTCTGTCTGGCATAGGCTTAGGGGCAACCAACCCATGCCGAACCCTTCAAGAATCATCGCTTTCACGCTGTTGGCCAGCGCATTCTGGTTCACAACGAACACTTTGCGTGGACTGATGATCTGTTCGACGACAAACTCCTGTACGGATCGCAAAGCAGAAACCGCACCATATGACAAAAGTGGAATCGCCTCTTTCGCATCTTCACGGAAGGTGAATTCTGCCCCTCCGCCCGGCTTACACCGGGACACCTGCACAAAACGATCATGCGCCAGCGTCATGTGTTCAAAGTTGGCCACCTCCAGCGGTCCAAGATAGTCCATTGAGGGATGCCAATAGGTCAAAAACGCATCGCAATATCTTTGCTGCAACGCGCTGACAAACTGATCCGCCGCCCACGAGGTCGAGTTCAGATCGGATTCCATCCCACCTACTGTCACCAATGGCGCAATCAGTTGTTTGTAATGCGTCATATAAAGCGACTGCGAGGCCGCGAAGCGAATGACGTTTTCTTTGGCAGCGTCGATGGTCTGACAACGCTCGATGGTTTCTTCGTAGGTGCGCAACATAATGCGCGCCTGAGACAGGAACACATCCCCCGCCGGCGTCAACGTCAGCGGTAGGGTTTCACGATTGATCAACCGGACACCGATATCGTTCTCAAGGGCGCGGATACGGCGTGAAAAAGCTGGCTGGCTGACATTACGTTCTTCGGCTGCGCGCGAGAAATTTCTGCACGCAACCAACGCTTCGAAGTCTTTCAACCAAACTACATCCAACGGATCATTCCGACCTAGAGGCCAGGCGCATCCGCATCCAATCGCCCTTCTTCAAGGGCATGACAAGCAACTGTGCTGCCGTCTGGCTGGTGAATGGCGCGTGGCTTTTCACTTATGCATCTGTCATTCGCGAACGCACAGCGGCTTTGGAAGGGACAGCCTTGCGGCAAATTGATCGGCGTCGGTATCTCGCCTTTCAGGCGGATATGGTTCGGTCGACCATCCTTCAGCTGCGGCACAGCGGACAGCAAGGCCTTAGTATAGGGATGTTTAGGATTCGAAAACAGGGTTGCTGTATCGGCGACTTCGCAAACCGTCCCAAGATACAGAACCGCAACCCGCGTACCGAAATGTTCAACCACGCTTAGATCGTGGGTAATGAACAGATATGTCAGCCCGCGACTTTCCTTCGCTTCCAGCATCAGGTTCAAAACCTGCGCCTGAATAGACACGTCCAACGCGCTGATCGGCTCATCCGCAATGATGAATTCCGGGTCAACGGTCAGCGCGCGCGCAATGGCGATACGTTGACGCTGGCCACCGGAAAACTCGTGCGGATAACGTTTCGTCCAACTGGGATCGACACCTACGGACATCATCACTTCTGTCACCTTGTCGCGCACCTCGGCTGCCGAGAAACGCGGATTGTGGTGCCGCACAGGCTCTTCCAGCGCTTGTAAAATGGTCATGCGAGGGTTCAGCGACGCATACGGGTTCTGAAAGATCATCTGGATCTTCTTGCGCAAGGGCTGCATCTCGCCACGTGAAAGATCGTCGACACGCTGTCCGTCATAGTGGATCTCGCCGGCGCTTGGGGTCAAAAGCCCCGCCACCAACCGCGCTACGGTCGACTTGCCACAGCCACTTTCGCCAACGACGCACAGGGCCTCACCGCGATTCACATCCAGCGTGACATTGTTTACCGCATGAACTGAACGAGTTTCGCGCGTGATCCGTCCGCCCTTGATCTTCACAGTCTCTAGAAAGCCCTGATCCAGATCGAACCGTTTCTCAAGTCCTTTGATCTCAAGAAGGGGGGATTGTACTGCCATATCCTTCATACTTTGGCCTCCCGACGGGCGTCATTCGATTGCAGGCGCTGGACTTCGTGGCAGGCAACCTCGACCTCGCCAAAATGCGAAATCTCGGGAATACGCGTACGGCACAAGTCCGTTGCATATTCACAGCGAGGGTTGAACGGACATCCTTGCGGGATATTTGTCAGCGGCGGCATATTGCCTGGGATCTGCTTCAACCTATGCCCCGGCAACGTCTGCTGCGGAAGCGCATTGATCAGGCCTTGAGTGTAGGGATGCTGAGGATCATTGATGATCTCGCGCGTGCGCCCGGCCTCGATGATGCGACCTGCATACATGACCAAAGTGCGTTCGGTCATCTGACTGACCACACCAAGGTCATGCGTAATTAGGATCAGACCGACTTGGTTGGACTGACATAGCTCCAACAGCAGTTCCATGATGTCCGCTTGAATGGTCACATCCAGCGCCGTGGTCGGTTCATCCGCGATAATCAACTGGGAATCCAGCAGAAGCGCGATTGCAATGATGATCCGCTGACGCATCCCGCCCGAAAGCTCGTGCGGGTATTGATCCAAGCGCTCTTCCGGTGACGGAATGTAGACCTCGCGCAGCTTCACAATTGAGATTTGGCGCGCTTCTTCGCGCGACAGCTTTCGGTGCGCCATCAGCGTTTCGATCATCTGCTGTCCGATGGTCAGAACCGGATTCAATGTCACCATTGGATCCTGAAAAATCATCGCCATTCGGTTACCACGCATATTGCGAAGTTGTTTGTCATTCATGCCGACAACATCTTCGCCTTCGAACATGATCTCGCCATGGTCGATATAACCCGGACGGCTAAGCAGGTTCATCAAAGCGAAGCCGGTGATGGATTTACCTGCACCGCTTTCACCAACGATGCCAAGGCGTTCGCCCTTAGCAAGGTCAAACGAAATGCCATTCAGGGCAGTAACCGTGTTTTCGCGCATCGCAAATTTAACGGTCAGGTCACGGACGGAAAGTAGGCTCATCTCGTCACCCCTTGTAAAGTTTCGGATTCAGGACGTCGCGCATCCAGTCACCCAGCAAATTGATAACAAGGACCAACACCACAAGTACAATTCCGGGAATGGCAGTGATCCACCAGCTGCCCGAGAAGATGTAGTCAAAGCCCGATGAAATAAGCGACCCAAGCGATGGTTGGCTGGGCGGCATGCCAAGTCCAAGGAAGCTTAACGACGCCTCAGAGATAATGGCGTTGGCCACCTGTACGGTTGAAATCACGAAGATCGGCGAAAGCGAGTTCGGCAAGATGTGGCGCACCATGATCCGTCCCGGACCGAAGCCCAGCACGCGGGCACTGTCCACGTATTCTTTCTTTTTCTCTGCCAGAACGGTCGCACGAACTGTCCGCGCATATTGCGGCCACTCTGCCACGCCGATCACGGCGATCAGGAAGTAAACCGCGTATCGGTTGAAGGTCTCGGACCCAAACATAGCCTGCGTGATCGCCAAAAAGATAATCGCAACCATCAAGGTCGAAAAGCTTAGCTGAATATCAGCCAGACGCATCAGAAGGCTGTCGACCCGTCCGCCTACATAGCCTGCGATCAGACCAATGGAAATCCCAAGGAAGGCTTGCAAAGCCACGGCGCAGATACCGATCAAAAGCGACAGACGCGTGCCGTAGAGGATCGTCGACCACAGGTCACGACCCTGATCGTCTGTACCCAAAGCGAAATCAGGCAACGCCCCTGAAACCCAGAACGGAGGATACTCTGAGTTCATGATGTCGATGGACCCCGGATCATACGGATCAAAGGGTGCGATCAACGGCGCGAAGAAAGCAGCCCCCGCGATAAGTAGGAAGATCACCATGCTGACAATCGCCACCGGGTTTTTGCGGAAGCTGTAACCCATGTTCGAGTTCCAGACCTTAGACCAACGCGACGGTTCGGTGCGGGGGTTCACGGTTTCAGTGCTCATGCGCCCATCCTCGCGATGTTCACGGTCGGGTTCACCAGGCCGTAGATCAGGTCAACAACTGTGTTGGTGACGACGAAGATAAAGCCCACGACGATAAGGTAGGCCACAATCAAAGGCGTATCGACGCGGTTAACAGCCTCAAGGAACATGAAGCCCATGCCGGGCCATTGGAACACTGTCTCGGTCAGGATGGTGTAGGCCACCATGGTTCCGATTTGCACGCCACCGACGGTGATAACAGGCAAAAGCGTATTTTTCAGCGCGTGTAGGAAATAGATACGGCGCGGGCTGATGCCCTTAGCCTTGGCGTATTTCACATACTCCGATTGAAGAACTTCCATCATCTCCGAGCGGATCAATCGCACAAAAAGTGGCAGCATGATCGACGCAAGGGCGAATGAAGGTAGAATGATATGCATCCAGCCATCTGCTGTTGCAAAGTTGGTTTCCCAATATCCGAAGACAGGCACAGTGTCACCACGCCCATAGGATGGGAACCAGCCATATTCGACTGAGAATACATAGATCATCATAATCGCAGTCAGGAAAACTGGGATTGAGATCCCAATAATCGACAACCCCATGATCAAGCGGCTTAGGATCGAATCCGGCTTAATGGCTGTATAGACACCAAGCGGTACGGAAAGCCCGACAATGATAAGGGTTGCACCCAGCACAAGCTCTAGCGTGGCGGGCAGTTTCTTTAGGATCACGTCCAGCGCTGGTTCCTTGAAGAAATAGGATGTGCCCAGATCGCCCTGAAGCGCGTTGCCCGCAAAGCGCAGGTACTGAGTCATGAAGCTATCGTTCAGCCCCAATTCGTCCCGCAATTGCTGGCGCGTTTCTTCAGATACAGATTGTCCGACCAGCTCGCGTAGAGGGTCGCCCAGATTTCCCTGGATGGCAAAGCCGATCACCGAGATGACAAACATCACTGCAATCGCCTGGAATACTCGCTTTACGAGATAGGCAAACATCGTATTGACCTTTGTAGACGTGTCTTATTTTGCGCGCTGCCTGATGTCAGGTGGCTGGCTGGTCTGCAAGACCAATGCGATCCGTGCGTGCAAGTAAATAAATCCGGGCCGACACTAGGTAGCCGGCCCGGGGAGGATCCCATTACTTGACGACAAGGTCGCCGAAGTAGGGGAAGTTCAATGCGTTGACGATGTCAGCCGAGTTCATGTTCGACTTCGATCCCCAAGCAAGGTTCTGCCAGTGCAGCGGGATGAACGCAGCTTCTTCGTACAGGATACCTTCCAGCTTCTTCAGCTGATCGGCACGCTTGGCCATATCGGTTTCGCTGTTCGACGCATTCATCAGATCATCCGCCATCGAGTTACAGTAAGCACCCGAGTTGTACTGACCGTTACCGGTTGCTTCATCCGGACAAGCCGACAGGAACTGGTGGAAGTTTGCAAAATCTTCGGTATCTGCGTGCCAGCCAATCATCATCATGTCAGCCGCACGTTCATCAAACGCGGGCCAGTATTGCGCTTTCGGCATGGTTTGCAGGTCAACCTTGATATTGATCTGTGCCAGCATCGACGCAACAGCTTGTGCGATCTTGTCGTCGTTCACATACCGGTTGTTTGGCGCCATCATGGTGATCGAGAAGCCATCGGCATAACCAGCTTCAGCCATCAAAGCTTTCGCTTTTTCAAGATCGAAACGCGGTGCCAGAGCCGGATCCGTGACCCAGATAACCAGCCGGCGATGCTTGTCCACCCACGGTACCAAAGCCACGCATGATGCGATCAACGATACCTGCGTTGTTCACAGCATAGTCGATTGCCAGACGCACTTTCGGGTCTTTCAGGGCTTCGACGCGGTTCTGGTTCATCTGGAAGGTGATGATACGCGTACCAGGCATCGTGATCAGGTCAACACCGTCAGCGTCGCCTACACGTTTAAGATCGGTCGGCGGTACCGGTGCGATGAAGTCAACATCACCCGACAGAAGCGCGGCCACACGGGTCGGGTCTTCTTTAATCGGTGTCAGGATGATCTTGTCGACATTACCTGCGGTTTCAGTGTCCCAGTAACCGTCGAAACGATCAAAGACCACTTTCACACCTTGTTCACGCTCGGATACAACGAACGGGCCTGTGCCCGAGATGTTGCGCGATGCAAAGCTGTCACCGTGCTTAACGATTTCCGACTTGTCTTTGCCGTCATCGGTGGTGCCGGTGTAATACGCGCTGTCCATCGGGAAGATGTACGTCGCAGTATGCAGCACAAGCGGATAAGGCTCGGACGTTTTCAGGTCGAATGTCATGTCGTCAACGATTTCAACATCGGTGAACTGAGCGAAAATGCCTTTAAAGTCATCACTGGCTTTCAGACGATCGAAAGTCCAGTCAACGTCTTTTGCGGTCAGCATGTTGCCTGAATGGAATTTTACACCGCTCTTCAGCTTGAAGCGCATGGTGGTGTCGTCAATCTGTTCCCAGCTTTCAGCCAGACGGGCTTCGAACTGCAGATCTTTGGTCCAGCGGACCAGCGGGTCAAAGACCATATGCGACAGCTGAAGCGTACCGCCAGACAGCTGCTCATGTGGGTCCATCGAGACCGGGTCGGCGTCATAAGCTACGCGTACGGTGGTTTCGGCATAAGCTGCCGATGCCAACGTCGCCACTGCGGCGGCCGCCGCAAGGCTACGGACAATCTTTGTCATGGATTTACTCCCCTGTTGGTTGTGTCCGAAACGCTAGTCTCAGGTCCTCAGGGGCGCAAATGCCTATATCGTATGAGGTATGCAAAGGGCGCATGACGCCCTTGCAGGCAACATCGGCTCCACCCTAGAAATGGTGGAACCGATTGTAATCTATCAGAAATCTAAATTCTCTACAGACAAGGCATTCTGCTGAATAAACTCACGACGGGGTTCAACCACGTCACCCATAAGCTTGGTAAAGAGGTCATCCGCTTCGGCCAGATCGTCGACCTTAACCTGCAACAACGTGCGCGCTTCGTGGTCCAAGGTCGTTTCCCAAAGCTGATCCGGGTTCATTTCGCCCAGACCTTTGTATCGCTGCAATGTCAGACCTTTTTCGCCCTCAGCCAGAACAGCCTGCAACAGGTCGATCGGCCCTTGGATCAGGATCTCACGCTCTTTGCGCGACAAATGCGAGCTGTCACGATAGATATCACGGGTTTCTTTTGAAACCTCTGACAAACGCCGCGCTTCGCCTGAGAACGAAGCACCGCACCGTCCAGTGTGCGAATCTCCTCAACGCCGCGCAGTACGCGGGCAAGGCGAATACCGTGATCTTGCGTGATCCGGCCCTGCCAGCCGCGTTCATATTCAACGGCAACTTTATCCAAACGCGCCGCCACATCATCTGCTACACGCTGCAAATCTGAATCCGCACGACCCGGATCAAATGCGCCAGCAAGGGCGGCTTGCTCCAGAATGTTGCGTGGGTAATGCGTCGGAAAGGCATCCAGAATACGCTTGAAATTTCGCGCACCATCAACGATCCGCGTCAGATCAGCACCCGCAATTTCTTCGCCATTGGTCAGACGCAGCACAGTCCCGTCGATCCCCTGATTAATCAGGTAATCCTCAAGACCTGCCTGATCTTTCACATAGACCTCGGATTTGCCGCGCGCCACTTTGTAAAGCGGGGGTTGCGCAATATAAAGATACCCGCCCTCGATCAGCTCTGGCATCTGACGGAAGAAGAATGTCAGCAAGCAAAGTCCGAATATGCGCACCATCCACGTCCGCATCTGTCATGATGATGACTTTGTGATAGCGCAACTTTTCGATGTTGAATTCATCCCGACCAATGCCGGTGCCCAATGCGGTGATCAGCGTACCGATCTCTTGGCTGGACAGCATGCGATCAAACCGGGCTCGCTCGACGTTCAGGATCTTACCGCGCAGCGGTAGGACCGCCTGATCATGGCGCGAACGCCCTTGCTTCGCGGAACCACCAGCCGAGTCACCCTCGACAAGGAATATTTCACGTTTGGCAGGATCTTTTTCCTGACAATCTGCCAACTTCCCAGGCAGCGATGCCACGTCCAACGACGACTTCTTACGCGTCATTTCACGCGCCTTACGTGCCGCTTCACGGGCCAGTGCAGCTTCGACAATCTTGCCGGCGATCATGCGCGCAATTTGAGGGTTCTCGTCAAACCACTCCTGCAGCTTTTCGTTCATCAGGCCTTCGACCGCTGGACGTACTTCCGACGACACCAGCTTGTCTTTGGTCTGAGAGCTGAACTTCGGATCCGGCACTTTCACAGACAGAACACAGGTCAATCCTTCACGTGCATCGTCGCCCGTGAAGTTCACCTTTTCCTTCTTCGCAAGACCGGAGGAGTTGGCATAAAGGTTCAATGTCCGCGTTAACGCACCCCGGAATCCAGCCAAATGCGCGCCGCCGTCGCGTTGCGGAATGTTGTTGGTAAAGGGCAGCACATTTTCGTGGTAGCCATCATTCCACCACATCGCAACCTCAACTCCGATCCCGTCTTTTTCACCGGTGACAAAAATCGGCTCTTCCATCAAAGGAGTCTTGGAGCGATCGAGGTACTTTACGAATTCTTTAACGCCGCCTTCATAGTGCAATTCTGAACGCAGATTTTCGATGGGGCGTTCATCCTCGATAACGATGCGCACACCTGAGTTCAGGAAACTCAGTTCGCGCAGGCGGTTCTCAAGCGTTTTGAACTGGTAATCGAGGTTCGAAAACGTATCGGTCGACGCCATAAAGCGCACTTCGGTCCCGGTACGATCGCCACACTCGCCGACAACTTCCAAATGTTTCGCGGTCTCGCCGCGCTCAAAGCGGGCAACATGTTCCTTACCATTGCGCCAAATGCGAAGCTCCAGCCAATCTGACAAGGCGTTCACAACAGAAACGCCCACACCGTGCAGACCGCCCGACACCTTATAGGAATTGCTGTCGAACTTACCGCCAGCGTGCAGCTGGGTCATGATGACCTCAGCCGCAGAAACGCCTTCTTCGGGGTGAGTGTCCACAGGAATACCACGGCCATTGTCTGACACGGAAACCGAGCTGTCAGCGTAAATCGTGACGGTCACAGCATCTGCGTGACCGGCCAAAACCTCGTCGATGCCGTTGTCCACGACCTCGTAAACCATGTGATGCAGGCCCGACCCGTCATCGGTATCACCGATATACATACCTGGGCGCTTTCGCACTGCTTCCAAGCCTTTGAGAACCTTAATGGATTCAGCGCCATATTCGGCACTGCTCTGCGCGTCATCAGCCATGTGGGACTTCCTGTTATTCGTTCCCGAAAATATAGTGTTTTACGAGAGGATTGTCACGCCGAACACACAATATTTAGCGGTTTTCGCGCGATGTTTTTCCTGAAGCGTATCAAGACTAACTTGACCAGCGGATCTGACTCGAAACTCCCGCTATATTGAGGGGACGCATTAGATGAAAAGGATCGCGATGCCGACCAGTACCAACAGCGCTCCGGCAGCGTAGTTCATCCTCTTCAAAGCGTGCTCAGAAGACAGCAAGGCACGTGCGCGATCCACGAAAAACGCCAGTATCAGGTTTCCCACCAACGGCACGACGAATGACGCCAATGCAATCGCCAGAATGTCAGGTCCCGTGAGTGCTGCCAGATCGAAGAAGCCCGGCAAGACCCCCATATAGAAAAGGATGGCTTTGGGGTTGGACAGGATGACGATCAAACCAGCTACAAAACCCGCCAACATGCCTGGTCGCGTCAAACGGCTGTCGCCAGTCACTTTATGCCCGGCTGACCGAATTATGGTCACGCCCAGCCACAAAAAAAATAGCGCGGCGACGATGCGAAGAGCGAACATGCCGCCCTCAACACTCGACGCCAACCAACCCATGCCCAGCGCTGCCAGAACGGACCAAAAGATGTCACCTACAGCGACACCTAACGTCAACGGCCACGCCTGCCTGAAACCACCGGCCAGCACACGTGCGACCAATGCCACCCATACGGGCCCCGGCGTTAAGAAGAGAATGAACAAGCCAAAGATGTAGAACCCAAGCTCAGATGCCGTGATGGTCATTTCAGATGACCATCCTCATCCAGCTCCCAATATGGGTTCATTGCGTATTCCCAGACATGGCCATCAGGATCTGCGAAGTAGCCCGAATACCCACCCCAGAAGATCTTCTCGGGCCGCGTTACAACCGTGCCACCAGCGGCAATCGCAGCGTCAAAGGCTACGTCCACATCCGCCTCGGTTGGAAAGTTCTGGCCCAGTGTCATGGCACCCGTACCAAGCGCCTCAACCGGGCGCTTCATATCCTCGGCCAGCCCTTCGAGCGTATAGAACCCGAATTTCATGCCGTTCATGTCGTAGAAAGCTACCTTGTCCAGCACGCTGGATGGCTCCCAGCCGATGGCATTGTAAAACGCAACCGCCCGCTCCAAATCCTTTACGCCCAAAGTGATTAGCGTCACACGATTGGTTTTCATGGCTGCACCTCATGCACTTCTGAAATTCCGTTGGTATCTTTGACTTCAAAATGAGCGGCACGTGCGCCCAATTCTTCAAATAGCTCCGGACCAGTGCCCGTCATAAATGCCTGTGCCCCCAGCGCACAGATCTCATCATAAAGCGCGGCACGGCGGCTTGAGTCCAAATGGGCAGCAACTTCGTCCAGCAGAAAGATGGGCGGCGCACCAAAATCGCGCGCCAAGGCCCGCCCGTTGGCAAGGATCAGCGACACCAGAAGTGCCTTCTGTTCACCCGTAGAACAATCACGCGCAGCCACACCCTTCGCCGCATAAACAGCCGCCAGATCAGACCGATGCGGCCCCACAAGCGTACGCCCTGCCAGCAAATCACGGGGACGGCTTTCCGCAAATGACTCTGCCAAGGCGTCCTGCTCTTCAGGCAGAACTGCACCTTCTGGCTAAATCAAAGAAAGCTCTGCTGCGGGAAAGGCGGTTTCGGCCTCGGCCTGAGCCTCTAACAGCTGCTCTACCGCCCGCTTCCTGTTGGCTATGATTGCAACACCGGCCTGCGCCATTTGCGTTTCCAAAGCCGCATACCAGTGCCCGTCCCGCTGCCCGTCCTTCAAAAGCCGATTGCGTTCTCGCATGGCCTTTTCATAAGTCAGGACCGCATCTGCGTGACCCGGCTCGAAGCTCATGGTCATGCGATCCAGAAAACGCCGACGCCCCTCAGCACCTTCAACCCACAACCGATCCATAACCGGCACAAGCCACACAATGCGCGCGATGCGCCCCAAAACCACTTGTGCGGCGGCCCGGCCTTATCGTCAATTCGAACTTGTCGGGACGCGCCTGCTTCAAGCCACGTCTCAACCTCGTGCGTTTGATGCAGACTTTGCAGCACAGCCGAGATTTTCCAACCGACAGCCTCGGGTTTACGGATCATTTCATCCAACGCAGCACGTCGCAGTCCGCGCCCCGGCGAGAGCATCGAAATAGCCTCAAGAATGTTTGTCTTACCGGCCCCGTTCTGCCCATGCAGCACAACAGGCCGCCCATCCAATGACAGGCGTACAAGTTTGTGGCTGCGAAAATGGCTGAGTGTCAGCTCGCGAAGGGCGAGTGTCATCGCGCCCTCCCTTTTAGCGTTTCAATGCGTGACAGGTCACACACGCATGGGCATGACGACGTAAACGGCGCTGGTGTCATTGCCTTCACGCATCAAAGTCGGATCGCCTGACGAATTGAACATGAAGACCGCGTTTTCACGATCAACTTGGCTGGCAATCTCCAACAAGTATTTCGCGTTGAACCCAATCTCCAACCGCTCGTCGTTGTAAGCCACCCACGGCCAGCTCTTCCTCGGCGGCGCCAGCATCGGGTGCGTTCACCGACAGAATTAGACGATCTTCGTCCAACTGCAACTTCACGGCGCGCGAACGCTCGCTCGAAACCGTGGCAACACGATCCACAGCTTGTGCAAATTGGGTCGCATCGACTTCCAGCTTACGGGTGTTGCCCGAAGGAATGACGCGCGTGTAGTCGGGGAAGGTTCCGTCGATCACTTTCGACGTCAACGTGATTGCTGGCGTTGCAAAGCGAGTCTTTGGTTTCCGAAACCGATACGGCAATTTCTGCTTCATCATCGTCCAGAAGCTTGCGCAGCTCGCCCACAGTTTTGCGCGGAACAATCACACCGGGCATATCTTCAGCACCAGAAGGCAGATCCGCATCAATACGCGCCAGACGGTGACCATCCGTGGCCACACACCGCAAAACCTTACCACCATCCAATTCTGAAACGTGCATGTAGACGCCGTTCAGATAGTAACGTGTTTCTTCGGTTGAGATCGCAAATTTGGATTTATCGAACAGATCGAACAGACGACGCAGAACCGGTGCAGGAGCAGCAAAATTCGCCGAGTATTCGGAACTTGCCATGACCGGGAAGTCTTCTTTCGGCAACGTGGCAAGCGAAAAGCTGGATCGGCCAGCTTCGACACTCAAGCGCCCAGTCGCACCATCGTCGGTCAGTTGGACAAGAGCACCATCCGGCAGCTTGCGCACAATCTCGTGCAGGGTCACAGCAGAAACTGTGGTGGCACCTGCGCGTTCAACCATGGCGTCGGTCTTATCGACAACTTCGATATCCAGATTCTGTGGCACGGAAGGAAACGCTGTTGCCTTCGGCTTCGATCAGCACATTTGCAAGGATTGGAATGGTGTTCCGGCGTTCAACAACTGATTGCGCCTGTGCCACGGCCTTTAGAAGCGCGCCGCGTTCGATACTGATCTTCATGTCCCACTCCTGACAGATACCGGGGCGGAGACCATATCAGGTTCACCGCCCGGCTCAATTCTTTTATCGGAATGTCCGCTTCTTTCGTGGGCGGGTCAAGGCTTTAAGCCCCCTAAAACTGCCAATTCAGGGTTGCATCATGCCTCAAGTGCGCGACGCAGCAATTCCAGATCTTCTGCGATCTGATCGTCAATGACCTTCAGCTCGTCGATCCGCTTCACACCATGCATGACCGTTGTGTGGTCACGCCCGCCGAAACGGCGACCAATTTCTGGCAGCGACCGCGACGTCATATGCTTGGCCAGATACATCGCCACCTGACGCGGACGGGCAATCGTGCGCACACGCTTGGGACCAATCCAGATCTGACAGACGGATGTTGTAATGCTCGGACACTTTGCGCTGGATTTCTTCGACCGTGACCTTGCGATCCGAGGCCCGAAGGATATCGCCCAAGCAGTCCTGAGCCAGTTCCAGTGTGATTTCGCGACCGACCAATGAGGCAAAGGCGAACAGACGCATAAGAGCGCCTTCTAGAACGCGCACATTTGTCGAAATCCGGTGTGCGAGATACTCCAACACACCATCCGCAATCACCAACCCCTTGTACTGTTCACGGTAGGAGGTGACCTTGTTTTGCAGCACGCCCAGTCGCAGCTCATAGTCGGTCGGGTGTAGATCAACGACCAACCCACATTGCAGGCGGCTTTTGATCCGATCTTCAAGATCCTTGATTTCCCCTGGCGCGCGATCGGCCGAGATGATGATCTGCTTGTTCTGGTCCACAAGGGCGTTGAACGTGTGGAAGAACTCTTCCTGCGTGCTGTCTTTTCCGGCGATGAACTGAACATCGTCCACCATCAGAACATCAACCGAACGGAAAATCTGTTTGAAGTCGATCATCTGCTTTTCACGGATCGCTTGTACGAAACGGTACATGAACTGTTCTGCCGACAGATAAACCACACGCAGGTCGGGCTGACGGGTCTTCATCTCATGCGCGATAGCGTGCATCAGGTGGGTTTTGCCCAGACCAACGCCGCCATAAAGAAACAGAGGGTTAAACGTAACCGGACCACCTTCTGCCACACGACGGGCAGCCGCATGGGCCAATTCGTTCGGCTTGCCAACAACAAAACTATCAAACGTAAAACGCTTATCCAACGGCGCGCCGGGCAGCTCACCTTGGTCTGGCTTGGCAGCGCTTGCAGTGGGTGCGGTCGCCGCTTCGCCTTGCTGTGCAACAGGGCGGGGCTTTGCTTTCTCGGGTACTGTGAATTCAAGACGCGCAACCTTGACGCCTTCGCTGTTCATATGGCGCATAATTTGATCGCCAAAGCTTTGATTAACCCAGTTGCCAAAGAAGTTAGTCGGAACCAGAAAGCGCGCAATACCGCCATCCAATTCAGCAAATTCCAAGGGTTCGATCCAGCTGGTGTAATTATTCTGTCCCACCGCTTTTTGCAGCTTGTTGCGGACCTTGCCCCATTCTTCGTTCGTCATTTTACCTCGACCCAGCGTTTTATAGTTTCAGACTGTTCGGCGACAGTCTTTCACAGGCACTAATATCCAATTCACATGGCGCACGTGCAGCGCACCCTTCCATCGCGACGCACCTGACACGCAGCCCGCAGTAGGCTTGCTTACCTTGAACGCCGCGCCAATGAGGATGCTCCACCACATGACAACCCATGCTGGCGAAGTGTCCTTTTGGACGTTCGGAACCTGACTGTTTGCTCAACCGCCTTTGCAGGCAAAGCGGCTTGATGCATGTCACCGAACCGCCTTCAATCAAGCGGGTGACACGCATTGGAATTCGACCCCCCAAAGAATCAAATCCTAATGTGGCAAAAGGGGTTTTCCCCTTATAGTTCGTGGGTTTAGCCCACGTTTGTCTGATAGTCCCAAGTCGGCGAAGTGAATCGCTGAGGGCAAGCTAGCAATCCGTCTGCGATGCGCGCAACAGAACTTCACACTTGACTCAGAGTTTAGTGAAACGAATCCCGTAAGCCGTCTGCAAAATCAAAATTCTCGGCTGACTTAGCAAAAAGAGCGTGCCCATTTGGACACGCTCTTTTTTTGTTTTCGATCGCAGTTTAGTCGCGAAACTGAATCAGCCCAGAGCCTTCACACGAGCTGACAGACGCGAGACTTTACGCGATGCGGTGTTCTTGTGGTAAACGCCTTTGGTAACGCCGCGCATCAGCTCGGGCTGGGCAGCTTTCAAAGCAGCAGCGGCAGCGTCTTTGTCACCCGACTCAAGCGCTTCTTCAACGGCGCGAAGATAGGTACGGATGCGCGAACGGCGGGCTTTGTTTACGGCGAAACGACGCTCGTTCTGACGGGCGCGTTTTTTAGCTTGGGGCGAATTTGCCATGTGTCTGATCCCTCTTTCGGGTGTGTTACGTTGTCTAAGCTGCGCGTGCAGCACCCGACCGGGTTCAGAACCGGTGATTCTGGCCTAAGCGGGCCTCACGCGCATGGATGGGCTGCCATCTACGGCATTTGCGCCGTAAAGGGAAGCCCAAATTGATTTACTTGTCGCGGAACTGTGGTTCGCGTTTCTCGGCGAAGGCAGCCATGCCTTCTTTTTGATCTTCCGTCGCGAAAAGCGAATGGAACAAGCGGCGCTCGAACAAAATGCCTTCGGTCAGGGGCAGCTGCTCAGCACGGTTTACAGCTTCTTTGATCGCCATGACGGTAATCATCGATTTCTCGGCAATCTTGGTTGCAGCAGACATGGCTTCGTCCATCAGCTTCTTGGCAGGCACCACGCGGCTTACCAGCCCCGAACGTTCTGCCTCTTCGGCGTCCATGAAGCGACCCGTCAGGTTCATGTCCATCGACTTTGCGCGCCCAACCAGTTTGGTCAAACGTTGCGAGCCGCCCATACCGGCCATCACGCCCAAGTTAACTTCGGGCTGCCCGAATTTCGCCGTGTCAGATGCAATGATGAAATCGCACATCATAGCCAATTCGCACCCGCCGCCCAGCGCGTAGCCAGACACGGCTGCGATGATCGGCTTGCGAATGCGCATGATCGCATCTTCTTCCGGGGTGAACAGATCACTGGTGAACACGTCGACAAAGCTTTTCTCGGCCATCATCTTGATGTCGGCGCCAGCGGCAAACGCTTTTTCGGATACCGGTGATCACGATGCAACGCACTTTGTCATTGGCCTGCGCATCCGCCAATGCTTCACCAAGCTCAGCAAGAAGCTCCAAGTTCAAGGCATTCAACGCGTCAGGCCGGTTTAGTTTAACCAGAGTAACGTGATCTTCGGTTTCGACGATGATGTTTTTATAGGCCATGGTTCCCCTGCCTTTGTCGCGAGTGGTTGGAGCGGAGTCCTAGCACGCCGGTCCGGTGGATCAAGCTATCTTTGGCATTGCGCACAATAGAAAGTCGAGCGTCCAGACTGCACGATTCGCCGGATTTCGCCCTCGCAGCCCGAATTGACGCAACGTTCCCCCTCGCGCCCGTAAACACGGAAACTGTGTTGAAAATAACCAAGATCGCCATCAGCTTGACGATAATCCTTTAACGAAGAACCGCCGCTTTCGATCGCCTCGGACAGCACGTCACGAATGATCGGAACCAGACCGGCAATTCGATCCTCAGAAATGCGTCCCGCCTTGCGCGTTGGGTGGATTCCGGCCCGGAATAGCACTTCGCAAACGTAAATGTTGCCCAACCCGGCGATGATTCCCTGATCCAGAAGGGCCGTTTTGATAGGCATGTTCTTTCCCTCAAACGCTTTAATCAGATACTCGGCATCAAACCGATTTCCCAACGGCTCTGGCCCCAGAACACGGATCAGCTTGTGATCTTCAAGCTCCGGCGTGGCGCATAGGTCCATCGCCCCAAACCGTCTGGGATCGTTGAACGTCACTCGTGCGCCATTCTCAAGATCGAACACGACGTGATCGTGTTTTTCGGGCGCAGGGTGATCATGATGCAGCTTCCCCAACTTGTGGCCCGAGATCAGAATGCGCCCAGACATGCCCAAGTGAATGATCAAGGTCTCGTTGCTATCCAAGTCCAACAGTAGGTATTTCGATCGCCTTCCCAATCTATCGACGCGCGCACCGGTTAGCCTTTCAGCCATTCGTTCAGGAAACGGCCAGCGCAGCCCATCACGTCGTGTTTCAGCCTGCACAATGCGCGCACCTTCCATCACAGGTAACAATCCGCGACGTACTGTCTCGACTTCAGGTAATTCGGGCATGTTGAAAGCCTCTCCATTGTGCGTCCCTTACTGTCGCGATATGAGGGATCAACCGCAAGAAGCGAGTATGCCCAATGAGCACGTCAGACAACCGCACCACGCATTTCGGGTTTAAGACCGTGGATGAAGACGACAAGGCCGGAATGGTCCACGGCGTCTTTACCAATGTGGCATCGAAATATGACATCATGAACGACGTCATGTCCGTGGGCATCCACCGCGTTTGGAAAGATGCGATGATGGATTGGCTGACCCCGCGCGACGGGCAGCGTCTGTTGGATGTTGCTGGTGGCACTGGCGATATCTCATTCCGGTTTTTGGGTCGCGCCCCGGGGGCTGAAGCCGTCGTTCTGGATATGACCGAAAGCATGCTGGTCGAAGGCCGCAAACGCGCCGAGGCCTCGCACCTTGCTAACCATCTGGACTGGGTCGTTGGCGACGCTATGGCGCTTCCCTTTGAAGACAACAGCTTTGATCGCTACACAATCAGCTTCGGCATTCGCAACGTGACCCGCATTCCGGATGCTCTGAAAGAAGCCTTCCGTGTGCTGAAGCCCGGGGGTCGCCTGATGGTGCTGGAATTCAGTCAGCTGCCTGATGACGGCATGCAGAAGCTTTATGATCTCTATTCCTTCAACGTCATTCCCAAGATGGGGCAGCTCATTGCGGGCGATGCGGACAGCTATCAGTATCTGGTCGAATCGATCCGAAAATTCCCTGATCAAGACACGTTTGCCCAAATGATCAGCGATGCCGGGTTTGAAAATGTGAAATATCGCAACCTGTCGCTGGGTATCGCAGCGCTGCATTCCGGGTGGAAAATCTAAGATGCGTGGACCCCACAATATTTGGCGTCTGATCCGGACAGGAGCGACCTTTCAACGAACCGGTGCGATGGGCGTGGTTCTGGATGCCCTGAATGCTCCGCCTGCTTTGCGCATCGCCGCACGGGTGATCGGTTTTCCGTTTGCTTGGTTGGGTAAGAAGGGTGACACGTCGCTGCCGCCCGTAACACGCGCGATCACCGCGTTAGGACCGGCATATATTAAGTTTGGACAGTATCCTTTCGACACGTCCTGACGTTGTTGGACCAGAGCTTTCTGATCAACTGCAATACCTGCAAGACAAGCTTCCTCCGTTCGAACAGGCAATCGCCCGGCGGATGGTTGAAAAAGAGCTTAGCATCTCGATCGATCAGACATTCTCGGAGTTTTCTGAGCCGGTTGCAGCCGCTTCAATCGCTCAGGTCCATAAGGCCCGTCTGGCCGAAACCGGAGAAGCAGTGGCCGTCAAGGTTCTGCGCCCCGGTATTGAACGCGCTTTCCGTACTGACATTGACGCCTTCCATTTTTCAGCCCGCGTGATCGAATGGCTGTTGCCATCCACGCGCCGCCTGCGCCCCACAGATGTGGTGGAGCATTTCGAAAGCGTCGTGATGGGAGAGCTGGATTTGCGCTTGGAAAGCGCATCAGCCAGCGAGTTTGCTGAAAACACAGCGCGGGACGAAGGCTTTGTCGTTCCCGAGGTGAACTGGGGTCTATCCGGCCGCACCGTAATGACCCTTGGTTGGGGCGAGGGTATTGCCGCAAACAACCTTGATGCCATCCGCGCATCCGGGCTGGATATGCATCGGCTAGGCGAACGCGTGCTGCAGCTTTTTCTCTCGCATGCCCTTCGTGACGGGCTGTTTCACGGGGATATGCATCAGGGCAACCTGAAATTTGCACCTAACGGGGACATCATCGCCCTGGATTTTGGGATCATGGGACGTATCGACGAATACACCCGCCGTGTCTACGCCGAGATCCTATATGGCTTCATCACCCGTAACTATCGTCGCGTGGCCGAAGTGCATTTCGAAGCTGGCTACGTGCCTGCCGACCGTGACGTCGAAGAATTCGCACGCGCGCTGCGCGCAGTGGGTGAGCCGATTTTCGGCATGAACGCCACTCAAATCTCGATGGGCCGCCTTTTGGCGTATCTGTTTGAGGTGACCGAAAAATTCGGCATGGAAACGCGAACCGAGCTTATCTTGCTTCAGCGCACGATGGTTGTGGTCGAAGGGGTCGCTCGATCGCTAAGCCCGGACATCAACATCTGGCAAGTGGCCCGTCCGGTGGTCGAAAGCTACATCTCGAACTCAATCGGGCCGAAAGCCCTGCTGCAAGATCTGGTTCACACGGCACGGGTCCTGGCCCGCTTCGGCCCGCGTTTACCAGAATTGGCCGAGGCTGCATTGATCCGCCAATCCGAGGTGCCCGTGGAAAGTGACCGGGCACGGCCAATACGCGCGATGAGCTATGTCGCACTAGGGAGTGGAATTGCACTTGCGGCGGTCTGGATTTCAACCCTGCTCTAGGGCGCGGCGCTCTAGTTCTGCAACTTCACGATAGGCGGCGTCACCATGCGACGCTTTCCAATCGCAGTAACAAGCCATGCGCCAATGAAATAGTGGCGCAAGAACCCTGTAGCGCTCCACCCCGACTGCATCACCACCAGATGTCACATACGCTGCCAGAAAGCAGCTTTGCTGCTCATCCGTCAGCGGTTGATTCCCGTATAGAACTTGCATTGCTGGCGACAAGAAAACTGCGATATCCGCAGCTGGATCGCCCACCACCGGACATTGCCAGTCGATCAGTCGCAAGCCATCAGCAGTCGCAACAATGTTTCCCGGGACAATATCGCCATGTAAAAACCTTCTGGTTGGATCTGGCAAAGAGCCATCAATCGCCGGTGGGGTCGTCAGCGCAACCCCTGCGGCGTGCGACATGGCCCGTGTTTCAGCGATCAGCGACACTGGGGACGTCATCATTTCGGGCAACCCAGATGGCGCTTCAAGACCATGAAGACGCGCCATCAACGCAGCTACATCTTCAACTTCGCCGGTCCACGGCCCGCCATCTAGATGTTGGTAAAGGACGCTCGCCCCCAGCGCGCTGTCCAGAAAAGCCACAAGTTTCGGGGCGATATCCTCACCTTCCAGATGCCTCAAAACCAACGCTTCGCGTGCGCCTTCGTTGGCAAAAAGCGGAGTGGCCGCGGTGCCGTCAAAAAGCTTGCATACAAGGTCATACGGCATGTCATCCGACACAACGTGCCATACTGGATTGCTACGTCCACCCAATAGCCGCGACCACTTGGCGTTCTGCGGCACATGCCCTTCATCCTGCCAAATCAGGGAAAGCGCTTGTTGCAGCGCAATGTCATCATGCCGAAGGGACAGGTCGGTTATGTTACTCTCGTGCGGCCTCATGCAGGGTGTATAACCCGTGCTGCGCGCGACGAAAACTCATTCGGCGGCCTCACGCAATGCAGAAACGGCATCAGCGGTCACGCGTTCACCGCTTTCCAACACCAACCACAATTGCCCACCATCGTTTTGCGTTTCGACAATGCGCCCATAGCTTTCCACGGGATCTGTTGAAAGGTGCAACCCGTTGCTGCGGCTTGTCAGCTCGAACGAATAGACGCCATTGGGAAAGCTATTTCCGTATTCATCTACTCCGTCCCACTCCATAGGATCTGTGGAAATCGGAACTGATTTGCTTTCAACAATCAATCCTTCGGCGTTTTTGACCACAAGAATGGCTTCATCTGCCGCGGCGACAGGGTTCGGAGACAAGGTTATTGGCGAGCCATCAAACTGAACCGGGGCAGCCACGCGGGCCTCTTTTCCTACCCAATCAGCGATATCCGACATGCCCATCAGACCAAGCTGAACACCCATGTTTTTCAACAGGTCATTGGTGCGCACCTGTTGTTCAACTCCTGAGAATGTCGCCAGTTGCACGGCATAGTCAGAGGATTCGATAGGGTTAAGCGGATCTTGGTTTTCCATCTGTGCTGTCAGCATCACCAGAAACGTCTCAAAATCGGAAGACACCAAAGGACCGTCCGACGCTGAGGCCTGAGCATAATCCGCTGGTGCCGCTGTCAGCGCGGCGGGCATTGCCGTTGGGTTCACGTTCATAGTTGGCTCCTTATATTCGGATATCGACGCCTAAAGCCCCGTCACCCTGAACCACAATTGGAACAGCGCCATCCGGAGCTGGCGAAGAACTGGATTTCTGGGAACTGCGATCGTTTTGCGGCGTGCCTTCATCCGAAGAGGTGTCGGACCCATCACCAGATGTCTGCTGCTGGAAGGTAAAACTGACATCCGAGACGCCAAATGCCTTCATGTCTTGCGCCAGTTGATCAATGTGTCGCCGCATAAGATCTAGGGTATCAGGCCGCTCGAAACTTAAAGTTACATGCATACTGGACCCGTCAGATTGGAACGACATTCGAAGTCGCCCAAGCTCCTCGGGGCTTAGCGTCAACTCTACTGGGCGATCAGGATTTTGACGCAGCACCTCTGCAATCTGCACCGAAATACCACGGGGAAGGTCTGGAATGCGCGGGTTCAAAGCTGCTTTGGAATCGTTTGGACCCGTTGATATCTGCTCCACCACCCTCAACGATGCCTCTTCCTGGATGTCACTGTCGGCGAACACGTCCAAGGGTTGCGCCAAGGAAAAAGCGGCCTTTGGGTGTTCGGGAGTCGTCTCGGGCATCCGCGCTTCTGCCGTCATGCTTGGCCCGGCAGCACCAAGTGCCGTCGTGGATGGCTGTGTGTTAGTTTCGTATTCCATGCCTCCAGCTTCCGGCTTGGCATTTCTTGTCGAACGATTCTGCAAGTCCGTCACGGCCGTGTTTGCAGGCATTGGCCGAGCGCCTTCTGCATTGCGCGCAACTGGTTCCGCCTGAGCATTTTGCACGATGTCAGAGGCTTGGACCGGAACTTGTGCTCTTACCCCACCCTTTTCAGCTGGAATCGGGACATTCTCGGTACGTGGTCGCGCCAACTCGACTTTGGGAACAGATTCTGGGGGCTGCGCACGCGATACCGTTTCCGTTTGGTTGCTCATGATTCCGGTCATCCGCCCCGACTCAGGTCGAGGCTGCGTATCGCGAACAGGTGTTTGTTGTGCCTCCTGCTTTCCTTCGCCAACGATCGGTTCAGCCTTAACAAATGAACCAGCTTCTTTCACCTCTGAGCGTACCAAGTCCTTCGATTCATTCACTAGGTCTTGAGTTGGAATTGTTGGTGCCGCTGACATAACAGATCTCTGCGCTTTCGATGTGTCAGCACCCGCATTGGAAGCCGGGAGTTCATTTGAAACCCCGCGAGTTTCGGTTTGGAATTGCGGTACGGTTTGAGAAGGAACCGCTTCCTTGGATATTTTCGATATTTCCGATGGAAAACTTCCCTTCGCGTCGCGACGCTCATCTATCGCACGTACGCTTCCCAGCACGGTAGCTTCTGCACCATTCCAGCCTTCACGCTCTGGTACAAAGCCTTCTAAGATTTTGTCTGACCCCCCTTCAAACTGAATGCCACGATTGGTTGGATCAACGTCGTTCAAATCCAACGCAGTCAACCCAGCCTTTACGTCCGTTGTGGCTTGCATCGCAGACGCAAAAAACACCGTATCAAAGGGCGCAACAGCTTCTATCGGCACGGCACTCAGATCCGGAACTGGTGCGGGCTGAGTGTCATTTTCTTTGGTGCCCAAGGAAAGGGATGGATTTAGAGCAAATTGCATTCTTACTTTCGGGTTTTCTACCGCCGTTGGGAAAAGAATTGCAGAAGGGAATTACCAAATCTTTACCGCTGATCTGGATACTCTGAAAAACTGTCACCAATTTGAAAGGTCAGAGTAATGGAGCCAGTCCTTGGAACTCCTTCCCCCGCATCGCCGCATAGTGGGCTGCAAAAATCAGACACGGATCAAGCGCTTTGGGACGCCGCAAAAGAGCTGGAAGCGAGCTTCCTGTCAGAGATGCTTAAAGCCGCGGGCGTCGGCGAAACGCCCAGCAGCTTTGGTGGTGGAATTGGTGAAGATCAGTTCGCCTCTTTCCTTCGGCAGGAACAGGCAATGGGCATGGTGAATAGCGGTGGAATCGGCTTGGCCCAATCCCTTTTCGAAGCACTGAAGGAGCAATCGAATGACGCAATTTAATACCCTAATCAAATTATTAGAGGACGAACGCCAACTTCTTCAGAACGGTGATCTGAAGGCTCTGCCAGCCCTGTCCGAAGCGAAAGGCGACGCTATCCAAAATTTGGATCGAATGAGCCTTAGCCCAGCACAATTGGAACAACTTCAGTCGCAGACCGCACGAAACCAAAGATTGTTGGCTGCGGCGGCAAACGGAATCCGAGCCGCACAGAAACGGATCGAGGGGATTCGCAATCCGGGCCAAGGGATCAGAACCTATTCGCGAACCGGACAATCAAAAAGCATTGCCCGCACCTCAACCAACTTCGAAAAGCGCGCCTGACCTTCCAAGTTTAGTTCAACTTGTAGGCATCATGGCCTCGCGGATTCAGTTTTCATTTAGGGTTTTCATCGCAGGTTTGTCACGCATCCAAACGGATGGCGCAACCGATCCAGTCGGTTTGCAAATGTCAGAAGGCAAACGTTCCCTCAACCAGATTGGGGGTCATGAAATCAGGCGCAAAGCGCCCTAGACTGAAGGAAATATGATGTCCAGCATTCTGACCAACAACAGCGCAATGGTCGCGCTGCAAACGCTGAAATCTATCAACTCAAACCTTGCGAACACTCAGGCTGAAATCTCGACGGGTAAGGCCGTTGGCTCGGCCAAGGACAACGCTGCGGTTTGGGCAATTTCGAAAGTCATGGAGGCCGATGTTAAGGGCTTCAAAGGCATTTCGGAAAGCCTGTCTCTGGGCGAAAGTACCGTCGCAGTTGCGCGGCAAGCATCGGAAACCGTCACCGATCTTCTGACCGAGATCAAAGGCAAGATTGTTGCCGCTCAAGAAGACAACGTAGATCGCGCCAAGATCCAAACCGACATCGTTGCTTTGCGCGACCAGATCACATCGGTGGTTGGGGCCGCACAGTTCAATGGCTTGAACCTCGTTGATGGCTCGCAGTCAGGCACCAACTCAAATGGTAGTGTTGGCGTCGACGTGCTGTCATCGCTTGATCGCAAGGCGGATGGTTCTGTTGTAACTAGCTCGATTGGCGTAGATGCTCAGAACCTGTCGCTTACAGCGGGCACTGATCTTGCTGCCGCGGCTGCATCAGTTGGTACGGATGCTGGTACCGCTGGCATGATTGATGCCAATGACGGCGGCACAAACGATTCGATCACATTGAACACCTTTGCCTTTCTGGATTCTGCGGGGGGGGCGACCGCAACTGAAGCGGTCCTTCCAAACGCCGCTGGCGTCGACACTGCGGTAAACACCGGTCTTGTTGTTGGCGACCAACTGTCCCTAACCGTAGGTACAGTTCAAGGCAGCTATGTCGTCAAAGAAGGCGACACAGCAGAATCGCTTGTGGCTGGAATGAAAAACGCCATGGTCGCTGCCGGACTTGATAGCGGTTCGCTGACCATGGACATCGACACCAACGCGGGACAATTGGTCATCACCAATGAAACCAACTCCGACGTTGCCTTCTCGTTCGAGGCAACACGTGGTTCGGGCGGACTATCCGGGCTTGGGACGGTTGACGTATCCACCTCTGCCGGGGCAGATGCCGCGCTTGGTTCGATCGAAAACATGATCCAGACATCAATTGATGCCTCGGCTTCGTTCGGCTCGGTTGAAGGCCGGATCGAGATTCAGTCCGACTTCGTAGGAAAACTGTCTGATTCGCTTAAATCTGGCATCGGCGCTTTGGTTGACGCTGATATGGAAGCAGCATCGGCGAAACTGCAGGCGTTGCAGGTTCAGCAACAGCTGGGCACTCAGGCTCTGTCGATCGCCAATCAGGCGCCGCAGAATGTCCTGTCGCTGTTCCGCTAATGGCATCTGGGGGCGCCAAAATGGCGCCCCCAACCTTTGACCCAATAGAAATCGTTACCGGAAGGAATAACCGTGAACGCAATCAGAATGGCCAAAACGGCCTATGCCGCATCATCCCGTACTCCTCTGCAAACCAATCGCGGCACAGAATACGAATTGTTCGCCCAAATCACCCACCATCTGGATCAGCACTCAAACGAAAGCACTTTCAATTTCGCAAAACTGGCACAAGCTCTCCACGACAATCGCAAACTCTGGACGCTGCTTGCCGCCGATGTTGCCGACGAAATGAACGGCCTGCCGGCCGAGCTTCGTGCCCGCATTTTTTATCTGGCCGAGTTTACGGCCGACCATACCCGCCAGGTTCTAAGCGATGGGGCGGACGCATCAGTATTGGTAGACATTAACACCGCCATTATGCGCGGTCTGCGTCAGACAGGAGTGGCAGCATGAGCGGTTTGGTCTTAAAACTCAGCCCGAAAGAACGCGTCTTAATCAACGGCGCTGTGATCGAAAACGGTGATCGAAGATCTCGCCTTTCGATCGTAACACCGAACGCAAACATCTTGCGTCTAAAAGATGCCATTCATCCGGAAGAGGTGAACACACCCGTTCGTCGGGTCTGTTACATTGCTCAGCTTATCTTGTCAGGTGATGCCGAAAACGATGAAGGGAAGCTACAACTGTTACGCGGGATCGAACAGCTGAGCCAAGTCCTGACGGATGCCGACAGCCGTGCGATCCTTGATGCAGCCACAAGCGCAGTTCTGGATGACCAGTTCTATCAATCACTCAAACATCTTCGAACACTTTTGCCGCGTGAAGAACGCCTGTTGTCGGCGCGTTTCGCATGAGCTTTCAGCCGGTCATATCGTTCGGTGGTGCGGCCGGCTGGGCATTCTTACAACGCACGAAAGAAGCCCAGCAGCATGCATTTGAAAACGGCGCTGTTGTGCAGCGCGATGTGCAGTATTTTGAAGAAAATATTGGGAACATCACAACAGCAGAACAACTGGTCGGTGATCGCCGCATGCTGTCCGTGGCCCTTGGTGCTTTCGGCTTAAGCGACGACATAAACAACACCTACTTCATTCGAAAAGTGCTTGAGGACGGGACGCTTGATACTGACGCTCTGGCAAACAAGTTATCCGACAAACGCTATTTCGAGATGGCAAAGGAATTCGGTTTCGGGGATTACAACATTCCACGCACTCAAATCTCTGACTTTGGTGCCCGTACGGTTGAAGCTTACAAGGAACGACAGTTCGAAATCGCAGTAGGGAACCAAAACCAAGATATGCGGTTGGCCATGGGTCTTGAGCGTGACCTTGGAAACATCATCGACAAATCCACGACGGATGCCGGTAAGTGGTATTCAGTGATGGGCAATCCGCCACTACGGCAAGTCTTTGAAACGGCCTTAGGCCTGCCCAAGTCTTTTGGTACCATCGACATCGATCAGCAGCTTGAAGTCTTTCAGGAAAAATCCGAACGTTACTTCGGCTCCTCATCGGTCGATCAGTTTGCGGACCCCGCTAAACTGGAGGAGCTTACCCGACTGTTTCTTGCGCGATCACAAATCGCAAGCGGTACGGCAGCTCTCAGCTCTAACTCGATTGCCCTGACATTGCTGCAAAACGTCTAATCGACGGGTTTATCCTTTCTCGTTTTCCAGACATTGTGCCAACCGCGCAAAACTTGTGTGCGCATCGATAACTTCTGGCGCGGAAAGATACTCCTCAATCTTCGGCCAAGCCGCGACTGCATGATCCAGCGCGACATCAGACCCCGATGTATACAACCCCGCCTGAATCATCATTTCTGACCGGTCATACAGCCCTAGAATCTGGCGCCCTTTCGATATCAACTTGTTCTCATCTTCCGATGCGGCTTCGGGCAGGGCTCTTGAAACGGATCGCAGGATATCGATGGCGGGAAAACGACCACGTTCCGCGATTTTCCGATCAAGAACCACATGCCCATCAAGAACACCACGCAGGATGTCGGCCACGGGCTCTTCCATATCTGACCCCGCCACCAGGACCGAAAAGACAGCGGTAATATCCCCGGTCTGCCCAACGCCGGGTCCCGCGCGTTCACATAGAGACGTGATCTGTTGTGTCGTGGATGGTGGAAACCCACGCAAGTTTCCCACTTCTCCCGACGCCAAAGCAATTTCCCGATGCGCTTCAGCAAATCGGGTAATGCTGTCTGCCAGGAACAGAACCTCACGTCCGAGATCGCGAAAGTGCTCGGCCACGGACATAGCCATCCACGCGCATCTTCGGCGCATCATCGGCGACTGATCCGAAGTTGCTGCGACAACCACGGCTCGTTTCATGCCTTCTTTTCCAAGAACCCGTTCGACAAACTCCCGAACTTCACGGCCACGCTCACCGATAAGCGCGATCACAACAACATCCGCATGCACCCCGCGTGCCAGTTTCGCCAGAAGGGTTGATTTACCCACCCCGGACCCGGCAAACAGACCGATGCGCTGACCGCTTACGATCGGAAGAAACGTGTTGAAAACAGTCATACCGGTCTCAAGCCGTGCGCCAAGCGGGCGGCGTGCCGTTGGATTGGGCGCTTTGCTTTTTAACGCGCGGGCATCCGGGCCGCTCAAAATAGGTGTCCCATCAAGGCTTTGCCCCAGCGGATCGACAACCCGACCGATCCAACTGTCATCAGGGGCAACGCTGGTTCCGCCAAGCAGCACAACCTCGTCCCCGATCTGAAGCCCGGCGCTATCGCCATCTGGGAGTACAGATATATGCTCTTCGTTCAGGCCCAGAACTTCACCCATCCGATGTTCGCTTGTTGCGGGTCTGATCTGCACCAGATCTGCTTGCGCGGCGACTTTGGTTAACCCTTCAACCTCAACCACTCCTTGCCGAATACGTTTTACCCGGCCGACATGGCGGACAACCTGCAATGACGTGACCGAAGCCGAAACCTGTTCAAACCCAACACTGTGCACCGGCATACTCCTAAAGTTTTGTCTGAAACTGTTTATAAAGGAATCAGGGTTAAGCCTTGGTTGAAGCCAATCGAGGGAGAAGCCCCGATGTTTGATAAACTGAGTATCTTTGCCAAGGCGAATGACCTTGCGCTCCATGCTGCGGCCCGGCAGTCCGTCATCGCACAGAATGTTGCGAATGCGGATACGCCCGGCTATCGCGCCCGTGATATCCCCTCGTTTGCCGAGACGTATGAGCCTTCACAAAATGAGCAAATGCGTGCCACGCGCAGCGACCACATTGATGCAAACCTAACAACAACGGCCAGCACAGATGCGGACACCGTTTACCGTGCGGGTGCGATGTCGCCCAATGGGAACTCGGTTTCGTTGGAGACCGAGATGATGATGGCTGCTGAAGCCAAGCGTGATCATGATCTGGCTCTGGCCGTCTATAAATCAACGTTGGGCATTGTGCGAAGCTCATTGGGGCGGAGGTAACGGGCAATGAGTGATCTTAGAAATTCAGTTGCAGCTGCTGCTTCGGGCATGAAAAGTCAGGCCAATCGCCTGCGTCATGTCTCTGAAAACATCGCCAACGCGGACACTCCCGGGTATCGCCGGAAAATTGTAAGCTTTCAGGCCGCACTTGAAGGCGGTCGTGCTAATGGGTTGGTTGAAACAGGGCGGGTTCAACTGGACCGGACAACGCTTCCCAGCGTCTATGACCCATCCCATCCACTTGCCGATGAAAGCGGGCATTATCAGGGATCAAATGTGGACCTGATAATCGAAATTGCAGACGCCCGCGAAGCGCAGCGCAGCTACGAAGCCAACTTAAAAATGTTCGACCAGTCGCGCCAGATGTCGCGCGGCCTGTTGGACCTGCTGCGTCGATAGGAGGATAAGACATGGATATTCGCGCAACACTCGCCTCGCAGCAATATGCGGCCTCGCGTCAAGCGGCTCAACCATCGCCGGCAGATGAACAAAAAGTGAACGGCTTTGCGGGGGTGGCACTGGACTTCGCCCAAACGCTTCAATCAAGCGAACAGACGGCCATGGCCGCCCTGTCGGGGGACGCAGATCCTCATGCGTTGGTCCAAGCATTAGCCCAGACAGAACTGGCTGTCGAAACAGCAGTGACCGTGCGTGACAAAGTCGTCGAGGCCTATCAGGAAATTCTAAGGATGCCGGTCTGATGATGGATGAGATCATATTCTACGACACTTTACGCGCGGGCCTTTGGAACGCCGTCCTGATCTCGCTTCCGATCTTGTCGGTGGCGTTGATCGCAGGCCTGATCGTCGGTCTGTTCCAAGCCCTGACGTCAATTCAAGAGATGACCCTGACCTTCGTTCCCAAGCTGGTTGCAATCCTGGTCGTTTTTTGGGGCAGCATGGGTTTCATGACCGAAACACTGGTTGGCTTTTTCCAACTGCGCGTCATTCCATTGATCGCAGGGGGATGACATGGACAATATCGGCTACACATCCCTGACCCGGCAATCTGGTTTGATGCGCGAAATGCAGAGCATCGCCAACAATATCGCCAACTCCTCAACCACGGGGTTTCGGCGTGAAGGTGTTGTTTTTTCTGAGTATATTCATGCTCTTGAAAAACAGGACCCCTCGCTTTCCATGGCCACGGCCAACGCGCGGGCCTTGAACCTTGAACAAGGTGCGTTGACCCAGACCGGTGGCACATTCGACTTTGCAATTGAAGGCGATGGGTTCTTTCTTCTGGACGGCCCGACGGGTCAATTTCTAACCCGCGCTGGCGTTTTCACCCCTTCGGCTGAAGGCGAGCTTGTGACACCCGATGGGTATCGCCTGCCTGGATGGTGGCGGGTCGCCCGTTTTCATCCCGCCTGATGCTAATTCTGTTTCGCTTTCTGCTGACGGCACACTGTCCGCTGATGGGCGGGCGCTGGCTTTGATCGGTTTGTATTCACCGCTGGATCAAACAGATCTTCAACACCGCGATGGCGTGCGTTTCGAAGCCCCAGGAGGGGTTCAGCCCGCATTGACCGACGCAACGATCATTCAAGGCTTTGTCGAAGGATCAAACGTCGATCCCATCGCCGAAATCGCACGCATGATCGAGGTTCAGCGCAGTTATGAGCTGGGTCAGAAGTTCATGGAGAAAGAGGATGAACGCATCCGCTCGGTCACAAAAACGGTTATCGGATAAGAGGAGCCCCCAATGCGCGCACTGAACATTGCAGCAACCGGAATGTTGGCCCAGCAAATGCGGGTCGAAACGATTTCGAACAACCTCGCGAATATGTCGACGACGGGTTACAACACCCGTCGGGCAGAGTTTGCGGACCTTCATTACCAACAGGCCACGCGGGCAGGCACGATCAATGCCTCAGACGGAACTGTTCTTCCCACAGGTGTTCAGCTCGGACTGGGCGTGCGCCCCGCCTCGGTCACCATGATGGTACAACAAGGCACATTGGCACAAACCGGTGGTGATCTGGACCTTGCTATCGAAGGGCGGGGCTATCTTGAAGTTACCCTGCCTTCGGGCGCATCTGCTTTCACCCGTGACGGCGGACTTAAGCTTTCTGGGGACGGTTTGATCGTCACCTCGGATGGCTATCCGGTTGCCCCGGAAGTCACCATTCCAAGCGATGCGCGCCAGATTTCGATCAATGCTGACGGTGAGGTCTATGCCTATTTCGACAATACGGTCGAACCCGAACTTATGGGGGCTTTCACGCTGGCAAGCTTCACCAATGACAAGGGGCTTGAGGCGATCGGATCTAACCTGTTTCGGGAAACTCCCGCCTCTGGCCCCGCATTTGTCGGTGCGCCGGGTAAAGATGGCCGCGGCACCCTCAGACAAGGGTATCTGGAAAACAGCTCTGTCGATGCTGTGCGAGAGATCACAGAGCTGATCGCAGCACAGCGCGGCTACGAGTTAAATTCGAAAGTCATAACCGCAGCCGACCAAATGCTGGCTGCAACGACACAGGTGCGCTGATGAGATACCTGTTTCTTCTGGTCCTGACGCTTAGTTCCGCTCCTTGCTTGGCTGAAACTGTCATTGCAGCGGGGAATATCCGCCCTGGCACGATCGTAACTGCGCAAGATGTAAAACTGAGCTCAGCAGAACTTGCTGGGGGCTTCCAGTTTGTCACGGATGTCATCGGTCAAGAAGCCCGCACTGTGCTTTATGCCGGTCGGCCAGTCTTGCCAAATGACATTGGCCCGCCTGCGATTATCGACCGAAACCAGATCGTAACGCTGGTTTATTTGGCGGGCCAGATGACCATTCTTACCGAAGGGCGCAGCCTTGGCCGCGCTGCAATTGGCGATCGCGTCAGGGTCATGAATCTGGCCTCGCGCACAACAGTTACTGGGTCGGTGACATCCACCGGCGACGTCATCGTTTCGAACACACTCAATCACGTACGATAAGGAAATCCCATGCGTTCTATCTTGCCTCTCATCGCAATTTCTTTGCTTTTTGCTGCCTGTTCACGCGTGGAAAACATCGGTAAGGCACCAGAGCTGAACCCCGTTGAAATGAGCGCTGAACACCAAGCTATGAACGCTTCGGCATTGCCGCTTAACATCCCACCACAAGGATCGGTTGACCGATCATCGTTGTGGAGCGGTGGACGGCAATCCCTTTTGGGTGATCGGCGCGCGCAACAAGCCGGTGACATTCTGACGGTTGTGATTGAGATCAATGACAGGGCCGAGTTCTCCAACACCTCAGCCCGCGCTCGTGGCGCGTCCGAGGAAATGGGCGTGCCCAATCTGTTTGGTTTGCCGCAATCCATCGACAAGGACCTTCCCGAAGGCGCATCGCTTGGGAAAGCAGTTGGACTGTCATCCAGCAGTTCGTTTAACGGAAACGGTTCCGTAAAGCGCAACGAAAAGCTGGAGCTGCGCGTGGCTGCAACAGTTTTGGGAACGTTGCCAAATGGCGTTCTACAGATCCAAGGCACGCAAGAAGTTCGAGTGAACTTCGAGTTGCGCGAGCTTCTGGTCACAGGGTTTGTGCGTCCCGAAGATATCTCGCGTCAGAACGAAATCCCATATGACAAGATCGCATCCGCGCGCATTTCCTATGGTGGTCGCGGCCAGATCAGCGATGTGCAGCAACCGCGTTATGGACAGCAAGCCGCCGATATCATCCTGCCGTTTTAAGGAGGCCTCTCATGGGTAAACTTATACCTATCATACTCGCGTTAATTGGGCTCGGGGTTGGCGCTGGCGCAGGCATGATGCTTCAGCCCGAACCCGAAACAGTCCTGATGGATCCATGCGGAGACACAAAAGCCGCGAAAGCCGAACCCGAAAAAGGGGTAGAAGAAGAGGCTACAGACACTGAATTTGTGAAAATCAACAATCAGTTCGTTGTGCCGGTTGTGGCAGATGGCAACATATCTGCCCTCGTTGTTATGTCCCTGAACATCGAAGTTGATCTGGGCAGCCGGGAAGCCGTGTACAAACGTGAACCCAAATTGCGGGATGAATTTCTTCAGGTTATGTTCAACCACGCAAACACTGGTGGCTTTGATGGGATGTTCACAAAATCCAGCCGAATGGATCCATTGCGATCAGCCCTGCTTGAGGTGGCCCGATCCATTCTGGGACCCCGAGTGAAAGATGTGCTGGTCACCAACATCATCCGGCAGGACACATAGGTTCTCGTAACTCAGATAACGAGTTCGATTTATATATCTGAAATGCTTCAACCCTTTGAATGAAATTGCTAGGCTGCATGAAAAGAGGGAACTGTATGCAGCTTAGATCCGTGGACGTGTCGAAAACAGCGTCAGCTACCACAATCATATTCGAAGCCTTAAAGCAGGCTATTGTGGAAGGTGAGCTGGAAGACGGCACACCATTGCGTCAAGATGAGATTGCCAAGATGTTCAGTACATCTCGCATTCCGGTCCGTGAGGCCATCTTGAAGCTTGAAGAACACGGGCTTGTCACATCACGAAGATATAAAGGTGCTGTGGTCTCATCGCTTACTCACGATGAGTTGCGCGAGATATTTGATTTCCGCGTTCTTTTGGAGCCTCATGTTATTGCAAAAGCAGTACCAAAGATGAGCCCTGAAATCCTTCACACTGCGCGCGGGTATTGCGAGGCTTTGGCTGCATCCAATGATTCTTCGGAATGGGGGGATCTTAATCGCAAGTTTCACGCGACACATTATGCGGCCAGCGGATTGAGCTATCACTTGGCTGCCATCGACGGTGCGTTAAACCGCATCGACCGTTATCTGCGGGCACGGATCATGCTTGATGATGGAATGATCCGTGCAAATAGTGATCACCTGTTGATACAGGAAGCCTGTGAAGAGGGTGACGCGGATCGTGCCGCGGAACTGACCTTAATCCACATCGAACAAGCGCGCGATAATTTGATGACCTATCTTACATAGATGGGCATAAACGATTGCTAACCGGCTCGGCCTTATCCGCTTTGTAGAATTCTGGTGGTGACCGACCCAAGCCCGTCGATCCGGGCCTCACAAGTATCGCCGGGCTTAAGCGGACCAACACCTTCGGGCGTGCCGGTGAAGATCAGATTCTCCAGCACTTAGTTCAACCAAGCTGGATAGGTAAGAAATCACATCCGCAACGGGCCAAATCAGATCCGAGATATCCGAGCTTTGTCGTGCTTCGCCGTTCACCTCCAACGAAATGCCACCTTGTGTAAAATGCCCGACGGTCTGTGCGGGATGCAAGGCACCGCATGGGGCTGACCGATCAAATCCTTTTGCCATATCCCAAGGCCGCCCAGCAGCTTTGGCTTCTGCCTGAACATCCCGCCGGGTCAAATCATTTCCAACCGCGTATCCCCAGACGTGATCCAGCGCTTCATCGACCGCGATATTCGCCCCGCCTGTTCCAATCGCGACAACCAATTCGACCTCGTGATGCAAGTTCGATGTGCCAGGCGGGAAAGGGATACTCGCCCCATCAGGCACCAATGCATCTGCTGGTTTTGAGAAGAAAAAAGGCAGTTCCCGCTCTGGATTCGACCCCATCTCGCGGGCATGTGCCGCATAGTTCTGTCCCACGCAAAATATCCTGCGCACGGGAAATTTCTGGTCAGATCCCGCAATTGGCAGGAACGGTTGGGCGGGAGCGGGAATGGTCCAAGTCATTTCAGGAACACCTTGCCCTTCATTGTATCTGCAATCGGGGCACCCAGCAGCGATAGAACCGTGGGGGCCAATTGGGTCTGACACAGAATATCACTGTCATCAGCGACATTTGCATCCCCAAAGTAGTAAAGCGCTACATCCTGTTGCACATCCTCGTGGCCGCCATGGTGACCGCGATCCGTCTGCCCGTGATCGGCCGTGACAATCACGTCGTAGCCTTGATCCCGCCAGCGCTTAACGAACGGGGCCAGTTGTTCATCCATCTTGAAACAAGCATCGTCCATCTCGGCGCAATCATGGCCAAAGCGATGCCCCATGCTGTCTAATGTGCAGGTATGAAGGATGCCGTAATTGATGCCTTTCCGCTCGCACAGCATGGTGAGGGTTCCGAACAAATCAACATCGGCGGGCGTGCATTGATTGATCAGCCCATAGCCCGTCATCGTATGAAACCGACCATGATTGATCGAGCTGCTCTCTGGCTCGTCATATTCAAGGTCGCGCACAACGTCGAAAGGCGCGCGGTTGAAGAACTCCGACCAGAAGGAATGGGTGACGGCACCAGTTACACCACCGGCCTTACGAACCTGACTAAAGATATCATCGTGAGGCAACCGGAACACATCGTGATTTCCGGTACAGCCATGCTCTTGCGGGGTCACACCTGTGTGGATGGAGGCATAGCAGCTGGCCGAAGTGGACGGCAGCACCGCACGCATCTTCAGAAGCTTGGCATCACCTGACTGCACCCAACCTTCCAAGTTGCCAAATAGCCTTCGCCAATTGCGGTGCGGCACCCCATCAATGATGAGAAGCAGAAGTTTTCTGTCCATGTCCATGTCTTTCTGGTTTGCACGCGAACTGACCTAAACTTGGCCTGTAAGTTCACATTTTTATGCAACATATGCGCCAACACAATGTCGGATTCGGTCCTGTTTGGTGGCGAACACCGGGGACATAGATTGGAGGCCCCCGGTGCATTTTAAAATTCTGCGGTCAGTTGCCTGCGCTCTCCATTTTGCGGTTCGAGACAACCTCCTCCAGCCATCCCAAGCGCATTTCCGGCACTGAGCTAAGCAATAGGTCGGTATAGTCATCGAAAGGAGGCGCCAGCACTTCAGCCTTCGGGCCATAGCGCACGACACGACCCTGATACATCACCACAATGCTGTCAGCGATTGCTTTGACCGTCGCAATGTCGTGCGTGATGAAAAGATACGCCACATTCTCGATCTTCTGAAGATTCTCCAGAAGCTTCAAAATGTCATCGGCAACCAAAGGGTCCAAAGCCGAGGTAACTTCATCGCAGATGATGACCTTGGGTTTCGCGGCCAGCGCACGGGCGATACAGACACGCTGTTTTTGCCCACCAGAAAGCTCGGCCGGATAACGATCCATGAAGGCTTCGCCCAGTTCGATCTCATCCAGAAGCTCGATGATCCGCTTCTTCTTTTCAGCGCCTTTTATACCGAAATAGAACTCAAGCGGGCGTCCGATAATCGTACCAACAGTTTGGCGCGGGTTCATCGCCACGTCCGCCATCTGATAGATCATCTGAAGCTCGCGCAGATCATCGCGTGATCGGCCTTCCAGATCGCTGGACAAGTCACGTCCATCAAAGATGATTTTGCCATCGCGCGGCGGCAAAAGCCCCGTGATCACGCGCGCAGTGGTCGATTTTCCCGATCCACTTTCCCCCACAACGGCCAATGTCTGACCAGGATGAAGTTCCATCGTGACATTGTGCAGAACGTCGAAATTCGTGCCCTTATAGCGAGCCGTTACATTCTCGACGGTCAAAATCGGATTGTCGGTTGGAGGTTGTCCCTCGTGCTGGGTCGATCGCACGGACACAAGGTCACGCGTATAGTCTTCCTTGGGATGGTTGATGATCTGATCAGTGGTGCCATGTTCAACCATGTCACCCATTTTCAGCACCATGATCTCGTCCGAGACCTGCGCGACCACAGCAAGGTCATGCGTGATATAAAGCGCTGCAACGCCAGTATCCCGAATGGCCTCCTTGATGGCCATCAAAACGTCGATTTGCGTGGTCACATCCAGCGCCGTAGTGGGTTCGTCGAACACCACCAGATCCGGTTCAGGACAAAGCGCCAAGGCAGTCATGCAGCGCTGAAGCTGACCACCGGATACTTGGTGCGGATAGCGATCCCCGATATTTTCGGGGTCAGGCAAACCAAGCTTGGTGAACAGTTCAATAGCACGCGCTTCAGCATCTTTTTTCGAGTATTTGCCCGCGTGCAAAGATGCCTCGATCACTTGCTCCATGATCTTCTTTGCGGGGTTAAAGCTGGCCGCTGCGGACTGACTGACATAGGTCACTTCGGTCCCGCGAAGCTTGCGCAAGTCAGAAAGGCTGGTGCCAAGAATTTCGCGACCGTTGACCCAGACTTTGCCGCCTGTGATCTCGACCCCTCCCCGGCCATAGGCCATCGAGGCCAGACCGATCGTGGATTTTCCAGCCCCCAATTCCCCGATCAGACCAAGCACTTTGCCCTTTTCAAGCTCAAAGGACACGCCGTGCACGATTTCGATATCGCGGGGTTTTTCGCCGGGCGGATAAATCCGCGCGCCGATTTTCAGATCTTCGACCTTCAGAAGTGTATCGCTCATCCGCGGCCTCCTTTCAGGCTGGTGGTGCGGTTCAGCACCCAGTCGGCTACAAGGTTCACGGAAATGGCCAAGGTTGCGATGGCCACGGCTGGCACAAGCGCAGCCGGTATGCCGTACACAATGCCATCTTTGTTTTCCTTCACGATGCCACCCCAGTCAGCGTTTGGCGGTTGCACGCCAAGGCCCAGGAACGACAGCGTCGAGACAAACAACACCGCAAAGATGAAGCGCAGACCCATCTCGGCCACCAAAGGCGACAACGCGTTAGGCAGGATTTCACGGAAGATGATCCAGCCGCGTCTCTCGCCCCGCAATTTCGCGGCTTCGACATAGTCCATGACATTGATGTCAACGGCGACAGCACGCGCCAGACGATAGACCCGTGTAGAATCCAACAGACCCATCACAAGGATCAGGATCGGCAAGGTCACCGGCATGACTGACAACACTACAAGGGCGAAGATCAGTGTGGGAATCGACATGATCAAATCGACGAAACGGCTCATGACTTGATCAACCCATCCGCCAATCACAGCTGCGGTCAGACCCAGAATGGACCCGGTCACAAAGCTTAGGATGGTGGCAGCAGTGGCGATGAAGATCGTCGTACGACCGCCATAGATCATACGGGTCAGCAAGTCGCGTCCGATATTGTCGGTGCCAAGCCAGTGTTCAGCTGACGAAGGTTCCCATACATCGCCGACGATTTCAGTCATTGAATAGGGCGCAATCAACGGGGCGAAAATCGCTATGAAGAAATAGAGCCCGGTGAAGAACAGGCCAATTAAGGCCGCAGGGGGTATTCTTATCATTTCGGGTGCCTCAGCCTTGGGTTGGCCAGGATCGACACGATATCAGCAATCATGTTGAGCCCGATGTAAACGGCGGCAAAGATCAGGCCACAGGCCTGCACCACTGGCACGTCGCGTTTCGACACATGGTCAACCAAATACTGGCCCATGCCCGGGTAGACGAAGACAACTTCAACCACGACAACGCCCACAACCAGATAGGCAAGGTTCAGCATAACCACGTTGACCACCGGCGCGACGGCATTCGGAAATGCGTGGCGATAGATCACTTGGAAGCTGGTCAGCCCCTTAAGTTCAGCAGTTTCGATATAGGCTGATTGCATCACGTTCAGGATGGCAGCACGCGTCATGCGCATCATATGCGCCAGCACCACCATCGTCAGAACTGCGACCGGCAAAGCAATCGCATTCAGCTTCTCGCCGAAGGACATTGAATCATAGACCGTTGCCACAGTGGGCGCCCATCCCAGCTTCACGCCGACATAGAACATCAGCACGTAACCAATCAGGAATTCCGGCACCGAGATTGACGCCAGCGTTACTGCAGAAATCAGCTTGTCGGGCCAACGCTCACGATAGCGCACCGCCAGAAGACCAAGGAAAATGGCCAAGGGTACAGCCACGACGGCGGCCCAGAATGCTAGGAATAGAGTGTTCTTAAGACGACCACCAAGGGATTTGGTAATGTCTTGCCCGTTGGTCAGGGCTGTGCCCAGATCGCCTTGAAGGGCGTTGCCAAGCCAGCTGAAATATCGGCTGAGTGCGGGTTCATTCAGACCAAGTTCCTTGCGCAGATTGGCAAGGGCTTCAGGCGTTGCGGATTGACCAAGAATGGATTGAGCGACGTCCCCGGGTAGGATCTGCGTGCCTGCGAAAATCAGGACCGACGCGGCGAATAGCAACAGGATGCCCAGCGCTAAACGCTGGGCAACAAGTTTTAGGACCGGATGCATGGCGTGGCCTTACGCAAGCCACACACGCGAGCTGGCGAAGTTCGCCATCAGTTCCCCGTTGGGATCTGGCTCGAAGCCGGCAACCTTATCGCTGACCGCATCAATGAAGTCATTGAACATCGGGCAGATCAGGCCACCTTCGTCACGGACAATGTTGCCCATTTCACTATACAGCGCCTTGCGTTTCGCCGGATCAAGCTCGGCTTTCGCCTGCCCCAGCAACTCGTCAAACTTCGGGTTGTTGAAGCGCGTGTCGTTCCAGTCTGCAGTCGACAGATACGCGGTCGAATACATCTGGTCCTGAACCGGACGGCCACCCCAGTAGGATGCACAGAACGGCTGTTTGTTCCAAACTTCCGACCAGTAGCCGTCATTCGGCTCGCGCTTGATTTCCAGAGGAATACCAGCAGCTGCAGCGCTTTGCTGGAACAGCTGGGCTGCATCAACCGCACCCGGGAACGCAGTGTCAGCGACGCGCAGGATGATCGGGCTGCCATCGTGGCCGGACGCTTTATAGTGCTCGGCCGCTTTGTCAGGATCATAGGCACGCTGCGGAATGGAATCGTCAAACAGCGGGTAAGACGAATTGATCGGCATGTCATTGCCAACACCACCATAGCCGCGCAGGATCTTCTCAACCATTTCTTCGCGGTTGATTGCGTATTTCAGCGCAAGACGCAGGTCTTTGTTGTCAAACGGCGCAGTGTTCGTGTGCATGATGAAAACATAGTGGCCGCGACCCGATACGTTTTTCACCGAAAGACCAGGCGCACGATCCAGAAGACCGGCCACTTTAGGATCAACACCGTTAGCCATATGAACCTGACCCGACTGCAGCGCTGCCATACGGGCAGTTGCGTCATTGATGATCAGAATCTCGGATTCGTCCACGTGGCCGATGCTGTCATCCCAGTGGTTGGCGAACTTCTTGAAACCGTGGCGAATTCCAGGCTCGTTCACTGCAACAGTGTACGGTCCAGTGCCGATACCAGCATTGGGATCATCCATGCCGCCATCAGGCTGAATGACAAGGTGATAGTCGGCCAACAGATACGGCAGGTCAGCATTGGGCGTGTCCAAAGTCACGGACAAGGTATTTCCGCTGACTTTCATCGATTCGATGCCTTTGACGATACCCAGAGCACCCGATTTCGATTCTTCGTTCGAATGACGCTCGATGGTTTTCATCGCATCTTCGGCGGTCAGGGTTTTGCCGTTGTGGAATTCGACACCCTGACGAATATTAAAGTGCCAAGTTTTCGCATCAGGAGAGCTGTCGACGCTTTCGGCAAGACGGAAATCGATTTCGCCGGTTGGCGATGCGACAACCAGTGTGTCCCCCCAATGACGCAGAACGCCTTGGTTCGCTTGCGATGCAACAAGACCCGGATCAAGCGTATCGGTGCTGGCACCACCGTTCATACCAATCTTGAGCATTCCACCTTTCTTCGGCCCTTCGGCCATAGCAGCAGTGGACAGCATTGCAGTTGCGGCAGCGGATGATACGCCCAGCGCAGATGCGCGTCCCATGAAATCACGGCGTGACATCTTGCTTTGCGCAACGCGTTTGGACAGAAATTCGAGTTCTTTTGACATTGATTGCTCCCTGAGTGGTCGGCGGCACACGATGGAACGCCGTATTTTTATTGGTTCCGGCTGATAGAGTTGCCCAGATGCCACCACATCGCAAGGGCTGATACCGACTTGGCATCATATGTTTACGACACCAACGTCGCAAAACCCTGTCAGATTTCATCTTGGGCACGCAAAACCGAAGCGCTGGCGCAACAGAGAAAAGGCCGGGAAAACCCGGCCTTTTCAGATCGCTTAGGTATTGGATCAGAAGTTCAGGGATATATCCCGGTGATACGCAGTACATGATGCCATGGCCAACGCTTGATCGCGCGTAAAGCGTTCCTGAAGACGAACACCTAAAGTGCCTTTGATTCCATCGACGTAAGCCTCAAGATCAGCACGCAGATTCGTATCTGCCGTCGCACGCCAGCCTTGCTGCGCCTTGTAAGCCTCGACCGCCTTGTCATATTCAGCGATTGCTTTTTCGCGATCTGGGGTCTTGGATTTCAGCGCTTTGCGTGCCTTGCTTAGTGCCTTTTTGACGTCATCTGCCCCTTCGATTTTACCAAAGGATTTTGACAGCTCGTTAACCAGACCTTCGGCTTCAGCCTCCGGCGTCGTCATGATGGTGGCGCGCATGTCACCAAGTGGTTGTTCCATCGCGGCAAAGGCTTCATTTGCATCAAGAACGGCCAACACTGCTTGCGGTGCCTCATAAGCTCCATCAGCTGCACGACGATACTTGTTGCGCGCGCCGTTTTCAGACTTGGTCAGTGTCAGGAACTGCTTGTTCGCATCAGCCCATGTTTCAGGAATATCGGCCTGTAGATGCTCGATCTCGGCCTCAAGGACAGCCACTTCCGCCTCAAGGGCTGACTTCGCAGCTGCTTGGCTTTCATCGCGCATACGGCTGATTTGCGTTGAGTGCTCGTCAATCTCTTCCTGTGCGCGCCGAACCTGTTTTTCGATCCCACGCACAAATCTCAGCTGAGGACGGTATACATCTGCGGCAGCCTCTACTTCTGCGGCAGATGCAAACGCTTGCTCAAGTTCCGCGATCGCAGAGTCCGCCTGATCGAACCCATCCGTCAGGTCGCCAGCAAGGCTTTTGGGAAGAACAGACAGGTCCATCCCACGCGCCGTCGCAATGGCGTCTCGTGTCGCCGAATTCTGCGCAAGCCTCTGACCGACATAGTCTTCAAGACACAGCTGCAGCTTCGGGTTACGCGGCGGAGGGCTGCTTTCCGACAAGAAGCTTACGCGGTTGGGCAAGTAGTTCACCAAAGGCGGATACAGACCAACGATCACAAGCGCTGCAATCTGAAGCGAGATGAAGGCAATGACGCCTTTGTACATCTGCACCGTCTTCACAATCGCCGGGGCCACGCCACGCAAATAGAACAGCGCAAAGCCGAAGGGTGGTGTCAGGAAGCTGGTCTGAATGTTCAGACCAATCATCACACCCAACCAAACAGCGGTGATGTTTGCCTCTGGGTCGGCCAAAAGAATTGGTGCAACGATTGGTACAACAACAACCGCGATCTCGATGAAGTCCAAGAAGAACCCCAGAATGAAGATCACCAGCATGACGATGAAGAATTGCATCCAGAACCCGCCGGGCAGGCTAAGCAAGAATTCTTTCACAAGCTCTTCGCCACCGAATGCGCGGAAGGCGGCGGTCAGCATGGCTGCACCCAACAGGATGATGAACACCAAAGACGTGGTCTTGGCAGTTTCCAACATGACGCCAGTCAGTGTGTCTTCGATATTCAGAACACGCCAACATGACCAAACCAACGCCACCAAAAGCATAATGGTGCCTGCAGCGCCCAGTGCGATACCAAGCTTGTCAGTGCCGTTGTCGATCGACTTAACATTCATTTCGAAGTTCATCAGCGCAAAGGACAAGACAGCAAGGGCAGAAATGGCCAAGAGCGCCGGATAGTAAAGCGACTTACCACCTTTTGGTAGCCGATAGCCCGCCATGATCATGGCCCCTGCGGCACCGATTGCTCCAGCTTGGTTTACCGTCGCGATACCAGCAATGATCGAACCAAGAACAAGGAAGATCAACGCCAATGGCGGCACGAGGGTCAGCATCACATTTCTTAGAAAGGCTGAATCGTATTTGCCTTCGTAAGGAACTGCCGGGGCATTCTTCGGACGCAAGATCGCGTAGAACAGAATGTACGCCATATAGAGGCCAACCAGCAGCATTCCCGGAATGAATGCGCCCAAGAACATCTCGCCGGCCGAGGTCGATGCAACATCGAACACCGACGGCATGGACAGCTCGCCCGTGGCCTCTTTGTGCAACGCTTTACGCGCGGTCGAGGCTTGGTCCGTCGCTGATGCCAACTGGTCTGCCAGAATGATCAGCACGATCGAAGGCGGAATGATCTGCCCCAACGTGCCCGAGGCGGCAATCGTACCGGTCGCCAAGGATGGCGAATAGTTGTTGCGCAGCATCGCGGGCAGGGAAATCAGACCCATGGCGACAACCGTAGCCCCAACGATACCGGTGGTGGCCGCAAGCAATGCGCCCACGAAGACAACCGAAATGCCCAAGCCACCCGGTACAGGGCCGAACAGTTGCGCCATTGTCACCAATAGGTCTTCTGCAATTTTTGATCGTTGCAGCATGATGCCCATGAAGATGAAAAGTGGGATGGCGATCAGCGTATCCCTCTCGACCTCCCAATAGACCCCTCGAAGGTTGGTGACCCCGGCGGACAGCCATTGGTTCGGCCCGCCCGAATGGAAATAAGCATCTGTCGAGCCTGCGAAGATATAGCCCGCACCTGCGGCAAGCCCGATGGTGATGATGGCTGCACCAGGAAGCGCAAAAGCCACGGGATAGCCGGACCCAAGAGCCGCAGCCATGATCAGAATTAGAAGGGCTAGGAAGTAAAATTCCATCTGTCGTGTCCTTAGTGCGCCGCCGGGGCGATATCTCGGTGTCCGGGCTCGTCGCGCTTGTCCGCGACGGCCTCAAGGAAATAGCTGACGAATTGGATCAGCATGGTGATGGCAAACACGCCCAAGAAGGCAGCCATCTGGTATTTGATGAACATACCAACACCACCAGCTTGGCTGATTTCGAAGTTGACGATGGGGCTGTTGATGATCGCAGTCTTGCCATTAAAGCCTACCGCCATGATCACCCAGACAGTGCTCATGCCCAGTACGATGGAGCCAAATGCGTTCACAAAACCGCGGGTCGTTCGCCCAAATCCGGCATAAAGAACATCGACGCGCACGTGGCCTTCTTCAAACAGTGTAAAGGCCGAGGCGAACAGGAAAAGCGCAGCATACCAATAGCGGACAAGGTCACCCATCAGCGCTTGTTCGTAGCTAAAGACGAAGCGCGACAGGACAATCAAAAGCTCGGCTGCGACAATCATCAGCGCCAGCCATGTGAAACCCAGTGTTCGTGTGAACGCCGCAATAACAAATCCCGCCACGATCAGCGGCATATGGATATAGGGCCCGACCCAGCGAGCTTTATTGAACAGCTTTGTTGTGTCTTCGCTGAACATGCTGGCCAATATGCCTTCGACGCGCATGAAGGCGATGGCGCTGTCAGCAATACCGACCAGTAGAACCGACCAGAACATAGCCCGGATCAGGTAGACATTGAACCGGTGGATCTTCATGGCGTCCCACCGCAGAGACGTTGCTTTGCTGCTGATCACATAAAAGGCCGCAACGCCAATACAGGCAACATAGACAGCTACGTTTATCCAGCTTGCGGACGTTGCACCGCCCTGAAAGATCGGCTTGGCTCCGGGCATTCCAAAACCCACAACCAGCGCATTGTTCACCAGAAACGCAAACAGAAAACCAAGCATACCCCAAGCAAACAAACGCGGCACAATCGCCGGGTCACCAGTGCGTGGAATATCGGAAAAATCGGTAGCCATAAGTTCCCCCGAAGTCGTTTAGCGCCAGTTGTCCGATTGTTCAGAACATACGCGCCTTGCAAAAGAGCGGGACCGAAGCCCCGCTCTGATTGATTGTATTAAGACCTGAGTTTAGCCCAGACCCAGCACGCGGTTACGCTGGTTCACGTAGCCAACTTCGAACTGAGCCATCATGTTGCCCATTTCGCGCAGTTTGGCTTGGAAGTCGTCGTTGATACGTGCGGCCAGCTCTGAGTGGTCGCGCGTTTCTTCGAACACTTCTTCCGCAGCTTCACCGAAGCTGTCCCAGACGTCGTCGTTGAACGAACGAACTTGTACGCCTTGCTCGTCTACGAGCTTGGTAAGGTACTCACCGTTCTTCGCGATGGTTTCATCGTGGGCATAAGCGTGCTCTTCAACACAAGCAGCTTCGATCACGGCTTTTTCGTAGTCGGACAGGCTGCCCCACCAAGCTGCGTTCATGCCGAAGGCAAGACCGCCACCTGGCTCGTGCATACCAGCGGTGTAGTAGAACTTGGCCGCTTCGTAGAACTTCATGAAGTAGTCGTTGTACGGACCAACCCATTCGGTCGCATCAATCGAACCCGAAACAAGGTTTTCATAGATCTGCGAACCCGGCAGCGACACAGTCGACGCGCCCAGTTTCGACAGAACCTGACCACCAAGGCCCGGCATACGCATTTTCAGACCCTTAAGGTCGTCTGCGCTTTCGATCTCTTTGTTGAACCAGCCACCGGCTTGTGTACCGGTCGAGCCACAAGCGAAAGCCTTCAGGCCAAATTCGCCCGAAACCTCGTCCCACAGCTCTTGACCGCCACCGAAGCGGAATCCAAGCGTTCCATTCCGGGGTCGACATGCCGAACGGCACCGAGGTGAAGTAGGCAAAGCCCGGGTGCTTACCGGTCCAGTAGTAATCCGCAGCGATATACGCCTGTGCGTTGCCCGAAGCGACTTCGTCAAACGAATCAAAGGCACCAACACGTTCGCCTGCTGCGAAGTATTCAACATTCAGCGCACCGTCCGACAGCTGGCCAATCCGCGCAGCCAGACGCTGAGCCGAAATGCCCAGGCCCGGGAAGTCCCGCGGCCAGGTCGATACGATGGTCAGGGTCTTGCCACCTTGGGAAAGTGCGGGTGTTGCAAGTGCTGTTGCACCGGCGCCCAGCGCGGCACCCTTCAAAAACTTACGGCGTTCCATGTTGGAAATTCCTCCTCCGAGTTCTTCTTATTTAATTCTTCTGAGACGCACAGGATAACCAATGGCCCGCCTGCGCTGCCCCGCCAATTACTACGCAGCTGAAATGATATTTCAATTGGAATCTGCTCAACTGGTAAAATAATCTTACCAATTATGCCATCAGACATTCTCTATCTACCTGTCAGGTCTAAAGAACTGCAGGAAATTGGATATCTCATCCCAGAACAAGCACGACTAGTTTTATGTGGATCAATTTTCGTTTGCAACGCGCCTTTTGACGCGTCCTAAGTTTAAGTCGCCTGCCTGAAAGTACATTTAGATAACGCAACAGTGGACAGCCTTAGTCAGCTCTATGCAGCACATCTGCTGGCAACCGTTTGATTTGGCTCCCGCCCATTTTCCTTCGACGCGATACTCTGCGATTTCCTCCACTTCGTGGTCTTGACGCCCAGAAGCGCATGAAATATGTCCTATTTTCACTGCGCGGGCGTTGTGTAGTGGTAAGACCTTAGCCTTCCAAGCTAATGACGCGGGTTCGATTCCCGCCGCCCGCTCCAAACCTTCCCACCATTTTCGAATTTGCTGCCCTCAGGGGCTGGATTTTGCGTGTATTGCCGATATGGTAGCGCAAACAATTTCTGGGGACGCTCGTGAAACGATCGCGCATAAACACCATCATGGCAGACGCGGACGAGCTGATCCGCCAGCATGGATTTACCTTGCCCCCGTTTGCGTACTGGTCGCCGGATGATTTCATGGCGCGCAAGGATGACGCCCAGCATCTGATCAACGCGCGTTGTGGTTGGGACATCACCGATTACGGAGATGGGCGCTTTGACAAGATGGGCTTGTTTCTATTCACCCTGCGCAACGGGCGACTGGATGATCTGAAGCGCGGAACTGGCATGTGCTATGCAGAAAAGCTTCTGATCTCGCGTCAGGATCAGCTCAGCCCCATGCACACCCATGTGATCAAGGCTGAAGACATCATTAATCGCGGTGGCGCTACCTTGGTGGTCGAGCTTTTCGGATCGGATGATGATGGTCGTTTTGCTGAAGACAAAGGTGGCACGGTGTTTTGCGATGGCATCCGACGCGACTTTGAACCGGGTGAAAAGCTGAAGTTTGCACCTGGGGAAAGCGTGACCTTGATGCCCGGTGACTGGCACGCTTTCTGGGGTGAAGGGGGCGATGTCCTGATCGGAGAGGTGTCCACCGTCAACGATGACGAAACCGACAACATTTTCCGCGAGCCCATTGGCCGCTTTGCCGAGATCGAAGAAGACGAAGACCCTACCCATCTGTTGGTCAGCGATTATTCCAAGTGGTTGGGGCACGCCTAAACGGCTTAAGCCCTGATATCAGGGCCAATCTTCACCGTCTCCGCCATCTTTGAGCCACAGTAAGGTCCGAATATCGAACCGTGACAATTTGCGGCTGTCTTGCTATTTGCGAAGCAGTTCTAGTCCGGGAGTCCATTCGTGAAGATTACTAAAACCGCCCTGCCCGGAGTGCTGTTGTTGGAACCCGCCCGATTTGGCGACGATCGCGGCTTTTTCTCGGAAAGCTGGAACCGCCAGCGTATGGCCGAGAACGGGATCGACATTGATTTCGTGCAAGACAACCACTCCATGTCCCAACAAGTGGGAACTGTCCGTGGGCTACATTTCCAATCCCCCCCTCATGCACAGGCCAAACTTGTGCGGTGCGGGCGCGGGGCATTGTTCGATGTGGCAGTGGACATCCGCAAGGGCAGCCCGACCTATGGGCAGTGGGTGGGCTATGAGCTGAGCTTTGACAATGGTCGCCAACTTTTGGTGCCCGAGGGCTTCCTGCACGGATTCATCACGCGCACCCCGGATACGGAAATTGTCTACAAATGCTCGGACTATTATGCACCCGATTGCGATGGGGCCGTACGCTGGGACAGCTGTGGCATTGATTGGGGCTTTGACGGTACACCGCATCTGTCACCCAAAGATCAGATCGCCCCGGCATTGGCCGAATTTGACAGCCCTTTCACGTGGGAGGCCGCGGCATGAAAATCCTAGTCACTGGTGGTGCCGGCTTCATTGGATCGGCGGTTGTAAGACTGGCGGTAGCGCGTGGACACCAAGTCGTAAACTTGGATGCGCTGACCTACGCCGGGCGGTTGGAGAACGTGGCAAGCGTGTCAGACAGCCCGAACTACAGCTTTGAACAGGCAGACATCCGTGACCGCGCCGCGCTGGACCGGATATTTGCTGCACACAAGCCCGACGCTGTGATGCATCTGGCTGCCGAAAGCCATGTTGACCGCTCGATCGACGGGCCGGGGGATTTCATCGAAACCAACATCACCGGCACCTATAATATGCTCGAGGCTGCCCGCGCCCATTGGGTGCGCGAAGGTCGGCCAGACGAGTTCCGCTTCCATCATATCTCGACCGACGAGGTGTATGGGTCGCTTGGGGACGAAGGTATGTTCACTGAGCAGACACCCTATGACCCCAGATCGCCTTATTCGGCATCCAAGGCCAGTTCGGACCATCTGGTTCGTGCGTGGTTTCACACCTATGGGCTGCCGGTTGTGCTGACCAATTGCTCGAACAACTATGGCCCCTATCACTTCCCGGAAAAGCTGATCTCCAAGGTCATTCTGAACGCCCTTCAGGGCAAGGAAATTCCCGTCTATGGGCAGGGCCTGAACGTACGCGATTGGCTGTATGTTGAAGACCACGCCGACGCGCTGCTTTTGGCTGTCACGAAAGGCACGCCCGGCGAAAGCTACAATGTGGGCGGCGAGAACGAGCGCCGCAATATTGATCTGGTCAACACAATCTGCACCCTTCTGGATGAACTGCGTCCGGGCACTGCGCCTTATGCCGATCTGATCCGTTACGTCGAAGACCGCCCCGGCCATGACGCCCGTTATGCAATTGATCCGACTTTCATCGGCGAAACACTGGGCTGGCGGCCTTCTGTCACTGTCGAAGAAGGCCTGCGCAAAACCGTTCAGTGGTATCTGGACAATCAAACTTGGTGGGAGCCACTTCTGAACACCGACGGTGTTGGAACCCGCGTAGGGGTCGGCGCATGACGGTTTTGGTCTTTGGCAGAACCGGGCAAGTAGCTCTTGAACTTCAGGCGCGCACTGATGATGCCATCTTTCTGGGGCGCGATCAGGCAGACCTGACGGATGCCGAAGCCTGCGCCCAACTGATCCATCAACACGCGCCCAGCGCAGTGATCAACGCGGCCGCATACACCGCCGTGGACCGCGCCGAAGAAGACGAGGCAACCGCCCTTTCCGTCAACGGCACCGCCCCCGGCGCCATGGCACTTGCTTGCGCCAAGCTGGGTGTTCCCTTTGTCCATATCTCAACCGACTATGTCTTTGCTGGGGATGGTGATGCGCCGTGGACACCGACAGATCCTGTGAACCCGCCCAACGCTTATGGCCGCACCAAGTTGGCAGGTGAAAACAACGTACGCGATGCGGGCGGTGCTTATGCCATCCTGCGGACCTCGTGGGTGGTATCAGCACATGGCAACAACTTCGTGAAAACCATGCTGCGCCTTGGGGCCGGGCGGGACAAACTGACCATCGTGGCCGACCAAATCGGTGGGCCGACACCCGCGGGTGCCATTGCAGACGCCTGCCTGTCCATCGCGGATCAGTTGCGCAGCCGACCGGAGCTTACGGGCACCTATCATTTCTCAGGCGCACCTGACACCAGCTGGGCCGATTTTGCGCGCGCAATTTTTGACCAAGCTGGGATTGACTGTGATGTCGAGGATATTCCAACCTCTTCCTACCCCACACCGGCAACACGCCCCCTGAATTCTCGGCTGGATTGCAGCACGACCCAGCAAAGCTTTAGCATAGAGCGCCCCGACTGGCGCGAAGGGCTGACCACGATCCTCACCCAACTTGGAGCACGCACATGACATCCTCGACCACGGGTTCGACCACAGGGCGCAAAGGGATCATTCTGGCAGGCGGCTCTGGCACGCGGCTTTATCCGATCACGATTGGCATTTCGAAGCAGCTTTTGCCGATCTATGACAAGCCAATGATCTATTATCCGCTTTCGGTCCTGATGCTGGCTGGCATCCGCGAGATTGCGATGATCACCACCCCTCAGGATCAAGAGCAGTTCAAACGCACGCTTGGTGACGGCAGCCAATGGGGTGTTTCGCTGACCTATATCGTCCAGCCCTCACCCGATGGTCTGGCGCAAGCTTATCTGCTGGCCGAGGATTTTCTGGACGGTGCGTCGTCGGCCATGGTGTTGGGTGACAACATCTTTTTTGGCCACGGACTGCCCGATCTTCTGGGCGAAGCGGATCAGCGCGCTGAAGGCGGCACCGTGTTTGGCTATCACGTTGCCGACCCCGAACGTTACGGCGTGGTCAGTTTTGACGACAATGGCGTGGCGCAACAGATCATCGAAAAACCCGCCATACCACCATCGCGCTACGCGGTGACGGGGCTGTATTTTCTGGATGGGGACGCCCCCCGACTGGCGCGCGAAGTCCAGCCCTCGGACCGGGGCGAGCTTGAGATCACCACCTTGCTTGAGATCTACCTGAACGCCGGCAAGCTGGATGTGCAACGCATGGGCCGCGGTTATGCATGGTTAGACACCGGCACCCATGCCAGCCTTCTGGATGCTGGAAATTTTGTGCGTACACTTGAACAGCGTCAGGGACTACAAACCGGTTGCTTGGACGAGATTGCGTTTCTTTCAGGCTGGATCACCGCAGATCAGCTGTCAGAGCGTGCTGAAACGTTCGAGAAGAATGAATACGGCACTTACCTGAAGGGGCTTTTAAGCTAACCCTATGCCCCAACGCACCTTAATCACCTCCGCCCGCAACGAAGGGCCTTATCTGGTCGAATGGATTGCGTGGCACCGGATGATCGGCTTCGATCAGATCATCATCTTCGACGAACCTTCGCAGGACCAAACGACTCCTCTTTTGGATGCCTTGGCCAAGGCAGGCGTGATCAAGCGCGTCGATAATGCTGACCCAGATGCTGCGATGGATCATGCAACCCGTGCGCTGAACAAGGCCATAAACCTTCCAGAAGTGCAGGGCGCTGACTGGGCTATGGTGCTGGATGTGGATGAGTTTCTGATGATCCACACCGGTGATGGCAGCTTGGGCGCACTGTTTGATGCGACACCTGACGCCCAAGCGATCAGCCCCTGTTGGCGCTTTTTCGGGGATAGCAATCTGACCGCCTTCACAGATGCGCCGGTCACCATGCAGTTTACCTACGCCGCCTCTGATGCTGCCCTTCAAGACAATCCACATCCCGGTTTGAAAACTCTGTTTCGGCCCGCGGTGGCCGATCAGTTAAAACCCCACCGGCCAATCTTTCGCGAAGATCTCCAAACCGATCCTAACTTCATCTGGGTGAACGGGTCCGGTGATCGCTTTGACACCTCCTTGCAGCAAAAAGGATGGCGGGCACCTGCCGGTCAGGATGGCCGCGATCTTTGCGAGGTGCATCACTACAAAATCCGCAGCACGGAAAGCTTCGTCATGCAGTCGCTTGGCACCACCCTGCCCGGCAGTGACACCCAGACCTATGACCCCAGCGCGTATGCCCGGTTCAACTGCAATGAACAGCATCGGCCGGTGATGCTGCCTTTCACCACCAGATTGGCAGCTCAGATAGAAACGCTTATGGCTCTGCCCAGTGTTCGCGATGCCCATCATGCATGCGTCACGACCCATACCAACGCCATTTCCACAATGTATTCGGGCCTAGATCGCGAGACCCCGAAAGACGCAGCCCTGTTGGTATTGCTGTCACCGGCCCTTGATCAAGCCGAGGAATTCGCCCCCGAGGACACCGTCGCCGTCAAACAGACTGACGCCGCCCCACGATGGTTGGCTGATTTTCGGCGCAGCAAACACCGCAAAGGGTTCTATCAATCCCAGCCTAAGTGCGCGCTGCAATTCTCGGATCGCAATTCTGACGTTTTGATCGTTTCGTTTGATAACCTGTCCAACGTCAATGACCCGGCACTTTCGCGCGAGACTTGGGGCTATCCCTTCTATCGCGACGAAGGTTGGTCCCATCTGGGTGTGCTTGCGTTCGAACGCTACTGGTATCGCGATAATGATCTATTTGATGCGTTCGAGAAGCTGGCCAAAGACGGGTTCTTTAAGGGCTACAAAAATGTCGTGCTGACCGGAACGTCTATGGGCGCCTATGCTGCCACGGCTTTGGCCGATCTGGTACCCGACTGCACGGTTTTGGCGTTTTCTCCGCAATCCACCCTGCATGAAAAGCTGGTTCCCTGGGAAGAACGCTTTAACTCGGGCAGAAAACAGGACTGGTCCGGCCGCTATGCCGACGCAACCCGCCATTGCAGCAAAGCTGACCAGGTCTTTGTGGTGTATGACCCATATTTTGAACCCGACGCGAAACACGCTGCAAGGTATACCGGCACGAATATCCGCTTTCTGAAAAGCTGGTATTCATCGCATAAGTCAGCGCTGTTTTTGCGCCGCGCAAAAATATTGAAACAGATCATGCGCGATGCGGTGGCTGGGAAACTAACACCTGCACGCTATTACGCCCTCTATCGAACTCGCCGCGACTTGCCTTGGTTCTTAAATGGTCTGGCGGACCGATTAAATGATCAAGGCCGGGATCAGCTTGCATTGCGGCTTGCGGGATGGCTATCTGATCACTACCACACCGCCATTGCGCACAAGGTAAAGCAGCGGCACCCTTCAGGCAAAACGGATAAAACAAACAAATGACCCTTAGCGCCCCCTCGCTGGCTGACAGCATCGCCGATAAGATTGATGTACTGGACAACGCACTTGTGGTGCCTCCGCCCAAGGGTGATGCAAACCGGTCAGTTCAGAAATCAGGTGTGTTGGATGCTGACGGCAATTTCGTGGCCAACAGCATCACGTGGCGCAACACCAATCAGGTCAACTTGGAACCCCCGATGCCCGCTGCGGAAGATATCACCGAGATGTCGGGGCACTATATGTTCGCTGGCCCCTTGTTCGGTCACTTTGGGCATTTTCTGGTGGAGAGTATCTGCCGCTTGTGGGCCGTGGATCAGCTACGTGATCAAATTGATGGCGTGGTCTGGGTTCCCAAATTTCAAAACCGTCCGCAGCATGTTTTGAGCGTCTTTAAACCGCTGACTGAAATGCTGGGCGTTGATGTTCCGCTGTTCAATATTGAAGATCCCACCCGGATCGAGAAGCTTTACGTGCCGCAGCAGGGTTTCGGCATGTTCGACATGATCGAAGGCGCACCCGAGTTTCGGGATTTTGTCAGCCGTATCAGCGATCATACGCCCGCCCCTAAGGGGGCCGAAAAGATCTATATCTCGCGCTCGCAACTGCCACCTCAGCGTGGCAGCATTTTGGGCGAGAAAATTCTGGAAGAGAAGCTTGAGGCCGAAGGCTATGTTCCATTCCACCCGCAAAAGCACAATTTCGAAGAACAGATCGAAGCTTACCGGGCTGCACGCTATATCGTATCAACCGATTGTTCGCCTTTGCACCTTGCCGCTTTGGTTGGTGATGCCGATCAGAAAGTGGCTTGCATTGCGCGCCGCGCCGGCAATCTGGACGAATATTTTGCCCGCCAGCTGAAAGCATTTCAGGGCATTGATACGACCACTGTCAGTGCACTTCTACGAAATTGGATTCCGGAATCTGACAACCGCCCTAGCCGCGTGTCTTTTGGTGAAGTAGATTTCACTGTGATGTATGAGCGCCTGAAGCAAGGCGGCTTCATCGAAGAATCGACCCCGTGGGAACACCTGAACGATGCTCAAGTAAAAGAGGCTTTGGCCGAATTGGAAGTCTCGCAAAAGCAGGCCTTCAAACCCTTTGAGAAACGTTAATCATTCACCTTTAAACAGTACATCATTGTACAGGAGCAGCGCACAGTGACCGATCCCCTTTCAGAATTTGCGATCCTGCACGGCACGGACAAGTTCGGCTATCACGATTACACACCGAACTATTTCAAGCTTCTGGCCCATTTGCGAGACAAGCCAGTGAAGATCCTGGAAATTGGGGTCGGAGGATATGCGGATGATGATCGTGGCGGGCAATCTTTGCGCATGTGGCGTGATTTCTTCGAAAATGGGGAAGTGACCGGGATCGACATTCAGAAAAAGACGATGGACCTTGGACCACGGGTCAAAATCCTGCAAGGCAGTCAGATTGATCCGGATTTTCTGAAAGACCTCGTGGACGAACGTGGCCCGTTCGATATCATCGTTGATGACGGATCACATCGGAACGAACACATTGTCGAAAGCTATCACATTCTGTTCCCCACTCTTAAATCCGGTGGGGTCTACATTGCTGAAGATGTGCAAACCTCGTTCCATCCGCGGTTTGGTGGGTCTTTGACGCTGGACGAACCCAACAGCGTTGGTTTCTTTGGCACTTTGTTGCAAAAGCTGAACACCAAAAGTGATGACCCGCTAATCCGCGACGTGGCAGGGATCGAACGGTTTCACAATATCATCGCCCTACATAAGCGCGACAAAGACGGCTCTGATCGAGATGTATTTACCTCTTCCCTCTTTGACCGATTCAATGGGAAGAACCCCAAGCTTATAATGCACGGTCGGGATGATGTTGATCTGGCGGCGCTTACAAAGGTTACCGGCTCTGTCGCAACATCCAAAAAGGATAGCACTGCTGACATTGCGGTTTGGACACTTTCAGACGACGCACCTTTCGATACTGACGTGCTGGAAACGCGCCTAAGTGATATGGGCGACAATAGCGTTCTGGTCGTACGCAGTGACGATCCCGCAAAAGAATTCACCCCGGATGGTGCGGTGATGGCCTATGCCAAACACCGCTTCACGATGGTCGATCATGTTGAGATTATCGTGCATTTTCCCAAGGCCGAAATCGACGCATTGGCCCCCATGATCTTTTCGATCGAACGCACAAGTGACGCGATACTGTTCCACAAATCACCAAACGCTTACCCATCTAACTTCGCCTATGACGCCGAGAACCCACAAGCATCGGCGGCGTTGGATCAAATGGAAGCGGTGCTTGAACAGGCGACTGAAGAAGGTGGTCTGGTTCAATACGCAGAAATTCTGACCCGCCAACGTTCGCGCGAGGCCGCAGCGGGGATCCTGTCGCGACTAGAAAAACTTGGGGCAACCTCACGCGAATTCTACCTGATGGCTGGTGCACTGGCCCAACGCGAACGTCGCCTGGACGATGCGGAACAGTTCTTCTCGACAGCCTTGGCTAAGTTCAAAGACGACCCACAGTTCAGCGTCATGCTAGCAGGCGTAAATATCGGCAAAAGGCAGCTGGACGAAGCAGAAAATATCCTACGTAGGGCATACGAAGTCTCGCCACGAGCTCGCGCCGTAATTGCCCAACTGACCAAAGTCTTGGCGCTTCGTGGGAATAATGCCGAAGCCATCGAACTCGCGCGCGAAGCGGTCAATTTGTTTCCCAAACCCGCACGGCCGGCAAGGCTCGCCCTGCTGGGACAGCTTTTGCGCCTGGAGAACCGCCCCGATGAAGCTCGTGCTGCTGTCGAAAAGGCGCTCGAACTGGTACCAGACAATCCCGAAGCCTTGATCGAACTTGCAGAGCAGGAACTGGTGGCCAATGATCCGAAAAGCGCCCGGCACATTGCTGAGCGAGTTCAGGCAATCAACCCAAAAAGCCCGCATCTTGCGTCACTTCTAAAACGCATTCCAGATTAATAAACTTCGAGGTTTTTGACGTCTTCTACCCCATATGCCTTTTTCCTTAAGCTCTTGAGGTGTACAAACTTCTTAGCATTGTACAAATCTCGAGTGACCAGATGACCGATAACCCCTTAGAGTCCATCTCTGGCGCGCAGGCCTTTAAGCGCATTCGACGCAACAAATTGCGGCGCTACCCCTCGCCCGAGAGGGATGGGGATCGGCTGTATCCGTTGGCGTCCCCAGCGGCCAGTCCGACGTTCAGTATCAAGCCCGACGACACAATCTTCACCATCGGTTCTTGCTTCGCGCGGAATGTAGAAAGTGCACTTATCGACAACGGTTTGGCTGTCACCAGCCGTGAACTGGATCTTGGGCCAATAGGGGAGAGCCTTGGATTTGCAGCAAACTTCTACAACAAATACTCAATTCACTCGATCCTGAACGAAATCCGTTGGGCGCTCGAACCGGAAACCTTTCCGGGAGAGGACATCATCTATTCGGTAAACGAGGGTGAGGAATACGCGGACCTACAGCTGGGTATGTCGCGTTTGAAATACCCGTTGGATGAGATCATGGGCTTCCGACAGCGTTTTACCGAGGTCATGGGGCGCGTCCAGGATGCGGATGTTATCATTATCACGCTTGGCTATGTGGAAACATGGTATGACAACAAACTTGGCATATACCTGAACGTTTCCCCGCCGCAGCCTATGGTTAATGCAGACCCTGAACGGTTCGAATTTCGTGTGTTGAGCTTTCAGGATGTCTTGGGTGGGTTGGAAGAAATTCACGCCCTTCTGACAAAGCACCGCACCAAGCCTCTTAAGATGCTGCTGACAGTTTCGCCAGTACCGCTTCTATCGACCTTCCGCGACATGGATGTTCTGGTTGCCAACGCCTATTCCAAATCCGTTCAACGCGCCGCATTGGAACACTTCGTGCTGAACCGCGAAGGCGTGGACTATTTCCCATCCTATGAGTTCGTTACTTTGTCAAACCCGACGGTCGCATGGTCGCGTGGAGATTATCGTCACGTGTCTGCGGATCTGGTCGCTCGGATCATGGCGGACGTGGTGCGAAGTTACATCGAAAGTCCCGCGGGACAACAAGCAGAAGATACACTTGAAGCATTGCTGGCGTCGGCCCGAATGCTGGACAAGTTGGAAGACAGCGATGGCATGTTCGAGCTTTTCGAGGCGAACAAACAGGTTTTCTTCACCAGTCCCGAAGCCTTGGCTTTGTTCGGAAAACGCTATGTCCAATCGCGTGACTTTGAGAAGGCTTTTGAGTGTTTCGAAAACGCCTGCAAGCTTGAACCCGCGACGCCGAATTACCTAGAGCGTTTGATAACCCTATGTCGTCCCTTGCGGTCGCCGGATGCTGCCAAAAACCTGCTTAAGGAACACGCGCACCGTTTTCCGGATCGAAGAGAGTTCCGCGACCGGATCAACTGGTTTTAGACATCTAAGGAACGTATCTGCTGTAACTTAGTGGCCGTCGGCCGCATCAGTCTTCAATTTTGCGGGCCTCATCAACCAGCATCACAGGAATGCCACCGCGGATCGGGAAAGCCAGATTGGCGGCTTTGGACAACAGCTCTTGCTTCTCTGCGTCATAGCTTAAGGGGGCTTGTGTCAGAGGACAGACCAAAGCTTCGATCATGCGACGGTCGAATTTTGTTTCAGATGGCTCGTTCATTGCACTTTCACCTCGCCTGCGCCTTTGCGTAACGCAAATTCCATAAGCGTTACAAGGGTTTCACGCCGTGTTTGCAAGGACGGCGCTTCAAGCAAAGCTTGTTTGTCCTCAGCGGCAAACGGGCAAAGCATGGACAGGGCGTTGATCAGCAGTTCATCTTCCGCAAATTCAAGGCTTTCCCAATCGGTCTGGAGTTCCTGCAAGTTGAAGTAGCGGGTCAGAAGGCTCAGGAAAACCTCGCGATTCAGCCCGCTATCATGCTCGGACTTACCAAGATCTCTGTGGAAACTATCCCAGCCCATCTGCGCCTTCAGATACGGCGTAAATCCGGTTTCAATTTGCCCTAACCGAAAGCGCGACACCCCGATAAGCGTGACCATATAGCGCCCATCATCGGTTTCCGTGAAAGACGTGATCCGCCCAGCACATCCAATGCTGTGAAGCCTCGTATCCTCGCCGCATTCCTCGCCTATGGGCTGGATCATTCCGATCAAACGCTCGGGTGATTTTAGCGCGTCGTCGACCATCGCAAGGTAACGCGGTTCGAACACATGCAACGGAAGCCGGCCGCGGGGCAAAAGCAGCGCGCCCGGCAAAGGAAAGATCGGAAGTGTATCCGGCAGGTCAGCAGATGAGATCATGATCCCAGTCTAGCGCGACTTTCCCATTCACACAAAGATCATCGACGAAAGCTTGCGCCGACCCGTCAGCGCGATGGGATCGCTTAGCATCCAACGCGTCGAAAATTGTGAAAAGCTGGGTCTTCGCAGCGGCGTCATTCCATTCACGATCCCGGCGGAACAGTTCAAGCAATTCATCGACGGCACCTTGAGCGTTGCCATCAGCATTCAATGCGATGGCCAGATCAAAACGAGACTGGTGGTCGTCAGGGTTTGCGTCCACTGCGGTCCGAAGCTCGGCCAAGGGCCCAGCGCTTTCGGCTTGTCGGGCAAGCTCGATCTGTGCACGCACGGCTTCCAGTTCAGGTGCATCTGCGATCTCGGCAGGGACGCCGTTCAGCGTGGCTTCAGCCTCGTCCGCCTGACCTTCGGCCAGATGACAACGTACGAGACCAGCAAAGGCTGGCGCAGAATTCGGGTCTTCTTCCAAAATCGCAGCAAAAGTTTGTGCGGCATCCTGCACTTCGCCTGCATCCAACATCTCTTCCGCGGCGACAATTGCGTCAGCCAGACCGCCATCGCCAGCAAGAGCAGCCACTTTTTCAACAAAGGCTTTGATCTCGGACGGCGGAACAGCGCCCTGGAACCCATCAACAGGTTGTCCTTGCCAGAAGGCATAGACGGTCGGGATCGATTGGACCTGTAGTTGGCCAGCAATCATCTGGTTTTCATCCACGTTCACTTTAGCCATGCGGACTTTACCACCGGCTTCGGTCACGGCTGCTTCCAAAGCGGGGCCAAGCGTTTTGCACGGGCCGCACCAAGGCGCCCAGAAATCAACGATGATCGGAACCTCTTGCGACGCCTCAATCACGTCCTGCATGAAGGTCGCTTCGCCCACATCTTTGATCAGTTCCACGCCCTCAGGCGCGCCGCCCAGTTCGATTTCCATGGCTTTGGCTCCGTTAAATTCCACCGGGACTATATGACCCCTGCGTGCCCAGATTTAAAGGTCGAAACTTGCAAAGACTGGCGCGTGGTCGGACGGTTTCTCCCACCCGCGCGCATCTCGCATGACGCGCGATCCGTGGCCTGCATTGGAAATATCCGACGTTGACCAGACATGATCAAGACGTCGCCCCTTGTTGGCAACATCCCAATCGCGCGCGCGATAAGACCACCAACTGTATAGCTGCCCATCGGGAATATCTTGCCGCGTGATGTCGACCCAACCGGCCGCATCCTGAACTTCGGCCAGCGCTTCAACCTCGACCGGGGTGTGGCTGACCACTTTCAGAAGTTTCTTGTGGGACCAAACGTCATCTTCGCGTGGGGCGATGTTCAGGTCGCCCACAAGAATGGATTTCTTCGGCCTATTTTTGAAGAAGTGATCACGCATGTCAGTGAGGTAATCGAGCTTCTGGCCGAATTTCTCGTTCACTTCTCGATCCGCCACATCGCCGCCCGCGGGGACATAGAAATTGTGTACCGTCACACCGTTTTCCAGCTGCCCAGCGATATGGCGCGCATGGCCAAGATCGGCGAAATCAAAGCTTTCGGTTTCGACCATCGGAATACGCGACAGGATCGCAACGCCGTTATAGCCCTTCTGCCCGCGCGCAACCATGTGGGTGTAGCCAAGCGCTGCGAAGCCCTCCAGCGGGATCTTTTCGACCGGGCTTTTGCATTCCTGAAGGCACAGCACATCGGGTGCTTCCTCTTCCAAAAGCTTCAGTACAATCGGTTCGCGCAAACGGACCGAGTTGATGTTCCAGGTGGCAAGAGTGAAGCTCATGATGTCCTCCGGTTTCGCGCATTTGATGCGACCCTACACCCAGAAACATATGGTGAACAGGGGCGAGTTTGATCCCGCCCCCATTTCATCAGGCATAAGACACAACTTCCCATTCCACACCATCATGGTCGTCGAAATAGAAACGCTTTCCCGGTTCGTAATCCCCGTGGTTATGCGGCTTGAACCCAGCGGCTTTCGCGCGCGCCTCGACCGCGTCAATGTCGTCCACAACGACGCCCACATGGTTCAGCCCAGCGCGGGTCGTATAGGAATGCTGGGGGTCTTTCATCGCCATTTTGGGCGTGTATAGAGCCACATAGCTGCCCTCATCCCCCACATGGGCGGTGTAGCCACCGGACATCGCATCACCTTCCCAGCGGATCTTCCAGTCAAACACCGCGCCCAACCATGCGGCGGTCGCTTTGGGGTCGCTTACAGTCACATTCACATGTTCTAGAATTGCCATTTTGGCCTCCTTGATTTCATTTGCGACTCAGTTGATAATTCCTAAAGTTAACTTTAGCTCAAGCTTTTTCTTTCGGAGGTTTCACATGGAACGCAGAAACGAGATTTCCATCGGGACCTTGGCCACACGCACCGGGCTGGCTGTGTCCGCGATCCGTTATTACGAAACCCAAGGCCTGGTCACTCCCGAACGTAACGCAGGCGGACAAAGACGGTTTTTGCGGTCAGACATCCGCCGTCTTAGCTTCGTGATGATCGCGCAGAAGTTCGGCTTCACGCTGGATCGCATCCGCGAGGTGATGACCCGCCTGCCCCAAAGCCGCACACCGACCGCCAAAGACTGGACCGAGATCTCACAAGACTTCCGCGCGGAACTGGACGAACAGATCGAGGCTCTAACCCGCCTGCGTGACAAGCTGGACGGCTGCATCGGCTGCGGCTGCCTGTCGCTGGACCGCTGCGCACTTTACAATCCGGATGACGTGGCGGCGGATAAAGGTGCAGGGCCGCGGTACCTGATGGGGGATCAAGCCACACGCCCGGAAGACTAGGCTCTGTTTGGCCTATAACTCGTCCCTTGATCTGGCTTAAGGCAGCAAGGTCGCCATTCCTTCACATTGTGATGAAGGAGGCCAAACATGTCAGATCACGGACACAGCCCACAGGAAATCGCTGAACGTATTGGCGCGCCCGCAGGGAAAGGCGTGCTGCGCGATGCGGTCTATGGGGCCATTGACGGGTCGGTTACAACCTTTGCCATTGTGGCAGGTGTTGCCGGGGCTGGCCTATCGCCCTTTATCATCGTCATCTTGGGATTGGCCAACGTGCTGGCGGACGGGTTTTCGATGGCGGCGGCGGCCTATTCCGGCACCAAGGCGCAGCAGGACAATTACCGCCGCATCCGAAAAATAGAAGAGGAACACATCCGAGCATATCCGAAGGGGGAATGGCTGGAAGTGCTTGAAATCCTTTCCAAAAAGGGGCTGAGCGACCGGATTTTGGACGAAGCAACGGACGCCGTCACGAAAGACAAAGAGCGTTGGATCAACATGATGATGGAGGGCGAATACGGTCTGGGCGGAATTGACCCGCACCCATTGCCAGCAGCGCTAACCACGTTCTTTTCATTCCTCGTCGCCGGAATGATCCCCCTGCTGCCCTTTATCCTCAAACTCGACAGCGCCTTCACCATCTCTGCATGGATGACAATGGCCAGCTTCTTCGCCATCGGCGCCCTGAAAAGCCGCTGGTCACTCAGCCCATGGTGGCGGTCGGCACTTGAAACAACGCTGATCGGAGGGGCTGCGGCGGCGTTGGCCTATGGTGTTGGGACGTTGTTTAATATGTGAGGGAGTGCGTATGACTGTGTGCCCAAAAGCGAGACGCATTAGAAGACAATTCGCCAAAGGAAGGCAAACCGGGTACTCGAACCTAAGAAATCAGCAAACAACTCAAATTGCTCAGGGCACTACGCATCATCAAAGGCTAACAAAAAACTGAATAATAACTGCATTTGCGAGATCGACAAAGAAGGCTGAGACCAGTGGCAGCACGATAAAGGCCAATGGCGCTGGGCCATAGCGTTTCGTGACAGACGACATATTGGCGATAGCCGTTGGCGTAGCACCCAGTGTGAAACCGGCGAAACCTGCACTCAGGACGGCCCCTTGATATGTACTGCCCATCAGCCGGAAGAAGACAATCAGAATGAAGGCAACTGTCATGACAACTTGAAGCACAAGAACGAACAGGATGGGTCCACCAAGTTCCGCGAGTGTCCACAGCTGGAGACTCATCAGTGACATCGCCAGGAAAACTGACAGACAGTAATCTGAGATGATAGCGAGTGATTTTGTCCGTGCGGGCCATGTGATTTTTGGAAGCAAGTATGGGATCGAGTTGGACATCGCGATACCGACAAGCAAACAAGGGACAAAGAGCGGGAGTTTTACTCCGGCCTCGATGATTCCAAGATGCAAAATGTAGCCGATCAAGATAGCGACGTGAACAGCGAGCATGCCCCGCATCAGGCTGATATGGTTGATAAGATCGTCCGGGTTTTCTTGATCATCAAACTCCAGACCAACAATCGGTTCTTCTGTTTGGTCACTCTGCAAGTTGTTCCTGTCAATCAGACGCTTTGCAATTGGACCGCCCAAGATTGCTGCTAAAATCAAGCCCAGCGTGGCCGAAGCCACGCCCATTTCAGGAGCCGCTGTGAAACCTGTGAGGTCCTCAATCTGAGGGCCCCATGCGATGGCGGTGCCGTGTCCGCCGATCAGCGAAGCAGAGCCGACAAGAACAGACGTTGCTGACGGTAAGCCAAAAACCGTAACACCGATAAGGCCCACGAGATTTTGCAAGATCATGAACGCTAAGGTCAGCGCCAAGAGCAAGGCTAGCAGGCGCCCTCCGCGAAACAAGTCAGATATCTGTGCATTCAAACCAATTGTGGCAAAGAACACGACGAGCAAGTAGTCGCGTACTTCCAAATCAAAGGTAATTTGCTGGCCTGTTGTCGCGAAAAACACCCAAGTCAGCAGAGCAACGGCTAGCCCCCCGGAAACAGGTTCCGGGATGTTGTAGTCGCCCAAAAGGGCAACTTTTCGTGTCAAAAAAGACCCAAGGAAAAACACAACGAATCCAAGTGTGACTGCAATGAACGCCGGAACTTCAATTTCCATCTAACTATCCGTTTTCAGCGGGCTTAACTTTGAAGAACAGCACATATAGCGTCGGCACGATGATCAACGTTAGGATCGTCGCAAACGTCAGACCGCAGATGATGACCACTGCCAGTGATTGGAAAAAGGGGTCCCACAGTAATGGAATAACACCAAGCACAGTGGTCAATACACCCAGCGATACTGGCCTTACCCGGCTGACGGCTGCATCGGTCACGGCTAACAGACGAGCCTTCCCGTTCGCGATCTGAGTATCGGTTTCATCAATCAACACAATCGCATTTTTAATGAGCATCCCAGTCAAAGCCAAAATGCCCAAGATGGCCATGAACTCCATTGCTGTTTGGCTGGCAACCAACCCCCAGACCACACCGATGATCGCCAACGGTACGGTGAGCCAGATAATCACTGGCTGGCGGACGGCATTGAACAACAGCAACACTACAATGATCATCGCGCCAAATCCCATGGGCATGGTCGCGGCTAATCCAGCATTTGCTTCAGTAGAGTTACCAAACTCACCTTTCCATTCAAATCCGTAGCCTGGCGGCAGCTCTATTGCTTCGATCGGTGCGCGCACGGCAGCAAACAAGTCGCCTGAAAGAACCCCTGGCGCATTGTCAGCTTGCGTGGTGATCGCAAGTGCCCGGTTGATCCGGCGCAAGTTTCCGGATTCGAAAACAAGCTGAAAATCATCCACGACCTGAGTGATTGGGATGTAACGCCCTGTCGCGGCACTGAAAACCTGCACTTGCTGCAATGAATCTACATCCATTCGATCGGCTTCAAACGGTCGCATGATGATGTTACGCAGCTCATCTCCTTCGCGGAATACGCCGATATTGGTTCCCGTCAAGTGAGCATAAAACGCATTAGAAATCTCACCCTGTGTCAGGCCAAGCCTGCGCGCGTTTTCAGTGTTGATGATCGGGCGAATTACTTTCTTCTGCTCGCGCCAGTCATTTTTGATAGCAATGGCGCCCGCATCGGCGAGGATTTCTTCCGCCTGCGCAGAAAGTTCTCGTAGAACTTCGGGGTCATTTCCGAAGAAACGCGCCTCGACCTTCGATCCGCCACCTGGTCCAAGAACAAATTTCCAAACCTTTGAACGCGACGCAGGATAGGTTTCTTCAATGTATTCCTGAATTGGTTGCTGCAGACCCGCAATCTGCGTGTAGTCCTCAACATCGACCAAAATCTGCCCGTAACTCGGGTTTCCGCTCTCAGCCTCATAAATCAGCATAAAGCGCGTGTGGCCACTGCCCGCCACAGTGTTGGTGCCTGTCACGCCGTCTAGCCCGCGCACATGTTCAGCGATATCCAACAGATCCTCTTCCGTCTGAGAGATGTCGGTGCCCGCAGGCAAGAAGTAGTCCACCACAAACTGCGCACGGGTCGAAGCTGGGAAGAACCCTGCGGGAACCAACGAAAACCCGATGATTGCGCTGGCGAAAAGAGCCAAAACGCCGACAACCGTCAGGTATTTGAACCGAATTGCAAGATTGAGGATACTGCGATAACCACCCAAAATGGCACCCTCGGGTTTTTCATCGGCGGTGCCCTCTTTCAGCAACAATGTGCAAAAATAGGGGGTAAGCCAGATTGCCACGAGCCAAGAAAACATCAGGGCAATCATGATTGTGTAAAACAGGCTGCCTGCATATTCACCCGTTGAATCCGGTGACAGACCGATGGGCGAAAAAGCCAGAAAGCCCACAATGGTCCCCCCCAAAAGGGGCCATTTTGTTTGGTTGACCACGGCAATGGATGCCGCGGCTGGGTTCTCGCCTTTTTGCACACGCACCAAGGTTCCTTCGACCACAACGATGGCATTGTCGACCAGCATACCCAGGGCAATGATCAGTGCGCCCAACGAGATCCGTTGCATATCGAGCCCGTAAAGATACATGCCAAACAGCGTGCCCGCGATGGTCACAAGCAGGATGCCACCCATCAGGATGCCAGATCGCAAGCCCATGAAAATTAATAGCGTTCCCACAACAATCGCGAGGGCGAGCACAACATTCATCACGAAATCACTAACCGAGGCTTTTACGCTGACGGATTGGTCCGAGATGGATTGAAGTTCAATGCCAATTGGACGTTCTGAAATCAACTCTTCCAGCCTTTGATGAACCGCCTCGCCCATGTTGACGACATTGCCACCAATAACGTTTGAAATGCCGATGCCAATCGCCTGTTGTCCGTCGAGGAAGAGCAAGCTTCGTGCTGGTTCCTGCAGCCCTCGGCTAACCGTTGCAATGTCGAACAGTCGGAAGGATGCGCCAGATGTCGGGTTGGAGATTACCAAGTTTTCGATGGCATCAAGCGAGCCAAACGCCCCTTCTGGGCGAATTTCGATACGCGTCGAGCCGCCAAGTACGGTACCTCCAGGAGTCACGAGGTTCTGACCCTCCAAAACACTTCCGATCTGGGATGGCGACAGACCAAGCTCAATTAGGCGGGCGGGTGAATACTCGACATAGATGACCTCGTCCTGCACACCGCTGAGGATGACCTTTGACACACCATCCACCAGCACCAATTCGCGCTGTAACTGCTTGGCATACTCATAAAGCTCTGTGATCGAAAAACCGTCTCCTGTCACACCGAAATAGAGGGCGTAAACATCACCAAAATCATCATAGACTTGGCTTTTCAAAGCATTTGGCGGCAGTGTGGATTGAATGTCGTCTATCTTGGCACGCATCTGCGCGAAACGCTGGTAAAGGTCCGGATAAGTTTTAGCAGAAGCAATGGTGAATTCGACGGACACTTCGCTAAGGCCCGGCGACGACAAGGATTACTGATTTCCTTGACGCCTTGAAGTTGCTGAAGCGCATTCTCAATAACATCCGTAACTTCAGTCGCAACTTCTTCTGAGCTGCCGCCAGGGTATGGCGTGATAATCTGCGCCTGCCGAATGATGAATTCAGGGTCTTCAAAACGCGGAAGATTGACGTATGCAAAATAACCAGCGACGAGAATAAGGATCGTAGCAAGCGCTGAAATCAGGCGCTTTTCGATCGCAAACTTTGCGAGATCCATGACTTAGCCCCCAATCTTAGTGACTGGTCGGATTTGCATCCCTTCGCGAATTTTGGTCACCCCAGCTGTTACAACTGTGTCACCCGCTGACACGCCGTCTGTGACGATGACGTTGTCCCCGCTGACCTTTCCTAAGATCACAGAACTCTTTGAAACCGTATCTCCCTCACCGACGATCCACACAAATGGCGATCCGTCCGTCTCAGCACCAACTGCACTGAGCGGGATCGTTAAACTCGCGGTGGCTGAATTAGAGATGGCAACAATGACGGTGCCAACCATTCCTGGCAAAACGGCTGCGTCTTCAGGTACGGAAACACTAACGCGTCCACGATAAGTTTGCGTTGCGGCGTCGGCTTGGGTTGAGAACTCGACCAATTGAGCGTCCAACGCGTTGCCGGACACGGAATCAAGTGTCACTGTCGACTTGGGATTAGAACGCGCGAAACGAACAACATCCTGGCCGGGCACATCAAACGCGAGGTGCACCGTTTCAAGACGTTGCAGTAGGACAATATCCTGACCAGCTTGGATATTGGTGAAATTCTCTATGTCACGGCGCGCCACTATTCCGTCAAAGGGTGCCCGCAGAGTAGCATCCGCCAGATTGTCATTTGCTGTTTTAATTTGCGTCTCAAGCCCGCGCAACGCAGCCTCCGCAGCCTCAATGTCTTCTTTGCGCCCGCCTGAGCGCGCAATTGTTAACTCCTCGAGTTTGGCGCGCAGCTCAGCTTCTGAAATGCGCAACGCGGTTTCGTCCGCTTCTAGCTGCGCCGAGGCAACAAGGTCTTTTTCAAACAGCGTCCGGGTGCGATCTGCTTGCTCACGAGCTTGATCCACTTGCGCCTCAACAGCATCAATTCCAGCTTCAAGTGCCACGATCTCTTCTGCGCGCGCACCAGACCGCAAGGCGTTAAGTTGCGACAGAGCTTGGTCGCGTTGGCTTTCAAGTTGCGCAATTTGCGTTTCAAAATCACGAGGGTCAAGTTTGGCGATCACATCACCTTCTTCGACATTCGTGGAGGCTTTGACTGGCAGTTCAATAACCCGCCCAGATACACGAAATGACAATGCCGCTTCTGCCGAGGGCTGCACAATCGCCGGGTAACGTCGCTCGAACACCGCTTCACTGGACTGTACTATCGCCACCTTTGCAGGGCGAACAGCTTGTTCTTGTGCTGACGCATTGCTTGTGAAGACAGCAGCGCAAACCGCAAGAGTAATGGCACGAAAATAACGGTCCATAGGGCCCCCTAGTATACTCGGATAATTTTGGTCAGAATGCCTTACAAAGAGTTGCAAGTAAACGAGAGGATTTGAGATGGGGCTTATTGAGCAATTGCTGCTGGGGACTTTGCTTTTGGGGCTGTGTGCCCTAGTCCATGTTGCAATTCTCACACTAGGTATTCCATTACTAATTCACATGGCAGCAAAGCTAAGAACACGTCCCGCCTTTGTTTCCACGGCGGTTTTGACACTTCTTGGATTTGGTATAATCGTTTTTGCACACTCAATAGAGATTTGGCTTTGGGCAGGCGCTCTATTGTGGTTAGGCGCTTTATCTAACATCGAGGTCGCTTTGTACTTTTCCATGGTTACTTATACCACGTTGGGTTACGGCGATATTGTTCCTGCCGAAGGAGTACGCCTATTCGCATCTCTTGCCGCGGTGACAGGGCTATTGACCTTCGGGTTGAGCACCGCATTTCTTGTAGGTCTTTTCGGTCGGACATTACCCCCGATCAACAAAGCTTGAATTGAGTAGTTGTACCGGCTCTCGGAAAACAAAAAAGGGCAGACCTGCTCCAGTTCGCATGACCGGTTTTACAACATAAAGATTGATCATTGTGGTTTCCGCTTGAAGGAGGGTCAGCACCTTCCCTTACACGAACATGGCGACTGGTTTGAATTCCGTGAAATGCAGCCATTCGCGACAACAACTCGATGACGGCTTTGTCCGCAAAGCGGACAAAAAAGCCGGGCCACAAAGGCCCGGCCAGTCTTACAGGGAGGATGTGCCCTTGTACGTTTTGCGGATCAGATGTGATCAGTAACGCTGTCTCTCGCTTCGCTCGAACGCGCAACTAATCACTTAATCTATTTGTCCGCAGAAACGCACTCCTCGGGCACGGGAGGAACTCTAAGCGTTCAGGCGATATCCGCCGCTTTCTGTCACCAAAAGCCGCGCGTTCGAGGGATCGGGCTCGATCTTTTGGCGCAGGCGATAGATGTGGGTTTCCAGCGTGTGGGTCGTGACGCCGGCGTTATAGCCCCAGACCTCGTGCAGCAGCACATCGCGGGCCACGACGCCATCGTTTGAGCGATAGAGGAACTTCAGAATGTTTGTCTCTTTCTCGGTCAGGCGGACCTTGCGGTCATCATCGGTCACCAGCATCTTTACGGACGGCTTGAACGTATACGGCCCAAGCTGGAAGACGGCGTCCTCGGATTGCTCGTGTTGGCGCAGCTGGGCGCGGATGCGGGCCAGAAGAACCGGGAATTTAAAGGGCTTTGACACATAATCATTGGCACCCGCGTCCAGACCCAGAATGGTGTCCGCGTCGGTGTCATGGCCCGTTAGCATCAGGATCGGGCATTTCACGCCCTGTTTACGCATCACGCGGCACAGCTCGCGCCCATCAGTATCAGGCAGGCCCACATCAAGGATCACAAGGTCATAGATCGCTTCCTTGGACTTCACGATCGCCTCTGATCCGTTTCCGGCTTCGAATACATCGAAGTCTTCGGTCATCAGCAGTTGTTCGGCCAACGCGTCGCGCAGGTCCTCGTCGTCATCTACCAGCAAAATCTTTTTCAACGTGGACATGGCGCCCTCCTCTGTCGTGTTGCTGATAGATTTGTGGGTGCGCACGCAAATGACAAGATATGCAACAAAACTCTCACGGCCTCGTGTCAATTCGCCGGGAAATGTTTCATATCATGTCAATCCGTCTTATCTAAGGCGGGAAAGGACGCCCATGACGCTTGCCCCCGATCAGACAGAGCTTCTTGCCCGCGCCCGTGCCGATTTGCGCATGGGGGTGCCGGTTGTCCTGCATTTGGATGGCCGCTGGATACTGGCTGCGGCGGCTGAAACGTTGTCGGCGGGGCGACTAGATGACTTGCGCGATCTGGGCGACGCCGTTCTGGCGATCACACCACGCCGGGCTGAAACGTTAAAAGCACGGGCCTATTCTGATCGTGTCGCACGGATCGAGCTTCCAAAGGATGCGGACACGGGGTGGATCGCCTCCGTCGCAGACCCGGCAGATGATCTGTCGACCCCTATGAAAGGCCCATTTCGAACCTGCCGTGGCGGGGATGACGCGTTAGAAGCACACGCCATCGCCCTTTGTAAAACTGCTCGGCTTTTGCCATCGGCTTTGGTGGTCGAAACCGCAAATGCCAAGGACCTTGCCCAGCAACATGGGCTGACACTGGTACATTTGGATCAAAACACCGTACGTGATTTGCACCTTGCCCCAGTGGTCCATGCGCGTCTGCCCCTGCACGTCAGCGATGCAGGGCGCCTGCACATTTTCCGCCCGGAAGATGGCAGTGAAGAACATTACGCGGTGGAGATTGGCCGCCCCGACCGCGACAAACCGGTGTTGGCGCGCCTGCATTCTGCCTGTTTCACTGGGGACGTGCTGGGCAGTTTGAAATGCGATTGTGGGCCTCAGTTGAACACCGCACTGGCCGCTATGGGGGCCGAGGGCAACGGCGTGCTGCTTTACCTCAACCAAGAAGGTCGCGGCATCGGGCTGGCCAACAAGATGCGTGCCTATTCCCTTCAAGATCAAGGCTTTGACACGGTCGAGGCCAACCATCGTCTAGGCTTCGAAGATGATGAACGCGATTTCCGCATCGGCGCCGAAATCCTGAAATCCCTTGGTTTTCGTCAAGTGCGTTTGATGACCAACAACCCGCGCAAAGTAGCGATGATGGAATCAACCGGCATCAACGTCACCGAACGCGTGCCCTTGAAAGTTGGGGAAGGCGTTCACAACACGGATTACCTTGCCACAAAGGCCGCCAAATCCGGGCATATCCTGTGACACCGCGCCGTTATGACATGGTTGTAACGCGCTGGGGTGCACGCTTCATGGGGCGGCGGTTCCCAGTGTCGATCGGGCGCGGTGGCATGACAGATAACAAACATGAAGGCGACGGAGCCACACCGCGCGGCGTTTGGCGGCTGGTTGGCGGAAGCTTTCGCGCGGATCGCCGCGCCCACCCTGATACCCTTTTTCACCTTAGTTCCATTGGCCCCACAGATATCTGGTCAGATGATCCCGGCGACCCGGCTTATAATCACGGGCTGCGTGCTTCTGGTTATTCGCGCAGTCATGAAAAAATGCGCATGACGGCCCCGCTTTATGACGTGGTTCTGTTCAGTGACTGGAATTACCCAGATGCGATGCCCGGAAAAGGTTCGGCAATTTTCGTGCACCAATGGCGCAAACCGCGTCACCCTACGGCGGGGTGTCTGGGTTTTGCGCCCAATGATCTTCGTTGGATTATGGAGCGCTGGACCATGCAGAGCCGGATTTTCGTCCGTTAGTTATTCGCCATAGTCCCGTTCGCCAAAGATCGCAGAACCGACCCGCACATAGGTCGCCCCCTGCGCAATGGCACGTTCAAAATCGCCGCTCATCCCCATGGAGAGACCTTCCAGCCCATGCTGCTTAGCCAGCTTGGCCAAAAGGGCGAAGTGCAGGCTGGGTTCTTCGTCCGCCGGAGGGATGCACATCAGTCCTTCGACGGGTAAATTCAGCTCGCGGCAGAGGCCGACAAGTTCAGAGAGTTCACCGGGCATCACACCCGCCTTCTGGTCTTCTTCACCGGTGTTCACCTGAATGAACAGACGCGGGCAGCGACCTTCTTCTTCAGCGATGCGGGCGATTGTACGGGCAAGCTTTGGTCGGTCAACCGAATGGATCACATCAAACAAGCCAATAGCCTGCCGGGCCTTATTGGTCTGAAGTGGGCCGATCAGGTGAAGCTCGACATTAGAAAACTGATCTTTCAGATCCGGCCACTTTCCAGCCGCTTCCTGAACCTTGTTTTCGCCGAAAATGCGATAACCTTCTTCCAACACCGCTACCACACGCTCCAGCGGCTGCACTTTCGATACAGCGATCAATTGTGCCGATCCTGGTACGCGACCCATACGGGCCTCTTCCTTGGCGATGCGGTCCTGAATGTCTGAAAGTGCCATGGGTCATCCTGTCATTTGTCTGAAACAGGTGTCCCAAAAGAAAAGAGCGGGCGCAAGGCCCGCTCTTCCCATACCAAATAATCCGTTAGGATTAGAAGGTCATGATGATGCCCATGTCAGCAACGGTTACACCGTCAAGCTCACCTACACCGGCGTTAAGCGAAGCGCCACCGCCCAGGTCGTAAGCTACGCCCAGACCCCATGCGTCACCCGATACGCCAGCAACGTCAACTTCCGAGTAAGCAGCCGAAACGGTTGCTGCGCCCATGGTGTAACCAGCGTGGATACCGTACGAGGTGATGTCGTTGTCGTCGTTACGCGAGTACAGAGCATTCAACGAGAAGTCAGCGATATCAGCGCCGGCTTTCACGTGGATGGTGCTCGACGCGTCGATGATACCCCAGTCGTCGTAACCCAGACCGAAGTTGTAGTCACCCATTGAGTAGGTGGCTGCAACCGAAGTAATCTCGGTGCCGTTGAAGTCGTGCGAGATTGCGATACCGAAATCACCAAAGGTGCCTTCGTACATCATGTTGCCCGAGTCGGCCAAGTCAACCAGAAGCTCAGCAACGTTGTCGGTGCCGATGCCGCCGTAACCGATGTCCGACAGACCCAGTTTTGCGTCAACAGCCGAACCAACGGAACCAGCCGAGAACTTGCCGAAGCCGCCTTCGACGTAAGCCGACGAACTGTCAACTGCGCCACCGGCTGTACCAGTGGTGATGTCGAAGTCTGCGCCGAAGCTCAGGCCGCCATCAGTTTCACCAGTCATCGAGACCGACAGAGTCAGGTAGTGGTCCAGCTGCCAATCATCAGCACCTGTCACAGGCGCCACAGTAGCACGATCGTCAATAAAGCGAAGACCAATACCAGCTTCACCAGAGAAGCTGATTTCAGCGGCAGCGACGCCAGCAGTTGCGACCAGTGCGGTCGAAGCGAAGAGAATCTTTTTCATTTTCGTTTTCCCTCATATTTCAAGAGTTGGCCTCAATTCAGGGGAATCCGAATTGAGTATGCTTGGGTAATTCCATCTTTCCGGCGGTCATTGCAAGCGGGCTGAAACGTTGAAAACCGTTTGCGGGTGGCATTGGTGCTTCTATGCCACAGTTTCTTTCCCGCATCTGGCGAAAACCCACAATATCAAGAGATTCTTCCAAAAATCGGGTGTTTCACAACATTTGGGAAAACGCTTGCCCGCCCGCAGGTGCTTATATACTAACAAGAAGAATTTTCAGCATATGGGGCTGTTTCATGGGCATCCTTAGAACTTCCGCTTTCGGTCTGTCGTTAATTGCCATCCTTGGTCTGTCTGCCTGTGGCGGCAGCCGTGGGTCAGCCGGATCGGGCAATATTTTTGGCGGAGGCTCAAACGCCCAGCAACAAAGTGGTGGTGTGCAACACACCCCACAAGCTGAAGAACCGCGTGAGACGATCTGGGATTTGTTCAAGAACGTGGACGATCCTAACACCACTGTCGAAGTGAACCGTTATATCTGGAACGCCTCACTGGACGTTCTAAGCTTTATGCCTGTTCAAGCGGCTGATCCGTTCTCGGGCATTATAGTGTTCGGATTTGGTCGTCCGCCGGGTGGTGGCAGCGCCTATAAGGCCACTGTATATGTACGTGACCCTGCCTTGGACGCGCGTTCGCTGTCTGTTGCGCTTTATTCGCGTAGCGGCCCCGCCAGCGCCGAGGCTGTCCGCAAGATCGAAGATGCGATCCTGACACGGGCACGCCAGCTTCGAATTCGTGACGGCAAGCTCTGAGCTTCTCGTACATGCATCGTCCCGCGATAAGGCCAAAGGCCCTAGACCCGGATCGACCAGACTTATAAGACATGCGCCGGGCCACTCGCCCGGCGTTTTCACATCAAGGACCTGACGAATGTCGCGATACACTGCCGCCGATATCGAACCGAAATGGCAAGAAGCTTGGGACGAGGCTGGGATTTTCACCGCCAAACGCGATGAGACCAAGCCCAAATACTATGTGCTTGAGATGTTTCCCTACCCGTCTGGCCGTATCCATATGGGTCACGTGCGCAACTACACGATGGGCGATGTGATCTCACGCTACAAAGCATCCTGTGGGTTTTCGGTGCTCCACCCGATGGGTTGGGATGCGTTCGGTATGCCCGCCGAAAACGCTGCGATGGCAACCGGAGGCCACCCAAAAGACTATACCTACGGCAACATCGCGACCATGAAAGGTCAGATGAAGCCTCTGGGCCTGTCGATTGACTGGTCGCGTGAATTTGCCACATGTGACCCCGAATACTACGGCCAACAGCAGTCCATGTTCATCGACTTCATGGAACGTGGGCTGGTTTACCGCAAGAACGCCACAGTAAACTGGGACCCGGTTGATATGACCGTTCTGGCCAATGAACAGGTGATCGACGGCTGCGGCTGGCGCTCGGGTGCTCCGGTGGAACGTCGCGACTTGACACAATGGTTCTTTAAAATCTCAGATTACTCGGGCGAATTGCTGGATGCGCTGGACGGTTTGGACAACTGGCCCGAGAAAGTGCGCACCATGCAAGCCAACTGGATTGGCAAATCGCAAGGTCTGCAATTCTCGTTCGAACGCACGGATGGAGACGACGGGATCGAGGTGTACACCACGCGCCCGGACACTCTGATGGGCGCATCTTTCGTTGGCATCTCGCCCGATCATCCGATTTCCAAGGCGCTTGAGGCTGAAAACCCCGAAATTGCCGCCAAGATCGCAGACATGCGTAAGGGTGGTACAACAGCAGAAGCCATCGAAACCGCCGAGAAGCTGGGCTATGACACCGGCATCCGCGTAAAACACCCGCTGAACCCGGATTGGGAGCTGCCCGTCTGGATCGCCAACTTCATTCTGATGGATTACGGCACCGGCGCGATTTTCGCCTGTCCGGCGCATGACCAGCGCGATTTGGACTTCTGTCGCAAATACGATTTGCCCGTTGTCGACACGTTCTTGGCTCTGGAAGATCCTTCGCCCGTTAAAAACGAAGCTTTCGTGCCGCCGAAGACCGAGTCTGTGAAATGGGTAAACCACTTCGCCGGTCTGGATGAGGCTACCGGAGAAGAAGCCGTCGCCGCGACCATTGCATTTGTCGAAAATGCTGGCTGGGGCACAGGTGTCACCAACTATCGACTGCGCGACTGGGGCTTAAGCCGCCAGCGCTATTGGGGTTGCCCGATTCCCGTCGTGCATTGCGACGATTGTGGCGTGGTGCCCGAGAAGAAAGAGAACTTGCCAGTCAAACTGCCCGAGGATGTCACTTTTGACGTGCCCGGCAACCCGCTGGACCGCCACCCGACTTGGCGCGACTGTGCTTGCCCGTCTTGCGGCAAGCCTGCGAAGCGCGAAACCGACACGATGGACACATTCGTCGATTCGTCTTGGTATTACGCGCGCTTCACTTCGCCGGGTGCCGCCACGCCGACCGATTTGGCGGAAGCCTCCTATTGGATGAATGTCGACCAGTATATTGGCGGCATCGAACACGCGATCCTTCACTTGCTGTACTCACGCTTCTTTGCGCGCGCGATGAACATCTGTGATCATCTGCCCGAAAAAGCGCGCGAGCCGTTCAATGCGCTGTTCACGCAAGGCATGGTGACACACGCGATCTATAAGAACGCGGAAAGGACCGATGAACACGGCCGCGCGATCTATCACTACCCGGAAGAGGTCGAAGACCGCGACGGCGTGACCGTTGTGGCTGCCACCGGTGAAAAAGTGACCGTCATTCCTTCGGCGAAGATGTCGAAATCGAAAAACAATGTGGTCGATCCGGTGAACATCATCGACGCCTTCGGCGCAGACACTGCCCGTTGGTTTGTTCTCAGCGATTCGCCCCCCGAACGGGACGTGGAATGGACAGCTTCGGGTGCAGAAGCTGCGGCCAAGCACCTAAGCCGCGTTCATGCGACCGCCGTGAAGATCGCCGATATGGATGACGCGGACGGCAATGACGCAGAATTGCTGCGCGCGATGCACAAAGCCATCCACGATGTGACCATGGGCATTGAAAGCTTCGGCTTCAACGCCGCCATCGCCAAGCTTTATGCCTTCCAGAACGCTATTGCTAAGTCGAAAGCCGGTGGAAAGACACAGAAGCTGGCCATGCGGACCATGGCACAGCTGATGTCCCCCATGACGCCACACCTTTCCGAAGAGGTCTGGACAATGTCGGGCGGTGAAGGGCTGGTGGCGCAGGCTGCATGGCCCAAAGCAGACGAAGCCATGTTGGTCGAAGACACAGTGACCATGCCGATCCAGATCAACGGCAAACGCCGTGCGGAAATCAGCGTGCCCAAGGACATGGACAAAGCCGAGGTTGAAAAACTTGCGCTGGCCGAGGATGCTGTCGTCAGGGCGCTTGATGGAAAAGCCCCGAAAAAAGTCATCGTTGTTCCGGGACGTATTGTGAATGTCGTCGTCTAATCGCCGCCTCTTCCTGATCTCTGCCATAGCCGGGCTGGCTCTGGCCGGTTGCGGGTTCACGCCCGTGCATGGTCCGGGGGGATCGGCCGAAGGCTTGCGCGGTGCGGTGACAGTGACCGCTCCGAACGATGCCAACAGCTATGAATTCGTGAAACGGATGGAAGAACGGCTGGGCCGCAACCTGTCTGCGCCCTATCGGTTGGATTACTCAATCACCACCAAGTCCGAAGGTGTTGGTGTCACGCCGCGACAAGAGATCAGCCGCAACCAGGTTCTGGGTGTAATCGAATTCGCTGTAACCTCGATCGCAACGGGTGAGGTCGTGGATCGCGGGACGGTCACAAACTTCACATCCTATTCGACGGAAGGGTCCACAGTGTCGACGGCCTCTGTCGAACGCGACGCAAACCGGCGCTTGATGGTGCTTCTGGCTGATCAGATCACCACGCGCTTTATTGCAACCTTTTCGGGTTGGGGCGAATGAAGCTACCCCCGCGTGACGCGAGCAGCTATTTCGCCAAACCCGACCCCAAACGGATGGGTATTCTGATATTTGGGGCAGACGCCATGCGCGTGGCGTTGAAACGGCAAGAGCTGATTGCAAATCTAATTGGACCAGAGGGCGAAGACGAAATGCGTCTGACACGCATTCCCGCCGCTGAGTTGCGCAAAGACCCTGCCCTTTTGTCTGACGCGATCAAGGCGCAAGGGTTCTTTCCCGGTCCCCGCGTGGCATTTGTCGAAGATGTCACAGACGCGCTGGCCAAGATCATCACCCCGGCAATTGCAGATTGGCAGGACGGCGACGCGCAGGTTGTGGTGACGGCTGGATCGCTGACCGCACGATCCGCGTTGCGCAAACTGTTCGAAGGCCACCCCAACGCTTTTGCCGCAGGTATCTATGACGACCCCCCATCACGGGAAGACATTGAAGCCGACCTGAAGCGCGCGGGCATTCAGCAGGTCAGTCCAGAGGCCATGACAGACCTTGTTGGGTTGTCGCGCGATCTGGACCCCGGCGATTTCCGGCAAACTGTGGAAAAGCTGGGCCTTTACAAACTTTCCGACCAAACACCGGTAACCCCAGATGATGTATCGGCCGTTGCACCTGCTTCGACCGAGGCTGCATTGGATGACCTTCTGCACGTTGTGGCCGAAGGGAAATCAGGCGAAATAGGCCCTATTCTTGCGAAATTGCAGGCACAGGGCGTCGCGGCCGTGGGGCTTTGCATTGGGGCAACCAGACATTTCCGCGCGCTTCATGCGGCCAGCTCTGATCCGGCGGGACCTGGGCAAGGCATCAACCGTTTGCGCCCTCCGGTCCATTTCAAATCACGTGATCGGATGGTCCGGCAGGCCCAGAAATGGGGGTTGGGACGGTTAGAGCAAGCCTTGGAAGTGCTGATCGACACGGACCTGAAGCTGCGTTCAGCTCAGAAAGCCCCGCAGATGGCGTTGATGGAACGCACTTTGATCCGATTGGCGATGCTTGGCGGCAAACGCTAGCCCGCATTAGCCCAGTTTGCTGCCGCGCGCCCCGCGTGACGCCCTGTGGCAAAACAGGTGGTCAAAAGATATCCACCAGTCGGGGCTTCCCAATCCAGCATTTCCCCGCACGCAAAGATGCCGGGCAGAGATTTAATCATCAACCCCTCATCAAGCGCGTCAAAGGACACTCCACCCGCGGTCGAAATCGCCTCGTCCATCGGTCGCGGTCCAGTGTGTGCAACGGGAAGCGTTTTGATCAATCTGGCGAGTTTTCCCGGGTCCGTTGGAAGGGGACGCGCGAATTCTTGCAATAGAGCGATCTTCACCGGATCAAGCTTCAGCGTCTTTCGCAGGTGGTTCGACAGGCTTGCTTTACCGCGCGGCCGGGACAAGCGGTCTGATACGTCCTGCAAGCTTCGGTTCGGGACCAGATCTAGGGTCAGCGCCGCACCTTCGCGCATCTCGCGGCTTACGGAATAGATTGCTGATCCCTCTAACCCGCGGGATGAGACGACAAACTCACCCAAAACCGATTGGGTCCCTGCCATAACTCGTATGGTTTTCACCGGCTGGCCGAAATGGCGAGACATGTGGTCGCTCCAATCCACAATGAATCCCATATTGGCAGGCTTGAAAGGCGCGATCGATACGCCGTTTTCTGCAAGAATAGAGACCCATCTGCCATCAGACCCTAAACGCGACCAACTGGCCCCGCCCAGCGCCAAGACCGTAACATCAGGTGCTAACTGCTTAGGCCCGTCAGGCGTGTCGAACTGCATCGCATTGCCTGCGATGCCAACCCACCGCCAGTTTCGGTGAAGCTTGACGCCAAGCTTGTCCAGCCGTTCAAGCCACGCGCGCAGTAAGGGCGAAGCCTTCATAGCCTTGGGAAACACCCGTCCAGAGGACCCTGTGAAAACCTCTTGCCCTAAGCCCAGCGCCCATTCTTGCACAGCCTCGGGTCCGAAATCCGAGACGATCTTCTTAAGCTCTTCTGAGCCGTGAATTTGATCCAAGAACGGCGAAATAGGCTCTGATTTTGTAAGATTCAGTCCCGACTTTCCTGCCATCAGGAACTTACGTGCGGGTGATGGTTTGGCATCAGCCACGATAACCGACAGACCGGCCTGCGCCAGCTTTTCGGCGGCCATCAATCCTGCAGGGCCAGCCCCGATGACAAGCGCAGTTTTCACGAGGTTTTCGATCCGTCGCCCAACATCTCGACCACGCGATGCGGATAGGGGATTTCAACCTTGTTCGCTTTCAATGTCTTCCAGATTTGCATCATCACGCGTGGCGTGAATTTGTTGCGGCCATCATCAATGCCGTTCACCCAGAACTCCAAAGCGAAATCGACACCGCTGTCCCCGAAGGCGCGCAATTCGCAGTCCGGCATATGCTCTTTCGTGTCAGTTAGAACGAAGTCCAATTCGGCAACGGCCTTTTCGATCAAAGCAGGCACAGCTTCGATGTCCGCCTTGTAGCTGACCGAAAACGGCGCTTCGTACCGATTGGCACTGCCGGCATCTGAGTAATTCACCACACGTGTGGTGATGAAATGCTCGTTCGGGACAACAATCCAGCGGCCGTCAAACGTCTCTAATATAGCGGCACGGGCCGTCATTTTGACAATTGTGCCAGCTTCACCGCCATCCAGTTCAACGTAATCGCCAACTGTTGCCTGGCCTTCCAAAAGAAGGATGACCCCCGAAATGAAGTTCGAGGCGATCTGCTGCAACCCAAAGCCCAACCCGACGCCAATCGCACCACCAAGAACGGCCAGCGACGTCAGGTTGATGCCCATGATGTTCATTAAGACAAGGAACGCGACGCCGAAGATGCTAATCTCGGCAGCTTTCACAGCCAGTTCGCGCGTGGCTGGGCGCATTTCTTCCTGCTTCTTGATAGCCTGAGCAGTTTGATTATTTGACCAGCGGCCCAGCCAGAAAATCACCCCCCCTACAACGGCAAAGCGGATCGCAAACAGAAGGGAGAAGCTCATATTGCCCAGTGGCACAACTGTCTCGTCCAGTTTCGCAACCACCAGATCCAAAAGGCCAACCGCATACAGCGCGGCCATAGGGATCAGAATGTATTTACCCAGAAGCTTCAGGAAAGAATCACTGATGATCTTGTGAACAAAGGCGCGCACCGCAAGGAATAGGAAGACCCGTTTGCCGAAGGCGATGACCGCACCGGACCCGAAGATCGATCGCGTGACCTGTTCACCCAGCGCGGTATAGGCCCAAGCCAAAAGCGGCATCGTCAATGGCAGGAAGATCAGCGCAAAAAGGCGAGTTTTTGCAATCGGGTGGTTCTGATCCCCTTTGGGGGTCAGGATGCGTGTCAGGAAAGGCTCAAGCTTTTTATCGGTCAACCGCGCAGCAAGATAAGCGACGATCAGAATACCGAACTGAGACCACGCGGCTGGGGATAATAGCCACCCTTCGGCGATATCCCATCCCTGGTTGAAATAGCCCAACGCCGTATCCACGATCTGAGGTCGATTTTCCATCTGCTTTTCCTTGCCTTCACGCAAACCCTGATGAAACGTTTAGAGATGGATAGCGGTTTAGCCTCAAAGGGCAAGCATTCCTTGGGAGTTTGAGCGTAGTTTGGACGGGAAATATCGCGTGTTCTGACGCAAAAACTTGCGACCGGACAGCAGCTCGACGCCAATTTCTGGCTGGATTAGAGCCTGTTTATGGAACCATACGTTTCATAGCGGCCACATGATCTGCGCTTTGGGTGCGCGCATGATCTGCTAGCTCAATTGCAGCGCCCATCAGATCCTCTGGCTCAACAACCCGATCAATCAAACCCCAGCTCAATGCCTCGTCCGTCAGGATTTTCTGGCCAGCCATGAGGATCATCTTAGCCCGCGCCGGCCCCACAAGCGCAGTCATGCGCGCGGGGTCTGATGATTGGGGCAGATAACCCAGCTTCATCACAGGATAGAAAAACTTGGCGCTTGGAGCTGCTATGCGCAAATCACAAGCCAAGGCCATGCCAAACGCGCCGCCTGCAAGCGTACCATTCAAGGCTGCAATTGTCAGACACGGTGCGGCGGCGATAGCCCCGGACAGACGCTCCCACACATCATCCGTGGCCAACCCTGCCTTCGCTTCGTCCAAGTCGGCGCCGGCAGAAAACACTTTGCCCGCGCCAGTCAGGATCAGCACGCGCGCGTCACCCGCAGCGTCCTGCGCGATCTGCGCCAGCTCTAACAACATCGCCTTTGTAAGCGAGTTCGCCTTGTCCGGTCGGTTGATTGTCACCGTCCAGACACCGTTTTCTTTAGTAACGTTAATCATCCGAATACGTTCGCCCGTTTTCTGATTTCCACATCTCGAAGCGAGATTCTTGCCCAAGAAACTCGTCGGCATCTTCCGAACACATCCACAGAAGGGCGCGCGCGGGCCATTCGGCCGGAATGTGATCGTCCCAATTCAGTTGTGCCACGGCATTGATGCCAGAAGTCTTGATCTCGCGCTGCATTTGGGTCGCCACTGTGCCAGGTGACAGGCCAATAGCGCGAATGCCCTTGCCTGCGGTTTCAAGGTGAAGCGCTTCATTGAACATGTGCACGCCTGCCTTCGACGTACAATAATGTGCCCAGCCCTCTAATGGTCGATGCGCAGCCCCTGAACTGATGGTCAGGATCGATCCCCCACCTTGTTCGATCATGTAAGGAAGGGCAGCTCTTGCGCCGTAATAGACACCTTTTAGGTTCACATCGATCACATGGCCCCAGCCTTCCGGGTCCGAAGTTTCCAGTGGCCCGATCGGCTCAATCACACCAGCATTGTTGATCAGCACATCCACGGTGCCAAAGCGCCCATGGGCCATGTCGACCGCAGCTTTAACTTGGCTCCAATTTGATACGTCACACGTCACGGCAAGTGCGCGTTCTCCGATTGATTCCGCTATCGCCTGAATTTGGCCTGCGCTACGGGCCGTCAGCACCACATTTGCACCAGCTTGCGCAAAGATGTGCGCGGCGGCTTCTCCGATCCCGCGGCTGGCACCGGTAATCAGTACGGTTTTTCCTGTCATATCATGCATATGGAGCCCTCCCTGCCTGTAATGCTAGCGCAGCATCACCACAGAAGCCAGAGACACATCTTGCGAGCGCGAGGTGCAGAGGTTACCTGAAAGGCACGTAATGGAAAGGACGCCTCATGCGCGCATCGCTTAACAGCTTGACCCAACAGCTTTTGGACGCCGCCCGAAAAGCGGGGGCCGATCAGGCTGATGCCTTGGCCGTCGATGGTACCTCGGTTTCGATCGATGTCTTGAACGGCAAGCTGGAACATGCGGAACGGTCCGAAGGTGTTGATATTGGGCTGCGCGTGATGCTGGGTCAGCGTCAGGCCTGCGTGTCGGCATCAGACGTGTCAGAGGCAACGATTGAAGCCATGGCCGAGCGTGCCGTGGCAATGGCCAAGGAAGCGCCCGAAGATTCCCATATCGCGCAGGCTGATCCTGCCGATCTGGCAACGGACTGGGATCTGGACGCACTGGAAATGGCGGATCCGAGCGCCGAGCCTGACCCTACCGCGCTGGAACGTGACGCGTTAGAGGCCGAAGCCGCCGCATTGGCTGTCGATGGCGTATCGCAGGTCAGCAGTTCTTCGGCGGGATATGGGCGGCACCAATTCCACTTGGCGTGCTCGAATGGATTTTCCGGTGGCTATGGCCGCACCAACCGGGCAATTTCGACAGTTGCCATCACCGGCGAAGGTGCAACGATGGAACGTGACTACGCCGGCGAAATGCGCATCTTTCAGGCCGATCTGCCCAGCGCGGAAGAGATCGGAACCAAAGCGGGCAATCGTACCGTGGAACGGTTGGGCGCAAGAAAGCCGCCCACTGGTGCATATCCGGTACTTTATGACGAGCGTATTTCTTCATCGCTTATCAGCCACCTACTCTCCGCCTCAAACGGCGCGATGATTGCGCGCGGCTCATCTTGGCTGCTGAATGCGCTGGGCGAACAGGTGTTGCCGGACGGGATCGACCTGATCGAAGACCCGCACCGCAAACGTATTTCCGGCTCGCGCCCATTCGACGGCGAAGGGCTGGCCACTACGACCCGAAAGATCGTCGACAATGGGCAGCTGACCGGCTGGACGATGGACATTTCTACAGCCCACCAGTTGGGCATGAAAAGCACTGCAAGTGCGTCGCGCGGAACATCCTCTCCGCCCTCACCCTCAATCTCAAATGTGGCTCTAACTCAGGGCGATTTGACCAAGGAAGATTTGATCGCACAGATGGGTACCGGGCTTCTGGTGACCTCGATGATCGGTTCGACGATCAACCCAAACACCGGCGACTATTCCCGTGGCGCATCTGGTTTCTGGATCGAAAACGGAGAGATCGCCTATCCGGTCAATGAGTGCACCATCGCGGGGAATTTACGCGATATGCTGAAGCGTATCACGCCCGCCAATGATGCCGAAGCGCATCTAAGCCGGATGATCCCAAGCTTGCTGGTCGAAGGGATGACCCTTGCCGGTGACTGATGATCTGTCCCTTCTGATCGACGCGGCACAAAACGCGGGCAAGATCGCATCGGGCTTCTTTCACGGATCCGCTGAACGCTGGGATAAACCCGGTGGCCAAGGCCCCGTGACCGAAGCTGATCTGGCAGTGGATCGCATGTTGCGCGCCGAGCTGACAAGCTCGCGCCCCGGCTATGGATGGCTTTCGGAAGAGACCGAAGATACCCCCGCGCGGCTTGAGGCCGAGCAGGTTTTCATTGTCGATCCAATCGACGGAACACGGTCTTTCATCGAAGGTTCGACCACTTGGGCACATTCACTGGCCATTGCCCGAAACGGTATCGTGGAAGCGGCCGTGGTATATCTGCCCGAACGCGGCAAGCTCTATGCGGCGGCAAGGGGGCAAGGTGCAACGCTAAATGGCGACGCTTTGACCGTCAGCCCCAAAACGGACGTTGAGGGCGCTACAGTGCTGGCGTCGAAACCCAATTTCGATCCTACTTTCTGGCGAAACCGAGACGTTCCCCCGGTTGAACGCGTGTTCCGAAGCTCCTTGGCTTACCGGCTTTCACTGGTGGGCGAGGGTCGGTTTGACGCCATGATGACCCTGCGCCCCACATGGGAATGGGACGTCGCCGCTGGGTCACTTATTGTCGAAGAAGCAGGCGGTAAAGTGACCGATCAAGCCAAAGGGTTTGCACGGTTCAATAACCCGCATCCGCAGTTGCACGGCATGGTGGCAGGCACCCCACCGGTCCAAGATGCTCTGGTCACAAGGTTAGCGGAAACGTTAGCCTAACAATCCAGTGAAAAAAGGGCATTGCCAAGCGTCCACCTATCGCTAACATATGATAAATCTCATATGTTTAAGGATGCCTTCGTGACAGACACCCGTACCCCCCCGAACCGCCGCCCCCTGACCCTCCGTGACGTTTCTGAAGCCTCGGGCGTCAGCGAAATGACGGTCAGCCGGGTGTTGCGCAATCGCGGGGATGTCAGTCAGGCAACGCGCGATCGCGTATTAGAAGCCTCGAAAGAACTGGGTTATGTCCCCAACAAGATCGCAGGTGCGCTAGCCTCGCAACGGGTGAACCTTGTGGCCGTGGTCATCCCATCTCTGTCAAACATGGTTTTCCCTGAAGTCATGATGGGCATCAACGAGGTGCTGGACGAAACGCCTTTGCAGCCCGTCTTCGGGGTTACAAACTACGATCCCGTGCGCGAAGAGAAAGTGCTGTATGAAATGCTCTCCTGGCGTCCGTCTGGTGTGATCATCGCCGGACTGGAGCACTCGGACGCTGCGAAGGCGATGCTAAAGGCCGCTGGTATTCCCGTGGTCGAGATCATGGATACGGATGGCGATGCAATTGACGCCTGCGTGGGCATTTCGCACCGTCGCGCCGGACGCAAGATGGCCAAAGCGATCTTGAAAGCCGGGTACAAGAACATCGGCTTTCTTGGCACTAAGATGCCGCTGGATCACCGCGCCCGTAAACGGTTCGAGGGCTTCACGGAAGTCTTGGCCAAGGAAGGGATCGAGATTGCAGATCGCGAGTTCTATGAAGGCGGGTCCGCTTTGGCCAAAGGGCGCGAAATGACCGAAGCCATGCTAGAACGCACTCCCGAACTGGATTTCCTGTACTATTCCAACGACATGATCGGCGCGGGCGGGCTTCTCTACTGTCTCGACAAAGGGATTGCCGTGCCGGGTCAAGTTGGCTTGGCGGGCTTCAATGGCGTGGAACTGTTGGATGGGTTGCCGCGCAAGCTGGCCACCATGGATGCCTGCCGAAAAGAGATCGGCCGCGCGGCAGCAAAGATCGTAGCAGATCGCAGCACTGAAAGCGGCGATACCGGAGGCGGCGAGCGCATCGAGCTTTCCCCCAAGATCGAAGCTGGCCAGACCCTAAAACGCCGCTGAACCTTTCTGGACAAGCCCGCATGGCTTGCCTATTCCCTGCATAGAAGGCCCCGTGGCTCAACTGGATAGAGCAGCCCCCTCCTAAGGGGCAGGTTGCAGGTTCGAATCCTGCCGGGGTCACCAACACCTGTCTAAGCACTTGATTCTACTTCATTTATTAGTTGAATTGGAACTTGTATCGAGGAAGTAGGGCGTTTTTGTTCTATTTACCTGCCGCTGAGCGACTTTCTCTTGTTGAGACTGCTAATGTATCGCTCAATCTCCGACAAACACTCGTGACCAGTCCACGCTCCAATCTGGGCAGATGCTCTGCGCGCTTCAGCAAGCGCTCTGGTGCGGCTTTTCCTAAGGCTGAGGGCTAGCTCATGGATCCCCGCAGCCTTCGTTCTAGAAGCAAACCACTGGCCTGCAGCTTTCACACTCCGAGACGTCCCAAAGGCTGCTGTGATCCAAATAATGTGTTTTCCTGAATCCCATCCAGTCAATATTCTAAGATAACCTACAAGAGCAGTGTTGCAGATTTCGCAAAATCTAAACTTTTTTGCATAGCCGCAATAACTGGCCGTATTTTTAACCATTTATTAACTATTATACTGGGCAAGCGAGCGACCCAATAACTCGAGACGCTGGGTGATTACAGGTTATTGGCAACCAAAACGATCTACAGGAATGGCGAGAAGTGATGGGTAGGGGTGGAAAAGGCTTTAATCCAGTTGGCTGGATTTGGGTTCTCAATTGTATCTTGGGTGGCGTCGTCGATCGATTTTTAAGGGCGGCTGCAACAGCGATCGCTCTAATTTTATTGACCAATCCAGCACTGGCTGGGAACTTCACAATTTCCTCAAGTAGTAGCACGGGAGCCAGCGGCACCGTAACTGACAATGGTGTGTCCGGATCCTTCACTTTTACACGCACAGCTGCAACCAGTTATGGCAATGTGATTTTTACCGGTGGCGCCAGCGGACTACAGGCCGCAAATCAAAGCCAAATAAGTATTGCGCCAGATTCGTTCAACTTTTCGTTCAATGTTACACCACCAGCGGGCTATTCGGCTCGCATCTCGGTTTTGCAAGCGCCCTATTCAGGTGGCGGAAGCAGTGAAGCATCAGACCGGACGCTAACTTGGGCCGGTGGAGGAAACGCAGTCGTATCTGATCCAAGCTCATATACTGGAAATGACAACGGACAGGTAGATTTTCCTCCTTACAATGCAGCAAATGCGTCCTGCACTAACTTAGGTCTAGAGAACCAGATTGAAGGCTATGCTACCGGCGATACGCTCAGTTCGGGTGCCACGTTTATCTCTTACAGAGTACACAATTCACGCGCGGCTTGGAACATCACGCTGCCAGAAGGTGTTAATAGCCTAGGCATTGCAAACGCCACGAGGCAGTTCACGCAGTACCCCGGTCTTACGCCCACCGCAGGCTGTGATCCAGCGACAATTGCGGGTAGGGAGTATGAATCTACCGGTGAATGGATTTCGGTTAACGTCGAGTTTGTGTTGTGGAGCACCATCGATGCGATCGACGACACACCAGCAGCCGTAGATGGTGCCGCTGGCGGAACCATTCCCAACGTTGTGGCCAATGACACGCTGGATGGCGTGGCCAACCCGACCATCGGCACCGATGTCACCGTCAACGAGACGGGTACAGCGCAGGACGGGACGACAATCCTTGGCCTGGATGTCACGCCAGCCGATGGCGGCATCACATTAAACCCAGCCAATGGGGAAGTGGTGGTCGCCCCGGGCACAACTGCAGGTACTTATGTCTATACCTATGAGATTTGTGAGGTACTCAACCCCACAAACTGCGCAACAGCTGAGGTTGAACTGATTGTTTTAGGCCCGGACGTGGACTTGGTCAAAGAGATCGAAGAAGATCTCACCGCCATTCTGGAAGAAGATCTGGCCAATACACTGACACAGCAAAGCCGCCAGATTAGTAGTTATTCAGCTGATGCCGTTGATCGCCTTCAGAGCAGATCTCATGATGGCTGTCTGGCCGCGGTAAATGCACGCCTTAAGACAGAAAACATCCTGTTCGATGCGGACAAGGCCCTCATCAAACAGCAAAGCCACCGTGTCCTCGATGAACTCGCGACAATCCTGATGAGCTGTCCCGGCAGTGCATTCGAGATCGCTGGTCACACCGACAGCGATGCTTCTGATACCTATAACATCGACCTTAGCCAACGCCGCGTCGTGACTGTACGCCAAGCACTTGCGCAGCGTGGAGTGGACACAGCTGGTTACATCGCCCGCGGTTATGGCGAAAGCCAACCCATCGCAAGCAATGCCACTGCAGCCGGTAAGGCACGCAACCGGCGCGTTGAGTTCCGACCGATTGAAGGAGACGATTATCACGGGCCTTGTAATGACAGTTTCAGCCTGCAGCGCACACTTGATGCTCGGGCCGACGACACTGGCATGACCGTCAACGGGCAGTTTGTTAGGGATCAACATGATTGTAGAACTGACCACCGTGAAGTGTTCGAAGGCTCGCTTAGCTATCTGGATACAGAAACTGGTCAGACACAAAGTGCGATCAACCTGTCCTATCGTCGGGAAAAATATCGCGGTAGCGACAGTGTCTTTGGCTACTTCATTGGGCTTTACAGTACGCAATCTGACGTAACGCGTCTTGCAGACGGCGATATACGCGGTTTGGGCATCAATGCTGGCATCTACGGAGCGAAGCGTCTTACGAGTGAGCTGTTCGTTGACTACTATCTGGGGGCAGCGGCCGGGCGCCATACCTTCGACCTCGCCTTTGACCGCAGTATCGGTACGATTAATGCGACTGGTAACTACGATTACTTTGCTGGCTTTGCTGGTGCGGCCCTTTCGGGACGGGTTGAGCTTGGTGAAACCACTCTGAAACCCCGTGTTGGTTTCGACTATATCTACTCGCCAGGAGCCGACGTCGAAGTGATCGCCGAGTTGGGCGCTCTAACACAGGTTGGCAATCTCGAGCTTGATGCGATCTCGGGTGGCCGGGTTTTTGCTGAAATTCGCGCCGATCATCCCCTCCAAAATGGCGCTGCCAATTTTTGGATCAACCCGCGTGTCGCTTGTTACCAGTCTCTCGGCGGGCTTGATGGAGTTTGCGGAATTGGCGGCTCTATTGGTGTCGAAAGTACGGACCAAGACAGTGACCTTACTTATGCCGTCAAGATCGACGGAGAGTGGGGCAAAGGTTACTCAAGCGGATCGATCACCGGCAGCGTCAGCCGTCGGCTAGACGTTGGTACCATCAGCGGCAACGCAACGATGAACTCAACAGGTACGCCAACACTTGGTGGGAAATACGAAATCCAGTTCTAGTTGTTCCGACAAGAACGGAAAAAGAGAAGGCAGGGCCAAAATGGTCCTGCCTTTTTTGTCTACCGTGGGGAAGGGCATTGCGGCGCCAAGGTTCGCTTTGCGTTTCCCGTATGTTTGCCAGCTCTAAGGTGAGCCAAAAAGCTAGACGCAAGATGACAGTTCCGGCCTCAAGCCGTTTCCATCTCTCTAGTTTGCAATACTGGTTTTGCCTGAGTTCAGTGGCCCATCAGCGCATAGGCGATACCGGCCGCACCGACGAGAACAAGGCTGAGTGCCCAGACGACGTCGAGGTTGAACCAAGTCTTGGACAAAAACTTCAGCCCCAGCCAGTGATAGATAATCAGTGCAATGACGCCGCCGGCCAGAGTCATCGAGGCGGTATGAACCAAAGCAACCAAGAAGGCCGTTGTGACGTTGCTTCCCATAAGAGATTGGGCCGCTATGTGGCCGGTTTCATCCGCACCTACCGCGCAGATACCCAAAAAGATGGGCACCAACATCAGGCCCGCACCATGCGCCATGGCGGCCAAAAACGACCATAACGCTAGGCGCGCCGGATGAATGCGCGCGAGAATCTTTGGATGTCGGCGGTTGATCAGCAGGTAAATTCCCATTGCAATGACCAGCAACCCTGCGCCGACCCGAATTTGCGTTTCCCATTCAACGAGGAAGATCATCAAGGAAAACGGCAGCAAGATCCCGATCATTGCCAGAAAATGCCCTAGAGCCAACATCGCCAACGCTTTGGGCATGGCGCTATGTTTGCGCTCCATAAGGGCCGCTGACACCGCAAGAGGCCAACCCATACCCGGATTTATCCCGTGATAGAGGCCAGAAAAAATGACAGCCCACCAAAGGGCTGTCACGGTTGTCATTTCCCCGATCATTTAGACAGACGGATAGCAGAAGCTGTCTGTTGAACAATCGCCACCTTCCAGCCTGATCTGGTGACTGCGTAGGCCTTTGGGGAAGTTGATGTAGAAGTCCTTGTTCAGGGTAAGTCCCCCGTTCTCGCCAACATCAGCCATCACCATCTGCCCGCCTTCGTCATCGGGATAGAACTGGTCATCCCATGTCGAATACAGCGAGTTCGTCCAATAAACACGCTTGCCGTCACGGCTGATCTCGACCATCTGCGGACCATAGGCAAAGTCCTTGCCGTTGGTGTGCTTTTCGCTTTTCGCAATGCCCCCAAGCTCGACTTTTCCGGCCAGCACCGGGTTCATCGGGTCACTCACGTCATACTGATGCATTTCGCCAAGACCCCAGCACGCGACATAAAGGTATTTGTCGTCCAAGCTCAGGTCGATATCCGTTACAAGCGGTGGCACGGCTTCAAAGCCCTGCAAAAGTGGCGGCAGGTTTTCCGGCTTTTCAGGGCGCGGATCAATGGTGATCGTTTTCTTGGACTGCCAAACGCCATCGTCATCACGCCACCACGTGAAGATCGCCCCCTGCAGGTTTGTTGTGTCGACAACCACACCACAGAATCCATAAGCCTTGGTCGGATCATGAGCCGGTCGAATTTCCAGTGCCATCTGGTAGTTTTCACCAAAGTCCATTGTCTGGATGTTCTTGCGCGCGCGCAGATTCCAGAAGTGGATCGAATGGCCGTATTTGTTGCTCAGCAAATCTTCCGGTACGACGCCGTTCTCAAACTGCGGCGGCAGGCCCCATTCAGAACTCACCATGTAATCCTGCGGCAGGTTCCACCAGAAGTCATAGTGCTTGTCTTGCTTGCCGCGGTCCATCTCATACCGGCCGATGATCTCGAAGGTTTCGCAATCCATGATAAAGATACCGGGAGGGCCGTCGGTCCCGTCTTCGCCACCGCCGCCAAGGCAAGAAACATAGATGCCTTCTGGGCCGCAGTGGATCGTATGCGGGCGCGAATAGCCGGTCTTTGCAAACAGTTCTTCGGGTTCGATAGTCTTATAAATCTTAGCCTTCAGCGGCTCTTTCACGTCGATGATGTAAATGCGTGAAGAGCGAATGCCCGGAACGATCAGATAGCGGCGTTCCAAGAAGGCATGTCCTGACAGGGGCGATAACGACGACGAACATGCGTTCCAGCCGAAGTGGTGAAATTCGTCGCCCTTGTTGGGAACGATCACCTGATGCACGATCTCGCCATAAGTGTCAGAGCCGGGCTTTAAATCCACCACAGCGATGCCGTCAGACTGCGAGCCATCGGGGCTTAGCATCACCGTGAAAGCATAGTTCTCGACAGGGGCTTCCATCGCCAGCTTGGGCGAGGCGTGAAATGTCGGGTCTGGTCTAAGATTCATTTTTCTCTCCTTGTTGTTTTTTCAGCCCCTTTCCGAGGTCATATATTTGGGCCAAATTGGCCAAGAAGTGACTTTAGTAATCACACGTCTGAAACGTTGCAGAGCTGGATCGCACCACTGATCCTTTCCGAAAGCGCGATCAGTTTTTCTCCGATCTCCATCCTGTATTCAGTGCCAAACCTGCGAATGGGTCCAACCGCACCAATGCTGAACGTAGCGCCGATGTTGCCAATCGAAACAGGTGCCGCAACGCTTGCGATTCCCACGTCGATCTCCTGATCACAATCCGCAAACCCCCGCGTGGCGATAGTTTCGAATTCTCGGCGCAAATCGGCCTCGGTGGTCTTTGTGTGTTCGGTGTAGGCCTTCAAGCTGCCCGTCAGGATGTCGTCGCGAAACGCGGGCTCAGCAAATGCAGCAATCGCCTTGGAGCAAGAACAGGCGTGCATGGGTCGAATGCCAAGGCCCGGGTGGATAAAGGCCCGCGCCGGATCATCCGGTGTTTCGATGTGGATGATTTCAACTTTGCTGTCTCGGAACCGCGCCAAAAAGACCGTTTCGTTAAACTTGGTCGCGGCGGCCCGCATCAATGGCGCGGCGCACCGGCGCACATCCACATCCGACTTGCCCAGCAAGGCAATCCGGATCATGCGCTCTCCGATAACGTACCTGCCGTCACCCGACGGCTCATCAACAAGTTTCTGTTCAACAAGGGATTGGATCAGCCGATAACATGTTGGCTTAGGCAAGTCCGTTGCGCGCTGCACTTCAGCGACAGAAACTGGCCGCCCGGCGACCGCGATAATCTCAAGTAAGCTGATCAATCGATCAAGATGCATGTTGACGAAAACTCTCATTTGGTGAAACTATTTCTCAATTAATGAGAATCTTTTGCTCCAAGGCAAGCTTTTTTGGGAGAAGAATAATGCGCACCCGTGCTGCTGTTGCCGTAGAGGCTGGCAAACCACTTGAAATAATGGAAGTGAACCTTGAGGGCCCGCGTGCCGGCGAGGTGCTTGTTGAAATCAAGGCCACCGGCCTGTGCCACACCGACGAATTCACCCGATCCGGAGATGACCCCGAGGGGATCTTCCCGGCCATTCTGGGCCACGAAGGCGCAGGCGTCGTGATTGAGGTGGGCGAAGGTGTGACCTCGCTTGAGGTCGGCGATCACGTGATCCCGCTTTACACGCCCGAGTGCCGTGAGTGCGACTATTGCCTGAACCCAAAAACCAACCTCTGCCAGTCGATCCGGTCCACGCAAGGGGCCGGGCTATTGCCAGATGGCTCGACCCGTTTTTCGATGCTGGATGGCACTCCGATCCACCATTACATGGGCTGCTCGACCTTCGCCAACCACACCGTTGTGCCCGAGATCGCACTGGCCAAAGTCCGCAAGGACGCTCCGTTTGATAAGATCTGCTACATCGGTTGCGGCGTCACCACGGGCATTGGCGCTGTGATCAACACCGCCAAAGTCGAAATCGGGTCGACCGCCGTCGTGTTCGGTCTGGGCGGCATTGGCCTGAACGTGATCCAAGGCCTGCGTATGGCAGGTGCGGATCAGATCGTTGGCGTCGACCTGAATGACAGCAAAGAAGAAATGGGCCGCCACTTTGGCATGACCGATTTCGTAAACCCATCGAAGGTGGATGGCGATATCGTTGCCCATTTGGTCGAGCTAACGGGCGGTGGTGCGGATTACAGCTTTGATGCTACGGGCAATGTGAACGTGATGCGTACCGCGCTGGAATGCGCCCACAAAGGCTGGGGGGAATCGATCATCATCGGTGTCGCACCTGCAGGGGCCGAGATCTCAACCCGCCCCTTCCAGCTGGTCACCGGCCGCGTCTGGCGTGGCACGGCATTTGGTGGGGCTTCGGGCCGAACCGACGTGCCCAAGATCGTCGACTGGTACATGGATGGAAAAATTGAGATCGACCCGATGATCACTCACAAGCTGAGCCTTGATCAAATCAACGAAGGGTTTGATCTGATGCACAAAGGTGAAAGCATCCGCGCCGTGGTCGAGTTCTGATCTTTGAGATAGGGTTGCAGCTGAAACTGACCATTCTTGATATGAATGCGTAGCCAATCGGCCTCCTCCACCTCAAAATATGTTTTGGTGAGACGACCGTTCTAGCTCACACCCATGCCATCGCCACGCCAAACACTGGCGCAGTGATTTGGGTTTGTCCGGTTAGAACTTGGCCACAATGTTCAGGAATGCCCCTTCATCATTGAAGGTCATATCCGTCAGATCATCGCTGAAGCTGCCGAAGTTGTAGCCAACCCCGATCTTCGCGTTGTCGCCAAGGTGTCTGTATACCGCTCCAAGGAAGCTGGTTTCCGAGACCCCTGCCTGCTTGGCCTCCAAATGACGCATCTCAAACAACATGTCCCAGTTGTGCACCACGTGATGGCGCGCATTGAGAACGGCAAGGCCCGCGTCGTTTTGTTGAAACGCGACACCCTCGCTGGGCGAGGACAGAGATTTGCGCAGGCCAACTTTACCACCAACAGTCCATTTCGGTGACAGGTCATACTCAACGTCAAAGGACAAGATGTGGCTTTCCTGACGGGAGCCGCGCTCGCTGGTATTGTCAACAAACTGGCCCACTAAATCGTGGAAGTAGCGATACTGGAACAGCATGTTCAGGCGATCGTGTTCGATCGGTCGGAAAGCATAACCAAGCACCGCGTCGGTGTAGATTCCGTTGTCCAGCGTTGGATCGGCGCTTTCAACATTCGTGTGGTCGACCGAAAAGACGAACCGGCGACCCTCATCAATCTTGTAGCCACCCGAGGCCGCCAAACGCCACGCATCCGCATCCCGGATCGTACCCGTGGTAATACCACGATCCCGACGATACTCCAATTTAGCGGTAAGGCTCAAAGTCTCGCCATCGTCGTACCGGGCACCGATGGAAAACGCGTTGCGTTCGTAGTCTCCGTTGATTTCATCATCAATACGACCCATTTCAAACCCGCCCGAGAAGGTCAGGTAATCGTCATAGTCGTATTCGACGCCATAGGCGCTGACCAGCGACCGATGCGCACCAAAGATGTCATAGGTGTTTTCGCCGTATATCTTGAGGTCATCGCTCACCTGCCTCTTGCCACCTAGCACGAACCGACCACTGTCTGATCCGCTGAGCGTCACGCTTGATAGTTCGTCGCGTCCGGGTTCAAGCCGATACCCGAAATAGGCGCTGTCATAGCCGTCATTTTGGTAATTGAAGATCAGGTCAGCCCCGACACCATCCGTGCCGTCAGACAATTCACCCTCAACGGTCCAGTTCCTCGCAAACCGATATTTGGCACCTGCTCCGTAGCGGTCATTCCGCTTCAACCCACCGGATCGGGTCAGCGTGTGCTGTCCGAAGGCATAAAGCGTCAGGTCATCGCTTTGTTTGTAAGTCAAACGGACGGCCGCATCGGTTCGGCTGCCGGTTTCGTCCGCGTCGCCGCCGGGTGTAACTTTGTCCAGTTGCTCAACGCCGAAGTCCAGCGTCACACGATCTGTTGCCTTGAACGACACCTCGGCCCCAAGCTCTGTCAGTTCCTTGCCGGCGCTGTCGCTATAGTCATCTGCATAAAGGCGGAAGGCCAACCGCTTGGTCGGCTCGGCTTCAAGGGTTACACCCCAAAGCTCTTCATCATTGGCGATCTGATAATCCAGCGTCGAAAAGCCTGCGCCACGCTTTTCATAGTAGCCTGTCACGCGACCGGGCATGGCAAGTCCAAGATCGGCAAACTCTGCTTGCCCCTTCGTGCGCCACGCCTCGCCGGTGCCATCTGTTAGGCCAGCCGTTGTAGTGGTGGTGACGATCAAACCGCCATCTGAACTGATCGACGATCCAAAGCCCGGACCTTCTGTCTCGGCGTATTCAAGCTCGACGAAGCTTTCTTCACCAAATTGAAAGCGCACATCCGCACCGACTGCGGTTTGATCTGCGATGTCAGTTTGCTCGACCATACCGGTGACGCCGAAGCGAAGGCTGTCTGTGGCCCAAGCCTCGACTCGGCCACCATATGACAGTCCATCCAGATCCGCACCCGGCGTGTATTCATATTGCACGGCAAGGCGCACAGTCTGATCGCCACTTGGTCCGGAAATCAAATCATCGCTGCCGCCAAATGAGGATAGGGGCGTTACAAGAGTCAAAACACCTTGGCTGTAATTAATCTCGTAGTCCTGACCAGGCACAAGTTGCCGGGTCGAGATCAGGCGCCCGGTGCGCTTATCGCGCAGCTCGACCGAGATCGTTTCGGACCCCAGCATCAAATCATCACGCGTTAAGAAATAGATCGATCCACCGGTTCCATCGAAATACTCGCGACCCGGAAGGCGATCCGGGCTTGCGGCGTAAACCTCGGCCGTAACGCGGCTTTCGCCAAGCTGAGTTTGCTGCGGGGACCGATACAATGCCTGGGCACCATACAACGTACGCTCGTTGCGCAGGTAGGTGCTGTTCTCAATCTCGCTTTTGTAGTTGCCCCACAAAACGTGGCTGCCGTCGCGTTCGGCACGCAGGTAAATCTTACCGTCCGAAGGCGCGCCATCAATCAGCGTACTGTCATCCCCGTAGGTCGGATAGGCATCTTCCAGCGTCATACGGCGCAGGCGCGCTTGCGGGTCTTTTTCGTCCAAATCTTTGAACAGGTTTTTGAATTCGTCTTCACCCGTGTCGATGCGCGCGGTCAGATCCCAGCCATTGGCGGTCTTGCCGGTAATGTATCCCGCAACACGCCCGTATCCATAGTCGCGTTCAAACGGGCCGCCAGCGGCATCTGCGCCACCTTGGAACTTGCGTCCAAAGGTCAGATCAATTTGCGCGGTTCCAAACCACTCGGCTTGTGGGATCGAAGATCTGGCGCTCTAGATACCCAACTCGCGTTCCCGGCGCAGACACCCCAACCGCGTGATCACCCGGCGGCAGAATACGTTGAATGACAAAGTTGCCAGAACGGTCCGCAACAACGCTTTCATTCAAGGTTCTAACAGTGCCACCCGGTGCAACATTCGATCCGCTGACCGTCACAGCACCGCCCCGCACGGGAATGCGGCGACGCCCTGTTGTATCAACACCTGCCTCGGCTTTGTCCGATGTGCCCGCATTGCTTCGCGACGAAATCGCGGAAGGAACGGTTTCATCATAACGGCCAAACCGGTCATAGACGCGGTGCGCGATCACGATCCCCTCGCCCTCGGGCATGGTGAATCTGAGCCTCGCCATTCGGTGCGATGGGAACCACCTTCACGGTGCGCGCACCACCAAGTGCCCCTGTTTCGATTATCCGCAGTTCACCACGTGTGACAAAAGCCGGATAGTTCAGCTCGCTGCGCACATGAACAGCTTCACCGGCTTTAGGAGAGCCCGTGTTAAGCACGACCAAGGCCAACCGCGGCGATACGCCCAACCCGTCGAACTTCACCTGAAGCTGGGCATCGGCCAACTGCTGATCAACCTGACGAACAGCCTCGTACAGTGACGGATCACCTGCATACGGTTCGTCATTGATGGTGATGCTGAAGCCTTCTTCTGCGTGGGCAGCACCCGTCAGCGCAAGCGCTGAAACGCTGCAGGCCAAGGTCAGTTTTACAAACTGGTTCGTCATCTTTTCCCTCACCGCACTCATTGCTTACGCACCACGTTCGATTGGACATCCAACCGGTACTTGTTGTGCCAATGGCGCTTGATCACTTTTTCAACCGCACGCAATCTGGCGCGGCCGTTTGCAGGGGTCTCTCCTGCACTAAGAACATACGTCAGCTCGATCGCGGTTTCTTTAGAGGCGATCTGACCGATCAACCCGCGCAATGCGCGATCCAGGGCCGCGCTAGGATTTGCCGAACCTGATGCGAATGCAGCTGCGTTAAGGTCGATGTCCACAATGCTCGTCAGTGCTGCACCGAAGTTCAGCTTTGCGATTTTACCGGGGGTCAGGCGGATCACGCGCGGGTTCTCGGTTGTGACCCGATAGCCCGTCGGAAGCGAACGCGTATCCAGCTTCAGTTGGAAGTTTGACCCGATCGTGCGCGGCAATGCTGCACATGGGACCGAGAAACGACCATGTTCATCCGTTATGATGATCGTGCCATTGGGCGAGACAAGGCGTACCTCTGGCAGGCCCGGCTCTGTCCGGTTTGGACGTTCAACGCTGGGTGCCAGTTTGCCTTTTGCGCCGTCATAGATGTCATCATTGATAATCGATTCCGGCAATGTGCCTGGCCCATCTTGATAACCGTTTTTATTACGGTCATCGAAGACTTTACCGATCACGTCAGAGCAATCGAAGACGTGCTCGGGTTGGATTTCAACATCCGCCGTGGCGATGTTTGACAGAAGGTCACCAGAAGCATTCTGCGCCCAAGTCTGGTTGGTCAGCGTGCCAAACGATCCACGCGATACAACACGCGCTGCGAACGTTATCGTCACGGTTTCGTCACGCCCGATGGTCCGTACCCAGGTCAGCCTGCGGCCTGAAACCTTGGGTTCCGTTACAGTACCGTTCAGACGAGCGCTGCCCGGCGTGTAAAGAAGCCCGGCAGGCAACAAGTCGACCAAACGCGTATCCGGATAGGTGCCACCTGTCTGGTTCTCAAACGTCAGGGTGAAATTCACCGTCTCGCCATAAACTGCAGTGTCACGATCAGCCGTCTTCGTCGCGACCAGTGGGTTATCGACGGTGCAATCACGCAACGGGATGTTGTTGTTCAGGACCAGTGGATCCCCGGGTTCAATATCAAACGAGATGTAATACGGGTTGGCGCCGGGCGTGAAGTCGACAAGGGATTCACCGCTTGAATCTGCAGACGACCCGATAAGTGCGGGGTTGGTTGGTAGCAGCGACGTCATATCCAAAGTGCCCGACGGCAAATGCGTCGTCGACGGATTACCGTAGGGAGGATAGCTGACAGCGAGCGTGTAGGTGCCCGGCGAGGTGACATGGAATTGATAGAAACCATCATCTCCACCGCTGACCACATTGATCGGGCCATTGGAGCCTACGCCGGTTTGCGTAAATCCATTGCCTGAGATCGTCACCAGACCGCCACGCAAGATGACCCCGGTTTCTTCGCAATAGAAATACCCGGTCGGGTCAAAGTCCTCGTAGTCAGGGATGCCATCGCCATCGATATCGCTTGGCGTCAGCGGACCCAGACCCGGTGTCGGGGTCGGCAGTTGCGTCGATGTTGCTTCAGCCGTATTGGGCGCGGTCGGGAAACCATCAGCTGTTGAATAGACAAGCGTGATGGTGATCGTTCCGACCTCGAACGGGTCAAGCGTCGGGTCGCCGGACAAAAGGTCTGTGTCCGTTACGCCGTCAAAGGTGGTGCTGGCCGACCCGGTTGTGAACCCAGTCGCTGTGATCGTCACCGGATAGTCCGGGTGCAACGTCGCAGGGACAAGGAACGCCGCCAGATCATCCTCGACCTGAATACCTGATTGGGTAATATTGCCGGTGTTGGTGACCGTAATGGTGAAGGTCGAACGCTCAACCGTGTGGAACAGACGTTCCGGAGCGCTGGCGGACTTGGTCACGTCAAAGGTCGGCATGGCAGCAATCGGCGTCACAGTTGGATCACCAGCCCCGACACCATCATCATCTGACAAATCGGACACGCTGCCACCAAGCGGTGTCGACGCGTTCGCGGTAACCGAGTTGATGATGCCACCTGCGTTCACATCGTCCTGCGTCAGAACATGCGACAGGGTGTAGGTGGCCGTTTCATTCGGGGCCAACGAGCCTGCGGGCGACGCCGGGGTACCATCGTTGCCGACAAAGACAGGCGACGGGCTGCGTGGATTGCTTCCGTCTATCGCGGTCAGTTGGTCAGTCAGAGAGATGCCGCTGAGCGTGACATTGCCGCTGTTGAGAACAGTAATCTCATATTCGACCGTTTCACCCGCACGATTGCCAGCGGACAATTCACGTTTGATGACTTCCATCTCTGGGCTCGGTGGAATGAGCATCTCAGTTGGGTCATCGGTCGTATTACCGTCCAACGGGTCATCGTCTGCAGACAAATCGCTGATCGGTGTGTTGTCGGGTGACAAACCGGTGACAACGGCGCTGTTGCGTAGTCCACCAGAATCGACATCTGCCTGGGTCAGCGTGTGCGTAACGCGCCACGTGGCGACATCCGCCGGAGACAGAGTTGCCGGAACCGAGAACGGAACAGCGGTTGCTGGAACTGGCGTTCCATCAGCGCGGGACAGGTTATCACTGGCGCTTAGGCCGGTCAGATCCTGGTTGCCGGTATTGGTTGCGGTGATTTCGAACACCACCTGATCACCGGCAACTGCGCCGGGTGTCAGAACGCTTTTGATCACGGTCAGCTGCGGATCAACCGCCACATTGAAGATCGAAGGATCATCCGTCGTGTTGCCGTCGCCATCATCGCCATCATCCGACACATCCGAGGTCGCGCCGCTGCCTGCGGGCCCATCGGCTGTGACCGTAACCTGGTTGCTAAGACCGGCATGGTTCAGGTCGATCTGGCGCAGGGTGACGCTGGCCGTGTAGGTCCAGGTTTCGCCGACATCCAGTTCTCCGTCTCCATCGGTGTCGCTGGCCGGATCAAGGGCAAAGGGCGCATCAAGCGACGCTGCAGCCCCAAGCAGGGTTTGCATGACGTCGGTGATGCCGATGTTGAACAGTGTCACGTTGCCGGTGTTTTCGATCGACAAAGAGTAATCAACCACACCACCGGGAACTGAAGGTCCGCCCAACACCACTTTCGTAGCCTCTAGCGCAGGATTGCGCACTGGACCCGGAGTGGTCAGCGAAACCGTGTCACCGATCACCGTGTTGAACGGGTCCGTGGCCGAGGAGGACGCGTTGTTCACAACCTCACCCACATCGACCATGTCCTGAGTGACTGGGATCGAGAAACTACAGCTTGTGTTGGTGTCGCCCGGAGCGATGGATGCGATTGTGCATATCAGACCGCCGCCCATTGGGTCGTCTACGGTCACGTTCGACAGGGTCACGTTACCCGTGTTCTCGACCGGAAGCTGATAGCTGATCGCGCTGCCAACAGCCCCGAATGGGGACGGGGTCGCGATCTTGGTCAGTTCCATGCTGGGCAACGGTGCTGGCATGGTTACGTCAAGCGTTTCGAAGTCAGTGACAGCCCCACCTTGTGGGTCGGTCGATGTGACATCAGCCCGGTTTGACACGATGCCCGTGTCTACATCTGTCTGCGTGACAGTGTAGTCGCCAGTACATTGAAGCGTATCGCCGCGATCAAGTTGCGCCACGCTACAGGTGAAGCCCGGCAGAAGCGGATCGGTAATATCCACATTAAAGAGCGTCTGGTTACCAGTGTTTTCCGCCGTCAGAGTATAGGTCAGGATCTGACCAACTGTGGTGACTGGAAGGGTCGCTGCGGCCTTGCTTAGTTCGATACCCGGTTGGGTATCGGCTGGCACGGTCACACTGTCTGGCGCGCTGACAACGGGCGTATCACCGGGTCCAAAGACAGTTTCTGCATAGGCTTCGTTGAAGACTTCGCCATTATCCAGATCGGCCTGCGTTACAGAATAAAGCGCGAAGCATGTTGCGGTTTCTCCGGCGCGGAAATCTGGAATCTGCGGGCGGGTTTGGCGTCCAGCAGTTTATCGGCCCAAGAATACTGTCTTGAACGGTGATCGGGTCAATCAGCGTGCGCGTGCCATCATTTGCGACGGTAAAGTCAAAGCGAATGCTGTCCCCTACTTCCGAGAAGTCCGCACCCGAGGTCGCAACTTTCGCGATCGACAAGGCCGATACACCCGCATCCGGAATGGTTTCGGTCGTTTGCGGCGACGTTGTGGTGCTGGAGCTGCCTGTAGCAAGGTTCGTTACAGTGCCAAGATCAACATCTGTGGCGGTAACAGTATAAGTGGCGGTACAGACCAGCTCGTCGCCCGGTGCAAGTTCATCGCCCGGCGGTACCGGGCAAGAAATGTCAGCCGGCGCAATCAGGTTATCCGTTACTGTGAACGGCCCTACCTGTGTCGTGTTGCCAGAATTGGTCAGCGTATAAGTGTAGCTTGCAACCGCGTCTGTGAAAAAATCCACTGCGGTCATCGGGTCCGCTTCCTTCAGCAATGTCAGAGCATCGTCCTGAACGGCTGAAATGGTGGCGTCATCCGCAGGCGATACGGTTGTACCGCTTGTCGCTGTGGCCGAGTTGGTCAGCGAACCTGCATCAATGTCGGCCTGCGTGATCGCGTAACTGCCAGTACACGTCAGGCTAGCGGCGGGCAGCAACCCACCTGTGGGCAACGGATCACAGGTCACACTGCCTCCTGCCCCAGTGATCAGTGGATCGTCGACCGTGACAGGATCTGTCAGCGTGACGTTACCATCATTCGTAACCGTGAACTCATAGTCGATAACTTGCCCGACTGTGTCGAACGATGCCGGTGCCGTTGCGGCCAATGCTTTGTCGATCAACAAAGCTGGCGTAGCTGCGATCAGAACTTCTGTTGGGTCGTCGGTGGTGTTGCCATCACCGTCGTCACCATCATCCGTTACGTCCGTCACCGGCACGCCCCCAGCAGAGCCTGTCACCGTCGCAGAGTTCTGCACACCGCCAGCGTCAATATCTGCCTGAACCAGCGTATAGCGCACTTCGTATGTGGCCACTTCACTCGGCAACAATGTACCTGCGACCGAACCAAGGCTCGAGCCGGTGAACACGGCTGCGGAAGGGGTCAACGGCGTGCCATCATTGCGTGTCAGCGTATCCGATTGGATGCCTGTGCTGCTAAGCGTTACGTTGCCCGTGTTGGTCACTGTGATCTCGAAAACCAGCTCGCTGCCAACAACACCTGTGCCCGAGGCCAATGTCTTTACACCTTCAACCGCAGGGGTTGGGGGGATGGAAAGAACCGTCGGGTTGTTGTCGCCATTGGCGGGGTTGCCATCATCAGATGCATCCGACACCAGCGCGCCAGATGGCGACAAGGTGTTGGCTACGGCTTGGTTGCTGACGCCACCCGCATCCACATCTTGTTGTGTCAGCGTATGGGTGAAGCTGTAGGTCCATGTCTCTCCGACCTCAAGGACACCAGCGTCACCAGCGTCGCCGCTGACATATTGCGGGGCCGCGGCGGTAATGGTTGACCCGTCCAAACGTTGGAACGTGTCATTCAGCGTGACCGAAGTCAGGTCTTGGTTGCCGGTGTTTTCAACTGTGATGGTGAAGTTCAGAACCTCACCTGCAACAGCTGGCGAAGACAGCCCGCTAATGTCGAGTGTTTTCAGAGCCGTCACATCTGGGACGCCCGCTTCGACTGACACGGTTTCGCTGTCGGTACCCGTGATGTTTGGCAAACCATTTGGTGGCGTTGCCGTCACGGTCGCAGTGTTGGACAGGGTGACCTGCTGGTCGATGTCGTCTTGGGTAACTGTGTAACTTGCGGTGAACAACACGCTGTCACCGGGGGCAAGGCTGTCCCAGCTTCCATTTGCGCCGCCATCGGTACTGTCGCCAAGCGGGGCGACATCTGTGTCGATCGCTTCGCCTCCAACCGCAAGCGGACCTGTGCCCGCCGCGCTGGTATGTTGGTCATCCACCGTCAGGTTGGTCAGCGTCACAGTGCCGTTGTTGGTGACCGTATAGCTGTAGGTGATCACATCATCCACAGCAGCGTTCGCGGTGGTCGAAGCTTGCTTAGCCACGGTTACCGATGGTGTCTGAACGGCCGGTAGCGTGACGCTATCCGTCTCGGGTCCCGGCGTGGTCGGCAACGGCACCTCGGTCGAGGACACGCTGGCCACGTTGGTCAGGCTTCCCGCATCCAGATCAGCCTGCGTAACCGAATAATTGCCGGTACAGGTGATCGAGGCACCCGGCAACAACTCACCACCAGGCAAGGCTGGGCAGCTGACGCTGGCAATCTTGTCATCCACAACGGTGGGCGCTGCTGTCAGAGTGATATTGCCAGAGTTGGTCACCAGATAGCTGTAAGGCACAGTCTGCCCAACCGTCGCGATCTGCGTGGTGGTTGTGCTTTTTGCCATGGTGAAAGCCGGCGCATGGTCTGGACCCTGAACGAAGACATCATCGCTGGCGTTGATCGGCGTCGCATCCGGTGTTGCGTCCGTAGCGGTCGCGCGTGCGATGTTTGTGAAGCCTCCGAACACGGGGCCTGTGCCGTTCACCGCATCAACATCTGCCTGCGTGACCGTATAGGTAAAGGTACACAGCGACAGCGCCTGGCCAATGTTCAGCGTTCCGACGTTACAGCTGGTTGGCGTGACGGGCAGATCATCTGTGATGACCACATTCTCGATGGTCACGTTGCCGGTATTGCGCGCAAGGACCGAGAACGTCACCGTGTCACCAGCCTGCGTGAACACGGGCGTGCCCGGCGCTACGGCAGGCGTGATGGTCTTCTCAAGTTCAAGGCTTGGCGTATTGTTTTCCAAAGGCACGGTGACCTGACCGTCAATCGTCACGGTGGCTCCGGTTGGATCGCTACCCGCAACATTGGCCACGTTGACAAGGCTTTGCGCGTCGATGTCATCTTGCGTGACAGTATAGGTGCCGACACATTCAATGGTCTCGGTCGGGGCAAGGGTTACCGGTCCCGTGACTGTTGTAGCGTTGTGCGTACAAACCATAGCTGGCAAATCAGGGTCCGTGACCGTCGCGTTGCTGATGGTCTGATTGCCGTCATTTTCCGCAGTAATGGTGAAGACGATATCGTCTCCGACCGCTGCTGGGTTGTTGCCAGTTGTGATGACTTTGCTGATCGCAAGCGATGAATCTGCATCCGCCGGTACGGTCTTGGACACATTGCCGGACAACACGAGGGTTTCGTTGGCTGTGCCCGGCGCAAAGGTGGTCGAGCCCGACGCGTTGTTGATGACTTCGCCCGCATCAAGGTCAGCCTGTGTGACCGCGTATTGAGCCGTACAAGTGGCCGACTGGCCCACGCTGAAAATACCATCTACAGACGCATCGTGACAAATGATCGGGCTCGCAATGCGGTCATCATTGATGACGATATCTTCAGACAGGCCTACGCCGCTGCCGCTGACATCTGAATCGTTTGTGACGGTGTAGGTATAGGTGATCAGCTCGCCCACGTTCGAGAATGTGACGTTGCTTGGGACACTATCCTTGACCACGTTGATCGATGGGGTCGCCGACACCGGATACAAAGCTCCGTCAGGCGGTGAAGTGACAGTGTTGCCATCATATGTGCCGCTGGCAGTCGCAACGTTCGTCGCGGTACCAAGCGCAATATCGCCAGCATTCAAGCTGTAGGTGCCTGTACAGGTCACAGTCGATGTCGGCGCAAGAACACCACCAGGTAGTGGGTCACAGGTTATACCCGTCGCCTTATTGTCAGAGATCGTGATGGGGCCGTCGATGGTGACGTTACCCGAGTTGGTGACAACAAACTCGTATGTCAGAATCGTGTTCTCGTCAAAAATGTCAGGGACAGCCGACTGAACATCCTTGGCCACGGTCAGCGCAGGCGCGGTCGAGGCGTTGATAGTCAGAGTATCGCTTACCGGCGGAACCGGGGTTCCATTCTGCGACGTGATACCAGACGCGATGTTGGTGACCGAGCCCGCATCCAAATCAGTTTGATCCGCGGTCCAGATATGCTCGCAGCTAATGCTTGCCCCTGGTGCCAGCGGGCCGGTGCCACAAGCTAGGCCGTTCCCAATTTGGTCATCGTCCACGGTGAACGGACCGTCCAAGGTGGTGTTACCATCATTGGTGATGGTGAATTCATAGGTGAGCTGGTCACCTACCGCCGCAAAGGTCAAAGCCGATGTCGAGGCCAGAGCCTTTTCAAACAGAATTGCCGGCGTTTGGTCAGCAAGAACCGTCTCGGTCGAAGGGCCATCCGTCGCAGTGACCGAAGTTGGATCGCCCGGGTTCACTGGTACAACGGGCTGTGTGACGCTGGCCGTCGCAGAGTTCGCAACCTGTCCGGCGTCCAAATCCGCCTGCTCGATCGTGTAGCTGCCGGTACAGGTGATGCTCGCCAAAGGCAGGATCGCCCCGGTAGGGCACGACACTGGGCCGGTACCTTGCGCGGCAATCAACGGGTCATTGATGGTCACAGGTGCGGTAATCGAAACGTTCCCCGTGTTGGTCACTAGGAACTCGTAATTCAGCACCTGCCCAACCGTATCGAACGGGTCAGGGCTGCCAGCCGCCAGTGATTTGGCCACTGTGATCGATGGCGTTGCGCCAACATAAACTTCAGTCGCGTCGTCGGTGGTGTTTCCGTCCCCGTCATCGCCATCATCAGATGTGTCCGAGACAGTTCCACCCCTTGGTGTGTCGGCGTCCACAGTTGCGGTGTTTTCGATGCCGCCAGCGTTGATATCGTCCTGCGTCAGTGTGTAGGTCGCTTGATAAACCCAAGTCTCGCCCACATCGAGCGTACCGGTCACGCCCGCATCGCCAGACGTTGGCGTTGCCGGAACTGTCAATGTCAGAACGGTACCATCGCGTCGCGTTAGCGTGTCGTTCACGCTGATATTCGTCAGCGCCGTGTTGCCCGCATTTGCAACATTGATCGAAAAGACGACCTGATTGCCCACGACAACGGGCGAAGCGAAGCCAGAAGTGTCTGCTGTCTTTACAACATCAAGCGCCGGAGCAGCGGTATAACCCGTGGTCGCTGAGCTTGGCGTGACTGGCGCAAGCGTACCGGATGCAGGCGAAGCCGTTGCATCTGCTGTGTTTGCCACAGCCGTTGTTGGATTTGCCGCCGAGGTCAACGCCGTCACATCCGCCGCCACAAGCGTATAGGTCGCGGTGAAGGTCGCGCTTTCGCCGGGGGCCAGCGTTGTGCTGTCCGTCGTAGTCCAGGAAAGATCGGCACCCGCGTGGGCGTTTCCGTCAAATATGGGTCCGGTATCGATCGGCGCCGCGCTCAACAAGTTCACGTTGCCATCATTGGTCAGCACAACTTGATAATCGATCGTGTCACCCGCCGCAGGCGGGTTGGACAGGTTGGTGGCTGGAACGGTTTTTGCAACGCTCAATTCTGGCGCAGGAGCATATCCGGTGGTCGCCGAGCTTGGCGTGACCGCTGCAAGTGTACCCGCTACCGGTGTAGCGGTCGCAGAAGCAGTATTGGCAACTGCGGTTGTCGGATCCGTCGCCGCAGCAAGAGCTGCAACATCTGCCGCAACCAAAATATAGTTGGCCGTGAAGACCTCGGTCTCGCCCGGTTTGATGATGCCATCGCCGACGGTCTGCCAGAACAGTATCCGCGCCAGCATGTGGCGCCCCGTCAAATGTTGGTCCGGTATCCACAGGCGTTAAGCCCGTGATGTCCACATTGCCGGTGTTTGTGAATTCAACTTCATAGCTGATCACATCAAGCGGCGCGGGCGGGTCTGAGAAACTGGTGGACGCCACGGATTTTGCAAATATCATCGAAGGCGCGGCAGTATATCCCGTCGTATCTGTGCTGGGGGTGATCGGAGGCAAACTGCCCGTCGCGGGTGTGCCGCTTGCCGTCGCGCTGTTGGCAATGGCGCTTGTAGGATCAGATGACGCGGTCAATTCTGCGATGTCTGCTGCAACCATAGTGTAGGTGGCTGTGAAGGTAGCGGTGTCGCCCGGCGAAAGCGTTGTGCTGTCAGATGTAGCCCAGACAAGGTCCGTGCCTGCATGGGCGCTGCCATTGATGGTAGGACCAGTATCGACCGGTGCGACACCGTTGATATTAACGTTGCCCGTGTTCTCGAGAATGACTTGATACTCGATCGTGTCGCCCGCAGCTGGGGGCGTCGAAAGGTTGGTTGCCGTCACCGATTTGGCTACCGACATATCCGGTGCCGCCGTATAGCCGGTCGTGGCCGCGCTGGACGTCACAGGCGGCAGAGTGAGTGATCCCGGCGGTGTCGCGGTACCTGTCGCGCTGTTTGCAATCGCTGTAGACGTATCGCTCGAAGCTAACAAAGCCACCACGTCCGCAGCAACTAACGTGTAGGTCGCTGTAAAGGTCTCGCTGTTGCCCCCGTCAATTGAGGTGCTCCCAGTTGTCGTCCAGACCAAATCCGAGCCAGCATGGGGACTGCCATCAAACGTTGGCCCCGTGTCGACCGGGCTTGCTGAAGTCAACGGGATAGTCCCCGTGTTTGACAGAACAACCTGATAGTCGATGGTGTCGCCAACTGCGGGAGGGGAAGACAAATTGGTCGCTGGGACCGATTTTACAACACTCAAACCAACGGTCCCGGTAACGGTTATCGAAACCTGTTCGTCGGTGGTCAGTGTCTCGCTTGAGGTGAAGAACGTGTCATTGCCGACGACTGTGAGGGAGCCGGTTAGTGTCGTGGCGCCAAGCGGCAATGTGGCATCCCCAGCCGTAAATGTGCGGACGGCGGTGTTAACCGTCGATGTCCCGCCGTATTTTGCCGAATAGTTTCCACCAAGCTCGGGCGTTAGGGTCTGACCGTGGTTGTTCGTCTCGGATTGAAACAGGAAGTCTTCCGTGGCTTCGTTTGAGGCCACGTAGCAAACGTAAACCGTTTCGCCGTAGGCAAATGTCGCATTGTCTAGCTGATCAGAACAGGTCGCGTTGCTGCTGACCCACATGTCATACGTCACTGATCCAAAGTCCATGTCGACGCAGGCCTCGGTAACCGTACCTACGTCTTGCGCATATACATCCTCGACTTGAAGACCCCATGGTGCGCCAATGGGTTCATCGCCCACGATATTGGAAAGAAAGTTGGTTGAGATGCCTTCGGAATTATAAGTGCGCGGGTTTCCTGTCAGCGCAGGTGTCCCTGTCAAAACCGGGAAATTTGGCAGGTAAGGCTGTGGGTGTACGCCTTCTCTCGACCGATTATTTACCCCGCCGCCCCTGTTACAGTAGTCGTTTTCAGACGAAACTGACAAATCGCGGCCAGGCGATGTATCTGTAAACGTGAGATCGAAATCCGCTCTTGAACAACGTGATGCCCCTTCGCCATACCGTCCATCCCCAAGTCGAAACAGGATCACTGCAGTGTTGTCGGGTGAAATCAGATTTGCCGCGAGGTCGCCAGAATACTGGTGCAGGCCACGGATCGTTACAGAATTTACCGCCTTGATCTTGGTCCACGCATCACCCGCCGTGAAGGTAAAGGGAATTGTCGAAGATCCATTGTCCTGGATATCCCAAGAGACTTCCCCTGCTGGATCTTGAGAGTCACAAAAATTAAACGCGTTTGCTTGGTTTGTGGCAAACAACATTGCAAGCAACGTTGCCGCTGTAAGCCTCGTCAGATTTCGTCCAAGTCCAATACACGCACAGAGCGCGACCATGATGTAGGCAAAAACTCTTCCAAACGAAATCATAAAGGCGCTTTCCCGATCCTGTGTGAAAAATGAGATAAAGAAGATGGTGAAAGGCGCTGAACCACGCGCAGCCCTGCTCATCCTCAATCTTCATTTTTGTTGATATTCATATGAATGAAATTGAGGTCAATTGACCAAGGGGAAATTTAGCAAAGATGCGACGGTGGCTGTAAATCGGCCACAGTTCAACTTTGTGTTGATTTAGGCACGTCTATTTTTAGATTCTCACAAATTCAAGAAACACACTTGGCTGGTGCTCTTCCAGCAAAGCGACAAAGCTCTTTCCATTTTTTCACAATAGCTTACGCGGTTTTATGCTGTACCCAAATCCAAAATTTTTAGACACAGTTTAACCTGAACCAACATATGTCGGCGGCTGAGCGGCCCAGTTTTCCCTTCACTTCGAGTTTCGGTATTTTCGGGCAAATTGACGGTAGGGATTCCAGCTTCATTTTGAGCAGTGGAAAGCTCGACTTGGTCTCAAGCTTTATTTGTGTTCAAAAAGGAAATACTGAAAATGTCTGAATTTGGTCGCATCTTTGGACCAAAAGGCATCGAAAAGACTTTTGACTATCAAATGTTTTAGGGGCTGTGAACAAATGCAAACCAAACCTGTTTCGATCGCATTCGTACTTCCGTGTCTCAATGAGGCTCGGACAATCGAGTGGTGTGTCAAACGCGCTTTGGAGGCTCTTGACCTCATTAATGAACGTTTTGGGCTAACCGGCGAAGTGATTGTGGCCGACAACGGAAGCACTGATGGCAGCCAAGAGCTTGCTACAAACGCCGGTGCGCGCGTCGTGGCGGTAAGCGCAAAGGGATATGGCGCGGCACTGCAAGGCGGGTTCGAAGCCGCAAACGCAGACTACCTTGTCATGGGCGACAGCGATTGCTCCTATGATTTCGTCGAGGCTATCCCGATGATCGAAAAGCTGATCGAAGGCGCAGATTTTTGTATGGGGTCACGGTTCGCCGGCGAGATCAAACCGGGCGCGATGCCGTGGAAAAACCGCTATATCGGCAACCCGGCGCTGTCTGGGATGCTTCGATTTTTATACAATACGAAGATCAGCGACGCCCACTGTGGCATGCGCGCTTTGACTCGCGATGCTTATGATCGATTGAACCTATCCTCTACGGGAATGGAATTTGCTTCAGAGATGGTGTTGAAGTCCGTTCTTATGAAGCTGAAAATGGCAGAGGTTCCTATCACCCTATCGCCCGATCAACGTGGACGGCCACCACATCTAAGCCCGTGGAGGGATGGCTTCCGTCACCTGATTTATATGCTTTTACTCAGTCCTACCTGGCTGTTCATGGCCCCTGCAGCATTGATGTTCATTGTCGGTGCGTTGTTGATGATCTTTCTTGTTGCGGCCGGCGACAACGAAGTCGTCTGGCTTGGCAGCCTGCGGTTCGGCGATCACTGGGCAATCGCTGCAAGCGCTTCGCTTATCATCTCGTTGCAAACTGCGTTGATGGGCGTTTATGCGCTTCTTAACAGTTATCGGGAAGGCATTCGGCAGCCGGGAAAGTGGTCAATGACATTCCTTGGTAACTCGCGCCTGCAATACTGGCTCGGTGTAGGATTGCTTTTGATGGCGGCTGGGTTTGTCTGGGCGTTCTGGATTGCGGCAGGTTGGGCGGCCTCTGAATTTGGCCCTCTGGACTCCATGCGTGCGTTGATTGCTGCGGCTACGATGATCGTGATCGGTTCACAGATTCTTTTTCTCGGGTTTCCTGATTTCTGTCTTTTCGGGCAATCGGTCGCAACATGGTGTGGGCATGTAAGACCATGGGTGCGCTGAATGCATGGTCGCTGATCGGCACTTTCGCGGCCGAGCAACGGCGGTCGATCTTGATTGCATTGTTGCTTGCCGTACTGCTGCTGGCCGGGCTGATGGTAGCAAGCGGTTTGACGCCTTCTGGTCTGATCAAATCCATCGGTCAGGTCCCTGCTTGGGCTTATGTTCTGATTGCCTTCGTGCAGGGGACCATAATCTATCTCGGAGCGCTCAAATGGTGTCTAATCCTGTCGAATAACGACAAAGGACTACCGATCCGCGAGGCAACCCGCGCCACGACACTTGGTGCGATCGGCGGTCAGGTCATGCCAATTCAGCTTGTTACCCCGGTTGCGCGGGCGTGGATCGCGCGAAAGCAAGGCATTGCTCCGGCGCGCGCGATCGGGACGTCCCTTCTGGAACAGGTCTTTGAGGTCATCGTTCTGGTGGCGATGGGTATGGCAGCCTTCATCACTGGTGTGTTCGACATGACATTCCTATCAAGCGTCTTTTTGTCACTGACGGTTGCACTCACTCTAACCCTTTTCATACGCCCGGGTTTGGCCTTAGCGCAGAGCGCATTTGTCGTACTTGCGAACCTCGTTTCCGAGAAGTTCAACAGGTTCGCAGAGGGATTTGCCAATGCTCGCCTTCTACCCCACAAACTACTGTTTCACCTTATGGGTCTTAGCATGGTGCGCTATTCCTTGTTGGCGGCGCTGAACGTCTTCATCCTTGGCCAACTTGCTCCCGATGTAGATCGCATGGTTTTGCTTGCTGCATATCCCCTAGTGCTTGGGCTGATGTCGCTGCCGTTCTTTCCCGGGGGGTTGGGCGTGGTTGAAATAACGTGGGTTGGCGTTCTGGTAGCTGCGGGCGAAACCACCGTCAGCGCATCGGAAGCGGCCATTGCTTTGCGCATCATTTCTACCTTCGGGTTTTTGTTGATTGCGCCCATCCTGATAATGCTCCCTGAGCGACGGGAGAACATGGATCAATGACCACACCGTGGCTAAGTATTCTGATGCCGATATACAATGGCGCTGCAACATTGCCTCGCACCTTGGAGTCTCTCTCTGGACAAGTTGAGGGGTGCGAGGTGATCGCCGTTGTCCAGCGATCCGATGATGGCAGCCGTTCGATCCTTGAAGCGCAGAAACAGTCTCTAAACCTGCGCATTATCGACGCCCCGGACAGCAAGAGTTGGATGACGAACACCAATATCGCGCTTGCAGAGGCGACAGCAACACATGTCACAATGCTGCACCAAGATGATCTGTGGCGCGCGGGGCGCGGCATTGCTCTGCAAAAGATGATCCAAGCGCATCCGGATGCGAAGATGTGGTTGCACGCAGCAGAGTTTATTGACGATGAAGACAAGGTCGTAGGGCGCTTTTCTCCACCATTTGGGTCAAAACCATCGCTGCTTTCCAGTGACAAAGCGCTTGGACATTTGTTGGTTCAAAACACCATTGCACTGCCAGCTGTCATGTTTCGCCGCGACGATGCGATGAAGACAGGCGGGCTGGATGAAAGCCTATGGTACACGGCCGACTGGGATCTTTGGCTGCGGCTGGCAACGCTTGGTTCGATCGCATGGAACCCCGATGCTTTGGCAGCGTTCCGCATTCACTCCGGGTCGCTAACGATGACTGGTTCTCGCAATGTGAGCGATTTTCGTCAGCAGTTGGCGATACCCGTTGATCGTCATATTGCGGCCCTTGCCCCTAAGAGGGCATGCAAGGTCGGACAATTGGCCAGACTATCAAACGACCTGAATATCTGCCTTGCCGGGGCCTTTCATGGCCATCGCACTGATATCTGGCGCCTTGGCCTGAAAATCCTTCGGCTGGGTCCAATCGGATGGTACAGGTTTTTTCGAGATACAAGAATTGTCGGTCGCGTGTTGCCACGCCTGAGACTTCGACAGAAATCGTGAGGAACACATGGGATCTATTGGTAGAACCGTCAGGCGCGCATTTGGCCCATATGAACGTCAGGTATCAGAGTTATACCGCCGTTTCTTCATTGATTTAGAGGACCTTTCGGCGTGCATGCGCGAATGGGTTTTGCCAGAAACGATCCTTGAAATTGGATGTGGCGAAGGCGCGCTGGCAGAACGGCTGGTCCGAGATTTCCCAGATGCACACTACACCGGCATTGATATCATTCCCTATCTGGGGCGCATGTATGATGGCCCCGCGGATCGCGTATCTTTTGTCGAGATCACAGCAGAAGAGCTGGCAGAGAAAAGAACAAAAAAATACGATCTGATTGTCATCAATGATGTGATGCACCACGTGCCGACTGAACTGCGCACTGGCATTCTGGATGCAGCCCGCGAACTGTTGGCGCCAGACGGGCGGCTTATCTTCAAGGATTGGGTGCGTCGCCCGACCCTGCCGCACCTAGCTGTTTATGTAGCGGATGTTCATATTGGTGGTGACAAGGGTGTCAGCTATATGACCAAGGAAGAACAGGTCAGCCTGATCACCGATTGTTTCGGTGAAAAGTCTATTCTGAGCGAACGCCCGATCAAACCTTGGAAGCAAAACCTGGCACTTCTTGTTGCGGCGGCGGAGCGCGACGCATGACAGCCGCGCGCATTGAGCCGGACTTGAGCACCACCGATCGGATATCCGGATTGGCGATCAAGTTGGTTTTGATCGCATTGACTGTGAAAATCATCACGTTGTTTGCATTGTCGCAAAACACTCGTTTCGTCATGGACGAGTTTTGGCATCTCCATCAGGCCCATTACATATTCAACGGTGTGTTCGAAACGATCTGGCCAGAGAAGGCGGTTCTTTACGCTGCGGCTTTCAAGATCACCAGTTTTCTAGGCAATGATGCGGTCAGTGAAATACTGCTCGCGCGTATACTGAACGCCAGCCTAGCGACCTTGCTCGTCGGCGTGGTTTACTTGACCTCACGCGCATTGGGTTACACCCGTTTTCAAGCGCTTTTGGTTGCAGTTCTGTTGCTTAGTTTCAGCACCTTCATAGAACGCAGCTTCCGGCTTAGATCAGAGCCACTTGCCATTATGTTTGCCGCAACAGCCGTCTGGGTGGTGATACGTACCCCAGCCGACAAGGTTCGCACGCTGTTGATTGCCGGGTTCCTAAGCGGTCTGGCATTCGTTTCAACGCAGAAGTCGGTTTACTTCAATGTTGCATTGGGTGCGGGCCTTGTAATCGACGCCCTTGCGTCTCTCAGATTTCGCGCAGCGCTGGTTCGCTCTGTGCTGCTGATCCTTGGGTGGGTCGCAGCGCTGGTCGCCTATGCTGTGTTGTTCGGGGGCGGCGATGCCTTGAAGGTCTTGCGGCTTACATTCTTAGGTCCGCTTGAAGTCGCCACAACAGCGCAGAGCTATTATATCGACCTACGCGTTTACCTGTATCAAACCCTAACACGCAACGCGCTGCTCTATCTTGCGTGTTTTTACGGCGTCGCGTTTCAGTTCACCCGCTTCATGAAACTGCCGTCTGGGCACCGCATTCATCTGGTTGCAACCTTGGTTATCAGCTTGCTGGTGTTCACCCACAATCAACCATGGCCATATGTCTTTACGATGGTTCTGCCCTTTCTAGCGCCCTATGCGATGGTTATTTACCGCCAGCTTGCAGGGGTACCCGCGCGTGCGAATGTCGTGCTGTTTATGTTCACAGCTGTCATTGCCTTAAGCTGCGTTCGGAACTTTCAGTATTTTGAGCACGACAACCGGGCCCAGCTGTCAGTTGTTCGCACAGCCGAAAGCTTAACTGCACAGAATGAGACGTATTTCGACGGTATCGGGATGTTGCCCAACCGAACGATGCAACCCTATTCTTGGCTGGATGCAATGTGGGTTCACAAAACGCGAGAGGCCGGCGAAAGCTCGGACGTAATAAAGGGGCTGAAGCAGAACTATCCAGCCGTGATTATTCAAAGCTATCGCACAGAGGCACTGGCCGAATTTCTGAAGCCGATAATTGATGAAAGCTACGTTGCGGTGGGAAGCAATATGCTTGTTCCAGGCCGCAAACTGGAAGCGGGTCAGACGCAGGTTTTCAACGTCCTTCAAGCGAAGACTTTTACTGCAGTAAACAGCGCGACTGGTGCTCCTTTGGATCGTATTATTGTAAACGGTCAGCCCGAGGCGATGCCGCTTCACCTTTCAGCTGGTACGTACAACCTGACTTCATCAGAGGGCCAGCCAGTCTGGTTTGTATCTGTAGATTTACTCTCAAACCTTCCAATAGAACCCGATGAATATAAGGGGCTATTTGAGGGAGTGTACTCATTCTAGACCCTAATTCAGAAACGAACACCGTATCACGGCGGGTCAATCTCGCACCGGGCCCGCCATTTGGCTGTCAGAGCATCTGGATCACATCTTTGTCGATCGACAGCATATAGCCGCGCCGCGCGATGGTTTTGACCAGAAGTTCGCTCATCAACTGATTGCCCAGCGCATCGCGCAAGCGTTTGATGCGGGTTGCTCCGGCGGCCTCGTCACATTCTGATGGATCGCGACCGGAAATCAGCCCTTCCAGTTCTGAGCCGGACAGCACATCTTCATCCATGCGCGCTTCTGCTAAAGCCGACAAGGTTTCGATGGCAGCTTCGGTCAGCGAGAACTCCATGTTGTTCAGGTAGACCGTGCGTTCCTCGCGGCTGATCAGAAGCGAGTTCACTTGGATGCCCGCGCGTTCGATCTCGCTCATCCGGCGGTTCAGGCTGAAAATCGTCAGAAGGAAAACAAGCGCCGCAATCAAAAGCGCTGTTGCGAAGATCAACAGCACGAAGATCACCATGCGATAACTGGTCAACGTATCGGCAAAAGAGGTGCCGGATTGCGCCAAAATCTCAAGCAGTTTGATCTCAGCGCCAGAGTTCAGCCCGTCATTTTCAATAAAGATCTGCTCAACACGCGCATTGAATGCATTCGCATCGGGCAAAGTCATGAACAGGAAGATAGCGGCCACAAGCAGGATCACGACAATCGCCGCAATACCCATCACAACCACGCGGTTCGATCGCTTTAGCGTATCAGAAGCGTAGGAAGAATTTTCCGGCACTCTCTTTCCTTTCCTCAAGACCTGTGTCGTCGAATATGGATTGGACTTTCAAAAGAGACCAGCCATTTGCCTCCAGACGATCATTTATTTGCCGACGCGCGGCTTTGCGATCATCACAGACATCATCTGAAAGCTCGATCACACCATAGTGGAGCTTCAGCGGATCGTCCCGTTTGGCTTTATAATCGGCATAGCAGGCGGCCTGAGCCGTCGACGCCATGGCGATTAGAACAAGTGAGAGTGCGGTTTTTTTCATCATGCGTCGAACATGCTGTGGGACTGCCAGTTATTCAATAACAAACCCCACTGCCAAGCATTGATAGGAGATATCAACCACCCGTTATTGCCTGTCTTTCGGGGTGTTCCCCATGTTGGTGGCATCTTCCGCGCCATGTTTGCGCTGCCCCAACAGAAAGGACAATCCCATGATCCGCAACTCAATGCCCAGCTCTTTCGTGAAGCTTATTCTTAGCGGCGTATTGGCCGCGTCACTGACGGCGATGCCTGCACAGGCGCGTGACAAAACATCCGGTGACGATACAGCAGCGATAATTGCAGCTTTGCTCGGTTTGGTAACTCTTGGTGTTATTTTGTCTGACGACAATGGCAAACCCGATTATCCGACTGGGACAGTCACAGGCCCACGTGATCCGAAACCTCGAAAACCGCGTCGCCCGGGAAAGGTCAGCAAGTTCTACAAGATCCCCGAAAGCTGCTTGCGCAACTACGACACGCAGACAGGCTATAAGACGCTTTATAACAAGCGCTGCATGCAAGAGAAATTCCGCTATGCCCACGAGCTTCCGTCGACCTGCGCCCGAAAGGTGGTCATCCGTGATCACAAAGGTGTCTACGTTGTCCGCCACGGCTATAAGCCCCGCTGCTTAAGCAAGCGCGGCTATCGTCCGGCCCGTTACTAATCCGAACATCGAGCAGCGGCGCGCCGGTCCCTTTCACTTCACGCGCCGTTAAACTTGGCAGAGACTTCGGTCTCTGCCCTTTTTACTTGCGAGGCCGGGCGGATTGGGTCACCCCAAGGATATGACAAAATCTGTTCCTGATTTCAGCTTCGAGACCGCCGCGATGCAACGCGGTCATTGCCATATTGCCGGCGTGGACGAGGTCGGGCGCGGTCCGTTGGCCGGTCCTGTCACCGCCGCCGCCGTGATTTTGAACCCAGACGACATTCCCGAGGGGCTGAATGATTCCAAATTGCTGTCGGCGAAACGACGTGAAGCGCTGTGGGATACGATTCACGATAAAGCCTGTCTGTGCATCGCCCATGCTTCGGTTGAAGAAATTGACGAACTGAACATCCTGCGCGCCAGCCATCTGGCAATGAAACGCGCAGTCGCAGGGCTTTCACAATCTGCGGACTATCTGCTGATCGACGGAAACCAGACGCCGCGTGGTCTGACGCTGCCATCTGAAACCATCGTAAAGGGCGATGCACGATCCGTGTCGATTTCCGCAGCCTCGATCGTGGCAAAAATTGCCCGCGATCGGATCATGGTGGATTTGGCGCAACAGTACCCCGGCTATGGCTGGGAGACGAACGCGGGATACCCATCAAAAAGTCACAGGTTGGCGCTTCAAAATCTTGGGGTGACCCCACACCATAGACGTTCATTCAAGCCCGTGCACAATATCTTGTATCAACAGAAAAATGTAAGTGACTGATTCAAAAAAGAATTTGACGACGAATCGACTTTGAATCATCCTGACCTCATCAAAACGAGCGTGAAAATGCGCCGCTGAAAGAGCGCAAAATGCGCCGGTACATGAGGCAAAAATGGTAACCAAAACCAAAGTAAAGGCGGCTGTAGAGCTGCCCCTGAATCAGATTCTTAACGGTGACTGCATCGACGTGATGAACAGTCTGCCGGAAAACTCGGTCGACATGATCTTTGCGGATCCGCCCTATAACTTGCAGTTAAAAGGCGAACTGCACCGCCCTGACAATTCGAAAGTCGACGCCGTCGATGACGATTGGGACCAGTTCGACAGCTTCAAGGCGTATGACCAGTTTACGCGCGCTTGGCTGAAAGCCGCACGCCGCATTCTGAAGCCGAATGGCGCGATCTGGGTGATTGGTTCGTACCACAATGTATTCCGCATGGGCGCTGAGCTTCAGAACCAAGGGTACTGGATCCTGAACGACGTGGTTTGGCGCAAGTCGAACCCGATGCCGAACTTCCGTGGCAAGCGCTTTACCAATGCGCATGAGACGATGATCTGGGCCTCGAAATCCGAAGGCGCCAAATACACATTCAATTACGAAGCGCTGAAGGCCTTGAACGAAGGTATTCAGATGCGTTCGGACTGGGTTTTGCCGATCTGCACAGGCCATGAACGTCTGAAAGACGAAAACGGCGACAAAGCACATCCGACGCAGAAACCCGAAAGCTTGTTGCATCGCGTTCTGGTCGGTTCGACCAACCCCGGCGATGTGATCCTTGATCCGTTCTTCGGCACTGGCACCACAGGTGCGGTCGCCAAGATGCTGGGCCGCGACTTCATTGGTATCGAACGCGAGGCCGCCTACCGCAAGGTTGCAGAAAAGCGTATCGCCAAGGTACGCAAGTTCGACAAAGAAGCGCTGACCACCACACCATCGAAACGCGCCGAACCGCGCGTGCCCTTTGGCCAGCTGGTCGAACGCGGTATGTTGCGTCCGGGTGAAATCCTGTCCAGCCCACGTGGCAAGACAGCGAAGGTCCGTGCCGATGGAACGCTGATTTCTGGCGAGGCTCGCGGCTCGATCCACCAAGTGGGTGCCGCGCTGGAAAGTGCGCCCAGCTGCAACGGCTGGACCTACTGGCACTTCAAGCAGGACGGAAAGAAAGTTCCGATCGACCTGCTGCGCCAGCAAATCCGCGCAGAAATGAACTAATCCACATAGAATTTGCGTGGCGCGCTTTAGACGCGCCCGCACCATCAGGTACCGCCTGTGCCTGTGGCCCGCCGCCACAGCACAACCTGACTGGCCCTGCCTACTTGTTAGGCAGGGCTTTTTTTGCTTTCTGGTGACATGACACCGATCCTTTATTCTTTCCGCCGCTGTCCTTATGCGATCCGCGCCCGTCTGGCGATTGCCAGCTCTGGTGTTCAAGTTGAACTGCGCGAGATCCTTTTGCGTGACAAACCACCAGCGTTTTTGGACGCCTCGCCCAGCGCAACGGTGCCTTGTCTTGTTCTGGAAGATCGCGTGTTGGATGAAAGCTTCGACATAATGCGCTGGGCGTTGGAGCAATCCGATCCCGAGGGACTGCTCCAATTACCCAATGAGGGGTTTGACGTGATTCAGATGTTTGATGGCCCGTTCAAGCAGGCGCTTGATCTGACAAAGTATACGGTGCGGCACCCCGACAGTGATCCCGAAATCACACGCGCCGATGCAATGACGATGTTGGCCAAACTGGAAGATCAGCTATCCGAAGGATGGCTTTTCGGCGCGCGACCCACATTGGCAGATCTGGCAACACTTCCGTTCCTGCGCCAGTTTGCGAACATCGACAAACCTCGCTTCAACAGCGAGGTCACACCCAACGTTTCAGCTTGGTTAGAGACGTTTTTGGCCAGTGACCGGCTTTCCTTCGTTATGAAGAAATACCCCGTCTGGACGGATGGAGACGCGCCGCTTCGCTTTCCCTAACGGATCGCAGGAGGCGGCAAAGTGCCGGCCTTATATGCGCTCCAGTCTTCGACCTCGGGATAATGTAGTTTCCGCCACGCCCGAACACGCGGGTTCATCACGCGCCGCCAAACCGGCGGGATCAACGCAGCCATCGTCATGATCGGATAACCAAATGGCAATTGTGGGGCTTCGTTATCAGGATAGGTCTGAAGCAGCGGGAAGCGACGGGCAGGTTTATAGTGGTGATCCGAGTGGCGCTGGAGGTTGATCAGCAGCCAATTCGACGCCTTGTGATCAGCGTTCCAACTGTGATGCGGCATCACGCGTTCATATTTCCCGTCACCCAAATGCTTGCGGGTCAGGCCATAGTGCTCGACATAGTTCGTCAGTTCTAACTGCCAGATGGCAACAAAGGCTTGGAATGCAAACAGCACAAGCCCCATCCAGCCTCCCACCCAGATTGCAAGAATGATTGCCGCAAGCTGCAGGGTTCCATAGCGCCAGAATGGATTGGCGCGGTCGAACGGGGACAAACCGCGTCGTGCCAGCATCGCCCTTTCTGCCACCCAGGCCGAGGCCGGAGCCTCGTGCAAGACGCGGAGGAAAAATCGGTGAAAACCCTCGTTGTATTTGGCCGTAACCGCATCGCGGGTTGTGCCCACATGTGGATGATGAACAAGCAGATGTTCTGTGCGGAAATGGCTGTAGAGCACCGTGGCAAGAAGCAGGTCGCCCAACCAGCGTTCGAACCGGTTGGATTGGTGCATCAGCTCGTGGCTGTACACGATCCCGACCGTGCCGGACAAAACACCAACGCCAAAGAACGCGCCGAACTTCTCGGCAGTGCTTAGATGCTCTGCCCCGGTCACGTACCAAATCATGCCGTAGATCATGATGAATTGAATTGGGAACCAGATTCTCCGTGATCGCGCGGTACCAAAACAGATCGGCATCTGCGATCGAGGGGTCCGCATTTTCCGTATACCGCCCCATCACGGAATCAAGGATCGTGTAAAGCCACCAAGTGCCCAGCGGGGGCAGAAGCAAAAACCAACCGCCCTGCGTTGCAGCGACTATCACCAAAAAGGGCAGGACAATCGAAATCCCAAACGGGGCTGCGTTGCGAAACCGCGAAACTGTAGGCGCAGAAAGCATAAGAATGGTCCTTTTGTTGCCCAGCAGCCTAGCCGCGAACTCAGGCACGCTCAATGCGGCAGATGCGCTATCGCTACGTCGTATGCTTTACGCATAACAGTTGGTAAATCTGTGCGTTTTACATCCTTGAATAGACCCTGTTTCGCCTGAATTTGCCCGTTTGTGCGTGCCACGCGCAGGCAAAGCCGTAGGTGGAAATGGGTGAAGGTGTGGCGCACTTCGACACCCGGGTCCTGCCAATCGGCGCTGAAGGGAGGTTGCTCGATCGCATCTTCACCCCATTCGGCTCCGGGCCATCCCAGCATTCCACCCAGCAATCCCTTTTCGGGTCGACGTTCAACCAACCACTCCCCCGCTTCATTACATGCCAGATATGCCACACCAAATCGCGTGGGTTTCTTTGCCTTGGGCTTCTTTCTTGGAAGCTCTGCTTGATTGCCTGACTTGCGCGCCAGACAGTCTCTATTCCACGGGCAAATGCCGCATGCCGGCGATTTCGGAGTGCAGATTGTTGCGCCCAAATCCATGACTGCCTGCGCATAGTCGCCGGCCCGGCCCTTCGGGGTCAGTGTTTGGGCAAGGCTCGTCAGCTCTGATTTCGAATCTGGCAACGGGGTCGTCACCTCGAATATTCGGGACATCACCCGCTCAACGTTCCCGTCCACCACGGTTTCCGGCAAGTCATACGCAATCGCCGAGATCGCAGCCGATGTATAAGGTCCAATCCCGGGCAATGCTTGCAGTTCATCGCGAGAGGTCGGAAAACCGCCAATGACGTTAACTTCGCGCGCGCATTTCAGAAGATTGCGCGCCCGAGCATAGTATCCCAGGCCGGCCCATTCCCCCATCACACGGTCATCTTCGGCAGCCGCCAAATCCTGTACGGTCGGCCAAAGGGTCATGAATCGGGTGAAATAGTCTCGTACCGCCGCGACAGTTGTCTGTTGCAGCATGATTTCGGAAAGCCAAACCGCATAAGGGTCAGGCACTACCCCGTTCGCACGATCCGCCGGGCTGACACGCCACGGAAGCACACGCGCATGGCGGTCATACCAAGCCAGAAGATCGGCAGTTTTCGGCGCGTCACACAAGTGTTATCCCCTATCAGTCGTTTGTTCTGGCATAGCAAACGGAACGGCCTAGAATAAACAAAAATGCATGAGTCCTTAAACCCACGAAAATGAGCACTGCACCCAAATATCCTCGTCGCAAAAAAGGGTTCGAACGTACATCGTCCCTTCTGTCGACCCGAATTCGCAAAGCAAGCGAAACGCGGGGGTTTGCTGTGACGCGTGTTTTGACCCATTGGGCCGAGATTGTGGGTGAAACGACAGCCAAGATTTCGCGACCTGTGGACATTTCATATGGCCGTGGCGGAATGGGGGCGACATTGACCGTCCTAACCACCGGGGCGCAAGCGCCGATGCTGGACATGCAGAAGGACCAACTGCGCGAGAAAGTGAACTCCGTCTATGGCTACAACGCAATATCGCGCATCCGCATCACGCAAACGGCGGCCACCGGATTTGCCGAAGGGCAAGCCCAGTTTACGCCGGCACCCGCAAAGTCGGCACGCCCAGATCCCGAGGTTTTGGCACGCGCAACAGACGAAACAAAAGACGTCGGAGATGACGGGCTAAGATCTGCGCTGGAACTTCTGGCGCGCAACGTCATAACAAAAAACAGACACAAACAAGGCTGAATACCTATGAATTGCATCCTTCCCATCTTGATCGCAGCAGTGATCGCCATCGGTGGCGCTGTTTATATGTCGCAAAACAGCGGCTCACTTCCTGGTGTTTCCGTCGCCGAGGCGCAAAGCACAGATGCGGCAGTCGAACCCGCTGCTGATATGATCATCGGTGACGAGAACGCCCCGATCACCGTGATTGAGTATGCGTCCTTCACCTGCCCCCATTGTGCGAACTTCCACGAAAACACGTTCAAGGAACTGAAGCAGAACTTTATCGACACCGGAAAGGTCAAATTCATCCATCGCGAAGTCTATTTCGACCAGTTTGGACTTTGGGCCGGCATGATCGCGCGCTGTGGTGGTGATGTGCGCTACTATGGCTTGATCGATCTGATCTATGGTGGACAGAAAGAGTGGATCGGCGATGGCTCTCCCACCGCAATTGTTGCCAACCTGAAAAAACTGGGCCGCACCGCTGGCATGAACGATGAACAGATGGATGCGTGTCTGCAAGACGAAGCGTCAGCACAAAGCCTTGTCGCCGCCTATCAAAAGAACGCTGGTGCGGATGAGATCTCGGCAACACCGTCGTTCATCATTGATGGCACCAAGTATTCGAACATGGATTATGACGAGCTTGCTGCCATCCTGAATGAAAAACTGGGCTCGTAAGCAGCACAGCGGATTAGGGTTAAATCAGACCCTAGTCCGCCATAAAACCTGCGATCGCATCATCTATCACAGCCCAATCCAGTAGCTCCAATCGAACTGGGACCGTCAAAACGCGACGCCGGAAACTGTCGGGCAACCTGACTGCATCTTTCTCGGTTGTAACCAGCTGAGCCCCTAATGCCGCCGCCTCGACCTCAAGCCGTTTCATCAGCGCATCTGTCAACGGTTGGTGGTCAGCAAGGGCTTCAGCACGTAGCAGATTTGCACCCAGATCGCTGACGGTTGCAAAGAACTTCTCGGGCAGGCCAATGCCGGCGAATGCCAGAACATCCATTCCTTGCCAGTCCATTCCGGTTTTAAGCGGCACCAAGTGCCCTGCCACCTGAGGACAAGTGATCTGATCACCCCAGTCCTGCAAAAATTTGGCCTGAGCCCGCGAATGCCCGATGGACAGCAGTATATCGGCGCGCTTAATCCCAGCGGACACTGGTTCACGCAAGGGACCGGCCGGGATACAACGCGTATTCCCAAACCCTTTCACAGCATCCACCACCACGATGGACAGCGTTTTGTGAACGCTTGGATTCTGAAAACCATCATCCATCAAGATGATGTCGGCCCCGGCCTCTTCTGCAGCTTTAACGCCTTTAACGCGGTCCCGTGCAATCCAAGTAGGCGCAAAAGCGGCCATCAGAAGGGGTTCATCACCCACCTGATCAGCCTTATGTTGCCCCTCTTCTACGCGCAAAGGTCCCTCTTCGCTTCCGCGATGACCGCGCGAAACGATATGGACCGCGATTCCTTGCGAAATCAGCCTCTGCGCCAGCGCAATTGTCGTTGGCGTTTTGCCCGTTCCACCCGCGTTGATGTTGCCAATACAAATGACGGGAACCGACGCTTGATAGCCAGATCCCGCGCGCGCCACGCGCCTGGCCGTCCCCAATCCGTAGATCCACCCCAAAGGCGCAAGTATTCTTGCCCGCCAATCCGGGTGGTTAGGTGAGGTGAACCAATAGCTTGGTGTTCGCATCAAACGACCTTTCGTCCTTCGACTTCATCCAATAAATCCAAAAGGTGGTTCACCAGAAACTCGCTAATATCAGCACCTTTAGTTGTGACATCCCAAGCAGCCATCGCCATCTCTGCTGCCTTGTCCGGGGCAAGCAGGTGTTCAATCTCAACGGCCAGGGATTTGGCGTCACTGACATTGCGGGCAGCACCTGCTTTTCGCAGCCGTTCAAGCGACGCTGTATGGCGACCGCCATTTGGCCCATAAAGCACAACAGAGCCTAATCCAGCTGAATCAAGCGGGTTACTACGCGCACCATCCGCAAGTGTGCCTCCGATGAAGCTGATCGATGCCAGGTGCATCCAAAGCCCACATTCATCTGCGCGGTCCACAACAAAGATCTGGTCATCCCGATGAGGAAGAGTGTCGCCATTACGGGTGGATATGATCCAGTTCTCTTGCTCAAGCGCCGTCGCAAGTTCGCTGGCATAGTGCGGTTCGTTCGGAATAAGAACCAGCAGCAAACGATGCGATTTCCGGATCAAAGTGCGGTGTGCTGCGAGGATTGCTTTTTCTTCGCCCTTCTCGACACCAGCCGCCAACCAAACAGGACGCGCATCCATTTTCTGCGCAATAAGATCACGTTCCTCGGCGTCACAACCCGGCACCTGGCTAAAGGGCAAAAGTTGGCCCGTCATACGAAGGTTTCCAGGCGCGACGCCCATCCGAATGAATTCCTGCCTGGCGGCGCCGTTCATCGGCAGAATAGTGTCTAATTTAGCCAAAACATCACGCACAGCCGCTTGTTTGAACCGCTGCGTCAACCCGCGCTCCTGCGGTGGGGCGGCATTCACCCAAAGCATGGCGATGCTCTTATGTTCAAGAGCTGAGACAAATGCCGGCTCGATATCCGAACCTGCCCAGATCGCAATGTCAGGTTTCCAATGCCTAAGAAACGCGTCTATCGAGCTCGCATCCTGTTTAGGTGAGTTCTGCTGAATAAAGTCAGGCGATTCCGGCCCAAGTGAGTGTGCCTCTTGCATCGTGACCAGAATAGTCACATCCCCCATCTCGGCTCGTAGCGGTGCCAGAAGCGAGGCAAGCGCCTCGCCATCCTCGGGATCTTTTAAACCGGCCCAAATGACAAATCCATCGGGCCGCGGCTGAAGCGGTAGAACGGTTTGCGTTTTCTTGGGTGCGCTCGGCTGATTTCCATCTGTCGACACTGATTGAGAGCGTCGATCTGAATCTTTCTTGCCTTGCAGGGCCTGCAAGCCGCGAAGCAGCGATGATCCAATGGTCGACATAATGTGTCTTCTCTTCCAAGCGCCAAATTCAGGCGTAGTTTTCACGCGTCACAGTATGTGAATCCCAGACCGGGTGAAAGGCACGATCAATGATGCCATTCCCCTCGCGCCAGCATCGATATCTCTTTGATTATTCGGCCAAAACTGTCGTGCGCGCGTGTGGATTGATGTCGGGCACGAAGATAGCCATGAACCAAGCCCTTCTCATTGAACCAAACGGCTTTGCCGCCAGCGCTCAGAATAGCGTCCCGATAAGTTTGCCCATCATCCGCCAATGGGTCACATTGCGCTGTAATAGAGACTGTTGGTGGTAGGTCACTGAAATTCGCATCTTCCAGCGGGGCGGCGGTAGGATCTGGTTCGTCTGGCGGCGTCGCAAAACGGATTGAGCTGTAGAATTTCAGGTCTTCCATCGTAAGCATCGGCGCATTTGCATGGTCGATATATGATCCCTTGCTCATGTCACCGCCAAGGCCCGGATAGATCAGAACCTGCCCGGCAAGATCAACAGAACCACGAAGGGCGTGGCTGGTCGCAGCAGCAAGATTTCCGCCTGCACTGTCCCCTACAAGTATTATAGGTTTTGGCCAGGTTAGAGCCGCATAGTTAGCAACCGATACGGCATCTTCAAAGGCCGCTGGGTGAGGATGTTCGGGGCATAGACGATAGTCAGCACTGACCACACGAAGCCCGGTTTTATGGGCGATTTCGGCACAGACATCGTCATGACTTTCGAGCCCGCCAACCACGAACCCTCCGCCATGAAAATAGACAACAGTGCCTTTCGGGTCATCGGGTTCATAAATGCGCGTGGGGACCGTTTCAATACGCTCATCCCGTACTTTCAGCCCATCCGGATAACCAGCGAGGAACGCTCGGCACATCTTGTCATAAATGTTGCGCTGCTGGGTTACAGATTGGTTCACCGCATCCGGCGGGTAATAGGTTTCGGTCTCGCGAATGAAGCGCCAAATCTCGTCGTCGATCAGCTTTGAATAATCCATGCAGGCAGGCTATGTGCCGGTGCCCAATTTGACAAGCTGGCGTGCGCTAAGCCAGCTGGCTAAAGCCATCGCTGCGGCAGTGGCAAGGCAAAGCGGCAATCCACCGACTTGATAGGACAAACCGGACAGAAGGGTTCCAATCAAACGCCCGGCTGCGTTGGACATGTAGTAAAAGCCAACATCCATTGTGACCCGCTCCGCCTTTGTAAACGCTAAGATCAGATATGAATGAAGCGAACTGTTCACCGCGAACACAAATCCGAAGACCATAAGCCCAACGACCAGTATTGGGGTCAGCCAGGGGCCGGGAAACAGTGTGATTGACGCCAATACGGCAATAACCAAGGACAACAAACCCACCCAGAAAGCGGCCAAGGCAGGAAACTCTCGCGGATCACGTTCAGCTGCCTTCAGCAGCTTTGGCGCCCAGGCCTGCACTGCTCCATAGGCGATAATCCAAAGCGCCATAAAGCTGCCAATCATGAAAAACGCACTTCGATCCCCCGCATGTGTACCATCCGAAACGACCGCATGAAAATACACTGGGATGCCAACGACAAACCAAACATCGCGCGCGCCAAACAGGAACATCCGCGCCAGCGACAGGCGGTTGATCCGCGTATCCTTCGACCAGACATGCGAGAATTTAGCTGATTTAGAGCCTTTTGGCAGCCCCTGTGGCATGAACATCACCACCGCTACCAAGATCGCCCCCAACACCACGGCCATGGCGATCACAGAAGGAACAAACCCGATCAGTGCCAACAAGGCAGCACCCAGAAGGAAGCCAAACCCTTTGACCGCATTCTTTGACCCAGTCAAAACCGCAACCCATCGGAAAAGGCCGTCACCTTCACTGGGAGCTAATAGTTTCACCGCGCTTTTCGATGACATCTTGGCCAGGTCTTTGGCCACCCCAGACATACCCTGAACGATCATCACATAGATGACCGAGCTTGCAATCGCCCAGTCCATTGACAGCTGCGACAAAGCAATTAGCGCAACTATCTGCAAAGATAGACCCGCATAGAGCGTCGGCGTTAGCCCAAAGCGCGCTGCGATCCATCCCGCTGACAAGTTAGTGACGATGCCCATAAACTCATACAGAAGAAACAGCCACGCCAACGTGAAAGGCGAGAAGCCCAGCGTATGAAAATGCAAAAGCACAAGCATCCGCAATGCACCATCCGACAGCATAAACGCCCAGTAGGCAGCGGTTACGGCGACATAGGCCGCAAACCCCTCAGGCCGGTGGGTTAGGGTCACATTGAGGCTCCAACCATGCGGGCGACATCGGCCAATCGGCAGGCATAGCCCCACTCATTGTCATACCAAGCGTAGATCTTTACCTGCGTCTCGTTGATCACCATGGTAGAAAGCGCATCAATGATCGAACTGCGTGGATCATTCGTATAATCAGCAGAGACAAGCGGCCGCTCTTCATAACCCAGAATGTCCTTCAGGCTGCCTTCGGACGCTTCTTTGAAGAAACTGTTGATTTCCTCGACGGTTGTCTTGCACTCAACCTCGAACACACAATCGGTCAGCGAGGCATTTAGCAGCGGAACGCGCACGGCGTGACCATTCAATCTGCCTGTAAGCTCAGGGAATATCTGCGTGATTGCCTTGGCTGACCCTGTCGACGTTGGAATCAGCGAATTCAGAGCCGAACGCGCGCGACGCAAATCCTTAGCGGGGCGGTCAACGATGGTTTGGGTATTCGTCACGTCGTGAATCGTTGTCATCGAGCCATGCTTGATCCCGATCCGGTCCAGAAGGACCTTCACGACGGGAGCAAGACAATTGGTGGTGCAAGACGCGGCGGTGACAAGATTTTGCCCGTCATAGAGATCGTGATTCACGCCATAAACGATGTTCAAGGCGTTCTCTTCCTTGACCGGCGCAGACACGATCACCTTCTTCACCCCTGCGGCATAGTAGGGGGCCAGTTTCTCGTTCGTTTTGAACGCGCCGGTACAGTCGATCACCATATCCACGCCCAGATCTTCCAGCGGTAAGGCATCAAGCGTCCAAGACCCGGTAAGGGCCATTTCTTGCCCGTTGATCATGATGCTGTTTTCACCAACCGAGAACGCGGCAGGCCAACGCCCATGCACAGTATCCCATTCAAGCAGATGCGCATGCTGTTCTGCATCTCCTACCGGATCATTCAATAGAACGATGTCCCCTGGGGCGCCGTTATCCACAAGGTCCCGCAGAACCAGTTTGCCCATGCGTCCAAGCCCATTGATCGCGATGCGTGCCATATTGTGCCCCTTCTGTCAGATGCCGCCCAAGCGGGATATGTCGAAGGGGTAACAGTTTTATGACGTTGGCGACACCCGGACTAAAGCGACGCGCGCGGGGACAAGCTCATCGCATGAGAGCTTTGATCAGCTGTCTGGCTAATCGAGATTACATTGCCCTCGGATTGCGTGGAATAGCCTGCGTTAGAGACACCTGGAACCACTTGAACCTCGGCCCCTTGCGCAGTCAAACGTGCGATCCAAGACTTCGCGTCGGCACGCTGCGCAGGATCACCTGACGCAAGCCAGACAACACGGCGTCCGCTATTGGCAAGCTCTGCGTAGCTTTGAATATCGGTTTCTTCGACAATCATCCGCGTCGCGTCACGGCGGGTAAGGGCCAAGATGTCTTTGGGCAAAGCCGGATCGTGCAAGATCACATCTGCGCGCTGCATAACTGACAGGGCGCGAAATGTCAGAAGATCTTGTGCACCAGATCCAATACCTACCAGCCAAACACCGCCTGATTGATCCGGCCCGGAACCCGTCAGGCTTTGGCCAATCATGTCCTCGGCACCAGTTTCATCACCCGCCAAGAACGCATCGCCAATCGGGCCTTCAATCAACTGTTCCCAGAACCGACGACGCGCGCGCCCACCTGCAATATGTGTCTCTATTACACCGCGAAATCCACTTAGGAAATTCGCCAAACGGCCATAGCCAGACGGCAACAGCGACTCGATCCGTGCGCGAAGTATGCGGGCAATGACCGGGGCAGCGCCGCCAGTAGAGATTGCTATGGTGATCGGACTGCGATCAACAATCGAAGGCGTGATAAAATCGCACAAGGGTTTCACGTCAGCGACGTTAACAAGCGCACCTTCCGCCTTTGCTGCTGCATGCAGAAACTCATCCCGCTCGGGATTATCCGACGCACCATAGGCAATGACACACCCCGCAAAATCCAACTCTACAGGCAATCGAGCGTAATGCGTGATGCCTTTCCGGTTCAGCAATGCCAGCAATTCGTCCTCTGGCGCTGGGTCAAACACATGAACCTGTGCACCCGCATCCAAGGCACGCTCAACACGGCGGGCGGCGGTTGTCCCGCCACCGTCTATAACCACTTTTCGGCCTCTTATATCCAGAAAGATAGGCAGATGATCCATATCGCGTCTCCAGTGAGTTACGGATCATATGTGCCCTTTTGGGAAATAGTTCTACAGTTTCGGCCACATCTAAGCGCTGAAAAGGACGAACCCACCCTGTGTTGCTCACTGCTGGTCTAATTTTCTGTTTTATCCCGGAATTAAAGTAGATTGGTGGTGTGCATCCCTCGAATCTATAGACCTATCCAAGTTGATATTTTGGACCTAAACGCAGGTTTTTCTGGACCTACCGGCACCCCTAATGTGTTCGTCATTTTGGGTACAAGCAAAACAGGGAAAATCCGCCAACCCGCAAAGCGGGATTGTAGGACCAGCACAGCCACATGAGCACAGCCGAAAATAAACAGATCGACACCTCCCCCGAAGTCTCGGACGAATCAGGCAAACGACCTGCTACATGTGTGCCTGCCGATGCGGCATCAATGTACATATGAAAGATGGCAAGGTCGCCTATATCGAAGGCAACCGCGATCACCCTGTAAACAAAGGGGTTTTGTGTGGCAAAGGGTCTGCGGGGATCATGCAGCACTATGCTCCGTCACGCTTGCGCTCACCTTTGAAACGGGTTGGTCCGCGTGGTTCTGGCGAGTTTGAAGAGATCTCGTGGGAAGAAGCGTTAGATATCGCCGCTGGATGGATGGGACCGCTTCGTGAAACGGATCCGTCGAAAATGGCGTTTTTCACCGGTCGTGATCAAAGCCAAAGCTTCACATCATGGTTCGCGCAGTCTTATGGCACGCCAAACTATGCGGCGCATGGTGGTTTTTGCTCGGTCAACATGGCGGCGGCCGGCATCTATACGATGGGCGGCGCATTTTGGGAGTTCGGACAGCCCGACTGGGACCGCACCAAATTGTTCATGCTGTTCGGCGTAGCCGAAGACCACGATTCCAACCCAATCAAGATCGGCCTGGGAAAACTGAAAGACCGAGGCGCGCGTGTTATCGGCGTGAACCCAATCCGGTCAGGTTATAACGCGATTGCGGACGATTGGGTGGGTATTACACCAGGAACAGATGGCCTGTTCATTCTGGCCTTGGTGCATGAACTGTTCCGCGCTGGCAAAGTCGACTTGAACTACCTGTCGCGCTACACCAACGCAGGCTTTATCGTAAATGAAGAGCCTAATTCACCTGAAAATGGGCTTTTCCTGCGTGGCGAGACGGGTAAGCCCCAAGTGCTTTGCCGTGAAACAGGCAAGCTTGCGGATTATGATGCGCCAGGTGTCATGCCTGATCTGGCAGCAACCTATCGGCATGCCGGTCAATCCCACCGGCCGGTATTTCAGCTGATGGCTGAACGCTATTTGTCTGACGAATATGCGCCCGAAGCCGTAACCGAGCGGACAGGTGTTTCTGTCGACAAAATCAAATCCATCGCCGCCGAACTGGCACATGTCGCCTTCGAAGAAGAGATTGTGCTGGATCAGCCTTGGACGGACTGGAAGGGCCAGAAGCACGACAAAATGATCGGGCGCCCGGTCAGCTTCCATGCGATGCGTGGGATTTCTGCGCACTCAAACGGCTTCCAGACCTGTCGCGCACTGCATGTGCTGCAGATTCTGTTGGGATCGGTCGAAGTGCCCGGCGGTTTCCGCTTTAAACCGCCTTATCCCAAGCCCTATGACGCACATCCTGTGCCGCATACTGGCGTAACGGTTGGTGGTCCGCTGGATGGTCCACACCTTGGGTTCGTACGTGGACCCGAACACCTTGCGCTTAAGAAAGATGGCACAGCCGCGCGGATCGATAAGGCGTTTACTTGGGAAAACCCTATGTCCAGCCACGGGCTGATGCATATGGTGATCTCGAACGCGCATGCGGGCGATCCTTATAAGATCGACACCTTGTTCCTTTATATGGCCAACATGGCGTGGAATTCGTCGATGAACTCGTCCGAAGTAATGCGCATGCTGACCGACACGGATGAAAACGGTGATTACGTGATCCCGCACATCATTTATTCGGACGCCTACAGCTCGGAAATGGTGGCATATGCGGATCTAATCCTGCCCGATACGACCTATTTGGAGCGTCACGACTGTATCAGCTTGCTGGATCGCCCAATCTGCGAGGCAGACGGCGCGGCCGATGCCATCCGTTGGCCGGTCGTGGAACCTGACCGCGATGTGCGTGGGTTCCAGACCGTATTGATCCAACTGGGGGCCAAGATGGGCCTGCCAGGTTTCGTAAACGAAGATGGTAGCGCGAAGTTCGAAGACTACGCCGACTATATCGTGAATCACGAACGGCGTCCGGGCGTAGGCCCTTTGGCGGGCTGGCGTGGCCCCGATGGTAACGGAAAAGGTCGAGGCGAGCCTAATCAAGCCCAACTTGATAAGTACATCGAGAATGGTGGCTTTTGGGTTGATCACCTTCCGGACAATGCGACCTTCTACAAACCATGGAACAAGCATTATCAGGAATGGGCGGTGAAACGCGGCATCTTTGATGTCGAAAGCCCCTATGTATTCAGCCTGTATGTTGAACCGATGCGTAAATTCCAGCTGGCCGCAGAAGGCCATGGGGACCGTCAACCGCCGGACAACCTGCGTGATCGCATCAGCCGAACGATGGATCCTTTGCCAATCTGGTATGAACCGTTCGAAGACGGAAACGTGGACGTCGAAGAATATCCGATCCACGCGCTGACCCAGCGTCCGATGCACATGTATCATTCGTGGGGCACGCAGAATGCTTGGCTGCGTCAGATCACCGGCAAAAACTACCTCTATCTGCCCACTAAGATTTGGGAACAGCACGCGTTTGAAGATGGCGACTATGCCACCGTCTCGTCTGTGCACGGCTCGATCACCGTGCCCGTTGCGCATCACGCCGGGCTGAATGGCGACACTGTTTGGACTTGGAACGCAATCGGCAAACGCAAAGGGACTTGGGCACTTGATGAAGGTGCGCCCGAGGCCAACGAAGGTTTCCTTTTGAACCACTTGATTCACGAGCTTCAACCGCCCAAAGGGGATGGCCTGCGCTGGTCAAACTCGGACCCAATCACAGGGCAAGCTGCATGGTTTGATCTGCGTGTGAAAATCGAAAAAGCAGAGACTAAACCTGCTGAAAGCCAGCCAGCCTATGCGCCGATTAAGTCTCCGGTTGGCAAAGGACCAAAAACAGTGGCGAGGAAGATTTGATGACTGCTTTGCCTGCAAAAACCGACAAGAAACTGGGTCTGGTTATCGACCTTGATACCTGCGTGGGCTGCCATGGCTGTGTGTCTGCCTGCAAAGGTTGGAACACACAGAACTACGGCGCGCCGCTGTCGGATCAGGATGCCTACGGGGCGGATCCGTCGGGCACCTTCCTAAACCGCGTCTTTTCCTATGAAGCGCAAAAAGAGGGCTGTGCCTCGCAAACTGTGCACATGCCACGGTCTTGCCTGCATTGCGAAGACGCACCTTGCGTGACCGTTTGCCCGACCGGTGCAAGTTATAAGCGCGAAGAAGACGGCATTGTGCTGGTGGACGAAGACCTTTGCATCGGCTGTGGCCTGTGCGCATGGTCCTGCCCCTATGGTGCGCGCGAATTGGACCGCGAAGCCGGCGTCATGAAGAAATGCACGCTCTGCGTGGACCGGATTTACAACGAGAACCTGCCCGAAGAGGACCGCGTGCCCGCCTGCGTGCGCACTTGTCCCTCTGGCGCACGTCATTTCGGAAGATTCTGGGCGACCCCGAAAGCGATGTCTCAAAGCTGGTAGCAGATCGTGGCGGGTTTGACCTTATGCCCGATCTGGGCACCAAACCCGTAAACAAATACCTACCACCACGCCCAAAAGATCAGCTAGACACCGCGCCTTTGAACATCGTTGCCGACGAGCCTAAGGGCTTTCTTGGCTGGTTGGACAAAGCGCTGGACAAGCTCTGACGGAGGAAACGGATGCATCCCGCACCCAGTGTTATCATTTTCACCACTTTTTCCGGGCTTGGCTTCGGGCTTTTGGCCTGGATGGGCTTTGGCATTCCGCGCGTTGGCGGAACGACCCTTTTTGCCTTCTTCTTCATTGCCTATGTGCTGGCGGTTGGGGGGCTTTTGGCCTCGACCCTGCATTTGGGCAACAAGAAGAACGCGATCTACGCCTTCAGCCAATGGCGCACCAGCTGGCTGAGCCGCGAGGGCGTCGCCGCTGTCATCACACTACTGCTCTTTGGTCTGATCGCATTGGCGCGAGTCTTCTTGGGCGCAGAAATGACATTTTCAGGTGTAGTAGGCTCTGTTTTTGCCCTGATCACGATCTTCACGACCTCGATGATCTATACGCAACTCAAAACGATCTCGCGCTGGAATCAACCGCTTACCCCGGTGCTATTTCTGCTGCACGCCATAGGTGGCGGTGCCCTGCTGGCCGGTGAAGCAAAGATCGCTGGCTTTCTGCTTGCCGCGCTGGCTGTGGTCATGTGGCTGCACTGGCAACAAGGCGATGCGCGCGCCGCCAAACGCGGCACGTTGGGAGACGCCACAGGACTGGGCCATCTGGGCGAGGTGCGCATGTTTGAAAGCGGCCATACTGCGCGTAACTATGTGCTGGACGAAATGGTATATCGCATTGGACGCAAACACGCCCAAAAGCTGCGAATAATCGCATTGGGTCTGTGCGCGGTGCTGCCCGCTGCAATATTGCTTCTGACACCGGCGAGCCACGTCACCGGGTTCATCGCCCTAGCATTGCATATCGTCGGGGCAATCGTCGGTCGTTGGCTGTTCTTCGCCGAAGCCGAGCATGTTGTCGGGCTATACTACGGCAAGTAACCCTTTTCATTGAACCTTCATCCCCGTGGGCCTATCACGGGGATGAAATATGAATGAGGGCGACATGACCAACCATCTTTACAAGCGCGATCTTCCCGATGGGCTGGACCTTGGTCCGGTCGTTGCAATTGACTGCGAAACGATGGGATTGAACCCGCATCGTGATCGCCTGTGTGTGGTGCAGATGTCAGGTGGCGACGGGAATGCTCATCTGGTGCAGGTCGAAAAGGGCCAGACCAGCGCTCCGAACCTCGAAAAGATGCTAACCGACCCCAATGTTCTGAAGATCTTCCATTTCGGTCGCTTTGACATTGCCGCGATGCTGAACGCCTTTGGTGTGGTCACCGCGCCTGTCTATTGCACCAAGATCGCGTCGAAACTGATACGGACCTACACGGATCGTCACGGGCTGAAGAACCTTCTGGATCAGCTTTTGAAAGTCGATGTCTCGAAGCAGCAACAGATGAGCGATTGGGGCGCCGAAGAACTGACCAACGCACAGTTGGAATATGCCGCGTCGGACGTCCTGTACCTGCATCGCCTGCGTGAGGAGCTGGACATGCGGTTGGCTCGCGAAGGTCGGACTGAAATGGCGCAGGCCTGTTTCGACTTCCTGCCTATGCGCGCAGAGCTGGATTTGGCAGGCTGGCCCGAACAGGACATCTTTGCACACTAAGGCGGTCAGACTTGGAATCCGGGTTTTGGACGCTAGATAACCAATAGACCCTAAGAAAGCCTTGAGCATGTCCGGCACAGGAATCACATATTCACGCATCGTAAACTGGCTGAAGATCATTCTGCCAGCCGCCGCGCTTGTGTTGCTGTCGCTTATGTTTCTGGTGTCAAAATCCATCGACCCAACGACATCGCTGACCTATGCGCGGATCAATCTGGACGAGCTTACGGGCGAACAGAAGATCACCAACCCACGGTTTTCAAGCGTGACCGAAGATGGTGCGGCAATTCAGTTCAAAGCCGAAAGCGCTGCTCCGGACTCTGAAAGATCTAATTACTTCAAGGCCTTGGCTCTTGAGGCCGACATCGAAACGCCTGACGGGGCGCAGGTGAACATCAAGGCTGCCCAAGCGGATATCGACGGGGAAACCAACCTGATCAACTTGTCTGGCGGTGTGTCTTTGCACACATCAACCGACTACTGGATTTCAACCGAAACCCTGACCACGGCCATGGATTCCACCTATGTTGCCAGCAACGGTCCTGTTGAGGCGACCGGCCCAATGGGTGATCTTTCCGCCGGTGATGCGGTCATTTCCCGCCAAGAGGGAGAGGGCGATGGATATGTTCTTGTTTTCAAGGACGGGGTGAAGCTGGTATATGATCCAAAAGACAAGGGGGAAACCCGGTGATCAAACGCAGTATGTTCTATTCGCTTCTGGTGGCAATCTGCCTGCCTGTCACTGCGTTCGCGCAAGCTCAGGTGGCGTTTGGCGGATTGAAACACGACAGTAGCCTACCAATTGAAATCTCGGCCGATCAGTTGGCCGTGGACCAAGCCAGCGGCTCTGCAACCTTTTCCGGCAACGTCGTGATCGGTCAGGGCGATATGCGTTTGAGCGCAGGTAAGGTCCAGGTTGAGTACGCCACCGGCGCTGACACAACCGGCGAGATCTCGCGCCTGCACGCCACGGGCGGCGTAACCTTGGTCAATGGCGCTGAAGCGGCTGAAGCACGTGAAGCAATTTACACCATTTCTTCTGGCACAGTGGTCATGACAGGGGGTGTGATCCTGACACAGGGACAGAACGCTTTGTCTTCGGAAAAACTGACCGTGAACCTGAAATCCGGCACCGGCCAGATGGATGGGCGCGTCAAATCGATCATTCAGACCGGATCCAACTGATGGCCACCCCGAACCTAACAGTGGAACAAGGTGACGCCGGGCTGCGCATTATTGGTTTGCGCAAAAGCTATCGCAAAAAACCGGTCATTCGCGAAGTGAACCTTGAACTAAATCGCGGTGAAGTCGTTGCCCTTCTGGGCCCGAATGGGTGTGGTAAGTCCACAACCTTCTACGCGATCGCTGGACTGGTTACGCCTGAGGCCGGTCAGGTCATCATTGACGGGCGCGACGTCACGCTTTTACCGATGTATCGCCGTGCGCGCTATGGCATCGGGTATCTTCCGCAAGAGATGTCGATCTTCCGAGGCATGACCGTCGAAGACAATATTTTGTCGATTCTCGAGATCTCGACCAAGGATCGGCACAAGCGACGCGAACGCCTGGAAGAACTTTTGAACGAGTTTTCGATCAGCCACCTGCGTCGCACGCCCGCGATGGCCCTGTCTGGGGGCGAGCGTCGCCGCTGTGAAATCGCCCGACTCTTGGCATCGAATCCCAAGTATTTGTTGCTGGATGAACCCTTCGCTGGCGTTGATCCGATTGCTGTAGGAGAGATTCGGTCCCTTGTTCACGACCTAAAAAATCGCGGCATCGGTGTTCTGATCACAGACCACAATGTTCGTGAAACACTCGAGATCGTAGACCGCGCCTATATCCTTCATGACGGCCATGTTTTGATGAGTGGAACAACCGATGAAGTCGTGAAAGACGAAAACGTGCGGCGCGTCTATCTTGGTCAAAATTTCTCGATCAATTGACGAAAACGTCACCCGTTCGCTTGACATTCCCCTCCGACTCGTCGCCAAATGTAGGTGATGCATGAACACGCAAAATTTCGTTCGTGCCGCGCCCGCTTCGGGCACGCACATAGGATCGCCCCAGATTTGATCGGGCGGGCGGTTTCTTACAAAAATAAATCATCCTCATGTTTTAAAACGATTTTATCGCCATACGCCAGCACGGCATATGGCATCAATTCCTACAACGATCAAAGGAGATAGGATGCAGTATCAAATCAGTGGCAAGCAGATCGACATTGGTGAAGCGCTTCAGATTCATGTGAAAGATGAGCTTGGCGGGATTGTTCAAAAGTATGCTGAACGCCCCACCGATGCGCAGGTCATCTTCTCGAAAAACGCACATGAATATGTCTGCGAAACCATTGTTCACCTCTCGACCGGCCTGACCGCTCAGGCCAAGGGTCACGCAACAGAAATCTATGCCGCATTCGACCAATGTGCCGAGAAAATGGAAAAGCAACTGCGCCGTTATAAGCGGAGGTTGAAAGATCATCACCGCGACCGCGTAGATCCGGTTGAAGTTTTCGGCGGTTCCTCTTATATCCTCGCCAAAGAAGAAGGCCAGGAAGAGGCAGCGGACGCAACGCTCCAGCCCATGATCATCGCCGAAATGGAAACGCGCATCCCGTCGCTTTCCGTTGGTGAAGCTGTCATGCAGATGGAGCTAGCCCACGCCCCCGTTTTGGTTTTCAAGAATGAGAAAACTCAGGGCATGAATGTCGTATACCGCCGCGAGGATGGTAATGTCGGCTGGATTGATCCCGCAAACAACGAAGCGTAGGCCCCCCGCCATGGCGGGCGGGAAATTGGTCAAAAATGGAACTTGCGAACATTTTGGCGCCGTCCGCCGTAAAGGTCATATCGACGGTGTCGTCCAAGAAACGCCTTTTTCAGGACTTGGGCGATATCGCCTTTGATTGTTACGGCATCAAATCTGAAGATGCTTTCTCGGCCCTGTCCGAGCGTGAAAATCTTGGTCCGACAGGTGTCGGCCGTGGTGTTGCCTTACCGCACGCCCGTCTGTCTGGTGTGAACGAAGTCACTGGCTGTTTTGTGCGTGTAGAAAAGCCGCTTGATTTCGACGCCGTTGACCGTCAACCCGTGGACCTGATTTTCGCTTTGTTCGCACCTGAGGGATCAGGCGTGGATCACCTAAAGGCCTTGGCACTTGTTTCCCGGTCGATGCGGGACCCGTCGATCTGTGCGAAGCTGCGCGCCAATTCGGACACACTGACGCTTCATGCGCTTCTGACAGACAGTCTGTCGAACAAAGCCGCCTAATAGGGCGTTCTTAGGATTTGTCCCACGGCTTGAAACCGAACATCATATAGTCGCGCTGATAGATCTTGCGGATCTCGGCCTCGATCTGTGGGGTATACACTTCTGCCAACCCAAAGGGCTGGTCTTGCGCGCCCTGCGTCCAGCTGGGGGGGGCTTTGCTGCTCACCTCGCTCCACAGCGTTGCCAACCCTGTGTCTAGCCCCTGTTCCCGCAACAGATGATCAGGCAGTGCAAAGCCGGCGAAACCGCCAACAACCGCATTTTGTGAAACCCAAGCCGGATCAAGACGAAGACTGGTCTGCCCTTTCAGGTTTCGGTCGACAAAGGCAGTAAACTGCAAAAATGCCTCGCGATGCCGATCGAGGGTCCATTTAGCATCCGGTTCGTTTTCAGGCAGGTCAACGTCATATCGGTCGCGAAGGGCTTCTTTCACATCCCAATAAGTGTCCGGACCATGGGTGACGAAGTAACGGCAGAACACGGCATGCAAACGCGCGACAGGATGACGTAAGACCGTGAAGGTTCGGTGCAGTTTGTTCTGATTTTTCCATGCCCGCAGCGTTTTCTGGTTCAAGTCCTCGGTCAAAGGTCCGGCCGCCTGCATCCAGTTTACAACTTCGTCCGTAGGCCCGCCCTTGATGGGCATGAACAGCATCGTAGGTTTGTCCGAGGCGATGTAGCTGGACACTGCAGCCGGCCTGCTTTGTGCAAAATTTGGGAAGCGGTCCAGATCGAACGGATCGACCTTCGCAACGGTTTGCTTCAAAACCTCGTAGTTCTCGACCTTCTCTGACATCAGTTCGGGGTTTTGTTTCTTAAACTTGCCTGCGAACTCGGTTATTTCGCCCTTGGCACCCAGAAACTTCGCCAGCCCGTTGATGACATCAAGAGTCCTGTGCGTCCTCGTAATCAATATAGAACGCGGTCTGTCCCGTTACCTGTAGCCGATTTTTGATTTTCAGCTGGAAGTCTTTCATCCGGTAAAAAAGCTTCTCGAACTCAGCTGATACGAACATCGCCTTTTTCTTGATCGCATCATCCACATTGTTCAGTTGCCACTGATCGGTCGCCCAAGCGATTTTCCGAGATACGTAGGCCTCGAGCATATTGCGGGTTAAAATAACCTTGGCGCAGCGCGGGTCTTCGATCAGCGCATTGAACACCCGTGGGTCATGGTCATGGAAGAACCGGAAGCCGGGAATCCCTTTCGTGTTTTCCTTCATCTTCTCGACAAGCAGCATGGGATCTTCATCCCGTGCCTTCACGCTGACGCCAAACAGATCCTCTAGATCAGGCGAGACCATAAAATAGGGATTAAAGGTTTCGCCATAGCATTTCAGGCCATCAAACTGATCCAGATTGCTTTCCAGAAAGTTTGATCCGGTGCGCATTTCGGCAAAGATGATGAAACAGTCAAACTTCTTGGTCATATCACTTGGTCACCAGATAAGGCGCAGAGCGCGAGGGGGCGGGCGGTTCAGCCGCATAGTCCAAAGGAAAATCGCCGACAAGATGTGGATGCATGCCTTGATTTTTCAGGTTCTGCAAAAACTGTCCAAATCCGCCCAGATGTACCATTTCGGGCGTTTCTTTAAGCTTTGGACGTTCACGAATGGCAAGCTGATCGACGACGTCCTGAAGGGGCTCGATCGGATTAAGAACAAAGTCCGACAGGCTTTGAATTCTGATCCTTGCACGCGCATGGCTGGACTGCAGAATTCTAAGATGTTCGCTTTCAATCCGCTGAAGCCGTGCAGCCTCGCGGCGGATCTGGGAAAACTTTCCGTTGGACTGGAACAAAGGAACAGCCCAAGCGCCCGTAATGACGTGAATACGTGCATTGGCATCGCAGGTCACATCCCAAGTGATGTCTTGATTGTCCGCTGGGCCATATTGGAAGCATTGCCGTTCTCCGCGCGTGTTCCAAATCAGGTTGGTCAGGAATGCACTGGCATTGTAATCCCGCAACGGGGCCGAGGAAGAGAGCGCGCCAAAATACTCGGTTTCGTCATTTTCGAAATGGGCACGGTCGGGGGCAAACAAATGACCATGCACCCGCACCTTTCCGAAACTGGACAGCCACGGCTCGAATCCCTTGAAAAGCTCGGCGAAGCCTTCAAGAACCACATAAGGTTCAGCTGTCACTGTATTTCCCCACCTTTGGTGCGGAAAACGGCTTTGCATCAACAGACCGGGGCGCCCTTTGGTCCGGCGATCAACCGCTTTGGCAAAAATGCGATCAATTTTGCCCGGATTTGGTTCAGCACTGGCGTTAAGACTGGGCGCGTCAGAAAGGAAACTGTCATAAAGCCGATCCGCCTGATGCCAGATCTTGCGCGCTACAAAGCAGTCCGAACGCCGTAGAAGCTGCAAATGGTCATCGTAGAACAAGTGTGGTTTACCCTGAAAATCAAACTTCGACAGCGTCAAAGACCGGCTTTCAATCTTCCTAGAATGATGGCGGACGAGAGTTTGATAATAGCTTTCATCCGGAATCCAGACGCGGCGAAAGTAAGCGTCATTCACAGGCCGACGAGGATCTTCAAGAATGGCAGACAGGGTGTTGCGCGTCAGACACCACCATTGGCTACCCAAATGCGGCGGAGTGCTTAGGGGAATACGCCGTTGATACCCAAGCTTGCGTTGCAGCTCGACATAGACATCGAATAGTTTACGCCAGCGTCTCCAAGAAAATGGAAATCGCAAGGTGAAGCGCTCAGTGTCTAATCCGCCAACCGCCCATGGAACATCTTCGGTTGTTACGCTTTCAATGAAGTCCGTCGTGGGGCGTTCAACTAAATAGGCCTTCAGTTCAGAAATCGGTCGCAAAGGAAGACAGCTTCCCGACGCCAGCAAAACATGCTGCACATCCGGGAAACGATCCAACATCAATTCGGACGCGGTTTGGCTGGCGGCGACCAAGGACCATGTGCCCCACTCGCATTGGTGACGTTCACAAAACAGGATGTTGTCCCGATCTGATAAGCCATCGACAAATTGGGTGTAGGTGTCATGGTCGACCTTCTTGTCGACATGAATCACAACGGGGCAGCCATGATCGGCCCAATGGCAGGCCAATTGGGTGGCACGGTGCAATGCTTCATGCACGATCATGACCACACCCAGATTCATGCCCAGTTCCCCTTGGACATCAGGCCCAGAACCTCAAGCTGTCGCCAGTTGATGTATTCTTCGCTCCACTTGCACCACAGAACAGGATCGTCCGCACTTCGCGCGCTATAGGCACGGTATTCGTGACTGTTGGCATAGTGCTGCCCACGCTGAAGCTCTTCCTGCGATTTCTCATGAAACGTGTTCAGGAACTTTGTGTGCAGAAGACAGCCTGATGCTTTCTCTCCTCCGGATTCGTCATAGACCAGATTCAAGCCACGCGGCAGAAGCGTGTGGGTCGAGCTGATATAGCTGTAGGACCGATCCCATTTGACCAAAGGGATCTTGTTCAGGGCAGGGGCGCGTTCGGGATTATCGTCAAAGAAAACTCGCGATCGGACACCGCCCTGAATCCACAGATTTTTAAACCGCGAATTCTTCTTGATTGTATAGTTCCCGCTGTCGAACCAGCCGGTGATTTCAAGCGGGTCCTGGCCCGATTGATAAACCTCGTCCCCAATCGGTCCTTCAGGGTACATATCCAGAAGCATGGCACCAAAGCTTCTGATTGCGCTGGCATCCAGCCAATCTGTCAAAGCACGCAGCGGCCGCGTATCACAAAATGGGTAGACCAAAAGCTCGTCAGTATCGACGACAAGGCACCAATGACCGTGGCCATATTTGCGCTGTAACCAGTTCAGCCAGTCCACGCCAAAATGAGCACGCTTGTAACTGGCAGGCGTGGTCCACAGCGACACGTCATCCTGCCCTGCCAGATATTCCCGCGAACCGTCATCCGATCCATTGTCCACAATTACGAAGTGGTTCACGCCCAAATCACGGTAGTACTTAAGGAAAAAGGGCAGCCGAACCAATTCATTGCGAAGGGTCGAGAAGACAATGATGTCTGATGATGTGATCTGTTTGGTGCGATTTTTCACGCATGTCAGCTCACGCCGTTTTCGAAACGCGCGGATTTGGCGACGCTTGCGCTTTAGCCTTAGGCGATATGAAGTCCAAGCGCCCAAATCATGTCCTGTCTATTTGCACCTGTTTCCGCATGAGCGCGGTTTGATCCCATTTCAACCAACAGGAGCCCGCATCTTGTTATTGCTTTATATCCAACATCTTAAAGTTCCGCCATATGTTGCGTAAACTCGCCACATCTGGCTGGTTATTGATGATCTCAGGCCCAATCGCCTGAAGACATAAGACCAAGTTTCACAAGCTGCTGCCAGTCTTCATATCGACATGAGCCTGCATGCCAGAGGTCTGGCGCTTCACCGATTGCATTATAGTAGGCATCAAACTGATCCGGCTGGCCAAAATGCTCGCGCCGGGCTTTCTCTTCTTCAGACCGCGCGATCACGCTGGGTAGGAATTTTGTATGCAACAAAACGCCCGAAAGCTGGTCCTTTTCAGAAACAACAGGGGGACCCGCCCATTCCATATTCAAGCGTGGAGGCAGAATGGTGTGTGTCGAGTTCGCATAGGCAAACCGGCGTGACCACTTAACCAAAGGCAGTTTGTTAAGGGTTGGGCCGCGCGACGGGTTTTTCGGGAAGAACACGCGCTCGCGCGCGCCCCCCTGAAGCCACAAATTCTGCATTGGGGTTTGTCTGACCGCGCGATATGGCTGCGCATCAAACCATGGGAGAGCTTCGAGTGGATTGCTGTCCACGTCCACTGATCCTGTCCCCAAATGTCCTTTCGGATAAAGAATCCAGCATCAAGGCGCCCAGCGCCTGAGCGCCTAAGGTTTCCAAGTGCTGCGTAACAGCCACAAGATCGCGATCTTTATGGTGCGGATAGATCAGGATTTCGTCCACGTCGACCGTCAGGCACCACGCGCTGTGCCCGTGTTGAAATTGAAGCCATGTCAGCCAGTCGACCCCAAATCGCGCGGATTTATAGCTTGCATCCGTGGTCCACAAAGACACATCAGGTTGATCCGACAGGTATTCAACGCTGCCATCAGTGCAGTCATTGGCCACCATCAAAAAATGGCCGACGCCCAGCTGCCTGTAATGCTCCAAAAAGAAAGGCAGGCGCTGCATTTCGTTGCGCAGTACAGTGAAACCCAAGACCTGCCCCGGCTTGATAAGTTCCGTGCGGTCTTTAACTTCTGTCAGTTGTCGTCTGGAGCGGATTGAGCGCAGTAGCAGGCGGCGGCGTTTCAAGCGCATCCGATAGGAGGCCCATAAACCGGACACACCGCCCGTCACTGCTATTACTCGGCTGCTTTGTTCTGAGACATCAGATCATGCAGATAGCCTGTGAACTCTTCACGAAGTTCTTCGCGGGCCATGCCAAACGCTACAGTCGCCTGAAGGAACCCAGCCTTTGAACCACAGTCAAAGCGCTGGCCACGGAACCGGAACCCAAAGACATCGCGCTCCTGCGCGATCTCTTCCGCAATCGCATCGGTCAGCTGGATCTCTCCGCCTGCGCCGGCTTTCATCTTGTTCAGACTGCGCAGCACATCAGGTGTCAGGATGTAGCGGCCAATAACAGCCAAATTGGACGGCGCCTCATCAGGTGCTGGCTTTTCCACCATTCCACGGGTCGAAACCAGATCGCCCATGTCCTCTTTCACGTCGAGAACACCATAAGCGCTGGCTTTTTCTGCCGGGACTTCCATTGCCGCAACCATACAGCCACCGGTGTCTTCGTAGGCTTCCACCATTTGCTGCAAACATGGTTTTTCGGCTGCAATAACATCGTCCGGCAAGATGACCGCAAAAGGTTCGTTTGCAATAAGGCGACGTGCGCACCAAACCGCATGTCCAAGGCCCAGCGCTTTGTGCTGACGCATATAGGCAATGGCACCGGATTCCATGTTCGTGTCTTTCAGAACATCAAGAAGCTGGTCCTTACCCTTTCTACGCAGTTCCTGTTCCAACACAGGAGAGTTATCAAAGTAGTCTTCCAGAGCGCCTTTGCCGCGTGATGTGACAAAGATGAACTCTTTGATACCGGCAGCACGCGCTTCGTCGATAGCGTATTGAATCAAGGGCCGATCAACCAGCGTCATGATCTCTTTCGGAATTGACTTCGTAGCGGGAAGAAATCGTGTGCCAAGCCCGGCCACTGGGAAGATCGCTTTGGTTACCTTACGCTTCATAAAACTAGCCTTTTTTACTTTACGACTTTCCTTGTCCGGTTGCCTAAATGGCATAATCGTAGGATCGGAAAGTGCTTATTTAGTTATTCTGTAATTGATAAAATTGAAAACATCATGGTCTTTTTTTGCCTTTGTAAAGCAAGGCAAGACTTTTCTCGACCCTTTTCCGAAATCCGCAAAGCGCAAATGGCGAGTGCCATCTTGGTTTCTCGCACCTATTCGATGTCAAATTCCTTTAAGATTGCTTCGATCCGCGGCACATCTTCCGGGTTGTTCAGCTCCCAAAACTGGCGGGAACGGGCGTCTACTTCGACGCACTGGATTGGCTTGTCACGCTCTAGGAAGCGAAGTTGTTCGAGACCTTCAAGCTGCTCCAACGGTCCGGTCTGCCACAGCGGATACGCGGCAAGGGCAGAAGGCCGATACGCATACACGCCAACATGGTGGAATACTGGGGTCTGATCTGTGGCAGGCCAATCACAACCCTGCGTGTAGGGGATCACTTCTTTCGAAAAATAAAGCGCTTTCCCTTCCGCCCCGAACACGGCCGTTGTCCCACCGACCCGACCGGCTTTTCGATCTTCCAGGAAACCGTTCAACGCCCGTCCGTCACACCGCAGCACAGGCGTTGCGACCTCGGCGGTCGGGTGGGTGGTTAGAGCCTCTACAAGCTCTTCCACGAACCACGGCGGAGTCAAAGGCGCATCGCCTTGCAGGTTTACTACGATATCATAATTACCGCCCAGCACGGTTAGCGCCTCGGCACAGCGTTCAGTTCCGTTTTCGCAGGTGGACGAGGTCATAACCACCTCGGCCCCAAAGCTTTCAGCCTCGGCCCGAATACGATCATCATCTGTTGCGACCACCACGCGATCCACCCCACGCACAGCCTGTGCAGCGTCCCAGCTGCGCTGAATCAGCGACTTGGATACCCCTGTCGCGCCTCGAAGCGGCACAAGCGCCTTGCCCGGATACCGGGTCGAGGCATAGCGCGCAGGGATCACAATCAGCGTGGCCATAATGGATCAGGCCTGTTTCAGATCAACGCCGGGCGCGTAGGCAATAAAAAACGGGTTTTCGTAGATCGGCTTGCCATAGGTAAGCGGAGTATGATCATCGAAGCGTACAACGTCACCACCGGCGCCTTTCAGAACGGCATGACCCGCCGCGGTATCCCACTCCATCGTGCGTCCTACACGGGGATAGAGATCCGCTTCGCCTGTCGCCACAAGGCAGAACTTTAGCGAACTGCCCGCCGATTTGCTGTCTTTCACGCTATATTTGTTGATGTAGTCTTCGGTCGCTTGGTCGCGGTGCGATTTCGAGGCAACGACGAAAAGCGCATCATTGTCTGGGGCGGATACCTTGATGGGGTTCAGCGTGCCCACGGTGTTCTTATCGAATGGTCCCTGTTCTTCCACGCTTTCACCACCAGCGTTGGTAAAGAACATCCGACCCTTGGCGGGTGCATAAACGACGCCGCGCACCGGGGTGCCATCAACCACGTAAGCAATGTTGACGGTGAAATCGCCACGACGGTGGATGAATTCCTTGGTGCCATCCAGCGGGTCAACGATAATAAATTCGCTGGCCTGTTCACTATGGCTGTCAGCTTGTTCTTCGGTCACCAACAGCACGTCTGGGAAAGCCGCTCGCAACCCTGCCGAGATCAGAACATCCGCCGCTTCGTCGGCTGCGGTTACAGGGCTGTCATCGGATTTGGCGCGTACGTCGAAATCGTCCGAGTTATAGATCTCCATGATCACGTCACCAGCTTCCAGTGCCAGCTTGCGCATAACGGTTTCCAGGCGATCAAAATCCAAAATAAAGCTCCTTAAATAAGGCCTAATCTAGCCCTGTTGATAACATTTTGCCGCCCCCTTATGATCAACCAGTAAAGGATCATCAAGAATTCCCTGTTAAAAAACACAGCATCACCGTTCAAGGTAGCGCCATGTTCGAGGCAAAGAAGAAACAATCACGGCTGTCAGCAGCACTTTCAATGTTCGAGGTCATCTTCCACATGACCGCGCACAGCGTTCGTAGCACGCATACGAATGCCCTTGCTGCATTGGCGTTGAATATATTTCAGGTGATCATGATGGTCGCGGTTTTCTACGTCATGCTGACGGTTATCGGTTTGCGTGGTGCTGCCTTACGTGGTGATTTCCTGCTGTATATTATGTCTGGGATTTTCATCTTCATCACAAATATTAAGGCGATGGGCGCGGTGATTGCATCGTCTGGGCCCTCGCACCCGATGATGCAGCACACACCGATGAACACCTTTGTCGCCATTGTGTCTGCCGCATTGGGATCTTTGTATGTTCAGATCCTCAGCATCTTGGTCGTGTTGACCGTTTATCATATCGGCTTCACCCCTGTCGAAATACAACAGCCCGCTGAAGCTTCGATGATGATCGTATTGGCCTGGTTCAATGGGGCGTCAATTGGACTGATCTTTCTGGCGTTAAAGCCTTGGCTTCCGCAATTCACCAGTATTTCACAGACGGTCTACACGCGGGCAAACATGTTTGCGTCGGGAAAAATGTTCGTCGCCAATTCGGCGCCATTCTATTTGGTCGCGATATTCAGTTGGAACCCGCTGTTTCACATCGTCGATCAGGTACGCGGTTTCACCTTCATCAACTATTACCCGCATTACACAAACTGGGTGTATCCGCTGGTGTTTTCCTGCGTTGCCATGTTGTTGGGTTTGATGGGCGAGAATTACTCGCGCAAACATGTGTCTGCCAGTTGGGCCGCCCGTCAGTAGGCAAATTACCGGTCCAAAAACCCCGTCATTCGCCCATTATTGGCTAAAACCTCAAATTGACTCGTGTTTTTTAGCGCAATCGGTGCCTTCGACCGCTTGCAGGCCCCTATTTGCCTACTTATATACGCCGAGACGCCGGAGAAGGTTTACTCCTAAACCGGTAAAATTTTGGGATCAGGGGCCGATGCTTTGCAAGGTCGGTTCCTTCAACATCGCCTAAGAGAGGATTTTGAGCATGGCCAAAGTCATCGGTATCGACCTCGGCACCACAAACTCATGTGTTGCCATCATGGACGGCTCGCAACCGCGAGTCATCGAAAACGCAGAAGGTGCACGTACAACGCCTTCGATCGTCGCCTTCAAAGATGAAGAGCGACTGGTAGGCCAGCCGGCCAAACGTCAGGCTGTCACCAACCCCGACAACACGGTTTTCGCCGTGAAGCGCCTGATCGGGCGCAACATGAACGACCCGGCTGTCGAAAAAGACAAGAAGCTGGTGCCCTATGCCATCGTAGACGGCGGCAACGGCGACGCTTGGGTTGAAGCTGCTGGCGAAAAATATTCGCCCTCGCAGATTTCAGCCTTCATTCTGGGGAAGATGAAAGAAACGGCAGAAAGCTATCTGGGTGAAGAAGTCACTCAGGCCGTGATCACCGTGCCTGCATACTTCAACGACGCACAGCGCCAGGCGACCAAAGACGCCGGCAAGATCGCTGGCCTTGAAGTCCTGCGCATCATCAACGAGCCGACCGCAGCCGCTTTGGCCTATGGTCTGGACAAAAAAGAAACTCAAACCATCGCGGTCTATGACCTTGGTGGCGGTACCTTCGACGTGACCATCCTGGAAATCGACGATGGCCTGTTTGAAGTTAAATCGACCAACGGCGACACGTTCCTTGGTGGTGAAGACTTCGACATGCGCATCGTTCAGTATCTGGTCGACACGTTCAAAAAAGAAAACCAGGTTGATCTGTCGAAAGACAAGATGGCTCTGCAGCGTCTGAAAGAAGCCGCTGAGAAAGCCAAGATCGAACTGTCGTCGGCCTCGCAGACCGAAATCAACCAGCCCTTCATTTCGATGGGTGCTGATGGTGCTCCGCTGCACATGGTTATGAAGCTGACCCGCGCTAAGCTGGAAAGCCTTGTATCGGACCTGATCAAGCGTTCGATCAAGCCATGCCAAGCTGCCTTGAAAGACGCTGGTCTGTCGACTGGCGACATTGACGAGGTTGTTCTGGTCGGTGGTATGACCCGCATGCCGAAGGTGATCGAAGAGGTCACTAAGTTCTTTGGTAAGGAACCGCATAAAGGTGTGAACCCGGACGAAGTGGTTGCCATGGGTGCTGCCATTCAAGCTGGTGTTCTGCAGGGCGACGTCAAAGACGTTGTTCTTCTGGACGTGACCCCGCTGTCGCTGGGCATCGAAACGCTGGGTGGTGTTTTCACCCGCCTGATCGACCGCAACACGACGATCCCGACGAAGAAGTCGCAGATCTTCTCGACCGCGGAAGACAACCAGAACGCAGTGACCCTGCGCGTGTTCCAAGGTGAGCGCGAGATGGCTGCCGACAACAAAGTGTTGGGCCAGTTCAATCTGGAAGACATCCCACCCGCACCGCGCGGCCTGCCTCAGATCGAGGTGACCTTCGACATCGACGCCAACGGCATCGTTGAAGTGGGCGCCAAGGACAAAGGCACTGGCAAAGAGCATAAAATCACCATCCAAGCTTCGGGCGGTCTGTCAGATGACGACATCGATGCAATGGTGAAAGACGCTGAAGCCAACGCCGAAGCCGATAAAGATCGCAAAGAGCTTGTCGAAGCGCGCAACCAGGCCGAAAGCCTGATCCACTCGACCGAAAAGTCGATGGAAGAGCATAACGACAAGGTCGACCCGACCACGATCGAAGCCATCGAGCTGGCAATTGCCGCGCTTAAGGATGATCTGGCCAAGGAAGACGCGTCGGCTGACAAGATCAAAGGCGGCGTTCAGAACGTGACCGAAGCGGCCATGAAACTGGGCGAAGCGATCTATAAGTCGCAGCAAGAAGAAGCTGCGGGGGAGGCCTCGGAAGAGGCTGATGGCCCCTCGGCTGTTGACGATGACATCGTTGACGCTGACTTCGAAGACCTCGACGACAACAAGCGTTAAGTCGATCAGGTGAAAGGCGGGGCTGCTTGGCGGCCCTGCCCCCCTCCCAAAGGGAGAAGACCCCATGGCAAAACGTGACTACTACGAGGTTCTTGGCGCCGACAAAGGTGCTTCGGCGGACGAGCTGAAGAAAGCCTATCGCACAAAGGCCAAAGAACTTCATCCAGATCGAAATTCGGATAATCCAGACGCCGAGGCGCAGTTCAAAGAAGTGAACGAAGCCTATGAAGTTCTGAAGGATGCCGAAAAGAAAGCGGCTTATGACCGCTTTGGCCACGCAGCCTTTGAAGGCGGAATGGGCGGACGTCCCGGCGGCGGCCATCCAGGCCAAGGCGATTTCGCCAGCGCGTTCTCGGACGTGTTTGACGATCTGTTTGGCGACTTTATGGGCGGCCGAGGCGGAGCGCGTTCACGCGCCCAGCGCGGATCGGATCTGCGCTATAACCTGCGTGTGACCTTGGAAGAGGCATATGCGGGCCTGCAAAAGACAATCAACGTACCAACATCTGTTGCGTGCGACGAATGCGAAGGCACTGGGTCAGAATCAGGGGCAGAGCCCTCGGTGTGCCCAACCTGCCAGGGCATGGGAAAAGTCCGCGCACAGCAAGGTTTCTTTACTGTTGAACGCGCCTGTCCCACTTGTCAGGGTACAGGCCAGATGATCCAGAACCCTTGCAAATCCTGTCACGGTGCTGGTCGCACGGAAAAGGAACGTTCGCTGTCTGTAAACATCCCTGCTGGTGTTGAAACCGGCACCCGCATTCGTCTGGCTGGCGAAGGCGAGGCTGGTATGCGTGGCGGTCCTTCGGGCGATCTTTACATCTTTATTGAAGTGTCAGATCACGCCATCTTCGATCGCGAAGGGACACATCTGCATTGCCGCGTCCCCGTGTCGATGAGCGCCGCAGCACTTGGTGGTGACATCGAAGTTCCGACCATCGACGGTGGGCGGTCGCGCGTGAAGATTCCAGCGGGCAGCCAATCGGGCCGTCAAATGCGCCTGCGGGCTAAAGGCATGCCTGGCCTGCGCGGTGGACCAAACGGCGACATGTATATCGAGTTGGCGGTGGAAACACCGGTCAATCTGACCTCGCAGCAAAAAGAACTGCTGCGCGAGTTCGAAAAGCTGTCGGAAGAAAACAACCCAGAAAGCTCAAACTTCTTTTCGAAGGTCAGAAGCTTCTGGGATAGCATGAAAAGCTAAATGCCTTAGCAGAAATGGGATGCCCCGGTGTTGTAGAAACGCCGGGGCATTTTCTTACTGGCGAGCGTTAACCCTTCGTTCACCACTTTTGGGGCAAGCTAACCCCATGACCAAGAGCAGTAATTTTCAATTTGGCGAGATGCCTCAAGCCCTGTTCGACATGGACGAGGCGCCCGTACTTCCGATCGACATGAACTCTGGCAAAATGCCATCCTACATCAAGGATCACCGGCAAAGGCTGCGCGCGCGTTTCAGCGAAGGCGGGGCGCAGGCCATGCCGGACTATGAATTGCTTGAGCTTCTGCTGTTCCGGTCAATTCCGCGCCGTGATGTGAAACCCATCGCGCGCGAACTTCTGGACATCTTCGGGGATTTCAACCGCGTGGTTACAGCGCCAGTTGACCGCCTGAAATCTGTGTCTGGCATCGGCGAATCCGTCATCACCGACCTTAAGATTATCGAAGCCGCCGCCCACCGGATGGCGCGTTCGAAAGTGATCCAGCGGCACGTGATTTCCAGCTGGGATGCGGTGCTGGACTATTGCCACACCACCATGGCGCATCGTGACACCGAACAGTTCAGGGTTCTGTTCTTAGATCGCAAAAACGTGCTGGTCGCGGATGAAGAACAAGCCAAGGGTACGGTTGATCATGTTCCGGTCTATCCGCGCGAAGTAGTGAAACGTGCATTGGAGTTGAACGCTTCTGCAATCATCCTTGTTCACAACCATCCATCGGGCGATCCAACGCCATCGGATAGCGATATTCAGATGACAGCACAGGTGAATGATGCGGCCAAAGCGCTGGGTATCGCGCTTCATGACCATCTAATCATCGGCAAATCGACCGAGCTTAGCTTTCGTTCGGAAGGGTATTTGTAAGCGTGCATTGCTGGGCTTAATCCACCCAGATCTCAACCCGTCGATTGACGCTGCGGCCCCATGCGCTGTCATCACAGGCCATGGGCATCGCCTCTCCAAACGCGTCAATTTGCATATTTACGCGGGCGGAATCAAAGGCTTCAAGCTGCGCTAGAACCAAATCGCGTACTGCTCTGGCACGTCGTTCGGACAATGACCTGTTTTGCGCAGCAGCGCCCTGTCCGTCCGAAAACCCAACGAATGACAGGCGCTTACCGTCAAACCGTCCGCTTTCCAATGCTTCAGCCAACAGCGCAACGTTTGATCGTGACGGCGCATCCAGAAGCGTTGATCCACCTTGGAACCGGAAGCTGATCGAAAGACGCTCCGATCCTGACAAAGTGCCAATCATGCGTTGAAGCTCTGACAGAGCAACTTCTTCCCCAGCAGATTTTATGGCATTTGCCATTCGATCACCTTGTGCGCGGACGGGTTGCCGGGTGAGTGCTTGATCCACAAAACCCGCACGACGGGTCACAAACTGTGCACTGTCCGTGCGGAGGTACGACAAGAATTCGCGCCCAATTTGCGGCAATCGACGTTCGGGCAAATACAGGTACATGGGCATGGTCAAAGGATAGTCTTCTGACTTGATCGACGCCCGCGAGGCATGGACTGAAAATCCACAACTGCCCGAAAGCTCGACCACTTCGCCACTGCCGCGCTGCGTATAGGTGGTTATCGCAATGCCATAAGGATCGCGCGCCACTGCGTCGGCCAAGGTACGAATTGTTGGATGTGTCACAACGTTCTCAGACAGGGACACGCCTTGCGCGGCGATCACATCCGTCATGAAAACCGGGCCAAAGCCTTCCTCGACATCCATCATGTAAGGGGTGATGGGGGCGTCCTCGCCTCCAAGTTCGCTCCAATTTCGGATCCGGCCTGCATAGATCGCAGCCAGTTGGGAAATTGACATCTTGGTCACCGGATTGCCCGGCGAAACGATCGGTACAAGTGCGTCCAGTGCAGCAACGCGACTTTGACGCGCGATGCGCAAATCACCGAAACCGGCATCTCGTGCAAGGCTACGTTCGCGGGTCGTGGCCTGTCGCATCGACAAAACCATATCAGCCTGTTGACTGAGCAGGTCAGCAAACCCTTCTGAACTGGTGTTCAGCTTGATTGTGAAGCGCGCGACGTCTTGTCCGGTGCCTCCTTCAAGCAGGGTGTAAACTGTTCCAACGCCCTGAACTTCTTCACGCTTTAGGGCATACCCGTTTCGCAGCGCAAAGCCTTCAACCAGCGCGGGGAACAAAACAGCACCCATGTTATGCGCGCCAGAAATCGTCAGCTCTGCAACAAAAGGCCCAAGGCTGGGACAGCCCGGCCCTTCGCAGCTGACGCCCGAGCTGTCGACCGTCAGAATGCCAAATTCGGTATCAACGCGATAAAACTCGCCATCAAATGTCAGAAGCTGGCCGGTTAGTTCGATCGAACCGTCGCGCGAGGTCAGCGTAACGTCCTGCGCATGAGCGGCCGAACCCCCGATCAGGGCAACCAAAAAGGCAGCACGCAAAAGTCGCGCAAGGATATCGGGGAAAATTTTAGTCACAAGGGGACCATATGTATTTCCGCGCGCAGTGCCAGAACTTCCCGTCCCATTCCAACATTTATGAAGCTCAGCGTGGCTAATCTGACAACGTCAGATGCCAGCTGAGGTGTGGTTTCATTGTGGAATCAGACAGTTGTCACGCCGCGATGTGACGTTGTTACAGTCGACCGTGACAGTGTTTGAACTTTTTACCCGACCCGCATGGGCAAAGGTCATTGCGCGACGGATTGCCCCAAGTACTTGGGTCGTTCTCATCAAAGCCTTCGATCGCATTGTCAGTCGGTTCTGCAGCCTGAGCCAGCGCTTGTTGCTGCTGGATCATTTGCTGCATCATAGCCTGCTGTTCATCTTCTGACATTGGGCGAATCTGAGACAGTTTCTGTGTCACATCTGACCGCAGACCATCCAAAAGACCCTCGAACAGCTGGAAGGCTTCGGTCTTGTATTCATTCAACGGATCGCGCTGGGCGTAACCACGGAATCCGACAACCGAACGCAAGTGGTCCAATGTCAGCAAGTGTTCACGCCATTTGCCGTCGATGGTTTGCAAGAGCAGCTGCTTCTCAATCGAACGCATGGTTTCGGGCCCGAAATCAGCCGCTTTCTTGGCCATAAACACATCCGAAGCGTCATACAGTCTTTCGCGAATCGAATCGTCATCCACACCTTCTTCGGCGGCCCAGTCCACAACCGGCTCTTCAAACCCAAGGTGTTCGATCACAGCGGCCTGAAGCCCATGAGTGTCCCACTGATCCGCATAGGATTTCGGAGGCATGTATTGGTCAACCAGGTCATCAATCACCTGATGACGCATATCGCCAGCTATCTCGGACAGGTCTTCAGCTTCCATGATTTCAAAACGCTGACCAAAGATCGCCTTACGCTGATCATTCATCACGTCATCGAATTTCAAAAGCTGCTTACGCATGTCGAAGTTGCGACCTTCGACCTTAGCTTGCGCACGTTCCAGCGACTTGTTGACCCACGGGTGAACAATGGCTTCGCCTTCTTCCATGCCAAGGCTCGACAGAACCTTTTCAAGCCGCTCAGATCCAAAGATACGCATCAGATCGTCATCCAGCGACAGGAAGAAGGCCGACCGGCCCGGGTCACCCTGACGGCCGGAACGACCGCGCAGCTGGTTGTCGATCCGACGGCTTTCGTGACGTTCTGTTGCCAGAACGAACAATCCACCTGCATCCTTCACGGCTTGCTCTTCTGCTTCGTGCTCAGCTTCAATACGTGTGCGGATTTCATCCGGATTGCCATCTGGATTGGCCGCGATGGCCTCCATCACCTTAAATTCTACATTGCCGCCCAGCTTAATATCCGTACCACGACCCGCCATATTTGTGGCGATGGTCACCGAACCCAATTTACCGGCATCGGCCACAATCTGCGCCTCACGCTCGTGCTGTCGTGCGTTCAAGACGTCATGCTTGATCTTGGCGTCGGTCAGAAGCTGCGACAGCTGTTCTGATTTCTCGATTGAAGTCGTACCGACAAGAATTGGCTGACCTTTTTCATTTGCTTCGCGGATTTCATTCGTGATGGCGTCGAACTTTTCACGCTCCGTCCGATACACGGCGTCATGTTCATCGATCCGTACAATCGGGCGGTTGGTTGGCACTTCAACAACGCCAAGGCCGTAAATTTCGGCAAATTCATCGGCTTCGGTCAGCGCGGTACCGGTCATGCCGCCAAGCGTGTCGTAGAGGCGGAAGTAGTTCTGGAACGTGACCGATGCTGCAGTGACATTTTCCGGCTGCGTTTTGCAGCCTTCCTTGGCTTCCATCGCTTGGTGCAGACCTTCCGACATACGGCGCCCTGCCATCATGCGGCCTGTAAATTCGTCAACTAGAATCACTTCACCATCACGGACGATATAGTCCTTATCGCGCGTGAACAGCTTATGCGCACGCAGGCCTTGGTTCAGATGGTGCACAAGCGTTGTGCTTTCTGGATCGTAAAGCGATTGACCTTCCGGCAGCAAACCACGAGCTGAAAGAAGCTCCTCCAAGAATTCGTTGCCTTCTTCGGTGAAGGTCACGCCGCGGGCCTTTTCGTCGATCGTATAATGCTCATCTGTCAGCTCTGGGATCAGGGCGTCGATGGTCACGTATAGCTCGGACCGATCTTCGGACGGGCCCGAGATGATAAGCGGCGTCCGTGCTTCGTCGATCAGGATCGAATCGACCTCATCCACAATCGCGAAATTGAGACCACGCTGGGACATGTCCTTCAGCTCGGATTTCATGTTGTCGCGCAGATAGTCAAAGCCAAGTTCGTTGTTCGTGGCATAGGTGACGTCGCAGGCATAGGCCTCGCGCTTTTCGTCGTCAGCCTGATGGGGGTACACAACACCTGTGGTCATACCCAACGCGGTAAAGACGTTGCTCATCCATTCAGCGTCACGTTTGGCAAGATAGTCGTTCACCGTCACGATGTGCACGCCTTTGTCGGTCAGTGCATTCAGATAGGCCGGGAACGTCGCCACCAAGGTTTTACCTTCGCCGGTCTTCATTTCAGCGATATTTCCCTGATGCAGGAAAATCCCACCCATCAACTGGGTGTCAAAGGCACGCAGCCCCAACGCCCGTTTGGCGGCCTCGCGACAGTTGGCGAAAGCTTCTGGCAGAATGACGTCCAGCTTTTCGCCATCCGCCACGCGTTGTTTCAATTCTTTGGTCTTGGCTACGATGCCGTCATCCGACAGGGCGGCAAATTCGTCCTCAAGCGCGTTGATCTTTTCGACAATGGGTCGTGTGGCCTTGATCAAACGATCATTGGGTGTGCCAAAGACTTTGCGCGCGATTTTTCCAAGCATGTTTTTTGTGCCTCAATGCGGTTTAACGCTGGTGTGACCAGAGGAAACTTGTCCGTCTTGATCCAGCCGCCTATCTAAGAGCCCAAGAACCCACGCTCTCAAGCCCTTAGCGATGTAAGCGTCGGGTGGAAAACTGTCAATGTCGCCGGGTGTTCCGGCCTGTTTTAAAGGATATTTTCATGCTTAATCGCCACGCGGCCGCTTTTGGTATCGCCCTTTCGCTGACATTCGGTGCGCCGGGCTTCGCGCAGGAAACCGCATCCGAAGACGCCATGCCCAAGGTCGAGGTTCAGGCCGATACCGTTCTTGCCACGGTAAATGGCGAAAAAATCACCCTTTCGCACGTGATTGCGGCCCGCCAGGGTCTGGCGCAACAGTTTCAATCCTTGCCTGATGACGTTTTGTTTCCCGGCTTAATCGATCAGTTGATCCAGCAGACAGTGCTGGGACAAGCCGTGGAAGAGCTCAGCCGTCGTGGTGAAGTTATCCTGGAAAATCAACGACGTGAGATTGCTGCTGCCGAGCACGTTGATGTTATTCTAGCGGACGCTGTCACCGATGATGCCCTGAAGGCCGCCTATGACGCCAAATATGCAGATGCCGAACCGACCCAGGAATTCAGCGCAGCGCATATTCTTGTTGAGACCGAGGATGAAGCCAAGGATTTGGTCACAAAGCTTGAAGGTGGTGCGGATTTTGCAGAGCTGGCAAAAGAGTTCTCGACCGGCCCGTCAGGTCCGAATGGCGGCGATCTGGGATGGTTTGGCCCCGGCATGATGGTGAAGCCGTTTGAAGATGCCGCAATGGCTTTGGACAAGGGTGCGATCTCGGCCCCGGTTCAGACGCAGTTTGGTTGGCATGTCGTTAAACTGAACGACACCCGCATGATGGGCGCGCCTGAATTGGAAGAAGTCCGCGCAGAACTGGCCGCGCAGATTGAAAATGACGCGATCGAAGCTGCCATGCAAACCCTGCTGGATGGTGCGACAATCAAGCGTACGGAACTGGAAGGGATCGACCCCGCCGTTCTGCGTGATATGACACTTCTGGACAACTGATCGCAGAGGGCTGACATGGGTAAGACAGCGAAAATTAAGAAGCTGAAAAAGAAGGTCGCGAAGCTGAAGGCCAAGTTGGTCACGGCCAGCGACCACACGCACAAGGTTTCGCCGCTTGCCCCTGCAAGCTTTCCTGACCTGCCTGTGATTGCCGGAGCGCGGTTTTCCGCGGTTAAGGCAGGTGTAAAGTACAAAGATCGGCTGGATGTCATGCTGGCCGATCTTCAACCAGGAACAACGATGGCCGGTGTTTTTACCACATCCGCCACTCGTTCTGCCCCGGTTCTGGATTGTCAGGCCAAGGTGGGCAAGGCGTCTGATAAAGGCGCGGCCATTCTTGTGAACGCGGGCAACTCCAATGCGTTTACTGGCGCGGCAGGGGATGGCTCGGTCGAGGCGATAACGTCTGCGGTGTCGAAGGCGCTGCATGTTCCCCAAGACCGCGTCTTCACTGCGTCGACTGGTGTTATCGGGGAACCGCTTCCTCACAACCGGATCACCGACAAGATCGACGAGCTTAAGGGCTTGCTGGTGCCTGACGCGATGGAGGATGCCGCCCAAGCGATCCGTACCACCGATACATTCGCCAAGGGCGCTAAGGCCGAGGTGCAGATCGGGGATCGCATCGTTCATATCGCCGGCATTGCCAAGGGATCGGGCATGATTGCACCGGACATGGCGACGATGCTGGTTTTCATTTTCACAGATGCGCTGATTGATCAGGGCGACCTGCAAGCCATGCTGTCAGATTTGAACGAAGACAGCTTCAATGCCATCACAGTGGACAGCGATACCTCGACGTCAGATACGCTGCTTCTGGCCGCAACCGGAGCTTCTGGGGTCAGGGTAGATCAAGGCAATGCCGCGTTCTGCGCCGCGTTAAACAACGTCATGCTGGATTTGGCCCATCAGGTTGTGCGTGACGGTGAAGGTGCCACGAAATTCGTCGAAGTTCGTGTGACAGGCGCAAAATCAGATGCTGATGCGAAGGTTCACGCACTTTCGATTGCCAACTCTCCTTTGGTGAAAACTGCTGTGGCAGGCGAAGATCCCAACTGGGGCCGTGTGGTCATGGCGATCGGCAAATCTGGGGCATTTGCGGACCGCGATCTGCTGACCATCCGCTTCGGGGACATCTTGGTTGCTGAAAAAGGTTGGGTTTCGCCGGACTACCACGAAGACGCAGGCGCGGCTTACATGAAGCAAGACGATCTGCTGATTGACGTGGATTTGGGGGTAGGCAACGGAAATGCCACCGTTTGGACCTGCGATCTGACCCACGCCTACATTCAAATCAACGCGGATTACCGGTCGTGAAAACAGTCCTGGTTTCCGCAGTTGCCCTGATCGACCCGGACGGGCGTATCCTTCTGGCCCAACGCCCAGAAGGTAAATCCATGGCCGGCTTGTGGGAGTTTCCGGGTGGAAAGATCGAACCCGGCGAAACGCCAGAAGCTGCCTTGGTACGCGAGCTGCACGAAGAATTAGGCATCGACACCTGGTCGTCGTGCTTGGCGCCTCTATCGTTTGCCAGTCATAGTTATGATGACTTCCATCTGCTTATGCCGCTGTTTGCGTGTCGAAAGTGGAATGGAACGCCCATGCCGCGTGAAGGTCAGGTGCTAAAGTGGGCGCGCGTTGATCAACTTCGCGACTTTCCGATGCCCCCGGCGGACATTCCTTTGATCCCAATTCTGCGCGATCTACTTTGACGCGCAGGATGTTTACACGGGGTTTACCTATGGTGTGATATACTGAACCTGTTCAGATTCCTTTTGGGGGGTATCACATGCTCAAAACCATTATGATCGGCAACTATAGTATGGTGCAGGGCCAGTACGTAAAGACGCTCTCGGATGGGCGTATTGTTATTCGGGTCGGGCACCGCCTGCATACCGGATTTCCAGTATCCAGTGACATCGCTGCCTGAAGATCCACACCACTCACGAGCCAACGAAAAAGGGGACGGTAAACCGTCCCCTTTTGTATTTTTATCAATCAGTTAAGGCTGATTATTCCAATGTGCGTTCAAACTCTTCACGTTCGAAGATCTCGATCACATCATTCGGACGAATGTCGTCATAGTTCTCGAATGCCATACCGCATTCTTGACCGGATATAACTTCTTTCACTTCGTCCTTGAAGCGCTTCAGTGTCTTCAGCGTGCCTTCGTGGATAACCACGTTGTCACGCAGCAGGCGCACACCAGCCGATCGACGTGCGACGCCTTCGGTGACCAGACAACCAGCAACCTTGCCAACGCCTGTAACTTTGAAGACTTCGCGGATTTCCGCGTATCCGATGAAGTTCTCGCGAACCTCTGCAGACAACAGGCCAGAAGCCGCCGCTTTCACGTCATCCACAAGGTCATAGATGACCGAGTAGTAGCGTATCTCGACGCCCTTTTGGTTGGCCGAGTTACGAGCCGACGCGTTCGCACGAACGTTAAAGCCGATAACCGGTGCGCCCGAGGCTTCCGCCAGACCAACGTCAGATTCAGTGATCGCGCCAACACCATAGTGCAGCACACGCACACGAACTTCGTCGTTGCCGATTTTGTCCATCGCCTGAACGATGGCTTCAGCAGAACCTTGCACGTCAGCTTTAACCAGAATGGGCAGCTCAGCCACATCCTCGTCAGCCTTCGCCTTGGCCATCATCTGTTCCAGAGTGGTCGCAGCGCCGGCAGCGGCACGTTTGTCCTTGGCAGCTTGTTCACGATACTCAGCGATTTCACGCGCCTGAGCTTCGGTATCAACAACGTTCAGAACATCACCAGCTTCGGGTGTGCCATTCAGGCCCAGAACCTCGACAGGAACCGAAGGTCCGGCTTCTGCCACGCGATCACCGCTGTCGTTAACCAGCGCGCGGACTTTACCCCACTGCTCGCCCACAACAAAGATGTCACCCTGCTTTAGGGTACCGTTCTGAACCAGAACGGTCGCGACAGGACCACGGCCCACGTCAAGTTGGGCTTCGATCACGGCACCAGAAGCTGCACGTGTCGGGTTGGCCTTCAGCTCAAGCAGTTCGGACTGCAGCGCGATAGCTTCCAGAAGTTCATCCAGACCTGCACCGGTGATTGCCGATACTTCGACATCCTGCACTTCACCTGACATCTTCTCGACGATCACTTCGTGCTGCAGAAGTTCGGCACGAACGGTATCGGGGTTGGCATCCGGCTTGTCGCATTTGTTGATCGCAACAATCATCGGAACACCCGCCGCCTTGGCGTGGTTGATGGCTTCGATGGTCTGCGGCATGACGCTGTCGTCAGCAGCCACAACCAGAACAACGATGTCCGTAACCTGAGCACCACGTGCACGCATTGACGTAAACGCCGCGTGACCCGGAGTATCAAGGAAGCTTAGCAGCGCGCCGCTTTCGGTTTTCACCTGATAGGCACCGATGTGCTGCGTGATACCACCGGCTTCGCCTGCGGTAACTTTGGCCGACCGGATCGCATCCAAAAGTGAAGTCTTACCGTGGTCAACGTGGCCCATGATCGTAATGATCGGAGCGCGGTCTACCAAGTCTTCTTCATTGTCCTGAACCGAGTCGATTACGTCTTCAACATCAGAATCCGATACGCGCACAATTTTGTGGCCGAACTCTTCAATGATCAGTTCTGCAGTGTCGGCGTCAATCGCTTGGTTCTGCGTGACCATCATGCCCATGTTCATGAGCGATTTCACGACGTCAGCGACGCGTTCCGCCATGCGGTTGGCCAGCTCGGACACAACAATAGCTTCGGGGACTTGAACGTCGCGGATAACCTTTTCGCGCTCAACGCTCTCGCCCATCGCTTTTTGACGTGCGCGCTCTTGCTTACGGCGCATCGAAGCAACCGAACGCTGGCGACCATCGCCGCCACGCATGGCTTGGTTCAGCGTCAGCTTACCCGAGCGGCGACCATCATCACGGGCGCCTTTGCCACGGTTCTGGCGATCATTCGCACCACCGCGATCATCTTTCTTACGAGGTGCCGACGAAGGCTTGGTCGTGCCACGTTGTTCGGCAGCCTGCGCAGCGGCCGGATCGGCAGCAGGGGCAGCTTTCGCACGAGTCTGAGTCTTAGCCTCTTCAGCTTCGCGCTTCTTGCGCTCTTCTTCTGCGGCTTTGGCTTTCAGCGCTTCTTCACGCTCGCGTTCTGCGCGGTCTTTGGCTTCCGCTTCTTCGCGGCGGCGCTTACGATCTTCCTCGCGTGCTTTTTCTTCAGCTTCGCGCTTGGCAGCTTCTTCAACTTCGCGTGACTTTGCAGCCTGAAGCGCCTTCATGCGGCGTTCCATTTCCGCATCCGAGATGCCAGCAGGACGTTTGCGCGGATCGCCACCGGCAGGGGCTGAACCCGAACCGCCAGCTGACGCACCCGGCTTGGGCACGACAACGCGCTTGCGTTTCGTTTCGACCACGACGTTTTTGGTGCGCCCGTGGCTGAAGCTTTGCTTCACCTGACCTGGGCGGCTTCCGCGCAGGCCAAGGGTCTTTTTGCCGTCATTATCGCTCATCTGGTCTTCGTACCTTTCCGGCGAGCCTTCCCGCCGTCGTTGTCTTGCACAACACGCATCGCTGTCAGTTTCTGGGCTTCCTCTACAACACGAGAGGCCAAACCGCCAGACGCAAGCGCGCCATGTATCACATTTTCACGTCCAAACGCCAAACCCAGCTCATCACCGGTCAGACATTCAATAAACCGCCCCTCTTCGCTGGGCGGTCTGAGCTTTGATTTTCCACGCTCGGACCCGTCCGAGGCCTGAATCAAAACTTCGGCCTGATCTTTCATCAGCCAGTCTTTAACTTTCTCATACCCAGCGACCGCTTGGCCCGCCTTCCGTGCCATCGCAATCAAATGCGTCACCCGATCTGCATAGCCGCGCTCAAGCAAATTAAGCAGCCCGTCTGGCACTGTGACCGGCTTACGCGCCGCGCGCGAAAACAGGCCTTTCTTGATCGCCGTGGCAATCGCCGCGCGGTTGGCTGCAACATAGATTCCACGACCCGGCAGTTTGCCCAAAAGGTCAGGCACCACCATATCGTCCGGCCCCACGACAAAGCGGATCAACCCGGCTTTTGGCTGAGTATCTCCGGTTGCAATGCAACGCCGTTCGGGCTCTTCCGGCCGCTTTTTGTGTCCACCACGCGTCATGCGCCGTTCCCTGAGACCTGAGATCAGGCCTCAGCTCCCTCTGCGGTTTCAACTTCTTCAGCTTCGCCGTCTGCGGCTTCGGCTTCCAGCTCGGCAGGGTCAACCCAGCCCAGAGTAATACGGGCCGTCATAACCATGTCCTGTGCTTGTTCCAGCGTCATGCCGAATTTTTCAAGCGACCCGTCATCCTTGACGCGTTCGCCGTCGACTGTGGTCCAGCCACCAGCCAGTTCCCAGTCAGCACAGGTTGCGAAATCTTCAAGCGACTTCACGCCATCTTCGGCCAATGCTTCGACCATCTGAGCTGTCAGACCTTCGAATGCGATCAGGCTGTCTTCGACGCCCATTGAACGAGCGTTCTCCAATGCCTTGGCGGCTTGGGCTTCCAAATACTCACGTGCACGGGTTTGCAGCTCGGTCGCTGTGCTGTCGTCCACGCCATCAATGACCAGAAGCTCGTCCACCTCAACATAGGCAACTTCTTCCAGATTGGTGAAGCCTTCAGACACCAGCAGCTGGGCAAAGAACTCGTCCAGTATCGAAGGTTTCCATGAACAGCGCGGTGCGCACGGCGAATTCTTTCTGGCGACGCTCAAATTCCTCGGCCTCGGTCATGATATCAATGTCGAGGTTGGTCAGTTGCGAAGCCAGACGCACGTTTTGACCGCGGCGGCCAATGGCCAGCGACAGCTGTTCGTCCGGAACAACGACTTCGATCTTGCCAGCTTCTTCGTCCAGAACAACTTTCGAGACTTCAGCAGGCTGAAGCGCGTTCACAAGGAAAGTCGGCTGATCTTCGTTCCACGGAATGATGTCGATTTTCTCGCCCTGAAGCTCGTTCACAACGGCTTGCACGCGCGAACCACGCATACCAACACAGGCACCCACAGGGTCGATCGAGTTGTCATACGAGATCACGGCGATCTTGGCGCGCGAACCCGGATCACGGGCCACTGCTTTGATCTCGATGATGCCATCATAGATTTCAGGCACTTCCATTTTGAACAGCTCGGCCATGAATTCTGGCGCTGTACGCGACAGGAAGAATCTGCGGGCCACGTGTCTCGCGACGGACGTCTTTGATGTAGCAACGGATACGGTCATTCGGGCGATAGCTTTCGCGGCCGATCTTTTCGTTGCGGCGCAGGATGGCTTCGCCAGCACCCACGTCCACGATGACGTTGCCATACTCTTCGCGTTTGACTTGACCATTGATGATCGTGCCGGCGCGGTCTTTGAATTCTTCGAACTGACGATCACGCTCAGCTTCGCGAACTTTCTGCAAGATCACCTGCTTTGCGGACTGCGCAGCAATACGACCCATCTCAACCGGCGGAACTTCTTCCGAGAAGACGTCGCCGACCACTGGGTTTTCCATATACTGCTTGGCCTGCTCTACGGTGAACTCAGCCTGATAGTTTTCCAGCTCTTCATCCTCGACCACGGTGCGGACGCGGGTGAAGGTTGCGCGGCCGGTCTTACGGTCGATCAACACACGAATGTCCATTTCCGCGCCATAACGCGACTTGGCAGCACGGGCCAGGCTTTCTTCCATCGCTTCGATGACCAACGATGGGTCGATCATCTTTTCGCGGGCCACGGCCTCGGCGGTTTGCAAAAGCTCAAGCTGGTTTGCAGAAGTAATTGCCATGGTCAGTCCTCCTCAGAACCGGTGATTTCTTGAATTTCGTCAAATTGGGCTTCGTCGATCTGACCTGCATCTTTACGCTGACGCAGCGCTTCGCGGATCAATTCGTCTGTCAGAACAAGCTTGGCATCAGCCAGCCAGTCAAAATCAAGGCCAATGGTGACCTCTTCACCCTGGTTCTCGATCTCGATCAGAACCTCATTTCCTTCAACGCCAGCAAGGTTTCCCTTGAAGCGTTTACGCCCGTCAATCAGATCGGACGTTTCGATCTTGGCGACATAGCCGTTCCACACGCTGAAATCCTTCAGGCGGGTCAGGGGGCGATCAATGCCGGGCGAGCCGACTTCAAGTGCATAGTTGTCCTCGATCGGGTCTTCCACATCAAGGATCGCGCTGATCGCTGTCGAAATCTGGGCACAATCATCAACTTCGATCCCGCCATCAGGGCGTTCGGCCATGATTTGCAGGGTCGGTGTATTGCCGCCCATCAGGCGCAGACGCACAAGCTCAAAGCCCATGTCTTCGATAACCGGCCCGACAATGTCGGCCAGTCGACGATCAATCGCGGTATTGGCAACAAGGTTGCTCACTCGCATCTCCAAAACAAAAAAACGGGCCAGCAGGCCCGTCGGATTTTCCGGTGGAGCTTCGGGGGTGGAGACCGAAGCGCCGCTGTTGAATTGGGATATAGGGGAAAGCTGCTGAGTCTGCAAGAGACTAAGCAACAGGCTTTCGTGCAATCAAGAAAAGCGCCGTAATCTTACCCTTTGGTCGCCAATCTTCGATGATTTCGAACCCTGCGTCGCGATGCATTTGGCGCAAGTCATCTTCGCTAAACCAAGAGATGTCGGGAAACTTGCCCAGCGCCTTGCCAATTGGTGCAATCAGCTTCAGCCACCAGATCGATCCAACACATGTGGTCGAGCTGATAAACAGCCCACCTGGCTTGAGTGCACCATATATTTTTTCGACCGCCGCCTTGGGGTCGTTCAACAGATGTAATGCGGAATGCGCCTGAACCATGTCGTAACTGGATGGGGCAAGCGTCATCTCGTCGACGTCTGCAACTTCAAACGTCAGGTTCGCGGGGGCCTCTTTGGCGCGCGCGATTTCAATCATACGGTCCGAAATATCAACCGCGTGATACTTTGCCACGTTTGGTGCGTGCAGAATGGCGGTGCTGCCTGTGCCGCATGCGATTTCCAAAACCGACATATCGGGCCTGAACCGTTCTTGGGTCAGCTTCAGCTTGTGTTCGTATGACGCCATATCCGCGATCGGATCTTTGGCGTATTTATCCGCGATCTTGTTCCAAAATGTTGCTTTTTGCATGATCAATTTGCTCGCAATACTGTGCAATGCCCAATCGGGCGCATGTGACTAACTTAGACTATATGCCCAAGTCCTTACGATCGGTCGCGAGGCGCTCCATCGTAGCAATCAGCTCATCCGCAATGCCGCGTTCAGACAGGGCATGACCAGCAAGGTGGATCATCCGCAGATTAGCAGTGGGCCACTTTTGATGAAGTTCCCATGCCATTCTGGGCGGGCAAATCATGTCATGGCGTCCTTGAACAATTGTACCGGGGATATGCGCGATCCGGCCCATATCACGTAAAATCTTGCCGTCTTCATCCAAAAACGCACTGTGGCGGAAATAGTGGTTCTCGAGCCGAGCAAAAGCACGGGCGTATTCAGTTGGGCTGTCAATGATTGCGCCCGCATTCTGAATAGACGCCAGCGCATTTTCCCATTCGGTCCAGGCGCGAGCAAATCGTGTCTCTTCGCCGTAATTTCCTGAAAACAGCCGTCGGTGATAGGCGCTGATCATATCGTGGCGCTCTGCTTCAGGGATCAGTCTTTCAAATCGATCCCATAGTTCTGGCCAGAACCGACCAGCACCGCCGCCATAGAACCAATCAAGCTCGGACTTGGTCGCAAGGAAAACCCCGCGCAAAACCAGATGGGCCACGCGCACCGGATGTGACTGCGCATAGATTAATGCAAGGGTTGCCCCCCAACTGCCGCCAAACACAATCCAGCGTTCGATGCCAAGGGTTGCACGGATCTGTTCGATGTCGCGCACCAAATGCCACGTCGTATTCGCATCAATGCTGGCATGCGGACGTGACCGCCCACAGCCGCGTTGATCAAACAAGATGATGTGATAGCGCTTGGGGTCGAAAAAGCGGCGCATTGCAGGGGACGATCCGCCGCCCGGGCCTCCATGGAACACAACAACCGGAATGCCATCCGGATTGCCGCTTTGCTCAACATAGACCTTGTGACCATCGCCCACATCCAGCATATGCCGATCAAACGGGTCGATCGGGGGAAAGAGCCGTGCGGCTGCGCTGTTTTTTCCTGCGGCCTTATCCATAATCTCTCTATATAGTGACCGTGACGCGCCTGCCATCAGAAAGAAGGTTCCCGATGACCGCCGAGACCCAGACCACCGTTGACCCAGCCGAGGTTGCCAAATTCGAAGCCATGGCGGCCGAATGGTGGGACCCTACAGGCAAGTTCAAACCACTTCATATGATGAACCCAGTTCGGCTGGATTATATCACAAATCAGATCGCCGCCGAGTTTGGGCGTGATCTAAACGATGTCGAGCCCTTTAAGGGGCTGCGCTTGCTGGACATCGGCTGTGGTGGTGGATTGTTGTCAGAACCGATGGCGCGGCTTGGGGCCACCGTTATCGGCGCGGATGCGGCGGCGGGAAACATTCCAGTTGCGCAAGTCCACGCGGAACAGATGGGGCTGAACATTGACTACCGCAATTGCACCGCTGAAAGTCTTGCGGGCGCTGGCGAACAATTTGACGTCGTACTGAATATGGAAGTTGTCGAACACGTGTCCGACCCTCTGGCCTATCTGACTGCATGCCAACAGCTTTTAAAGCCGGGCGGTTTGATGGTGGCGTCGACCATCAACAGAAACCCAAAAAGCTTCATGGTCGCCATTGTTGGTGCTGAACATGTAATGCGCTGGCTTCCCAAAGGCACACATGAGTGGGGGAAGTTCATTACCCCGGATGAGCTTGTCGATCTGATCGCAACTGCTGGCTTGAACGTGGTCGACCGCATGGGCATGGTCTTTAATCCCATCGCTTGGAGCTGGTCTTTGTCATCACAAGACTTGTCAGTGAATTACGCGATCACGTCGGTAAAGCCTCAGGCCTGACCTAATCCAGGGGCGGGCGATAAACGCTTACGATGGTTTCGGCCAACTCGAACCCAGCGCGCCGATATAACCGCCCCGCATCACTATCCGCCTGAGCAACAATCACCGGCTGAGCGTCCGGGGCACGCCCGCGTGCCCAATCAAGACTTGCGCAGAGAAGCGCCGAGCATATGCCGCGTCGGCGATATGACTCATGCGTTTGTACGGACTGATATCGGATCAAATCGTCGTCGTTAAAGATTCCCATGTCACCAGCAAGCGTGTCACCATCGAAAGCGCCAAACCACTGACCCAACCCTTTCACAATTTGCTCTTTCCGAGCAGTGGTTTTGTTCGTCAGATAGGTGTCTAACCCGGCCTCAGGCACATTATCTTTCAGCAAGTCGGCGCGTCCGATGGCTTCGCTCTGATGCCAATCAGATGCTGACACCAAAGGCCGGATGTTGATCCCTTCCGGAGCTTCAGCGCGCTTCAAATCCTGCCGCAATGCAAGCACATCGCCTTCTTCCATGCGCAACCCGGTTTGTTCAAACACGTCCTTCACGGACTGGATGCTTAGGTTCGGGATGTCCCAACCTATGCAGATGTGCTTGGCCTTTGGAATATCCGCGTGGAACTGTGCGATCAGATCGTCCGCTGATTTCGGAGGGTCGTAGAATACAACACGATTGCCAAACCAGTAATTGGGCTCTTCTGGCGTGCGTTGAACAAATCGGTCCTCATACCTCTGAATCTCGGTCTGACCGTCCTGAACCATAAGGTCGGTTGCAAATTCCAGCGACTTCATTCGACGTCGCTTAGGATTTTCCGCATCTCACGCAACACTGGCAGCACATTACGGACGTTATCAGCCCCGATCTGCTTCACCATGTTCGAGATGATCGGCGTGATCGCCGCCAGCGCTGCATCTCTCGCAGCCTTACCGGACGGTGAAATTGTTACGAATTTGCGCCGCGCGTCATCCCAGTCAGGACGAATATGCACGTGTCCCGCCCATTCCAGCTTGTTCAGCGTATTTGTCATCGCGCCGCGTGTGACATGGAAAGACTTTGCCAGTTGCGCAGGGCTTTTTTCCTCGCCCACACGGGCCAGATGGTTCAGCACCGAAAAATGGCTTAGCTCCATGCCTTTTGGCAGCGCCTTTGACAGGCGGTTTCGTGCCAGCTGATCAGCCATAAACATCTCGCTGAACAGGGCGACTGACAGGGTTTCGGCAGAGCTTTCGGACATCAGGGGCCTTTGAATTCTCGATCATGCGATAAGGATGGGACGCGTTGGCGCGACCTTCCCACGTCTGCAAGGTCAAGATCAACCATTGTGATGCCCGGTGCGACGCCCGCGTCGGCCAAAACTTCCCCCCACGGCGACACAACCAATGAGTGGCCATAAGTCGCGCGTCTCGGGCTGTGCTGTCCGCACATTGCAGGGGCCAGAATGAACACGCCGTTCTCAATCGCCCGCGCCCGCAGCAAGCTTTCCCAATGTGCAGCCCCCGTCACGGGTGAAAATGCGGCGGGCACTGTGATAATTTGCGCACCCGATTTGGCCAAGGTGCGATAAAGATGCGGAAAGCGCATGTCGTAGCAGATGGTCATGCCGATGGGACAGAACTCGGTCTCGGCAACGACAGCTCGATCACCGGGGCGATAGCCCGCGCTTTCACGATAGCTTTCAGTCGCATCGATCTGAACGTCAAACATGTGGATTTTATCATAGCGCGCGACGATATCGCCAAGCGGAGATATCATGAAGGACCGGTTCGCAAACCGCCCGTCGGGATCATCCGTCTTAAGGGCAAGCGAACCAATCAAAAGCCAAATGCCCAGCGCGTGCGCCTCAAACCGCAGGGCGGCAAGTGTCGGGTCATCTACTTCGTGATGAAGAACTTTGTCTTGGTGGCTGCGACTGGTGGAGATGATGTTCGACACTTCTGGTGTCAAAACAAACTCAGCCCCGTCCGTTGCAGCCTGCCGTACCAATTCGCGCAGAGGGCCAAGGTTTGCGGCCGGATCGTCCCCGGCCGTAAACTGGATCAGCGCGACGCGCATGGCCTAACCCGCCAGCAGCGGATCAAGTTTTCCGCCGCGTTCCAGATCAAACAGATCATCGCTCCCACCCACATGGATTTCGCCGATAAAAATCTGTGGCACAGTGTGGCGGCCATTGGCGCGCGACATCATCTCTTGCTTCTTGGCGGGCTTCATCATCACGTCGATTTCGTCAAACGCGATATCTTTGCTTTTCAGCAGGCGTTTGGCCGCGTGGCAATAACCGCAAAGCGGGGATGTATAAATCGTGACCGGTTGCATTGAACTTTCCCTTCCGTGCCGCTCTGCCTGTGTGCAGAACTATAGGCAACTAGGCGTCTCGTGCAACGCGCGCAAGGGATAGAACCCGAACCGAGGCCGCACCTGCAATCACAGCTGCGTGTGCGGCTGCGTGGAACGTTGCGCCTGATGTCATGACATCATCCAGCAGCAAAACATCTTTCCCCACTAGGTTTGCACCATGTTTGGGATGTGGCGTGATCGCCTGATCCATGTTCAGGAACCGATCATCCGCGCTCATCCCGTCATGCATGGCCGTACGGCGCGTTCGGATCAATGCTTGCGGTGCGTGGTTCAATCCTGACACCTGCGCTAGGGCGCGTCCAAGCTCGGCCGATTGGTTGTATCGCCGCTTTAGGCGGCGGGTCCAATGTATTGGGATTGGCACGATCACCATATCATCGCGCAGAATGTCCTTTGCTGCATTGGCAAGCCAGGGGGCGAAGCTGCGCGCAAGTTCGGGCCGGTCGCCATGCTTCAAGGCCAGAACCATGCGACGCGCATTCCCGCGATACAACAAAGCGGACCGCCCTTGCGCCCAAGGCCGATCCCGCGACATGCAAGCATCGCAGTGAACAAGCGTTCCATCGTCCTCACCGGGCAAGGGTTCCCCGCAAAGATCGCAAGAAAGACCGCCAATAAATGGCGTATCGGCCCAGCAACTTGCACAGAGACCAAAATCCAAATCCGTCGGCGCATCACAGCTGACGCATTGCGGTGGATAGATTAGATGCAGCGCTGATTGCATTTTCGCCCTTTCCAACTATGGTCCGCGCCCATGAGATTGCCTGACGACACGCCCCCGAAACTGACCGATCGCCGCCAGCTTGTGCAAAACCGCCGGCGCGCGCGCGCGGACGGTATGTTTCTGCAAGAACTAGCAGCGGATGAGGTGAAGGATCGACTGACAGAGGTTAACAGAACGTTTACCAAGCCAGCGATTGTCACAGGTTTTCCGCAAGTGTGGTCCGAAACCTTCCCAGATGCAGTGATCGTACCTGACGATGAGATTCTGTCGCTTGAGCCTGGTGCGCATGATCTTGTGATCCATGGCTTGTCACTGCATTGGGCAAATGACCCGGTCGGGCAGATCATCCAAAGCCGGCGCGCGTTGATCAACGACGGAATGTTCATGGGCGTGATGTTTGGTGGGCAGAACTCTGTCTGAACTTCGCGCCGTGATGACAGAGGTCGAAATCGCCCGCACAGGTGGCCTGTCCCCGCGCGTCCTACCGATGGGAGAGATCCGCGACCTTGGCGCACTTATGCAACGCGCTGGCCTTGCGTTGCCTGTGGCCGATAGCGCGCTTCGCCAAGTAACCTATGCCGATGCCTTCGGTTTGATGCGCGATCTGCGCTTGATGGGAGAGCGGAATGCACTGGATCAGAGACTTGTTTCACCACAATCTCGCGCCTTCTTCCGTGAGGTGTGTGATCGCTACGCAGAACACTTCCCGACCGAAGGTGGTCGCATCACCGCCAGCTTCGAAATGATCTTCCTGACCGGCTGGGCCCCTGACGAAAGCCAGCAAAAACCCCTCCGCCCCGGTTCAGCATCTGCCCGTCTGGCCGATGCGCTGGGCACGGATGAGACCAAATTGTCCAATTGACCTGAAAAATATTCCCTTTAAGTGATCTGAGACGCGAACAAGGACGTAGCCATGATTATGCAAAAGCCAACGGATCATCCAAAACTTCCCGCCCGTAAAGTCGGTGTACTGTTCGCCAACCTCGGCACGCCTGATGGTTACGACTATTGGTCCATGCGCCGTTACCTGAGCGAGTTTTTGTCGGACAAGCGCGTGATTGATTACCCGGCATGGAAATGGCAGCCGCTTTTGCAGACCATCATCCTGACCAAACGCCCCTTTTCTTCGGGTGAGGCGTACAAGTCGATCTGGAACGAAGATCAGGGCGAAAGCCCGTTGATGACAATCACAAAAGCGCAAATCACCAAACTTAAAGCCGCATTCGAAGCCCAATACGGGGCCGAAGTCATGGTTGATTTCTGTATGCGTTACGGCAACCCTTCAACCAAATTGAAAGTGGAGGAGATGGTGGCCGCAGGCTGTGATCGCATCCTGTTCTTCCCGCTTTATCCGCAATACGCAGGCGCCACGATGGGCACCGCAAACGACCAATTCTTCCGCGCCTTGATGGAAGAAACATGGCAACCCGCCGCACGCACAATAGAACCTTACTTCGACGATCCTGCCTATATAGACGCTTTGGCGCAGTCGGTCGAAAAGGGCTATTCGGCGCTGGAGACTCGCCCAGATCTTCTGGTCGTATCCTATCACGGCATGCCTGAACGGTATTTGAAACAGGGCGATCCCTATCACTGCCAATGCCAAAAAGGCACGCGTCTGCTGAAAGAGCGTTTGGGGTGGGATGAAAGCGATATCACCACAACTTTCCAGTCGGTCTTTGGGCCCGAGGAGTGGTTAAAACCCTACACTGTGAAAGAAGTCGCGCGCCTTGCTGAAACCGGCAAAAAGAATATCGCTGTAATCGCACCTGCATTCTCGGCCGACTGCATCGAAACTCTGGAAGAAATCCAAGAGGAAATACAGGAAGCCTTTGTCGAGGCGGGTGGTGAAAGCTTCACCTATATTCCATGCCTGAATGACGATGATGCCCATATCGAAGCATTGATGGGCGTTGCCAAGCGCAATTTAGGTGGCTGGCTGGACTAAACCGCCTCAGTTTTAATAAGAACCAACACTTCGCACGGGCCCAAGCTTGTGCGCCGTCGCGCTCGTGTCCATATATGATGAAACGATTTTGGAGGCGATATGGCGGATACGGAATTTCCCGGCTGGCATGGCACGACGATTATTGGCGTGCGTAAAGGTGGTAAGGTTGTGATTGCAGGGGACGGCCAAGTCAGCCTTGGCCAAACCGTAATCAAAGGCACTGCACGCAAAGTGCGTAGATTGTCACCAGGTGGGTTTGACGTCGTGGCGGGGTTCGCAGGATCAACTGCAGATGCCTTTACCCTGCTTGAACGATTGGAAACCAAGCTTGAGGCCACACCTGGTCAATTGGCGCGTGCTTCGGTCGAGCTGGCCAAAGACTGGCGCACCGACAAATATCTGCAAAAGCTGGAAGCAATGTTGATCGTCACCGACGGCAAGGATTTGTTCGTGATCACTGGTGCGGGCGACGTGCTGGAGCCTGAACATGATGTGGCGGCTATTGGATCTGGTGGCAATTTCGCATTGGCCGCCGCGCGTGGCTTGATGGACAACGATCTGGATGCCGAAGGCGTAGCGCGCAAAGCCATGGCGATTGCCGCTGACATTTGTGTCTATACCAATGGAAACCTGACGGTTGAGGAGATCAGCCAATGACCGACCTGACCCCCCGCGAAATTGTCAGCGAGCTGGATCGCTTCATCATTGGGCAAAGCGACGCGAAACGCGCTGTGGCTGTGGCACTACGTAATCGCTGGCGCCGTAAACAGCTGGCGGATGATTTGCGTGATGAGGTGTATCCGAAGAACATCTTGATGATCGGACCCACCGGCGTTGGAAAAACTGAAATCAGCCGCCGTTTGGCCAAACTGGCCCGCGCACCGTTTCTGAAAGTCGAAGCCACCAAATTCACCGAAGTCGGCTATGTCGGTCGTGACGTGGAACAGATCGTGCGTGATCTGGTCGACGCCGCCATCAACCAAACCCGCGAACATATGCGCGAAGACGTGAAGGCCCGCGCCGAACAAGCCGCCGAAGATCGCGTGATTGAAGCCATAGCAGGTGAAGATGCCCGCGACGCAACGCGAGAAATGTTCCGCAAAAAGCTGCGTACCGGAGAGCTGGACGATCACGAGATCGAGTTAGAGATCGCGGACAGTTCGAACCCGATGCAGATGCTCGATGTGCCGGGACAACCGGGGCAGGGCATGGGAATGCTGAACCTTGGCGACATGTTCGGCAAAGCCTTCGGCGGTCGTACGGTGAAAAAGAAGATGACTGTGCGCGACAGCTATGGGGTTCTGATCTCGGACGAGGCGGACAAGCTATTGGATGACGAAACAGTCACCAAATCTGCGCTGGAAGCTGTTGAACAGAATGGCATCGTCTTTTTGGATGAGATCGACAAAGTCTGCGCCCGCACCGAAAATCGCGGCGGTGATGTCAGCCGCGAAGGTGTGCAGCGTGATCTGCTGCCGCTCATCGAAGGCACCACCGTTTCCACCAAACATGGCGCAGTAAAAACAGACCACATCCTGTTCATCGCCTCGGGCGCGTTTCATGTCTCGAAGCCCTCGGATTTGCTGCCTGAACTTCAGGGTCGTCTTCCGATCCGCGTCGAGTTACGCGCGCTGACCGAAGAAGATTTCGTGCGCATCCTGACCGAGACCGACAACGCCCTGACCCGCCAATACACGGCATTGATGGGCACCGAAGATGTAACGGTTGAGTTCACCGAAAATGGCATTGCGGCCCTTGCCAAGATCGCGGCCGAGGTCAATCAGAGCGTCGAAAACATCGGGGCGCGGCGGCTTTACACAGTTCTTGAACGTGTGTTCGAAGAGCTTAGCTTTACCGCCCCAGACCGCGGTGGCGAATCTGTAGTTGTGGACAAGGCGTTTGTGGATACCCACCTTGGCGCGCTTCTGACATCGACCGATGTAAGCCGCTACGTGCTTTGATGGACTAGGCATAGGCGGTTTCCTCGGCTATCCAGTGGATTAGTCCGAGGAGGCTGCCTTTGCGATTTCTAGCGTTTTTCTTTGTTTTCTTTATTGCAGCTTGTGCACCGCGCGGCACAATCGTCTTCCATCCTGGCGCCAGCGAAGTGGGCGAGCTGCAAAATATCTTTGTCGCCTCGACCCGCGAGCAAGATGAAAACGGTGCGCCAACCAGAAACCGTGGTGGTGAGCTTCTTTTCGGGCAAGTTGGCGTATCCATTCCAAAGACCCGCGAGCCCGGAGAAATCAACTGGCCGGGTCGCGAAACACCTGATCCAGCTAAACACTTCCTTGTCGACAACTACGAACAGTTTGCAGACCAACGATCATTCCAAAATGCTATGTCGCACGATGTCCGTTCTCGGCGTGGCGAGGGGCGTACGGCTGCCGTATTTGTGCACGGTTTCAACAACCGCTTTTCGGAAGGCCTGTACCGTTTTGCGCAGTTGAACGAAGACTTAGACCTTCCATTCCTGCCCGTTCATTACTCGTGGCCCAGCGCCGGACACCCCTTGGGATATGGCTATGATCGCGATTCCATGCTTTTCGCGCGCGATGGGCTTGAGACGACACTGCGTTCCGTTTCGAATTCTGGTGTAGACGAAGTTTTGCTGGTCGGTCATTCGATGGGTGCCCTTTTGGCAATGGAATCATTGCGGCAGATGGCCATTGCCGATGGCCAGAAAGGGCTGAACAAGATCGGTGGCGTTGTTTTGATTTCCCCCGATATCGATCTAGATTTGTTCCGGCAGCAGGCCAAGCGGATCGGAGAACTTCCCCAGCCTTTCGTTATATTCACGTCGTCTCGTGACCGGGCTTTGCAACTATCTGCACACCTCATGGGTCAGAACACGCGCCTTGGCAACAACACAGATGTTGCGGAACTGGCAAATCTGAATGTGACGCTTGTAGACCTTTCCGCGTTCAGCGATGGGCTGGCCGATCACAGCGTTGCCTTTGCTTCGCCCGCGTTTCTGAGGTTGATCAACAGCATTCCAAACCTGTCTACCGCAATTAGCAACAGTCCGACGGTTCGCCCGGGGTTGCTGCCGGGGACCGTGTTGGTTGTTCAGAATGCAACGCGATTGGTGATCCCGAACACGTCTCCTTAACGACGCCGGCGCAAATAGACATAGTAGGCACCTTGCCCGCCATGCTTCAGATGCGCTTCAGTGATTTGAAGCACGTGTTGGCGAAGGGGGGCGGTGTGCAGCCAATGCGGAACTTGGTGGCGCAGAACTCCGTGACGCACGGGGATGGGACCGCCTTCATCTTTGTGTTTTCCCTTTCCGGTAATCACCAAGACCAGCCTGCGATCTGCATCAGCTGCGCTTAGAATAAACCGGGTTAAGATCGGATGCGCCTGCGCGATTGTCATACCGTGAAGGTCAATACGCCCTTCTGGTGAAATACGCCCTTTTTTCATCTTACCGAAAGTTTTGCGATCCATTGCAACGGGGTTTGCTGCAATGCGGTCGCTCATACTTGGGGCAAGATCATGCGGGTTGGGCCGCGCCGACGCGCGCTCACCCAATCGGAATTTGGGGTGTTCGACTTTGATGGGTTTGGGGCGAATTTGCCGCGGGTTTGACACCTCGGAAGGTTCTTCCATCGGTGCGTTGGGTTTTTCCGGGCGAAGTCTTGTGGTGCTTTCGGCCACCTTTTTCCACAGCGATTTATCATCATCGCTGAGCGTCTTGGGCCGTTTCACCATATTACTGGTCCTCGGGCAAAAGCGCGTAGGCACGCTGGATTGGCAAAAGCAAAAACATACGTCCCTGATCCTTGATTTGACCGGCCAACTTACCTGCCAAATCACCTGTCCCCCAGAATATGTCAGCCCGCTGTGCACCCTTCACGCGCGACCCGGTATCTTGCGCAACCATCAAGCGCCGGAAGGGCTCAGCCCCGTCCTTTTCCAGCCAAACCGGAGAACCAAGCGGCGTGTATTTTGGATCAACCGCCACTGATCGGTGTGCGGTGATCGAGCGGTTCATCGCCCCAAGCGGACCTTTGTTTGCAGATACCGCCCCAATTTTCCGAAAGAAAACATAGGAGGGATTCGACATCAAAAGATCATGCCCAGCTTCCGGATTGCGCTTTACCCAGCTTCGGATCACCGCCTGCGAGACCTGATGTTCATTGTAGACACCGCGCCGCACAAGTTCCTTGCCCAATGACCGAAAACTATGGCCATTCGATCCGCCATATCCCAGACGAATACTGCCCCCATCTGGCAGCCGGATCCGCCCGGACCCTTGAATTTGAAGGAATTGAAGGTCAACCGGATCTGCCACCCACGCGATCTCAAGTCCGCGACCCTTAAGGGCGCCACCTTCTTCAATGCTACGTCGGGGCATCCATCTTTGTCCGCTCGTTACCTCGGACGGTTTTGCATAGACCGGGTATCGATAAGTCGCGGTCTCATACCGCGAGCCTCTAAGCTCTGGTTCGTAATACGCAGTGAAAAGCGGGGTTGCGCCGTCTTCGATCAACAAAGGGCGGAAGAAGATTTCAAAAAACGCTTTTCCGTCGCTTTGAGTCTGCGCCAGCGCGCATATCGATTTCCATTGAGGGTCATCCAGATCCCGGCAGGTGTCCAGAAATACGCGCAGCGCGTCTTGGTGGTTGTCATCATGCCAACCATCCAGCTCATCAAACGGCACAAGAGTAATGCGCGCCTCATCCAGGCCCGCATGGGCAGGCATGGCCAAAAGGGCCAGCGCTACTGCTAGCCCCCGAAACATCAGCCACCCGTGGCGACGAGATGCCAATTGGGGTTGTCCGACCCCATGACACGCGCGAAGGTCCAGATATCCTTCTGGCGCTTAATTTCATTGGGGTTGCCTTCGATGATGTCACCGCCTTTGTCGCGTACAACCGAAGTTAGCTCTCCGACAAACTTGACTGCGATCTCTCCCTCACGCGTTGTGGTGTCAAAATTCGCTCCGTCCAGCTTTAGCTCGCGAACGCCAATGAATTTTGCATCAACAGACAGACCTTGAGCATCCCGGCTTTCAACAACGCTGGCGAAGGTTTCGTAAACATCATCCGATAGGAAGGGTTTGATGCTGGCCATGTCGCCCGCTTCGAATCCCATCAAGATCATTTCATATGCACCGCGCGCACCGCCAAGGAATTCAGTGACATTAAACTCTGGCTCGGCAGCCTTCATCGCAGCAAGCGCTAGCGCGGTTGGGCTGTTTTCTTCGGCATGGTCCAAGATATCGCTGTCCAGCCCACCCTCGATCACCTCAAGGTTTCTGGGGCCAAGGCGCCGATCATCTTGGCGCGGCACAGCTGGCTTCTCAAACCCCTCGCGCGTACCCAGCACATCACGCAGACGCAAAATCAAAAACAGGGCAATGCCACCAAGGACAAGAAGCTGGATCAGGGAATTGCTCATGGATACCTCATTTTAAGCGCTAACTAGAAACGCGTTCATCGGTGACATATGTAGGTGCAGTGCCGGGCCAAGTCCACCGGTGTCACGAAAAGGAGATCATTTGCCATGTGGCTTTTTGCATTGTTCATCGCCGTTCCTCTGATCGAGATCGCCTTGTTCATCCAAATTGGTGGTGCAATCGGGTTGTGGCCAACCCTTGCTATCGTAGTCGTAACTGCTGTTGTGGGTACTCAATTGATGCGCGCGCAGGGGGCTTTGGCCATGTCTCAACTGCGTGACAGCTTTGGCCAACTAAACGACCCGACCGAACCGTTGGCACATGGTGCCATGATCCTGTTTTCAGGTGCACTTTTGCTTACACCCGGTTTCTTCACCGATTTCGTGGGGTTTGCGTTGCTTATCCCCGCTGTTCGCCGCGCGGTCTTCAAATGGGCGCGTTCGCGCGTTCAGGTTCAAAGCTTCACCATGGGTGAACAACAAGCGCGCCAAAAGCCGCGGCAGGATGAAGATGTGATCGACGGGGATTTCACGGATGTGACACCTGAAAAGCGTCCAACCCATACCGGGGTTGAGGGGCCATCAGGCTGGACCAAACACTGATTCAGAATGCTTCGTCATGTAGATCTGAAGCCATGGTGTGAAAAGCTCGGGTTGTGCTGCGATCTTAGCCTCTAACGCAGCGCGATCCAGCCAATCAACGGCCTGAACCTCTTCTGGGTTCAAATCCAGATCAGGCGTTGCTTCGCAGTGGATGACAAACAGGTCGACGACTTCGTGCTCAATCAATCCACCACCTACATCGGCACTGTATTCAAGGTTCTCGACCCAGATCGGATCAACGCCCTGGATCCCCAATTCTTCATCAAGTCGACGAATGGCGCAGTCGCGTGGGTCCTCTTCCCAATGTGGATGGGTGCAGCACGTGTTCGCCCACAGATTTGGCGTATGATATTTATCCGCCGCCCGCTGCTGGATCAGTACCTTTCCATCGCAGATCAGAAACACCGACACAGCCTTATGTCGCAAGCCCTTCACGTGGGCTTCCAGTTTTTCAACAGGTGTAAGGGTGCCGTCCACCCATGTCGGAATCATCGTCTTCATAGGGCGCTGATAGCGATTATTTTCCATAGGTAAAACCCTTTGTTGAGGGTCCCTGCCCAACCTGATAAGGACGTTCCGACAGATTTTCCCGAAGGAGAAGACCATGGCCGACGAAGCCGTAGAACAAAAGATTCCCGTCCCGCCCAAGATGCAGGTGTTGGGGCAGTTCATCCGTGACATGTCGTTTGAAAACATTTTGGCGCAAAAGGGCGTTCAAGGTGAAGTTCAGCCCGACATCAGCGTTGAAGTTGCATTGGACGCCAAGACACGTCCCGTTGACCACCAATACGAGGTGATCACGAAATACACGATCGGGTCGAAGAACAAAGCGACCGGTGATCAACTGTTCCTGATGGAACTGGAGTATTCGGGCATTTTCCACGTGGAGAACGTTCCAGAAGAGCAAATTCACCCGTTCCTGATGATCGAATGCCCGCGCATGTTGTTCCCATTCGTGCGTCGCATCGTGTCTGATATCACCCGTGACGGTGGCTTCCCGCCGCTGAATCTGGACACAGTAGATTTCCTTGCCTTGTATCGTCAGGAAATCGAACGCCGTACTGCGGCTGAAAAGGCAGACGCCCCAATCAGCTAAAGAACCTAGAAGTTACTGAAACTTCTTCCAAATTGCGCCGTCGCCCAGCTTTTCCACAAAAGCATCATGGGCGGCGGTTTCTTTTTCAGAAAGGCGCATAGGCAAAGGTTCCGGACGAGGGCGCGGGCGCCAATCTTCATTTGAACCACCTGTACCGGAAGAGGCCTGATTCCCTGCCAGAACAAGGTCAGGCTGCCGCCCGCCGATAAGTTCAAGATAGACTTCGGCCAGGATTTCACTGTCCAAAAGCGCGCCGTGCAACGTCCGCGATGAGTTATCGATCGAATACCGGCGGCAAAGTGCATCCAGCGAAGCGGGCGCGCCGGGAAACTTACTGCGCGCCATGGCCAACGTATCCACTGCACGTTCCCAAGGGATCTGCGGCAAACCCATCCATTTCAGCTCTGCGTTCAGAAACTTCATATCAAAGCTGGCATTGTGAATGACCAGTTTGGCATCGCCAATGAAATCCAGAAATGCCTGTCCCACATGTTTGAAAATTGGCTTGTCTCTAAGAACAATTTCGCCTTTTTCAGCGGGGCGGGGGCTGTTCAGCAGGTCCGGTCCAATTCCGTGCACACCAAAGGCTTCGTCTGGCATGCCGCGTTCCGGGTTTATGTACTGATGATAGGTTTCACCTGTCGGCATGTGGTTGAACAGCTCAAGACACCCGATTTCCACGATCCGATCGCCACTTTGCGGATCAAATCCTGTGGTTTCCGTATCAAGTACAATTTCACGCATCGGCCAGACGTTCCTTTACATGGTCAATCACTTCTTGCACCGCGATCTGTGCGCCGTCCATCGTGACCGTTGGAATAATCACATCCGCACGGGCGCGTTTGTCAGCATCTGGCACCTGTTTTGCCAAAATGGTGTCGAATTGCGCTTCGGTCATTGTCCCGCGTGCAAGAACGCGTTCGCGCTGAATCTTAGCCGACGCAGAAACGACCGCGACCAAATCTACATGCTCATGCGCGCCGATCTCAAACAATAGCGGCATATCCAAAAGTACAATTGGCGCTGAGGTATTTGCCAAGAATGCAGCGCGATCTTCGGCCACCAACGGATGTACGACTAGTTCCAGTTTTTTTAGGGCGTCAGCGTCTTCTGACATCCAAACTTTCAGAACGTCTCGGTTCACTGCATTATCGACGATTGCACTTGGGCAGAGCGCGCGAATTGGTTCAACTGCGGCCCCTCCGACATCATAAATGCGATGAACCGCAGCGTCTGCGTCCCAAACGGGAACACCTGCTTCGGCAAACATTTTGGCCGTCGTGGATTTGCCCATCCCGATCGAGCCGGTCAATCCGATAATAAAAGGCCCGCTCATACCCTTAAAACCGCGTGGCGCAGAGCATCATCCACCTGTGGACGCATGCCAAACCAGCGCTCAAAGCCCGGAACGGCCTGGTGTAGCAACATCCCAAACCCATCAACCACGTGACAACCTGCGGCCTCGGCCTGTTTAAGAAAATCAGTTTTCAGCGGCGCATAGACCAGATCATTTACGACCGCCCCGCGTTTCAACCCATCCAAGGGCACCCGGAATTCTGGCTTGCCGGTCATGCCCAGCGACGACGTGTTCACCACCGTCACCGCATCATCAAGCATGTTTCCAGCTTTTACCCAGTCATACACCACGATCCGAGCCCCAAATTCAGCCCGAAGAGCATCAGCGCGGGCGCGGGTTCGGTTGGACAGGCGGATTTCGGGAACACCAAGTTCGATCAGCGACGCCAGAATGGCGCGTGCCGCACCTCCCGCGCCAAAAACAGCAGCTGGTCCAGTTTCTGGCGCCCAGTCCGGCGCAGATTGGCGCAGGTTTTGTGTAAATCCGTAGCCATCCGTATTATCAGCATGGATTTTGCCATCTTCGCGGAAAATCAGTGTGTTTGCGGCCCCAATCAGCGCCGCGCGATCAGTAACGATGTCGGCCAACTTCAACACGGCTTCTTTGTGAGGAATGGTGACATTCAGTCCAACAAACCCAGCCTTTGGCAGAGTACGAATGATCGTTTCCAGATCATCCAGTTCTACCCGCATTGGAATATAATGACCTGGAATACCCATCGTGCGCAGCCAATGGCCATGCAACCTTGGGGACAAAGAGTGCTCGATCGGGTTACCAATGACGCCCGCTAGCGGAATTCTTGTAGGTTTTTGTGTGTCGCTCATATCTCAAGATCTCCTCGCACTATCAGGTATGACAAAAGCTCGGTCAGGGGCAAACCCAAGACGTTAAAATAATCGCCATCTACTTTGGCAAAAAGGCGAACACCTTCTTCTTCCAGCTTATAGGCGCCAACAGAATGACGAATGCTTTCCCAGTTCCGGTCTACATAGTCTTCGATGTAATCTGTTGATAAATCTCGCATTTTAAGGCGCACAAGGCCGACATGACGCCAAATAGGTTTGCCATCTTCATAAAGGACAGCAGCGGATAACAGCCGATGAACTTTACCAGACATCGCTGCAAGCTGAGCGCGCGCGTCATCAGGGTCTTTTGGCTTGGACAACACCTTCTGATCCAGCTCGGCCACCTGATCACAGCCGAGTACCAGTTGCCCTGGATATTTCTCGCTGATTTTGCGGGCTTTAAACTCTGCCAGCGCATCAGCAAGATCACGAGGGCTCGTCCCCTCAGCTTCAAGCGAGGCGCGGATCATCTCTTCATCAATGCGGGCAGGGATCACGTCAAAGTCGATCGCTGCATTGCGAAGAAGATCGGCGCGGATTTGCGAGGCAGACGCCAAGATCAGGGAAGCGGTCATATGATAACCCTGTGGAAAAACTCTGTGTAAACCTGTTCTGGAATCAGCAGATAACTCGGCCTTGCCGGAACAGTGGGATAAGTCAGACCTTTACTAAGATGAAATTCACATTTCTTCCACTGTTGGTTTTTTTGAAAAGTGCCGGTGTACAAATCCCTTTGTCGGAGTTTCATCCCTTGAGTTATCCCCAACCTGAAATTCGCCGATCATCTAAGAAATATGAACATTCAGAATCCATCCAGATTCCTGAACTTCACTTATCCACCTGTGAACAATTTGCGGGATAGATCAATAATCCCCATTATCCACAGGTCCATACAACAACATCATCTTTCTTTCTTCTTTATTTATTTTATGAAGGTCGAAACGGATCACCGTAAAAAGGGCTAAGAATGAGTGAATTTCTATCTGACGCGTATTTCTGGACGAAATCCCTTCATATCGTATCTGTGATCGCTTGGATGGCGGGTTTGTTCTATTTGCCACGCCTGTTTGTTTATCACGTTGAAGTCGTGGGATCAGGCAATGAAACGGATGAATTGTTTCAAACAATGGAACGTCGGCTTTTGAAAGCCATCATGAACCCGGCAATGATCAGCAGCTGGATTTTCGGCCTATGCCTTGTTTTTACACCTGGTGTGGTCGATTGGGCATTGATCTGGCCTTGGGCCAAAGGAATATCAATTCTTGCCATGACATGGTTTCACATGTGGCTTGGGGCGCGGCGTAAGGATTTCATGTCGGGCGCGAATACGCTGACCGGGCGTCGATATCGCATGATGAACGAAGTGCCGACGCTTTTGATGATCGTCATCGTCTTCTCGGTTGTATTCAAATACTGAGTTTGTTGACTCAAAGATCACCAGCGCCTATGTCTCCTGCCAAGCAGGCCGTCCGGCCATGTGTTTTTCCCAACCTGACATAGACCGCGTGCAAACGCCGTCATGATCTATTTCCGAGCATTTCCATGTCTGAAAACCGTCTGAACCTATCTGATCTGAAAGCCAAAAGCCCGAAAGAGCTGGTGAGCATCGCCGAAGAGCTTGAGATCGAAAACGCCTCGACCATGCGTAAAGGCGAGATGATGTTCTCGATCCTGCGTGAACGTGCTGATGATGAATGGATCATTGGTGGGGATGGAGTCCTGGAAGTATTGCAAGATGGCTTTGGCTTTTTGCGCTCGCCCGAGGCGAACTATCTAGCCGGTCCTGATGACATCTATGTCTCGCCCGACATGATCCGCCAGTATTCGCTACGCACAGGGGACACAGTGGAAGCTGTCATTCAGGCACCCGGCGAAAACGAAAACTATTTTGCCATCACCAAAGTCGAGCGGATTAACTTCGCGGATCCTGAAGATGCCAAGCACAAGGTTGCGTTCGATAACCTGACCCCACTTTATCCTGATGAACGTCTGAAGATGGAGATCGAAGATCCTACCGTCAAAGACCGTTCAGCCCGCGTGATCGATCTTGTGGCCCCAATCGGGAAAGGCCAGCGTTCGCTAATCGTGGCACCCCCGCGCACGGGTAAGACGGTAATCCTGCAAAACATCGCCCACTCGATCGCAGAGAACCACCCAGAGTGCTATCTGATCGTTCTGCTGATCGATGAACGCCCGGAAGAAGTTACGGACATGCAGCGGTCCGTAAAAGGCGAGGTTGTATCCTCGACCTTCGATGAACCGGCCACCCGCCACGTTGCTGTATCCGAGATGGTGATTGAAAAGGCCAAGCGCCTTGTTGAACACAAGCGTGATGTTGTGATCTTGCTGGATTCGATCACGCGTCTGGGCCGTGCGTTCAACACGACTGTGCCGTCCTCGGGTAAGGTTCTGACCGGTGGTGTGGATGCAAACGCCCTGCAACGCCCCAAGCGCTTCTTTGGTGCTGCACGGAACATCGAAGAGGGTGGATCGTTGACCATCATCGCAACTGCGCTGATTGAAACCGGTTCGCGTATGGACGAAGTGATCTTCGAAGAATTCAAAGGCACGGGTAACAGCGAGATCGTTCTGGATCGAAAGATTGCTGACAAACGCGTGTTCCCGGCCATCGACATTATGAAATCCGGTACACGGAAAGAGGATCTGTTGGTCGATGCAAAAGACCTTCAGAAAACCTATGTTCTGCGTCGAATTCTGAACCCAATGGGCACGACAGATGCAATTGAGTTCTTGCTTTCGAAGTTGAAACAGACCAAGTCGAATACCGAATTCTTCGACTCCATGAACACATAAAATGTAACTATAACAATAGGTTAGTCCTATGGACACGATCTATGCTCTTGCCAGTGCCCGCGGTAAAGCGGGCGTCGCGGTGGTCCGGATTTCCGGGCCACATGCGTTTTCGGCTGCTCGCGTCTTGACGGGTGATTTGCCTGCGCCACGTCGTGCCGGTCTGCGACGGCTGGTAAACTCAGATGACATGTTGTTGGACGAAGCCTTGGTACTTTTGTTCGAGGCCGGATCAAGCTTCACAGGCGAAGATGTGGTCGAACTTCAGCTTCATGGGTCCACCGCTGTGGTACGTGCCGTCCTTGCTGTGCTGTCGAAGCAAGAAGGTCTACGCCCAGCGGAACCTGGGGAATTTACGCGACGGGCTTTGGAAAACGAATGTCTCGATCTGGCACAGGTTGAGGGGCTAGCGGACCTTCTGGATGCTGAGACTGAGGCGCAGCGCAAACAAGCCGTAGGGGTTCTATCCGGCGCGTTGGGGGATCTGGCAGGATCGTGGCGTACGGACCTAATCCGTGCAGCGGCGCTTTTGGAAGCGACGATTGATTTTGCCGATGAAGACGTGCCCGTAGATGTCTCGCCCGAGGTGAACAGCCTGATTGATACAACGTTGACCAGTCTGGAGCGCGAGACCGCAGGCACGCGTATCGCTGAACGCATTCGCGACGGATTTGAGGTTGCTATCGTCGGCCGACCTAACGCGGGAAAATCAACGCTTCTGAACGCTCTGGCTGGGCGTGAGGCGGCGATAACGTCAGACGTGGCCGGGACGACCCGCGATGTCATTGAAGTCCATATGGAGCTTGCCGGGTTGCCTGTGACCGTTCTGGATACCGCTGGCGTTCGTGACACCGAAGATCGGGTTGAAGCCATCGGTGTGGCCCGTGCGCGTGAACGGGCGCAAGCCGCGGATTTGCGTGTTTTCTTGCTTGATGGGATGGATGATCAACCAGCTTTGACACCAATGAACGACGATGTCGTTGTGTATGGCAAAGCCGATTTGGGTGCCTCAGGGGACCTTGTGGTATCGGGGAGAACCGGCCAGGGGATCGATCTTTTGGTTAAGAAGATCTCGACCATACTGGAAACTCGCGTTCAGGGCGCTGGTATCGCCACGCGTGAACGTCATCGCATTGCGATGGAAACGGCGCTCTTTTCTTTGGAGGATGCGCGAATCGAGGTACAACACGGCCCCGAGCGCGCTGAATTTGCCGCAGAAGAGATTAGAACGGCCATTCGAGCCCTTGATAGTCTTGTCGGCCATGTCGATGTAGAGCATCTGCTTGACGAAATATTCTCAAGCTTCTGCTTAGGTAAATAGCGTGTGCGTAGTGATGGAGTGTTTCACGTGAAACATCTGGATTTCGATGTGATTGTAGTAGGTGGCGGGCACGCAGGTGCGGACGCTGCCCACGCCGCTGCGCGTATGGGCGCAAAAACGGCTTTAATCACGTTGCGCAAGGAAGATTTGGGCGTCATGTCCTGTAATCCTGCCATTGGCGGCCTTGGGAAAGGTCATTTGGTTCGCGAAATTGATGCGCTGGATGGCTTGATGGGGCGCGTCGCAGATCAGGCCGGAATTCAGTTTCGCCTGCTGAATCGGCGTAAAGGCCCTGCTGTACAAGGGCCACGCGCACAAGCCGATCGCGCGATTTATCGTAAAGCCATGTCTTACGAGATCTTATCGACCGAAGGTTTGACCTTAGTTGAAGGCGAAACCACCGACCTTCTGATGGAAGGAAACAGGGCAAGCGGAGTGGTTTTGGAAGACGGATCGCAGCTGTATTCCAGCGCTGTTGTGTTGACCACGGGCACTTTTCTTCGCGGCATTATCCATATTGGGGATCAACAAAAACAGGGCGGTCGCATGGGTGATCGGCCATCTGTTCGCCTGGCCGAGCGCATTGATTCCTTTGGGCTTCCCTTGGGAAGGCTGAAAACAGGGACACCTCCGCGCCTAAACGGAAAGACTATCAACTGGGACATTCTAGGATCTCAGCCCGGCGATGATGATCCCACGATGTTTTCGTTCATGAACAAAGCGCCCACCGCGCGTCAGATTTCGTGCGGGATCACACATACGAATTCGAAGACTCATGACATCATTCGCGCAAATCTTGATCGTTCCGCCATGTATGGTGGGCAAATTGACGGGGTAGGCCCGCGATATTGTCCCTCGATTGAAGACAAGATTGTGCGGTTTGCAGACAAGGAAAGCCACCAGATATTCCTTGAACCCGAAAGCCTGAGTGATGACACGGTGTATCCGAACGGGATCAGTACGTCATTACCTATCGATGTTCAGGAAGATTATGTAAAGTCAATCGAAGGCCTTGAAAACGTTGAGATTCTACAACCCGGTTATGCGATTGAATATGACTATGTAGATCCGCGCGCCTTGACCGAGACGCTCACCCTGCGGGATGTGCCCGGCCTTTATCTGGCAGGACAGATTAACGGGACAACGGGATACGAAGAAGCCGCTGCTCAAGGGCTGGTCGCTGGGACTAACGCGGCGCTTGCGGCAAAGGGCAGGGAGCCCGTGATCTTTTCACGCTCTAATTCCTATATCGGCGTTATGATTGACGACTTGATCACCCGCGGAGTTACTGAGCCATACCGCATGTTTACGTCGCGTGCTGAGTATCGACTTTCTTTGCGTGCAGACAATGCGGATCAGCGGTTAACGCCGACTGGAATCGATCTGGGCTTGGTTAAGGAAACGCGGAAAACAGCCTTTGAAGCCAAACAAGAAGCGTTGGCGAACGTGAAAGAGCGGTTAACGCAGGCAACGTACACCCCACAAGATCTTGTGGGTATTGAAGTTAAAGTACGTATGGATGGTGTCCGACGCTCAGCATATGAGCTTCTTGCCTTTCCAGATATGAGTTTTGACAAGTTAACGAAGCTTGATCCAAGCCTTTCCGAAATAGATAAAGAGGTTCAGCTTCAAGTCGCCCGGGACGCACTTTATGCAAACTACATTGATCGCCAGCAGAAAGACGTTGATGCCCTGAAACGGGATGAAGCACAGATTATTCCCGAAGGCTTTGAATACAAAGGGCTTAGCGGGCTTTCGAACGAGCTTGCATCCAAGCTTCAGGCGGCGCGACCTCGTACACTGGCTCATGCAGGGCGGGTTGAAGGGATGACCCCCGCGGCTTTGACACTGCTTTTGTCGAAGATTCGCCAGTATGAACGGAAGCGCAGTGCATGAATCATGCTGAATTTTTGCGTCACGTCGATGTTTCACGTGAAACATTCGACCGTTTCGAGGCCTATGTCGCCCTTCTTAAGAAATGGAACCCTGCGATCAATTTGGTCGCACCAAGCACGCTTTCTGAGATTTGGACACGCCATATCCTGGATTCTGCCCAAATATTCGAAATTCGCCCTGAAGGCAGCAAAAACTGGTGTGATTTAGGGTCAGGTGGTGGCCTTCCGGCCGTTGTCATCGCGATCATGGCCAGAGAAAGCGCGCCCGAACTTAAAGTTACCTGTATTGAAAGCGACACGCGAAAAGCGACTTTCCTGCGTACAGCCGCACGCGAGCTTGAGCTACCCCTTACTGTGGTGGCTGAGCGGGTCGAAAAAGCGAACCCGCAGAAAGCAGATGTACTGTCCGCGCGAGCTTTGGCATCCTTGGGCAGCTTGTGCGGTTTTGCCAAGATGCACCTGAAAACGGGCGGCGTTGCTATTTTTCCCAAAGGCGAAAACTATCGCCGGGAAATACAGGAAGCTCTTGAAAACTGGACGTTTCAGCTTGATACATATCCAAGCAAGACTCATCCAAGCGCCTTTATTCTGAAGATCGGAGAAATCTCACGTGTCTGACTCATTCCAAGAACGCGGGCCGAAGATTATCGCCATCACCAATCAAAAAGGTGGTGTTGGAAAGACAACTTCAACGATCAATCTTGGGGCAGCACTGGCTGAGGCCGGAAAAAGTGTTTTGCTAATCGATCTTGATCCGCAGGGGAATGCCTCGACTGGATTGGGGGTTTCGCCGGATGATCGCGACATAAGCACCTATGACCTTCTGTTAGAAGAAGCGTCGATTCTAGAGGTGGTTCAGGAAACGCAGATCAAGAATCTGCTTATCTCACCCGCTACAACGGACCTTTCATCGGCCGATATTGAGCTGGTTTCGAACGAAAGGCGCAGCCACCTTCTGCGCGATTCATTACGAGATGTTGCGTTAGCAAAGCTGAATCTAGACTATATCTTGATTGATTGCCCACCATCTTTGAATCTTTTGACAGTGAATGCCCTGGTTGCGGCGGACAGTGTTTTGATCCCGTTGCAAAGTGAATTCTTTGCGCTTGAAGGTTTGTCGCAACTTTTGCTGACCGTCCGTGAAATTCGGCAGGCGGCTAACCCCAACCTCAGAATCGAGGGTATTGTGCTGACCATGTATGACAAGCGTAACAACTTGTCCCGACAGGTCGAGGCGGATGCACGCGAAAACCTTGGTGAACTGGTGTTCAAAACCGTAATTCCGCGCAATGTGCGGGTCAGCGAGGCGCCCTCTTTCGCGCTTCCTGTGTTGATGTATGATCCGACGTCCAAGGGCAGCCAGGCCTATCGTGATCTGGCAAAAGAGCTAATTAGAAGATAGTCGGAGGCGCATTATGAGCAAATCACAGAAGAATCGCGGTTTGGGTCGCGGATTGTCAGCGCTGATGGCTGATGTTGTCGTTGAAGAACCGACAAAAGAAGCATCCTCAGAATCGCGGCGCGCGGACATGATGGTGCCGATCGAAAAGATTTCGCCCAACCCGGAACAGCCACGGCGCACCTTCACGCAAGAACAGCTGGATGATCTTGCTGCGTCTATCAAAGAGAAAGGCGTCATTCAGCCGCTCATTGTACGCCCAAAGCCCCAAGCTGACGGCGAGTTTGAGATCGTCGCCGGCGAACGTCGCTGGCGCGCGTCGCAAATGGCAAAATTACACCAAGTCCCTGTAGTCATTAGAGAATATAGTGATACTGAGGCACTGGAAGTTGCCATTATTGAGAACATTCAGCGCGCGGATCTGAATGCGATTGAAGAAGCAGCAGGTTATCGTGACCTGATGGATCGCTTCGGTCATACACAGGAAAAAGTGTCCGAGGCTTTGGGCAAAAGCCGCAGTCATATCGCGAACCTTCTTCGCCTTTTGAACCTTCCAGAGGATGTTCAAGGCTTTGTTCGTGATGGCAAGCTATCGGCTGGGCACGCACGGACGTTGGTCACAGCGGAAAACCCATCCGCTTTGGCGCGTGAGATCATCAGCAAAGGCCTATCTGTTCGCGCCGCCGAGAAGCTGGCGAAGGGGCCGGGACCGTCTAAGCCGCGTCAGATAAGCACGAAGTCTGAAAAAGATGCTGATACCAAGGCTCTTGAATCGGATTTGTCCGCTGCCACTGGCATGAAGGTTCAGATCGATCATAAGGCCGGGGGTGAAGCGGGCACGGTTACCGTTCGCTACCAAAATTTGGATCAGCTGGATGATATCTGCGGAAAACTGTCCAGCTAAGTGTTAGTCAGCCAGCAATTCACGCAAAATCCCATTTAACACAGGGCGGCCATCTTCGGTCGCCCGAAGTGTATTCCCATCAAGGTCAATCAAAGCCATCTCTAGTAAGTCTTTGATTTTGCTTTGATTTAGAGCTGATTCATGGATTGAACTAAGGCGATCAAGATCGATCCCCTCAGCCGTGCGCAGTCCCATCAAAAGAAACTCTGTTGCCCATTCATCGGCTGGAATTTTGTCACGCAAGCTTTCCCCGCCGCCAATCGACGCTGCGTTCAGCCATTCATTGGGGGAAAGGGCGGTTTCTGTGGCGTATCGCGTCCCATTTAGGGTGATGCGACCGTGCGCGCCGGGACCGATGCCCAGCCAGTCGCCAGAGCGCCAGTAAATAAGGTTATGGCGGCTTTCATCGCCGATTTGGGCATGATTAGAGACTTCGTAGGCCGGAATCCCAGCCTCGCGCGTGATGCGTTGAGTCAGGAAATACATGTCCGTTGCCTGCTCGTCTAAAGGCAACCCCTTTAACTTGCCGGCCTCATGACGTGCTCCGAAAGCCGTTCCGGGTTCAATCGTGAGCTGGTAAAGCGACATGTGCGCTGGGTTATAACTGATTGCCTCGCGCAGTTCAGCCTCCCACGCATCCAAACTTTGGTCTTGCCGTGCGTAGATCAGATCGAAATTAACACGATCAAACACTGATTTGGCCAGTGTTAGAGCCTGTTTTGCCTCTTCCACGCTGTGAAGACGGCCAAGTTTGCGAAGATCATCTTCGTTCAACGCCTGGATACCCATCGAGACGCGATTTACACCACCATCTTTGTAGCCACGGAAGTTCTGCATTTCGATCGAACTTGGGTTAGCTTCAAGCGTGATCTCAATGTCATTGGAAAATGTCCAATGCTGGCGCGCTTCTTCGATGATTGCGGCCACGGTTTCCGGGTCCATCAGGCTGGGAGTGCCGCCGCCGAAATAGATGCTGTCCAGCACGCGGCCCTGAGTTTCAGCGCCACAGCGTCGAAGTTCGGCTAAATAGGCATCTTTCCATGCGGTTTGGTCAATCGACGCCGACACATGACTGTTGAAGTCGCAATAAGGGCATTTTGATGCGCAGAAGGGCCAGTGCACATAAAGGCCGAAGCCCCCGATTTGCCAATTCTCAGGCAAAGGCGCCCTTCACCAGCTTGGCAAACGCATCGGCGCGGTGGCTCATCTGGTGCTTCTTGTCTGGGTCCATTTCGCCGAATGTGATGTCAAATCCTTCGGGCACAAAAATCGGGTCATAACCAAAACCCAGATCCCCACGCATAGGCCAAGTCAAAGACCCATCAACTTTGCCCTCGAAAAGCTCGTCGTGACCGTCGGGCCATGCAAGGCAAAGCGTGCAGCAAAAGCGGGCGGTACGGGGGTAAGGGGCGTTCTTTTCTTCCAAAAGCGACCAGGTTTTTCCCATCGCCATTGGAAAATCACGGCCATTGGGGGTCTCAGCCCAATCGGCCGTATAAACGCCGGGCGCTCCGCCCAAAGCGTCGACCATAATGCCACTGTCATCGGACAGGGCGGGCAGGCCGCTTTCTTTTGCAGCAAAATGCGCCTTGATTCGGGCGTTTCCAGCAAAGTTATCTTCTGTTTCTTCTGGTTCCGGGAGGCCAAGTTCGCCTGCCGAGGTGACCTGAATGCCAAACGGGGCAAGAAGCGCAGAGATTTCGCGCAGCTTGCCCGCGTTATGCGTGGCGATCACCAGATTCTTACCGTCGAAACGACGCATTACGACGTTGCCTCGATCTGTGCGGCGACCAATTCGTTAACACCTTTATCTGCAAGGTCCATCAGCTGGTTCATTTGATCACGGGTAAAGGTAGATCCTTCAGCCGACATTTGAACTTCGATCAGTTTCGGACCGCACAGAACAAAGTTGCCATCAACGCCTGCTTCGCTGTCCTCTGGGTAATCCAGATCTAGCACTGGCTGACCCGCGTAAACTCCGCATGAAACAGCTGCGACGGGATCCATCAGTGGATCCGTGGTAACATCGCCAGCTTTCAGCAGTTTGTTCACAGCAAGGCGCAGCGCAACCCAACCGCCGGTGATTGCAGCACAGCGTGTGCCGCCATCGGCTTGAATGACATCACAATCAACTGTGATCTGGCGCTCGCCCAGTCCAACTAGATCAACACCGGCGCGCAAGCTGCGCCCGATCAGGCGTTGAATCTCGACAGTGCGGCCGCCTTGTTTGCCGGCAGCCGCTTCGCGACGCATGCGTGATCCGGTGGACCGCGGCAGCATTCCGTATTCTGCAGTTACCCAACCCTTGCCAGAGTTGCGCAGAAATGGGGGTACGCGTTCTTCCAAAGACGCGGTACACAGAACGTGTGTATCACCGACGCGGATCATGCAGGATCCTTCTGCGTGTTTTGTTACCCCGGTCTCGATTGAAATCGGGCGCATTTGATCTAAATTCCGACCAGAGGGACGCATGGCTTCTTCCTTTGTTTCCGCTTTTAAAGCGTGATAGCCATGGGTCTGGCAAAAAGGCAAGGCGTAAGCTGATGGCAGATGGCCCTGAATTGATGGAAGATATGAACGATCGCTCGCGCGAGGTGTTCCGCTGTATCGTTGAAAGCTATCTTGAAACGGGCGTGCCGGTTGGGTCGCGCAGCCTTACCCGCAGCTTGACTGAAAGCGTCAGCGCGGCAACCATTCGTAATGTTATGCAGGACTTAGAGTTCATGGGGCTGTTGAACAGCCCGCATGTGTCTGCAGGTCGTATCCCCACCGAACTTGGCTTGCGAATGTTTGTTGATGGGCTGTTAGAGGTTTCGGATCTGACGAAAGACGACCGTCAGAAAATCGACGCCACAGTGGGTGGCGAAAGCAATATCAGTTCGATGATGGACCGTGTGGGCGCTGCACTGTCGGGGATAACTGCCGGGGCAAGTCTTGTTCTAACCCCCAAGCACGAAGCCCCGATTAAACATATCGAATTCGTATCACTTGGCCCGGACCGCGCCCTTGCAGTGCTGGTTTTCGCTGATGGCCATGTCGAGAACCGTGTTTTTGAACCGCCCGTAGGACAAACGCCAAGCTCTATGCGAGAGGCCGCGAATTTTCTGAATTCATTGGCAGAAGGGCGCACGATATCAGAGCTTCAGGGGATCGTTTCAAAGGAAATCACCCATCGCCGGCAAGAACTGGACACACTTGCGCAAGTGTTGATCGAAAGTGGCGCCGCGATTTGGGAGAATGAAGGCCAGCCGTATGAGCGTTTGATCGTGCGTGGCCGCTCGAATCTTTTGACCGAGGACGCTGAAGAAGTCGATTTGGACAAAATCCGCACGCTGTTTGATGACCTTGAACGCAAGCGAGATATCGCAGATTTCCTTGATCTGGCCGATCAGGGCGAGGGTGTGCGCATTTTTATTGGCTCAGAGAACAAACTTTTCTCACTTTCGGGTTCCTCTTTGGTGGTTTCACCTTATATGAACGCTGATCGAAAGATTATTGGTGCTGTCGGGGTGATTGGTCCGACACGGCTGAACTATGGGCGGATTGTTCCAATTGTGGACTATACAGCCCAGCTGATTGGCAAGATGATCTCGGATCGTGGATAAACGCCGAGGATAGAGGCAAAGATATGACGGACGCGAAGACCGAACACGCAGAGGAACTGGAACCGGGCATCGACAAACTGATGACCGAGGAAGTGACCGTGGACGACGAAGTAAGTCTTGAGGATCAGCTGGTCGCGTTGCGCGCCGAGCGTGACGAGATGAAAGATCGTTTCATGCGTGCGCTGGCAGATGCGGAAAACACCCGCAAACGTGGCGAACGTGATCGCCGTGAGGCCGAGAACTACGGCGGCTCAAAGTTGGCGCGCGATATGCTTCCGGTTTACGACAATATGAAACGCGCGCTTGAGGCTTCAAGCGAAGCCGGCGAAGCGGACAAAGCGCTGCTGGAAGGCGTTCAGCTTACGATGCGCGCGCTTCTTGGCATTTTCGACAAGCACGGCATTCATCTTATGGCCCCTGAAGTGGGTGATGAATTTGACCCTGAAGTGCATGAGGCCATGTTCGAGGCCCCTGTGCCCGGCACCAAGGCTGGCGATATCATTCAGGTAATGGCCGAAGGCTTCATGTTGCACGATCGCCTTCTGCGCCCAGCACAAGTTGGCGTGTCTTCGTCACCAAAGTAAGCTGCTTACAGGCAAAAGATTAAAGCGCCCTCGGATTTCCGGGGGCGTTTACTTTTCTGCTGCCAAATCTTTCAGCTCGTAAAGCAAGTTAAGCGCTTCGATTGGCTTAAGGTCGTCAGGGTGAATATCTTTTAGCGCACGCTCAAGATCACTGTTGCCCGAAGCTTTGGCTGGTGCCGGTTCTGCAATGGCAGAGAAAAGCGGAAGATCATCAATCACGGCCTTTTGGCCGGAATCCTCACGCTCTCCTTTTTCCAATGCTTCAAGAACAATATTTGCACGGGCAACGACGCTATCAGGAAGCCCCGCAAGTTTCGCGACTTGAACACCATAAGACCGATCCGCGGCGCCCTTACGAACTTCGTGCAAGAAGATCACCTCGCCTTCCCATTCTTTTACGGCGATGGTCGCGTTTTCGACCCCATCCAGCTTGTCGGATAGCTGGGTCATCTCGTGATAATGGGTGGCAAACAAAGCGCGGGATTTGTTGACGTCGTGAAGGTGTTCCAGAGTGGCCCAGGCAATCGAAAGCCCGTCATAAGTCGCAGTGCCGCGCCCGATCTCATCCAAAATGACAAGCGCGCGGTCATCTGCTTGGTTCAGAATGGCAGCAGTTTCGACCATTTCGACCATAAAGGTCGACCGCCCACGCGCCAGATCGTCCGAAGCACCCACGCGGCTGAACAACTGCGATACCAATCCTATATGGGCGGATTTTGCGGGAACAAAGCTGCCGGCTTGGGCCAATAGCGCTATCAATGCGTTCTGGCGCAAGAAGGTCGACTTACCGGCCATGTTCGGACCGGTTAAAAGCCAGACATCGGCAGGTTTTTCTCCGTCCGCAAGGTCGCAGTCGTTGGCAACGAAGGCCTCGCCAGACTTGCGCAGGGCTGCTTCGACCACGGGATGGCGCCCGGCTTCCACGTGGAACAATCGGCTGTCATCGACCTTGGGTGCGGACCAGTTTTCGGATCGGGCGAAGTCAGCAAAGCCAGTCGCTACATCAATCTCTGACAAGGCGCGCGCGGTGTCTGAGATTTGGGCTACCTTGTCCAAAATTGCGCCTGTTAAGGTGGAATAGAGACGCTTTTCAATCTCAAGTGCTCTGTTTCCTGCATTCAGGATCTTGGTTTCCATATCGCTAAGCGCGACGGTGGTGAAGCGAACCGCATTGGCTGTGGTTTGCCTGTGAATATAGGTTTCCGACAGTGGCGCGTTCAGCATCTTTTCGGCATGTGTCGCCGTAGTTTCAATAAAATAACCCAGCACGTTGTTGTGCTTGATCTTAAGCGTGCTTATTCCGGTGTGTTCCGCATATTGCGCTTGCATTGTTGCAATGACACTGCGCCCCTCGTCACGAAGCTGCCGGGCTTCGTCCAGTTCTTCATCATAACCCGGCGCGATATAACCCCCGTCGCGGGCCAAAAGTGGGGGTTCTGCCACAAGCGCCTGATCAAGAAGCTCGATCAGATCATCATGGCCGCGCAGATTGGCCGAGGCTTCAGCCAATTTTGACGGAAGATCTGACTGTGAAAGGCTATCTGCAAGATCGCTGGCGGCGGCAAGCCCGTTACGGATAGCCCCAAGATCCCGCGGACCACCGCGTTCCAAGCCAAGGCGCGATAGCGCACGGTCGATGTCTGGAACGCTGCGCATAAACTCGCGCGTATTCTCGCATATTAGTCTCTGTTCAACCAGAAAACGGACCGCATCCAGCCGCGCATTGATCTCGGGCAGGGTCCGCGACGGGCTTGAAACCCGCCGTTCCAGCAATCGCCCACCACCCGAAGTTATGGTGCGGTCTATAACTGACAAAAGCGATCCATCGCGTCCGCCTGACAAGCTGTGGGTCAGTTCAAGATTTCGGCGCGTGGCGGCGTCAATCTGCATCGTGCCATGCGCCTGCTCCTTCACAGGTGCGCGCAGCAGGGGCAGTTTGCCTTTCTGTGTGATGTCCAAGTATTCGACAATCGCGCCCATCGCGCCCAGTTCGGCCCGCGAAAAATTGCCAAAAGCGTCTAGGGAACCAACCTTATACAGGTCAAGCAGCCGTTTTTCAGCCCCCGTGCTGTCAAAGGCAGCTCGCCCAACCTCTGTCGGGGAAGCGCCGGATTCAGTCACTATTTCGGCGTAATCCGGATACCCGGCCTCGGACATAACAACTTCGCGGGGGGCAAGTCGGGCAAGCTCTGGACCCAGCCGAACAGGCGGACATGGCATCACGCGAAATGCTCCGGTCGAGATATCAACCCACGCCAGGGCACCTTCGCCGCGAACTTCGTTGAAGGCTGCAAGAAAATTGTGACGGCGGGCGTCTAGCAGGCTTTCTTCTGTCAAAGTCCCAGGGGTGACCAATCGTACAACATTGCGTTTTACGACGGACTTCGCGCCACGCTTTTTGGCTTCGGCCGGACTTTCCATCTGTTCACATACCGCAACACGGAAACCTTTGCGGATAAGCGTCAAAAGATATCCTTCGGCAGCATGGAACGGCACGCCACACATGGGGATGTCTTCGCCAAGATGCTTGCCGCGTTTGGTTAGCGCAATATCCAGCGCTTCGGCCGCTGCAACGGCATCATCGAAGAAAAGCTCGTAAAAATCGCCCATGCGATAGAACAGAAGGGCGTCTTGATAGCCCTCTTTGATCTCAAGAAACTGCGCCATCATTGGCGTGATCTTGGCTGGTTTATCGCTCACCTGCTGCCCCCCGGCGAATTGCTTTGCGACAGACTAGGACGTCATGCGCCGGGGTGAAAGAGGGGTCAGGTGTTTTTGCGGCGCGAGACCCAATTCCAGCTGGATTGGCACATCTCATCCAGACCACGTTCGGCTTCGAAGCCCAGAATTTCCCGGGCCTTTGATGGATCACCATAGACGCTGGCAACATCACCCGTGCGCCGCGGGGACATTTGGTAAGGAAGCTCTTTGCCCGAGGCTTTTTCGTAGGCGCGCAACATGTCCATCACCGAATACCCAGTACCGGTACCCAGATTTACGGTGTGACTTTCGTTGGTTTCTAGCAAAGCACCAACTGATTGAACGTGCCCGCGGGCCAAATCCATTACGTGGATATAGTCGCGAACACCGGTTCCATCGGGTGTGTCGTAGTCATCGCCGAAAACCGAAAGCTTCTCAAGCTCGCCAGTTGCGACCTTTGCAATATACGGCATCAGATTGTTCGGAATGTCGTTGGGATCTTCCCCGATCAGTCCTGTTTCATGCGCGCCGGCGGGATTGAAGTACCGAAGAATGCCGAACGCCCAGCGATCATCGGCGGCGGCGATCTGCTCCAGTGACTCTTCGCAGACAAGTTTCGTGTAACCGTATGGATTGTTAAAGCTGCGCTTTGCCGTTTCAGGAACGGGCAACTGGTCGGGCTGGCCGTAAACCGTGGCTGAAGATGAAAAGACCAGACGGAATACGCCGGCGGCCTTCATCACATTCAGAAGTGTGTACAGGCCCGAGATGTTGGTGGTTAGATAATCCAGCGGTTTCTCGGTGCTTTCACCAACGGCTTTCAACGCGGCAAAGTGGATCACGGCGTCGAATTTGTGCTCTGCAAAGACACGCGTCATAAACGCTTCGTCCAGCACATCGCCGTCTACGAGGACCACATTTTCGTTGCTGATCACCTCGAGCCGGTCAGGCACATCCCGCTGCGCGTTCGAGAAGTTGTCCAAAATGACAACCTCGTACCCAGCTTTGGTAAGCTCAACGAATGTATGCGACCCAATGAAGCCCGCACCGCCGGTAAGAAGGATTTTTTGTGCCACGTGACGCCTCCAAATCTAATGGCTCACATATAGGCTGGATCGCCCCGAAAGGCACGAGGGAATGATTTACAGCCACTGAATTTCGAATGTTACCGCACACAGACTTCGGATTTCCAAGAATTACCGAAAAACACGGCTTTAGGACATAATAATATCCGAATAGCGGTTGAGGACCGGTTTTTACCCCTGTAAGGGTTGGACTTCGAATGAAGACGACAAAGGCCCGAAAAATGCCCAAAGCTAAGATCACAGACGAAGAGGCGCTTGCCTATCATATTGACCCGACACCGGGCAAATTCGAGGTCACGCCATCCGTCCCGATGACCACGCAGCGCGATCTGTCTTTGGCTTATTCGCCGGGCGTTGCTGTTCCTTGTGAGGCGATCGCCGAGAACCCGCAAACGGCTTATGACTATACCAACAAGGGCAATCTTGTGGCGGTGATCTCTAACGGGACTGCGGTTTTGGGATTGGGTAACCTAGGCGCGCTCGCTTCAAAGCCAGTGATGGAAGGTAAGGCCGTTCTGTTCAAGCGGTTCGCAGATGTGAACTCGATCGATATCGAGCTGGACACCGAAGACCCCGAGGCTTTCATTAACGCGGTCAAGCTGATGGGCCCGACATTTGGCGGCATCAATCTTGAAGACATCAAAGCGCCCGAGTGTTTCATCATCGAGCAACGTCTTAAGGAAGAGATGAACATTCCTGTTTTCCATGACGACCAGCATGGGACAGCGGTGATTTGTGCAGCGGGCTTGATGAATGCGTTGCGCTTGTCGGGCAAGAAAATCGAAGAATGCCGGATCGTTTTGAATGGCGCCGGTGCTGCGGGCATCGCCTGCATCGAGCTGATCAAGGCCATGGGTGCACAGCATGACAACTGCATCGTTTGTGACACCAAGGGCGTGATTTATCAGGGTCGTACCGAAGGCATGAACCAGTGGAAATCTGCCCACGCTGCCAACACTGAGCTGCGCACGCTGGAAGAGGCGATGGATGGTGCAGATGTATTCCTTGGCGTTTCGGTCAAAGGCGCCGTGACGCAAGACATGGTTGCTTCGATGGCGGACAATCCTGTGATCTTCGCGATGGCGAACCCAGATCCAGAAATCACTCCGGAAGAAGCCCACGAAGTGCGCAATGACGCGATTGTTGCGACGGGTCGCTCGGACTACCCGAACCAAGTGAACAACGTGTTGGGCTTCCCGTATCTGTTCCGTGGCGCCTTGGACATCAACGCGCGTGCCATCAATGACGAAATGAAGATCGCCTGCGCACGCGCTTTGGCTGAACTGGCGCGTGAAGATGTCCCCGATGAAGTGGCGATGGCTTACGGCAAGAAGCTGACTTTTGGTCGTGATTACATCATCCCGACACCATTCGACCCGCGCCTGATCCATGTGATCCCGCCAGCGGTTGCGAAAGCGGGAATGGACACCGGTGTTGCGCGCCGTCCGATCATCGACATTGATGGGTATGAGCAAAGCCTGAAAGCGCGGATGGATCCGACAGCTTCGATCCTGCGCGGGATCACTGCGCGGGCACGTAAAAACCAGGCGTCTATGGTGTTTGCCGAAGGCGACAACCCGCAGGTTCTGCGCGCCGCCGTTCAGTATCAACGAAACGGCTATGGTCGTGCGCTGATTATTGGCCGTGAAGAAGATGTGAAACAAAAGCTCGAGGCGGAAGGACTGGCCGATGCTGTGCGCGAACTGCGCGTGGTGAATGCCGCCAACACCGAGCATTTGGAGACCTACAAAGACTTCCTATACGAGCGCCTTCAGCGTCAGGGTTTTGACCGTCACGACATTCACCGTCTAGCGGCACGTGATCGTCACGTTTTTGCATCGCTGATGCTGGCACACGGTCATTGCGATGGTTTGATCACTGGGGCCACACGCAAATCGGCCTATGTTTTGGACCGTATCAATCATGTGTTTGATGCGCGCGCCAGCGACGGCGCCGTGGGCGTCACGGCTGTTTTGCACAAGGGTCGCATCGTTCTGGTGGCCGATACCTTGGTGCATGAATGGCCTGAAACCGAAGATCTGGCCAATATCGCTGAACGTGCCGCTGCCGTTGCGCGCGGTTTGGGACTTGAGCCGCGTGTGGCATTTGTCAGCTTCTCGACCTTCGGATATCCGGTGTCGGAACGCGCCTCGAAACTGCATGAAGCGCCGGCCATTCTGGAAGCACGCGGTGTGGATTTCGAATTCGAAGGCGAAATGACCGCAGATGTGGCATTGAACCCAGACGTTATGGCGCAGTATCCATTCTGTCGCCTGTCTGGCCCGGCCAACATTCTTGTGGTTCCAGCGCGTCACTCGGCGTCGATCTCGGTTAAGATGATGCAGGAACTTGCGGGTGCTACTGTGATTGGTCCGATCTTGTCGGGCATTGATCAGCCAATCCAGATTTGCTCGACCAACTCGACCTCGAACGACATTCTAAACATGGCGATGTTGGCAGCGACCCGTTTGGGCAAAAAGTAAGCGTGAATTGACCTGATTGCATGGCGGGGTCTAGGCTTTGCCATGCGATATATTCAGACCCATTGGCGTGGTGAGCAGCCACCAATTCAAAGCTTCTGGGTCAATGCCGTTGGACTACGGCTTTTCATCATTGCGACGTTTCTTGGCCTGACCAAGTTCGCCCCACTTCCCATTGCACCGGTTGTTGCCTTGTTTGCAGCCGATTTGCTTTTGCTGATCTGGCAGGCCACCGGGTTTTTTAGATCAGTAGAGAAACAAGGCACCGCGCTGGGCGCTCAACTTCCGATATGGGGGGGATTGCTGGGATTGGTGGTTGCCGTGTTCATGATGCTTTCGCTGTGGTGGGGCCTGTGGCTTGCGACCGATGTGATCATCGAACAGGAAAGCTATTCTGAAAGACGCGCCCGTGAACATGCGCAACAATACGCGTTGTATGTAACCTCTTCTGGAACCGACATTCATTTGGAAGGCACGATCACGGGCGGAGTGACCAAGGCATTCCGGGCGATGCTTGAAACCCACCCGGATATTCAAACGCTTCACTTGAACAGCGCAGGCGGCAATATTTTCGAGGCCCGTGGATTAGTGAAATTGGTTGAGACCCGCGCGCTGGATACCAATGCTATCGATGAATGCAGCTCGGCCTGTACCTTAGTGTTCATGGCGGGGGCCGCCAGAACCGCGACGCTGGATACAGTAATCGGGTTTCACGGCTACACATTGGAAAGCACGATCAATCTTGCGCTGTTCGATGTGGAAGCGGAAGAAAAGCGGGATCGGACCTTTTTGTCAGATCGTGGCCTTCCTTCGTGGTTTTTGGATCAGGCATTTGCGACGCGACCGCCCGAGCTTTGGACCCCAAGCCGAGAAGAGCTTTTACGCGCAGGCGTTCTGACCAAATAGAAAATGCCCCGCGGCTTTGACCACGGGGCATCTATTCTTTTAGAAGTCAGCGTTTAGCCGATGATTGCGTTCAGTGTGGCTGAGGGGCGCATCACTTTTGCTTTCATTTCGACCGACGGGCGGAAGTATCCGCCGATGTCAGCGGCCGGTCCTTGGGCAGCGGCCAGTTCAGACAGGATCGTAGCTTCGCCATCGGCCAGAGCTTTTGCGACGGGCGCAAACTCAGCCGCCAGACCGGCGTCATCCGACTGAGCAGCCAGAGCATCAGCCCAATACCGTGCGAACCAGTAGTGGCTGTCACGGTTGTCAGGCTGACCAACTTTGCGCGAAGGAGAGTTGTTGTTGTCCAAAATGCCTTGTGTAGCGGCTTCTGCAGCAGCGCCCAGAACGCCAGCTTTGGCGTTGCCTTTGACGTCAGCCAAGAAGTTCAAGCTTTCACCCAGCGCGCAGAACTCACCCATCGAATCCCAACGCAGGTGGTTTTCTTCAACCAGCTGCTGAACGTGCTTCGGAGCGGACCCACCAGCGCCAGTTTCAAACAGACCGCCGCCCTTCATCAGCTTCACGATCGACAGCATCTTGGCCGAGGTTCCCAGCTCCAAGATCGGGAACAGGTCGGTCAGATAGTCACGCAGCACGTTGCCGGTGATGGCGATGCTATCGTTGCCAGCGGTGATGGTCTTCAGCGACTGAGCCGTTGCTTCACGCGGGGCCATGATCTGGAACAGGTCGGCTTTGCCGGCCGCCTCCAATGCGGGCGTCACGTATTTGATCAGCTCGGCATCGTGGCCGCGGTTTGCGTCCAGCCAGAAGATGGATTCCGAACCCGTCAGGCGCTGACGGTCCAAGGCGAGCTCGATCCAGTTTTCGATCGGGGCTTTCTTCACGGTGCAGGACCGCCAGATATCTCCGGCCTCAACTTCGTGGCTGTGCAGCGTGTCGCCATTGGCGGTTACGATGCGGATCGAGCCATCTGCAGGTGCTTCGAATGTGGTCGGGTGCGAGCCGTATTCTTCAGCCTTCTGCGCCATCAAACCAACATTGGCCACCGAACCCGCGGTGGTTACGTCCAAAGCACCATTGGCTTTGAAGAAGTTGATGCTTTCGTCATAGATCGTGGCATAGCAACGATCTGGGATCACGCAGTTGGTGTCGCCTTTGTTGCCGTCAGCGTCCCAGCCTTTACCGCCTGCGCGGATCACGGCGGGCATCGACGCGTCGATGATCACATCGGATGGTACGTGCAGGTTGGTGATGCCTTTATCGCTGTCGACCATATACATGCCGGGGCGGTCCAGCGCGGCGATCTCTGCTTTGATCTCGGCAGCATTATCCATACCGTCGATTGCGGCCAGAACGTCACCCAGACCGGAATTCGGAGAGCCACCAGCGGCGGCGATGGCTTCACCGTGCTTATCCCAAACCGGGCCAAGCCATGCTTTTACAGCGTGGCCGAAAATGATCGGGTCCGACACTTTCATCATGGTCGCTTTCATATGAAGCGAAAACATGGTGCCGTCTTTTTTGGTGTCTTCGATGGCGTCAGCAAGGAACGCGCTCAGCGCTTTGGCCGACATAAACGTCGCATCCGCGATGGTGCCTTCTTCCAACGGCCAGCCGTCTTTCAGAACAGTGGTCGATCCATCTTTGCCGACGAACTCAATTGTTGCGTCACCAGCCTGAGCGGCGGTGATGGTGGCCGAAACTTCGTTGGCATAGAAGTCGTTGCCAGGCATCGAGGACACTTTGGTCTTCGAGGACGATTCCCAAGCACCCATCGAATGAGGGTTGTTCTGGGCGAAGTTTTTAACGGCACGGGCCGAACGGCGATCCGAGTTACCTTCACGCAGAACCGGATTTACAGCCGAGCCTTTGATCGCGTCGTAACGCGCGCGGATGGCTTTATCTTCGTCGGACTGGGGGTCTTCAGGGTAGCTGGGCAAGTTGTAGCCCTGCGCCTGAAGCTCTTCGATGGCAGCCACCAGCTGCGGCACCGAGGCCGAGATGTTCGGAAGTTTGATGACGTTTGCATCCGGCGTTTTCACCAACTCACCCAGTGCGGCCAGATCGTCCGACTGACGTTGTTCGTCGGTCAGGTTGTCCGGGAAGGTCGCGATGATGCGGCCTGCCAGCGAAATGTCAGGCGTTCCAACGGTAATACCTGCGGCGGAAACGAACTTGCGAACGATAGGAAGAAACGAGGCCGAGGCCAGCTCGGGCGCTTCGTCTACAATGGTATACAGTATGTCTGCTTGCGATTTATCGGTCATTTTAGAACACCTCATTTTTTCGCGGAGAACTTCGCCAAAGGGTCAATGCCCTGAACGGCGAAAGGTGGGATTTCCCCTTTTCCATACACAAGATCGGCACGAAAAAAAAGGGACTTGGGGTGAAGACTTGCCAAAATCGCCTATGATTGCGCAAGCAGAGGCATGATCTGCTTCTTCAACAGATAGTGCGATGCAATTTGCCGCCCATTCAGGACCATTGAAAAGACACCGTAAGGATTTGGAGCGCGGTCCCGCAGAATCCTGCGCGCTGGTGATTTCAGAAACGTTGAAAGGGATAACAGCCTCTGTTGCGGCCTCTTTTGCGTGTTGGACCGCGTCCTCAAGATAAGGACATTGAGCAGAATGCAGTACGGTTAGGCCGTTACCCAAAGCCTTGGCTTTCTCGTCCCAACGACCAGCAAGACGGGGCATTGAGGCGCCTTTGTCAAATGGCAAGGCCATAAGCGAATACCCGGGCGGGGTGGCTTCAACCTCATGGTATCCGCGTGCTTCAAGAATGGGTCGATCAACGATCCAGTTTCCCGTGCTCGTTAATGCAGCGATGCCATGAAACCCGTTTTCGCGGGCATAGGTTTCGGCGTCGTCCAGTAAGGCTTTGGCGTGACCTTTGCCTTTGCTTTTGCCGACGACCCACAGGCAGTGAATAACCATGAAGTCGCTTGCGTTTTCGACACCGCGCCATGCGAAATCACCGGGTGAGAATTCGATAAACCCGCGTTCGCCATTATCCAGAAGCCGCATTTGCAGCCCCTCATCAAAACGGTCTGACAGCCACGCGCGCTTTCGCTTCCAAGCCGAGCTTTTGCGAGCGGACATTTTGCAAAAGAAGCCGTGCTTCTCGACGGTGTCATTGGTGATGGTGATCAGGTTTGTCATGCGAGCCTCCAATTCCGAAGGCTCGCACATCTAATGTGACACGTCTTTGCGACGCATCAAACCTTACAGGCGATCCATAATCGCTTCGGCGATCGACATAGTGTTGCCAGTGCCGCCAAGATCCGGGGTTACACGGTCTTTGGCCTGAACGGTCTCGATCACAGCTTTCTTTAGGCGCTGGGCGTCGTCGGTTTTGCCAACATGTTCCAGCATCAGACCCGCAGCCATCAAAAAGGCGCAGGGGTTGGCCTTCTGTTGTCCGGCGATGTCCGGGGCCGAGCCATGCACAGCTTCAAAAATCGCAGCGTCTTCGCCGATGTTGGCGCCCGGTGCCAAGCCCAAACCGCCGACCAGACCAGCAGCGAGGTCAGACAGGATGTCGCCAAACAGGTTGGTTGTGACGATGACGTCGAATGAATCGGGATACATAACCATCTGCATGGCGCAGGCATCAACGATGCGCTCATCGCATTCGACGCGGCCTTCATATTCTTTGGCCACATCGCGGGCTTCTTCCAAAAACATGCCTGACAGCAGCTTCAGGATGTTGGCCTTGTGAACGATGGTGACTTTCTTGCGACCATTTGCCAGCGCATATTCGAACGCCGCCCGTGTGATCCGGCGTGCACCTTCTTTGGTGTTATACCCGGTCGAGAAGACTTTGCCCTCGGGGTCGCCGTTATGCTCCATATAGCCTTCGTCCGAGATGTAGTACCCTTCCAGGTTCTCGCGGAAGATCACCATATCGATGTTGTCGTAACGTCCGTCGGCTTTGATCGTTTTGGTCGGGCGCACGTTTGCGTACAGGTTGAACGCCTGACGCAGTTGCAAGTTGATCGACTTGAAGCCACCACCCACGGGCGTGGTCAACGGACCTTTAAGTGCCAGCTTGGTTTTGCCAATGCTTTCCAGCGTGGCTTCTGGCAGCGGTGTTCCGGTTGCATCAAATGCAGACATACCGGCCTGCTGAACATCCCATTCAAATGGGCTGCCCATGTGATCAAGGATTGCAGTGACGGCTTCGGTGATTTCGGGGCCAATCCCGTCGCCGGGAATAAGAGTGGCTTGGATCTTTGTCATGGTCGTCTCCATGCTAATGAGCGTATTGATGGCTCGTATAAACTGTATACAATGGAATACAATAGCAAAGTTCCATTCAAAAAGGTGAATAAAACAAGGCTCTTCCCCGTTACTTTAGGCTGCCCTTGCACCACGCCGCAAGCGCGTTAACTTGAGCTGGCAAGGAGACGCCCTGTGACCATCTTTAACTTCGGTTCGATCAACATCGACAATTTCTATCGTGTGCCGCATATGCCGGCCCCGGGCGAAACGCTTTCAGCGGATGAGCATTCAGTCGGTCTTGGTGGCAAAGGGGCAAACCAGTCGGTGGCCGTTGCCCGCGCTGGCTCAAATATCCGCCACATCGGCGCCGTTGGACCAGAGGGAGCTTGGTGCGTCGAGGCGTTGGATAAAGCCGAGGTGGACGTTCGCCATGTCGCCACGCTGGATGTCCCGACCGGGCATGCCAATATTTTGGTTGATGCTGAGGGCGAGAACCAAATCATTCTCTATTCCGGCGCAAATACAGCTTTTTCAAGCGCATTGATCGAAGGCGCACTGAAGAACGCTGGGTCAAGTGACACACTGATATTGCAGAACGAAACGAACCTGACGGCCGAAGCTGCAAAGATGGCGCAGGCCCGTAAGATGCGGGTGATTTACTCTGCTGCGCCGTTCACGGCAGAGGCCGCGAAGAAAATGCTTCCCGTAACGGACATGCTGGTTCTGAACGAGATCGAAGCTCAACAGCTTACCGAAGCGCTGGGCGTCGCGCTGGCTGACCTTGAGGTGCCTGTCGTACTCATCACAAAGGGCGCAGATGGTGCTGTTTGGATGGAAAACGGTGTGGAAACTGCACAGATGCCCGCTTTTCCAGTTACGCCGGTGGACACAACCGGCGCAGGCGACTGCTTTATTGGTTACGTTGCAGCTGGGTTGGATCAGGGGATGATGCCAGAAGATGCCATGCGATTGGGCGCTGCAGCATCAGCGATAAAAGTCAACCGCTTCGGGACTGCGGATGCAATCCCAACACGGGATGAAGTTGATCGTTTTCTGCAAGGTTAGTGTCTGACTAGCCCTTAAGAAGCTGTCCAAGGCGCATGGCGATTGAAACCTCGCCCGACACTTTGATTTTTCCCATCATGAATGCTGTCATCGGGTTCAAATCACCCTTCATGAGCTTCTCAAGATTCTCGCGTGACATCGAGATTGTGCAGTCTGTTTCTGCATCATCGCGTGACAAAGCACCGTCCTGCAGAACAATCACACCATCTTCGCCGCAATCAAGTTTCAGGCTTTCGCCGAACGGCACTTTCGTCAGGCCGCGTTCGATCTTTTCGGCGATGGGGGTCAGGGGCATGTCGGTCCTCATGTAAAAACGCCCCCGCGTGATACGGGGGCGTTTGTGTTCGGTCTATAATGACGTGGCGCGAACTTACTTGAAGCGCTTGTTGCGCATCGCGATCAGCTTCAGACGCAGCGCGTTCAGCTGGATAAAGCCGGCCGCGTCAGTCTGGTCATAAGCGCCCATGTCTTCTTCAAAGGTCACATGCTCTTCCGAGTACAGCGAATGATCTGACCAACGGCCAACCACACGGCCCAGACCTTTGTAAAGTTTCATACGCACGGTGCCCGTCACATGATCTTGGCTGGCGTCGATGGCAGCTTGCAGCATCTCACGCTCTGGCGAGAACCAGTAACCGTTATAGATCAGTTCTGCGTATTTCGGCATCAGCTCGTCTTTCAGATGCATCGCGCCTCGGTCCATGGTGATGGATTCGATGCCACGACGGGCGTCCAACAGGATGGTACCACCCGGAGTTTCATAGATGCCGCGCGATTTCATGCCAACGTAACGACCCTCGACCAGATCAAGACGGCCAATGCCGTGCTTGCGGCCATATTCGTTCAGTTCGGTCAGGATGGTTGCGGGCGACATCTTTTCGCCGTTGATCGCAACGGGATCACCTTTTTCAAACTCGATCTCGATGAATTCGGGCGTGTTCGGTGCGTCTTCGGGGTGAACAGTACGCTGATAAACGTAATCCGGCGCGTCTTCCGCGGGGTCTTCCAGAACCTTACCTTCTGACGACGTGTGCAGAAGGTTCGCATCGACCGAGAACGGAGCCTCGCCGCGTTTGTCCTTGGCAATCGGGATTTGGTTCTGCTCAGCAAACTCCAGCAGTTTGGTGCGCGAGCCAAGATCCCATTCGCGCCAGGGGGCAATCACAACGATTTCCGGGTTCAGTGCGTAAGCGGCCAGTTCGAACCGAACCTGATCGTTACCTTTGCCGGTCGCGCCATGGGACACGGCATCGGCGCCGTGTTCGGCAGCAATCTCAACCAGACGCTTCGAGATCAGTGGGCGCGCGATCGAGGTGCCCAGAAGATACAAGCCTTCGTACTGTGCATTCGCGCGGAACATCGGGAAGACATAGTCACGCACGAATTCTTCGCGCAGATCTTCGATGTGGATGTTTTCGGGTTTGATGCCCAGCATCTCGGCCTTCTTGCGCGCGGGATCCAGCTCTTCCCCCTGACCAAGGTCAGCGGTGAAGGTGATCACCTCACAGCCATATTCGGTCTGCAACCATTTCAGAATGATCGAGGTATCAAGACCACCCGAATAAGCCAGAACAACTTTCTTTGGCGCAGTCTGTGGCGCAGTGTTGGACGTAATCATCAAAATCCCTTTCACAGAGTATCGCACGATGAAGACCGGCGAGCTTACGGGGCGATTATCCTTTATTTAAAGGCGGGGCAAGCTTTGCTTGGCAGGATTTTACATGTCACAAGCGGCATTGTTGTCGCATGTCTGATCAAAGGTCAGTTCCAGGGCTGTTGTTCCGCTTTACTGTGTAGATGAAGTTTTGTGCCCCGACGTCATTGTCATTTTGCCAAATGTCGGGAATGGTCTGCCAAACGCAAGCAACCTTGCCAACCAAGCCAACCTAAGCGCAGGTTCATACCATGAGCGATTTTCTGAAACGGGCCCGCGTGGCCGAGCAACAGATGCGGGCGCTGTTCCCCGCGACGCCGCTGCAACGCAATGATCATCTTTCGGCGCAGTATGAGGCCGATATTTGGCTGAAGCGCGAAGACCTAAGCCCCGTGCGCAGTTACAAGATCAGGGGTGCGCTGAATGCGATGGGCAAGGCGCTGGCTGCGGATTCGTCGCGCGATCTATTCGTTTGCGCCTCGGCAGGCAATCACGCGCAGGGCGTCGCATTTACCAGCCGCCATTTTGGTGTGCGTGGAGTGATTTTCATGCCTGTCACGACACCGCAACAGAAGATCGAGAAAACACGCATTTTCGGCGGCGACAACATCGAAATCAGGTTGGTTGGGGACTATTTCGATGACACGTTGAAAGCCGCGCAGAAGTATTGCGCGGCCGAAGGCGGGCACTTTCTGTCCCCTTTCGATGATCTGGATGTGATCGAAGGTCAGGCCAGTGTCGCAGCCGAGATTGTTTCGCAGCTTGGGCGCGCGCCCGATATGGTAATCTTGCCCGTCGGTGGCGGTGGGCTGTCTGCCGGGATCACGACCTACCTGAGCGAGACTGCTCCGGCGACTGAGATTCGGTATGTTGAGCCAGCAGGTGGCGCAAGCCTTAAGGCAGCTTTGAATAAAGGTGCGCCAGTTGCATTGGACGTGGTTGATAATTTTGTGGATGGCGCAGCTGTCGCGCGGATCGGCGCGTTGACCTTCGACGTTTTGAAAACTGTTGATCCAGAACATGTGCTTGCCGTGCCCGAAGATCGCATTTGCCTGACCATTTTGGACATGTTGAATGTGGAAGGCGTTGTGTTAGAGCCCGCCGGGGCCCTGTCCATAGATGCGCTGAAAGATCTTCAGGATCAGATCAAAGGCAAGACAGTCATTTGCGTTACTTCGGGCGGAAACTTTGATTTCGAACGCCTGCCTGATGTAAAGGAACGCGCGCAGCGTTTTGCCGGGTTGAAAAAGTATTTCCTGCTCAGGCTTCCACAGCGTCCTGGTGCGCTGAAAGACTTTCTTCAGATTCTTGGTCCAGACGACAACATCGCGCGCTTCGAATACATGAAGAAAAGCGCGCGGAACTTTGGCTCGGTCCTTCTTGGAATAGAAACCAACCACCCAGAGAATTTTGATCTTTTGGAACAGCGCTTGGAAGAGCGTGGGTTTGCGTTCTCGGATATTACCGATGACGAAACAATTGCAGAATTCGTGGTTTAAAGCCTTAGCACTTAGCCAGAAATTCGGTTTTTGATTGGGAATAGCTATCAAAAACCGGCTTCAGCATCACTGCGCTGCTCTGGCCTTGCGCTGCGGCCTGTTCATTTTGTCCGCAGATGTCGGATAGGTCGCGAAAGCCCAAGTTTAATGCAGAGCCTTTCAGGAAATGCATGTCCTGTTCGTAAAGCGACGGATCGGGGCTGGATTTAAGGCGTTCAATGACCTCTTCGACCTCTTCAAGAAAGATCTCGGCGATTTCACCGAAGTCTTCTTCACCGATCTCGTCTTTCAATTCGTTCACGCGGCTCCAGTTGATCATGGCCCTCTCCTACTTGGATTTCCATATCGTGTCTTGGATCAGTTAACATATTGTTATGAAAACATATCTACGAGAATTTTAGCTTTAAAGAGCTGTTAAAACGGATGCTCTAGGACTGGCTCAGGATGTCATTTGCTTACAGTATTTTGGAGCAGTTTTGAGTATAGCAAAATCATACAACACTGGGTCAATCGACACAGGTCCCACGCAGGACACGCCCGTTAGGGCCGACTCGGTACAGCGCATATTGGTTGTTGATGACAGCCGCGCCCAGCGAAGCCTGATGTCAAAGTCCTTATCCCGGCAAGGCTATCAAGTCGAAGAAGCCGCTTCGGGGATCGATGCACTGAAGCTATTCGCATCTCAAGAGTTTGACTTGATCCTAAGTGATTGGATGATGCCGGGCATGGATGGGCTGGAGCTGTGCAAAGCCATTCGCGCGCAGAAGGGTTCGCGATATGTCTATTTTATTTTGCTAACGTCGAAGACCGATAAAGGGGCGGTGGCGCGAGGATTGGATGTCGGCGCTGATGATTTTCTTGCCAAGCCCTTTAACCCGGATGAGCTAAGGGCGCGGATCACCGCTGGCGGGCGACTTCTGTCGATGGAGCGCGAGCTGCAGGAAACGAACCGGTTTGTTTCATCAGCGCTGACAGAGCTGAAGACGCTTTATGATTCGATTGATCGTGATTTGGTTGAAGCCCGGAAGATGCAACAGTCTTTGGTGCGTGAATCCTTCCGTGATTGGGGAAGGGCTGAGGTTTCATTGATGCTTAAACCCTGCGGGCATGTGGGTGGCGATCTGGTCGGTTTCTTTGATGCGGGGAAAGACCATATCGCATTCTATTCGATTGATGTCTCTGGGCATGGGATTGCGTCCGCCCTTTTGACAGCTCGTTTGGCGTCGTACCTTTCCGAAGGCTCGCCCACTCACAACATTGCTTTGATCGAACATGAGAATGGCAATCACAAACGCCAACCACCCGAGGTCGTGGCGGCACAGCTGAACACACTTCTGACCAAGGACATGTTGTCAGAGCATTATTTTACTATGCTGTTTGGATATCTGGATATGGCCAGGGGCAAGGTGGAGTTTTCACAATGCGGCCACCCCAGCGCGGTGGTACTAAACAGATCTGGCCAGGCGGAGTTTATCGGGGATGGCGGGATGCCAATTGGACTGATCTCGGTGGCTGAATTTGAACGCCAGACCATGACGCTCCAACCGGGAGAGCGGCTGATCTTCTATTCGGATGGATTTACCGAATGCGAGAGTACAGATGGAAATCAGATTGAAGAACAAGGGTTTGGTGAAATCCTTGAAAAGAACAGCGGGCTGACGAATGACATGATGTTCGATGCCATGGTCTGGGATCTGGATTGTTTTGCAGGAGGGCAAGAGTTCGGTGATGATCTTTCCTGCGTGATGCTGACCTACAAATCGCGGACGTAGCTGCGAAGGAAGTGACGATCGCCTTCGCTGTGCAGAATTTTGGTGGCGGTCATGGCACTGCTCCAAACCGCGGTGTGATCCGGTTCAAGCGGATCGCTGATCCGCCTGACAGGTACAGCCAAAAAGATGTGGCAAATCTTCTCGGCCCATAAATCGTATTCAGGCATATAGGTGAAGCGACGATAAGCCCCCAACCGTCGCGGGCTTTGGATTGACCAGCCGGTTTCCTCCATCACTTCGCGATGCAGCGCCGCAATCGGGCTTTCACCGGCATCAATGCCGCCACCGGGTAATTGGTATTCGTCAAACGGGCCACCTTGATGGGTGATCAGCACATCACGACCCAAGGCAAGGATCGCATACGCACCTGGACGCGGTTTGTATTGCCGATTTCTTTGCTTTGGGGCTCCAAATCTTCGGATCATCTCTTTTCCATTCGGTTGCTGCCACCATATAGACGCGGTATGCCAAGCTGAACGCCGATAGGAAACCCCAATGACTTTTCTGACTCTAAAATCGCATGGGATGACACCATTTTGCCATTCCAACTGGACAACAGCGACATTCGCGGTCGCATGCTGCGCCTTGATGGGGCGCTGGATACCATTTTGTCCCAGCATAATTATCCCCCCGCAATCGAAGCCCTTGTTGCCGAGGCCGCGATGCTGACCGCGATGATTGGGCAGACGATCAAGCAACAGTGGAAGCTATCGCTGCAAATCCGCGGTGATGGTCCGGCGCGACTGATCGCAACCGATTACTACGCACCTAAGTCCGAAGGTGAGCCCGCAACGATCCGAGCTTATGCAAGCTTTGATGAAGAGCGTTTGGACCCGACGGGCCCTAGTTTTCCACAGGTCGGCAAAGGGTTCTTAGCAATCCTGATCCAGCAAACTGAAAGCCAGCAACCCTATACCGGGATGACACCGCTTGCGGGCCAGTCTTTGTCAGATTGCGCACAAGCTTATTTTGCCCAGTCCGAACAGTTGCCGACGCGTTTCCATCTGACCTTTGGGAAATCCATGTGGGCTGGTGGGGAAGAAGGCTGGCGTGCCGGGGGTGTGATGCTTCAGCATATGCCGAAAGCGTCGCCGCACGTAACGGGTGAAGGCGGGTCCGGCGAAGATGGTTTGCTGGCTGCGGGTGATCTTTTGACGGATGAGGATAGCGAAAACTGGAGCCGCGCCAACATCCTGTTGGATTCTGTGGAAGAGTTGGAGCTTGTCGGTCCCTCCGTACAGCCAACCGAGCTTTTGGTGCGCCTGTTTCATGAAGAGGCACCGCGCGCCTACGATCCACAACCGGTTAGCTTCGGCTGCCCTTGTTCGGAAGAACGCGTTCGCGAAAGCCTGTCAATCTACTCGGATCGTGACATTGGCCATATGACCAATGACGATGGCCGCGTGACAGCAGATTGTCAGTTCTGCGGGGCGCATTACGATCTAGATCCAGAAACAGTTGGCAAAGATGCGAAGGGTGCGGATGGCGACAGCGCCTGATCAGATTGCGCGTCTTCGCGCGGCCCTTTCCTTGCCTGGGAAGGAAAGTTCGGATTTCGACTTGTCGCCCGGGGTGACACTGCCTGCTGGGCGCAAATTGCGTCAGGCCGGTGTCTTGATGCCCTTTGTGGAAGCTTCGCATGGGTTGGAGCTGGTGCTGACCAAACGCTCTTCCGCGCTGAAGCATCATCCGGGTCAGATTGCCTTTCCGGGCGGAAAACGTGATGAAATAGACACTGATATCGCCGCAACTGCCCTGCGCGAAGCGCATGAAGAAATCGGATTGCCCCCCACCAATGTCGAGGTACTTGGACAGCTGCCAGCGCATGAGACCGTGACTGGATTTACCGTCACGCCTGTTCTGGGATTGGTGACAGAAAGCTTTACGCCCATCGTTGAGCCCGGCGAAGTGGACGAAGCCTTTCGCGTGCCTTTCGATCACGTGACCAAGCTGACCAATTTCAGTCAACAGGGACGTTATTGGCAGGGACAAATGCGATGGTACGAAACCGTCCCGCATGGCCCTTATTATATTTGGGGTGCAACGGCGCGAATGCTGCGCGGTTTGGCTGAAAGGCTTGTGACATGACACGCATTCAAGGCGAATGGATCAAAGATGTCGGTGCACAACAGGTGTGTGGCTTGCTGACTGATGCAGGGTATCAGGTCTATTTCGTGGGCGGCTGTGTGCGGAATGATCTTTTAGGGGTCGAAATCACAGATTTGGACATGTGCACAAATGCGCTTCCTGCGCGTGTGATGGAACTGGCCGAAGATGCGGGTTTACGCGCCCTGCCCACAGGTATTGACCATGGCACCGTGACGATCGTCATCAATCACGTTCCGTACGAGATCACGACCTATCGAAAAGATGTGCAGACAGATGGTCGTCGGGCGGTCGTCGCATTCTCGGATAAGATCGAGGATGACGCGCGGCGCCGAGATTTTACGATGAATGCGCTTTATGCTGACGCATCGGGTCAGGTTCTCGATCCATTGGATGGACTTCCCGATCTTCAGGCTCGACGCGTTCGATTTATCGACAATGCAGGCGAACGGATCCGCGAAGATTATCTGCGCACGCTGCGTTTCTTCCGGTTTCATGCTTGGTATGGCGATGAAGCGGCGGGGATCGATGCGGACGGTTTGGCCGCAATTGCAGCGAATTTGGATGGATTAGAGTCTCTTTCCAAGGAACGTGTCGGCTCTGAGATGTTGAAGATACTGTCAGCCCCGGATCCTGCCCCCTCAATGGCGTCGATGGCGCAATCAGGAGTATTGGCCAGGGTTCTTCCCGGCGCTGATGTGTCAAAACTCGCGGTTCTTGTGCATCTCGAACAAGGTTTTCCGACCGACCCAATCAGGCGATTGGGATTGCTGGGCGGACAGGATGTGGCCAAGGCATTGCGACTGTCTAAAAAGGACGCAAAGCGTCTTGAAGACTTGCGTGATGGCATGGGGTCAACCGCGAGCATTGGCGAGCTTGCGTACAGGCTAAGCGATGCTTCTGCCCTTAGTATCGCGCTTTTGCGTGCTGCGATGTTTGAAACACCCCTGCCCGATGGGCTTGAACAGGATATCGAAGCGGGGGCTTCGGCGTCTTTCCCAATCAAGCCTGCTGACTTGATGCCCGAATTTGCCGGACCGGAGTTGGGTTCTCGACTGCGCAAGCTTGAAGCACGTTGGATCGCTTCGGATTTTACTCTGACCCGTAAGGATCTTCTGCAATGACCGACGTAACCCACACGATCACGCGGTTGGGCCATCTGGGTGACGGCATTGCCGACGGGCCAATATATGCCGCCCGTACACTACCGGGCGAGGTTGTGCGCGGTGAGGTATCTGGCGACCGGATTGAAGCGCCTAAAATCGTCACGCCGTCGGAGGACCGCGTTAAGCCTGACTGCCCCCACTACAACGCCTGTGGCGGCTGTTCTTTGATGCATGCCTCAGAAGAGTTTGTCGCGAATTGGAAAACGGATATCGTTCGAAATGCGCTGCTTTCCCATGGAATAGAGACTGACTTTCGACCCATTCAGACCTCTCCTGCGCAATCTAGGCGGAGGGCGGTTTTGTCAGCGCGACGTGGTAAGAAAACCCCTATCGTTGGGTTTCATGGTCGTCGGTCTGGCGCGATTACGGAAATTTCTGGCTGTCGGCTGGTCCACCCAGAAATCCTTGAAGCTCTGCCTGCCTTGGGCGATCTGACCGGCTTGGGCGGGTCGCGCAAGGCCGAGCTGTCGATCAACGCAACGGTATCAAGCGCAGGGTTGGATGTTTCGGTTACCGGCGGCAAACCGCTGGATCGGTCATTGGAATCGGAACTGGGTCAGGCTGTTCACCGTTTTGGTTTTGCCCGGCTGTCTTGGGATGGCGAGGTTATCGCGATGGAAACCCCGCCCGCCCAGTCATTTGGTACGGCAAGCGTAACCCCTCCCCCCGGCGCGTTCTTGCAAGCAACGCGCGAGGGTGAGGCTGCGTTGTTGTCCGCCGTGCGTGAAGCTGTGGGGGATGATGACCAGATTGTCGATCTGTTTGCAGGGTGCGGCACATTTTCCCTGCCGCTTGCCGAAAAGGCTCATGTACATGCGGTCGAAGGTGTGGACAGCATGTTGAAGGCTTTGGATACGGGCTGGCGCTTTGCAAAAGGTCTTCGCGACGTAACGACTGAAACCCGTGATTTGTTTCGAAACCCGCTTTATGCCGAAGACTTGGACCGTTTCGACGCCGCCGTCATTGATCCACCGCGCGCAGGTGCGGAAGCGCAGATTGCACAAATTGCAGCATCAAGCGTGTCCGTTGTGGCCATGGTGTCCTGCAATGCGGTCAGTTTTGCACGTGATGCGAAAATACTGCTGGATGCAGGGTTTGAAATGGACTGGATACAGGTTGTGGATCAGTTTCGCTGGTCAACTCATACGGAACAAGTGGCGTGTTTTCGTCGCAGATAGGCCAGAACTTGCAGCAATTGAGTGACCAAATGCGAATAGGTTTGAGTTGTCATTAAGACGCGTTACCATGTGATCAAACAAAAAAGTACGGATGAAAAATGAGAACCGTCGTCGCAATCGCAGCAGTGCTTGCCCTTTTATTTGCCGCCTCATGTGGGCCAAAGCGTCATCAATATGATGGCCCCGAGGTCACGCGTATCGTCGTGAACAAGGGCGCCCGGAAGATGTATCTTCTTCACGGGACCGAAATTCTGAAGAGCTACAACATCGAACTGGGCTTTACCCCCGCTGGGCATAAACAGTTCGAAGGTGACGGTAAGACGCCCGAAGGGCGCTATGTCATTGATCGCCGCAATCCAAAAAGCTCGTTCTATTTGTCTATTGGGGTGTCTTATCCCAACCGGGCAGATGTGGAATATGCCCAGGCCAATGGCAAAAAGCCGGGGGGCGAGATCTTTATTCATGGCCAGCGCCGCCCGCAGGACCGGAAAGGACCTGACTGGACGGCTGGCTGTATCTCGGTCGACAACGACGAAATGATCGAGATCTTTACGATGGTGCGACTTGGCACTGTTATCGACATCAACCCATAAGAAAAGGCCCGCCTGATTCAGGCGGGCCTTTGATTTTTCCAGAGGGCTTGCTTAGGAGCCGACTTCGAGCACCCACCAGATTTTCCCATTTCGTTCTTGGTGCCACGAGAAGCCCATATTGCGGCCGCGCGGGTCCATGATAATCCGGCGTGTATTCGAATCTGCCATCCAAGCGGACAGGGTTTGAAGCTCGCTTTCGAAGGTTTCCGAAATCGTCTCACCTAGATAAGTGCCAGTGAATCCCACGCGTCGTGCGCGATCTAGGGGCGATGATCCATCTGACCCGAAGTGCCATGGGCGGTTCTGAACCGCCATATCTTTAGCGTGGGTTGCCGCTGCTGCATTCAGCTTGCTGTTCAGTTGCATCGGACCCGCGCCCGATGCAGCGCGCAGTTCGTTTACGGAATCCAGCATCCGATATTGGATGGTTGATGTCTTTGCCGCCGAAATCCGATAGACCCTTACACCGTTTCCAGTTGTGGTTGTGCCGGATTCACAGGCGGCCAATGTGGTTGCTGCGGCCAAAGCCAACAAAATCGCGCGCATTTGTATCTCACCAATAAAAACTTGTTTACATGCTTCTCTATAGACAGAATGACATGAATTCAAACAACGGGTGTGTGATCATTGCGAAATCACGCTGGTTTGAATTGCGACTGATGCGAACGCGCAATATAGAAGCGTTGAATAGATGTTATTTTGTTTGGAGTTCCGAAATGAGTGACAAGACAGGATTGAAGATCGGTCGCCGCGCGTTTCTAAGCGGCGCTGCAGCCGTAGCTGGCGGAGTTGCAACTCCTGCCATTGCGCAGTTCAGCGGTTCAACTGAGGTCGAGCGCGACCTGACCGAAGTGGTTAAACGTAATATTTCTAGCTTCCGGACATTGAACTGGCAGCCGTATTTCAGCAACACCCGCGGTGGCGTTATCCTGGTCGATATCAGCTCGCGCTGTTTGCACTTCTGGTCAGAGGATCAGGCGACATATCGCCTGTACCCGACCTCGGTACCGCTAAGTGAAGATCTGACGCGTCGCGGACGGACAAGTGTGATCCGCAAAGTGGAAGGTCCGTCATGGGCCCCTACCCCGGCGATGCGCAAGCGTAACCCGGAATGGCCCGCTTTTGTTGGCCCCGGCCCCGATAATCCGCTGGGCACCCACGCGCTATATCTGGGCTGGAAATACTACCGGATCCACGGAACGCATGACACACGCAAAATCGGTCGCCAATCGTCGAACGGTTGTATCGGCCTGTATAACCAACATATTGCAGAGCTTTACAGCTTGGTTGGGAATGGCGCGCAAGTTCTGCTGATCTAAGTTCGATCAAATGAGAAACAAAAAAGCCCCGCATCAAGCGGGGCTTTTCTTTTGTCTTGTAAGGGATCAGACGCTTTCGTCGATCCAAGACTGAAGCGCGGCTTTCGGTGCAGCGCCAACTTTATTCGAGATCACCTGACCGTCTTTGAACATGAACAGTGCCGGAATTCCGCGGACACCCATTTGCGCTGGGGAATTCGGGTTTTCGTCTACGTTCACCTTAACGATCTTCACCTTGCCTTCATACTCGGCCGACAGCTCTTCCAAAGCTGGACCGATTTGTTTGCAAGGACCACACCATTCGGCCCAAAAATCGACGATAACGGGCACATCCGCATTGCGGACTTCTTCTTCAAAGGTGGCATCTGTGACAGCAACGGTTGCCATGGTAACTCTCCTGAAATTTGTGGTTGGTCAGAACCTAAAGCGTTTCGGGATAAACTTGAAGTGCAAGTTTGTCGCGAAACGCCCGCAAGGAAGATATCTTGTACAGCGTTTCGGTTTCCACCGTGTCAGGTTAAAACCGAAACGCTTTATGTAGCCAGACCCCCAGCGTCAAGGCGGCCAAGGGCCCCATCGACAAGTTGATCGTCCAGCACCATCAGCTCACGGCTTTGTGTCCAAAGGATTGCGGTGTGGACAGGTCGATCTTGGTAGATTGCGCGCAACATTGTTCGGTAAGCCCCCATTTGCCGCAGTAATCCTTCTGGGGTGTGTTCGGGCGCGTCGGGAACAAGGCGATTGGATTTGAAATCAATGGCCAGAACTTGATCATCTGTCACGATCAGACGGTCAATATACCCGTGCAGAAGCTGATTTGGTGAATCAGGCAAATGCCCAGTGATGGGCGCTTCGGCAATACTGTTTGCATCAAACAAATGCGTCAGAGCGGGATCGGTTAACAGTGCCGCAACTTCGTGCGTCAACGTGCGCGTGGTTTCAGGCGTTGCTGCATCAGGGCCAGTCGACAGCAGATATTCACCAACTGCTGTCCATCTGTCTTGGGCGATGCCCGGAAGGTGTTCCAGCAAAAGGTGGATTTGACGCCCGCGGATCAGCGGGTCCTGACCGTCTGCAAGTTCAAGCTCACCGGGCAGTGCCTTAGCGCCCCCAAGATCGGACGGGGACAACGGCTTGGGAGTATTGATCGGTGGGTGCGCATCTGATGTCAGCCAATCCGGCAAATCGGATGTTTGCATATCGCTATCAAGTGCGTGGTTCACCCCCGGCTCTGGCCATTCGCCTGTGTGGTAGCGTTTTCCAGTCCCAGTTGGAAAAGCGCAATCCGCGCCGCCGGCATTCTCCATCGCGGTTTCGCAGACTCGATACCATCCGGTGTCAGCTTTCCCAAGATCGCCAGCAGCAGCAAGGATCAACCATTGCTCGGCACGGGTCATGGCGACGTAAAGCAGCCGCGTACGTTCTTCGATCTCAGCTTCTTTCAGGTTTTCGGAGACGCCCTCGATGGCGTCTGTCCGATCTGCTTTCGATGGGAACCAGAATGGCTGATCTGACGGCAGTTTCCCAATCTGCGGCATGTCCGAGGCATTTCGCCTTGCCAGATCCGGCAGCATAACAATCGGCGCCTCAAGCCCTTTCGAACCATGGATTGTCATCACCCGTACAAGGTGACCTTTGCTGTCCACCTGTCGCTTGATCGTGATATCGCCGGTTTCCAGCCATGAAATGAAACCGGTCAGGCTGGGGATCTCTAACCGTTCGTAATTCATCGCCTGATGCAAAAGGGCGTCGATACCGTCTTCGGCCTCTTGCCCCAATCGGGCCAGCAGCTTTTTGCGGCCATCATGACGTGTCAGGATACGTTCTAAAAGCTCGTAGGGGCGCAAGAAATCTGCGCGGTTTCGCAGATCGTGAAGCGTCTCTAACGTAGCCGAATACTGTTCAGATTGATCTGATAAGGCCCGCCAAAGGAAGGTCTTCTTACCTCGGTAATGGGCCAGCCGGAACAGGTCGTCTTCGCTCCAACCAAACAAGGGAGACCTGAGTACCGTGGCAAGCGACAGATCATCTTCGGGTGTGGCCAAGAATGAAAGAAGGGCTGTTAGATCTTTAACCGCAAGCTCAGCACCGATGCGCAGTTGATCGGCCCCCGCGATGGGAATATCACGTGATTTGCAAGCGCGGATCAGTTCGTGAAATAGCTCGCTGCGAGACCGCACCAGAACAAGAATATCGCCCGGATCAACCGGTCGCGACCCGCCATTATCATCCGGCAATTGTTCTTCCCGGATCATGCGCTGGATTTCATCTGCCATATGGTCTGCCAGCTGCACTCGGTGATCACGCGGGGAGGGCCGGTCTACCGGATCGTTCCAATCACGATCTTCTTCCTGCTTCACAGGCTCGATCGATGGCCACAGGTCTACACGGCCGGGTTTGTCCCCGAAGAATGCGCGATGCTTAAAGCCGCCCCCAAGACCGGACCGGCCCTCCAGTGCCATATCTACAAAACCCAGAACTGCGGGCGAGGATCGGAACGAGTATTCCAGCGGTTGAACGGCCAATGCGCGTCCGACTTGGTGTAACCGATCGGCAAAACTGTGCTGCATGCGCTGGAACTCGGCAGGTTCCGCACCTTGGAACGAATAGATGGACTGCTTTGGATCCCCAACCACGAAAATCGTGCGCTCAACATCGTCTCGCGCGCCCGACCCAGTGGTGAATTCGCGCGCCAGACTGTCGATCACGCGCCATTGGACAGGGCTGGTGTCTTGTGCCTCGTCTACCAGAATGTGGTCGATGCCACCGTCCAGTTTGAACAAAACCCAAGCTGCGACCGAAGGGTCTGTCAGCAGCGCGCCTGCTTTCAAAATAAGGTCGTCGAAATCCAACCAGCCACGCGCCAGTTTTGCGGCCCCGTATTCTTGCACATATTCATGGGCAAATCGGTACAGAGCCAGAGTGCGCTGGGCGTTGTATAGGGCCAGACGTTTGGCTTTCGCTTCTTGGATTCGTGCCATCAGACCATCAAGTTTATCCATAATCGGCGCGCAGGCACCAGTCTGCAGGGATTTGGTCGGGACAGAGCCTATCTTTGCGGAATAAGGTGATTTCTGCAGTAGGAAGATATTTTCCAACCGCTTCAGTAGATCCAAATTCGGTTGGCCTAAATCAGCGCCTTGAAGGGCTTCTGCCCGCTTTTGATCCTGTGCACTGCCGGTGGCCGAGCCCGCGTGGAACTTGGTCAGAACTTCCAGATCTTCCGGCTCAAAGCAATCCTCAAGGACAGCTTGTAAATCGTCTTCAGTCGACAAACCGAACCAACCCTTGATCAGCGCCTCTTCTTTCGCATCAGTGAACAACATCCGGGCCGAAGTTATACCTGCTGTTAGGCGGGACAGATCTTCACCCGTAAAGATGGTAGCCAGATCCTGAACAAGGTCTCTATGTGGCCCGTCGCTCATCTGTTCTAGAATAATCGCACGCAAATCAGTAGCCGCGCGGTCATCCATCTCGGTAAACTGCGGGGATACGCCCGCTTCGGTCGGAAAGCGGCGTAGAAGCGATGCGCAATACGCATGAATCGTCTGAATCTTCAGCCCGCCGGGGGTTTCGATGGCTCGGGCGAACAATTGACGCGCCAATGAAAGGTCGCGGGCGCCTTCGACCCCAAGCTCGGCCAGCGCAAGGGTAAGGCTTGCGTCATCTTTCATGGCCCATTCACCAAGACGCTTGAACAGGCGGTTCTGCATCTCGCTTGCCGCGGCTTTGGTATAAGTCAGACACAGGATGTTTTGCGGTGATACCCCATCCAACAAAAGCCTCGCAACACGGTCGGTTAGAACACGCGTCTTTCCTGAACCTGCATTGGCCGATAACCAGGTCGAAGCTGTCGGGTCCGCTGCCCGGATTTGGGCAAGTGTGGCGTCGTTAAACTTCATCGTCCGACCTCCGTCACCACAGGGGTGTCACTGTCATCCCATTCACCAAACCGGGCCAGATGATCATAGTCGCCCGCGAAGCGATGCATGTGCATTGCGCGTCGTGATGTGTAGCCCTGCTCTTCCACATAATAGGCACTAATAAGGCCCAATAGCTCTTCTCTTACACGAACGACATCTGAACTCGTCAGGTCAGTTGATACCTCTTTCTGCGGGGTTAGCCCAATGTAGCTTACCGTTGAAACAGGTGATGGCTCGACGTTCTCAAATCCACTTGTTTGGGCAATGACAGCTTCAAGAAGCAGCTGCTTGTCAAAGTGCTTCTGCTGCTTTTCGTTTGGGGGCGAGCCCGTCTTGTAGTCGTAAATCAGAAGCGACCCATCTTGGTGGCGGTCAATCCGGTCGGCTTTGGCGACAAGCGTGAAATCTGGATCATCAAACTGTACGCGACCCCACGCTTCGTTCGCCAGGTTTCGGGACCAGCCATTCCGTAGAAGCTCCTGTTCAATGAACCATGGCGCAATCCGATCAATGCGGGCTTTCCAAAGAATCCGCGTCGCCAGATTAGGAACTTGTTCTTCCAGAACGTCATTAGCAACCTGATGAAGGCGTTCAATCTCGTTGTTGGGATCTGGTTTTTCAGGCAGAGCTTCAACGAAACGTTCGAACACATCGTGAAGAACGGTTCCGCGCATCAGCGCATCAGATCCGCGCATCAAAGGATCCAGCGCGCGTAGATGAAGAACCTTGTCCGCGTATATCGCAAACGGATCCCGGATCAGTTTTGTGACGCCAGTGGCCGAAAGTTGTCGCGGACGCGTAGACAATGGCGGCGCTGGCGAAGGGCGAGTTTCTGGTGAAATAGTCTCTGATGGTTGGTCGATCTGTTGTGCGTATTCCAGCCACTGACTGCCCCGTTGGCGCATGTGTTGCAGGGCCTGTTCGCCTTCATTCGATATACCCGCCATCAGATTGCAGATGCGGTTCAACCAGCGCGACGGGATCGTTTCGCTGTCTGCGTCGCGAGTGGATCGGGTCAGGATGACCTCTTTTGTGGCAATGGCTTGTTGAAAGTCATGCGCGGAAAGGCCCACGCGACGTTCTGGCAGAGACAGGCCAACCTGCAGCCGCATCTGACGGTTTAGCCATGGATCAGGGCCGGGCAGCTCGGGCCAGATACCATCGTTTAGACCCGCAAGGATAACGCGATCCGCACCCTGAACACGTGCTTCGAGTGTACCCCAGAACATCACACCGGGATGGGGTGTGTTCGGGTCGCGTACCTCGCCTTTTGACAGGATTGAACGGAAAAGATCCCGATATGCCAATGGGGATAGGTTGCCGCCGTGTATCGCATTATCAGCAAGATTAGAGACTATTTCTTGGCACATCTGCCCCGCTGCGCGGTTCCAAAGTTCCCCTGTCCCGTCGCCTGACGGCCCTTTTGCGATCGCAGTGGCCAGCTCAAGGTGATGCGATAGCAGATCGACTAGGGCTAGCTCGTTCGCGATGGGATCACAAAGGCAAGTGGTCGCAACCCAATCCGCCCAAGCTGCGCGTTCAGGGTCTTCTTCGAAGGACTTTGCCCATTCCATCAGCGCATCACGATCCGGAACGGCAGGAGATCCCCTCAACACCTGAAGCTCCAGATCGCGGGTCCAGCGCAAGTGGTCGCCGCGCGCTTCACTGCCAGTGTTTGTAAGCGGATGCTTCAGTAAAGCTAGTAACCGGTCCGCAGCCGGAGCCTCGCACATCATGAGCGAGACCTGACGCAGAAAACGTCCAGGAGCGGAAAGCGCCAATGGGCGCCCAGCGCTGTCATCGGGTTCGATATTCCAACGATCTAACGCGGCTGAAACCTGCCGGGCCAGGTTTCGATCTGGCGTAATCAAGGCAACTGAAACGCCGTCGTCAATTGAACGGCGCAGGATCGCTGCGATGGCCAAAGCTTCATCACGCGGCTTCGCAGCTTCAACAAGCGTCAATTCTTCTGTGGCTTTATTGATGTTTTGAAGGCGGCGCCCCTCGACCTGCCACTGATCCGTTACGGGCGCAGGTCGAAGCGCAAGTGAGATCAGCTTGTTTCGTTCTGGGGCAACTGGTGCAAGGTCTGTCCAATATTGAACATCGTTCTGGGTCAGGCCCAACCGTTTTAGTAGTGCGGCGAAGCGGTATTGTGGGTGATCTTCCGCAGAATGTGCGTCAACCAGATTGGTCCAAGTAGATTCAGGCAGATCAGTGTCGAAACCGGGCAGAACCAACGCCCCATTGGGTAGCTTCGCAACGGCCTCCATCAACATTGATGTGGTGCCGCGAGATCCCGTTGAACCAGCGATGGTAACAGGATGATCAGGCGGAGAGGTTTCCCAACCCTCGATGATGCTTTTAACCACCAATCGCTGCCGTGTTTCCGCGTCTGGGGCATGTCCGGCCTGTGGGTCAAAGAACGGATTGATAAGCGAAAGAAACTGTAGGCTTCGCGCCCAGTGTTCGGACATGTCCTGTACATCAAGTGTCTCTAATGCAGCCGGATTCACACCTTCACCGTGCATTTCATCCATTAGCTTTGCAACGCTATCTGCCAGATCAAACGCAGCGCTTTTCGGGGCGAGATCGGGTTCTTTGTCCAGCAATGCAAGGATTAGCTGATGCAGCTCTAGCTGACGGCGTAAGGGCGCTACGGCTGTGGGGATCGAGCTGTCCAACGGCAATTGCGCCAGATCCGTAATCAAGCGTAGACGGGGTACAAATCCGGGTTGATCATCAAACAAGCTGCGCACGCGATTTAGCATTCTACGCGAGTTCAGATAGAGTTCGATCTTGGCCATATCCTCGGGCGGACGATCCGCCATTCGCTGGCGCACGCCAAGGACCAAAGCTTTTGGGAAATCGACCCCCAGTGGCACATGGAAGGCGCGGGATTTGGCGGTAGGCTTAAACATCTTGGGTTTCTAACATTCTTTCTGCCAATGCGATCCCGTCTGGATGTCCAACGTCGCACCATGAACCAGAATAGGTGAGTCCATACAGGCGGTCTGCTTTATCGATAGCGTTCCAAACAGTGTTCAGCGAAAATACATCCTCGTGGATTGCCGTAACTGGGGCGGCTTTGATGATCTGACAGCCAGTGTATACCAAACCTGGGCCGCGGATCAGTCGGCCTTCCGGTGTTTGGTGAAAGTCTCCTGCACCTAAATGGCCAATCGCGCTTTCAAGGGGCACAAGCAGCATCAGCGCGTCCATCCTGTCAGGATCCCAAGCGTCCAAAAGGGCTTGTATAGGGTTCGGGCCGGACCACACGGCATCCGCATTCAATGTATAGATTGAGTTAGTTTTGTGCAGGGTTAGAGCCCTTTTAAGGCCGCCTCCAGTTTCCAGAAGTTCTTCTTCTTGTGAAAATAAAACTCGTCTATCGGAAAGGTGATCTTCGATCTGGTTGGCCAGATAGTGGGTGTTCACAATGATCTGAGAGACCCCGTTGGCGTCGTCAACAATTTCCAATGCGTGATCCAAAAGCGGTTTACCGGCGACTGGAACCAACGGTTTTGGCTGCGCTTCGGTCAAAGCCCCCATGCGTGTTCCACGTCCGGCGGCGAAAATCATTACGGTGTCGGGCATGGTTGTCTCAGCTTGTTAAGGAAGTCGGTGTCGGGTTCGGGCAGGACTGTGTTTAACTGCTTTCGCAATTCGGCCAGCGGCGGGTGGCTTAGGTCATCTTGAAGCAGCCCCCAGACGCGGGGGATCAGATCGACATAGTGTGGCTTTCCAAATTCGTGGGAAAGGCGTGCGAAAATGCCCAGAATGCGAAGGTTTCGTTGCACGGCAACCATGTGAAATTCATTCTGAAAGGCGTTCTGATCCAGACCACGCCGATCGGCGAAGGCGACGCGTGCCGAATGTGCCATATCTGGCGACACGTTCCGGCGGACATCGCGCAGAAGGGACACAAGATCATAGCTGGGCAGCGTATTTACAGCGTCCTGAAAATCTAAAAGCCCAACGCGCGCGGCACCTCTGCGGTCGGGCAGCCAGTGCAGGTTCTGGGCGTGGTAATCACGTAGAGAGGTATGCAGGCTCGACCGAAAGGGTGAGAGGGCGGTTCGGATCGCCTCTATCATCTCATCGACGGTTTTTGGTGACTGGGGCGCATAGTGCAGGAACGCCAGGTCGCAAGCGCGGGCCATTTCAGGAATTCCATAATCCGCGACGCTTGCTGGCTTTGCATCCAGAACGGTATGTATGACCTCTGTCGCGGTGGAATAGAGACTGTTTTCTAGCGAAGGATCGTTATCAATCAGCGTCGCGAAATCGTCGTCTTGGAAGTCTTCCAAAAGAAGGAAGCCCGTCTGAAGGTCAACCTCGTAAATCGTTGGGGCCGAAAGGCCGAGCGCAGAGAGATGGTACGCCATATCGACGAAGGACTGCATCGAGCCGCAGGTTTGCGGGGGTGCGTCCATCAGGATCGCTGGCCGCGGTGCCGTTGCACGGAAGTACCGACGAGACGAGGCATCACCAGACAGCGGTACAAAGGCCGAACCTGCCCAATCGGTTCCCTGCAAGAAAGCAAGCCTATCGTTCTGGCGAGCATCGCTCATGGAATAGCCTTTCGAAGTCGGCTTTCCCATTTTTCAGCAGGCCCAGAAAAGTGAAGTTCCCTGAGATCGGGATCGGCCGAAGGGCCGCCAGTTGAAAACTCGATCACCAAGGCATTGTCGGGGGTCAGATCGCCCAGCCTGTCGGGCCATTCAACAAGGCAGATTGCGGTTTCAAAGGCGTCGATCAAACCAAGCTCTTCGATCTCATCCGGGTGGGTCAGCCGATAGAGGTCAGAATGCCAGATTTCACATACGGAATCATCGTAGGTCTGGACCAATGTGAAAGTGGGCGAAGGCACGTCTTCGACGATACCGTTTCGCGCCAAGCGCGCTTGGATCAGTGCCCGCGCAAAATGGGTTTTGCCTGCACCGATACCACCAGACAGCAAGATCACATCGCCGGGCGCTAGCTGTTCTGCCAGCGCGGCCGCGAATGCAGTTGTTTGGTCAGGGCTGGGAAATACAAGATCAAGGTGAAAGGCGTGCGTCATGGCACGAGTTTTAGACGCCCAGCGCGTCGGCGCAAGACTGGATCAGGTTTAAAGCCTTATGGGGTCAGTGACAGCGCAGTTTTCTGCATGGGCTGCAGACCATGCTGGGCCGTTTCCACCCGGAACCGTGCCATCGTCGCCCCGCGCACCATCGGAACAAATTCGCAATCCACCTGCCGCCCATCCAACAATGCGATGCGGTCATTCCAGGCCTGACGTTCGCCATGTGCGGCGACGAATTCTTTCAGCATGCGCCAAACAGGCGTTTCACCCGCGGTTGTCCGCCATGTGCGGATTGCGTCACCCAGATTGATATCTTCCAACGTGGTTGAAGGGTCGTTGCCCCAAAGCTTGATGTAAGCGGCATTCGACATGGAAAGTACTCCGCCGGGTGAAAAGATAGCGATGGCATCTTCGATACAGTCCAAAGCGGACTGACCCATCTCTAATTCACGGCGAAACCGGCGTGTCAGCGAGATTTCTGAGGTAATGTCTTCAAACAGAAACGCCACCGCGCCGTCAGGATGTGGACGACCTGTCACTCGGTAAGTTTGGCCGGTGGGAAGCGACCAAGTTTCCTCATAAGTGCCGTTTACGGCGGCGGTTTCTAAGTCTGCCATTTGTTGGCGCCACGAGACATAGTCCTTCGGCTCTGGCATCAGGCGTTTTTCACGCAAGCGATCAAGGAACGTAAACAGCGTTGGTTGGCCAACAAGGAAAGAGGCACTCATCGCCAGAATGTCGGTCAAAGCCGGGTTGAACAGGCTGAGCTGGCGTTTGCGATCAAATATCGCCAAGCCGATTGGAAGATGGGCAAACGTCTTGGTTAGCGTTGTCACGAATTCTGCCCGAGATTTCTCGGCGTGAACAACACGATCCACAGGAATGGCTGTCAAAAGCGTTTCGTCACCTAATGGGGCGTCGTGAAGTTCGAACCAATGGCGTTTACCATCTGCCGGCAGTTGGATCGCAACGCGGCGTGGCGTTTCAAGCACCTTTGCATCTTCCAGCTTGGGACGCTCGAACAGCTTCTGCGGGGGCCAGCTGGCAACTGAATCAGGGGCGTTGGGGTCAGTTGCCTGATCCAGATACGTTCTGTTTGCCCAAGTGACTTTGCCGTTGACGTCTTCACGCCACATCATGATTGGGACGTGCTGTGCGGTGGCGCGCAAACCTTCCAGTTCATGGCGCATGGCATCAAAGCTCATCCGGTCAACCAAGGGGTTTTCCTGCCCCGATTCCGCGCTGATCAGTTGAAGGCGTGCCAACCCATCGCGCCATTCGGCTTTCACTTCATTCGCACCATCCGAGGAGGGGATTGTGAGTTTCCCCAAATCAGCAAGATCACCCATTTGATCCGACAGGTTGGGAAAACGGCTTCCTAAAGTGTGGGACAAGTGGTCCCAGTCGGACCAAGAGGCGTTTCGGGGAAGTGCGTCCAGTATCTGCTGAGCAGCAGGCGAGGCATCGATCAAGGTCTGATCGTCGAACAAAAACACAACGCTGTCCTTTTCACGCGTCGATTGCTTGCGCAACTTCCGATCCCGAGTCGGATCCAGCAAAGACAGGACATATAGCGCCGCAATGGCGATCAAAAGGGCTGTTAGTACCAGCGCAACTGCATAAATAGAATTGACCATATCCACACCTGCCGTTCGGCGGGGTATCCCCGCGCATTTCACAGGTAGAGGTTAGGCCAGTGTGGTTAATGAAGCTTTAATCGCTCATGAACCATTATTATCAAAGGGTTTAAGGTCGGCATCATGAGTGAAATGGATGTTCTCACCCAAAGCCCCACTTATGTTTGTCGCCTCAAGCCCTTGCGTGCCACGAGGCCATTCAACTTGTGCAATTGCGCCCGATTTCGCGCGTGGATGCGGACGCCCGGTATAGGGTGACGACGCATTGGCAAAGGTTAACGTGGCCCCTGTCCGTTCCAGCAGAGTCTTTGCAATGAACAGCCCCAGACCCATCCCTTTGTAAGCCTGACGCTGACCGCGCTCGGCGGATGTCTTACGGCGGCGGATGAATGGATCGCCGATCCAGCCCAGCACCTGGGGTGAATAACCTTTGCCGTCATCCAGAATGCGGATCGAAATACGTTCGTCGTTCCAGCAAATTTCGATCCAGACTTTGGTTGATGCGAAATCAACTGCATTCTGGATCAGGTTGCGCAGGCCGTGGATTATTTCTGGGCGACGCATGAGGATTGGCTGATCCTGCGGGTCGGCCTCGATGCAGGCGATTTCAATCTCAAGGGCTTTACCGCGTTCACGATGCGGCTCTGCTGCTTCCTCGATCAATGCAATTAACGGTGCATGTTTGACCAACATGTCGTCTTTGCCGGCACGGCCCATTGATTGCAGGATATCCCGGCATCTATCAGCCTGTTCACCGATTAGGCGCGCGTCGTCACGCAGCTCCTCGGTGCCCTCTAGTTCTTCCACCAGTTCTGTCGAGACGAGCTTGATGGTTGCAAGTGGGGTGCCAAGTTCATGCGCTGCGGCGGCCACCACACCCCCCAAATCCGTCAGGCTTTGCTCGCGCGAGAGCGCCATTTGTGTGGCCAAAAGTGCTTCGGACATTGATCGCATCTCGGACGAAATCCGGCGCGTATACAGACCGATAAACCCGACCGAGATTGTGACGGCGACCCACATCCCGAATACAAACATATCCGGCATACGCAGCGGACCAGTGGGTATTTGCAGCGGGATGTTGAACCATGTAACAAGGCTGGTTGCTGCAATGGCGACCGCGCCAACGATGATTGTTGATCGCGTCGAAAGGGCGGTTGCGGCGACAGTGACAGGGGCAAGGATCAGCACCATGAATGGGTTGTGAATGCCCCCGGTCAAGAACACCATCGCGCCAAGCTGAAGCGTATCGAAGACCAGAATGCCGGTGGCCTGAACCTCGTTTAGACGGGTATTGCGCGGGAATAGAGCCGTTGAAACAAGGTTGGCAATCACAGCAGCGCCAATTGCAGCAGCAACAAATCCGAACTGAATTTGAACCGAAAAGACCTGAACCGCGACGGCGATTGCAGCGATTTGACCCGCAATTGCAGCCCAGCGCAGCAGGATCAAAGTCCGAAGGCGCACCCAGCTGCGTTGAGAGCTGCTGAGCGCAGCATCCGTTGCAGGATCTTTGTGTATCTCGACCATTTGTGATCAACCAGAACCGATTAAGGGTTGCGTCAATGTGTTCTCTTGCTAGTCCTGAGCAAAGGCGGGATCAATGCCTGCGCGAATAAACCGGAGAGTTTCTATGCAACGCATCTATGCCATAACGGCCGCCACGGCAATTGCAGCCCTTGTCGGGGCGACTTGGTTTGTCACCAGCGGTGACGGTGAAAACGATGCTTTTGCTGATTGCCGGGCGAGCGCAGTTGGAACTGGTGTAGCCTCTATCGGCGGTCCGTTTGAGCTTGTGGATGAAACCGGCAAGACGGTGACCGAAAAGGATGTGATTACCAAACCGACATTGGTTTATTTTGGGTATACGTTCTGCCCCGATGTTTGCCCGTTGGATAATGCACGCAACGCTGCGGCGATGCGTATTCTGGATGAAAAAGGGTATGACGTGCAGGCGGCCTTCGTCTCGGTCGATCCAGAGCGTGATACGCCGGAACATCTGGCAGATTTCACCAGCTATATGCATGAGGACATGATTGGCCTGACTGGAACACCTGAACAGGTGAAAGCAGCGAGCCAAGCGTACAAAACATACTTCCGCAAACAAGAACCCGAAGAAGGTCAGGAGGAATACTATCTGATCGACCATTCGACCTTCACGTATCTGATGTTTCCAGAAAGCGGATTTGCGGATTTCTTCAAGCGTGATGAGACACCGGAATCGATGGCACAGCGTGTCGGATGCTTTATTGATGCTGGCGCATAGAAAACATCGCTGCGTCAAAATTGACCTCGTGGTCTAAAATACCTAGGTATCTAACAGCAAAAGCAAACCGGAGGTTGCTGCGATGACCGCTGAGGAACTCAAGCCGATAGGTGAAGACGCATCCCTTCTTTTGGTAGATGATGATGAACCGTTTCTGCGCCGTCTTGCACGGGCGATGGAGAAACGGGGATTTGAACCCGAAACGGCTGGATCAGTTGCTGCGGGTAAAGCGATTGCGACCGCACGACCCCCTGCATATGCGGTGGTAGATCTGCGGCTTGACGATGGGAACGGGTTGGACGTCGTCGAAACCATTCGCGACAAACGCCCAGATGCTCGGATTGTTGTTCTTACCGGATACGGTGCGATTGCCACTGCTGTTGCGGCGGTCAAGCTTGGGGCGGCGGATTACCTATCGAAGCCTGCGGATGCCAATGACATCACGGCTGCACTGTTGGCGCAGCCCGACGAATTGCCTCCGCCTCCAGAAAACCCGATGTCCGCAGATCGTGTCCGATGGGAGCATATTCAGCGTGTCTACGAGCTGTGTGATCGCAACGTTTCGGAAACTGCCCGCCGCTTGAACATGCACCGCCGTACGCTTCAGCGCATTCTTGCAAAACGCAGCCCGAAATGAGGGCTGCGGCTGTAGCATGCATCGCTTTGATGCTGACTGCTTGTGTGCAGCCCGATCAGACGACCCGACAAAGTCGTAAAGGTGTGAATTTCACACCAGATGCGCAAGGTCTTGCGGTCATACCGGGCAATCAACGCATTGATTTTGGACGCTCGCCCAAAGGCATGGTACCCGCCATGACGCGTGAACTTGGAAAGCCCAATGTTCTAAGCTTGGCCGGATGTCCCGCCGAGATCTCGCAACGTCTGCAATGGGGTGAGCTAGAGGTAACCTTTACGCGCGAGCGGTTTGTGGGTTGGCGCAATGGAGAAGCCCAACAGGGACGCGTCTGCGTTTAGGCGATATCAAACCGTTTTCGAGCTTTGTCGACATGGGACCCATCCGACAAAATCATGTCTTTTATGGTGGAATAGTCTCTAAATCCGAGCCCAGAATAATAGGCCAACCCAGAAATATTGTCTGTGCGTATACTCGCGTCAATTGCTGTGACGCTGGCTTTCTTTGCGGCCAGAAGAGTGTCACGCCAAAGAATTTTTCCAATTCCCAAACCCTGCGATCCCGCTTGCACAAACGACGCGATAACGGCCCAATCATCGGGAAGGGCTTCGGGACCGTCATAGGTGGGGTCAGCCCATTCCAACAACTGAAACCCCATCAGATTCTCGCCGTTAAAGGCAAGTGTTGTGCGGATAAGGCGGGGCGCGGTGATATGCGTTTCGCACATCCTATCCGCGTCGAACAGGTTTCGATGCGCGGTTGTGCTGCCTTCTTCAATAATTGGGTTCAGCAGCGCGCACATGGCGCTGGCATCCGTTGGTGTCGCGGCGCGTGTATGAAGTTTCATGTTGTCTATTTCACCTCAAACCGCTTTCGAACCAATCCCGGCTCTTCCGCATAGGTCTCAAAGCCCATAGCACTATAGTAACCTAAGCCTTTGTCGTTCTCCGCCCCAATAGAAGCTTCAATCGTGCTGATGCCAGCTTCGCGGGCCGCCTGTACGGAACCGGCAAACATTGCGCGCCCAATCCCTCCGCGACCAGCGTCTAAGGCGACATATGTCCCAATCTCTCCCCAACCTTCGGGTGTGTTGTAGGGATTGCACGCTTTCGGCAAGATTAGAGACTGAAATCCCATCAATCTTCCCGTTTCATCCATGGCAACAGTGCAGCGAATATTGTCTGGATGCTGAACATAGTTTTCCAACATATGCTCAGGATCGCCCCGCCGTTTGCTTTGCCACCCATTTAGAATTGGCGTGATCAGATTGCTCATCGCGGGGGCGTCGGCATGGGTTGCTGCGCGGGTGGTGATCATCCCATCTTCTCCAAAAGCGCATTGTGATGGGCGGTAAAGCTTTCGCGAACTTCGGCAGGCGGGCGCAGAGTGATGTTTAGCCCTTTGGTCATCGTTGGATCCGGCACACCGAAGATCTTCCCAGCTTCTTCAACGCTGAACCCAGCAATCTGCGTGGCCTCTAAAAAGGCCGAGATCTTGTCTGCTCGCTTGATCGCCTTCTTCACGGGTGCGGGAATTTTTGCAGGAAGGCCAAATCGGATATGGATTGCTGCGGTCAAACGGTCGTCCAGCTCTCCGTACCCCGGTCCAACAGCTGCTTTGACGGGCGATATCATGTCACCAATCACATATTCCGGCGCGTCATGTAAAAGCGCGGCCAGCTGCCATTTCACAGGGGTTTTGGGGTTCATGCGCGTGTACAGCGCCTCGACCAGTAGCGAATGTTCAGCCACAGAATACGGGAAGTCCCCGAAGGTCTGCCCATTCCAGCGCGCGACAAAGGCAAGGCCATGCGCGATGTCCTCGATCTCGATATCTACGGGGGTGGGATCAAGTAGATCCAAACGCCGACCCGAGAGCATTCGTTGCCAAGCACGTGGTTGAGCGGGCATTCACAGTCCTTTCTTTGGCCTTTTTGTGGGTTCCTGTCCGCAATGTCGCCTTTTTCAGGCGCAAGTCAATTGGGCTTCATTGCGTGTTGACCCATAGAATGATACGGCACGCGCAACACTATCGGGCTCAGGTATCGGAGAAACACCGTGACACAAGATTATATCGTAAAAGACATCGCTCTGGCCGAGTTTGGCCGCAAAGAGCTGGACATTGCAGAAACTGAAATGCCGGGCCTGATGGCGCTGCGCGCGGAATATGGTGAAACCAAGCCGCTGGCTGGTTCGCGGATCGTTGGATCGCTGCACATGACCATTCAAACAGCCGTGCTGATCGAGACACTGGTTGCGCTGGGCGCGGATGTGCGCTGGGCATCGTGCAACATCTTCTCGACCCAAGATCACGCGGCGGCAGCGATCGCACAGGCTGGTGTTCCGGTCTTCGCGATCAAAGGCCAGTCGCTGGAAGAGCATTGGGACTACCTTGACCGCTCGTTCATGTTCCCGGAAGGCCCGAACTTGATCTTGGATGATGGTGGCGATGCCACACTTTACATCCTGTTGGGCGCACGCGTCGAAAACGGCGAGACCGGCCTGATCGAAACACCGACCTCGGAAGAGGAAGTCGCGGTATTTGCGCAGATCAAAAAACGTATGGCAGCCAGCCCCGGTTGGTTCACCAAGATGCGCGAACAGATCAAAGGTGTTTCGGAAGAAACCACAACCGGTGTGCATCGTCTGTATGATCTGGTGAAGAACGGCCAACTGCCCTTCCCTGCGATCAACGTGAACGACTCGGTGACCAAATCGAAGTTCGACAACAAATACGGCTGTAAAGAATCTCTGGTTGATGGCATCCGCCGTGCCACCGACACGATGATGGCCGGTAAGGTTGCTGTTGTTTGTGGCTACGGCGATGTTGGTAAAGGCTCGGCCGCGTCGCTTAGCGGTGCTGGCGCCCGTGTGAAAGTGACCGAGGTTGATCCGATCTGCGCGCTGCAAGCTGCAATGGACGGGTTCGAGGTTGTGACGTTGGAAGACGCTGTCGCAGATGCTGACATCTTCATCACCACCACTGGCAACAAAGACGTGATCCGCATCGAGCATATGCGCGCGATGAAGGACATGGCGATTGTTGGCAACATTGGCCACTTCGACAATGAAATTCAGGTGGCAAGCCTGAAGAACCATAAGTGGACGAACATTAAAGAACAGGTGGACATGATCGAAATGCCTTCGGGCAATCGTCTGATCCTGCTGTCTGAAGGTCGCTTGCTGAACCTTGGCAACGCGACGGGTCACCCGTCGTTCGTTATGTCTGCATCCTTCACCAACCAGGTTCTGGCTCAGATCGAGCTGTGGACCAAAGGTGATGAATACAACAACGACGTCTACATCCTGCCCAAACACCTGGACGAAAAAGTCGCCCGTCTGCATCTGGAACGTATCGGCGTAAAGCTGTCGTCGCTGGATAAAGAGCAAGCGGACTATATCGGTGTGTCTGTTGATGGTCCGTTCAAACCGGAACACTATCGTTACTGATCGCCGGGATATGGAAGAAGAACAAAAGCGCCGCCCTTTGCTGCAACGGGCGGCGCTTTTCCTTTTGTCATCTGCTCTGTCCATCGCGATCGTTGCATTGTTCGCGATGTGGTTGATTGTCAGACCGGACAGCGTACTGCCTGATCATTGGAACCCGACGCGTCCCTTGGACATCAAAGCACCAGTGACGCCCGTTACGCGCTGGCAGCTGTTCGCGGCGTCTCGTGATGGGGCGATATGTCGGGATGTGCTGTCGAATGCTGGTGTGCAGTTCACCAAGATGGAAGATCTGGTTTCCGGCGCACATTGCGGAATCGCCCATCGCGGTAGCCTTTCGTCTGTTGTGACTGCCAAGGTGTCCGCGGTGGAAACCCGCTGCGCGACCGCGTTGCGTCTTGCGATGTGGGAACATCACGATGTTCAACCAGCTGCCCGTCAGCATTTGGGGACGGATGTGTCGCAGCTTTTGCATGTAGGAAGTTACAATTGCCGCAAGATGCGTACATCGCGCGGGACTGAAAGCGCGTGGAGCAGCCATGCAACGGCATCGGCCTTCGACATTACCGGAGTGCGATTGTCGGACGGGCGAAAGCTGACATTGTTGAAGGATTGGAAGGGCACCGGAAACGAAGCCGCATTCCTTCACCAAGTGTGGCGTGGGTCGTGTATGTGGTTCCGTCTTGTACTTGGGCCAGACTACAACCGATTGCATGCTGATCATTTCCATCTGCAAAGCAATGGATGGGGATTCTGCCGATAGGCTGTCTTTGGGGTGAACTGATCGGCCTTCAAGGCCCCGTCCAAACAACTTTCTGAAATATTTCTTACATCGGCTCACACCCGCAAACGCGGTGGCGGCTTTGTGCCAATTTGGCCCTCATCGGCGGATTTCCGACAATTGTTGCGCCTTTGACCAAGGGCTAGGCTATGGCTGCGTCGTGTTGGCGCAAAGGCTATTCAGGCAGGAATAGTCTCGCTTTTTGGCGTTTGAGGAGAGAACAATGATAAGAAAAACAGTCGCAGCATTGGCTGTAGTTAGCTGTCTTCCCATTGCCGCTTCGGCACAGGATTGGACGGGCTTTTATGGCGGTCTGGAAGCAGGAATCTCGAAACCGTCTTCCGGCTTTTCAGAAGACAATGAAACCGTCTATGGCGGGTTTGCTGGTTACATTTTTGATCTTGGCGGTTCGGTTGCCGGTGTCGAACTTGGGTATTCAAACCCCGAGATCGGTCTGAGCTCTGGTGGCCAGCTGGAGAACCAACTGAAGGTAAAAGCCCGCTACGGGTTTGCGCTTGGTGAACAGGGGCTTCTTTACGGGACCGCCGGTTACCTGCGCAGCAAAGTGTCATCAGGTGGCGACGCTGAAGGGTATCTGGTTGGTATCGGGTATGATCACAAACTGTCCGACCACATGTTTGTTGGTGGTGAGCTGACCCATAATCGATATGAGACGATCCCCGGTGGGGGTGAAGCGATCGCAAACCAAGCGTCGCTGCGCGTTGGTTTCCAATTCTGAAGGCGTCAAGAAATTGGCAAAAGAAAGGGGGCCAGTGGCCCCCTTTTTCGTGTGATGGTCTGCGGCGATCAGGCGTCGTCGCCGAAGCCGAAGGTTTCCGTCACATAGTCGATATCCTTGTCGCCACGTCCTGACATGTTGATCAGGATCGACCTACCCGGATGCTTAGGCGCTTCGCGCATTGCAAAGGCAACGGCGTGAGCACTTTCAAGCGCGGGAATGATGCCTTCGTGACGGCTGACCGAGAAGAACGCATTCAACGCTTCTTTGTCATCACAAGCCGTATAGTTGGCTTTCCCGGTGCGATAGAGATGCGCATGTTCCGGACCGACGCCCGGATAATCCAGACCCGAGGCCACGGTGTGCACCGGTGCGGGTTCACCGTTTTCGTCTTTCAGAACCATGGTGCGGAAGCCGTGAATGTCGCCGTCTTCGCCAAAGGAAATGGTGGCCGCATGTTCACCCAGTTTGGATGAGGTACCCATCGGCTCGACGCCAAAAAGCTCGACGCCGTCATCGTCGATGAAGCCTGAAAACAGACCCATCGCGTTCGACCCACCGCCAACACATGCAGCAACCATATCAGGCAGTTCACCTGTCATTTCCATGAATTGTTCGCGCGCCTCAAGGCCTACGATATGCTGGAAATTGCGTACCATCATCGGGAAAGGGTGTGGACCAACGACTGATCCGATGGCGAACAGCGCTCTGTCGGCTTGTTCCATATAGCTTCCAAAGCAGCTGTCGACGGCTTCTTTCAGCGACCGACCGCCAAAGCCCACGGGAACAACCTCGGCCCCCAGAAGTTTCATGCGGGTGACGTTTGGGGCCTCTTTGGCAATGTCGATTTCACCCATGTGAATTTCGCATTCCAGACCGAAATAGGCCGCGGCAGTGGCAAGAGCCACACCATGCTGGCCGGCACCGGTTTCTGCCATCAGCTTTTTCTTGCCCATGAATTTGGCAAGAAGACCTTCGCCCATGCAATGGTTCAGTTTGTGCGCACCCGTGTGGTTCAAATCTTCACGTTTGGCATAAATCTGCGCACCGCCGCAGAGCTCGGACAGATTTTTCAAATAGGAAATGGGGGTCGGGCGCCCTTGGAAATGTTTACGGATATGGCGCAGCTCTGCGATGAAATCTGCCGACTTCGAGATCCGGTCATAGGCTTCGCGAATTTCTTTGAAATGCGGCTCTAGCGGGGGTGGCAGCATTGCACCGCCATATTCGCCGAAATAGCCGTCACGCGTCGGTGTGGATTTAAGATATGAAGCCATGTCCTGTGTTCCCTCGTGTCAATTGGTCGGAAGGATGAGACAGGGAATTCGGCGGCGGCTCAAGCCGAAAGTTGCGAACGGCAACGATTTTCCAAAATAAAATTGCGGCCTCGCGCAAGCAAGGCCGCAATCAAAGTAGTTAATCGAACTGATTAGCTAGGGATGCGCAGGTTCTGACCGGGGTAGATCAGATCAGGATCCTTCAGCATTGGCTTGTTGGCTTCAAAGATCTCTTTGTAGCGCGCGCCATTGCCCAGCGTTTTTTCAGCGATCGCCCACAGGGTGTCGCCTTTTTCAACTGTGTGGAAAGTCGGATCATTGTCCAATTCGGCTTCAACTTCGGCCACGCCTTCAACGTTGCCGACCGCAAGAATGACCTTTTCACGCTCTTCCGCGCTCAGGTTCTCGCCGCCTTTTACGACGACTTTTTCGCCGTCTACTTGGATGTCCAAACCGGAGGTGTCGATGCCAAGATCGGCAACCTCTTTGTTCAGTGTGTCTGCCGAAGCAGTTTCATCACCGCCACCGAAAATCGACTTACCGGCGCCTTTTACGAAACTCCAAAGACCCATTGTTTTCTCCTTAAGCTATGTGTGTCGCGGACATCCTGCGCCAAATAGGCGGAAAAACCTAGGGGGAATGCTGAGGCAAACTTTTCCTTTGAGGATGACAGTTTTGAGCCTAATGTTTTGATGGATTTAATTAGACAACCAGCAAATTGGGAGACGAAAATGGGAAAGCGTGACGATCTGATCGCAAAATACGCAGATGATCTGAAGAACAAGTGCGGCATGTCGCCGGATATGGGCCTTCTGACGAAGGTGACTATCGGGTGTGGACCGGCGATTTACAATGCCGATGCATCGACCGTGGCCGGGAGTCAGGAAAGTGAACTTGAAACCGTTAAAGACAACTTCCTGATCAAGAAGCTTGGCCTTGCAGATGGTCCGCAATTGATGGACGCGATCAATGCCGTCCTCGAAACCTACGGCCGCAGTGAGCGTAACAAATATCGCGCTGTGGTTTACTACATGCTGGTGAAGCACTTCGGGAAAGAGTCCGTCTACGGCTAAATTTGCCTGACAGATTTCCAAAACAAAGCGCGGCCTAATCGGTCGCGCTTTTTGTATTTGTTAAAGATCTACTACTGTAACGCGTTGCAATTGAAAGGTATTTTACGTGCTAAATGGTTGAGCTCGCGGCGGCTATCAAGTAGCTTCAAATACGAAGACCAGGACGGTCGGACCTTTTATCAGAGACACGTGTGGTGCTGAGGGAGCACGTGGGGTGAAGAAGGGGTTCGAGACGTCGGACCCCTTCTTGTTATCTACATCACACCAAGTACAAGCCCGATTACGGTGCAGCCACCGACGGCATACCCGCCGTCCAGCCAGATCAGAGATTTAGAGCGGTCGCTGAACATGATGTTGTTGATCATCCACGGCAGGACAACGAACAGCCCCAGCCCTAGGCCGGTGACCAACGCCTTTCCGACACTATCAATGCCTGCCATCGCAAAGATGTGGCGCATCATTCCTGCAACGACAAGCGCCCCTAAGAACGCAACGATATAGGGCTTCGGGTCTGACGAATTGTTCGGTTTCCCATTCTCATCAATCTGAATGCCCGAAGCTTCGACCCACGGTTTTGAAAGTGTCATGTACCAAACAGCACCGAATGCGTAACCAGCTATGGCTGCGACTATGACTTCCAACATGAAATTATCCTCCTGTTCGCATGGTTCTATGCGATCAGAGTGGCGGGCCCTTTGTCAACTGTCTCCGGCAAGCTCAAGGACAATGTCCCATTCTACCTTGGTGACGGGCTGAACTGACAAACGGGTGTTGTTCACCAAAACCATATCCGCAAGCCGCGGGTCTTCTTTGCACATCGCCAAAGTCACCGGGTTGGACAAGCCGCGAACGGCTTTGATATCAACGCAATCCCAACGCTCATCGTCTGTTGTGCTGTCTTGTTGGCTTTCCGCGACGACCTCGACGATGCCTACGATCTCTTTCTCTTTCTGAGAGTGATAGAAGAAGCCAAGATCTCCGACTTTCATCGTGCGCATATGGTTGCGTGCCTGATAGTTGCGTACGCCATCCCATTCCTCGCCCGCGTCACCTTTGGCGACTTGCTGGTCCCAACTCCAGGTCGAGACCTCGGATTTGAACAACCAGTACGCCATCAGCCTACAACCCTGTTCCACTGCTCGATGCGCACATCGGAAAACAGCCCGGCCTTGGCATAGGGATCACCATCGGCCCAGGCCTTTGCGGCGGCCATATCGGCGACATCCAGAACCAAAAGCGATCCACACATCATGCCGTCAGCATCCAAAAACGGACCGGCCTGTGCAACAACGCCGGAGGCTTTGATATAGGCCAGATGCGCATCGCGGTTGGCTTTTCGGGTTTCAAGAGCACCGGGTTTATCAGTGCATATCACAGCTACGAGCATCTATTCCTCCTTGAGCGGCCGGGCCAAAAGCATGTCCACAGCCTCATTGATGGTAAGGTGATTGTCCAGTACGGCGACAACCATTTGGGCGATCGGCATCTCAATACCTGCTTGTTGCGCAAGGTTAGAGACTGCTTTGGCTGTCGCGCGCCCTTCAACAGTGGTGCCTTCTGGCAATGGGTCGCCACGCCCTAAGGTCAATCCGAAACAGTAGTTTCGCGATTTCTCGGATGAACAGGTTAGCGTCAGATCGCCGAACCCTGATAGTCCTGCCAAGGTTTCGGGGTGCGCGCCTTTCAGGGCCGCATAGCGCTGCATTTCAGCATATCCGCGTGTCATCAGCGCGGCCCGAGCGCTTTCACCTAAACCCGCCCCAATAGCGATGCCGCAAGCAATGGCGACAACATTCTTTAACGCGCCCCCAATTTCGACCCCAACAAGGTCGGTGCTGCGGTACAGGCGTAGATTGCTTGTGGACAAGGCCGCTTGCAGCGCTTCGCCGTCTTCACAAGCCAAGGTCAGCGCGGTGGGTAATCCGGCAGCAATGTCGACGGCAAAACTGGGACCTGACAAGATTGCGGGGGTCGCGGTTTGGCAGGTTTTTCGGATGATTTCAGCAGGACCAAGCCCGGTTTTCAGATCGATCCCCTTGCAGCACGCAACAAGCGTTTTGTGCCGCAATAGGGTCACATTATCTGCCAGAAAATCAGCCAGCTTTTGCATAGGAACCGCAAGAAGAATGATCTGGGATTCCTGAGCGTCCTCGACATTTCTGAGGACTGTCAAGCTGTCGGGGAAACCAAACCCCGGAAGACGCCGAGTATTCTCGCGCGTTGTGGCCATGTCGCCCGGTTCACGCGCCCAAAGCCCAACGGACCGGCCATCCTGCGCCAGTGAAATTGCCAAAGCGGTGCCGAATGCGCCTGCGCCCAGAACTGAAATGCTCATGCCTTTGCCCCCTTCTTGCCCGAACCCAACATTGCCGGCGCACTTTGGTCAAGTGGCCATCTGGGGCGTGCTTGCAAAGTCATGTCGTCTTGCTGGCCGTTTCGGAACCGTTCGATTCCCGCCCAAGCAATCATGGCGGCGTTGTCCGTACACAAGGACAATGGTGGTGCAAGAAATGTGGTGTTGTGATCTGCACAAACAGTCTCTAATCCACCACGAATTTCCATATTTGCAGCAACACCGCCTGCTACAGCAAGGGCAGGTGCCGTTGGGTTCAAATGAAGGTATTCTTTCAAGGCACGGCGGGATTTCTCGGCCAACACATCGCGTACAGCTGCTTGGAAGCCCGCGCACAGATCCGAGCGGTCTTGCACCCTTAATCCGCCATGTTCCGCGACCAAACGATCACGTTCACGCAGTAGGGCTGTTTTCAGGCCAGAGAAGCTCATGTCGCACCCCGGCCGGTCCAATAGCGGGCGTGGAAATTTGAAACGGGTTGGATCGCCTTTTTTTGCCTCCGCTTCGACCGAGGGGCCGCCGGGTTGAGGCAATCCAAGAAGCTTGGCCGTTTTGTCGAATGCTTCGCCCGGCGCATCGTCAATGGTGCCTCCAAGACGGGTGAAGTCTTCAGGCCCTTTGGCGATCAGAAACTGGCAATGCCCGCCTGAGACCAGAAGCATGAGATAGGGAAACGCGGCCTGATCGGTCAGGCGTGGCGTCAACGCGTGACCTGCAAGATGGTTGACCCCAATAAGCGGTTTACCTGATCCAATCGACAAACCTTTGGCGCACATAACCCCCGCCAGAACACCTCCGATCAAGCCGGGACCGGCGGTTACGGCAATGGCATCCATGTCAGAAAGTGTCATTTTGGCCTGTGTTAGAGCCTGTTCTACACAGCTATCCAGCTTTTCGGTATGGGCACGGGCTGCGATCTCGGGCACGACACCGCCGAAATCCGCGTGCAGATCGGTCTGACCCGCTACCACCGAAGACAGAACCACGGGTGCCTGTCCTGGCGTGTGATGCACCACCGCAGCCGCGGTATCATCGCACGAGCTTTCCAGCCCGAGAACGGTAAGTGGTCGATCTGAATTGGTCATTTCTCAAGCGATCTGTTGCGGCGGTGGGTCGGGTCGGGGTAACACCAAGACAGTTTACAGACAATCCCGGCCGCTATTATGTCCAATGCTCCAATCCTTGTACTGACGCGCCCCAAGGTGGTGGCACTGCGTTTTTTGGAACAGGTGGAAAACCAGGTCGGTCATGCGGTTCTGCATGTGATGTCACCAGTCATTCATATCCGAAGTGTTGGAACATGGCCCGAATTGCCAACCGGGTCAGAGGTTATCCTGACTTCGGAACAGGCCGTGCGCGGAGAGTTAATGGATGTTGTGGCCCATTGTGTCGGGGAGCGTACCGCACGCGCCGCGCAAGAAAACGGTGCGATTGTCAAAACCGTGGCTTTAGATGCTGAAAACTTGCTTCAATCGATGCAAGCTCTTCCGGATGATCATGAGCTTTTGCATCTTTGCGGATCCCATAAGGCCGTGGATATCGCGGGTAGATTGGCCGTGTTGGGACGGTCTTGTCGGGACATTCAAGTCTATGAACAAGCAGCGCAGCCGCTTTCGGACCAGGCGCGGATAGTTCTGGAAGGGGAAGACGCAGCCTTGCTTCCCCTTTTCTCACCGCGTTCAGCTCGATTGGTTGGGGAAAGCATTGCGAAACCGGGGCCGCATCTCCACGTAATTGGAATGAGCGCGGCGATTGCTTCTGCATGGCAAAGGGCGACGGGCACCACCTGTCATGTCGTTCAGGAGCCAACCGGAGACGCCATGGTGAGAGGGATTGTCGCAGCCATTTGCGACTAGTCTGCTTGAGCGACGTGAAGGCAAGCGGTAGGCTGCAATACGCAGTTGCAGCATTTTAGGTGAGATTCGAAAGGTTCGTTACATTGGCCAAATCCCCGAAAACAGCCAAGGCAAAGACGAAAGCGGTAGAAGATGCCGTTGTCGTCGAAGAAACCAAGCTGGACGAGGATCAGGGATCTACACCTGAAAATCCCGCAGAAGGCGATGACGCGACCGCATCAGATCAAGATGGCGTTCTGACCTTGGAAGACGCTGTGATCCCTGATGGCGAAGAAACGCCTATGGAAGACGTTGCAGACCGACCTGAAACACCTGCTGAAACCATTCAAGAACCTGTCGCGGCGCAAAAACGCGGTGGGGCAGGCTTTATGCCGATGCTTCTGGGCGGGGCGGTTGCCGCCGCACTTGGCTTTGGCGCTGCACGATACCCGGACCAATGGCCGTTTGCTCAGGGCGTTGAAGATCCGATGGTTGCTGAATTGGCGGCATTAAAGGATCGCTTGGCTGGATTGGAAAGCAACAGCTCTGCGCAAGCAGATAGCCTTAAGGTTTTAGAAGCCGATGATGCGGTGGATACGCTACGGGGCGAGACCTCTGGTGCGATGGATCAGTTGAGAACGCAGTTTGACAGCATGACAGAAAAGCTGTCCGAGCTTGAGAACCGCGTGCATACCGTTGAAAAGCTTCCCCAAGGTTCGGGTATGGAAGCTGCAGCCGCCGCAGCCACTGCGTATGAACGCGAGTTGCAGCAGATGCGCCAAATGCTGGATACCGAACTTGCGCGCATCACGTCCCAAAAAGAAGATGCTAAAACGCTTGAGGTTTCGGCCGCCGAAACTGCAAAAGCTGCTGCAGCACGGGCTGCTATGTCGCGCGTTCATGCGGCCATTGAAACCGGTCAGCCATTTGGCGATGCGTTGTTTGATCTGACAGAAAATGCTGGCCTGACTGCGCCTACGTCCCTTGCGTCGGTCGCCGCGGATGGTCTGGCAACCCAGCAGGCGCTTCAAGCAAGTTTCCCTGAAGCCGCGCGGACATCACTGGATGCTGCCATTCGGGCCGCAGTTGACGAAGGCTCGATGGATCGGGTTGCCGCATTTTTCCGTACTCAGTTGGGTACACGGTCCCTTGAACCGAAAGAGGGTGATGACCCGGACGCAATCCTGTCACGCGCCGAGGCTGCGTTGAAGACGGGCCAACTGGATACAGTATTGTCTGAACTTGCTGCCATGCCTGATGCGGGCAAACCAGCGCTTGAACCATGGATCGCCAGCGCCACTGCGCGCCGTGACGCCTTGGCTGACGCGCTGACCCTGTCCCAGCAATTGAACACGAATTGAGGATACGCCGATGCTTTGGTCTTTGATTAAGATTGTCTTTTTCATCGCAGCGATTGCGCTTTTGACGCTGGGTGCTGGTTTCCTCATGGAAACTGACGGGGGCGTTCGCGTCGCGGTTGGCGGAACCGAGTTTAACATGGAGCCTCTTCAAGCCGTAATTGCTGGGGTGCTTTTGGTTGCAGCGATTTGGCTGGCCATCATTGTAATTGGTCTGATCATTGCGTTCATTCGTTTCGTGAATGGCGATGAAACAGCGATTTCGCGTTACTTCGATCGTTCGCGCGAACGTAAAGGATACGAGGCGTTGGCAGAGGGTTTGATGGCGATTGCATCGGGCGAAAGTTCGACCGCGATGTCGAAAGCCGCCCGGGCAGAAAAGTATCTGCGCCGCCCCGAATTGACCAACCTTCTGACCGCACAGGCGGCCGAAATGTCGGGCGACAAGCGTAAGGCGGCTCAGGTTTATAAACGTCTATTGAAAGACGACCGTACCCAGTTTGTCGGTGTGCGTGGGATCATGAAGCAGAAGCTGGAAGAGGGTGACACCGAAACGGCGATGAAGCTGGCGGAAAAGGCGTTCGCACTGAAGCCGCGTCATACCGAAACTCAAGATGTTCTTCTGGGTCTTCAGGCACAGAACAATGATTGGGCTGGTGCGCGCAAGACCCTCAGCGCCAAATTGAAATACGGCGCTTTGCCCCGCGATGTTCACAAACGTCGCGATGCTGTTTTGGCTTTGTCCGAGGCGAAAGGCGTGATGAAAGACGGCAATCCCGTCGAGGCACGTGAAGCAGCCATTGAAGCCAATCGTTTGTCCCCAGATCTTGTTCCAGCCGCGGTGATGGCTGCACGCGGATATATTGCAGATGGGAAGCCGAAATATGCTGCGCGCGTTCTGGTCAAGGCATGGTCCGCGCAGCCTCACCCAGATCTGGCGGCGACATTTGCTGAGATTGCACCGGACGAAAGCCCGGCAGAACGGATCAAGCGATTCCGGGCTCTTACGAAGCATCAGGATGGAAACCCTGAGACAAGAATGTTGGTGACTGAACTTAATATCGCGGCTGAAGATTATCCGGCTGCGCGCAAAGCGCTGGGCGATTTGCCTGACACATTGCCATCGCAACGCGCCCTGACACTGTTGGCTGCGATTGAACGTGGTGAAGGTGCATCCGATCACGATGTACGCGCAGTTCTTGTGCGAGCTGTGTCTGCACCACGCGGCCCTCAGTGGGTATGCGAAAGCTGTAACCACGTACACGCGGCATGGCTTCCGGTGTGTAACAACTGCGATGGGTTTGACACTCTGGCTTGGAAACAAGCACCCGAGGCCGAAGGCGCTGTGCCCGCAGGGGCTGAAATGTTGCCCTTGGTGGTCGGTGATGCACCTGAGGAAGAACCGGACCAGAACGACGATGCTGACGACGCAGAGCCGATGGTTCTGGAAGGTGAAGTTGTTAAAGAAGCCGACGAAAAGCCCGTCGTACACTGATCTGATCAGGCGGCGTCAGTTCGTTGCCGCTTGATACCATGCGACGATGGCTTGACGCTCTTCTGGTTCCATATAGCTGACATTAGCTGGCGGCATGGCCGTCGTGCGGCCCGAATGCAGATAGATCGACTTGGCCCATTTCGCGACTTCTGGCGCTGTTTCAAGAAGCACGTTTTTGGGTGCGCGATGGATGCCTTCATATCCAGGTTCGCGTGCATGGCACATGGAGCAACGGCCCAGAACGATGTCCGTCACATCCTCAAACCCTTGTGCATCGGCAAAGACCTGTTCAGTTGGTGTTAAGGCGCGCGCATCTTCGTCATCCCAGCTGCTTTGTTCCAGCGGAGCGGTGGACAACCACATGATCACGATGAACAGAATTGCCGTCACGGCCCATGTCCATGTGGGTTTACCAATCCGGGCATGCATCGAGTTGAAATAGTGCCGGATCGTAACCCCCATCAGGAACACAAGTGCGGCGATGATCCAGTTGTATTGTGATGCAAAAGCCAGCGGATAGTGGTTCGACAGCATCAGGAACACGACCGGAAGCGTCAGGTAATTGTTGTGGGTCGACCGCAGCTTGGCGATCTTGCCGTATTTGGCATCCGGGGCGCGGCCCTCTTGCAGATCCTTCACGACAATTCGCTGGTTCGGCATGATGATCAGAAAGACGTTTGCGGTCATGATCGTCGCGGTAAACGCACCAAGATGCAGCATCATCGCGCGGCCGGTGAAGAATCTGGTTATATCCCCAACCCATCACCACCAAGAGCACGAACAACAGGACCATCAGCGCCGTCGGACGTGCCGCTAGGCCGGATTTACACAGCGCGTCATAGGCCAGCCAACCAATCGTCAGTGAAGCGGCTGAAATCAGGATCCCCTGCCACAGCACCAGATCAGACTTGGCGGCATCGATCAGGTACAATTCACCCCCGACCCAATAGACGATCATCAAAAGCGCAGCACCAGAAAGCCACGTGGCGTAGCTTTCCCATTTGAACCATGTCAGATGCTCGGGCATGTTTTCAGGGGCCACAAGGAACTTGCGGATGTGGTAGAACCCGCCGCCGTGTACTTGCCATTCTTCCCCATGCGCACCTTTGGGAAGATCGGGTGCTTTGCGTAGGCCCAAGTCCAGTGCGATGAAATAGAATGATGAACCGATCCAGGCGATGGCTGTAATGACGTGCAGCCAACGCACGGCAAATCCCACCCACTCCCAGATAATCGCAGCTTCGGTCATAATGTTGTCCCCTGATGTCTTGGGCGCAAAGCGCCAACACCGAGACTAACCTGAAAACCGGGGGGATCGTCCATCTTTTTATGCGCCCAGAACGAGGGCATTTTTGCTTGCGTAAAGCAAACGGCAGGTCTAAAACCCCCAACGCTGCCGGGCGATATGTCGTTGTGCAGCAAGTGGGCCGCTGTAGCTCATCAGGTAGAGCACATCATTCGTAATGATGGGGTAGTAGGTTCGAGTCCTATCAGCGGCACCACAATTAATCTTCACAACGCGATCTTGATTGTTTGCTGATGATTGAATTGGTGCGGCAAACTTATTAGTTCACCATGATCACATCACCTGCACGCAGGCTTTTTTCTGAATTACCGGTTCGGATCCAGATCTTGTCTCCGCGAATGCGTGATACACGTAGATCGCTCAGCTGTGTGCCTTTGGTAACTTTCACAATCTGACCGTTCTCAAGCGCCAGCAAAGCCCAGACAGCAGTTCGGGTTTGAAAGACTCCAACAACAGAAACACGTTTGCTTCCTGCGACTGAAACGTTGCTGATTTTCAGCGGTTTTGGGGCTACGGCTTCCGGTTTTGGTGCCTCTGGCTTCTCTGCCACGACGGGCTGTTCAACCACGACAGGACGAGCTGGTCGAGGTTGTGGTCTCAGGGTGTATGTCGCCAACTTAGGCGCGGCTAGCTCCGGCTGAATGGCTTCGTCCGATTGCACAGCTTCTTCAGGTTTTGCTGTAACCACTTCTTCCGTGATTGCGGTTTCGGGTTCGGACAAAGCAGCTTCTTTTTGAGCTGGCAGAAGATCTAGAAATACATCAGGAAACAGTGTTTCAGAGCTTGTAGGGCCTAATGATGCAAGTTTCGGCCCAGCAAGTGGATAATCAACCACATGTTCTTTTGTTCCCAGAAGTCCAAGAAGGTCTGCTCGGTCTGCTGTGTCTATGAACAGAAGCTCAGACAAAAGCACATCGGCTGCCGCCGACCGTTTGTCAGACAGGCGGGATTCGATTTCGCGCACGACAGGTGGAGCGATCTGAAGGCCACCCAATGACGCGAGAATTTCGGGTGCGTCTACAGGGCGGGTGTTCTTCCAACCCGTACTACGGGCGATTGGATTGAAATCAGGTGTCAGGTTTGGTGCGGTGGTCGAAATCAAAGGTGCAGATAGCCCGTTCGACACATCAACCAAAGTTGCAGGCTCGACCAAGTTTACATACTCGACTTCGACTTTAATTGGCTGTTCGGGCACCGTAGGTTCAGGCTGAACGTCGGCAACAACCGGTAGGCTCTCAGTCTCTTCTGTTGGTGTAAATGCCGTGTAGTTGTGTGTTGTTGACAGATCGGCATTGGGCAAGATCATGTTAGACGCAGCGATAGCCACGGTCAGGAACAGACAACCTGCACCAGCAAATACAGAAAAAACCGAGATCGGAACGTATCTCGTATCAGAAATTTCCATCAGCAATACCCACAAACCGGCAACAACATACTCAACTCCAATTCGCACTAGAATGTACGAAAAGGCATACTGGCAGCAATTCCACTACAGTTCGTTACTACAGCGCAATTACGTCAGAATTTGACATAGAATGAGGCGAAACTGGGTGGAATTCAACGATATAGCCCTGTTTTCAAGCAAGATTTATGTCATGTGTGACATTCAAATGTGTCTGCTGGGGAACAGAATGCTTGTGTTTTTCCACTGATTCCGTATGTCAGTGTGAAGGCATTTTGCTGGACGTAATAAATATTAGATAGGGTATCTTGGGGATGAACTACCTGCCAACTTTAAGTCTTGCGGGAGCTGCGGTGACATTGATGCTGAGCGGCTGCGTAAGCAATGAAAGCGCGAACAGCCAAACGGACGTGGTCGCCGAAGCCGTGCCAGAGGCAAGCGCAAACACAAGCCCGGTGCAATATCATGCGGTGGAAGATGCACAGGAACTGATTAGCGCACGCGCTGGTGATTACGAAAAGCTGACACGCGATGCCCGCCAAAAAGGGGCAATTGGTGGGGCTTTGCGCGGCGCACTTCTTGGTTTGATTATTGATTCTGACCCGGCGTTGATCGTAGGTGGCGCTGTAGTCGGCGGCATGATCGGAGCTGAAAGCGGTAACAAAGTCGCTTCGAACCTGATTTTGGAACATAAGAACTATCTGATCCGCCGTTGGTCGCTGGAACAGGTTCTGGATTCGGTGCGGACTGACAGCAAGAACACACGCTTTGATCTGATCTTGTCGAACAAGATGATCGATGCGTCCAAGAATGCTCCGGCCCAATCGGTCGATGCTAAGGCCGTGGCGCAGCTTGATGAGTTCAAGAACCATGCCGTTTCGCGTGCACTGGCGCTGAAAGAGATCCTGCCGATCTACGACGAACAGCCGACAGCACAGAAACAGTTGGAGCAAGAGCTGCAGACCCAGCTTGCAATGATTTCCGAGTTTAACAAGAACCTGCTTCTGCTGGAGGCGCACACATGACCACGCCACGTCTTATGAATGCAGTTATGGCTGGGGCCGTTTTGATAACAGCCGCTGCTTGCACACCGACCCAAACGCTGGAAGACCCCTGTGCCGCAGCGGATCGCCCGGTAACGTTGGCAAACCTTCTTGAGAACAGTTTTGCCAGCGCCTACGAGGCCTGCTTGGCCGAAGTTCGCGATGAAGCTGTTAAGGAATTGGAGAACTAAGGTGCGCAACAAGATCATCATGATCGGGTTTTGCGCTGCCCTTTCTGCCTGCAGCGCAAAAAACATGCCCCACAACACCAATGGTGATTGTGCTGAGGGGACATGTGAGGTGACCCGCGCAGATGTTTCGGATCGTCACTGGTTGTACCAATGGTACTACTTCCTGGCTTTCCCGTTCATCGGCAGCGCTTCCTGATCCCAAACCAAACTGGCGAATAGTTTGTACAGGCAGAGCGAAGGCTCTGCCTGTTCCTTTTTGGCGGATTGATCTGGTGTTTTGATAAACCTGTACTTTCGCAAGCGATACATCTGTCGCCAATACGAGATGCTTGGCTTCTATCCATTCGGGGAAGGAAGCCAAAGTTGCCGCGAAACAACATTCGAATCTCAGTCCCGCTGCTTGCATATAGCTTCCTGCAAATGGACAAACGAAAGCCGCGCACAATGGCGCGGCTCGTAACATCTTGATATTTAAGATGAAAGTGGTGAGCCGTGATGGGTTCGAACCATCGACCTACTGATTAAAAGTCAGTTGCTCTACCAACTGAGCTAACGGCCCACACTGTGTGCGCGGTGACTAAAGCGAGGTGCGGGCGGGGTCAACCCCATTTTCGAATGAATCTGCACGATCTCTGGCAAAAGTTTTCCCAAGGGCTTATATCGCGGCACATGGCTGATGCTGACACAGATATGAATGCCCTCGACTTCATGAAATGGCATGGGGCGGGCAATGACTTCGTGATGATCGATTCACGAGGGCGGGATGCTGTTGTGACTCGTGAACTGGCTGCTGGGCTGGGGGATCGCAATCGCGGCGTTGGCTTTGATCAACTGGCCGAGATTCGAAGCTCGGATGTGGCAGATGTCGATCTGGATTTTTGGAACAGCGATGGCAGTCGGGCTGGGGCCTGTGGAAACGCAACGCGCTGTGTTGCGCGGTACATCATGGATCAGACGGGCAAGGATGCATTGACGATCCGCACCGCGCGCGGCGTTTTGGAGGCACGCGCAGACGGCAATCTGGTGGCCGTGAATATGGGGCAACCTCAGCTTACGTGGGACGAGGTGCCTCTGTCGCAGGATGTGGACCTGCAGCACCTGCCGCTGGACGGGGATCCTGTCGCTGTTGGCATGGGCAACCCGCATTGTGTGTTCTTCGTGAATGACGCCGAAGCGGTGGATGTGGCCGGCATTGGTCCGCGGTTCGAAACTGATCCTTTGTTCCCCAAAGCCGCTAATGTTGAATTTGCCGAGATTCGTGGACGAGATGAGATTCGCATGCGTGTTTGGGAACGTGGCACCGGAATCACTCTGGCCTGTGGGTCGGGCGCTTGTGCGACCGCTGTGGCGGCCTTTCAGCGTGGCCTCACCGACAAGCGTGTTCGGATGGAGCTGGATGGCGGGTGGCTGACGCTGGATTGGCGCGAGGATGGCGTCTGGATGACCGGCCCCACCGCATTTGTTTATAGTGGCCAGCTGACGCAAGCCTTCCTGAAGGGGCTGTAAGATGTCTGCGAAAACTCCTGTCTTTGCGACGCTTGGCTGTCGCCTAAACGCCTATGAAACTGAGGCAATGAAACGTTTGGCTGAAGAAGCCGGCGTTGAGGGCGCTGTGGTGGTGAACACCTGCGCCGTGACGGCCGAAGCCGTGCGCAAAGCGCGTCAGGAAATCCGTAAGCTGCGTCGCGAAAACCCTGACGCCAAAGTGATTGTCACTGGCTGCGCAGCTCAAACCGAGCCCGAGACCTTCACCGCGATGGACGAAGTTGATGCGGTCATCGGTAATCACGAGAAGATGTCGCCCGAAACATGGGCGGGGCTTGCCCCCGACCTGATCGGCGAGACCGAGCGCGTCCAGGTCAATGACATCATGTCGGTGACTGAAACGGCCAGCCATCTGATCGATGGGTTCGGTACGCGGTCCCGCGCTTATGTGCAGGTTCAAAACGGCTGCGACCACCGCTGCACGTTCTGCATTATTCCTTACGGCCGTGGAAACTCGCGGTCCGTTCCTGCGGGCGTCGTGGTCGATCAAATCAAGCGCCTTGTGGATCGCGGCTTCAACGAGGTCGTGCTGACCGGCGTTGACCTGACCAGTTGGGGGGCTGACCTTCCGGGCGAACCGCGTCTGGGCGATTTGGTCATGCGCATTCTGCGTCTGGTGCCGGACCTACCGCGCCTTCGGATCAGCTCGATCGATTCGATCGAGGCGGATGAGAACCTGATGCTGGCGATTGCGTCGGAGCCACGCCTGATGCCTCATCTTCACCTCAGCCTCCAGCATGGGGATGATCTGATCCTAAAGCGTATGGCGCGCCGCCATCTGCGTGATGATGCAATCGCGTTTTGTGAAGAGGCGCGCAAATTGCGCCCCGGTATCACCTTTGGCGCAGACATTATTGCGGGCTTCCCGACCGAAACCGATGCGCATTTTGAAAATAGCCTAAAGCTGGTCGAAGACTGCGATCTGACATGGCTGCACGTCTTCCCCTATTCCAAACGGGAAGGTACTCCCGCTGCGAAGATCCCCAACAAAGTAAATGGCAACGTGATCAAAGAACGTGCGGCGCGGCTTCGCGCGGCTGGTGACGCCCAGGTCTCGCGCCATTTGTCGGAGCATGTGGGGCGTGAACATCGGGTTCTCATGGAAAACCCAACAATGGGCCGTACCGAATTCTTTGCGGAAGTCGTTTTTGATGAGCCGCAGGATGAGGGCGCGCTGATCACGGCCACTCCAAACCGCATCGTAGACAAGCAGCTGATTGTCTGATCATCTCCGAGGCAGAATTGCCCGAGGATGAGACATGCACCCCAACAAAGCCTTTCGCGGCGCGGAGCAGGCAGCGAATATCAGTTTCGCGCAGGCGCGTGCATTCGGCACGCTTTGCGTGACAACGGATGAGGCTTTGCTGTCTCACATCCCGTTTCTTTTGTCAGATGATGGCAAGTTGGCTGAGTTCCACCTGGTCCGCTCCAACCCCATCGCGCGACTGAAACAGGTGACACAGGCTGTTATCGCCGTGACCGGCCCGGATGGTTATGTCTCGCCCGACTGGTATGGTGCTGACGATCAGGTGCCCACTTGGAACTATGTCGCTGTGCACCTGCGCGGGCGTTTGGTTCCACTTGAACAATCTGCGCTTCACGACATTTTGGTGCGTCAGGCTGCGGTTTACGAGGCGCGGATCAAAGGCAAAGCCCCGTGGACGTTCGACAAGATGTCATCTGAGGCAATAACCAAAATGGAGCGCATGATTGTTCCAATGCGTCTTGAGATCGAAAGAATTGACGGAACTTGGAAACTGGGTCAGAACAAAGCGGATGCGGTGCGGAATGCTGCTGCTGAACAGATGCATGCTGGCATTGGGCAAGAGCTTGCCGAAATAGCAAAACTGATGAATGAACCGCCCGCCTAGGTTGAAAGACTCACGTTACACCCTATCTAGCTATAGGAATGGGTGGAGGTATTCTTGAATCACAACAGAATCAAAAGCGACGCATATCTTGCACGCCATGCGCGGCGGAGTGCTTCCAATGAGGCTTTTCTGTTTTGGATGCTTTCTTGGGGTATTTTCACTGCGGTCAGTTTTCCAATCCGTTGGGAGCTTGGGTTGACGGTAATCTCGATACCCATGGCTGTTGTGAACAGCTTTGCTCTCAGCAGTCTGGTCGGCATATTTTGGTATGCTCGAGCGAAACGAGATATTGACGGCGCACGCGCCCTGCAAAATGAGCGCCGGATCGAGATGACGGCGAAGATGCGTCAGGAGCATCTTGAGAAGCTTAAGTCTGACTCTGGCGACAAATAGCTTCAATCAATGCGGATCCCCCTGCATAAGTGGACATAGCGCCCCTGCATCCCTACATTTCTATGTAAGGAGGATTTTATGGCTTTACCGCTTGCCCCAATCGCCGTTGTTGCGCTGCGCTATGGCGCTGTTGCTTTAACCACCTATGCCATCGCGCGTTCAGTTGAACGTGGTCGGCGTGATCAGCGTGTTGAAGATGCGTTGGATGAGGCCCCAGAAGGGCTGACCGCGCGGCGTGAGAAAGCCGCTGACAGCGAGCAAGTCAATGCGACTGCCCGGATGCGCAGGGTGATCCGTCTTGGGGAAAACGGACCTGGGATCGAAGTTGACGCCGTGGGCCTGACCCGCATCCGCTTTCGGAGGGTTTAACCCATGCAGTTGATATCGGCCAACCCGTCGCCATTTGCCCGCAAGGTGCGGGTCTTGATCCATGAAACAGATCAACAGGACGATATCGAACGCATTGACGTTATGTCTTCGCCGACTGCTCCGCACCCAACGGTGACGGCCGCCAACCCGCTTTCCAAGATCCCGGCGCTGATCCGCCCGGATGGCCCGACGCTTTACGATAGCAGGGTGGTTACGCGTTATCTGGATGATCGTGCCGGAGGGAAGCTTTATCCCGAGGCACGCATTTGGGAGGTTCTGACGCTTGAGGCGACAGCAGACGCGATCATGGATGCCGGTGTGCTGATGGTCTACGAAAACCGCTGCCGCCCTGAAGATATGCAGTTTGGCGGTTGGATGGATGCTCAATGGGGCAAGATCGAAGGGGCGCTGGACGCGCTGAACACCCGTTGGATGAGCCACCTCTCCGGACCGCTCGATATGGGTCAAATCGCTGTCGGCTGCGCGCTGGGCTATTTGGACTTCCGCCACGACGACCGAAACTGGCGCACAGGGCGTGATGCTCTGGACGACTGGTTTGCCGTGTTTTGTGAGCGCGAAAGCATGAAAGCGACGAAGCCAGCGTGAGTCGCCCATTTCGTTAAAACCAGTTGCGATTACCGGGCAAAATATGCTGCGGGCGCTAACAACCGTGATCAAACCCTTGAAAACCACCCCCTGCGCTCTAATGACTTCTGGACTGAGGGCGTTTCGTTAGATAAACAGCCGCGAAACGGACCGCTTTCGCCAGCGGTCCTCAGTCGTGTCGGTTGCCATATTGCAACCTAGCTAGGGAGATGCGCTCGTGTCACACGCCGACGACCACGAAGGAACCCGCCGGGATTTCCTTTATTATGCGACCGGTGGCGCCGCAGCCGTAACGGCTGGTGCTGCTGTATGGCCGCTCGTCAATCAAATGAACCCCTCTGCCGATGTTCGGGCGCTTAGCTCGATCCGCGTTGATATTGCTGACGTTGCCGTCGGCAGCCAGATCACCGTGAAATGGCTGGGTAAGCCGGTGTTCATTCGCCGCCGTACCGCAGAAGAAATCGAACTGGCCCGTGCGGACAACACCGCCGACAACCTGATCGACGCTTTTGCGCGCAACGACAACCGTTCGGCGGATCTGTCGGCTGACGATGAAAATCGTGCCATGGACGAAACTGGCGAATGGCTGGTGATGATGGGTGTGTGTACACACCTTGGCTGTGTGCCCTTGGGCGACGGCGCTGGCGAGTTTGGCGGCTGGTATTGCCCCTGCCACGGTTCGCACTACGACACCTCGGGCCGTATCCGCAAAGGTCCGGCACCTGAAAACCTGCCCGTTCCCGTCGCCGAGTTTGTCGACGAAACAACGATCAAACTGGGCTAAGGGAGGCTTACATGTCTGGAATTCCTCACGACCATTACGAGCCCAAGTCGGGCTTTGAAAAGTGGCTGGACGAACGTCTGCCCATCGTTGGCCTTGCTTATGGCACGCTGATGATCCCCACACCGAAGAACCTGAACTGGTGGTGGATCTGGGGCATCGTTCTTGCCTTCTGCCTGGTCATGCAAATTGTAACCGGCATTATCCTGGTGATGCATTACACCCCGCATGTTGATCTGGCCTTCGCGTCGATCGAACACATCATGCGCGATGTAAACGGCGGTCATATGATCCGCTACATCCACATGAACGGCGCGTCGCTGTTCTTCCTGGCTGTGTACATCCACATCTTCCGTGGCCTGTTCTACGGGTCGTATAAGGCGCCCCGCGAAATCACGTGGATCGTCGGCATGATCATCTATCTTCTGATGATGGCCACGGGCTTCATGGGCTACGTTCTGCCTTGGGGTCAAATGTCCTTCTGGGGTGCTACGGTTATCACCGGCCTGTTCGGTGCGATCCCGTTCATTGGCGAGCCGCTGCAGACCTTCCTTCTGGGCGGACCTGCTGTGGACAACGCCACGCTGAACCGCTTCTTCTCGCTGCACTATCTGCTGCCCTTCGTGATCGCCGCGCTTGTCGCCGTTCACATCTGGGCTTTCCACACCACGGGCAACAACAACCCGACTGGTGTTGAAGTGCGCCGTGGTTCGAAAGAAGAAGTCAAGAAAGACACCCTGCCGTTCTGGCCCTACTTCGTGATCAAAGACTTGTTCGCGCTGGGCCTGATCCTGATCGGTTTCTTCGCAATTGTCGGCTTCATGCCCAACTATCTGGGTCACCCTGACAACTACATCGAGGCAAACGCTCTGGCGACGCCCGCACACATCGTTCCGGAATGGTACTTCCTGCCGTTCTACGCGATCTTGCGTGCGTTCACTGCTGATGTTTGGGCCGTTCAAGCGGTCAGCTTCATCACCGGTGGTATCATCGACGCGAAGTTCTTCGGCGTGCTGGCCATGTTCGGCGCCATCATCGTGATGGCTCTGGCACCGTGGCTGGACACATCGTCGGTTCGCTCGGGTCAGTATCGTCCGGCCTTCAAATGGTGGTATCGCCTGCTTCTGATCGACTTCGTCGTTCTGATGTGGGTGGGTGCACGTGACACGAACTTCCCGCATGACTGGATTTCGCTGATCGGTGCCACTTATTGGTTCGCATACTTCCTTGTTATCCTGCCGCTTCTGGGTCTGTTCGAGAAACCGACCACACCCCCGGCAACGATCGAGGAAGACTTCAACGCCCACTATCCCGGCGCAGCCGAGTGAGAGGATCGAGAACAATGATCAAACAACTCACAGCATCCGCAGTAATCGCGCTTGGTCTTATCACCGGAACAGCTCAGGCTGCCGGTGACGGGGGTCACGTCCATGACGTCGACTTCTCGTTCGAAGGACCGTTTGGCAAATACGACAAGGAACAGCTGCGTCGCGGCCTGAAAGTGTACACCGAGGTCTGTTCGGCCTGTCACGGTCTGCGCTACGTCCCGCTGCGTACCCTGTCAGACAAAGGTGGTCCCGAGTACACTCAGGACGAAGTGCGCGCTTATGCAGCCGAAAACTTCACCATCTTCGATCCGGAACTGGATGACGACCGCGCTCGCGTGCCGGCTGACTTCTTCCCGACCGTATCGGGTGAAGGCATGGGTCCTGACCTGTCGCTGATGGCCAAAGCCCGCGCTGGCTTTCACGGTCCTGCAGGCACCGGTCTGAACCAGCTTGTCAAAGGCATGGGTGGCGCTGAATACATCGCGGCATTCCTGACCAGCTTTAACGGTGAAGAACAGGAAGTTGCAGGCCAGTACCTGAACGGAAACGACGTTTTCCCGGGCGGCTGGACATCAATGCCTCCGCAGCTGGAAGATGGTTCCGTCGACTATGACGACGGTCACAACAATTCGGCCCACCACTTGGCCGAAGACGTTGCAGCCTTCCTGATGTGGACTGCCGAGCCCAACATGATGGCCCGCAAACAGACCGGCTTTGTTGCCGTGCTGATGCTGGTCCTCCTGACCTCGCTTCTGTATCTGACCAACAAGAAGCTTTGGGCCCCGCACAAAGGCAAAAAATTTGACGCGTAAGTGTTGGGTTTGATGGAATAGAAAAGGGCGCCTTAGGGCGCCCTTTTTTGATGAAGGTTCGTAGTCGGCGGTTCCCATCTAGTTGATGAGAAGCTGGATTATTCAGCCCGCTCAACGCGCATGGCAGATCGCAGCTTTGCAAGGTGTTTTTCTGACAAAGCAGGCCACTCATCTACATGATCACCCCCTGATCTAAGATCACGGCTGGAAAATCCCGTCGGTGAAAGGTCATCTAAGAAAACGATCAACATCTCGCTCCTGCGATCTTCTGTCGGCAAGTGCACAAGCCGCGCATAAGCAGAGTTCTTTGGCGCGGGAAAACCCTTTTTTGCCAAAAACTTGCGGGACATATAACCATCGGATCCTGGGCGACCATATTTGAATATTGGATGTTGAAGTCTTGCTGATGTATCTGTGAAGAAATCATATGGCCCAAACTGTTCCCGTAAAGGAGAGCCTGAATAATCATACTGCCAATCGATGTCTGCACGAACGCTTTCGAACTGCACGAAGATCGCACTTTCTGTGCCGCCGTCTGCGTTCGGTTTGGCAAACATATGTTGCTCAACATCCATGTTGCCGTAGAGGACAAATTTTTGCCCACCAAGATATTGGAACTCTGGGGTAAAGCTGATTTTTACATCTGGGTTAAGCGGATAATGTAATGCGCCATCTACAAACGACCCAGCTAGGTTCTCAAACACTGGATCAGTGGTTTTTCGACCGTGATCGTTTGCGTAAACGTATGCGCCATATCCCAAGACCCCTAGAAGCAAAGCGACAATAGGGGTCAGAATTTTCCGTTTCATAGCATTTCCTTCTTAAAGTGATGAGTAATTAAAAATTTAATGTCACACGAGGTTGCTAAGGAGAGATATGAATGGCTCCAAACGAGTTCAAGGAAGGACGCGTTGGGTATAATGGAACAGAAAAGGGCGCTTTGGGGCGCTCTTTTCTGTTCAGTTGATAGTAGGGAAGTGTCAGCACTGCGGGACCATGCGGGCCTCTAAGTGGTACGTCTTTAGACCGATTTGGATGCTAGTTCACCGATATCTTCACCAGCCTGAAATGAAGAACCTGCGCTTCAAGCTGACTGACGCGCAAACGCTTGTCGTACAATCGGGACGATGAGCGCGATGATCGCGATCTGGGCGGTTATGACTGCAGGCCAGACGAGGTTGATTGCAGGATCAAAGTACTTCTGAGGGCCGTAGGATATCGCCGCCAATAAGCACGCGAAAATTATGAAAGCATTGCCACTGCGCCCTTCCCCCCGAAAAACAAGCGCTGCGAAAGCGGCACATAGTGATGCACCGATCACTGGCGCCATTCCCCCGAATGGAATGACTTCCGGTGGGTGGGGCGGGATTTTGAACAACAACGCCATCAGCATCGTAAGTTGCAAAATGATCAATGCACCAAGTGCTGCGGTATGGGTTTCGGTATGCATAGTGTCCTCGATTCTATGCGTACACTAATGTACGCTTGCAACTGACGTAAACTTTTGTACGGTGTTCGTCAAGCCATCAGAGGAGTTCGACTTTGGAACAAAGTGAACGTGCGGAAAGAATTGAGGCCGCTGCGTATAAGATACTGGATGAAAAAGGGTTCAAGGGTGCGTCTATGCTGGCCATTGCGAAAGCGGCCAAGGCGTCGAACGAAACCCTTTATAAGTGGTATGGCGACAAGACGGGTCTTTTCGCAGCCATGATTAGGAACAATGCATTTGTCATCGTCGACGAGCTTGAGAAAGCGCAAGCGACAGGTCACACAGGAAAAACTGCATTGCGCGCGGTTGGTCGGGCGCTTTTGACTATGGTGACCTCGGACAAGGCGGTAGCACTTAACAGAGCAGCTGCTGGCGACATCTCTGGCAAGCTCGGCAAGATCTTGGCGGAAGAAGGCCGTGACCGCGTGGTTCCGATAGTCGCGAAGTTGCTAAGGGAAGCGTTAGGCACCGAAACTTACATAAACGAACTTACAAATTGCTATCTTTCTCTTCTGATCGGGGACCTGCAGATCAGACGCGCGACAGGTGCAATGGGACCGTTGGATAAGGCTGAGATCGAGGACCGTGCCGACAGGGCGCTTCAACTAACCGAACTGATTTATCCCGCGTCGTGACCCCCTTCATGATTGCATTGGAGGCCGGCAAATCATTCACCCGCCCAAATACTCCCGCATCACTTCCGGCGGGTTCGCGAACATTTCATCCGTCACGACGGGAGCATGCGCGACACCTTCCGCCACCAGGACCACCTGATCGCATAATACACGAGCGTCTTTGGGGTCGTGGCTGACCATCAGAAGGGTTGCGCCGGTCTCATCCAGCAGCTCGCGGACCAAATCCAGCATCTCAGCTTTCAATGCGGGGCCAAGGGCTCCGAAGGGTTCATCCAGCAACAGCACTGGGCGATCGCGTAGCAACACGCGGGCCAGCGCCACACGGGCGATCTGACCTCCGGACAGCTGCGCGGGTTTGCGGTCTTCCATGCTCTCCAACCCAACGCGGGTCAGGGCTTGGGTGACGCGGGCGTGATCCTCGGTGGTCAAACGAAGGTTGGGGCGCAGACCAAGGCCTACGTTTTGCGCGACGGTCAGATGCGGGAACAGGTTGTTGTCCTGAAACACCATGCTGATCGGGCGCGCGGCGGGGTCGTTCGGCATTGCGTCACCATTCCAGCGGACCGTACCTGCGGTCAGCGGTTGGAACCCTGCAATGGCTGCCAGAAGCGTCGACTTTCCAGCGCCGGAGGGACCAAGAACCGCGACACGCGTGCCTTCGGCAATTGTCAGGTCGCCAGCGAGGTGAAACTCCCCAAGCTCGATACGCATGTTTTCAACGGTCAGCATTTACGCGACCTCCTTTATCGAAGACCCAGAACAGCGCCAAGGAAATGGCCAGAAGCAGCAGCGCGGCAGCGGCGGCATCCTCCATCCTATAGGCGGTCATCAGGCGGTAGAGCTGTAAGGGCAAAGTAGCATTTGATCCGTCTGCAAACATGGCGATGACACCAAGGTCGCCCATCGACAAAGCTGCCGCCAGCCCCAGCGCAAAGCCCATCGGGCGGCGTAAGCGCGGTAGCCAAAGGTGGCGCAAGCGCGCCATGCCGGTCATTCCAAGCCCATCCGCCAGCTTACCATAATCCCGCTCGATCGCGGTCAGGGCAGGCACGAGCGCGCGTAGTGTGAACGGCAGGCTCATGGCCGCGTTCACCAAAGCGGTGATGGGTAGCGCGAGGTCTGATGGCTTCACAAAGGGAAACACAATGATGAACAGCCCGGTGCCAATCACCAAAGGTGACGCAGCGATGGTCAGGTACCCGATGCTTTCGACCAGTCGCGATGAGCTACGTACCGCGAAGGCCGCGATGGGCAAGGACAGCGCAAGCGTCGCTGCGGCTGAAATAAGTGCGACCATGACGGAACGGGCGGCGGCCGAGAATACCTCGGCCGGTAGGGTCAGAAGGCGTGGTAACCCGTCCAGCACAACCATGGTTAAGGGCAGAATCAGGAATAGGCTTGCCAGCAGGATCGCTGTGACGTCCTGCACGCGCAACAGGCGGGTGTCGTCCCATCGGGTGATGGCGCGGTCCAACCCTGTGCCCATATCGCCGGGGATCGCCACACGAAGGGCCAGAAGGGCTGCGGTTGCGCCAAGGGTGAACTGCAAAAGCGCCAGAAGGGCGGCGCGGCCAAGATCGAAATCAAAGCGGAAAGCCTCGTAGATCGCCAACTCCACGGTGGTGGCTTTAGGGCCGCCGCCAAGGGCAAGAGCCACCGCAAAGGAGGTTAGGCAGATCAGGAAGATCACAAGGAAGGCGCCGGGCAAGACCTCGCGCAGCATCGGGCGTTCTAGCGTGCGGGAGATGTCGGATGGTCCCATGCCAAGCGATGCAGCAAGGCGGAAGCGTTCGGATGGGATCGCAAGCCAGCCTTGCAGGATCAGACGCGTTGCCAGTGGAAGGTTAAAGAATACATGGGCAAGGATCACGCCGTGATATCCGTAGACCGAGATCGGCTCGAGCCCGAAAATGCCAAGCAACTGGCTGATCAATCCAGTGCGGCCAAAGACAGCGATAAGACCAAGGATTGCAACGATCACTGGCAGGATGAAGGGCGCACCTAGAAGGGTGATCAGGAAAGATCGGCCCGGAAAACTGCGACGCGCCAATGCGCGGGCGACGGGGATTGCAAGGATGACGCTGAGGGCAGCGGACAGAAGCGCCTGCCAAAGTGTGAAGCGCAGCGCGGCCCAATCAGCCGGGCCAAGGCCCGCGCCGCCCTCGGCCCGCATCGCCACAGCGATGAGCGTGCCAAGGGTCAGGCAGACCACCACCCCAAGCGCCAAAGCGCCAAGGATGGTGGTGCGGTTTATTTGGTGGACGCGGCGAGCCATTCGTCCAAAGCCGGTTTGCGGATCGCTTCGGCCTCTTCTTCGCTAAAGACCAGTGCTTTTGCAGGCACGGGCAGGTTCGCAAACCCTTCATGCAGCTTGTCGGCGGCCAATTTTGACGGGAAGGACCAGTTCGAGGTCGCGATGCCCGACTGGAACTCTTCGCTCAGCACGTAGGCCATGAAGGCATCAGCCAGCTCGGGCTTGTCGGTGTTTGCGATTTTGCCAACCAAGTCCACATACAGATAGTGGCCTTCGTCAAAGATTGCCGCCGATTTGGTCAGATCCTCTTCTGCGATGATGTGATATGCGGGCGAGGTGACGTAGGACAGAACCATGTCGGCTTCGCCATCGGTGAACATGCCGTAGGCTTCCGACCAGCCTTTGGTGACGGTCAGGATTTTCGGGGTCAGCTTGGCCCAAGCCTCACCCGCCTTGTCGCCGTAGATCGATTTGATCCAAAGCAGCAGTGCTAAGCCCGAGATCGAGCTGCGCGGGTCCTGAATGACGATCTTGGTGTCGTCTGGCATCGCCAGCAGCGCGTCAAAGCTGGTCGGCGCGTCCGTGATCTTGGAGTTGTCATAGATGAAGGCGGTGTAGCTGTAGTCGAACGGCACGAAAGTGTCGTCGGTCCAGTCCACAGGCAGGGTCAAACCACTGACGTCCAACCCATGCGGGGCGAACAGGCCGGACGCACGGGCGCGGGCGGTGACGTCGGTGTTCAGGCCGATGACGACGTCTGCTTCGGTGCGCTCGCCTTCTAGCATCAGGCGCGGCATCACATCGCCGGTCACGAATTCCAGATCGCAATTGCACTGGGCTTCAAAGCCCGCCTCAATCGAGGGGCCGGGGCCCCACTCGGATGCGAAATAGTCAGGAGCATAAACTTGCAGCACGGGTTTATCCGCTGCGGTGGCCGCGGTTGCGGTCAGTGCAAGTCCTGCGACAAATGAAAGGGCTGTCTTCATTGGGTCCTCCATATGCGCCGAACGGATGGGGGCATTTGGGACATCCAAATTACCTTCCCTCCGCCGGTGTTAGCCGGTTCAGGTTCTACGGGTCCGCGCGCGAGCGCATCTCAGCTGTGTTGCCACAGCACCCCGAGGTGCCCCGTTCGTGCACAATGCGCGAAGGATTGGCAAGCAGATTTGAACGGCTGGCTTACACGGGTGGGGTCAGGTCAGCGCAAGTATATGAAAAGTTTATCAATTTACCCTAAGACCTGTTTCCCGAATTCGTAGGGCCAAAAAGCATAGCGGCCATGCTCTTGACCAAAAGGTAACAATCGGCAATGTGAACGCTAACACCCATAGTATCGGAGCCGGCCATGTCGGACACATCACAAACACCCCTTCGCGGGCTTGGTTTTGCCTTTGCAGCCTTTGGACTTTTCGCCACGCATGACGCCGTGATTAAGGTGCTGGGCGCAAACTTTGCTGTCTTCCAGATCATCTTTTTTGCGATGCTGTTTGCCTTTGTGCCAATGGCCGTGATGATGCTGGCAGATCGACAGGTCGACAATTTCCGACCACATCACCCGTGGCTGATCCTGATCCGGGCCACCACTTCGGTCATCGCGATGTCATCCGCCTTTTATGCCTTCACCGTTCTGACATTGGCCGAGGTTTATGCGCTTTTGTTTGCGACCCCTCTGTTGATCACAGCGATGGCTGCATGGCTTTTGGGGGAACCTGTGCGTGCGCAACGCTGGGCAGCAGTGGTTGTCGGACTTGTCGGAGTTCTGATTGTTCTAAGGCCGGGGGTGACAGTTATTACTTTCGGCCATGTCTGTGCGTTGATCGCCGCGTTCTGTTCCGCCCTTGGGTCGGTCATTATGCGGAAAATTGGCGGGGAAGAACGGACTGCCGTGATGATCCTTTACCCTATGCTGTCTTCCATTGTGGTCATGGGTTTGATCTTGCCCTTCGTCTATGTCCCCATGCAGATTACGGATCTGGGGCTGGTCGCCAGTGTTGGTGTTATGTCGGTCTTCGCTCAGATGATGATCATCGCCGCCTATCGCGCTGCCCCTGCGGCTGTAGTTGCACCAACGCAATACAGTCAGATCCTTTGGGCGACGGCTTTTGGTGCCCTGTTTTTCGACGAGCTTCCAGACATGTGGGTTGGCGTTGGCGCATCCGTAATCATCGCTTCGGGTGTGTTCATCGTTTGGCGTGAAAGCCGTCCGTCGGTCTCTGTCCGCAGCCCGATCTTGCGCAACCCGAACCCGCGTTATGATGCTGGTCCGTCACCGAAGCCGAAACATCGCAGGCGTGAACAAAGCCAATCGTCATGAACTGGGGCGCTTTCCTTTCGCATTAGCCTTCGCTATCACGCTTTGGAATGAAGGAGCGCCCTTATGTCTATGAACAGCTTTGGTCATATCTTCCGCGTCACCACTTGGGGTGAAAGCCACGGGCCTGCCTTGGGCGCGACGGTTGATGGGTGCCCTCCGGGTGTGCCGCTGGAAGCAGAGATGATTCAAGTGTGGTTGGACAAGCGCCGCCCCGGTCAGAACAAGAACACCACCCAACGCAATGAGCTTGATCAGGTGCGTATTCTGTCGGGCGTATACGATGGTCAGACCACAGGCACGCCGATCCAGCTGATGATCGAAAACACCGATCAGCGATCCAAAGATTATGGCGAGATCGAAAAGACATTCCGTCCGGGTCACGCCGACATCACCTATTGGCAGAAATACGGCATCCGCGATCCGCGCGGTGGCGGCCGGTCTTCGGCCCGTGAAACTGCGGCACGTGTTGCTGCGGGTGGGGTTGCTCGCGAAGCGCTAAAGGCGCTGGTTCCGGGGCTTGAGATCAAGGGCTACATGACCCAGATGGGCGAGAAGCATCTGGATCGCGAAAAGTTCGATTGGGATGCGATTGATGGCAATGCCTTTTGGCTGCCCGATGCCAGCGCGGTGCAGGAATGGGAAGACTATCTGCAACGTTTGCGCACCAAGGAAAGCGATTCGGTTGGTGCCGCGGTCGAGGTTGTCGTGCGTGGCGCGCCTGCAGGTCTGGGTGCACCGATTTATGCCAAGTTAGACACTGATTTGGCTGCTGCGATGATGTCGATCAACGCCGTAAAAGGCGTTGAGATCGGCGAGGGCATGGCCGCCGCCGGTCTGCGTGGAACCCAGAATGCGGATGAGATTTTTCTTGGAAATGACGGCGAGCCTGTTTTCTCGTCCAACCATGCGGGCGGCATTCTTGGCGGCATTTCATCCGGTCAGGATATCGTGGTTCGATTTGCAGTGAAGCCGACAAGCTCGATCCTGACACCGCGCCAGTCTATCACCAAAACCGGTGAGGCGATCGAGGTTGTTACCAAAGGTCGTCACGACCCCTGTGTCGGTATTCGCGCCGTGCCTGTGGGCGAGGCGATGGCAGCCTGCGTTATGCTTGACCACTTGATGCTGCATCGCGCCCAAATTGGCGAAGGTCCACGTGGTGAAATCGGCTAAGGCGTAACCTCAGCCGATTTCGCGTGTTCGACCTTAAGCCGAAGCAGCGTTAAGTGCTGTGTCCATCAGGGCTTTGATATCCGCCTTGGATGTGCCGGCGACAATGCGACCAAGCTCTTCCTCACCCTTTAGGACAACCAACGTTGATCGGCGTGGGATGCGCAGGGACTTGGTGAGCTCTGACTTGCCGTGTTTGTCCCAATCAACATCAATGAACGTGATCGCATCGTCGTAAGCTGGGTTCTCGGCCTTCAGGGCGTTGATCACACGCTCTTGTGCGGCGCATGTTGAACACCAGCTGGCTTTGAAATCCAGAAACACTATTTCACCGTTTTCCAGTGCTTTAGAGACTAATCCAGGTGCGTAATCCATCGCGCCAGCGCGGGCTAAGGCTGGGGCAAGGGACACTGCGGCGGTTAAGGAAAGAAAGTCGCGTCTGTTCATGTTGGTCTCCGTTCAAAGGGATACTGAGAAGTCATTGAGCCATGCAGGCAGGATCTGAACAGCCCAGGCTTCAAGTGTGTGATGAAAACGGAACAGAATCATGATCCCGACCGTCAGGAATATTGCGCCCATGATAGGGCGAGATTTCTGCGCAATCTGCCGCATTAGAGCCTGTCTGCGCATGATTGCAGCCCGTGCGCCATAGCCAAGCGCGATGATGATTGTGGACACACCAAGTGCGAAAGCGATCATGATGGCCGCAGCCCAAGGGATCGACTTGCCTTGCGATGCCAACGAGATTGCACCGCCAAGGGTTGGGCCGATGCAGGGGCTCCAGACCGCGCCCAAAAGGATGCCGCCAAGGAACTGACCAGACAGGCCATTTCGGTTCACGTCATCCAGCGTCGTGTCCGCCTGTGCAGAAACACCTGCAGTCGCAGTGGCAAAGCGTTCTGACAGGACCGGGGTCATCAGAATTAGGCCAAATCCGATCATCAGGATTGCACCAGCGCGGGCGACCATGTCTTCGGTCAGACCAATTGTATAACCCAGCACGGTGACAAGCAGACCCAGCGTTACAAAGGATACGCTCATCCCAGCGGCTACGGCCAACGGTCCAAACCGGCTGGCCTGCAAAGCGGTCGCCAATACAATGGGCAGCACCGGCAAAACGCAGGGGTTGATCAGAGTCAGAAGCCCCGCAAGGTATCCAAAGACAAGTTCCATGTTGGGAATGTCCGGGAAATTGCCGCGAAAGTCATCTCACGAAGCAGGCGCGCTGCTTCACGTCTCTGTGGGGTTTTGTTTCGATAGTTGCACCGCCAAAATGCCGACGGCGATGATTGCGACGCCGATGAAGTCCATCAGGCTCAGGGCCTCTCCCAACAAAAGCCAGGCTATTGCGACGCCGAAAAACGGGTTCAGGAAGTGAAACGTTGCGGCTTTAATCGCACCGATCCGGCCGACCAACGCGAACCAAATCCACGTGGCAATCAATCCGGGGACAAGCACTGTGTATGTGAAGGCCAATCCGAGCTTCAGGCTTGGAGTAAATGACGGGCTTTCCAAGAAAAGCGCTGCGATGAACAAAGCGCCCGCACCGACAAACATCTGCAAGCCGACGATCATCATAAGGTTTCCGCCGGAAGATGCTGTGCGCACCGAAAGGGTTGCTGCGGTCAGAGCGCCTGCTGCGATGAAACACAACAACATTCCTGTCAGATCAACCCCACCGGACAGGCGTGATCCCATGATCAGGGTCACCCCGACAACACCTGCCAACAGGCCAGCAACTGCCAAAGGGCGCAGCCGATCACCAAGCAGCGTCCAACCTGCGAACGCGACCATCAACGGCATTGTGGACGCGATGATTGATGCAAGCCCGGCCTCGACCCACTGCATGGCGACGAAGTTCAGCCCAAGGTAAAGCGCGTTTTGGCAGATTCCCGAAGATGATCACCGCGCGCCATTGATTTCGGGTAAGTGACCAGCTTTGCCCAAGGGCGCGTGCGATGATCACACCCAACAGGCCCGAGATCAGGAACCGCAGAGACAGTGAATACAAAGGGGGCGCATCGGACACGATAATGCGGGCCGATGTGAAGGCAGAGCTCCACATCAAAGCAAAACCCAATCCCATGAAAATCGCGCGCAGGTCCATGTGGTCTCCAAATGAAAAGGGCCGCCAATCTGGCGACCCTTTCCGAATTCTGGCAGCGGGGCAAGGCCCCTTGTGACCAGATCAGCCGTTCACGCTGTCTTTCAGCGCTTTGGCGATGGTCATTTTCACGACCTTGTCGGCTTCTTTCTGGATCTGCTCGCCGGTGGCGGGGTTGCGCACCATGCGTGCCGGACGCTCGCGGCAGTAGATTTTACCAACGCCAGGCAGGGTCACAGCACCACCGCCCGAAACTTCTTTGGTGATGATGTTGATGATACCTTCCAGGGCACCAGTTGCGGACTTCTTGTCCGAACCCATTTCTTCTGCCAGAGCGGCAACCAGTTGGGTCTTAGTCATCGGTTTCGACATGTATAACACTCCTCACAATTGCCCATTTGTTGGGCTTCATTGCGGGCATTTAACTGTATGTAGCGGTACGACACAATCGTTTGTTGGCCCGTTTTCCCTAGGAAATAGCGCTTTTTCGCCAAAAAATAGCGTGGTTGACCCTGCGTCAGGTCGGAAATTACCGCCAAAGGGCTATTCTGCCCCTGTTTAGAGGAAGGCAGTTTCCTCGAAACTTCTAAGTTTACGACTGTGAATCCGCTCGATTGGCATGTCTCGTAAGGACTCCATTGCGTGAATTCCGATCTGCAAATGACGTGCCACCTGCGTCTTGTAGAAATCTGACGCCATGCCGGGCAGCTTAAGCTCGCCGTGCAGTGGTTTGTCCGAGACACAAAGCAATGTGCCATAGGGCACGCGGAACCGAAAACCATTGGCGGCGATCGTCGCGCTTTCCATATCCAATGCAATGGCGCGGGATTGGCTTAGGCGTTGAACCGGCCCGCGCTGATCGCGCAGTTCCCAGTTCCGGTTGTCCAAAGTCGCAACGGTGCCCGTCCGCATAATGCGCTTCAATTCGAACCCTTCGTATTCGGTGACTTTTGCCACGGCTTGTTCAAGCGCAATCTGGATTTCGGCAAGTGGAGGGATTGGCACCCAGATCGGAAGATCGTCATCCAGAACCCCGTCTTCGCGAAGATAGGCATGGGCCAGAACGAAGTCGCCCAATCGCTGGCTGTTGCGAAGCCCGGCACAATGCCCAACCATCAGCCATGCATGGGGGCGCAAGACCGCAATATGGTCGGTCGCTGTTTTCGCGTTGGACGGACCAACACCAATGTTCACCAAAGTGATCCCCGATCCGTCTGGTCTGGTCAGGTGATAACTGGGCATCTGTGGAAGCTTCGGCGGAACTGGTAAATCTTCGTCCGCGTTGGTGATCCGATGATAGCCGGGCCCCACAAAAGAGTCGTACCCACTGTTCGGATCGGCCAACATCTTGCGGGCGTATGCCTCAAACTCTTCTACGTAGAACTGATAGTTCGTGAACAGCACGTGGTTCTGAAAATCCTCAGGCATCGTCGCCGTATAATGTGACAGACGGGCCAGTGAATAATCCACGCGTTGAGCAGTGAACGGCGCCAGAGAGTTCGCGCCGCTTTCATCGGGTTTGGCCACACCATTTACAATGTCGTCATTGGTGGTCGACAAATCGGGCACATCGAAGACATCACGCAGCGGATAGGTCATCGCCCCTTCTTGTGGCACCGAAATATCAGGATTGCGCGAAACGGCGAAATGCACCGGAATGGGTGTGGTTGAGTAACCCACCTGAACGGGTACGCTGTGGTTATCCATCAACAGGCCAATTTGCTGGATCAAATAACCCTCGAAAAGATCCGGGCGGGTGATTGTGCTGGCATAATTGCCGGGCGCTGAGACATGGCCGAAGCTTAAACGGCTATCGGTTTGTGCATGGCTGGTCGTGGTCAGGCGAATTTCTGGATAGAACGCGCGAAACCGCGTCGGCGGTTGTTCACCGGTCGCATTCTGCTCAAACGCGTCGCACAAAAAGGCACATGCATCATCATAGAGCGTTTTAAGACGCTCAACGGCCGATTCAGGATCGGTGAAAACTTCGTAAGAGCCGTTTCCGGGGCTTACGACAGGGATCGAGGGTGCACTTGGGGTCATCAATTATCCTTCAACAAATCGGTCAGTTCGAATTTCGTCACATCCACCAACCCCAGATCAGAGATGCGTAACTCTGGGATGACGACCAGCGCTAAAAAGCTGTGCTGGATTGATGCATTGTTCAGTGTGCAGCCGCAGGCCTCCATTGCATCAATGATGCCTTTGGCTTTCTCGGCCACCTCGGTGGCGGGTTCGTCAGACATCAGGCCCGCGACGGGCAGTTTAACCAAGGCAAGTTCTTTTCCGTCTTGATAGACACACATACCGCCGCCGACTTCAGCCAGCCGGTTGGCCGCCAGCGCCATGTCATCGTGCGATGTACCGACCACAATCATGTGGTGGCTGTCATGCGCTACGGTCGAGGCCATGGCCATCTGGCCTTTATATCCAAACCCATTTACGAACCCGTTCACCACGCCGCCCGTGCCTTTGTGTCGTTCGACAAGAGCAACCTGTGCGACGTCCTGCGCTTCATCCGTCTGCACGACGCCGTCAGAGACGCCGAGGTCTCGGATCAGCGCTTTTGTGGGGGCTTGGTTTTCAACGATGCCAATCACTTTGGCGGTCACCGAATTTGCGCCTTCCGGGGCTTTTACGATGAAGTTATCAGGCACAATGGTTTTGCCCAGATGCATGGTTGCCTTTGCGTGGTCGGGCCAGTCCAGATGCGGACAATCGACGGAGATCTTTCCGCCCTCAGCTACACTGACACCACGCGCGAAAACGCGACTAATCGGAAGGGATGTCAAATCGTCAGTGAAGATCAAATCAGCACGTCTTCCGGGTGTAATAGAGCCTAATTCACGCTCTAACCCGAAATGAGTGGCCGTGTTAATCGTCGCCATCTGCAACGCGATTAATGGATCGCATCCATAGCTGATCGCATAACGCAATGCGCGGTTCACATGGCCTTCTTCAACCAAGGTGCCTGAATGGCAATCATCGGTACAGATGATGAAGTTGCGTGGATCCATGCCCTTTTCGGTCACGGCTGTGATCTGTTTTTCAACATCAAACCAAGCAGACCCAAGTCGCATCATGGAGCGCATCCCCTGACGCACTCGGGCAATGGCATCGTCTTCACACGTGCCTTCATGGTCATCAGCCGGGCCACCCGCCACATAGGCGTGGAAATTCGGGCCCAGATCGGGGCTGGCATAGTGCCCGCCTATGGTCTTTCCGGCGCACTGGGTGGCGGCCATTTCGGCCAGCATCTTCGGATCACCGTTGATCACGCCGGGGAAGTTCATCATCTCGCCCAGCCCGATGATACCGGGCCATGTCATCGCCTCGGCCACATCTTCTGGGGTGATTTCAAAGCCAGTGGTCTCCAACCCCGGCGCAGAGGGCGCGCAGGACGGCATCTGCATATAGATGCTAACAGGCTGGATTAGAGCCTCATCGTGCATCAAACGCACGCCTTCAAGTCCCAGCACATTCGCGATCTCATGCGGGTCGGTGAACATCGTGGTGGTACCGTGTGGAATGACAGCGCGCGCAAACTCGGCCGGGGTCAGCATGCCGCTTTCGATATGCATATGCCCATCGCAAAGGCCGGGGATCAGGTATTGGCCTGCGGCGTCGATCACCTGCGTTTCAGGGCCGATACAGTGGCTGGCATCCGGGCCAACATAGGCAAACCGCCCATCGGCCATCGCAACCTGCCAATCCAGCACCTCGCGGGTGTGGACATTCACGACGCGGCCGCCCTGAATGACGGTGTCAGCAGCCTCGCGTCCAGCTGCGACTGCAATCAAACGCGCCGCGCTTTCAGGCCATGTTTTGAAAGTTGGGTTTTCCATGAACCAATTGTTCTGAAATCCGATGTTAGCGCAACCCCAAAACGCGCTGGCGCAGATTGGGCTTTCAAATCCTGAAATCCTTTGGATACTGCGCCTATGAAAAAGACTCTTTTCGTATTTGGCTACGGCTATTCGGCGCGCGCATTGGCGCGTGAATTGGCTGATGATTTCACCACCATAGGAACTTCGCGTGAAGCGGGTCCGGATGTGGTTCTGTGGCCGGGATCGGATATAGCCGAGCCTCTGACACGCGCCACACATCTGTTGATCTCGGCAGGGCCCGATGCAGATGGAGATCCAGTTTTACGCCAGGTTAGAGAAGATATTTCCCGTATAGCCCCGCAACTAGAATGGGTCGGATATCTGTCCACCACTGGCGTTTACGGGGATCATCAGGGCGGTTGGGTGGATGAGGATACACCACTAACGCCATCAACCAAACGCGGGCAACAGCGTGTTGCGGCCGAGGCCGCTTGGCAGGAATTGGCTGATGAGGCTGGTCTGCCCCTGCACATCTTCAGGCTGGCGGGCATCTACGGCCCCGGTCGCGGCCCGTTTGCAAAGGTGCGCAAGGGTACAGCGCGACGGATCATCAAGAAGGATCAGGTGTTTTCGCGCATCCATGTGGAAGACATTGCACAGGTTCTGGCAGCGTCGATCGCGCAACCCAATCCCGGCGGGATCTATAACCTGTGTGATGACAACGCGGCCCCGCCCGAAGATGTGTTAGAGCATGCGGCCAAGCTTCTTGGCTTGCCCACGCCACCATCAGAGGATTTTGAGGACGCCGAGATGACTCCAATGGCCCGCAGTTTCTATGCGGAATCAAAACGCGTGCGAAATGACCGTATCAAGGAAGAGCTGGGAGTGAAGCTGCGCTATCCAACCTATCAAGACGGGTTGGCTGCATTGTTAAAAACCGAAGGTTAGGCCCGCTTTTCGCTGATCTGCGCGACATCCAAAACGTCCAAAACCTTGGCTTCGATGTCTTTGGCGGACAGCTTGGCCTCTTCATACATCCGGGCAGGGGATGCATGATCAATGAACGTGTCAGGCAGCACCATCGAGCGGAACTTAATCCCGCGATCGAACACACCTTCTTCGGCCAAAAGCTGGGCCACGTGACTTCCAAAGCCGCCGATTGCACCTTCTTCGATGGTGATCAGCGCTTCGTGGTTTTCCGCAAGCAACATGATCAGATCTCGGTCCAAAGGCTTAGCAAAACGAGCGTCTGCGACGGTTGGGGTGATCCCCCGGGCCGACAACGCTTCGGCGGCGGCTTCGACTTCTGACAGGCGGGTGCCGAACGACAGGATCGCGACGCGCGCACCTTCGCGCACGATGCGGCCTTTCCCGATGGGAAGCACTTCGCCTTTCTCCGGCAAATCAATGCCAACGCCTTCGCCGCGTGGATAACGGAAGGCCGAAGGACCATCGTTGATCGAATGGGCCGTGGCGATCATGTGCATCAGTTCAGCCTCGTCCGCGGCGGCCATCACGACAATGCCCGGCAGGTTGGCCAAATAGGCAATATCGAACGATCCAGCATGGGTTGCGCCATCCGCGCCGACAAGGCCGGCACGGTCGATGGCAAAGCGCACGGGAAGGCGTTGAACCGCCACGTCATGCACCACTTGGTCATAGCCACGCTGAAGGAAGGTCGAATACATGGCGCAGAATGGTTTCATCCCGCCTGCCGCCAACCCGGCGGCAAATGTCACGCCATGCTGTTCGGCAATGCCGACGTCGAAACAACGCGATGGATAGCGTTCGGCCATCGGGTTCAATCCTGTACCGTCCGGCATCGCGGCGGTCACGGCGCAGACTTTGTCGTCTTCGGTGGCAAGGCGTACCAGTTCGTTCCCAAAGACCGACGTATAGCTGGGTGCGTTTGACGGTGCCTTTTGCTGTTTACCACTGGCCACATCGAACTTGGCGGTGGCGTGGCCACGGTCGCGCGCAGCCTCGGCAGGTGCGTATCCTTTGCCCTTCTTGGTGATCACGTGGATCAACATCGGCCCGGTTGCACGGTCATGCACGGTACGTAGGACAGATAGAAGGCTGTCCATATCGTGTCCATCGATCGGACCGACATATGAAAAGCCCAGCTCTTCGAACAGAGTACCGCCGACGGTCATCGATTTGACCATTTCTTTCGCGCGGCGCGCGCCTTCCTGGAACGGTTCCGGCAGCAGGCTAACCGCGCCTTTGGCGGCGGCTTTCAGCTCTTGGAAGGGCTCTTCGGCATAAAGGCGGCTGAGATAGCTGGACAGCGCACCCACAGGTGGGGCGATCGACATATCGTTGTCGTTCAGGATAACAAACAGGCGGCGGTTCAGATGACCTGCGTTGTTCATTGCCTCGAACGCCATACCAGCAGACATTGATCCGTCACCGATTACGGCCACAGCGTCGCCGATCCCGTGTTCTGGTGCGCCACCAAGGTCGCGGGCGACCGAAAATCCAAGAGCTGCCGAGATTGAGGTAGAGCTGTGCCCGGCCCCGAAGGGGTCAAATGGGCTTTCAGAGCGTTTGGTGAAACCGGATAGGCCATCCTCCATCCGCAGCGTGCGAATGCGTTCGCGGCGCCCGGTCAGAATTTTGTGTGGATAGCACTGGTGACCCACGTCCCAGACGATCCGATCCTTGGGTGCGTCAAATACTGCATGCAATGCAACGGTCAGTTCGACCACACCAAGTCCTGCGCCCAAATGTCCGCCGGTTTCCGATACGGCGGAAATCGTCTCGGCCCGCACCTCATGCGCCAGTTGTTCAAGCTCGCGGTCCGACAAGGGTTTCATGTCGGCAGGGACCGTTATGCGGTCAAGAAGAGGTGTCTCGGGTCTGTCGGCCATTAATAAACTCGGTTGGCTTAGGGCTACCTGTCTCGCTGGATAACGAAGCGGGCGGCCTCTCGCAAGGTATCGGCGTCTTCACCATAGGGGGAAAGTGCGTCACATGCTTGATTTACAAGTTCTTTTGCGCGGGTTTTTGCTGCTTCCAGCCCAAGAAGAGACACGAAAGTCGCCTTTCCAGCGTCTTGATCTTTGCCGACAGCCTTACCGACGGCGACTGCATCGCCTTCTACGTCTAGAATGTCGTCAGCAATCTGGAAAGCCAAGCCAAGTGCGGTGGAATAGTCTCGCATAGGGGTGATATCTGCATCGGCCAGTACTGCGCCAGCTTCACCCGACCACCTGATCAAAGCGCCAGTTTTGCCCGCTTGAAGTTCGGTAATTTCCGAAAGCGTCAGGGGTGTATCGGCTGTTTCAGCAGCAATATCCAAAGCCTGCCCGTGAACCATACCCAACTGGCCAGCCGCGTGAGCCATCGAGGAAATAAGCGGCACGCGGGCGTCACCAACGTTGTCATGGGTCAGCAATTCAAACGCCAGTGTTTGCAACGCATCGCCGACCAAAACGGCAGTGGCGTCATCCCATTTCTTGTGAACGGTTGGCAGACCGCGCCGCAGGTCGTCATCATCCATGCAGGGAAGATCATCGTGAACCAGCGAATAGGACTGAATGGCCTCGATCGCGGCTGCCGGCCAGAGCGCACGGGATTCTGACACGCCGTGCAAGCGGGCCCCTTCGATCACCAGAAACGCACGCAAGCCTTTGCCGCCCGCCGTCGCATAGCGCATGGGTTCAGCCAAAGCGCCTTTGGTATCAATCGCGGCGTGCAGATGCGCCCGCGCAGCGCGGGCGGTTTCGTCCAGACGTGTCTTGAACATTTACTGCCCTTCGACAGGAGTGGTGCCGGTTGGGTTGCCATTCTGATCCAGCGTGATCGCGGCAACTTTTTCTTCGGCTTCTTTCAGCTTCATCTCGCAGCGCGCCTTCAGCTCGGCCCCGCGTTCATAAAGCTTGATCGAATCCTCAAGTGCGACATCGCCGCGTTCCAGCTGGCCAACCACGGTTTCAAGTTCCCGCATCGCCTCTTCAAAGGACATTTCGCTTACTGGTTTGTCGCTCATGCGCCCCGCTCCATCATCACATTGATATAGGCCCCGACGCTATCGCCAAGGGCTTCCAAATCATAACCGCCCTCAAGAGACGATACCACCCGTCCATCACAGCATTTATCCGCAAGGTCGCAAATACGATGGGCAAGCCACGCGAAGTCCTCGGTTTCCCATTGAAGGCCTGCCAGAGGGTCGCGTCGGTGGGCGTCGAACCCGGCAGAGACCAGCACCAATTGCGGTTCATAAGGCTCTATTTCATCGGAAATGACCTTTTCCCAAGCCTCTTGCATCACTTCGCCGCCGGTTGCCTCTTCAAGCGGGATGTTGATCACCTGACCAAACGCACCCTTTTGATGGATGCCGCCGGAGCCGGGATAAAGCGGCATCTGGTGGGATGAGACGAACCGCACTCGGCTTTCATGCCACAACACATCCTGCGTTCCGTTGCCGTGGTGTACGTCGAAATCCAGCACAGCAATACGGTCCAAACCATGTGTATTAGCGGCTTCAATCGCGGCAATCGCGACGGTCGAGAAAAGACAAAACCCCATCGGCGTAGCTTTTTCGGCGTGGTGACCGGGTGGGCGGCAGGCGACAAAGGCATTTTGTGCGTCACCCGCCATAACGCGATCAACGGCTTCAATGTTGCCCCCGATGGCTCGCAATGCGGCCTCGAACGATCCGGGGGCCATGAATGTGTCGCCATCTAACTGCGCCCATCCATCAACAGGTTGCGCATTCTCAATACGTTCGAAATAGGCGCGGGAATGTCCAAGGCGTACGTGATCAAGGGACGCAACGGGCGGTTCGTGCCGGACGAGAGACTGAAAGTTCGGGGCGGAAAGGGCGGTTTCGATCGCCTCTAACCGGGCCACTTGTTCCGGGTGTCCCGGGGGCGTGATGTGGTCAAAGCAAACGGGGTGCGTGTAGAGCAAAGTTGTCATGCGCCGACGCTAGGGCAATAGTGTGGGGACAACAAGGGAGTGTTCCATGCGTTTGACCTTACCGCTTCTACTCGTCGCAGCGCCCGTTTGGGCAGACGGTTTTGCAACCCAAGTTACCGGTGATTTCAACAAGGATGGCATTGCTGACCACGTTGCGGTGATCGAGTTCGGTGGCTGGGGCCAAGCCGATCTTCTTTTGAAACTGGGCGATGGTTTGGAAACCATTTGGGTGCAGAACATTATCTGGGTCGGCGGGATTGGTCAGCAACCGTCCCTGAAGATCACCCCGCACGGGTCGCTTCAAGTGATCGCCCACAACAGTTCTATTGGTCGAAACCGTTGGGAGCAGACCCATACCGTTGCCTGGCGTGATGGCGCGATGCGGGTCGTGGGCTATACCTATCGTTGGTATGATACGCTGAACCTAGAGGATAGCGGCAGCTGTGATCTGAACTTTTTGACCGGAAAGGGTGAAGTCTCAAAGGGCCAAGATGGACCCGTAAAGGTGATCCCCGTTAAGACCCCCGCGTTCCTTGCGCAGGACTGGACCTATGTACTTCCCCCGGAATGCGAAGCACATATCAAATGACCGAGGTTTAGTCCGGCGCCAGCATGTACCCCGCCCCGCGTACCGTTTGCAGGTATCGTGGCTGTTTCGGGTCGGCTTCCAGCTTGCGGCGCAACCGTGTGATCTGCACATCCACCGCGCGTTCCTGCGCCTGCCCCTGATCACGGCCTAACTGTTCCACCAGAGAGGTTCGGCTGACCGGCTCAGTCGGGGTCGACGAAAAGATCTGCATCAGTTTTTGTTCCGTCGCCGTTAGCCGCACTAAGGTTTCCCCCTGCCACAGCTCTCCACGCTCGACGTCATAGGTCTTGTCGCCCAGCGCAAGGGATTTTGGGCTTTGGTCTTCTGTTGTGGTGGGAACGCGTCTTAGGATCGCATTGATTCGCAAAAGCAGCTCTTTCGGCTCGAAGGGTTTGGCCAGATAGTCGTCTGCGCCGGCCTCTAACCCCTTAATGCGGTCTTCGGTTTCACCTTTTGCAGTCAACAGCAGGATCGGGGTCGTTAGTGTTTCACGCAAGGAACGTGTCAGGCTGATCCCGTCTTCACCCGGCATCATGACATCTGTCACGATCAGATCGAAATCCAGACCGGCTAGCAGCCTGCGGGCATGGGCCGCGTCGCGTGCGGCGCTGACCCAAAAGCCATTGCGCACCAGAAACTTCTGAAGCAAACCGCGAATGCGTTCATCGTCGTCGATGATCAGCAGATGAGACTCGGGTGCTTCACTCATGTTCAACATCTTTCATTCGGTTGAAATGTCTTCTCATGTCTTGATCCATCATCGCCTCAAGGACCGTTCGAAACCCTTGTACCGCGTCTGGGCCCGCCTCGCGATAGGCTTGTCGCATTCTTTCGCGCTGGGCGTTCGACAGCTCTTTTTCAAGCGATGTGCCTTTGTCGGTTAGGAACAGGTTTCGTTCGCGCTTGTCTTGTTTGCCGATACGGCTATCCACAAGTTCGTCTTCGATAAGGGTTCTTAGAACGCGGTTTAGCGATTGCTTGGTTACCCCAAGAATGGACAAAAGGTTGTTCACGGTGGTGCCTGGCGTGCGGCTGATGAAATGCAACGCGCGGTGATGGGCGCGGCCATATCCATACTTGTTCAAAATGCGATCGGGGTCTGCGGTAAAACCACGATAGGCAAAGAACATCGCCTCGATGCCTTTGCGCAATTGCTCATCGGTTAGGAACAGTAGGCTTTGTCCCCCCGGAGAATGCCGGTCACTCATGACAAACCTCATCACAAATCATGTTACAGGTACCAGTTTTATGTCAGTGTTGTTGACTTTCCAAGAATCAATTGTTAGCGATTTGCGGATTTCGCGAAATATTATGTCCGATGCGGACCAATTTTGCGCAACAATTGGAAAAATACACCAGGGCATCTGGTGACATAAAACTGGAAAGGACGGAAACATGAGCGGATATGATGATCGTGATGGCAAGATCTGGATGGACGGACAGCTGGTCGATTGGCGCGATGCGAACGTCCACATTCTGTCCCATGCCCTGCACTATGCGTCTTCGGTGTTCGAGGGCGAGCGCCTGTATGACGGTAAGATCTTTCTGTCGCGCAAGCATTCGGAGCGCCTTCTGAAATCAGGCGAGATGATGGATATGCCGATCCCCTATTCAGTGGATGAAATCGAAGCGGCAAAGCAAGCCGTGGTCGAGGCCAATGACCTGACCAACGCTTATGTGCGTGTTGTTGCGTGGCGCGGGGCCGGTGAAGATATGGGTGTCAGTTCCGCGAAGAACCCTGTCCGAATGGCTGTGGCCGCTTGGGCTTGGGGTGACTATTACGGCGACGCCAAGATGAAGGGTGCCAAGCTGGATATCGCCAAGTGGAAGCGCCCGTCGCCGGAAACCATTCCGACCGCCGCCAAGGCTGCTGGTCTTTACATGATCTGCACCATGTCCAAGCACGCGGCCGAGGCCAAAGGTTGTTCGGACGCTCTGTTCATGGATTATCGCGGCTATGTGGCCGAGGCGACCGGTGCAAACGTCTTTTTCGTGAAAGACGGTGAAGTTCACACTCCGATCCCTGATGCAATTCTGAATGGTCTGACGCGTCAGACCGTCATCGGAATGCTGAAAGAAAAAGGCATCAACGTGATTGAGCGTCACATCATGCCCGAGGAGCTGGCTGATTTCGAACAGTGCTGGCTGACTGGATCAGCAGCCGAGGTTACTCCCGTTGGGCAGATCGGCGACTACATGTTCGAAGTGGGTGCGCTGACCCGTGACATTTCGGAAAGCTACGAAAAGCTAGTTAGAAGCTAAGACGCCTTAACGAATTTTGAACGCCCGGTCCTTACCTTGCAGATACCGCAAGGGGGTCGGGCGTTTTGCTGTCTAGAAACTTTCGAATTTTAACCGCTGTTACTTTGGTTGTGGTATTTCCCACCGCGGCCGCTTTGACTTGGTATGCTGTCACCAAAGATCCAACGATCCGTCCTCTTGGCATTACCAAAACGGCGCTGGAAAAGCAGGCCTCAATTGGCGGGGCTGAGCTGACTATCTTAATCAAATATGATCCGGCGGAAGACGCGATAGCAAGCGAAGCTTTGGGCGCAAAGATAGCTAACGCGTTCGAAGCGAAAGGTGTTGAAGGCAAGGTCAAGCTGAGTCGCGTTCAGGGGCATGAGATGTCAGTAACGTATCTTGTCGGCGCTTCGACCATTGGCCCTTACCGTGCATCGCAAGCGACCAGCGGAATCAACGCCGCTGTGGGGGCCTATCGGATGAATAGATCTCGGATGGAAATTGAAGGCGGGGGTAGTTGATCTAACCAATCAACCGCTGTTTCGCCCAGCCCGCAGCATCTGCCACAACAGGATCTGGATCGACCAAATGAGGCTCTAACATGGGCAGAAATGCCGTGTCGCCTGAATTTCCAACCGCGTAAAGGACATTGCGAAGAAAGCGGTTCCGGCCAATCCGTTTGACAGGGCTGCCCGAGAACTTTTCACGGAAAGTAGTGTCATCAAGCGTCAGCAGTTCGGACAGTTTTGGCGCAACCAGATCGTCGCGCGCGGCATAGCGTATTTCGGAGGCCTCTACTGCGAACTTGTTCCAAGGGCAGGCGGCAAGGCAATCGTCGCAGCCATAGATCCGATTTCCCAGCTTCGCGCGAAGCTCTTCATCCACCGGCCCTTTGTGTTCAATCGTCAGATAGGAAATGCAGCGCCGACCATCCAGTTGAAACGGGGCGGGGAAGGCATCCGTGGGGCAGGCGTCCAAACACGATGTGCACGAGCCGCAGTTTTCCTGACCCGGCGCATCTGCTGGAAGATCAAGCGTTGTGAAAATCGCGCCCAGAAAGAACCAATTTCCAAGTTCGCGTGACAGAAGGTTGGTGTGTTTGCCTTGCCACCCCAACCCGGCGGCGGCCCCCAAAGGTTTTTCCATGACCGGGGCGGTGTCGACGAAGACTTTGATCTCGCCTCCAAAGTGGTCGATCATCCAGCGCCCTACACGTTTCAGGCGCTTTTTAACGATGTCATGATAGTCTTTGTTCTGGGCATAAACGCTAATTGCCGCGCGATCTTTTTGGCCGATAACGGCCATCGGATCATGCGAGGGGGTGTAAGGCTCTGCCAGCATGATCACCGATTTCGCTTCGGGCCAAAGTGCTGCGGGATTTCCCCGCCAGTTCATCCGATCACCCATCCACGCCATATCCCCGTGACGCCCGTCGGCCACGAACTGTTCAAGGCGTTCGGCGATGTCAGGGACAGAGTTCGGCGTACAGATACGTGCGGCTGCGAACCCTTCGGTCAGCGCCTGCGAGACGATTTCAGCTTTTTGGGATGCGCTGTCTTTCGGTGGTAAGCGGCGCGACTTGCCGCCGCCCGAGGTCAAAAGTCCAGATCCGAGTAATGTGCCGGTTGCGGAAAGCCCGAGATTTGGTCCGCAAGGATCGAACGGAAGGCTGGGCGGGATTTGATCTTGGCATACCAGTCTCGAACATTGGAATTTCGGTTCCAATCCACATCACTGATATAATCCAGCGACGACAAATGCGCAGCTGCTGCAAAATCCGCCAGCGACATAGAGTTCCCGGCAAGCCAGCGACGTTGATCCAAAAGCCATCCCATGTAGTCGAGGTGATACTTGATCGCCTTGGCCCCAGCCTTGATGGCGCGACTTTCGGGGTAACCTGCGCCCATAACCTTTTTGTTCACACGCTCGTAAAGCAGGTTGGATGTGACTTCGTTGTGGAACTTGTCATCAAACCAGCTGACCAGCCTGCGTACTTCGTAACGACCTTCGGGATCTTTCGGCAAAAGGGCGGGTTCGGGGTATTTCTCTTCCAAATACTCGCAGATGGGCGCGCTTTCCGTCAGAAGTTGACCGTCCATTTTCAGGATGGGCACTTTGCCTGCGGGATTGCGGCGCAGGAATTCTGGGCTGCGCTCCCAATACCGTTCCTCAACAAGTTCGACCTCGACCTTCTTTTCGGCAAGGGACAGCCGCACTTTGCGGCAGAAAGGAGAGAGCGGGACGTGGAATAGGCGGTTCATTGGAAACTTCTGAGTTTGGTGTTTCAACCGTATTGCCCCGAACGGGCGTTGGGATCAATCCTCGAAGCAGCTTGATCGCCCATCCGCGCGGATCGTAGCCGCCCCTTCCACGATGGATTGGGCCCGTTTGCGTACAAAAGGGGACGGTCGCGCGGCGGATCGTTCTTTCGGGTTAGGTAGCAACGCAGCCAATCGGCCAGCTTGCACAGGTGTTAGTTCGTCTGGCCCAACGCCGAAGTAATGGCGCGCTGCGGCTTCCACTCCGAACACGCCTTTGTCGAATTCGGCGATGTTCAGGTAAACCTCAATGATGCGCCGTTTGCTCCAAACCAGTTCGACCGCTGGTGTTAGCACGGCTTCCAAAGCTTTTCGAAACCAAGACCGCCCGTGCCAAAGGTATGTGTTCTTGACGGTTTGTTGCGATAGGGTCGAAGCCCCCCGGGCCCCACCATCTTCGATGGCAGCCCGGATTGCGCCCATATCAAAACCCCAATGGCGACAGAAATTCGCATCTTCGGCGGCAACAACTGATCGGGCCATCACGGGGGCGATTTCTTCAAGATCCACCCATTGCCGGTCAATATCGCCCAAGCGCATCTTTTCCGAGATGATGTAGGGCGTGGTTGGCGGATTGATGAAAAGGTATCCCACAATTCCAAGGGCGAAGAATGCCACACAGGCGATCACAGCGCGAAACAGCCAACGCTTCACCCACTGTATGGGTTGAAACGGTTTGCGCGTCTTTGTGCTTTTCTTGCGCTTGGTCTTGGTTGGTTTCTTTTTTGCTCGTGCCACGGGTCTTTCTCACCTGTCGCGGGGGTGCGGGTCAAGACCGGTTCCAAAATGAAAACGCCCGCCAAGTGGCGGGCGTTTGTCGTGAATTTAGGTCGAGCTACTCGGCCGGAATGGCGTCGGCTTCCAGAGAAAGCGGTGCTGGAAGCTTGTTCAGCATCTCTTTTGGGCAGACTTGCAGGAAGTTGCGTTTCTCGCTGTCCCAGTGACGTAGGATTTCCGTTGCCTTCTGGCTGCGGGTTTCCTCGGCGTGGCGTTCGATCAGGCCTTTTAGCTGGGCTTCCCAGTGATCGACCGCAACAGGGCAAGTCACAAGGCTTTCCATATTCATATGGTCCTGCGCTTCGCCGTCCGGGTCATACAGATAAGCCATCCCGCCCGTCATGCCGGCCCCAAAGTTCGAGCCGATTGAGCCGAGAATTACAGCCACGCCACCGGTGGTATATTCACACCCGTTCGAGCCACAGCCCTCGATCACCACATTGGCGCCTGAGTTACGCACGGCGAAACGCTCGCCCGCGCGGCCTGCAGCAAACAAGTAACCGTCGGTGGCGCCGTAAAGCACCGTGTTGCCGATGATCGTGTTGTCCGATGCGGTGAGCGGGCTAACCAGCGGAGGACGCACCACGACGGTACCGCCCGACAGGCCTTTGCCGACATAGTCGTTGGCATCACCCGACACTTCGATTTTCAGACCGGGTGCCGCAAATGCCCCCAGCGACTGCCCGGCCGAGCCCTGAAGTTTCACCGTCAGGTGATCGGGCTGAAGCGAGTTGCGCATGCCGAAGCGTTTCACGATATGGCTCGAGATCCGCGTGCCGACCGTTCGGTGCGTGTTCTGCACTGTGTAGGAAAGCTGCATCTTCTCACCATCTTCCAAGAAACGCTGTGCATCGCGCACGACTTCGGCATCCAGCGTGTCTGGCACTGCATTGCGATCGCGATCGCGGTTGTACACGATCTTTTCAGCGCCATCGACCACCAGCAGAAGCGGGTTCAGGTCAAGGTCGTCCAGATGGGCGGACCCACGGCTGACCTGAGACAAAAGATCAGCGCGGCCAATCACGTCGTCCAGCGAACGCGCGCCCAGCTCGGCCAGGATCTCGCGCACTTCTTGGGCGTAGAAGGTGATCAGGTTTACTACCTTGTCGGCATCGCCGGTGAATTTTCCGCGCAGCTCTTCGTCTTGCGTACAGACGCCAACGGGGCAGGTGTTCGACTGGCACTGACGCACCATAATACAGCCCATCGCGATCAATGCGGCGGTGCCAATTCCATATTCCTCGGCACCCATCATTGCGGCCATGACGATGTCACGACCTGTGCGCAAACCACCGTCAGTCCGCAAAGTGACGCGTGAGCGCAGGTTGTTCATCGCAAGCACCTGATGCGCTTCGGTCAGACCCATTTCCCACGGCAGACCAGCGAATTTGATCGAGGTTGCAGGGGATGCACCTGTGCCACCATTGTGGCCCGAAATCAGGATGACGTCTGCCTTGGCTTTCGCAACACCGGCCGCAATCGTGCCGACGCCGCTAGAGGCCACAAGCTTGACCGTCACCTTACAGCGCGGATTGATTTGCTTCAGGTCATAGATCAGCTGCGCCAAATCCTCGATCGAGTAGATGTCGTGATGCGGCGGCGGCGAAATCAGCGTCACGCCTTTGGTCGAGTGGCGCAGACGGGCAATCAGGTCCGTGACCTTCATGCCGGGCAATTGGCCACCTTCGCCGGGCTTGGCACCCTGCGCGACTTTGATCTCAAGCTCTTCACACTGGTTCAGATACTCGGCTGTCACACCGAAACGGCCTGACGCAACCTGCTTGATCTTCGCCGACGGGTTGTCGCCATTGGGTTCTGGGTGGAAATGCGCGGGGTCTTCGCCGCCCTCACCCGAATCCGACTTAGCGCCGATGCGGTTCATCGCAACGTTCAGCGTCTTGTGGGCCTCGGGGCTTAGCGCACCCAGCGACATACCCGGCGTGACAAAGCGCTTGCGGATCGCGTTGATGCTTTCCACTTCCTCGATCGGAACGGGCTTGCCCATCGGTTTGATGTCCAACAGATCACGCAGATGGATTGGTGGGTTGGACCGCATCTTTGCCGAATACTGTTTCCACATCTCGAACGAGGCACGGTCACAGGCCGATTGCAGCAAGTGCATCGACTGCGCTTCCCATGCGTGGGTTTCGCCTGAACGACGCGCTTTGTAGAAACCGCCCACCGGCAGCACCTTGTCGCCTCCGCCAAAACCGGATGCGTGAATCTCTTCCAGTTTCCTTTGAATGCCATTCACACCGATGCCCGAAATGCGCGAGGTCATGCCAGGGAAGTATTCCGCAACCATGGCACGGGACAGGCCAACAGCCTCGAAATTCAGACCGCCACGATAGGACGATATGACCGAGATCCCCATCTTCGCCATGATCTTCAGAAGACCTTGGTTGATGGCTTCGCAGTAGCGGCTAACGGCTTCGGTCAACGAACAATCCAACAGGCCGCGTTCGATACGGTCAGCCAGCGAATCTTCAGCCAGATAGGCGTTCACCGTGGTTGCACCACAGCCCACAAGAACAGCAAAGTAATGTGGATCAATGCATTCAGCCGAACGCACGTTCAGCGATGTAAACGTCCGCAGACCTTTCTTGACCAGCCAGCTGTGAACAGCCGAGGTCGCAAGGATCATCGGCATGGCCACGCGACCATCACCTTGTCCCTGATCGGTCAGCACAAGGTGACCAGCACCCGAACGCACTGCGTCTTCGGCTTTGGCGCGAATGTCTTCCAACGCCAACCGCAAAGTGCTTTCGTCACCCCCAGCAGCGAAGGTGCAGTCAATCTCGGTCATCGGAGAATTGAACGCTTCGGTTAGTTTTACGAACTGCTCATTGCCAACAAAGGGGCTTTCCAGCACAATGATTTCCGTCTGCGCGCCGCTTTCGTCCAGCACGTTCTTCAGGTTGCCGAAACGCGTCTTCAGAGACATCACGCGGAATTCGCGCAAGCTGTCGATCGGAGGGTTCGTCACCTGACTAAAGTTCTGGCGGAAGAAATGGCTAAGCGGACGATACTTATTCGACAGCACCGCCGACGGTGTGTCGTCGCCCATGGACGCCAGCGTCTCTTTTCCGTCCTCAGCCATCGGGGCCAGGATTTGTTCCAGCTCTTCCAGCGTGTAGCCAGCTGCCACCTGACGGCGGCGCAACTCATCGCCCGAAAACAAGGGTTTCTCTTCGACTTGAGACAGGCTTTCTTCCAAGTCGTTGATCTTGCCGACCCACTCTCCAAAGGGTAGGGCTGCGGCCAGTTTGTTCTTGATTTCGGTGTCGTGGTAAAGCTTGCCTTCTTTCGTATCGACAGCAAGCATTTGACCCGGACCCAAAGCACCTTTTTCGACAACGGATGCTTCGTCAATCGGGACCATACCAGCCTCAGACCCAGCGATAACCAGACCATCACCCGTCACGACATAGCGCATGGGGCGCAGGCCGTTACGATCAAGACCCGCGCAAACCCAACGGCCGTCCGTCATGGCAAGGGCGGCGGGACCGTCCCATGGTTCCATGACCGAATTGCAGTAGGAATACATGTCCTTCCATGCTTGCGGCAGGTCGATGGCTTGCTTGGACCAGCTTTCCGGCACCAGCATGGTTTTCGCCATCGGGGCAGAGCGTCCGGCACGCACCATCACCTCGAACACCGCATCTAATGCGGCCGAGTCGGACGAACCATTTGGCACGATCGGCTTGATGTCTTCGGCAAGGTCGCCAAAGAAGGACGAGGCCATGCGGATCTCGTGCGACTTCATCCAGTTCAGGTTGCCCTTCAGCGTGTTGATCTCGCCGTTATGGGCCAGCATGCGGAACGGCTGAGCCAGCCACCACTGCGGGAATGTGTTGGTCGAATAGCGCTGGTGATAGATCGCGAAGGTCGATTTGAACCGTTCGTCCATCAGGTCGGGATAGAAAACCGCAACCTGTTCGGCCAACATCATACCTTTGTAGATGATTGATCGGCACGACAGCGATGCAAGATACAGATCGTTGATCTGCGCGGCGCTGGCGGCTTTCTCAATCCGGCGACGGATCACGTAAAGCTCGCGCTCGAAGGTTTCTTCGTCGACGCCTTTTGAATTCGAGATCAGGATCTGCTCAATTTCAGGGCGGGTGGCGTTGGCTTTATCGCCAAGGCAATCGATGTCCACCGGCACGTGACGCCAGCCATAGATGTAGTAGCCCATTTTCAGGACTTCGGTTTCCACAATCGTGCGGCACGTTTCCTGTGCGCCAAAATCCGTGCGCGGCAGGAAGACCTGACCAACCGCGATCAGTTGATCTTCGCGCGGTTCGTGACCTGTACGACGGATCTGGTCATAGAAAAACGGAACCGGAATCTGTACGTGAATGCCTGCACCATCGCCGGTTTTGCCATCAGCGTCGACAGCCCCGCGGTGCCAGATTGCTTTCAACGCGTCGATGCCAGCCTCAACCACTTTGCGAGTCGGTTTGCCGTCCACTGCAACCACAAGACCCACACCACAGGAACTGTGCTCTTCTTCCTCGCGGTAGAGGCTGTTTTCGTTCATGAACTTCCGCTTGGCTTCTTCGCGGCGGACCCAGTTTTCATCGTATTTGGTCATTTTGGCTCTCCTTCACCGAAGGAAGCAAACTGTGCCTCAACTTCAGCTTTAGTCTGCTTGATGTGGTCCCCTACAAAGGCAAACCCATCCGGTTTTCGGTCGATGTAAATCTCTTTTGTCAGGGCAAGACCGCCCATGTCGTCGACCAACCCAGCCGACAAAGAATAGACGTTTTCGTATCCGGGGATCGTGAGGCGATACCAAAGCGTCGTCCCGCAGGTGTCACACCATGCCCGTTCCGCCCAGTCAGATGATGCGTAGGTTTTGACAGGTCCTTCGACCTTTACCGTTCCCGGTTTCGCGTCAATCTCGACAAAGGCTGAGCCGGCCCAACGGCGGCACATGTCGCAATGGCAGGCGTGAAGTTCCTGATGCTCTGGTTCAAATGTGATTTGAACCTCTCCGCAAAGGCAATGTCCCTTCATGTTCCTACTCCGCCGCGATCTGAGCAGCTTGGCTCAGGCTTTCCAGGATATCCGCCCCGGCTTCGCGCCCGTCACGGATGGCCCAGACGACCAGCGATGCACCGCGCACGATGTCACCGACGGCCCAGACACCATCAAGGTCCGTGCGATGGGTGTTGAAGGTGGCTTTCACAGTGCCCCAGCGGGTGACGGGCAAATCGGGCTCGCCCCAGAGGGTCGGAAGATCCTCTGGCTCAAAGCCCAGCGCTTTGATGACCAAATCAGCGTCTTCGGTGTAGTCCGAGCCTTCGATCACTTCCGGACTGCGACGGCCTGATGCATCCGGTGCGCCAAGGCGCATCTTTTGCACGATCACGCCATTCACTGGATCGCCGGTGAAGCCTTTCGGGGCTGACAGCCAGACGAACTCAACGCCTTCTTCTTCGGCATTCTGTGTTTCACGCTGCGAGCCGGGCATGTTGGCACGGTCGCGGCGATACAGGCATTTCACGGACTTGGCGTCCTGACGGATCGCTGTACGTACGCAATCCATCGCAGTGTCACCACCACCAATGACCACCACGTTCTTGCCTTCAGCGTTCAATTCGCCGCTGTCATATTCTGGCACAGTGTCGCCAAAGCTCAGCTTGTTTGAACAGGTCAGATAGTCCAGCGCGGGAACGATACCTTTGGCACCTGCACCGGGGCCGGTCAGATCACGGCCCTTGTAAACGCCTGTGGCCAGCAGAACTGCGTCGTTCTGCGCACGGATGTCTTGGAATGTGATGTCATCGCCCACATTGCAATTCAGCACGAAGGTAACGCCCGCATCTTCCAGCAGTTTCACGCGGCGCATGACCACGTCTTTTTCCAGCTTGAAGCCGGGGATGCCGTAGGTCAGCAACCCGCCCGCGCGGTCATGACGGTCATAGACAGTGACTTTTACACCAGCACGCACCAACACGTCGGCCGCGGCAAGACCACCGGGACCTGCGCCGATAATGGCCACTTTTTCCGAACGGTCAGCAATCGGAGTAATCTTTTCGACCCAGCCGTTATCCCATGCCGTGTCGGTGATGTACTTTTCTACCGCACCGATGGTGACAGTGCCGTGGCCTGATTGTTCAATCACGCAATTGCCTTCACACAGACGATCCTGCGGGCAGATGCGGCCGCAAATCTCGGGGAAGGTGTTGGTGGCTTGGCTCAGCTCATAAGCCTCTTTCAAGCGACCGGACGCGGTCATCCGAAGCCAATCGGGGATGTTATTGTGCAGTGGGCAATGTGACTGGCAATAAGGCACGCCACACTGACTGCAGCGGCTAGACTGCTCGGCTGCCTTTTGTTCGGCAAATTCGGCGTAGATTTCGTTGAAATCTTCTTTGCGGGTTTCGGCGGTGCGCTTTTCGGGCATATCCCGGTCGACCGTCACGAATTTCAACATAGGCTGCTTTGCCATCCTGGCTCTCCCTCGGCTGGCCCTTTGCGGGCAGACTCTTGGCTTGGAGTTGAGCTTGTAAAAGGACTCGTGATGAATGAAAAGTCAATAGTATTGACCTAAATGGAGAAAATGACATCGGATTGAAGGAAATTCACTCCTAATCGCAATTTAATAAGACAGTGTTACTTACCTAAATATCCTCTTCCCTTTCCGAACGGCTGCTTTAGCTTGCCGCACAGCCGCATTTCAAGGAACCGCGCATGTCGCTTGCCCATATTCTTCTGGTCGCCATCATTCAGGGAATCACTGAATTTCTGCCCGTTTCTTCATCGGGTCACCTTGTCTTGGTGCCTCGCCTGACGGGTTTGCCGGATCAGGGTCTGGCGATTGATGTTGCTGTTCATTTGGGCACGTTGGGGGCCGTTGTTCTGTACTTCTGGAAAGATGTTCAAATTGGACTGGCGGGTATTCCGCGCATGCTGACAGGTCGGATCGATACACCCGGCGCGAAACTGGCGTTTCTGCTGGTGATCGCGACAATTCCTGCTGTCATCCTTGGGCTGATTTTCAAAGTGACCGGGATGAGCGATGCGATGCGATCCATCAAAGTGATTGCTTGGACCATGATCATCTTTGGCTTGGTGTTGTATTGGGTCGACCAGAAAGGGGCGGTGCAAAAAACCGCTAAAGATTGGAGCCTAAAGGACGCAGTGATCATGGGCCTGTGGCAAGCCCTTGCGTTGATCCCTGGTACGTCACGGTCTGGTGCTACGATCTCGGGCGCGCGGGCGCTGGGCTACGAACGCTCGGATGGTGCGAAACTGGCAATGCTGATGTCGATCCCGACCATTATCGCGTCAGGCGTCTTGTTAGGGTCCGAGGTTGCAGCCACAGCTGACGCCCAAGTCGCCAAGGACGGCGCAATTGCTGCAATGTTTTCTTTTGTTGCAGCTCTTTTGGCGTTGAGCCTGATGATGCGCCTTTTGCGATCGGTAAGCTTCACGCCTTATGTGATCTACCGGATTGCGTTGGGGGTCGTGCTGTTGGGCATCGCCTATCTGTAAAGAAAAAAGGCGCGGGATGAACCGCGCCTTTTCAATCATTCTCTCTGACAGTGTCAGCCGCCTGTGCGCAGGTTCTTGGCCGAGTTCTGGATCGCCGCATATTGCCCGCCCACGCGGAAGCGCCACAGATAGTCCGGCAAGATCGCAGACATGGCGCGTGGCGTAATGCCTAGGTCCTCAAACCCCTTCGCATCGTCAGCGACAACGTTGTCATAACGCAGGCTTGTTACCTGATCACGAGTCAGAGGCGCCTTGATCAGGCCGCCAGAAATCCACTGAACAAAATCAAAGATCCCGGCTTGAAGTCGGGCGATGCCGAATGGCAGGTTCAACACAAGGCGACGGCGCTGAGTAATCTTCAGCATGCGATTGATCGAATCGCGCAGCGTTTCAACATCCGGGCCACCCAGCTCATAGGTGCCGGCGTCGACCTGACCCAAAGCAGCTTTCTCGGCGGCTTTGGCAATGTCATCCACATGGACCGGCTGGAACTTGGTGTCGCCACCGGTGATCGGTAGGACAGGGCCAAAGCGTGTCATGCTGGCAAAGCGGTTGAAGAACTGGTCTTCGCTTCCGAAAACGACGGAAGGGCGCAAGATCACCGCGCCGGGGAATGCCGCTTTTACGTCAGCCTCACCTTGCGCTTTGGTGCGTGAATATTCGCTTTCGCTATTTTCGTCCGCGCCGATGGCAGAAAGCTGAACAAGCTGCCCAACACCTTCTTCCGACGCGATGCGTGCCACACGTTCGGCCCCATCGTGATGAACGGCGTCAAAGCTGTTCTTCCCGACCGAGTTCAAAACGCCCACGCAATTCACGACCGCATCGGCACCATGCATGGCCGCACGAACGGAATTGTCATCGCGAATGTTGCACAGGATAGGTTCGACCTGACCCACGGCACCATAGGGTTTCACGAACAGGGCTTCATTCGGACGACGCACTGCGACGCGAACGCGCCAGCCCTGCTTGGCCATGCGGCGCGCAATATACCGTCCGATAAATCCTGAACCACCATAGATCGTCACCAGATTGGACATGGAAGCTCTCCTTGAATTTCTTAGCTTTTGAATAGCTTTCAAAGCGCTTTTGGGCAAGGCGCAAACGGAATCCGTGAAAAGCGGCGAAATGCTGTTGACACTGAATGCGGGTCGCTTTACTCCCCGCCTCACCAACCCGTGCCCAGATGGCGGAATTGGTAGACGCGCTAGCTTCAGGTGCTAGTGTCCGTATGGACGTGGAGGTTCGAGTCCTCTTCTGGGCACCAATTATCCCTAAAATAGAATACAAAACAGCAGCTTAGTCAATTCTGTGATTGTCGCGTTCTTTCAAAACTTTTTCGAGCTTTAATCCAGAATGCGGGGTTCTTTCTTGAAGAAGCTGATGAAGTTCGCGCGTTAGATCCGGAGGCTTCTGCAAGTTCACGGTCTTGAAAAGTGACAATTCCCAAAGCTCCTCAGGCAAGTTGTTTGTCAAATAACCTTCATCCCTAGGTAACGACCACATTGTGACGTCCAAGTTTGTTTGACGCCGAGAAAACCTCAGATCGACAAACCCTGCGCAGGGCCGAATTTCTGAGAGGGTTGGACAGTTCTTGCCAAGAAAGCATGCCGTCCCGGTTCCAAGAAGGTCGACCTTGAAAACTTGAGGGCATTTTTTTCCAAACGCAAAATTCCGCCAGCCAAGTCGTTTCAACTGCGACTTGAAAACAAAGGCGTGTGCCTGATAGCCAAGCGTATTCTCCTCAAGATCAAGCTGATCAGTGAATGCCAACGTGCGCTCGACATAGTCGCTTGGATAGATGATGTCGTCATCAATGGTGAAAACAACATCGTCGCTTGCAACTGGAAATGCGAACTTTCCTGCGTCTTTCAAATCCTCATCTGGAATGAGGAATTCAAGGTTCGAGAATTCATCCAACCCGGGGGGAGGCGACGTGAACTCGTTCAGGCAGATAAATACCTGATCCACCTGCGAAGCGATGCTTTGGACTGCGTCACGCAGCACGCCTTGTCGTTGAGGAAAAGTAGCGAGATGCGCCCTGATCACGCCTTGTCATCCCTAACGTGGTTTTCCAGCGATAGGCCCCGATAAGCCTGTGTCAGCTCTTCGGACACTTCTGACCCATCTTTCAGGTACGGTAAGATCCCCCGACGCATCGAACGGCCCCTGCCAGCTTCGATCTGAGCATCCGATTTGGTGACACGCTGGCTCATCCTGCGGCCCCATTGCCCCAACATTTCATATAAGCGGTCGATTTGATCACCGTGTGAGTTGCCGCGGGCCAAGTCATTCAGTTCATTCGGATCGGTTTCCAGATCGAACAGCATTGGGCGCAGACCCCCTTCGGCATGCATCAACTTGAACCGCCCGTCGAACACCATGAACAGGCGTGCGTCGCGCAAACTGACCCCAAGTTTTCCGCAAACCGGAGTAGACGAATAATCATATTCGCTAATCACAAAGTCGCGCCAGTCTGGTGTCTCGCCACGCAGCCAGGGCATCAGACTGCGACCTTCTAGGATGTGATCGGCCACGGTGCCGTCGGCAACTTCAACAAAGGTAGGCGCAAGGTCGATTGATTCGACGAGAGCATCGCAGGTTGTGCCACGCGTCGCGTCAGCTGATGGGCGCGGATCGCTGATGATCAACGGCACTTTTACGGACGGTTCGTGGAACAGGTCTTTCTCGCCCAACCAGTGATCACCCAGATAGTCCCCGTGATCCGAGGTCAGAACGATCATCGTGTCATCCATCTGCCTGGATGTCTCAAGATGATCGAGGATACGTCCCAGATGATCGTCGCATTGCTTGATCAAGCCCATATAGGCGGGAATCACCTTGCGGCGCACTTCATCCTGCTGGAATGCGGCTGCGATTTTATTTTGCATGAAGGCGTCAAAAACGGGTTGGGCGTTCTGGCGTTCGTCTTCGGACCGGACGGCATCGGGGATATCGTCGGGCGAATACATATCGTGATACGGCGCGGGCACGATGTAGGGCCAATGCGGTTTGATATAGCTTACATGCGCGCACCATGGTCCCTTGGCTTGGTCCATAAAGCTTAAGGTTTCGCTGGTTAGCCATGCGGTTTCGCTGTCTTCTTCGCGTATGTTGGCGGCTTTGTCGGCATTGTCGAACATCCAGCCGCTGGCCATTTTGCCATCATCAACGCCCGCATTGGCATTCACGGACCATGGGTTCTCGGCCTCGTATCCCTTGGATTTCAGGTAGGCGTTATAGGGTGAATGCTTTTCGTCATAGAACCCGTCCGGTCCTTCGGCCCAAAGCCCATCATCGCGGACCCAGACATCAAAACCGCATTCGGCCTGACGCGCACCGATCACGCTGTCTGGCGCAATCCCCAGCCGCTTCATACCTTCGGCGTCGACTTTCATATGGGTCTTGCCCAGAAGCCAGCACTCCATCCCGGCCTCACGTAGGTGATCGCCCATTGTATGCTCTCCGACACGAAGCGGAAATCCATTCCATTGCGCCCCATGGGACGAGGCATAACGTCCGGTATAGGTGCTCATCCGGCTGGCACCGCAGATTGGGGACTGCACATAGGCATTTGTAAATCGCACACCGCGGGCAGCCACACGGTCGAAGTTTGGGGTTTTCAAAATGGGGTGGCCAGCACAGCTTAGGTAATCAAACCGAAGCTGGTCATACATGATGAAAAGGATGTTCATGCCTATTCTCCCGTTGGCGTTAGGCGCACGGTAGGGCAGGCAGTTGCGATCATCAATGACAGATCAGATCTGACGACCTTGTAGAAGACGCGGTAGATCACCGGTTAGTCCAGCAGCTTCGCGGATGAAGTTGCGGCGCAATCCTGGCATAGCGTTCACAGCGCCCAATCCGATGTCCCGCGCAGCGCGTAAGATCGGATTGTCATTGGAAAATAACCGGTTGGTGGCTTCTGTCATCATAACCATTTGCGAAATGTCAAAGCGGCGCCATTGTTGATAGCGTTCCAGCACATCAAGGCGACCGATATCTTCGCCACGGCGACGCGCGAGCGTTAGAACTTCGGCCAACGCAGCCACGTCTTTCAGACCGGAATTCAGCCCCTGACCTGCGATCGGGTGCATTCCGTGGGCTGCGTCGCCAACTAAGGCCAGCCGATCCGCGATAAAGCTGTTCGCGACCGTCAGGTTCAATGGATAGGTAAACCGCTTACCCGCGAGGCTGATGTCGCCAAGGAACGACCCGAAACGAGGGCGCAGCTCTTCGACGTAACCCGCATCATCCAGCGCATGAATACGCGCGGCTTCTTCATGTGTTTCCGTCCAGACGATGGAACACTGATTGCCCGGCAGGGGCAGGATCGCAAGCGGGCCCGACGGCATGAAGAACTGATGTGCGACACCTTCGTGCGGTAATTCGTGGTCAATGGCGCACACCAAAGATGTCTGCCCATAATCATGCCCATGCCGCTTGATCCCAGCACGTTCACCTGTACCGGACCTGCGCCCGTCGCATCCCACAACCATGCGGCCTGTCAGCGATTTTCCCGAAGCAAGCTGAAGCGTGACCGATGCGGGGCCATTGTCTTGCGCAACGACCGTATCTTGATCAATCAACGTGACGTTTGGATGGGCTTCCACGGCGTCCAGAAAAGCGCGTGAAAGGAACCGATCCTCGATCATATAGCCCATCGGACCTTCGTCGATCTCGGCGTGATCGAACTCTAACACGAAGGGGCCGGGGCCTTCGCCGGGGCGCCCGTCCGAGATGCGGATATCCAACAGGGGTTGGGCATTATCGGTAACTTTGGGCCAAACGCCAAGTGCGGCCAGAAGGCGTTGCGAGGCCAGCGCAAGGGCGTATCCGCGGCCATCGAAATCGTCACCACCGCGTGCGCCCTTTGGAAGCGCATCTACCATGGTAACTTTAAACCCGGTGTCGCCCAGGGCCAGCGCCAAGGCGGGGCCATTCAGGCCGCCACCCACGATCAGGATATCGGCATCATAGTTCATATGCTCTTTCTGCCCCTCTCGTTTAGGATTGTCCATGCGTCGTCCTGTCGTTACCGTCTTTCGGACGGACAAAAAAGGAGGCAGGGATGAGCGATACGTGGTTGACCATGAGCATGGGTGATCTGGGCCGAGCCATTGGCAAGGGCGAGATTGACCCCGAAGCCCTGACCCGCACCTATCTGGATGCCATCAAATCCCACTCGTTTGCCGACCGCATCTATGCCCGCGTGACCGAGGAACGCGCGCTGTCAGAAGCCCGCGCCGCAGCAAAGCGCGCCCGTTCTGGGCAACGTTTGGGTCTGCTTGATGGCGTTCCGATCAGTTGGAAAGACCTTTTTGACACTGCCGGAGTCGCGACTGAAGCTGGGTCAGCCTTGCTGAAAAACCGTGTGCCATCCAAGGACGCCGAAGTGCTGCGCAACGCCACCGCCGCTGGCCTGGTCTGCTTGGGCAAAACACATATGAGCGAATTGGCGTTTTCGGGTCTTGGCTTAAACCCGGTCACGGCGACCAGCCCTTGCGTGAATGATCACGACGCAGTGTCCGGGGGCAGTTCATCCGGTGCGGCGACGTCTGTGGCTTTCAATTTGGCCGCTTGCGGAATTGGATCGGACACGGGCGGATCGGTACGAATTCCATCGGCATGGAATGATCTGGTTGGGCTGAAAACCACGTCGGGCCGGGTCTCGGCCAAAGGCGTCGTAGCACTTGCTGCACGTTTCGACACGGTCGGCCCGTTGTGTCGCACCGTTGAAGACGCCGCTTTGATGCTGGCCGCGTTGGAAGGCGGACAGGCGGCAGACCTTCGCGGGACGTCGTTGAAAAACACGCGCATGTTGGTGCTTGAAAACGGGTTCGAAGGGTGTCGTGACGAACCATTGGCGGGATTTGACAGCGCGCTGGGCCGTTTGATGGATGGCGGAGCTGACGTCAAACGCATGCATCTGCCAATCGTAGATGAAGCGCTTGCCTTGTCTGGTGTTTTGTTCACCACGGAAGCCTACGCCACATGGCGCACTGAAATCGAAGCGCAGCCCGATCTGATGTTCCCGGCCATCCGCGAACGGTTCATGGCGGGGGCGACGTTCTCAGGCGCTGATTTTGTGGCTGCATGGCAAAGGTTGGATGAAATTCGCGCGGAATTCATGTCTGAAATCGCAGGTTTTGACGCAGTGGTTTTGCCCACATCCCCGATCATGCCACCGAATGTGGACCGCTTGATGTCGGACAATGATTATTATGTCGAAGAGAACCTTTGGGCGCTAAGAAATACCCGCATTGGCAACCTTCTGGGCCTATGCGGGCTAAGCTTGCCAACGGGCCTTCCATCGACCGGTATCATGCTTCTGGGCGCGCCATTTGGCGAAGAACGCCTGTTGCGCCTTGGGGCTGCCGCTGAGGAAGTGTTGTCCTAAAAGCCACAACTGTGCCTCTCAAGCGCCGAATATCACTGCGTATTTCTGGACCACGCGGATAATGCAGGCTATCCTCGATCCAAACGGGGCGACATGATCCCGATAACTGAGGCAGTAGCAAAGACGTTCCTATGACGTTTCCCGAGCGGTATTCCAGCTTGCCCGAATATGCATTTCCGCGTTTGCGGACCCTTCTCGACGCACATGCGCCGGGCGGAGAGATCATGCATATGACGATTGGCGAACCCAAGCACCCGTTTCCGAACTGGGTGCCTGAAGTGTTGGCCCAAGCCGTTGATGAATTTGCGAAATATCCGCCCAATGAAGGCGCGCCCGAACTGCTTAATGCGATTTCTGGATGGCTGGATCGCCGCTATGGCGTCGATGTTCCTGCAGATCAGATCATGGCCCTGAATGGCACCCGTGAAGGGCTTTTCAACGCCTTGATCGCGCTGTGCCCGGAACAGACAGCACGTGGTGAAAAGCCCGTCGTGTTGATCCCGAACCCGTTCTATCAGGTCTACGCTGTGGCCGCCGTCACGGTTGGGGCTGAACCCGTATTTCTGCCTGCAACGGCCGAAACCAACTTTTTGCCGGACTATTCGCAACTGTCGCCTGAGGTTCTGAACCGGACCGAAGTGGCCTTCATCTGTTCGCCGACCAACCCGCAAGGGGCCGTGGCGGATCGCGATTACTGGGCTAACCTGATTGCGTTGGCCGAGAAGTATGATTTCCAGATCTTCGCGGATGAATGCTATTCCGAGATCTATCGCGACACGCCGCCGGCTGGCGCGTTGGAGGTCGCCCGTGAAGGTGGCGCAGACCCCGAACGTGTTGCGATTTTCCATTCGCTGTCCAAGCGCTCAAACCTGCCCGGTCTTCGGTCTGGGTTTATCGCAGGTGGCCCTGAAAGCATCAGGCGTGTGCGTCAGTTGCGCGCTTATTCCGGTGCGCCGCTGCCGCTACCGCTGCAACGTGTGGCTGAACGGGCTTGGACGGACGAAGCGCATGTGGTCGAGAACCGCGCGCTGTATCAAGAGAAATACGCGATTGCGGACGAGATTTTTGCTGGCGTCGAGGGGTACAGGCCCCCCGAAGCGGGCTTTTTCCTGTGGCTGCCCGTCGAAGACGGCGAAGAGGCCGCAATGAAACTGTGGACCAAGACAGGCGTGCGGGTTTTGCCCGGTGCGTATCTGTCGCGGGACGTGAATGAAGAAAACCCCGGAAAGGGGTTCATTAGGGTCGCAATGGTGGCCCCAAAAGAAGACATGACACGCGGGCTGATCCAGCTTCGCGACTGTCTGTATAAGTAAGGACGAGGTGGTATGGCGTATCAGGCGAAACAACAAGATCCGATCTTTGACAGCACCACACAGGCTGTGATCGAACGACGCGGGAAAGAGCTTTTGGGCATCGGCCTGATCGCGCTGGGCATCATGATCGCGCTGATCCTTGGAAGCTATTCACCAGAAGATCCGGGCTGGATGTCGGCAACAGATACGCCTGCTGGCAACGCGATGGGCCGCTTTGGTGCCTTCATCGCATCGCCGCTTTCCGTCATCGCCGGGCTGGGATCATGGGCTTTGCCATTGATCTTGGTTGTCTGGGGTTTGCGCATGACGTTCCACTTCGGTGAAGAACGCGCGCTCGGACGTTTGATTTTTGCCCCCATCGCTGTTGCATTGTGCTCGGTCTATGCATCGACCTTGGTTCCGGGGGCCGGTTGGACCCATTCTTTCGGTCTGGGTGGGCTGTTTGGCGATACCGTTCTGGGGGCCATGTTGGCCGCCTTGCCCATCAGTGCAGGCGCTGGTTTGAAAGTTATGTCAGCGATCGCTGCATTGGCTGCGCTTGTCGCAACCATATTTGTGCTTGGTCTGGACAAGGACGAACTGAAACGGATCGGTCACTTCTTGGTTGTTGGGGTCGTCATGACCTACGCCGGGATCGTATCCCTGCTGGGCAAAGGTGCAAAAGGGGCGGCCACTGGCGCTGCCGCAACTGCCCGCCATATGCAGGAACGCCATGCTGCCCGCAAAGAGGAACAGTTGGCGCAAGAAGAATATCAAGAACTGTATGAAGAAGAGTTTTCGGCCCCGCCGCCGCTGCGTACAGCGCGTGTGATGCGTCCCGAACCTCCGCTTCATGGGGCTTCGCAAGAACATGCTCAGGAAGAAATCGCGTCTGCACCGGCCCCGCAAAAGCAGGGCTTGCTGGCGTCCCTAATGCGCCGAAATGTAGAGCCCGAGCCGGAACTGGTAGAGCCTGAGATCTTCGAAGGCGATATTCCCGAGGGGCTGGGTGGCGAAGACCGCATCCGTGCCAAAATCGCGTCGGCTTTGAAGAACCGTTCGCGTGAGATGCCGGTCGCCAATCCAATGCGCGCCGAACCTCCGTTAGAGCGCGCGGTTTCGCGCCATCGCCGTAGCCCCGATCCGATGATCTTGGACACGACATCCCCTGCAGAGCCTGACATGGCTGTGCCGGTCGAAGACTATGTTGATTACGCACAAACGGCTCCGATGGATGAGCAGTCGATGTACGATGCGCCTGAAATGGCAGCGCCTTATGCGGATGACGTGCCCATCACTCATGATGACGATTTGATCGTCGAAGACCTGATGGCACCCGAGGCAGAGCCCGAAGCCCGCGTTTACACGCCACAGCATTCCGGGTTTACGCAACCCTCCAAAAAGGTTGTTCAGCATCCTCAGAAAAAGCAGGTCCAACCTTCGGCCCGCGCCAAGGCGGAAGCACAGCCTGATTTGAAGTTCGAAGAAAGCCATCCCGGTTACGAGCTTCCGCCGCTGAATCTGTTGGCAAACCCAGTGACCATCGAGCGTCACCACTTGTCGGACGAGGCGTTGGAAGAAAACGCGCGGATGCTGGAAGTTGTGCTGGATGACTATGGCGTGAAGGGCGAGATCGTCTCGGTCCGTCCCGGCCCTGTCGTCACCATGTATGAACTTGAACCCGCACCGGGTTTGAAAGCCAGCCGTGTGATCGGTTTGGCCGACGATATTGCACGTTCAATGTCGGCCCTGTCAGCGCGTGTATCGACGGTTCCAGGCCGATCGGTCATCGGGATCGAACTGCCCAACGAAAAGCGCGAGATGGTTTCGTTCCGCGAAATCCTGTCGACCCGTGATTTTGGTGATGGCAATCATCGACTGCCGCTTGCCTTGGGTAAGGATATTGGTGGCGAGCCTGTCGTGGCGAATCTGGCCAAGATGCCTCACTTGTTGATCGCAGGGACCACGGGGTCGGGTAAATCTGTGGCGATCAACACCATGATCATGTCACTGCTTTACAAGCTGACACCCGAAGATTGTCGCATGATCATGATCGATCCGAAGATGCTTGAACTGTCCGTTTATGACGGCATTCCGCATCTGCTTTCTCCCGTTGTGACTGACCCGAAGAAGGCTGTCGTTGCCTTGAAATGGGTCGTGGGTGAGATGGAAGAACGCTATCGCAAGATGTCCAAAATGGGTGTGCGTAACATCGAAGGCTATAACGGCCGGGTGAAAGATACGCTGGCGAAAGGCGAGATGTTCGAACGCACCGTCCAAACCGGTTTTGACGATGACACCGGAGAGCCGATCTTCGAGACCGAGGAGTTCGCGCCTAAGAAACTGCCCTTCATCGTGGTTATCGTAGACGAAATGGCCGATCTGATGATGGTCGCAGGTAAGGAAATCGAAGCCTGCATTCAGCGTCTTGCCCAGATGGCACGTGCCTCGGGCATTCACATCATTATGGCCACGCAGCGCCCGTCGGTCGACGTGATCACCGGTACGATCAAGGCTAACTTCCCCACCCGGATTTCGTTCCAAGTAACGTCGAAAATCGACAGCCGCACCATTCTTGGTGAGCAAGGCGCAGAACAGCTTTTGGGTATGGGTGACATGCTTTACATGGCTGGCGGGTCGAAAATTACCCGTGTTCACGGCCCGTTTGTGTCGGATGAAGAAGTCGAAGAAATCGTGACCTTCCTGAAAAGCTTTGGACCGCCCGAATATGTGGGCGGCGTTTCAGATGGGCCAGCCGAAGACAAAGCCAACAACATTGACGCCGTTCTCGGTCTGAACACAGGTGGCAACACTGGTGGCGAAGACGCGCTTTACGATCAGGCGGTTGGGATTGTGATCAAGGATCGCAAGTGCTCAACCTCGTATATCCAGCGTAAGCTGGGCATCGGCTATAATAAGGCCGCGCGCCTTGTAGAACAGATGGAGGATCAAGGGCTTGTGTCGGCGTCTAACCACGTTGGCAAGCGTGATATCCTAATCCCCGAACAGCAGTAAAACCCCGCCCGGACAACGATCCGGATTGCGTCGACCCTTCGGGGTCGACGTGCTTTCAATGATAAAAACTGAGGCAAACCTATGATTCAAAGACGACATACAACAGACCGTATGAGCCAAAGCGTGACGCATAAAAGCGTCGTGTATCTGGCCGGTCAGGTCGGCAACCCCGGCGACAGCGTGGCAGACCAAACCCGCGAATGTCTGGCTCGTGTTGAAAAACTTTTGGATGAAGCAGGCTCGTCCACGAAACACATGCTGCAAGCAATCATCTGGATGGCAGATATGAAAGACTTCGCTGAGATGAACGAGGTCTGGGATGCTTGGGTGCCCAAGGGATTTGCCCCGGCGCGTGCGACCGGTTCTGCCGAGCTGGCAACCCCAGATCACAAGGTCGAAGTGATCATTACCGCCGCTGTCACGGAATAACTGCGCCTCTTGAAAGGCGCGTTATCGCCTATCACCTACTGTTCGGGCTTAAATTCCCCATATCAAACGGGATAGGATAAGCCCGAGCAGTAAAGGTAGGATACATGACCCCCTTACGTATGACTTTCGCCGCCGTTGTTTTGGTGGCCACAGCGCTTCCGGCTCAGGCCGAGAAGATTAGCCTGAGTGCGATTTCAAATTATTTGAACGCGCTAAACACCGCTAAATCTCAGTTCACCCAAATCAATGACGACGGAACGATCTCAACCGGTACGATCTATCTGAAACGTCCCGGCCGTGCGCGGTTCGAATACAACCCTCCGATGGATGCGTTGGTGGTTGCTGGTGGATTCCAGGTTGCGATCTTTGATGGGAAATCAAATGCGGGTCCTCAGCAGTATCCGCTGAAACGCACCCCGCTGAACTTGATTTTGGCACGCAATGTGAATCTGAACCGGGCAAAGATGGTGGTGGGTCACAAATATGATGGTACCGCGACCACTGTTGTTGCGCAGGATCCTGACAACCCCGAAGTTGGTACGATCGAGTTGAAGTTCACATCGAACCCAACCGAATTGCGTCAGTGGATTATCACGGACAATGCGGGTTCTAAAACCACGGTTCTGTTGGGCGAGCTAGAGAAGGGCGCGCCCCTTCGGGCTTCGCTGTTCTCGATCACATCAGCGATCAAACAGCAATCGCGTAAATAAACCTTCATGCTGTCTGACCCAGGTTTCGAACCCGGGTCAGATTAGACTTCAGCGGCAACTTGCAAGCTGTCTCTGATACATGGCCGAACGCGATCCAACTTTGTCCGCCACTCGGACCAACCAAGATTTGGATTTATAGCTGCCACGCAGGTAACCGGTCCGCCCTTCATGGTAGGCGAGGTATTGATTGCGTGCATCGGACAGCGGGATGCCAGTCACGTCACGCGTCTTGTTCATATACCAACCCATGAAATCTGTGGCGTGTCGTATGTTGGTGCGGCGCGAACTGCGACCACCTTCGTCCTTTTGGTATTCTTTCCACGTGCCGTCCAGCGCCTGTGCATAGCCATAAGCCGAGCTTTGACGCCCCATCGGAAGCACTCCCAGCACGTATTTCATTGGGGTGCGGGCATCATGCACGAACTTCGATTCCTGATGGATGATTGCCATCTGAACATGCACGGGGACTTTCCACTTGCGTTCAGTCTTTTTCATAGCGCTCAGCATTTTGGGCTGCTGGCGCACGATACTGCACGCATTGTCTAGGTTTCGGGGCGCTCTGGACTTGCCACCACAAGACGCCACGAACGCAACTACCATGGTCGCGAGTATGAGTTTCTTCATCTGCCTACTGCTCTTATGTTTTTCGCAAGTCTAACCGATTTTCCGGCCGGTGTGAATCACCAGATATCCCTTTTTCGTGACCGTGGCATATCTTTGCTGGCACTGACGATTTTGGGGTGTCGTATCGGCGATGTCCAAACTGTTTCCAATTTTTCCAGTGATGTTGGATGGACATTCAACAGTGATCGGCGGTAGTCATGAAACATGGTAGGGCAAATGCTGAAGACACACGCAAAATATTATCTGGGTCAGGTTGTTCGCCACCGGAAGCATCCGTTCCGTGGTGTAGTTTTTGACGTCGATGCGATGTTTTCGAATACCGAGGAATGGTACGACGCCATTCCCGAAGAAAGCCGGCCATCGAAGGATCAGCCGTTTTATCACCTGCTCGCAGAGAATGATCAAAGCTACTATGTCGCTTATGTCTCAGAACAGAATCTGGTAGCTGACTACTCTGGTGAGCCTATCGAACACCCTGATTTGCCGGATTCTTTCGGCGATTTTGAAGACGGACAATATCCCCTTCAGGTTCAGTTGAACTAAGCCAAAACAGTCGAAAACTACTTGCTTCCAGCGGTAAAGTGCGGCTTACTGAGCGGCCATGTCGTAGCCTGTTGGGGCAGACGATTTCTATGCAGTTCCTGAATTGGAAATCGCGATGCTAAAAGCCAGACAGTTGCGTTGATTGACCCGTTCGTACTTAAGGTTTTGTGTTAGTTCCTGCACCAAAAACCGACCGAATCCCCCTCTGGAAAGTCTTTCATCGGGCAATTCAGATCATGTTCAACCTTCCGCTCTAGAAGGCCATCGGGAAGGGGAATGCCGTCGTCATGGACATGAACAAGCACTTCCTGATCAGCCTGTTCGATCAAAAGCTCGATCATTCCAGTGGGCCGTTCTTGATATGCGTGTTCGACGATGTTGTTCAAAACTTCGGCCAACACGATCTGAAAAACTGACTTTTCATCCGAGGGCAGATCAAGCGCAATAACTTGATGCAGAGCCTGTCGAACAGATACTGCATCGCTTGGAAACTTCAGCTCAAGCGTTTGGGTTTTGTGTTGTTTCGCCGCACTGTGCAAAATCGATGCTCTCCTGTTGATGTCAGTCGCTTCTGCTTGCGTTGGCCAGCCCGCCATCAATGGCGCTGGAAACATCATCATGAATGGTGAAAACGGTATCCATCCGGGTCAGGCTAAACACCTTTTTTACTGTATTGGACAACCCAGCAAGTTCAAAGCTGCGCCCGTCTGGAACTTGCTTCATGGCAGCGACAATTGCACCAAGGCCGCTGGAGTCGATGAAATCGACCCGAGTCATATCGACCACAACACGGTCTGGGCCATCCGCTGTCATTTCGCGCATATGATCTTTGAAGCTGATCGCAATCGCGGCGTCGATCCGGCTGTTTTCAACGGTGATCACACGGGCCTGCTGGCTGTCTTGGAAACTGAGTTGCACGAGTTCGCTCCTTCACGCGGTTAGTAGAACTACACTCTAGACGGCGATCCTTACCATTCGGTAAGCGAGTACAGGAAAAGCATTGGCTGGAGGCAAAGATGAAGAACGTGGTTATCGCAGGCGCAGCGCGCACCCCTATGGGGGGATTCCAAGGGGCATTTTCGGGTCTGGCCGCTTCTGAACTGGGCGGGGCGGCAATTAAAGCCGCGCTTGAAGACGCTGGTGCTGATGGCAACCAAGTCGAAGAGCTTCTGATGGGGTGTGTTCTGCCCGCAGGTCAGGGCCAAGCCCCTGCGCGTCAGGCTGGCTTTGCAGCCGGGCTGGGAAATGAAGTTCCTGCTACGACTTTGAACAAGATGTGCGGCTCGGGCATGAAGACCGCGATGATCGCGTATGATCAGGTCGCGCTGGGTGGCACGGACATCATGGTCGCTGGTGGCATGGAGAGCATGACTGAATCTCCCTACATTTTGCCCAAGATGCGCGGCGGGGCCCGGATCGGCCATGGCGCAGTTGTTGACCACATGTTCTTGGACGGTTTGGAAGACGCTTATGACAAGGGCCGTCTGATGGGCACGTTTGCCGAGGATTGCGCCGAAAGCTTTCAGTTCACCCGCGAAGCGCAGGACGAATACGCGTTGAAGTCGCTGTCGAACTCGCTTGAGGCTCAGAAAACTGGTGCGTTCGAAGGCGAGATTGCCGCCGTCACCATCAAGACCCGCAAGGGTGATGTCGTGGTGGGTGAGGACGAGCAGCCCGGCAACGCACGTCCCGACAAAATCCCAACTTTGAAGCCAGCCTTCCGTAAGGAGGGAACTGTCACTGCGGCCAACAGCTCGTCCATTTCGGATGGGGCTGCTGCTTTGGTTGTGGCCTCGGAAGACGCCGCCAATGCGGCTGGTCTGAAAATTCGCGCGCGCATTCTGGGTCATGCCAGCCATGCACAAGAGCCGAACTTGTTCACAACGGCCCCCGTCCCAGCTGCACAAAAGCTGCTGGATCGTTTGGGTTGGACCAAAAATGACGTGGACCTGTGGGAAGTGAACGAGGCCTTCGCAGTGGTCCCCATGGCCTTCATGCATGAAATGGGCCTGTCGCGTGACATTGTAAACGTGAATGGCGGTGCATGTGCACTAGGCCATCCGATTGGAGCTTCGGGCACGCGGATCATGGTGACGCTTTTGAATGCGCTGGAAAAACGCGGTTTGAAGCGTGGTGTTGCCGCGATTTGCATCGGTGGCGGTGAAGGGACTGCCATTGCGATCGAACGCGTGTAAGGTCAGCGAACCTGCACTATGGGGCGCGGGTTTCCGCGCCCTTTTCATTTGGAAGACACCATGAAGATCAACTACGCTGAAATCTCGCAATCCATTGCGTCACTGACAGAAGGTGAAGACGATGTGGTGGCCCTGATGGCCACTATCGCCTGCGAGCTTCACCACGCAGATGATCGGTTCAATTGGACGGGCTTTTATCGCGTAACCGGCCCTGAAATGCTGAAAATTGGTCCCTATCAAGGCGGGCATGGGTGTTTGCAAATTCCGTTCAGCCGGGGTGTGTGCGGCGCTGCTGCGCGAACCGGCGAGGTGCAGCTGGTTGATGATGTGGACGCCTTTCCAGGCCATATCGCCTGTGCGTCCTCGACACAGTCCGAAGTTGTTTTGCCGGTTTGGAATGCCTCTGGGGAACTGATCGCGGTGCTGGATATCGACAGTGACCAGCCCGCCGCCTTTACTGATGAAGACGCATCCGAGCTTGCAAAGATCCTGTCGGATACGTTCGCACGCTGAGGTTCAACACCCGTATTAATCCGCATCTTTCATAGTGCGGTTCAGCAAAATCGCGACATTTATTCGTCGCAATTATGCTTGCCGCGAATCGCCTTCTTGCCTCAGTATGAAAAAAATCGTGAAATTTTCACGAGATCGTTCATGCGAGGACAACATGCTTCACAGCGACCCACAGCATTTGCATCGAACCAGCATTGGGGCTGATCTGCGGGCATTGCGCAAATCGCGTGGCATGACGCTGACAGAATTGGCCGAGGCGCTGGGCCGTTCTGTCGGGTGGCTAAGCCAGGTGGAACGCGACAAGTCCGAGCCATCCATTTCAGACCTGCGCGCGATCGCCGAGGCGCTGGGCGTGCCCATGTCACTTCTTTTTGCGCACACATCTTCACCAGAAGGCGAAAAGGGCCGCATTGTCAGGGCAGGCAATCGACGTCCGATGGGGGCAGGCCACGAAGGTCTGATAGAAGAACTTCTTTCCCCCGACCTGACCGATGACTTCGAGATGGTTCACTCAACTTTCGAGCCGCATTCCAAAATGGAAACCCCTGCCAGCCGCCCCACACAAGAGGTTGGCTATGTCATTTCAGGGAAGCTGGATCTGACTATTGGCGGGCGCTCGTTCACCGTCCAAACCGGAGACAGCTTCCGCATCAAACATGAAACATTCGTATGGGCAAATCCATATGACGAACCCGCTGTGGCGATCTGGGTGATCGCTCCGCCGGTTTATTAAGGAGGATCAAATGCTGAAAGGAAGTTGCCTGTGTGGCGCGATACAGTTTGAGACTGCAGCAGATCTCAAGGGCGTTTCCATGTGCCATTGCCGCCAATGTCAAAAGCAATCCGGCGGCATCTGGGCCTCGGCTTATGTGGCGGAAAGTGACCTGACAGTTTCGGGTGATGTCAGTTGGTACGCGGCCAGCGACACGGCCAAGCGCGGCAGTTGCCCGACCTGCGGATCCTTCCTGTTCTGGAAAGCCCATGACGAAGACACGATCAGTTTTGCGCTGGGCGCAATTGACGGACCCACTGGACTAACGCTCGAGAAACACATCTTTGTTGCCGACAAGGGCGACTATTACGAAATCGCTGACGGCTTGCCGCAAAGCGCGCAGTAACTCTTAGGAAGACGGAGACCACCATGTCTGATTTCCCCACCAAAGCCCGTGTCGTCGTTATTGGCGGCGGAGTTGTCGGCGCGTCGACGCTGTACCACTTGGGCCTGAAAGGTTGGACCGATTGTGTCTTGCTGGAAAAGAACGAGCTGACCGCAGGGTCCACATGGCACGCCGCCGGGAACGTGCCGACCTTTTCGACCAGCTGGGCGATCATGAACATGCAGCGCTATTCGACCGAGCTCTACTCGCGCCTGGGGGAAGAGGTCGATTATCCGATGAACTATCACCAGACCGGCTCGATCCGTCTGGCGCACACGAAGGAGCGGATGCAGGAATTCGAACGCGCCTGTTCCATGGGCCGCTATCAGGGCATCGAGATGGAAATCTGGACGCCCGAGCAAGCGAAAGAGCATTATCCTTTCTTGGAAATCCACGATCTGGAAGGTGTGCTGTGGGACCCTTCGGACGGTGATATCGACCCCGCACAGGTTACGCAGGCGCTGGCCAAAGGCGCGCGTGACATGGGGCAGAAAATTCTGCGGTTCACCCCAGCGACAGGCGTGACCCAGAAAGAAGACCAGACGTGGATTGTGCACACCGAAAAAGGTGACATTGAAGCGGACTACGTGGTGAACGCAGCCGGGTATTATGCCCAACGCGTTGGCGAGTGGTTCAAGCCATATGGCGGCCGCACCGTGCCTATGATGGTGATGGAGCATCAGTACCTTCTGACCGAACAAATCCCCGAGATCGAAGCCCACAACAAGAAAACCGGCAAGAAGCTTCCACTGATCCGCGACGTAGACGTGTCCTACTATCTGCGTCAGGAAAAGCACGGCTATAATCTTGGCCCGTATGAGCCGAACTGCAAGGCGCATTGGGTCGATGCTGGCGACAAGATGCCCGACGATTTCAGCTTCCAGCTGTGGCAGGAAGATCTAGACCGGATCGAGGATATCGTGGTCGACGCCATGGCGCGTGTGCCGCTGATGGAAACCTCTGGCGTGTCCAGTGTGATTAACGGTCCGATCCCTTACGCGCCCGACGGTTTGCCCTTGATGGGGCCAATGCCCGGCGTCGCGAACGCGTTCGAGGCCTGCGTCTTTACCTTCGGTATCGCCCAAGGCGGCGGGGCCGGAAAGGTCATGGCCGAATGGATCGTCGATGGTGCGACCGAGTGGGACATGTGGGCCGTGGATCCGCGCCGCTACACCGACTATACCGACCAAGATTATTGCGACCAGAAAGGCATGGAGGTCTACGGCAATGAATACGCCATGCACTTCCCGCATCACGAATGGCCAGCCGCGCGCGACAAGAAACTGTCGCCTGTGCATGACAAGGTGATCGCGGCTGGTGGTGTGATGGGCGCCTTCAACGGCTGGGAACGCGCCAACTGGTATGCGCAGGACGGCGACGATACATCGCTTGAAGCAACTCACACTTGGGGCCGGTCCGGACCGTGGGAGCAACGCATCAAAGAAGAATGCGAAGCCGTGCGTGATGGTGTTGGTGTTCTGGATTCTGCCGGGTTTCTCGCGATTTGAACTGTCGGGCGAGGGTGCTGCAGAATGGTTGCGTGGCATGGTCACTGGCGCACTGACGAAAGTGGGTCGGATGAACCTGATCTATTTCGCAGATGATCGTGGGCGCATTTTGACCGAGATGTCTTGTCAGCGTCACGGCGAAGATCACTTCACTTTGATCACCGCAGCCACCGCACAATGGCATGACTTTGAAGTGCTTGCCAGCAAGCTGCCGGAAGGTGTCAGCCTGACTGACCACACGCTGGAAATGGATACTCTGATCGTGACGGGACCTAAGGCACGCGACCTGATGACCGAGATCGGCACAGATGCCGACCTGTCGCTGGGTTGGCTGACGCATCAAGAGGCGACGCTGGCAGGCAAACCCACGCGATTGGTGCGCGTATCCTTCGCGGGCGAGCTGGGTTGGGAGGTCCATGCAGCCAACGCTGACATGCCCGCAATCTATGATGCAATCACGTTGGCCGACGCCAAGCCTTTCGGAATGTATGCGCTGAACGCCTTGCGTTTGGAAAAAGGTTATCGTGTTTGGAAGGGCGACTTGTCGACGGATTATTCGTTGTTCGAAGGTGGTCTGGATCGCTTCGTGCGACTGGACAAGCCACAGGATTTCCCGGGCAAAGCCGCCCTTCAGGCTGAGAAACAGCAAGGATCGAAGAAGCGTTTCGTTACCCTGTTGGTCGACGCTGGCGATTGTGACGCGCCTTACATGTCCTGCATCTGGTCGGGCGACGAAATCGTCGGCGAAACGACTTCGGGCGGATGGGGCTATCGCGTCAACAGCTCGATCGCGCTGGGCATGTTGCGCAGTGAATTGGCCGAACCCGGCACCGTGCTGGAGGTCGAGATTTACGGTGAGAAGTTCAAAGCCGTGGTCCAACCAGACCAACCGCTTTGGGACCCTGAAAACGAACGTCTTCGTGCCTGAAGATAGATCAAGAACCTGTTTTGATGGAGTGAAGCCATGAGCCTTCCACAACATGCCCGCGTCGTTATCATTGGTGGTGGTGTCATCGGGTGTTCAGTCGCCTATCACCTGACCAAACTTGGCTGGAAGGACGTGGTTCTTCTGGAGCGCAAGCAGCTGACATCCGGCACCACGTGGCATGCCGCGGGGCTGATCGCCCAGCTGCGCGCAACGGCGAACATGACCAAGCTCGCCAAATACTCGCAGGAACTTTACGGCGATCTGGAGGCCGAAACGGGCGTCGCCACGGGCTTCAAGCGGGTGGGATCGATCAGCGTTGCGCTGACCAATGAGCGGATGGAGGAGCTTGCCCGTCAGGCCGCCATGGCGCGCGCATTTGGCGTGGATGTGGAAGAGATCACATCGCAAGAGGCTCTGTCACGTTACGAGCACCTGAACATCGACGGCGTGGTCGGTGGTGTCTGGTTGCCCAAGGACGGGCAGGGTGATCCGGCCAACATCGCATTGGCATTGGCCAAAGGCGCACGGCAACGTGGGGCGCTGGTCAAGGAACGTACAAAGGTCACGGGCATCAAGCGCGATGGGCGCAAGGTGACGGGTGTCGATTGGGCGTCGGATGACGGCAAGGAACAGGGCCACATCGCCTGTGACATGATCGTGAACTGCGCGGGTATGTGGGGACACGAGGTTGGCCGCATGGCTGGCGTGAACGTCCCACTGCACGCGTGCGAGCACTTCTATATTGTGACTGAGGCAATCCCAAATCTGACCCAGATGCCAGTGCTGCGCGTGCCGGACGAATGCGCGTACTACAAGGAAGATGCGGGCAAGATGCTTCTGGGCGCGTTTGAACCCAATGCCAAGCCGTGGGGCATGAAGGGCATCGCCGACACGTTCGAGTTCGATCAATTGCCTGAAGATTTCGACCATTTCGAACCGATCTTAGAGGACGCATGTAACCGCATGCCCATGCTCGCCGAAGCAGGCATTCACACCTTCTTCAACGGGCCGGAAAGCTTCACACCGGACGATGCTTACCACCTTGGCCTTGCGCCAGAGATGGACAATGTTTGGGTTGCGGCGGGCTTCAACTCGATCGGAATTCAGTCGGCGGGCGGTGCCGGGATGGCGTTGGCGCAATGGATGGAAGACGGCGACAAGCCCTTCGATCTGGGCGATGTGGACATCAGCCGGATGCAGCCCTTCCAAGGCAACAAGCACTATCTGTATGAACGTTCGAAAGAGACACTCGGCCTGCTTTATGCTGACCACTTCCCCTTCCGTCAGAAAGCCACCGCGCGCGGAGTACGCCGCACGCCGTTCCATCACCACCTGAAAGAACAGGGCGCCGTCTTTGGTGAAATAGCAGGCTGGGAACGCGCCAACTGGTTCGCCAACGAAGGCCAGAAGGCCGAGTACGAATACACTTGGGGTCGCCCCAATTGGTTCGAGAATGCCGCGGCCGAGCAAAAGGCCATACGCGAAAATGTCGGCATGTACGACATGACGTCTTTCGGCAAGATTAGGGTCGAAGGACCGGACGCAGAAGCGTTCATGAACTATGTGGGCGGTGGCGATTACGCGGTGCCGAACGGCAAGATCGTCTACACTCAGTTCTTGAACAACCGCGGTGGGATCGAAGCGGATGTGACCGTCACACGTCTGTCCGAGGTTGCCTATCTGGTCGTGACCCCAGCCGCCACGCGTCTGGCAGACCAGACTTGGATGCAGCGCCATGTCGGCGACTTCCGTGTGGTGATCACCGATGTTACCGCAGGCGAAGGCGTTTTGGCGATCATGGGACCCAACGCCCGCGCGCTGATGGAAAAAGTCAGCCCGAACGACTTCACCAACGCCACCAACCCCTTCGGCACGGCGCAGGAGATCGAGATCGGCATGGGCTTAGCCCGCGCCCATCGCGTGACCTATGTGGGCGAGCTGGGATGGGAAATCTATGCTTCTGCCGACATGGCTGGCCACGTGTTCGAAACGCTGTTTGAGGCTGGTCAGGACATGGATCTGAAGCTTTGCGGTATGCACATGATGGATAGCTGCCGGATCGAGAAGGGCTTTCGCCACTTCGGTCACGACATCACCTGCGAAGACCACGTGCTGGAAGCCGGACTTGGCTTCGCCGTGAAAACCGACAAGCCGGACTTTATTGGGCGTGATGCAGTGCTGGCCAAAAAGGACAGTGGGCTGGAAAACCGGATGGTGCAGTTCAAACTAACCGATCTAGAACCGCTGCTGTATCACAACGAACCCGTCATTCGCGATGGCGAGATTGTTGGCTATCTCAGCTCTGGTTCCTATGGTCACCATCTGGGTGCGGCCATGGGTTTGGGCTATGTACCATGCAAAGGTGAAACGGCGGCTGATGTGCTGGCGTCGAGCTATGAGATCGACGTGGCAGGCACACGCGTGAAAGCGGAAGCGTCGCTGAAGCCCATGTACGACCCGAAATCGGAACGGGTGAAGGTATGACGTTCAACGACCAGCCTGAACTTTGCGGGGAAACGCTACACCTGCGCGGGTTGCGGGACGAGGACCGCGAGGCGCTTTTCCTTGCGGCCAGCGATGCCGAGACCTGGGCGGGTCACCCAGCCAAAGACCGTTGTCAGCGTGAAGTGTTCGATCCTTATTTTGACATGCTGTTGGGGGCCGGCGGCACGTTGATCGTGTTCGACAGGGCGACCGATCACGCCATCGGCTGTTCCCGTTACTATGTGGGCCCGGATGCGCCCGATGACATCTCCATCGGCTTTACCTTCCTCAACCACCGCTATTGGGGTGGCGAGGTGAATCTGCGCATGAAGCAATTGATGCTGGATCACGCATTTAACCACTTTGACAGGGTGTGGTTTCATATCGCCCCTGACAACATCCGTTCGCAAAAGGCAACGATGAAAATCGGTGCAGAGTTCACAAGTGACGAGGATCTGGATTTGTCCGGCAGTGTCTTGCCGTGGAAATGCTATCGGCTGGACCGCGCGGCTTGGTCACAGACAAAGGCCGATCGTTTGGGAGGTTAATCCATCACACAGATTGATGCATTCATTCAACGAAATCGCTCTACCCAATCCATGTGGTTGCCTGCCATAAAGGCCGGGTGAGGAGCGCGCGATGACCAACACTGCCAAATCCGAGAATATTGATACCCCACAAGGCCTTGCCTTTGCGATTACGGCTTATGTGCTATGGGGGTTCTTGCCGTTGTATCTGAAAGCGTTGACCCATATGCCCGCGACTGAAGTTTTGGCGCATCGCGTGATCTGGTCGGTGCCCGTCGCGGGCGCTGTGTTGTTTGCGCTGGGGCGTACACGGGATCTCAAGGCCGTCCTGACTTACCCACGAAATCTGATGTTGGCGTTGGTGACGGCCACTCTGATTTCGGTCAACTGGGGCATCTATATCTGGGCTATTGGTGCAGAGCAGACGGTCGAAGCTGCGTTGGGCTACTATATCAATCCGCTCTTTTCGATCGTGATGGGATCGGTTCTTCTGGGCGAACGCCTGTCGCGGGCGCAGTGGATTTCGGTCCTTCTGGCCGCTTTGGCGGTGATCGTCCTGACGGTTGATGCGGGCCGATTACCGATGGTGGCGCTGGGTCTAATGTTGACCTGGGGCTTCTATGCCTATTTCAAAAAATCGCTACCGATTGGGCCCAATCAGGGCTTCCTTCTGGAAGTGCTCATCCTGACGCCCCCGGCTTTGGGCTATGTCATCTGGCTTGGATATACAGGCGAGGGCCACCTGTTTACCGGCGCGTGGGACACGGCGCTTTTGATGGGGTGCGGAATTGTGACCGCCGTTCCTTTGATGGTCTATGCAAATGGCGCAAAACTTCTACGCCTCTCGACTATTGGCATCCTGCAATACATCGCACCGACGATGATCTTCCTTGTCGCGGTATTGATCTTCAAAGAGCCGTTTGGCGGAGCTAAGCTGATCGCCTTTCCGCTGATTTGGCTGGCGTTGATCATCTATACGACGTCCATGTATCGGCAGATGCGTCGCAAGCGGTGACTTGCGGCACTGGGCCTCAGCCGCTATCCCGCGCCTATGTCGTTTGATTACAACCCGCCCAACGATCCACTGGTGATCCTGCATCACGACCACGAGCTGTTGTTGGTCGACAAACCCTCGGGCCTGTTGTCTGTACCGGGCAAGGGTGAACATCTTGCGGATTGCCTGATTGCGCGGGTTCAAGCCGTCTTCCCCGAAGCACTGCTGGTGCACCGTCTTGATCGCGACACTTCAGGCGTAATGGTTTTTGCACTGACGCCGCATGCGCAGCGCCATCTCGGTCTTCAGTTTGAAAAGCGTCAGATGAAAAAGACCTATCTGGCCCGTGTCTATGGGCTGGTGGAAGAGCGTGAGGGTACCGTGGATCTGCCCTTGATCGTCGACTGGCCCAATCGTCCCAAACAACATGTTGATTTTGAGAACGGCAAGCCTGCAGTGACTGATTGGAAGGTCTTACGGCGCGAAGAGAACGCGACGCGAATGCGGTTGTTTCCACAGACTGGTCGCAGCCACCAGTTGCGTGTCCACATGCTGGAACTTGGCCATCCTATTCTGGGTGATCCGTTCTATGCAGAAGGCGAGGCACGCGATGCTCCGCGATTGATGCTGCATGCCGAAAGCTTGCGCTTGCGCCACCCAGATGGCGGAAAAGGGCTGACCATCAAGGCGAAATGCCCATTCTAGCGGGGATGACCTAGGGGCATCTCCCCTTGTCGTGCGCTTTGCTTCCTGCTTTTTTGGTAAAACCTGCAAGGAGCCGATCATGCATCAACCCGTCATTTCCGGAACCGGGGTGTTCACCCCAACCGAAATCATCTCGAATGCTGAACTTGTCGAGGCGTTCAACGCCTATGCCGACAAGCAGAATGCAGCACAGGCTGATGCGATTGCAGCGGGTGAAGTTGATCCAATTGGACAATCCAGTGAGGAGTTCATCGTTTCGGCGTCGGGCATTCATCAGCGTTATGTGATGGACAAATCGGGCGTGCTGAACCCAGATGTGATGCATCCATCTTTGCCGGAACGCGCGGATGACGAGATGGGTATCATGACCGAAATGGGTGTGGAAGCCTGCAAAAAGGCCCTGGCGCAGGCCGGGCGGGACGCCAGCGAAGTGGACCTGATCATCTGCGCGGCCTCAAACCACGAACGTGCCTACCCGGCGATAGCCATCGAAATTCAGCAGGCGCTGGGCGCCGGCGGGTTCGGTTTTGATATGAACGTTGCGTGCTCCTCTGCAACTTTTGGAATTCAGGCCGCTGCGGATATGATCCGGTCAGGTTCTGTGCGTCGTGCGCTTGTGGTGAACCCCGAGATCTGCTCGGCGCATTTGGAATGGCGCGACCGCGATTGCCATTTCATCTTTGGTGATGTGGCCACAGCGACGCTTTTGGAACGAAAGGAAGATGCAAAAGGGGATCATTTCGAGAATCCTCTCGACCCGCTGCCTTACTCAGTTCTCAAACAACATTCGCAACAACAACGGCTTCCTGCGCCGCACGCGCGAAAAATCGGATGATCTTCCGGATCGTCGCGACATGCAGTTTATGCAGAACGGGCGCAAGGTTTTCAAAGAAGTGCTGCCCATCGTTTCGAAACACATACTTGAACACATTGCCGACATTGATGTCGGACAGGATGATCTGAAGCGACTTTGGCTTCATCAGGCCAACAAGACCATGAATGACTTCATTGGGAAGAAGGTGCTTGGGCGCGTTCCCGAAGATGGTGAGCAGCCAAATATTTTGCAGGACTATGCAAACACATCCTCCGCAGGATCGATCATTGCGTTCTCGAAATTCTCTGATGATCTGTCCCCCGGCGATACGGGCGTCATCTGTTCCTTTGGAGCGGGTTATTCTGTCGGATCAGTAGTGGTGCGCCGCGCCTGACGCGCGCTCCTTGTTGGTTTATGCCGTCACCGCACGATGAATTCCGCATGAAGCGCGCCGGCCGCCTTGATGCTTTTCAAAATGTCGATCATGTCGCGCGGTGCTACGCCTAATGCATTCAGGCCAGCCACAAGTTCGGACAGGGATGCGCCTCCGCTGACTTCGGCAAGTCCTATGCCCGGTTCTTCTTCGATCGCAGCATTGGTACGCGGTACAACAATCGCTTCGCCGTCCGAGAACGGATTGGGCTGCACCACGATTGGTTGCTCCTGAATGCGCAGTGTCAGGTTGCCCTGAGAAACAGCCACCCTGCTGATGCGAACGTCCTCCCCCATCACAATAGTTCCAGACCTTTGATCAACCACCACCCTGGCACGGCGTTCCGGTTCGACTCCGATATTCTCGATGGTCCCCAAGGCGTGAGCCGGCGAGATGGCCCGCGTGGCTGTGATGTCAACGACAACCGTACCACTGTCCAACATGCGAGACACGACGCGGCCATACTTGCCGTTGATGGCGCGTTCGATCCGTTCTGCGGTGGTGAAGTCTGGGGTACGTAGGGCCAGCCGGATGGATTTTAGCTTGGTGAAATCAAAATCAATCTCGCGCTCAACCCGCGCGCCGCTGGGGATTACACCGCTGGTAGGAACACCTTTAATCACAGTGGCCCCTTCCCCTTCGGCGCTTGCCCCGCCCGCGATTATTGTACCTTGCCCAACGGCGTAGATTTCGCCATCTGCCGCGTTCAGAGGCGTCATGATCAGCGTGCCGCCCAAAAGACTTTTGGCGTCTCCGATCGCAGATACAGTCACGTCGATCCGCGAGCCTGTTCGCGCGAAAGGGGGAAGTGCGGCGGTAACGAATACGGCAGCCACGTTTTTGGGACGAAACTGCTCGCCGGTGATGTTTACGCCCAAACGCTCTAGGATGTTGGACATGATGTCTTCGGTAAAAGGCGCGTTCCGAATGCCGTCCCCGGTGCCGTTCAGGCCCACAACCAGCCCGTAGCCAACAAGATCATTCCCGCGCACGCCGTCGAATTCCACCAGGTCTTTAATTCGAACTGAACTGGAATGGGCAGCCGTAGTCATCGTGAACAGCACCAGCAAAAAGGTAATTAGATTTTTCATCGCATGTAGTCCGTGAAGCTGAGATTTGACAGGCGCGCGGTCGTGACATAGAGCGCCTCCATCTGGCCATAGAGCTCTTCCAACCGTGATGCCGTGTCATACGGATCCGCGGTGGTCAGATCATTATAGGAAATCTCCAAGGCGTGTTTTTCAGCGGTGTTGTGGACAACCGCATTTTCGATCCGCGCCTCAACCGCACCGACGCGCGCTTGAAGCATGGTGGTTTGATCAACAGCCTGTAAAAGAGCGTTAGACGATAGCTCAACCAGTGTTTTCTGCTGCTGCAGATCGCCCGACAATGCGCCTTCGCTTAGCACAACGGTTTTGGCCACGGCGGAAAGGAGGTTTCGGACCTCGGCATCATTGGCGCGGACTGGCAGCGTTGCGGTTTCGCCGTTGCCCAATCGGATCGGACCATAGCTTTCATCAGCCCCCAAATAGCCAAGCGTTTCAAATCCGCCACCGGGTGTGTTGAACCAGTCGTCGATTTGTGAGGCCACACCGCCAGCCGTTACTTCACCAGATATGGCGGTCATTAGTTCAGAGATGATCGTTTCGGCATCAGCAAGGGCAGGTTGATCCGTGGAAGCCCCCGCAAATAAGGATCGTCCACCAGCATCCGCATTCAGTTTTGAGATGATCGAAGAAAACTTCTGCCCGGCATCTAAAGACGTGGTGTGAATCAAGGTTATGTTGTTGGAACTTCTGGCCGCGATCAGCCCATTCGATAAGTCCTGCGCCTGAGTGTTTATCGTGGTTAACGCAACTTGTGTTGTATCCGCCATCAATCGCGCCTCGGTGGTGGCTTGTTCGTGCGCGGACATGAGTTTCAGGCTGTGTTCCAACCCAGCAAGCGCCCCAAAACCACCAGTATTGATAGAACCCAAATTGGTTTTCCGCCCTGTGGTCATTTCAGTACCTAGACGGGTTAGCTCAAGGCGCATTTGGGTGTTCTGGCGGCGCGAAAGGAAGGAGCTGGCCAAATCTCCGTAGGTCGAAATGGTCATGTTACACCTCCTATAAGCCCAAGATCAGCTGCATCATTTCATCAGCAGTTGTGATGACCTGAGCGTTGGCCGCGAATGCTTGTTCGATCATCATTAGCTTTTGCATTTCAGCATCGGTATCCACGCCATGAGACAGTTCCATCTGGCGCAAGCTGTCATTCTGCGCAGTATCGAAGCTAAGGCGGGTTTCCATCTGCTGACGGCTGCTTGCCACGACGTTCAGAAGATCGGCTGCCAAGCCCGCCGCTGACCGCGCGGTGCTAGAGAAGCCACCCGATGCTGCAGTGTTGGGTGTGTCGAACACATTGATCATGTCATTCAGCAACTGAGAGTTGCCAACGTTGCCGGGTACAGCTGCCCCCAAACCATCACGTAAGCGCCAAGTTGCCCCGCCTTGTGACGGGTCAACGGTGGGATTGACGGTCATGCGCGTTGACAGCGCAACTTCATCCAATGAATCGAATGCCAGCCCTGCGTCAGTAAACAAGCCGGGCGCGCCAGGCGCGCGTGTTGCATCCAGCGCGGGGTCCTGAAAGCGCTCAACCAGATTGCGCGCAAATGCGTCTAACTGTTCCTGTGCTGTCACGGCGAGCTCATCACGAACTTCAAAATGCGCGGCGAGCGATCCGCCCGTGATTGCGCTGCGCTTTGACGATGTATCGATAGGTTGACCATTGATGGTCAGTCCAGACAGTGCACCACCCGTTTGTGTCATCTCTGGCACAATCATATTGACGGTCGAAAACTCCAGTTCAGCTGGTTTTCCATCCAGAAGGATCGCGCCACCGCTGGAAATCAGGGCGACTTGCCCACCGTCCCGCGGAACTTGTTTGATCGGCACGATAGAGGATAGCGCGTCAATCGTCTGCTGCCGTTGGTCCATCAGGCCCGAGGGGTCTGCCCCGCGAGATAGGGCAGCTTGAATTTTGACGTTCAGGCTTTGAACATCTTTTAGCCCTTGGTTGAGCTGTTCAACCTCCTGCGCGATGGTGCTGTCAGCTGAAAGGCGCGAAGCCTGAATATGGTCAGATGTGGCTTTGATATGCGAAACAATATTTTTTGCGGCATTCAGGCTGGCGTTCAGTGCGGCTTCGCTATCTGGTCTTACGGCAGCTTCTGTCAGTGCGGCTTCGAACTGTGCCATTCGGCCTGAAAGAGAGCCGGGTTGATCCGGTGTCCCAAGTGCTTTTTCCAAACCCGCTAGAAACCCCGAGCGTGTGTTTGCGTTGCCGATAGCCGCATCTGACAGGCGACGTTCACCGATCAGAATTTCGTCGACATTACGACGGACGCCATCAATGGTCACACCAGCAGACGCCCCCCCCAGATCGCGCGATGACAGCTCAAGCGAACGGGCGCCATATCCTTCGGTCATCGCATTGGCGACGTTAGAGGACACAAGATGGGCCGCACGTGTATTGGCGTTAAGGCCAGTCAGTGCGTTGTGAAGGGCGCCAGAGATGGTCATTAGGGGCTACTTTCCATCACGATATCAGCGTTTGATATTCGTTGTTTCCTGAAGCATCTCGTCAACGGTTTGGATGACCTTGGCATTTGAACTGTAAGCCCGCTGAGTTTGGATCAGGCTTGTCAGTTCACCCGCCACGTCGGTGGTTGATCCTTCCCGTGCAAAGCCCACAACTTCACCTGTAGGGCCATCACCGGCATCCCACATGAAGAAAGACCCGCTTTCTGGTGATACTTGATAGGCTTGGTTCGAGATCGAAGTCAGGCCGTTGGGGTTTGACACATCGACCAAAGGCACCTGATAGATCGTGCGAATAAATCCAGTGTCATAAGTCGCTTTCAGAAAGCCATGCTCATCGATCTGTACAGCCGTCAGGTTACCGACCGGAGACCCGTTCTTGGTGATCGCGACGGGTGCGAAACTGTCGGACAGCTGGGTTAGACCGTTCGGGTCGCCGATGCCGCCAATTGTCAATGACAGTGGGCCACCCGCTACGGTCAAATCCAAAGTTCCATTGGCGGCGTTGTAAGCGCCGCCCGATACGACAGACACCGAGGCCAAAGTACCGCCATCGGCCCGGCTGTCGTCAAAGACGAGTGTGTATTCGCCGACAAGTGCCCCACCCGACGCGCTGTCGGTGATTTGCATCGTCCACGTATTTGACGATCCAGTCCCGGGCACTGTGGGCGTAAAGTTGAAATCCAATGTTTCAGACGTGCCGAGGTTGCCGAAATACTCCACTGACAAAGGCAGAGCTGCCCCATCTGCACCAGCTTCCGTTTCAATAGCGGGTAGATTGACGCCCAGCTTCATACCGGTTGTCGGGTCGCCAGCGGTTTGGTTTGCGTTGATCACCACGGGTTCCAGCCCTACGCCGGTGTCGCGCGGATATGTGGCAACGTTGCCGTCTGCATCCGCAGGCCAACCAAGCAGAACCAGCCCGGTTTCGGTTTTCAGAACACCTTCGGAATCAGTCCGGAACGAGCCTGTAGTTGTCATCATCATCGGCCGTTCGCCCGGATTGGCGTCTGCATAAACCTCTTGCGTGACGGGAAGCATGCCGCGCCCCGCGATTGCAATGTCCATTGGGTTCGATGTGGAGATTAGGGGGCCATGTTCATCGATTAGGCGTTGTGTCGTTGTACGAACACCGCCCGCCGAATAGGTGCCAGCCCCAGCGTTTCCGCCGATGACCAGACTCTGGAAATCTGCGGTGGCCCGTTTGTAACCGAATGTCGATGAATTCGCGATATTGTCCGAAATCGTTGCCAATTTCGTTGCATGTGCGTTCAGACCGGCCACGCCGGCACTAAGCGAGGAGGAAATCGTCATGGTGCGCCTTTCTGCTGCATCTACCTTTGCTTCGCATCAGCATGACCGACGTGTCCTTAACAGGCGACTAATTCCCTTTGATTTGCCTTCTACTTTCCTATTAGGCGTTGATATTGTTATGTTTTTGAGCGCAACAGGATCAATTCAATTCGATTGTTGCGGGCCGCCATCACGTTCGGAACCACGGGTTCGCGGTCGGCATGACCCGTTACCCGCTGCACCTTCTGAGGAGTTTTATCCAGCGATTCGAACTGTTTTCTGACCCGGTCGGCACGTCCTGACGACAGTTTCCAAGCGGTGTTCTCTGCGATGACGACGGGCTGAGTGGCCACATGTCCTTCGATTGCGACACCGTTTTTGGCTAAGGCAAAGACCTCTGCGATTGTGGCTAAGATCTCGTGCAGGACGGGGGTCGGCGTATTGGTCCCGGCATGAAAGAGCGGCGCGTGGTCCAGATCGAAAATCTCGACCAGAAGACCTTCGTCGGTCACACGCGTGACGATGTGGCGCTGCAATTGGTCGCTCGCCATGCTTTCGCCTGAGCGGCCCAAAAGGACGTCTTCCATTTCTTCAAGTTGTTCGGTTTCTTCTTGCGTGGTTTGATCGCCGTCACTTTCCGCATTTGTCGGAATACCACCCGTGCCAGTCTGTGACAGGGTTTCTTCGCTAAAGACACTATCACCTCCAAAAGATCCATTTCCACCGCCAGAAACCCGCGTGATGGGAATGGTGGGGCTGAAGTAGTCCGCGATTCCTTTTCGTTGTTTTTCCGTCGTGGCGTTCAGAAGCCACATCAAAAGAAAGAACGCCATCATTGCGGTCACAAAATCTGCGTATGCAACTTTCCACGCGCCGCCATGATGACCACCGCCACTGACTTTCTTAACTTTCTTAATAATTATCGGAGCTTGTTCATTCGAACGCATCCCACCACCTCATTTTTCACCCAAGGACATGGATATCAGCGCCAAGTTTCCATTGGCTTAACTATTCAAATTGTTGACGTTTAATTACTTCGCGTGTGAAGCATCCCTTTTTCTTGACTTCATTTCACTTGCAACGATATCATGTCAGGGCAACAGGATCGGCCTTGGCCGGCAATGAAACGGATGGAAGCATGAACAAGCACAGCCCGTCGCGCGATATGACGCGCGCGGTGTCAGCCGTTGGCACCGAGACTTATTATATGCCCGGATGGGCCAATGATTTCGAAACCGAGGCGCTGCCCGGTGCGCTGCCCCAAGGCATGAACAGCCCGCAGAAATGCGAGTATGGCCTGTATGGCGAGCAGCTGTCCGGCACCGCTTTCACCGCGAACCCGCCCGAGCGGACATGGTGTTACCGCATCCGTCCGTCGGTGAAGCATTCGGCGCGCTATACCAAGATTGACATGCCATATTGGAAGTCCGCGCCCTGCGTGGACCCTGATGTGATCTCGCTGGGGCAGTACCGTTGGGATCCTGTACCAACTGCCGAAGGTCTGAACTGGGTCAACGGCATGCGCACGATGACCACAGCTGGTGACGTGAACACTCAGGTCGGCATGGCCACCCATGTGTATCTGGTCACAGAATCGATGGTGGATGACTACTTCTTCTCGGCCGACAGCGAGCTTTTGGTCGTGCCGCAGGAAGGCAAGTTGCGTTTCTATACGGAACTCGGCGTCATTGACCTTGCCCCGCAAGAGATTGGCATCATCCCGCGTGGGCTCGTCTATCGGGTCGAGCTGCTGGATGGCCCGGCGCGTGGATTTGTTTGCGAAAACTATGGTCAGAAATTTGAGCTTCCGGGCCGCGGCCCCATTGGTGCGAACTGCATGGCCAACCCGCGTGATTTTAAAGCGCCTGTGGCGGCTTTTGAAGACCGTGAAGTGCCGTCGACCATCACCATCAAATGGTGTGGACAGTTCCACAAGACCGAGATCGGACAGTCCCCTCTGGACGTGGTCGCATGGCACGGCAACTACGCGCCTTACAAATACGACCTGACGACGTATTGCCCGGTTGGCGCGATCCTGTTTGATCACCCGGATTCCTCGATCTTTACCGTGCTCACCGCGCCGTCTGGCCAGCCCGGAACCGCGAATATCGACTTCGTTCTGTTCCGCGAGCGCTGGATGGTTGCCGAAAACACCTTCCGTCCACCGTGGTATCACAAGAACATCATGTCCGAGCTGATGGGCAACATTTACGGCCAGTATGACGCCAAGCCGCAGGGTTTTGTTCCGGGCGGTGTCAGCCTGCACAACATGATGCTGCCGCATGGTCCGGATCGCGATGCGTTCGAAGGCGCGTCGAACTCGAACCTCGGGCCAGAGAAGCTGGACAACACCATGTCGTTCATGTTCGAAACCCGCTTTCCGCAGCACCTTACGGCGTTCGCTGCGAACGAGGCGCCCTTGCAGGACGAATACATCGACTGCTGGGAAAGCTTAGAGAAGAAGTTCGACGGGAAGCCCGGTAAGAAATGATGACGCTTTATGGATATTGGCGGTCCACGGCGGCCTATCGTGTGCGCATTGCGTTGAACCTGAAGGGGATCAGCGCAGAACACGTGTCTGTTCATCTTGTAAAAGATGGCGGACAGCAGCACGCGGCAGACTACGTGGCCAAGAACCCGACCCATCTGGTGCCGTCGCTAGAGCTGGAAGACGGCACCGTCCTGACCCAGTCGCTGGCGATCATCGACTATCTGGAAGCCGTGCAGCCAGAGCCAGCTCTGCTGCCTGCCGACCCCATCAGGCGCGCCAAGGTTCTGGCCGCTGCCCATGTCATCGCGATGGATATCCATCCAGTGAACAATTTGCGTGTCGTGGGCTATCTGGGCGATACGTTCGGCGCAACCGGTGACGATAAACAAGCATGGATGTGCCACTGGATGGCAACGGGCTTTGCTGCGCTTGAACAGATGGTGCGCAAGGATACGAAATTCGCCTTTGGCGACACTCCGTCACTGGCGGATGTCTGTCTTGTGGCTCAGTATTACAATGCACGGCGCTGGGGGCTGGATCTATCCGCCTATCCGCGCCTAACCGAAATTGAACAAACCTGTCTGGCCCTGCCTGCCTTCGCCGATGCGCGACCCGAGGCACAGGCCGATGCCCAAAGCCAAACCGTTTGAGGATCACATGAGCCAACTGAAAAAGTCATGGGTGGAAAGCGCGAACTCCGCCGAGACACCCTTTCCACTGAACAATCTGCCTTACGGCGTGTTCTCGACCGCTGATACCGAGCCGCGATGCGGTGTGGCCATCGGGGATATGATCCTTGATATGCAGGCCGCCGAGGAAGCGGGTCTGATCGAGATCGCAGACGAACCCGTTTTCGACGTTCCCTTCTGGAACGAGTTGATGGAGCTGGGATCAGACGCTTGGGCCGCTCTGCGTAGCCGTTTGGGGCAGCTTCTGGCCGAAGGGTCGACGGAACAGGATGCGGTTGCACCTTTCTTGGTTTCGCAAACAGGTACAGAACTGCACATGCCGTTCCTCGTTTCCGAATACACTGACTTCTACGCCGGTCGTCAGCACGCTGCGAACATGGGCGCGATCCTGCGCGGATCACCCGATCTGCCCGCCAACTGGCTGCACATTCCTATCGGCTATAACGGTCGCGCGTCGTCCGTCGTGATCTCGGGCACCCCGATCCACCGCCCGAACGGTCAACGCAAGGCACCGGATGCCGAGATGCCCAGCTTTGGTCCGTCAGCTCGCTTGGATATCGAGCTTGAGATGGGTGCCATCGTTGGCAAGCCTTCCGAGTTCGGCCAGCCGATCACCGTAGATGAAGCAGACGATATGATCTTCGGCTATGTACTGCTGAACGACTGGTCCGCACGTGACATTCAGGGCTGGGAATACCAGCCGCTGGGTCCGTTTCAGGGCAAAGCGTTTGGCACCTCGATCAGCCCGTGGATCGTGACCTCGGCCGCGCTGGAGGAATTCCGCGCGCCAACACCAGAGCGCGAGAAGGAGCTTCTGCCTTACCTCGACGGGTCAAAAGACGGTCTTTACGACATCGAGCTTCAGGTGCTGATGCAGCCCGAAGGCGGCGCCAAAGCCAGCGTTGTTGGTGAGACGAATTACACTCGCATGTACTACTCCGCCGCTGAACAGCTGTGCCACCATGCCATTGGCGGCTGCGCGATGAATGTGGGCGACCTTCTGGGGTCCGGCACAATCTCGGGTCCGACCAAGACCGAATACGGTTCACTGATGGAGATGAGCTGGGCGGGTCGCGAGCCCTTCACGCTCGACACCGGCGAAACCCGGACGTTCATCGAGGATGGTGACACGCTAACCCTGCGCGGTGCAGCCAAAGGCGATGGCTTCCAGATCGGGTTCGGCGATTGCGTCGGTCAGATCCTGCCCGCCGTTAGCTGGCCCAAGTAAGGCACCCGCCCATGACCGAATACGTTGGATATATCGCCATGAGCCTTGATGGCTACATCGCCACCCCAGACGGTGGCGTGGCATGGCTTGATCCGTTCAACGAAGCGGTCGCGGCCGACGGGGGCGACGGCGGATATGGCGCGTTCATCTCAGAGGTGGATGCGCTGATCTCCGGACGCGAGACGCATGAACAGGTGCTTGGCTGGGGTTGGCCCTACGAGGACCGCGCCAGCTATGTTTTGACCCGCCAGACGGGCTATGCTGCCGATCACGTCACCGCCGCGGGTGACATCCAAACCCTGAAAGCTGCCATTGAAAAGGCAGGGCACAAGAAAGTCTGGGTCATGGGGGGCGGCGCAACTCAGCGCGCAGCACTTGACGCAGGCATGTTTGACACGCTGCGCGTCTTTGTGATGCCGACCATCCTTGGCGGTGGCCGGAAGCTGTTCACGGACGGGCAACAACACAACCTCACGCATGTCTCCAGCCAGACCCATGGCGGCGGCATGCTTCAAATCGATTATCTCATCAAGGACTGAAACCATGGCTAAGGCATTTGCGTCGCAAGGCGACATGACGGAAAAGAAAATCACCTTCGATGAAATCGGAGACGGGCTGTATGCCTTCACTGCTGAAGGTGACCCGAACTCGGGTGTGATCATTGGCGACGACAGCGTGATGATCGTCGAGGCTCAGGCCACGCCGCGTCTGGCAAACAAAGTGATCGAATGCGTGCGGACGGTGACTGACAAGCCGATCAGCCACGTTGTTCTGACCCATTATCACGCGGTGCGCGTGCTGGGGGCGTCGGCCTATGGCGCGGATCAGATCATCATGGGCGACCAAGCCCGTGCGATGGTTGTGGAACGCGGTCAGGAAGACTGGGACAGTGAATTCCAACGCTTCCCGCGCCTGTTCGAAGGCCATGAATTGATCCCCGGCCTGACCTATCCGACCACCACATTCTCGGACGATATGACCGTTTATCTGGGCAACCGTCGCATCGACCTGATGCACCTGGGCCGCGCCCACACGTCGGGTGATATTGTGATCCATGTGCCCGACCAGAACGTCATGTTCACCGGCGACATCGTGGAAGATCACTCGGCCTGTTACTGTGGTGATGGTCACTTTGCGGATTGGGGCGATACACTGGACAACATCGCGTCCTTCGACGTGGATGCGATTGCGCCCGGTCGTGGCGGTGCACTGATCGGCAAGGAAGCCGTCGAGCGTGCCCTCGAAAGCACCCGTGACTTCGTCTACAGCACCTACGCACCCGCTGCCAAAGTGGCCGCACGCGGTGGTTCGTTGAAAGAAGCTTGGGACGCTGTGCGCGCCGAATGTGACCCTAAGTTTGCGGACTATGCGATCTACGAACACTGCCTGCCCTTCAACGTTGCCCGTGCCTACGACGAAGCCCGCGGCATCGATACCCCCCGCATCTGGACCGCGCAGCGCGATCTGGAAATGTGGGACGCCCTGCAGGGCTAAGTATATAAAGTTCGGCCATTTGGGCCGAACCTTTACCTAAAAACCGAAACGCGCGCAGCCGGAGGAGAACCGATGTTTGATGACAGATATACGCTTGCCTACAAGCGTTACCCCTACAAGAAATCGGCCGATCAGGATGCCGCGTCGCCCGTACGCCATCCCGTTGTGGTGATGGGAGGAGGACCCATCGGCGTGGCCACCGCCTTGGACCTTGGCCGCCAAGGCATTCCGACCCTTGTGTTGGACGACCACGAAGGCGTCGGCATGGGCTCGCGTGCGATTTGCTTTGCCAAGCGCTGCCTTGAGATCGCTGGCCGCTATGGCTGCGGTAAGCCGATGGTCGACAAAGGCGTCGTGTGGAACATTGGCAAGGTCTTCCACAAGGATGATCAGGTTTTTGAGTTCAACCTTCTGCCTGAAGAAGGCCACGAATATCCCGCCTTCATCAATATGCAGCAGCCATATTACGAAAGCTTCCAGCTGGACCGCTTTGACGAGCTGCAAAAGCAGGGTGCTCCGATCGAAATCCGCGGCAAGAACCGCATCGACAATGTCGAAGTGCATGACGATCACGTCACCCTGGAAGTCATGACACCCGATGGCCCCTACACGCTTGAGGCCGATTGGTTGATCGGCTGTGACGGTGCCTCGTCGCCTCTGCGCACGATGTTGGATTTGGACTTCACTGGTAAAGTGTTCCAAGACAGCTTCCTGATCGCTGACATCAAGATGAAGAACGACGACTTCCCGACCGAACGCTGGTTCTGGTTTGAGCCAACCCATGGCTCTGGTGCATCGACGCTTTTGCACAAGCAGCCTGACGATGTCTGGCGTGTCGATTTCCAGATCGGCTGGGATGTCGACCGCAAGGAAGAGATGAAAGAGGAAAACATCCGTCGTCGTTTGGATGCGTTCCTTGGCGAAGCCGTGGAATATGACATGGTTTGGTCATCGATCTACACATTCCAATGCAAGCGCATGGACAACTTCCGTCATGGTCGTGTGTTCTTTGCAGGCGATGCTGCCCACCAAGTGTCGCCGTTTGGTGCGCGCGGTGCGAACTCGGGCATGCAGGACGTGGACAATCTGGGTTGGAAGCTGGGCATGGTCATGCGTGGCGAAGCCCCAGAGAGCCTTCTGGACACCTACAACATGGAACGTATCCATGGCGCGGATGAAAACATCCTGAACTCGACCCGCTCGACCGATTTCATCACGCCTAAATCCGAGATGAGCCGCATACTACGCGACGCTGTTCTGAACCTGTCCGAAAAGCACGAATTTGCCCGACCGCTGGTGAACTCGGGTCGTTTGTCGGTGCCGTGCACCTATGATGGATCGCCGCTGAACTCGGCCGATGCTCTGGATGGACCTGCGCGGTCGCGTCCCGGTTCGGTCTGCCCGGATGTTCCGATGGGCGATGGGTATTTGCTGTCTGAATTGGGTGACACGTTCACGCTTCTGACGATTGATGCCGATGCCCCGGACGAGATCGAAGAATTCTGGTGTAAAAGTTAGACGCATCGCTTTGTCGACGAAGGATGACAAAACGGGCGCGCTGAAAGAACGGTATTTGGGGAACGCCGAAAGTGCGGTCTACTTGATCCGCCCGGATCAACACGTTGCCGCGCGTCGCCCCAACTTCGATGAAAACCTCATCCGTGCCGCCATTCGCCGCGCCGTCGGTAAGGAGTAAGACCAATGACTGACCTCGTTCTGACACCGAATATCGAAAGCGCTGATGATTTCTATGCCGAACTTCTGGAGGCCCATGAGGGTCTAAGCAAAGACGAAAGCGATGCTTTGAATGCACGCCTTGTCTTGGTCTTGGCCAACCATGTGGGTGACCGGGATGTTCTGTCTGACGCAATCAAGGCCGCAGTCCTAAAGGACTGAATCGACCCTAAATGACGAAAAAAGCCCGCTCGGATTCGAGCGGGCTTTTCTATTTCAGGTATCGTAGCAGATTAGCTTGGGTCGGCCGTGGTGCGCAGATACGGAAGCTTGATGTCCACGTCGCCAAACTTGGCCTTCGCTTCGTCATCGCTCAGCGACAGAGCGACAATCACGTCCTGACCCTTCACCCAGTTCGCAGGGGTCGCGATGGGGGTGTTAAAGGTGGCTTGCAGCCCGTCCAAAGCGCGCAGAACTTCAGCAAAGTTGCGGCCGACCGACATGGGGTAGGTCATGATCAACTGAACTTTCTTGTCCGGCGAGATGATGAAAACCGAACGGACCGATGCTGAATCGGCTGCGGTGCGTCCATCAGGCAAGTAAGCTTCTGCGGGCAGCATGTCGAACTGCTTGGACACGGCCAAATCTTCGTCTGCGATGATGGGGAAGCCAGCCTTTGCGCCAGAATAGCCTTCGATATCGGCTTTCCAGGTCACGTGCTCTTTTGCGCTGTCGACAGACAGGCCGATGACTTTCGTGCCGCGTTTTTCCCATTCATCTGCCAGTTGGGCGACTGCGCCGAACTCGGTTGTGCAAACAGGAGTATAGTCTTTGGGGTGCGAAAACAGGATGGCCCAGCTGTCGCCAATCCAATCATGGAATTTAATCTCTCCCTGATCTGTTTCGGCGGTGAAGTTTGGTACGATATCGTTAATGCGAAGTCCCATTTGCTTCTCTCCTATGAGGCAATTTTCCGTTCACTCATAGGGTATGTTCTTTGAGTGATATTGAAACCCCGTGCGACAGTTTGCATCAGTCTTGATTCTTACGGAATAATTTGATCAAATTACAAATCCACGGGTTGCGCTACCAACGCCACGGTGCGACAGTGCCCGCAAATCCGTCCAAGGAGTCAGGAATATGATCGAGAAACGCGACTTTTACATCAATGGCCAGTGGGTCGCCCCGGCCGTCGCCAATGATTGCAATGTGATTGACCCGTCGACCGAAGAGGTTTGTGCGGTCATCTCGCTTGGGGGTCAGGCCAACACCGACGCTGCCGTTGCCGCTGCGAAAGAAGCTTTCAAAACTTGGGGCTTTTCGTCCAAGGCTGAACGGCTTGAGCTGATTGAAAGCATTTTTGACATCTACAACAGCCGCGCCGAGGATCTTGCTGAAGCGATGAGCCTTGAAATGGGTGCGCCGATTGACCTGTCGCGCAGCTCGCAAGTGGGTGCAGGCAGCTGGCACATCAAAAACTTCATCCGTGCCTTCAAGGATTTTGAATTCGACAAGAAGCTGGGCGATCACGCGCCGAATGATCGTCTTCTGTACGAACCCGTTGGTGTGACCGCACTGATCACGCCATGGAACTGGCCAATGAACCAAGTGTCGCTGAAGGTTGTGGCTGCCGCCGCCGCCGGGTGCACCATGGTTTTGAAGCCGTCCGAGGTTGCTCCGTTGTCCTCGATCGTATGGTCCGAGATCATGCATGAGGCAGGCACCCCTGCCGGTGTTTACAACATGATCAACGGCGACGGTGTGGGTGTTGGCAGTCAGCTGACCTCGCATCCTGATGTGGATATGGTCAGCTTCACTGGCTCGACCCGCGCAGGCATCGCCATTTCGAAAGCGGCCGCTGATACGATCAAACGCGTGGCGTTGGAGCTGGGCGGCAAAGGGGCGAATATCCTCTTTGAAGATGCGGACGACAAAGCAGTGAAGCGCGGCGTATTGCACATGATGCAAAACACCGGCCAAAGCTGTAACGCACCGTCGCGCATGCTTGTACACAGCTCGATCTATGATCGTGCTGTGGAAGAAGCCGCCGAAATGGCAGCCAAAATTCAGGTTGGACCGGCATCGGAAGAAGGCCGCCATATTGGCCCCGTCGTGAACGAGCTTCAGTGGAATAAGATCCAAGATCTGATCCAGAAAGGTATCGACGAAGGCGCACGTCTTGTCGCTGGCGGTACAGGCCGTCCGGATGGCTTGAACAAAGGCTACTACGTCAAACCGACCGTCTTTGCAGATGTGACAAACGATATGACGATTGGACGCGAAGAAATCTTCGGACCTGTCCTGTCGATCATGAAGTTTGAAACGGAAGAAGAGGCCGTGGAAGTCGCCAACGACACCGTCTATGGCCTGACCAACTACATCCAGACGCAAGACGGTGCCCGCGCAAACCGAGTTGCCCGCCAGATGCGGTCCGGCATGGTGGAAATGAACGGAACCTCGCGCGCTGCTGGTTCGCCCTTTGGCGGCTACAAGCAGTCCGGCAACGGGCGTGAAGGTGGCATTCTGGGTATCGAGGACTTCCTTGAAGTCAAAGCCGTATCCGGCTGGTCGAACGACTGATCTTCAACTGAACGACAAAACGCCCTCGGTAAGTGATTGCCGGGGGCGTTTCTTTTTCGAAATCCGTCCGAAAGTCATGCTTACCCCCCTTTGTCATGGCGTTGTTACCTGTATGATGTGAAGCCACAGGGCAGAGTTATATTGGGATGGGTCACATGGTCGGCTCGATTGAAAAGCTGATCGGAAATTTGGGCGGCACCGCCCGCGATCTTGCCCCCATTCTATTGATTGTCGGTTTCTTTCAGTTGGTTGTTCTTCAGCAACCTATCGACAACCTTGGCCAATTTGCGCTTGGCTTTTTGTTCGTTCTTCTTGGGCTGACGGTCTTCATTCGCGGCCTCGACATGGCATTGTTTCCGTTGGGCGAGGCGTTGGCGAATGCACTTGCCCTACGGGGCTCACTTCCGCTTCTAGTGATCTTTGCGTTCAGCCTTGGCTTTGGAACCACTGTTGCCGAACCCGCCCTGATCGCCGTCGGGGCCGAGGCCGCGTCGGTCATGTCCGAAGCCGGAGTTATCGGGCAAAGTGAAGATGAGCGTAATTTCATAGCCACCGCTTTGCGCTATACCGTTGCTGCTTCGGTTGGAGCGTCTTTGGTACTGGGTGTTTTCCGCATCCTGATGGGTTGGCCGATCCAGTGGCTGATCATCGGTGGATATGTGACCGTCGTGGCCCTGACACCCATCGCCCCGCGTGAGATCGTGGGTATCGCTTATGACAGCGGCGGTGTCACCACTTCGACCATCACCGTTCCGCTTGTGACCGCGCTGGGCGTTGGACTTGCATCCGTCATCAAGGGTCGAAACCCCATGATCGACGGCTTTGGGTTGATCGCATTTGCATCGCTTATGCCGATCATCTTCGTGCTGATGTTCGGACTGGTGGTGGCGACGTGATGGCGATCCTGACAGACCTCTTGTGGACGTTCCTAGGCGTTGTGCGTGATGTTCTGCCCATCGCGGCTGTCTTGTTGCTGTTTCAGCTGGTCATCCTGCGAAAACCAATTCCGCACCCCAAGAAAGTCGCCGTGGGCATGTTCTATGTGCTGCTTGGACTGGCGCTGTTCCTGTCAGGGCTAGAGATTGCCCTGTTCCCGCTCGGGCGCGAGATGGCGGCCCAGCTGACTGACCCGGCGTTTCTGGGGATCGAACCTGGCGCGCCCGTTCGGTGGCTGGATTATTACTGGGTCTACATTTTTGCTTTCGCCATTGGGTTTGCGACCACAATCGCCGAACCCTCGCTGATTGCTGTGGCGCTTAAGGCGCAAGAGGCATCGGGCGGGGCCGTTGGCGCCAATGGGCTGCGCATCGCAGTCGCCATCGGCGTGGCGCTGTCCCTTGCGGTTGGCACGTTCCGGATCGTGACGGGAACGCCGCTCTATCAATACATGATCGTTGGCTATGTGATTGTGGTGATCCAAACCTTGATTGCTCCGCGCCTGATCATCCCATTGGCCTATGACAGTGGCGGAGTTACCACATCAACTGTGACAGTTCCGCTTGTCGCGGCGCTGGGCCTTGGCCTTGCCAGTACAGTCCCCGGGCGTAGCCCGCTTTTAGATGGGTTTGGCCTAATTGCTCTGGCCAGCCTATTTCCCATGATAACCGTGATGGGTTATGCCCAAATCAGCAGCTTGCTGTCCCGTCGCAAAGCAGCGTCGGACCACCAAGGAGAAAACCATGAAGTTTAAACTGATCATTGTCATGACACAGGATGAACTGACGGACACCGCCATCGAGGCCGCCCGCGAAAAAGGGGCAACAGGGTGTACCGTTATCACATCGGCGCGCGGCGAGGGTTTGAACCCGACCAAGACCTTCTTTGGGCTGACTGTCGCCGGGCAGCGGGATGTGATTTTGTTTCTGGTTGAAGAACACCACAGCCGCCTGATCCTGGAAACTATTGGCGAGGCTTGCCGCTTCGACGAAGATCCCGGGACAGGCGTGGCGTTCCAGCTTGATATCGAAGATGCGATTGGTCTGTCCGGTCAGATTGCATCCATTCAAGAGGAAATCAGCAAGGAGGACTTGTGATGGGCGAAAACAACCTGAAGGTCCGCGATGTGATGCAAAGCACGATCTACATGATCAGTGGTTTGGCGACAGTGCGCGATGCCGTGAACGAGATGGACGCAAAAGGCGTGACCGCATTGGTGATCGAACGTCGCCATGACGAAGACGAATATGGCATCGTGTCGATCGAGATGATCGCCGAACGGGCCATCGCTTTGAACAAGTCTTTGGATCGCATGAATGTCTACGAGGTGATGGACAAACCTGCGCTTACCCTAAGTGACCATATGGCGGTCAAATACGCCGTGCGTTTGTTGTCACGATTGGATCATCGTCGGGCCTTGGTGGTGGATGACGGGACGGCCTGTGGGTTGGCCACGCTGCGCGACATGGTGTTGAGCTATGCGGTCGAAACCGACAGATGACGTCCAAGGGCAATACAAATAAGAAACGGCCGGCAGTTTGCCGGCCGTTTCTTTTCTTATGCAAGCGAATGATCAGTTGGCCGCAGCGGCCATCAGCTTTTCGTTATGCTCGCGCAATGTGTCTGAAATGATAGCGTACCATTCACCTGATTCACGCATCTCGTTCAGGCCAGCGTTCAACATTGCGATGTATTGGCGACCAAAGGGATTGGTGCGGTGGGTCACAAAACGCAAACCTGCAACAGTGTTTACAAATGGGTTCTCGATGATGTCTTTCGAGGTCAACCCCATATCGCTCATTGCATCTGCGGCCAGCTGAACTTCGAATGAGGCAACATCAGCTTGGCCTGTCAGCACGGCATCCATACAGTCAGTGGCGCTGGTGGGTTGGACCATCGTCACCTTCGGTTCAAATACACCGTTTTCTTCAAGGTCATGCGTAAACCAACCAGCCATACGACAAACACGAGCACCATCGAAGTCTTGGAATGTGCGTGCCGTGGCATAGTCGCTGTCGGGCAATGTGTAGAAGCCGACAACGGTATCATAGACACTCACCGTTGCATCAAATTGTGTGCAACGCTTCTCGGTCTCGGCTGACCATTCGTAGGTGCGGTTACTACAGTCTGGAATGTACCAAGCCAGTGAAATATCGAACGCGCCCAACGGCAGCAGCGTATCAAGGTGTGCAGACCAATCGTTCACGAAGCTGACCGAGTAATCCCGGTTGTTTCCCGCGCGGTTCAGCGCAGTCGATACAAGACGAACAAGGAAACCGCCGCCTTCCAGATCTTCATCCGCAAACGGCGCATAATTGCTGCCGGTCACGATTTTCATCGGCGGTTCGTAAACGTTTGAAACCTTGTTGGTTGAGTTTCGCGCTTCCTCGGCAGCAATCAGTTCCTGAGCCGACTGACCATTGGGCAGGCTACCGTCTTCACACGGCAATGCCAGAACAAGCCCAGTTTCCAGGTTGGACGGATCCGAAATGATGTTCCGGTTCGCGTTAAAGATCGGCTGATAGTTCGATGTGCCATAGGCAGTGATCGAAATTGTCGCCAGCGTGTCGCCATCTTCGATTGTGTAGTTAGAACAGGCTTCCTGCGCCAATGCGGTGTGGGCACTTAGCGCGGTGAGGGTTACCGCCGCCGTTGCCAGTTTTTTAAGATCGAATTTAAACATTTCCACTTCCTCCAGAAATTAGATGTGCTGGCCTTCCGGGGCCTTAGCCGTTTTCCATTTGATGACGTAGGGCGGTCGAAACGATGTCGCGCCATTCGCCAGATTGCTGCATAATTCCAAGACCTTGATTTCAGGATCTCAAGGATCGCTTCGCCGTCGGGATTGCCCTTATGTGACATGATGTTCAGGCCTTTGATGGCGGCCAGATTTGGATTCTCGATGATCTGATGTTCGTATCCCAACCGCTTGATTGCATCGACGGCCAGATGCGCCTCGATGGCAATTATGTCGGCTGTCCCTTCAGCGACTGCGTGGAAGCAATCATCGGGTGAGATGGGGCGTATCAAGGTGACAGCCGGGTCGTACAAACCCACTGCATTCATGTGGGTCAAAGACCACCCTTCAGGCCGACAGATGGTTGCGCCAGCAAAGTCTGCATAGCTCAGGGTTTCCTCGTAGCCTGACCCTTCCATTGCAAAGAAGGTATCCACCACCTCGTAAAAGGGTTTCGAGAAGTTATATGTCTCGCAACGTTCGCGGTCGCTTTCTGATAGGGTGTCAGCCACAGAACAATCAGGCTGCGACCAAGGGAAGGTCGCGTCGAATGCAAGGGTCGGCATCAGCAGATCCAAGTGCGAGCTCCAGTCATTTACGAACTGAATTTTATAGGACTGTTCAGGGGCAGCCCGTAGAAGAGCTGTCTCGACCAGTTTTGTATAAAGTCCGCGATTGGGCAGAGCTTCGTCGGTGAAGGGGGCATAATTGCCGCCCGTAATCATCAGGATCTGGCGTTCATTCACTGATGCCGCATTGGGATTGGCTGCATCGCGGATCAAGGCAGCGCCTTCCGCACGTGCGGCTTCTATTGCTTCCTTAGCTTCGGCCTTTGCGGCGGCGACAGCTTCTTTGCTGGTCTTAACTGCTTCGGCTTTTGCATTGGCGACTCGGGCCTCGGCTTCGGCGATTGCAGCAGCGGCGCGCGCTTCTGCGTCGGCAATAAGCTCGGCAGACATCGCACGTGCCATTTTTTCCGCTTCAGCCGTTGTTGAGACCGTCTGACCTGTGGGTTTTTCAGGGCACGGGATCGAAATGCTCATGCCAAGGCGGATAATGTTTGGGTCTTTACCAATGGCACCTTTGTTCGCGTTGTAGATCGACCGGAAGTCCGAGCTGCCGAATACGCGCAGCGCGATTTCACGCAGGCTGTCGCCGCGTTTGACCACATAATCCGAACAAGCCTCTTGCGCAAAGGCAGTGCTTGTCATTGCGGCGATGGCCAAACCGGAAGCGATGAATAGCTTTCTCATATTCCCTGTTATTCCTCAGATATTAGCGTAGTTTCAGATATTTAGCGGCTTGATGACCGCTATTGTTATGTTGTCCTGATCGGGATGGGCCTTGGTCCTAAGCGCCTGTATCAAAGCAACAGCAAGGTCGCGGGCAGGCTGATCTTTGCAGCTGTTTGCGATCGATTGGATCTGATCGTCTTCCAGATACTGAAGGCCGTCACTGGCAGCCAGAAGCACATCACCCTTGGCAAGCTCGACAGGGGCTTCGGGGCAATCCAGCTTGGGAACCGGCGCCCCCATGATGACGGAGGTCAGTTGATTACGATCAGGGTGTGCGCGGGCCTCTTCTTCCGATAGCGAGCCATCAGACACCTGCGCATCAATCATCGGCGCCATGGAGTGATCTTCATTGATCCGCATCATGAAACCATTGCGGCACAGGTAAAGCGGGGAATCCCCGACCGACACCCAATGAAGGTGCTTACCGCGCAATAGGACACCCAGCAATGTTGACCCCATTTGAAGGTCGGTCCCATTCTTATGAAGATAATCAGCAACTGCATCATTCGCGCGCAGAGCCACTTGGGTCAGATTCTCGGCCGCATTGCTGTCATCGAGATCTGGGCTTTCAAGTATTTCATCCAACTCAGATTGCCACGTGGCCTTCACGAGTCCCGAGGCAACATCGCCCGCGTCGTGACCGCCCATGCCATCTGCAATAACGACATACCCCGCATCAATCGCATCAAAGAAACGCGCTGCAATGGCGTCTTCTTGCGTGTCGCGCTTGCCCTGATCGGCCACCAAGGCGATGTCATATGCAGGATTGGCTAACATCTATCAGCCGTTCTGCCAGTCGAAGTTTTCGTCGCAGAACGAAACGAAACGCAGGGTCGTATCGCTGATGCGAATTTTGTCACCGGTCGAAAGGGCAACGGTGCTGAGGACGGGTCCGCCATTCAGACGCACAAGGTTGGCTTTACCACCATGTCCCAGATAACAGCTCTGATCTTCCGAATTATATGCCACCACAGCATGACCCGCACGAGAGATGCCGTTATCCCCGAAATCTAGCTGAACCGCTTGATCATCGTTGCGGCCGATCTGGGCAAGACCCTCGGCCAGAGAGAAACTTGTGCCGCGACCCGGTCCATCGGTGATCACCAACCATCCAACGGGGAACGTATTCTGGGCGACCACCTGTTTGGAAGCGGGTGCTGCTTCCATGCTGTCTTGAGCAAGGTTTTCGGGGCGTTCGAAGCCAAGGAAGGTGGTTTTCACACGTTCGCTGCGGTTCTGAGAGGCCTCGGCGGGTGCAGCTTCGGGTGCTGGGTCTTCGTCCACCTTGGGCGCTTCGGTCAGGGCGATGTCTGCGTCAACATCGGGCAGATCTTCTATCTGAACGGTTTTGACGACCTCGTTCATTACGGCCACGTCAGCGTCTTCTGATTTGACTGTGTTAAGCTGCTCAGCTTCGTCGGCCATTTCGATCGGGGCAATGTCTTCAACGCTGATTTCTTCGACCGGAATTTCGTCTTCGACCGGTACTTCAAGCTCCGTTTCAGTGTCGGAGGTTTGGTTGCCGCCGGCTAGAACTTGACGCAGTGCAGTCAGATCCGCGATGGGCTCTTCTGCGACTTCATCACGCTCTTCTTCATGAGTCTCGTCTTTGTTCGCGTGTTTAGCGCTACCTTCGAGAAGCCGACTTAACGGACTTTTATACTTAAACATGGCAACTTCACCTTTCACTACACGCCAAGACACTTGCCTTGGCACATGACCGATCATTCCATCCGGGCCATTCGCCCGGGTAGAGTTTGATTTGGATACTCAGTTACTTGCTACTTTCTGCGGCGGGTCCAACGACCGCCCGAACCGAACAAAGGTTCACAGAATACGCTTTCTGGCAGATGGACTTTTGAACAGTGTCAGGATCCCCCAGCGAGTTGCATGGTGGTCTGAACCTCTTTGCCGTTCCGCAACACGGTCAGGCGGGCTTGGGACACGCCATCAGCAACAAGGGTTTCAAGAATACGATCAAGGCTTTCAGCCTCGTTGATTGATTGCTCGGTCACGGCTTCAGCAAGCAGAACATCGCCTAGCTGCAACCCATCTGTCATTTCTGCCGGGACGCGGGTGACTTCTACATTCCACCCATCATTTGCGTTCTTACGCGCAGAAAGACCGACGCCATTTTCAAGCCCAGAAATGCGCACCGCTGGCAGAGCCAGAAGGCCATTTTGCGCTCGTGTGGCGCCGTTGGGGCGATAGCGTGCGACGGCGCGGATGTGACCATCCGGTTCGACCTTAAGCTTTTCCAGCGCGCGTGCCGCAATGCTGGAGCTGTTGGAAACGGGCTGTCCGTTGACGGCGAAGATCACGGTGCCACGGCTTACCCAGTCGCCAATGATCGACATGTCGCGTTTGGGATCAACACCGGTGATCACGACCGCGCTGCCGGTGGACAGTCGACGAACGCTGGTGGCGAATGGAATTTCTACATCCCAGTGTGCGAATGAAACCTGCTTCTCTTGCAGATTTACCGGCTCCGATGACGTGACAACTACCGGGGCCTCGGTGACAACAGGTTCTGCTTCCACTTCGGGTGCGGCGGCGGCAGCTGATTCTGCGATTTCAACTTCAACTGGCGACTCTGTTGCCGTCACGGCGGGTTCTTCGGTTGGAGCGGGTTCGATCGTGGGCACAAGAGCAACCGGAGCGGTTTCTGCTGCGGCGATCTCGGTCGCAGGGGTGACCTCGACGTCGCCCGATCCCTTCATGGCGAAGTATCCACCTGCACCAAGTGCAAGCAAGGCAACCACGCCAATGATTGCTTTGCTACCACCGCCAGAACTGCTTTTCACAACAGTCACGGCCGGGTCGCGTTCTGGCTCTGGTTGAGTGAGGCCTTCGGATCGGGCGGCCGTTGTAAGGTCACCTTCGCTGGCCAACAGAGCAGATACGATTGCCTCGGCATCTTCGCCGCTTTTGTTGGTTTCATCCGGGCGTTCCAATGCCACGATGACCGAGCTGGGACGATAACCGAATTCTTCAAATACCACGGCCGGTCCGCGGAACATCCGAAGCCATTCAAGGGCTGATTGGACGCGGTTGACGACGTGAACTTCCATCGCCTTGTCCAGTGCTTCAAGGAAGCCATCTGGATAGTCTGCGAAGCGACCGGTCAGGGGTACATAAGGGTCTTCCTGGCCCGCATTGAATGCATCTTGCCGGGTTTTCCCGTCGATCGGACGTTCACCGCTGATCGCGTGATAAAGCGTTGCCGCCAACACATATAGGTCGCTGGTCGTGTCTTGATCTGCGCCGCGCGCATAGAACTCATGAGGTGAGTACCCGTCCTTGATCACACGCAACGTCAAAAGGGCAGCAGAACGGTTTGCAGCTTGTTCGCGTGCTGCACCAAAGTCGATTAAAATGGGCTCGCCGTATTCGTCGATCAGGATATTGTCCGGCGAAATATCGCGATGAAGCATCCCGTTGTCGTGAATGAATGACACCGCCGACAGCATCTTTTCGGTGACTTTTACGATGAAGTCCGGTGTTACGTTGTTCCGATTATCCTGAACATAATCAAGAAGATCGCCACCATTGATCAGATCCATCGCGATATAGGCGGTCTGGTTGTCCTCGAACACCTGATGCACGTTTACGATATTGGGATGCACCAGTCGGGCATGGTTGCGCGCTTCTTGAATGAACAAGTCGATGATCGAAAGAAGATCTTCTGCAAACGCAGGGTCCGAGGCTTCGACATTACCATCAACACGGTGGCACAAAGCGCCGGGAAAGCATTCTTTGATAACGACATTCCGATCCAGACTGTCGCGTGCAAGGTAGGTTATCCCGAACCCGCCATTGTTCAGGAAGCGAAGGATTTCATACTGACCACGCAGCAGTTTTTCACCCGGCTGCAATGCTGAAATCTGGGGATTTTCTATATCCCGTCCCGAGGCCTGATTCTGGCTCATTTGGTTTTACCTGCGTCTCACATTTCGACAGAGGGTCTTCTAACCAACGAACCAATTCAACACGGTAAACTCAACCTCTGATGCCCCTGAAGTTAGACTTAGGAATTGGGACCAAACTGTGGCACCCCCATGACTTACGTATGACTCCGGGCGACAAAGCGGCTGGTATGCTGGCTTTGTTGCTAAAACGAAGAAGATCAGCAGGAAAATCTGCGCAATATTTGGCTGAGAATCGGGTTAACTCTGAAATCGCTTGTTGGTGGACGGGCAGGAGTCACATAAGTGATTCTACAGGGTCATTCCCCTTTGGCGGGTGTTAAGTATCCGCCTTGTGTGTTCCTGCCCAAGACAGGTTGTCGCTGAGCTGTGCAAGAACATTCAAAACTGCCTCGGATGCGTTTGGCGTGTCTTCGAATTGCATAAGTGTCAGCAAGTCGGACGCGTTTTCGAACTCTCCCACGATCCAGTCGGCCGAGCCATCAATGTTCTGGCCGGGCTCCAATTTCATGGTGAACTCATCGACCATCTCCTGACAGACGCGTAACAGTTCCGTTGCTTCAAGTTTGGGCTCTTCTCGCAACTGCGCTTGAAGATCGCGCAACATGATCTTCCATTCGTCAAGAATGGGATTCTCTAAAACTGGATCGTCTTCTGACGCGATGGGCGACGGGACCGGCTTTGCCGCTTCAGGTTCTGGGGCATCCGTTTTCGTTCCACCCAACGCAGCAAGCGCCGGAGTCAGGGTTTCATCCAGATATTTACGGGCTTTCTCAATGTCCCGTGTTTTTCGCGTCGCAGCCAGATCCAAAATCCTATGCGCCAGGTCTTCGCCGCCGCAAGATGCCCATAATTCGAAATCTGGTTCAGGCTCCTGCTCCATCGCCTTCACAGCGACAGGGGTACCGATAGATACGACGGCCTGAAACATGTCTCCGCTATCGCTTTCCAGCTTCGGAAGTAAGCGGGGCAGGGTTTCCTCAACCACCGGCAAGTCCGAATGCGTCACGGCCAGTAAGCTGTTTTCCTGCAGCTCTTCCGAGACATGCGACCACAGGAAGCGTTCTGTCTCTCGCCAGGCATTCGTGCCGTTCGTACACCAGATTGCACAATCGACGAATTTCAGCAGATCGAGTGTTTGCTTGTAGCTTTCATCCAACGCGCCCGATCCAGGCAGGTCGAACAGAACCATTTCTTGCAAGGCTTCAGCGGGCAACCCGATCGAGATGAAGTCGGGTTCGTATTTGGCGGCTTTTTCAAGATCGATCCCGTCAAAAGTCGTCGGCTGTTTTGCCCACCAACCGACCGTGGTTTCCAATTCGGTCGCGTATTTCACGATGACCAAAGGAAGTTTCAGATGCTGTGGGCCAGTTGGCAACACGTCCGCGCCCGCCAGCATGTTTGCCAAGCTGGATTTTCCAGCACCAAATTCACCAGCAAACCCAATAGTCACGGCACTGGTCAACTGGTCGAGATGGCTTTGCGCCTGCGCCCGCATCGCGTCCAGCGGGGCGGATTTCGGCGCGGCCTCGGTCTGGGACAGAAACGTTTCCAACTGCTGTATGACAGCATCTGCTTCTGGGAAATTGATCACGTTGCCGCCTCGAGTCGCTGTTCTGGTTCGCTCCCCTCTTGGAACAACTCTTCCAGCTCATTTGCAACCCTCTTGGCGTTTTCCAGTGCATCATGCGCCGCGGGACGTGAGGCTTCGGCCCCCAAATCCATTTCCTCGAAGCGAACGGCAAGAACGGCAAGGTGGTGGTCAATGACCGAATCCAAGCGCTGCTTCAGATCAGAATGGAAACGCCCAGCCAGTTCTTCTGCGATGCTCAAAAACTCACGTGTGATCAGATTCGCGGCGCGTGCGACAACGGATTTTTGTTTCAGAAGGCGTGCCAACCATGACACGCGCAGTTCAACGGTTATCCCGCGTGTCAGGGCGCTTGTGTCAGGTCTGTACCAGCGTAGGGCGCTTGCATCTACGTTCAGCTCGCCGTCCGAATTTCCATCGCCAAGATTCTGAAGTGCCGTGTTGGATTGCAAATCGAGCGCATAAAGCTCGTTCAACATGCTTTGTCGTTGGTCATGTGCTGCATCCAGAAGCTGTTCGCGCATGGTTTGGCGCAACTGTCCAAACTCAAGTTCGGTTGCGCCACCGGGATTTAGCAACGGCGACTTTCCGTCTGGACCCTGAACTACTTTGGCAACCAAGGCCTGAACCGTTTCAACCAATTGCTCACGCAACTGTTCAGCGCAATGATCAGCATCGGCTGCCAGTTTATCCTGGGTGTCCAGAACCATTCTGGTCAGTTGGGAAAGTGCGCCACTGTCGGTCTGTTTGGCGAAGTGTTCATCAATCGTGTCGTCGTCGACGAGTTTTAGATGGACCCGGCGGCGTTCCAGCTCGCTTGTTGCGAAGTTGCGGAGTTGCTTTCCCGCGATCAAAAGGCGCTCATCTCGTGGTCCCTCGGACACTTCGCGAATAACATGACTGCGAAGATCCGGCAGGCCTGACGCAATCATCGCAGCAAGGCGCAATGCGCTTTCAGAGGCCCCCTTCTTCTGAGACTTCTTCAGTCTCTCGATCCCTTCAAGGAAACGCTGCATTTTGCGAGGGTGGGCTTTGAGCCATGCCAGAATCTGGTCGTGGTCAACACCGGTGCTGTCGCCGGTCAACGCATAATGCGCCCACTGAGCGCTGCCCATAATCACGGTCAGTTTGGTGCTATCCAAAGTGCGTTCAAGCCCTGCGCGGACTTCGGCATGCACGTTTGCGGCGTCTTCAATCCCGCGGTTCAGCTCGTCTACCCGGTTCACGAACACAACCATCTGTCCCAGTTCAAGCGCTTGCATCAACCGCAGAAGTTTCAGGTCGGCCTGAGACAAAGCCTGATGCGCGGACAGAACCACCACGAAGAAATCGGCATTGCGCAGAAACTGGAGCGAAATCTCTTCACGGATCAACAGCGGGTCGTTGATGCCGGGGGTGTCGGTGACAGTCAGCGGAAAGGGAAACAGACCTTGCTCGAAGAAGACCTCGGCCTTACGCGTCAGATCGCTGTAATAAGGGGCGTTTTTGTTGGCCTTCGCCGGAAGTTCGTCAGGATCAGTGCCAGCACTGACGTAACGGGCCAGATCGTCCTGCGTAAGATCGCTCAAAATCGTGCGCAGTTCCAAGCAGTTCTTCATATTGCGCACCAAGCCGCTTTTGGGCGCGCGTTTTCATGGCCTCGATCTGTTCTTCGATGATCTGCCGTTTATAATCGTCTTCGACATCCGGCAGCATGTCACGAATTTCGTCCCCTTCGGTCAGAAGCGCTTGCCATTGTGCATTGTCGAAGAAGTGAATAAGACCACCTGCTTCACGTCCCGAGGGGTGTCCGAAATGCATATCGGTTACGACGGTGGTCCAGGGATTAACATCAGATGGCAGAAAATTTGCTTGCCCGGTGAAGCCGTTGATCAACCGTGATTTCCCGGCCTTGATCTGACCAACAAAGGCGATGCCCGGTTTCAGCGATTTAAGGTCTGAAAGGATTCGCGCAATAAACGGCTGCGTTTCATCGCTAACCGATTCTATCATTCTTTCGGCTAACCGAATTAAATCCTGTCGACGGACCTCATCCATTAATTGGCTTCCACCCCTGATTCAAAGAATCTCCATCCCCGTGCGCCGTTCGTAATAATTTGAGGCGCTGAAGTATTCAGCTAAAATTCTACTTTGCAGTCAATGATTTCCACATCTGAACCACCGCTCCCAGCCTTCGTGTGTGATGTACTGCCATCGCCGTTGCATCAATATCACGGCAAATAGTCAAACTTGGCGTGTCTTCCCCCCAGGACCGCATGATCACCATCTGAGGTGAAGTCTCTGGACGTCCATTTTCAACGTCCCATGCGGCAAGATCGTCTATCAATTGCCCAACGGCATCCAGATTTTGGGTCAGCACGCCATCTGGCCCGCCAACGGCAGTGTTGTTATGGCCGATCAGAATTCTTTGATCGGTGATTTTTCTGACTTCCAAATGGAACTTGGCCGCCAGTCCACTTTCTTCAGTTGATGCGTGAGGTTCTTCGTCAACGGGATCAACGTCAGGCGCAGCCTCTTCGTGAAAAAGCTCCATCGCATCAAAGGCGGCTTCAATTTCGGTGGTTAGGATGCCGGTCGCGGCAACCTCGTCCGAGTTGTCGGGCGGGGTGCTGTGCAGTTTCAAACCAGTACCCGAGCAGATCATCGCCAGAATTTGCGAGACATGTTCTGCCGTGGTTTCTGGTGTGTTGGATTGCACCCCATCCATAGCCGTATCGGACATGGATGTGACACGCCCGTTGCTTACCAATAGCGTCACGGCGTCTTCTTCATCATTGCTGATGCGGATCACCCGGGGCAGGATGGTGGCGTGGACATTGCTGATGGCAGCCATACAACGGGTTTCAGTCGACCTTTGGATCAATTGGATGCTTTGATCGCCCCGCGCAACGGTGTTATCTGCGATGTCGCCTAGCCGAGAAAGAATATCGATCTGTTCCATTGCCATCCCCATCCGCGCCTAGACCGAAGCGGAAATTGCGTTCAGATTTGCCGCGGACTTGGCAAGCGCGAGCCCAACATTTGTGTCGCTTTCAGAAACGAAACAGACCACGTGATCAGGCTGATCCTGTCGTCTGAGAAGTAAGTAAAGCCGCCCACCCGAATAGATCGCGATCTCGCCAAACCCCGTTTTTGAGGTGCCGTCGCCGTCGGACAACAGCTCTTCAAATGTGCGCACACCTTGTCCCAAAATCAGGTTGGCGACCGATGTCGACAGGGTTTCAAGCGCATCCATGCTGTCCTGATCCCGCCCTTGAAGTCCCAACAGGAACCCAGTTTGCATGTCGACATAGCCCGCCGCCAAACAGTTCGGGACGGTTTGCATCGCGGCCAAAAGGGTTTCATCAAGCGAAAGCGCCTTGCCTGATGGGGTGTCATTGTGAAGCAATTGCATCACAGAACGTGCCAGACTGTATCGGCCTCTGCGGTTTCATCACCCAGGGCTTGAAGCCCGTCCTCTGATTGGCGCGCATGATGCTCGCGTGCCTTTTCATCGAAGGTCTTCAGGAAGGCCTGAAATGCGTCCAAAAGCTCCGAAGTGTCGCTGGTATCGTCCAGCGAAGTGAGATGTTCAGACCATGCATCGACAGCGCTCAAAGGTGTTGTCTCGGGCAAGCTGAACAAAGCTTGGCCCGCGGACCTCCCAATCGGTTCAACTACCGAACTTTCGTCTGGGGTTTCTTTCTGCTCGATCTCGGTTTCTGCCGGGAAATCGATGTCTTGTTCTTCTTCTGTCACAAGCCCACTGATTGATGCGATCAGGGCGTCAGAATCTTGTTCTTGGTCCGCTGCCGTATCTTCATCATTCGGGGCTTCATGGGCAGTCGCAATGGTTTCGTCTACTTCAGCGTCAGCCTCAATGGGCGCTTCGTCTGCTACGCCTTCAAGGATGTCAGCCGTTTCTTCGTGCTCTGGGATTTCGGCGATCTCGGCCTCATCCATCTCTGGCTCATCGGAAACGTCAAAGACCGATTTCAGATCCCGCGCATCATCGTCAATTTGACTGTCCTCGTGAACCTGCGCACGCAGTTTGTTTGCCTCATCCGCGTCGATCCTTTCTCGGGGCTCTTGGTCATCGCGGCGACTGACATCACGACGAGGACGCGCTGGGCGAATGCGGATCACATTGGTATCGTCCTCGGGCGTTTCACCATCCGTGACAGACAGGACCGGCGGAACTCCAGACTCGGGCGGAAGCGTCATCGCCGCCAAGCTGCAATGCATCTGAACTTGTTTCCAGACTTGTTCCGTCCTTTTGATAACGCGACAGCATTCCAGCGCGCGCGTCCATTATGTCGGCTGTGATGGCCAAGAAACTGTCCACCAGCTTGTCGCCGCCACTGCTGGCCCAAAGACCTGCGTGCTCCGGTTTGTCCCGCGCAGTGATTGCATCCCGGGCGGAAATCATGATGGCATTGCGGAACAGATCGCCAGCTTCGCGATCAATGCGGCGCAGGACCTTGGCTTGATCGTTCTGATTTAGCGCATCCGAGCGTGTGACCAACAAAAGGGAGTTCTGGCGAAGCCGCTCTGGCAGTGAAACCCAGGTCGCGCGTTCTGTTTCGCGCCAAGCTTGGGTCGAATGTGTGCACCACAAAACGCCATTGGCCTGACCCACAGCGCGTCGCCAAACATCGGTCGAGATCTTTGGATCTGAAATGCCGGGCGTATCGATCAGGTCAACCGCCTCAAGAATGTCAGCTTCAAGATAGACGCGCACGAAATGCGCACCTTGGACGCCAACATCACCGATCCGGTCCAACTCAATGGGTTCGCGACTGCCGTCCAGCATTTGCACATATGAGGGCTTGCTGCCCCACGAAAACCAAATGGGTGGTAACTGTGTCGCCGTAACCTGAGTGGGCAGCGTGTTATTCTTCAGTAGAAAGTTCAGAAGCGTCGATTTGCCCGCACTGAATTCCCCCATCAAAGCGAAGACGGGTTTGCGATGTGACCATCGCTTCAAGCGTGTCCATTGATCAGCAGAGACGATACGTGAGTTGGTTTCAGTCATACGAGTTACGCAGCCTCGGTTCCCAGATCTTTCAAGATATCACCCAACAGTTCGTCCGGCGATTTGGTGGATTGCTGACCTGCTGTTTTAATGGCGTCATCGTCCAGCTGCGCCTTCGCAGATTTCGAGATGCCCAATAGGGTTTCTTGCTGTTCCACCATGAATTCAGCCAAAGCTGCGCGGACATTTTCAAGCACCGCTGCAATCTGATTTTCTTCGATGTCTTTGGTGATCGAACTTGCTTCAGATGCGACAAGACGCGTGTAGTCTGCCGCATAACTCGCGACGCCTTTTCGGCGCTGCCACCAACGACGCCACCATGTGCTTTGCAAATCCAATGCAATCGTCCGACCGATTGCGAGGGGCGGTGGTACGTTTGGGACAATCGGGGGTTCTATGGCGAACTCGCCCAGATGCTGGCCCAAAAGCTTGCGATATACGGTTTCAATGTCATGAGCCGCGGACTGATACAGCGCGCCGACTTCTTTGCGCATGGATCGCGCAAAGTTGAAATATGCAGATTTCTGAAGGGCACGGAACCCGGCGGGGTCGTATTGCCACGTACCCTCTTCGCCATTCTTTTCCAGATGCTCAATCAACGATGCAGTTGCGCGTTTCACGAAGTTCTCTTCGGTCCGCGCCAGTCGTTGCATAACCGTATCCCGTAGCGATGCAGTCAGTTCTGCAGCGCGGCTTTCGTAGTCTGCTGCGACCGTCTTGATAGCATCCTCTGGGGTTTTGCCATCAAGGTCATAGACCATTGTTCCCGTATCGGTCAGCGTTTTCGCCACCGAGGTCGCGCGGATTTGGCTGGCCATGTTGCGGGCGCGGTTGCGAACACGGTTGCACAGGCGGGTACCTGCTCCTTCGGCGATCCGCTCGTTCATTGCAAGCAGCAGATCTGGAAGGCCAGACAGGGCCCAAATTTTCTCTAGCGAAACATCCTCCGGGTCGAAACCGGCTGCGACGTATAGCTTGTTCAGGGATAGTGCAGCATCTTCGGACAGAAGATCAGAATTGCCTGTAAGGGCGGCTTCGGCCCAGATGGCGCTTCCGAAGATCACGCTGGCATCGGAGCCAATGCTGCTTTGCTTCAGCATTTCGTTTACGCGATCGCGGATCTCGGGAACTTCGTTGACCGGGTCATGCAGTTCGTCGATGCGGTTGATGAATAGAATGATCTGGCGGTTCTCAAACTGAGAGATCATGCGCATCAACGCAAGGTCCATTGTGGTCAGTGCCTGACTTGCCGCCATGACAACCACGCAGACTTCCGACCCGCGCAGACTGCGCAGAGTAATCTGCTCGCGCACCATGAAGGTATCGTTCACCCCGGGCGTGTCGCTTAGGTTCAACGAAATCGGATACTCGGGAATGTCCAAATACAGCTCAGCGGTTTTGGTCACATCTGCGAACCGTCCGCTTTCCGCACTGATATCTGGATCATCCTCGTCGCCCATGCAGACATAGCGCTGCACCAGATCGTCGTCGAAATAGTCATACGAGTGGCTCTGGCCCATGATCAGATCGAAATGCTTGCCCAGCCGTTCTTCGGACCGGGCCTTCATTGTTTCGACCTGACGGCGGATGTCGTCCATTTCGTCATCCGCCCCAGCACGATTGGCCAGTTCACCTAGACGTCCGCCCCCGGCTGTCAGGTTCTGCCACTCGTCATGATCGAAGAAAGTAAATTTTGCTTTGGTGTCGCCTGGCGTGCGCGTGTTGACGTGCAGCGTTGTGGCAACGGATGTCCACGGGTTCACATCGGATGGCAACAGCCCCGGTCGTCCCGCCAGAACATTAACAAGCGAGGATTTCCCCGCCTTCACCTGTCCAACGAAAGTAACGTTGGCCGTAAACTCTTCCATCCGCGTGGTCAGTTTGGCAAGTCGGGCCGAACTGCGCGCATCCGCAATGGCTGTCAGTTGATCAATGGTCGCGTTCAGGCTGCTGAACGCATCGTTCAACGGCTCAAGCGCCTCATTGCCAGTGGCAAGGAGATGGACGTTTCGGGTCACGTCTTAGCCCTCCGTACCGTTCAGGGCCACCATCAGGTTGAATTCGTCATCAACGGGTCCCGTCGGCAATGTCGAAGGTGCGTCGATTAGCTCGATCAATTCGATCACGTCACGGATCAGTTTCGTCTCGGGCAGCGTCCGTTCAAGAAGAACTTCCGGGACATCAGCAAAGACACAAACGGATTGAAACCGTTCGCCGTTCTCAAGCTTCGCGACCTGCTCGCCATTTGGGAAGCCATCAGCTTTGTCTTCTGGCAACTGCATGTGGGCGTTTGCAAGCATGTAGTGCTCGTCGCCCTTTGTCATCAGAGAGATGCCAAAGCCGATCCCTGGATAGGCTGAACTTAGATACTGTAAGCGTTCACTAAGTTCACGTCTCAGGACGAACACAGCGTGTTTTTGAATATCTACAATATTGGACAAAGCGTTCACGGTTAGGGCCTTTGGTTTGGGTAGAGTGGGATACCGGACAGACCTCTGAAACAGAGAGGACAAGGACTCATTAACGCAACACCTAACGAACTTGACCCAGAACGGGGCGGTAATTAGACCCAAATGAGGGTTCTTGGTGTCTCAAGTGTGGCGCAAATGAGGCAGCCCAATAATCGCTTACATTTCCACTGTTAAGAGAAATTAACGATTTTGCATATGAACAAAGAAATTTACGCTTTTGTCGGCGTTTCGCGTCCTGCGACCTCGATTCCCGTTCGATTTCTTGTGCGCCCGGTGATTCTTTCCGGGGCATTCGAATCGCATGCCAACGCAATAGGTATCAAGAATATATAGATAAATTCCGAACTATCTTAGCGGCCTGTGTCAGTCTTCACCGAACGGGGTGCCGCCATGAGCGAAACGAACGATGTATAGTGAACGAAAAACCCACGTAGGATTCATCACCGAAAGCGTTCCGCAAAGGTCGGCTCTCGGAGAGATAAACAACCTATAGATGCGTAAATTTTCGCCATTTGATCTGTGACAAACGAGGCGGTTTAAACCTCGGGTAGGTATCTCGGGAATCTTACAATCGAGGTCTTCCCAATGACAAAGATGCTCCGCTTTTTGGCTGCTTTTCTTCTGGCCCCCACGTTTGCCCTCGCGCAAGGCGATCCGGTTCGGGGTGCGAAGATGTTCAACCGATGCTCTTCTTGCCACGCTATCATAAGCCCCGAAGGTGAGGTGTTGATGAAAGGCGGGATTACTGGACCAAACTTGTATGGAGTCATCGGGCGTAAGGCTGGTACCGAAGGTGACTACCTAAATGGGAGCGCGCGTTTGCCAATTGGAATGTTCACGGATGACATGATCCGCGCGGGCGAACAGGGCTTGGTTTGGACGCCAGAAAACCTGATCGAATACACAAAAGACCCAATCGGTTTCATTCGCGTTTATCTGAATGACCCCAAAGCGCGACCAAACATGTCAGTCAAACTTCGCAAAGGTGCGGATGATATCATTGCCTTCATTGCGACGTTCTCGGGATAGAAATCACGAAGGCACCCGTGTGTCCGAAACAACAAAAGGCCCCGTTTGGGGCCTTTGCATTTGGTCGGGCTGAGAGGATTCGAACCTCCGACCCCCTGCTCCCGAAGCAGGTGCGCTACCAGGCTGCGCTACAGCCCGACCGTGGCGGGTGAACTATACCTCGAGGGGCCAGTTTGCAAGCGCCTTTTCCCATGCTGGGGGCAATCCCGTACCGCTTGTGAAGCGCATCGTATTGCGACAAACTAGGGCAGAATTGAGCTGGGGCAAAAGCGTGCAGATCTACTATGCCATCGGTGGCATCGGAATGTTTCTGGTCGGGATGGAAATCCTGACGAATGCCCTTCGCGATGCGGCAGGTTCTAACCTGCGCCGTTTGCTTGCCCAGTTTACCACCACACCCTTGCGCGGCGTCATCACCGGAGCACTGGGCACAGCAGTGATTCAATCGTCCAGCGCGACAACTGTGTTGACGGTTGGGTTCGTCGGGGCCGGGTTGCTGACCATGGTTCAAGCGCTGGGCATTATCTACGGTGCCAACATCGGAACAACGGCAACTGGCTGGCTGGTGTCGCTGGTCGGGTTCAAGCTTGATCTGGAAATTGCGGCGATGGTGCTTCTTTTGCCCGCGAGCCTTCTGGATCTGCTGGGCAAAAGCATGTGGAAACGCGTCGGGCGCGGGCTTGCAGGGCTCTGTCTTTTGATCATCGGGCTTGAACTGATGCAGACCGGCCTTGGCGGGTTCAAAGAAACAGTCACACCGGACATTTTACCGGGCAATGGAATATGGGGGCTGCTGTTTCTGGTAGGGGTCGGGTTGGTGATGACCATCGTCATGCAATCTTCCAGTGCCGCTATGGCTTTGGCCTTGGTCCTTCTGCAAGGCGGCGCGATCGAGCTGGTTCAAGCCGCGGCCCTTGTGATCGGGATGAATATTGGCACAACCTTTACGGCCATTCTGGCGTCGGTCGGGGGCTCTCTGCCAATGCGCCAAACGGCCATCGCCAACCTGATCTTCAACTGTGTGACTGCCGCGTTTGCTTTTCCCTTTCTTCTGCTCATCCTCCCATTGTTGGGCTGGGTGGCTGAAAGCTTTGATGCGCTGACCGCACTGTTGGTTTTTCACACCGGATTCAACCTGATTGGTGCGGCGGCTTTCCTGCCCATGACCAAACGGTTTGCCGCCATGGTTTCATATCTGGTGCCCGACAAGGGCGAAGGCAGGCTTATCGCTTTGGATCGCAGTTTGCTTGCGGATACGGACGCAGCGCTGGTGGCGGCTCAGGGGGCAAGCGACAAGATTGCTGCCCGGCTGTTCTCGGCTCTAGGGCGTGCGATGCAGGTTGAACCCGACTACCGCGGCATATCCGCTTTGGTGCCCTACCAAGAAGCACTGGCCGAGCTTTCCGAGTTTCTGTCCCACATCCATCCCGAACTGGACAATCGGGTCGAGGAAGAGACCTATTCAGCGCTGTTGCATCAGACCGATCACATGTCACGACTGATCAATCGCGCAAGCCAGACCACACATGTTGGTGAGCTGCTGGAAGATCACGTCCTGCGGCGTCCCACTTTGGCTGTTGGGGCCGCGCTTAGGCGATTTACGGAAGAAACCCAAAGCACAGCCGATGCCGAACGTCTTTCACGGCTTCACGCGGTTGTTCGTCACAGAAAAGATAAGCACCGTCGCGGACTATTGCTGGGCGAACATGCTGGGATTTATGATCTGCAAGAGGTCTTTGCGCATACAGATGCGATGCGTTGGCTTGATCGAAGCCTGCATCATGCCGAACGCGTGGCGCATTATCAGTCGGTCGCGCGGCAGGGGTTCCCCTCGGCCCCCGAAAAGGCCGAAGGGGAAAATTCTTAAAGGCTGGCGTCCAGCGCCGCGATCACCGCATCACCCATTTCCGATGTCGTCGCAGGGGTCGCACCCGGTTCGTTCAGAAGGTCACCTGTGCGGGTGCCATCGGCCAGAACCTTCTCAACCGCAGTTTCCAGGCGGTCGGCTTCCGCGCCCATGTCGAAGCTGTAACGCAGCGCCATGGCGAAGCTTAGGATACAGGCGCAGGGGTTGGCTTTGCCTTGGCCTGTGATGTCCGGCGCTGAACCGTGTACGGGTTCATACATGGCTTTCGGGCGACCATTTGCCATCGGAGCCCCAAGCGAGGCCGAAGGCAGCATACCGAGCGATCCGGTCAGCATGGCGGCACAATCCGAAAGGATGTCGCCAAACAGGTTGTCGGTATAGATCACGTCAAACTGTTTGGGTGCGCGTACCAACTGCATAGCGCCGTTGTCGGCATACATGTGGGACAGCTCAACCTCGGGGTATTCCTTGCCTACACGTTCAACAACTTCACGCCAGAGGATGCCCGATTCCATCACGTTGGCTTTTTCCATCGAGCACAATTTCTTGCCGCGCTTCATCGCCAGTTCGAAGGCGGCTCGTGCGCCGCGTTCAATCTCGCTTTCGGTGTAGCGCTGGGTGTTGATGCCCACACGCTCGTTACCTTCTTCAAAGATGCCGCGCGGCTCTCCAAAGTAAACGCCCGAGGTCAGCTCGCGTACGATCATGATGTCCAGACCGGACACGATGTCTTTCTTCAGGGAAGAAAAGTCGGCCAGCGCGTCAAAACACTGGGCTGGGCGCAGGTTGGCAAACAGGTCCATTTCCTTGCGCAGGCGCAAAAGGCCGCGTTCCGGCTTTACCGAGAAGTCCAGATCGTCGTATTTCGGGCCGCCAACAGCACCCAACAAAACGGCGTCAACTTCTTGGGCTTTCGCCATCGTCTCGTCCGCCAAAGGCACGCCGTGTTTGTCATAGGCTGCACCGCCGACAAGATCCTCGCTTACGTCGAAGGTCACGCCACGCTTGTCACCGATCCAGTCGATTACTTTACGCACTTCGGCCATCACTTCCTGGCCGATACCGTCACCGGGCAGAATTAGCAGAGAGGGGTTTGTCATAGGGGCATTCCTTGCACTGAATTCGTCGCAAATGGGCCTAGCCTGCCGGGCGCTCAGGGTCAAGAAAACAACGGTCTAAAAGTCGATATCGACCCAGACAAGCCGGTGGCGCGATGCAGTTTCCACAGTTTGTGCGAAAGGGTCGTCTGGTGCGGGCCAGATCACACCGCTGTCAGTCACGTGGAAACGAGCGTCTGGCAAAACATAGCTGACCCGCAAATTGCCCGGTTTGCCATCAGGCCAGTCGACAGTATCAAGCGATGGGTCGGCCAAATGATCCTGATCGGCCGCCGCAGCACCCCCGGCGCTTTGTGGAGTTGGGTCTTGAAGCTGCGGGTAAGTCAGAAGTGCTTTGATCGCTTCATGTCGCCCATCGCCATCCATCGGGTCCAGATTGGAATTGCCTGCAGTGATCACTGGAGCTGTGGGGGCTGCGAACGGCAGTGCTCCATCCAGATACTTGGCCCAGAACGTAACCTCGTCATGGTTCCGGCGACCGTTGCGGTCTGCGGGCCCATCGAAAACCGGTGTGTTGGCGTGGAAGGTAAGCAGATGAAACTTAGGGCCGTTTTCGGGGATTAGTTCGATGTCCCAATGCGCCACACTGCTCAAACGCAGTACTGAAAGTGAATCAGGTGCGGGCAGTTGCTCTTCGCCCGGTTCGGGAAAAAGCGCGTTGGGCATGTCCTTCCACAACAGGTCCGAGAAGTTGCGCACCTGCCCAATCGGAACACGGGACAGGACCGCCATACCGCCTTGCCCGGTGTAGCGCCCGAAGCTCTGCGCATCCTCGGGTTCGGCAAGTCGTCCGTCGCCATCAAGGTCATAGCCAGTGGCGATCCCGGTGTTCGGAGCGGCGGCAAAACTGTGGGGCATAGGATAGCCGATATGATCCAGATGGGCCTGAAATGCCGCCAACGCGTGCCCCTGAAGATCATAATCGAACCCCTGAAGCGCAAGAACATCAGGTCGCGCATAAGAAATCACCTGCGCCAGTGCTGCGATCTGCGGGTCCACTTTCAAGATGTCGCGCAATAGAAGCCCCGGCCCCTTTTTGCGCAGATCAGCGTGGTAGGTCGCGATACGCAAACTGTCGGACAGGGCCGTGCAAGGAACAAGTACCAACCACAGCGCCAGAAGGGGTCGTATCATGCGGTTACAAGCTGTCCATTGCGGGCGGGAGAGCCGTTGCGCTCGCGCTCATCACGGATCATCACTGCGACACGCTGCATCGCAATCCCGCGCATAAACAAGCTGGCAGGCAAGAACGCCCAAGCGGTGACGGTCCAAATCATGGTCTGAAGATCGATGACATCGAACGTGTTGAATAGGGCTGCCGTTTCGACGACCAGAATTGGGGTCAGGAAGGGCAACAGGAAACCTAGGGCGATGTTCCAACGTGCATCGCGTTTCAAGCGGCGAACGATGTCGCCCCCGCTGGTTGGGTCAAATGTTGGTAGGTTTACCCAGACGTTGAAACTGGTTTTGCGATAGAAGGGCCAATTGGTCAGACGAAGTGCGATGAGAAAAATCGCAACGGACACCAGTGAGATCAAGTAGCTCATTCCTGCAAAAGCACGCAGCTGCACAAGATCCGCAAAAGGTGCGTCGGCTGGTAAAATCGATACCACTGCACGAACCGGGCTGTAGGGGAAATCAATCGCTTGCCCGACAAGAATGCCGATCGCGGTCAGAAACTCGACTGAAAGCGATGGATCGATTGGCGAACGGGCGATGATGGACAAGCACAGAACTGACGCGAAAAGCGATAAGAAACGGATGCGATTGAAAGGGCGGGCATCGCGGAATTCGACAATGCTGGGATAGGTGGATGCATATTCAAACGTGGTCAGCGCTGCTGCGGCAAGGGCAAGTACAGCTACAGTTTGACCACCCTCTTGGCTGACCCCTGGAACCAGGATCGAGGGTGTCGCAATCAATATCACTACGAGACAAGCACGCACAATGGCGCCTATCAGTCGTTTCACCAATGCCTCTTCCTCCGCTATACGGACGGTGCGATTCATGCCGCATCCTTGTTCCGTCGCTTGCCCCTTTTGGATTCAAGCCAGGGTGGTTGAGCAGATACTGCGCGGGATCAGTTGATTTCGCAAGTTTTGCACGCATTGGGTGCCAAATCGTATCCAAAAACAGCGAGAATGATGCCGGTTTGCACCAAGTCGGTACGAAAAAAGGGGCTAACAGCACCTGTCAGCCCCTAAACTATAGTGTAATTTTTTTAAATCAGACCCAAGGACGCGCGGCAGATGCCTTGGCTTCAAAAGCATCGATTGATGCTTTTTTCCCCATCGTCAGACCGATGTCATCCAGACCTTCCAGCAAACAATGCTTCTTGAAGGCATCCACTTCGAACGCGATGGTTTCGCCGTCCGAGGTGGTGATCTCTTGCGCTTCCAGATCAACGGTCATGCGTGCGTTAGCGCCTTTTTCTGCGTCTGCCATCAACGTGTCGACCTGTTCTTGCGGCAGGACGATCGGCAGGATGCCGTTCTTGAAGCAGTTGTTGAAAAAGATGTCGGCGAAGCTGGTCGAAACCACGCATTTGATGCCGAAATCTGCAATCGCCCAAGGCGCATGTTCGCGTGACGAGCCACAGCCGAAGTTGTCGCCAGCGATCAGAATCTCGGCGTCGCGATATTGCGGCTTGTTCAGTACGAAATCAGGTATTTCGGTGCCATCTCGGTTGAACCGCATTTCGTCAAACAGGTTTTTGCCAAAGCCCGTGCGTTGGATCGACTTCAGGAACACTTTCGGAATGATCATGTCCGTATCGATATTCACCAGCGGCATAGGCGCCGCGATGCCGTGAAGTTTTTCAAACTTTTCCATTTTCGGTCTCCTGCGCAGCCGTTTCAGGCGCGCTTTCCATATATGTCTGGTCTTCGGGGGCGGCTTCGTCCCCGGATTTTGTCAGTGCAGAGCGCATCATGTTCCCGGCCTTTTCCGCAATCCGTTCAGCGGCTGATCTGGGATCAACGCTGTTGGGCTTGATTGCGCGCATCGCGCCTGCGGCAGAGTTCAGAACGGGGGTGATAACACCCGAGGCTTTCATTTCCGCCATCATGGCTTGGGCGGTTGCGCCCGAGACATTCAGGCGGGACATCAAATCCGCGACACCAACGGATACGCGGGTGCGGGCATGAAAAACTGCCAGCCCATATTGATACCGATTGTAACCAACAGCCGCCGTTGGGGCAGCCGCCAATACAGGGGCTGGGATCAGGGGCGCCGTTGCGGCGGCCCCCAGCATCGTCAGAAAATTGCGTCGTTTGATCGTCATGAAAACCTCTTCACTCTCTACTTTAGATCAGCTCCCGAACGTCGGTCAGCTTGCCAGTCAAAGCAGCGGCGGCTGCCATGGCGGGCGACACAAGATGCGTGCGGCCTTTATAGCCCTGACGACCCTCGAAGTTACGGTTCGAGGTTGAGGCACAGCGCTCGTTTTCCGCCAGCTGATCGGGGTTCATGGCAAGGCACATGGAACATCCCGCCAGACGCCATTCGAAACCGGCATCTTCAAAGATTTCGGACAGTCCTTCTTCTTCGGCCTGAGCGCGGACCAGACCCGATCCGGGAACGATCATGGCGCGAATGCCGTCCTTGATCTTCTTGCCTTTGACCACATCAGCCACGGCGCGAAGGTCTTCGATACGACCATTGGTGCACGACCCGATGAAGACTGTATCGATCTCGATATCGGTCAGTTTTTGACCCGGTGTCAGACCCATATAGTCAAGCGAACGTGCAGCCGCGTCGACCTTACCGCCTTCGAAATCCGAAGGGCTGGGCACTACGCCAGAAATCGGCAGAACATCCTCGGGCGAGGTGCCCCAGGTCACAACGGGTTCGATCTCTTCGCCTTTCAGCGTGACGACCTTGTCGAAATGCGCGCCTTCGTCGGTGAAGAGCGTCTTCCAGTAGTCCAAAGCCTGCTCGAACTGCCCGCCCTTCGGTGCGTGGGGACGGCCTTTGACATATTCAAAGGTGGTCTCATCGGGGGCAATCAGGCCAGCGCGGGCGCCGCCTTCGATGGCCATGTTGCAGACAGTCATGCGACCTTCCATCGACAGATCGCGGATCGCTTCACCGCAATATTCGATGACATAGCCGGTGCCGCCACCGGTGCCAGTTTCGCCGATAACGGCCAGCGTGATGTCCTTGGCAGTTACGCCCGGTTTCAGCTTGCCGGTGATCTCGACCTTCATGTTTTTGGATTTCTTCTGGATCAGCGTTTGCGTGGCCAGAACGTGTTCAACTTCGGATGTGCCGATCCCATGGGCCAGTGCGCCGAACGCACCATGGGTGGCGGTGTGGCTGTCGCCGCAGACGACGGTCATGCCGGGCAGGGTCCAGCCTTGCTCGGGACCAACGATGTGCACGATGCCCTGACGGACGTCCGATACTGGATAGTAATGCACGCCGAATTCTTTGGCATTCGTGTCCAGTGCTTGAACCTGAATGCGGCTTTCTTCGGTCATCTGCGCGGGATCTTCACGACCCGCTGTGGTCGGCACATTGTGATCAGGCACAGCGATCGTCTTGTCCGGGGCGTGCACCTTGCGGCCTGCCATGCGCAAACCTTCAAAGGCCTGTGCGCTGGTTACTTCGTGAACCAGATGGCGGTCGATATACAACAAAGTTGTGCCGTCTTCGGCTTCGTGGGCCACATGGGCGTCCCAGATTTTATCATAGAGTGTCTTCGGGGCGGTCATTTCGCTCTCCGTGGATGGTCAGGAAAAAGGGTAGGGCAACAGGGATCGGGCGCCCGACTGAACGGGCGTTAAGGCTTATAGGCAGGCAAGCACCGCGTTCCGGGCGCCGAAAAAGCGCCACGGCAGAAACGCGTGGTCATCCATGTCAAAAATCCGAGTCATGGCGCTGAGATAACCCGTCACGGTCTTAAGGGCAAGGGGAGAGCCTATGGACCTTTCGCATCCGCCCGTGTCATGTTGCCAAAAAGGAGGTGGAATGGAGCAGGATCCCGCAGCCGAAGTCAAACCTGAACCGCCGGCCGAAGCCGCCGGGCAAAACCTGACCGAACAGCTAAAATCGCTGTGGGAAGACGGGGGTGACTTCATTCTCAGCCTTGGCCAGACTTGGCGGCTCTATCAGGTCCTGATCATTCTGGGACTTATGGCGGCGGCGTTTATCGCCTCGCGCCTTCTTCGTCCAAGGGTCGAGGACTGGCTACGCGGACGTGAAGGCTGGTCCAAACGGAAGCTACGTTTCGCCATCCATCTTCGCAATCGCATAGCGATGATGATCTACATTGTGCTGTCTTGGGGCACGGTTTCAGTGATGCGTGAGGTCACATGGCCCTCGCGCAGCTATTTGATTGCGCTGGTGGCCACCATCGTCACGGCTTGGCTGTTGGTGGGTTTAGTTGCCTTTGTAATCGAAAACCGCCCCATCCGTCGAACGGCAATGTGGGGCATGTGGATCTACGTAACACTGTATTTCCTGGGCATAACGCAGGAAGCCGCCAGCGTGCTGGACAACCTTGCGCTTGAGGTCGGGGATTTCCGAATTTCCCTGTGGACCATCCTAAGAGTGGCCGTAATTCTCGGTATCCTGTTTGCGTTGGCGAGAATGCTCAGTCGCGGCTCGGCAGCCCGCATTCAGGAAAACGAGGATATCTCGCCCTCGATGAAGGTTCTTGCCGTCAAGTTCCTGCAGATGGGCCTTTATGGCGCGGCTTTCTTCATTGCGCTGAAGGCGGTGGGTGTGGACCTGACCGGTCTTGCCTTCCTGTCAGGTGCCATCGGTCTGGGTCTTGGTTTTGGTCTTCAGAAGGTTGTGTCGAACCTTGTTTCTGGTGTGATCATCCTTTTGGACAAATCGATCAAGCCGGGCGACGTGATCAGCCTTGGCGACACGTTTGGCTGGATCGAACAACTGGGCGCGCGCTACGTGTCTGTGGTGACGCGGGACGGACGCGAATACCTGATCCCGAACGAAGACCTGATCACCGGGCAGGTGGTGAACTGGTCGCACACCAATTCGTTTGTGCGTTTGGATATCTTCTTTGGGACCGCCTATGGCGATGATCCCCACCAAGTGCGCCGAATCGCGATCGACGCCGCCCGCAGTGTGGATCGCGTGCTAAGCTTTCGGCCCCCGGTCTGCCATATCGTCGGATTTGGCGACAGCTCTGTCGATTACATCCTTAGGTTCTGGATCGACGATCCGTCGGGCGGGCTGACCAACATTCGCGGCAACGTGTATCTGGCGCTTTGGGATGCGTTCCAAGAAAACGGGATCTCAATCCCATTCCCGCAGCGTGAGATTAAGATGCTTGAGGATGCGGGTCCGAAAATCGATCCGTGACCTGTTTACATCCCCTTCACGCGGGCTTGATACAGGATGGATTGAGCTTATGTGAAAGCAGTGGTACGATTCTTCACTGCCCAGCACCGGGGCGTATCGGTGCGCAGCGTTAGGAGGACAATGTCCTGTCTTTGCCAACAGAAGCCGCAACAGGTGCGGCTGCAGGGAAACCCGAAATGACGGCTAACCCCGGAAAATCCGCCAGTGAACAGACGCTGGCCCTTATCCTGAAATCCCTTGAAGATGACAAAGCCGAAGACGTCGTGGTGATCAGCCTCAACGGCAAGTCGCAGATTGCCGATAACATGGTGGTTTGTTCGGGCCGTTCGACACGTCAAGTTGCTGCCATTTCTGAGAAGCTGAATGAACGGCTGAAGCAAGAGATGGGCGTCTTCTCAAAAGTCGAAGGTAAAGGTCAGGGCGATTGGGTTCTGATCGACGCGGGCGATGTAATCGTTCACGTGTTCCGCCCAGAAGTGCGCGAGTTCTATCAGCTTGAAAAAATGTGGATGGAACCCGGCGCCGTTGACGCCGCAACCTGACGGGGGGCGGATGAATGCGTGTTCATCTCTGCGCAGTCGGACGGCTGCGCAAATCCCCCGAACTTGACCTGATTGATGACTATGTCACCCGGTTTGATCGAACTGGGCGTGCATTGGGTCTTGGCCCGCTTTCCATACATGAAGTCGAAGACAAAAAAGGTGGCGGCATGTCCGCCGAAGCGCCCTTGTTGGAACGCGCTATTCCAAAGGGCGCGTTGATCTGCACATTGGATGAGCGCGGTAAGGTGATGTCGTCACCCGATTTTGCAAATCTGTTAGGCCGTTGGCGTGACGACGGGCGCAGCGATGTGGCTTTTGTCATTGGTGGTGCGGACGGTATTGACCCGTCGCTGCGCGCCAAGGCGGATGCCAGTATTTCATTCGGCAAAATGGTCTGGCCCCACATGCTGGTCCGCGTAATGCTGACCGAACAGCTTTACCGTGCGGCCTCGATTCTGGCAGGCAGTCCCTATCATCGGGTCTAGGGTGGCACCTCAAACGTTGCACACGCCCCTCTGACCCCATAGATATACGCGAGAGCAGCCAGAGGACCCCGCGATGACCACCCCAAAACCTGTTGTTTTGTGCATTCTTGATGGATGGGGTCTGCGCGAGGACAGCGCCTTTAATGCGCCCGCTTTAGCGAACACGCCGAATTTTAATCGGCTGGTGGCGACCTGTCCCAACAACACTCTGATTACGCATGGCCCTGATGTTGGCCTGCCCACTGGTCAGATGGGGAATTCCGAGGTTGGTCACACCAACATCGGCGCAGGCCGTGTTGTGGCGATGGATTCTGGGTCAAATTGATTTGGCGATCGAGGATGGCAGCTTTTTCAAGAACAAAGCGCTTCTGGAATTCGCCGCCAAAGTCAAAGCCGCTGGTGGCACTGCCCATATCGCGGGCCTTGTCAGCCCGGGCGGAGTTCACAGCCATCAAAATCATATGGTTGCCGCTGCGAAAGCGCTGACCGATGCCGGACTGAAGATCGCAATCCATGCCATCACTGATGGGCGCGACGTGGCGCCGGCCTCTGCCCGCGAACAGCTGGCTGCGTTTCAGTCTGACCTGCCTGACGGTGCGCGTATTGTCACCCTGTCGGGCCGCTATTTCGCCATGGATCGCGACAACCGGTGGGAGCGCGTTTCGCTGGCTTACAAAGCCATTGCGCAGGGCGATAGCAAAGTGTTCAGCACGGTCGATGCGGCGATTTCCTCGGCCTATAACAACGAGACGACGGATGAGTTCATCCGCCCGGTCATCATCGACGAACATGCCGGATTGCAGGAGGGCGACGGCCTTTTCTTCATCAACTTCCGCGCCGACCGGACTCGTGAAATCCTGCGCGCCATTGGCGAGCCGGGATTTGATGAATTTGACGTTGGCACCCGTCCGACCCTGTCCGCCCTTCTGGGCATGGTCGAATACTCCGACGCGCATAACGCCTATATGACCACCTGTTTCCCAAAGCGGGATATTGTAAACACGCTGGCCGAATGGGTTGCAAAGCACGGCAAGACCCAGTTCCACATCGCTGAAACCGAGAAGTATCCCCATGTCACCTTCTTCCTGAACGGCGGCAAAGAGGATCCGGTAGAGGGTGAGACACGCTATATGGCCGCAAGCCCGAAAGTTGCGACCTATGACTTGCAGCCCGAGATGTCGGCCCCCGACGTGACCGAACATTTCGTGGAGGCGATCCATGAAGGTTATGACCTGATCGTCACCAACTATGCCAACCCGGATATGGTCGGGCACACCGGTGATCTGGACGCTGCGATCGCCGCCTGTGAAGCCGTTGATGACGGGCTGGGTCGTGTGATCGCTGCGCTGGAAAAGGTCGGAGGCGCGATGATCGTCACGGCTGACCACGGCAATTGCGAAACCATGTGGGATGATGCGACGAACGGGCCACATACAGCCCACACGACAAACCCTGTGCCAGTGGTCCTTTATGGTGGGCCAAGCAGCATTTCGTTGAACCATGGCCGTCTCGCCGATTTGGCCCCAACTTTGTTGGAGTTAATGGCGCTGCCGAAACCCGACGAGATGACTGGCGAAAGTCTGATCAGCCGGTGAGGTTGCGGCGTACCCTCCAGCCCCTGATTGCGGGCCTTGGTTTGGCGCTTTGCGCCGGGCTTCCGGTTGTGGCGCAATCCGATCCAAGTCACACAGCCCGCGCGGCCATGACGATGCTGGAAGACGCGACCCAAGCCTTGCAAGAAGCAGAAAAATCCGGGGATAGGATCGCAGCCCTAACCCAGACCGTACAAGCCTATGAAGAGGGCCTGTCCTCGCTACGGACCGGCTTACGCCGGATCAGTCTGCGTGAAGCTGCGCTGCAAGCGGCATTTGATGCGGAAAGTGATCGATTGGGTCAGCTACTGGGTGTTTTGCAAACAATTGGTAAAGCGCCAGAACCCGCCCTTCTTGTGCACCCTTCTGGCCCCGTCGGCACCGCGCGTTCCGGCATGATCTTGTCCGACGTGACCCCGGCGCTACAAGCGCAGGCCGAAGACCTGCGTGCCCGTTTGGAAGAGCAACGCACGCTACGCGCGCTTCAGGAAAATGCGGTCACCACTTTGCAAGCTGGCCTGACAGGCGTTCAGGAAGCTCGGTTCGAACTTAGCCTTGCCATTGCGCGCCGCACGGAATTGCCGCGTCGCTTCATCGCGGATGAGGCGCGCATGAAAACTCTGCTTGAAAGTGCGGATACACTGGCAAGTTTTGCGCAAGGCCTGATGTCAGACCCGGACGCGACGGCCAGTGCAACGTCCTTGCCCAGCTTCCAATCGGTGCGCGGACGTTTGGCGATGCCTGTTCTTGGGCGCGTGATCCGCGGGTTTGGCGAACGTGATGCAGCTGGCATCCAGCGCCCCGGCCTGATCGTCGCGACCCGCCCTTTGTCGATTGTTACGACCCCTTGGCCCGCCACGATTCGCTATCTTGGCCCGCTTCTGGATTATGGGAATGTTGCAATTCTTGAGCCCGGCGACGGTTACCTGTTGGTTCTGGCCGGGCTTGGGCAGCTTTATGGAGATGTGGGCGAAGTATTGGCCCAAGGTGCCCCGGTTGGGCTTATGGACGGGGCCGAACCTTCTGGCGATGCTGAAGGTGATCAAGCATTTTTGATCGCAGCGGAGGAAGGAACTGGCGCAGAACGCACAGAAACGCTCTATATAGAGCTAAGAAAAGATGGTACGCCCGTGGATCCCACGAACTGGTTCGCGGCAGGCAAGGATTGATGGTATGAAGAAATTCGTGATGGCGGCACTGGGCGGAACCTTGGCAGGCGCCATTCTGACCACTCAGATCGCAGGACCCTTGGTGGCACAAGACGCAAGCGAGAATGCAAGCGTCTATGAGCAGCTTGATCTGTTTGGCGATATCTTTGAGCGTATTCGCGCGCAGTATGTGGAAGAAGTTGATTCCGCCGATCTGATTGAAGCAGCGATTGACGGAATGCTGTCGTCGCTCGATCCGCACTCCAGCTATCTTTCACCCAAAGACGCCGCGGATATGCGCGTTCAGACCCGTGGGTCTTTCGGCGGCCTTGGTATCGAAGTGACGCAGGAAGAAGGCTTCGTGCGCGTTGTGTCCCCGATGGACGGCACCCCCGCGGATGATGCTGGGATGGAAACCGGTGACTATATCACCCATGTGGACAACGAAAGCCTGCTGGGCCTGACACTGGACGAAGCTGTGAACAAACTGCGCGGTCCAGTTGGGTCCGAAATCATCATCACTGTGGTGCGCGAAGGCGTGGATGAGCCATTCGATGTGTCGATCATTCGTGACACGATCAAGCTGACCGCCGCCACCGCCCGTTCCGTTGGGAACACCATCGTACTGCGTGTCACCACATTTAACGATCAGACCTATTCCAACATGGCTGAAGGTCTGTCGCGCGAAGTCGAAACCCTTGGCGGGTTCGAGAATGTTGATGGCGTGGTATTGGATTTGCGCAACAATCCCGGCGGCCTGCTGAACCAAGCAATCGCAGTGTCCGATGCCTTCCTAGAGACAGGCGAAATTGTGTCGACCCGTGGGCGCACGCCTGAAGAAAGCGAACGTGTAAACGCAGAAGCCGGTGATCTGGCCGAAGACAAACCGATGGTTGTTTTGATCAACGGCGGTTCGGCTTCAGCGTCTGAGATTGTGGCCGGTGCCCTTCAAGACCACCGCCGTGCCATCGTCGTAGGTACCAAAAGCTTCGGTAAAGGCTCGGTGCAAACTGTGATGCCGGTTGCGTCCGAAGGTGCTATGCGCCTGACCACTGCGCGTTACTACACGCCGTCGGGTCGTTCGATCCAAGCGCTGGGCGTATCGCCTGACATCGTTGTAGAGCAGCCTCCACGTCAGCCCGAAAGTGAAGATGGTGAAGAAGAGAACGGTCGCCAACGGAGCGAGGCCGATCTGCGCGGTAGTCTGAACAATGACAGCCTGTCTGATGACGAACGCCGTCAGATTGAAGAAGAACGCGAAGCCGCAGAGGAAGCCGCAAAGCTGCGCGATGACGACTTCCAGCTGTCTTATGCAGTTGATCTAATCAAGGGTCTGTCGACCATCGCTTTGGCCGATTGATCTGTAATGATTGTGTTGAAAGGGCCTCCTTCGGGTGGCCCTTTTGCGTTTCCAGCTCTGGTCATTTTCGCCCTGATCCGTAGGATCACGCTGAAAGTAAGAGGTCCCAATGACACCCGAAGAAATCAACCGCCTTCCTTACCGCCCTTGCGTGGGCATCATGATCCTGAACAGCGAGGGCAAAGCCTTTGTCGGTCAGCGTCTGGATGCACCGAAACTGGGCACCCAGACCGCGTGGCAAATGCCGCAAGGCGGGGTGGATGAAGGCGAGGCCCCACGCGATGCCGCGCTTCGTGAGTTGTGGGAAGAAACAGGCATTACCGCCGATCTTGTCACCATCCAAGCCGAACTGGACGACTGGCTGCCTTATGATCTGCCGCATGACATTGTGCCGAAGATCTGGAAGGGGCGTTATCGTGGTCAGGAACAGCTTTGGTTTTTGATGCGCTTCCATGGTGAAGATGCTCAGGTGAACATCGAAACCGACCACCAAGAGTTTAGCCGTTGGCAATGGATGGCCACAAATGAGGTGGTCGAAAATATCGTGCCGTTCAAACGTGCGCTTTATGCCAAAGTGATGGAAGGTTTTCAGGAGTTTCTGTAATGCGTGCTTTGTTCGTCGCCCTGTTACTGGCTTTTCCAAGCGAGGGGTTCGCCCTGTCATGTATGCCCTATAACGCCATCGCGGCCTTTAATGACGCGGCGAAGTCGGACGACAGCTATGTCGTGGCGCTTGGCAAGTTGACCTTCGACGAAAGCAAGCTGCCTCAAGTAGACTGGGATCGTCAGGAAGAGGTCAAACCAGACAATCATCTGACGGGCCGGATCGATGGCCAAAGCCTGACCAAAGCCGGTTTCACCGCGCAGTTCGTGCATGACATCAACATCAATGTGCAATGTTTTGGCCCGTGGTGCGGTGGCCTTTCGAATGGTGTCGAGCACCTCGTTTTTCTGAAGCGTGACGGTGGCCGTTACTTGCTGGAAACCAATCCTTGCGGCGGGTTTGCGTTTGATGAACCTGATCGTGAAACTCTTCAGAAAGTGACCGCTTGCATCCAAGGCAAACGTTGTGATCCAGAGCTGCCAGAGCGGTAGCAACCACCGCGCTTTCTCTCTTCGCAAATGCGCGAAACTCTCTATAAGGGCGGCAACGCACTGCTGCCCGGAGACCTGCCATGTCCTTTGATCGTTCCATCAAGATCGCACCGTCGATCCTTTCTGCCGATTTCGCCAACTTTGGGCAGGAAATTCAGGCCATCGAAGCGCAGGGCGCCGATTGGGTGCATGTGGACGTGATGGACGGACATTTCGTGCCGAATCTGACGTTTGGTCCACCCGCCGTGAAAGCCTTCCGCCCGCATGTGAAGACCTTCATGGACGTACATCTGATGATCGCGCCCGTTGACCCGTATATCGAGGCATATGCCGAGGCCGGTGCAGATATGATCGTCGCCCATTACGAGGCTGGCCCGCACCCGCATCGCACGCTTCAGGCCATCAAAGCCACCGGCACCAAAGCTGGCATCAGCCTGAACCCCGGCACGCCTGCTTCGGTGATCGGACACCTGCTGCCGCTGTGTGACATGGTTCTGGTGATGAGTGTGAACCCCGGTTTTGGCGGGCAGAAATTCATCCCGTCCTCGGTCGATAAAGTACGTCAGGTGCGCGAGATGATCGGGGATCGTGAAATTCACATCCAAGTCGATGGTGGCGTAGATACCACCACTGTGGGCCCGCTGGTCGCCGCAGGGGCAGATTGTTTTGTCGCCGGCTCTGCTGTGTTCAAAGGCGGCTCTGTCGACAAGCCCGAGGTCTATGGCAACAACATCCGCGCGATCCGCGACGCCGCCGAGGCCGCACAAAGCTAAACGCTCGCTTTCCACTAGAACAACACATGCGAATGTGACAATCTATCCGGAGCTGATTTTCGGAGGATACACATGTTTCGCATTACGACCGCCTTTCTGACCTGCCTTGCCCTGCCAGCGCTTGCAGATGAAGACATCGCAGATCAGTATCCCGAACTCGGTGCTTTACGAGAAACCGGTCGAAGTGATCCCGGATGTCTGGTCCGCGATCGGCGCTACTGCCCCCCCGACCTATGAGAACTCTGGCCACAACAACAACCTCAGTTTCATCGTGACCGGGGATGGCGTGATCGTTGTGAATGCAGGCGCGAATTACAAGCTTGCGGAAGCCTTACATACCGAGATCAAAGCGGTGACCGATCAGCCCGTGAAACTGGTGATCAACGAGAACGGTCAAGGTCACGCGATGCTTGGCAACAACTACTGGATCGGGCAGGGGGTCGAAGTTCTGGCCCATGTGGATGCTGCCCATGAATTCGAGGAATATGCTGGTCAGCTTTTTGAAGGCATGAAGCGCTACGCTCAGGAGAACTGGGAAGGCACCGACCCGATGGGTCCGACCCGCACGTTTGAGGAAAAAGAGGTCATCACGATGGGTGAAAAAACCATCGAGGTGCTTTACTCCGGCCCCGCCCACAGCCCCGGTGACATACAGGTTTGGATTCCCGAAGAAGGCCTGATGATCGCGGGTGATATGGCTTTCCATAACCGCATCCCGCCAATCTTTGAGGACACCTGCACAAGCTGCTGGATCGAAACTTGGGAAACTGTGTTTGCCCCTATTGGTGCGACCTATGTGATCCCCGGCCACGGCTACCCCACCAACATGGCGCAGCTCGAAGATCACACAATTGGATACCTCAAGCATCTGCGTGGCGAAGTTGGCAAGCTATTGGAAGAGGGCGGAACGCTGGACGAAGCCTACTATGTCGACCAGTCGCCATTCGCCCATCATGATACGTTTGAAGAGCTGGCCACCAAAAACGCTGGCCAAGTCTATGCCGAGATGGAGTTCGAATAAGACCGATCAGGTCTTCGCGCGCAACTGATCCAAAAGCGTTTCGGATGCAAACCCGTCGGGCACCAGCCCGGCATGCTTTTGATACGCTCGCAAAGCAGACCTTGTATTGGGACCGGTGAAACCATCGGCCCCTTGCGTGTCAAATCCGGCTTTCGTTATTCGGGTTTGAAGTTCCATCATCAGGCTGCGGGTTAGGGGCGTCAGGCCCTCTGGGCAGCGCGAAATTGCTGCACGTGACCCAGCCAGCCTATCCGACAAATGCCCAACGGCGATACCGTAAGCCTCGGCCCGATTATAGGTCAGGATCACATGGAAATTGTGATTAACCACGAAAACGGGGCCAGTCGCACCAGACGGGCAGAGGACGGAAGCCTCGCCATAATCCGGCAAGCTCGAATCGTCCCGCGTGCGCAGGCCCATGCCATTCAGATCACTGATGGAGTGTCTGTGTTCGGGCCCGGTTAGCGTAAAGTCGAACCCATCGGGCAAGGTAACTTCGATGCCCCAAGGCTGGCTTTCGCGCCAGCCGTGTTTGGCCAGATAGTTTGCAATCGACGCAAGCCCATCGGTTGGGTCATTCGACCAGATGTCTCGCTTGCCATCCTGATCGTGGTCTACGGAAAATTCCAGAAAGCTTGAGGGCATAAACTGCCCGTGCCCCATGGCGCCGGCCCATGATCCAAGCATGTCTTTTGGTTTGATGTCGCCGTTCTGAAGAATGGTCAGTGCGGCGGTCAATTCGCCTTCGAAGAACGCGGCGCGATGGCCCGAATGCGCCAAAGTCGAAAGTGCGGACAGAACTGAATAGTCCCCCCGAACCCGACCATAATCTGTTTCAACACCCCAGATCGCCAAAATGGCCTGCGCATCTACGTGATAGGTTTCGGCAATCTCGTTCAGCATCTGGCGTTGATTTCTGAAGGTTGCGCGGCCTTTGCTGACCCGCTCAGGCGTTACGGATCGATCCAGATAGTCTGTGATGGTCAGGACAAATTCTGATTGGTTGGACTGCTTTTCGTGAACCTTGGGGTCCAGCACCATGAACTTTCGGCTGTTTCTGGCGACATTTGGGGAAATGCCGTCATCTGAAACACGCTCGATATAGTCAGATAGCCATGTATCAAAGCCGTCCTTTGCCGCCTCAAGTGCTTCCGTCACGATTGCCCTCGCATCCCCATTCCGGCGTTACCGCCGGGTTCGTTTCACCTTTCGTTTGATTTTGGCGTTCTTCTTGGCATTGGTCATGGGTTTTCGTCGGCCAGATTTCCCCCCTTTGCGTCCTGAGTTTCTGGGCAGTTTCCGCCCTTCAACTTCTAGCAGTTCAAGCGCCAATCCGCCGGTGGTTGGAACCGCTTCCGTCAGGCGCACAACAACGCGTTGCCCCAGACCAAGGGTGAGGTTCGATCGCTCTCCGGTCAGGGTTTGATCGTCTGCATTGAAGCGGAAGTATTCGTTGCCCAAAGTGCTTAGCGGGACCAGTCCATCTGCACCGCTTTCGTCCAGCTTTACAAACATCCCAAACCGGGCAATGCCGGAAATACGGCCCGTGAATTCGCCGCCAATGCGTTCAGACAGATACGACGCCAGATAGCGGTCCGTCGTGTCACGCTCGGCCAGCATCGAACGACGCTCTGTTTCCGAGATATGCTTTGCCGTGGCTTCCAGTGTTTCAACGTCAGCAGGTGACAATCCGTCATCCCCCCAGCCGTGACCGGACACCAAAGCGCGATGCACGATCAGGTCGGAGTAGCGACGGATAGGCGAGGTGAAGTGGGCGTAAGATTTAAGCGACAGTCCGAAATGCCCGAAGTTCTGAGGATAGTAATAGGCCTGCGTCATCGACCGCAGGGTCGAGATGTTGACTAGCTCGTCAAACTCGGTGCCCTCGGCCTGCGCCAAAAGGTGGTTCAGATGGCGTGTTTGTAGGACCTGCCCCTTGGCCAGCGTAAACCCTGACGCCTGAGCAACTTCGCGCAAAGCTTCCAGCTTTTCGGGGCTGGGTTCTTCATGCACTCGGAACAGAAGCGGGCGTTGAAGGTGCATAAGCTCTTCGGCGGCCGAGACATTCGCCAAAATCATGAACTCTTCGATCAGACGATGTGCATCGAACCGTTCGGCAAACGCAATCGAAGACACTTTGCCATCTTCACCCAAGATGATTTTGCGTTCGGGAAGGTCCAAATCCAACGGCTGCCGCGCTTCTCGTCCCATCTTGGCAGACCGATAAGCTGCGTAAAGCGGAGCGATTACCTCGTCCATCAACGGCGCGCATTTGTCGTTCGGTTGTCCATCTTGTGCGGCTTGAACTTCGGCATAGTTCAGCGAAGCATGGGACTTCATCAGCCCTCGGATAAAGCTATGGCTTTTCTTGTTACCTTGGGCGTCCAGCACCATTCGCACGGCTAGACAGGCGCGCGGGACACCTTCGTGCAAGCTGCACAGGTCCCCGGACAGACGGTCCGGAAGCATGGGTACAACGCGGTCAGGGAAATAGCTGGAGTTGCCGCGTTTGCGCGCCTCGTGATCCAGCGCCGATCCGGGTGTCACGTAATGCGCGACGTCAGCAATTGCGACCCAAACCACATGGCCGCCGGGGTTCTTGGGATTGTCATCGGGATGGGCGTAAACGGCGTCATCGTGGTCGCGCGCATCTGCTGGGTCGATGGTGATCAAAGGAAGGTTGGTCAAATCCTCGCGGTTCTTCAACCCTGCGGGTTTTTGCGCGTCTGCTTCTTCGATCACCTTGTCAGGGAAGGCATCAGGAATGCCATGCTGGTGGATTGCGATCAAGCTGACCGCTTTGGGGGCGGTTGGATCACCAAGGCGGGCGACAATGCGTGCGCGGGGCAGGCCCATGCGGGACTTCGGGCCGGATTGCTGAGCCTCGACCAGCTCGCCATCCTTGGCGCCTTCATCTTCGCCGGGGTCAACCTGCCATTCCTTGTCTGCGCCTTTGTCGATGGGCACAATGCGTCCACCCTCGGACCCCTTGCGGAAGATCTCCAAGATGCGGATGGGGTTTGATCCGATGCGACGGATCAGACGGCCTTCATAGGCGTGAGTGTCATCTTTCACTTCGGTCAATCGGGCTAAGATACGCTCGCCCTGGGCCAAGGCTGGGTCGCCGTCCTTCGTGACCAAAAGAACACGAGGCGCAGGGCCTTCGCCTTCCCATTCAGTTGGAGTGGCAAACAGATCACCATCCGTGTCAGGGGCTTCAACGCGCAGCACCGACACCGGGGGCAGCTTGTCCTTTTCGCGGTAAGTCTTCTTGCGTTTTTGCAGATGACCTTCGGCTTCAAGCTCTTTCAGGATGCGCTTCAGATCAATTCGGGCAGCACCTCGGATGCCGAACGCGCGCGCAATGTCGCGTTTTCCGGTTTGGGTCGGATGTTCCGCGATCCAGTCCAGAATGTCTTTCTTGGTGGGCAGTTTGCTCATGCGAAGTAATCCTGAATGATACGGCTGTAGATGGATTTAAGCTGCGGGATCAGGGCGACTTCGACCCGTTCATCCACCGCATGCATGGTTTTCCCGACAAGGCCAAATTCGACCACGGGACAATGATGTTGGACGAAGCGGGCATCCGATGTCCCGCCAGATGTCGACGCTTCGGGCACCCGGCCCGTTTCAGACTGAACTGCATCCGCGATCAACTGCGACAGCGCACCCGGAGGCGTCACAAAGCTTTCACCTGAAACCTTCACATCCATCTCGATATCCACGCCGGTGTCCTTGCCGACCCGTTCGGCCTGAGCCTGCAGCCATTTGGTCAAACTGTCCGAGCTATGGGCGTCGTTGAATCGGATATTCACCGTCGCACGGCTTTCGGCGGGGATCACGTTGGTGGCGGGATTGCCCGTGTCGATGGTGGTCACAGCCAGAGTGGAGGCGTCGAAGTGATCCGTGCCCTGATCCAATTCATGCGCGGCCAGATCAGCCATCAGACGTGCCAAGGCAGGCACTGGGTTCAAAGCACGATGCGGATAGGCTGCATGGCCCTGTACGCCACGTGCGGTGAAATAAGCAGTCATCGATCCGCGACGCCCGATCTTCATCATCTCGCCCATGTCATTGGGGCAGGTGGGTTCACCGACGACGCAATCGGTCATCTGCTCACCCTGCTTGGCCATCCAGTCCAGAATGGCCACAGTGCCATCTGTGGCCGGGCCTTCTTCGTCGCCGGTGATGGTGATGACAAGCGATGCATCCTCGGGCGCATTTCGGGTGAAATCCACTGCCGCAGCAACCCAAGCCGCCACGCCTGATTTCATGTCCGTCGCACCGCGGCCATACAAATAGCCATCTCGAATTTCTGCGCCAAACGGATCGACGCTCCATGCGTTGGCATCCCCTACGGGCACCACATCGGTGTGACCGTTGAAACCCAATGTGCGGGCATTCTTCGACCCCCAGCGCGCATACAGATTTGACACCTCGCCCCGATCAATGCGGGTGCAGGCAAATCCGGCATCCGTCAGGATTTTCTCAAGAAGCACAAGCGCACCCCCTTCATCAGGCGTGATCGACGCGCAGCGTACAAGCTGTTGGGTCAGGTCCACGGGATCAAGAGGCGCAAAAGGGGTGTCGGTCATCAAATTCTCCATTCATCCCTTCTGTAACAGGTGCTGGACGCGGTGCAAACGGGCGTTGCCCGCGAAAGCCTGCGCATTGGGGAATTGCACCGAGTTGCGCTGGACCCCATGCCATCCGGCGGCTAACCTGTTCGCAAAATTCAACGTATGATCGGAGCGCCCAATGCGTAAACTCCTGTTCCTTTTGTTTCTTTTACCCCTGACGGCTTGTATTGATGCCGATATGAAGCTGAGCATCAAAGACGACACGGCCACCGTGTCTTCGGTGGTGACTGCAGGTCCTGATGCCTATCAGATGATGCTTTCAAGCGGTCAGGATCTGTGTGAGGACGGCGTTGGAACGCTGCTTAAAGATGGTGGCTACAAATGTGAAGTCGAGCAAACCGGCACAATTGATGAGATGATTGCCGAGCTTGAAGACGCAAAAGCAAGGTCCGAAGGCATGGCCCCCGATCAGTCCGCAAAGATCGAGCGTTTGCCCGACGGTAACGTCCGGGTTTCGATGGATCTGGCCGCGCTGAAAAGTCAGATTTCGGAAGGCGGTATGGACCCGGCAATGATCGCCATGATGCAGCAAGCCTTTGTGGGGCGTCGGATCAAGATGGAGATCGTCGGCAACATCATCGAGACAAACGGCGTGAAAGCCATGAATGGCCGCGCTGCGTCAATCACGATCCCGCTGGATAAGCTGTTGATGCAAGACCCGTCCGTTCCCGACAGCTTTGTCACGATCGTGAAGCCCTAGAGGGTTCAGTCCAAAATCGAGTTAATAGCGCCCGGCAATTCGTCGGGCGTTGTTACATGGGCATCCGCATCAGACAGGTCGTCATCTTTGCCATAGCCCCACGCAACAGACACAAAGCCCATACCGTTGGCGCGGGCGGCTTTCATATCGTAGTGCCGGTCCCCGATCATGACGCAACGCGCCGGGTCATCGCCGGTGACGTCTAACGCATGTGCCAAAAGCTCGGCCTTGTCGTTTCGGGTGCCATCCAGCTCTGGTCCGAATTCATGTGTCATGTGTTTCGACAGTCCGAAATGCTCAGTGATCTTTCGCGCATAGGCATGCGGCTTGGCCGTTGCGATGTGCATCGCGCGTGATTGTGAAAGTTGCTCCAGAACCTCAGGGATGCGGTCATAGACCATGCAGTCATACATCCCGCCACCCGTGGTGTAGTGCCGGCGATAAGCAGCCAACGCGGCTTCAGGGTCGGGGGCGCCAAGCCTCTCGAAGCTCCACAACAATGCGGGGCCAATCACCCATTCAAGATCGTCTGCCTTTGGTGCCGTTATGCCCAAATCTTCCAGCGCCTTGATCACGCTGCCTGTAATGCCGGGCTTAGGGTCGGTCAGGGTTCCATCCAGGTCCCAAAAGATGGTTCCCATCTTCAGTCCTCGTCGAAGAATGGCGTCATCTGCGCGACGATCACGCTGTTTTCGGCTAATGCACGCCCCATCAGCTTTCGCTCTTCTGGCGGGATGTCATGACCCTCGGCCAAACGATCATCCAGCGACCCATAGCCGCTGACGTCCAGCGGGGCCAAATCTGCTTGTTTCAGGATTGCGACGGTTTCACGCACCGCTTCCGCTTCATCAATTCCCGAGGCATAGCAAACCAACGCCGCACCGGTCGCGCCTTCGGGCAACCCGTCGTCGTCCTTGCGGCCCACTTCAACCAGAAGTGTGTACACCTTGTGGGATTTCTTGGTTTTGGTTGTCTTGGTCATGAAAAGAGGCGTGGCAGAACGTTACGGAAAGCACAAGAGACAAACGCAAACAGTTGGCAGTTCGCACTGGTCAGGGTATTGGGGGAATGTAGTTTGGGGAAAAAGCGCAATGATTGCACAAAGGCTTCGCCACTTGGCCGCTGTGTGTCTGGCATGGATATGTGCGACCACGGCACTCTATGCTCAGGCATCTGATCTGGAATTTGTAACAGTCGAACGACCGCCCTTTGCCATCAGTGATGGCGATGAAGTTTCTGGCTTTGCCATCGATCTGATGACCGCCATTGCCGAAGAAATGGGCCAGACTGTCAGCTTTGAAGTGGCTGAAAGCTTTCCTGACATGCTGGGGCGCGTCGAAAACATTACGGTTGATGGAGCAATTGCCAATATTTCTATCACTCGTGATCGCGAAGCACGCATGGATTTCTCGCAACCGATCTATCACGGTGGCTTAAGGATCATGGTGCCCCGCAATCAAGACGGAATAAGCATTTGGTCAACACTGCTTAGCCTCGACCTTGCCTTAGCCATCTTGGCAGCCTTTGCGTTGCTTCTGGGTGGCGGCATGCTGATGTGGTTCTTTGAACGCGACAAACAGCCTTACTTCGAAGGAAGTGCCCGCCAAGCCATGTTCCCGTCTTTCTGGTGGGCACTTAATCTAGTTGTGAACGGCGGCTTCGAAGAACGCCTGCCACGCTCAACATTTGGGCGTTTGTTCGGCACGTTCCTTGTGATCTCAAGCTTGTTTGTTGTGTCGGTTTTTGTGGCCCATATCACTGCGTCCATCACGGTCAGCGCGATCTCGGGCTCGATCCATTCGGTTTCTGATCTTGACGGGAAGCGCGTTGGCACGACTGAAGGGTCGACTGCATCCATATTCTTAGAAGAACGCAGCATGGTTTACGCGGGCTACGACTCGCTTGATGCGCTATTAGGTGACTTTGAACAGGGTGAACTGGACGCCGTGATTTTTGACGGGCCTATCTTGGCGCACTACGCGCAAAATGAAGGCGCGAGATATGGCGAGGTTCTGGACAGCGTGTCCCGTCCCGAAAGCTACGGCATTGCCCTACCCACAGGCAGCCCTCTGCGCGAAGAGATCAACGTCGCACTGCTGCGTTTGATCGAAACGGGCGCGTATTCAGATCTGTCTGCAAAATGGTTTGGCGGTCCGCGGTAAATCAGACCCCTTCGGTTTTCACGAGGAGGGGTGAGGCCGCTTGAAGTTGAGGTCAGTTATTGTTATGAAATAACATAACTTACTCCAGATAAACTAATCCCGATGAACAATCTTCGATCTTCCCTAAAGGCGCGAAAGCGGGCGGCCAGCCCAATGCGGGAATATGACGGTCTGCCGTTGGCCCTGCGCCGCTGGCTTCAAGGCGCAGCCTTGCCATGGTCAGCACCTTCGGCAAAACGCGCGTGGCGAAACGCTATGAAATCGGCTGGCGGATGTGAAAAGCGCGCCATGCATCACATGGCGCGCATCGAGACGAAATCTCTGCAAAAGGACGCACCGAATGTCTGGGGCGACCACTATCCTGAAATTAGTCGCGCAGCAGCTCGTTGATACCGGTTTTCGAACGGGTCTTGGCGTCAACACGCTTCACGATTACGGCGCAATAGAGGTTGATGTTGTTCTTTGATGGCATCGAGCCAGCAACCACGACCGAATAAGGTGGCACTTCGCCGTACATGACTTCGCCGGTTTCGCGATCAACGATCTTGGTTGATTGGCCGATGAACACGCCCATGCCCAAAACCGCGCCTTCGCGAACGATACAGCCTTCCACGACTTCCGAGCGTGCGCCGATGAAGCAATTGTCTTCGATGATGGTCGGGCCGGCCTGCATGGGTTCCAGAACGCCGCCGATGCCAACGCCACCCGACAGGTGTACGTTTTTGCCGATCTGCGCACATGAACCAACGGTGGCCCATGTATCAACCATGGTGCCTTCGTCCACGTGGGCGCCAAGGTTTACAAAGCTAGGCATCAGAACCACGCCCGGTGCGATGTAGGCTGATTTGCGCACAACGGCGTTCGGCACGGCGCGGAAGCCAGCGGCTTTCCACTGGTTGTCGCCCCAGCCTTTGAACTTGCTGTCGACCTTATCCCACCAGCCGCCGCCTTGCGGACCGCCGGATTGCTCTTCCATGTCCTTGATGCGGAAACCCAGCAGCACGGCTTTCTTGGCCCACTGGTTTACATGCCAGTCGCCATTGTCCTGACGTTCCGCCACACGCAGCTTGCCGCTATCGAGCGCATTCAGCGTATCTTCGATCGCTTCGCGGGTTTCGCCCGTAGTTGCGGGTGTGATTGTGTCGCGCGCCTCCCAGGCGGCTTCAATGGCAGCTTCGAGTTGTGCGTTTGACATTTCTGATACTCCGTGGGCGCGTGTTGTTTGCAAAGGCCTATAAGCCTCAAAGCTCTTTTTCGCAATGCAGATCGCGGCAGGTGCGCCCATCTGCGGCGGCAAGAGACGCCCAAGCGACGTTTTCATCGCGCAACAGTGAGCATGTTGCACTGGTCCTTTAGCGCTAAAGCCGCTACGCCTTGGGGAAGAAACGCTAATGTGACAGGACCAGTTCTATGAAAGACGACCGCAACCATCCGCTTCGCGACAGCCATCAAGACCGCGAGGCAGCACACCATATTCCGGACACCCCCCAAACGCGGGCGCCGGCCTATAAGCTGGCTTTCGATGATCCGGAATTTCTGTGTCGCGATGAGCTGCGCCCGGTTCGCTTACAGTTAGAGCTATTGAAGCCTGAACTGATGATGCAGGAATACGGTGTTGAATCGACGGTTGTTCTGTTCGGCGGCGCGCGCATCCCCGAACCTTCTAAGAAGGACGGCGCCCGCACGAAGACTCTTGCCGATCTTTCGAAGTTTTATGATGAAGCACGCGAATTTGCTCGCCTTCTGACCTTGCGATCAAAGGTGAACAATCACCGCGAAAACGTCGTTGTCACCGGCGGCGGCCCCGGCGTGATGGAAGCCGGAAACCGCGGCGCAGAGGATGCGGGTGGCGTATCCATCGGTCTGAACATCGTGCTGCCGCACGAGCAAGCGCCCAACGAATACGTAACGCCGGACCTGTGCTTCAACTTCCACTACTTCGCCATCCGCAAGATGCACTTCCTGATGCGCGCAGAAGCCATCGCCATCTTCCCCGGCGGCTTTGGCACCTTGGACGAGCTTTTTGAAAGTCTGACCCTGATTCAGACCGGCCGCATGAAGAAAGTTCCGATCCTGCTTTTCGGCAAAGATTTCTGGACCACGATCGTGAATTGGGAAGCGCTGTCAGATGCGGGCACCATCAGCGCCGAGGATCTGGACTTGTTCCGTTTCGTCGAAACCGCTCAGGAAGCTGTTGATGCGATGGACAACTGGCCAAATCAAGATGCACGGGATGCTTTGCCGGGGCGGTGATCAGCAAGGTTGAATCAAAGAGCTAAGAAATTTTCGGGCGCAGAAGAAGGCAAGCCTAGACGCTGATCAAGTCTTTGCTGTTCTTTCTGTGCCGCTTGAGCATTCGATTTATCTTCTTGTTTGAAGGGACAAAAGCTGCGGGGCCCTGTAGGGCGATCCGTTCAAGCACCTCCGGGAATAGGGTCGAGATTTCTTCGACAGCCTCTGGCGATAACGACTTCATCGCTTCCGGACCTGTGAACAGGCTTTCTGCGGGGGCGCCATTTGCCAGCAGGATTTCATGGTCATCAAGAAGGATGTGAAAGTACGCGAGTGATCGGGGGCGTTCATCAAGGTCGATGCCCGAGCATCTAACAAGCTTGATGGCAGGTATCAAAACCTCTTTCGAGCCAAACATGCGTTCAGCGACTTTGGACTTAATCAAGATTCGGTGTTGGCGGCTTACCAGTAGATCCTGATGGGGAAGTTGATTTCCCAAGGCACCGGCACGAATGCGCACAGGGCAAAGCTTTGGTGCGTGATGCATTTCAAACGCGGATACCTCACGGCGACCGATCCAACGTATCGTGTGGATATCACCATTGATTGTCAGAACTTGGTCCCCTTCGTTCAGGGTCTCTATCGACTTCTGACCATGCGGCGTTGCGATCCTTGTGCCTTTGACAAAACAGATAACGGCCGAGACATCCGCCTCGAAATGGTTCGACATAGCTGCGCGAATTGCGGTGACATCGTCACCAACCGTGAATGTGGTGGTGCCGTTGGTAGCATAGAGAAAGCCCGAGGTGCCTCCGCCCGAATACATGAAGCCCGTATCGCCAATGTCATTGCCGTTACCCGATACGGCAGCGTCCCATTCATCGTTTGAAATTGTTCCGTCGTTGTCAAAATCATCAACAACAATGACCACATCAGTGGTGTTGACAGAGTTGACTATCCAGTCGCCCCTCGACTTGGAAACGGATGCAACGGTTCCAGGTGGGAAGGTAAGCGTCAGCAACGCCATTGATCAAACTCTCGCTTCCACTCTCGCTGGGGTTGAGCCTGCCTCTCCCCATTCATTAAGAAAGCGTTAATATTTAGCCATGTTGAGCGTTAACTGTCAATTTTCACGGCATACGGGGTGCGTTGCGACGAAGTCTTCGAAAGAATATTTGGCGCATCCCGAAACTTGAGGACGCGGATTATCCGGTTCGATTGATCGTTAAAAGAGACGAGGCGCAGGGAGCGGCCTGGCTTCATTCATTGCCGTCGACGTACTGATTAAAGTATCTGGATCAGCTCAACCTAGCTTCAGCCTCGATCTGGCGCTTCGATTTACGCGCTCGTTCAGTTTCGGACTTTAGCTGACCACAAGCCGCCATGATATCCTCGCCGCGTGGTTTGCGGATAGGGCTGGCAAAGCCGGCCTGATGGATGATCTCGGCAAAGGCGCGGATGCGATTGTTCGACGACCTTTTGTAGGGCGCGCCGGGCCATTCGTTGAACGGGATCAGGTTGATCTTGGCTGGGATGCTGTGGCGTTTGATATGTTTTACCAGGCGGTGGGCGTCTTCATCGCTGTCGTTCACACCGTTCAGCATCACGTATTCAAAGGTGATCCGTTCGCTGTTCGACACCTTCGGATAAGCGGCGAGAGAGCTTAAAAGCTCTTCGATATTCCAGCGCTTGTTGATCGGGACCAGCATGTCGCGCACGTCGTCGGTGGTTGCGTGGAAGCTGATGGCCAGAAGACAGCCGATTTCTTGGGCCGTGCGGGCGATCTCGGGCACGACGCCTGATGTCGACAGGGTGATACGACGGCGTGACAGCTGAATGCCTTCGGGGTCCATCGCGATGTTCATCGCGTCGCGCACGTTGTCAAAGTTATAAAGCGGCTCTCCCATGCCCATCAGAACGATGTTGGACAAAAGACGGGCTTCGTCTTGGTTCCGCGTGCCGGGTTCTGGCCATTCGTCCAGATCATCGCGTGCCATCATGACTTGGCCAATGATTTCGCCCGCAGTCAGATTGCGCACCAGCTTCTGGGTGCCTGTGTGGCAGAAGGAACAGGTCAGTGTGCAGCCCACTTGCGAGCTGATGCAGAGCGTGCCGCGACCCTCTTCGGGGATATACACGACCTCGACTTCATGTCCGCCTGCGATGCGGACAAGGTATTTGCGGGTTCCGTCTTCGGAAACCTGACGGCTGACAACTTCGGGGGTTTCGATCACAAATTGCTCGGCCAGTTCGGCACGATAATTCTTGGAAAGGTTTGTCATGTCGGCAAAGTCGCGTTTGCCCCACTGGTAAATCCACTGCCAGATCTGGCCGGTCCGCATCTTGGCCTGCTTTTCCGGCGTGCCCATTTCGATCAACGCATCACGCATCTGATCACGCGTCATACCAACAAGGTTGCGTTTGCCACCTTCGTCGATCTTGCGCGGGATGGTCATCACATCCTGAGTAATCGGGGCCTTGGGGTCCATGTCAGGTTCCTTACAGTGCAGGGCGGCAGTCTATAGAGGCACAAACATAGTTTGTCACGCCACGGATTACACCATGGCGTGTTCAAAAAGAATTCTGATCAAGTGGATCAGTTCGTGCAGCGCTTGCCGGCTTCGTCGACTGCGGCGGTAAAGCCAAGCAGGCTGAACGTGTCCTGCGTTTTAGTACCACGCGCACTTTGTGCTGACGCAACGGCTTTGGCGCCGCCCTTCATCGCCTTGATGATCTTTGCATCATCAGCAGGGCTTGCTGCCCACGCCCATTCGCCATCGGTGAACAATTGGAAGCTCTTACCGCCAATGTCCAACCCTACCGTAGAGCCTGGGGCGAACGGATAGCCGCCAGTGAACGACACTTCGCCCTTCACGTTTTTGCCTGGGCGATAGCTGACAAACAGCAGAATATCACTGCGTTTCACCGCAACCGCACGGCCGTTTTTCGTGTTTACGGTTTCTTTCGGGCTGGAAACGCTCCAGCACTCAGTTGGGTTTTTCTCGACGAAAACGCTCCAATCGGTGCTCGCGGCCACCCGGTTCGAACTTTCTTGCGCCAAGACACCTGTCGCTGCCACCGACAAGCCGAAGGCGCCAATTGCGCCCAAGATCAAACGATTCATGTCTAATACAGCCTCCGCTGCCTCTGCCTCGGACCGTTGCGTTGTCCCTGCCATCTTAAGTGGCCCTTGACCAGACCGCTCAGGTCGTTTCCATGTCTGCAAGCGCAGTTTAGCGTGAAAAGACAGGGTAATGAAAGCCCCGGCAGCGGATTTTCGCGTGTTTCCGGGCAGAAGGAGAAAAGAATGGGTAAGGCAGAGCGGCTGGTCGAGGTCTGGCGCGGTGATATCCTTGAAAGCCAACACCGTGGGCATGCGGTCGTAGTGGATAAGACAGGTGGGATTGTGCACGCGTGGGGTGACCCGGATCAGGTTATTCTACCGCGATCCTCGGCGAAGATGTTGCAAGCGCTTCCTCTTGTAGAAAGTGGGGCGGCGGACGCTGCAGGCCTGACGACCGAGCAGCTTGCGTTATCTTGTGCAAGTCATCAGGGCGCTGCCATTCACACCGATCGCGTGTCACGTTGGTTGGCGGATATGGGGCTGGGCAATGATGATCTGCGCTGCGGCCCACAATGGCCTGCCGACAAACCTGCAAAGGTTGGGTTGATCAAAACAGATGACAGCCCTTGCCGCATTCACAACAACTGTTCGGGCAAACATGCCGGGTTCCTGACGCTTAGCCGGCATATGGGCGTGTCCGATCCAAACTATGTAGAAGTGGATCACCCGATTCAGGTGGCAATCAAACAAGCCTTCGAAGAAGTGACGGACGAGAAAAGCCCCGGTTTCGGGATTGATGGTTGTTCAGCCCCCAATCACGCCAGCACGCTTCTGGGCATGGGGCGGGCCATGGCTGGTTTTGCTTCTGCGAAAGAAGGTGGGGATGCGCGCGCGAGGGCCTCGGTCCGGTTGCGCGAAGCGATGATGCTTCACCCCGATCTGGTGGCCGGCGAAACCCGCGCCTGTACCGAGCTGATGCGCACCGCGCCGGGCAAAGTCGCCTTGAAAACGGGTGCCGAAGCCTTCTTCATCGCCATCATCCCCGAGCTTGAGATGGGTGTCGCGCTGAAGATCGAAGACGGATCAACCCGCGCATCGGAATGTGCCATCGCGGCCATTCTTGTGAAGCTGGGTGTGTTGGACCCGTCGCATCCAGATGTGAAGAAACGCCTTAACCCGGACGTTCTGAATTTTGCCGGGCTGAATACGGGCTTTATTCGCCCGTCTGAGGCCGTGCTGACCTTGTAATAGGCTCTACAGCAAATCCGCGATTAGCTTCACGGCCATCGCGGATGATGCAATGACAAGCAGGGGTTTGATCAGCTTCGAACCTATCCGCGACGCAAGGCTGGAGCCGACATAGGCTCCGGCAATTTGCGCGGCCCCCATCGCAAGCCCGATTGCCCAAAGCGGAGACAACACGATCAGAAAGCCTGCCAGCCCACCAACATTTGATGCGAAGTTCAGAAGCTTCGTATGGGCGGTGGCCTTTAGGATGCCATGTCCCGCCATGGCAACGAATGCCAGCATGTAAAAAGCGCCGGCACCCGGGCCAAGCAGCCCATCGTAAAAGCCGATCAGCGGAGCGAAGGTCAACGTAAAGACAGCGGGCGAAAGTCGCTGGTGGCGATCAGTGTCGTCCAACCCCGGTTTCACGGCAAAGAAAATGGCAATCCCAACCAGAAGCACGGGCAAGACCCAGCGGATCAGATCAACAGGCAGGGCATTGACCGACAGCGCGCCAAGCAATGCCGCGATGAAAGAAAAGGCTGCGGGTTTCAGCTGCTTGCGCAGGTTCACATGGCCTTTGCGTGCATAGGTGATTGCCGCCATGCCCGCGCCAAAAAGCCCTTGCACTTTGTTGGTGGCAAGCGCTGTGACAGGTGGCACGCCTGCCAGCAAAAGTGCAGGGACCGTGATCAACCCGCCCCCGCCTGCGATGCTATCAATGAACCCGGCAACAAAACCTGCCGCCAGAAGGAACAACAGGATTTCGGTTGAAAACTCAGCCATTTACGAAGTCAGTCGACGCATAGCCCTGAATGTACAGCAGGGCGGTCAGGTCACCGTGGTTGATGCGGATATCACATTCAGCCGCGACAGAAGGCTTCGCGTGAAGTGCAACACCAGCGCCAGCAAGCCCAAGCATGCCAAGGTCATTTGCACCATCACCCACGGCCATCACGTCCGCATGATCCAACCCAAGACGCGCCGAGATATCTTTCAGCGCCGAGACCTTGGCCTCGCGCCCCAGAATGGGCATGCCAACGGTGCCGGTTAATACGCCGTCTTCCACGTTCAGAGTGTTCGCACGGTTTTCGTCAAAGCCAAGCGTCTCGGCCACATGGGCGGTGAAGGCGGTGAACCCGCCGGACACCAGCGCGGCATAAGCTCCGTTTGCCTTCATCGTTGCCAGAAGCGCGCGACCACCTGGCATCAGGGTGATGCGGTTTGCCAGCACGTCGGCAATGACGCCCTCTGACAGACCCTTCAGCAGCCCAACACGTTCGATCAGCGCACCTTCGAAATCCAGCTCTCCGTTCATAGCGCGTGCTGTGATGTCTTTCACCCTCTCTCCAACGCCAGCCTCGTCCGCCAGTTCGTCGATGCATTCTTGCTGGATCATGGTCGAATCCATGTCGGCCAGCAGCATCCTTTTACGGCGATCTTTGGCGGGTAGCACAATCAGGTCGATACCCATCTTTTGAAGATCGCCCCAAATTTCCCAACGGTTGTCGGGCATCACGTCCAGTGAGAGCTCTGCGGCTTCGTCTGGGGCCAGCCATTGTTCATCGCCACCGCCCCACGCATTGCGCAAGTTCTCGACAAGGGCGGGGTCGAGATTGCGGGCCAAGGGGGATGCGATCAGTGTGGCGATGAACATGGATGGGCCTTTGTCTGGGCAATTTAACTAGGCGTTTCATGCGGCAGATCACGTCCGGATCACAAGCTCTAATCAGCAATTTACAGGTAATTGCGGCGTTTCCAGCTGGGGCGCAAGTTTCCGATAGTGGTCTTTCAGCGTCTGAATTCGACCTATCGCGGGTAATATCCGACGCTTTTGTGCTTGTGCAGAATAGTCCCGCGCCTTACCTCGGTCAGTGGGACACCCTTCCCCAACGAAGGGCACATATCTGCGAGGGTATCATGACTGATATTGCAAAACCGGCTACGCGGCCGGCAAATCCGCGTTTTTCTTCTGGCCCCTGTGCCAAACCCCCCACATGGAATCTGGATGCTTTGTCGGACGCTGCCCTTGGCCGTTCGCACCGTGCTGCCATTGGCAAGGACAAGCTGAAAGCGGCTATCGAGGGCACGCGTGAGGTGCTGGGCATCCCTGCGGATTATAAAATCGGCATCGTTCCTGCGTCGGATACTGGCGCAGTTGAAATGGCGCTGTGGTCGCTTCTGGGCGCACGTGGGGTCGAGATGTTAGCTTGGGAAAGCTTCGGCGCTGGATGGGTCACGGATGTGAACAAGCAGCTGAAACTGGATGCTGTGGCAAAAACCGCTGACTATGGCGAGCTACCTGATCTGGCGTCGGTCGATTTCACCAACGATGTTGTCTTTACCTGGAACGGCACGACCTCGGGCGTGCGTGTTCCGAACGGCGACTGGATTCCATCTAACCGCGAAAGTCTGACGATCTGCGATGCGACCTCGGCTGCGTTTGCGATGGACCTGCCTTGGGACAAACTGGATGTGACTACGTTCAGCTGGCAGAAAGTGCTGGGCGGCGAAGCTGCACACGGCATTCTGATCTTGTCGCCCCGCGCCGTTGAGCGTCTGGAAAGCTACACACCAGCATGGCCGCTGCCGAAAATCTTCCGCCTGACCAAGGGCGGCAAGTTGATCGAAGGCATCTTTACCGGTGCGACGATCAACACGCCGTCGATGCTGGCGGTCGAGGACTATCTTTTCGCACTTGATTGGGCGCGGTCTGTTGGCGGGCTTGAGGGTCTGATCCATCGTGCGGATGCCAACACCAAGGCTGTCGCTGATTTCGTCGAGATGCGCGATTGGGTTGATTTCCTGGCTCACGATCCGGCGACGCTGTCGAATACCTCGGTCTGTTTGAAGTTCACTGACGACCGCATCAAAGACGGGGCCGCGTTTGCCAAAGCCGTTGCCAAACGGCTGGAAGCCGAAGGTGTAGCGCTGGATGTTGGTGCATACCGCGACGCGCCTGCCGGTCTTCGCATTTGGTGTGGCGGCACGGTCGAAACGTCGGACGTGGCAGCGTTGATGCCGTGGCTCGACTGGGCGTTCAACGCCGAGATCGCAGCACAATAAGCATACCGTCCCGCGCAAGAACGCGCGGGACTTCCCCTACATCTTTGAAGAAGGACCAACACCATGGCCCCCAAAGTACTCGTATCCGATAAGCTTTCGGAAACCGCCGTTCAGATTTTCCGTGACCGCGGTATCGAAGTCGATTTCGAACCTACACTCGGCAAAGACAAAGACGCGCTGGCCGCCAAGATTGGAGACTATGATGGTCTGGCGATCCGCTCGGCCACGAAAGTTACCGACAAAATCCTTGAAGCGGCAACCAATCTGAAAGTGGTTGCTCGTGCTGGGATCGGTACCGACAACGTCGACAAGGTCGCCGCGTCGAAAGCCGGTGTGATCGTTATGAACACGCCCTTTGGCAACATGATCACTACTGCCGAACACGCGATCGCGATGATGTTCGCCGTGGCGCGTCAGATTCCGGAGGCCTCGGCCTCGACCCACGCAGGCAAGTGGGAAAAGTCGAAGTTCATGGGGGTCGAACTGACCAACAAGACGCTCGGCGTCATCGGTGCAGGCAATATCGGTGGCATCGTGTGCGACCGTGCGCTGGGATTGAAGATGAAAGTGGTCGCCTTTGATCCCTTCCTGTCGGACGAAAAAGCCGACAGCATGGGCGTTGAGAAGGTCGAGCTTGACGAGCTTCTGGCGCGCGCTGACTTCATCACGCTTCACGTGCCACTGATCGACGCGACCAAGAACATCCTAAGCCGTGAAAATCTGCTGAAAACAAAAGCAGGTGTTCGCATCATCAACTGTGCCCGTGGTGGTTTGGTCGATGAAGAAGCACTGGCTGACCTTTTGAAGTCGGGTCACGTTGCCGGCGCAGCTTTCGACGTGTTCGCCGAAGAACCCGCCACCGAGAACCCATTGTTCAACCTACCCAACGTGGTCTGCACCCCGCACCTAGGTGCTGCAACGACCGAAGCGCAGGAAAACGTGGCGCTGCAAGTGGCTGAGCAGATGTCAGACTATCTTCTGACCGGAGCCGTACAGAACGCGCTGAACATGCCGTCTGTCACTGCCGAGGAAGCCAAGGTCATGGGTCCGTGGATCAAACTGGCCGAGCATTTGGGTGCCTTTGTTGGTCAGATGACCGACGAACCAGTGAAGGCCGTGAACATCCTTTACGATGGTGTGGCGTCAGAGATGAACCTGAAGGCGCTGGACTGCGCTGTGATTGCGGGTCTGATGAAGCCGCAAACCCCTGATGTGAACATGGTCTCGGCGCCTGTTATCGCGGCGGATCGTGGGATCAAAACCTCGACCACCACGCAGGCCAAAGGCGGCACGTTTGACGGCTACATCAAGGTGACTGTGGTAACAGAAAATCGCGAGCGTTCGATCGCTGGTACTGTGTTCTCGGATGGCAAACCGCGCTTCATCCAGATCAAAGGCATCAACATCGACGCCGAGATCGGGAACCATATGCTTTACACCACCAACAATGACGTGCCGGGCATTATTGGTGCGCTGGGTAAAACCATGGGTGAGAATGGCGTGAACATTGCCAACTTTACTTTGGGCCGCAAGGATACAGGTGGTGACGCTATCGCCTTGCTGTACGTGGACAATCCCATCCCGGAACCTGTGATGAAAATCCTGTGTGAAACGGGTCTGTTCAACACTGTCAGCCCGCTTGAGTTCGACGTTTAAGACCACTTCGAAGACAAGAAAGCCCTGGTCCTGCGCCGGGGCTTTTCTTTTTGGGCCGGATGCTTAGGGTGGCCGCAGAAGAAGGAACACTGCTTATGCGCGCCTATGCGATCGGAGACATTCACGGCCATCTCGACAAGCTGAAGGCTGCACATGCGCTGATCGCGGAAGACCGCGTAGGTTGCGGTGGCGATGACGCGCCAATCATCCACATCGGGGACCTTGTTGATCGCGGCCCTGACAGCAAAGGCGTGATTCAGTATCTGATCGAAGGTCAGGCGCGCGGTGAAAATTGGGTGGTGCTGAAAGGCAATCACGACCGCATGATGGAGATGTTTCTGCGCGAACACCCCATGGTCGATACACAGCTTCTGTATAACTACAACTGGCTGCATGAGCGCCTTGGTGGAGTTGAAACTCTGGCCAGCTACGGTGTGGACGTGCCCGAAGGTATCCGTACTTATCAGTTACATCCCAAGGCGCGAGCTGCCGTACCCCAGGCGCATCGCGACTATCTGGCGAACTTGCAGACCAATTACCGACTGGGGGATCTGTATTTCGCCCATGCGGGCATCCGCCCCGGAATAGCGCTTGAAGACCAGACCGAAGACGACCTGTGCTGGATTCGCCAGGAGTTTCACCACTCAGACGCAGATCACGGCCCGCTGATCGTGCATGGTCATACGCCCGTGTCCGAAGTCACGCACTATGGCAATCGATTGAACATCGACACTGGGGCGGGGCATGGGAAGGCCCTGTCTGCCATCGTCATGGAAGGGCGCGATGTGTGGTTGCTGGGGCCAGATGGCCGACAATCCGTTCTGCCAACAGACACAAAAGCACCGATCTAAAAACCAGCTCTGCGCAAACCAAGACGCTACCCACTGGTTTTCTGATACATGGCTTTCTTTCGCTGACGAGTGTCCTGCGTGGCTTCGTCGCTTCCATCATGGAACGTCCCGAACCAACGGTCCCAAGGCATTTCTTGGTTGCCGTAGTTACACTCGTAATAGCGGTGATGAAGCTGGTGATAGAAGGTGCCAAGCGCCAGTCGGCGTTTGTCCTTGATCAGCAAATCTTCATAACCCGTATGGGTCATCGCAGCCCCTGGCCCAAGGTAGATCACGTGGAAATACAGATGGATTGGATGAGTTGGAACGATCCAGTGAATCAGTAGGGATGTCAGGTAGATGAAATGCTCGATTGGGTGCATCGAGAACCCGGACCACGGCCCAACATTGACGTTGCGGTGATGCAAGGAATGTACGTGCTTATAAAGGATCGGCATGTGCAACAGCCTGTGCACCCAATAGAAATGAAAAGCTGACCAGATCGGCAACAGCAACAAAGCCAGTATGAACCAGACTGGATTTTCGGCGAAGGTAAGTGTCGGGATATATCCGTTGGCCATCATCCACATGGTCAGCACTTGAAACGCCGAAATCTGTGTCACACCGCTGGCCAGTGACCAGAACAGATTGTCATGGACCTGATTTGAGAAATTCCAAAGTCGATTGCCTTTTGCCATGTCGCGGCGGTCAAACTTCAACGTCTTCCCTTGCCCGCGCAGCATGTAGAAATACCAGTGCAGCCCGCCCGCGATCACCAACATGGTCACCAAGTTGACGGCCCAAACCTGCGTCACCCAACCGATCCCGAAATGTGTAGCCTGATCGAGCGATGGGTAGGCGAACACCCAAAGCAGAACCGCAAGGATGATCATCATCACGCGTTCGCTTAGCATCAGCCAGTTGCGCGCAAACCAAGTAGCCAAATATCTGGGTTGTGGCGGCCATCTAAAGACCGAGGTATCTGCAAGCGGAAGGTCTGGGTGGTAGTTCCACTCCCGGCTCATTGGTGCGTCTTCTGGCTTATCTTGCATCCGTGTCTCTCTTGTTTGCGACTACATTCACAGCCAAACCCTTTGGGCGGAGATTTCTATCACAAAAACGACCTTGAAGGCGTTTCTTGAATTCTGCCCGTTGTTCGCATGCGAAATGCCATCGCTGGTCGAAGCCGTGCCTTGCAGCGAGGTTTGCAGTGAACTTGCTTAATGAGATTTAGGAAATCCACATTGCTACCCTGTATAAAAAAGCCCCGGTGTTTCCACCGGGGCTTTCTTTTATTTGAAAACGAGCGACCGACCGAAGCCGGGTGCCGGTTCGGGTGACCCCGAACCGTTTGACTTAGTCTTCGTCTTTTTTCTTTGGCTCAGGAGCAATCTCTTCGCCAGTTTCCTGATCAACGATTTTCATCGACAGGCGAACTTTGCCGCGATCGTCAAAGCCAAGCAGTTTGACTTTCACTTCCTGGCCTTCTTTCAGAACGTCCGAAGGATGGTTCAGGCGACGGTTTTCGATCTGGCTGACATGCACAAGGCCGTCGCGCTTGCCGAAGAAGTTCACGAAGGCGCCGAAGTCGACGATCTTCACAACTTTACCGGTGTAAATCGCGCCTTCTTCAGGCTCTGCAACGATCGCGTGGATCATTTCGTAAGCCTTGGCGATTGCGTCGCCGTTTGGCGATGCGATCTTGATCACGCCGTCGTCGTTGATGTCGACCTTAGCGCCCGACACTTCCACGATTTCGCGGATGACTTTACCGCCCGAGCCGATCACTTCACGGATCTTGTCGGTTGGAACGTTCATCGTTTCGATGCGCGGTGCGTGAGCCGAGAACTCTTCGCGGCCCGAAGACAGTGCTTTGTTCATTTCACCCAGGATATGCAGACGGCCTTCTTTGGCTTGTGCCAAGGCTTTCTCCATGATCTCGGGCGTGATGCCTGCAACCTTGATGTCCATCTGCAGCGACGTGATGCCGTCTTCGGTACCTGCCACTTTGAAGTCCATATCGCCCAGGTGATCTTCGTCACCCAGAATGTCGGTCAGAACAGCGTACGAACCGTCATCTTCCAAGATCAGACCCATGGCAACACCAGCAACTGGTGCTTTCAGAGGCACAGCCGCGTCCATCATGGACAGCGAGCCACCACAGACCGATGCCATCGAGGACGAGCCGTTCGAACTCGGTGATCTCGGACACAACGCGGATGGTGTAGGGGAAGTCGGTTGCCGACGGCAGAACCGCCTGCAGCGCACGCCAAGCCAGCTTGCCGTGACCGATTTCGCGACGGCCAGTGAAGCCGAAGCGACCCACTTCGCCGACCGAGTAGGGCGGGAAGTTGTAGTGCAACATGAAGTTCGACTTGTAGGTGCCGGTCAGCGCATCGATCATCTGTTCGTCGTCGCCGGTGCCCAGAGTGGTCACAACCAGACCCTGAGTTTCGCCACGTGTGAACAAAGCCGAACCGTGTGTACGGGGCAGGATGCCTGCTTCCGAAACGATCGGGCGCACTGTGTCCAGCGCACGGCCATCGATACGTTTGCCGGTTTTCACCACGTCACCGCGGACAACCGAGCTTTCCAGCTTCTTCAGTGCCGAACCAAGGTTCTCGTCTGCTTGCTGATCTTCTGTCAGGGCAGCGACGATTTCTTCCTTGGCAACAGACAGGGCGCCAACGCGTTCCTGTTTGTCAGTGTTGCCGTAAGCCGCACGGATTTTGTCTTCGCCAGCAGCTTTCACTGCAGCGTAGAGGTCCGAGTAATCAGCAGGCTGATAGTCAAACGGCTCTTTCGCAGCGCTTTCGGCCAGATCAATGATCATGTCGATCACAGGCTGGATTTCTTGGTGCGCGAAGTTCACGGCACCCAGCATTTCAGCTTCGGTCAGTTCGTAAGCTTCTGATTCCACCATCATCACGGCGTCTTTTGTACCGGCTACAACAAGGTCCAGACGCTGGTCTGGGTTGTTGCGCAGCTGGTGCATGTCGTCGCAAGTCGGGTTCAGGATGTATTCGCCATCTTCAAAGCCAACGCGAGCCGCAGCAATCGGACCCATGAACGGTGCGCCCGAAATGGTCAGAGCCGCCGAGGCAGCGATCATCGCAACGATGTCGGGATCGTTAACAAGGTCGTGGCTCAGCACGGTGCAGATCACCAGAACTTCGTTTTTGAAGCCGGGGACGAACAGCGGGCGGATCGGACGGTCGATCAGACGCGATGTCAGCGTCTCTTTTTCCGTCGGACGCGCTTCGCGCTTGAAAAAGCCGCCTGGGATTTTACCGGCGGCGTAGTATTTCTCGTTGTAGTGAACTGTCAGCGGGAAGAAGTCCTGACCGGGCTTCTGTGCCTTCGCGAAGGTCACGTTAGCCATGACGGATGTTTCGCCCAGAGTGGCGATCACAGTACCGTCGGCCTGACGGGCAACTTTGCCCGTTTCCAGAGTGAGGGTTTCTTCGCCCCACTCGATCGATTTTTTAGTTACGTCAAACATTATGTTTTCCTAGTTGGAAGCACTCCCGGCCCTCCGGGTCTTCCGTTGTCATGGTGGCCCCATTGCCACCGACCCCTTTATCGTTTCATGCGCCGGGGTCGAAGCGCACGTCTCAGATGCGTGCGCCTTACAGGAAAACAAGGGGTTTGGAAAGCAAAACCGTTTGAACGGTCACAGGTCTAGCTGTGGCGACGGCGCGGATGTTTGGTTATGCCGAAGGCCTTGCGGGCGGTGACCAGCCGCAGATCTTCCGGGTCCATGCCCATGGACAGGATGGTTTCCCGATCAAAACGTTCCCGCGCGGCCTCTGGATCATGTTTTGTACCAAACAATTTGTCGATCCAGTTCATACCGAAACTGACATGATATGTTGCTTCATGGTCCTGAAAGTGGTGCGCTAAATGGGTGCGGGTGACGCGCCGTCCGAACCAACCTTTCGGCACGTTCACATGGGCCAGTGTGTGGCAGTATTCATAGAATGTGTATGCACTGACAGACCCGACATACAGCGCAACATAGGCTGTCAGAACGGCGGGCCCAAAGCCAAGGAATGGCCACAGGATCACAGAATGGGCGACAAACGAGATCGTACCAAATCGCAGCGGATACCAATGATCCCCTCCGGTGAAGAACTCGGGATCGCCAGGAAATTCGTGGTGTCCGATATGGCTTCGGTAAAGCTCATTAAAGACACCTTGGTCGGTCGGAGGCTCGCGATGCAGAAGGAAGCGATGCATGGCGTATTCGACAAAGAACTGCGCCGTTACGCCGTAGGCGACGGCCAGAAGCAGCCACGGATTGAACCAATTTACCAGCGCGAAAACGCCCAGAAGCCAGAACGGAAACAGCCTGTGAAGGGTGCCCATATTCATCAAAACGCGGATTGCTTCTTTCATCGTCTTTCTCCTCACCTTGCCACAGGCTGGGCGATGAAGGCGGATGATTTCAAGCAAAACCAAACGTCAATTGGTTGATTGTATCCGGCAGAGGATAGGTTTGTTGACGCAATCTTAAGTTGACTCACGGCTTTGGATTACTTCACAGTTAAGGTGTTTCGCCCGGTGTAAAGCGCTGCGGGGCATGAATTTTAAGCCCGGAAACTATATAATGATTAAGTATCTGACACTCTCATTTTGCCTTTTCTTCATGGCGAACCCAACTTTGGCAGAAACCCGATCTGCACGCATCCTTGTGATGGGTGACAGTTTGATGGCGTGGCATAAAGCCACGAACCGATCTATCGGGGACATGTTGGGCCGCTACCTGCATGAACCCGTGGTTAATCGTTCGATCGGGGGCGCGCGCATCATGTATGGCCTGCCAATTTCAGGCAGCTTGGGTATGAAAATCAGTCGCCAGTTTCACGGAGGGCGCTGGGATTGGGTAATCCTGAATGGGGGCGGCAATGACCTTTGGTTCGGGTGTGGATGCAAAAAATGCGGTCGAAAAATCAATCTGATGGTTACGATCAACGGGCAGTACGGGCATGTGCCCAATCTGATCAACAGAATTCGATCCACCGGCGCAAAGGTGATTGTAATTGGCTATCTGCGCACGCCCGGAGTGGATTCTACGATCGAGCATTGCCGCGACGATGGGGACGCCTATGAAGCGCGGCTTCAGAAGATGACCCGTCAGATGAAGGATGTCTATTTCCTGTCCAACAAAGATCTGGTGCCACATGGCGATACATCATTTCACACAAAGGATATGATCCATCCGTCCTTCAAAGGCAGTGCCGTTATCGCCAAACGCCTGGCGTTGATGATCAAGAAATTGGATCGCGGCAGGTAGGAAAAGCGCAAAAGAAAACGCCCGCCTCTTTCGAGACGGGCGTAACTGTCTAACAGGGCGGGTCTTAGCGACGCAGGCCCAGACGCTTGATCAGGTCTTGGTAACGTGTTTCGTCTTTACCACGCACATAGTCCAGCAGCTTACGGCGCAGGGCTACCATCTTCAAAAGGCCACGGCGACCGTGGTTGTCTTTCTTGTGGGTTTTGAAGTGCTCGGTCAGGGTCGCGATACGCGACGAAAGAATTGCGATCTGAACTTCGGGCGAACCGGTGTCGCCTTCTTTGGTTCCGAATTCTTTGATCAGGCGGTTCTTTTCTTCAGTAGTAATCGACATCGGGGTCTCCTTCATAGGTTGGAGTGGATGGCGCAAGCCGGGACGTCGTCCAGCAGGGCCCGTGGAGAATTCCGCAGTTTTCATGCGGATGTGGGCGTATAGAAGGAATCTACGCCGAACGCAAAGGAAATCATTGCTCGGACGGTAGGACCCGAATTTCATCGATGATTTGGTTGGCCCAGTCGCCCAGCACCGGGATGAAATCAATGGAACCCAGCATGTAGATTACCCAAGAAACAAGAATGGTTGCCCCAAGAACGGACCCAAGACCGAAGGCCAATCCGCGATACAACTGGAAAAGGCCCAGCTTGTACAGGCTGTCATGCAGGCGGATGAAACGATGATTGTTCATGCGCTCGACTTCGGATCGTAAGGCGCGAACCTCTTGCGCAAGTTGTTCTTCGCGCTGGGTCAACTGATCAGAGGTTTCACTGTCTGAATCTGACATCTTATGGTCCCTAACTGGGCGGCAAGCCGGGTTGTTAACACATTGTTAACTTATGGATTTGATTAAACTTGTCGACATTATCCTGACGAAGAATGCGCGCTGTTTCATACATTCGCAAGCGGTGAACGGCATCATCGGAATTGATGACATGTGAACTGAGTATAAAACGGGCGGCCTTTTGAATGCTATTTGGATTGTTGATTCTAAGCCTTTTGCCAGTGGCCTTCATGACCGAAAGCTTCACCGAATTACTGGGTGATGACACTGAAGGGAATGGCGGTGGGGGCGACATGTATGGCGAAGGCAACAAGATCCCAGTTGGTGGTGGCTCCACCGGGATTTTGACGCCAAATTCGGGCCTTGGGGATGGCGATAGCCCTGAGAAAGAACAGACCTTACTGGACCAACTTCTGGGAACTGAAACCGATTCGCATTACGGGCGTGAAGATCTGGATCATTTTGTGCCGGACATGAATGAGCATATTCTTACCGATGGCGATGATGACGTGATCCTTGACCCATCAGGCGATGACGCAGACCCAGGCCAGATCTCGTCCTTTCATGGGACGGCTGTCGTGTCGGGTGATGGCGCTGTCGACGTTTACGATGCAGGCGCGGGCAATGACACCATCGTCGCAGGGGATGAGGCGGCCTATCTGTTCGGCAATTTAGGCGATGATACGATCATTGCTGGCGAAGGTGCCTTGGCTGCGTTTGGCGGGCAAGGTGCGGACACGTTGGATGCTGCGGACAGCGCCGACAGTTACCTTGATGGTGGTTCGGGAAATGACGTTCTTATCGGTGGCGAAGGGGACGACCAGCTTTTCGGCGGCAGTCATGAAGATGACCTGTCAGGATCGCTGGATTCAACGGACGATGATGTTCTGAGCGGCGGCGCTGGGAATGACGTTTTGAAGGGCGGGTTGGGCGCTGATTTGCTTTTCGGTGGCGAAGGGGATGACGTGATTGACCATTTCGGCCACGCGATGGAGGAAAGCAGAGCCGAACGCTATGACTATGACTGGCACAACGATCACGCATCAGACGTGTTGGACGGTGGGGACGGCAACGATACATTGATTTTTGGCGCATCGGACGTGGCGACCGGTGGCGAAGGCGACGATGTATTCTGGCTGTATCCCGAAGGTGATGATCACCAACGAGTCGCCGAGATTACGGATTTCGAAACGGGAAAAGACTTTCTGAAGAATCTCATTGGATCCAGAATCAGATAATTCTGACCTTAGTGTTGTGGTTCAGGCGTCTGAGAATGGGCAAGATGGCGAGGTGACAATCGGAGGCCAGATGGTCGCCATTCTGAAGGGGGCTCCCAACGCTTCGGTGCATGATATTTTCGTCGAAGTGCGGCCAGACGTATTTGCTTAGGAGATGCGCTCAGAACCAGCGTTCTGGCTGTTGGGCATAAGCGATATAGAGTGGATGTTTTGGATGCCCGGCTTTGGTTAGCCCAAGATGAAATGACGGACGGTTTGTGTTGCGCAGTAACGCTTCGACTTGCGGGCCACGTGACAGGTGTTCTCCGTGTGTGCCCCAACCGCATATGATCTGATCTGCCCAAGGGCAGCTGTCCAAAATGGCGGTATCATTCTCAGGCCCAACGGGATCAGACGCCGCGCGCATCTTTCGCGGATCAGTGTCGCGCCACGCGAAAATATTGGTGACCCGAAACGCCCCGAATCCAAGCGTGCGTGCACGACGCTCGCAACGCTCGACGGTGGGATCGTTCTGTACCTCGGTCGCGGTCGACGGGTTCAGCATAATGAACAACGCCTTGCGCCCTGCGGGTTCCCAAACGCGGGTCAAAGTATAGCGGTATTTCTCGCAATCCGAATAAACGGCGGTGGACTGGGCATCACCCTTTTGAAACTCTCGCGTAATCATGATTGCTTTGTGATCGGGGACTTGATCCTTGGCAACCCCTTGCGTTGCTGCGGGATTGGTCCGAAGGTGAAGAAAACGGAGCAGACAATGCTGATTTCCGAAGTCATCCGCAAGAAACGCGACGGTCAAATCCTGACCGGTGAAGACATCTCTGTCATGGTGGAAGGTATCGCCAAAGGTGGGGCCAGCGACGCGCAGGTTGCGGCGTTTGCCATGGCCAGTTGGCTAAAGGGCCTGACGCCGGACGAAACCGCAGCACTAACGTTAGCGATGCGCGATAGCGGTGATGTATTTTCCTGGCCAGATCTGCCAGGCCCGGTTGTCGACAAACACTCGACGGGCGGAGTGGGGGATAATGTCAGTCTGATGCTTGCCCCAATCTTAGCTGCTTGCGGTGCGTTTGTGCCGATGATTTCCGGGCGTGGGCTTGGTCATACTGGTGGTACATTGGATAAAATGGACGCGATTCCGGGGTATGTTTCGCAGCCAGATAACAAGCTGTTCGACCGGGTGGTGCGCGATGTGGGCTGCGCCATCATTGGCCAGACCGGCGACTTGGCCCCGGCGGACAAACGCCTTTATGCGATTCGCGATGTGACAGCGACGGTCGAAAGCATTCCTTTAATTACGGCCTCGATCCTATCGAAAAAACTGGCAGCCGGGCTGGGGTCACTGGTGATGGATGTGAAGTTCGGCAGTGGTGCGTTCATGTCCAATTATGAAGATGCGCGCGCGCTGGCGCTATCTATCCAAAGGGTGTCGAACCTTGCCGGGCTTCCGTGCCACGCGCTGTTGACCGATATGAATGAACCCCTTGCGGATGCAGCAGGGAATGCGGTCGAGACACTGAATGCGATCGAGTTCCTGACGGGTGCACGCCGCACAGAGCGGCTGGAGGCCGTTGTGATTGCACTTTGTGCACAGATGCTTTTGGCATCAGGGGTCGAGACTGAAACAGAACAGGCGCAAAGGCGGGTCCGCGCGGTGTTAGACAGCGGTGCCGCAGCAGAGAGGTTTGCAAAGATGGTGGCCGCACTTGGTGGCCCCTCGGACGTGATGGAGAGGCCAGAAAAATATCTGAGCGCCGCACCCGTCATCACTGAATTGCGCGCCGCGAAATCCGGTTTCGTCAACACCATCGACACAAGAGCTGTCGGGATGAGCGTTGTTGAACTTGGTGGCGGACGTCGCCGTTCATCGGACGTTATTGATCCGTCAGTGGGACTGACCAGATTGGCACCGCTGGGCGCGCAACTTGAACGCGGGGATGCCATTGCAGTGATCCATGCGGCCAACATGGATGATGCAGAGGCTGCGATGGAACAGCTATCGGCGGCTTATCACATTGGGGAAGCTCCAGAAGTGACCCCGGTCGTGAAAGAGATTCTGACCTGATTGGCTGGGTGGTGTTTTAGGCTGAAAGGCCCAGAACATCCAACATGCTGTATTCGCCGGGTTTTTTATCCTGACCCCAAAGCGCTGCCTTAACGGCGCCGCGCGCGAAGATGGCGCGATCTGTGGCCAGATGGCGCAGTACAATCCGTTCCCCTGCGGCGGCAAATAGCACGTCGTGCTCGCCCACGATGTCACCGCCACGTACTGCGTGGAATCCAATATCACCGCGTTTGCGCGCGCCGGTAATGCCATCGCGTCCACGGTCTGAAACCTCGGGCAGATCCACGCCGCGACCTTCCGCGGCGGCTTCGCCGAGCATTAATGCGGTGCCCGAGGGTGCGTCGACCTTGTGGTGGTGGTGAGCCTCAACGATCTCGATATCGAAATCTTCGTCCAATGCAGCGGCGACTTGCTTGGTCAATTGGACAAGAAGGTTGACCCCAAGGCTCATATTCCCAGCGCGAACAATGGTCGCGTGACGTCCTGCCAGCGCAATCTGTTCAAGATCGGCATCCGACAATCCGGTTGTACCAATCACATGCACAGCGCGGGCTTGGGCGGCAATTTCAGCCATGTCGACAGTTGCCGCGGGTGCGGTGAAATCGATTACGGCCTGTGCCTTGGACATGGTTTCAAGAGGGTCATCCGATACGGTGACACCCATTGGCTGACCACCCATGCATTCACCCACATCGCGGCCAACCCAGTCATTCCCTGGGCGCTCCAACGCGCCGACCAGACGGGCGCCATCGTTGGACTGTATCTCTTTGATCAGCATTTGACCCATTCGGCCAGATGCTCCCATCACCACAATGCCCGGCAAATCGCTCATGATTGGTCTCCGTTTTTTGTTGAAGCTGTCTAACCTGCGCAAGGCCACTTGGCAAAGCCCTGTTGCACCCGCGCCTTTCAGCGCATAAATGGCGCATATGGCAAAGAACAGATTTGATGACCAACGTGGCCCCAACCAGCGACAGCTGCGCGTGGCTGAACTGATCCGCCGGACCCTGTCCGAAGCCCTGATGCGTGGCGATGTGCATGACCCCGACCTGTCACGCATGTCCATCACCATTGGCGAGGTGCGTCTGTCCGCAGATCTATCGATTGCAACCGTCTATGCGCTGCCTTTGGGTGGCAAGGGCGGGGCCGAGGCCGTGAAGGCCTTGGCGCGCAACAAAGGTGAACTACGTCGCCTTGTTGGGCGTGCGATCAAGATCAAGCACACACCGGAACTGCGGTTCTTGATGGACGAGACGTTTGACCAGATGGATCACACCCATCGCCTGTTGCAGCAGGAAGATGTGCAGCGTGATCTGCGCAAGCCTGACACCGACGAGGCCGGAGAAGACTGATGGGACGCCGCAAGAAGGGGCGCGATATTCACGGCTGGCTGGTTGTGGACAAGCCCGCTGGTATCAGCTCGAGTGCTGTCGTGAACAAGGTGCGCTGGGCGATGGATGCCAAGAAGGCAGGCCATGCGGGCACGTTGGACCCTGAAGCGACGGGTGTTCTGGCGGTCGCGTTGGGTGAGGCTACGAAGACGGTGCCTTACATCACAGATGCGCTGAAAGCTTACGAATTTACGGTTCGGTTGGGGCAAGCCACCAACACCGATGACGCCGAAGGCAAGGTTGTTTCTGAAAGTGACCAACGCCCTTCGGATGACGAAATCACCGCTGCTTTGGGGCAATTCACTGGTGATATCATGCAGGTGCCGCCCAAGTTCTCGGCCGTGAAAATTGATGGCGAGCGTGCTTATAAGCTTGCCCGCGACGGTGAGGATGTGGAGATCGCAGCCCGCCCGTTGTGGGTCGAGGAACTTGTGATGGTGTCCCGCCCGGACGCTGATCATGTCACGCTTGCAATGACGTGCGGAAAGGGCGGCTATGTTCGTTCGATTGCGCGCGATCTTGGCGAAGCGCTGGGCTGTCACGGTCACGTGCGCAACCTGCGCCGCATCTGGTCCGGGCCGTTTGACGCAGAAGATGGTGTGACCATCGAGTTGATCGAGGAGCTGGCCAAAACCGGAGAGCTGGACGCCTATCTGCGCCCGCTCGAGGAAGGCTTGCAGGAGCTGCCTGAATTGAAAGCCAGTTCCGAAGGCGCAACCCGGTTGCGGCACGGCAATCCCGGTATGGTTCTAACGTCTGATGCCGAATATGGCGACGAGGCCTGGGCATCTTATGACGGCAAAGCTGTCGCCGTAGGTATCTATCGGGCAGGAGAGTTGCACCCCAGTCGGGTGTTCAACCAGTAACCCCATCACCATCGCTTAGAAGTCGATGGCGATGCCTTTCTTTTCCCAATCACCAAAGCGCACAGCCTCAGGGCCATCGCGACCGCCCAGTTCAGTGGGCAGAGGTTTCGCCTCGGCCTCGGCCTTTTTGCGACGTTCCTCTGCTTCGGCAAGGGCGCGAATAGCGGCGGGCGGCAAGTCGCGCTTTGAGCTTTCAGCTGCGGCTTTTTCCGATTGCGGGACCTTGGGGCTATCGTCTGACATGCGGCGATCCTTGTGATGGTGTTGGGGATGATATAGGCCGCAACACAGCGAAACGCAAAGGACAGGCAATGAGCAACCCGAAAGATGTGCGGTATGTTGTGGTGGATCTTCTGGATGACGTCACAATCGAAAAACGGTTGTTGTCCGAAGCATTGCCCAAACGGTTGGCAAAACTGTCTGGCGAAGAACGTGCGCGCGCCCAACGGCTGGTGATGCAGACATTGCGCGATATGGATCGTTGTGACCGGATGCTTGGACCGTTTCTGCGACAGCGCCCTGTGCTGAGGGTTTTGAACACTCTGCGCCTTGGCGTGTCTGAGATTTGCAATGGCGGGGCAGCACATGGCGTGGTGAATGCCTGTGTAAATATTGTTGGTGGGCATGCCGAAACCGAACATGCACGTGGATTGGTCAATGCAGTCTTGCGCAACATTGATCGGGAGCGTGCGAAGTGGGATACGCTTCCCATTCCCCGTTTGCCAAAGTGGCTTCGTAAGCCCTTGTTGGCGGATTATGGAAAGGAAGCCGTCGCCGCGATGGAAACGGCGCAGTTTGCCGGTGCTCCTGTCGATCTCACCGCGAAAACTGATGCAAAGGCCTTGGCGAAAACCCTGAAAGGTGTGGTGCTTCCCACTGGATCGGTGCGACTGGCAGAACATGGTCAGATCACCAATCTGCCGGGATATGAGGCTGGCGATTGGTGGGTGCAGGACGTGGCTGCGGCATTGCCGGCCAAAGTATTGGCCCCGAAAGCTGGCGAATCCGTTCTGGATCTGTGCGCCGCGCCGGGTGGTAAAACCATGCAGCTGGCCGCGATGGGCGCAAAGGTCACCGCGCTTGATATTTCCGCTGGACGGATGAAGCGGGTCGAGGAAAATCTGACACGCACCAAACTGTCTGCCGAACTGGTCACCAGTGATGCTTTGGAATTCGAGGACGGACCGTTTGATGCGGTTTTGCTGGATGCGCCCTGTACCGCAACCGGCACCATCCGGCGGCATCCGGACTTGCCTTACGCCAAAGACGGAAGTGATTTTCCGGGTCTGTTTGAACTTCAGGAGCATTTGATTGATCGCGCGCTTGGGCTTTTGAAGCCCGGTGGGCGTCTGGTCTATTGCACGTGCAGCCTTTTGATTGACGAAGGTGAAGAGCAAGTGCGCGATGCGATGGGGCGGCACGAAAACCTGACTTTGGACCTTGATGCCTTGCGTTTGCCAGGCGTTGATCCCGATTGGATCGGGCCGGAAGGCTTGCGCGTGTTTCCGCATTATATGTCGGATCAAGGCGGCATGGATGGGTTCTTTATCACGTGTTTTCGCCGGAAATAATCAATCGGCTTTGATTTCGTCATGACAGGCGCGGACGAGCATAGTATGCTTACCTCAAGCTCCCACAGAGGGGTGGACCAAAAGGTCCGGGCAAGATGAATGAGGCGAGGCAGTCGCAGTGGCTCCACAGATCGGTTCTTCCGGGTTAGGTACCCGTTTCGCAAATCGTTGGCACGCAATGCGCGCGGCCAAGGCACGGTCTGCGGCTGGGTTTGTGTCGCAACCAGAACCGCGCACCATTGGATCATTTGCACGCGGCAGGCAGCTTCTGGCTGGGAATTTTCTGTTTGCGGGTCATCTGGTGAACGCGCCGGATCACATGCTGTGGGACATCAAGCCACCCAACCCCGCCTTCATTGAAGAGACGCAAGGATTTGCTTGGCTGGATGATTTGGCCAGTGTTGGCGATCACGAGGCGCGCAGCCGCGCCCAAGACTGGGTCTTTGGTTGGATCGACGCATATGGCAATGGACGCGGCGAAGGTTGGACCCCCGATTTGACCGGCAGACGTCTGATCCGGTGGATCAGCCATGCACTTTTCCTGATGGGCGGCATGACTTCTGAGCAAAGCGAACGGTTCTTCCGGTCGCTTGGGCAGCAGACATTGTTTTTAGCCCGGCGTTGGGGTGGTGCCACCCCCGGTTTGCCTAGGTTCGAGGCGCTTACAGGCCTTATCTATGCAGGCTTCAGCTTGACGGGCGTCAAGGTTCGGCTGGACGCAGCAATTCGCGCTTTGGCGCAGGAATGTGTTGAACAAATTGACGCGCAGGGCGGAATTCCGACGCGCAACCCGGAAGAGCTTCTTGAAGTTTTCACGCTGCTGAATTGGGCTTCTTTGACTTTGCGTGAAAGTGGTCGCGAGCCTGATGCAGAGCTCTTGGATGCAATCAATCGAATTGCCCCAACGCTGCGGTCCCTACGTCATTCTGATGGCAGCCTTGCGCGCTTCCACGGGGGTGGGCGCGGTTTGGATGGTTGGCTGGATCACGCCTTGGCGAATTCAGGTGTGCGTGCGGCCGCGAACGAAGATCTTTCAATGGGCTATGCCCGTCTTTCCGCTGGTCGGACGAGCGTTATTATTGACGGTGCGCCTCCTCCTGTCGGGAATGCATCTGCCAATGGCCATGCATCGACCTTGGCGATCGAGCTGACGTCGGGGCGTAGGCCGGTGATCGTGAATTGCGGGTCCGGGCTGCAATTCGGTCAAGAGTGGCATAAGGCCGGCCGCGCAACACCTTCGCATTCGGTGTTGGGCTTGTCGGGGCAGTCGTCTTCACGCCTGTCTCAACCGATGGTTCTGGATGGGATCGAGCGTACATTTCTGGTGCAAACGCCCAAGCAGGTTCCTTTACAGTATGTGGTGGGAACGGGCACGACCGGGATCGTTGCCGCGCATGACGGCTATATCGGTTCACATGGGCTAACCCATATGCGCAAGCTTGAGCTTGCCGTATCTGGTCGCGAACTTTCTGGTGAAGACACTCTGACCGCTGTATCCGCAGCAGATCAGCAGAAATTCGATGCCATGCTGGACGAAACCTCGCTTCAGGGTGTGCCGTATTCGGTTCGTTTTCATCTGCATCCAGAAGTCGATGCCACTTTGGATTTGGGCGGCACTGCGGTGTCGCTTTCGCTCAGATCCGGTGAAATCTGGGTGTTCCGCTTCGAAGGGCGCGGCGAATTGGCGCTGGAAAGTAGCGTTTATTTAGAAAAGACGCGTCTTAAGCCCCGAAAAACAAAACAAGTGGTTCTATCTGGCGTCGCAATGGACTATGCGACACGCATTCGCTGGACGCTGGCCAAAGCGCAGGAAACCTCGACTGTTCTGCGCGATCTGGAAACAGGCGACCGGGCGGAGCTGCCAGAAGCGTTTTGACTTATCATTGGGAACAATGATGAGGCGAAACGCGCGAATCAAAATTGATGCTGCGAGCGTTTCGAAATCAAGTTGTGATCCAACTTAATCCCGAAACGCTTCCAGTTAAACGACTTCAGGCCTTGGGGGGCCAACTGACATGACCGACCTTCATCCCGTGCGCCGCGCGCTAATTTCCGTATCCGATAAAACTGGCTTGATCGAGCTGGGACAGGCGTTGGAGGCCCGCGGGGTCGAAATCCTGTCCACCGGGGGCTCTGCCAAAGCATTGCGTGACGCCGGTGTTGCCGTGAAGGACGTCGCCGACGTCACCGGGTTCCCCGAGATGATGGATGGCCGCGTAAAAACGCTGCACCCGATGGTACATGGCGGTCTGCTGGCGCTGCGTGACAATGACGCCCACGTTGCCTCGATGGAGGAACACGGCATCGGCGCGATCGATTTGCTGGTGGTGAACCTTTATCCGTTTGAAGAAACCGTCGCCAAGGGTGCCGACTATGACACCTGTATCGAGAACATCGATATCGGCGGTCCTGCGATGATCCGTGCGGCAGCCAAGAACCATGCGTTTGTGAACGTGGTGGTGGACGTGCAGGATTACGACAAGCTTCTGGGCGACATGGACCAGCATGATGGTAAAACCTGCCCGAATTTCCGTAAGAAACTGTCCCAACGTGCCTATGCCCGGACCGCTGCCTATGACGCGGCTGTGTCCACCTGGATGGCGGATGCGCTTGAGCTGGAGGCCCCGCGCCGCCGCGCTTTCGCAGGTGAGCTGAAGCAGACGCTGCGCTATGGTGAAAACAGCCATCAGAAAGCAAGCTTCTACGTTGATGGTTCGAACCGTCCCGGCGTGGCCACTGCCGCTCAGCTGCAAGGTAAAGAACTGAGCTACAATAACATCAATGACACCGATGCGGCGTTCGAATTGGTCGCCGAGTTTGACCCCGCCGTCAGCCCCGCTGTTGCTATCATCAAGCACGCCAACCCTTGTGGTGTTGCGCAAGGAGCGACGCTGGTCGAGGCGTATCAAAAGGCGTTTGACTGCGACCGGACCTCAGCCTTTGGCGGGATCGTTGCTTTGAATCAGCCATTGGATGCAGAAACTGCCTCCAAGATTGTCGAGATATTCACCGAGGTTGTGATCGCTCCGGGTGCATCGGATGAGGCGAAAGAGATCTTCGCAGCTAAGAAGAACCTGCGCCTTCTGCTGACCGATGGTCTGCCCGACACACGCGCAGCCCTGACGGCTTACAAGCAAGTCGCCGGCGGTCTTCTTGTGCAGGATAAAGACGTGGGTTTTGTCGGCATGGACGATCTGAAAGTGGTAACCGAAAAGGCACCGACGGACGCGCAGATGCAAGACCTTCTGTTTGCATGGAAAGTGGCCAAGCACGTGAAGTCAAACGCCATCGTTTACGTGAAAGATCAGGCCACCGTGGGTGTGGGCGCGGGTCAGATGAGCCGCTTGGACAGCGCCAATGTCGCGGCCTCGAAAGCTGCGCGCATGGCCGCTGAGCTGGGATTGGACGAAAGCCTTGCCAAAGGGTCAGCCGTGGCATCGGACGCGTTCTTCCCATTCCCCGACGGTCTGTTGGAAGCCGCCGCAGCGGGTGGCACTTGTGTGATCCAGCCGGGTGGTTCGATGCGCGACAAAGAAGTGATCGACGCGGCAAACGAAGCTGGCCTTGCCATGGTGTTCACCGGCATGCGCCACTTCCGGCACTAAATCATGATGCGCGTGATCGGCATATCGGCGCTGGTGGCGTTCCTTTTGGATCAGCTGACCAAATATCACGCGTTGTACGTTCTTGATCTGGACCGCGTTGGCGTGGTTCAGATCTGGCCGCCTTATCTGGTTTATCAGATGGGGTGGAACACTGGGATCAATTTTGGCCTGTTCGGATCAGATACCAGCGTCACCCGCTGGTTCCTGATCGCGTTGGCCTTGATTATTGCCGCATGGGTGGTCTGGTGGGTCCGAAAAGAACAGGTCGGCAAGTTAGGCCAGATATCTACCGGATTGTTGGTTGGTGGCGCGCTGGGCAATGTGGTGGACCGCATCTACTACGGGGCAGTGGTCGATTTTCTGAACACCTCGTGCTGCGGTATCCAGAACCCGTATTCCTTCAATGTAGCGGATGTTTTCGTCTTTGCGGGGGCGATTGGGCTGGTTCTTTTTACATCAACCAACAAGACCCCGTGACGCGGCTTTCTATATGGGCTAATAAACCCATAGATTACCTTGGGGATTGGACGTGAAATGCGTGTATCGTCTGTGAAATTTCTGACACTTAGCGCCGTTATTTTGGCGCTGACTGCATGTTCTGATAGCGATCCGTCGCTGATGAATTTGCGTGCAACGCAAGATGGGCCGGATGAATTTGCCATTCTGCCAACCAAGCCTTTGCAAGAGCCCAAAAACTACGCAGATCTGCCTGCACCGACACCCGGAAAAGCCAATTTGTCCGACCCCACACCGAAGGCGGATGCCGTTGCTGCTTTGGGCGGCAATCTAGGTTCTGGCAAACTTCGCGGGGGTGAAGGGGCTGTGGTCAGCGCGGCCAGCCGTTACGGTGTATCATCGAATATTCGCCAAACATTGGCGGCCTCGGACCTTGAGTGGCGCAAAGACAATCGCGGCCGCGTACTAGAGCGGTTGTTTAACGTGAATGTCTACTATCGCGCCTATGAGGCAATGCATCTGGATCAACACCGCGAGCTTGAACGCCTGCGTCGTTTGGGGCTTTGGACACCAGCTGCACCGCCCGAAGCAGTGACCGATCAATAGCAAGGGGCCTTCGGGCCCTTTTTTCATTGTTTGGCGCGCGCGCGTTGAATACTGATCACATCTCCGTTGCCAAGGCTTGAAGAGCACGCAAGCGCGCGTAAATTTAACCCGTCACTGAAGGAGCATTGGATGCGTTTCATTTTAGCAGGATTGCTGGCGCTTGGGCTGAGTACACCATTGTCAGCAAAAGACGATGTCAGCAGTTACACGCTGGATAATGGGTTAGAAGTTGTCGTTATCGAAGACCATCGGGCGCCAGTTGTTGTACACATGCTTTGGTACCGCGCGGGTGCTGCAGATGAGCAATCCGGTGTCTCGGGCGTCGCACATTTTCTAGAGCACCTTCTGTTTAAGGCAACCGAGGACTGACGAGGCCGGAGCGCTAAGTCGAACAGTGGCTGAAAATGGCGAATCCGACAACGCGTTCACCTCGCAGGATTACACGGCATATTTTCAGCGTGTTGCGTCAGACCGTCTAGGTTTGATGATGGAAATGGAATCGGGCCGTGTACGTGATTTGATTTTATCGGAAGATGATATTGCGACCGAACGTGATGTGATTTTGGAAGAACGTGCCCAGCGTACCGACAGCGAACCAGCAGCCCTGTTTCGCGAGCAGTTGAATGCAGCGGCCTATCTGAACCATCCTTACGGGATTCCTGTGATCGGTTGGCGTCATGAAATGGAGCAATTGTCCCGCGAAGACGCATTGGCGTTTTACGAGCGGTTTTATGCACCAAACAATGCAGTACTTGTCGTGGCAGGTGACGTCGTCCCGGAAGAGGTTCTGGAGCTTGCTAAGACGCATTATGGACCTCTGGAACCCACTCCAGATTTGGGTCAGCGCGAGCGGGTGCAAGAGCCCCCGCAATTGGCAGAACGACGCCTTCGCTTTTCCGACCCACGCGTTGCGCAACCGTATGTGTTGCGGAACTACCAAGCCCCCGAACGCGACAGTGGCGCGCAGGAAGAAGCTGCGGCGCTTGTTTATCTTGCCGAGATTCTGGGCGGCAACGGAGCGACATCGGTTCTGGGTCGCGCGTTGCAATTTGACGAACAGCTCGCCGTGTATGCAGGGGCAGGATATCGATCGGTTTCGCTGGACGACACCAGTTTCACTTTGATTTTTGTGCCGACCCCTGAGGTGTCGTTGAAAGACGCCGAAGCCGCACTGGATCGCGAGATTGCTGAGTTTTTGGAAACCGGCATCGATCCCGAACAATTTGAGCGCGTGAAGTTCCAAATCCGAGCGGGCGATGTGTATGCGCAAGACAATGTCATGTCGCGTGCTGAACGCTACGGCGAGGCGCTGACCTCGGGATTGACGGTCGAGGACGTTATGGCTTGGCCGGATGTGCTTCAGGCTGTCACGCCCGAAGACGTAATGAATGCCGCGCGCGCGGTGTTTGATGAACGCAAAGCGGTGACCGGGTGGCTTGTGCCCGAAGGTGGAGACGAAATGTGATGAAACAGTTTGCCCTCATTTTGGCGGCATTCGCCGCCCTGACCTTGCCTGCTCGTGCAGAAGTTCCAATTCAGGAAGTCGTGTCAGAGAATGGCCATACCGCTTGGTTGGTTGAAGAACCGGCGCTGCCCTTTACCGCGCTTGAGATCCGGTTTCGTGGGGGGACAGTTTTGGACCGTCCTGGCAAACGCGGAATCCGTGAACCTGATGATGGGTTTGCTGGAAGAAGGCGCAGGTGATCTGGATGCGCAAGGGTTTGCCGAAGCACGCGAGGCTTTAGCAGCTTCTTATGGCTTTGATGCCGGGGAAGACACGATTTCGATTTCGGCGCAGTTCCTGACCGAAAACCGGGACGAAGCGGTCGCGTTGCTGCACAAGGCGCTGACGACACCGCGTTTTGATGACACGGCGATTGAGCGGGTGCGCCAGCAAGTTCTGTCTCACCTTTCATCGCGTGCGACCGATCCTAACTCGATGGTCGGTGATGCGTTCGATGCCGCTGCCTATGGGGATCATCCTTATGGTAGCTATGATGGCGGAACCGTTGAAACTGTTACCGCGCTGGCGCGTGAAGACATCCTGACTGCCTACAAGGATACCTTGGCGTTGGATCGCATCTATGTGGCAGCCGTTGGGGACATCACAGCCGCGCAGCTTGGCCCCCTTCTGGATCGTCTGTTTGATGGGTTGCCTCAGAACGGTGCGGCGTTGCCCGATCGGGTCGGATTTGGGTTGCCGGGCGGAACCACTGTTGTGCCCTTTGACACCCCGCAATCGGTTGCCCTTTTCGGCCATGACGGGATCAAACGCGAAGATCCCGACTTCTTCGCCGCCTATGTGGTCAATACCGTTCTTGGTGGGCCCAGCTCGATCTCTCGTCTGATGAATGAGGTGCGTGAAGAGCGTGGTTTGACCTATGGGATCGGTTCGTATCTGGTGCCGGCGGAGTGGACTGAGAGCGTTCTTGGGCAATTCTCAAGCCAAAACGCGGTGATCGGTGAAGCGATCAACGTGGTGCGCGATGAATGGGCGAAGATCGCCAGTGAAGGCATCACGGCAGAGGAATTGAAGGCAGCGCAAACCTATCTGACTGGGTCGTACCCGCTACGTTTTGACGGCAATGCCAACATCGCCAACATCATGGTTGCGATGCAGTTGGAGGGGCTTCCCATCGACTATATTGCCACCCGTAATGATCAGGTGATGGCGGTCACATTGGATGAAGCCAATCGCGTCGCAAGCGAGGTCTATCACCCCGATGCGCTTCATTTTGTGGTGGTTGGCCAGCCCGATGGTGTCGTGTCGAACTAAGCCTTTTTCCGTAATGGTCGAATCGGGCGTGGTTATGCTAAGTTTTGTGCCATGCCCGAAGGAAACCCCCAGATAAGCCCGGAAACTGCCGTGAACCGTCCTGTTATCCGACAATTGGATGATGCTGCAATCAATCGGATTGCGGCAGGTGAAGTGGTGGAACGCCCGGCTTCGGCGGTGAAAGAACTGGTGGAAAACGCCATCGATGCGGGTGCGACCCGGATCGAGGTTTCTTATGCCGATGGGGGCAAAACCCTGATCCGCGTGACGGATGATGGCTGCGGGATCGCGCCGGATGATCTGGCGCTGGCGATGTCGCGTCATGCGACGTCGAAAATTGATGGGTCCGACCTTTTGGACATCCACACATTCGGCTTCAGGGGCGAGGCTTTGCCGTCGTTGGGCGCTGTCGGTCGGCTGACAATCACATCGCGCACCGATGGGTTTGACGCTGCAATGATCCGCGTGGCTGGTGGCAAGACGGACCCGGTGAAACCGGCAGCGTTGTCGGCGGGCACGGTGGTTGAACTGCGCGACCTATTCTACGCCACACCCGCCCGCCTGAAATTCCTGCGCACGGATCGGGCCGAGGCGCAGGCGATCAGTGATGTGGTCAAACGTCTTGCCATGGCCGAGCCTCATATCGGCTTTACCTTGCGCGATGTGTCCGGTGGTGGCGAGGGTCGCGTGACCTTCCGGGCCGATCCCGAAACGGGCGACATGTTTGATGCGCTTTCAGGCCGCCTGTCGACCATTCTGGGCCGAGATTTCGCCGAAAACGCTATTCCCATTGATGCTGAGCGCGAGGGGCTGCGGCTGACCGGCTTTGCAGCGCTTCCCACCTATTCGCGTGGCGCTGCGGTGGCGCAATTCCTGTTCGTGAATGGCCGTCCGGTGAAAGACAAACTGCTGACCGGTGCGCTTCGGGCCGCTTATTTCGATTTCCTCAGCCGCGACCGCCATCCAGCAGCGGCGCTGTTCGTATCCTGTGATCCGCATCTGGTCGACGTAAACGTGCACCCTGCGAAATCCGAGGTTCGGTTCCGCGAACCCGGCATCGCGCGCGGGCTGATCGTGTCGGGCCTGCGCCATGCGTTGGCCAATGCAGGGCATCGGGCGTCGACCACTGTGGCGGGCGCAACGCTGGGCGCGATGCGACCGGAACAGACCGAACCGCGTATTTATCAAATGGATCGTCCAAATGCAGGGGCGATGCGGACGGCCTATTCGGCCCAAGCGCCCATGTCCGACACCCCGGGATTTGCCGAGATGTCCGCGCCTTCGGCCAGGTTTGATCCGGTTATCGAGCCGGAACAGGACACCCCGCAAGAGGCTTTGCCACTTGGGGCTGCCCGGGCGCAGGTGCATGAGAACTATATCGTCGCCCAAACCGAAACGGGTATGGTGATTGTTGATCAGCACGCCGCCCATGAACGTCTGGTCTATGAGAAACTCAAGCGCCAAATGACTGACAACGGCGTGGCCCGTCAGGCACTTTTGATCCCCGAGATTGTCGAATTGTCAGCGGGTGACGTGGCGCGTCTGCTCGAAGTGTCCGAGAATCTCGCCAATATGGGCCTGGTCATCGAACCCTTCGGAGGGGACGCCGTCGCTGTGCGTGAAACTCCGGCTATTTTGGGCGAGATCAACGCCACCGCGATGATCAAGGACGTGCTGGATGAACTGGCCGATTTGGGCGACAGCAACATGGTGCAGGCCAAGATCGAAGCGGTCTTGTCGCGCGTCGCCTGCCACGGCTCGATCCGATCCGGTCGTTGGATGCGCCCCGAAGAAATGAACGCCCTACTGCGCGAGATGGAGGCCACGCCTCATTCCGGCCAGTGCAACCACGGGCGCCCCACTTATGTCGAGCTGAAGCTCGCTGATATCGAAAGGCTGTTTGGACGCACATGATCCAGATCGGTGACACAACTTATGACCTTTCCGACCCGTTGGTGTTGTTGACCCTTGGGGGCATCGTGCTGGCGCTTCTGATGTTCATCTTGCTGATCGTCGTTCTGCGCCGTGCGGGCCGGTCGACCCAAGTGTCCGAGGATACTGGTCCGTCAAATGGGCGGCCTTGGGCAGGCAGTTCAGGTTTTGGGCGCGGGGCAAGATCAGCTTTCTGGCGGGTTGCGCACTGTGTCGGATGCACAGTCCACCGGGCAAACGCAGGTCTTGCAAGCGATGGAAAGCCGACTGGCCCATGTCCAGCAGCAGATGAACGACCGGCTGCACGACAACGCGATGAAATCCGCCCGCGCCATGTCCGAGCTGCAGGAACGTATGAAGGAAAGCCTTCAGGGCAACACGGTGAAGACGACCCAAAGCCTGACGCAATTGCAGGAACGGCTGGCGGTGATCGACAAGGCGCAGGATAACATCACGCGGCTGTCGGGCGATGTGCTAAGCCTTCAGGACATCCTGTCGAACAAACAGACCCGCGGCGCGTTTGGGGAAATCCAACTGACCGATATCGTGTCGAAGGCACTGCCGAAAGACAGCTATGACCTGCAACAGACACTCTCGAACGGGAAGCGTGCGGATTGCTTGATCCACCTGCCGAACCCTCCGGGACCGATCGTGATCGACTCCAAGTTTCCACTGGAAGCTTACGAACAGCTGCGCAAAGCCGACACGCAATACGAATTGAATGAGGCTGCCAAGGCGATGAAGGTCGCGGTGAAGGCGCACATCAAAGCGATATCCGAGAAGTATATCCTTGAAGGCGAAACCGCCGACGGTGCGTTGATGTTCCTGCCGTCCGAGGCCGTCTATGCCGAGCTGCACGCCAACTTCCCCGAACTGGTCCGCGAAGGGTTCGAAGCGCGCGTCTGGATCGTCTCGCCCACCACCTGCATGGCGACGCTGAACACCATGCGCGCGATCCTGAAAGACGCCCGGATGCGTGAACAAGCGGGCGAGATCCGCAAGATGTTGAAGAACCTGCACCGCGACGTGGAACTGGTGGTCGAACGCGCAGGCAAGCTGGAGACGCATTTCGATCAGGCGCGCCGCGATGTCGAGGGGATCACAACGGCTGCGGAACGCGCCGGGAAACGAGCGGCACGGTTGGACAACTTTGATTTTGAAGAGCTATCGGACGGGGCCGAAAATGTTGTTCCGATTGGGAAGGGGTGAGGTTGTCATATACTAGTGCAGAATATCAGCAATGAACTCAGAGTGGCGGATGCTGCACATTGTCGAAATTTCTGCTATTCCCTGATTGTCCCAAAAAGATAGCAAAGAGATTTTCGACTGGAGCAATGATTTGGCCAGAAAAGATTGGTTCGATGCAGGAAACAAGCTCACTGATGACCCTAGCTACAATGAGCTATGCGAAATTCAAACGTGGCTAATGGATAGCGACCTTGAACAACTCGAGTTTGCATCTCAGGCGGTGGATAGTTTTCCTTACGAAATGGACAGCTGTTATGGATCGCCTTGGATCGTGCATGCAGTATCAAGTGGCTCAATAAGATCCGTCAAATGGATGATTGAAAAAGGTGTTAATCTTCAACCAATTGCCACTGATGGGTACCCTCTAGTGATCAGTTGCATAGAAGTTGAGGGAAAAGAAAAGTATGAAATACAGCGCGTGTTGATCGACAATGGTGCCGACATAAACGAACGTGGGATCAACGGTTGGACCCCGTTACACTTGGCGGCCGTTCGAGACGATGAAAAGTCTATGCGCATACTATTGGAGGCGGGTGCGGACCGGACCATCACCACCGAAATAGACGATGATGCAACCGCGGAGGAAGAAGCTCGCAACTTGGGCCACCTAAAATCCGCTGACTTCATTGCTAGTTTCGTTTCCTGACCCACAGTGGTCATTTGTTCAGCCTGAACAAACACCAAACAGTCCGCAAAGTCGACGCTGGGCGCACTTAGGTTGTCGCGCTGAGCCCGCTCACCCCTCCCGCACCTCATTCAACTCCATATGCCCCTCTGATCGACTGAACACGCGGCGCAGGATCGGCTCGAAGAACTCCAGCGGCTTCGTTGGATAGTCCGGATCGAACGAGTTCTGGTCGTACTCGTGGCAGAATTTCACGCAGGCGTCGTAGTGCGGGCTGTCTTTGTATTTTTCGCGCGCAAAGCGGTCTCCGCCAAGGTGGTGGTTATAGTAGTAGCCTTGGAAAACGCAGTGGTGTTGCAAGATCCAGTGGGTGCGTTCGCTTACATAGGGTTTCACGATGGCTGCGGCCAATTCGCCATGGTTGAAGGGCGACAGCGTGTCGCCCAGATCGTGCAGAAGGGCGGCGATGACAAGGTCTTCTGGCTCGCCTGCTTCATGGGCGCGGGTCGCGGTTTGCAGTGAGTGCTGATAGCGGTTGATCGGGTAGGGCGTGTCTTCCTCGTCCAGATCTTTCAACGCATCCAGCAGACGGTCGGCGACCGCGTTTGCATAAGCCTCGTCATATTCCATGACGGCAAGGAAATCTTCCTTGGTGGCGGTCTCGAAACTTGTCCAAGTCGGTTTTGATTTGTCCAGCATGGCGGCCTCCCTTTTGGGTCAACCTAACACGGTAGAACCGCCATACTGGTTCGTTTGCGACGTCGTGATCAGGCGGAGTGATCAACCACAGCCACGTGCTGGGCCAGTTCCTTCACGTGACCCATCCAAGTCTCGATCAGTTCGGGGTCGGCAGTGGCGGCGGTGACGCCGGCAGGGGCCTTGCCGTCCAAAACCATGTCGATGGCCAGCGATACGGGGGTCGAGACAAGCCGCGCCATGGCGGTGCCGCGATCGTCGCCCCAAGCGTCCATGACATAGGTTTTGTGATAGGCGTTTGCGCCGTCCTTCTGGGCCTTCAGTGCCACGCACATGATCACGCGGTCGGGTTCGCCATCGTCATACGAGTTCTCGTCCCAGAACTGGTCGGACATCTCTTTCAACCGGGCGTCGCCGGATGCGCCTTCCAGCGTTTCAACCTCGGCAAATACGTCTTTCCACGCGTTGGCCCAGCCGTTCAGGCGCAGGGTGCCGCGCACGAAGGTGTCGACGTTCCATGCTGGGTCGAACTTGTAGTCTTCCATAAAGGGGATCGAGTCGCGGTTCGGGTAGACCTCGAAGCTTTCGGCCTGTTGCAGCGGGGCGTCATAGCTGCTGATTGCATCCCACGGGCGGGCCACGTCGTACGGCTGGCCGTCTTTGATGGATTTTGACGGCGAGCGCAGGGCTTTCAGCACGCCCAGCGGGGACCAGCTGAACTTGTATCGGAAGGGGTTCGCGATCTTCGGAACGCCACCGCAATAGGATATGAAGCTAAGCTTATTGCCCGCGTCATAGGCATCGGACGCGCGGTAGTCCGCTACCAACCAATGGGCCATCAGGTGGTCGATGCCGGGGTCCAACCCGATCTCGTTCACGCAGGCGAGACCTGCGTCGTTGAACGCCTCATCCAGCGCTTTCATCTCGGGCGCGATGTAGCTTGAAGATACGAAATGCGCACCTTTCTCAAGGCAAAGTTTGGCGACAGGGACGTGTAAATCTCCAGGCAGCATTGAAACGGCGATGTCGCCGGGTTTCAGCGCCTCGGCTAAAGCGTCCAGCGAAAATGCGCGGATGTCCTTCGTCAGGTCGCCCACAGCTTCTTCAGCCTTCTCGACGGTCCGGTTCCAGACAGTGACTTCGCGCTCGTTTTCGATCAGGCGACGCAGGCCGGGGATGGCCGACAGGCCGGTGCCACACCAATGGATGGTCATAAGAGAATTTCCTTTCAACCGAATTTTAGTTTTGCGACGATGATCGACCCGACCAGCGCGATTGCGATAGCGTTGGCAATTACCATGGGCCACGCGGCCAGCATGACGCCATAGATCAGCCAAAGCGTGACCGACAGAAGCACCAAAAGGTTGGTGGACAGCGATAGGTCTTTGGTTTGGCGGGTGCGCCATGTGCGTAGGGTTTGGGGCATCCAGCAGATTGTGCTGACGATCCCGGCAAGGCTACCAATCAGGGTTTCCATCTTAGATGTCCTTCATATGGGTGCGGAAGGTGTCCTCGGCCCGGCCCCAGACGCCTGTGGTCAGATCGGTGAGCGTCGCAAGCGAGGGCAGAAGCTGTCCTGCGTAGTCAATTGAACTTTCAAGCGGCAGCATCGAGGGCAGGTTGTCGATGGCCATCACGTCCAGAATTGGGTCGTTGGCCACGCGCAACGCGGGCGCGTCCCAACTGGTGGCTTTGTCATAGACCGGCACTGGGTTGTAGTCGCTGTCCGGATCGCAAGCGATGTCGCCAATGGCTGTTAGTTTGCGATCCGCAGTCATCGCGCTTTTCGGGACAAACACGGGTGTCTGTGGACCCGCAAGGATGCAGTTGATGAACAGGTTGTGGTCAAGGATCTGTGGGAAGGGGCCACCGCTGGCGGTTTCTGCCATGTCCCATTTGGTGACAGTGACGCCCATCGCCTCCATCAGGTCCGAGGCGCCGGTGCCCACGCGGCCCAAAGCGCCAATCACGATGGCGTTAGGACGGGGGGCTTTGGTGGCGTCGAGTTCGGCCAGCAATTCGCCCAGCAGCGCGTCTTTGTTTTTGTAAGCACCCACTGCGCCACAAAGCTTGTCGTGCTGTTGCGCAGCCCAAGCCTTCAGCGTCACGGCTGCGCCAGCAAATCCTGCCCAATATCCAAAGGCAGCCACGCGGCGCCCGGTTTCATCGACAAGATATTCAAGGTCATAAAGCGTGCCGCCTCCGGCCTTGAAGCGCTCCAGCAGGGCGCGACCGGAGTGCTGGCCCTTGAAGGCGTGACCGAACATGATGTGACGATGAGGCAGGGGTGTGCCGTCCTCGGGCAGTTCTTTTAGACCAAAGATGATTGCGTCATGCGGTGCATCAGGCCAGCTGTTTTCAGGCGCGATCTCGCAGCCCGCATCGCGGTAACCGTCGATGCCGATGGCACGCACGCGACTTTCTTCGACGGTAACGCGAATGCCTGCTTTGATCAGGTCCGCAGCACCCTCGGGCGTTAGTCCAACCCGATCTTCATTTAGGCGTTGTTCGGCCCGAACCCATAGATGTGTCATCTTGTTCCCCTAAAAATGTGTCTGCGCGTGGTGGCGGTCTGTTGGTTCCAGATGCGGCACCGCGTTGAATTGGGTCAGCGTCAATCCGGCGGGCATCAGCCGCATCCGATGGATCGAGCTGTTCATGATCGGCAGGATCGCCCGCGTGAAAGGGCCAATATCCAACCCCATCACCACCCGTGTGGCCATGCCAATGAACCCGCCCGAGGTGAAGATGATCGCATCTTCGCCACTTTCGGCGATCTCGTGAATCACCTCAGACACGCGCGTTTGGAAGTCGTGAAAGGTTTCAGGCGCACCTTCGATCTTGCCTTCTTGCCAAGCGGCGAAGGTCAGTGGCAGGTGGTCGATGAAATCTGTATGCCCAGTCGGGTGCGGAATGCCGAATTGCGCGTGCATGCGTTCGGACAGATCGAAATATCGCACCTCGTCCAGACGGGCGTCGGCGGTGAAGCTTTCGGCCCCCCATTCCTGCGCCGTTTGTTGATGGCGGGTTAGCGTGCCTGCGTAAATCCGTTCGTATCGTTGTCCGGTATCGCGCATATGCTGCCCCAACCAACGTGCCTGCTGGCGACCCAAATCGGACAGCCGGTCATATCCAGCTTCGTCGGTGGCCGTATTGTTGGCCTGTCCGTGGCGGATCAGAGTGATGGTGGTCATGAAAGACTCCTTTGACCCATTGCTAGGGAATTGTATCCAATTCGAAAAGGGGGGCTGGCGCAAAAACGATGACTTGCGTCGGGAATGGCGAACTGACGTCGCGCCGCACATGGTTTATACTACATCTCGAATGACGGAGGAACAGATGAGCGACGGTATCAAATTCACCCTTGATGGGCGCGAAGTTGTGGCCCGCGAAGGCGAAAGTATCTGGGATGTGGCCAAGCGTGAGGGCACGCTGATTCCGCATCTGTGCCACAAGGATGTTCCGAATCTGCGCGCCGACGGTAATTGCCGCGCTTGCGTGGTCGAGATTGAGGGCGAGCGTACGCTGGCGGCCTCGTGTATCCGTGAACCCGCTGATGGCATGGTGGTCGTCACCGACAATGCCCGCGCGAAATCGGCCCGTAAAATGGTGGTCGAGCTTCTGATGACCGACCAGCCGGATCAGGCGCATGATACCTCGTCGCATTTGCTGGACATGGCCGCGCTAAACGAAGTTGAGCAAAGCCGTTTTCCGAAGCTGGAAGAAGGCCGCGTGCCGCTTTTGGATGACAGCCACGTTGCGATGAGCGTCAATCTGGACGCGTGCATCCAATGTAACCTCTGTGTACGGGCCTGCCGCGAAGTACAGGTGAATGACGTGATCGGTATGGCCGGACGTGGTCATGACGCCTATCCGGTCTTCGACATCGATGACCCGATGGGTGCGTCGACATGTGTGGCTTGCGGTGAATGCGTACAGGCCTGCCCGACTGGCGCTTTGATGCCGGCGAAGGTTCAGGACACCTCCGATTTCGACAAAGAGGTCGAAAGCATTTGCCCCTTCTGCGGTGTTGGCTGTCAGGTCAGCTTGAAGGTGAAGGGCGACAAGGTGGTTTATGCCGAGGGCATTAACGGCCCTGCGAACGAAGGGCGTCTATGTGTGAAGGGGCGTTTTGGTTTTGATTACATCAACCACCCGCACCGCCTGACCAAGCCGCTGATTCGAAAAGAGGGCGCTGAGAAGGGCCTGAACGTCGATCCAGCTGATCCGTTCACCCATTTCCGCGAAGCCACATGGGACGAGGCGCTGGATGTGGCTGCCAAAGGCCTAATGGATCTGCGCGATGAGCATGGTGGCGAAGCCGTTGCTGGCTTCGGTTCGGCGAAATGTACAAACGAGGAAGCATACCTTTTCCAGAAGTTCATCCGTCAGGGCTTTACCCACAACAACGTGGACCACTGCACGCGTCTTTGTCACGCATCGTCGGTTGTGGCATTGTTGGAAAATGTCGGCTCCGGCGCAGTGACCGCGACCTTTAACGAGATCGAAAACGCCGACGTTGCCATCGTTATTGGGTCAAACCCGATCGAAAACCACCCGGTTGCAGCGACCTATTTCAAGCAGTTCACCCAACGCGGTGGAAAGCTGATCGTTATGGATCCGCGCGGCGTGGGCATGGGCCGTTTTGCGACTCACCGTTTGCAGTTCAAGCCCGGCGCGGATGTGTCGATGCTGAACGCGATCATGCATGTGATCGCCGAAGAAGGTTTGCAAGACGACGCATACATTGTCGAGCACACCGAGAACTGGGAAGCGATGCGCGAGCATCTGAAAGCCTTTACACCAGAAGCGATGGAGGAGGTTTGCGGCATCCCGGCTGATGAGTTGCGCGCCGCCGCCCGCACTTTTGCCGCCGGCAAGAACGGCATGATTTTCTGGGGCATGGGTATTAGCCAACATGTGCACGGCACGGACAACTCGCGTTGCCTGATCGCGCTGGCGCTTATGACCGGCAATGTTGGGCGTTCCGGCACCGGGTTGCACCCGTTGCGGGGTCAAAACAACGTGCAGGGTGCGTCGGATGCTGGTCTAATCCCAATGTTCTATCCGGACTATAAGTCGGTGAAGGATGAAGGCGTTCAAGCGCTCTATCGTGATGTTTGGGGTGTAGACGGATCTGAACCCTAACCCTGGCCTGACCGTGGTTGAAATCATGGACGCTGTTTATGATCGCAAGATCAAAGGCATGTATATTCTGGGTGAAAACCCGGCCATGTCCGATCCTGATGTGAACCACGTGCGCGAAGCGTTGCGCCGGATGGAGTTCCTTGTCAGCCAAGATATCTTCCTGACGGAAACCGCTTGTTATGCGGATGTGATTTTTCCTGCGGCAGCACTGGCCGAGAAAACCGGCACAACCTCAAACACGAACCGTCAGGTTCAGATGTGTCGCCCTGCTGTGCCTTCCCCGGGTGAGGCGAAGGAGGATTGGTGGATCACCACCGAGCTGGCCAAACGGATGGGCATGGGTTGGACATATGACCACCCAAGTCAGGTTTATGCCGAAATGGAACTGGTGATGCCGTCGTTGTCACACATCACATGGGACCGATTGGAAACGCAGAACGCTGTGACCTATCCGTCGCTTTCGCCGGAAGATCCGGGACAAGCGGTCGTGTTTGGTGACAAGTTCCCGCGCGAAAATGGCCGCGCACGCTTCGCGCCTGCGTCGATCATTCCACCCGCAGAAGTTCCCGATGACGAGTTCCCGATGGTTCTGACCACAGGCCGTCAGTTGGAGCACTGGCATACAGGGTCCATGACCCGCCGTGCGACCGTCCTGGATGCGATCGAACCCGAGGCGAACTGTTCCATGAACCCCAAAACCCTGCGCGACATGGGTTTGGAAGCTGGGGATATGGTGCGCCTGACGACCCGGCGCGGCACGATCGACGTGATGGCGCGGGCCGACTACGCGGTTGCCGACAACATGGTGTTCTTGCCGTTTGCCTATGTCGAAGCGGCAGCCAATCTTCTGACCAATCCCGCGCTCGATCCCTATGGCAAGATCGCCGAGATGAAGTTCTGTGCCGTTAAGGTCGAAAAGACCAATCAGATCGCCGCAGAATAATTGTTTAGCAAACTATGAGCGCCGGTCTGCCCTTTTGGTCAGGCCGGCGTTTTCTGTTGTGACCGCATCCAGCCGTCGATGGTCGCCACTTGATCCACGTCCAACAAAAGACCCAGCTTGCTGCGCCGCCAGATAACATCCTCGACCTTTTGGGCGTATTCCTTGTCCATCAGCCAGCGAATTTCAGCCTCGGTCAGCGTGGCACCGTAGTCTTTGCCCAGGTCGCCTGCGGATCTCGCGTCCCCAAGTATCAACCGCGCATCCGTACCATAAGCGCGTGCAAGCCGTTTGGCGTGGCGCTGGGTCAGGAAGGGATAGTCTTTCTGAATGTCCGCCACCAAAGCGTCAAAGCCATCCACGGGGAAGTCGCCCCCGGGCAAAGCAACTCCGGCTGTCCAGTTATCCGACACCGGGCCAAGTTCGGCTCCAACTTTTTTCAGGGCGCTTTCCGCAAGACGACGATAGGTGGTGATCTTGCCGCCGAAAATGTTCAGGACCGGTGCGCCCTGCACGTGATCGGTGCGCAGAACGTAGTCGCGCGTCGCGGCGCTTGCGTCACCTTCGCCGTCATTGAACAGCGGACGAACGCCTGAATATGTCCAAACAACGTCATCCTTGGTGACCTGGTCTTTGATGTAGTGGTTGATGAAGGTGATCAGATAATCACGTTCCTCGTCGCTGCATCTGGGGGGAGTATCTGGATCAACATGATCCGCATCGGTTGTGCCAATCAGGGTGAAATCCGTTTCATACGGGATAGCAAAGATGATGCGACCGTCCTGGCCTTGAAAGAAATAGCATTTGTCATGTGAGAACAGGCGCTTGGTGACGATATGGCTGCCGCGCACAAGGCGGATGTTGGCCTTCGCGTTGCTGCCAAGTGTTTGGCCTAAGGTATCTGCCACCCAAGGCCCCGCCGCATTCACCAGCATTCGGGCAGTTACCTGCCGTTCGGCCCCGGTGTCCGAGTGGGTGAGTGTCACATGCCAGATGCCATCTTTCACCAAAGCCTGAGTGACTTTGTGGCGTGGATTGATTTCGGCCCCGCGGTCGTCTGCGTCACGGGCATTCAGCGCCACCAACCGGGCGTCTTCGACCCAGCAATCAGAATACTCGAATGCGTTCTCGAACATCGGATTCAAAGGCTGACCTTCCGGGCTGTTGCGCAGATCGACCCGCGATGTGCCCGGTAGGATTTTGCGCCCTCCAAGATTGTCGTAAAGGAACAACCCCAAACGGATCAACCAACCGGGGCGACGGCCTTTCATCCATGGCATCACGGTGTTCAAAAGACGTGATGTGGGCGTCGTGCTGTCGAACCGCATGCTGGGGTGATAGGGCAGGACAAACCGCATCGGCCACGAGATATGAGGCATGGCGCGCAGGAGCGTCTCACGCTCGACCAGCGCTTCGCGCACAAGGCGGATTTCGAAATACTCCAAGTACCGCAATCCACCGTGAAACAGTTTGGTCGATGCCGAGGAGGTCGCGCCGCCGATATCCCCCATCTCGGCCAAACAGACGGACAGGCCACGGCCTGCCGCATCACGGGCAATCCCGCAGCCGTTTATTCCGCCGCCGATAATCAGAAGATCGAAGTCGCTTTGCATGACGTTGCCTTCACATGAGTCGTATTCACGCGGAAAATGCGTGAAAATGGCGCAAATTAGAAGGGAAAAATATTCGTTTGTGTTCGTTTTGGTGGAATTGTGTACTATAAATGGCAATTGAAACGCTTCAATCGCTGTGAAAAAGCTGGATTCTCAACGCTCCGGCGGCGCATATGTATTTGAAACGAACATGAAACCTTTCGAGTTGGTGTCGAATGACCATCACATTGCGCAAGCCTGAAATCATCGCGATCGCCCGGCGTGAGGGGAAAGTGACCGTCGACATGCTGGTCGACCATTTCGGTGTCACGCCACAAACGATTCGCCGCGATCTGACCGAATTGGCAGATGAGGGCGCGTTAGAGCGCGTGCACGGAGGGGCCATTCTTCCCTCGACCACTGCGAATATTGGCTATGACGAACGCCGCCAGTTGAACCAGTCCGCCAAGGTGGATATCGCGCGTGCCTGCGCGCGGCAGATCCCGAATGACTGCTCGGTCTTTTTAAACATCGGCACCACGACCGAGGCTGTTGCCGCAGAGCTTTTACACCACAAGGGGCTGCTGGTTGTGACGAACAACCTGAACATTGCCGTGATCCTGTCCGCCAACCCGGATATTCAGGTGATTGTCTCGGGTGGCAGCCTGCGCAGATCCGATGGTGGGCTTGTCGGAGAACTTGCCACAGACCTGATCCGGAACTTCCGGTTTGATATCTCGGTGATCGGGTGCTCTGCCTTGAACGACGCGGGTGATATTCTAGATTTCGACCTGCACGAGGTCAGCGTCAGCCAAGCCATCATCGCGCAAAGCGACAAGGTGTGGCTGGTGGCTGATCACAGCAAGTTTGATCGCAAAGCGCCTGTACGAATTGGGACGCTGGCAGATGTGGAGATGATGTTCACGGATCAGCCATTGCCGGAAAACAGTGCAAACTTGTGTGCGGCAAGCGATACTAAGATTGCGCTTGTGACGCGTTAGCCCCAGCGCACATCCCCCAAGAAGATATACCCGGCCCCGTAGATCGTTTTAATCAGGCGCGGGTTCTTGGGGTCTTCGCGCAGTTTTGTGCGCAGGCGCGAAATGCGGACATCCATCGCGCGATCAAAGCTTTCGCCAGCCATTCCGCCCAGTGTTTCCTGCATCTGCGCCCGTGAAATCAGGCGTTTTGGGGCATCAAGGAACAGGCGCAAGACTTCCCCTTCCGCATGTGAAAAGGCGGTTTCTTCGCCATTCTCATCTTCCAGTACATAGCGGTCGAAATGTGCGGTCCAGCCGTTGAAATATGCTGTGTTCAAAGACGTGTTACCCGGTTTCTGATCGCGCAGGCGCGCGCGAACACGGGCGACGACCTCAGCGGGCTCAAAGGGTTTCACGATGTAGTCATCCGCCCCAAGCTCTAACCCAGTGATCCGATCCTGTACCATCGTGCGGCCCGAAATGATGATGATCGAAGCCCCGCTTTCCAAGGCCAGCCGGTGCACAAGTGTCAGGCCATCACGATCGGGCAGCCCCAGATCCACCAGACAAACATCAGGTGACATGCTGTTTAATGCAGCTTCAAATTCGGTCGCGCGGGCGAAGGCTGCGGTGCGAAATCCGGCCTCTTCCAACGCGTGGGATAACATGCGGCGGATTTCGGGTTCGTCATCCAGAATGGCGATCATGGGTTGGGTCAAGATGGAACCTCTTGCGACAGGAAAGTGGCGAGCTCACCAGTGGTGAACGGCTTGGGCAGGACCGGGAAGGGTGTATCTTTGCGTCGCGCGTCACCCGGCGGAAGCGATGTCATAAGTAGCATAGGTACGTTCATCCCCGACTGAGACAGCGCGTCCAGAAACTCCGGCCCCGTTTGCGCGCCTTCAAGTATAACATCTGACAAGATCAGGCCCAGCCCCTCGATCCCTGTCAACCCCAGCGCTTCTTCAGCCGAGCTGGCTTCGATCACTTGATGGCCCATGCTGATTAGCATTTCACGGACAGAGGTACGGATGTCGTCGCTGTCTTCGATCAGCAATACCAGACGCGGAGAGATCGGCTGTGCAGGAATGCGAAGCGGCAGGCGGATCGAAACCACTGCCCCGCCGGTTTCGTCTCTGTTGAAGATCTTAACGCGACCACCTGCGACAGTGGTTTGGTCATAGACCATGGACAGACCCAGCCCGGACCCTTCACCGCCTTTGGTGGTGAAAAACGGGTCCAATGCGTGCTCCAACGCTTCGGGTGCAAACCCTGATCCGGTATCAGTCACGCGAAACTCGATCCAAGTTTCGCGGATCGGTCGGGCGGTCAGAAGGATATCCCCACCAGCATCGCCCAAAGCGTGGGTTGCATTGATGATGAGGTTCAGCAGCCCATCCTGAATTGCACCGGCATCCAGAACAACGAGCTTGTCCAGATCGGTCACGCTTACGGTCAGGTTGATGTTTTGTGGAAGGGTTGGACCAGCAAGGCTTTCCAGCCCTTTCAGCATTTCGGGGACGCTTACCGGTTCCATATGCACATCGCGCCGCCCCGAAATCGTGGCGATACGTTCCAACAGTGTGCCACCCCGACGAACGGCGGCATTGGTGGCCTGCACCAATTCCTGTGCATCATCACCAATCTTCATCTGAGCCAGACGGCTTTGCAGCCCCATGATGATGGTTAGCAAATTCGAAAAATCATGCGCCACGCCCGAGGTGAGCTGCGCCGCCAGCTCGCGTTTGCGGGTCTGGGCAAGGGCGGCGCGCGATTGGGCTTCTTCCGTAACATCCATCGACAGGATGTAGACGCCGGTGATCTGATCTTCGTTCCGATCAGGGGTCAGAGCGACACGAATTCTTCGGCCCGAGGTTTCATGCGTGAATTCAAACACGCTGGATTCACCTTTGAAGGCGCGCGAGAAATAGGGACTGATCTGCGCATAGGCTTCGGTGCCCAAGGCCTCGCTTGCGTGGAGCCCAAGCAGGTCCGTAGGTTGGCCCGGAATGACTTTGCCCAGTCTGCGGTTTGAAAACGTGTAATGAAGATCGTGATCAATGCGTGCGATATGCGCGGGCATCATTTCGGCTGTTAGGCGCGTTCGGCTTTCCATTACGGTCAGCTGCCGTTTGGTTTCCTCAAGCGCGATGTTGGAAGAGGTCAGCGCCCGGTTGGTCTGGGCCAATTCTTCAGTGTAATTCAGAACCTGATCTGACAGCTCTTCTGAACGGGCGCGCAGCAGGGATTCCTGCCGTTTGATCGGAGTGATGTCAGTGTAAACAGTCACCCACCCGCCTTGTGGAAGCGGGTGTCCTTCGACCGAGATCACGCGACCATTGGCCCGCGTGCGTTCCATATAGTGCGGTTGAAAGTCCAGCGCCTGATCGACGCGGGATTTCACAAAGTCTTCGATATCGTCAACTTCGCCATAGTCGCCGCGTTTGGCCAAAAAGCGAATTGTTTCCGAAAAGGCAGCGCCAGGTTGTGCTAGCTTGTCGGGCAGGCCGAACATGTCTTGAAACTGCCGATTCCCAATCACCAAAGTCAGCCGTCGGTCATAGATGGACAGCGCCTGTTGGATCAGGTTCAACCCAGCTTGGGTCAAAATGGCTGTTTCAGTCGACTGTAAGGGCAAGCAGAGTTCTCCTGCCTCTATCGCTAGCACCTGATTTACCTAGGGAAAAGAGGAATGACTGCGGGTCTTCGCATTAAAATCGATCCTGTAACAATTCGATGGGATTGCGAAAAAGTGCCGAAACCTTTGACCGCGAAGTTTTTTTAGTCAGGGTTGTCAGGCAAGAATCGCTTGGCGACCGGGAACGTTGGCCAACCGACGGTGGGAGGAAAATTTGTCACAGGATCAAGTCGCTTCAGGGGCATTCGCCTCAATTCCAGCGCTACTCGCACGGAATGTGAAGGAATATGGTGATCGCCCGGCCTATCGGGAGAAAGAATTCGGAATCTGGCAAAGCTGGACCTGGGCAGAGGCCGCTGAAGAAATTCACAACCTCGCGCTGGGCCTTTTGGCTTTGGGGATCAACCGCGGAGACCACGTGGCCATTATTGGCCGTAACCGTCCGGCCCACTACTGGGCCATGGTTGCAGCAGAGAAAGTGGGCGCTGTCCCAGTGCCGCTGTACCAAGACGCCGTGGTCGAAGAGATGGAATACGTGCTGGAGCATTGCGGTGCGCGTTTCGTCATCTGTGGAGATCAGGAACAAGTCGATAAAGTGATCGAGGTGCAGGACAAGATCCATCACATCGAACACGTGCTGTACTATGACAAGCGTGGCCTGCGGAAATACGACCACAGCCACCTGCATTGGTATGTCGACATTCAGGAAGAAGGCCGCGTGGCCCATGCCCGTCTGGAAGACGAGATGGCCGCCCGCGAAGCCGAGCTGGATTATGACAGCACTTGCGTGATGCTTTACACGTCGGGCACCACGGGTCGCCCCAAGGGCGTGGTTCTGTCGAACCGCAACATCATCGAAAGCGCCAAGAACTCGTCCGAGTTCGACAACCTGGGTCTGAACGAAGACATCCTTGCCTATCTACCGATGGCATGGGTGGGTGACTTCATCTTCTCGCTTGGTCAGGCCATGTGGACTGGTTTCTGCGTGAACTGCCCGGAATTGGCGGACACAATGATGACCGACCTGCGCGAAATCGGGCCGACCTACTACTTCGCCCCACCGCGCGTGTTCGAAACTCAATTGACCAACGTGATGATCCGGATGGAGGACAGCGGCGATCTGAAATATGCCATTTTCCACCATTTCATGGATTACGCAAAAGGTGGTGCTGGCGAAAAATTCGGTATGCCGAAGCGCAAAGTCACGACCGAGAAGAAGACGCTGGAACAGAAAATCCGTCACGGGTTCAACTATGCGATGGGGATCGGCTTTGCGGCGGAAACCATCATCGAAAACGGTATCCGTCTTGCTTTCGCCAAGATGCGTCACGGCAAAGACGTGCGTAAGCATTTCAAAGCCAAGGATGCGCTGGGTCTGAAACTGTATCGCGGTAATCTGCAGGAATACTTCAAGTATCGCTGTGGTGACGTGCTGGTTTATGGCCCGTTGAAAGACACGCTGGGCTTTGGCCGTATTCGTGTGGGTTACACCGCTGGTGAAGCCATCGGGCCCGAGATCTTTGCGTTCTATCGCTCGATGGGGATCAACCTCAAACAGCTTTACGGTCAAACCGAAGCCACTGTGTTCATCACCGTCCAACCGGATGGAGAAGTGCGCAATGACACTGTTGGTGTTCCGGCTCCGGGTGTTGAAGTTCGCATCGAAGACAATGGTGAGATCTTCTACCGCTCGCCTGGTACGTTTGTTGAGTACTACAACAACGCCGAAAGCACCGCTGACACCAAAGACCCCGAGGGTTGGGTGGCAACAGGCGACGCTGGTTTCTTCGACAAGAACAATGGTCACCTGCGCATCATCGACCGTGCAAAGGACGTTGGCAAAATGGCCGATGGCCGGATGTTTGCGCCGAAGTATGTTGAGAACAAACTGAAGTTCTACCCGGACATTCTTGAGGCAGTTGTCTTCGGCAATGATCGTGACATGTGCACGGCCTTCATCAACATCGACCTGACTGCCGTCGGCAACTGGGCCGAGCGTAACAACGTGGCTTATGGCTCCTATCAGGAACTTGCTGGTCATCCAGATGTGGTTTCGACCATTCAGGAACACGTTGAAACGGTCAACAAATCGGTTGCTGAAGACGAAATGCTCTCGGGCTGTCAGATTCACCGCTTCCTGATCTTGCACAAAGAACTGGATGCCGATGACGGTGAGATGACTCGTACCCGTAAAGTGCGTCGTAAGATCGTCGAGGAGAAATACGCCCCGCTGATCGACGCATTCTATAGCGGTAAGTCCGAGCAATATATCGAAACCGAGGTCACCTATGAGGATGGCCGCAAGGGTTCGATCAACGCCACCCTGGAAATCCGCGATGCGGCTGTGGTGGGTAACACTCAGGGGATGGCGGCAGAATGACGACCGATATGAACGCCGACAGCTACGTCACTGAAGACGGGCGCACCATTGGCCCCGTGGTTATGGACCTTAAAAACATCACGCTGCGGTTTGGCGGTGTGGTTGCAATCAAAGACATCAGCTTTGACATCCGTGAAGGCGAGATCCGCGCGATCATCGGCCCGAACGGTGCAGGTAAGTCTTCGATGCTGAACGTCATCTCGGGGTTTTATAAACCCCAAGAAGGCGAGGTTTACTTCCGCGGATCAAAACGCCCCCCTATGCGCCCCTATCAGGTGGCACAACAGGGTCTGGCACGTACCTTCCAGAACATCGCGTTGTTTGACGGCATGACCGTGCTGGACAACATCATGACGGGTCGCCTGAACAAGATGAAAGCAAACATCTTTCAGCAGGCGATCTGGAAAGGCAAAGCAGAACGCGAAGAGATCGAGAACCGCGAAGCCTGCGAGAAGGTCATCGACTTTCTTGAAATTCAGCACATTCGCAAAACTCCAGTTGGGCGTCTGCCTTACGGTTTGAAGAAACGTGTGGAACTTGCCCGCGCTTTGGCCGCCGAGCCGTCGTTGCTTTTGCTCGACGAACCGATGGCCGGCATGAACGTTGAGGAAAAAGAGGACATGTCCCGCTTTATCCTCGACATGAATGACGAGTTCGGAACCACCATCGCCCTGATCGAACACGATATGGGCGTGGTCATGGACCTGTCCGACCGCGTGGTCGTGATGGATTACGGCAAGAAAATTGGGGACGGCACACCAGACGAAGTGCGCAACAACCAGGATGTGATCGACGCCTATCTCGGCGTGTCGCACGACTAAGGGGGGAGATCATGCCTGAACAACTACTCTTTGCGATTGAGGTTACCCTGAACGGTCTGATGGCCGGGGTTCTCTACGCACTCGTCGCGCTGGGCTTTGTCTTGATCTTCAAGGCGTCCGGTATCTTTAACTATGCCCAAGGTGTTATGGCGCTGTTCGCAGCCCTTACGCTGGTGGGTATTCAGCAAGGCCAAGTGCCTTTCAGCCACCTGATCAACGCGATCTTTGGCACCCATATTCACCACTTCCCGTGGCAAGTGCCCTCGATCATCGCGATCGTATTGGCGGCAGGGGTCATGGTGCTCTTTGCGTGGCTGGTTGAGAAATACATCCTGCAACACCTGATTGGTCAGCCCGACATCATCCTGTTTATGGCGACCATTGGTCTGGCCTATTTCATGGAAGGCTTCGGCGACATGATGTGGGGGTCCGAGATCAAGACGCTTGACGTTGGACTGCCGCAGGGCATGAACATGGCCATTGACGAAACGACCTATGGCTGGTTCGGCTATGGCTTCTTCATCGACAACCTCGACCTTGTGGCAACAATGGTGGCGATCGTCCTAGTGACTGTGCTGGTGATCTTCTCGCAATACACCAAGCAGGGCCGCGCGCTTCGTGCGGTGGCAGATGATCACTCGGCCGCACTGTCGGTAGGCATCTCGCTTCGGTTCATCTGGGTGCTGGTCTGGTCGATCGCAGGATTTGTGGCCTTGGTCGCAGGCATCATGTGGGGCGCCAAGTCGGGCGTGCAGTTCTCGCTGTCACTGATTGCGCTGAAAGCTCTGCCGGTTCTGATGCTGGGTGGCTTTACCTCGATCCCGGGCGCCATCATCGGCGGTCTGATCATCGGTGTGGGCGAGCAGCTTTTCGAGTTCGCAATCGGCCCGATGGTCGGCGGCGCTACCCAGAACTGGTTCGCCTATGTCCTAGCACTCGTCTTCCTGATCTTCAGGCCCCAAGGCCTGTTTGGCGAAAAAATCATCGAGAGGGTTTGATCTATGTTTTACCGTGAAGCCGGTGATTTCAAAACGTCCTACAAAGACGACAACCAGACCTTCCCGATCCGCCTTGATCGGATGGGCTACTATATCGTGATGTTCGTGGCCTTCTGCGTCGTTCCGTTCTTCGTGAATGACTATTGGGTAAACTCGGTCTTTGCGCCTTTCCTGATCTACGCGATCGCGGCGCTGGGCCTGAACATTCTGACCGGATATGCCGGTCAGGTGTCACTGGGTACAGGCGGGTTCATGGCTGTGGGCGCTTATGCGGTCTACAAGCTGATGGTTGCCTTCCCGGATATCTCGATCGTGATCCACGTTCTGCTGGCTGGTGGCGTCACTGCCGTCGTGGGCGTGCTCTTTGGTCTACCTTCGTTGCGCATCAAGGGGTTCTACCTGGCGGTGGCAACACTTGCCGCGCAGTTCTTCCTTGTATGGGTCTTCAACAAAGTGCCGTGGTTCTACAACTACTCGGCATCAGGTCAGATCAACGCACCAGAACGTTCAGTCTTTGGCGTGATCGTAACCGGACCGCATACTGAGGCTTGGGCAAAATACATGATCTGCCTTGTCTTTGTTGTGGTGTTGGCTTGGGTTGCACGCAACCTGACCCGCGGCATGATGGGACGTAAGTGGATGGGCATCCGCGATATGGACATCGCGGCCGAGATCATCGGGGTGAACCCGCTGATGGCCAAGATGACAGCCTTCGCTGTATCGTCCTTCTTCATTGGCGTTGCTGGCGCGTTGTTCTTTGCAGTTTATCTTGGAGCCGCCGAGGCTGGGGAAAGCTTTGGTATCGCCAAATCGTTCCTGATCCTCTTCATGATCATCATCGGTGGTCTGGGGTCGATCTTCGGGTCCTTCGCCGGTGCCGCTTTCATGGTACTGTTGCCAGTGCTTTTGAAGAACGTGCTGGTGGGTGGTCTTGGATGGCCAACCGATCTGGCGGCCCACCTTGAGTTCATGGTGGTTGGCGGATTGATTGTGATCTTCTTGATCCTTGAACCGCACGGCCTGGCGCAACTGTGGCGCTTGACGAAAGAGAAACTACGCTTGTGGCCCTTCCCGCACTAAGGGCCCACGCACTCCAATATCCTGCGTGTCACGAGGAGACGGCGCGCAGGATTTAACCAACGTGACCCATAACGGGCACAACAATTTGCTAATCTAGGGAGGAAGCAAATGAAATTTACGAAAATCGCCGCGGCCAGTGTTACGGCCCTTATGGTGGCAACCCCGGTTCTTGCTGACCTGGTGTTCCCGTCGCTGTCTTACCGCACCGGCCCTTACGCCGCCGGCGGCATTCCATACGCAGACGGCTTTGCTGATTACTTCACCCTGCTGAACGAGCGTGACGGTGGCATCGGTGGCGCAGCCATCCAAGTGCCCGAGTGTGAAACCGCCTACAACACCGAAAAGGGTGTTGAGTGCTATGAATCGACCAAAGGTCAGGGCGCACTTGCCTATAACCCGCTGTCGACTGGCATCACCTATCAGCTGATCCCCAAAGTGACTGCTGACAACATCCCGCTGTACACGCCTGGTTACGGTCGTACCTCGGCTGCGAACGGTAAAGTGTTCTCGAACGTCTTTAACTTCCCGGCCAACTACTGGAACGCGGCTTCGTTGGCTGTGAACCACCTGCTGGAGATCAACGGTGGCGACATCAAGGGCAAGAAAATTGCTCTGGTTTACCACAACTCGGCCTACGGCAAAGAACCGATCCGCACCTTGGAAGGTCTGGCTGAAAAGCACGGTTTCGAACTTCTGGCGATCCCAGTTGATCACCCGGGTCAGGAACAGAAAGCTCAGTGGCTGCAGATCCGCCGCGAGAAGCCTGACAATGTCTTGATGTGGGGCTGGGGCGTTATGAACCAGGTTGCCATTCAGGAAGCCGCCAACATCCGCTTCCCGATGGAAAACTTCATCGGCGTTTGGTGGTCAGGTGGTGACCACGACGTGACGCCAGCTGGCGACAAGTCGAATGGCTATAAGGCTGTTACCTTCCACGGTGTTGGTGATGACTATCCGGTCTTTGGCGACATCCAGAAATACGTTGTGGATTCAGGCAAAGCAGCCGGTGCTGGCGACAACATCGGTAAGGCTATCTACAACCGTGGAGTTTACGCCGCGATGTTGCTGGCCGAGGCCGCGAAGAAAGCACAGGAAATCCACGGCACAGCCGACATTACCGCAGCGCAAATGCGTGACGGTATGGAAGCACTGGAAATCACCGAAGCACGCATGACCGAACTGGGCATGGGCGGCTTTGGTCCAGAGTTCACCGTAAGCTGTGAAAACCACGGTGGCCCGGGTACCGGTGCGATCCAGCAATGGGACGCAGCCGCTGGTTCTTGGAAGCTGATTTCGGACTTCGGTGCTTCGGACATGGAAGTGATCCAGCCGCTGATCGACGCAGACTCGGCAGCCTATGCTTCGGAAAACAACATCACTCCCGGCTGTAACTAAGCTGGCGTGAGCGAAAACGTCCGGGCCTTCGGGCCCGGGCGACCCCAACGAAACGAATTCAAACAGGACGACCTGATATGCTGGACGCTGTTAAGACCGACGAGACCCTGCTTGAGGTCAACAATATCGAGGTCATCTACAATCACGTGATCCTCGTGCTGAAAGGCGTAAGCCTGTCTGTTCCCAAGGGCGGTATCACCGCATTGCTTGGTGGTAACGGTGCAGGAAAGACGACGACCCTTAAGGCGATTTCGAACTTGCTTCAGGCTGAACGCGGTGAAGTAACCAAAGGTACGATCGACCACATGGGCGAAAATATCGCCGAGTTGAATCCTTCCGATCTGGTGAAGCGTGGTGTCATTCAGGTGATGGAAGGCCGTCACTGCTTTGAGCACCTGACCGTGGAAGAAAATCTTTTGACCGGTGCTTATACACGCACCGATGGCCGCGCCGCGATCGCGAAAGATCTGGACATGGTCTATCAATATTTCCCCCGCTTAGCCGAACGCCGCAAATCGCAGGCTGGCTACACTTCGGGTGGTGAACAACAGATGGTGGCCATGGGCCGCGCGCTAATGTCCAACCCTGACATGATCCTTTTGGACGAACCCTCGATGGGTCTGGCCCCACAGCTGGTGGAGCAGATTTTCGAGATTGTGAAGCGTCTGAATGAAGAGCAGGGCGTGACCTTCCTATTGGCTGAACAAAACACCAATGTGGCGCTGAAGTACGCCCACTATGGTTACATTCTGGAAAATGGTCGCATCGTGATGGACGGCCCTGCTGCCGAACTGCGCGAAAACCCAGACGTTAAAGAATTCTACCTTGGTATGTCGGATGAGGGCCGTAAGAGCTTCCGCGATGTACGCTCGTATCGCCGCCGTAAGCGTTGGCTGGCCTAATTCGGCCTGCCTTCTCAGGTGACAAATAATTTTCACGATTAAACCGCCGATCACCGTCGGCGCAGACAGAGGCTATGCTCATGTCCAACTATTTTGACGCGCTCGAGACCCGTTCGGAAGATGAACGCACAGCAGGCATCGCCGCCGCTTTGCCCGAACAGATTGCCCGCGCAAAGGCGCTGACCGGATATGCCAGCCTTCTGGCGGACGTCGATGCAGCAAGCGTATCCTCGTCACAGGCGTTGTCGACGCTGCCAGTCCTGCGCAAGTCCGAGATTGGCAAAGCGCAGGCGGCCAGTGGACCGCTTGGTGGGTTCGGCGCGCTACCAACTCATGAGTTCGCACATATCTTCCAAAGCCCCGGTCCGATTTATGAACCCGGCGGTGTCGGCCATAACTGGTGGCGCATGGGGCGTTTCTTGAATGCATGTGGCATCGGGAAGGGCGACATTGTTCAGAACTGCTTCGGCTATCATCTGACCCCGGCTGGCATGATTTTTGAAAATGGTGCACGCGCTGTTGGGGCGGCTGTTGTGCCCGCAGGTGTTGGTCAGACTGAACTGCAAGTGCGTGCGGCGGCTGATATCGGCACCACTGCCTACGCTGGCACGCCGGATTATCTGAAGATCATCCTTGATCGTGCAGATGCAGACGGCGTGAAGCTGAAAATCACCAAAGCTGCCGTGGGTGGCGGGGCACTTTTCCCCAGCCTGCGTCAGGAATATGCAGATCGCGGCATCACCTGCCTGCAAAGCTACGCCACAGCCGATCTTGGCAACGTTGCGTATGAAAGCGACGCGATGGAAGGCATGATTATTGACGAAGGTGTGATCGTCGAAATCGTCCGCCCCGGCACCGGGGACCCGGTTGCTCCTGGTGAAGTGGGCGAGGTTGTTGTGACATCGCTGAACCCTGACTATCCGCTGATCCGCTTTGCCACCGGCGATCTATCTGCCGTGCTTCCGGGTGTCAGCCCCTGTGGCCGTACCAACATGCGGATCAAGGGTTGGATGGGACGCGCCGATCAGACCGCCAAGATCAAGGGCATGTTTGTGCGCCCGGAACAGGTTGCGGATTTCGTGTCCAAACACGCCGAGATCTCGAAGGCGCGTGTGGTGGCCACACGTGACGGCGAGATGGATGCAATGACCGTGAAGGTTGAGGCCGACGGAGGCAACGCAGACGCCTACGCCAAATCGGTCGCCGAGACGTTGAAGCTGAAAGGCAAGATCGAACTGGTTGCGCCGGGCAGCCTGCCCAATGACGGTATCGTCATCGACGATCAACGCGTCTACGACTGATCATCGGATCACTGTCTGAATTTGCGTTTGGCCAGCCTTTTGGTCTTCAGTGCTGTGAATAGAATTGTTTTCCCCTTTGAGATAAAAGGGAATGCCGCCACAATGTCTGTGAGACGCGCCTTTGGGCGCGATAGATTGGTGGAGGCAGTCAGTATGAATTTTCGGAAAACAATTTCAGTTGTTGCGCTCTTGAGCGCTGCAACGCAGGCGAACGCTCAGGATGCGGCGCTTATCGTTTCACAAGAAGACTATCGATATTATGATGGCGTGCCGGGTGTGGAGCGGGCCGACGTTCTTGCTGATCGTCTTGAGCAAGCTGGCTTTGACCTTCAGCTCAGCGAATCTGAACGTGCCGAAAACACTTGGGACACCATCGCGGAGTTTCGTGAAGATGCACAAGACGCCGAGCGTGTGTTGATTATGCTTGCTGGTCGCTTTGCCACGGATGGAGAAGAAACCTGGCTGATCACGCGCTATGGGGATGCACCATCTGATCTTAGTATTGGTGCGACAGCAGTTCCGCTAAGCGCGGTTTTGAACACGGCCTCAAACTTCCCAGCAAGCGCTTTGGTATTGCTTGCGCCACAAGGCCAGGGAACTGATTTGGGTCAAGGGCTTACACCAGGAATTGGCGAAATTGATGCCCCTGAAGGTGTAACGGTTCTGGTCGGACCAGCAAAAGGATTGGCGCGTTTTGTTGATCGGGTTGCGTTGGTTGAAGGCACGCGCATGGCAAGCAGACTGCGCGCGAACTTTCCGGCCGTAACCCCTTACGGCTACCTGTCCGATGCTTCACCTTATACGAAACCTGAGATTTCAAAGGCCGAACGGTTGGAGCGTGAGTTGAATCTGACGCGCAAAGACCGCCGCAACGTTCAACGTGATCTTGCATTGCTTGGTTATGATCCGGGGTCGATTGATGGGATTTTCGGACGTGGGACACGTACAGCCATCGCGGATTGGCAGCGGGATGCAGACAAGCGGGATAGTGGCTTTCTTAACCTGCGACAGATCCGTTTGCTGGGGTCTATGGCCGATAAACGCGCAGCGATCCTTGAAGAAGAGGCTCGCAAACGGCAGGAAGCACTAGAGCGAGAAGACCGTGCCTATTGGAACAAAACCGGCAAAAACGGTGACATACGTGGCCTGTTTGCCTACCTGAAACGTTATCCAGATGGTCTGTTCGCAAACAAAGCGCAGACCAAGCTTGATGAATGGGAGCGGACTTCGGAATCCGGCGTGGGTCAGAAAGAGCGTCGTGCTTGGAATAAAGCCAAAGAGGTAAACACGCTTAAGTCTTATCAGTCCTATCTGAAGACCTATCCGAAAGGTAAATTTGCTGACCTGGCGACCAAGAAGGTAGCAGATCTGAAGCGTAAGCGAGATCGAAAAGCAGCGCTCGCAGTCGAAAAGAAAGTACTGAAGAATGCGCAGATGCGATCGCTTGTTGAAACACGTCTCGCTGGCATGGGTTTTAAGCCCGGCCCGGTAGATGGGACATTCAACGCAAAGACGCGCACAGCTATACGGCAGTTCCAGAAAAGCCGTGGATTGAAATCCACGGGCTTTATCAACAAAGAGACTTTGGTCAGATTGCTTATTGGAGTTCGTTGACCTGTAAGTAATTCCTTGAACCCAAAACAAAAAAGCCGCCCACTGGGCGGCTTTTTCTGTAACGCTGCTGAAGCGATTAGCCCTGACGGGCTTTGAACCGACGCTGCGTTTTGTTGATCACGTACACGCGGCCTTTACGGCGCACGACGCGGCAATCGCGGTGACGATTTTTCAGCGAGCGGAGCGAGTTGCGAACTTTCATGGTCCTTCTCCTTCTACGCGGCGCTGCGGTTGCGCCTTGGCTTCAGTTAACCTTTCGACCTTATGGCCGTCAGGCGGTTCATGGTGGGCGATACTGGGATCGAACCAGTGACCCCTTCGATGTCAACGAAGTGCTCTACCGCTGAGCTAATCGCCCTGAAATCTTCTTTGAACCAGCCACCGAAGACCGATCCAAACAACGAGACGCGGGAATTCCCGCGCCGGTTCGGGTTGCTATAAAAGGAGTCGGGGTGCTGCGCAAGGGCTTTTGGCAAGAGATTTTTACTTTATAAAGAACGTAGGAGGCAAAGATGCTCGAACAGACATTTTCGTTATATCGCCCGAGGTTCCGGGACACGAGCGTCATTTTTGCGTCGCCTCATAGCGGTCGGAATTATGAAGTCTCATTCCTGAATGAATCCGTTCTGGATGAGCGTACTATTCGATCCTCCGAGGACGCCTTCGTTGATCAGCTTTACACCTTTGCCACTGAATGCGGTGCGCCGTTTCTTTGCGCGAATACTCCGCGCGCATATGTTGATTTGAATCGCGGGGCGGATGAACTTGATCCTGCATTGATTGCCGGGCTGCGGCGCACAACATTAAACCCGCGGATTTCTTCGGGTCTTGGCGTGATTCCCCGTGTCGTCGCCGGTGGGCGCGCGATATATCGCGGCAAGATGACGTTGGGGGCCGCACAGAAGCGTTTGAACGCGCATTGGCACCCTTATCACAACATGCTGAAGCAGTTGATGGATCAAAGCGTAGCTCAGCACGGCCAATCCATTTTGTTGGATTGCCATTCGATGCCGAACGAGGCGCTGTCGAATTTGTGCCGGGCCAAAAAGGAGACGCCCGAGATTGTCTTGGGTGATCGGTTTGGGGCTTCTGCCAATTCGGAAATCGTCGATTCTGTGGAAGCTGCTTTCCAAGCAGCCGGGTTCAGGACGGCACGCAATATTCCGTTTGCCGGTGCGTATATGGTTCAGCACTATGGGCGACCAAATCGTGGGCATCATGTTGTCCAGATCGAGATCGACCGCTCCCTTTATATGAATGAAGTTACAATAGAGCCGAACCATCGATTTGCAGAGCTGCAACAACGTCTGTTTTCTGTGATCGCTCAGATTGCTGAGATTGGCCGTCAAGACACTGCGCTTGCCGCAGAATAGCGCGCCTAACGCAATCCACGCCCTTTGATGATGGCATCCTTGCCAAATCGCGACCGTATCTTGTCGGTCGCTTTTTCGGCCTGTCGACGCTGTTCGGCATTGGGATCCAAAAGGTCTTGGGTGACGTCGGTTTCGGTCGCTGGACCAATATGGCTTAGTCCAACCCCGATCAAACGGAATGGGCCCTTGTCCAGAACGGTATTCAAAAGCGCGCGTACCGTTCGATAGATCCGGTCTGCAGATTGCGTCATGTCCCCTAGATTGCTCTGACGGCTAAGCGCCCGGAAGTCGGCGCGTTTCAGTTTTAGAGTAACCACTTGCCCGGCCATATCCCGTGCCTTTGCCCGGTCCGAGACGCTCTCGGACAAGCGCCAAAGGTGGCCGTCCAGCAAGTCTGGGTCTGCGGTATCCTCGAAGAACGTGGTTTCGTTTGAGATCGATTTGATCGGCGCATGGGCCGACACGCGCCGCCTGTCCTGTCCGCGTGCCAGATGCCACAAGCGTTCCCCCATGCCGCCAAACCGCGCGATCAGATCCTCTTTTTCCCATCTCAGAAGATCCTCAAATGTGTGAACGCCTGCTTTTTCAAGCTGCGCTTGGCTTACGCCTCCGACACCCCAGATCAGCCCAACGGGTTTGTCACGCAAAAACTCCATGGTCTCGGATTTGCCAATCACAGAAAACCCGCGGGGTTTGTCCAGGTCGGATGCGACTTTTGCTAGGAATTTGTTGTGGCTTAACCCGATGGAACCGGTCAGGCCCACTTCCTCCTCCATCCGGTTCACCAAACGGGCAAGCATAACTGCAGGTGGTGCGCCGTGTAATTGAGCCGTGCCAGTCATGTCCAGAAACGCTTCGTCCAGTGACAGGGGTTCAATGGCAGGGGAAAGTTCGTCCATAATCGCGCGGATTTGTTTGGACACGGCGGCATAGTGGCTGCCGCGCGGGCGGATCACGACCGCGTCTGGGCAAAGCTTTAGGGCCTGAAACATTGGCATCGCGGATTTAACACCACGAATGCGCGCGACATAACATGCTGTCGAAACAACCCCACGCTTGCCGCCCCCAATGATAACGGGCTTGTCCGCCAAATCCGGGTTGTCGCGTTTTTCGACCGACGCGTAGAACGCGTCGCAATCCATATGCGCGATGCTTAGATCAAACAGTTCCGGGTGAGAAAGCACACGCGGACTGCGACAGGACGGGCATCGGCGGCCCGTTTCGAACTGGGTAAGGCATTTACGACATAACGACGGCATGCCGTGAAATTAGCGGATGCATGACGCGGGGAACAGGCCTAGTCTGCAGCCAATGCGTGCCAATGACTACATAGGGGCAAAACTGGTTTTGCTGATTGACGGGCAGCTTGTCTCGCTTCTACGGGATGATCGTCCGGATATCCCGTTTCCTGACATGTGGGACCTTCCCGGCGGTGGGCCAGAAGGGAATGAAAGCCCCGAAGCCTGTGTTTTGCGCGAAACGAAGGAAGAGCTTTCTTTGAAGATCGAACCAGATCAATTGATCTGGAAGAAAAGCTTTGAAAGCCCGCATGAGCCGGGACGGTTTTCATGGTGGTTCGGGGCGATTTTACCCAGCGAAGCTCAAGATCAAATAAAGCTGGGTGACGAGGGCCAATGCTGGCGCCTTTTTACCCCGGAAGACTGGCTGAACGACCCACGCGCCATTGCGCATTTCAAACCGCGTGTTCGGGCGGGTTTGAAGGCGATTTCGCGCATTAGCAGTTGAAATTCAGGCATTTCATCCCCATTTATCAACCAGACGTGGACAGTGAAAGGCAATCTTAATGGACGAGATTATTACCGGTATGAGCGGCGGCAGTATTGTTTTGCTACTGCTGGCCGCATTTCTGATTATTACAGTATTTCGGGGCGTAAAAATCGTTCCTCAAAGTGAGAAATATGTGGTCGAACGATTCGGCCGCCTGCAGTCTGTTCTTGGGCCGGGCATTAACTTTATCGTGCCGTTTCTGGATCGGGTGCGTCACAAGGTGTCGATCCTTGAGCGCCAGTTGCCAACAGCCAGTCAGGACGCCATCACCTCGGACAACGTGCTGGTGCAGGTTGAAACCAGTGTGTTTTACCGCATCCTTGAACCGGAAAAGACTGTTTACCGGATTCGTGACGTCGATGCAGCGATTGCAACGACTGTTGCCGGTATCGTTCGTGCAGGGATCGGTGAGATGGAGCTGGACGAAGTTCAGTCTAACCGTCAGCAGCTGATCTCTCAGATCAAGAAGCAAGTTGCAGATTCAGTGGATGATTGGGGTATCGAAGTCACCCGGGCCGAGATTCTGGATGTGAACCTTGATACCGCCACGCGTGAAGCGATGTTGCAGCAGTTGAATGCTGAACGTGCCCGTCGCGCACAGGTGACTGAAGCCGAAGGTACGCGCCGCGCCGTTGAATTGAACGCCGACGCCGAGCTATACGCCGCTCAGAAAGAGGCTGAAGCCCGCCGTATCTCTGCGGATGCAGAAGCCTATGCGACCGAGGTCGTGGCGAAGGCGATCAAGGAAAACGGTATCGAAGCTGCACAATATCAAGTTGCCCTGAAACAAGTCGAAGCTCTGACTGCTGTGGGTGCAGGTGAAGGTAAGCAAACCATTATCCTGCCTGCCCACGCGCTTGATGCCTTTGGCGATGCGTTCAAACTGTTGAAAGGAAAAGCGTGATGCTTTGGTCAGTCTGGTGGGCGTGGATCGCAGCCGCGATTGCGTTGGGAATCTTAGAGATTTTGGCGCCCGGTTTCATCTTCCTTGGATTTGCGGTTGGCGCCGCGATTGTCGGGTTGCTTTTGCTGCTTGGGCTGACAACCGGACTGCCGTTGCTTTTGGTGATCTTTGCCGTGATCTCTCTGCTGGCATGGCTTGGCATGCGCCGCGCCTTTGGTGTGCGCAAAGGGCAGGCTAAAACATGGGACACTGACATCAACGAGATGTAAGGCCGATCAAAACTAAGAAAAAACGCCCCGTCTTTTGGCGGGGCGTTTCAGTTTAAGCGTTGGGTTTTTGCGCTTGCGGGGACGCCATCTCGGCCAAAATGGCCTGTGCCGCTGCGCGAGGGTCTTTTGCGTTGCAAACGGGCCGGCCAACCACGATGTGATCCACACCATCCGCAATCGCCTGCGCTGGTGTTGCGATCCGTTTCTGGTCCCCTAGATCCGCACCTGCTGGGCGCACGCCGGGGGTGACAATCAGCTTCCCAGCCGCCTCGGGCAGGGCGCGGATCAGTGCAGCCTCTTGTGGGGAGGCGATCACACCATCGGCTCCTGCTTCCATGGCGCGGGCGGCGCGTTCCAAGACTAGGTCCTGGATGTCACCGGGTTTGATCAGGCCTGCATCCAGATCACTGCGATCCAGAGATGTCAGGATGGTCACGGCAAGGATCTTCATGTCTTTGCCACCTTTGCCTTCTGCGGCGGCACGCACCACATGTGGGTCGCCATGCACCGTCAGAAAATCCAGATCGAACTGAGCCAATCCGCGCACGGCAGCCTCGACTGTGTTGCCGATGTCAAAAAGCTTCATGTCCAAGAAGATCTTCTTGCCCATCTCGGCCTTCAGCTCATTGGCCAGTGCAAGTCCACCACCCGTCAGCATGCCAAGGCCGATCTTGTAAAAGCCCACATCATCGCCAAGCGTTTCCGCCAGTTTCAACCCGTCTAGGGCGTTGGGCACATCAAGGGCTACAATCAAACGATCATCGGTCATGTCTGGGGTCTCCGTTCCGGTTCGCGAGTTCCTACGCCTATGCACCGAAAAACGCAAATCTGTCGCACATAATCGTCTTGAATTTCACCTTCCAAACCCCATTTTAATCTCAAGGCCCTAATAGATGTGCTGCATAGGCGGGCATCTGCAAGAAGGGCGCTTGAAAAGGAGAGTGACATGGATTTGTCGAAGTTCACTGAGCGGTCGCGCGGCTTCATTCAGGCTGCACAGACCATCGCCATGCGCGAAAATCACCAAAGACTGGTTCCCGAACATTTGCTGAAAGCCCTCATGGACGATGAAGAGGGCATGAGCGCCAACTTGATCACCAAGGCGGGCGGTGCGCCGGATCGCGTGCGCGCGGCTGTGGATGCGGCGATTGGTAAGCTGGCCAAGGTCACCGGCGATGGTGCCCAAGTTTATATGGATAACAAAACCGCCAGCGTGATTGACGAAGCGCAGAAGCTGGCCAAAAAGGCGGGCGACAGTTTTGTTCCGGTCGAACGGCTGTTGACGGCCTTGGCAGTCGTGAAATCCGGCGCGCGTGACGCGTTGGATGCAGGTGCCATTGACGCCATGAAATTGAACGCCGCTATCAATCAGGTGCGCCAAGGCCGCACAGCGGACAGTGCCAGCGCCGAAGATAGCTATGAAGCCCTGTCGAAATACGCACACGATCTGACCGTGGCGGCTGAAGAGGGCAAAATTGACCCCATCATCGGGCGTGACGAAGAAATTCGCCGCACGATGCAGGTTCTGTCGCGACGCACCAAGAACAACCCGGTTTTGATCGGGGAGCCCGGCGTGGGTAAAACAGCGATCGCCGAAGGCTTGGCCTTGCGCATCATCAATGGTGATGTGCCTGAAAGCCTGCGCAACAAAAAGCTGATGGCTTTGGATATGGGCGCGTTGATTGCGGGTGCGAAATACCGCGGTGAGTTCGAGGAACGCCTTAAGGCTGTTCTAAACGAGGTTACCGATGCTGCGGGTGAAATCATTCTGTTCATCGACGAGATGCACACTCTGGTTGGCGCCGGTAAATCGGATGGCGCGATGGATGCGGCCAACCTGATCAAACCTGCGCTTGCACGGGGTGAATTGCACTGTGTGGGCGCCACAACGCTGGATGAATACCGCAAATATGTCGAGAAAGACGCGGCTTTGGCCCGTCGCTTCCAGCCTGTGATGGTTGAAGAACCGACCGTCGAGGATACGATCTCGATCCTGCGGGGCATTAAAGAGAAGTACGAGCTTCACCACGGGGTTCGGATTTCCGACAGCGCTTTGGTTTCCGCTTCCACGCTTTCGCATCGTTACATTACGGACCGTTTCTTGCCGGATAAGGCCATCGACCTTGTGGATGAGGCCGCCAGCCGTTTGCGCATGGAAGTGGATTCGAAACCGGAAGAGCTGGACGCGCTGGATCGTCAGATCCTGCAAATGCAGATCGAGGCAGAAGCGCTGCGCGTCGAAGATGACAAGGCGTCGAAAGACCGTCTTGAAAAGCTTGAGGCCGAACTGTCGGACTTGAACGAAAAGTCTTCCAGCCTGACTGCGAAGTGGCAGTCAGAGCGCGACAAGCTGGAAGGTGCGCGTGATCTGAAAGAGCAACTGGACCGTGCCCGTGCGGAACTGGATAGCGCCAAACGTGAAGGCAATCTGGCGAAAGCAGGAGAGCTGTCTTACGGCGTTATCCCTGAGCTTGAGAAAAAGCTTGAGGACGCAGAAGGCGCTGAGGCCGACATGATGGTCGAAGAAGCCGTGCGCCCTGAACAGATCGCATCTGTCGTCGAACGCTGGACGGGTATCCCGACCTCGAAAATGCTGGAAGGCGAACGTGAAAAGCTTCTGCGTATGGAAGAAGAGCTTGGACGCCGTGTGATCGGTCAAAACTCGGCTGTGACTGCACTGTCGAATGCCGTGCGTCGCGCCCGCGCAGGCCTGAATGATGAGAACCGTCCGCTGGGATCGTTCTTGTTCCTTGGACCAACGGGTGTCGGTAAGACTGAACTGACAAAGGCCGTTGCTGAGTATCTGTTTGACGATGACAGCGCGATGGTGCGCATTGATATGTCAGAGTTCATGGAGAAACACGCGGTCGCCCGTCTGATCGGTGCGCCTCCGGGCTATGTTGGATATGACGAAGGTGGTGTTCTGACCGAAGCCGTACGGCGCAGGCCGTATCAGGTTGTGTTGTTTGACGAAGTCGAAAAGGCACACCCGGACGTGTTCAACGTGCTCTTGCAGGTTCTGGACGACGGCGTCCTGACCGACGGGCAGGGGCGCACGGTCGACTTTAAGCAGACGCTGATCATACTGACGTCGAACCTTGGTGCGCAGGCACTGAGCCAGCTGCCGGATGGGGCGGATGCTTCTGATGCGAAGCGCGATGTGATGGACGCGGTACGGGCACATTTCCGTCCCGAGTTCCTGAACCGTCTGGATGAAACGATCATCTTCGATCGCCTCAGCCGCGAGGACATGGACGGTATCGTTGAAATCCAGCTGGGTCGCTTGACCAAACGCCTGGGTCGCCGCAACATCTCGCTTGAGTTGGATGCGGCCGCGATGAAGTGGTTGGCCGATGAAGGCTATGATCCGGTCTTTGGCGCACGTCCTTTGAAGCGCGTCATTCAACGGGCACTGCAAAACCAGTTGGCAGAGATGCTGCTGGCCGGTGACGTCATGGATGGCGACACCATTACGGTCAGTGCCGGCGCGGATGGATTGCTTGTGGGTGATCGGGTGTCTAGCTCGAACCGACAACCGCCCGAGGACGCAGTGGTTCACTAAAAAGATGCGCCCGCCAGAGGAATCTGGCGGACGCTTTCATTTGAGAGTGGTGGGCGGGAAATTAGGTTTCGTTCGGGATCAAACCAGCTTCTTGCGCAGCGGCCAGTTCCTCGGCGTCCAGAACGCCGTCATCATTGGCATCTGCGGTCGAGAACGCTTCTGGTGTGAGGTCCGGGTGCATTGCGACGGCTTCATCCACCGTCACCACTCCGTCACCGTCGGCATCAATGCCTTCGGCAAAAGCGGCGGTTGCTGCGGTCAATACGATGACGCTGGTCAGGGTTGCGAGTTTCATGTTTAGCTCCATGAGTTAGGATTATGTCTGTTGCGCTTGAGTAAACGCAGGGGCAAGACAACACGGCGATCTGTGCGATGCAGGGGCAAATGCGAAAACGTATGAAACCGGCAGAGCGTCGCGGTTTTTCCCTCTACCGATAGGCGAAGTTCGGCACGTGCAAACAGCGGATGCGGTCGAAAGCGAGGCTCCACCGATCCCAGATCCAGTTTTCGGCAAGGCATCGCCCAACAATCCCTTAACGTGTGGTTGAGCGGAAATCGCCACCGCCGAATCCCCCGCACATAAAAGTCAGCATCTGTGTCTTCCCCCCACAGATATGCGCGCTACACTCGCCGCCAACACGGAGGGAATGTGATGCAGTCGATGTTCTGGGCAATCGAACTTTTGGCGCAGGTTTTGATATTCGCAGTTGGCGTTTTGCTGGCGGTCGTCATTGTGCTGTATTTTGTTGATCGGTTCCAAACACATGACGCGGTTCGCAGGAACTATCCTGTGATTGGGCGTTTCCGGTCGCTGTTTTCAAATCTGGGCGAGTTCTTTCGGCAGTATTTCTTTGCGATGGATCGTGAAGAGCTGCCGTTTAACCGTGCGCAACGGCATTGGGTTGAACATACAGCTGCGGGGCATGGCAATACTTTGGCCTTTGGGTCGACCAGGAATCTGAATGTGGTGGGAACACCGGTTTTTGTGAATGCTGCCTTTCCACCGCTGGACAATCAGTTCGCTCAAACCGCCCCAATGATCATCGGCCCCAATGCGCGTTCACCTTACGAAGCGCGTTCCATCTTTAATCTGTCCGGTATGAGCTTTGGTGCCCTGTCACGTCCCGCGATCGAGGCTTTGTCGATTGGCACTGCCAAGGCTGGCATCTGGATGAATACGGGCGAAGGCGGCATGTCTCCGTATCATTTGAAAGGTGGCGGGGACGTTGTGTTCCAAATCGGTACTGCAAAATACGGCGTACGCGATCACGACGGGAACCTTTCGGATGACAAACTTCGCGAGGCTGCAGCGCATCCCGAAGTAAAGATGTTCGAATTGAAATTGGCGCAGGGGGCCAAGCCGGGCAAAGGCGGCATTCTACCGGCCGAGAAAGTATCACCCGAGATTGCAGAGATACGAGGCATCCGCGAGGGCGAGGCTTCGATCTCGCCCAACCGGCATCCCGAAATTGATGACTGGGATGATCTGCTGGACATGGTGGCCCATATTCGTGAGGTCACCGGGAAACCCGTCGGGTTCAAAACCGTTGTGGGTGCGGTCGAGCCCTTTGCTGATCTGTTTGACCGGATCAAAGCGCGTGGTCCCGAAGCTGCGCCCGACTTTATTACAATTGATGGCGGCGAAGGTGGAACCGGGGCCGCGCCAATGCCGCTGATGGATCTGGTTGGGATGCCCATTCGTGAAGCCTTGCCGTTGATCGTTGACCAGCGGGATAAGCATGGCTTGCACGACCGGATCAGAATCATTGCTTCGGGCAAGTTGGTAAATCCCGGTGATGTGGCTTGGGCGATCTGCGCCGGGGCGGATTTCGTGGTCTCGGCGCGTGGGTTCATGTTCTCTCTTGGCTGCATTCAGGCGCTGAAGTGTAACAAGAACACCTGTCCCACAGGCATCACCACACATGATCCGCGATTCCAAAAGGGTCTGGTGCCAGAAGACAAATGTGTAAAGGTCGCTCGCTATGCCAAGGGAATCGTCAAAGAGGTCGAAACCATCGCGCATTCAGTTGGCGTGTCCGAGCCGCGCCAGATGCGTCGGCGGCATGTGCGGTTGGTGCAGGACAGCGGGCGATCTGTTCCGATGAACGAGATTTACCCCTCTGTTCAGCTGCCGACCTCGTGAATTGTTACAAACCTCTGGCGAGGACGTGAGCCATTGTGCTTTGGCTTTGCACGCCCGGCGTCTTAGATCAGGATTAGATCAAAAGACGAGGTGCCCGTGATGGCCTATAAGAATGTGCTGAAATATTCGGATGTGACGCCTAAGGCGGACTATATGAATCGCCGCCAATTGATGGGCGGGGCTGCAGGGTTGTTTGCCGGCATGGCGATTGGCCCGGCATTGGGTGCGTCGAAGTATTCAACTGATGCCGAACCAAACACGTTTGAGGAAATCTCGGGCTACAACAACTTTTATGAGTTTGGCACAGGTAAAGAAGACCCGGCCAAATATGCCCATCGTCTGACGATTGACCCTTGGTCTGTTCAGATCGATGGCATGGTCGACAAGCCGGGCAGCTACGGTCTTGAGGATATTCTGAAGGCGGTTACGCAAGAGGAACGTATCTATCGTTTCCGTTGCGTTGAGGCCTGGTCGATGGTCATTCCGTGGTACGGGTTCGAGTTGAAACAGCTGCTGAATATGGCAGGTGTGCAATCGGGCGCTAAGTATGTGGCGTTTGAAACGCTTGTGCGTGAAGAAGAGATGCCCGGCATCCGCACGGTCAATGTCGAATGGCCTTACCGCGAGGGATTGCGTCTGGACGAAGCGATGCACCCGCTGACGATTATGGCGACGGGCATCTATGATCAGCCCATGCCGAAACAAAACGGCGCGCCGCTGCGTCTGGTGGTGCCTTGGAAGTACGGCTTCAAATCGATCAAATCGATCGTGCGCGTCACACTGACCGACAAGCAGCCGCAAACCTCTTGGAACATGTTGCAGCCGCGTGAATACGGGTTCTATTCGAATGTTAACCCCGAGGTCAGCCACCCGCGTTGGTCGCAAGCCACTGAACGTACGATTGGTGGTGGGCTGTTTGCCAAGCGCAAAGAGACGCTGATGTTCAATGGATATGAAGAAGAAGTCGCTGGTCTGTATGCTGGTATGGATCTTTCTAAGAACTTCTGATGAGCATGATGACCAGCCATATCAACACAGCTGCTCGCAAGCTTCCCGTGTGGGCCGTATATACGGTGGGGCTGCTTTGGCCTGCTTGGCTGTTCTACTTGGCGGTCAGCGGGGCGATGGGCATCGATCCGGTGAAGTCTCTTGAGCACGAACTGGGCGAGCTGGGTTTGCAGGCCTTGATCCTTGGATTGGCGATCACACCGCTCAGAGCGATCACAGGTATCAACCTGATTCGCTTTCGACGCGCCATCGGAGTTCTAACCTTCTATTTTATTTCGGCACATCTATTGGTTTGGCTTGTGCTGGATGTTCAGATCTTGTCCGAGATCTGGAAGGACATTGTTAAACGGCCATACATTACGGTGGGCATGGGCGCGTTTATTCTGATGGCGCCTTTGGCGATCACCTCGAACAATATGTCCGTTCGTAAATTGGGACCACGTTGGCGCAAGCTTCATAAGCTGGTTTACCCAACCGCTGCTTTGGGCGGCATTCACTATATCATGGTGGGGAAGACGTGGGAGTTGGAGTCACTTCTATATATGGCTGTCATTCTAGCTCTGCTGGGATGGCGGGTATACGACTCGCGCCGGAAACAGCGTGCTCGCAATTTCCCAGCCCGTGATTCAGCCAATCCTGCTTAGAATCTGGCACGCAGATCCTAAACCCTGATTCATCGCAGGTGATTCAGCTGATTTTGTCCGGAGATTCCTTCGAGTCTCAGCAAATTCAGCACTGAGTCTGTGGATAACATCATGAATGCTGGGTTTCCTGACATGTGAGCGTAAACTTTATTGCGCTCAGGCGGCCTCTTGCTTGTCATTGATTGCCGCAAGCCCCCATTTTTAAAGAAAAAACTGGGATCATCGAAAAAAATGCACATTTCTGAAAAAAAGCACTTGCGGCTTCCGGCGCACAAGCCTAGAACCCACTTCACCGGCGGCGCTGAGGCGCAGGACGGGACGCTAAGTGGCGCGGACGACGGGGTCGAGAGACGCAAGAGACTGCAAAGTTTGGTTAAAAATCAGAGGTTTAGTTGGCAGGTTGCGCTACAAGATTTGGGCGCTTCCGGTTGATTTTGTCTCGGTTCCTTCGGGGGCCACGCTCTTTGACATTGATGGTATCTGAAGAGATATGTGGGCGGTTTGGTTCATTTCGATGAACAAACAACTGCACATATATCCAACTACCTAGCGAGGCTTTTCGGAGCTAAGCGATGATGGATAGTCAGCTTCACTGTTTGGACGGCTTTTGTTTACTTTTGTAAACTTTAGCACAACAAACAGAAGTAGATCCGACCAGCCGGTCGGATCGGAACGTTCCCAACCTACCCTGGTTGGGACACAGTATGTGCAGAGGTTCGAACGTCAAGGATAAGCAAGCAATTGCTTTTCAACTTGAGAGTTTGATCCTGGCTCAGAACGAACGCTGGCGGCAGGCCTAACACATGCAAGTCGAGCGCACTCTTCGGAGTGAGCGGCGGACGGGTTAGTAACGCGTGGGAATATACCCAGATCTAAGGAATAGCCTCGGGAAACTGAGAGTAATACCTTATACGCCCTTCGGGGGAAAGATTTATCGGATTTGGATTAGCCCGCGTTAGATTAGATAGTTGGTGGGGTAATGGCCTACCAAGTCTACGATCTATAGCTGGTTTGAGAGGATGATCAGCAACACTGGGACTGAGACACGGCCCAGACTCCTACGGGAGGCAGCAGTGGGGAATCTTAGACAATGGGCGCAAGCCTGATCTAGCCATGCCGCGTGAGTGATGAAGGCCTTAGGGTCGTAAAGCTCTTTCGCCAGAGATGATAATGACAGTATCTGGTAAAGAAACCCCGGCTAACTCCGTGCCAGCAGCCGCGGTAATACGGAGGGGGTTAGCGTTGTTCGGAATTACTGGGCGTAAAGCGTACGTAGGCGGATTAGTCAGTTAGGGGTGAAATCCCAGGGCTCAACCCTGGAACTGCCCTTAATACTGCTAGTCTTGAGTTCGAGAGAGGTGAGTGGAATTCCGAGTGTAGAGGTGAAATTCGTAGATATTCGGAGGAACACCAGTGGCGAAGGCGGCTCACTGGCTCGATACTGACGCTGAGGTACGAAAGTGTGGGGAGCAAACAGGATTAGATACCCTGGTAGTCCACACCGTAAACGATGAATGCCAGTCGTCGGGTAGTATACTATTCGGTGACACACCTAACGGATTAAGCATTCCGCCTGGGGAGTACGGTCGCAAGATTAAAACTCAAAGGAATTGACGGGGGCCCGCACAAGCGGTGGAGCATGTGGTTTAATTCGAAGCAACGCGCAGAACCTTACCAACCCTTGACATCCTGATCGCGGTTTAGAGAGATCTATTCCTTCAGTTCGGCTGGATCAGTGACAGGTGCTGCATGGCTGTCGTCAGCTCGTGTCGTGAGATGTTCGGTTAAGTCCGGCAACGAGCGCAACCCACATCTTTAGTTGCCAGCAGTTCGGCTGGGCACTCTAGAGAAACTGCCCGTGATAAGCGGGAGGAAGGTGTGGATGACGTCAAGTCCTCATGGCCCTTACGGGTTGGGCTACACACGTGCTACAATGGCATCTACAGTGGGTTAATCCCCAAAAGATGTCTCAGTTCGGATTGGGGTCTGCAACTCGACCCCATGAAGTCGGAATCGCTAGTAATCGCGTAACAGCATGACGCGGTGAATACGTTCCCGGGCCTTGTACACACCGCCCGTCACACCATGGGAGTTGGTTCTACCTGACGGCCGTGCGCTAACCTTCGGGAGGCAGCGGACCACGGTAGGATCAGCGACTGGGGTGAAGTCGTAACAAGGTAGCCGTAGGGGAACCTGCGGCTGGATCACCTCCTTTCTAAGGATGTACCTAGTATGATCGGTTCGCCGATTATCGTGGATACACTTAGCAACAGATCGGTACCTTTGCCGATCTATATCAGACGGACCAGGCCGTCCTCATATCTCTTCAGTGCAATACATATCAAAGACAGACCTGCCGGTCTGGTAAGGGTCGGTAGCTCAGGTGGTTAGAGCGCACGCCTGATAAGCGTGAGGTCGGAGGTTCAAGTCCTCCTCGACCCACCATTTATATGGGGCCTTAGCTCAGTTGGTAGAGCGCCTGCTTTGCAAGCAGGATGTCAGGAGTTCGAATCTCCTAGGCTCCACCATTCCCTGCCTGTCGATTTGACCGTTAAGAACCTTTGGGTTTTTAACCGTCCAATCGGACGTTCGTCCAAGTCACCCGCAAGGATGACGGACACACTGATTTACATCGTTTAGAGAGAATACAATAAACAACACTGTTGGTCCCACAAGTGCGTGGTGCCTCAGCGGTTCTTCCTTCGGGAAGCGGTTGATTTTGGTCCCTTTCCTCGGACCTTCTTCGATATCGCTGCTGAAATGACGGTGTTGTCCAAGTCAAGTACACTAACCAACACTCAAGCCCTGCACGGACTTGAGTGTGTTTGAACGTAAGTTTGAACAAATGTGCTTCTTAACGGATCAAAGACCGACATCTGCGATCCAGTTCTTCGGAACAGTTAGGAAGCGCGGGAAAGTATGCTTTTGGTCCAGTTTGCCCTTCGGGGTAAGACGGCAGATATACAAAAGGTCTGTCTTCTTCTGGATCAAATCAAGCGCGAGAAGGGCGTTTGGTGAATGCCTTGGCAGTAAGAGGCGATGAAGGACGTGATACTCTGCGATAAGCTTTGGGAAGGTGAGAATAGCCGTTATACCCAGAGATTTCCGAATGGGGGAACCCACCTGACAGTTCATTATAATAACTTCGGTTATTTATAGTGTTCTGAAACAGGTATTTATAGACTGAATACATAGGTTTATAAAAGCAAACCCGGGGAACTGAAACATCTAAGTACCCGGAGGAAAGGAAATCAATTGATACTCCCCTAGTAGCGGCGAGCGAACGGGGACCAGCCGAGCCATGAGTGTGGATAGAATGCGTTGGGAAGCGCAACCATAGTGGGTGATAGTCCCGTATATGAAGCATGATTGGACGTATTAAGTAGGGCGGAACACGTGAAATTCTGTCTGAAGATCGGAGGACCACCTTCGAAGGCTAAGTACTCCTTACTGACCGATAGTGAACCAGTACCGTGAGGGAAAGGTGAAAAGCACCCCGACGAGGGGAGTGAAACAGTACCTGAAACCGAACGCCTACAATCAGTCGGAGGCCCCTTGAGGGCTGACGGCGTACCTTTTGTATAATGGGTCATCGACTTGGTCTATCTAGCAAGCTTAAGCCGTTAGGTGTAGGCGCAGCGAAAGCGAGTCTTAATAGGGCGAATGAGTTAGGTGGATCAGACCCGAAACCGAGTGATCTAGGCATGGCCAGGTTGAAGGTGCAGTAACATGCACTGGAGGACCGAACCCACATCTGTTGAAAAAGATCGGGATGAGCTGTGCCTAGGGGTGAAAGGCCAATCAAACTCGGAGATAGCTGGTTCTCTGCGAAATCTATTTAGGTAGAGCGTCATACGAATACTCCCGGGGGTAGAGCACTGAATGGGTAATGGGGGCATACAGCCTTACTGATCCTAATCAAACTCCGAATACCGGGAAGTACTATATGGCAGACACACAGCGGATGCTAACGTCCGTTGTGGAGAGGGAAACAACCCTGACCTACAGCTAAGGCCCCTAATTCATGGCTAAGTGGGAAAGCAGGTGAGACGACCAAAACAACCAGGAGGTTGGCTTAGAAGCAGCCATCCTTTAAAGATAGCGTAACAGCTCACTGGTCTAAATAAGTTGTCTTGCGGCGAAGATGTACCGGGGCTCAAGCCATGAGCCGAAGCTTAGGGTGTGCACTTATGTGTACGCGGTAGCAGAGCGTAGTGTGACATAGTTCCATTCCTCATTAGATCTGTTCGCAGATCCTTTGAGGATAGGAGCTTTCGATGAAGCGGGCGTGTGAGCGATCCCGTGGAGAGATCACTAGTGAGAATGATGACATGAGTAGCGACAAAGGGGGTGAGAGACCCCCTCGCCGAAAATCCAAGGGTTCCTGCTTAAAGCTAATCTGAGCAGGGTAAGCCGGCCCCTAAGCCGAGGCCGAAAGGCGTAGGCGATGGGAACCAGGTTAATATTCCTGGGCCGTGGAGTGGTGACGGATCTCGAAGGTAGTTCATCCTTATCGGATTGAATGGGCTGCTAAGAGGTTCCTGGAAATAGCCCTCCTGCAAGACCGTACCCTAAACCGACACAGGTGGATAGGTAGAGTATACCAAGGCGCTTGAGAGAACGATGTTGAAGGAACTCGGCAAAATACCTCCGTAAGTTCGCGAGAAGGAGGCCCAGTTTCTACGCAAGTATTGACTGGGGGCACAAACTAGGGGGTGGCGACTGTTTACTAAAAACACAGGGCTCTGCGAAGTCGCAAGACGACGTATAGGGTCTGACGCCTGCCCGGTGCCTGAAGGTTAAAAGGAGGAGTGCAAGCTCCGAATTGAAGCCCAGGTAAACGGCGGCCGTAACTATAACGGTCCTAAGGTAGCGAAATTCCTTGTCGGGTAAGTTCCGACCTGCACGAATGGCGTAACGACTTCCCCGCTGTCTCCAACATCGACTCAGCGAAATTGAATTGCCTGTCAAGATGCAGGCTTCCCGCGGTTAGACGGAAAGACCCCGTGCACCTTTACTACAGCTTCACATTGGCATTAGGCCGAGCATGTGCAGGATAGGTGGTGGGCTTTGAAACTGTAACGCCAGTTACAGTGGAGCCTCCCTTGAGATACCACCCTTGCTCTGCTTGATGTCTAACCGCGGTCCGTTATCCGGATCCGGGACCCTGTGTGGCGGGTAGTTTGACTGGGGCGGTCGCCTCCTAAAGAGTAACGGAGGCGCGCGAAGGTTGGCTCAGAGCGGTCGGAAATCGCTCGTTGAGTGCAATGGCAGAAGCCAGCCTGACTGCGAGACTGACAAGTCGAGCAGAGTCGAAAGACGGCCATAGTGATCCGGTGGTCCCGAGTGGAAGGGCCATCGCTCAACGGATAAAAGGTACGCCGGGGATAACAGGCTGATACTGCCCAAGAGTCCATATCGACGGCAGTGTTTGGCACCTCGATGTCGGCTCATCTCATCCTGGGGCTGGAGCAGGTCCCAAGGGTACGGCTGTTCGCCGTTTAAAGAGGTACGTGAGCTGGGTTTAGAACGTCGTGAGACAGTTCGGTCCCTATCTGCCGTGGGTGTAGGATACTTGAGAGGAGTTGCCCCTAGTACGAGAGGACCGGGGTGAACGTTCCACTGGTGGACCAGTTATCGTGCCAACGGTAGTGCTGGGTAGCTATGAACGGACAGGATAACCGCTGAAGGCATCTAAGCGGGAAGCCCCCCTCAAAACAAGGTATCCCTGAGGACCGAGGTAGACTACCTCGTCGATAGGCCAGAGGTGTAAGCGTGGCAACACGTTCAGCTGACTGGTACTAATGGTCCGATAGGCTTGATTTGATCCAGTAGAAGTTAGACCTCTACGGATAATCAAAAGCATACATCACAGTAAGACTTGACTTGGATTGGTTCTTTATTCGGTTTGGTGGTCACAGCACCAGTGAAACACCCGATCCCTTCCCGAACTCGGCCGTTAAGCACGGTTGCGCCAATGGTACTGCATCTTAAGGTGTGGGAGAGTAGGTCACCGCCAAACCTAATAAAGAACCAATAACGTATCCTCTCAAAACGATGATAAAACATACAAAACGCCGCTAACGGACCCCCGTTGGCGGCGTCTTGCGTTCCGGGGGAGGGAAG